>NZ_LISX01000023.1 GCF_001905465.1 Kitasatospora sp. CB01950
AACGATCCTCAAGCTCACGGCCACCTAGTCCTTTCACGCCTCACGCCGGAGGGAACTCAGTACCCCCACTAGACCACACTCCGTGCCACAGATCCACTCTTCGGTGAAGTGAGAGGGGACTCAGTGTCCCCTCGGAGGGAACTGAGTGTCAGGCGGCCGGGGTGGGGTGGAGGGTGGAGGCCCAGTGCAGGGAGTACCAGGAGAGGGCGGCGAGCAGGGCGGCGCTGGGGAGCTCGGCGACGTAGGCGAATATCTCGGCGGTGCGGAAAGCGCTTCCCCGGTGGGCGGACCAGAGGTCGAAGAAGGCGTCCATGGCCAGCAGGACGGCGGTCGCGGAGGCGATCGGGCTGGTGGCGCGGTGGCGGCGGCGGACCAGCGAAGCCAGGGCGAGCAGCGCGGCGAACTCGATCAGGTCGAGCCAGACCCAGGAGTTGGAGAGGTTGCGGGCGCCGAAGTGGCCCCGGACGTTCAGCGCCAGGTCGACGATCCACGGCAGCAGCAGCACGGCGGCGACCCGGAGCACGATCGGCAGCCGGCGCAGCACGGCGTCCTCGTGGTTGGCCAGGGCCTTGCGGATTGCGAGCACGCCGTGATCATAGGGCTGGCGGTTCGTCAGGCCGGTGGACAAATTGCGGCCGCCCGCGTACGCGTGCGCGCGCGGGCGGCCGAACAGGAAATGGGGGCCTCGGGGGGCCGGTGGGTCAGGGCTTGCGGAGCAGGCGGACCGTGGAGTCGCGGTGCGGGCGGGCGTCGGGGTCGGTGACGGGGTGGCCGGGGTGGTCGTGGCGCGGGTGCTCCTCGGCGCGCTCGATCGTCCAGGCGCCCGGGGCCAGGTGCAGGGAGTCGAGCACCTCGGCGGGGGTGGGGAACTTCATCTCGGGGTGGTGGTGCTCGTGGTTCTCCCCGTGCCCGTGTCCGTGCTGGTGTCCGTGCTGGTGGCCGTGCTGGTGGCCGTGGTCGTGGTCGTGCTGGTGGTCCTGTTCGGGGCGGTCCTTGGGGCGGGCGGGGGCGACGGCGTGGCTGACGATCAGCAGGGTGCCGCCGGGGGCGACCGCGGCGGCGGCGCTGCGGAGCACCCGTTCGCGCGGGAACTCGGCGGGGGAGTGCAGGAACTGGGCGGAGACCAGGTCGTAGGAGCCGGTCGGGAACGCGTGGGCCAGGTCCGTGCGCTGCCAGCTGATCCGGTCGGCGACGCCTTCCACCGCGGCGCGGGCGGCGGCGCGGTCGAGGGCGACCTGCGAGATGTCGACGGCGGTGACCTGCCAGCCCTGCTGGGCCAGCCAGATGGCGTCGCCGCCCTCGCCGCAGCCGAGGTCGAGGGCGTGGCCGGGGGCGAGGTCGGCGACCTCGCGGGTCAGCGAGGCGTTGGGCCGGCCGCTCCAGATCTGCTCGCTCTCGCCGTACCGGTTCTCCCAGAACTCGACGGCCTCGACGGCGAGTCGGGTCTCCTCGGCGATCAGGTCGGCGTTGATCGCGATGGCGGCCCGCAGGCCGTCGGCGGCGGCGACGGCGACCTGCGCCATCGGGTCGGTGAGGTTGCCGACCGCCCACACGCCCGGGGTTTCGGTGGCACCCGCCGGGCCGGTGGTGGCGAGGTGTTCGCCCACCCGCACGCCGCCGCGGACCAGGTCGGTGACGGCCAGCCCGAGGCCGTCCAGGAACGGGGCCCGCACGGTCGGCGCGCCGGCCACGGAGAGCGCGTCGCAGTCGACCACGGTGTCGTCGGCGAGCCGGACTCCGGTGAGGTCGCCGCCGTCTTTCCCGAGCACGGCCGCGACCTCGCCGGTGCGGACGGCGATGCCGCGGGCGGCGAGTTCGCGGCGCTGCTGCTCGTCGAACGGGCCGGCGGTGTGGGCGAGCAGGGTGACGTCGGAGGTCCACTGGCGCCACAGCAGCGCCTGGTGGAGGGCGACGGCGGGGTCGGTGGCGAGCACCGCGATCCGGCGGTCGCGGACCTCCCAACCGTGGCAGTACGGGCAGTGCAGCACCTGGTGGCCCCAGCGTTCGGCGAGGCCGGGGAGCTCGGGCAGCACGTCGACGGTGCCGGTGGCCAGCAGCACCCGGCGGGCGTGCACGACGCTGCCGTCGGACAGTTCGGCACGGAACGCGCCGTCCGGTTCGCGAGTGATGCCGCGCACCTCGGCGTCGTGGAACTCGCCGCCGTACGAGGCGACTTCGGACCGGCCCTGGGTGACGAGCTTGGCGGGCGGCAGGCCTTCGAGGCCGAGCAGGCCGTGGATGCCCTCGGCGGGCGCGTTGCGCGGCCGGCCGGCGTCGACGACCAGGACCGAGCGGCGGGCCCGGGCCAGGACCAGGGCGCCGCTCAGTCCGGCGGCGCCGCCGCCGACGACCAGGACGTCGTGGTGCCGGGCGGGGTGCGGGTGCGAATCACGGTGTGTGGCGGTCATGGCTCGATGGTGCGCAGCCCCTCGCCGGATTGACAAACAATGTTGCTGAGGTGGCAAATGGAAAGGGCCCGATCGGGCACGCAGGGCTGTCGACGGCCGTCGAGGGTTGTTGAGAGCCGGCGAGGGCCGGCGAGGGCCGGCGAGGGCCGGCGAGGGAAGTCGTCGGAAGTCGAGCGGGAGGAGTGGCACGGTGGGCGCGGAGGACGAGGACTTCGAGGTGGTGCTGACCGCGGTCGGCCCGCGGCTGCGGGCGATCCGCCAGCAGCGCGGCACCACGCTCGCGCAGCTCAGCGAGGAGACCGGCATTTCGGTGAGCACGCTCTCGCGCCTGGAGTCGGGCGGCCGTCGGCCCACCCTGGAGCTGCTGCTGCCGCTGGCCCGGGCGCACGGGGTGGCGTTGGACGAGCTGGTGGACGCCCCGGCGACGGGCGATCCCCGGGTGCGGCTGCGCCCGTTCGTCCGGCACGGCTGGACGTACTTGCCGTTGGCCCGCAACCTCGGCGGGATGCAGGCGTACAAGATGATCGTCCCGCCGGGGGCGCGGGAGGACGCCGAACAGCGCACCCACGAGGGGTACGAGTGGCTGTACGTGCTGTCGGGGCAGCTGCGGCTGCGGCTCGGCGAGCACGACGTGGTGCTGAAGGCGGGCGAGGCGGCCGAGTTCGACACCCGGACGCCGCACGTGTTCACCAACGCCGGCTCGACGCCGGTGGAGTTCCTGAGCCTGTTCGGCCCGCAGGGTGAGCGGGTGCACGTGCGGGCGCGGACCGCCAACCGCCGTGCGGACCATGAGGAGTGACGGTCCGTCAGAGTGGAGCGCCGCGCCCCGGGGAGGGCGCGGCGCCGAAGTGCCGGAGGCGGAGCGTCAGTTGACCAGGACGGTGCCGCCGTTGCCGGGGGCGGAGTCGATGACCGGGCCGTAGGACGCCGAGAAGTTGATGCTCGGGAAGCAGATGCTCGGGCCGGTGAACTTGGTCAGGGGCTGGTTGACCAGGTTGATCTGCGGCGGGACGTTGGTGGCGTTGCCCTGCAGGCTGGCCGAGGTGGCGCGGAAGACGCAAGTGGCGGTGCCGGCCAGGGTCTTGAGGACGGCGGTGGCCTGGATCTGGGTGCCCGAGGCGATCGGGGAGAGCGAGACCGGGTAGCCGGGGGCGTCGGAGATGCTCAGGGTGTAGGGCAGGGTGTCCATCGTCAGGCTGTTCACGCCGGTGACGCCGACCACGTTGGAGGTGCAGCCGCTGAAGGTCAGGCCGGTGACCGGGCCGGAGGCGGTGTCGGTGGTGGTGGGGGTGACGGTCGGGTTGACGCCGACGCTGCCGCTGATGTGGGAGACGGTGCACTTGACGCCGGTGGTGGTGCCCGGGTTGTACATGGTGGCCAGGGTGCCGGTGACCAGGTCCGCGGAGAGCGCGTCGCCGACGTTCACGGCGACACCGATGTTGGTGTAGAGGACGGGCCCGGCGACGGTGGCGTTGGCGGTGCCGGTCTGGAGGGCGACCAGGGCGGCGGTGGCGGCCAGGGCAGCGGCGCCGGCGAAGAGGCGGTTGCGCATGAGGGTTCCTTCCGGGGGGTGGGGCATCCGGTGGGTGGGGTCGGCCCCGGCGCGGTGGCCGGGGCGCGGCTCCGGCGGTGCGGAGCGCGTGCCCGCCCGCGGCGGGGCGGGCACGGGTCGGTGGGGGAACGGCCGAGTCGGTGCGGACGGAGACCGTGCAGGCCGAGTCGGTGCGGGCACGGTCCGTGCGGGCCGGGCCGGCGCGGGCCGACTCGGCGTGGGCGCGGCCAGTGCGGGCCGAGTCGGTGCGGGTGCGACGGTCGGCGCGGACCGGGTCAGTGCAGGCCGGGTCAGTGCGCGGCGCTGGCGGCCATCGCGGCCGTCAGGTCGGAGATGCTCTCGTCCAGCACGAAGCTGGCGTTGGTCTGCGCGAAGCTCACCGAGTTCTTGCCGGGCGTGGCGGGCAGGTTCATGGTCCAGTTGATGATCTGGTTGAGCGAGCCGAGCAGGCCGCAGCCGTTGGCGCCGGGCACCGCGAAGGTGTTGTCGACCAGGTTCGCGTTGTTCTCCGAAATCACCAGCGAGTTGTGGCCGTTGGGGTCCATCGTGAAGTCGATGGCGCCCGGGTCGCCGGTCATCGGGGCGGTCGGCGCGGGCGGGGCGGTGGTGCCGGTGGTGGGCTTGAGCACCAGCGGCGCGGAGTTCGAGCCGACGTAGCAGTCCGGGCCGAACAGCGCGTTGAACAGGTGCAGCTTGATCGGCAGTTGGAAGACCGGGTACGGCTCGCCGGTCGCCATCGGGGTGAACTTGGCGACCGGGCCCGCCTGTTCGACCTGCGCGAAGACACTGGTGATGCCCGGCAGGAAGTTCTGGATGCCCGGGATGGTGATCTCCACCATCGGCGCGCTCATCAGCGGCGCGTTGGTCGGCGGCACCACGTTGTACTGGTTGGCGGTGGTGCCGTCCGGGAAGGTCACCGAGGGCGCGGACTTGTCCCAGTAGAAGCCGAACTGGAGCTTGATCGGCGAGTTGAAGGGCACCACCGTGCTGCCCAGGGTGAACTTCCCGCCGTTGGTGATCGACACCAGACAGCCGACCTGGAGGTTCGCCGAATTCGTCATGGCGGGCGCGCTGAGCGGGCAGTTGCCCATGCCGGTGTAGGGCGCGCCCGGCGTCGCGGCGGAGGCCGGAACGGTGCCGGCCAGCAGCGCGGCGCTGGCCAGCGCGGCCGGAACGGCGAGGCGGCCGAGCAGTCGCCGGGAGCCGCGGCGGGCGGCCGGGCTCTCGGAGCTGCTGGCGGAGTGGTCCGGCTGGGTACGGCGCATGGTGGGGGGACTCCTCACGGCAGGGGGGACGGGGGTGGCGAGTCCGTGCTGGACGCGCCGACGGCGGTGCGGGGTGCGGGAGTTCGGCGAGCGGGCGGTTCGCTCGACGCCACGAGCGGCCGGCCCGAAGGCGCACGATTGCCACCGGGCCGCCCGAGGTCGCGGGGGCGCCGACAGAGAGAGCGGAAAGGAACCCGGGGCTGCGCCGTGACGGCGCGGGGGTTACCGCCGGGTACATCGCCAAGTTTCTATGGGGGCCGGACGGCAACGTCAAGAAGATGTGCGGAAGTTGGCAGCCCGGTGAGTGGAGTTCGAGTGCTGCCACGCCCCAATAGTCAATCCAGTCACAGTAGTTGACTGGTGTTCAGATGTGTGGGGGCGGTGCGCGAAGTATTGACCCGCCATGTACCCCGGGGTAACTTCCAGACAGCTCGAAGGTGTGAGAAAGATCGTCAACTTCGGTACTGAGAACGATCGTTGACGCTTTCGTCCACGCCAGGACCAGTGCACCGGCGAGTTGCGCATCCCCCACTCGAACCCTCTGGAGCTGCACATGCCCCACCCCGCAGAACTACCCGCCGCCACCCCTGCCGGGCGCGGCCGGGTCCGGCTGCGCCGCGCCGCACTGATGGCGATACCCGCCTGCGTGACCGCCGGCGTCCTGGTGACCCTGACCGCGCAGAACGTCCTCGCCAACCAGTTCGCGATCTCCGGCATGGCCTTCGAGGTCACCGCCGACCGCATGCACGGCACGGGGGTCGAGCAGTTCGGCGTCCTGGACAACATGATCGAGAACAGCCCGAACGCCGGCGACACCGGCGGCCAGCTGTTCCTGATCCAGACCGCCGTGAAGTCGGCCGACCTGACCAAGCTCTGTCAGAGCGTCAACCTGGGCGGCATCAACCTGCTGATCACGGCCGGCGACAAGGGCAGCCCCGTCCACGCCGAGAACCTCACCACCGACTCCGACCTGATGAGCGGCGAGGCCGTGTTCACGGGCCTGGAGGTCGGCCGCGACGCCAGCACCTTCGACAAGGGCCCGGTCCAGGGCCCCCCCGGAATGTTCGGCCAGCAGGGCGACGAGGTGACCGTCGACAACTTCCGCCAGCGGAACTACGCCACCACCGCCGGGCTCTTCAAGCTGCCCAACATGCACCTCAGCTTCAGCACCGATGGCTGCTGAGTTCGACTCGGCACCGGACCGGGCGGCTGAGCACACCGCGGCCGCCCGGCCTGCCGGTCCCGAGCACCCCGTCGCGGACGCCCCTCCGGCCCCCGTCACCCGCACCGGATTCGCCGGCTGGCGCGACCGCCGGCCCTTCTGGGGCGGCCTGCTGGTCACCCTCGCCGGCGCCGAAATCCTGTTCACCGAGAAAGCCCCGATGCACATGGTCATTCGCATCGGCCTCCTCGGTCTGGGCGGCTACATCGTCCCGATGCTGATGGTGCTCTGCGGACTCCTGCTCATCTTCCACCCCGTTCAGCGGGTCTTCTACTCCCTGGTTGCCGTCCTCGCCACCCTCGGCAGCTGGATCACCTCCAACATCGGCGGGTTCTTCATCGGCTTGCTGCTCGGCCTGGTCGGCAGCACTTTGGCCTTCGGCTGGCTCCCCGACCAACCCCTGAGCAAGCGCAAGGCGCGCCGCCACGCCGAACGCGAAGCGACCCCGGCCTGAGACCGGGGCGGCCCACGGCGCAGGAGCGTGGCCTGCGCCGTGCACACCGTCCGCGGCCCCCGTACACCGAGCGGTCGGGGGCCGCGGGCGGTGCTCGGGCTGTCCGGGGGTCGAGGGCCAGGCTGCCCGGTGGCCGTGGCACGGACGGCACCCCGGTGTACGGCGTACGCACCGCAGTTGCCGTCCGCTTGGTAGCTTGGGCCGAGGACGGCCCGGCGGCGGCCGCGCGAACGGAACAGGACGGTCCGGTGCGAGTACTGCCCTGCGGGAGCGACGCCGTCCTGGTCGAGGTCGACACCGCCGAAGAGGTCCAGCACCTGCACGGTGCACTGCGCAGCGCACCACCCGCCGGCATCACCGAACTCGTCCCCGCCGCCCGCACCGTGCTGATCCGCTACGACCCCCGGGCCACCGACCCGCAGCGCCTGCGCACCGCCCTCCGCACCCTGCCCCGGACCGCTGTCGCGGCCTCCGCCGGAGCGGGCGCGGCCGGAGCAGGCGCGGCCGTGCGGATCCCCGTGCGCTACGACGGACCCGACCTCGCCGAGGTCGCCGCCCGCACCGGACTGACCGAACGCCAGGTGGTCGAACGCCACACCGCCGCCCAGTACCGCGTCGCGTTCTGCGGCTTCGCACCCGGCTTCGCCTACCTCACCGGACTCGACCCGCGCCTGCGCCTGCCCCGCCGCACCGAACCCCGCACCCGGGTACCGGCCGGGGCCGTCGCCGTCGCCGACGAGTACACCGGCGTCTACCCCAGCCCCTCACCCGGCGGCTGGCACCTGCTCGGCACCACCGCCCTCACCCTGTGGGACCCCGCCGCCGACCCGCCCACCCGGCTCGGCCCCGGCACCGCCGTCCGCTTCGTCGAAGCCCCGGACGGAGCACCGGACGGAGCGTCGGGGGAAGCCCGGGGCGGAGCCCCGGACGATGCGCCGGACACCGACGGCGGCGCGTCATGACCCGGGGCGAACTGCTGGTCGTGCGCGCCGGGTTCGGCGCCACCGTGCAGGACCTCGGACGCCCGGGACTGGCCGCACTCGGCGTCGGCCGGGCCGGGGCCGCCGACCGCGACGCACTGCGCCTCGCCAACCGCCTGGTCGGCAACCCCGAGGACGCCGCCGGCCTCGAAGCCCCCATGGGCGGCATCGAACTGGCCTTCCCGCACACCACCACCTGCGCCCTCACCGGCGCCGACTGCCCGGCCTGGATCGACGACCGCCCCGCCGCCGGCCGCACCCCGCTGCGCGTCCCCGCCGGCGCCCGGCTGCGCCTCGGCACCCCCACCCGGGGCCTGCGGGTCTACCTCGCCGTCCGCGGCGGCCTCGACGTCCCCGCCGTGCTCGGCTCCCGCGCCACCGACACCCTCGCCGGGATCGGCCCCGACCGGCTGACGGTCGGCCAACTGCTGCCGGTCGGCGACGCCGCCACCGGCTGGCCCACCGCCGACCACGCCCCGCGGCCCGCCCCCGCCGACCGCACCGTGCTGCACGTCCTGCCCGGCCCGCGCGACGACTGGTTCACCGCCGACGCGCTGCGCACCCTGCTCACCGAGCCGTACACCGTCACCCCCGACAGCGACCGCGTGGGCATGCGCCTGGACGGGCCCGCGCTGGAGCGGGCCCGCGGCGGCGAACTGCCCTCCGAGGGCATGGTCGGCGGGGCGCTGCAGGTGCCGCCGTCCGGGCGGCCGATCCTGTTCCTGGCCGACCACCCCGTCACCGGCGGGTACCCCGTCATCGCGGTGGTCCGCCGCGCCGACCTCGGGGCCGCCGCCCAGGCCCGGTCCGGAGACACGCTGCACTTCCGCCTCGCGTGAATCCCCGGCGGCCTCAACCCAGTTGGACCACCCGCGCCCAGTCCGGCGGCGGGTCCGGCCGGTAGTAGTGCGGATCGTCCTCGTCGACGACGGTGGTCCGGCGGAACAGGCCGATCACCGTCCGGCACGGCGGCCGGCGGGAGGGCCACGCGGTCTGGCCGTCCGTCAGCGCGACCACCACGTCCGGGGACGGGCACAGCCGCATCGCCGCCGCGAAGCCCTCCCGGAGGTCGGTGCCGCCACCGCCGACCAGCGCCAACTCGCCGACACCGCCGATGCGTTGGATCTGCTGGGCGGCGGCGTCGCAGGAGACCACCGACAGCAGCTCGCGCCGTCCGTCGAGGGTGCGGGCGATCGCGGCGATCTCCAGCAGCGCGGTGCCCAGCTCCCGGTCGCTGACCGAGCCCGAGGTGTCCACCACCACGGCCACGCGCGGGAGTTGGCGGCGCAGCGCGGGCAGCACGATGCCCGGCAGCGCGGTGGCGCGGCGCGCGGGGCGGCCGTAGGTGTAGTCGGAGCCCGCGCCCGCGCCGGCCACCGCGGAGCGGACCGCCGCGCCGAGCAACTCACGCCAGGGCTGCGGCGGATGGAACGCCTCGCGGGCCCAGCGCCGCCACCCCTCGGGGGTGCTGCCCGGCCGGCCGAGGATGCTCTCGGCGACCCGGAACCGAACCAGGTCGCGCTCGTGCTCCCGGAGCGTCCGCGCTTCCGCCGGGCCGAGGTCCCACTCGCGGTCCAGGCCGTCCGCGCCGCTGCCGCACTCCAGCCAGCCGACCGCGTCGCTGTGCACGCCGAGCGTGAACCGCGGCAGGTAGTCCTCCATCAGCAGGTTCGGAGGCAGGCCGAGGCTCTCCGGGTAGACCGCGTCCGCCGGCTTGACCAGGCCGTCGCCGTACACGTCGTCGTTGATCTCGCAGTCCGCCGCGAGGTTGATCCGCAGCCGGTCCTGCGGCCCGTCGAGGTTGTGCTTGCGCATCGCCCGGTCGCCGCGCCGGGCGTGGTCGCGCAGCAGGTGGGAGACCTCGTGGACCCAGATCGAGGCGAGTTCCTCCTCCGGGCGGGCGGCCACGAACGCGGGCGAGACGTAGCAGCGCCAGTACCGGTCCACGGCCATGGTCGGCACCCGCTGCGACTCGACGACGTGCATCGCGAACAGCGCGGTGGCCAGGAACGGCCGGGCGCGCACCGCCAGCAGGCGGGCCGCGTAGAGCTTCTCCAGGTCCAGCGGCGGGCCGGCCGGGCGGGACGGGCCCGGCCGCGCGGGGGCGGGCCCCCGGAGAGGCGGGACGGGCCGCGGGCGAGGTGCCGGGCGGTGTGCCGGGCGGGGTGTGCTCTGCGGGGTGTTCATCGGCGGCCCGCGGCAGCGGCGGGGACCCGGGCGGCGGCGCGGTCGGCACGCCGGGACAGCTCCAGCGCTCCGGCGAACCGCTCGATCAACTCCGGTACCTCCCAGTCGTGTTGACGCAGCGATGCGAGCGTGGTGACGGGCACCAGCAGGACGTCCGGGCTGCCGGTTCGTAGCGCCCGGGCCATCAACGTCCAGGCGGCGTCCCAGCGTTGGCGGGTCGGGCGGGAGCGGACGGCGGCGACCACGGCGTCCAGCGCGGTCTGCCGGAGGTCGCCGCGTTCGGGCAGGGCGGCGCCGTCCGGGTCGGCTAGCAGGTCCTCGGGTGCGGGCAGGTCCATCCGGTCGACGGTGGCCATCAGTTCGAGACCCGGCCCGTCGCCGACCGTGCCGCGCACCAGCATCGACAGCACCTCGCGGGAGGAGCCGGCGGCCGAGCCGAACGCCAGCAGCCGCACCGTCATCTCCCAACTGCGAGGCGACGGCCAGGCCTTGCCGCGCCGGGTCTCGGCGGTGGGCAGCCGGTGGGTCAGCTCGGGCCGCACCGTCAGCAGGTCGCACACCGCGCGGCGGGCGAACTTGACGGCGGCGGGCAGGCGTTCGGCATCCAGCCGGGGCAGTTCGGCGCGCGGCCACACTCCGCCGAGCCCGCGCACCACGACCTCCGGGTCGTGCACCCAGTCCAGGTGGACGAAGCGGTTGGCCAGCGGCGCGCTCAGCTCCCAGCCGTCGGCCGCCGAGCCGCGCGGGTTGGCCGCTGCCACGATCCGGACGCCCGGCGGGAGTTGGAGCGCCCCGATGCGGCGCTCCAGCACCAGGCGCAGCAGCGCCGCCTGCACGGCGGGCGGGGCGGTGGACAGCTCGTCGAGGAACAGCAGCCCGCGGCCCTGCCGGACCAGGCGCACCGCCCAGTCCGGCGGCGCGAGCGGGACGCCCTCGGTGGCCGGATCCGCGCCGATCACCGGCAGGCCGGAGAAGTCGGACGGCTCGTGCACGCTGGCGATCACGGTGGTGAGCGGCAGGTCGAGTTCGGCGGCGAGCTGGTTGAGCGCGGAGGTCTTGCCGATGCCGGGCTCACCCCACAGCAAAACAGGAGAGTTGGCGGCGACGGCGAGGGTCAGGGCCTCGATCCGGAGGTCCTGGCGGGGTTCGGTGGCGGACTCGGCGAGGAGGGCCAACAGGCGGTCGGAGACGGCGAGTTGAGCGGTGGAAGGCATGGGTGATCACCTGGGGAGGGGAGAGTCGGGGTCCCGGCGCGGCGGGCGCCGGGCGAAGGTCAGGACCGGTGCATTCGGGCGCAGCGCGAGCAGATGAGTCGGCGCGGCATGCGGGGACGGTGCGGGTGGCCGCCGTCCAGCGGCACCGGCGTGCAGGGGTGTTGGTGGGCGTGGCGCAGCCGGCTCGGGGCGAGCCCGGACCGGTGCAGTGCGGCGACGACGCGCTGCTCCTCGTCCTCGGCCAGCCGTTCGGCGAGCGGGCCGTCGGGCAACGGGGTGTCGTCGCCGAGGAGTTGGCGGACGGCGGTGAGCGCGCCGGACCGGTCGCCGTGCAGCAGGCGCTGCACGATGGCGTCCAGGTTGTCGGGCTGCCGGTGCGCACGGTCGATGGTCTGCAGGCAGGGCAGCGGCGGGCCGCCGAACGCCAACAGCAGTTCCTCCCGGCGCAGTTGCTCGGGCGGGTGGTCGAGCGGCGTGAGCCGGCCCGCGACCAGCGCCACCCGGTGCCGCTCGCCCCGGCAGTCCACCAGCAGCGGATCGGCCGCCGTCGGCGGCGCCGCGCGCACCGGACGGTGGTCCGGCACGAGGGCCGCCGCCACCAGCGGGTGCAGGCGGTCGGCGTCCACCGCCCCCGTGCGCAGCAGCCGCAGGTCGGGCGGCGCCCAGGTGGCGGCGTCCGGGAGCACGGGCAGGCCGCCCGGGTCGCGCAACTCGTGCTGTCCGACCGCGCCGGTGGCGGGGTCGAGCAGCAGGAAGCGGCGCGCGCCCAGCCGCACCGTGACCGGCGTGTCCGGCGACAGCCCGTCCGCCGCGCGCAGTAGATCCGCCTCGAACGCCCAAACGATGTTGGGTGATTGATGAACAGTCAAGTGAGCGGTGCGATCGGCGAGTTCAGGGGCGCTTCGGGCGTCCCACAGGTGTCGGTGCAGGTCGAGGCGGAAACGTGGCTGCGGGCGGGGGACCGCTCCGGGGCCGGCGGTGTGCCACAGGGCCAGGCTCACCCGCTGGTCCGCGGCCGCCCAGCGGGGAGCGGTGCGGACCACCAGGTGGAACGCGGCCGGCCCGTCCCGCGGGTAGCGCGCCAGGGTGGCGCTCAGCCCCGGCCGCAGCAGGCCGTCCGGGGCCGTGCGAGGCAGGTGCCAGCGCAGCAGGTCGGGTGCCAAGTGGCGTAGGTCGGTGCGGAGTTGACCGGCGAGGTCGGAACCGAACGCGCGGGCGACCGCCCGAACGTCCAGCTCCACGTCGAACCGGGCAGCAGCGCAGGCACCGCCCCAGTCGCCCAGCTCGCGGCGGGCGGTGGCGGTCTCGATCATGGCCGGGGGGACGGCGAACTGCCGTACGCGGGGCCAGAAACAGGTGCGAGTGTCCTCGTCCATCGGCGAAGTGGTATGCATCAGCACGCACTTCGGAAGGACGGGACCTCCAATCCGTGAGTAGTCATCGCCGGTGATCGTAGCGGGTCCCCGACGTGCTGTCAGCCCCGTTCGGCGGCGGGGCCGTGCGGCGTAGGCTGGACGGGAGAGCAGAGACGGGGGATCGGGGCGGGAGGAGCACGGCGTGACAGGCGGGTGGCGGCGGCCGATTCAAGCGCTGCGGCGGAGGCTGCTGCGGGAGATCAACTCCACGGTGCACGGCGCGGAACTGCACCTGGAGCGCTACGACCGGCCGCCCGGCGACCCGGGCCTGTTCGGTGCGGCCAGTGTGGTGTGGCGGGTGCACGAGCACCCCGCCGGGATGCTGGTCGGCGGGTTCGCCGCGCTGATGCTCCAGTCACTGCACCCGGTGGCGATGCGCGCCGTCGCCGAACACTCCGACTACCGCACCGACCCCACCGGGCGGCTGCACCGCACCGCGCGCTTCGTCTCCACCACCACGCTCGGCTCCTCCGCCGCCGCGGAGGCCGCGATCGCCGGCGTGCGGAACATCCACCGCTACGTGCGCGGCTTCGACGCGACCGGCCGGCCGTACCGGGCCGACGACCCCGAACTGCTCTGCTGGGTGCACACCGCGGAGGTGTCCTGCTTCCTTCAGGGGCACCAAGTGTTCGCCGGGAAGCGGAAGTTGAGCGGAGCCGGGTGCGACGCGTACCTGGCGGAGGTGGCGCTGATCGGCGAACTGCTCGGCGCGGACGGCGTGCCCGACTCGCGTGCCGCGGTGGCCGACTACCTGACCCGGGTGCGGGGCCAACTGCACGCCGGGCCCGAGTCGTTGGAGGTGGTCGCACTGCTGCGCGGCTTCGGGCGCAGCGGGCGCGAGCGGCTCGCGGTGCGGGTGCTGACGAACGCGGCGATCGGCATCCTGCCCGACTGGGCGCGCACGGAACTCGGCATCCGACGCGGTTGGGCGGTGCGACGCCTCTGGGACCGGCCGGTGGCGCGGCTGCTCGGCGCGGTGATGGTGTGGGCGTGCGGCCTGTCGCCGATCCGCGCGGCGGCCCACGCCCGGGCCCGCGCCGGCGTCCGGGCGGGCGGCTGACCAGGGGAACGGCGGCGGACGCGGTGGCGGAGACGCGGTAGCGGCAGCGGGAGCAGCGGGAAGCGGCCGCCGCCCGGGGCTGGGGTCCGGGCGTTGCGGCCGCTTCGGGATCGTCCGTGTGCGGTGCTCGGCACTGCGAGCGACGGGCCGGGCCCTCAGTACTGGGGCCGACGGCCGTGGTTCGCCTTGTGCCTGGCGCGGGCCTTCTTCTTGCGGCGTCGCTTCGACGACATGGCCACACTCTCCTCTCGCGACAGTGGACAACGGCCCCCCGTCCACGGTGCGCCCGTCGCCGCGATGGTGCCAGCCGACGCCAGAGACGCACCATGGAGGGAGGGGGCACACCAAGCCGCGGGAGGCGAGATGTCGCACCACACGCACGGAACCCACGACGCACCGGCCGACGAGTGGCCGCCCACCGAGACCCCGGAGGCCCGGATGACGGCGGAGGGCTCGCCGCCGCCGGACGAGAGCGAGAAGACCGCGGCGGACGGCCCCGAGTTCGCCGTCCCCGTCTCCTCGCCGCCGGAGCCCGAGGACGGCGAGTAGACGACACGGCGGAGACCACGGCGGACGCGCGAAAGCAGTGCGGCGGAGGCGCGGAGGCGGCCCGGCCCGGACGGAGGCGGTGCGGCGGAGGCACCAGACGGCACGGCGGAGGCGTGGAGGCGGTTCGGGCGGCGGATCGCGGTTACACGGACGGCACACCCGTTCGTCCGTTGATCCGCCTGTCCGACCACAAGGAGCAGTCGATGACCGTGATCTCCCGCCTGCCCGGAGCCGTCGAGGAGGAGTGGGACTGGCAGCTGCAGGGCGCCTGCCGGGCCGCCGACTCCCGCCTGTTCTTCCACCCGTCCGGCGAGCGCGGCCAGGCCCACGACGACCGCGACCGGGCCGCCAAGGCGGTCTGCGCCCGCTGCCCCGTCCGCGAACGCTGCCTGCGCCACGCGCTCGCCGCCCGGGAACGCTACGGCGTGTGGGGCGGCCGCACCGAGGAGGAGCGGCAGCACATGCTGCGCCGCCGGCGGCGCAACCGCGGCAGGTGAGCGGCGCAGCGACGAAGGCGGCCCCCGTACGCCACGGGGCCGCCTTCGCTGCTACGCGGCTTCGTCGTCCGTGCGGAGGCTGCGGGAACGGAGGCTGCGGGAACGGAGGTTGCGGGAACGGAGGTTGCGGGCGCGGAGGCTACGGGCGCGGGGGCTGTGCGAGCAGCCGGGAGGCGTCGATCTCCGCCCAGATGGACTTGCCCCGCTGGTGCAGGTCGGCGCCCCAGCGGTCGGCGGTGTGCTGCACGATGTACAGGCCGTGACCGCCGGGGAGGCCGGGGCGGTGCGGGGTGCGCAGCGCGGGCAGCACGGACGACGTGTCGGAGACTTCGATCCGCAGGCGGGCGGGGGTGGCGTCCAGGACGAGTTCGAGCGGGCCGCCGGCGTGCAGCGTCGCGTTGCCGACGAGTTCGGCGACCAGCAGCACGACGTCCTCGGCGAGATCGGCATCGGGCGGGGTGGACCACGACCAGTCGGCGAGCGCCTCGGCGGTGAACGCGCGGGCCCGGGCCACCGGCCGGGCGACGCCCGCCAGCCGCAGGCGGCGGCGCTGGCCGCCGGGGGGCATGCCCGCGCGGGCGTCCGGGCGGTCGCCGTCCAGGGTTCCCCGACTGGGCGTCACGGGCGGGTTCCCTTCGGTCTTGACGGCAGGCTCACGAGTCGGTTTCCCGGCCGTGGCGGGATTATGCCCGGTGGGGCGGACGGTACGCGGACGGAGGGTCTCACCGGTCCGCATCGAGGGCCGCTTCCACCGTGTCGTGGATGGTGAACACGGCTTTCGCGCCGGTCAGTTCGAGCAGGTGGCGGACCGTCCCGGAGAGCGCCGCCAGCCGGAACGGGAGTTCGGAGTCGGCGGCGGCCATCCTGGTCTGCAGCAGCAGGTTCAGCCCGGACGAGTCGCAGAACTCGACCTGGCCGAGATCGACCACGAGCGTCCGGGGGCGCTGGGCCAGCAGCCGGTGCAGTGTCGCGCGGGCCGGCTCCAGGGTCTCGATGTCCAGATCGCCCGACAGCGTGCACACCGCCGCGTTCGACGGCGTGTGCCGCACTTCCACCGCCAGGGGGGCCACGGGTATGTTCTCGGCTGGCATCCTCGTCCTGTTCCCTCGACCGGTCTGGCTCGACCATACGCACGAGCGGCGCGACGGTCGAGACGGGGGGTCCGGTGGGACGGCATCCGCCCACCGGGCCCCCCGAGTTGACGAACCGTCAGATCTCGTCGGAGGCCAGACCGGTGCGGAGCTTGGCGAGGGTGCGCGACAGCAGTCGGGAGACGTGCATCTGGGACAGGCCGAGGCGGGCGCCGATCTGCGACTGGGTGAGGTCCTCGGTGAACCGCATCGAGAGGATCAGCCGTTCCCGCTCGGGGAGTTCCGCGATCAGCGGCTTCAGCGCGACCAGGTTCTCCACCAGGCCGTAGCCGCCGTCCACCCGGCCGAGGCGGTCGGCGGGCTGCTGCCCGTCGCCGTCGCCCGGGGCGGTCAGGTCGAGCGAGCCGGCGGTGTGCGCGTTGGCGGCGGCCAGGCCCTCGATCACCTCCTCCTCGGGCAGCGAGAGGTACTGGGCGAGGTCGGCGACGGTCGGCTCGCGGTCCAGGGTCTGGGCCAGCGCGTCCGCCGCCTTGGCCAGGTCGAGGCGAAGCTCCTGGAGCCGGCGCGGCACGTGCACGGACCAGGTGGTGTCGCGGAAATGGCGGCGTATCTCGCCGACGATGGTGGGCACCGCGTAGGTGGTGAACTCCACCCCGAGGGTCGGGTCGAACCGGTCGATGGCCTTGATCAGACCGACCGAGCCGACCTGCAGCAGGTCCTCGTATGGCTCCTTGGTGCGGCCGAACCGGCGGATCGCGAACCTGACCAGGGTCAGGTTGAGCTCGACGAGCGTGCTGCGGACGTACGAGTACTCGCGGGTGCCCTCCTCCAGGCCCGCCAGGCGGCGCAGCAGGACGCGGCTCAGCTCGCGGGCGTCGGCGGGGGCGGCGTGGGCGGGGTCCGCGAGGGCGTCCGCGAGGGCGTTCGCGACGGACCCGGAGCCCGGCAGGCTCCCCGTGATGTCGGACCCGCTGACCGAGGGCGTTCCGAGCGGCTCGGAGGTCGCCCCGGCGGGTGCGGACAGGAGAAGTTCATCAGTGGGCACAGGCATGCCTTTCCTTTCCTCGTCTCCGGCCGGTCCGTCCCCGGGTACCCGATCGTCCGCAGGTCATGCCCGGCAGACGTGTGGAGGTTTCGTGGGCACGGTTTCGGTGGCGCGCGTTCCGAGGTGCTGTGCATGACCTTCGGGCGACGGGGCAGGCGGAGCACGGACGCGGACCGCAGTCGGGCGGCCGCACCCGGTGAGGAGGAAAACCATGGGCCGGATCGAGGAATCCGTGGAGATCGACGCGCCGATCGAGGCGGTCTACCGTGCGTGGACCGAGCGCGCGTCGCTGCCCGCCTGCATGCGCGGCGGTGCGGAGCGCGGCGTCGCCGCCGTCGAGGTGGCGCCGCTGGACCGGATCGCGTGGAGCGGCGGCGAGGAGCGGCCCGGGCACTCAGGGGTGGTGACCTTCCACCGCGCCGGGGCCGACGGTGAGGACAGCACCCGGGTGATGCTGCAGCTGGACACCGAGCCGCACGGGCTGTGGGACCACCTGGTGGAGGGGCTCGGCTTCACCGACCGGCACGTCATCGACGAACTCGCGGCGTTCAAGGCGGACGTCGAACGGGGCGGCCCGGGCCTGGCCGCCTGAGCGCCGCCTCCAGGCCTTTCGGCGAGGTCTTTGGAGGTGCTCAGGCCTTCGGCGTTCCGGGGCTCAGCGGCGGGCGAGCCGCCGTTCGCCGCCCGCGCCGGTGGCGTAGTCCAGGTTGTAGTGCGCGAACACCTCCGGCTCCTGCTCGGCGGCCAGCACGCCGTCCACGTCGATGGACGGGGCGTCCTTCACGTCGTCGCGGCCGAACGGGACCCGCACGTAGCCGGGCCCGACCACGGCGTCCGCGACGGGTACGAACACCAGGCGCTTCTGGCGGCCGAACATGCCCACCGTGACGGTGGCGAAGGACGGCAGGTCGGTGGCGGTGTCGACGTAGATGTTCTCCAGGGCGCCGATCTTCTTGCTGTCCTGGTCGACCACGTCGTGACCGCGCCACTCGCGGATGTCGGCGATCTCGATCATTGACGGCCTCCGTTGCTGCTTCGGTCGGTCCGATGGATGGCCGGGCCCACGGCTGCGCGGACTCCCGACCTGTCCATGGTCAGCGAAGCCGGTCGGGCTCGCCCGTCCGCGCCGCCGGGCCCGGCGGGAGCAGCAGGCCGGCCAGTTCGTCGAGCAGCTCGGCGACCCGGCGGGCCTGCTCCGGATCGGGGACGGCCCGGGCGATGACGGGCTCGGCGGGACGGGCGACCCGGGCCCGGATGTAGTGGCGGGCCGGCTCGGAGGCGCTCAGCAGGGTGCGCCGACCGTCCGCAGGGTCGGGGACGGCGTCCAGCAGGCCGCGTTCGCGCAGGCGGGCGACCGAGGTGGAGACGTGGCTCTGGGCGAAGCCGGTACGGACCCGGATGTCCTGCACCGAGGTGTTCGGGTGCCGGTACACGTCGGAGATCACCGCGATCTCGCCGGGGGAGAGGGTCGCCGAGGCGTGATCGGTGACCATCTCCCGGCCGAGCTCGGTCAGTCGCTTGCCGAGCCGCAGAAGTCGTACGCCGTCCATGCGCGGCAGAATACATCTTCACAGATGCATCGGTGCCGATGTAGTTTTCCGGCATGACGAACCACGAGCCGGTCAGCGCCGGCCTGCCCACTGCCACCGCCGGCCTGCCCGGTGCCGCTTCCGCCGCCGGCCTGCCCGGTGCCGCTTCCGCCGCCGGACTGCCGGCTGCCGCTTCCGCCGCCGAGCAGCTGAGCCCCGTGTCCCGCACCGCCCTCGCCGTGGCCCGGGGCCGCGCCTACGAGAGCGCCCAGCCCGAGCCGCTGTTCACCGACCCCTACGCGCTCGCCTTCGTCACCGCCGCCGGCGCCCCGCCGCGCCCCGCCGACACCGTGCTCGGGCCGCTCGCGCGCCGCCTGCTCATGCACGGCATCCTGCGAACCCGCCACTACGACGACGGGCTGCTCGCCGCCGACGCCCGCCAGGTCGTGGTGCTCGCTGCCGGACTCGACACCCGTGCCTACCGGCTGCCCTGGCCGGACGGCACCCGCCTGTACGAGATCGACCTGCCGCCCGTCCTCGCCTTCAAGGAGCAGGTCCTCACCGCCCAGGACGCCCGGCCGCGGTGCGAGCGCACCGCGCTGCCCGCCGACCTCACCGACCCCCGCTGGCCCGAGCAGCTCCGGGCCGCCGGCTTCGATCCCGCGCAGCCCACCGCCTGGCTCGCCGAAGGGCTGCTGGTCTACCTCGAAGCCGACCAGGCCGCTCAACTGCTCACCACCGTCGGCGAGTTGTCCGCCCCCGGCAGCCGACTGCTGGTCGAACAGGGACGCGACGTCAGCCGCACCCCCGTCGAGGAGGGCCTCACCGAAATGACCTCGCTGTGGCGCGGCGGCCTCGGGCCCGGCACCGCCGACTGGCTCGACGCCCACGGCTGGACCACCCGCTTCACCTCGCTCGACGACATCGCCAACGCCCACGGCCGGGTTCTGCCGCCCGCCACCGGCACCGTCGTCAACGGCTTCCTGGAGGCCGTCCGGGCCTGAGCCCCCACGCGCCTGCGGCACCCGCCCGTCCGCCTTCGAGCAGGCGAACGGGCGGGTGCCGCACCGGGATCGGGTCAGAAGGTCGCGGTGCAGACCGGCGTCGCCGTGGCCACCGCCGAGGAGTCCGTCCGGGTCGCCTGAACGCCGAACGTGGTGGACGCCGCCGGGGCCAGCGCACCGTTGTAGGCCTGGCTGTTCGCCGTCACCGTCTGCCCGCTGCGGGTGACGTCGGCGCTCCAACTCCCGCTGATCTGAAGCCCGGTGGGCCACGTCCAGACCACCCGCCAGCTCTTGGTGGCGGCCGCGCCGGTGTTGGTGACCGTCACCGTCGCGGTCAGGCCGCTGCCCCAGTCGTTCAGGCTGATCGCCGCCGAACACCCGGCGCTTCCCCCGCCGCCCGACGAGGTGGTCGCCGTCACCGCCGACGACGCCGCCGACACGTTGCCCGCCGCGTCCTTCGCCCGGACCGTGTACGTGTACGCCGTCGCCGCGCTCAACCCGCTGTCGGTGTAGGAGGTTCCGGTCACCGAGGCGACCTTCGAACCGCCCCGGTACACGTCGTACCCCGTCACGCCGGTGTTGTCGGTCGACGCCGTCCAGGACAGCGACACGCTGCTCGCCGTCGTCCCCGTCACCGCCAACCCGCCCGGCACCGTGGGTGCTTGCGTGTCACCTGTGCCGCCGCCCGAACCGCCGGAGAAATTGGGGGACTTGACCGACGCCAGGTAGCCGTCCTTCACCGTGTTCACGGTCGTCCAGTCGTCGTTCAGGATGCCGCCGGTGTCACCCGAGTTCGGGTTCCACGACCAGAACGTCCACTGGAAGGAGTCCGCGCCCGCCGTCGCCGTCGGCCGCAGATACTGCACCAGCGCCTTCAACCACGTCTGGTCGGTGGCGGATTGCAGCGTGGTGCCGAACTCGCCGACCCACACCGGGGCGATGCTCTGGTTGAACAGGTAGCCCCAGTTCTTGTCCCAGACGCCCGGCATGTTCGACGGGAAACTCGGGTCGGTGAACCAGGGCTGCTGCGCCACGCTGGTCGCGTAGTCGTGCGCCGAGTACACCACCCGGTTGGCGACGCTCAGTTGGACCGGGTACTGTCCCGCGCCCTGCAGGTTGCCGCCCCACCAGTACGAGGAGCCGTTGAAGGACTGCACGCCCTCCACGAAGATCAGCAGCTTCGAGTTGGCCGACAGCACTGCCTCGCCGCCGCGCTGCGCCGCCAACCGCCAGTCGGTGGACTGGTCGCCGCAGCCCCAACAGGCCGGGTCGTGCGGCTCGTTGTGCAGGTCGATGCCGACCACCGCCGAGTTGCCCGCGTACCGGGCGGCGATCGTCTTCAGGTTCGCCAGCCAGGTCGACTCCGGCACCGAGGAGGTGTACCAGAGCGCCGACTGCCCGCCGGAGTCCGGGCGGTGGCGGTCGAGGATCACCTTCATGCCCACGGCGCCCGCGTAGGTGACCAGCTTGTCCATCACGCCGAGCGAGTTCAGGCCGACCAGGTCGGCGTTCATGCCGCCGGAGGTGTTGATGCTGGTGGGCGTGGTGCCCTTGAAGATGTCGTCGCTGTACGGCAGTCGGATGGTGTTGTAGCCCAGCGACTTCATCTGGTCGATCATCGATTTGTAGTCGCGGCTCCACAGGCCGTGCGGCACGTAGTTGGAGGTCTCGAAGCCGAACCAGTTGATGCCGGCGATCCGGACCGGGGTGCCGGCCTCGTCCAGGATCTGGCGGCCGCTGGTGTGCCAGAAACCGGCACCGGCCGTGGCTGCCGCTCCCGGAACGGCGGATGCGGTGGCGGCGGACGCGGCAGGGACGGCGGGGGTGGCGGGGGCCGCTGGGGCTGCCGGGGCGGCGGCGAAGGTGAGCGCGAGCAGGGCGGCCAGCGCGGTGGCGGCGGGGCCCGCCAGGCGGCGTGGGAGGCGGGTGCGGCGGGGCAGGAGGAGTCGCATGGTCTCGTTCCTCTGTGAGCGCGGGTGGGGGCGTCCGACAGGGCCCTTGGGGGTGCGGGACATCACGCCAGATGCGCTCGGGCGGTGTCAATAGCCTTGGGAGCGCTCCCACTTGAGGTGCGGAGACCCCGGGCGGCGGGCTGAAAGGTACATCGTTCGGGGGCGGTGCGCATTGACGCGGGGCGGGGCGCGGTGATGGAGTCCGAGGCGGTCCGGCGTGCGTCCGGTGTGCGCCCCGGGTGCGTCCCGGGTGCGTACGGAGTGCGTTCGGGGTGCGTTCGCCCTGATGGGAGGCTGGTTTCGATGGCAGGTCGGTCGATCACCGTGGTCGGGGAGTGCGTCGCCGACGCGTTCGTCGAGCGCGGCGCTGCGCGCCCCGGCGAGTTGGCGCTGCGGGTGCTGCCCGGCGGAGGCCCGGCGAACACCGCCGTGGCGCTCGCCCGGCTGGGCACGCCGACACGGTTCCTCGGACGGATCTCCACCGACCCGTTCGGCGACCTGTTCCGCGCCCACCTGGCCGACTCCGGCGTGGACCTGACGGGCGCCGTCCGGGCCGCCGAGCCCAGCACCCTGGCGCTCGCCGCGCTCGACGGCGACGGCCACGCCTCCTACTCGTTCCACGCCGAGCGCACTGCCGACTGGCAGTGGACGGAGGGCGAGTTGGCGGCGGCCCGGGCCGACGGCGCGGTGTGCGTGCACACCGGCTCACTGGCGCTGGTGCGCGAACCCGGCGGCCCCCGGATCGAGGACCTGCTGGCCGACGTCCGGGCCACCGCCACCGTCTCGATCGACCCCAACGTCCGCCCCCTGCTGGTCGATCCGTCGGCCTACCGGCGGCGGCTGGCCCGCTGGTGCGCACTCGCCGACATCCTGCGCCTCAGCGCCGACGACCTCGCGCTGCTGCTGCCCGACACCACGCCCGAACAGGCCTGCGACCACTGGCACGAGGCCGGCGCCCGGCTGGTGGTGATCACCCTGGCCGAACACGGCGCGCTCGCCTCCCTGGACGGCCGGCGGATCCGGGTGCCCGCGCCGCCGACCACCGTGGTGGACACCGTCGGCGCGGGCGACTCGTTCACTGCCGGACTGCTCCACGCGCTCGCCGAACAGGGCTTCCTGGGCGGGCGGTTGGACGCCCTGACGATGTCCGGCCTTGAGCAGGCCGGCGCGTTCGCGGCGCGGGTCGCGGCCCGGACGGTCGCGGTGGCCGGGGCCAACCCGCCGTGGGCCGAGGAGCTTTGAGCCGTTCGGTCGGCAGTGTCGGCAGCGTCGGCAGCGTCGGCAGGGTCACCGGGGTCGCCGGGGTCACCAGGGCAGCGGGCCGTCCTCGTTGAAGAACCGGCCGGTCGGACCGTCGGCGGGCAGGGTGGCCAGCCGCACCGCGATGACCGCGCCCTGGGCGGGAGTTCGGGTGCCGCGGTGGCCGTTGAGGTCGGTGTCGCAGAAGCCCGGACAGGCCAGGTTGACCAGGATGCCGTCGCCGCTCAACGCCTTCGCGTACTGCACCGTCACCGCGTTCAGGAAGGTCTTCGACGGCGCGTACGCCGCCGAGACCAGCCCCGCGAACTCGTCCCGGTCGGACTGCAACGCCAACGAGCCCACGCCGCTGGACATGTTGACGATCCGCGGCGCGGCCGAGCGGCGCAGCAGCGGCAGGACGGCGTTGGTCACCCGCATCACCCCCAGTACGTTGGTGTCCACCACCTGCCGTACCAGCTCCAGGTCGACGGTGGTCGGCTCCTGATTCCAACTGCCTGCCACCGCCGCATTGTTGACCAGCACGTCGAGCCGCCCGAAGCGCTCCTCCAGCAGCTTCGCGGCGGCCGTCGCGGAGGCGTCGTCGGCGACGTCCAGCGGCACTCCGAAGGCGTCCACGCCGCAGGCGCGCAGCGTTCGCACCGCGTCCTCGCGACGCTGTGCGTCGCGGGCGCCGACGCCGACCTGCCAGCCCAACTCGCCCAGACCGGCGGCGATTTCGTACCCGATGCCCTTGTTCGCGCCGGTCACCAGCGCGACGGTCCGTCCGTTCGTGTTCTCGTTCATGCCGCCATGCTCGGGCCCGGCCCGGTGCGGCGGCAAAGACCGATCGGGTGCGGGGGCGATACCCGGCGGGTATCGGTCTAGGCTGGGCCGGTGGAGACCAGGGAACTGCGCTACTTCGTGGCCGTGGCCGAGGAGTTGCACTTCGGGCGGGCGGCCCGGCGGCTCGGGATCGCGCAGCCGCCGCTGTCGCGGGCGATCGCCCAGCTGGAACGGCGGCTCGGCACCGTGCTGCTGGAACGCGACAGTCGGGGCGTCGCGCTCACCGGTTCGGGGCACGTGCTGCTGCGCGAGGGCCGCACCGTGCTGGCGGCTGTTGCCGCGGCCGAGGCCCGCACCCGGCGGGCCGGGCAGCCGCCCGGGCTGGTGCTGGCCGCGAAGGCCGGCGCGTCCACCGAACTGCTGGCCGCCCTGCTCGACGCGTACGCCGCCCGGCCGGACCCGGTGCCGGTGGACCTGCGGCTGTGCCGATTCGGCGAACAGTCGCGCCTGCTGCGCGAGGGCGCGGTGGACGCGGCGCTGCTGCACCTGCCGTTCGACACCACCGAGGGCCTGGACAGCGAGGAACTGCACACCGAGGGCCGGGTCGCACTGCTTCCCGCCGGTCACCCGCTGGCCGCCCGCCCCGCGCTGCGACTCGCCGAACTCGCCGCGCTGCCCCATCTGCCCGCGCCGCGCTTCCCGCGCCGCGACGGCAGCTACCCCGACGGGCCCGGCCCCGAGATCCGCGACACCACCCAGCTCAGTCAGTTGGTCGCGCTGGGCCGGATGCACGCCGTGCTGCCCGAGTCGGCCCGCAGCCAACTGCGTCCCGGCGTCGCCGTCGTCCCCGTGCTCGACGCCCCGCCCGTCACCACCGTGCTGGCCTGGGACCCGGCCGCCCGCTCCCGCCCGCTGGCCGGGCTGGTGCGGACGGCCGTGGAGGTGTTCGGTGGGGGCGGGCCGAACGGCGTTGTGGTCGACGGGAGTTGATCAACTGTGCTGGTGAGGTGGCGAGTTGGTGAACTCGCTTGGTGGCGGCACGAGTTGGCGGGTCAGGAGTCGGCGGTCAGGAGTCGGCGGGTCAGGAGTTGAGTGCGGTCCACTGCCAGGTGCCGCCGATGCGGACGTACAGGCGGCGGTTGGCGGTGTCGACGGCGAGGGTGCCGTCGGCCGGGGTGCGCTTGAACGAGGCGTCGGAGACCGGGCCGTTGACCATGCGCAGCGGCGGGTTCGGGGCGTTGCTGCCGGGCACGGTGCCGCTGAACTGGGCGCCGTTGTTGGAGTAGGTGTTCTCGATCCGGTAGTCGCCGGGGTCGGCGTTGGGTTCGAAGTACACGTGCGCACCGGCGGGGGCGGTCCCGTACAGGCCGATCACGTTGCGCAGCACGGCGGTGGAGCCCTTGCCCGCGTACACCGTGACGGCCGAATTGATCGTCGCCACCGAGCCGTTGGCGATCAGCACGTTCTCCAGGCTGGAGGCGGTACCGGCCCAGGTGATGATGTTCTGGATCGAGCCGCCGCTGCCGAAGTTGCCCGCGTAGCAGTAGATGTCGCGGGCGTGCACGTGCTTTGAGGAGGTGTCCACCTTCAGATGCGGGCCGGTGATCATCTGCGAGGTCTCGAACTTGCAGTCGGTCAGGTGGATGCCGTTGGGGTTGTTGGTGGTGATCGCGCCGGCGGTAATCCAGACCGCGCCGGTGCCGAACGCCTCGAACCGGCAGCCCGTCAGGTGCACCTGGTTGGTGTTGTCGGTGCTGGAGCCCCAGCCGGAGGCCGCGGAGGCGTTGCGCAGCCACATGTTGGGGCGTGCGGCGGCGGCGGTGCCGGTGCTGGACTCCACCGTCAGGTTGACGAACCGCGAGTCCCAGAGCTCGACGCCGTCGATGCAGGTGTCCAGGTTGCTGGTGATGTAGACGTCCCGGACGACGGTGTTGTCGTTGTAGTACAGCTCGAGCACCAGGCCGGTGCGGCCGTTGCCGTTGAAGCCGAGGCTCTCCACGGTGCAGTACCGCCGGTGGGTCGCGCCGGTGGGGTCCGAGCCGGCGCCGGAGATCCGCAGCAGGATGCCGTCGCCGTCCTTGACCAGCGTCGACGCCTTGTTGCCCGCGCCGACCAGCCGGATGTTGTTGCCGGGGACGGTGAGCGCGGGAGCGGTGGCGGTCGGCAGCACCCGGTACTTCCCGGCCGGGAAGTACACCGTGCCGCCGGTCGGCTTGGCCGCGTCGAGGGCGCTCTGCACCGCCGCCGTGTCGTCGGTGGTGCCGTTGCCCGTCGCGCCGTAGTCCTTGACGTTGTACCAGTCGCCGGGCCCGCCGGTGGTGGCCGCGGCGGCATCGGAGGCGGAGGCGACGACGGCGGCCCCGGCGACGCTCGCGACCGCGCCGGTCAGCAGGGCGCGGCGGCGGACGGTGTCTCCCGTGTGCGCCTGTTCCTTCGTTGCCGTCGCCGTTTCCGCTGCCGGCTCGGTGCGGTTGGTGTTCCGGTTCGTGAACATGCTGAGTCCCCCTCGGTGGTTGGCCGGGTCGCCCCGGCCGGAGGGCAAGATCGCACGTGTGCCGACGAGTCGTCAACGGGCGGTTGGTTCACGGAGGGTGGGCGGTTGCCAGGTGTAGGTGGGGGCGGAGCGGTCGAGCAGGATGCGGGCGGGCAGGCGTCCGGCGAATGCGAGCGCGCTGTCGCGGAGGAGGGCGCCCGGGCGGGAGCGGACGGCGATCAGGCGGCCCACGGTGTGCGAGCCGGCGACGATCCGGGAGGTGCGGGGGAGGCGGGCGGCGGAGTACCGGGAGAGGGCTTCGATCGGATCGGACCGGTCGGACCGGTCGGAAGGGTTTGAGGCCGCGGACGGGGTGACCGGGTCGGGGAGGGCGGCGGCGAGGACCACCGCGTCCTCGATGGCCTGGCAGGCGCCCTGGCCCTGGAACGGCGACATGGCGTGCGCGGCGTCGCCGAGCAGCGCGACCCGGCCGCAGTGGAACGCGGGCAGCGGGTCGGTGAGCGCCCACACGTCGTTCCGCAGCACTCGGGAGGGCTCGCCGCACCGCAACAGTTCCGGCAGCGGGGAGCACCAACTGCCGTACCGGCGCAGCATTTCGGCGTGCTCGTCGCCGTCGTCCGCGTGCTGTCCCGCCGGGGCGAGGGCGGCCGCGTACACGTACACCCGCCCGGCGGCGAGCGGCACGATGCCGGCGAGCGCGCCGCGTCCCCAGATCTCGCCGACGGCGGCGGGCGGGTGCTCGGGGTGGTCGATGACGGTCCGCCAGGTGGTGAACCCCGAGTAGCGGGGCCCCGGGTGGTGCGGGAACAGGTGCGTGCGGGTGGCGGAGCGGATGCCGTCGGCCGCGACGACGAGACGTGCCTCGTGGCGGCCGTCCGGGGTCTCCACCAGGGCCGGTGCGAGCGTGTTCCCGGCGTCGAGCAGCGTCGCCGACGAGCCGGTGCGGACGGTGCCGGGCGGGAGGGCCTCCAGCAGCGCGGCGATCAGCTCGGCGCGCGCCACCGCCAGCACCGGTTCGCCGAAGTGCCGCTGCACGGCGTCGGAGTCCGTCCGCGCCAGCGAACGCCCGGACGGCTTCCGCAGGCCGACAGCCGGGTGCCGCACCGCGAGGGCGCGCAGGCGCGCACCGACGCCGAGAACGTCCAGCGCCCGCAGCGCATTCGGCGCCAACGCCAGCCCCGCTCCGACCGGTTCGAGGCTCGCGGCGCGCTCGTGGACGGTGACGGGGAAGCCGCGACGGTGCAGGGCGAGAGCGGCGGCGAGGCCGCCGATTCCGCCCCCGAGAACGATCGCGGGGCGCGCGGCAGGGGTGGAGTGCGAGGAGGAAGACATGGTGGGACTCCCATCGGCCAGTTGGACTACAGCTGTAGTTCCACGTGCTGAGGCCGAGCGTACTACGGATGTAGTAAGGGTGGGGCGTGGGTGGGTGGTGACGACGGTCTCGCTGGCTGCGTGGAGCGGTGCGTGGCCGCAGTCAGCGGACCGGACGGTGTCGGACGTAGCCCGGCGGGGCCGCGCCGATCTCGATGCGGTTCTCGTCGAGGCCGTTGACGATCCGCAGACAGCCCTCGGCGAAGGCGAACTCCACCGCCACCGTTCCGGTTGCCAGGTCATGGCGTGCCGGCCGCCACTCGAGCAGCGCGACCTCGCGCAGTTCCTGGCCGACGAACGGCTCCAGGCGTTCGTCGCTGTGAGACCACTGCGGCGTGAGCTCGAACCACTCCCACCCGGTGATGGCAGCCGAGGTGTCGATCGTGTTCCAGCCGATCGAGAGTGCGTCCAACTGTGAGTGGCAGATCTCCACTTGGCGGCCGTCGATGTCCAGTACCACCGGGCAGTCGGCGAACCAGTCTCCGTCCTCGACGAAGCGCACCAGTGCGAATCCCGTCAGCCGCCCGCCGGCGAGCGAGGCCAGACGTGATCCGTGCGCCTGCCGAACGGCCTCGATCCCGACCAGGAAGGACGGCTCGAAACCGGAGATTCCCATGTTCACGGCGATTGAGTCTTCCGGCCTGCGGCTTTAGCGGTCAACGCATATTCGACGCCCGGGATCCTCGGCTGATCGGAGAGGGGTGCCTAGGTTCCGGTGGCCTCGCGGATGGCTCGGAGGGCGGTCTCGGGGGTCCAGTGGGGGGTGGCGCCCGGGCGGG
The DNA here is from genome assembly GCF_001905465.1 of Kitasatospora sp. CB01950. Classification (GTDB taxonomy): domain Bacteria; phylum Actinomycetota; class Actinomycetes; order Streptomycetales; family Streptomycetaceae; genus Kitasatospora. Next base: position 28,091 of record NZ_LISX01000023.1, read on the forward strand.
TGGCGAGGTAGGTGGCGGATTGGGTGGGGGACCAGTGGTGGGACTCGGTGAGGCCGGTGGCGAGGGTGGTGAGGTAGGCGGGGGAGGGCGGGTTGAGGTCGGCGTGGGTGAGGGGCCAGGGGGCGGTGAAGGTGAGGACGGGGACGGCGTCGATGGTTCCGAGGCAGATCAGGGTCTCGTAGCGGCCCGGGCCGAACCGGTCGCGGCCGGTGGTCAGGACGCGGGTGAGGTCGAGGTCGGCGCCCGGGTCGCGGTACATCTCCTGCGCGGCGATGTCGGCGAACTGCTGGGCGGTGAGGAGGTACGCGCGGGCCGGCATGTCGCCGTCGCGGGTGGGGTCGTAGAACGCGGAGCCGCCCGTCCAGGTCGCGGATTCGAAGGCGAAGTAGAGGAGGCCCGGAAGGAAGATGGGCAGCGTTCGCCCGGGCAGCGTGCGGTCGCGGCAGCCCGGGTACGTGCGGCTGGCGCCCGCCGGGCGGCCGCCGGCGATGTAGTGGGCGAGGCGGCGGGCCTGCATGTTCGATCCGTACGCTGCGTACCACACCTCGGCGCAGGGGACTGGTGGTCCTGGCGGCAGGGGCCGGGCGCGCCTCGGGCGGACGTCGTTCATGCCGCCGACGGTAGCGCGCTGCTGACGGTAGCGGGCCGCCGGCGGCAGCGGGCTGCTGACGTGGGGCGGGGCGTGTGCGGGCCGTGGTTTGGGGGTTGCGGCCGGGGCGCGCGATGATCGGGGGCATGACTGTGGCACGACCGACCCGGATTGCCGATGCGGCCATCGCCGTGATCGCGGAGCGCGGCCTGCGCGGCCTGACGCACCGGGCGGTGGACGAGGCGGCCGGGCTCCCGATGGGATCGACGTCGAACCTGGCGCGGACGCGTTCCGCACTGTTGGAGGTCGCGTTGGTGCGGATCGCCGAGGTGGAGTCGGCGAGCCTGGTCGGCGACGCGCTGACCCGGCCGAGCGAGGAGAGCGGGACGCCCCGGCGCCTGCTGGTGGACGTGATCGCGAACGGGCTGGATCACGCCCTGACGGCGGGCCGGTCGCTGACGGTGGCCCGGATCGAGCTCGCGCTGGAGGCCGCCCGGAGGCCCGAACTCCGTTCCGTCTACGATCGGTTGGGCGCGGGCTTCCAGGAGGTGGCGGTGCAGCTGCTGCGCGCGTGCGGATCGGCGGAGCCGGTCGCGGACGCGCGGCGGCTGATGCGCTGGTGCGAGGGCGTGCTGTTCAACGGCACGGCGGGCGCCGGCCACGCGAACCCGCCGCGCCGCGCGGAGCTGGCGGCGGACGCCGACCGGTACCTGACCGCGCTGCTCGACCGCTGAGCGGGCGCGGCAGGGGTGGCGATCGGGCTTCCGGAGGGCTCCTGATGGGACTGGGACGTGGTCTCCTGGGACCCGTCGTGCCTGGTGCTGGGCGCGGGGTATGACCTGAGCTACCACCACCTGCTCGAACTGCGCTTCGACGAACCGGAGTTGGCTTCCTGTCCGGCCGTCTTCCAGGACCCGGTCTTCCGCGACCCGCGACCCGACGGCCGCCGAGACGGACCGCGTCCGCGCCCAACTCGGTGCGGTGCCGCCCGTCCTGGTCGCCTTCACCGCCGACGCGGGCGGCCCCGCCCCGGCCGAGGGGCTGATCGCGGCGGGCCGGCCGAGCATCGTCCGGGGGGCGGTATTCCGTTACTGGCGCGAGGAGTTGGGGCCGGGGGAACGACTGGCACCGCGGGTGCGGGCGCCTGTGGGGTGAGGACCGCAGGGTGCTGCGGAGTCCGGGGGCTGGTGGCGGCTTCGCCGTCGGCGGCGCGGGCTGTGGTGGGGTCGGTGTGGCGGTTGGGTGGGGAGTGGTCGGGTCGGTTCGGGGAGGGCTGATGTGTCGGTCGTTGGAGTGAACGTCCTTTACTGGGGCGGGAGTTCGGCGGGGTGGACGGTGAGTGCGCCCTCGGTGACCGGGGCGAAGGGGGCGGGGGCCATGCAGGTGCCGACCGGGGCCTGGATGGGGGTGCCGTGGTCGTCGAAGGTGAGGTCGCCGACGCCCCAGGAGAAGCCGACGCGGTCGTGGTTGCCGCCCCGGCCGCCGTCGAGGACGCTGAAGCCGTAGCGCCGGCCGACCCAGTCGGCGACTTCCGGGTCGGCCCTGGTGACGACGGCGGTCAGGGTTGCGCTGCGGCCGCCGGTGACCAGACAGTCCACCGCGGCGTCCGCCGTGACGGTGAGGTTCTGCGACGGCACCCGGTGGGAGATCCGGACGGTGCCTCGGGCATCGGTCGGCAGGCCCTGCGGCCGGCCGGGCAGCGGGCGGGAGAACGGGGCGGCCTGCGCGTCGAAGGTGAAGCGGATCTCGTCCTGGGCGGAGTAGACGTAGAAGACCCGCACGGAGCCGCTCACGGTCGCCGTTCCGGGGGAAGCCGCGTTGGCGTGTTCTGCGGCGAACGTGCCCAGCGCGCCCAGGGTGGTTGCGGCGAGCGCGGCGGCGAGTATGCGGGAACGTCCCGCCGAACTGCTGATCATGTCGTAACTCCTGTGTGGTGCGGTCCCGTTGGGGGAGCGCTTCCGGCTGATGGATCAAGCATGGCCGGGCGACCGGCGGGTGGGACAGCTGCCGATCGGCACCTTCGCCAGGCCGTACCTGTGCCGTTCGGCAGGGAGCGAGGGGGAGTCGGGAGCGAGTAGGTACTGTTCGGGGGCGGTCGATCGGTGTCGGCCTGGAGAAGCAGCGAGGAGAGGCGTGCGGAGCGAGGAAGTGGCGGCGTGGGGGCGGGAGTTCCCGGTGCGGTACCTGGTGGTGCGGGAGGACGAGGACGGCGATCCCGAGGAGTTGTGGGCCCGGTGTGCGGACGTCGAGGGGCTGTTCGTGGACCGGCCGCCGCTGCCGCGGGAGGTGCTGACGCTTCGCGGGTGTGCTGCCGACAGCGCGTTGGCGCGGGCCGTGACGGGGGTCGACGGTGAACCGGTGCGGTTGCTTGGCGTAGTGGGGCTGACGATCAGGCCCGGGGATTCGGCGGTCTGGGGGCCGGTCCAGTTCTGGGACTTGGAGGAGACGGCCGTCCTGGCCCACCGCCCCACCCCCGGGGAACCCGGGCGGGTGGACATCGTGCTGGGCGCCGGCGTGCGGGAGGATCGCGAATGCTACGGCCGGAAGCCGTCGTCCGGGCCGGTGGAGATCGAGGTGTGGGCGGAGTCCCTGGACCCTCTCGGGCCGGTGGCGGAGTGCCGGGCGATCGACGGGCTGTTCGGCGAGCGGCGTGAACTGCCCGACGAGCCAGTGCAGTTGCTCGGCTGCGAAGCGGCGGAACCGCTGCTGGACCGGCTGCGCGGCGGCCCGGGCGGGGATGCCGGCGAGATCTGGCTGAGTGCACTGGACCGCAACGGCCGGACGATGACCGGCCGCCGTCTCGACCTGAGCACCGTCACGGCCCGACCGTCCGTGTTCGGCGGCACGCTGATCGACGTCATCGTGACGGGTGGCCTGGACCCGTACGACCGGCCGCCCAGGGCCGCCCGCGCCGTTCGGGAGGTCTGGTTCGAGGGCGTCCCCTCAACGCCCAACCAGTGGGCGGGGTTTGACGCCGAGGGCCGGTCCGAGTGGCTGGACCTCACGCATGTCGGCCGCTACGACCCGCAGGCCGGTCGCAGCGGCGGGACGTACCACCTCGACGGGCGGCACGCCACCGATCGGAAGGGCGTGCTGCTGGCACTCGGTGAGGCACTGCTCGGGCCGGGGGCCAACTACGGGCGCTGCCTGGACTCGGTACAGGACTACCTGTGCGGCGGCCCCGAGGTCGTCCCGCCGTTCACCCTGGTCTGGCACGACGCAGAGATCGCCCGCGGTGCGCTCGCCGGAGACGTGCTGCACCACCGCGGCGAGTCCTACTTCGACGCGATTGTCGAGCTGCTGCAGGAGTATCGCGTCACCGTCCAACTCCGGTGAGAGGGCAGCTGTTTCAGGACCGATGCCCGGTGGGCGGCCCAGGCGGTGGAGGCTGGGGCGCGATCACCGTCCGGGACCCGGCCGGCAACCGGTACCGGCCCATCCGCGACGAGACCACCGGCGGCAGCCGGCTGATCGCGCTGTTCGACGCCAGACGGCTGGACTCGCTGGGCGAGATCACCCTCCGCCGGCCGAGTGCGCGGCACGACTGCACGGCCGTCGACGAGCTCCGGGGCATCGGGTCTGCGGTGCCGGTCGACCGCGCGGGCGGGGCGGGGTGCGGTCGGAGCGGGGTCAGGGACGGCTCTGCGATCGGCCTCCGCCGATCGGCGGGCGGCGCTCCGGGCCAACTCGTCTTGCACGTCGGTGTGTTCGGAGGGTTGGTGGCGAGCGCGGCGGCGATCCGGGCGGGCGATCGAGGTGGCCCGGTCCCGGGGTTGGCCGGGTGTCGATAGCCTTCCTTCATGAACGCAACTGGGGGCGGAGAACGGCTCGACGGCGATCCCGAAGTGCACGGCTGGGACGCCACGCGGGCATGGGTGGAGAAGGGTCTCGCGGACGGGGAGCGGATCGCCGACGCCGAGCGGCTGCGCGGCGGCTGGACGTCGGAGATGCGCAGGCTCCGTGTCGAAGGGCCGGGCGGCCGACGGGACTTGGTGCTGCGGTCGTTCGTGAAGCCGTTCTTCGTCGAGCACGCGGACGGCCTGCTGTCCCGCGAAGCCGCGATCCTGCGCCTGCTCGGGGCGACGGACGTGCCCGCGGCCACGCTCCTGGACGTGGACGCCACCGCGATGCACTGCGACCACCCGTCCCTGCTGATGTCCTTGCTGCCCGGAGGCGTCCGCCTGGACGACCGGGACGCCGAGCGCCGGGTCGAGCTGCTGGCCGAGCAGTTGGTGCGCATCCACCAGGTCGAGGTGTCCCGTGCGGAGCGGCCGCGGGCCTGGCAGGCGTGGACGTCGCCGGAGCGGGTGACGCTCCCGCCGCACACGGCGCGGCCCGAGCTCTGGCAGCGGGCCGTCGACGTCATCCGGCAGGAGCCGCCCGCTCTGCGGCCCTGCTTCCTGCACCGGGACTTCCACCCGGGCAACGTGCTCTTCGAGGGCGAGGGGGACGAGGCCCGGATCAGTGGAGTGGTCGACTGGGTGGAGACCTCGTGGGGGCCGGCCGACCTCGACGTGGCGCACTGCTCGACGGCGCTGTCCCTGCTGCACGGCGTCCCCCTGGGGATGACCTTCGCCGACCGATACCTCGCCGCGGGCGGGAGCCTCGCCGAGCAGCCTGCGGCGCACCTGTACTGGCGGGTCCTCGACGCCCTGGCGTTCGCTCCGGACGCGGAGAAGGTGGCCGTCCCCTGGCGGGAGGTCGGCCGCGCGGATCTGACCCCCGCCCTGCTGAGCAGCCGACTCGAGGAGTACCTGCACGCCCTGTTCGAGCGCTACGCGTAGGCCGGCGCGAGGCCTGCGGCCGTGATTGAACGTGTTCAAACTTTCTGCCAAGCTACCTCCGGGTCGATCAGGCGCGTACCGATGCGCTGCACTTCGAGATCGGCCGGGCAAGGGGGCGAGGGGCATGGAGTCGGCGCGGCAGGCCGGTCGGCGGGGGTGGCGCAGCGCGGTGCTGGCGGGGCTTGTGCTCGTGGGGTGCACCGCGTGCGCGTACGCCGGGGGCGACGACGTGGCGATCGAGCACTCCTCCGCAAGATCGGGACGTGACCGCGCCGGGCGGGTCACCCGGCGGCGTGGGCGAGGGGCGGGGCTACGGCCTGGGCGTCGGCATTCTCGCCGAGCCAGAGGCCGATGAAGAGCGCGGCGGTGGCCTCCAGCAGATGGGCGCGGGTCAACGGGCCGGCCTGGACGGGCGTGCAGCCGAGGTCGCGGACCAGTGCGGCAGTGCGCGCGAGGGCGTCCGGGTGGTCGCCGCAGAGCGGGACGGCGAGGGGGCGGCCGTCGAAGACCGGGGGCCGCAGCCGCCAGACGTCCTCGTGGCACAGGTTGAACGCCTTCACCACCCGGGCCTCCGGCGCAGCCATCGCCAACTGCTGGGCGGCGGAAGGGCCGTGGCCGGTGAGCAGGTCGAAGCCCGGGCCGATCGGGTTGGCGCAGTCGATCAGGACACGGCCCGCCAGCACGTCGCGCAACTCGCGCACCACCTCCGCTCCCGCACCGTACGGCAGCGCGGCGAGCACCACCTCGCCGGCCCCCGCAGCCTCGCACAGTCCGGCCGGGCGAGCCCCGTGCCCGATCCGTTCGGCGAGCGCGCGGGCCTTGGCCGCGTCCCGGCCGCCGACGGTCACCCGGTGCCCCGCGCGGGCCCACCGGGTGGCGAGCGCGTCGGCCATCCGGCCCGTCCCGAGGACACCGATCGCCATCGCTTCACCGGTCGTCAACTGCTCCACAACTGCTCCACTCCGTACGGGATTCGGTCGATCTCCTTCGACAGTAGGGAACCGGTCGGGCACCATTCGGTACGTGACCACCGACGCCTTCCTCGCCGACTGCCGGGCCCGTCTCGCCTTCGACCTGCTCTCCAACACCTGGAACGCCGTGGTGCTCTGGGCGCTGCGCGACGGCCCGCACCGCCCCGTCGAGCTGCGTGAGCGGATCGGCGGCATCAGCTCCAAGGTGCTGACGGAGACGCTGCGCCGCCTCCAGTACCACGGCCTGATCGATCGCCACCCTCAACGCCGGGTCGTGGAGTACGAGTTGACTGATCTCGGCCGCACCCTGCTGGGTCCGATCGACGCCTTCGGGGCTTGGGCGTTCGAGCACGGTGACGAGGTCCTGGCCGCGCAGGAGGCGGCGGACGGCGGGGTGGACGGCGCGGCGGAAGGCGCTTTGGGCGGCGCGGTGGAGGGCGCGGGGTGAGCGGGGAGCAGCCGGGGGCGGCGGAGATCGCGGGGTGGCTGAGCGCCGTCGCCGAGGGCCGGGTGGACCGGGACACGGCCGACCGGTGGGCCCGGCGGTGGGTGACGGACGATGCGCTGGAGTGGGACGAGGTGCCCTGGCGGGCGCTGAACCTGCTGTACGGCATCGACCTGCGGACCGGGCCGGACGGTCCGTACCTGCACAGCGACGAGCAAGTGTGTGAATTGGCAAGGGAGTTGAAGGAGGAGGCGGACCGCAGTCGCTGAGTGGTGGCGGCGCAAGCGGTGGTGGCGCAAGCGGTGGTGGGCCGAACGGGGGAGGGCGGCCCCGGCGGATGGACCGTCGGAATGGAATGCGGGTCGGTGCCGCGCGAATGCTGTGACGAGCGGTTACGTATCGGGCAGTCCCATCACCCCTTCCGACCGCAGCTGGGCCTGCCGCCGCAGAGCGTGCGTGCCGCCCGGCCGGGATCACGAGGAACCCCCATGGCACCGCACCCCCGAGGCGCCGCGCTACTCGCGGCTGCCGCGCTCACCCTGCTCCTGGCCCCCTCCGCCGCCGCCCTCGGCGCGCCGGTCCGGCCCTCCGAACCCGCGCCCGCCGACACGGCGGTCGTCGCTCCGGCCGACACGACAGCCGACACGACGGCCGACACCTCGGTTGTCGCTCCGGCCGACCCCACGGCCGACACGACGGTTGTCGCGCCCGGTGATCCGTTCGGGATCGGCGACATCGCCACGCCCGGCGGCGTTCCGCTGACCGAGGACATCGCCACGCCGGGCGGCGTCCCGCTGCCCGCCGACTCGGCGACGCCCGGCGGCACTCCCGCCACCGGCGGCGTGCCGGGGCACCCCGACGAGGCGGCGCCGCAGGCCGTGCTCCGGCCCGTCGACAAGGTCTACCCCGCGCTGCCGCCGCCCGGCCGGCTCGTCCGCGCCGACCCCGTCGAGCGAGCGGTGGCCGCACCCGGACGCTGAGCATGTCGCGTCGGCCCGGCCACTACCGCGCTCTGTGCGCCCGGTGGCCGGGCCGAGTCGCGCGTTGTCGCGGTTCAGGGGAAGAGCTGGGCCAGGACGGCGTCCAGGTCGAGGTGTTCGGACTCGGTGCCGGGCGGAACCAGGGTGAACGCGTCGTTGAGGAACGCCGCGACCGCCTTCGCCGGAACGCTCACCACGGTCCGCCCGGCGTCGTGCGGGTTCAGCGTGACCAGCACCCGGCCGTCCGGACCTGGCTCGACCCGGACGTCGCCGTCGCCGGCCGACGCGAGGCGTCCCTCGGCCAGCAGATCCCGTCCGAAGTACCACTCGAGGGTTTCGCCCTGCGGCCCGCGCGAGGGGAACGCGAGGCACACCCCGTACGGCAGCGAGGCCTCGAAGCGCAGCTGCGCACTCAGCGCGACGTGGGGGAACGGCCCCTCGGGGAGGGTGACGGCGGTGGACCGGGACGTGGCGACGGGCATGCGGCGGAACCTCACCTGATCGACGGCGTGCGGCGGCGTGTGCTGGCTGGTCCCGGCGCGGCTACCCCGTCGGGGCCGTTCCACGCCGTGCTCGCCGCGATTTGCGGAACCGTTTTCGCGCGCCCCGTGGTTGGGCTTCTGTTCGGCTGCGGCGAGCAGAAGAACTCATGAACTTCCGCTGTGGAGACTCTGCTTGACGCGACGTCGTAGGGTGGGGCCGAACCCGAGACGATCAAGGAGCTGCCCGCCATGCCGGCCGAGATCACGCTGCGACCCGTCACCGCCGACGACCTCGACCTCTTCGAGCGCGAGTTCGGCGGCCCGGACGGCGTCGGCCCCTACCAGTGGTTCGGCTACCGCTCGACGGACGGCGTGCGCCGCCGATTCGCCGAGAACGGGCTGCTCGGCGCGGACGGCGGCGTCCTCGCCGTCGCCGAGTCCGGCCGCACCGTCGGCCGTGTCGAGTGGTTCCCCGGCAGCTGGGGCCGCCCCGAGACCTCCGCCTGCTGGACCCTCGCCATAGGCCTGATCCCCACCGCGCAGGGCCGCGGCACCGGCACCCGCGCCCAACGCCTCCTCGCCGACTACCTGTTCGCCCACACCCGCGCCGAACGCCTCCAGGCCTGGACGGACTGCGCGAACGTCGCGGAGCAACGCGCCCTGGAGAAGGCGGGTTTCACGCGCGAGGGCGTGCTGCGGTCGGCCCAGTGGCGGGACGGGCGGTGGCACGACCAGGTGATCTACTCGCTGCTGCGGACGGACGGGGGAGCGTGACCGGGCGCCGCATGCAGACCCGGTCGGCGAGGTCGAGTCCGAAGGCGGCCTCCTCGGCGAGCACCTGCCGCAGCGCGGCGGTGAGTCGGTCGTCCGCGAGCTCGCGGAAGCCGAGCCGACGGTAGTAGGGCGCGTTCCACGGGACGCTGCGGAACGTCGACAGCGTCAGCGCGGCGAGCCCGCGCCCGGCCGCCCAGCCCTCGACGTGGTCGATCAGCTCCCGTCCCAACCCCCGCCCGGCGGCGGACGGGTGGACACTGACCTGCTCGATGTGCGCGCAGCCGTCGAGGGGACGGGCCAGCAGGAAGCCCTGCGGTCGGTCGGCGGGGTCCGCGCCGACCCAGAGGTGGCCGAGCTGTTGGTGCGGCGCGAAGTCCGCGGCGGAGGGCGGCGGGTGGTCGGCGATCTCCGGCATGCCGATGGCGCGGAAGGCTGCGCCGGCGGCGAGTTGGAGCCCGGGCAGCAGGGGCAGGTCGGCGGGCGTGGCGGGGCGGAGCGGTAGGGCGGGCACTCCATTCAGCGTGGCGGAGCGGAACCGCCGAGTCGAAAGATGGTCAGGCGATCCGCCGGAAAGCGTTCCCGGCCGATCAGGTGAGAAACCGAGATCGACTCCGGAATGTCCAGGGCCAGTCGAAGGTGGTCGGGAAGCTGCGTCAGGTCGAGCGAGGTGCAGTCGTGGGCGAGCCGTAGGGCCAGGCTCTTGAGGCCGGGAAACGTCGGGTGGACGTGGGCCAGCGGGTAGTGGGGAGGAACGTCGACCAGGCCCAGGTCCTGAATGCCGGTCATCGGCGCCAGGGCCGGCCACACTGCGGCACTCGGTGCCGGCAGTGTGAGGGCCTGTAGTTTCGGCATGCTCCCCAGGATGGCCCACAGCTCGTGGAACTGCTGCCCGGTCAGGACGGATCGGATGGAGAGGGAGCCGAGCGGCAGGTGGATCAGTGCGGTCAGGTCGTCCAGGTTCGGGCACTGGTGGAGGCCGAGGCTGCTGAGGTGCTTCCATCCGAGGAGGAAGGAGAGGTCCCGCAATCCGGGGAGGGAATTGATGGTCAACGTCTCTACTGCGGGCGCAAGTTGACTCCATCGGAGCGGGTCGACCGGCATGGCCGGCCCGCTGAGTTCGACGTGGCGCAGCGTCGGATGGTCGGCCAGTGCGTCGATCTCGGCGAGGGAGCAGAGCCGCACCGAGATAGCGGAGAGATCGGCGCGGCGGACCACCCGTCGGGCGAAGTCGTCGAACTCGAAGTGCGGCCACTGGCGGACGACGCTCGGCAGTGGGTCGTCCTGCTCGGCCAGCGTCGCCAGCAGAGCGAGCGCATCGCCGCCGCCGATGAACCCCAGGACGTTCGGCACCAACTGGTATGCCTTGCGTACGAGTTCCGGCTCACTCTCCACGATCTCGCTCAGCAGGGGAACGAGGTCCTCCCCGACGGCGGCCAACCGGAGGGCGGAGGCCTGGGGTCGGAGAAGCGCGGGGAGATGGTCGCGGAGCCGGGCGAGGATCGCCGCGCGGACCTCGCCGTCGAGTTCTGGAGCGCTCGGGAGGCAGGTCGCGGCCAGCAGGTGGATGTCGGGCCGGAGTTCGGGCGGGGCGGCGTCGCCCTCGGCGAGGACGGCGGTGAGGAGTTCGGCGCGTTCGCGCCGGCCGCAGTGGCCGACGGTCATCCGGATGACGTCGCCCCACTGTTCGTCGGCGGCGTGGCCGGCGAGCAGGCCGAAGTCGCGTTCCTCACGGAACTCCATGGCGGCCAGGTAGTCCTGGAAGGTGCGGTGGATGAACTGGAAGGTGTCGGGGCCGGTTTCGGTGATCAGGCCGGTGCGGTTGAGCAGGTGGACCCAGGCCTGCTCGGCGTCGGTGTGGCGGGCCACCCCGGGCAAGTCGCGCAGTGCCTTGGCGAGTTGGGCGACCGCATCGCGACGGTGGCCCTCGGACTGGTTGTTGCGCACCAGCCAGTGGGCGATCCGGCGGAGCATCGCCGACTGCTCCTCCTCGGACGCCCGGAGCTGCTCCGCGCCCTGCACCTTGCGGCCCTCGTCGCGCTTGACCAGCATCATCGCCATCGCGTCTCGGTACAGCGCCATCCGGTTGCGCGGCAGTGCGCCGTCCGACTCCCGGTTGAGGGCGCAGATCATCGCGCAGAGCAACGGGCTGTCGGTGAGCAGGGACAGCTCAGGGACGGACTCCAGGGTGCGCAGCAGGTCGGCCTGGTCCTGTTCGATCTCCTGCTGCCAGCGCCGTTCCTGCGCGTCGTCGTGCGGGGTGTCGAGGAGGTTGCGCAGGGCGGCGCGGTGCCAGCGGGCGATGAGTCGGCGGCGGTCCTCGCTGTTCATCGGGCAGAGCAGCAGTTCGTCGAAGCCGAGGTGGGCGAGCCAGTCGTGGGGGACGGCGGACGGGCGGACGGTGGCCACCGTCAGGGTGTCGGGGTAGTGGTCGAGGAGGCGTTCCAGCCAGTCGAGGGCTTCGTCGCGCTGCTCGTTCGGCACCTCGTCCAGGCCGTCCACCAGCAGCAGCGCGCGGCCGCTGCCGAGCAGGCGGTGCGCCCAGCCGGGGGGTTGGCGGTCGGCGCACATCCGGTCGTCGAGGGTCAGGAACTGCTCGGGGCGGGGCTGCATGACGCCCTTGCGGTGCAGCTTGCGGAGTTGGAGGACCAACGGGACGCGGTGGTTGAACGCGGCCAGGTCCTCGCCGAGGGTGCCGTTCATCGCGCCGACGGCCAGCCACTGCACCAGGGTGGTCTTGCCGGAGCCGGCCTGGCCTCGGACCAGGACCCGGCGGCGGTGTGCGAGGACGCGCTCGGCGCGCTGCGGGCCGAGGTCGGTGACGGTGACGGTACCGGAGCCGGTGCCGGAGCCGGTGACGGTGCCGGTGGAGCGGATCTCCAGGCTCAGGTAGGAGGTGGTGAGGTGCCAGCCGCGGCGGTCGTGGCCGGCGGACTGGCGCAGGCCGAAGATCCGGATCCGGCCGTAGTCCGCCTCGATGTCCCGCGCGTACTCGCGTTCGAAGGTGCGGTCGGCGAGACCGGCGGGGGAAACGCTTTCCAGGTGCGGGAGCCGGCCGAGGTGCTTGATGAGGGTGGCGCGGAGTTCGGGGTCGCCGAGCAGCGCCGTCATCGGGACCATGGCGAGCTGCGAGTGCTGCCAGCTGTCCGGCTGCCGGTCCTGGACGGCGATGCCGAGCAGGCGGTCCTGCCACACCACGGCGGCGCCCGACATGCCCGACCACGGCGAGGCGGCGTCGGCCGGGGAACGGGGTGGGTGCTGCTGGAGGAGCAGGGCCGGGCGCCCGGCCCGGCGACCGGAGGCCGGAGCGAGGGTGGCCGGCACCTGGACCGTGTCGAGGCGCTCGTGCCGGTCGCGCCCCACCCGAGGAAAACCCGTCAGGTGGCAGCCCTCGACGGGGTCGAGCGTCTCGACCGCGCCCCAGCCGAGCGGTTCGAAGGACGCGGCGGGAACCAGGTCGTTGATGGCGAGCAGCAGGGTGGCGTCGAAATCGTCGGAGCGCCACAGGGCGATGCAGATCGTCCAGCCGGCTCCGTCGAGGACAGCGGCCTCCACCACCGACCCGCCGACATGGGCCGCGGTGAGGATCAGCCGCGGGCTGAGCAGGAAGCCGCTGCCCTGGGTCTCGCCCCGGACCGCCGCCACGTGGTGGGCGAGGAGAGCCACGGTCAGAATCCGTCCCGGCTGCCCAGGTCGTCGTTGGAGATGTCGACGCTGCCGCCGGTGGCCGCGTCCTTCGGCGTCAGCGTCACCGACACCTTCTGGGTGCGGGTCTGTGCGACGCCTGCTTCGGCGTCGGCGGAGACGACCCAGGCCTTGATGCGGCCCTTGGCGCGGGCGTCGCGCTTGAGCTCGACGGTGAAGTCGAGAGTGACCGGGCCGACCTCGAACTGGATGGCCTGGCCGCGGCCGCGCTCGGAGGCGTCCAGCAGTCCCAGGCGGATCGCCTCGATCGCGTCGGCCAGTTCGATGTCGTCACGGTCCATCAGTCGTCCCCCACGGCTCGGAGTGTCCCGAGGCCGAGCGTAGAGCGTGGGCCGGACAACCGTGGTGCGGTTGCGTCAAGTCGCCTCAAGCTACCGCACGTTGGGTCAGTCCGAGCCGAGGTACGACGCGAGGTAGCGGGCCGTCGGGCTGCCCGGGGTGGCGGTGAGGGAGGCGGGGACGCCGGTGGCGAGGACGCGGCCGCCACCGGTGCCGCCGGCGGGGCCGAGGTCGATGAGGTGGTCGGCGGTGGCGACGAGGGGGAGGTGGTGCTCGGCGAGCAGGACGGTGCCGCCGGAGTCCACCAGGCGGTGGAGCTGGGCGGCGAGGACCTCGCTGTCGGCCGGGTGCAGGCCGGTGGTGGGCTCGTCCAGCAGGTAGAGCGTGTGCTGTCGCCGCGCGGCGTGCAACTCGGCTGCCAGTTTGACGCGTTGGGCCTCGCCGCCGGAGAGCTCGGGCGCGGGCTGGCCGAGCCGCAGGTAGCCGAGGCCGACCTGCTGGAGGACGGTCAGGATGCGCGCCGCGGCAGGGACGTCGGCGAGGAACGGGGCGGCGTCGTCGACGGTCATCGCCAGGACGTCGGCGATGGTGGCGCCCCGGTAGGCGATCTCCAGCGTCTGTGGGTTGTAGCGGCTGCCGTGGCAGTCCGGGCACGGGTTCCACGCGGTGGGCAGGAACAGCAGTTCGACCTCGATCGAGCCCGCGCCCTCGCAGGTCGGGCAGCGACCCGACGCCACGTTGAACGAGAACCGCCCCGCGTCGTAGCCGCGCCGGCGGGCCTCCTCGGTGGCCGCGAACAGCTTGCGGACGACGTCCAGCAGGCCCGTGTACGTCGCCAGGTTGGAGCGCGGGGTACGGCCCAGCGGCGTCTGGTCGACCGTCACCACCCGGCCGACGGACGGGTCGGCGGCCGCCGCCTCGGCCGCCGCGCCCAGCAGCGTCGACTTGCCCGCGCCCGAGACGCCCGTCACCGCCGTCAGCACGCCCAGCGGCACGTCCACGTCGACACCCCGGAGGTTGTGCCGGGTGACGCCGCGCAGGCGCAGCACGCCCGACGGGGTGCGGCCCCGGGACGCGGGCGGGGGCGGGGGAGCGAAGAGGAAACGGCGGGTGGCGGAGGAGGAGACGGAACGCAGGCCGTCCACCGGCCCGCTGTACAGGACCTCTCCGCCGCCCGCGCCCGCGCCCGGACCGACGTCGACCAGCCAGTCCGCGCCGCGGACGACCGCCATGTCGTGCTCCACCACGAACACCGAGTTGCCCGCGGCACGCAGCTCGGCGAGAACCTCGCGCAGCGCCTCGGTGTCCGCCGGGTGCAGGCCCGCCGAGGGCTCGTCCAGCACGTACACCACGCCGAACAGGCCCGAGCGCAACTGCGTTGCCAGGCGCAGGCGTTGGAACTCGCCGGTGGACAGGGTCGGGGCGGCGCGGTCGAGCGAGAGGTAACCGAGGCCGAGGCGGCGCAGCGCGGACAGGCGCTCCGCCAGGTCGGCGGTGATCAGGCCGGCCGGGCCCTCGTCGGCGGTGAACGGCTGCAGCAGCGCGGCGAGACGGTCGGCCGGCAGAGCGGCCAGACCGGTGATCGGCAGGCCCGCGAACGTCACCGCCAGCGCCTCGGGGCGCAGCCGGTGGCCGTGGCACAGCGGGCAGGGCGACTGCTCCAGGAACGCGGCGGCCTTGGCGCGCGTCGACTCGCTGCGGGACTCGGAGAACGCCTTCAGCACCAGCCGGCGCGCACTGCTGTACTTGCCCTGGTACGGCCGCTGGATCCGGCCCGGCTCGCGCTCCGGGTGGACCGTCACCACCGGCTGTTCGTCCGTGAACAGGATCCACTCGCGCTCGGCGGCGGGCAGCTCCCGCCACGGCCGGTCGAGATCGTGGCCGAGCACGCCGAGGATGTCCCGCAGGTTCTTGCCCTGCCACGCGCCCGGCCAGGACGCGATCGCGCCCTCGCGGACGGACAGCGACGGGTCGGGGACCAGGGAGCGTTCGGTGGCCCGGTGCAGCACGCCCTGCCCGTGGCACTCCGGGCAGGCACCGGCCGGGGTGTTCGGCGAGAACGCGTCCGAATCGAGCCGCGCGGCGCCCGGCGGGTAGTCGCCGCACCGCGACAGCAGCATCCGCAGCAGGTTCGACATGGTGGAGATGGTGCCCACCGAGGAACGCGAGGACGGCGCCGAACGGCGCTGCTCCAACGCCACCGCCGGAGGCATGCCCGTCACCGCGTCCACCCGCGGCGCCTCGACCTGCCGCAACAGCCGCCGCGCGTACGGCGAGACGGACTCCAGGTAGCGGTGCTGCGCCTCCGCGAACAGCGTCCCGAACGCCAGCGAGGACTTCCCCGACCCCGACACGCCCGTGAACGCCACCACCGCCCCGCGCGGCACCGCCACCGCCACGTCCCGCAGGTTGTGCACCCGCGCGCCGCGCACCCGCACCATGCCGTCGTCGTCGATCTCCGTGCCGCTCACCGGGCCACGTTACCCCGCGAGAGCGGCCTGGCCTGCGAGGTTGGCGAGCGCGGTGGTGAAGCGGGCCTCGGTGTCGCGGGCCGTTCGGCCATGCAGGAACAGCGCGAGCAGGCCGGTGAAACGTTCGCGCTGGACGACCCGGACGCGGCCGTCGCCGAGATCGGCGATCAGGTAGGAGTGCGTGTTGTCGAGCAGACCGGGCAGCAGGAGACGGCCGGCGCGGGTGAGTTCACGGCCCGCGGCGACGACGGTCAGCACCGGGTGGAAGGTCAGCTCGCGGCCGGAGGCGGTGCGGATCACCTCGGTCTGGCGGGCGCCGACGGCGAGTTCGCCCTCGACCCGCACCACCACCGGGTGCCACTGCGGAAAGCGGGCGTGGTCGGTCAGCAGCCGCCAGACGGCCTCCGGGGTGCCCCGGAACTCGGCCTCGGCGCGAACCTCGCAGCTGAACAGGCTCATGACGGTCTCCCCCTGGTGAATCGTCGGATCTTCAACGGTGGCGCGCCAGCGTGGCGTCGACCACGGCGCGGGCGTAGTGGGCGTCGACCGGGTCGCCGGTGATCAGCACCCGGTAGTAGAGCGGGCCGACCAACTGATCGAGGATCAGCGCGGGATCGGCGTCCGCCGGGAGGTCGCCGCGGGCGGCGGCCCGGTCGAGCAGCTCGGCGGCGGCGGTGCGACGCTGCGCCCACAGGGCGTGCAGGGCGTCGCCGAGTTCCGGGTGGCGGGTGCCGGCGGCGACCAACTCGGCTACCAGGGAACGGGTTTCGGGCCGTCGCAGGCCAGTGGCGATCGCGGCGAGAGTGTCGGCCAGATCGGCCCGGAGGTCGCCGGTCTCCCGGATCGGCGCGGTCTCGAACATGGTGGCGAAGGCGGCCACCACCAGATGGTCCTTGGTCGGCCAGCGCCGGTACACGGTGGTCCGGGCCACCTCGGCCCGGGCGGCGGCCTCGTCCAGCGCGAAGCCCGCGTAGCCGCGTTCGCGCAGCAGTCCGCGAGCCGCGTCCAGCACCTTGGCGTCGACGCCGGTGTCGCGGGGCCTGGCCATGGGTCCACCTCCCGATTCCGCTACGCGTGTTTCGTAACGGGATGAGGCTAGTGGGGGCGGCGGCGATTGCGCAACGCGTGTAGCGGAATGGGGGTACGGGTCGCGCGGGCGGATGGCGGTCCGGCGGCGGGTGGGGGCGCGTGGGTCGACGGCGGATGGTCGCGGGGTGGTGCGGTCGGTTCCGCGGGCGTCGGTGCGGTGTGCGATGCGGTGCGGGTCGATGACCTGCGCAGGGCCTCGCGCGCGCTGTCCGCGCGGCCGAAGGCCGGTGGAGCCGAACACCGTGGCGGGGCCGGAGCCTTGGCGGTCGGTGGCGGTGGAGGGGCTCTCCCGGCAGGGGTATTGGTGCCGGGCGGTGGTCAAGAAGGCGGTGTCCAGGACCAGTTGACGAGCATCTCGCGCATCAGGGCCGCCGCGGGCGACAGGCGGGCGGTGGTGGACCAGTGGAGGGTGAGGGTGCGGCGGCAGGCGGGGGTGGTGACGGGGAGGAGGGCGAGGGGGAGCCGGGCCGCGGTGCGGCGGCCGACGGCGGGGATCAGGCCGACGCCCAGGTCGGCGGCGATCAGGTCGGCGACGGCGGCGAGTTCGTCGCTCTCGCAGACGATGCGCGGCGGGTGGCCGAGGGCGGTGAAGAGGTGGTCGAGGAGACGGCGGTTCCAGTGGCCGGGGCGAGCGGTGATGAACGGGAGCGCGGCGAGGTCGGCGAGGTCGACGGATTCGCGGTCGGCCAGCGGGTGCCCGTCGGGGACGGCCAGGAAGACCGGCTCGTCGAGGAGTCGGGCGCTGTGCAGGCCGTCGGTGCGGATCGGCTGCGAGGCGACGCACAGGTCGACCTCCTGGGCCCTGAGCTGACGGACCATCAGATCGACCGAGAGCTGCCGCAGTTCGACCTCGGCGGCCGGGTGGGCGCGCTTGAACGCGGCGAGCGGCGCGGTGAACGTCAGGAAGGTCTCGGACGCCAGCCGGACCGTCCCGAAGCCGTCGCCCGCCGCCTCCGCCACGGCCCGCCGTCCGGCCTCCAACTCGCCGAGGCAGCGCTCCGCGTAGCCGCGGAAGAGTCGGCCCGCCTCGTTCAGGCGCAGCCGGCCGACGCGGTCGAACAGCGGGGTGCCGAGTTCGTCCTCCAGCCGGGCGATGGTGCGGCTCAACGAGGGCTGGGCGACGCGGAGTTCCTCGGCGGCCCGGCTCAGGTGCTCCAACCGCGCCACCACCAGGAACTGGGTCAGTGCGTGCAGGTCCATCGCTGCTCCCCGTCCGGTGCCGCCCGGCCATGCCCGCAGTGGCATAACCCCATAGCAATATTGATCTTAGACGGGACAGCAGTCGGGGCATAACGTCGGGAGGGCGACAAGTTCCGTCTGCAGTAGAAGAGTTGAGGGAGTTCCCGGCATGGCTGTGTCAATCGTCCCCGAACGTCGGGCCAGGACCGGCCCCGCCGGGCAGGTGGTGCGCGTGCTGGCGGCCGTGCACACGGTGGCGGTTTTTGGGCAGCCGGTGTTCGCCGGCGTGTACCTGAGCGGGTCCTACGACGGCCTCGGCTGGCACCTGGCCGGGGCGAACGCCGTCACCAGCCTCGGTTACCTCCAGCTGATCGCCGTCATGGTGCTGTGGTTCCGCAGCCGGATCAGCTGGCCGCTGATCGGCACCGCCCTGGTGGTGGTCGCCGAGACCGTGCAGTACTTCGCCGGACTCGACGGCGTGCTCTGGCTGCACCTGCCGCTCGGCGTGGCGACCGTCGTGGGGATCACCGTCCTCACCATCGCCGTGCTGCGCGTCCCGCTGCCCGGCCGGGTGCGGGAGGCGCGCGGTGAGTGAGCGTCAACTCGGCTTCAGCAGGCGGCAGGTGCTCGCGTTCGGCGGCGCGTTCGGGCTGCTGACGGCGGGCGGCCTGGCCTCGGCCGCGGCGCTCGCGCACCGGCCGGCCGGCACCGGCGCCCTGCTGCGCAGCGCGATCGCGCTGCCGCCCGCGTTCCAGGTGCCGCTGCCGCGACCGCAGGTGCTGGCGCCGGTGTCCACCGCGGGCGGCGTGGACCGGTACGAGATCACCCAGCGGGAGGCGGTCGCCGAGATCCTGCCCGGCGTGCGCACCCCGGTGTGGACGTACGGCGGCAGCTTCCCCGGCCCGACGATCGAGGCCCGGCGCGGCCGCCCCACCGTGGTGACGCACCGCAACGAGCTGCCCGTCCCCACCGTCGTCCACCTGCACGGCGGACGCACCCCCGCCGAATCCGACGGATACCCCACCGACCTTGTACTGCCCGGGAGTTGGACGGAGTCGGGCGGCCACCACCACGGCGGCGGGATGGCGGACCCGCGGGCCGTGCAGAGCCGGGTGGTGCGCGAGTACACCTTCCCCAACGAGCAGCGCGCCACCATGCTCTGGTACCACGACCACCGGATGGACTTCACCGCGCCCGCGATCTGGCGCGGCCTGGCCGGGCTGCACATCATCCGCGACGACCGCGAGAAGGAGCTGGAACTCCCCGACGGCGAGCGGGAGTTGCCGCTGGTGATCACCGACCGGGCGTTCCGTGCCGACGGGAGCCTGGACTACCCGTCGCTGGACCCCGGGCTGCGCGACCGCCCGGGCGTCCAGGAGCCTTACATGGCAGGGGTGTTGGGCGATGTGATCCTGGTCAACGGCGCGCCGTGGCCGGTGCACGAGGTGGCGGCGGTGCGGCACCGGCTGCGGGTGCTGAACGCGTCCAACGCCCGGCACTACGAGCTGGAGGCGGTCGACCAGGACGGGCGGGCGCTGGAACTGGTGCAGATCGGCGCCGACCAGGGCCTGCTGGCCGCGCCCGTGACGCACCGCCGGCTGCCGCTCGCGCCGGCCGAACGCTACGACCTGCTGGTCGACTTCGGGACGGTGCCGGTGGGCGGAACGGTCCGGCTGCGCAACCGCCTGGGCAGCGGGCGGACCCGGGAGGTGATGGCGTTCCGGGTGGTGCGGGCTCAGCGCGAGGACACCCGGGTGCCGTCGGCGCCGGCCACCGACCTGCCGCCGTGGCGGCGCGAAGACGCCGTGCGGACAAGGGAGTTCGCGTTCCGGGCGGGCAAGATGGGCGAGGGCCACGGCTGGCTGATCGGCGGCCGCCCGTTCGACCCGGCGCGCGAGGACGTGAGCGTCCGGCTCGGCGACGTCGAGGTGTGGCGGCTGATCGCGGACGTCCACCACCCCGTCCACCTGCACCTGGTGGGCTTCCGAATCCTGAGCCGGGGCGGCCGCGCGCCGCTGCCGCACGACGCCGGACTGAAGGACACCGTCTCGTTGCGGCCCGGTGAGGCCGCCGAGATCATCACCGGCTTCGACGGCTACCGGGGCCGGTACCTGTTCCACTGCCACAACGCGGAGCACGAGGACATGGGGATGATGGCGAACCTGGAGGTACGGTGAGACGCCTGCGCGCCGCGGGGGCGCGGGCGGGACGGCGGAGGCAGTGATGTATCACGCGATCACCCGGGCGAAGGTCCGCTCGCTGTGGCGGCGGATCGGGGCCGGGGACTACCTGGCGGCGGTGGAGACGGCCGCGCCGGACGTGCGGTTCCGGTTCGTCGGCGACACGCCGGTGAGCGCGGAGCTGACCGGGCGCGACGCGTTCGAGGACTGGTTCCGGGCGCTGTTCGCACGCTTCCCCGGCCTGCGGCTGACACTCCGCGACGTGGTGGTCCGGGGCTGGCCCTGGCGGACCACCGTGGTGGTGCGGCTGGACGTCGAGGCCACGCTCGCCGACGGCACGGCCTACCGCAACGAGGCGGTGCAGTGGCTGACGCTGCGCTGGGGCCGGATGACCACGGACGAGGTGTTCGAGGACACCAAGGCGCTGGACGAGGCGTGCCGGCGACAGGCGGCGGCGTCCTGAGCAGTCGTCCGACGAGGTCGGCGAGGTTCGCGGGGCCGGCGGCGGTGCCCTGAGCGGCGGCGTCCTGGCCGACCGTCAGGCGAGGTTCGCGGGGGAGGAGGCACCGGCCGCCAGCAGGTGGGGCCGGCCGGTGCCGTCCGCGGGGACGGACCAGAGGTCGGTGGCACGGCCGTCCTGCGCGGGGAGGGCGTAGGCGAGCGTCCCGGCGTCCAGCCAGGCCGCCTGGTCGTCGACGGAGCGGGTCTCGGCGACGGCGTGTTCGTGCAGGTCGGCGAGGTCGAGGACGTACAGCCGCCAGGGGTCGGCAGTCCCGGGGGAGACCCGCTTCTTGAAGGCGATCCGGGTCCCGTCGGGCGACAGCGCCGGGCACTCGACGTTCTCCCGCAGCGCGTGCGCCGACCAGGCCCGCAGGTCGCCCTCGACGAGGTGGGTGCGGCCGCCGACCGAGACGGTGGCGTAGAAGCGGTTGTCGTCGGCGGCGAAGCTGACGCTCCAGAAGTTCCGCGGGTCGCTGTCGCCCGGGCGGTCGCCGTCGATGGTCAGCGGGATGGTCTCGATCGACCGGACCAGCGAGCCGGTGCGCAGGTCGAGGACCGACGTGCGGGTCCCGAACCCGGTGGCGGCGTAGGAGCGCCCGGTCGCGAAGGTCGTCCAGGACAGCACCTGCCCGGACGGGGAGACCCGGGCCAGGCTCGGAGTGCCCGGCAGGACGAAGGTGTGCAGCCGGTGGAAGTGCCGGTCGTAGACCACCGCCTCGGTGCAGGGGGGCCGGCCCGGCTTGGTGCGCAGGCACAGCGCCCGGTCGCCCGCCGCGTAGAAGCGCTCGCAGGACGGGCCGCCGGCCACCGCCGACCCGCCGTCGCGGTGCGGGGCGCGGGCGATCCGGCCGGAGGCGGCGTCGCGGTAGTACAGGCCGGGCTCGTCGAGGGTGAACGTCGCGTCCGCCCGGACGATCCGGTGCGGGCCGTCCCGTTGGCAGGTGTGCAGGGCGAACCCGACGGCCGAGCCGAGCAGCGTGACCACGACCACCAGCAGGACCACCAGGCGGGCCGCGGGCGCCGGACGCTCCTCCGTGAAGTCCGGTGAGGGGACGGGTTCCAGGGCTGCCTCGAACACGTCCGCTGGTGTGGTGTCGGTCGTCATGAGGGTTCCCTTCGGGCAGGACGGTTCCCCGGAGATTAGTTGAAAGGAAAGTTTCCTACCAGTAAGTCACGAGCAGATCGCCACCACGAACTTCCGTGCGGGAACGGGAGGCTGACGTGGCAACGGATTGTCGGAAAGTGTGGGTAACGCTGTTACCGGTAGGCTACGGTGTTACCCGTGAACGAGCTCAGCACGCCCTACCAGGACGCGCAACGCGCCGGCCAGCACGCCGTGCGGACCGCGATCCTCGACCACGCCATCGACCTCCTGGTCACCGAGGGGCCCGCCGCCCTGACGATGCGCCGCATCGCCACCGGCATCGGCGCCTCGACCAAGGTCCTGTACACCATGTTCGGCGGCAAGGAGGGCCTGGCCGACGCCCTCTACCGGGAGGGATTCGCCCGGCTGCGCCGCGCCCAGCAGCAAGTCCCGCGCGCCGCCGACCCGTTGACCGCCCTGAACGACCTCGGCACCGCCTACCGGGCGCACGCCCTCGCCGAACCCGCCTACTACCGGGTGATGTTCGAACAGGCCGTGCCCGGCTACCGGCCCGGACCGGAGGCGCTGGCCGCCGCCGACCACGCCTTCGACGCCTCCGTCACCGCCGTCCGGGCCTGCATCGACGCGGGCGTGTTCGCGCCCGGCGACGCGCACGAGATCTCCAAGCTGCTCTGGGCCGCCGCCCACGGCGCGGTGAGCCTCGAACTCGCCGGCCACTTCCCGCCGCAGACCGCCGCCGACCGCTTCGACGCCCTGATGACGGCCGTCGGACAGGCGTTCCTCGCCGAACCGACCCACGGACAAGGACACCGCGCATGACGACCAACCGCTACCTGACCGGCAGCTTCGCCCCCGTCGCCGAAGAGGTCACCGCCCACGACCTGCCCGTCACCGGCCGCATACCGGCCCACCTGAACGGCCGCTACCTGCGCAACGGCCCCAACGCACTGGGCATCGAGGACCCCGCCGCGCACATCTGGACCCTCGGCCCCGGCATGGTGCACGGCGTCCGCATCCGCGACGGCCGCGCCGAGTGGTACCGCAACCGTTGGGTGCGCTCGGCCGCCGTCGCCGACCACCTCGGCGAGCCGCGCCGCGGCACCCCCGCCGACCCGCGGCTGGACTTCGCCCCCAACGTCCAGGTCGCGGGCCTCGCGGGCCGGACGTTCGCGCTGATCGAGGGCGGCATCCGCCCCTACGAACTCACCTACGAACTCGACACCCTGGGCCCCTGCAACCTCGGCGCCACCCCCGAGGGCTACAGCGCCAACGCGCACTCCGTCCTCGACCCGCACACCCGGGAACTGCACTCGCTCGCGTTCCGGTACGGCTCCGAACACGTCCAGCACATCGTGATGGACCGCACCGGCGCCGTCCGGCACACCACGCTGATCCACACCCCCGGCAACCCGTACATGCACGACTTCGCGCTGACCGAGCACCACGTCGTGCTGTACGACGCCCCCGTCGTCTTCAGCCCCGCCCACCTGCCCACCGGCGTGCCGTTCACCTGGGACGACACCCACCAGGCACGCGTCGGCGTGATGTCGCGCCACGGCGGGCCGGTGCGCTGGTTCGACGTCGCGCCGTGCCTGGTCGGCCACACCCTCAACGCCTACGACGACGGCCACGAGGTGGTCGTCGACGTGGTCCGCCACCCCGAGGGCTTCGCCATCCGGGACTTCGGCGGCAGCCGCCCCACCCTCGACCGCTGGCGCATCGACCTGGCGGCCGGGACGATCCGCGAGGAACGGCTCGACGACCGCACCCAGGAGTTCCCGCGCGTCGACCCCCGCCGGGTCGGCCGCCCGCACCGCTACGGGTACGCCGCCGCCGCCGAACTGTACGCCGCACCCACCGGCCCCGACGACCCGCGCCCCGACGAGGGGTTCAGCAGCGCCCTGCTCAAGCACGACCTGCTGCGCGGCACCGTCGAGGCCCACGAGTTCGGCCGGTTCGGGGCCATCGGCGAGGCCGTGTTCGTCCCCGCCGAGACACCCGCCGCCGAGGACGACGGCTACCTGATGGCCTACGCCCACAACCCCGAACGCGGCGCGGCCGACCTGGTGATCCTCGCCGCACAGGACTTCGCCGGCGAACCCGTCGCCCGCATCCACCTGCCCGTCCGGGTACCGCTCGGCCTGCACGGCAACTGGGTACCCGGCGGGCCGGCGGATCACTGACGGGCGCTCGCCGCCGCCGCCGTCCGGTGGTCGGCCGGGCTCGTGGCCGGGCCGGCGACGGTGCTCACCGGGGTGCTCGCCGGGGTGCTCGCGACGGCGTTCGCGACGGTGCGGCGGGCCGGCGCCGGGAGCGTGGCGTGACGGCGGCGCTCGCGGTGCAGCTCGACGTGGACGGCGACCTTCGCGCGCAGCGCCCACGGGTCGACCGGCTTCGGGATGAAGTCGACCGCGCCCGCCGCGTACCCGCGCATCGAGTGGTCCGGGTCCGTGCCGATCGCCGTGACGAAGATGATCGGAATGTCCCGGGTACGGGCCCGGCGCTTGATGTGCGCGGCCGTCTCGTAGCCGTCCATCCCCGGCATCTGCACGTCCAGCAGGATCACCGCGACCTCGTCCGGCTCCAGCAGCGCCCGCAACGCGTCCGGACCCGACGCGGCCCGCACCAGCCGGTGCCCGTGCGGCCCGAGGACCTCCTCCAGCACCATCAGGTTGTCCGGCCGGTCATCCACCAGCAGCACCTTCGGCGGCGGGCCCTCCTCCAGCGGACGGGCCGGCGGAAACGGGGTCTCCGAGAGGCCCTGCTGCTGCTCCACCAGGGCGAGTTGACGCTCGAACAGGTCGCAGCGGGTCTCCGCGCAGGTCGCCCGGTCCCGCGCCCGGTCCAGCTCCTCGGCGAGCCGGTCCACCTCGTTGGCCAGCGCGTCGCGCTCCGCGAGCAGCGCGGAGCGGTCCTGCGGTGCGGGCCGGCCCTGCGGGGGCGGCGCCGGGTCCGGGGCCGGTGGTTTCGGCACCGGCGGGCGGGACTCCAGGCGGACCAGCCGGGCGTCCAGGTCGGCGATCGACTGCCGGGTGTCGTCCAGCGCGTGGTCGAGCTGCTCCTCCCGCGCCCCCGCCCGGCGGGCCTCCCGGTCCGCCGCCTGCAACTGGCCCTCCAACTGCTGCACCGCCCGGCCGATCGACGCCGCCGTGCGCAGCGCCGCCCGGTGCTGCGCACGCAGCCGGTCCAGGTCCGCCGGCTCCAGCCGGGCGCCGCAGTCCTCGTCCAGGTGGTGCAGCATCTCCTCGACGAACGGCCACGGCGCGATCCGCGACCCCGCCAAGTACCGGGACAGCGTGCCCGGGTTGAGGTAGCAGCGGGTCGCGTACCGCCGCACCGAGATGCCCAGCTCCAGGAACAGCCCCCGCAAGGCCTCGGCGAACTCCCGGCACTCCCTGTTCAGTTCACGGTCCAGCGGCTGGAGCCCGCCGTCCCGGACAGGCTCCGCCCTCACGCTCCGCACCCCCGACGGCCGTCCATCGGTCCGCCGGGTCGCCATGTACGCCGCACCCGAATCCTCCACCCGTACCCGCCGGACGTCATCGTCCGGTCGCGCCAACCCCGGCCGCCACTGCGCCGGGGTGGACAGCAGCATGCCGGATCGCGAGGGTGTTGCGCGCCCCGCAACGCGCAGACGCTCCGGACGGGTGCAGAGCAGCAACGGCTTTGTGTGTGAGGAGAGCTGACGCACCATCACTCTTTCGAGTAGGTGAGTGAGGGCGACGCGGGCGCCGGGACGAACCGCGTCGGCGCCTCGAAGGCGGCGCGGCGGGCCGCCCGGCGGAAGACCGCGAGGACGGCCGGGCCGACGATCAGCACGCACAGGCCGGTGGTGACGGCCCGCCCGGTGTCCCAGCCGAGCGAGGTCGCCAGGTCGAACAGCAGGTAGCGGTGCCACTGCTCGGTGAACGGCAGACCCGGCAGGTAGGCGATCGAACTGTGCGGGTCGGTGGCGAACGGCCAGAAGGAGAGGTTGAGGAGGAACCCGAACAGGTAGCCGGACGCGGCTCCGTAGCCGGCGAGCATCACCACCTCGGGCCGGCCCCGGAGGCGCGGCAGCAGTCCGGCGATCAGCCCGACGAACGCGCAGCCGAACATCTGGTACGGCATCCACGGGCCGACGCCGCCGGTGAGCAGCGCGGACGCGAACAGCGAGGTGCAGCCGAGAGTGAAACCGAAGCCCGGCCCGAAGACGCGCCCCGCGAGGACCAGGAGGAAGAACACCGTCTCGACGCCGGCGGTGCCCGCGCCGAGCGGACGCAGGCCCGCGTTGACGGCGGACAGCACGCCGAGCATCGCGAGGGCCTTGGCGTCGATGCCGCCGGACGCGATCTCGGAGACGACGACGGCCAGGATCAGCACCAGCAGCGCACCGAAGATCAGCGGCGGCGCGTAGCTGGAGCCGAACTTCCCGGGCGCGACGACGAACGGCCACAGGAATGCGACCAGCCCGGCGAACGCCGCCGCCGCGATCACAGCCCGGGCCCGGAGCGGGACGCGGACAGCGGGGGCCGGGGTGGTGGGGGTCGGGGCGGCGGGGGTCATGGGGTGGCCTCCGGCCGGGTGGGGGCGGGATTCGGGAGGGCCCGGGTGAGCTGGGGGACGGTCAGGTAGGGATGGGGGGCGAGGATTTTGGCGGTCTGGGGGGCGAAGGTGGGGGAGGCGGTGATGACGGCGGGGGTGGGACCGTCGGCGACGATCTCGCCCTCGGCCATGACGACGACCCGGTCGGCCGCCGCGGCGGCGAACTCGACGTCGTGGGTGGCGACGACGACGGTGCGGCCCTCGGCGGCGAGCCGGTCGACGACGCCGACCAGGGAGTCCTTGGCGGGGTAGTCGAGGCCGCGGGTGGGTTCGTCGAGGAGGACGACCGGTGGGGCGGCGGCGAGTTGGACGGCCAGGACGAGGGCGAGCTGCTGGCCCTCGGAGAGGTCGCGGGGGTGGAGGCCGCCGGGGATGCCGGGGGCGAGGGCGTCCAGCAGTCCGCGGGCGGCGAGCCCGGTCGCGGACTCCCGGTCGGCCTGGGCGATTTCGGCGTCCACCGTCTCCAGGTAGAGCAGGTCGGTCGGGGTCTGCGGGACGAGTCCGACCAGGCGGCGGGCCTCGGCGGCGGAGACCTTCCCGGGGTCGCGGCCGTCCACCCGCACCGTGCCGCCCCGGCGGGCGCCGGAGCCCTGGAGCGCCCACAGCAGCGAGGACTTGCCGGAGCCGTTGCGTCCCATCAGCGCCGTGACCTGCCCGGCCGTCAGCGACAGCGACACCTCCCGCACCGCCACCGTCCGGCCGTGCTTGACCACCACCCGCTGCGCGTCCAGCAGTCGGGCGCCCGGCACGGGAGTCCGCCGGACCGGCGGCACCGGAAGGCCGGCCAGGCGTTCGCGGAGCGGGGCCGCCGCACGGCGGGCGTCGCGGACGGAGAGCGGCAGCGGCTGCCAGCCGGCCAGGCGGCCGAGCCGGACCACCGGCGGGGCGATCGCGGTGGTGGCGAACACCTCGGCGGGCGGCCCGTCCCGGACGGTGCCGTCGCCGGGCAGGTACACCACCCGGTCGGCGTACTGGACGACCCGCTCCAGCCGGTGCTCGGCCAGCAGCACCGTCACGCCCAGGTCGTGGACGAGCCGGGTGATCGCCGCGAGCACCTCTTCGGCGGCGGTCGGGTCGAGCGCGGAGGTCGGTTCGTCCAGCACCAGCACCCGGGGATGGGCGGTCAGCACCGAGCCGATCGCCACCCGCTGCTGCTGGCCGCCGGAGAGTTCGTGCAGCGCGCGGTGCCGGAGGTCGGCCAGGCCGAGCAGGTCGAGAGTCTCCTCGACGCGCTTGCGCATCACGTCCGGCGGAACAGCCAACTGCTCCATGGCGTAGGCGAGTTCCTCCTCCACCGTGTCGGTGGTGAACCCGGCCACCGGGTCCTGGCCCACCACGCCCACCACGTCGGCGAGTTCACGCGGCGGATGGTGCGCGGTGTCCCGGCCGTCGACCGTGACCCGGCCGGACAGGGTGCCGCCGGTGAAGTGCGGCACCAGGCCGTTCACCGCGCCCAGCAGAGTGGACTTGCCGGAGCCGGTCCGGCCCACCACCAGGCAGAGTTCGCCCTCGGGGATGTGCAGGTCCACCCCGCGCAGCACGGGCTCGCGCGCGCCGTGGTACACCACGCCGACCTGGTCGAAACGGATCACTGGGACACCTCGGAGAGTTCACGGTCGTCGGCGGCGCGCGGGGACGGGCCCGCCGCGGGCGGACGCCCCGGCGGCGGGGCCAGCACGCCGGCCGCGCCGGCCAGCAGCAGCGCCACCGCAGGGACGACGGGCAGCGCGGGCCAGGACAGCGGGTACAGCGACGGATTGAGCGCGGTCGCGTCGTAGCCGACCGACACGCAGAGCAGCACGGCGGCCGTCAACCCGCAGCCCGCCACCCCCCATTCGGGGAGCCGCCACGGATCGGGCCGGTACGTGGTGCGCCGCACCCGCCGCCCGCCCAGCGCCAGGCCCGCCACGCACAGCGCCGACCCGGCCGCCAGCGCCGGCAGCCCGAGCAGCGCGGGCGCGGTGCCGTCGAGCAGCCCGTACAGGCCCGCGCACAGACCCGCCATCCCGCCCAGCAGCAGTGCGCCCGTCGCCCGGCGGGAGGCCTTCGTCGCGGTGCCGGAGCGGCCGTAGCCGCGCGAGTCCATCGCCGCCGCCAGGTGCAGCGAACGGTCCAGCGCGTCGCTCAGCACCGGCACCACGATGCCGCGCAGAGCGCGCACGCCCTTGCCCGATCCGGCCCTCAACCTCCGGGCCCGGCGCACCCGTTGGGCACTCGCGACCAGCTGCGGGGCGACGCTCAGCGACACCGTCACCGCCACGCCCAGCTCGTACAGCGCGCCCGGCAGAACCCGCAGGGCGCGCTTCGGATTGGCGAGGGTGTTGGCCGCGCCGATGCAGCACATCAGACACGCCAGCCGCAGACCGTCCACCGCCGAGGACAGCACCGCCTCCAGCGACACCGGCCCGCCGATCTCGATTCCCGCGTACCAGGCGGGAGTCGGAATGCGGGGCAGAGTCAGCAGGACGTGGTCCTCGGGGGTGACGCCGGTGGCGAAGACGCACCGGAACAGCACCCGGATCGCCACCACCGCCAGCGCCAGCCACAGGTAGTACGGGAAACCGCGCGCCCACGGGGCCTCGGTGCGCCGAGCGGTCACCACGAAGCCGAGCACGCCCAGCACCAGCAGGAGCAGCAGCGGATTGGTGGTCCGGGACGCCGCCGTGCCGAGCGCCAGCGCCCACGCCCACCAGGCCAGCGGGTGCAGGTCGCGGGGGATGCGCCGCCCGCCGTCCTCTGCCGGGTGCGCGCTCACTCGGCGGACGCCCGGCGGCGGCGCACCGCGACCACCGCCGTGGCCGCGCCCAGCGCGGCCACCAGCGCCACGCCCGCCACCGCCGGCCCGATCGAACCGGACGAGCGGCGCGGGGCGTCCGCAGCCGGCGCGGCGTTCACGGCAACGGGGGCCGCGCTGCTGCCGGTGGAGGGCGCGGCGGTGGCGTCACGTGCCGAGGTGGACGGGGACGGGGAGGGGGTGTCGGAAGGGGACGGGCTCTCGGAGGGTTGTTCGGAGGGTTGCTCGGAGGGTTGCTCGGCGGGGGATGAACTGCCGTTGCCGGGCTGGGTGTTGGTGGATTTCGGGGTGTTCGGGGCGGTGTCGCCCTTGCTGCCGCCGCCACCGCCGGTGCCGCCGCCCGTCCCGCTGCCGCCGGTGGAGCCGCCCGAGGTCGAACCCGAGCCGCCCGGCGTCGAGTTGAGCGCGCGGACGGTGTCCGGGGCGAAGGTCGGGCCGCCCCGGGTGCCGTCGATGTCGGTCTCGCCGAAGATCCACAGATCGACGCTGCCCGGTACCGGCTTGTAGCTCATCGCCCCCAACTGGCTGTAGGACCAGGTGTTCCGACCCGGATCGGCATGCCAGTACGACCAGTACGCGGTGGCCGGCGGGGTCAGCACGCACTTCTCCTGCTCGGGCGGCGGATACTGCTTGCCGCCCTGGTGACCGCTGTACCCGATCCGGCAGATGAACCCCGGACCGTCGTGCTGGGTGCCGGTGGTCTTCCACCCGCCCTGGTTGAGCAGCTGGTAGCCGGTGGTGGGCACCGTGCCGCAGGAGCGCAGCAACGGGCCGCCCCAGCGGCTGAAGTCCACGGCCAGCACCACGTTCTGGCTGGTCGTGCACTGCTCGATCGGCAGCGCGCCCGCGTGGGCGGGCGTCGGGGCCAGC
Source organism: Kitasatospora sp. CB01950 (assembly GCF_001905465.1). GTDB lineage: Bacteria > Actinomycetota > Actinomycetes > Streptomycetales > Streptomycetaceae > Kitasatospora. The sequence goes on from NZ_LISX01000023.1 coordinate 57,870, forward strand.
CCGCCGAGCGCGACGGCGAGGACAGTCCCCGCCGCCGCGCCCAGCCGAGCCGGACGGGAGAATCGCGCCGTCACCGCGCGCCCCCGTCGGCCTTCGTCCGACGCCGCGCCGAGACCAGCACCGCTCCGCCGGAAACCGTCAACAGCAGGGCCGGGACGACGAGTTCGAGTACGTCGGTGCCCGTGAAGGCGAGCCGGCCCGAGCCCGAGCCTCCGGAGCCGGAGCCGGAGCCGGAGCCGGAGCCGGAGCCGGTGTTCGTGCCTCCGGGCGAGCTGTCCGAGGCGGACGGCGACGGCGACGGGGAAGGGGAAGGGGAAGGGGAAATGGAAGACGACGGGGACGGTGACGGCGAGCCGCTCGGGTCCGGCGGCGTGGAGCCGTCCACCTCGTGGGCGAGGGTGCCGAAGGACAGGCCGGTGACGCCGCCGAGGGCCTGCGAGGAGGCCCGGACGTCCGACGCGCGCTCCGCCGAGTCCGCCGCGACCACGAAGCCGCCGTCCGGGTTCTGCTGCCCGGCCAGGAACTCGGTGGCCCGGGCGATCTGCTGGGCGTACGCGCCCGGACGCAGGCTCAGGCCCTGGATGGCGAGGCCGGCCGAGTTGATCGAGTTGCCCGCCGTGCCGGGGAAGCCGCCGTCGGCCTTCTGCTGACCGGCCAGCCAGGCCACCGCCCGGTCCACGGCCTGCGCGTTGTCGGCCCCCGGGAGGAGGGCCACGGCCATCGCCGCCATCGCGGTGGAGTCCACGTCCGGGTCGGCGGAGGCCGGGATCAGGCTCGGCCAGGAGCCGTCCGGCCGCTGCAGACTGCGCAGGTAGGCGATCGCGGGCGCGGCCTTCCCGGCGTCCCCGGCCCGGACCTGGGCGATCACGCCGAGGGACTGCGAGAACACCGACTGCGCCCACAGGTAGTTGCCGGGCGCGGCGCAGCCGTTCGCGGTGTCGGTGTGGTCGCAGATCAGCTTGTCGAGCGCGGCGATCAGGTCCTGGCCGCCGAAAGAGCGGGGGTCGCGGCCGACGATCTCGGCGAGCAGCGCCTCCTTGCCGATCGAACCGCCGCCGGCCCATTCGGTGCCGATCGCCGTCCAGTCGTTGACGCTGCGCCCACCGGCGTCCTTGCCCTGCCGGTCGAGGAAGTCGGTGATCCGGCGCAGTGCCGCGTCGTCGGTGCCGGTGGCGGCGAGCGCGAACGCGGTGTCGATGGTCAGGCCGAAGTCGGCGAAGCCCGGGAACCCGTCGTAGTAGTGGCCGTCCAGCAGCCGCGACGGGTCGGTGAGGAAGGCGCTCGCCTTCTTCAGGTCGGGGGTGCGGGACGGCTGCGGGGTGTTCGTCTGCCGCAGCACGGTCGCCGGGTCGGTGCGGGTGAACGCCAGGATCGCCTGCTCGGTGGCGGGCGCCTCGGAGTCGGTCGTCCACTCGTCGGGGCCGAGGCCGCCGTCGGAGTTCTGCCGGGTCGCCAGCCAGCCGACGGCCCGGTCGGCCTCGGCGGTCCGGCCGGCGGCGCGCAGGCCCTGGGCGGCCGCGCCGGTGGAGAAGGTCTCGGGGGTGCCGCCGGCGTACGGCAGGAACGAGCCGTCGGCCTGCTGCTGCCGGACCAGCCAGTCCGCGCCTCGGCTGACCAACTCCTGCTTGCCGCCCACGTGTTGGAGGGCGATCACCGTCATGGCGGTGATCAGCGGGTCGGACTCGCAGTAGTCGCCCGGGTTGATCATCGCGCCGGAGAAGCCGCCGTCGGAGCACTGGAGCCGGGCGAACCGGTCCAGCACCGGCGGGGCCGGGACGACGCCGGCGCGGGCCAGCGCCATCACGCCGAGCGCCTGGTTCCACGGGTTGTTCGCGCCCTGGAAGTCGCCGGCCGCCGTGCACTGGCCGCCCTGCCCCGCACTGTCGCAGACGTGGTCGGTGAGCGCGGCGATCAGGTCGTGCCCGCCGAACGCCCGGGGGTCGTTGCCGGTGGCCTCGGCGACCAGCGCCAGCATCGCGGCGGCCCGGGCGTCCGGCAGCGCGGCCGGGCCCTTGGGGTACACGAATGCGTCGGCGTGCGCGGCCAGGAACGCCGCCACCTTGCGCAGCGCCGCGTCCTGGGTGCCGGAGCCGGCCAGCGACAGCGCGGTCAGCGCGGTGCGCGGGTAGTCCGGGCCCGGGAACGCCCAGGACTCCATGTGGTCGCCGTCCACCAACTGCGCCGTCAGCCAGGCCGCGGCGGCCGCCGGGTTCGCGGCGGGCGCGGGCGGGGTCGGGCTGCCGCTCGGGGTCGGGCTGCTGCTCGGGCTCTGGCTCGGGCTCTGTGCGGGGCTCTGGGTGGGGACCGAACTCGGGCTTCCGGAAGGGCTGTTGGACGGTCCGGTGCTGGGCGAGGCGGACGCCGAGGGGCTGGCGGAGTTCTTCGCCCGCACCTCGTCCGGGGTGAACTTCGGCCCGCCGCCCGCGCCGCCCAGGTCGGTCGCGCCGTACACCCAGGCCTCGACCTCGCCGGGCTTCGGCAGCTGCGTCATCGCGCCGTACGCGCTGTACGTCCAGCCGGTCGCGCCCGGGGCGGCGATCCAGTACGACCAGTAGGCGGTGGCCTGCGGGGTGGTGGTGCAGGGCTCGGTCGCCGGGGTCGGGTACTGGGCGCCGGTGGAGAACGTGTCGGTGCCGATCCGGCAGACGAAGCCGGGGCCGTCGTGCACCGTGCCGGTGGTGGTGAACCCGGCGTTGTGCAGCAGGTTCATGCCGGTGGTCGGGTGCGCGTCGCAGCCGCGCGCCACACCGCCGCCCCACGGCGAGAAGTCCACCGCGACGATCGCGCCGGTGGTGGCCGTGCACTGCTCGATCGGGTCGGCGGCGGCCGTGCCCGGGCGGCCGAGCAGCAGGGTGCCGGCGGCGGTGGCCGCGACGGCGGTGGCGAGCAGGACGGCGGCCGGGCGGCGACCGCGTCTTCCGTGCGTGTCCGTAGTGGTGTGACTGACCCTCACCGGCGTACTCCCTGATCGGGTCGTGGCGGGGCGAGGCGGCAGCGGACGGCGGACGAACCCCCGGTCCGACTGCGTCGTAGTCCGCGACGACGCATGTGGCGCTGAACGAACCCCCGGGGCAGGCATTCCGGCTCTCCCGTCGCGAGCGGACGGGACTACGGTTGCGGGTCAGCGCCGGATTCGGACCGGCTTCCCCTGCTGCCGAAGGTGAAAAACCCGCTTATCAGACCACGCGGGTTGACGGGGCGTCAACGCGTGAACAGGCCGACTCCGGGCCTGCGGCAGCGGCGGTGCGCGGTCCCGCCGCCTGGCTTCGAGGGGTGGTCTTGGCAGGTGGGCGACGGTAGGTGAAGGTGTGGCCGGATGAGTCGCGGGCCGTCGCGCCCGCTCGACCAAGGAGATCGTCATGCTTCGCCCGGGCGGCCCGCCGCCGACGGGATGTCCTGTTGCTTTCGTCACCCTGTCGGACGGCGCGCCGGGTGCGGTAGCGTCCGGGTGGCCGAGCGGGGGAATCCGGTGGGAATCCGGGACTGACGCGCAACGGTGAGGGCCCCTTCCGGCCCGAGTCCGAATGCCCGCCGGCCGTGCACCACGAGCGACAGCCACCCACGCGATCCGGGCGGCGGCCGCCCCGCTGCCGCGCCTGCGCACGGACGGACGGGGACCGGTCGGCGTCCCGACCAGAGGAGCCCCGCCTTGTCCCTGTCCCCGCGCCACGCCTCCCGCGCCGCCGCCGTCGCCCTCGCGGCCGGCGCCCTGCTGGCCGCCGCCGTCCCGGCCCACGCCACCGCCACCCCGGCGCAGATCGCCACCTCCAGGACCAACGGCGTCGCCTACCTGAAGACCCTTCAGGGCGTCGACGGCAGCTACGCCTCCGGCGGCCTGTCCAACGAGTGGGCGTTCAGCGCGCTCGCCGCCGCCGGCACCGCCGCCGCCGACGTCGTGCCCGGCAGCGACCCGAGCAAGAACGCCCGCGCCGTCTACCGGACCCAGCTCGCCGCGAGCAGCTGGCCGAGCGCGTCCCCCGTCGTCACCGACTACGAGCGGGCCATCCTCAACTCCTATGCGGCAGGCATCGATCCGGCCCGCATCGACGCCGGCCGCAACCTGATCGCCGACCTCGCCGCCTACTGGCAGACCGCCGAACCCGGCTACTGGGGCCCGTCCGGCAACTTCAACGGGACGGTCTTCGGCCTGCTCGCCCTCGGCGGCGCCCGCACCCAGGCCGGCGGGCAGCGCGTCCCGCAGGCGCTGCTCAACGCCACCGCCGCCGCCGTCCGCGCCAACCAGCACAACGACGGCGGCTGGAACTTCGGCAAGGCCGCCGGCAACCCGACCGCCCTCGCCCAGGCCGGTGACATCGACATGACCGGCGCGGCCATGGCCTCACTGTGCGTCGCCGGGGTGCCGAAGACCGACGCCGCGATCACCAACGCCGTCGGCTTCCTCAAGGGCAAGCTCAACGCGAACGGCTCGTTCGCGTCCCTGTACGGCGCGAACACCGACTCCAACGGCTGGGCGGTCTCCGGCCTGAACGCCTGCGGCATCGACCCGCAGGGCGCGGACTTCACCTCCTCCACCGGCAAGTCCCCGGTGGACTTCCTGATCTCCCAGCAGTTCAAGCCCGGCGGCGGCTTCAAGTACCTGCCGACCGACACCAGCCCGTCCGCGTACGCCTCGGTGGACGGCCTGCGCGCCGTCGCCGGCGCGGGCTTCACCGCCACCCCGCCCACCCCCGTCACCGCCGGGGCCGGCACCTGGGCCGCGACCGGCGCGTTCACCGCCGGCACCGCGTCCCGGGTCGCGCTCACCGTCGACGACGGCACCGGCAGCCTCAAGGTCTGCGCCGTCACCGTCACCCCGACCGGCGCCACCAGCACCCTCGGCGCCGTCCTGGACGCCGCCGCGACCGCCACCCCGAGCGGCTGCGTCACCGCCGTGACCCCCGCCGCCGGCAGCGGAGTCGTCACCTCGCTCAACGGCACCGCGAACGCGGGCGGCAGCAGCTGGAAGGTCTCGCTCGACAACGGCGCCGCGGTGGCCGCCGACCGGTCCGCCGTCGTCCACGTCGGCGACACCGTCTCGCTGCGTTACGGCAGTTGACCCTCCACGCCCTGCGGCAGCGGCGCGCCGGTGCGCAGGTTCCAGCGCCCGGCGCGCCCGCTCAGGCGGGTGACGGTGAGCGGGGCGACGTCCAGCCGCCAGAACGCGGCGGGCGGCAGGTCGAGCGCGTGCACCAGGGCGGCGCGGATCGCGGCCGGTTCGGCGACGGCGAGGACGCTTCCGTCCTCCAGCGAGCCGAGCCACCGGCCGAGCCGGGCGCACAGCGCCGTCACGGACTCGCCGCCGGGCGGGGCGAACTCCGCATCCCCCAGCCAGGATTGGACGGCGGCCGGGTCGGTGGCCGCCACCTCGGCGAGGGCGCGCCCGCGCCAGCTTCCGGCCTCCGCGTCGGCGAGAGCCGGCTCGACGGCGGCCGTCAGACCGAGCGCCTCGGCGGTCTGGCGGCACCGCGGCGACGGGGCGCTCAGCACGGTCGTCGCCGGCGGGGCGGTGCGGGCGCGGACGGGCGTCAACTCCGCCTCGGCGAGCGGCCGGTCCGCGCCGAACCGCGCCTCGCGCAGCTCGCCGCCGACCGCCGGTGCGACCAACATCACCCGGACCGTCATGTTTCGCCCCCCCTGCGGGTCGTTCGCCCGCGGATTGATAGTGTGACCGACCGGGCCCCTTGGCGGGGCCCGCCGGGAACGGTACCTTCTCGGCGAACAACCTCATATCAACGACGGTGCGTGGAAGTCCGGTGCAAGTCCGGCACGGTCGCGCCACTGTGAACCCGAAGGCCGCCTCCCCGGCGGCCCGTGGGAAGTCAGACCCGCCTCCGTCGTCTCCCCCTGCTCCACACGATCGGGACGCGAGTTCCCGCAAGGAGGTCAAGGCCATGGCTCACCCCATCGCCCCCGCCGTCACGCCGGCCATCACCCCCCTCTCCGTCAAGGCCATCGCCCCATGGGCGGTCCTCTTCGGCATCCTGCTGCTCACGCTGCTCTACTTCGTCGGCGCCGAACAGGGCGCCACCTCCCTGATCTCCGGCGAGGCCGTGCACGAGTGGGTGCACGACGGACGCCACCTGCTCGGCTTCCCCTGCCACTGACCCGGGACGATTCGAGCAACTGAGATGAACTCCCACACCGTCAGAAACCTGCTGGTCCGCGGCATGCTCGCGGGCCTCGGCGCGGGCGTCCTCGCCCTGATCGTCGCCTACCTGCTCGGCGAACCCCGGGTGGACGCGGCGATCGCCTTCGAGGAGGGCCACAGCCACGAGCACGGCGAAGAACTGGTCAGCCGCACCCTGCAGTCCACCGCGGGCCTGGCCACCGGCGTGCTCGTCTACGGCATAGCCCTCGGCGGCATCGCCGCCCTCGCCTACTGCTTCGCCCTCGGCCGCACCGGCCGCTTCGGCCCGCGCGCCACCGCACTGCTGCTCTCCGGCGCGGCGCTGCTCGCCGTCTACGTGGTGCCGTTCCTCAAATACCCCGCCAACCCGCCGTCCGTCGGCGACCCCGGGACGATCGGGCGGCGCACGCTGCTGTACTTCCTGATGATGCTGCTCAGCGTGCTGCTCGCCGTCGCCGCCGTGGTGGCCGGCAAGCAACTCGCCCCGCGCCTCGGCAACTGGAACGCGACGCTGGTCGCCGGCCTCGGCTACCTGCTCGTCATCGGCGTCGGCTACGCGCTGCTGCCGGCCGTCAACGAAGTGCCCGAGGACTTCTCCGCCTCCCTGCTCTGGCAGTTCCGGGTCGCGGCGCTGGCCATCCAGCTCACGCTGTGGGTCTCCTTCGGCCTGATCTTCGGCCACCTCGCCGAACGTCAGCTGCTTCCCCGCAGCGCCGCGCGTCCGGCCGCCGTTCCGGCCGCCGACTAGGCTCTGTCTCGTAATTG
>NZ_LISX01000024.1:0-21152 GCF_001905465.1 Kitasatospora sp. CB01950
CCTTCGGCGCTGCGCGGCGGCGGAGCCGCCGGAAGCGCCGGCCGCCGGCCGGGCCCCGGGCTTCGCCCGGGGCGGCTCGGCGGCTTCGCCGCCGACTGCCCGGCTTTGCCGGGCTGTTCGGGCTTCGCCCGATCGCTGGCGCGGGGTTCGGATGGGTGGTGGGGTGTCAACTTCACTGCTTCGCACGGAGTTTGATGGGGTGGTGTCGGCGGGGCCTTCGGCCTTTGAATGAGGCGGGTGGGCTGGGGGTGGCGAGGTGGACGGGTTTGGTGGGCGCTTCGCGCCGCGGGTCCGGAGGGGCGATCTGGGGGCTGGATGCGGGGGTGTCGGATGGCGGGGCCACTCGTTGGGGTGGTGAGGGCTGCGGGTTTCGCCGGGTGCGTGCATCGAACTTAGTTCGGCGCTAGAGTCTGGGGCTACGCAGGGGCTTCGTTCCAGCATTTTAGGTTTGATTATTTGCATTCGGAAAGGCCGATCAATTTGCCCCGGCGATTACTTGAATTACCCGCCGGGCTTCGCCCTGCTTGCTTGATTTCGTACGGGAGGAATGGACGCGATGGGAGTAGAAACGGGTGGATCGTACGGTGGGGAATTCCGATGGGCCCGGTGCACGGCGGAGAGGTCCGTCGCACCGATCTGGCGTGGTCTTGGACGACGGCGAGGAGCTGGGGGCCGATCCGGCGGGGGCGGGGTCCGGAGGAGCCCCCGCCGGCACTCCGCGCGGCTGGAAGCCGGGCGCGTCCGGCGGAAGGGCAGTTGACCCGCAGTCCGGTCTGGGTGGAGCGCAGCGGGCGCGGCACTGCCGGATCGGCCGCAGGCCGATGGTGGTGAGCGGAGGGGCCGCGGACGGCCTCCTCACGTGCGGGCGGCGGCGGGGGCTGCCCTACGCGCGCGCGTGCGTCTTACTGAAAAGAGGGGTGTGCGGCGATTGTGGCCCTGACCTGCGGTTTTGCAGAGGGCTATGTGTTGGTTCTGACACATTGACCTGCGGGTTCGTGTCGGGCGCGACACTGCTGGTCTCGATTTGGCCCCGCAAAGATGGACAAATGCATTTGTGCTGTTCAGGAGCGGTGTCAGCGTCTCCCGCGTCAATGCGTTGTGTCGGTGGCGACACCAAGGGGCCACGCCGACGGGGACAAAGGTCCACGAAATCGGGGACAATCTCGGCTAGGGTGCCGGGAGACGAATCCGGAACCGAGGAAGCGGAGCGCAGCGTGCCCCAGGCAAAGCGCGGCAAGGCCGGGCAGAGTCCCGAGCCGCCGCGGACGACGTCCTTGGCGGAAAGCTTCGCCAAGGCGATGGAGCAGCGTCCGCCGAAGCCCGGCCGGCCCGTGCAGGCTGCGAAGGTGGACTGGGTCTACCGGGCCCCGCACCAGATCTTCGGCCGCGAGGGCTACAGCCAGGTCAGCAACGACTTCCTGTCCGACGTGCTGGCGGTGCTGATCGCCCGTCACGGCATGTCCCCGGCCCAGTCGGCGGTGCTGGTGTTCTGCATGGGCCGTCAGCGCAAGGGGCGGCTCAAGGCCACCCACTCGGCGATCGCCAAGCACCTGGGAATCGAGCGGGCGAATGTCACCCGGGCCCTGGGCACGCTGGAGGGCTGGCTCATGCTCAAGCGCCGGCCGAACTCCGTACTCCTGGTGAACCCGGTGATCTGTTTCAAGGGCAACGGAGACGTCCAGGAGGAGGCGCTCGCGCAGCTGCGCGCGGACGCGGAGGCAGCGCTGCGGGAGAACTTCCCGAAGATGCGGGACGATGAGGTGAAGGCTGCGGCGGGGAAGGAGTTCCCGAACTTCGTCCCGCCCAAGCTTCCGATGCCGCGCAGCCGGCAGCTAGCGTTCGGCGACGACAACGACGATCCGATCGTGGAGGGACAGGCATGCTGATTCAGTCGCACCTCGCCATGGCGCAGCTGTACCGTCTGGGGCTCTCCAAGGCCGCCTACGACGTTCTGAGCGCGATGTCGGAGGTCCAGCACTCCGGGGGCGAGGTGAACGCCTCACAGGCCGAGCTGGCGGCTCTGGTGAAGCTGAGCAAGAACCGGACGTCCATCGCGGTGAACCAGCTCGTCGAACGGCACGTCGTACTGCGCCCCGAGAACCGCTACCGCAGCTACAACATCCACCCGCTGTTCGCCGGCTACAACACAGTCGAGGAGCTTGAAGCAGGCATCACCGATGCCCTGCGGGCCATCCAGGCCGGCGAACTGCCTGAGCCCTCCATGCCCGCCGCGACGACGCCCGTACGGCACCTGGCCGCGGTGCCCTCCCGGCAGAAGACCGCGTAGGAACTGAAGTCCGTGTCGGCGGCAGGCTGAGACTGCTGGATTGGACGTAGAGAGATGGGGGCGGAGTTGGAAGAGCGAGGCACCTGGGTGCAGCGGACAGGCGAACGAGTGGCCACGGGACTGGCAGAGGGGATCGCCGTCACGTTGGAGCAGCGCAAGGTGACCCGCGAGATGGGGGAGGCGGTGTGGGAGAACCTGCCGCTGGTCTTGGCGGCGTTGTCGGACTTCGCCGACAAGGGGCACGCGGCTGCGGTCGCGCACCTCACTGCGGCCGGCGGCGGCCCGGGCCGGGAGGACAAAGCCCGGCAGCGAAGCGAGGCGACGGGCATGATGGTCGACGCCGAGCAGGCAGAGCAGCTCAGGCAGTGTCTGCTGGCAGCCGGCCGACGGTTGAACGACGACCGTGTCGCCGACCTCATCTGACGCACAGCACCTGTCCTGTCCTCCCGCTCAGAAAGACAGACAGCCGGAGTTGGTCGCAGGGAGTTGGTGAAAGCCCGGGACCGTCTCGCCTCGGCGGGACCGACTCGGGCTCTCGTGCGTACATCGTTCCCCCAGAGGGGAAAGCCGCAGCTCAGAGCGGTGCGCAACAGGCAATGTCATCACAGGGCTGATCAGTTCGTTCTGCTCCGGCAGAACGAACTCGAACTCGAGGTCCCGGTCGGGGAACACCGCGCTCAGCGGTGTTCCCCGACCGGGACCTGTTGCTGTGTCTACTCGGAGGCGGCGGGGGTCTCCAGGAGGCTCTGGGCGTGCTGTTGGCGGGCGCTGAGTGCCTGGGACAGGTTGCGGAACAGCAGCGCCAGGCCGCGGTGGGCGCCGCTCCCGCACACCTGCGCGCAGCCGTCGCACTGCGGACCGACGGCGCCCGAGCAGGCGGGCGGGCAAGGATGACGGAGCTCGGCCTGGTCCAGAACCAGGGCTGGGAGCCGGGACGCCGCGCGGACGGCCGGAGCGGCGTAGCAGCCCGTGCTGGTCAAGTAGGCCATGGTGAGCCAGCCCTGGACGTCCAGGGCGGTGCGATGTCCCGTGCGGGTCAGCACGTCCAGGAGGCGCTCGTCCCCGGGCTCGGGAGCGAGGTCGTTCAGCCGGCCGTCGTCGACCAGGCGCTGGATCTGACGGCGGCGGCGCCCGTACGCGCCGGGAACTGCGCTGGAGTTGGTGTGATCGGTCATCGGGCCAGCGTTCAAGCGGCAACCTGTGGACAGAGGTCGGCGACTCCGGATGCTGCCCGGGGTCGCCGACGCCGTGTTCTTCGGCTTGGCGCTCCTGGCGGTCAGGTGCTGGCGTACAGGTAGCGGTCCACCAGGCGCAGCAGGGCCTGGGTGTTGAGCAGGGCGGTGAAGGCGAACTCGCTGCGGTAGCTGTGCGCGGAGGCGTTGTGCGCGGAGAGGTGCCGGTTGAAGGTGTGCTGGCGCTCGACCTTCCCCAGGAAGGTGTTCTTCATCGCGGTGATCAGGAGGATGGCCGACAGCCTGCGCAGCTGGGTGGTGTCGGTGTAGGCGCCGAGTACCCCGGCGATCACCTTGTGGCTGCCGGTGCCCGGGTCCAGCGAGAGGGTGCCCGCGGGGAAGTAGCTGCGCAGCCAGGCTTTGCCGTGGGCGCTCATGAGAGTGTCCAGCACGTTGCCCAGCAGCGCCTGGGCGGGGGCGTCGTGGCCGTCGCGGAGGCAGGCGGCGGCTTGGAGGGTGAGTTCCCGCAGGTCTTCCAGGTCGGGGTGGTCCACCTCCTCCAGGCTGGCTTCCACGTCCTGGACGACCTCCTGGCGGTGGTCGACCAGGTACTGCTGGCGGGCGGCCGCGCTGGGCAGGGCCAGGAGGGCGGTGACGATCTCCGCGCGCGGTGCCCAAGCGAAGCAGGCGCCGTCTTTGGCGGCGACGCGCAGCAGCCACGCCCACTGCTCCTCGCCGAGGTCGGCCAGGTTGTCGGGCAGCCAGTCCTTGAACAGGTCGCGGATCCGGTCGAACCCGGCGAACAGGTCCTTGGTGAGGGACCGGCGGATTTCTTCCGCGATCCCCATCAGCGGCGAGACGTAGGAAGCCGCGAAGTTGCTGCCGGCCAATCCCACCACGTTGCTGAACAGGTCGGCCGGAGAGGGACCGGTCACCGGGACGATCCGCAGGGCCTCCGACACCACCGACCGCTGGCCGGCCAGGGCTGTGGCTACCGAGGTTCGCAGCGTCTCGGAGAACGCCCCGCCCTTGAGCGTCGAGGAGAGGAGATCGGCACCCACGAAGCGCAGTTGGAGCGCGTCGGCGAAGGACGCCTTCAAGTCGCTCCCGATCAGCCCGGTCACGTTGCCGAAGGAGCCGGCCGACGGCGGGACGATCCGCAGGGCCTCCGTCAGCACCGAGCGCTGCTCCGCCGTGGCGATGGCGATCGAGTCCCGCAGGATCTCGGACGCCCTCGATGCCCCGACGATCGAGGAGACCAGACCGGAGCCGATGATGCTCGTCTTCACCCCCGCCGCGGCTGCCACCGATGCCGCGAGCTGCGCGTTCTGCTCCGCCCTGATCGAGGCCAGGGTGTTGAACAGGGGCTGGTTCACAATCCGCCCGAGATCGGCGAGCTGGGCCCGCAAGGGGCCCAGCGGGTCGTAGTCGAGCGGGAACGGCCGGACGATCCTCACCCGGCCGGGGCCTGACTCCTTCGTTACCGCCTGCTCGCCGTCCTGCGCTTCGCCGTCGTCCTGCTGCTCCCGGTCGTTCATGCACACCAGCATCCCGGTCAGGAGCGACAAGAACATCAGATTTCCCAACCCTCCGAACACCGGAAGGGGCGCCGGGGCCCGGCCTGGCTGGGCAAGGGAGTCAGCGGGCGGCGAGCAGGGCTTCGACGGGCTGCTGGACGGCTTCGGCGGCGGCGATGCGGCGCAGCAGGAGCAGGGTGCAGTCGGCGGTGGTGGGCGGGGGGATGCGGAGGTAGCGGGTACCGCGCTCGAGCCGACCGGACTGCGCAGGTAGGTTGAATAGGAGGTGCGGGGAATTCACGGTTTCCTTTCCGGTGGAGAAAAACCCTGGAATTTGTCTGTTTCGGGATTTCAAGTGGCGGTTCTGCGCTGGTTCGGGGAGTGTCGGCCCGTCGTCCGAGCGTCTCATTGTGGCGTGCGGTGCGGCATTCGTCTGACGGCCCGACAATTTTATCCGGTCGCGGTGCAGTGAGAAGGGGCCTGTGTGGCGAGGAGGTCCGGCGGCGGAAGCTGGTCGTAATGCCTCCTTGATGCGTACCAACTTGGCGTTAGATCAAGGGAGTTGACTTCATGCTTGCACGGGTGGGCCACAGGTTCGAGGGCTGAGTCCGGCGGCCCGGACTCGGCTGTTTCGTCGGTGGGAATTGAGCCAGATGAATTCTTCTCCGCACTGGCCAAGGAGGGGTGCCCACGCGCGCGGAGCCCAGTGGTGATCATGACCGTGAGTCGGTGACTGGCGCGCCGCCCGACCTGTTCGCAGGTCCATGGGAGGTCCGAAGTCCCCCTGGTCAACATCGACTTGCCCTGAACACATCCGAGTGCTTTCGCCTGTGCGGCGCCGTGTCGGGATGGTCGGCGGCGGTGCTACCGCGATCGTGTAGTGCTGAGAGGGTGCCGTCCGGTTCGGTGCCCGGTCGGTTCTGAGAGCTCATGATGGCCAATCCTTCCCAGGCCGGTTCAGCACCGGCACCGCACCCTGCACCCGGCCCCCGAGCGACCCTGGGGGCGCTCGACCCGTCGGTCTTCTCTCGCGTGCTGGAGAGAGCGTGTGCCGACCGTCGGCTGCCTTTCGAGTTGGATGCGGAAGCGGTGCTCCGGGCGGGCTCCGGAAGGCTGGGAGTCAAGGACCTGAGGCTGCTGCTGTTGCGCGTCCCCGCCTTCGCGCCGGCGGCGAACGCGGTGGGCGCGGCGTGGGCTGCGGTGACGGCTTCCTCGGAGATCGCCACGTCGGTGATGCACTCCCACGCCCAGGACGTCGGCGATGTCAACGCGTTCGCGGTGCGCGACGTGGCCACGAGCGTCGAGGGGGCTTTCGGGGCGCAGGCGGCCTGGCGCGGCCCAGACGGCGCGGCGCACGGGGCGGTGGTGGTGCGGACGACGAAGAAGGCGGCCCATCAGCGCGCGGTGGTGAGTCTTCTCGGGCACCTGTGCGGGGCCGAGCCGGTGGAGCAGGAGGAGCTGGGCCGCCGGTGGGTGCCGGCTCCGCGGTATTCGGGCGGCTCGACTGGGGAGAGGGCGGAGCTCTCGTTCGCGGTCCGGCTGCAGCAGGCGCTGGAACTTCCGCAGGTGGCTCCCGCGGTGGTGGCGGAGGTAGAGGCTCGCATCGTCGCGGGGGAGTTGATCCCGCGCGATGTGCACGCGGTGCTGTTCACGGCGGTGTCGCCAGGGTGGGCGCCGGCACAAACGGCTGCGCTGCGGGCGGCGGCGGCCGAGCCCGGTCTCTCGGTGGCTGTGCTGACGCTGTACCAGTCGGTGCGCAACCTGCCCGCCCCGAGCTTCGACGATGAGCGCAAGGGTGGCGGTAGCGGGCTGTTCCGCTCCCGGCTGCGGTGCGCGATCGACGGGCGGGTGGTTGACGTGGTCGGGCCGTGGGTGACGAGCAAGCGGCTCGCCCGCGGCGCAGCGGCTATTCAGGTCTTGGCCGATCTCGCCGAACTGCCCCTCGAAGAGGCCCTGCAGCCGCCGCCGTCGATGGTGGAGCCGTTGACCGAGAAGCGGGGCGCGGACAGCGACGAGGACGAACTGTGGCGCCTCCAGGAACGGGGGACGATCCGCGACCTGGTGTTCAAGGACCAGCCCGGCATCACCGGTCTGGAGCCTCTGTACGTGTGCGTTGCGGCGTGCACCAACGCCGGGCGGGTCATGTCGGGCACCGGCAGGTCGCTGGGGCGTTCCAGTGCTCGGGCGCAGGCCGCGCAGGAACTGCTGGCGGCGGTCCGGCTCGCGAGGGCCCCGAAGACGGTGCGGCAGGGTCGTGTGCCGGTGCCGGTCAACCCGCGCACGAACCCGTTGATGGTGCTCAACGAGCTGAAGCAGAAGGGCTTGATCGGCAAGCTCTCCGTGGGCGATCCCGTTCATGTCCCCGGGGCGGGCTTCGAAGCCGTCATCACCTGCCGTGTGAGGGTCGGCGGCACCGTGCTCACCGAGAAGCTCAGCGCCGAGGGGGCGGGGGCGACCAAGCGCGCGGCGCAGCACAGTGCGGCCGAAGCATTGGTGGAGCAGTTGGCGACGCCGGTGAAGACGGAGTCCGGCCCGGTGGTGGTGCCGGTGCAGGGTGTGGTGCAGCGGCCCGGGCAGAGCGGGGCCGGGTTCGGGCCTGCGGGGTTGACGGCGGGGGCCTTGCAGGTGGAGGCGGCGCGGGCGGCGCTGGTCGGTGTGCTGGAGCAGGGCGCCGAGGTGACCGTCGACCTGCAGGACGCGGCGGCGCGTTTCCTGGTCTACCGGCCCGACGGTCTGCCGATGGAACCGAACTGTCCGCCGCCGATGCAGCAGTGCACGGCGACGCTGGTGCTGCCGCGGGAGGGGGCCGCGGTGGGGCCGGGGCCGGTGGAGTGCTGGCAGGTGCCCGTGCGATTGCTGACGAACGCGCTCGCCCAGGTCGAGGACGGAGGCAAGGAGTCCCACTCGGCCACTGTGTGGCGGCAGGTGATCCGTCTCGGCCTGGAGGTCGTCGCCGGCGGGCGGGTGAGGCCCGGGTTGGACCCGGCCGGTCGGGATGTGTGGCGAGCCGAGCCGCTGAACGAGCAGGAGAAGAAACGGGCCCGGCAGCTGCGGCAGGCATTGACCCCGCCCGCGCACTGCGGGCTGGCGGCGGATGTGAAGCCGTTCCGGCTGTGGGCACCGCGGGTGGTCGTGCGGGCCGCCCTGGACACGGTCGCCGAGGCGATGCTCCGCGGCCCGGGCACCGCCGTCGTCCTGGGCAGCGGCCCCTTCACCGCTCCGCTGCCCCGCGTGCAGTCGCACAGCCCCCTGGTGAGCTGGGCCGACGACATGGAGGAGGAACGCGCCGGCAGCCGGGCACTGGATCTGGTGCTGTCCGTGCGCGCACCGCGCAAGAACAGCCCGGAGGACACCGAGCTGCTCTGGGCCGACCTTCGGCTACGCGACCCCCGCGCCGAACCCACGCGGAGGTCGTGGGTCCCGGCCGCCTCGACGGCGAGCGACCCGCAGATCACGATGCTGCTGCGCCGACAGCTGCGGCGTCTGGCAGCGCTGTGGCCGCCGCTGGAGCGCCTCTTGGAACGTCCGGTCGCCGACGAGTTCACCCTGCGGGCCACCGAAGCCGTCGTCCTGCGCGGCAGCACAGTCAAGGAGCTCGCGCGACTCGGCATGGCGGTCGAGTGGGAGGGCAAGTGGACGGACCGGCTGCGCACCCGCGTGGTGCTCGGTTCGCCCTCGCCGTGCCCACCGTCGGCGCAGCGGCCGTCCTTCTCCCTGACGGATGTCCTCGACGGGCGCTGGCAGATGTCCGTCGCCGACGAGGACCTCACCGAGGAGGAGATGGACGGCCTCGCCGATACCCCCGTGCCGCTGTCCAAGGTCCGCGGGCAGTGGGTCCTCGTCGACGAGGACACGGCCCGCCGCGCCGCCGACCGTCAGCTGCCCCCGCTCTCCTCCGGGGAAGCCCTGCGGGCTTCCCTCACCGGTGAGCTCCTCGTCGAAGGCCACCTCGTCCACTGCGAGCCCGCCGAGGCCCTCGCCGATCTCGTCGACTTCCTGCGCAGCGGTGCCCGCACCACCCCCGTCCAGGCTCCCGAGGGCCTCCAGGCCGGCCTGCGCGACTACCAGCGCCAGGGCATGGCCTGGCTGGCCAACACCACCGACGCCGGCTTCGGGGCGCTGCTCGCCGACGACATGGGCATGGGCAAAACCCTCACGGCGCTCGCCCTGCACCTGCACCGCCGCGGCGAAGGACGCCGCCCGGCAGGCCCAACGCTGGTCCTCTGCCCCGCCTCCGTCATGATCAACTGGGAGCGGGAGGCCCGCCGCTTCGCCCCGGGCGTCCCCACCCTCCGCTACCACGGTCCCGACCGCAACCTCGAAGACGCCACCGACCAGACCCTCGTGATCACCACCTACGAGACCCTGCGCCGCGACGCCCAGGTATTGGCCGAGCGCATCTTCGACCTGGTCATCGCCGACGAAGGGCAAACGATCAAGAACCAGCGGGCGGCCACCAGCCGCGCCGCCCGCACCCTGCGATCCAGCTGCCGGGTCGCCCTCACCGGCACCCCGGTGGAGAACCACCTCGGCGACGCCTGGGCGATCATGGACTTCCTCAACCCCGGCCTGTTCGGCACCTACCGCGCCTTCCGCGAGCAGTACGCCAAGCCGATCGAGGACAACGTCGCCGACAGCGGCCTCACCGGCCGCCTTGCGGCCCTGCTGTCCGCGTTCATGCTGCGCCGGCGCAAGAGCGACCCCGGAATCCTGTCCGAACTGCCGCCCAAGCACGTCGGATCCCGGATCGTCGCCCTGTCCGACGAGCAGGTCCACCTGTACAACGAGGTCGCCGATCGGGCGCTGCGCGAGCTGCGCGACAGCGACGGCATCGCCCGCAAGGGCCTGCTGCTGACCCTGTTCGGCGACCTCCAGAAGGTCTGCAACTCGCCGTCCCACTACCTGCGTCTGCCCGCGGACGCCCCCTGGGACCCCGTCCGGGAATCCGCCCGCTCCGCGAAGCTCGCCGCCCTCGACGACCTGCTCCCGGTCCTCACCGATCCGGAAGAGTCCACCCTGATCTTCACCCGCTACAGGGCGATGGCCCGCCAGCTCCTGCAGCACCTGCGCGCCCACGACCTGGAGCCCCTGTACTTCAGCGGCGACCTCGCCCCCGGCGCGCCGCGCCAGCAGGTCATCGACGCCTTCCAGTCCGCCCGTGGCCAGGTGATGGTCATGACGCTCCAGGCCGGCGGCACCGGTCTCACCCTCACCCAGGCCAGCCACGTCGTCCTGTTCGACCGGCCGTGGAACCCCGCCAAGGAGAACCAGGCCGTCGACCGCGCCCACCGCATTGGCCAGCAAAGCCCGCTGACGGTGCACCGGATCATCACCGAGAACACCCTCGAAGACCGCGTCGACGAACTGCTGCGCCACAAGCGGGCCCTCGCCGAGGCCGTCCTCACCCACGGCTACTCGGCCCTGACCGAACTGGCCGACGACCAGATCTACGACCTGATCTCCCTGGGAGCCCAGCGATGACCGCCAGCCGCCACCTCACCGCCCACCACGCCTGGGCCTGGTATGCGGAAGCTGAACTCCCCCTCCTCCCCGACCACACGCCCGCCCTCTCCACCGACCCGCAACCGGCTGCTCCGGCCTGGCCCTGCCCGCCCCCGCCGGCACCCGCCGAGGACCAGCTCCTGGCCCTGGTCGCCGACGCCGCCGCGCGGGCACGCGCCCACCTCCTCATCGGCGCCCCGCTCGCCTGCGCACGCGACGACGACGCCGTCCGCCTCGCCGCCGCCGTCCCGCGGGCCCGCCTAGCGGACATTGCTGAACGACTCGACATCGACATCGCCGAACTCAGAGAACGCGCCCGCCGCTGACCCCGGGCTCCGCCCGTTTCATACGTTCCCCCGACCGAGGCCGACCCGCCGAGGACGACACGGCTTCAAATCCCACACCACCGCCCCGCCAGGCGGTATGGTTCCACCACAGCGCCAAGCGCTGTTCTTTGCGGACGGTGGCCGGGACGCTTCTAGCTCCCGGCCACCGGACTGCGGAAAGAAACCCCGCACATGGAATTCACCCCCGCCGCAGCGCCGAAGATCACCGCGTTCAGGCGCACCGGCTCCCCCCGGCGTGTGGACGTCCCCGCCCAGGACCTCGAGCAGATCCTGCCGCTGCTGCGGACTCTCACGGACGACCCGCAGGTGCAGCGACTCGTCGAGCGCTACACCAAAGTGCTGCAGCCCCGCTGCTACTGGAGTTCCCCGCGTCGTTCGAGGTGGGGGTCCCAGCCGGCCTGGGGGATGTGCCGCGTTGCCGTCGAACTCCCCTCGCAGCGCTGCCTGGAGCACTCCCACTGGCCGCTGCGCGAAGGCGCCGCCGATCCGTGGCCGGACCGTTGTGAGACCACGCTCGACGCGGAGCTCGACGAACCCGGCTGGGAGCGGGACTCCGCAGGGCTGCGCTGCCCCTACGAGAAGGCCCCCGGAAGTACCCGGTGCCTCCATCACGGCCCGCACCCCGACACCCTGTGCGGCTTCGCGCTCGCCTCCGGCGAGCCCTGCCCCGTCCCCGAGGTCTTCTACCCGTGCGCGAAGCACCGATTCGAGCAGATCAAGCTCGCGGATGCCGAGATCGACCGCGTCGCAGCGGGTCTTCGGTGCTCCACGTGCAGCACCGAGGCATCCGCGCCCTGCACAGCCCGAACCGGCCGACCCGTCGCCCTTCACATCGCCCGGAAGCGCGCCGCCCAGAAGACGGAGCGGGGCAAGGAACTGCTGGAGAGGAAGGCGTTCCTCTCCGGGGAGTCCGGGCGGTGACGATGACCAGCACGTTGCCCGCGAAGCCGCCGCCGCGGCCTGTGCCGAGTCGATAGAACCGCCGACCCCGGCGCGCCTCGCCGCCGGAGCCACCGCCGATCACCGTTGGCCGGGGCCCGCCGAGTTCACAGGCGGCGCAGGACGGCGACGACCTCGCCAAGGATGGTGGCGGGCGTTGCTGCTGGTGGTGTGGCTGTGCACCCAATCCAGGACGTCGTACTCGATCCGGGTGACCGCCGCTTCGGCCTGCTCCGGGGTATGGCCGGCGGCCACCAGGAGGCCGGTCACCAGGAAGTAGCCGGGGCCGCACATCCGGGCCCTCTCCTTCCGCTGCGAAAGGGGGGCGGCCCGGGTGCGGGCCGCCCCCCTGGGCGGTGGGCTGTGGTTCAGTTCAGGTCGAAGTCGTCGACGTCGTACTCGAAGTCGTCGGCGGTGAAGCCGCCGTAGGAGCCGCCGTTGAAGTAGTCGGCCAGGGCCTGGCCGATGATCTCGCGGACCTCGCCCTCGTCCTGGGCGAGGGCGAGGTCGGCGGCCTGTTCGCCGGTGAGGTTGAGGTGGATGTCGCGGGCCCGGACGGCGTCGGAGCCCTGGATCTCGAAGGTGCGGGTGCGGCCGACCCGGGCGGTGATCCCGGAGTGGGCGCCGAGCTTGGCCAGCTGCTTCGCTTTGCGCTCGCGGCCGCGCTCGGTGGTCTGCACGTCGACCGCGTCCAGGCGCAGCTTCTCGCGGTGCTTGCCGGCCGGGTGGCGGGTGCCGTCGACCCAGCGCGCGATGGTGCGGGCGGAGACGCCGTAGGCGGCGGCCATGGCCTTGGTGCTGCCGCCGTACTTGCGCTCCCGGACCTGCCCGGCCTGGGTGGTGGTCTGCGCGGGCGCCTTCCTGCTGGGGAACAGCGACTCGCGAACCTTCCCGAACAGGCCCCGGAATCCGCCGGCCATCACGCCCCACCTTCCTTCTGCTCGTCGGTGCTCTCGGTGCTGGTGTTCTCGGCGGCCCGTTCGGGGACGGTGCAGGTGCCGTCGGTGGCGTACTGGTGGGTGAGCCGGGAGGGGTGCTCGCGCCGCTCCATCGCCTCCACCGCCTCCTGCAGCGGGATCGACGACTCGTGCTTGTGCGAGCCGGGCGCGATGCCCAGGCGCAGCGCGCCCGGTACCGGGGAGCCGTCGTCCTTCACCGGGAGGAGCTCGATCGGGGACGGGGCGTCGGTGGCGTAGAGGTAGGAGTCGACGTTCACGGCGAACGGGGCCCGGCCGGTGAGCAGCCAGGTCTTGCGCAGGCGGCGGTGGGCGGCGATGCGGGCGGCGGCGATGATGTGGAAGCGGATCTCCGGCCGGTACGACCAGGACCCGGCGACCTTCTCCAACCACGCCTCGTCGTCCAGGTGCCGAGCGGAGTCGGACCACTTCCCGATCCCGCCCTTGTAGACGTCCTTGTACAGCCTGCCCAGGGTCAGGGCGTCCGCGCGCACCGCGTCGGTCCCGACCTCCTTGTGGACCGCATAGGCGGCGAGGAACTCGGCCGGGCCCTGGCCGTCAATGAGGCCCAGGTCGGCGTAGACCCGCTTGTAGCCGCCCCGCACCCGGGTGGTCCACTCCTTGAGCAGCGGCGCGGTGTGCGTGGACAGGTACGCCTCGGTGATGGTCGCCGGGTCGAAGCCGTAGGTGGTGGCCATGTAGGCGACGGTCGGGGTGGCGTACCAGCCGGGCCCGGTGGGTGGGCGGCCGTGGAAGGTGGCGGGGTGGGGCAGCAGTTCGTCCACCTCGACGTCGGTGAAGTCGCACAGCCAGAGGCCGGCGGTCCTGCCCTTGCCCCAGGCCGGGTTCGTCGCGTGCTCCAGCTCGCCGATGGGCAGGGGTAGGGAGTCGGTGACGGACAGGTAGGAGGCGCAGACGTCGACCGCGACCGCGAAGGCGCGGCCGGCCTCTTCCGGGGTGAGCTCGCGGGCCCACCACTTGTAGTCCTCCTCCTCGCACACCGCCACGCCCTTGGCCAGCAGCTGGTGGGTGAGGGGGTGGCGGGCGCCGGCCGCGATCGGCGCGCACCGGTCCCCGCCGGGGAGGGCGCCCTCGCGCAGGTGTGAGGACCACTCCCCCGTCGCCTCGTCCTTCACCCACTCCACCCGCGGCCGGACCGCGTCCAGGAGCAGCATCGCGGTGGAGGCGGTGGTCGCGCCCGGGGCGGTGCCGAGGTCGGCGGTGAAGGCCCGGTAGCGGCGGGCGAACGTCGCCCCGTCCCGGGTGCCGTCGGGGGCGGTGGCGAGCGGCGCGGCGAGCGCGCTGACGGCCTGCTGCCGGGCGTCGCCCTGGCCGAGCCACGGTGCGACGGTGATCTGGAGGGAGGTCTTCGGGCCGCCGGCCGAACCGGCGCGGCGGAAGGCGCGGAAGACCGGCCCGATCGCCTCGCTGACCTCCATCCCGACGGACGCGGCGGCCTTCGCCAGCTTCGCCCGCAGCGACGCGAGCGCCTTGTCCGTGCCCGGGAGCGTGGCGGGCAGGCCGAGCTGCCCCAGGGCGGCGGCGGTCAGGCAGACCGCGCCGTCCCCGCCACGGCCCTGCGGGTGGGCGCGCTCGACGCGCAGCGGCAGCCCGGTGCCCAGCCAGGCGAACCAGTCGGTCAGCTTCGGTCCGGCCGGGGCCGGGAAGCCCGGGACGTCCAGCACCCAGCCGCCGTCCGGGTCGGCGTCCAGCGCGACCACCGGCGCCCAGCGGCCGGCCGCCGGCACGGCAGTCGGCGCGGTCACCGGGCCGGTGGTGCGCGGCGCAGCGGGGCGGGAGGAGGTGCGGGCCGGGGCCGGACGCCGACCGGTCGGCGCCGGAGCGGCGGCCGCCGACGGTGCCGGCGCGGGCCGGGGCTGCGGGGCGGCGGCCGGAGCCGGAGGAGCCGTGGCGGGCTCGACCTGGACGGCCGGGACGTCGGCGACCGGTGCCGGGTCCGGGGTGACGGCCGCGGGGGGCCGCTGCTCGGCCGGGGCAGCGGGTGCGGGCGCGGGAGCGGCGGGGCGGCAGAGGCCGCCGAGGTGCATCGGGCGGCCCTGGACGCGGTAGACGGAGGGCTGCCCGCACTGCACGCACGGCGCGGCTGTGGTCATCGCCAGCGAGCCGTCCGGGTTCTGATCGAGCATCACCGGCTGCGGCGCCGTTTCGGCCGGCGGCCCGACGACCGGCACGGGCGCGGATGCGACGGGGACCTGTCGAGTGACCGCCGGGGCCGCGGCGGGCTCCTCCGGTGCAGGGAAGCGGGCGGCCAGGCCCTCCAGCAGGCGCGTGTAGGCGGGGGCGACGTCCGGGCCCGGGACGGCGCTGCCGTCCTCCCACTGCGTCACCAGCGCCGATCCCACCCGCAGGGCCGCGGCGATCTGCGCGGGCGTCAGCCCGGCGGCCAGGCGCAGCCGCTTGCGCTCGGCCGGGGCCGGCAGGCCGGTGGACACGGCGGCGAGCAGCGCGTCGACGGAGTCGAACAGCTCGTCGGACATCGGGCCTCTCCTCAGCGTCCGTTGGGTCGGGTCGGGTCGAGGCGCGGATCGCCGAACAGGGCGTCGAAGACCTGCTCGGTGACGCAGCCGACCAGGTTCCGGTCGGCGTCGCGCAGGGTGTAGCCGGCGGCGCGTCCGAGGCCGGCCTGGGCGATCGGGACCTGGGGACGGTAGTAGAAGGTGAGCTCCCGGCCGGCGAACTCGCCGGGCGCCTCCTGAGGCGGGGAGTCGGCGGGCAGGGTGAACGAGGGCAGGCCCTCCACGTCCGGGTCGGCGGCCAGGTGCAGGACGCCGTCGTCGGTGGTGCGGAAGGCGACGATCAGGTCGACGCCGCCGGCGCGGCGGTCGCGCGGGAGTCCGTGGCCCTCGAGGACCCGGCCGAGCTGGGAGGCCGCCATCGCGGCCGCCATGCCCAGAGCGCGCCGGTTGGAATAGGCGCCGGCGGCGTCCGCGCGGGACATCGCCAACTCCTTCACCACGGTCAGGTGCTGGGCGAGGCGGCTGATGCGGGCGACCAGCGCGACCAGATCCTCAAAACCGGAGGCCTGCGGCGGCTCCACCAGACGCTCGCCCCGCAACCCGGCGAGCAGCGCCCGGCCCAGGTCGTCGGGCACCTCGACCTGCTCACCGCCGATGCCGATCCTCACAAGAAAACCCCCAAACAGTAGAGCATGAACAAATGGTAGACCCATTGCTTTTGCAAGTCCAGAACGAGTGATCCGACCGTCGGTCGGCCTTCTCCGCATGCGCCCACCGAGGTCATGCGCCCGCGGGCCGGCCGGGGTCCGCAGCGGCGGCCGCAACGGCCCGGCCGAACGGGCCCCGGTCCCGGGGTGATCGGCCGTCAGAACGGCACGGGGGGCCCTTCCTGGGCCGCGTAGGCGGGGACGTAGCGGTCGAGCTGCTCCTGGCAGGCCGTCCACGCCGGGTGGCAGGCGTCGCACCGGCCGTCGCGGTGCACGGCGAGCCCGCCGCAGCCCGCCCGTCGTTATGCGGCGGCATACGGGTTGACGATGGTGTGGTGCCGTTGCGCGGTTTCCAGGACCTTCTGCGGGAAGCGGGGCCCGGCAACGTAGTGGCGGCCCTTCGTCCGCCCCACCGCTGTCAGCAGTTCCGCCTTGGTCAGGGCCTGCAGGTCCCTCGTCGCCTGCTGGGTGTTGATCGCTTCGGCCTTCTCGTAGCGCGAGCGGCGCACCCGTCCCACCATCGCCACTTCGTGCAGGGCGGTCGTCTGACGCTCGGTGATCCTGTAGGTGCCGGCCGCCTCGATGAGCTGTGTCCAGCAGTCGTTGGACCGGTCGACGCGGCGCTGGACCCGCTGCGTCTGCTGGTGGTAGGCGAGGAGGTTGAACTTGATCCACGGAAGTGTGTCCCGCTGGGGCGACCAGACCGGACCGCCGACCTCGCGCAGCACCTTGTAGTAGTCCCAGGTGTTGCCGGGCATCCCCAGCCACTCCTCGATCGAGGAGAACTCGGGGGCGAGGACTCCGCCCCGGGCGATCAGGAGGGTCTGCAGGGAGCGGGACATCCGGCCGTTGCCGTCCGACCAGGGGTGGATCTTCACCAGGTTGAGGTGCGCCATCGCGGCCCGCACGAGGACGTGGCTCTCGAGGTCGCCGTCGTTGAGCCAGTCGACGATCTCACTCATCAGACCGGGCAGCAGTTCGTGGTCCGGTCCCTCGTAGTCCGTGGCGAGCTCGTCGCCGGGGGCTGTGATCCGGATGGCCGTCCTGCGCCACTGCCCGGCGGTCTTGAGCGGGTGGTGGTGGCCCTGGAGCATCCAGTGCAGGGCGTTGAGCAGTTCCTTGCTGTAGCGGAAGTCGGCGGCGTCGTGGAGGGACTGGATGTAGGTCATGGCCTGCTGGTAGGCCAGGGTCTCCGTTTTGTTCTCGTCGCTTGCCTCGACCTCGCGCTCGCCGTCCATCAGGTCGGCGACGTCCCTCGCGTCGACCCGATAGCCCTCGATGGTGTTCGAGGCCGCGATGGCGCTGGCCGTGAGGGCCTTGCGCAGGTCGAGGGTCCATTTCATGGGGGCCTGCTGCACGGCGTGCCGCAGCTGGTCGCGCATGGAGTTGATCTGCTCCAGGACCTGATGGTCGACGGGCTCAAGGCGGGGCATCTGATACAGCATGAATCAATGATACCAAGCTCCTATCATTCACGCAGACTGTCGAACCTCTGCGCGGAGACGGGATCCGCCGCCTCACCCTTGCCGAGGCGCACCAGGAGGTCCCGGACCCGGACCGTCCAGCACACAGTGGCTCGATGCCGAAGGGACGGTCCGCACCAAGTGGCGGGCGCTGGTCACAAACCGCCAGGCCCATCTCGCGCAGCAGTAGAAGAGGCCGGCCCCGGGAAGAACCGACGAGCCTCTACCCGTGGCCGGCCTGCGCGGTCCGCTCAGTCCGCCCGCAGAATCCGGGAGACGTAGATCCGCGGCGGATCCTGCGCCTCGTTCACCGCGTACTCCACCAGCCCGAGATCCCGGCGAAGCGGCGCCGAGTGCATGCCCGGCCGGCCGGGAACCGGCATGCTCAGGTGTGGGAAGGGGTTGTCGCGCAGGTCGACCAGGAACGCCACGACCGCGGAGAAGACGTCGGCCGGCGTGCCCGGGTCGCCGAGGAACTGCTCGACGGCCGGGGAGAGGGTGATCGGGTCGTGCTCGTCGTCCGGGAAGTCGCCGTGGTCGCTCACACGGCCCCGAGACGCCTAAGGACCGCGGACGCGGAGGTGCCGGGGGCGGTGCCGGCCTGGACGGCGGCGTGGATCCGGTCGCCCTCCGGGTCGCGGTACAGCTCCGCCCGCAGCCACCACCGCTTCAGGACGCCGCCGATCGTCTCGACGTCGGCCTCGCCCATCTCCCGGTAGAACTCCATCCGCTGCGCCGGCGGCAGCGCAGCGGCGACGCCGTCCAGGGTGCGCGGGACGGGCTGGCTGCCGTCGTGGTGGCCGTGCAGGGGCGCTGCGCTCACCATGTCCTCCGGAAGTCTCGAGCGGGCGGGACCGATACCAGTGTCCTCCCTCCTGTGCCCCGGCCCGGCACTGGGCGGCGGAGAGCTGAACGCCGCACCTCCTGCTCGCCCTGGCTCAGGTCGTCGACGCGGCTGTCGCCTCCGGGCTGCGGGCCCCGGCGAGCAGTCCGGCAAGGTTCAGCTCTCCGTCGACAGTCGTGCCTACCCGCCGGTCGGGTCAACCTGGCGTGAGGCGCGGAGCCGGTTCAGGCGCTGGTCGGCTCGTCCCGCACGTCCGAGCCGCTATGGTGCGCGCCATGACGATGGAAGCCCATCCCTGTACCGCCTGCCCGTCCCCGTGCGAACACGTCCTGTTCCGGCAACGGTGCAACCTGTGCGAGGAAGAGATCACCACTCCCCAGTTCGCGGTGAAACTCGTGGTCGTGTTCGGTGGTGACAAGAGCAAGGCCCTCGACGTCTGCGAGAGCTGCTTCGCTTTCCAGCCTGTAGTCCTGGGCGACCTGGTCCACGGAGGCCTCGACCCCGCGGACGAGGAAAACGGTTCACACGCTGCACTTCTCGTCCACCGAATCGCCAGCCTTCCGCCGTATCGCTCCGAATCCTGACTGGATCCCTCCTGTCGACCAGTCGACAGGAGGGCTGCCTGATTCGGGCCGGTCCGGCTGCGAGCGCGAACTGGCGGACGCCCATCAGGGGCTGGAGCCGGCTCGATCAGCTGCGCCAGGCCACGGCATGGACCGTCCGGTCTTGCATGGACATGTGCCGCTCAACGTGGACGAGGACCTCGGCGGGGGTGTGGCGCTTGAGCAGCAGCAGGGGGTTGCAAAACTCGATCATGATCGCCACAGGCGAGTCGAGGTCGATCCAGTGGGGGAGCGGGCGCTGGACTTCGACGTCGCCGGGGATCGAGGTGGTGACCAAGCAGGGGATCTCGTGATCCAGAACGGTGCGCTTCAGGTCGTGTCCGATGCTTTCGAGCACGTCCGCGCGGGAGCCGCCGACCGGTCGGTCGGCGTGCATCCGCTCCCAGCGCTCGATGACGACGAGGTCGGGCTGTGCGCTCTTCATCGCCTGGTCGACCACGTCGGGAGTGGGGCTGTGCGTTTCGTCGATGACCAGGGTGGGGCGGGTGAGCTGGGGCGGGTAGCCGGTGAACAGCAGAACTCGCTTGCCTGTCGCGGCCGCGTGGACGGCGATGGCCGTGCCGGCCGTGGCCTCTCTGCTGCCGCGCTTGGCGACGAGCCCGGCCAGGTGCTTGTGGTTCAGGTCGATCAGGTGGGTGAACTCGGGCCAGGGTGTCTCCAGCGGCGGCACGTGGCGGGACCAGTCGCCGGGCCACTCGTGAGCCACCGAGCCGGGAAACGCCTGGGCCCACGTGCTCAACATCTGTGTGGTCTCGGGATCGTCCGCCTTGGTGCGGTAGCCGATCGCCGAGTGGACGCCGTCGCCGAGCAGCTGGTCGTAGATGGTGCGGATGTCCAATCGGCAGGGCTCGTGCACCGGGTAGGGCCCCCAGAGCCACTGCTTCTCCTGCTTGACGATGCCCTCGATCCGGATCGTGCCGTCCGGCGCCACCTCGATCGGCTTCAGGCACACGACGCAGTCGTACGGGATGCTCAACGCTTTCTCTCCTGTCATGAAGACCATCCGCGAATCCGCCGTCAGATTGGCTCGGCCGCCCATGCACTGTCCGCCGAACACGTAGATCGACTTCTGCGGGGCGATCAAGGCCCCGCCCGACCAAGCGGGCGCGGGCGGGGCCGCCGAGATCCATGGGCCGCCCCGCGCGGCATCGCCCCCGAGGACTGGAACCGACACATGAGCACCGGCCGTGACCTCGTCGCCCGACGCCGTACCGCCCAGCTCGGCGTCGGCGAACTCGCGCTGGAGGCCGCCCCGGCCCACCACCGCGCCGCGGCCCACTTCGGACGCCCATCCGAGGGGGGAGAGCACCTGAGAACGACTCAGCGGCCTCGGCCGAAGGTTGCCTTCAGGTCGCTCATGACTAGGTTGGCGATGTCCTCGGGACGGTCGTCCTGGCGCAGCGGGTAGTGGTCGGAGTTGTAGGTGCCGCCGTCGCGGCTGTGGCAGATCCAGCCTTGGTGCTGGCCTGGAGTCATGTGCGCCATCGTCACCTTCCCGTCTTCGATCGGAACAGTTCATCGAACGCCGCCGCAGCCGCCGCGAGTTCGCCAGGGTCCACCGGCTCAAGGTCCAGATCCCGGTGGCAGTCGTAGCACAGTCCGTCGGCCGGCTGCGTGCCGTACGAGGTGAATCCGCACCCATCGGTGACGCACCACCACTTCCCCGCAGGAGCCGAAGCCGGAACGGGCGCCTGGGACGGGATGGAGCCACCCTGGGCACGCCGATCAGTCTTCCGCTCCACGCAGGCCTTGCAGGGCTGTCCAGAGCCGATCAGGAGCCCGTCCTCGCACGACAGGTCGGGGCAGTCCGCAGACTCCCGCAGCAGCTCCACAGCCAGGCCCACACCGCTCTTGGCGGCTTCCAGCGGGTCCGACCCGCTGAGCCGAGCCAGATATCCCCGGCCAACCCACCGCCGCTCGATTCGCTCGACCAGCTGCTCCACCGTGCGGTGCTTGAGCTGTTCGCGGATCAGATTGCCCAGCGGGTTCGCCGGGACGCGGGCCGGCAGGGGCTTGGCCGGCAGGGTGGCCAGCTCCACCGGCAGCGCGGCCACCACGGTGCGAACCTTCGCAGCCTGCTCCCGGGTCATCCGCACGCCGCCGGTCCTGGACTTCGCCGAGCCGCCCATGTTGTCGGACGCGGCGCAGCCGCTTCGCATCGCGCGCGCGCTACTACCTGTAGATGCCCTACGGGCGTCACCACCGGCTCGCGCCGGAGGCGCAGCGTTTTCGTCTTTTTCACCTTGGTCTTGTTCCACCCCCCGGCGCGGGGGTACGACACCCCCCGGCGCGGGGGTACGTACCCCCGCGCCGGGGGG
>NZ_LISX01000024.1:21236-34900 GCF_001905465.1 Kitasatospora sp. CB01950
TACCCCCCGGCGCGGGGGTACGGAACTCGGAAAGCTCCGGTGCCTGGAAGTTATCCACAGGCGGTACCGGCAGCTTGGCCTTCCGTGCAGCAGCCCGTTGATCAGCGACTTTGTCGCAGTGCATCCTGAGGGCCGTCCTCACCGCCGCGAGCCAGGCGTCGAACTCCGCCTCGCGCTGCTCTTTCTGCTCCTTCGACTCGCCCGTGGGCGCACGGTTCAGCCCGTACCAGGCGCTCATCGACTGCGGACCCCGGTAACCGCGGGGAGGAGTCTGGTGAACGATGTACCGGTTACGGCTGACCAGGCCGGACGTGGAACGGATGACCTCGACTGCGCCGATCACTTCCAGCTGCAGCATGTACTTGCTGACGCCCTCCGGCTTCTTCAGCTGAAGGATGCGGGCAAGGGAGACGAGGCCGGGCCAGACCTCGTTGTCGTCCCTGCTGACGTTGACGTGCGCGACGAACGCCCAGTAGAGAGTGCGAGCGTCGTTGTCGGCTCCGGACAGGAGCACCCAGTCGCCGACCTGACTGAACGGCGCGCGCCGGCCAAGGGCAACCTCGAGCTCCTCGTCGAGCTCGGACGGGTCCGACATGAAGCTGGAACTCATCACTTCACCTCCGATCCGGTGAGCGCCAGGAGCAGCCCGGCCTGGACGGCCGAGCGGGGAATGGAACAGGTCAGGACAGGGGCATGGATCTGCATGCCCCTAGAGGCCGGAGAACCGGGGACGGTGTGACCCGGGGCAGTGTGGCCTGCGTCATGCGACAGCGGTTGGGTTCGGGTGTTGATCACGCACCCAGTGGTCGCACGGGCGGCCTGTGGATAGAGCCTGCCCAGTGCCGGCGGGCGCCGGTATGCGGTGAGGCTGCTGAGCTGCTGGGGGAAGTAGACAGGGCGAGCCGGAATGACACGGCCACGCCGCAGGGCGATGGGGTGGAACAACTGGAGGCGCTACCTCTCTAAGGGGCACCGCCACCGGTCGGATCCTGGGGTAGACCGAGCGGGCGAGAGACGGGTGTCTCTCGCCGGAACCCGGGTACACCTGGTACCGTCGGCAACGACTGAGTAGACAGCTGAGCAGCCCCGAAGACGCCAATCTTGGGCTGCTTTTGCTGTTTCTGGACCTTGGTGACGCCCGTGCGGGCGGCCGGATCAGCCTAGTCGTCTCCCTGGTTCCTCGGACCGTTCAGGTTCCGCGTGTCGGCTGGACAGGCCAGCCCGCGTGCAGAGCAACGGTTTCAGGGCCCGCTCTCTACTCGGCGGTCCGCTTCTTGAGCTCCTCGCGGAGGTCGTCGAGTGTCTGCCCTTTAGGGGTGTGCCACAGCGTCCACCCGTTGATCAGGTTCCCCGTCACCGCCCCGGCTGCCTTGGACGGCGACGGGAAGGGCAACGGGTGCCCGTCGACGATGAGCTGGCCATCAGGCGTGACAACGGCCCGCCCCGCGCGATTGGCTCGCGGCTGACGGAAGGTCAGCACAGCGCCGGCAGCGAGCAGGCCCGCCTTCATGAGTTCGGCGAGCGGGCCCCTGGGCGTCACGACGGCGGCTTTCGCTGGAGTCGAGTCGCCCCCGAGGCTCAGAGTCACGTGAACCGTGTCCCCCGCCGCAGCCTTGGCCAGGTGAGCCAGAATCTCCGGTTCGAAGTGGATGCTCAGCGTCGGCACGAGCGGGTACCCCCAAGGTAGTGATGATCAAGGAGATCACGCTAGCACAAGGTCGTCCAAGGTTTCGAGCGATTTAGCAGAACTTGTCGAAGGGTGTGCCTGCGGCCGACGTCACTGCTCAACTGCTAGTAGCGCCAGAGCCTGTTCAATGGTCAGCGTCGTGGCGTCCTTCGCCGAGCTCCAGCGCCCGAGCGTGTCGGCCACGGCCCGCAGAACCTCGTCGGGCAGGCCAGCACTGCGTAGCGCGGCCGCCGCCTCGCCCATCTCCGGCGCCCACCGCCAGGCCCTCGCCGCGACCTTCGGAATGTAGTCCGGCTCCAGCAAGTAGCTCCCGGAGCGGCCGCTGGCGATCGCGAGCAGCTCCTCGCCGACGCCATGGTGTTGAGCCAGACCGAAGGAGAGCGCAGCGAGGACCCGGCTCGCCTTCTGATAGGTGGTGTAGGACAACTTCAGCGCACTTGCCTGCCCGATCTCCTCGCCCAGGACCGGCGTCGTCACCGCCGTATCGGCGAACAGCCTCTCCACCAGGGCGGTCTCCTGCTGCGGGCCCGACAGGAACAGACGCGCTCGCTTGGAGTCGATCGGCGGTGAGCCGATCACGGCGCCGTCGACCACAGCCCGCGCCGAGCCTGTCAGCAGCTCGGCGATGCGCCGTGCCCGCTCCGGGCCGATAGCGTTCGCTTCCACGTACAGGCCGCCGAACCCATGGCTCGCCACCTCGGCGGCGAGGTCCTCAGCCGCAGCCGGCGGGCACAGACTCAGCACCACCTCGGCCCGCTCCAGCAGCTCGGACAGCTCGGTCACCGGCTCCAGGCCGAACCGCTCAGCCCGCGCCACCGTGGCGTTGCTGCGCCCCGCCGAGCACCACAACACCCGCGCCCCGGCAGACACCGCGCACGCCGCGACCGCCGCGCCCATGCTGCCCGGGTGCAGGACACCGAGCACGACCTGACGACCCGTCATCGGGCACCACCACGGACGTAGTCCAGGGCGTGCAAGACGTCCCGCGCGATGTAGTCCGGTTCCGCACCACCCGGCCAAGGGCGACCGTGGGAGATCCAGACGGTGCGCAGCCCGGCCTCGCGGCCGCCGATCACGTCCAGCTCGGCGTTGTCCCCGACCATCCAGCCACCCTGCGCGAGGCTGCGCCCCACGCTCGCGGCCGCCGTCTCGAAGATCAGCCGGTCCGGCTTACGGGCGCCGACCTCCTCGGAGATGCACACCGCGTCGACCCGCTCGGCGACACCGGTCGCCCGCATCTTGGAACGCTGCACTTCGGCGCCGCCGTTTGTCACGATGACGACCGGCCAGCCAGCGGTCCGCACGGTGTCTAGCGCTTCCAGGGCACCAGGGAAGGGACGGACGGCGGCCGCCAGCTCTGCGCTGTAACGGGTCCAGAGTTCGTAGGCCGACTCGATCAGGCCGAGCTCGGTGCGCAGCTGGGCGAAGGTCGCGAGGTCGGCCCTGACACTCATGGCCTCGAGCATCCGGTGCTCGGCCGCAGCCCCGAGACCGTGGTCGGCGCGGTATGCGGCGACCCATGCGGTGACTGCGGCGAGACGGTCGATCAGCGTGTCGTCGAAGTCGACCAGCAGCAACCTCTGGTCCTGCTGCGCGAGTGCCCGCCGGATCCGGTCAGCGGCCTGGTTGGGCGGGAGGGTATCGGTCCTGATCACCAGGTCGAAGCGGAAGTCCGGGTTAGCGTCCAGGTCCTCCTGCGTCGCGTCCCACGCGGCTAGGCGCGCCGGGGTGTCTGCGTCGCCTCGGCCGGCTGAGCGGCCAGCGGTTGCCTCCCTGGGGCACCACAGCAGGACCGTTAGCCAGTCCGCAGGGTACCGGTTCAGCAGCGCCCGGACGCCGTCGACCTGCCCCAGGTGCGCCACCGGCACGCCGGCCTCGAAGGCGGCGTCCATCCCCAGTCGATCGATCACGTAGGTGCTGTCGTACCTGGCGTTTTCGTAGATGACGGCCCCGGACTCGCGCAGCTCCTGGAGTTGTTCCGGCGTACCCATCCGGTAGCCGGCCGATCGGCCGGGCCCGACCTTTACCCGGGAGAACAGGCCGAAGGCAGGGTCCAGCTCGGAGAGCGCTCGCGTCACGGTGTCCTTGCCGGAGGCCGGAGGCCCGTAGAGGATCACTCCGCGCTGGCGATTCATGCGCGCACCGCCGCGAGAGCGTGCCGCGCTTGGTCAGCCAGCGAGATTGCCGAGCCCATTCGGTTGTCCACCAGCAGGTGCGGCACCGCCGGGCGCAGGTCGACGTCGACCGTTGTCATGTACTCCTCCCATCGGGAGAGCTTCCAGGCGTCGCGCGCCGCGGATCGGAAGCTGATGTACTCGCGCATCGACTCCGGATCGCACTGGACCCAGATCGGGAAGACATCTACCCCCTGGGCCTTGCACCGGTTGCTGAGCCGGTTCATCCACTCCTCGGAGGTCATCTCCGCGATGAACGGGGCGGACAGCACGCTGGAGATCCCGCAGTTGATGTTGGCGTAGGCCGCCTGCATCAGGCTTTCGTACTCGACTGCGCGCACCTGCTCGCGGTACAGCGGGGTGTGGCGATCGTTCCGATCTCCGCCGAGGGCGACCAGGAGCTGCTCGACGAGCGGTCGGGTGAGCGGATCCTTGTCCAGCAACGGCCAGCCGGTCAGTTGAGTCAGGAATCGGGCGAACTCCGTCTTGCCGCTGCCGGCGAATCCCCCGACCAGGATGACGACCGGGCGGTGCGGGTCTCCTCCCGTGTGCCGACGCTTCCATGCGTCCATGATCCGCCGCTGAAGCCCGTAGCTGTCCGCTTCGGCCGATCCCGCCGCGATCTGGAGCAGCGCCCGTTCGACAGCAAGGACGTGGTTCCCGGTGAGCTTGTCGTCCAACGGCGTTAGCTCGAACCGGCTGTCCTCGCCTGGCAGGGCACTGCGAAACCCCAGCTGGGGTTCCGTCGCCCGGTACAGCAGACAGTACGCCCGCCGGTAGTGCGGACCCGGGTACACGTCGCCCTGCTCGTGTTGGCTGAGCGTCTGCGGGTATGCAGCCGGGATCCCCTTCAGGCCGGCCTTCTCCGCGACGTCGCGCAGCCGTTCGCCGGCCTGCTCCAGCGTCAGGCCGTGGGCCTCACGCTGCTCCCTCAGCTTCTCGGGGCGCCACCCGAGCCGGTTCTTCGCCATGTCCCCCGCCTGTGTATTCGCCATGCTCGGAGCCTATGAGCATGGCGCCGAATCCCATGTTGATGCGGATGTTGAAAACGCGTTGAGCTGCACGTTCACGGATCTCATGATGCGGATGCGATGTTGATCTGACGCTCAACCAGCTGTGATTAGTCATGTCAGGACGGACTCGACACAGGAGGTGGGAGCAGTGGTGAATCGGACGGCACCCGGGTCAGTCTTGCTGCGACTTTTGCCTCTCAAGCATCTCGACGCGGCTAGTCAGCTCGGCGAGCTGCTGGGCCAACGCCTCGATGCTCGCGGGAGCTGGAGCAGTGTCGGCATCCGACTGACGAACGAACGAGCCGAGCCCCTGTTGGGAGTAGATCGCCTTGCTGCTCCGAAGCTCGGAGAGGGCTCGCTGCACAGTGCCGGGCGCTACGTCGTAGTGAGCAGCAAGCTCTCGGGTGCTGGGCAGCTTGTCTCCTGTCTTGAGCCGCCCTAGGCGGATCTGGTCCAGCACGTCCTGGACGATCCGCTGGTAGGGCTGGGCGAACTGATCTGTCATGAGCCACATCGTAGAGCCGCCTTCCTGACGTGAATAGCTTCATCGACCTAGTTGACACAGCAAAACTGTACCAGCTAAGTTGGCTAAGCCGACAAGGTCCGAAGGGGCCGAGAACGCAAAGGGCCCCAGGCCGGTGCTCGCTACACCGGCCTGGGACCACTTCGAATCGACTCTCGTGGGAGTGATCCGCATGAACATCATGACCGATTCGCTGGGGGCTGGGCGCAGCGTCCCTGTCGCCAAGAAGCAGACCGGCATCGCCGATCTGCAGTCGCAGTACGAGGGCAAGGTGCTCGCCCTGGTGGTGCGCGACCTCGCGCCCGTCGACCCGAAGGCCGGCGAGGGCATCGTGATGGAGCTCGTCACCCGCGTTTGGGGGATGGCCGAGCGCCACGCGGCCACCGCCGGGCGCACCACCTGGGCCCACCTCTCCTGGTTCGCCCACCACGTCGTCGCCAACCGCCAGCAGACGGCGGGGTGCTGAGATGAGCAGCCAGCACGAGGGCGAGGCCCAGCTGGAGCGTCTGCGCGAGCAGTGGGCCGAGTCCCAGCGTCAGGTCGCCGAGGCCCAGCGCCAGGCCGAGCAGCTGCGTCAGCAGCAGGCCGAGCGGCAGGGCGGTGCCAAATGAGCTGGGTCGACAGCAACCGCCAGCAGCCCCAGCCCACGCCCCCGGCGCCGCAGCCCGAGCAGGGAGGCAAGTGATGGGCCTCCGCGAGTTCTTCGGCTTCGGTAGCAGTGCCGGTACGGCCACCACCACCGGCTCCAGCGGCACCGGCCTGACCGGCAGCTGGCCCGCCTACGACGAGGCCACCGCGCGGGAGCACCACCGCACCGCGCAGGCCCCGGTGCAGCCGGCCGCGACGGACCGCTGGGGGCGCCGGGTCCCCTCGGTCAGCCCGTACACCGGCCCCAACGCCGGTGACACCCGCCGGAACTTCGGCCGCCCGTACCGGGAGGGGAACTGATGGCCCGCCTGGTAGCGGTCGGCCGGATCACCGCCGGCAGCCCCCCGCAGATCACCGTCAGCGCGGACGCCCCGCCCGCGATGCAGCAGCCGGCCCCGGCCGCGCCCGCCGCACCGCCGGTGCCCGCCCAGCAGCAGCGCCGCTAACCCCCCTCCCCTCTCCACCACCGCAGTTCGGCCCCCGCCGCCTGCACTCTCGGAACCGTCCTGGCATGCACATGCCGGGACGGGCACCGGGAGCGGGCGGCGGGTTCCACCCGGAACCCGCCACCGCCACCACCGTCCAGGAGGACACCGTGACCACCAGCACCCTGACCCGCCGCCCGGCCCCCGCGCCGACCGCCGGCGCCGCCGCGCTCGCCCGCCACATCGTCCGTGCCACCACCCACACCGCCCCGCAGTCGTGGACCACCGCCGAGGAGCGCCTGGCCGACGAGGTTGCCGAGCTGACCGGCACCGACCCGCGCCTGTGGCAGCAGGGCGACCTGGACGGCTCCGCGACCCACCGCCGCTTGATCAACCAGGGGGCCGAGGCCATCATCCGCACCGGCAGCTTCGACCCGGCCGAGTACGCGAAGGACGAGGACGTCCACGCCGAGCTGGAGGCGGAGATCGCCGCCGAGGTCACCGCGGCCGCCACCCGCACCCGGATCGACAAGCGGGCCGACCGTCGCGAGCAGATCCGCGCTGCCGCGCTGGAGGTCTACAGCGAGGCCGAGCTCGCGGCCTTCGGCGACGACCCGATGGACGCCTGGGGCCGCGACGTCCGCGACCAGGTCGAGCGCTGGTCGCCCTTCTTCACCGCCCGCTGCGAGGCCGGCCGCTACGTCATCCGCTGCAAGGACGGCAGCCGCCGCTACCCGGACGGCTCGCTCGCGGACTAGCCGGCCTTCCCGGCCGCCGCCGCCAGCACCACCCCGTCGCCCGACCCGGGCCCCGCCGACACCCCCGCTGCTGCGCACCGCCCCGTGGTTCCCCGCCCGCCCCGACCTGTCGGGCCGGGCGGGGAGTTCCGGGACCACCAGGTCCCCTCCGCGATCACCACCGAGGAGAACCAGATGCGCACCAACCCGTACGCCGTCCGCGCCGCCGTCGCCGCCGTCGTCCTGGCGGCCGCCGTCACCGCGGGCGCCGCCACCCCGGCCTCCGCCGCCGCCCCGGGCCTGCTGTCCACCGGCTCCACCGGCACCAGCGTCAGCGACCTGCAGCGCCAGCTCAACGCGGAGCTCGGCACGGCCTACCAGCTGGAGACGGACGGCAAGTTCGGCCCGCTCACCCGCTCCGCGGTCGTCTGGTTCCAGACCTGCACCGGCCTGGAGATGGACGGCGTGGTCGGCCCCAAGACCCGCGCCGCCCTCGACGCGAACGCCGGCCGCCGCGTCGACGACATCTGCCTGCGCCCCGCCGACTGACCCACCACCAGCAGATCCCGCCACCGACCCCGGTGGCCGACCCCGGAAGGACACCCGCATGCCCTGGACCAAGAAGGCCGCCGCCCAGCTCGCCACCGAGCTCTCCGCCGCCGCCGCGACCCAGGCCTCCGCCGCGAAGGAGGGCCGCCTCGCCGCCGCCACCTCCACCGACCCGCTGACCCGCGCCCAGAACACCGCCGCCGCCCGACTCCTGTCCGAACAGGCCACCGACCTCCACGCCACCGCCGCCGCGATCCGCGACGGCGACGACCCCGACTCCCTCGGCTACGCCGACTCGCACCGCTTCTACCACTGACCCCGACAGACCCGACCAGAGAGGGCCCACCCCAATGCTGAACCGACTGCGCGACACCGTCAGCGAGCTCCGCGGCCACCACACGCTCACCCAGGACATCAACGGGGCCGTCGCGAGCGGTGACCACGACGCCGCCGCCGTCTTCCGCACCGGCACCCTGGCCGCCGCCCTGACCGAGAGCGGCCGCGACGCCCGAGGCACGGAGATCACCGAATACGTCGACCGCGTGATCGCCGCCGACGGCAACGCCACCCGAGCCGGCTGGCTGCACCGCCGCTGACCCGGTCCGCGGCCGCCTGGCTGCCCGACCTACCGCCCGTACCACCCGCCAGAGGAGCCTCCCTTGTCCCAGACCGCCACCGCCCAGTCCCCCTCCGCCGCCGCGCAGGACCAGGGCACCCACCACTACGTGCTGACCCTGCAGAAGCCGCTGCCGAGCGGCGGCTTCATGGTGGCCACGTCCTCCGGGACCTGCTCGCCGATCGGGATGAGCCGCTACGACATCTACACCTGGCTGGTCGGGGAGATGGTGCGCCAGACCCCGCAGCTGGCCGACGCCTCCACGCTCCTCTTCGACCTCCAGCCCAACCAGCTCTGACCCCCGGCCCCCGGCCGCCGCCGACCCGGCCCGCACCGCGCCGGGCGCGGCGGCGGCCCGGTCCGGTGCTGCCCCGACCGGCCGTCCCCCACCCCCACGCGGGACGGCCGGTCCGGAGAGCCACCGGGCTCGCACACCGTCAGACCCCGCCCACCTGAGAGGACCACCTCATGTTCGGAGACAAGCGCCGCCAGCAGCAGTACGACGACCACCAGCGCCGACAGATCGAGTGGGCCCTGCACACCGTCATGTCCCGCGCCGCCGCCGTCACCGGGCTGCGCCTGACGATGCGCACCTGCACCTGGCGGCACCTGTGCGGCCGCCCCGCCCTCGCCGAGCTGCTCGCCGCGGTCCACGCCTCGCGGATCGACGGCGACCCCGCCGACCTCGGCGCGACGGTGACGGTCGCGCTGGCCGCACCGCAGCTCGCGCACCTCGTCGCCGCCCTGCACGCCGACAAGGGATCGACGGACCGGACGCCGGCCGACCTGGCCGCCCGCGCCGTCGCCCTGCACCTCTACCCCGCGCTCGTCGACGCCGTCCACACCGCCGCCGCCGCGCCCGAGGTGCCCACGGTCGTCCTCGACGGCCCGGCCGCCGAGCCGGGCGGCCGGAAGGCCGACGCGCCGTACATCACCGTCGCCCGGTCCTGACCGCGCCCGACAGCACCACGTGCCACCGCCGACGCCACCGTCCCCGAGAAAGGGCCGCGCACCATGAACTTCACCGACACCGCCTTCACGGTGTTCTTCACCGGCAGCGCCGTCACCGCCGCGATGGTCCTGACCGCCGAGGCGGTCACCACCCGCGTCACCCGCCGCGCCGCAGCTCCCCTGCCGTCCGTCACCGTCCACCTCACCTTCACCGCCCCGGTCGTCGACGCGGACCTGGTCGAGCGGGAGGCCGGCCGTGCCTGACATCACGCTGGCCGGCCGACCGCTGTGGCTGCTCTACCTGGTCTTCGGCGTGGCCTACGCCGCCACGCTCGGCGCGGCGATCGCCTTCGCCGAGTGGCGCGGCGCGCCGTGGAGCGCCGAAGAGCTGCGCCGCCGCCAGGCCCCGGTGCTGGTGGCCGGGCTCGGCGTCGCGTTCGTATATGTGGCCGCCGAGATCGCGGCCGCCGCCGTGCGGCTGGGGGGTTGACGACGTGTTCGTGCTGCGCGACCTCCTGGTCGCCTCCGTCGGCCTGCCCTACTGGCCCGCCCGGTCCGGCGCCCCGGGCCGCCGCCCCGTCGCGGTCGTGGCCGACATCGCCGGCCTCGCCCTCGCGATCCCGTACTGGCCCGCCCGCGCCGCGGCCGGCGCGGTCTACCTGCTGGCGGTCGTGCGGCTGTGGCGGCTCGCCCGCCGCGGCTCCGCCCACACCCGCCAGGCCGCTGCCGACCTGCTCGTGCTGCTCGCCCCGGCCGCCGTCGCCGCGCTGACCGCCGCGCACCTGATCCCCCTGCTCGTCCAGCTCCTCTCCTACTGAACCGGAGGACCCCCGCGGTGACCGTCGCACCCGACATCCCGCCCAAGCCCGCCTACACCCCCGACCCGCCCTCCGAGGCCGTGACCGGGTTCTGGCTCGGCCCCCGCACGAGGGACGGCAGCGAGGCCATGGCCGAGCTCGCCGCCGAGATCCGCCAGGCCCGCCTGGACGACGCCATCCCGATCAAGGCCGACGACGCCGACCACCTCATCGACTGGCAGCGCGTCAGGTCGGCGACCCGGCGCCTGATCCGCACCGTGCAGGCCTGGCCGAACGTCGCCGCCCTGACCGGCGCGCTGGCCGGCCCGGCCTGGCTGTGGAGACACGTCGTCGCCTCCTGCTCCACCTCGTTCGCGCCGCTCGCGGACACCGCCGACCCCGGCCTCTGCCTGGGCGTCATGTCCCTCATCGGCGCCCTGGTCGTCCACCAGGCCGTCCGCGGCAACAAACTGCTGCGCCCGCTGTCCCCGCTGTCCCGGATCGCCCTCTGGTCGATCGTGGCCGGCACCCTCGCCCACCCGCCCGCGGCCGTCTGGGCCGCCGCACTCCTCGAAGGAACCCTTCAGTGAGCAACGACACCGCCGGCCTCGCCTACCCCCACTTCACCCACACCGTCACCCTCGCCGGCTCGGGTTTCGGATTCGTACTGCTCGTCGGCACGCTCGGCTGGTTCTACTTCAAGGCCGGCCGCAAGTTCACGGAGATCAAGAAGCAGAAGGTCTGGCTGCCGCTCGCCGTTGGCCTGGTGGTGGCGGTCCTGGCGTCGGCCTGCGCCGGCGGCCTGCTCGGCAAGATCAGCGGCTTCCTCACCGGCACGGGCAACCAGGCCGGCGGCGTGATCGGCAAGGGCATGGTCGGCGGCGACGGCGCGGTCGCCGTCTCCCAGCACCAACTGCTCACGTACTCCGGCGGCTGGATCGCCCTCGCCATCCTCGTTCTCGCCGGCTTCTTCTTCTGGTTCGCCAAGAAGCTCGGCGAGAAGCTGCTCCTGGGCATCGGCGCGGTGGTCGGCTCGACGTGGGGCCTGACCATGGCCCTCGGCGGGGCCGCCTCCTACACCGCGATCCCCCTCGCCAACTGGGCGGGCTCGATGATCATCGGCTGATCCGGTCCGTGACGGGCGCCCCGGACCCGCCCCGCCCACCCCGTGGGCGCGGCGGACACCGGGACGTCCGCCTCGGACCGGATCCACCAACCTCGACCGCTCGCCTGCCCCGGAGACCCCCATGACCACCGGCACCGCCACGCCCGCCGACCCCACCACGGACCCGGCACCCGCCCACACCCCGAACGCCGCCCCCGCCGCCGAGCCGGCCGACACCACCGCGGCCAAGAACAGCACCGGCAAGACCGACAAGGCCGACAAGCGCGGCTTCGCCCGCAGAGAGGCCAGCCGCACCCGGGACGGCGTCCGCGCACTCGGATCGGTCGTCCACCACTGGGGCACCGCCGCCGACCAGGGCGCCGACGAGATCCGCCGCCGCCTGGTCGCCAAGCAGCTCGACGCCCACACCGAGCGCCGCACCGAGGTCGAGCAGTCCCTCAAGGCCGCGCTCAAGAAGACCGTCAAGCTGGAAGAGGCCGCCGCCGACGGCGGCCTGACCCAGGGCCAGCGCCAAGACCTGACCCTCACCCGCGAGTCGGCCCGCCGCCTGGAGAAGTCCCTCACCGAGATGCGGAAGAACCCGTTCGCGCCGCAGCAGCCCGGCGAGCGGCAGATCGAATGGTCCCGCACCTTCACCCGGCTGCGCCGCGGCGCGGTCCTGACCGCAGGCGCGATCGCCGTCATCGAGTCCATCGTCCAGCAGCCGCGCCTGGGCCTGCTGGAGCTCGCCGCCGCAGTCGGAGTGGCCTGGTGGATGGGCTCGCCCAAGACCCGCCTCGCACAGCGCCAGGTCCCGGCCGAACTGCTGCTCCCGGAGCTCGCCCCGCCCGCCGCCGCCCAGGCCGCACCCGGCACCGAGCAGGCCGCCGCCCCCGCCGGGCCGCTGTTCCCCGGCGACAACGGCAAGCCGTTCCCGATCAGCCTCGCCGGCGACAACCCGGCGGTGGCCGGTGAACTGCTGCGCCGCGCCCTGGTCGACGAGGGCCTCGCGGTGCGCGCGGTCACCGACGTCACCCGCGAGAAGTGGGGCTGGAAGGCGACCGCGCACCTCACCAAGGGCCGTCCCAACGACCTGATCCTGCGCCTGCCGGACCTGGACACCTCCCTCGGCGTGCGCACCGGCGGCGTGATGGCCCAGCCGCAGGCGTCCGCGGCCGGCGCCGTCGTCCTGCGCGTCCTGCAGAGCGACCCGTTCGACCCGATGCCGCCCCACCCCGTCCACGCCCCGCGGTCGAACAGCATCCTCCAGCCGGTCGACCTCGGCCCGTCCCTGGACGGCACACCCACCAAGGCCACCCTCGCCGGTCAGAACATCATGGTCATCGCGGTCTCCGGCGGCGGCAAGAGCCAGATCGTCCGCAACCTGGTCGACTACATCACCAGCTGCACCGACGCCATCGCCCTGGACATCGACCCCACCGGCCGCGGCTTCGGCCCGCTGCGCCGCCTGGCCGCGCAGCGCGCCTACGAAGAGAAGCGGATCGACGACGCCCTGGACTGGGCGATCCGCGAAGCCGAGCTGCGCACGAAGCAGATGGGCGACGACGTCGACAACTGGCAGGTCAGCGACGACGCGCCCGCGGTGTTCGTCATCGTCGACGAGCACCCGCAGATGGCCAAGACGCAGAAGGCCAAGGTCATCAAGTTGTCGCGGATCGGCCGCAAGGCGCGCGTCACGGTCGTCCTGCTGACGCAGGACGCCACCAGCGACGTCGTCGGCGACGCGGTGGCGGACACCTTCGGCATCCGGATCATGCTGCCGTGCCGCAAGGCGGACGTCCCGCTGGTGGTCGGGTCCGACACCGCGGTCTCCGAGGGCTGGATGCCGCACCGGCTCGTCCCCAGCCCCGGCGACTGGGACCCGGCCGACGCCGGCTGCTTCTACATCATCGCCCCGGGCCTGCGGGACCCGATCCTGCGGAAGTCGACCCACCTCGTCGCGGCGGTCGCTACCCAGCGTGTCGAGGAGCGGCTCGCCGCCGGCCTCGCCGCCCCGGCCGAGCGACCCGAGCACGAGGCCGCGAAGGACGCGATTCCGGAGATCGCCGCCGTGCTGCTGGCCACATTCCAGGCGGAGGAGACCGAGGCGCTCACCCTCGACCGGCTCCACCCGCACCTGATCGAGTACGACTCCGAGCGGTGGGACCGCTGGAAGGACAAGGCCCCCGCCGACCGCCTCCGCGAGATCGGCAAGGCCCTCGGCGCGGACCTCCGAAAGGCCGGCCTCAGTCTGCCCACGGTGCGCCTGGAGGAACTGGAGGGCAGCCCCCGCGGCATCCGCCGCGCCGCCCTCGAAGCCGCCGTCAAGGCCACCGGCGAGGCCGACGGAGACGACGGAGAGTAGCCGTCTCCGATCGGCCGCCACAGGCCGAGGCGTCGGCTTCCGATCGGATCCGGATCGGCCGGTGATCGGCGGAG
>NZ_LISX01000024.1:34958-50569 GCF_001905465.1 Kitasatospora sp. CB01950
GCCGATCACCGGCCGATCGGCAGCCGATCAGAAACCGATCCTGAACTGCGGAAACCGATCCAGCCGATCAGCCCGCCGACCCCCCGGAAAACGGCCTCGACAGGCCCTGCGGGGCCCCATCGGCCCCGCGCCCCCGACACCCGTCCCGCCTGGCTCCGCCATGCCCGCACACAACTACCGACCGTGACCGATCAGACAGGAGACCGGCGATGTCCCCGGCCCGCACCACCACCCCCCGAAAGCCCCGCACCACCCCCGCCAAGGCCCCGGCCAAGACCGCCCGGAAATCGCTCGCGGCCGTCGCGCCGAAGACCGCCGACGCCCTGCCGAAGCTGGCCCCCGGAACCGTCCCGACGGCGTTCGCACGGCTGTCCGCCGACCCGCTGCTGGCCGACGCCGCCGACCGCGCCGCCGACATCCGCGACCTCGCCCTGGCCGACGCCCGCGTCCTGCTGGAGGACGCGAACCGCGCCGCCGACGCCGAGCTGGCGACCGCCCAGCAGCGGACCGACGAGGCCGAAGCGCTGCGCGAGCAGGCCGCCACCGAGGCTAAGACGGTCACGCAGCGTGCCGAGGACGCGGCCCGTCGGCTCCTGTTCCTGGCCGGCCACCAGGCCGACCTGATCCGCGGGGCCGCCGCCGAGGGCGCCGACGAGCGACGCAAGGAGGCCGACGCCGACGCCCTCCGGCGGATCGACACCGCCGAGCAGCAGGCGGCGGCGATCACCCGGGTCGCCGCCGAGCGGGCCGGCGAGATCCGCGATCGCGCGGCTGAGCAGGCCCGGCTCAACGGCGCCGAGGCAGAGCAGATCCTGGCCTGCGCCGAGCAGGCCGCTGCAGACCTCACCCGCACTGCCGAGCAGCGGGCCGGGCAGGTCCGTGCCCAGGCCGAGCAGGACGCTGTCGCGCTGCGCGCCTGTGCCGAGCGGCAGGCCGAGCAGGCCCGCCAGGCCGCCGCCGGGCAGGCCGAGACCCTGGTCGGCGACGCCCACGCCCGGGTCGCCGGCCTGCTGGAGTCGGCCCGCGAGCAGGCCGACGAGGTGCGCCGTGTCGCCGAGGCGGATGCCGAGCGGGTGCGCGTCCAGGCCCGTCGGCTGCGTGAGGACGCGGACCGGGAGATCGACCAGGCCGCCGACGCGGCCCGTGAGGTGCGGGCCAAGGCGGCGGCCGACACCGGCCAGGTCCGGGACCAGGCCGAGCAGGAGGCCCGTCGGCAGCGGACCCGGACCGCCGCCGAGGCGTCCAGGCTGCTGGAGGAGGCGGAGAAGGACGCGGACCGGATCCTGCGGCAGGCCGAGCAGACGGCGGCCGCGACCAGGACCGAGATTGATCAGAGTCTGGCTGCGGCGAAGCAGGCGCAGTCCGAGGCGCAGGAGATGAAGGGGCTCGCCTCCCAGAAGCTCGACGATGCCGCGGAGAAGCTGCGCCGGGCCACCAGCCGCACCGTCCGCAAGCTGGCGAAGCGCCGGCTCAAGCGGGAGGCTCGGGGTGCCGAGCGGGCGGGGAAGCCCACGGTCGTCGGCCGGGTGAAGGAGTTTGTCCGGGCCAATTCGCGGCGTCTGCTGGCCATCGTGCCGATCACCGCGCCGATGGCCGTTGCCTGGACCGGCCAGGCCGGGTTCGCCCAGGACATCCTGGGCTGGATCCCCCCGTTCACGATCCTGTTCGCTGCCGCGTGGGAGCTGTCCACGGCGTTCGTCGCGTGGATGTACCACGAGGCCCGCAAGGTCGGCGACAGCGGGACCCTGTACCGGGTCGCGACCTGGGTGTTCGCGATCGGCGCGGCCGCAATGAACTACTGGCACGCCTCCGCCACCGTCATCGGCCAGAAGTGGGACCCGGTCGCCCAGAAGATGGTCGACCAGCTCAGCTACTGGGACCCCACCCCCAAGGCGGTCGCGTTCTCGGCGATGAGCATCACCGGCATGGTGCTGTGGGAGCTCTACGCCCGCCTCATCCACCGCAGCAAGCTCCGTGCGGACGGCAAGGTCGCCCAGTCGCGGCCGACGATCGGCGCGATCCGTTGGGCCCGCTACCCCGGGCACTCCTTCACCGCGTGGTCGCTGGCGATCACCGACGAGTCGCTGTCCACGGTCGAACTCGCCTGGACGGCGGCGGCGAACCACCGCGAACTGGTTCGCCGAACCGGCCTCGGACCGGTTCGCCGGTTCATCGCTACGGCGATCGGCGTCGGCGACTGGATGCCGCTGCGTGCCTTGCCGCCCGTGCCGAGCCGTAGTCTCGTCATCGCGCTGTCCGGTTCGCCGAACCCGGCCGCCGTCCCGCAGTTCGCGGTTCGCCTCACCCGCCCCGGTTCGCCGAACCACCCCCCGAAGGGCCCCGGCGGTTCGCCGAACCCTGCACTGCCCGCGGCACGCTCC
Organism: Kitasatospora sp. CB01950; assembly: GCF_001905465.1. GTDB lineage: Bacteria > Actinomycetota > Actinomycetes > Streptomycetales > Streptomycetaceae > Kitasatospora. Next base: position 37,340 of record NZ_LISX01000024.1, read on the forward strand.
GGCGCGGCGGGCGGCCGCCGCGAACTGGAGCCCGCGAACCGGACCACCCCGGACGGCGAACCGGCCGGTCCCGGGTCCCGGCCGCGAACCGCCGCCGACCAGGAGCGATCCGCCCCGGCCCTCGACGGTTCGAACCGGCGCAGCGCCGCCCAGGAACTCGCGAACGGGCAGGTTCGGCAGGTCCTCGAACTGATCGAGGCCGAGGGCTACGACACCGTCGACCTCGACTACGTGATGACGAACCTCGGCATGAAGAAGACCACCGCGTACCACCGCCTCGCGGACGCCCGCAGGGAGTTCGCGAACCGCATCGCGGCCTGATCCGCGAACCGCGAACCGGTTCGTTGCCCGAACCGCGAACCGCGAACTGAATCCCGCGAACCGGTTCGTCGCCCGAACCGCGAACCGCGAACTCCGGCCCCGGGATGAACGAACGAACCGTCCCGGGGCCGGCCCGCAGGGCAACCCGTGTCCGGCGGACCGGTCTCGTCTCCCGCCGCACCCGAACCACCGGGAACAGCATCGTGACTGGCCGTCACCCGTACCGGTCGAAAGTCACCAACTCCTCCACCAGGCACCGCACTGCTGCCGAGGATGGCCGCACCATTCACGAAGGGACCCTGATGCACCATCTCGTCACCCTGTCCGGCGTCGCCGCCCTCGTCCTGGCCCTGTGGGCCGTCCAGGTGACCGTTCTGGCACTCCACGTCCGCTACGCCATCCACCACGGCGTCAACGACCCCGTCACCATGGACTCCGAAATTGCCCTGCTGTTCGTCTGCGGCATCGTCACGCTGCTCAGCGCCGCCGGCGGAGGGAGCGCCATCGGTACCAGCTTCCACGCCGTCCAATGGGGATGGGCCCATGCGGTCCTCGCGATCGGTACCACGGTGTCCTACATGCTCCTGAGCTACGCCACCGGCTGGGAGGCACGGACCTGGTGGGACAACCGGAAGACACGCAAGGCCGGGCACGCCGTCGAAGCCGCCGAGACCACGGCCTGACAGCCCATCACCGGGCCGCCAGGGCCCCTGCTCCACCCGGAGCAGGGGCCCCGCCTCTGCCCCCGCAGGACCGGCCTCACCCCCGGTCCCCACCGCCCGCCCGGCATCCAGCCCGGCGGGCGGTGTGCATCCGGGGACGGGGCCGACGGCCCGGCCGAGGAGCCGCCATCGACCCCCGGGCCGCCCTCGCCGTCCAGGCCCGCGCCGACGAGCTGCGCGCCGGCCTGGACTGACCCGTCCGCCAGGTTCCGGCACCGCCCACCCGGTCCGGCGTTGCCGGGACCTGGCGCGACCGCCTGGTCACCCCTGACCGCAGCCCCATCCGAATCCGAGTACCACCAACCGGAAGGACCCACCCGTGGACAACTTGCCCCGCCTGGCCGCCGCCCCCTCCGAGTCGCTCGTCACCATCCACGGCGTCATCACGACCGCCTCCCACAACACCCACCCGCGCACCCTGACGATCAGCGACGAGAGCGGCTCCGTCACCGCCTACGTGTCCGCCGACGCGATCGGCGGCCTGGTCGTCAACAACGGCCAGGCCCACCTGGTCGGCACCCGCGTCACGGTCGTCGGCCTGCGCCTGGACGCGACCGGCGTCCGCGCCTCGAACATCGCCCTCGACACCGCGCCGCTCACGGGCGACGCCCTCGACGCCCTCCTGGCCACCGCCTCCACCGGCGCCGCCCTCTCCACCGCCAGCCTGCTCGCCCTGCCCGCCGCCCCGGCCCGCCGCCGGTGACCGACCACCCCGAGCGCGGCGACCGCCCGGCCGCCGCGCCCCACCGACTCCTGCGCCGGCCGCAGCCCGGCCGCCGGATTCCGCCCGCCGACCAGACCCCGGAAGGAACTGTCCGACCGTGAACCTCACCTTCGACCCCGGCACGCTGATCGTCCTCGTCGGCGGGTCCGGCGCCGGGAAGTCGAGCTTCGCCGACCGCCGCTGGCCGGCCACCTGGCGGCTGTGCCTGGACGACTACCGAGCCCTGGCCACCGACTCCGCGGCCGACCAGTCCGCCACCCCCGTCGCCGCGCAAATCCAGGACCTGCTCCTGGACGCCCGCCTCTCCCGGGCGCTGACCACCGTCATCGACTCCACAGCACTCCTGCCCCACGTCCGCGCGCACCTGATCGCCCGCGCCCGCTACTGGCAGCGCCCCGCGGCCGCGGTGCTGTTCGACGTCCCCCTCGAGACCCGCCGCGCGCAGAACACGACCCGCGAGCGGGTCGTCCCGGACCACGTCCTGCTCGACCAGGAGCAGCTGCTGCCGACCGCCGAGCAATTGCTCGCCGAGGGCTTCACGCACGTCGACCGCATCACCGCCCCCGTCGGCCTCGCACCGGCCCGCGCCGGCCGCTGACCATCCCTCGCCGCACCTGACATCTCCAGGAAGGACAGCACGATGAACACCACCACCCCCGCCCCGGCCGCGCCGGTGATCGCCTCCGCCGCCCAGAACATCGCCCGCCGGGGCCTGTTCGCCGAACAGCCGGCCGTCGTCGGCGACCCGTCCCAGGAATGGGCGCTGTGGCTGACCGCCCTCGGCCAGGTCATCCCGATGCCCGGCCTCGGCGAGGCCCTGATCGAGGCCGCCGAGCACAACGCGGTGGCCGCCGACATGGACGACGGCTCCCCCTTCAACGCGGTCGTCCACGCCGTGGTCCTGCACCGCGGCAAGGCCTGGCGGCGCCCGCGCCAGGCCCGCACCGGCAGCGTCCGCCCGCACATCGTGCACTCCGCCTGGTGCGCGGTGTGCGACGAGCCGCTGGACGACGAGTACGGCTACTACGAGTCCCCCGAGGACGTCGTCACCGCCGCCCGGGACCGCGACTGGAAGACGCTGCCGAACGGCGACCTCATCTGCTCCCAGGCCGACCCCGCCCACCTCACCGCCGAGCAGACCCCCACCGCCGCCGAGGGGCAGAGCACTCTCGACCTCGCCGTCCCCCCGGCCCCCGCCCCGGGCGGCGGCGAGGCGGCCGACGAGCACCTGGCCGGCCGCTACCTGTACGGCGCGCGCCTGCACCGCGCCCCCGCCCCGGCCACCGAGTCCGACCCCGCGTCGCCGGACACCGGCACCGGCTACCTCACCAGGGCCTCCGAGCGCACCCACCGCCTCACCGCCGAGGCCCTGCGCGCCGCCCTGTTCGACGTCCCCGGCCACGCCCCGGTGGAGATGGCCGGCTACCCGCTCAGCCGCGCCGAGTACATCGACGGCGTCCTCGACCTGGACGCCTGACCCGCCCACCGCACCACCTGGCCCCGCACCACCGGCCCGGCCGCACGACGCGGCCGGGCCGCCGCCTCTCCCGAACGGAACCTCACCGTGAAGCCGCGCCCGCACGAGCCCTGGCCCGACACCCGCCCCGTCAACGCCCGCTGGCTGGACCTGGCCGACCGCCACCTGCTGGCCTACGACCACGACCGCTACCGCGTCCACGGCGTCCCCAACAACGTCCTGGCCCTGATCTGGGGCGGACTGATCGCCGACCACCCCGACGGCCCCCGCCTCACCGACACCGGCCGCGCCCGCCTCGCCGCCGAACGCGCCCACGACGACCACGACACCGGCGCCCGGCACCCGGACGCGATGCCGCCCGGGGCGGCGGCCTGGGTCCGGGAGAACGTCTGGCCGCCGAGCTGGCTCCGCAACCACCAGCACATCCCCAGCGCCTTCACGGACTGCGCCTGCCACGAGCCGCCGTCCTCCGAATGCCAGCGCGGCCGCCACGGCGAGTGCCGCCACGACGGCCGGCCGATCCGCGAAACCGTCATCCAGACCGCGGCCCTGCGCCCGGCCCGCCACCCCCAGCCCCACACCCACCGGAGCCAGGAGTACTCCGGCACCAACGACCTCGCCTGGGTGTGGATCGCCGGACCGCCCTGCCGACAGCTCTGCCGCTGCGCGTGCCACCACAAGACCCCGCTGATCCGGCAGGCGACCGGTCCGACCGGGCCGGGCCGGTGGTGGGTGAACTGCTGCGGCCGGATCGTCACCCGCCGCGAGTGGACCGACGATGCCTGGTGCCGCACCGCCGCCGATGCCCGGGCCCTCGCCGACTGGCACATCGCCGGCGAGAGGGGCCCCGCGCCCGCCGACTCCCCAGGCATGCCCGACCTCGCCCCCGCCCCCGTCGGTGGCCAGGAGCAGCTCACCTTCTTCTGATTGCCACCCAGCCCCGTACCGATGCCGGGCCCTCCGCGAGCGGACCGCCGCCGCCGGCCCCGGCAGCACCAGCCCACCCGGGCCGGTGCTGCCGGGACCTGGCGCGGCTGCCCGGTCACCCGACCGCAGCCCCGACGCCCAAACCGAGAGGCACACACCATGGCCGTCGCCAGCCCCCGCACCCCCAACCCCGTCGCCGCCGTGGAGGAACTCCTGGCCGGCTTCGCCCCTGACCCGGCCGACGGCCTGCTGGTCCGGGACGACGCCTACACCGTCGTCCTCGCCGTCCTCGGCCACTTCGAGTCGTTCGGCCGGCGCCGCACCACGATCGGCGAGCTGCACACCTGGTCGCGCGCCGTCCCCGGCGGCCGGGCCCTCGGCGGCCACGACCGCCTCCTCGGCCTGCTGCAGCAGGCCGCCGACCACGGACGGATCCGCCTCGACCGGGGCCAGGTCCACATCGGCGACGCCCCGACCGGCGGCGGCTCCGGCCACGTCTGGATGCGCCAGCTGACCAAGGGCGGCGCCCCGGTCGAGCTGATCGGCCCCGAGCCCTGGCCCGCCGGCACCCCCGCCCGCCCCGGCACCCCGGCCTGGTGGCACTGCACCGGCTGCCGCGACGGCCGCCTCCGCATCGAGGCCGCACCCCTCTACACGGTGCGCAGCCAGGTCGCCGACCACGCCGCCGCCTGCGCCTACCTGCTCCCGCTGCCCGACCACCGCTGACCGACCGCCGACCCGGCACCACCAGGAGCACGACATCGTGAACAACCAGCACCACCGGCCGGACCCCGACGCCACGGTCGAGCACGAGCTCCAGGCCCACGCCCTCGACGTCGCGCAACTCGCCGACGCCATCCGTCGCTACCAGGACGACCTGCGCGACGGGCATGCGCACCCCGAGGCCGCCGACCGCCTGGCCGCCCTCGCCGGGCGAATCTCCCGCCAGGCCCACCGCATCACCGGCGCGCGCGATGCCGCCCGCCGTGCCCGACAGCCCCGACCCGAGGGAACCCCGTGACCACCACCAGGACCCGGGCGGCCAGGATCCGCCGCGTCCACGCCGACGGCACCACCTGCGAACACCAGGTCCACCCCCGCACCGGCCGGCCCCGCGACCCGGCCGGCGGCTGCACCGGCCGCACCGGCTACAGCGCCGACTGCCCCGGCTGCGGCGAGACCATCACCCACGACCTGCGGGTCGTCGTTGCCGACGAGCTCAAGTACCGCCACCGCCACCGCCACACCGCCTGACCGCCCACCACAACCACGGGGCCGGCCCACCACGAGCGGGCCGGCCCCGACCGTCCATGGAAGGGACACCGTGACCACCACCGACCACACCGCGCCCAGCGGCCGGACCAGCAGAAACAGCATCCAGTCCCCGGAGGAGCAGCTGGCGCTCGCGGTCGAGTTCCGCGTGCCGATCCCCCACGGCCCGGCAGGCGGGCCCGGCGAGGTCGTCGTGCGCCGCGACGCGACCGGCGACGGCTGGGCGGTGACCGACGGCGCCCTGACCGGTGTGCGGGCCTGGACCGAGGGCGAGGGCTGGCGACCGGTTTGGGACATCGGCCGCGCCGCGGCCTACCAGCACACCCGCGAGGGAGCCCTGGCGCTGGCCCACCGGGTCGCCGAGTACGAGGCCGCCAACCACCGGCAGCGGATCGGTGTGATCGCCGCCCCCCTCGGCCACGGCATCCGCACCCACCGGCGCACGATCACCTGCCCGCGCTGCCGGACGCCCGGCGCCGAGGAGTACGGCGAACCGATCGACGGCACCGACGACTTCGCGGACTGCGCCCGCTGCCGGACCTGCGGACACGAGTGGGCCCTTGACCCGGGGGCCGACGTCTCCTGCACCACCTGCGGCGGCAGCGGCATCCCGGGGGCCGGCCCCAGCCGCACGCGCACCCCGGACGGCTGGGAGCCCGCCCCGTACTGCGAGTGCCACGCCTCCGGACACTGACGCTGCCCACCACAGCACCCCGTCGCCCGGCCAGCCAGGCCCGGCGAGCGGGGTGCTGTGGTGCGCGGCGTCAGTGCCCGGCCGACACACCGACCCCGGAGGAACCCGTGACAGCCACCGACCGCGCCGCCCGCTTCGCCACCGCCTACGCCCTGCTCCGGGCCGCCGGAGCGATCGGTGACATGTGGGTCCAGACGGACACCTGCGCCCGGATCAAGGGCGCCACCGACACCAACCCCGTCGTCGACCGCGACGAGGAGACCGGCGTCGAGACCGCCGTGCACGGCACCCGAGACGGCCAACTCGCCTGCCTCCACCACTGCACGACCTACACCGCCGTCCAGGCCGGCGCCCTGCTGATCGGCTCACGGCTGCTGGGCCTGCGCCTGGGACCCGGCCGAATCGCCGCCGCCCTGGCCATCTCCTTCACGACCCACTACGTCGCGGACAGGCGATTCCCACTGGCCCGCCTGGCGAAGGCCACCGGCAAGAGCGCCTTCTACGAGCGCCTGTCCCCGATCTGCGGGTCCTTCGAGCTCGACCTTCTCTGCACCAACACGGTTGCCGGCGGTGCTCGCTGATGAGCACCCCCGACCTCACGACGCTGGCAACGTTCGGATCGATCTGGGCGGTGCTGGCCGTCGGCCACAACCTGGCGGACCACGTCTTCGGCCAGAGCGACCACCAGGCCGCGAACAAGGGAGCGCCGAGCGCGCAGGACGTGGCCTCCGGGGTGAGCCCCCGCCGGGGCTGGGCCGCATGCCTGGCCCACGTCGGCCAGTACCACCTCGTTATCGCCGCGCTGCTCACCCTGGTGTGGCTGTTCATCCCGCTGCCGCTGTCCGCGGCTGGCCTGGCCGCCGGGTTCGGCTGGTCCGCGGCGACCCATGCCGTGCTGGACCGACGCTGGCCGGTTCGCTGGCTTCTGCAACACACCGGCTCGCCGGACTTCGCCGAGCTCCGATCCGCCGGCCTCAACGGGCTGTACCTGGCTGATCAGGCTCTGCATTCCGGGGCCCTGCTCGTCTCCGCGCTCCTGATTACCCGGCTTTGAGCGATTCGCTCCGAACCCCGCCCCCCGAAGGAGAATCCGATGAACAGCGAAGAGACCGCCGAGCGGGCTGCCAGCGCCGTTGACACCGTGCTGGACCAGATGGACGCCGGCCAGAAGCCGAACGCCGCCGATGTCCTGGTGGTCAACGTCGCGCTGTTCGCCGCTGAGCGCGAAGGCATCCAGCCCGAGAGCTGGCAGAAGCACCTGCGTGCCCGCCAGTGAAACCGCAGCAGACAGTGCCTTTGGTGCAGTCAACTGACCGGTACCAGCGCAGCAGGTCGAAGCCGTAGCTGCGGCAGGTCAGCGGGCTGACATCGCCCAGCATCCGGTCCCGCAGGTAGCTGCTGACGGGGACGACCTCCCGATCGGCCGCGTCCACCACCAGCCACGGTAGCGACGGAGTGGAGCCCGCGACCACGGCCCCCACCCGAGGCAGCCGTGCTCGTCCGTCAATCAGATCTCGATGAAGTGAAGGAGTGTCATGCACGTCCGCATGCTCTTGGACCACCGCCGCCCCGTCGAGCTGGGGCCCGAGTTAGTGCAGTCAACTGACCAGGCTCTGCATGCCTTGGCTCTGCTTGTCTCCGCGCTCCTGAGCACCCGCTTGTGATTCCGCAGGTGTGGCACCGGCAGCCGTACTGGGTGGCCACGGCGGCCGGGAGGTGGCTCCGGCAGGGAGCTCGTCACGGGAAGTCGGTTGAGATCGCAGGGATCGGCTCGGGATACTCACGCGATGACCGATAGCGTGCCATCCGAGGCAGTCGAACAGCGTTGGGACGGGCCCTGGTACCGGGTCCGTACGGACCGCTTCGAGGCGTCTTTCCTGCCCAGCGCCGGTGAGGACCTGGGCGCGGTGTGCAACATCGATGTCGAAGTCCGGTTGGCGGACGGATCGCGCTGGAGCGCGACGGTGTTCACCGTCGCCGAGGTCCAGCGCCTGATGGAGAAGTGGTCCCGAAGCGGCGAGGCCCTGGACGGCCGCTACTTCTGGTGCTCAGACGGCCTGATCGTCCGGGATCCCGGCATCGCCAACATGACCCAGGTGATCACGGGCCTCCTCGACGACGGCGACTTCGACCAGATCCTCCAACGCCTCGACGACGAGTAACCACCTTGGCCTCATCCTGAAAACGAGGTGCTCAGCGGCGGGGGAGCGACCGCGCCGTCCACCACGCCGGCGACTGGAACGACACCCTCGCCACGGTCAGCCGCGCGATCGGCCTCGACCGTTCGAGCGTCCTCGCTGCGACCTGATCCCCATCGACTGAAGGGCTCGTCCCCGTCGGCGTCAAAAGCCGATGGAGACGAGCCCTTCTGCGTTTCGGGGCCCGGCACACGTTGGCCGTTGACCGGGGCGAGAGGCAGCGGGCGACGGTTGCGCCGGCGCAGCTCGGTGTGGCCCTGGAGCAGTCCGCAGCCGATCATGACGCGGGTGTGGTCCGTCTCGGCAGGAACGTGCTGCCGGTCGCGGTGTCGGTCTGTGCAGGAACGTGAGCTGGTTCGGCCGGGGATGTCGGAGGTCCCCACGAAGATCACAGTCATGGAACCCGCCACCGCCCTCGCCGGGCTCGACACTTACCTCTGGGCCGCCGTCAACCACGCCTACGGCCCAGCCGAGGACCTGCCCGACCTGCTGCGCGCCTTCGCCGAGGGCGGCCAGGGCGCCGAGGAGGCCCTGGACGAGCTGTACGGCTCGATCGTGCACCAGGGCACCGTGTACGCGGCCAGCATCTACGCCGCCCCGTATCTCGCCCGAATCGCCGCCTCCGGCCGGCAAGCCGTCGACGCGCTCCGGCTGCTGGGCTGCCTCGCCGAGAGCGAGGACGAGTCCGGCGTCGAGCCGGGCGCCGTCCGGGCCGCGGTCACCGCCCAACTGCCGCTGCTCATACCTCTGCTGGCGGACGAGGCCGCCGACGTCCGGCAGGCAGCCGGTTGGACGGTCGGCCACACCAGGGACACCGACATCGCCCTGCCCGCCGTCCGGGAACGGCTGGCTGCCGAGACCGAGCCCGCCGTCCGAGCCGAACTCCTCACCGCGTACAGCCGGATCGACCGCATGGGCGCCGCCGTCCAGGCCCGCACGCTGCTGGGCCCGGACACGCCCGCACCGCTGCGCCTGGCCGCTGTGTTCGCCGCGTTGGACGCCGAGGAGCCGTGGCTCGCCGCGCACCGCGGTGCCGTCCTCGACCTGTTGCCCGCCCGTGAGACGGCCAGGTCTGTTTACACGGACGAGCACCGGGAGCCGTTGCGCACGATCGTCGGGATCCTGTTGGGACGGGACACGGACTCGGACCGCGAGAATGCGCTCGCCCTGCTCGACGCCGCCCTGCGCGACGAACGCCCCGAGGTACGGGCCGAGGCCCTGTGGGCAGCCGACCGCGCCTGCACCCTGTCCCGCAGCGCCCCGCAGCGGCTGATTCCCGCGATCGCCCCGCTCGCCGCCGACCGGGCGGCCGCCCAACTGCTGGGAAAGCTCGGCCCGGCAGCCGCTGAGGCCGCGCCCGTCCTCGCCGAAGTCGCCGCGCAGCGGGATGAGGAGGCGGCCGACCAGGCCCTTGCCGCGCTCGTCATGGTGGCACCGCAGGCCGCCGCGCCGTTCCTGGCCCGGGCCCTCGGCCGGCGCCCGCGCGCCATGCAGAGCGCCGCCGGGTCCCACGAGGCCGATGCGCTCTTCCCGTTCGACCCCGAGCTGTTCGCCGCGGTCCGCGCCCGCCTGGCCGCCAAGGCGCTGGAGCGCCCCGACGGCCGCAAGGACTGCGGTTGCTCGACGATCGAGGACAACAACGACACCGCCGGGCTGGTCCACCTGCTGCGGCAATGGGGCCCGCAGGCCGCCGATGCGCTGCCCGAACTCTGCGCCGTCCTGCCCCGGTTCCAATACGCGGCCACCGCGATCACCGCCGTCGCCGCCGGCACCGGGCCGGAGCAGCGCGAGCAGGCCGCCACGGCCCTGCGGGCCGGCGCCGGGAAGCTGGTCGTGGCGCAGGCGCTGCACGAGCTGACCGGCGAGAAGGGACCGCTGTTCGCCGCCGCCGAGGCGGCGCTCGCCACCGGTGCGCGCGGCGCCGTCGAGGGTGCCCACGCGGTGGCCGACCTCGGCCCTGAGGCCGCCCGCCTCGTCCCGGCCCTGCGAACGGCGCTCGGCCGCACCGTCGACCGCCGCACCATGCCGGAGGCGGATGCCGACCTCGCCCTGGCGCTCGCCCTGTGGCGGATCGCCGGGGAAGCGGCCGAGGTCGTCCCAGTGCTGGCTTCGGTGCTCGACAGCGGCGAGGGCCGGCAGTGGTTTCGCTGGACGGCCGCCCGCGCGGCCCGCGAGATCGCCCTGCTCGGCCCGGCCGGGCGCCCGCTGACCACCCGACTCGAAGCCCTCCTCGACGACCCGATCCAGGCACCCTCGGCCGTCCTCGGGCTGCTCGGCGTCGCCGACCCGGCAGGCCTCGACCACGCGAGGCTCGCAGAGGCGGCACTGCACTCGGCCGAGACCCGCGCCGACCTCAAGGGCGCCTGCGACGCCCTACAGGCGCTCGGCGCCGCCGCCCTGACACCGGAGCAGCTCGGCCGGCTGGCCGTGCTCGCCGCCGGGGACCGCCGCCTGGTCGTCTCCGGCTCGGACCACGCGATGATCCGCGAGGACGAACAGCTGCGCGCTGTGCTGGCGTTCGTCCTCGGCCGGGTCGGTTGAGGCCAGGTCCGTTCTTCGGATCTGGCCGCTTGGGGTGTTGTCCGCGGACAACACCCCAAGCGGTTCTGCAGCGGGCTGACTTCGGTCAAGGTCATCGCGGAGAGGGACCACCGTGGCGCTTCACCTGAACGTGCGGTCTACGGCGCGCTGCTGACGGGGCATCTGGAACGAGCCGCGGAGGAGGTGCCGCGAGCGTGATTCGTCATGTCTGCGGGCAGTTTGTGCCGATGAATCTGGCATTTCATCATGAACCGCCCGAACTGTGGGCGGTGTCGCGCGTGACTTCTAGCTGCCGGTTAGTAAACTCCCCGCATGAGTACTGAGACTTCGTCGGATGGCCGGGACAAGGTAGTTACCAAACTGCCTGCCGCGCTGCGCCGCGAGCTGAAGATCCGCGCTGCGACCGTCGGGGTCGACATTCAGGACGCGGTCACGATCGGCATCCGCGCGTGGCTCGACAGCACCGAGCCGTTCCAACCGATCGACACCTCCGCCAGCAGCTCGTTCTCCACCTATGTCCCCTCCGACCTCTACAAGAACTTCCGCGTCACCTGCCTCCAGCGCCAAGTCCCCTACAACCAGGGACTCGCCCAGGCGATCCGGCTCTGGCTCGACGCCAACCCCCGCCCCCAGCCGGTCCGGCTCTCCACCGGCCCGCAGCGCATCGTCGTGGCCAACCAGAAGGGCGGCGTCGGCAAGACCGCCCTCTCCAACGGCATCGCCCAGGCACTCGCCGAAGCCGGCCACCGAGTCCTGATCGTCGACTTCGACCCGCAGAGCCACCTCACGCTCCAGCTCGGCATCAGCCCCCTGCCGATCAAGGGCGATAGCCTTGCCAAGAACATGACCGGCGAACGCTCCAGCGACCTGCGCGACCTCCTCGTCGAGGTCCCCGGAGAAGCCTTCGAAGGACGCCTGTTCGTCCTCCCCGCCTGCACCGACGCCTTCCTCCTGGACGCCAAACTCGTCACCTCCCGAGACGTCCGCGTCAAGGAGACCGCCCTCGAGAAGGCCCTCGCCACCGTCGAGCGCGAATTCGACGTCCTCGTCATCGACTGCCCGCCCAGCCTCGGCTACGCCATGGACAACGCCCTCTACTACGCCCGCACCCGCGACGGCGAACCCCGGGGACGCTCCGGCCTCATCATTCCCGTCCAGGCCGAGGACTCCTCCGCCGACGCCTACATCATGCTCCGCGAGCAGATCGAGTCCCTCTGCGAAGACCTCGACATCGACATCCACGACTTCGGCTTCGTCGTCAACCTCTACGACGCCCGCAAGGGATATGTCGCCACCTCCGCCCTCAAGGAGTGGCAGGCCATAGAGGAACCCGCGGTCATCGCCATCGTCCACGACCTCAAGGACCAGCGAGAGGCAGTCCGCGTCAAGAAGCCCCTGCTCTCCCACGCGCCCGACAGCGAACAGGCCGACGTCATGCGCGAGATCGCCCGGAGGATCACCGCATGACCCGCGCAGCAGAACGCCTCGGCGGCGGCAGCAGCTTCGGCTCCGTCCGCCCCCGCAGCGAACGAGGACGCGCCAAAGCCGTCGCTGAGGGATCCATCCCCGAGTACGAGCTCCAGCGCCTCCCCCTCTCCAAGGTCCACCCCAGCCTCGTCAACCCCCGCCGCTACTTCGGCACCAGCGCGGAACAGGAAACCCTCGGCCACAGCCTCGCCCGCAAGCAGACCACCGCCTGCGTCGCCGTCACCCGCGATGCCTACCTCGCCCTGTGGCCCGAACACGAGCCGAGCATCGGCACCGCCGAGTGGATCATCCTCAACGGCGAGCGACGCTACCGCTCGGCCAACCGAGTCGCCCTCGAACACCTCGACTTCGTCGTCCGCGACGACCTCGCCGTCACCCGAGCCGACTTCATCGACTACCTGATGCTCGAGAACGACGAGCGCCAGGACTTCAACATCATCGAACGCGCCCGCGGCCTCCAGGACCTCCTCCACGCCTGCGACGGCAACGCCGCCGAAGTAGCCCGCCGCCGCGGCAAGGACCGCTCCTGGGTCGGCAACCAGATCGCCCTTCTCACCCTCCCCGCCGACATCCAGGACATGCTCATCGCCGGCACCATGGCCGAGCGCTACGCCCGCCGGCTCGCCCGCGCGCTCAAGGACGACCCCGCCCTCGACACCGCAGCGCTCCTCGCTCTGGCCGAGCAGATCAAGGCGGACGAGCGGAACCGGCGCCAGGAGGAGAAGAACCTCCTCGAGGCAGCCAAGGCCGGTGTGTTGTCCGCGGACAACACACCGGCAGACCCGGTCGGCCTGGCGGAGCGTCAGCACACGCAGTCGGCCGAGCCGACCCGGCACCACTCGGACATCGAGCCGGCTGCCGCGGCC
>NZ_LISX01000024.1:50700-94392 GCF_001905465.1 Kitasatospora sp. CB01950
CCACCGCCGAAGAACAGGCCGTCACCCTCCGAGCCGTTCTGGACGACGAGAGCTACACCGCTCTTGTCGAAGCCCTCTACGCGCAGCTCTGATCCTCGGCGTGTTGTCCGCGGACAACACGGGGTGCCCTCACCGGCCGGTGAGGGCACCCTTCGCTTTTTCTGCCCGCAGCCGGCTGCAGGCCAGCAGACGATGTTGTCCGCGGACAACACACCGGCAGACCCGGTCGGCCTGGCGGAGCGTCAGCACACGCAGTCGGCCGAGCCGACCCGGCACCACTCGGACATCGAGCCGGCTGCCGCGGCCTCGGAGCAGTCCCCCGCCGGGGCCGAGTCGGACGTGTTGTCCGCGGACAGCATTCCCGAGCAGCGCCTCATCGGCAGGCCGGCCAAGGACACCGAGCAGAGCGCGCCGCCGGCCAGCGGCAATCCGATGTTGTCCGCGGACAACACGAGCACGGTCCAGCAAGCCCCTCCGACCGGGCGGACCGTCATGTCGGCCACCGATCTCGTCCTCGCGCTGGGCTCCACCGCCGAAGAACAGGCCGTTACCCTCCGAGCCGTTCTGGTCTGCCATCCTGTCGGCACGGCCCGGCACGGCCCGGCACGGCCCGGCACAGCCCGGCACGGCCCGACACGGCCCGACACCCGAGGACACCGAAGCGATGAAGACGCCCGCTGACTACCTGCGGCAGCGCCGTGCGGCCGAAGACACAGACGCCAACCTGCGGCTGCGCCGTGCGACTGAGCACGCACACCGCACCTGGCCCGGTGACATGCCCTGCAGAGAGGCGTCCCTGAACCTGGTCCGTGCCGAGCTAACGCTCGAGGCCACAAAGGCCGTCTTGGACAAGGCGATCCGCGACATGACGGACACCAGGAAGTTCCTGGAGCAGCGCGAGCGCGACAAGAAGCCGGTCACCACGAAGATGCGGGGTGGTCTCCGCCACACGGAGGCGAGGGTCGACTGGGCCAAGGGTGAGCATGGCCGTGCGGTTGAGGTGGAGCGGCAGGCTCGTGCCTGTCTGAGGAGGGCCGAGGCTGGCGCTTCGAACCGCGCCGACGTGAGGGCTCGGCGGGCGGCACGAGAGCTGGCGGTTGACCGATCGCTCGGCAGCGGCGCGCTGCTGCCGCCAACGATCGGGCACCCGCGCGAGCTGGAACGCGAGCACTACCACCAGAACGAGACGAGGCACTGATTTGGGCCTACCCGGACGTCGCCGGGCCGAAGCGTATCGTGCGCACCGGCCCAGGCAACTGGACTCCGGCGGGTTGTCGGATCGGGGCGATACCGTCCGATCATGATCGCCACGCGCGCCGCCACACCCGCGACCGGCGGCTGGCTGCCCTACCCCAACTCGGCACCGCACCCCGCACTCGGCGGTCGGCGCGTCCCGCACGTGGCCGGCGGGCTGTGGCTGGGGCTGCGCGCGATGCTGCTCGGCCCTGACCCCGCCGCGGCCGAGCACGATCCAACTGCCGCGGCGTGTGACGTGCTGCGCCTGCTCGCCCTCACCGCCCGCCCCGCTCCCGGCGGCGGCTTCGTCACCGACCAGCCGTAGCCGCGGCCCGGACCGGATCGTTCACCGGACGTGAGCACCAGCAGCAATGCGGGGCGGAGCGGGCTCGGCCGCCGCCTCGACGACCTGATCGCCACCACCGACGAGGCCGGGCGAGGGCCCGCGTCGCCGCGCGCCACGGCGGCCGAGCGGATCGTTGGCCGCCAGGAGGATCTGACGCCGGAGCAACAGGTGCTGCTCGGCCGGGCCCGACGGCAGGCGCGTGCCACCACCGAAGCGGCGCAGCGACTGCTGGCCGCCGCCCCGGGGCCCCAGCCCGTTCCAAGGGACAGGACCCCGGCCGCCGCTCGACCGCGCAGCCGGATTGATGGGTACCAGAGCTGACCGCCGGCCGTCCCTGCCCGCGCCATCATGGCAGCGGCGCTGCACCTGGCCCGGCGCGCGGCAAGTGTGGCTGCTGTGCCGGGCTGATCCTGTGTCACCCCTTCGGGCGGACTCCCTTCCCCTGAACCGGGGAACACCCCGGGCGTGACGGACACCGACGAGACGACCACCACCGGCAGCCCCCTGTTCCAGCCCGGTGCCACCGCAGTGCGCCGCGACGTCCACGCGGGGCGGGTGTGGACGGCGAAGCCGCAGCGGGTGGTCGCCGACACCGGCCACGTGCTGACCCTGGCCTGCTGGCCCGGGATCGAGGGCCTCGCCCCGACAACCTGGACCGAGGCCTTGTGCACCGGCGACGACACCGTCCGCGAACAGGGCCTGCACCACCTCGCCGCCGGCACCTGGACGCTCGGACCCCACCGCTGGGAGCGCACCGCGGTCCTGTCCCACTACCTGGCAGGGGAGTGGTTCTCCGTCCACTGCTTCCAGGACGCCGCCACCGGCACCCCCATCAGCTGGTACGTCAACTTCGAGCTCCCCTACCGTCGCCGTCCGGGCGGGATCGACACCATGGACCTCGCCCTCGACCTGGTCGCCACCCCCGACCTGACCGACCACCACTTCAAAGACCGCGACGAATACGCCCGGCTGCGCCGCCTCGGCGTGGTCGACGACCACCTCGACCGCCAGGTCCAGCAGGCGTGCGGCCGCGCGATCGCGATGCTCGACAACCACGCGGGGCCGTTCGCCACCGGCTGGCCCGCCTGGACTCCGGACCCGTCCTGGCCGCTGCCGCTGCTCCCGGACGGCGCCGACCGGGAGACAGAGCCGGTGGCTCCCTACCAGCTGTAGCCGCGCCGGGCCCGGGAACAGCCCGGGCCGGCGACTCTTCTCCTCACCTCCGCAGTCAAGCTCGGCTGCATCCTTGAACGGCTCGGGCTTGCGGGTAGGAAATGCGGGACCCGCACCACACAGTCCGGACTGCCCGCCTCCGATGAGCGGCCATCCATTGGTTCACACGAGAGTTCGACAGCAGTTGGGACGGCATCGGCGGGAAGAGGGTTGTCGGGAGAGAAATTGTTCGGTTTCTTCAGTCCAGGCAGCTGGTGAAGTGGGGGTATTTCTCGGGGTGGTACATCTGGTCGAGGCATCTACGCAGCCCGTCGCCTTCGTCGTCGACACGGAGCATCCACGGGATTCGGCCGAGGAGGGCGGCTAGGTCTCCGGTAGCCGCAGCGTCCAGGAAGGCGCGCAGGTCGCCAGGGATGGGGCCGTTGGTGAGGCAGAGCCAGGACAGGGCCGCGCACATCCTGACCTCGGTGGGATGGGAGGGGTCCTGCCACCAGGTGCGCATCTGCTCGATGGCGGCCGGGTGTCGCTCTTCCCAGGCGAGTTGGCCGATCGCCAGGACGAGGCAGGCGCACACCGCAGGGTCGTCCTCGACTCGGAGGCGGGCGTGCAGGGATTGCACGATCGTCTCGCACGGGCCCGCGGCCGCGGCCAGGGCGTGGGCGACGTCCTGGCGGACCTCCGGGTCGGGATCGCCGAGCAGAGGCAGCAGCAGGCCTGCGTCCGCGGCCAAGGCCTCGCGGGCGGCCTGCACCGACCAGTTCCCCAGGTAGCCGGAGGCCTCGAAGACCAGTTGGTCGTCGGCGCGTGCCGCGCGGAGCAGGCCGGTGCGGCTGCCGTCACCGTAGTGCTGACGGCGGGCCAGGCCGGCGAGGCCCGCCAGGATCTCGGCGCGATAGTCGGCGCGCGTGAGGGCGATGCGGATCAGGAACGGAACGGCCAGGGCGCCGGCAGCGCAACCGGTGTCGCTGTGCAGCAGGCTGCTCCACAGCCGGTGGAATGCCATGCGCACACTGCGCTCGTCGCCGGTACGGACCTGCTCCAGTGCGGCGGGGACGTCGGTGCCGGGCCCATAGGAGTGGTGGAAACGGTCCCAGGGCACGGCGTCGTAGTCGAAGTTGTCCTTCGCCTCGGCCGGGATCCGGGCGACGACGAAACGCACGTCCTCCACGGTCCCGGCATGGAAAGCCCTGTAGCCCTCATCCCACCGGACGGAAATACCCGCCTCGCCCTGCCGGCTCATCGCTCCTTCTTCCCGGAGCCGGTTCGGTGCCGCTGTTCAAGATCGTAAGTGTCCATGGTGGGCACCGTAGCGTCAGCCTCCGACACCGGCCGGCGAGGGCGGCTACCGGGAATACGGCATGGTTGGAATGACACTCCCCGCCAGTCGGGGGCCTCCGCCTGGTCCGCAGCGGAGCGGCAGGCCTACGCCAACGACCCCGACGAGCCGAGGGCGCTGATCGCGGTCTCCGCCAAGTCCAACAGGTCTCGAACGTCGTGCTGCTCCGGCTCAGCCACAGGCGGAGGCCGTCCACGACCGTGTAGGCCGGGCGCAGCCACAGCACCGCGGCCTGCGTTGCCGAGCTGGCGCTACGGTTGGCGCGACAGCGGCCTGGTGGCCGCTGAATGGGGAGGCTCGAGTGTTCAGCAGGAAGAGGGCAACAGACCAGACGATCGGCCAGAGCAGTGCTGCCGACGAACTCGCTCAACGCGCCGCATCGGTGTTCGTCTCCACGCTGCCGACAGCGCAGCGTCCGTACCGGCAGGTAGCGGTACTTGCCGGAGAACCGGCGCAGTCGGCGGAACAGGCCTGGCAGAGTCTCCGGCGGCGTGGGGCCGAACACGGCTGTGACGCCGTTCTGGGCGCGGGGTTGACCTCGTGGGCCGGTGACTCCGTTTTCATGCCGCAGTTCCTGGCGTTCGGAACAGGGGTCAGCTGGAGCCCGGAGGAAGACGGCGAACCGACTGGCTGACGGCCCGGAGACGGCCCCGGACCGGTGCGAAAGCCCCTCTTCCAGTGGAGAACCCATAGGTAGGGGATTTCCCCTGCGTCACGCACCTGCCGCAGCCGCCCGCCGAGGACATCGCCGTGGTCGAGCTGGACGCCGAGGACGACTCCGAAGTGTTCTGGCTGGCCTCGGCCGACCTGGTCGGCGCGCACCTCTACCCCGACGTCGGCGAGCACCTGGTCGACGCCGTCACCGCCCAGGCCCGCCCGCGGGCCGCCGCCCCGGTGCTGCTGGCCGCGATGACGGACGTCGGTCCCGGCGACGCGTCGTGTGCGCCGGCGGCTGCGGTCGGTGAGGGCGGTGCGCAGCCGGGTGGCGAGGTGTCGGCGGTGCCAGGTGGGTCGGATCGCGAGCTCGAGCAGTTCGAAGGTGCGGGTGCTCCGAGGAGTCGGCCGGTTCGTCGGTGTCCGGCGTGTTGTGTCGGCGGATCGGGTGACGTGGTGTCGGTGCGGCCCGCCACCGTGGTGACACGCAGTCAGTTGGCATCACGGGAGGTGGCCGTGGAGTACAAGGGGATGTCGTCGCAGGCGAAGGAGCTGTTCCTGAAGGAGCGGCCTTGGTGCGCGCTGTGCGGGGCCAGGTCGATGGAGGTCGACCACGACCACGCCTCGGGCGAGGTCCGGGGCACGCTCTGCCGGGTGTGCAACGGCCGCCTGGGGTCGCTGGAGGCGGCGCTGCGCCTGCCGGCCGGGGAGTTCCAGGCGAAGGCGGGCGATCTGCACCGGGCGCTGTGGCGCGACGGCCAGGTGGCGCTCGACCGTGCCCGTGCTGCTGTCCCGGCCGCTGACGGCCGAGGAGTTCCTGGCCGCGCACTGGGACGCCGGGGAGAAGCTGCCGAGGACGCCGGACGGACTCCGAGAGCTGATCGGGGACGAGTACTCCTCCCGATGGCTGGACCTTGCGGTGCGGGTCGCGTTGGAGGACCTGGGCGACGACCTGCCGGATCGGAGATGGGGGCTCTTCCACGTCGCCCGGTGGCACTGGCGGGAACTGTTCGGTCACTGGAGGGACCGGCGGGATCCGCCTCCGCCGAGAACCTGAGGGGGAGGGAACCCCCGGGGATACCCGGTTCTGCGCGTCGGAGGGCGTCTGCCGACGCGTCATGTGCGCCTGTGGCTCATGGCCGGTGTTCACAGCGGTGGGAGGCCGGCCCGCCGGTCGGTGACCAGGGCCCGCCACCTGCTGCGCACCGCCCGCTCGTCTTCGAGCCAGCGCACGTCCGAGGAGGTGTCGGAGTGCTGGCCGGCCATGAAGCGGGCGATGTCGAGGTAGTAGCGGTGGTCGCCTTCCGCGGTGATCTCCCGGAGCCGGGCGAGTGCGTCGTCGGTGCCGTTCTGGTCGCCGGTGACGGCGTGGTGGAAGGTGAAGGCGAGCTCGACGGCGGCTCGGGCGGCGCCGATGCCGGCGTTGCCGGTGTCGGCGCGCAGTTGGAGCGCGGGGCGTTCGAAGGCGTCGGTGCCGGCAACGCGGATGAGCGCCGCGGTGGCGACGGTGAAGGTGGTGGCGGTCAGGGTGAGGCCGTTCAGGAGCTGGGTGGCGAGGTCGATTTCGTCGTCCGCGGCGGCGGGGTCGGTGAAGGCGAGGGTGAAGGCGCGCTGGGCCTGGCTGGTGGCCCGCTCCCCGGCGATCGCGTGCTGCTCGGCTTCGGTGCGGGCACGCAGGTAATGGTCGGCGGCCCGGTCGAGGAGGGCGTGGGGCCAGTGGATGTCGCCGAGGACCCGCTGCTCGCGGCCCTTCCAGCCGAGGTGCTGGGCGGCTTGGTGTGCGGCGGGGAAGTCGCCGGCGAGGCGCAGGAGGTGGACCAGGCCGCGGCGGGCGGCGGGGGCGAGGCGGCTGGTGCTGTCCGCGACGGTCTGCATGCCGTGGCGGGAGCCGGCGCGGTGGCCGAGGTCGCGTTGGGCCTTGGCGAGGTAGTAGAGGGCCATCAGGTGCAGGTCCTCGGGCAGGAGGCGGCTGTCCACGACGGCGGCCAGGCGCTGGACGGTGCGGGCGCGGTGTTCCTGCTGGCGGCGGGTGAGCGCGGAGAGCGTCTCGACGAGCATGTCGGCCGGCGTCGTGGCGGGCGCCGCACCGCTTCGGTCGGCCTCGGGCCCGGCAGCGCTCCGGGACGGCGCCGGGGAGGGCGGGGCGAGGGGCTCCCACACGGAGTCGCCGATGTAGGCCCAGGCGGCGTCGGTGAGCCAGCCGAGGTCGAGGCGGTGGTCGCGGGCCAGACGTAGGCCCTGGCGCAGGCACGCGACGAGCACCACCCGGCCGGCCGCGCCCGCACCGGGGTTCGCTCCCGGACCTGCGGCCGGACCCGCGGTGCTGTTGGTCCAGCGGTCGCCGATCGCGGTGAAGGCGCGCTGGGCGGCGACGTGCCAGTCCTGTTCGCTCCAGCTGTCATCGGTGCGGTCGTCGGCGTGGCGCAGGGTTGATCGGACCACGCCGTGGAGGTGGTAGGGCCACAGCCCGGCCGGGTGTTCCAGGACCAGAGGCCGCTCCACCAGGCGGCGAGCCGGGGCTTCGCGGGGCAGGCCGGCGGCCGCGGTCGCGAGAGGGATGTCGAAGGCGTCCAGCAGGCAGGCAGCGCGCAGGACGTGGCGTTCGGGTTCGGTGAGGTCCTGCATGGTGCGGGCGAGCAGCGCCGGGAAGTCGTGGTCGACGTCGGCCGGCTCGGGGGTGCGGGTGCGGCGGATCTCGAGGAAGCGCTGGACGGCGAGGTCGAGGTACAGCGGAAGGCCGTGGGAGCGCTCCGCGATGACGGCGCGCAGTTCGGGTTCGATGAGGGGCCGGCCGTCGGTGTGGGCGAGGCGGCGGGCGAGGTAGTCGTCGCGGTCCTCAGGGCTGAAGTCGCCGATCAGCACCTGCCGGTCGGCGTCGGCCGCCTGGGCGTCGTCCTCGGTGCCGGCGGTGCCGCTCCGGTCGACGTCGTTCGCCGCGCCGGCAGCGTCCTCGGCGCCGACCGCGTTGCCCGAGTCGCTGCTCGCCGCTGCCCTGTTGCTGCCGGTGTGCCCGGAGGAGGCGTCGGTGCGGGGGGCGGCCGGGGCGGTGCGGGGGTTGGGGAGGTGCGCGGCGAGCTGTGGCCATGCCGCGGGGCCGGTGTAGTCGAGCTGCCCCTGCAGCGCCGGGTCGGCCCACTGCAGCCGGCTGCGGCCGGTGATGACGAACAGGGCGTTCGGCATCAGCCACACCACCCGCTGGACCAGGCGTTCCAGGTCGCGGTGGGTGCGGTCGCCGACGTCCTCGAAGGTGTCCAGCAGCACGATCGGCGCGACCTTCTTCTTCTCCGGGAGCCGGTCGAGCTCGTAGGCGAGCAGGTGCGGGTAGAACGACAGCGCGTCCAGGTCCGGCTCCGCCTCCAGCAGGTCGGCGAGCCTGGGGCACCCGGCGAGCGCCCGCGCGGCGGTGCGGCGCTCTCGCACCGCCCGCACCACCGCGGTGGTGACCTGTCCGACCGCCGATCCCACCGCCCCGGGCAGGGCCAGCTCCTCCGCGGCCTTCGACAGCGCCCCCTGCACCTGGCCGGGCAGCGCCTTCGCCAGCCGGTGCACCAGACCGGCCCGCCGCAGGTACTCCTCCAGGCTCTCCCCGGGGTGGTTGTGCCCCCAGTAGCGCAGCAGCGCCAGGTCGAACGCCGGCATCGCCCGGTCCAGGCCGGCGAACGCCATGCGCAGCGTCAGCACCAGGCGCTCGAAGTCCACGCCCGCCGATCGCGCCAGGTCGATCCGCACCGGCAGCAGCACCGGCGACGTCGGCCACGACGGCTCACCCCACTGCGCCGGCCGCCCCGGCGCCCCGCCGAGTGCGGCCTCCACCTTCCGCGACAGCGTCGACTTCCCGATCCCGCCGATCCCGTGGAACACCAGCACGTTGCGCCGGGCCGTCTCCAGGTCCTGCACGTCGAAGCCCGGATCCGAGATCCGCCGCAGATGCTCCGAGACCGCGGCGGCGACCTGCGCCCACTGCCGCTCCCGGTTGGTGAACGCCTCGTCCGTGCCCACCCGGTCGTTCGATCCGAACAGCGCCCGCAGATCCCGCCCCGCCACAACCCGCCCCCTCCGACAACGACCTGATCGGTCATCAACCTACGCGCCCGAAGCGCGCTGGGAGATCAGTGGCCGGGTTCTCCGCCCGCCGTCCTCCGGGGCTGTACCCGGCTGCCTCGGCGGCACTCCGGCGGAGGGGCGCTCGAAAGTTCCAATCGCCCAATTGCTCAACGGCTGCTGCCTATTCTGCTGTTCATGACATCGACAGCGGGGGATCTGGTCGGCGGCAGGTACCGGTTGGTTGAGACGATTGGCGAGGGCGGGATGGGGAGGGTTTGGCGGGGCCGCGATGATCTGCTTCAGCGGGACGTCGCGATCAAAGAGCTGACTGTTCCCGGGAATTTGACGGCCCACGAGCGGGACCGCCTGGTCGTGCGCGTGATCAGGGAAGCGAGAGCGGCCGCCCGGCTCAGCCATCCGGGGATCGTGACGGTGCACGACGTCGTGCAGCACCGGGGCGCACCGATGATCGTGATGGAACTCGTCCGCGGCCGTTCGCTGAGTGCTGTTCTCCGAGACGAGGGCCCGCTGGCCGGAGAACGCGTGGCGGCCATAGGCACGGCCGTGGCAGACGCCCTGGCTGTGGCCCATGCCGAAGGCATCGTGCACCGCGACCTCAAACCGGACAACATCCTGATCGACGGCAACCGGGTCGTCGTCACCGACTTCGGCATTGCGAGCATGGCCGATGCCACGATGCTCACCAGCGAGGGGGTGGTGCTGGGGACGCCGGCGTACATGTCGCCGGAGCAGATCGAGGGCCGGCACCTCACCACCGCCACAGATCTGTGGTCGCTGGGCGTCACCCTGTACGTCGCGGTCGAGGGCGAGCTGCCGTTCAGCGCTCCGTCCCTCGGATCGCTCTTCGCCGCTGTCCTGACCCAGGAGCCACGCCCTGCGCACAGGGCCGGTGCACTGTGGCCGGGGCTGTCGGCGCTGCTGCGGAAGGATCCGGTCGAGCGTGCCGCGGCTGAACAGGTCGCAGGACTGCTGCAGGCCGATGAGGCCGTCATGCGGAAGGAACTGCTCACCAGGGTGGCCACCACGGCCAACGCCATGGTGGAGCTGCGGCGGGCCCGGAGCGTTCAGCGGCGGGCGAAGGCCCCCGAGCAACGATCGGCAGGCAGCCCCGAGCCCGACGCCGATACGGACGCTCCGGTGACACCTGCCGAGGTGTCACCGGAGCGTCCGTTGACACCTGACGAGGTGTCCTGGGCGGCGGTCGCGGCAATTGCGGGCCTCGGTATCCTGACCGGCCTGTTTATCTGGAGGTTGAACACGCCGGATGCTCCTGCTGCCTTCCTCTGGATCTTGGCCCTATTTGGCCTCTTCGGATCGGGCATAGTCGGTAGGGGGCTGGAGGATGTCCTGCGGAGCTGGCGGTCGAACAGCGATGCGAAATGGATGGGAAGGATCATTCACGGCATTACTTTCGCGATCTTCCTGATCCTCATACTGCGTTCAAAGCACTGACGAATCCCTTGGGCAGGACTCTGGTTCTGCGGGCCGTCCCCGCTTCCTGCGGACCTTCCCGAAGGCCGCTCCAGGAGCCACCTGTGAGATCGATTGTTCACCCGAACAGCGCCCGCAGATCTCGCTCTGCCGCAACCCGCCCTCCGGCAACGGCCTGACCGGGCATCAACTACTCCTCGCCGGGGAGGACGACGGGCAGTCGGGCCGGCCCTGCTTTCGGCCGGGTCAGCGCCGGGACGGGATTCGCGGAAGTGGCTGGCGTTTGCCGAACGCGCACACCGTCCGCACGAACCTGGGGAGGCTGGAGCCGGGGCGGAAGTAGACGTGTCGGACGGCGGCCTGGATCTGGACCGTGTTGAGCGCGTCGACCTCGTCGCGCGGGATGCGTCGGACCTCTGACGTCGGGCCGCCGATGGCGATCAGGTGCTGGGGGCCGACCGGCAGGACAGCGGTGTGGGCGTTGCCGAGCGGTACGCCGAAGACACCCTGGGTGGGGACGTTGGTGTAGGCGAACGTGATGGCGGGACTGTCGCCGATGAGGAACTCGCCCTCCGCCGCGACGAGGACGTTCACGGAGTGCGGGGCAAGGATCTCGCGTGCGCGGTGGAAGCGTTCCTCGATCGCGGTCCGCAGCACGGCGCCGCTGTCGACCAGGTGCTGCGACGTCTCCATGAACCGGCGGGCGAAGTACTCGGCGGCCGCCTGTGTGCCGGGGTAGATGCCGCACTCGGCCACGGCGGCGGCATCGAGCCTGCTCCGGTCCTCCCCCAGCAGCCGGCGAAGGCCGGCGTCGTAGGTCTCCTTCCAGGCCTTGTCGTGGACTTCGCGGAAGCGCAGGCTGCGGATGAAGTGCAGAGCGACGGTGTCGCGCAGCGTTCCCGCGACCTCGCGGTCGCCGAGCGCCGCCGGGTCGTCGAGGACGGCGAACGCCTCTCCCATGCGCTGTTCGGTCGCGTTCCACAGTTCCTCCAGGGAACCGGAGGCGAAGGCGACGAAGTCCCTCTCGAAGCCGAGGGCTTTCGTCCCCTTGTCCTTGCAGTGCCGCTCCGGGTGGTGGAGGTCCAGCCAACTCACCAGGTTCCCCGTGCTGCCCCGACCGGGGGCAGCGAATCGCCGCAGCAGCACCTGCGAGACCACATGCTGCCGCGAGACCGGCTTGTTCGGCTCGGCCTCGAGCTCGCGTATGTGCGCCAAGAGCTCCTGGGCGTCGGAGCGCCCCGGTGCGGGAGGGGCGGGGAACTGATCCATCGTCCGATGCTGCCAGTGACGGCTGTCACCGCCAACCGGTTTGACGTCTCGACCGTTCTGCGGCAGCCCGGGGCGGCAGTGCGCCCGTAGGCTCGCTGCTGCGCCGGAAGGGCCGGCGAAGCTCGACCGACAGCAAGGTGGTCTTCCCGTGCACGATCCTGACCAGCCCGCCCCCCACACCGGTGACGCCGGGTCCTCGGATCCGGGCGCGGTCGACGCGGTCGCGGTCGGCCGGGTCGCGGAGAAGATCGAGGAGATGGCCGCCCTGCTGACCCGGCGTCTCTTCGACGAGCGGCGCCGCCCCGGCGCGGATAGCACCCTGGTCGAGCGCCTGCTCGCCGAACGGGCCGCCTGCGCGGCGGACCGCGCCGGGCTGGTGGACGCGGACGCGCGAGAGCTGGCGCGGATCGAGGCCCTCTACGACGCCAAGCTCGCCGAGAACACGGGCCGGTAGAGCCGGACAGGGAGAGCGGCGGGCGCAGCGCAGGCGAGCCGCCCCGGCCGCAGCCGCTCCGGCAGCAGAGGCACGGCGAGCCGGGTGATCGCGTCGATCTCCCGCCGGTACTGCGGCAGCGCGGCCCGCAGGGCGCGCTGGCGGCCCAGGAACGCCAGCGCCTCCTGCTCGCTGTAGAGGCGCTGCTGGCCGAGCCGGAAGACGCGCGCCGCACCCACCGGGCCACTCCAGCGGCCGCCGGGCCCGAGGACGTTGCGGAACGAGGCGCTGCCGTCACGCCTCACGATGCCGAGGTGGTCGACCAGACACCGCTGCTCGGCGAGCCGGACACACGCCAGCACCGCCGCCAGGCACCGATCGTGGCCGGTGGCGGTGGTGAACCGGCCCGGCCGGACGCCGCCCCGGCTGACCTCGGCGTAGCGCTGGGCGGTGCCCTGACGGCTGTCGGCGGCGCGCACGTCCAACACCAGCAACTCGACGCGGTACCCGGCCCGCCGCCACAGGGCCGCCGAGTCGGCGAACTCGGCCGCGCCGCCCGGCGCGATCTCGACCACCGCGTCGCCGCGCCCGTCGCGCACCAGCTGCTCGGCGCGGGCCTGCCACGCCTTGTAGTCCGCGCGGATACGGGCGGAGGCGGTACGCGGATGCTCGCGCAGCAGCTGGCAGTAGTCCGGGTGGGCGGCCTTGAACATCCCCCCGGAGATCCAGACGGGACGGCGCGAACGCATCGCCCGCAGCACCGTGACGGCGGCCCCGGTCTTGCCCGCGCCGGGAGCGCCCATCACGAACACCGCCACCGGCCGCTCCTGCGCGGTGATCGGCCCGAGGTCCGGGACGATCAGGTTCTCGAAGATCCACTCGTGCTCGTCGGCGGACAACCGGTGGAAGTCCACACCCGGCGGCACGCTCAGCGCCTGCGCCGTGCGGCGCACCGGCTCGGCCAACGCCGCCGCCCGCTCCACATCCCGCACCACCGCCAGCACCCGGTCCGACGCCAACCGCTCCTCCGCCCGCACCAGCTCCCGCTGCGCACCGGCCAGCGACCGGCGGAACCGGGCCGTCTCCGCCGCACCCCACCAGCGCCCGCGCTCCGCCTCCACCGCCGCTCCCGCGCCCGGCTGCCGCATCCACCGGCCGCCCGCGAACTCGTTGGCGTAGAGCACCTCCAGACCGCGCCGCACCACCGCGACGCGGTCCACCAGGCCCTCGGCCTCCAGCACGTCCAGCGTGCGGGCCAGCTGCCCCGCGCACTCGTCGTGGTTCGCCCACGACACCCACCGCTGCGCCCCGTCCTGGCCGTCCGGGGCGAGGTAGCGGGCCAGCACGCCGAGCTGGCTGACCGCCAGCGCCACCGCCACCGCCACCACTTCCACCCGGTACCCGGCCGCCCGGTACGCCGCCGCCTGCGCCCTCGCCTCGTCGGCGTCGGCGAACGCGGTCTCCACCACCACGTCCAGGCCGTGACGGCGGGCATGCCGCTCCACCCCGGCCTGCCAGCGGCGCACGTCCGCCCGCACCCCCGCCCCGGCCGCGCGCACGTCGCCCGCCAACAGGGCGGCATAGGCCGGGTGCGCCGTCTTGTACAGGTCGCTGCCGATCCGGACCGCGCCGCCGCGCCGCTCCAGCACCGCGTGCAGTACATCGCCGATCACGGTCTTGCCGCTGCCGGGAGGCCCGGCGACGAGCACCGCCACCGGCCGCTCCTGCGGCACCGCCCCGGCGGTGGCGGCAGGGACGATCACCTCGGCCAGCACCCGGCGGTGCTCCTGCTCGGACAGGACCGGCAGACCATCCCACTCGCTCAACCCGCTGCTCCTGTTCGCGGAACCGGCCTGCCGGGCGGCGGCAGGAGTGGACCGGGTCGGGGCGATCCGGACGCTGCTACTGTAGCGGGTACGGGTACGTACCCGTACCCATCTGTCGAGAGGAGCACCGCTATGGCCGACGCCAACGTGCGCATCCCCACCGAGACCCGAGACCGCCTCGCCCAACTCGCCGCCGGCGAACACATGTCGCTGCGCGCCTACCTGGCCCGCCTCGCCGACACCCAGCTCACCCCCACCGAACGCGCCGAACGCGCCGAACGGGCCCGCCAGAAGCTGCAGGCCTGGAACGGCTACAACCCGGACGCCGAACACGCCCAGCGCCTCGACGCCGAACTCGACCGCCGCCTCGACCAGGCAGCCGGCCTGTGACCGACATGCACATCGTCCTCGACGACACCGCCATGGTCGCCGCCGGCCGCGGCAACCTCCTCGCCTCCCGCCTCATCCACCGCGCCCACGCCGAACCCGGTTGGCACCTCTACGCACCCGCCTGCGCCCTCGTCGAAGCCGACCGCGAACGCCCCGGCACCGCCGAACACCTCGCCGCCCTGCCCGCCCTCACCGTCCTCGACCTCGACCTGCCCGCCGCCCTCGCCCTCACCACGGACACCACCTGGGCCCAGGCACACACCCGCTACGCCGCCGCCCCCACGCCCGAGCGCCCCGCCGGCGCCGTCGTCGCCACCGCCGACGCGGAACGCTGGAAGGGCGAGGCCGTCCGCGTCATCGACCTCACCCCGTAGCCGGACAGTCGGGACGCCGCCCGACCCGGAGGTCCCCGGCCGCACCGAACCGCCCTTCCATCACCTCCCCGGGCCGGCCGGGACATGGCCTGCGGAGACCCGCGCGGAGCGTGGTACATGGTCGGCGGGCAGGACTTCGAAACCCGCCCGACCCCAGGGGACGCCGCGCGGGGAGCCGGCCCGATGCCGCCAGCACCGGGCCGGTGGCGGTTCCCTCGGTGACGGTAGGTCAGACTGTGCCCATGAGTCCCGACCTACGCCCGCTGGAACTGGCCTTCTCCGAGCCCGCTGTCGACCAGGTCCTCCCGGCCGACGAACACCCGTGCCCGCTGTCCGCCGGGAGCTCGCCGTTCCTCGAACCGAACCCGACCGCGCCCGCCCCGTCGGGCGCCCCGCGGGCCTGACCCCCGGACCAGCCGCCCGCGACGCGGCAGTCGGCGTGCGTCGAGGCCGACGACCAAACCGCCCCCGAACCCCGTCGGCCGCCCGAGACGGGGACCCCGCGGCCCTCACCGGCGATCCCGGCCGCCCCGGCGCCGCAGTCGACGACGCCGGACGCCACCGACCGGCTCCCGGGAACGCAGCGCCGGCCCCGCACGGTGGCGCATCCTGGGCGCGAGCCGTCCCGTCTTCCTGACGCACTCGCGCTCTTGACGGCCCGTCACCCCCAAGAGGACGGTGGCCCGCAAGTGACCGCAACCGGTTTGGCGACGGAGGGCATCGTGGAGCTAGATTTCGTCGGGATCGACCCGGAGACGGGTAAAGAGGGCTCGCCGACCGCATGGGTGGACCAGGAGAGCCGGGAGATCGTCATCCAGGGCTGGACGGCCGGCCCCGACCTGCTGGACGCGATCTCCCGGATCGCGTGGGCGCCCGACCACACCCCCGGCATCCCGAACGGCGAGGCCGTGGTGCGCATCCCGGCCCGGATGGCGCAGATTCTGAGGGAGGCCTGCGATGTGGCTGAACGCGCCGGACTTTGACCAACTCCTCGACAACGCCCGGCACTCCGCGGTGCACCTGGAGCTGCGCGACAGCTACAACGTCCCGGACGAGGCCGACGCCATCGAGCGCTTCCGGCTGACCGGAACCTCCGACCTCGACCCCGAGTCCGAGTACTGGCACGAGTGGACCCGGACGGTACGCGAGGCAGCCGCCCGGGGGATCGCCATCCGCCGGGCCCGTATCGTCTCCGAACCCGTCACCCTCTACACCCGCTACCTGCACGCCATGACCCAGGTCAACGTCACCGCCGGCGAACAGGTCCGCTGGCTGGCACGACGCCACACCTGCGACCTCGCCCTGCCCGGCGAGGACTTCTGGCTGATCGACAGCAACCGGGTGCGCTTCCACCACTTCACCGGCGACGGCGACTGGGCCGACCGCCGCTTCTCCTACACCGAGGACCCGGCCGTGGCGAAACTCTGCACCACCGCGTTCGACGCGGTGTGGGAGCGCGCAGTCCCGCACGAGCACTACACCGTCTGACCCGCCGCGCCGAGCACCGACATGTCCGCCTCCCCGTCGTCCAGCGTTCAGGCCGCCCGCACCGCGCTCGCCGCCCGACTGCGCGAGCTGATGCTGGACGCCGGGATCGACGGCAAGGAACTGTCCGCCCGCTGCCGCTGGCACCCCGCCAAGACCTCCCGCATCCTCTCCTGCAAATCCGCCCCCTCGGAGAACGACCTGCGCGCCTGGTGCACGGCATGCGACGCGGACGCCAAGGCCCCCGACCTGATCGCCTCGCTGCGCGCGGTCGACCTGATGTACCGGGAGTGGCGCCAGACCCACCGTGCCGGGATGCGCCAGGTGCAGCAGGAGTCGCTGACGCTTCACCAGCGGACCGCGGCGTGCCGCGCCTACGTCTCCAACGTCGTCCCGGGCTTCCTCCAGACGGTCGCCTACGCCACCGCCCTGATGCGCTCGATCACCGAGTTCCAGGGCACCCCCGACGACGTCGCCGACGCGGTCGCCGCCCGCACCGAACGCGGCCGGCTGCTCCACGACGGCCGCCACCGCTTCGTCATCCTCATCGAGGAGACGGTGCTGCGCTACCGGATCGGCGACGCCGAGACGATGGCCGGCCAGCTCGGCCACCTCCTGGCCGTGATGCCGCTGCCCGCCGTCTCGCTCGGGATCATCCCCTTCACCGCGCAGCGCACCGTGTGGCCGCTGGAGGCGTTCTACCTCTTCGACAACGAGCAGGCCTGCGTGGAGACGCTGACCGCCGAGGTCACCGTGACCCAGCCCGGCGAACTGGCCGACTACCACCGCGCCTTCGCCGAGCTGGCCAAACTGGCCGTCCATGGCGCAGCAGCCCGAACGCTCATCACGACCGCGATCGACACCCTCGGGTGAATCCCCGCAATCAGCCGCAATCACGTTGAGACCGCGCCTGCCCGCTCCCTACCGTCGAAGAACCTGCAGCCGGGGCGTGCCCACGGACCGGTCGGCGTGCGGGCAGCAAACCGGGCGGCGGCTTGGCCTCACGCCCGCCCGCCGACGAGGGGGAGTCCCACCATGGCTGTCGAGGCCCCGCCCGGGCCGCCCGCCACCGCCTCGGCGCGGGTCCTGCTGCCCTACGAGCCGCGCTCCGCCTCTGTCGCCCGTCACCTGGTGCGCACCGCTCTGCACGATTGGGAGCTCGATGACCTCGTCGACGACGCCGAGCTGATCGTCAGCGAACTGGTCGGCAACTCGGCGAAGACCGGCTGCCGCCTGCGCATGGCCGTGACGGTCGCCCGGGTCACAGACGACACGGTGCGCATCAGCGTCCGGGACGGCTCCCGGGTGCTGCCCTGCCTGATCGACGCCGGCCTGGCCGCCGAGTCCGGCCGTGGCATGGCACTGGTCCACCGCCTCACCCGCGGGCAGTGGGGCGCGGTGCTGGAGTCGGACGGCAAGACCGTCCATGCGAACCTGCGCATCCGCGACCTCCCCCCGGTGCAGCCGAGCAGTTCTTCGCCGGCCTGCGGACCGGACTCCGGTGGCCGGTGGGAGCCGACCGCGGGCGCGGTTCCTGCCGCTGCGGCGTTGCCGGCGCTGTGACCCCACCGTGCGCGCCAAGGCGGTGCGCACGCCGCCGCCTTCGAACACCCGCACTCCTTCGGCCGCGCCAGCCACACCCCGGCCGGCCACTACGTGCTGCGCAGGTACGTGGGCGAGGGCGGGGTGAGTAGCGGCGTCGGCCGGGCCGGCAACGCCGACCGCCTCCTGCACCCGCTGGACACCGTCTTCATCGACCCCGAACGCGAAGCCCCGAGCGCCTAGTAACACATATAGGACCAGTGAGAAGGCCCGCCACCTACCGGTGGCGGGCCTTTCGCATGCCCGCAGACAGAAGGAGGACCTGTCGTGCCCACCATCACCTACCACCCGGCCGCCACCCGCACTCTCCGGTGCCTCACCGGCCCCCGCGCCGACCGCGCCCTGCACCACCAGGTCTGCCGTGCCCTTGAGCGCCTGGCCGTCGACCCGCGCCACCCGGGCCTGCGCACCCACCGCCACCACGCGCTGCCCGGCCACCTCGGCGACCGCGTCTTCGGCTCGCGCGTCGGCGCGGGCAGTGGCTGGCGCATCCACTGGACCTGGACCGGGCGCGACAACATCGAGGTGGTGCGGATCGGCCCGCACCCGTAGCCCGGTCCGGCCGGGTCGGCGGTGAACCGGTTGCAGGGGAGCGCGGGGTCAGGGGGAGGCGTTGCGGCGGCGGGAGCGGGCGGTCTGCTGCATCTCGGCCTCGGCGAGGTGCCGGCGGCCGGCGGCGAGGTCTTCGCGGACCTGTTCCTCGACGGCGGTGAACACCTGGTAGTAGGTCTCGTCGTAGGCCTCGACCAGCTGGTAGGTCCACATGCCCGGGACGACGTCCCGGCCCAGGATCTCCCGCTCGACGAGGTCGGCCTGGTCCCCGTGTCCGGCCTGGCGAAGCATCCGTACCGCCTCGGCGAGCATCCGGTCGGCGCCGCCGGTCATGTGGTGGACCGCGTACAGGTGCCCGCGGGCCCGCTCGGTGTACTCCAACGCCTTCGTCAGCATCCCCAGCGCCTCGACAGTCGCGTCGTCAACCCCGGGCGGACGACGATGCGCCTCGTCCGGCTCACCGGCCCCGACGTTCTCTGCCACCGATGCCTCCCGACGTGCTCGCCCGCCCCTTCGGCCAGACCGCCGACTAGCGCGCGGCATCCAGGCGCGCGGCCTGCTTGAGCTTCATGCTCGCCTTGTGCCTGTTCTCCGCGCCCGCCCAGTACGGGTGGGCGCGCAGCTCGGCGCCGACCGCGGTGAACGCGGTGCGCTGTTCCTCGGTCGGGTCGGCGGCCCAGGCGGCCTCGGCGTCGTACCAGCGGCGCTGGAGATCGAGCAGGTCAGCGGGGAAGTCATCTGTGTCGGACACCTGCCCATCGTAGATCGCACACCGGTGCGGTCCGGGGCGCCGCCCCGGTGGCCGGTCGCGGGGTGTCCGGGCCCTCGCCGGGCCCGCCGGTTCGTCCGAACCGGCGCGAGCGGATGGTCGTCGGGCTGCTGACCGTCGGTCAGACTGGGGTCATGACTGCCCGCCGCCGGCTCGGTCTCGGCCCCCTCGCCCAGCAGGACTCCCCTGTCCCCGAGTCGGACGGGCGCGCGCGCCTGATGCCGGCCGAGCGCATCGCGGCCCGGGAGCAGCCACCCGCTCCCGCCGCTGCGGTGCCGTCCGGTCGGCGCCGCCTCGGTCTCGGCCCGCTCGCCGCCCAGGACGCCTCCCCCGAGGCCTGAGCCCGCCCCGCGCCGCTGTGCTGCCCGCCGGCGATCGGCATCGCGGCAGTCTCCCCGGTGCGCCCGGGCCCGGCAGGCCGTCAGGGGCTTCACTGCGGCCCGTCGCGCGGGTGGTGTGTGCGGGTCGGCCCGATGCCGCGACGCCCCGGACCGGCGGCGGTGGTGCGCGCCGCGGGCAATGGGTGCGGCGCGTACCTGTCGTCATCCTCCCAGGGCGGCGGGCCCGGCTACCGCTGCGGAAGGGTGGCGTCCTCGATGGCGGCGGTCAGGCGGGCGTGGATGTCGGCGGCGGCGTCGCGGGTGGCCGGGTCGGGGTCGTTCAGTTGAGGGGCGATCAGTTCGAGTGCGGCGGCGAGGACCGGTACGGGGACGGCTGCGGTGCGCAGGTGCAGGAGCTGGGTGGCGGCTCGTTCTCCCGGGGTGGCGGCGGGCCGGGCGGAGGGGATGAGGGCGTTGATGCCGCGGGGCGGGAGCGGGGGCGGGGTGCTGGTCACCCGGTCATCCTCGCGTGTGCGGGCCTTCGGCGGCCAACGACGCCGGTCGTCGTTCCGGCCGTCTCGGCGCGTGCCGCGGGACAGCCCGGTCGTGCACGTCGCCGGGTGCCGCGCAGGGCTCCGCCGCCCACGTGTTTCACCCCGGGGTGAAACGGGCGGCGGGCGCTGGCTAGCATTTTGATCATGAGTTTCTCCCCGGGGGTCAACTCGGTGTCGGAGCCGATGCTGTTCGGCGCTCCCGTCTGCGAGGTGTGCGGGGGTGAGCTGCCGCCGCGCAAGGGCACGGGCCGGCGGCCGAAGTACTGCTCGAAGGCGTGCTCGTCGAAGGCCGACCGGCAGCGCGACCGGGAGCGCCGCGAGGCCCTCGCCGCGGCCACGGCCGCCGCCGAATCTCCCCGAGGGGAAGCGGCCGAGCCTGCCGACGACGTCCTGCGGCCGTTCGACTTCCCGCTGGGCGCGGACGGCGAGGAGCTCCTCGAGGCCGCAGCCGAGCTCTACCGGCAGACCAGGCTCTTCCTGATCCAGCTCGGCCGGGCGGCCCGCAACGCCGACCCCGACCTGCTCCAGCGTGCCGAAGCCGACATGCGCGCCGCCGCCTACGTGCTCTCCGCGCGCCACCGCGAGCTCGTCGGACAGCTCCTCGACGGCCACCCGCTCGCGCCGCCGGCCCCGGCCGCCGACCCGTCCACCCCGGACGTTTCCCCCCGGGTGGAAACGCCGTCCGCGGAGCGGATCGCCGCGGCCGTCGGCGCCGACCTGCTCGCGGCGCTCGCGTCGGCCGGCCCCGGCGCGCACCCCGGGTCGGCGGCCCCGAGGCAGTCCGTCGAATCACCCCGGGGAGAAACGGTGCGCCCGGAGAGCGGCGCGGAAGGCCTTGGGGCGCATCGGGCGCCCGCCGATACGCCCCGGGGAGAAACGGCGGCGCGGTCGGCGGGCCTCGCCGTGCCGCCGTCAACGCCCCGGGGGGAAACACTGGCCATGTCCGACGCGCCCTCGTCGTCGGCGCCCGGGGCCGAACGTCGGCTGCGCGGCCTGGTCGACCGACGCCTCGCCCAGCAGGGCGCCGCCATCCCCGCGCCCGGGGCGCCGACGGAGTCCGCCGGCGGCGCGGGGACGGTGACGGTGCCGCGGGATCCGATGCTGCGCGGCCTGCCCCAAGGAATGGACATCCACCTCCCGCTCGACGAGCGCGTCTTCGGCTACAACTGGGCGCTGGCCGGGTGGACGGTGCAGCCGGACGTCCTGGTCGTTCTCGGAGAGGGGCATCAGGTCGGCTGGGTCGAACGCGGCCTGGACGGCGGCGACGGCTGGGTCGCCGTCCACGACGGCTACTTCCTCGGCGACCCGGTCACCGAGCAGGCCGTCCTCCACGCGACCCCGGAGCTGGCCGCCCGGAGCATTCATCACGCCCACGTCCACGATCTGACGGCGGCACAGAGCGCGTAGGACGTCGGGCATGCCGCGCAGCGACGACTCCTCCACCCCCGCGTACGGTGCCGGTCCGTGGACGTTGTCGGCCTGCGACTTTGTTCGCGACCCGGGCGTTCGTCCTCCGCCTCGACGATTTTGACCGGCACTCTGGTGGCCGCTTCCACACCTGCCCGACCTGCCGCCGACTTGTCGACGCGACGACGACCCGGCCGACGCCGCCCATGCCTGGGCCCACCTCGACGCCGACCCCTACCTGCGCCGCTACCCGTCCTCGGCGGCCTATGCGCGCCGGGGGATGAACGCCTATCTCAACCCGGGTCCGGAGAACCTGGTGCATCCGGCCTGAGCTGTCGCGCAGCTCCGCAGTCCCGGAACTGCACAGCAGGGCGTACAAGAAGGAGGGGGTGCCGGGCTTCTCCGGGAACCCCCTCCCCGTGTCTGCCTGCCTCGCGGGACTCCAGGCAGCCCAGACATCGGGTGCGTCCGCGGCCTGGGTCAGGAGCGGGCCATCTCCTGCGGTACGGCGAAGCGGATGTCGGGCCGGCCTTCACGTTCGAGCAGCGCGAAGGCGATCGCGCCGAGCGCGGAGTCGCGGATTCGGGGGTCGAATCGGCCCATGTCCTCGATCGCTTGGGCGAGAAGCCGCGATTCCTCCAGGATGCGCTGGAATCGGGCGGTACGGCACTGGTCCCAGGCCTCGCCCCAGACCTGGGGGTCGGCATCGGGGAGGGCGAGTGTCTCGACCAGCGCCACGACCTCGTGCCGGCTGGGGAGACGCTCGCCCTTCAACGTCCGTTCCAGCGTCGTGTGCGGAAGCCGGTTGAGCCCGGCTCTCTTCTCCAGCTCGCGTGGTGATGGGGAGCCGGCGTCGAAGAGCAGCCACTTCAGCCCCTGACGTAGTTCGGCGAAGTTGACGATGAGTTCCGGTTTCGTCGAGCTCCCCCTAACCCTGAAGGCGCGCCCGGGCCGTTCCCTGTACGGGGGGCTGTACCACGCGGGCCGCTCGTCGGACCTGGCCACGAGCCAGATCTGGCGCAGGGTCTGTACGGCGGGTGCGGGAGCCTCGCACGCGTTTGTGATCTCGCGGATGATCGAGAAGTCGGGAACGGAATCGCCGTTCAGCAGGCGGCGCACCGTTCCCTCCTTCAGGGATGAGGCCCCTGCGATCGCCTTGAAGGTGGTGAGCCCGTAGGCCTTGCACAGCGCGTCCAGCTTCGCCGCCAGGAGGGCCCTCGGGCCAACGGTTTCACGGATTGCTCGTCGGCGCCCCATCACTCACCTCCAGGTGATCTTGGGGACGCGCCGCGCCAGTACCACTACGACGACAGCACCGACTCCTGCGAACAGGCCGAGGATGCTCAAGATGGGCTTCTCGACGACCAGCAGGACCGCGCCGACGACCAGGAAGGCGATCACGACGGCCGCTTCGGGGCCAGACATGGGAAGACGGGAGACCAGCTCCGGGCCAGTCGGCGTGACCGTGTTGTCCACCGGAGCCCCAGGTGCGGAACGCTGAAGAGGCGTCAGGTGGATGAGTTCGCCTTCAGCGGTGACTGCCGCAGCGTCACCGAAAGGGTTGACCAGGGTCATGGGGTTCTCTCTGGGCTAGGGGCTGCTCGGCGTAGTGCCGCGACAGCAGACGTGACCCGCGGCGGCGTAAGCCGGGCGTGGGTATGCCGTGAGCCGGTGGTCGCATCGGTTGCCCGTCGGACCGGCTCGGCCCCGCCCGCAACAGGCTGCTGCGGGCGGGTGGACTCCAACCACATGTGCACAACTGCCGAGGCGGCCTTGCCGGGCCGACCTCGAACGCACGGCCATCAGGATCTCAAGTAGCCACCCGCAAGGCCCAATTGGAGATCATTCGTACCGGCTGGTAGCGCCGGGTATGCCCCAACCGCCACAAGTTGGGGGGTGCTTATGCGACGGATCAGACCTTCATATCGATAGCCCTGGCCTGCCTACGCTTTTGTCTGTAAGGCTGAAGGTGCTCTGTTTGCTTGAATCATGGACTGACGACGACATAGATGACCCGTTTCGACTTGCCGACTCAGTGCTGCATGGCGATTCTGAACACATCTCTGAGGCGGTGGACTCCAACCACGGTTCAGGACCGGCGCACCAGGTGTTGCCGCACCGCGCCACATAGGCCAGAGCAGGCGAAAGCCCGCTCTGGCCTTTCGCTTCCCCGGGTGCCGGAGGAGCCGCCGTCTCTCCCCGCAGTCCCCGCGTGCGATGGTCGTCGCCGACGACGCGGTGGGCGCGCGGGAGGCGCTGGCCGCGCTCGGCCTCGCCGCGGGCCGCCGAGCTGCCCTCGACGCCGCCGAAGCCCGCCTCATCGAGACCGCCTGCGCCGCAGGTGGGTCCTGGAACGCGATCGGGGCGGCCCTCGGCATGACCAAGCAGTCGGCGGCCGAGCGCTATCAGCGCCTGCGTCAGGCAAAGCCTGACGCCACCTTCTGACGTCCCGCCACGCTCCCGGGAGGGCCCGAGATGCTGACCGCTACCTGGACTTCTGCCGGAGCCGTTCCAGGGCTCCCGGCTCGGGCAGGGCGGGGCCGGTCGAGCCGTCGTCGTTGCGCCGGCTGCGGGCCTTGATACCGGTGGCCTTCACGCGCTCACGCCGGCGAAGCTGCCCGACCTCGTCGCGCTCCCACCGTTGCCCGCGGGCGTCCTCGAACGAGACGGTGACGGGGCGTTGGAAGAGCTCCTGCACCACCGGGACACCGATCTCCCGCTGGACGGCCTCGCCAGGAGGTATCAGTCCCACCGGCAGGTTGACCACGTCGGTCTCGCCCGGCAGCTCGCCGGCCTCGATGGTCCGCAGGACGACCACGGTGTTGAACACGGGCTGGTCGGATCCGTTGTGCACGACGACGGAGTCGAAGCGGTAGAGGTTGCCGGGCCCCTGCCCGGTGTCCGGGCCGGTCCAGGCGGCGACCTTTGCCGCGTACTCCTCGGCATCCTTGCGGCGGTCCCGCAGGTGTCCGCGCAGGTAGTTCGAGAAGGCGGCCACGGCCGACACGACGGCGATGCCGAGCCCGGCGTAGGAGACCAAGGACGGGGCGCCGCCGGAGCTGCCAGGAGCGGCGATGAGGTGCGCGCTCAAGGCGCTGGTGATCGTCACGGCGCAACCGTAGGGATGCGGCCGCCCGATGGGAAGGCGCTGTCCTGCACCCGCCGGCCGACACGACGTCGGGCAGCCACGCACCCTCGATCCCGGGACCACGCAATCCCGGACCCGCGCAAACGGAAGAGGTGCCCGGCACCAGGCCGGACACCCCTCCCCCGCGTCTGCGGTTACCGCCGCTGCGCCTCGGTCTGCTCGCGGATCGCGGCAGCGACATCCAGCAGCGCGTAGGCGACCGCGGCCAGACCTTCACCGATCGCGTCGGTCTGCTTGTCCTCGCCGGTGAAGCCGGCCGCGTTGCCCGCGTGATGCAGCGCGTTGTGCTCGGTGATCGACACCATGTCCTCCCTGGGGACGGTAACCTGCCGAGCCTTCCCGATCTCCGGCCCGGCCATGCACACCGGCGGCGCGACCCTGGACACCGCGCCCCCGGTGCGGGGCTCGAATTCCCGGCGGTCCTACTCCAGATTGGTCAGGAGGGCGGCGTAGTTGCGGGCGTAGACCGCTCGGCCGGGGACGGCGCGCTGGAGCACGTCGGCGTCGGCGAGGTCGCGCAGGAGCTGACGGGCCCGCTTGGCGTTGACCTGGTGGCCGGCCGAGACGAGGACCGAGGTCACGCGGCTGGCGTCCCAGTTGCCGCTCTCGGCGCGCACCGCCGCTTCGAGGGCGGCCTTCTGCGTCGCGTGCGCAGCGGGGTCCACGGGCTCCTCGTCCCGCCCGTACCGCTCCCAGGCCGTCTGCTTCGACAGGCCGAGGACGTCGCCGATCTGGGTCCAGGAGTAGTCCTGGAAGCTGGCCTGCTGCGCGGCGGCGCGGGTCTCGGCGGGGAACCCGCCGTCCGTCAGGCGGATCAGGGCGAGGGCGGCCATCGGCTTGCCGTTCTCGGTCAGATCCCGGATGCGGTCCACGACGGTCTGCACGGCGGCCGCCGCCTCGGCCGGGACGGCGGTCGCGGCGACGGAGGGGAGGTGCGTGTCCCGCCATTCCCTCTCCGCGTCCCGCTCACCTGGGTCCTCGAAACGGGCATCTTCCTCCGCCTGGGGGTCGAGCCCGCTCGTATGCACGGTGTCGCTCCCCCACCCGCAGCTGCAGCGGGCGACCACTCCGATGACGTCGATGTGTTCGGGGTCGGTTTCATCCAAGTCGACGGCGGCGGTGAACCGGTGCCCGAGAAATTTCTGATGGGTCGTCATAGATCGTAAGGATTCCAGTCCATGCGCACGATGTCAAATAAATCGGACGAACGATGGAGTGTCAGGTTTTCCTTGCGATGCCTACGCTTTTCCCGGCACTCCGCGATCCCGGTATCCCGGAACCACCCACAGGCCGACGAACCCAGCGACCAGCTCTCCGAGGAGTCGGGCCGCGACCCGCGCCACCCTCAAGCCCAGACCGCCGCGCACACCGCGAGCCGCCACCGGCCGCGAGGGTCTGCCCCCATCGCCCTGGTCCTGGTGCCCGGCCGCAAGCGTCGGCGCCCCGGTACCAAGCCCCCCACCCCCGAGGAGAAACACGAGCAGGCCCGGCGCGACCACGAACGCCTCCTGGCCCGCGGCCGCCGCCGCGTCGAAGCCGCCACCGAGGCCCTCTGGTCCCCGATGCCGTACTGGGGAGCCGACACCACCGCCCTCGACCACCACCGCGCCCTGCCGGTCGTCGCCACCACCCTGCCGCTGCTGCGTACCCGCAGCGCCGACGCACCGATCTGGCGCCGCTTCGGCCGAACCGGCTGGCACACCCTCAACCACGCCCTCGACAACCCCGACGGCGACCAACTCCTCGCCGCCCAGCGGGCCGCCGCCGACCAAGCCCGCCGCGAACAGCAGGCCGCCGAACACGAAGCCCGCCGCCCGGCCTGCACCCGCTGCGCCGCGAAGTTCACCGACGAGCGGTGGGAAGAGAAGAAGCGGACGGTGTGGGACGACGGGCTGTGCGGGTCCTGCCGCCAGGCCGACGCCGAACAGCGTGAGCGCCGCGAAGCCGAGGAAGCGGCCGAGCGGCGGCGCGTCACCGACGGTCCCGGACACCGCCGTACCTGGTGGCACCGAAGCTGACCGTCCCGCCGCCGTTCCGCACCGGTGAGTTTCTCGCCCCGAGGCTGGTGAGTTCCTTTCCCGGGCCGGTGAGTGCGGCATCGGCTCGGTGAGTTTCGCCTGCCACAACCTTTCCATCGCAGCTCAGAGCACGTGCGGTGCGACAGCGGCGCAGGCCTGCGACGGGCAGTCGGCTGCGACTGCGACCGCCCGGTGAGTTTCGCAGTCGCAGGCCGGTGAGTTCGGTGCGACAGCCGGTGAGTTTCCGGCCACCGAAACTCACCGGCCCAGGTCAGGGCGCTGCGATCCCGGATCGCAGTACGGTCGCCGTCCACAGCGGCACCGGCCGGCCCTTCGCCCGCGGCGGCAGGTACCCGGCCCGGACCGCCTGGACCTTGCTGCCGATGGACGGCATCGGCGGGCGCTGGACCTGCTGCAGGTCGCCGGACGACTGGCGGTGCGCGCCGTCCAGCCCCCGCCCGGCCGGGCCCGGTGGTGCCCACCGTCCGGGAGTGCGCACGGGAGGCCATCGCCGTCCGCACCCTGCGCAGGGCCGCCGAGGCCCTCGGCCTCGACGACGAGGGCTGACCCCGGAGCAGGGACGGATCGAGCGGCAGCCGACGATAATGTCGAGAGCAGTGCTCGCGCCAAGGCCGGTGCGGCCCGGTGCCCCGGGATCGGCCAGCACCGATGGAACCTTGACGGTTTGCCACCGAATCCTGATGACAGGAGCTACCGTCAGCGAAGGTTGCGTGCTGCAGGTCCAGGAGGGTGGCTTTGTTCACGAGTTCCGGCGGCAGATGTCGACGACTCCGGAAGGCATCCGCCAACCCGTGGAGTCGATGTTCACGAGAACGGGTTCTGGCTCACTTTCCGTGGATTGGTTACGGAGAGTCAGATCGTCGGGGCCATGCGATGGCGGTTTGGATGGGCGCGAAGCTGGGGGGAGGTGAGTTCGAGGGCCCGGTTGTCACGTCCGGCGCTCATGTGGTTGAGCCAGCGTTCGTACCAGTCGAGGAAGTCGGTGGCGGAGGAGACGTTGGGGCCCCAGTACCCGTCGCTGTTGCCGATGAGGACGCGGCCGGTGAGGGGACCGGCCACCGCGATGACGCATACGTCGGTACAGCCCATTTCGATGATGTGGAGGAAGAGGTCGCGTTCGTAACCCCCGGATTCTGCGTCGTCGAATCCGCGGGGTGCCCCCGGTTCCTCACGCGGGTTCATGACCAGCAGGGAACACCGCTCCAGCGGCATGAGGCCATAGAACGGCGCCGCGCCTGAGCCGCCGATGTGCGTGAGGAACTGCCGGTAGGCGTCGGGCAGGGCAACATCGTGCTCGGCTTCGAACGCAACGACGCGTGCTTCTGCCAGTTTTGGACCGAGGCGGAACTTGTGTTGCTCTTCTCCGAAGGAGTGGCTGCGCAGTGGTTGGAACGGGATCGCGGCCAGCTTGCGGCGCAGGCGGGGTATGCGGGGATCCATGGTGCATCTTCTCTCGTCCTCGTCACCCTATGGATGGCTGTGGTCAGCTGGCCAGGAGAACCCGTTTCCGCAGGAGCGCGAAGCCGGCGCGGCCGAACATCTGGCGTTTGAGCATCTTGATCCGGTTGACGTGTCCTTCGACGACGCCGGAGTTCCAGGGGAGGGTGAGCCCGGCG
This sequence comes from Kitasatospora sp. CB01950, assembly GCF_001905465.1. Taxonomy (GTDB): domain Bacteria; phylum Actinomycetota; class Actinomycetes; order Streptomycetales; family Streptomycetaceae; genus Kitasatospora. Next base: position 78,726 of record NZ_LISX01000024.1, read on the forward strand.
ATGACGGCGGCGCGGTCGCGGTCGATGCCGGCGGCGAGGGTGTGCAGGCTGGGCAGGTCGTCCTGGCGGACCGCGTCGAGCCACTCCGGGAGCCGTTCGCCCTGGCGCTCGGTGAGCATGGTGGCGAAGGAGCGGACGTGCCGGGTCAGGGCGTCGAGTTCGGGGCAGTGGGCCAGGACGGTCTTGAGCTGGAACTGCTCGGACTCGGAGAGCGCCGTGGGCCGTCGGAGGATCCAGCCGGCGACGGTGCGGGGCGACGGCGGTTGCGCGGCCACCGGCCGAGGTGAGGTCCGCTTCCGCCGCAGGTAGGCGCTGACGCGCTGGTAGCTGCCCTTGTAGCCGAGCGGGACGATCTCCTCCCACACCTTCCAGGCGTTGGTGCAGCCCTCGCTCCAGCGGTCGTCGAGGTAGGGCTTGTAGTCGTCGAGGACGGACGTCCGGTTCTGCCACTGGTCGTGGAAGAGGTCTTCCGGGTTCGCCGTGTCGGCCAGGAGCTTGACCGTCCGCCAGGTCATACCGAGCTGCCGCTGGACTGCGCGCCTGCTGTGCCCTGCGGCCAGCAGTGCGTGCACCGCGGCGTGCCGGGTCCGCGTGCGGTCGGCGAACCGGTAGCCCCTCGGCCAGGGCTCGGCAACGTCCTTCGCCGAAGGAGGGTTGATCTCAACTTCGCTGCCAGGGGATGGAGTTACTGCCCGGAGGCACTGCCGGTGGCGGGCGACCGCCCGCTCGGCTGCTTCGCTGAGGTTGTGCCACAGGTGCCAGCGGTCCGCGACCTGAACGGCCTGCGGGGCTCCGGTGCTGGCACCCTCGGCGAAGAACGGTGCGCGGTCCCGGCAGACGATCTCGACGCCCGGCCGCTCGGCCAGCCATGCCGCCAGGCTCGACGCCTCCCGGTCGGGCAGCAGGTCCACCGGCCGACGGGTCTCGGCGTCGACCAACACCGTCCCGTAGACGCGGCCCTTGCGCGTCGCGTACTCGTCGACGCCCACCACCCGCGGGGCCGGCGGCGCCGGGTCAGGGAGCTCCTCGACCAGCCGCAGCACCGTGCTCCGGCTCACCGACACCCCGAACACGGCGGCCAGCCGGGCCCCGGCCCGGCCGGCCAGCGCCAGGCCGACCGAGGCGAGCGTCGCCCGCAACCGCTCGGTCCAGCGGCCGTGGCGGCGGGTCAGCCCTTCGATCTGCTCGGCGAACGTCCGCCGTCCGCACGACGGATCACCGCACACGAAGCGCCGCACCCGCAGGCTCAACCGGACCCGCCTGCCCCCAATCGGCCCGTCGGCGAGAAACCGCAGGTAGGAGCTGTGAACCCAGGTCGACCATCCCCCACAGCCCGGACAACTGCACCCCGCCGCAAGGGACTTGATCCTCACCTCCACCGAATCGAAGCCCACGTCGACCGACAGCACCGCGACGTCCACGACCGACGGAAACAGCAGCCCCTCCAACCGGGGCACCAGATCATCCACGGTCCCGCACTGTCGGCCACCACGACCCGCCCGTTGGCGAAATCCGGGCAACTTCCCGACGCCGACAGCACCGCCATACCGTCACTCACCGTGTGCAGATCACGGAAGTTGAGCCAGAACCCGAGAACGGGAGGCACCCGCCGGCACTCGGCAACAACGCCTTGGCGGACGACACCTGCGCCCGTAGCCAGCGCTTTTGCCCTGGCGCCCAACCAGGCGGCAGACGGCATTCCACAGGTCGCCCCCGAGGTGCTGCCCGTTCTCGTGAACATCCGGCACGGGAGGTGCCTCCCGAACTGCTGTCGAAACGCTGCTCTGCGACGTGAACAGAGCCAAGGAGGCGTGATGTCCGAGCCCATCCCCGACGATTTGCGCTGCTCTCGCTGCGGTCACTTGCCGGAGCCGCTCATCTGCCTCGGCCATAACGCCGACGGCACACCCACCACCGACGCACCCGCGGCGATGGCCGCACTCGAAGCCGAACTCGGCCTCGCCGAAGACGCGCGCCGACAGGCTGCCGGTACCGCGCTCACCGATGCCCAGACCGTTGCTGTGCTGCGCGCCTTGGCCGACTTGGGCGCCGGCAACGGGGGACGACAGCGCTGACCGGGCCCGTCGGCTGGTGGAACCGATTTGTCCCGCGAACCCGACCGGTGCGGACGCCTCGTGGTGCTCCTGGGCGACCGGGGCGAAGGTCTGTGACCGCCTCCGCGGTGGCGAAGAACGTTACGCGGTGGATCGGGGTGGGCGCGGATGGTGTTCAATGGCCCGACCGTTGCACGTTGAGCAGGGAGGACGGCGGGATGGGCCGCAAGAAGCCGGGCAAGCCGCGTCGGGAGAGGGCCGCGGGCGGGTACACGTTGCAGCAGCTTCAGCCGCCCGGCTACGACCAGTGGATCGTCCCCGCGCCGGACCGGGCGAAGAGGATCGACGCCGGGGGCATGAGCGCGGGCGCCGTGGACACGGCCCGCCGCATCGAGCGCCTGCTGCCCCTCTACGGGCCGAAGCTGCCGGTGCAGGCGCTGTGGCTCGATGTGGCCGTCGACAGCGGTGCCCTGCAGGTGCGCCACACCGACGGCGCCATCAGCCTGCTGCCGGTCGCCGAACTCGCCGGCATGCTCAGCGGTCCGGACGGCGGCCCGGCCGCCCCAGCCGAACTACGGGCCTCGGTCCACGAGCTCCACGCCGCCGGCGCGGTGCTGGTGGAGCCCGACGAGGACGACGGCTGCGTGCTGCGCCCGGTCGTCGGCAAGCCGGAGCGCCCCGGGGATCCGTGGCTGTTCGGCGGCGACATGGCCGCGGGGCTGGTGCCGAAGGCGTGCATCCCGGTCGACCCGGCGTCCATGGACGCCGAGGAGTTCGCCGCGCTCGCCTACCTGCGCGCCCACCTCGCCGAGGGCACCGCCGGCACCGCCGAGGAGTACGCGACGTTCAACGGCGTCGGCACCGTCGAGCGGGCCCGGGAGCTGTTCGCCGCGGTGGACCACCTCCTCGACGTCCGGGGCTGCCCGGCCTGCCCGAGCGGCCACCTGTGCACCCGCGACGTCGACGCCCAGCCCGCCGGCTGAACCACCGCCCGCCCACCGCTGCGCCCGCCCCGGAACTCCCCGGGGCGGGCGCAGCGGTGAGCGGGCGTCAGGGCTTCGTGCCGGTCAGCTCCCACCAGGGCACCGGGCCCTCGTCCAGGTCGGCGATCGGCCACCACAGATCGCTACCGACGCCCTCCGCCTCCAGGTCCTCCAGCCGGGCGACCCCGGCCGCCACGGTGCGCAGCATCGTGGCGACGTGCCGGGTGCGGGCGACGAGCTCCAGCTGGCCGACGCGGTTGGCGAAGCCGTTCTCGCCGGTGCCGGTGAGGACGAACAGCAGCCTGGGGAAGCGCATGTAGCGGCGCTGCCACAGCGGCTCGCCGCCGCCCTGCGCGGCGAGGGTGCCCTGCCGCACACCGGACGGCAGCGGGGCGGTGTCCCAGTAGCGGGCGTAGGCGTTCAGCTTCGCGGCCAGCCGGCTGCCGCCCATGGTTCCGCGGTCGACCTCGACGAACGCCAAGTGGTTGACCCAGGAGCCGCCTCGGGTGTCGCGGGTGTAGTGGAGCAGCCCGTCCGGGCGCACCGTGCCCTCCTTGCCCTCGGCGAAGCGGTGGGTGATCTCCGGGATCAGGTCGAACGGCCCGTAGGAGTCGCCCCGGCACCGGGCGTCGGCGAGGAACACCAGATGGGTCCGCACGACCGCCAGCTGGTGGTACAGCGTGAACTTGAAGGCCTCCCGGTCACCGGGCAGCCGGGGCACCGGGATGTCCGCCAGCTCCGGGAACGCCGCGGCGACCTTGACGCCGTGCTCGGTCAGGAACCAGCCCTTGGCCCGCCCGGACTGCGGCAGCACCAACTCCTCCACCAAGCCCCGCTCGCGCAGGGCGCGCAGCCGACCTCGCATCTTCTCGATGCCGCTGTCCGGGGCGTGCAGCTGCCGTAGCTGCTCGGCGGTGGCGATCCGGAACTGGAACAGGGAGGCCACCACCGCCCAGGTGATCTCCACCTCCCGCGTCTCGCTGTCCGGTTCCACGCCCGTCCGCGCCCTGGCCCTCGCCTTGGTCTTCCTCGCGGTGCTGTCCTCGATCGTCATCACGGTGCCCTTCAGCGGGCGCGGGCCTGCTGCTCCGCGCGGTCGCCGAAGGGAACCCCGCACACCTTGGCGGATCCCTTGGCGATTCACCCCGTTCGCGGCAACGATCACGTAACGGCCCCCACCAAGGCGGGGCCTCCAACCTTGGCGGAGCATCAAGGTGAACGCCCCGCAGACCTTGATGGCGACGTCGAACGCCTTGACAGGCCCTGCGGATTCCCTGATCCCCGGGGCACGGTGTCGGCGGCGATCCCTATGGTGAGCGCATGACTGCTGCCGCCACCGGACTGGTGGGCATCGCCCTCGACGGCTTCACCCAGGCCCGGATCCGCCTCACCCGCACCCTGGAGGAGACGAAGAACCTGTACGCCATCACCGTTCCGGTGATGGAGATCGCGTACTGGGCCCGCACCGTCGACGAGCAACTGGCGAAGGCCGACCCGGCCTACATGCGCTCCCGCCACAAGCCGGCCGGAACCGTGATCCGCGGCCTGCAGTGGCTGCGCAACCAGAGCACGCACGCATTGCCGCTGACGGTCCGCGCGGTGGGCGGCCTGACAGCCCCGATCACGACGCCGATCACCATCACGCCCGTGCAGGTCTTCTGGCACCACGCCGACCAGCTCCCGCCCGAAGACCCCAACCTCCTGGAGCCGCTGGAGGACGTCGCCCAATGGTTCGCCGCCGAGCGCGCCCGGCCCGGCTCGCTCCTGGCCGCCGCGTAGCCGGGAAGCCGAGCCGGAACAGGACCGACGGCCTTTTACGCCCTACAACTCCCAGGCCCCGTACTGGGCCCGCGCGGGGTCGCCGATGGAGTGCCACACCGGGGCGTTGACGCCGTGCTGCTCGAGGTCGGTCAGGCGGGCCGCGCCAGCCTTCACGCGCATCAGCGTCAGCATCCGCTCGACCATCGGGTGGGCGGCGGCGACGGCCTGCAGATCGCGCACCCGCTGGCGGGCGGCCCGCTCGCCGGTGTCGGCCAGGACGAACAGCAGACGGGGGAAGGCCGGGTAGCGCTGCTGCCAGGCCGGCAGCACGCTCTGCGAGTGCGAGGTGCGCCGCAGGTGGGCCGGGACCGAGTGGTGCTCGTGGAAGCGGGCGTAGGCGAGCAGCTTGGCGGCGAGCTTCTCACTGGACATGGTGCCGCGGTCGACCTCGACGAACGCCCGGTGCAGTACCCGGCCCGGCCCTTTCTTCGCGTAGTGCAGCAGGCCGTCGGGGATCAACGCCCCGCCCGGGCCCTCGCCGAAGCGGTGGTAGACCTCGGGCAGGAAGTCCAGCGGCGCGCACTCGTCCCCCCGTGCGCGGGCGCCGGCCACGAAGGCGACGTGGGTGCGCACGACGGCCAGGACGTGGCCGAGGCGCAGCCGTGCCGCGCTCTTGTCCTCGGGCAGCGGAGGGGAGGCCACGCCCTCCAGTTCGGGGAAAGTCGAGGCGATCCGCACGGCGCGCTCGGTCAGGAACCACGCCCGCAGCTTCCCGGCCTGCGGGAGGACGACGCTGTCCACCAGGCCCTCCTCGTGCAGCCGGCGAAGGCGCCGACGCATCTGCTCCGGCCCGGCGTCCGGGGTGTGCAGGACGCGCAGCTGCTCGGCGGTGGCCATCCGGAACTGGTACAGCGCGGCGACCACGGCGTGGTCGATCTCGGGCGGCATCGCCATCGAGGGGCTCCTTCAAGGTCGGTGCCCGCCGCCCTGGTGGCGGCGGGCACCGCATGGAAGCCCGCGCCTCTCACTGGATTTCTCACCAGAGGAGGCTCCGGCGGCAACGATCCGACAACGGGTGTTCTCACCGGCTCGGCAACCGGTGGTGAGAACCCGTGCGCCAACCGGTGGCCGCACCCTCCGCACGCCGTGCCCGAGAACTGGGCTAATCCGCAGGTCGGAACGGGTGGTGAGAGGGCGTCAAGGCGGAACTCGCCGGCCCGACAACCCTTCCTTCCTTCTTCTTTGTCTTTGTAGTTGCAGTGGCAGTTGTCGTTGGTCGGTAGGGTCCGGCGCCTGCGGCGGGCCCTTTTTCTTCTGCGTCCGGCTGGTGCCGGCCGCGCGTGGTGAGGGCGCGGACCGGGCGGCCGAGCCGCTGGCGCTGTCGTACCGGTTGTAGGCGGCGGACCCGAGTACGGCGCGGTCTGGGGGGCGGCTCGCTGCCGTCCGGCTGGCTGCGAGCCGGCGGCGACGGCCGGGCCGTCGTACTGCTCGTACTGCTCGTACTGCTCGTACTGCCAGGTCCCGCGCCTGTCGCGATCCCCTGTCGCGTTGGCCGCCTCGGAGCGCGACAGGGCGGCCCTGTCATGCCCTGCGACCTGCACAGGGATGGCTCGAGCCCCCTGTGTGTGCCAAGCGCGACAGTCCTGCCGGCGGCGACGCGCTGTTCGAGGACGGCGCCCTGGTCGACGCCGACCACGACTGCGACGAGGGCGACGGACCCGAGATCGGCTGGGACGGCCGCGCCGAATGCAGCGCCTGCGGCTGGGTCCTGGAGACCCAGTTCGCGGACGGCGACTGGGTCGAGGCCGGCCACGGCTGCACCACCGACCAGTAGCACCACCGCCCCGGGGGCGGTCCGCGCACCGGGCCGCTCTGTGTTCGCTCTTCTGGAGGCCGCGTTGCACGGCTACGGCCGCACCCTGCTGACCCAGCTCCTGGTGGCCGCCGGCCACACCCCCGAGCAGGCGTCAGTCGTTGTCTCCGGCTGGAGTACGACGTTTTTGACTGGGCCGTGGCCGTCGTCGAAAGCACCACGTGGTGCGGCCCCGACGGGCGCGGCGACGATATCGACAGCGGATGGGTGGCCGGCTGCGACGCCGCGCGGGCCCGCCTCGCCGGGCGTGCCGAGCGGGCCCGCGTCGAGGCCCGCGACGGCGGTCTCGCCGTCCCGCCCAGGCCGCCGCCGCGGCCGGCCACCCGTTCCCCGCACCCGACACCGGAAGGCACCGCGTGATGACCGACACCACCCGCCCCGCCCCCGCCGCGCCCGAGCGGCTGGAGCTGTTCCCCAGCGCAGCCGGCCGATGCCCGACCACCAGGACGGCCTGGGCCGCGCGGTCCTCGACTCCCCTCTGACGGGCGGCGCGATGTGGCTGCGCTGGACCGACCAGGACGACATCCGCACCCTTCACCAGGACGCCGGCCTGGCCCGCGGCTGGGTGGAGAAGGGCGCCTGCGGCCTGGACGGCTGGGCGGCCCTGGTCGACGGCCGGCTCGTCGTCCGCGTCGACCAGCTCGGCCGGCCGGAACCCGTCCTGCACAGCGAGGCGCAGCAGGCCAAGGAGACGCTGCGCGCCGCCCTCGACCGGCACCCCGTCCGGACCGGCCCGGACGACGCGGATGGCCCGGCCGGGGAGTACGAGCTGCTCGGCACCGTCCCGGCCCGCATCCGCCGCCGGGCGGCCGGGATGACCGTGCCCGAGATCGACCGGGCCGTGGCCGCCGCCCGCGACGATCTGCGGATCGCCGACCGGCACGCCGATGCCGGCGACGAGCACGCCGCGGTGCAGGCCGCGGTGGTCGTCCAGGAGTGGGAGCGGGTGCGCGGCGCGGCCGCCACCAGCATTCTCAAGGTCTACGACCCGGAGCACGATCTCTCGCTCATGCGGGCCCTGTACGCCGAGCAGCACCGCCAGGACATCGCCGACCGCGCCCGCGAGGCAGCCCACCAGGACCACCAGGAAACCGACGCCGCCCACCGCACCCTCGCCGGCACCGCCGCCCAGCCCCTCTACACCGCCCTGGAACGCGCCGGCATCCACCCGCTCACCGACGACGACCACCAGGCCGTCCGCGACCTCACCCGCACCCTCGACCCCGCCACGCTGCGTCAGGTCGCGGGCTGGCTGGAGCGCACCCGCGCCGCGGCCTTCGCGCTGCGCGGCACCGAGCAGACCCCGCCAACCCGTCCGAGGGTGCGCCGCAGCCGGCTCTGACCGACCGCCCGAACCCGCCCAGTGCCGTCCCGGCGGATCTCGCTGCCCCGCCCCCGCTCGGCGGCGTGGGACAGACCTGGGACATGGGTGTCCCACCCCCGTCTCAGGATGTCCTGGTATGCCTGTTTCGCTGGGACGGTCCTAGGACCGTCCCAGCCGTTTTCCCAGGCGGGAGTGCCGCGTGTCCGGCCTGGGACAGGGGTGCGACGGTGGCCCCTGTCCGGTGCGGCCGGGGCTGCGCCCGTCCGCGTGGTTCCCGGACTGGGCAGGAGCGCGGCACCAGGTGGAGCGGGAGGGGATGACCATCTGGTGGCGGCTGTCGCCGACCCCGGTGGCCGCCGCCCGTTCAGTGCCGGTTCGTCGGTCCGCTGGGGAGTGGTCCGGTGTAGGGGGTGCCGGGGAGTCGGGGGTCGTGCGGTCCGTCGGCCGGCGCGGGCCACCACGCTGCTCCGCGCCACACCCAGTCCGGGCTGACGAGTTCGTCCCAGGCTCTGCCCGGCCGGCCCGCTCGGCACCGGGGGCACAGGTCCACCCGGCGGGGCGGACCGAGTGCCGGCCGCAGCAGGACCCGGAGCCCGCCGTCCGCCGGCACCGCCGACTCCCAGCACAGGTGACAGACGGGCGGGGCCGCCGACAGGCCGCCGAGGCGGGACCGAGCCGGCACGGGGCGGTCGAGGGACCGGGCAGCGGGGGAGGGCGTCATGGCCTGCCCAACGACCGCTGCGAGTCGGAGGTTGCTTCCTCGACCTGCCTGCGGGAGTCGGTGACAGCTTTTGCATCTTCGGGTGTCCTCGGTCGGGGTGGTCGTGGGCGGTGTCTCGGGCGGGCCCTGATCGTTGGGCAGGGACGTGGAGTGGACTTCTCGTCTCAGGGTGTTGAGCGGTGCCGTCGATGCCCGGAACCGGGCGATCGCCGAGGTGTGTCCGGCTGATGCTCGTGTGGTGGAGCCGGCTGCCCGGGCCGCCGCGGCCGGGGCTCCGGCACTGCCCGGGCGGCGGCCCGGAACCGGAGCCCGCCGTCGTGGCGGGGGAGTGGCAGTGAGCGTCGGCGGGGCCGTTCGGGCGGGGTCGGAATCGGTCCGGGGTTCGGGTGTTCCGCTGTTGGTGCCGACCGGGGACCGGGTGCCTGTGGAGTTGGCGGTCGTGGACGGCATCACCGCCGGTTTCCCTCCGGAGATGTTCCTGCATTTCGTCTTCCGTCTTCCCGAGGGCGGCGCGCGGGTGTGGGACGCGTGGACGGCGGGCGGGGACGAGCTCGGCGACGTGGTCGACGGCCAGGCCCTGGCGGCGGGCCTGGACGCCGCCGACACCTTCCACCTGACCGCCCGCCACGTCAGCGACCACTACCGGGGCCGCATCCACATCCAGGCCCACCCCCTGCGGCCGATCCGGGCCGATGTCCTGGCGGGCCTGCGCGCCCCGGTGAACGAGCGCGCCGCGCTCTTGCGGATGGTCGCCCTGGCCGGGAGTACTGGTACCGCCCTGCCCCGCTGGATGGGCGTCGGCCCCCGGCTGCGCAGCCGGTAGGCGAGAGCCTCCGGCGGCCGGGCGGCCCTCGGCCGTGCGGCCCGAACAGGGTCAGGGACGGGGAGGGCGGGCTGACGCCCGCCCTCCCCGTCCCGGCCCCGCCCGGTGCCGGCCGCCAGCCCCGACCTGGAGGTTCGGGCCCGGAGGTTCGGGCCCGCGCCGCCGAGGGCCCGCGCCTGCCGTCGGCCGGCGGGTCCAGGTCGGCACCGCCGCCAAGCCCCCCTCTGCACCGCCCTGGAGCGAGCCGGCCTCCAGACGCTCGCTGCCGACGTCCAGTTCTGAAGGCACGCCCCCTCCAGGTCGTCGCCGGAACCGCCCTCGGCGGTCTCCCCGCTCGCCCTCGCGGTACTGCAATGGGAGCCGCGAGCCGTTTCCCGCCCTTTGTCGCACAGCGGATGACGGCCGAAGCGTTTTGGTCACCGTGGGATACGGATCCGCTACCAACTGTGTTGTTGGCTTGTTTTTCCCTCTTTGGCACTTGGGTCGCCGCCGTAGGGTCCGCAGGAGACCAAGCGGTCGCCTTTCACACGAAGGAGCCTGTGTGATCACTCAGCGCTACGGCGATCTGGAACTGCACTACACCGCTCGCTTTCGAACGGCCTGGCCGGTCGCGTCCGGCCCCTTGGTGGAATCGGCGAGCCGCAACCCTCGGATCATCGTCGGTTCTCTGGGACTGGGCACTTGGTCGCCTGCGGGATTCCAGTTCTCGGACGGAACGAACATCGGGGACGCGGGATCGCTGATGCTGCGGGACCTGTCCGCAGACGGGAGCCTGTTACGGCCGGCCGTGGGGTGGGAACGGATCGGCGACCTCCCGAGGGTTCCCAGTACGGAATTTCAGTCCAGCGTCTGGCGGCCGATACCTCCGCCGGGGTACGTCGCCCTGAGTGACTGCGCCTCCCCTGCACAGCCCACAGTGCACACCCTTACCTGCATCAGGCAGGTACACAACGGGCGACCCTACGCGCGGCGGGCCGAACTCGGCGAGCAGCTGTTCGAGCACGCTGGGATGCGGTTGTGGTCGGTGGTGACTCCGCCGTACCCGGACGGGGACCTCGACGAGCGCTTGTTCCTGCCCATGGGCGGGTTCACCGCCGTGAACGTCGCCGGGCGGCCCAACCCCACGCCCACGACCTGGATCCTGGACCTGCCCGCTGTCGTGGAACGCCAGAACGGCCCCGGCATCCCGGTCCTGACATCGCCCGCCAGGCCGCCGGCGCAGACGAGGGTGAACGACCGCACCGTGACCGTGCCCTACACCCTCGTCGACGACCCCGCCCGCACTGCGGCCTGGCGGATCGCGAACTCGCCGTTCTACCGGATCCGCCGCCACCGGATCTTCGATCTCGTCCTCTTCCGCGACAACCGCGCCGGAACGGTGGCCCAGACGGAGTCGCAGACGATCACCACGGGGGTCACCCGTGAGGAGGGCCACTCCTTCAATGTGGCCACGGGCATCACCGTGGGCGCGTCGATGGGCGTGGAGGTGTCGGCCAAACCGTTCGGCGTAGGCGTCAGCGTCACCACCACCACCTCCGTCTCCGCCTCGCTGGAGCTGGGGTACGAATCGCGCCGCAACGTGTCGACCATGACCGAGGAGAGCAAGGAACGCGGGCTCGTCATTCCGCCGCACAGCACCGGCTGCCTGTGGATGGAACAGCACGAACTCACGCCCGTCCGCGCCGATGGCACCACCCTCGGCGTCCAGGCGTCCCTCGGGTTCCGTACGGACTACTACGTGACCGGCGAATTCCCCGGCGGCGCCGGCGTCGCCCCCTTCACCACCGACGCCTCCGATGAGCGCACCCTGCTGCCCGCCAACCACCTCCTCCCCGACCGCCCCGGGGCGGCTGTCGACACGCCGCTGCCGGACGCCCCGGCAGCCGACGGCAAACCGGACGAAGAAGAATAAGACTTCGCCATCTTCGAACGTGCTGGTCGGAAGGGCCGGCGTGGCGGACCGCCGGGGGTCTAGCGGGCCCCGGAGAACACCGAAACCTTCCGCTGAGCCTCCTCGCCCGAGGAGAACCTGCAGGTGGCCGGGCACGTCCCGGTGTACGCCGACAACAGGGCCCGGCCGGTACGAGGAAGGGGTGCGGCGCCTATCCCGCGCTGCACCCCTTCGCCCGCTTCTTCTCGCGCTGCTACGCCCAGCGGATGCCGAGTTGGGTGAGGCGTTCGGCGCGTTCGGTGGGGATTTCGGCGCGGCGGTTGCGGCTGTTGGCGATGAACAGGCCGAGGCTGACCTCGACGGTGGTGCCGTCGGCCAGGACGAGCTGTTCCTTGTGCTTGCGGCCGACGTTGAGGTGCCCCTCCCGCCCCCGGTATTGGGCGGCGGCGGCGAGGTTGCGTTCCTCTTTCGCGGCGTGCGGGACCTTCGGGGCCGGCAGCTCCTCCGGGTCCATCGGGTTCAGGCCGAGGACGTGTTCGCAGGCCCACTGCTGGGCGGGGCCGAGTTTGTCCCAGCCGGTCTGCTGTGCTCGTGCCCACCCGGCGAGGTCTTCGCCTTGGACGGCAACGCTGCCCGGCTTCGCGCCGGCCAGGGTGCCGCCGTCGCCCACGTACTTCCAGGAGAGGGTGAAGCAGCGTTGCCATTCCACCGGCCAGGTGGGGCACCACGCCGGGTCGATCGCGTCGATTGCGGCTTTCCGGTTGGCGGTGAGCGCCCCGGTCCAGTCGAGGCCGGTCTCGCCGGCTTCGGCCCGGTGCTCCAGCGCCTCGGTGCGGCGTTGGGCGGTGCGCCAGTTCTTCAGGATCGTCCCGACCGGCCGCCCGTCCCACACCGCGTCGTTGGGCGGGCAGGCGTGGCCGTGTTCGGCGGCGTAGCCGGCGACCGCGGTGAGGTTGTCGGTGAAGGCGGTGTCGAACGCCGACCACACCATCCCGAGCCCGTCCAGCTCCTTCACGCGCTCGGCGTCCAGGACGCCGGCGGCCTTGTAGCGGCGCTGGTCGGCCACCCAGGAACCGAGCCGGTGACCGGACGGCGCGGTGTAGGCGTAGGGGACCTTCGCGTCGCCGAAGGCCTTGCGGTAGGCGGTCAGTTCTTCCAGGCCGCGGCGGAACTCGGCCCGCTCGGGCTCCAGGACCCGGGTGCGGACGAACGCGGCGATGAGGGCGGGGTCGCGCCGGGTGGAGAACTGGAGCAGCTGCTCCCCGGCCTCGCCGGAGCGGCGCTCGTCGGGGTCGCCGGCATGCCGCTGCTCCCGGGGCGGCCGGGTCTCGGACTGCGGCAGGGCCAGGCGCTCGACGGCGGCTGCGTCGTGCGAGCGAAGGGCCATCAGCAGCTTGGCGAGCCCGTCGAACGCCTTCGAGCTCAGCAGTTCCTCGCCGGTCTCTCCGGTACCGAGGATGACCGGGACGACGATGGTGGCCACCTTCCCGCTGCCGGGCTTCATGCGCAGGGCCCGGCCGACGGCCTGGACCAGGTCGACCATGGAGCCGCGGACGTCGGCGAAGAACACGCTGTCGCAGTCGAAGGTGTCGACGCCCTCGCTCAAGACCTTGACCGAGGCCAGGACGTAGCGGAGCAGCCGCAGCCCGTCCTCGGCGAGCAGCGAGGAGAAGTCGCCGAGCGTCTTGCGCCGCTCGGCGACGGTGTGCTCCGACTCCAGCCAGCTGGTGCCGATCAGCTTCGGGTCCGGGTGCAGGGCGGGGTCCTGTTCCCACAGCACCTTGGCGACGTCGTGCAGGCCGGTGCTGAGCGCCCGCGCCTCCGCCACGAGGTGATGGAACGACAGCACCCGGCCCAGGTCCCACTCGGCGGCGGCGGTCAGCAGCGCGGTCTGCAGGGCTGCCAGGCGGGCGCCCCGGTACTCCACCGACATCTCGCTCGCACCGCGCTGCTCCAGGCCCTGGAGGTCGGGGTCGGAGACGTCGACGCAGACGATCCGGTAGGGGGCGATGACGCCGTCGGAGATTGCTTGGCCGAGGGGGTAGTCGTGGGCGATGGGGCCGAACAGCTCCTCGTCGTCCATGCTGGCGATCAGTTCGGCCGACTCGATGCCGGCCGCCGCGGCCCGTTCCCGGTCCCGTTCCTTGACGGCCCACAGCCTGGCGGTGGCCGTCATGAACAGCCGCCTGTCGCACGGGATCCGGGTGTTGTCCAGGATCGCCGCCCACGGCCGACCAGCTTGACCACTGACGCGGTGGGCCTCGTCCACGACCGCGAGCGAGAACGGCTCCAGCCCGATCTGGTGGGCCTTCTCCAGGTGCCCGAGGCCCAGGCTGGCGTAGGTGGCGAAGACGGTCACCCGCTTCAGTCCGGCGGTGAGCTTGACCAGCTCGGCCGGATCGGTGGTGCAGCGCAGACCCACGGGCTGCTCGTAGCCGGTGAGCGAGCACAGCCCGACCATCCGCCCGCCGTGGCCTTCGCTCCGCCACACCGCCACCGTCTGCTCCAGCAGCGGCAGCGAGGGCACCAGCACCAGCGTCCGCTCGGAGCGCAGCCGCTCGGCGATGTGAACGGCCGTCAGCGACTTCCCCGACCCCGTCGCCGCCCGGATCTGGCACCGCAGCCCCTGAGGCGGCACCAACCCCGACGCGGGGAGCGTCAGAAGTCGCACGGAGGCGTCGGCGGCTTCCTCCTGATTGCGGCGGGGCTTTTTCATCATGATTCCAATTTCCCTTTCCAGGAATTCAAGCGACATGACCGGAAAACTGACCACTGCTGATTCGCGCCGTTCACGACGGCGCCGCCGCTACCAGTCGAGCGCCGGGCCGAGGTAGTCCTCGCCGTAGGCGTTCGCCTCGCGCCCGTACCGCGGCGGCTCCCGGTAGACCGCGGGCAGCCGCTCCCGGTACGCCTCCAGGCCGGGCGGCGCCGGGGTGATGGCGACCGGGGGCACGTGGACCAGGCCGTCGGCGTCGACCTGGACGTGCTCGGCCAGCACTGCCAGCACCCGCTCCGCGCTCCACCCCAGCCCCTCCGCCAGCGCCCGCAGCCGCCGCCCCGCCTCGCCCGGCAGCACCGCGCGCACCTGCACCCGGTCCGCCAGCTGCACCCGCTCACGGACCTGCTGCTCCGCCTGCCGCTGCCGTGTCCGGCGCCGAGCCTGCATCCGCTGCTCCCACTCGGCCAGCCACGCCTGCGCCTGCTCGTCGAGGGCGACGTCGTACACCGGCCAGGAACCGGAGCAGACCAGGGTGGCGATGCGCTCCCACTCCTCCACCTCCCACACCGCGTCCGGCCCCACTTCCTCGTCCCGGCCGGCCTGCCGCGCCATGGCCCGCGCGGCCACCAGGCCGCCCCCGATCTGCTCTGCCGTCCGCCCCTGCGCCTGGCGCTGCACCCGCCGCTGTGCTGCCGCGAGCCGCTCGACCTCGTCCATCACCGCTCCACTCCGGCCGGCACCGCCGACTCGTCCCCGCACACGTGGCCCGATGCCACCCAGCAGTCGTCCTCGAAGTCCGTCTCAAGCACCCACCCGCACTCACCGCACTCCGCGCGGCCGTCCCACCCGATCGAGCCCGACCCGCCGCCCTGCTCGCAGTCGTGGTCCGCCTCGACCTCGGTGTCGTCCTCGAAGCGATCCTGCCCCGAGCTGCCGCACTCCCCGCAGTACCAGCCCGCGACCCAGGAGACGGTCATGCCGCAGTCTCCCCCGAGCTCAGAAATTTCATATCCAGCTCCCTCTGCATTTCGACGGGCGATATTCTCAGCGATGGGTGATCTCGGCCCGGAGTGCAGTACAAGAATTCTCCGGACCCCATCTTCTAGGCCAGAGTCTAGCGGCCATACAGCTTTGATGCACCGGAACGGGCGAAGCCCGCCCCCTTGCTACCCCAACGAGTGACCCCGCCATCCGACACGCCCGCACCAGCTCCGAATCACCTCCGGGCCCACGGCGTGAAGCGCCCCCAAGCCCGTCCGGCCCGCCCATCCCATTCACCCGCCCATCCCATTCAAGGACCGAAGGCCCCACCTCTCCGCCCCGTCAAACTCCGCGCGAAGCAGCGGAGTTGACCCACCATCACCCACCCGAACCCCGCGCCAGCGATCGGGCGAAGCCCGAACAGCCCGGCAAAGCCGGGCAGTCGGCGGCGAAGCCGCCGAGCCGCCCCGGGCGAAGCCCGGGGCCCGGCCGAAGGCCGGCAGTTCCGGCGGCTTCGCCGCCGCGCAGCGCCGAAGG
>NZ_LISX01000025.1 GCF_001905465.1 Kitasatospora sp. CB01950
CACCACGTAACTGCCACGACACGTCGTGCTCGCACCCGGCTCCAGCGTCGTCGCCTCGCACGACACCTGCGCGACCCGGTCGTCACGGACGGACACGTCCGTCAGCACCGTCGAGCCGGTGTTCGTCACCGTGTAGATGTACGTCACCGTGTCACCAACGTGGAACGGACCCGCACCATCCACCGCCTTCTCAATGCTCAACGCGGCCTCACCGACAACCGGAACCGTCACCTCGCCGGGCGGGCTCTGAACGGGCCGACCTTCAGGATCCGTACCGCCCGCATGCGCGGTGTTCGTGACATGACCCGCCCGGACATCCGCGGCCGTCACCACATAACTGCCATGGCACACCGTGCTCGCACCCGGAGCCAGCGACGTCGAGTCACAGGCGACCGACGCGACGCGGTCGTCCACAACGGCCAAGTTGCTGATGACGGCCGTACCGGTGTTCGTGACGGTGTAGATGTAATCCACGGTGTCGCCCAGATGGAACGGACCCGCCCCGTCCGCCGCCTTCTCGACACTCAACGCGGCCTCACCGACAACAGGGACCGTGGCTTCGCCGGTCGGGCTCTGGACGGGCCGGCCCTCGGGGTCGGTGCCGTTCGCACGAGCGGTGTTCGTGACGTGACCCGCCTGCACATCGGCCGCAGTGACCACATAACTGCCGTGACACAAAGTGCTCTGACCAGGATTCAGCGTCGTCGCATCACAGACAACCGACGTGACGTGATCGTCCGCGACCGTCACGTTGTGAACGAGGGCAGTGCCCGTATTGGTGACGGTGTAGACGTAGTCGACGACCTCGCCCACCCGGAACGGACCCGCACCATTCGCAGCCTTCTCAATGCTCAACGCGGCCTCACCGACAACGGGGACCGTCACCTCGGCAGGCGGACTCTGCACCGATTGCCCCTGCGGATCAGTACCGCCCGCATGAGCCGTATTCGTCACATGACCCGCCTGCACATCGGCCGCAGTGACCACATAACTGCCGTGACACAAAGTGCTCTGACCGGGATTCAGCGTCGTCACGTCACACGTCACGGACGCGATGCGGTCGTCGCTCACCGTCAGGTCGTGCACCGCCGCCGTACCGGTGTTGATCACCGTGTACGTGTAGTTCACCGTGTCCCCCACCCGGAACGGGCCCGTGCTGTCCGCCACCTTCTCGATCGACAACGCAGCCTCGCCCAGCACCGGAACGGTCGCCTCACCAGGCGGACTGACGACCGTCTGGCCTTCCGGATCCGTGCCCTCGGCACGCGCCGTGTTGGTCACATGGCCCGCCTGCACATCCGCAGCCGTCACCACATAACTGCCGTGACACAAAGTGCTCTGCCCAGGATTCAGCGTCGTCGCCTCACACGTCACCGACACCACACGGTCGTCCGCGACCGCAAGGGCGTTGACCGCCGCCGTCCCCGTGTTCTTCACGGTGTACGTGTACGACACCCTGTCACCCACGTGGAACGGACCAGCCGCGTCCGCCGCCTTCGCGATGGTCAGCGCAGCCTCGCCCAGCACCGGCACAGTCGCCTCGCCGGGCGGACTCTGCACCGGCTGCCCCTCAGGGCCAGTAGCGTCCGCATGCGCCGTGTTCGTCACGTGCCCGGCCGTCACATCGGCAGCCGTGACGACGTAGCTGCCGCGGCAGAACGTGCTCTGCCCGGGGTTCAACGTCGTCACGTCGCACGTCACGGACGCGACACGGTCGTCCGCCACCGTCAGGTCGTGCACCGCCGCCGTCCCCGCATTGATCACGGTGTACGTGTAGGTGATGGTGTCGCCCAGGTGGAACGGGCCCGCGCTGTCGGCGACCTTCTCCAGGGTGAGCTGGGCATCCCCGGCGATCTCGATGGTGGCCTCGCCGGGCGGGCTCTGCACGGGATCGCCCTGCGGGTCGGTGCCGTTGGCGTGGGCGGTGTTGGTCACGTGCCCGGCCGCCACATCCGCCGCGGTGATGACGTAGCTGCCGTGGCAGAACGTGCTCTGCCCGGGGTTCAGCGCCGTCACGTCGCACGTCACGGACGCAATGCGGTCGTCGCTCACCGTCAGGTTGTGCACCGCCGCCGTACCGGTGTTGGTCACCGTGTACGTGTAGGGAACGGTGTCGCCGACGTGGAACGGGCCGGCACCGGCCGCGGCCTTCTGCAGGACCAGCCGGGCCTCGCCGACGACCGGGACGGTCGCTCCGCCGGGCGGGCTCTCGACCGTCTGGCCTTCGGGGTCCGTCCCTGCGGCGTGCGCCGTGTTGGTCACGTGCCCGGCCGTCACATCAGCGGCCGTGACGACGTAGCTGCCGTGGCAGGTCGTGCTCTGACCCGGATTCAGGGTGGTCGTGTCGCAGGTCACCGACGCGACATGGTCGTCCGACACGGTCAGGCTGTCGACCGCCGCCGTACCGGTGTTGGTCACCGTGTACGTGTATGAGACCACCTCACCCAGGTGGAACGGACCCGCACTGTCCGCCGCCTTCCCGATCGCCAACACCGCCTCGCCCACCACCGGCACGGTCACCGAGGCCGGCGGACTCTGCACCGGCTCGCCCTGCGGGTCGGTGCCGCTGGCGTGCGCCGTGTTGGTCACGTGACCGGCCGTCACATCAGCGGCCGTGATCACGTAACTGCCATGGCAGAGCATGCTCTGACCGGGGTCCAACGTGGTCCGGGAGCACGTGACCGACGCGACATGGTCGTCCGCCACCGTCAGGTCGTGCACCGCCGCCGTACCGGTGTTGGTCACCGTGTACGTGTACGACACGGCGTCCCCGACCCGGAACGGGCCCGCGCTGTCCGCGGCCTTCTGCAGGACCAACTGGGCCTCGCCGACGACGCGCAGGGACACTTCCTCCGGGGGGCTGACGACGCTCTCGCCCTCGGGGTTGGCGCCCACGGCTTCGGCGCGGTTGGTGAGGTGGCCGAGCGCCAGGTCGGCGTC
Source organism: Kitasatospora sp. CB01950 (assembly GCF_001905465.1). Lineage (GTDB taxonomy): Bacteria > Actinomycetota > Actinomycetes > Streptomycetales > Streptomycetaceae > Kitasatospora. The sequence goes on from NZ_LISX01000025.1 coordinate 2,941, forward strand.
GGTCACGACGTACGCGGCGTGGCAGACGGTGCTGTCACCGGGGTTGAGGACGGTGCTGTCGCAGGTGACGGCCGGTGAGTGGTCGTCGGCGACGAAGACGTCGTGGAGGACCGTCCCTCCCGTATTGGTCACCGTGTACGTGTAGTTGACGGTGTCACCGACACGGACGGGGCCCGCGGTGTCGGCCGCCTTGGAGAGCGCCACCGAGGACGGGCCCACCACCGGGACGGTGGCCTGGGTTTCGGGGGAGGTGACGGGTTGATCGTTGGAGACGCCGTGGGCGACGGCATGGTTGGTCACCTCACCGGCGTCGGCGTCGGCAGCGGTGACCACGTAGCTGCCGTGGCACCGGGTGCTGTCGCCGGGACTGCCCCGGGGGGCGAGGGTCGTGACGTCGCAGGTGATGCCGGCGACCTTGTCGTCGAGGACCCCGAGGTCGGTGATCTCGGTGCCGCCCGTGTTGCTCACGACATACGTGTAGGGGACGGTGTCGCCGACGTGGAACGGACCGGGGACGTCCACCTGCTTGACGACCTCAAGGCCCGGCGGCGTCACGAGGGGGACGGTCTCGGTCGACGGAGGCGACTCGACCGGGTCGCCGTCCGCCGTTCCGGCAGCCACCGCGGTGTTGACGACGCGGCCCGCCGCCACGTCCGCCGCGGTCACGGCGTAGGTGGCAGTGCAGGTGACGGTCTCACCGGGCTGCAGCACCGTCACCGGGCAGCTCACCGACCCGACCTTCGGATCGTTGACGCCCAGGTTGTCGACCGGGACGCTCCCGGAGTTCGTGACGACGAAGTCGTACGGGACCTGTGAGCCGACCGTCAGGTCCGCGGGCAGGGGCTGGTGGGCCTGCTTGACCAGGTTCAGTTCGGGCAGCGGCCGGTCGGTGCCGATCACCACGTTTCGGATCAGATGCACATCGGTGAACAGGCCCGTCGAGCCGGCGAAGCCGAACTTGTAGGTGGCAGGAACGGGCTGGGGCGCCGGGGCGCTGAGCACCTGGTGCGGACCCGTGCCGTCGTCGAAGTCGATGGTGACCGTCAGCACCGGCGCCGGCGCCGCCGTCAGGTGCACATGGACCCGGCGCCGGGACGGCTCCAGCAACGTCTGCGCCTCCGAAGGCGTCACACCGACCGGCAACGACGTCAGCGGACCCTGCAGCGTGCCCGGCAGGGTCGACGGCCAAGGGCCGGTGGTCGAGAAGTTGCCGGTAGTGGCGGTCAGAAAGCAGTAACCCTCGACGTCGTGCCCCGGGCCGCGGACGGTGACCATGTTGGGCCCCGGCGCCGGAATACGGAAGCCGGTCCCGGCCGGGGAACGGGTCGGACAGCCGTTCCCGCGGTGCTCCCAGTCGCCGAAATAGTTGCCGAGCACATCGAGACCGACACCGAGATAACCGCCGTCGACACCCGGCAGGATACTCAGACCGGGGTCGTCGTCGGGCAGCTTCTGCGCATAGCCCAGGCTGCCGCCGAACGCACCCGGGTGTTTCAACGAGACATCGCCGTTGACCAGGAAGAACGAGATGCCGTCGGCCGGCGTCACGGGCGTGGTGCTGCCGTACTGCCACTGGTCGAAGGTCACATCCAGACCGTTGCCCGCCGGCAGCGCCTGATCGAACAACACCGCCGCGTTCCGGTCGTTGCTGGAGTCGGTGAGCCGCAGGTAGCCGAACGGCGAGCTGTCCAACGGCGGCACCGGACCGACCTCCGGAACCGGACAACCCGTCAACCGACGCCCGTCCGGCGGGAGCGGAGTCGTGACAGGCCCCCCGGTGAGGCAGGCCGCGCCGACCGCGACGAACCTCGGATCCGCGGCCGCACCCGTGAAATCCTCCTGCAACAAGGGGGAACCAGCGGCCCTCACACGCTCCGGCACCACCGCCGCACGCTCGAAGGCAGGACCGGCAGCCTGGGCACCCAACGTGGCCGCCACACCCGCACCGACCACGCCGACAGCGGCTACGGCACTGATCAAGCGAGCCGCTCGGGATCTGAGCCGCAGCGGTCCACGGCGATGTCTCGTCATGCCCTTGACTATGCGCAGCCATCACCAAGCGCTATCAGTTTGTACTATCAACAGACCCACAGAACCGCCCGGACGCACGAACACGAGATGCCGCACCGGCCGCCGAACCCCTGACTTGGCGTCAGGCCCATCCACGGAGCCCTGATCTCCCATCAGGTCGAATGTCCGGCGGGACCCTGAGCAGGAACCGCCCGATCAGGAACCGCGAGCGGCCGACCACCCAAGGGGTGAACCTTCGGCCCAGCCTCCGCTGCCCCCCACAAGGGCACCTGACTCTCCGTGAGGACTATATGGCTGCATGGTCGCATTGCGGGCCTCGGTGGCACATGTCCTTCTGGTTGGTGGCAGGGCCGCCATCGTGCCCCGCCGCCACACCGAACTCCTCGAAGGGGATCATTCATGCGTGCTCTCAAGCGTGTCCTGGCCGTCGGCACCCTCACCGCCCCCCTCATGCTCGGCTGCGCCGGACTCGCCTCCGCAAACGAAGGCCCGGAAGCCCACTGGGGCAACACCTCGTTCGTCGCCGACGAGACCGGCGCCTGCTTCGCCCAGAGCTTCTCCGTCGTCAGCCCGAACGGGGTCGAGCACGGCAGCCACCTGATCTGTGCGGACAGCACCGGCGTCTCCGGCTTCTTCACCGACGCCGGAGCCAGCTGGTAGGAGCCCCGGCCCCGGGCGCCGGACGCCGGACCGACGCCCACCGTCCTCCGCTCAGCCCTCTGCCCCCCCACTCGTCGACCCGCGTGTCACGGCCGTTCCGGCCGGGCGACCGCGGGTCGATGCGCGTCCCGCCCGAGGCACGGATCGCCCCGGAGCAGGGAGCGCCCCGGGCAGGAAGGGCACCGGGCGGGGAACGTCAGCGGCACAGGGCCGCGTCGGCGGCGTCGGACGCCCGCTGCCGGACCTCCGGCGCCGAAGCCATGGTCACCGCGACGGTCGCCGCGCGGCCGTCCTCGGTGACGCCGCCCCGGGTGACGTAGCCGGGGACGGTGCCGCCGTGGCCCCAGGACAGGCCGCCGCAGGGCAGCGGGTGGCTCGCCAGGCCGAGGCCGTAGCGCGCGCCGGGGCCGAAGTGGTCGGCCGGGACGGTGGTCCGCATCTGGGCGAGCTGGGCCGGGGGCAGCAGCTGACCGCCGATCAGGGCGGCGAAGAAGCGGTTCAGGTCGCCGGTGGTGGAGATCATCGCGCCGGCGGCCCAGGCCCAGGACGGGTCCATCTCGGTGATGTCGAAGGGCTGCGCGCCGGGCTGCTCGGGCGGCAGGTAGCCGTGCGGGTGGCGCTCGCGGATGCCCGTGTCGCCCTGGGCGGGGAAGTAGGTGTGGCGCAGGCCGATCCGGTCGATCACGCGCTTGGTGATCTCCTCGCCGACGGGTCGTCCGGTGACCTTCTGGACGATCAGTCCGGCGATCAGGTAGCCGGTGCTGCTGTACTTCCAGCCCGCGCCGGGGGCGAAGTCCGGCGGGTGGGCGAGAGCGACGTCGAGCAGGTCGCGCGGTTCGACGTACTGATCGGTCCCGGAGAGGTCGAGGAAGGTGGTGTAGTCCGCCAACCCGCTGGTGTGCTGGAGGATTTGGCGGACGGTGATGTTCCGTCCGTCGATGCCGTCGCCGCGGATCAGGCCGGGCAGGTAGGTGTCGAGGGAGGCGTCCAGCTGCATCCGGCCTTCCGCCACCAGCTGGAGGACGACGACCGCGACGAAGGTCTTGGTGTTGCTGCCGATCCTGACCTGCCCGTCGGCGGGCACCTTCGCCCCGGTGGCCAGGTCGCCGACGCCCGCCGTGTAGCTGCGGGTCCGGCCGTCGCGTCCCTGGACGGCGGCCAGCACGCCGGGCAGGCCGTCGGCGGAGACCAGCGCGTCCAGGCGCTGCTGGACGACGTCCGTCGGCTTGGCCGCCCCGGCGACGTCCGCCGACTTGGCCTCGGCGGTGGCCGCCGGGGCGAGCCCGGCGAGCAGGAGGGCGCAGGCGGTGGCGAGCAGGGCACTGCGGCGGGCGCTGCGGCGGGCGCAACGGCGGTGCGGGGGTGGCGAGTTCATGCGGGCGTCTCCTCGGGCGGGGCCGGGTGGGCCGGGTGTTCCGGTCGGGCTCCAGAACACCACGGGCCGGTCGGGGCCGCCGTCGCCGTCGAGGAGGAGCGGTGGGCGTCCGGCTCGTCCTGACGATGTATCAGGAACCCTGATCCGTCTCCGAGTTCGGCAGGTCGATCTTGAACGGGGAGCCGTTGACGGTGGGGTTCCAGCCCCGGGCGAGGGCGGTCCGGATGCCGGTGGCGACCTCGCGCGGCAGGATCAGGTCGGCCGGGGTGGGGCGGGGGGAGAGCCGGGCGCGGCGGCCGGTCTCCACGACGAGGGTGGTGCCGGGGTGGGCGGCGTCCTCGGCGACCCAGCCGAGGGTGCCACCCTCGTAGTCACAGCAGAGGTGGCGTCGGGCGGCGTGCCAGCGGTACGCGGTGCCGTCGACGACGATGCGGCGGGCGCCTTTGCGGGCGAGGGTCATGCCGGTGTCCTTTCGCGGGGGTGCGGGTCCGGGGACAGTGTCCGGACGGCGGGTCCGGGGACAGTGTCCGGTCGGCGGCGCGCGGGTGTCACCGGTTTTTCCGGTGCGGCCGCGGCCCTCACTGCCAGAGGCGGGCGAGGTGGGCGTGCAGCAGGCGTTCGGCTTCTTCGGGGGCGCGGTGGCCGATCAGGACGTGCGCGGTGAGGCCGTCGGCGAGAGCGAGCAGGGTGCGGGCCTCGGCGGCGGGGTCGGGGAGGTCGCCGGCGTCGGCGATCAGCCGGGTGAGCAGGGTCTCCAGGTCGGTGTAGCTGCCCCGCAGGTCGTCGGCGAGGGCGGGGTTGACGGCGGCGGCGGCGAGGAAGGCGAGCCAGACCCGGGCCTGGGCGCGCTGGTGGGCCTGCAGCAGGGCGATCTCGTGGGCGAGGTGGCCGACGGTGCTGGCCGGGGACTGGGCGGGGGCGGCGAGCAGGCGGGTGCGGGCCCGTGCGGTGACCTGGTGGCCGACGTGGGCGAGAGCAAATCGGAGCATCTCGTCCTTGCTGCGGAAGCAGCGTTGGACGGCGCCCATGGAGACCTCGGCGCGGGCGGCGACGTCGCGGAGGCTGACGGCTTCCAGGCCCTGTTCGTCGATCAGGGCGCAGACGGCGTCGGCGATCCGGCGTCGGCGTTCCTCGTGGTCCACCTGCTTGGGCATCGGTTCGCGGCCTCCGGTGACGACTTTTATTCGATGCGAGTGTATCGGTTCCTGGGCTAGGGTGCGGTCCTGTTCCGATGCAGTCGCATCGGAAAAACGTTCAGGAGGACAGATCCCATGTGGAAGCTTTCCGCCGGCGCTCTCGCCGCCGCCGTCCGGGCCGGCGAGGTGTCCGCCGCCGAGTCGGTGGAGGCGCACCTCGACCGGATCGCCGCGGTGAACCCGCGGGTCAACGCCGTCACCCAGCTGTTCGCCGACCGGGCCCGCGCCGACGCCCGCCGGATCGATGCGCGGCGGGCCGCCGGTGAGGCGCTCGGCCCGCTGGCGGGTGTGCCGTTCACCGTCAAGGAGTGCATCCGGGTCGAGGGTTTCGCGACCACCTTCGGCACGCCGCGGTTCGCGGGCATGACGGCGCCGGCCGACGCGATCCCGGTGGCGCGGCTGCGCGCCGCGGGGGCGATCCCGATCGGCCACAGCAACATGCCGACGCTGATCCTGTCCGGGATGCACACCCGCAGCGAGCTGTACGGCGACACCCTCAACCCGTGGGACGCGGGGCTGACGCCCGGCGGCACCAGCGGCGGGGACGGGGTGGCGGTCGCGACCGGGATGGCCGCGCTCGGGCTGGGCGACGACTCGGGCGGCTCGGTCCGCATCCCGGCCGTGTTCTGCGGCGTCGCAGCGCTGAACCCGACCGCCGGCCGGTTCGCCGCCGACCAGCGCATGCTGGGCCCGGACGATCCCGGCCCGGCGTCCCAAGTCCTGGTCGCGGACGGCCCGTTGGCCCGCACGGTGGCGGATCTGCGGCTCGCGTACGAGTGCCTGGCGGGGCCCGATCCGCGCGATCCGCGGGCCGTGCCCGCACCGCTGTACGGCCGTCCGCTCGACGGCCCGCCGAAGGTCGCCGTGGTCGCCGACCCGGGCGGGCGCGGCGTTCACCCGACCGTCCGGGCTGCCGTGGAGCGGGCCGCGGGGGCGCTGGCCGAGGCGGGGTACGACGTCCGCGAGGTGGCCGACGTCCCGCGGTTCGACGAGGCGTACGACGCGTTCCACCGGCTGACCGTCGCCGAGTTCACGCCGTCCTGGCCGGTCGTACGGAAGATCCTCGGCGCGGGCGGCGAGCGTTTCATCGACTTCGCGATGCGCGCCACGCCGCAGGTGGACGCGGCCGGGCTGGTCAAGCTGATGGGCACCTGGATGAACATCCGCCGGGCCTGGGCGGAGTTCCTGGAGGAGTACCCGCTGCTGCTCGGCCCGGTGTTCACCGAACCGCCGGTGGAGCCGGGCCTGGAGTCGCGCGACCGGGCGGGCCGGGACCGGGTGACCTCCGCGATGCGGCTGTGCTCGGTGACGAGCTTCGTCGGCCTCCCGGCGGTGGCGGTGCCCACCGGGCCGGCGGCGGACGGCCTGCCGACCGGCGTCCAGATCGTGGGGCGGCCGTTCCGCGAGGACCTCTGCCTGGCCGCCGCCCAGCACCTGGAGGACCGGTTCGGCCTCCTCTCCCCCGTCGACCCGACGTTCTGACGTTCTGACGGGCTGACGGGCTGACGGGCTGACGGCCCGGGGCTCCACAGAAGAGGGCCCGGGCCGTCAGGGGGCGGCGATGTCCACCTCGACGGTGAAGTCCTGCTGCGCGGGCGGGCAGGGCCGGGCCTCGCCGCAGCTGGTGCGGTGGGCGGTCAGCCGGGCGGTTCCGGTGGTGCGGGCGGTGAAGGCGGTGGTGACGGTGCCGCAGCCGCCGCCGGGTCGGCAACTGGGGCCGGTGGTGGCGGTCGGCTGCCCGGTGGGGGCGAGCAGGACGGGGTCGGTGCTGGTGGCGGGCGACCAGTAGGTGCTGTGGAGTTCGGTGCGGACGGTGGTGCCGGGCGCGACGGTGATCCGGGTGCGGTCGGCGCTCTCGTTCAGCACCACGGACGCGGCGGTCGTGGTGGCGGCCGGGCCGCAGCCGCCGGCGAGCGCCGCGAGGGCGAGCAGGGCGGCGGCGAGGGCGTTCTTCGGTGGCATGGCGGGGCTCCGTCCCGTCGTCGGGGCAGCTGCGACGGCGCCGGGGCGGGCCCGTGGTGGGTCCGCCCCGGCGCCCCCGAGGGGGGTTTGGTGCCGCGTCAGGAGACGTTGAGCGCGGTGTCGTCGACGACGAAGCTGGTCTGCAGCGAGGCGTCCTCGGTGCCGGTGAACTTCAGGGTGACGCTCTGGCCCGCGTAGGCCGACAGGTCGAAGGACTTCTGGACGTACCCGGTGGCGGCGTTGGCGTTGGAGTAGGTCGCCAGGGTGGTCGAGTTGGCCTGGACGGTCAGCTTGTCGTAGGCGGTGGTGCCGGTCTCGGCGGTGTCGATGTGCAGCCAGAAGCTGAAGGTGGCCTTGCAGCCGGCCGGGATCGTGACGGTCTGGGAGACGGTGTCGGTGTGGGCGGAGCCGTAGCCGTCCATCCAGGCCTTCCAGGAGCCGCCGTGGGCGGCCTCGGAGGTGGAGTTGGAGACCACGCCGGCGCTGGCGGTCCAGGGCGCGGCGGTGCCGGTCTCGAAGCCGGCGTTGCCGAGCAGTTGGGCGGCGGTGCAGGTGCCGCCGCCGCTGCCGGCCTCGGTCCAGCCGAAGGAGGCGGTGCCGGCGGCGCCGGTGGTGTCGGTGGCGGTGACGGTGACCGAGGAGGTGCCGGCGGCGGTCGGGGTGCCGGAGATCAGGCCGGTGGAGGCGTTGATGCTCAGGCCGGCGGGCAGGCCGGTGGCCGCGTAGGTCAGAGTCTGGCCGGACGCCGAGTCGGTGGCCTTGATCTGCAGGCTCGCGGCGGTGCCGACGGTGCCGCTCTGGCTGCCGGGGTTGGTCACCGTGACGGTGTTGGTGGTGCCGCCGCCGTGGGTGAGGATGGCGTGCGTGATGGCGCAGGAGTTGGTGTCGTTGGACCAGCTGGCCTGCTCGGCGAAGGTGCCGTACGAGCCGAAGCCGACGTTGGCGGCGCCGCCGGCGGTGCCGGGCTGGAGCCAGGCGCACTCGTCGGAGTTCTCCTGGCCGTTGTACGAGCTGCCCGCGACCTGGTTGGTCCAGCCGCCGGCCGGGTTCTGGTCGGACATCATCTCGTGCCATTCGTGGCCCAGCGTCATGGTCCAACCGTCCAGCGTGCCGGGCGAGTTGACGAAGCCGACGCCGCAGGAGGAGCCCATGTCGATGTTGTACGGCTGGTTGGAGAACGCGATGTCTCCGTAGGAGGAGGTGACGGCGCCGCCGGTGAGGGTGGTGTCGCCGTTCCAGTCGTGCCAGGCGCAGTAACCCTGGGTCGGGCTCTGGTAGTTGTCCGGGTCGGTGCCCTTGGGGGACAGCACCACGTAGTAGGCGTCGCGGTTGGCGGCGGCGGTGGTGTTGCCGAAGTGGGCGGCCGCGTTGACGGCTTCGACGCCGAGCTGGTGGCCGGTGGCGGTGGACGGCTCGGCGCCCGCGTTGTCGTACCAGACGCCGGCGAGCACGCCGCCGCTCTGGTAGGGGACGAACGCGGCGTTCGACGGGCAACCGACCGCCCCGGAGGCGACGTTGGGGCCGTCGCACCACTGGGTGAGGTCGGCGGACCAGGTCTCGCCGTTGGTGCCGATGCCCTTGAACATGTTCTGCGCGGCCTGCGCGGCGCCCGCCGTGTCGTTGGAGAACGTCAGGTTGCCGTTGGCGTCGGTGCCCTGGGTGCCCCACTGGGTGCCGTAGAAGACCAGGTACACCTTGGAGTGGCCGCTCTGCACGCCGATGCCGTCGATGCCGCCGCCGTAGGACAGGGTCTGCTGGCCGGTGGCCGCGGCCTGCGGCTGGTGGGCGATGCGGTCCTGCTTCTGCTTGGCGTACTGCTTCATGCCCGGGAGGGTGCTGTTGGTGAGGGCCGGGCTGAACGGGTTGAACTCGTTGGAGATGCCGCCGGTTCCGGCGGGTCCGCGGTGGGCCTGGCCGGAGACCGCGGCGGCGGCCGGCTGGGGGGTGTCGGCGTGCGCGGGGGCCGCGGTGACGGCGAGTCCGGCGGCGGCGACCACGAGCGAGGCTGCGCCGGTGAGCGCCGCGAGCCTCGAACGTATGGCGGTGGGGGACATTCCCATGGGTGAGGGGCCTCTCTCCTCCGGCCGCCCGCACCTCGGTGGGGCGCGGCGCGGCCGATATTCCTGGGGCGGGCCAGAAGCAAAGCAGAGCGGCTGACGGGCAGTCAACGGATCGGGTTCAGGAGAAATTCAGGTTCCGATATCCGCGCAGGCCACAGTGGGTCTCCTGGCGGTCCGCCAACTCCTTAGGCCTTCAACAGTTTTCCATTTTCCATCCCTGTTCTTGGCAGTTCGGGTGGAATTCGGTACCGCCCCTTTGCGAGAGTTTGGAATTCGGGCGGAAAAGAGCCCGGCCGCCACTTCGGTGGCGGCCGGGCTCGTGTGCTGCGGGTGACGGGATGTCAGTTCTGCGGCGCCCGGGACTGGACCAGGGCGACGTAGCGGACGGTGAAGACCATCGGGACGACGAACCCGGCGATCTGCACCAGCAGGGAGGTGAGCGAGTGGCCGTGGCCGCCGTGGGCGAGCACGGCCAGGGCGGCGGCGGTGAGCGCGAAGGCGGCGGTCCACACGGTGGTGATGACGACGTTGACGCGGATGAACGGCTTGAGCGGCCAGATCTCGGGCGGGGTGCTGCGCTTGGCGATGCCGAGGGTGAAGGGCTTGCCGATCAGCAGCGAGGTGCCGGCGATCACGGCGAGGCAGGCGGAGGACAGCGTCGCGGACCAGTCGCGGACGCCGGAGTGCGGGTCGGAGAAGGCGATCGCGGCGAGCACGGCGAAGAACAGCGCGGAGCCGAGCTCGATGATCAGCGCGTCGTAGGCAGCTCCGGCCCTGCGTTGCTGGAGGATGACGGCCGCGGCGACGACCAGGCCGGCCAGGGCGGCCCACTGCCACTGGGCGGACGGGATCACCGCGAAGACGATCCAGGGCAGGAAGGTGCGCAGGTACGACATTTCGGTGTGGATTCCCCCTTGATGGATCGGCCCGTCGGGCCGGGCTGCCCGCAAGCCTATCCACGGAACGTCCTGCTCACACCAGCCTTCCACAGGCCGGATGGTGAAATCCGATCACCTGATGAACAGTCAGGGCCGGTCAGAGGTGCTCCAGGTAGTGCGCCAGGTAGGGCGGGGTCCGCAGGGCGGGTATCTCCGTGCGGGGCACCAGCCGGAGGGCCTGTCCCTCGCCGAGCACGAGGGCGCCGTCGGGTCCGTCGTAGACGGCGTGCAGCACGGCGGTGGTGTCGGCGAGCAGCGGGTGCCGCGGGGCGGTGAGCGGGCGCAGCGCGGTGACGCCGATGCCGGCCTCCTCGCGGATTTCGCGGGTGGCGCAGTCGTGGGCGCTCTCGTGGCCTTCGCGCCAGCCGCCGACGGGGGCCCAGTGGCCGGGCCAGGGGATGCCGGGGTGGTCGTCGCGGAGGTTGAGCAGCACCCGGTCGCGGGCGGGGGTGGTGACCAGGACGAGGACGCCTTCGAAGGCGTCGGGGCCGGTGTCGGGATGTTCGGCGTCCAGGGTGGTGCGGGCGCGGCGGGCGCGGTCGACGAGCATCAGGCGGCGGTGGTCGTGGGGGTGCATGCGGTGGCGCCAGCGCCAGAGGGTGTCGACGGCCCAGTCGGTGTGGGCGGCGGTGAGGCGGATGCGGTGCAGTTGTTCGTCGTCGAGGGTGCCGCCGTCGAAGATGTGGCCGGTGCGGGCGAGCGGGTGTTCGGGGGTGGGGGCGTGGTGGAGGACGGCCAACAGGCGGCGTCCGGTGGCGAGTTGTTCGGTGACGGGGTCGAGCCCGAGGTGGTGGCGGGTGGCGCGCAGGGCGGTCTGCCAGGGGGTTTCGCCGCGCTGGGTGGCAGCGGCGACGGGTTGCCAGCGGTCGGGACGGCGGGCGGAGCGCAGCTGGAAGGGGTGGCCGTGGCGGTCGGTGAAGTGGAGGGCGCCGTAGCTGGTGGTGAGGGCGATCGGGTGGCCGGTCATGGTGGTTCCCCCTGTCGGCGTGGGCCTGGTGCCGACCCTAGTGGCATGGCCGCGGAGGTTCATGGGGTTGTGCGAAGTGACCGCCGAGTCGCGGATCGGCGATGCTGGGCGCATGCGTGCCGCCCGTCTGATCCGCATGGCCCTGCTGCTGCAGTCGACCCCCGGCCTCACCGCCGCCGAACTGGCCGGGGAGTTGGGGGTGTCCGAACGGACCGTCATCCGCGACGTCCAGGCGCTCCAGGAGGCCGGTATCCCGGTCCGGTCGGAACGCGGCCGGGCCGGTGGCTACCGGCTCGCTCCGGGCCACCGCACCCGCCTCACCACGCTGCACCCGACCGAGGCCGAGACGCTCTACCTGTCCGGGCTGCCTTCCGCGCTGCGCGATCTCGGGCTCTCCGACGCGGCCGGCACCGCCCGGCTGAAGCTCTCCGCCACTCTGTTGCCCTCGCTGCGGGCGGCCGCCGAGTCCTCGGCCCGGCGTTTCCACCTGGACGCGCCTGCCTGGTTCCGCGAGCCGTCCACTCCCGAGCTGCTGCCGGAGCTGGCGCGCGCGCTCTGGGCGGACCGCGCGGTCGAGTTCGCCTACACGCGCCCCGGCCGCGAGCCCGGGGCGGCCCGCCGGGTGGAACCGTACGGGCTGGTCCTGAAGGCGGGCGTCTGGTACCTGGTGGGCCGGGTCCCGGGCGCTGCGGGCACGGCCTTCCGCACCTACCGTGCCGATCGGATCGCCGTACTGGACACGCCCGTTGACGGTGCGTTCACCCGTGACCCGTCCTTCGACCTGGCGGCGTACTGGCAGGAGCACAGCGCCCGGTTCGCCCTCTCGCTGCTGCGCGCCACCGTCACGGTGCGGCTCACCCCGGCGGGCGCGCGTCGCCTGCCGGAGGTCACCGACCGGGCCGCGGCCGGGCGGGCGCTGGCCGCCGCCTCGCTTCCGGATGCGGTCGGCCGGGTCACCCTCGAACTGGCCGTGGAGTCCGAGGAGATCGCGTTCGCCGAGCTGGCCTCGCTCGGCGCGGACGCCGAGGTGCTGGCCCCGCCCGCGCTCCGCGCCCGCCTCGCGCGGCATGCCCGGGCCTTCGCCGCGCTCTACAGCGAGGCGGGCCCGGACGACGAGGCAGGCCCGGACGGCGGGGCAGGCCCGGACGACGGGGCGCGGCCGGACGACGGGGCGCGGCCGGACGACGGGGCCGCCGGCGCTCCGGGCCGGCGTCCGGACGGCGGCCCCGCCGGGCGTCAGCGGTAGTCGTCCGCCGAGACCGGTTCGCCCTGTTCGCCGCGCTCGCCCATCGCGTCGAAGTACGCCCAGGCGTCCGGCGTGCTGCCGTCCACGTCCGTGACGCCGTAGACCCGGGCGAGTTCGGCGCTGGACGTCGACTTCCGGTTCCACCGTTCGGCCCGCAGCGGGTCCGCGGCCAGCGCGGCCACCCCGCGCGCGAGGTACTGCGGCGATTCCGCGATCGCGAAGGTCGGTTCGACGGAGACGACGTCCCGCCAGTTCTCCTCCGTCACGCCGAAGTGCGTCAGCATCTGCTCGGAGCGCAGGAAGCCCGGCGTCACGCACACCGCCGCGCCGCCGTACTCCGCCAGTTCCTCGCCCAGCCCGAAGGCCATCCGGATCGGGGCGTTCTTCGCCAGGTCGTAGTAGAGGTTCTCGCGGTACCGGCGGTTGGTCGCCGCGGTGCCGTCGGTGACTTCCACCAGCAACGGTGCGGCCGACCGCACCAGCAGTGGCAGGCCGAGCGCCGCCGTGATCACGTGCGAGCGCACGCCCAGTTCCAGCATCCGCAGGCCGTCGGCGAGCGGCGTCTCCCAGCTCTTCTTCCCGAAGATCGACTCGACCGTCAGGCGCTCGCCGCCCCACAGGTCGTTGACCAGGACGTCGAGATGCCCGTGTTCCTCCTCGATCCGTCCGAACAGCGCCCGCACCTGTCCCTCGTCCAGGTGGTCGGTGGGCACCGCGATCCCCACTCCGCCGGCCGCCGTCACGAGTTCCCCCGTCTCCTCGATCGTCTCGCTCGCCCGTCCCACCTCGCTCACCCGCTCGCGGGTCGTCCGTCCGGTCACGTAGACCGTCGCCCCGGCCCTGCCCAACTCCACCGCCAGCGCCCGTCCCGCGCCCCGGGTCGCGCCCGCGACCAGGGCGATCCGGCCCGACAGGGGGCGGGCGGGGAGGTTGTCGCGGGACGGGACATCGTTCGTGTTCTCCATGCCTTCAACGATCGCCGCCAAAGGTGACAGAACGCGTCACCATTTATCCCTTTACAACACGACCACGATTTCGACACCACCGGTTCGGGACACGGAGGGCCGAGATCCCCCTCCCCGGCCGACCGCGCTCGGGCCCATCAACGGGGCAATTCACCCGAACGTCGCAATGCGGGCACCCCGCCGTGCGTGCGGATGTAAGGACGGGTTGGGTGGAACCGAGGCCGACGATCTTGGTCGGTCCGTGCAACGGATGGGAGTGGCGTCGATGTACTACAGCAGCGGCAACTACGAGGCGTTCGCACGGCCCCGCAAGCCCGCAGGGGTGGACGACAAGCGGGCGTGGTTCGTGGGCTCGGGGCTGGCGTCGCTGGCGGGCGCGGCGTTCCTGGTCCGCGACGGGCAGCTGGCCGGCGAGCGGATCACGATCCTGGAGCAGCAGGGCATCCCGGGCGGTGCGCTGGACGGCCTCGAGGAGCCGGAGCGCGGGTTCGTGGTGCGCGGCGGCCGCGAGATGGAGAACCACTTCGAGTGCCTGTGGGACCTGTTCCGTTCGGTCCCGTCGATGGAGATCGAGGGGGCCAGCGTCCTCGACGAGTTCTACTGGCTGAACAAGGACGACCCGAACTTCTCCCTCCAGCGCGTCACCCACCGGCAGGGCCGGGACGCGGAGACCAACGGCCTGTTCGCGCTGAGCGACCGGGCGCAGCGCGACCTGATGAAGGTCTTCATGGCGACGCGCGAGGAGATGGAGGGCCGGCGGATCGACGAGGTGTTCGGCGAGGACTTCCTGGCGTCGAACTTCTGGCTGTACTGGCGCACCATGTTCGCCTTCGAGCAGTGGCACTCGGCGCTGGAGATGAAGCTCTACCTGCACCGTTTCGTCCACCACATCGGCGGGCTGCCGGACTTCTCGGCGCTGAAGTTCACCAAGTACAACCAGTACGAGTCGCTGGTGCTGCCGCTGGTGGCGTACCTGCGGGGGCAGGGCGTGGTGTTCCAGTACGGCACCACGGTCACCGACGTCGACTTCTCGCTGGAGGACGGCCGCAAGCAGGCGACGGCGCTGCACTGGGTCCGCGACGGGGAGCCGGGCGGGGTCCGGTTGACCGCGGACGACCTGCTGTTCACCACCATCGGCTCGCTGACCGAGAATTCCGACAACGGCGACCAGCACACCCCGGCGAAGCTGAACGAGGGCCCGGCGCCGGCCTGGGACCTGTGGCGGCGGATCGCCGCGAAGCACCCGGACTTCGGCCGCCCGGACGTGTTCGGCTCGCACGTCCCGCAGACCAAGTGGGAGTCGGCGACGGTGACCACGCTGGACCGCCGCATCCCGGAGTACATCCAGAAGGTGTGCAAGCGCGACCCGTTCTCGGGCGGCGTGGTGACGGGCGGCATCGTCACCGTCCGCGACTCGTCGTGGCTGCTGAGCTGGACGGTGAACCGGCAGCCGCACTTCAAGAAGCAGCCGAAGGACCAGATCGTGGTCTGGCTGTACTCGCTGTTCGTGGACGTGCCGGGCGACTACGTGAAGAAGCCGATGCAGGAGTGCACGGGCGAGGAGATCACCCGCGAGTGGCTGTACCACCTGGGCGTGCCGGTGGGGCAGATCGACGCCCTGGCGGCGGACGCGGCCAGGTGCGTGCCGGTGATGATGCCGTACGTGACGTCGTTCTTCATGCCGCGCACGGCCGGTGACCGCCCGGACGTGGTGCCGCCGGGGGCGGTGAACTTCGCCTTCATCGGGCAGTTCGCGGAGACCACCCGGGACTGCATCTTCACCACCGAGTACTCGGTGCGCACCGGCATGGAGGCGGTGTACCGGCTGCTGGGCGTGGAGCGCGGCGTGCCGGAGGTGTTCGCGTCGACGTACGACGTGCGGGCGCTGCTGAATGCGACGAGCCGGTTGCGCGACGGCAAGCCGGTGGCCCTGCCCGGCCCGCACGTGCTGCGCAAGCGGCTGAACGCGCGGCTGGAGACCTCGGAGATCGGCGAACTGCTGGGCGAGTACAACTTGCTTCCGGAGTAGGCCTGTTGGACGCCCCGGACCGCCTGCGGTCCGGGGCGTTCGCCTGCGGCGGGCCGGTCCCGGTCGGCCCCCTACCGTCCGGGGGGCGGTCGACGCCACCCATTTTCCTCTCGACATCAAGCATCTTGATATCGAGAGACTTCTGCGGCAGAGTGCTCCCGGCACGAATGACGGCTGACGGCGGGACGGGGTGGAGACGGTGGCGAGGGAGCGCGGGGCCGGGCTGTGGGGGCAGTTGCGGGAGCCTCCGGGCGGGGCGGCGGGGCGGACCATGCTGGTGGTGGTGTTCGCGGACCGGACGGGCTCGGGGGTGTGGGCGGCGGCCTGCGTGCTGTACTTCACCGAGGTGGGGCGGCTGACGGCCGGTCAGGTCGGGCTGCTGCTCGGCGTCGCCTCGGTGGCGGGGATCGCCGGCTCGCCGCTCGCGGGGCGGCTGGCCGCGTCGCTGGGGTGCCGGCCGGTGCTGATCGGGTGTCATCTGCTGCGGGCGGTGGCGCTGGCGGCGGTGCTCTGCTGTTCCTCGTTCGGCGCGCTGCTGGGGCTGGTGGCCGCGTCCGCGCTGGGCGACCGGGCGGCGCGGGCGATGGAGATGCTGTTCGCCACCGACGTGGCGGGCGACCGGCGTTCGGTGTACCGGGCGCTGTCGCGGACGGCGATGAACGCCGGGTACGCGGCGGGCGCGGGCCTGGCGGCGATCGGGCTGGCGGTCGGGACGCCGGCCGCGTTCCGGGCGCTGCTGCTCGCGGACGTGCTCTCCTTCCTGCTGGCGGCCGTCCTGGTGGCGGGCATCCGGGAGCCGGGCCACCAGGGCCGGGTGGTCGCCGGGTCCGGACGGCAGGCACCGGAGGCCGGCCCGGCGGAGCGGCCGAGTCCGTGGCGGGACGGCGGCTACCTGCGGTTCGTCGCACTGGACTGCGCGCTGACCGTCGACGACGCGATCCTGAACGTCGGCCTGCCGCTGTGGCTGATCCACGCCACCCGCGCGCCGCACGCCCTGGTCCCGGCGTTCCTGGCGATCAACACGGTGCTGGTGGTGGCCGCGCAGCTGCGCGTCTCGGCCCGGGTCCGCACGCCCCGCCAGGCGGTGCGCGCGGTGCCGATGTACGGCTTCGCGGTGCTGGGCTGCTGCGCGGCGGCGGCCGCGGCGCACGGGCCGGGGCCGGTGCTCGCCTCGGTGTTCCTGCTGGTGGCGGCGGTGCTGACGACCTTCGCCGAGCTGCTGCGTTCGGTGGTGTCCTGGGAGTTGTCGGTGGCGTTGGCGCCGGAGCGGGCCCGCCCGGAGTACCTCGGGGTGGCGGGGATGGCCCAGTCCACCGAGAAGGCGGCGGGCCCGCTGCTGCTGACGGGCGCGGTGCTGTCGACCGGCCCGCTGGGCTGGCTCGGCCTGGGCGTGGCGACCACCGTCGCGGCGTACGCGCAACGGCACTTCGCCGCGTCCCGGCTCGCCGCAGCGGCGGCCGCGACGCCCGCGAGCACCGGGCTGCCCGCCCCCGCGGCCACTTCGGGCTGAGCTCCACCGCGGTCGCCGCCACGGTCCCGAACAGCTCGCCGACGGTGGCGAGCGCGGCGGCGGACAGGTCGGTGTCGAGGTGGGCGGCGGTGGACCAGTGGGTGGTGGCGCTGCGTCCGTCGAGCAGTTGTCCGCGATGGCGGTCTTCCGGCGGATCCTGACATCCGCGCGGGGCCGGAAACGCCGAACGCCGCCCGGGGAGGGCGGCGTTCGGGGGTGGTGCGTGGGGCGGTCAGCGGCGTTCCTGGCCGAACAGGTCGACGCGGATCGGTTCGACGGCCGGGCCGGTGCCAGGTTCGGGGTCCTGCGGGGAGAAGGCGATCGCCAGGCCGGCCACGGCGAGCACCACGACGATGCCGACGGCGATCGGCAGGGCGAACTGCGAGGCGGGGACGCCGGTGCCGCCGGCCCGGCCGTCCAGGGCGACGCTGACGGCGGCCATGCCGGTGTAGTGCATGGCGACCACGGCGACGCCGGCGATCAGCGCGGCGCCGAGCGCGGCCGTCAGGCCCTTGATGTGCAGCGTCATCCAGAGCGCGGCGGTGGCGGCGGCGATCGCGATCGCCACGGAGGCGACGACCAGCAGGGTGTCGTAGGAGACCTCGCCCTGGACCTGCATGGCGGCCATGCCGAGGTAGTGCATCACCGCGACGCCGCAGCCGGTCACCACGCCGCTGGTCAGCAGGGTGGCGTTGCTGCGGCCCCGGTAGCCGACCCAGCCGATGCCGAGGCCGACCACGACGACGGCGACCAGCAGGCTCAGCAGCGTCAGCGGAATGTCGTACACCAGGGTGGAGGCATCCACCATGAATCCGAGCATCGCGATGAAGTGCATCGACCAGATTCCGCACCCGAATGCGCCGGCGGCCAGCGCCAGCCAGCCGGCCCGCCGGTTCGGCGGCAGCGTCATGGCCCGGGCCGTGCACCGCAGTCCGATGGCCGCGCCGATGCAGGCGATGGCGTACGCGACGACCGGGTTCACCCACCCGTACTGGAATCCGTCGAGATGGGCCATGGTGCCGTGGTTCATGAGAGGGGGGTCCGATCGAAAAACGAAATGGTCGTGCGAGATTGCCGCACAGACAATACCGTCTCGCGGTTACTGGTCCGTACCTGCCGGTGAATTACCCATTTACGCTGCCTTTCCCTCGCCCGCACGGAGTCTCCATCTTCGTTCGATCCGCTTGTGGCGTGGCAGTCTTGACGACCATGGAGAACGACTTCGACGACCGGTTGTCGCCGCTGCTGATCGTGGACGGCGCGAACGTGGTCGGCTCGGTCCCGGACGGGTGGTGGCGCGACCGGCGCGGCGCGGCGGAGCGGCTGCGGGACGCGCTGGTGGCGGTCGCCGGGGCGGGACTTCCGGAGCTGCCGGGCCCGCTGACGGTGGTTCTGGTGGTGGAGGGCGCGGCGCGCGGGGTGGAGTCGGTGCCCGGGGTGCGGGTGGAGTCCGCCGCCGGCAGCGGCGACGACCGGATCGTCGAGCTGGTCGCCGCGGAGGGGTCGTCGCGGCGCTGCCTGGTGGTCACCGCCGACCGCGGCCTGCGCGAGCGGGTCGTCGCACTGGGCGCCGCTCCCCTGGGCCCGCGCACCGTCCGCTGATCGTCCTTCGGGGGGCGGCCGCGGGGGGGCGATTCGCAGGTGCGCGACGTCGGGCCCTCGTCCTCCTGGCGGCACGCCCGGGCGCAGTTCCGCCCGGTCCCCCGTCACCGGCACGGTCGTCCAGGGACCGACGCCCCCACCGGCACCGGCCCGGGCGCAGCGGGATCAGGCCAGGCGGCTGCGGGCCCCGGTGGGGCGGGTGCGGCCGCGAGCAGGCCGGGCCGGGCGGGTGGGGCGGCGGTCGGCGCGGGGCTGGTCGCGGGCAGGCCGGCCGGCGAGCGCGGCCTTGAGCGCGCGGACGGCCAACAGGACGGCGACGGCGGCGAGTTCGGTGGGTTCGGCGGCGCCGCGGCGGGCGGCCGCGTGCTGGCAGACCGAGCACCAGACGGCGCTGGCCCGGCCGCCGTCCGGGTAGCGCAGTGCGGGCGGCACCAGGTAGTGGCAGCCGCAGCTCTGACAGACGAACACCAGCCTCATTGGTGGACCACCCCCAGGCCCGCGCACACCGTGCACGGCGACCAGAAGGTGCGCCGCACGGGCTCCTGCCATCCCTGCCCGTCGGTCTCCACGGAGTGCTCGGTCTTCTCCGTGCCGCGTGCCCCGGCGCAGCCCGGGCAGGTCTGCTGCTCTGTCATCGGCCACCTCCAGAGCACAGACCGTAGCGTGTCGACCCCGGTGAGCGACAGCGGTTCGGCGTCGGACCACTCGGACGTGAAGCGCCGGCCGCGCACCCATCGCGTGCGCCGTGCGCGTCCCGCGCCTGCTCCGCGCCGCCCGCGCGCCCCCTGTTGACCCGCCGTCAGCCGGTCGGCCAGTCCGCCGGGGACGCCTCGACGTCGTTGCCCCGCACCCACACCGTGGAGACCCCGAGCAGTCGGCGCATCACCGCGAAGCCGCCTTCCCACCCGCCGGGCAGGCGCAGCCGCCCGCTGCGGACCGTGCCTTCGCTGAACCGGGTGTCGCCGCTCTCCAGGACGCCGGTCCAGCCGGGCAGGCCGAGTTCGGGGACGTTTCCGGTCAGTTCGACCTGGACGGGGATCTCCAGTCCGTCGGCCAGCAGCAGGGCGGGGCCCCGGTACACGGGTGTGCTCATGCGTAGAGCCTGCTGGACCTGCCGGTATCTACGCAAATCCCGCATTGTCGGTGGTTCCGGTCACCCCTCCCGCGATACACCCGCACCCGTGCCGACGGTCCGTCAGTTCGGCGACGGCCAGGCGCGTCCGGGCTCCTCGTTGCGCTCGCGGCGGGCGGCGATCACCCGCCATGACCGACTCGAACCCGGGTACGTCACCGGCCCGTCCCGGTGTCAGGTGGAGGCACAGCGGGCACCGGCCTCCGTCGGCGGCCGGGCGGATCTCGTGGCCGCCCCACCTCGGGAGCGCCCGAGCGCACGGTGGACGGGCGCGTCGACCGGGTCCCCCGCTGCGGACCCCGGCCGTGTGCCGGTGGGCGCGGACAGTCGTGGAGTTGAGCAGGCTGCCGAACGGCGGTTACATGGAAGTGCATGGCCGAATGGGTGAACTTTCTCCTGCCCCGGAATGCCCGAGGTCCGCGCCGGGGTGGCGGCGGGCATGCGCCGGTTGCCAGGAAGCGGTGAAGAGGTGTCCGGCAGTATCTGCGGTGAGGTCCGGTACGCGATCGTCCGCGCCCGGGACAGGTGGCACGCGCAGCTCGTCCATGCCTGTACCGGGTGGGCGGACCGGGGCTCCCGTCGGTGTGGTGACCGCTGGCCGTACTCGTGGCTCTGCCATGCGGCTTACCGGGTGGCCGGTCGGGTCTGCCGCGTATTCGCCTTGGCCCTCTACGGGGTCCTCACGGTGGTGGCGTGTCTCGTCCGGTACGTCTTCTGGATTCCGTGCCGCCTCTTCGGCGGTCCGAAGGTGCCGGACGGAAAGATCAAACACGTCTTCGTACTCGTCATGGAGAACCGTTCGTTCGACCACATGCTCGGCCTCTCCACCGGCACAGTCGACGCCGAACTCGGTTTCCGGCCGGGCGTCGGAGTCGACGCGGTGACCGGACTGCGGACCACCGTCGACGGGCCGTCGACGAGCGACACCAACCGGGGCTTCCGGGTGCGCCCCGGCGCGCCGTTGGTCATGCCTGTCGACCCACCGCACGAGTTCTGCGACGTCCAGCTGCAGCTTGCCTCGGTACCGATCACGGGAACGCCGCACGGCGACAAGTGCCACTGCACCGGCAGCTACCCCCCGCTCACCATGAACGGGTTCGTCGACAGCTACGCCAACCAGGTCAAGGCCGAGAACAACGCAGCCGCACTGCGGGACCTGGGGGCGGTGATGGCGTGTTTCACCAGCGACCAGGTGCCCGTGATCAGCGCGCTCGCCCGCGAGTTCGCCGTGTGCGACAGCTGGTTCTCGGCCCTGCCGGGGCCGACGTGGCCGAACCGACTCTTCCTGCACGCGGCGACCTCCGGCGGGCTGGACCGGAGCCCGGACGTCGCGGAGACGGTCGGCTCGGAGGTCGACGGCTACAAGTTCGAGAACGGCACGATCTATGACGCGCTCGACAGCAAGGGGTACGACTGGCGGGTCTACCACGGCGATGCCCTGCCGCAGATCGGTGCGCTCGCCGGCATGAACCGGTACGTCATGGCGGCCCACTTCCACGGCGTGGACGAGCTCGCCGCCGACCTGCAGAACCCCGACTTCTCCGCCGCGTACGTCTTCGTCGAACCCAACTACGGCCATGAGATCACCCACGGCCAGAGCTTCCAGTGCGGCAACAGCCAACATCCGATCGACGACGTGACCCGCGGCGAGGCCCTGATCAAGTACGTCTACGAGTCGCTTCGACAGTCACCGCACTGGGAGTCGAGTCTGCTGGTCATCACCTACGACGAGCACGGCGGTTTCTACGACCACGTGGCACCGCCGTCCGCAGTCCCGCCCGGCGACGTCTGCGACCCCGCCAACAACCGTCACGGCTTCCGGTTCGATCGACTCGGGGTCCGCGTCCCGGCTGTCGTCGTCTCGCCCTGGATCCCCGCCGTCCGGCCGGGCGGGCCGGACGACCGGAACTGCAACCTCGTCGACCACACCCGCTACGACCACGGATCGCTGCTGGCGACGGTCGAACGCCTCTACGGCCTGCCGAGCCTGACCGCACGCGATGCCGAAGCCGCCGACTTCGGCCACCTGCTGTCCGCAGCCACACCACGCGATGCCCCGCTGACCCTCCCCGTTCCGCACCCGCCCGAGCTGACCTGTGGTGATGACCGGCAGGTCGGGCTCGCGGCGGCCGCCGAGACCGCCGGCCGGCCCCTCACTCCCACGCTACGGGGCTTCGTTCAGGTCGCGGCACTCCACGACGCCCGTCTGCACCCCGCCGAACGCGAGCGGATCGCCGAGCAGGTGGGCCGGTTCCGCACGGTCGGGGAAGCCCACGCCTACCTGGCTCAGGTCACCTCGCAGCTGGGCACCCTCGGCGTCCGGACGGACATCGCCGCACCACCGCTCCCCCCACCGGCCGCCGCGGCCCCCCGTCGGCGCCGACGGCGAAAGGGGCAGCGCAACGGCCTCGGCCACCCCGACATCGAGCGGTGAGGCGACCGCCGGCCAACCCCTCGCGCTCAGCGACCGCCGAGGCGGCGGTCCAGTTCCTCCAGGTAGCTGTCGCCGTAGGCGTCGGCGAGGTCGTCCAGGTCGATCATCGGGGGAATGTCGATCACCGGTTGACGCTCGATCAGGAACGCCACGGTCTCGTGCACCACCCGGCTCTCCTCGCCCTCCGGGAGCCCGGTCCGGTCGAACACGGTGTCGGTGACCCGGATCCGGGTGGCGGCCTGGGCCGCGCCCTCCTCGACCTGGACCAGGTATTCGCGGTCGCCCAGGGGCTCCACCCGGATGTCAACTGCCATGGCGCAGGCCGTCCTTCCCTCGGTGCTCGGCCGTCAGGGGCCGTGCCGGTCAGTGGGTCCCGACGCCGCGCGGCCGACCCGCCGGGCGCCGGGCGTCTCCACCTTACGACCTGCTCACGTCTTCTCCGACCAGGTCCCGCTCACCCTGTCGCCAGGGGGCCGCGCCTGACGGTCACCCGGCGTGCAGCGCGAGGTAGGTCCAGCTGACGCCGGCCCTGGCGTGCGGGTCCTCGCGGTGGGCGAGGTGCAGCGGCGCCAGCCCGTTCGCGCGGGCGAGGGCGACGGTCTCGGGCGCGTCGACCGGGAACATCCGGCGGCCGGGCGGCACGGGGCCGTGGCGCAGCGAGAGGACGATCCGGCCGTCGTCGGCGAGCAGCCGGGCGACGGTGGCCATGGCGGCGGCGCGCTGGTCGGGGTCGAGGTGCATCCAGACGGCGGTGAGCAGGATCAGCTCGTACCGGTCGGCGCGGGCGGTGAGGACGGGCAGCTGCGGGAGGGCGTCGTCGACCCAGTCGACGGGGTGGTGGGCGTGCCGGGCGCGGCCGAGTGCGCGCATCGCGGCGGTGGGTTCGGCGGCGGTGACGCGGTGCCCGGCGGCGGCGAGCGCGGCGGCGTCGCGTCCGCTGCCGGCGCCGATGTCGAGCACGGCGGCGGGCCGGGTCGGGAACAGGTGGAGCATCTCGCGGTGGACCTCCGCGAAGCTCACGCTCTCGTACTGTTCGACCAGGCCTTCGGCGGCGTCGGCGTACCCGGCGGTGCTGTGCATGGCCAGCAGGCCGCCGGGGTCGGTGGTGTCAGGGTTCATGACGGCACGTTAGTGCACGGCGCAATCGCCAACTCCCCTGCCTCCGAAGGCCGTCCGCCGAGGGCTGTCAGCCGACGACGGCGACGGGCGCGTCCCAGGCGTTGCGGTCCACGGTGAGCGGGGCGCCGCCGTAGCTCTCCTTCTGGTTGACCTGGTACTGGTGGGCGCGGCGGTGGCCGGTCCACAAGCCGGCGTCGAACGGGAAGCTGCCGGTGGTGTCGGCGGCGCCGTCGTAGCGGGCGTACCAGAGGGCGTCGGGCAGGTCGGGGGTGTTCTGGCCGGCGGCTCGGGCGATGCCGGCGGCGCTGGACGAGGCGAAGCCGTAGAACCCGGCCCAGTAGCCGGAGTTGTGCACGGCGCGGTTCCAGGACCGGGTGTAGGCGAGGACGGCGGCGGCGCAGCCGGTGTCGGTGGTGTCGTAGGCCTCGACGTCGAGGTAGAGGGTGCTGCCGGTGCGCATGCCGAGGGCGGCGGCCTTGGCGACGGCGTCGTTGCCGTCGCTGCTGCCGAGGGCGGTGGCGGTGTCGGCGGTGAGCTTCTCGGGGCTGTTGCCGGTCTGGCACGGGGGCTGGGCGCCGACGTACAGCGGGACGAGCTTCCAGCCGGCGGTGCTGACCGAGCCGACCCAGCCGGGGGTGAGCTGGGGTTGGGCGCAGCCGCGGTTCCGGCCGCCGATGTAGACGGCGGCGGCGCCGTACGGGGAGGCGCCGCGCCAGGCGTTCATGGTGGCGAGCGGGGGTGCGGTGCAGGTGTCGAAGGCGAGTCCGGTGAAGGTCGCGGGTGCGGTGCCGGGCTTGGCCGCGGGCGCGGCGGCGGAGGCGGAGACGGGGGCGCTTGCCGGGGCCGGGGCGGAGCCGGACGCGGACGGGGCGGCCGAGGTGGACGGGGTGGCCGATCCGGAGGCGGAGGCGGACGGCGAGGGCGAGGGCGACTCGGCGGGCGCGGTGTCCGTCCCGGCGGGGGCGCTCGCGGCGGGTGCGGCGGCGGTCGGGGCGGGGTGGTGGCGCTCGGTGGTGGCGGCGAGGGCGGCGGCGCCGCTGCCGATCGCGAGGACGGCGGCGGCGGAAAGCAGGGCGGCGCGGCGTCCGCGGGGGCGGCGGGCGGTGCTGCGGGCGCGGCGGTGCGACACGGGTCTCTCCAGGGCGGAACAGGGCCGAACAGGGCGGAACGGGAGGTGGGGGTCGCGGCGGGGGGGGGATCGCCGCGTGGCGCACACCGTAACCGATGGCCGGTAAACGCTTTCCCAACCCGCCGGCCCGTCCGCCCGCGCCCTAGGATGGGCGTGAACAGTCCGAACAGTCCGAGTCGAGCGCGGGGCAGCCGCGGCGGAGGGAGTCTCCGATGGAGTTGGCGGGCCTCGATCCGGAGAGCGGCGAGTCCGGGGACGGCGAGGAGGGCGGCCGTCGGCGTCGCGGTCAGGGCGAGCTGGCGACCGAGGTGCTCACGGTGCTGCACGGCGCGCCGGGGCCGGTGACGGCGTCCTGGGTGCAGGAGCAGCTGGGCGGCGAGTTGGCGTACACCACGGTGATGACGATCCTGTCGCGGCTGCTGGCGAAGCAGGTGGTGTCGCGCAGCCGGGCGGGCCGGGCGTACGTGTGGTCGGCGGCGTCGGACGCGGCGGGGCTGACGGCGCGCCGCATGCGCCGTCTGCTGGACACCGAGCCGGACCGGGACGCGGTGCTGGCGAGTTTCGTGACGGCGTTGACGCCGGAGGACGAGCAGTTGCTGCGGTCGCTGCTGAATGCGACGGATCCGCCGCAGGACGGCGCGGGCCGGTCTGGCGGGCGCTGATCGATGGGGTTCTTCGTCTTCCTTCCGCTGGTGCTGCCGTTGACGTCGTGGCCGATCGCGCGGCTGGCGGAGCACCATCTGCATCCCCGCAGCGCGGTGCGGCTGTTGAGCTGGATCGGCGTGTCGATGGCGGTGTGCAGCACGTTGGCGCTGGGTCTGCTGTTCGTGGTGGGCACCGCGCAGATTCCGGGCAACCCGCTGCCGGACAGCTGGTCGGATCCGGAGATCCGTACGGCGGTGCCGTTCCACGAGGAGGTGGGCACGGCCGCGGTCGTCGGTCTGGTGACGGTGTTGACGGCGTGTTCGCGCTCGTTGCGCCGTCACCTGCGGATCCGGGCGCGGGCGTTGCGGGCGCTGTCGGCGATGCCGCTGGATTCGGACCTGGTGGTGCTGCCGGACCCGGAGCCGTACGCGTACGCGGTGCCGGGTGCGCCGGGCCGGGTGGTGGTGTCGACGGCGATGATGGACAGCCTGGACGTGGACGAGCAGCGGGCGCTGTTGGCGCACGAGCGCTCGCACCTGGCGAACCGGCACCACCGGTTCCTGCTGGCCGCGCAGTTGGCGAGTTGCGTGAACCCGTTCCTGCGTCCGTTGCAGAAGGCGGTCGGGTACGCGACGGAGCGCTGGGCGGACGAGGAGGCGGCGGGGTCAGTGGGCGACCGGCGGCTGACGGCCCGGGCGGTGGCCCGGGCGGCGCTGGTGACGCGTTCCGCGGGCCCTGCGCCGTCGTTCGCGGCGTTCGCGGCGCCGGGCCCGGTGCCGCGCCGGGTGACGGCCCTGCTCAGTCCGGCACTGCGCGAGTCGTGGCCGCCGCCGGCGAGTCCGGCGGGTCTGGCGGCGATGGTCGCGGCGGCGGGGACGGCCGCTTCGGCGGTGTTCGCGCTGAACGCGGCGGTGGCACTGCTGCTGCTGGTGAAGGCCGCCACGCCCTGGTAGGGCCGGCCCGGAACGCCGGAAGGCCCGCCCCGGACTCCTGGCGTTCCAGGAGTCCGGGGCGGGCCTTCCGGCGTCTCGGCACGACGGCCCGGACCTGCGGGTCGCCGCACCTGTCGCATGGTCGACTCTTCGTCGGCACGGGCGCGTTGGCGCCCCTTCCGGTCAGTCCACGCAGGGCACTCCCCCGGCCTTCACCGGCGGGCCCTGCATCTGGAGGCTCGCGGAGGGGCTGGGGTCGGTGGCGGGTGCGCCGGGTGCGGTGTACTCGGTGCCGAGGGTGATCTGCACGTGGCCGGCGGGGACGGTGCTCGCGGCGGTGGCGGTGGCGCCGTAGCGGGTGGCGATCTGCTCGGCGGCGTCCTTGGCCCCGGCGCCGTACTTGACGGTGGTGGCCTTGGGGCGGGTGTCGGAGTTGGTGGCCTTCCCGGCCTTGTAGCCGAGCGCGACGAGTGCCTTGGACTCGTCGCCGGCCGCGCCGGTGACCGGGGAGCCGTTCAGCACGTCGACGGTGGTGTCGGCGGCGTTCGCGGGCGGCGCGGCGTCGGGCGCGTCGGTGCCGGCGGCGGGCGCGGGCGCCGCGGGGGCCGCCTGCCCGAACAGCTGCTTGACGATGCGCCGCAGCTTGACCGGGTCGACCTGGTTGACCTCCTGGCCGCCGATGTTCGCGAACTTGTCGATCGGCAGGGTGTTGAACTCGACGTTTCCGCCGGTCAGGTTGGGCGCCTGCTGGGCGAAGTCGAGGATCTGCCAGTCGTCGTCTATCACCACGTCCTTCTTGACCACGTCGAGCAGCGACTGGAGCTTGCCGAGGTCGTCCAGCACGCCCTGCTGCTTGAGCTTGTACTCGACGGAGGCGATGAAGGCCTGCTGGCGGTGGGTGCGGTCGAGGTCGCCGTTGGTGAGGTTGTGCCGCTGGCGGACGAAGGAGAGCGCCTGGGCAGCGTTCAACTGGCTCTCTCCGGCGGGCAGTTGCAGGCCGGTGCCGCCGCCGGGCTTGATCACGTTGCCCTTGCTGTCGGTGACCCGGGAGACGATCGGGTCGTTGACGGGCTTGTTCAGGCAGACGGTGATCGGCTGGAGCGCCTTGGCGATGTCGTAGAAGCCGAGCAGGTTGACCTCGGCGAAGTGGTCGATCGGGATGTCGAGCAGCTTCTGCACGGTCTGGATGGTGGCGGAGCGCCCGGCCTCCCGGCTCTGGTGCTCCAGGTCGGCGCCCTTGACGCCCTTGGCGCGCAGCTTCTGCTCGGCGGCGTCCTTGGCGAACCCGTACGCCTCCTTGACCTTGTGCATCTTGCCGTCCGCGCCGTACGTCTGCACCCAGTCGTCGCGCGGGATCGACACCGCCTGCACCTTTCCGCTGGGCGGGATGTGCAGCACGATCAGCGAGTTGGTGTTGTAGCCGCCGATCTCGCTGGAGCCGGCGTGCAGTTCGTCCTGGACGAACTCCTTGGGCAGGTCGTTGCCGTCCATGTCCTTTCGGCTGTCGAGGCCGATCAGCAGGATGTTGAGCGACTTGTCGAGGTGCTTGGGGGCGTTCTTCTTCGCCTCGTCCAGGGCGTGCGAGCGGGTGACGCCGTTCAGGTCGTTGACGGTGTACCAGGCGAAGCCGCTGACGGCGAGGACGGCGAGCGAGACGCCGCAGGCGACGGTGCGGCCGGCGATCACCAGCGGGGCGGGGCGGGACGGCCGGGCGCCGCCGCGTCGGGGGGTGCGCTGCTCAGCCATGGTGGGCCTTCCGGGTGCGGCGGGTACGGACGGCGACGGCGAGCAGCGCCGCGACGAGGGCGACGACCATCGGCCAGAACTGGCCGCTGACCAGCTTCAGGCCCTGGGTGGCGAGTCCAGCGCCCTGGTAGCGGTCTCCGCGCGCCAGGTAGTCGACGGCGCACGCGACTGTCAGCGTCACCACGGGCGCGCCGCTGACGATCCACCACCAGCCGCGCCGGCCGGCGACCAGTGCGGCCATCGCCGCGCCGAGCACCGCGCACGCGGCGTACAGCCAGCCGAGTCCGCCGCCGAAGATCTCGTCGGCGAGCGCCCCGAGCACCGGCAGGCCGAGCGCGGGCAGCGCGGCGGGCATCCGGTTCGGGCCCGCCTCCTCCGTCGCCCTACGCCGGTCGGTACGGCGCGCGGCCTGGCGTCCTTCGGCCGGGCGGCGCTGCTCCGGGGCCCGTCGCCCGGGCTCGCGGTAAGCGCTTTCCGGTTGCCGCTCGGACGAACGGGAAGCGCTTTCCGGTCGCCGTCCGGCACGTGGGCCGGGGACGGAGCGGCCGTCCGGTCCGGGGTGCTGCACCGGCGCCTGCTGCCCGGTCTCGTCCCGCCACAGCGGCGTTCCGCCGCGCGAGCCCGCTGGCCTTCGCCCCGTCATCGTCACCCCTCGTCCACTGCCGCGCCGCCGGCGCGTGGTCCGGCCGGTTCGGCCTGACAGACGCGCACCGGACGCCCTTCGGTTCCTCTACACCTGTGTAGAGGTTCGAGCGAAGCATACAAATCCCGAAAGGGTACGTAAGCTCACCCCAGGTCGTCACGGCGGGCCGCCCGTCGGGGCGACATCCGGCAGAACGCGGCAGGCCGTCGGCAGGACACGGCCGCCGGTCGGCGGCGGCTCGGCGACCGGACGAGAGCGGACCCGGACAGAAGGAGGCCCGGCGGTGGCGGAACGCGGCGCGAAATGGCCGTGGGTGGTGGTGGTCCTGGGAGTCCTCGCCATCTGGGCGTTCCAGCCCGGCGACGACTCCGCTCCTGCTCCGGCCGGGGCCCCTCCGGCGGGCGCCGCCTCGGCGCCGGCCTCCGGCTCGCCCGCGCCCGACTCCTCGTCCTCGCCGCGCGCTTCGGGCGACTACACCCCGCCGCACTTCGTCCCGGAGGTGCGCAGGTACGCCGCCGAGGCCGGGATCGACCCGCAGCTGCTGATGGCGATCCTGTTCAACGAGTCGTACAAGCCGCACGGGCCGGACGTCGAGCGGGCCTGGCAGAAGATGAAGCCGGAGGCCTCGTTCGGCGTCGCCAACATGCACCGCGCCGCGTACGAGGAGTGCCGCCGGGGCCGGCCGTTCGCCGACCGGCCGTGGGAGGACCTGCCGGACGATCCGGCGCTGGCGGTGCGGGCGGCCGCCTGGCACCTGCACGACCTGGGGGCGCAGCTGCCCGCGAAGTGGTCGGGTTCGTACAACCGGAACGAGTTGATGGCGCTCGGCTACAACACGGGCGCGGGCAACATGCTGGCGTTCGCGCGGGGCGCGAACCCGGGCCCGGAGGCGCGGTCGTACCTGGACCGGCTGCACGACAACTGGGCGAAGTCGGGCGAGCTGGTCAAGGCCTGACGCCGGGCCGGCGTTCGGCACGCTCGATTTCGGCGCGCGGGTAGGGCGTCAGTTTGCTCTCCCTCAGCAGGCGGCGGTGGAAGTCGTCCAGGACGACGGCGGTCGGGGCGTGCCGGTCGAGCAGGGTGGCGACGGGTCGGGGCACGTCGGCGGGGCGGTGTCCGTCGAGCCGGCGGCGCAGGTGTCCGGTGGGGTCGGTGTCGTCGCGGTGGGGGGCTGGCAGGTGGTGTCGGAGCAGGTGGGCGGCGGTGTAGTGGCGGTCGTAGCCGCGGTGGTCGGCGGCGAAGCGGCGCTCGGCGGGGGTGAGGTCGAAGCGGGCGCTGAGGGCGAGTCCGAAGTCGGCGAAGGCGATCAGCCGGCCGTCGGTGAGGATGTTCCTGAAGTGCGCGTCGAAGTGCAGGAAGCCGCGCCCTTCCATGAACCGGGCGCCGCGGGCGAGTTCCTCGGCGGCCCACAGGTGCGGGGCGCCGGTACGGTCGGGGTGGTGGTGCAGCCAGTCGGCGAGGGTGTGCGGGAGGTGTTCGAGGAAGAGCACCAGGCTGTGCGAGGCCCGGCCGAGCGCCTCCAGTCGGCGGCGCACGGCCGGGTGTCCGTCCCAGTGCGCGACGGCGCCGTCGACTCCGCCGAAGGCGTCCATAAAACCGGTCGGCGGGGTGTCGGGCAGCACCCGCCAGTGGTACATCAACGGGAAGCCCGGGTAGGTCCGGTCGAGCACCCAGTGGGTGGTGAGGGCGTGGGCGGCGAGTTCGCGCCAGGCGCCGAAGCCGGCGGAACCGATGCCGTACTGGTAGAAGCCTGGGAGCTCGAACAGGTTGGCGGTGCTGCGGAGGTGGGCGGGCTCCAGTTCCAGGTCGGTGAGCGGCACCCGTTTGACGAACACCCTGGTTCCGTCGATCTCCAGCGTTCCGGCCCGCCCGCCGACGCCGGCGGGCCCGGACTCCCCTTCCGTGTGCAGGAGTTGGCGCAGCTGCCGGTCGCCGAGCAGGGCGAGCGCGGCGCCCGCCCGCCGGTGGGCCCGGATTCGCGCGCCGGTCCCCCGGTCCTCGGCCTGCCCCATCGACGACTCCCTCCTCCGGCACCCCGATCCGGTCGAGCGTACAAGGGCCTTGCGGCGGGGTCAGTGGTGCCAGGCCTGTCCGCCGGTGTTGTGGATGAACCGCTGGAGGACCTTCATCGTGGTCAGGTACTCCTCGTCGGAGATGCCGGCGTGCCGCTCCTCCCGCAGCTCGTCCTGCCGGGCGTCCGCCACGGCGAAGAACTCCCGTCCCTTGTCCGTCAGTTCGAGCCGGGCGTCGGCGTCCTGGGTGATCCAGCCGTGTTCGAGCGCGCCGTCGATCTCGATGGCCAGGCCGGCCTGGCCGGTGTCGAGGTAGCCGCGCAGGACGGCGGAGACCTCGTCGCGGGTGCGCGGAGTGTCGGCGTGGGCGACCTGGTTGAGCACCCACCACTGCGGCTGGGTGAGGCCGAGTTCGCCGAGCGCGCCGCGGATGCGGGCGACGACGGCCTTGGAGGCCGCCCAACTCCAGTAGCCGATGGGCTGCTTGATCAGTTCGGCGTCGCTGTGCGAGTACTCCATGGTCGGGCCCTCCCGGTCGTGTCGATCACTTCGGTGCGACCGAGCCTAGAAATTGAAGTCCGCTTGAGGTCAAGCCCGTTGCTCGCCGGGCGCCCGTCGCGATCACGCACCGCTCCTCTAAGCTGACTGTCCGTCAATTTCCTTGCCATGGAAGGACAGCGATGTCCGAGGACCTGCTCATCGCCAAGATCAGTCACGGTTTCGACCACCTCGACGCGGACGGCGACGGCCTGCTGACCGAGCGGGACCATGTGCTGATGGGCCACTCGGTGGCGCGTTCGCTGGGCCGCCCGTCGGGGTCGCCGCAGGAGCAGCGGATCGTGGACGCGTATCTGGCGATCTGGCGCGAGGTGCACCTGCCGCGGCTGCCCGCCGGGGTGCAGGCGATCGGGCGGGCGCAGTTCCTGGAGTCGACGGCGGCGCTGGCGGACGATCCGGCGGCGGCGGAGGCGGTGCTCGGCGGGCTGGCCCGGGCGTTCCTGGCGGTCGCGGACGCGGACGGCAACGGGGTGGTGGACGCGGACGAGTTCTTCCTGTTCCAGCGCGGTCATTTCCCGCAACTGCGGCGGATAGACGCGGACACCGCGTTCGCGCACCTGGACCGGGACGGCGACGGCGCACTGTCCCCCGAGGAGTTCGTCGGCGCGATCGTGGAGTACTGGAGCAGCAGCGATCCGCAGGCGCCGGGGAACTGGTGGACCGGCAGCCCGCAGGGCAATCCGGACCCGACCACGCTCTGACGCCCGATCTCCCAATGGCAGGTGCCGGGGCCGCTGTTGACTGTTCATCAGGTCGGTTTGACCGGCGCGGCGGGCCTCGGGCAGCCTGGTGGACATGACAGATCTGGATCTTGCCGGGTGGGTGGCCAGGGTCGATGCCGAGACGGCCGGGGCCGGGGAGGTCGAGCGGATCGCGCACGCGCACCGGCTGGCACGGGAGTTGGCCGAGCTGGGGCACCGGCTGGTGGAGCACTACCTCGCGGCGGGCCCGGCGGGCGCGGCGGCCGAGGCCCGCTACGAGGAGGCCCAGGCGGCGGAGGACGAGGTGGACGCGCTGCTGGACGCCGCGCAGCAGCGGGCCCTGCGGCTGGGCCACCGCGAGACCAACACCGTCCACCTGCTGCTGGCGCTGACGGCGGTGGACAGCGCGGCGCCGGCGGTGCTCGCGGGCCTGGGGGTCGCGCGGGAGGTGTGGGAGGCGGCGCTCGTGCAGGCCTGGGAGGGCCATGCGTGGCGGGAGTTCCCGGTGCCGCGCGGCGAGTTCCCGCCGTACTCCTCGGTCGCGTCCGGGGTGCGCGACCGGCTGGCCGGCTCGTCGAGCCCGGCGGGCCTGTTGACGGAGCGGCTGCTGCTGGCGGTGCTGGGCGCGGACCACGAGGGCCCGGGCCGGGTCGCGCTGCACGTGCTGGGCCTGACCACCCAGCAGGTGCGCCGCGAGCTCACCCGCCGCCTGGCCGCGGCCTGAGCCTCCGCCCGGGTCCGGCCGCCCGAGCTGCCACCCGGCCCCGTCCGCCGTCCGGCGACGCGCCCTCCGCCGTCCCGCCATTGCCGTGCGGCGGCGGGCAGACTGGAGGGCATGACCGCTTCTCAGGGGCCGGGTGGCCCGATCGAGCACGGCGAGGCGCACAGCGGGGCGTTGGGCAGCCGGTTGAACTGGCTGCGGGCGGCGGTGCTGGGCGCGAACGACGGCGTGGTGTCGACGGCGGGCCTGGTGGTCGGTGTGGCGGGTGCGAACGCCACCTCGACGGAGCTGCTGACGGCGGGCCTGGCGGGCCTGCTGGCGGGTTCGCTGTCGATGGCGGCGGGCGAGTACGTGTCGGTGAGCACCCAGCGGGACGCCGAGCAGGCGGCGCTGGCGCTGGAGCGGCGGGAGCTGCACCTGACGCCGGAGGCGGAGCTCGCGGAGCTGGCGGGCCTGTACGAGGCGAAGGGCCTGGACGCGGACCTGGCGCACCAGGTGGCGGTGCAGCTCACCGCGCACGATGCGCTGGCCGCCCACGCGGAGACCGAACTCGGCATCGACCCGGACGAGTTGACCGATCCGTGGCATGCCGCGTGGGCCTCGTTCGCGGCGTTCACGGTGGGTGCGACGCTGCCGCTGCTGGCGATCGTGCTGCCGTCCCCGGCGCACCGGGTGTGGATCACGGTGGTGGCGGTGCTGGCGGCGCTGGTGGTGACGGGCTGGGCGAGCGCCCGGCTGGGCGGTGCGGATCCGCGCCGGGCGGTGCTGCGCAACGTGCTGGGCGGCGGCATCGCGATGGGCGTCACGTACGCGGTCGGCACGATCCTCGGCGCGTCCACGGGCTGAGTTCCGCGGGCCGAGCTCCACGGGCACACGTCCACGGGCTGATGTCCACCGGCCTCGCCCTCCGGGCTGCGCACGCGTCGGGGCCCGTGCCGCGAGGGTGCGGCACGGGCCCCGACGGGTGGTCAGTAGCGCAGGTCGGCGGCGATCCGGCCGGCGTCGGAAAGGGTGCCGTCGGGGACGAAGGAGACCTTGGCACCGGCGTCGAGGGCGCGTTCGATGACTTCGTCGACGATGTCCTCGCGGGCGCCGGGTTCGTCGGCGGAGGCGGGCACCAGGTGGTCGCCGTCGTCGCGGACGGTGGTGCGGAAGTTCTCCTCGACGACCAGCAGGGCGGTCCGGCCCTCGCCGACGGTCTGCCACACCTCGTCCAGGCCGGCCGCGAAGGCCTTGCGGCCGCGGGCCTTGTCGAGCTGGGCGAGTGCGGCGGAGATCTCCTGGTCGGCGTGGGCGCGGACGGCGGGTTCGACGACCTTCCGGACGGTCTCGGCGTTCGCCTGGGCGAGGCCGCCGTGCGGGACCTGGGCGGTGGACTCCTTGGCGATCGGTCCGACGGCGTCCAGCAGGGCGAGCGCGGGGGCGTCGCCGAACACGTACAGCGGGCGGGGGTCGGCGGCGAGCACCTTGCCGATCTCGGTGTCGGCCTGCCGCAGGAAGGTCTTGGTCTCCTCGTCGCGGAAGGTGCTGGGGGTGTCGCCGATCTGCTCCTGGCGTTCCGGGTCGGGGTTGTCGTACTCGCGGATCAGCGGGAAGCCGTAGTCGGTCTCCTCGGTGACGCGTTCCTGGTTTCCGCCCCACAGCACCACCCGGTCGGCGGCGATGGCGAGCACCCAGTGCGGGCGTTCGGCGATCTGGGCGGCGACCAGGTTGCGGGTCAGGAAGGTGTCGGAGAGGACCACCCGGGCGGGGGCGGTACGGCCGAGTGACCACACCTGGTGCTCGCCGGGTGCGGCGAGGATCGCCAGGCCGTCCTCGGCGTGCACCAGGTCGACCTCGGTGAGGGCCCGGTCGAGCTGCCCCAGCACGTCGATCCGGACGGCGCGGTCGACCGCGGGGTCGTTCTGGACCCTCTCCTTCGCCTCGGCCACCAGGTTGCGCAGCCGGACCGGGTCCTGGGCGTTGTCCGGCTCGCGCCGGTGCGTGGGCATCAGGATCGACACCGCCGGGTACGGGCGCGGCCGGCGCAGCTCGGCGAGGACGGCGGGGCTGAGGGCGGGGTGCATGGAGACCCTTTCCGAAGGCGGTTCGGCCTTCTGTGCGTGGACGCGCGAAGCCTGGTTCTACTCCCGAATGTCCCAAATGTACTCATCTGCCCTGCCGTGCGCCGGGGCGCTCGCCCGCCCGACACGCCGTGTTCGGCTACCGCCTGTCACCTGCGCGCCGCCCGCTCCCGCTCTGCCGGGCGAGACCGCCGCCTCGCCCGCTCCCGGCCCGCCGGGCGAGGTGGCGGGCGGCGAGGTGGGCCGCGGTGGCGGTCAGTGCGCCGAGGGTGTAGCCGAGCAGGTCGGAGGCGTCGAAGGTGGTGCCGAGGGCGAGCCGGGCCAGCCGGCTGCGGGCGGCGAGCGTCTCGGGGACGCCGGTGAGCTGGAACGCTTCGACGGCCCAGCTTGCGGCGAGTGCGGCGGCGCCGGCGGTCCACGGCCGCAGGCGGGGTGCGGCGGCCATCAGCAGGGTGTGCAGCAGCGTGGTGTAGAGCGCGCCGCCGAGCAGTGCCCCGGCGGCGGGCGGCAGCAGGCCGGGGCCGACCAGGCCCAGTACCAGGACGGCCGCGGCGGCGAGCAGCCACCCGGCCCGTCCGGCCGGCTCCGGCCGACGCCCCGTCAGGCGGGGTGCGGCGGCGGGGGGCTGGTGCGGGTCACCGGTTCGCATCCGGACAGCCCATCACACGGCCCGGTCGCGGTGTCGGGCGGGGCGGGCCCCGGGCGCCCGGCAGGATCGGCCGGACGGACCCCTAGGGTGGGGGCATGCGGACCATCGAGTTGACCTGCGACCCGGCGTTGGACCGGGCGGTGCGGTCGGTGTGGCGGCAGTTGGCCGACGGCGGGGTCGACTCGCTGGCGGACAATCCGCACCCGGCGCACCGGCCGCACCTGACGCTGGCGGCGTGCGGGGCGATCGGGCCGGAGCAGGAGCTGATGCTCGGTGAACTCCTTTCCGGCGCATTGCCGTTGGAGGTGCGGTTCACCGGCCTGCTGTCCTTCGCGGCGCGCAGTCGGCGGCGGGTGCTGGCCTGGGGCGTGGTGCCGAGCCCGGAGTTGGTGGATCTGCACCGCGAGGTGTGGCGGGTGCTGTCCGCCGCTCCGGATGCCAATCCGCTGTACCTGCCGGGCCGTTGGATGCCGCATCTGGGCCTGACCCGGCGGGTCGAGCCGGCCGGTCTCGCGCGGGCCCACGAACTGCTCGGCCGTCACCCGGACGTGGCGGGAACCCTGGACGCGGCGCGCACGTTCGACTCCGGGACGCAGCTCACCGTCCCGTTCCCGCAGGGTCGTTGAGGGCCGCTTCCGCCCAGGCTCGAAGCACGCCGACGCTCCCCGTCGGACACCCTGACCTCCCCGGCGTACGCCCCTTGCCCTGGTGAAAGGCGCTTCCCTGGCGCGGTCGGGTTTGATTGACTTCCGGTCATGACCTCCCGTGTGTTCGAGACCGTGCCGCCCGACCCGATCGCCTACTTGGATCGACTGGCCGTCTCGGATCCGGGTCTCGACTACAAGGCGATGATGCTCCGGGCGCTGGCCGCCGAGCGCGGTCATACCGTGGTGGACCTGGGGTGCGGCCCGGCCACCGATCTGGCGGTGCTGGCCGAGGCGGTCGGCGCGGAGGGCACCGTGTACGGGGTGGACCACGACCGGGAGGCGGCGGACGCGGCCACCGACCGGACGGCGCACCTGTTCCAGGTGGCGGTGCACCTCGCCGATGTGCACGATCTGCCGTTGCCGGACGCGAGTTGCGACCGGGCCCGGACCGACCGGGTGCTGCAGCACGTCGCGGATCCGGCGCTGGCGCTGCGCGAGGCGCGCCGGGTGCTGCGTCCGGGCGGTCTGCTGGTGCTGGGCGAGCCGGACTGGGGCACGCTGACGATCGACCACCCGGAGCCGTCGCTGACCTCCGCGTACACCCGGTACGTCACCGACCATGCGGTGCGCAACGCCCGGATCGGCAGTCAGCTGCCCCGGTTGGCGGCGGAGGCCGGGTTCGAGGTGGTCGACGTGCAGCCGATCACGCCGGTCTTCCGGGAGGTGGGCGCCGCCGACCGGGTGCTCGGTCTGCAGCGTGTCACCGGCCGGGCCGTCGCGGCCGGTTACCTCTCCCCCGCCGACGCGGACCGCTGGCTGGCCCACCTCGCCACCGGCCCGTTCCTGGCCACCGTCACCTTCCACGTGGTGACCGCGCGGGCCTGACGCCGCGCGCTCGCCCGCTCAGGCGCGGCCGAGGGCCCGGTCGACGGTGATCTCGATGACCACCCGCTCGGGGTTCTCGCGCGGCTGCCGGTAGCGCTCGGCGTAGCGGCGTTCGGCGTCGGCGACGGACGCGGCGTCCTGGCGGATCACGGCGCGCCCTTCGAGGGTGGCCCAACGGGCCCGGTCGACCTGGCAGATGGCGACCCGCTGCCCGGCCTCGCCGGCGGCCAGCACGTTCTGGACCTTGCGGCTCTCCCGGCTGCTGATGACCCGGGCGATGCCGGTGGCGGGGTCGAAGGTGGAGCCGACGGGGACGACGTGCGGGGTGCCGTCGGGGCGCAGCGTGGTGAGGGTGCACAGCTGGTACTCGCGCCAGAACGCGAGGTAGGCCGGGTCGAGGTGGTGGATGTCGTGTGCCATGTCGGCATGGTACGGCCGGGTCCCGGGCGGTCCGGCGCGGGCCCGCCCGGTGGGGTGTGCGGCGGGCCGGGTAGCGTCACCGCTGGTGGGGGCGGTCCCTGCCGGGTGTGGCGTGCTGGTGGAGGGGGTCCGGGGTGTCGACGGTGGGGGTCCGGGAGGGCGGGCGACTGCCGTTCGCCGCGCGGGAGTTCGCGGTGGACGGGTTCGGCGGTGCGGGGGCGGCGGAGGGTCCGAAGCGGCGCGGGAAGCTGTTGCGGGAGCGGGTGCCGTTGGAGTCGCATGCCCGGTTGGCGCTGTCGGCGGCGCGGCCGGAGGTGGTGGCGGCGGTGGAGTCGGCGAACGCGGGCCGGTTGTCGCACCTGGTGCCGCTGCGGGTGGGGCGGATGGCGGCGTCGCCGTTCGCGTTCCTGCGCGGTTCGGCGGGTCTGATGGCGCACGATCTGGCGACGACGCCGGTGAGCGGCATCGCGGCGCAGGTGTGCGGGGACGCGCACGCGGCCAACTTCGGCCTGTACGGGGATGCCAGGGGCCGGTTGGCGCTGGATCTGAATGACTTCGACGAGACGGTCGCCGGCCCGTGGGAGTGGGATCTGAAGCGGCTGGTGGCGAGCCTGGTGCTGGCGGGCCGGCAGCTGGGGGCGGACGAACCCGCGTGCCGTCGGGCGGCGTTCGACGCGGCGGCGACGTACCGGCGGACCGTGCGGCGGTTGGCGAAGCTGCCCGCGCTGGACGCGTGGAACGCCTGGGACGCCATCGCGGAGCACCAGTTGGTGGAGTTCGCGGGTGCGCACGAGTTGACCGAGGTGCTGGCGGCGGTGTCGGCGAAGGCGCTGCGCAACACCGGCGCGAAGTTCGCGGCGCGTTCCACCGTCCGTACGGAGGACGGGGGTTGGCGGTTCGCTCCGGCGCCGCCGATCCTGTCGGAGGTGACGGACCGTCAGGCCCGGTTGGTGGCTGATTCGTTGGCGTCGTACCGGCACACGGTGCCGGTGGAGCTGCATCCGCTGCTGGACCGGTTCCGGGTGCAGGACGTGGCGTTCCGGGTGGTGGGCACGGGCAGTGTCGGCACCCGCTCGTACGTGGTGCTGCTGACGGACCGACGGGACGGTCCGCTGGTGCTCCAGGTGAAGGAGGCCCGCCCGTCGGTGCTGCTGCCGCACCTGGTGCGGGCCGGGTTCCCGATGCCGGCGGAGGGCGGCCACGAGGGCCGCCGGGTGGTGCTCGGGCAGAAACGCATGCAGGTGGGATCGGACCCGCTGATGGGCTGGACCACCGTCGACGGACTCCCTTACCAGGTACGGCAGTTCCGCAACCGCAAGGGCAGTGTGGACCCCGCCTCGCTGACTCCCGCCCAGCTCGACGACTACGGCCGTCTCACCGCGGCGCTGCTCGCCCGCGCGCACGCCCACACCGCCGACGCGGCGCTGCTCGCCGGCTACTGCGGCAAGGACGACCGCCTCGACGACGCCCTGGCCGCGTTCGCCGTCGCCTACGCCGACCGTTCCGAGGCCGACCACGCCGCGCTGCTCACCGCGATCCGCTCCGGCCGGCTCCCGTGCGAGCCGCCGGCCTGACCGTTCACGCCTCCGGCAGCCGCCAGTCGTACGGGATGAGGTCCTCCGCCCAGCGGTCCGTCTCGGCGAGGGCGCCGATGGCTTCGGGGGTGCGCAGCAGGGTGCGGTGGCGGAGCAGGTCGCGGCGTTCGGCGGGGGTGAGGGCGCGTTCCTCCGGGCTGAGGTTGAGGGGGCGTTCGGCGGGGAGGGCGGGGTCGCCGTCGATCGGGCGGTCTCCCGTGACGTTGAGCCGGTCGCCGTGCGGGGTCCGGTAGTCGAGGCGGAACTCGGTGCCCCAGCCCGAGTTGTAGCCCCAGCCGTGCGAGCGGTCGTGGACCGGGCGGGCGCGGCGGCGGAACGTCCAGTACAGCAGGAAGCGGTCGGCGACCCCGGCCTCGGCGTGCCGTCGGCCGGCCCGGATTCTCACTCCCGCGCGGACGTAGAGGAGTTGGCCCAGCATCAGGCCGGGCCAGAACACCTCGGTGATCTCCATCGGCGCGTCCGGGTCGTCGCTCTGCTCCACCTCGACGATCTCGTGCAGGAACGGGTCGAACGGGCCGGTTCCGTCGAAGGGCGTCATGCCGAGGCCGGCGAAGAACGCGCGGTACCCGGCGACCGGCAGGCCCAGCCACGGCTGCACGCCGCCGCCGTCGGCGCGCGGCGGCTGGTACCCGTACAGCAGGATGTCGCTCACCCGGTTCAGCGCGTACAGCTCCCGGTCCAGGAATCGGCCGACGGGCTCGGACTCGTCCTCCCACCACC
The DNA here is from genome assembly GCF_001905465.1 of Kitasatospora sp. CB01950. Classification (GTDB taxonomy): domain Bacteria; phylum Actinomycetota; class Actinomycetes; order Streptomycetales; family Streptomycetaceae; genus Kitasatospora. The sequence goes on from NZ_LISX01000025.1 coordinate 42,233, forward strand.
GGGTGGCGTGCTCCCCCGCCCTTGCGAGGGTACTGCGGTAGCCGCCGCGGGCACCCTCCAGCCAGCGGTCGAGCGCGTTGCGGGTCGACCGCTCGCCCTCGCACTCCATCAGTGATTCGTACAGTTCGCGCGCTTCCACCCCGTTGTTCACGACGCGCAGCGTAGGGGCCTCAACTGCCTTGCCGCCACGGCATTTCGTGGCCCGGGGAAGTGCGCCGGCCCTGCCCGGACGTCCTCGGCCATGGCGGGTCCGATGAGGACCACCGGGGAGTCCGCCGACGGACCCGACGTGGAACCGGACCGGCACGACGATGTCGATACCACCGCTTCGGGCCGGCGTCACGCGGGCCCCGACCGCCTGCTGGGCACGTTGGCAGGCCGGGCGCGGGGTCGGGGCGCTGCGAGCACGTACGGAGCCCGGCACCGAGGCCCTGGTGCATGCCGGTATCCGCGCCGATCACCGCTGGTGGCAGCTGATCGACGGGCGCGAGGCCTACGTAGCCCGCCTGGTGCGGGACCTGCGCATGAACATCGCCCCGTCGTCCGCCGGCTGCGGCCCCGGAACCGGGCCGTCTGCTGGACCGAGCAGGGGGCCGGATTCGCCATGGCCGCAGGCGTGTTGGCCGCGCTCGCCTGCGCGGGGGGGCGCCCAGTGCTCTGACCGACAACGTTCGCCGGATTGGTGGTGGCAGTGCCTGAACCGGTTGGAGGTGGCCGACATCCGATCCGGTGTGGGGAGGCGTGGTGGCGGAGCCTGTCAAGGTGCGGAGACTGACTGATCGGGAGGGTCAGCAGTTACAGCGGAGCACGTCCTGGACCGCTTCCCGGACCGCACGTTCGCCTTCGACGAGTTCGGGCCACTCGGCATCCGCCCCACCGGGGGCAGCGGCTGGGCCGAGCAGGGTAGGCCGAACCGGCTGCCGGCGACCTACAAGCGCACCCACAGCGTCACCTACTTCCACGGCTGCTACTCGGTCGGCGACGACACCCTGTGAGGCGTGAACCGGCGCCGCAAGGGCACCGCGAACACCCTGGCCGCGCTCAGGTCGATCCGGACCGCACGTCCGGACGGCGCCCCGGTCTACGTGATCCTGGACAACCTCTCCGTCCACAACGGCAAGAAGGTCCTGCGCTGGGCGAAGAACAACAACGTCCACCTGTGCTTCACCCCGACCAACACCTCCTGGGCGAACCCGATCGAGGCGCACTTCGGCCCGCTGAGACAGTTCACGCTCGCCAACTCCAACCACCCGAACCACACGGTCCAGACTCGGGAGCTGCACGCCTACCTGCGCTGGCGCAACACCAACGCACGCCACCCCGACGTCCTCGCGGCCCAACGCCGTGAACGTGCCCGCATCCGCAGCGAGAAAGGCATCCGCTGGGGCGGCCGACCGGTGGCCGCCACGGCCTGACTACGGCGACGCCCGCAAGGCCGCCCCAGCGGAGGCGACATCAAGGTCGATCACGACCTCCTCGCCCTCCCAGCGGCCACGCTCCGAGATCGCCAGGCCGACAAAGGCCAGTTCCGCGGCCCGGTCCCGCAGCATGTACTCCTCATGGGACTCAGGAACGCGCCCGCCCAACTCGTCACGCTCCCAGGCGTCCACCGCGGCCTCGGCCACGGCCCGGGGCAGCCGCATCGTGACCCGGCCGACCTGGGCGGCGACATGCTCCCCGATCGCCGCCAGCACCTTCGAGTCATCCCGATACCGGGCGTACTGCTCCTGATCCACCACGGGGCGAGGCTACCCAAGTCCGCCGGCCCTGTCCCGGCTGACTAACCCGGCGAACCTTGTCGGTCACAGCACTACTGAACTTGGATTCGTGATG
>NZ_LISX01000026.1 GCF_001905465.1 Kitasatospora sp. CB01950
GATCGAACAGATCGGCCGCGACCGTCACCGTGCCACGCACACCCGCCGGCGCACCCGCCGCGTCGAACGACTCACCCACCATCACGTCCAGATCGAACTTGGCCACCGGCCGCTCCAGCGGCAGCGGTTCGGCGGTGAGTCCGGGCAGGTCGAGGGACGGTTCGATGGCGTCGCGGCCGTAGGAGTCCCCGGTGATGCCTGCGGCGGTGTTCAGCTTGGTGAGGACGGTCTGGAACAGCGGGTGCCGGGCCAGCGAACGCGAAGGCGCCAACTCCTCCACCAGCCGCTCGAACGGCACGTCCTGGTGCGCGAACGCCGCAAGACCCGACTCCCGCACCCGCACCAACAACTCCGAGAACGTCGGATCACCCGACAGATCGGTCCGCAACACCAACGTGTTCACGAAACAACCCACCAGCTCGTCCAGCGCCTCATCCGTCCGACCCGCAACAGCCGAACCGATCGGAACATCCGTCCCCGCACCCAGCCGCGACAGCAGAACAGCCAACGCCGCCTGCAACACCATGAACACGGTCACACCCTCCGACCGCGCCAACTCCACCAACCGACCGTGCAGTTCGGCAGGCATCACAAACCCCGCCGTATGACCACGATGACTCGCCACCGCCGGACGCACACGATCGAACGGAAGCTCCAACTCCTCCGGCGAACCCGCCAACGCCCCACGCCAGTACTCGACCTGACGGGACATCACACTCGCCGAATCACCCTCCGCACCCAACAGCTCACGCTGCCACAGCGCGTAGTCGGCATACTGCACCGGCAACGCCGCCCACTGCGGCACCCGACCCGCCAGCCGAGCCGCGTACGCCACCGACACATCCCGCGCCAACGGCCCCATCGACCAACCGTCCGCAGCGACGTGATGCACCGTCAGAACAAGGACGTACTCATCCGCGCCGAGCTCCAGCAAGCGGCCCCGCACCGGAATCTCCGACGCCAGGTCGAACGCATACAGCACCGCCCGCTCGACGGCCGCCGACAGCTCCTCCGCCGACACCCGCTCGACCGGCAGCTCCCAGGCCAAATCCTCCACGCCCACGACCCGCTGGTAGGGCTCGCCATCGGCCACCTCGAAGACCGTCCGCAGCGCCTCATGACGCTCGATGACGTCGCGCAGTGCGGCGGCGAGCGCTTCCCGGTCCAGATCACCGGTCAGACGCAGCACCATCGGGCTGTTGTACGTCGCACTGGGTCCTTCGAGTTGGCCGAGGAACCACAGCCGGCGCTGCGCGAACGACAACGGCACCCGCTCCGGACGCGGACCGGCCGTCAGAGCAATGCGCGTGTCCTGGGACGCCTCGGCAAGCCGGGCCGCCAGACCCGCCACCGTCGGCGTCTCGAAGACGGCGGCGATCTCGATCTCGACGCCGAGCAGGGTCCGGACGCGGGCGGCGAGGCGGGTGGCGAGCAGGGAGTGGCCGCCGAGCTCGAAGAAGTCGTCGTCGACGCTGACGCTCTCCAGGCCGAGGACGTCGGCGAAGGCCGCGCAGAGGATCTCCTCCTGCGCGGTGGCGGGGGTGCGGCGGCCGGTGGTGGTGTATTCGGGTGCGGGCAGCTGTCGGCGGTCGATCTTGCCGTTCACGGTCAGCGGAAGCGCGTCCAGTACCACCACGGCCGACGGAACCATGTGGTCGGGCAGTCGCAGGGCGGCGAAGTCCCGGGCAGCGAAGGCCAGTTCGGGCTTGTCCTGGTTCTCTTCGCCAGCGGCGGGGACGAGGTAGGCGACGAGTCGGCGGTCGCCGGAGGCCTCCTCGTGGACCAGGACGGCGGCCTGGCCGATCCGGGGGTGAGCGGCCAGTGCGGCCTCGACCTCGCCGGGCTCTATCCGGAAGCCACGGATCTTGACCTGGTCGTCAGCGCGACCGGCGAAGTCGAGCTGCCCGTCGGAGGTCCAGCGGGCACGGTCGCCGCTGTAATACATGCGGGTGCCGTCGGCGGCGAAGGGGTCGGCGACGAAGCGCTGGGCGGAGAGTCCTGCCCGCCCGAGGTAGCCGCGGGCGACGCCGGCGCCCGCGATGTACAGGTCGCCGAGGATGCCCGGCGCCACGGGGGCCAGGGTCTCGTCCAGCACGTAGACCCGGACGTTGGGGTTGGGGCTGCCGATGTACGGCTGGTCGCCGATGCCCAGCGGGGTAGTCATGGTGGCGCAGACGGTCGCCTCGGTCGGGCCGTAGGCGTTGATCAGGCGGCGCCCGCCGGCCCAGCGTGCCGCCAGGTCGGCGCCGAGCGCCTCTCCGGCCGACACCAGGGTGGAGACCCCGCTCAGCTCGGCGGGGTCCAGGACGGCCAGGACGGCGGGCGGCAGGGTGGCGTGGGTGACGCCGTGGCGGGCGATCAGGTCGGTGAGCGCGGTGGAGGGCAGAAGTTCGGCGGCGGGGGCCACCACCAGGGCCGCCCCGGAGCAGAACGCCATCAGCAGTTCCCAGGTGGCGGCGTCGAAGCCGATCGACGCGAACTGCAGCACCCGGCTGTCCTGGTCGACGGCGCAGCGTTCCCGTTGTGCGGCGGCCAGGTTGACGGCGCCCGTGTGGGTCAGCATGACGGCCTTGGGCAGACCGGTGGAGCCGGAGGTGTAGATGACGTAGGCGAGGGAGTCGGGCTCGGGGCGGGTCTCGGGCGCGGTGGTGGGTGCGGCGGCGAGGGCCGCGCGCACCGGCGCGGAGTCGACGGCGACGGTCAGCAGCCGTCCGGTGGGCAGCTCGTCGAGGATGCCCTCCTCGCCGAGCAGGGCCACCGCCCGGCTGTCGGTGAGCAGGTGGCGGATCCGCTCGACGGGGTACCCGGGGTCGATCGGCAGGTACGCCGCACCGGCCTTCCAGACCGCGAGCAGGGACACCACCAGGTCGGCTCCGCGGTTCTGGCACACGGCGACGACCGTCTCGGGTCCGACGCCGCGGGCGGCCAGGTGGTGGGCGAGCCGGTTGGCGCGTTCGTCCAGCTCGGCGTAGGTCAGCCGGATTCCGTCGCCGAGGACGGCCGGTGCAGCGGGCCGGCCGTCGAGCCGGGCCGCGAACAGGTCGAGGGTCGTGGCCGGGGGGACGTCCAGCGCGGTGTCGTTCCACTCCACGAGTACCCGGTGGTGCTCGTCGTGGTCGAGCAGATCGACCCGGCCGACCTGCTGGGTGGGTTCCGCGTCCGTCAGCCAGGCCAGGACGCGGAGCAGCCGCCGGGCGACCTGCTGCGCCGGGGGCTGGTCGGGCACGGCGGGGTTGACGTCGACATCGAGCTGGACGCCGAAGTCGCCGCCGCGGTCGTAGAGGTCGACGCGGGTGTGGTCGATCGGTCCGGTGGAGAGGTTGTGGACGGCGGTGATGCGGCAGTCACCCAGGCTCTGCGGGTACGCGAACGCCATTGCGTTGACGTAGATCCCGCACAGCGGTTCGCCGTCGACCAGGTTCAGGTCGCGCAGGGTGTCCTCGTAGCGGTAGCGCTGGTGGCGCAGGCCTTCGCGGACGGTGCCGGAGATCTGTCGGAGCAGGTCGGCGAGCCGGGTGTCCGGTTCGATCCGCAGGCGCAGCGGCAGGTTGTTGGAGGTCATGCCGGGGACGGCGAGCTCGCGCCGTCCGGTGCGTCCGGCGACGGGGATGCCGACGACGATGTCGCGCTGTCCGGTGACGCGGTGCCGGTAGATGGCGGCGGCGCAGGTCAGTAGGCCGGTGAGGTTGGTACGCAGGCGCCGGGCGGTGGCCTTGAGGTCGGCGAGCCGGTCTGCGGTGAGGGTGGCGGTGTGGCGGTCGAGCCGCTCCGGCATCCGGTGCCCGCGGGCGGTGTGCGGGGTGCGGGCGGCGGCCGCTTCGAGGACCTGGGGGAGGTCGCCGAGTTCGCGCTGCCAGTGGCCGCGGTCGAGTTCGCGCTGCTCCGACTGCCGGTAGGCGCGGTCGGCGTCGAGCAGGACGGAGAGCGGTTCCAACGCGCTGTCGGCGGGGTCCTGGCCGGCCAACAGGGCATCGTGGATCCGGGCGACGCGGCCGACCAAGGCAGCGGCCGACAGGCCGTCGACGACCAGGTGGTGGTAGCCGGCGTACCAGAGGTGCAGGCGCGGGCCGAGGGTGAGCAGGGCGAAGGTGCAGAGCCGGTCCCCGGTGAGGTCGGTCGGGCGGGCGAGCGTCTCGCGCATCCAGTTCTCGGCCGCGGCGCGCGGGTCCGGCTCGGCGGTGAAGTCGAGGAAGCGGACCGGGTGTTCGGGCACGTCGTCGAGGTACTGCCGGGGAGTGCCGTCGTCGGTGCGCAGCCGCAGGCGCACAGTCTCGGCCTCGGCGATCAGCCGGCGCACTGCCTCGACGAAGAGGCCGGTGTCGAGCTCACCCTCGATCTGCAGGTACTCGGCGATGTTGTAGCCCGGGTTCTCCGGTGCGAGCTGCTGGGCGTGCCAGATGCCGAGTTGACCGGCCGTCAGGTCCCGGAGTTCACCTTCGAATGCAGCCATTCCTGCGCACACCTCAACGTTTCGACTCGCCGGGACCGCTCAAGGGAAGAGGGGCAGGCGTCGGCCGCCGGTCGGGCGTGCCGGTGTACGCCTGGCATCCAGGGGGTTGGTTCTCTGGTTCAGTAGTCGGCACCCCCGCGCCGCCGACGGCGGCCCGGGCCGTGTCGCGCGCGAGCCGCCCGTGGGCGGGCCGCACTACAGGGGCGGGCCGGACGGACATCGTCCATCCTCGGCAATTCGCCGCGTGCCGTACAACTGTGCGACCGAGGCGGTTGAACAGGGCCGCCCGGGCGTGGGGGTGCGTTCTTCGTCGGCCGGCCCCGGGCGGGCCGCCGGTCCTGCTGGTGGTGCTGGTCGTACTCCGGGTGCGGGTGGCGCCGCCCGCCGACAGCGTCGCCGGTCCGCGGGTGTGGGACCCCGCGGACCGGCGCGCCGCCGGATCAGCACCGCCAGGTCAGGCGGCGCCGACTCAACCGGTGGCGGCCTCCTGCTCGGCGGTGTGCACCCGCGCGTCCAGTTCCTGCGCGAACTCCAGCCAGGTTTCCGCGCACTGCCGCGCCAGGTCGATCACCAGTTCGCCGCAGTGCGCCGGTACGGCGGCAATCAGCTCGGACCACTCGCGGCTGTCCAGCGCGTTCCACTGGAGCAGGCGCAGCAGGTGCCGCCCCTCCTCCTTGTGTCGCAGCGAGGGATCGCGGACCAGCTTCACCAGCACGACGTTCGGGTCCGTCTGCACGAGCCGTATCCGGCGGGCGCCGTGCGGGCGGAGCCGCCGTTGGACCAGGTCGGGCCCGTTGCCGCCGGTGTCCGGTGCGGGCCGGTCGGCGGGTGCCGGTTCGGGGGTCGGCGGCTCACCGGCCGCCAGTCGGCGGCGGACGTCGCTGACCGTCGCCGGGGAGATGCCGGCCAGCCGGGCGACCTCGCGCAGCGAGGCCTCCGGGCGTTCCGCGAGCAGCTCCGCGGCCCGCCGCCGGCCGGCCGCGCTGTTGAGCGACCGCAGTTTGCCGTCGCGTCCCAACCGCGCCTGGATCTGCGGCTGTCCGGTGGTCTCGGCGAGCCGGCGGCGGATGCCCGCCACCGCTTTGGCGCCCAGTCCGGTGGACCTGGCGATGCCCCGGTCCGACAGGTGCGGGTGCGTGGTCATGATCCGTTCGGCTGCCGCGCGGCGGTCCGCCAGGGACAGCGGCAGACCGTGGGCGGTGTTCGCCTCCACCGCCCGCAGGAAGGCGTCCGCGCTGCTGCCGTCGAAGAACTCCACCGCGATGACCGACTGGCCCTTGGCTCTCGCGGCCAGCAGGCGGTGGGTGCCGTCGATCACCCGCATGGTGTTCCGGTCGACGAGAATCGGTGGCAGTGGCGCGTCCAGTTCGGCCAGTCGCGCCAGGTGCTCGTCGTCCATGCCCGAGGTTCTGGGCGACTCCCCCGGCGAGAGCCGGGAGACGGGAACCATCACCGACGAACTGGCTTCGGCCATGGTTCGTCTCAAAACAACCACCCCCGTAGTCGTGCGGTTCTTAGTGGGACGCGTGTGCGGCGGTCAACCGCGCTCGTGGTACCGAACTGTCGGAACGAGAACTGGTGTCACACTGGCGGAGGCCGCCGTCGTGTCACTCGGGCGTTCCGCTCGATCCGAAGCAGCCCCCTGTCATGTACCTCTCCGCCATCCTGCCCCAATGGTTGCTTTACTAACAGATCTGTCGCGGCGTCAGTCCGGTCGGCTCGATGGTCTCGGAACCGCGTTCCGAGGGATGGCGGGGTGAGGGGTCCGGTCCCGTCCGCACTCCCGGGCGCAGCCGGTTTCCGGATCGGGGGGCGGACCGGCCGCTGCCCCGGGGCTCGCGTGTCGAGCGAGCGCATCCGGTCGTCCAGCTCCTGCGCGAACTCCTGCCAGACCGCCGCGTACTGCCGGGCCAGGCCGGCCACCATGGCGCCGTGGTGGGGCGGCACGGCGGCGGTCAGTTCGCTCCGTTCCTGGGACCAGAGGGAGTTCTGGCGCAGCAGCCGCAGCAGCAGCCGCCCTTCCTCCTTGAGGCGCAGCGAGGGGTCACGGACCAGTTTCTCCAGCAGCTCCGCCGGGTCCGACCTGACCAGGCGGAACCGTCGGCCATGGGCCCCTTCTGCGACGGGCCTCTGGCCGGCGGGCCGGGGTCCGACCCCGGCCGGCGGGGACGGGAGCGGGCCCATGCCCTCCCGCAGGCGCTGGCGGACCTTGCTGGCCGTGCCCGGCGACACGCTCGCGGTGCGGGCCAGGTCCCGTACCGAGATCTCCGGGTTCTCCGCGACCAGTTCGGCGACCCTGAGCCGCCCGGCCGTCGCGTCCACCGGGCGCACCCGGCCGTCCCGGCCCACCCGGCTGTCCAAGTGCGCTCCCGCCGCAGTTGAACGCTTGCGGATGGCGGCGACCGCCTTGGCACCGAGGCCGGCGATCCGGGCGATCGCCCGATCGGACAGGGCCGGATGCGTGGTGAGGATCCGTTCGACCGCCGCCCGGCGGTCCGCCGGAGACAGCGGCAGGCCGTGCGCCACGTTGCGCTCGACGGCGCGCAGGAAGGCGTCGCCGCCGGGGCCGTCGTAGTAGGTGGCGGCGATGGTCTCCCGGCCCTGGAGGATCGCGGCCAGCAGGCGGTGGGTGCCGTCGATCACCCGCATCGTGCGGCGCTCGACGAGGATCGGGGGAAAGTGATCGTCGAGGTCGGCCAGCCGCATGACGTGCTCGACGTCATGGCCTCCGGATCGCACCGGTTCTCCGGGCAGCAGGCCCGCGATCGGTAACAGCACCACCTCGCAGGCCGGTAACCCGTCGGTACCCGGGGTCTGCCCCGCGACAGGGTCGGACGCGTTCGCTCTCAGCACACCATCGAGCCGGTTCACTTGTGCTCCCCCCGAATGCGAATGGGATTCCGCCGCTCACGGAGGCATGCCGGTGCGCCGGAGCCACTGGTCCGTCATGCGCCCGCGAGGGCGCCCAGGGGCCCCGACTGACACATCTCTCCCTACCGTTCCGTCAGCCGCGCAATGACATGGTCACTCTTTGTGGCGGAAGTGTCGAGAACTGATCGCGAATCGTCACTGCCGCATGCGGGGAGCCGCGGCGCGAGGGGGCGGCCAGGGAGGCAATCTCCCATATCACACTACGTTTCAGCACCGACGCAGTACGGATCAGTAACTTCGTACACCGCCCAGGGGGGGCGGGCGCTCGCGCTCCACCGACCTGCGCGGCCACTCGTCTTGATCACCGGCTCGGTCCAGTGCCATCGTGGACGGGCGCGGCCGGACCGTGCCGGCGGGCCGCCTCCCCCAGATCCCTTCCGATCAGGAGACCCCACGCCATGCCCCAGGTGAGCACCAACGGGATCCGCCTCTCCTACCAGCGCTCGGGCACGGGCGACCCCGTCCTGTTCATCATGGGTTCGGGCGCCGCGGGACGGGTCTGGACGATGCATCAGACTCCGGCCGTCGTCCGGGCCGGCTACCAGGCGATCGTCTTCGACAACCGGGGCGTCGGCGATTCGGACGCACCTCCCGGCAAGTACGCGCTGACCGACATGGTGGCCGACACCAAGGGGCTGATCGAGGCGCTGGGGATCGGCCCGTGCCGGATCGTCGGATACTCGCTGGGCGCGATGATCGCCCAGGAACTCGCCATCACCGAGCCCGCTCTGGTGCGGTCGGCGGTCCTGTTGGCGGCCCGGGCTCGGTCCGACCGGATGCGCCGGGCGATGGACGTGGGCGACCAGTTGCTGCGGGAGAGCGGCATCCGGCTGCCACCCAAGTACGAGGCGGTCCGCACCGTGCTGGAGATGCTCTCCCCCGCCTCGCTGAACGACGACGACACGGTCCACTCCTGGCTGGAGATCCTCGAACTGACCGGCAACGGCCGGAACACCGCCGAGGGCCAGTCCTGGGCCTCGCGCGGCGGCGACCGGCGCGGGGCGCTGCGCGGGGTGACCGTGCCCTGCCGGGTGATCGCGTTCCGCGACGACCTGATCTGCCCGCCGCACCTGGTCGCGGAGGTGTCCGACGCCATCCCCGACTGCGACTTCGTCGAGATCCCGGCCGCCGGGCACCTCGGCCACCTGGAGCAGCCGGATGCGGTCAACGAGGCGATCGTCGAGTTCCTCCGCAAGTACTGAGCACACGCGTCGACGGCACGTGCGCTCAAGCACGTGCCGTCGGCGGGAGGGCGGCGGGCGGCAGCCGCCGGCGAGGTCAGCCGCGCGCCGCCTGGGCCTGGGACCTGACGAAGCACGCCAATCGCTCGGCGCCGTCGGCGATCTCCTGGTGCGTCAGGTAACTGACGGATAGTCGGATCGCGTGCTCGCCGCCGCCGTCCGGATAGAAGTAGGACATCGGCGTCCAGATGACGCCGAACTCCTCGGCCGAGCGGATCAGGGCCGCGTTGTCGGCCCGGAACGGCACGGTGAGGCTGAGGAAGAAGCCGCCGCTGGGTTCGTTCCAGCGCACGCCGAGGGCCTCCCGCTCGGCCCTGGGGAACTGCCGAGCGAGTTCCTCCAGGGTGACCCGCATCGCGTCGCCGTAGTAGGCGGCGGTCGCGGTGTTCAGCTCCGAGGTCCGGCCGTCGACCGCGAGCAGCATGCCGGCCACCACCGCCTGGCTGACCGCCGAGGTGTTCACCGTGACCATGCTCTTGATCTTGGTGAGTTCGTCGGCCAGCAGGCCGGTGCGGCCGTCGGCGTCCACCACCGGCTGGTCGGCCACCACGTAGCCGACCCGGGCCCCGGGGAAGAGCGTCTTGGAGAGCGAACCCAGCTGCACCACCCGCCGGTGGCGGTCCAGCGACTTCAGCGACGGCACCTGCTGCCCGGGGCTGACCATCCGGTACGGGCTGTCCTCCAGGATCAGGATGTCCTGACGCCGCGCCAGGTCGAGCAGGTCGAGCCGGGCCTTCAGCGGCATCGTGGTGCCCGAGGGGTTGGAGTGGTCGGGGATCACGTAGAACGCCCGGGGACGGCGGCCCCGGGCCCGCTCGGCCTCGATGGCCGCCTCCAGGTCGGCGCAGTCGAAGCCGGACTCGCGTTCGGGCACGGCGACCGGTGCGACGTCCAGCAGCCGGGCCGCGCCGGTGATCCCCACGTAGCAGGGGCTGGAGACCAGCAGGACGTCCTCGGGGCCGGCGATCAGCGCCCGCACCGCCAGGAACATCGCCTCCTGGCAGCCCACCGTGACCACGACCGACTCGGGTGCGACGTCGACGTTCTCGTCCTTGCGCAGCGAGTCCGCGATCAGCTCGCGGATCTGACCGCTGGTCGGGCCGTACTGGAAGAGCGCGGAGCGCACCTGGGCGGGCGAGGCGCCCTGCTCCTGCAGGTGGTCCAGGTAGCGGCGCAGGTGGGTGAAGATCTGCTCGGTGTCGAAGAAGCCGTCGTACGGGCGCCCGGGAGCGAAGGAGACCGCCTGCGGGTAGCGGCTGGTGACCTCGTTGAGGAAGTTCATGGTGTCCAGCACCGGGTCGCTGACGCTGCCGTGCAGATCGCCTTTGCGCAGCGTGTCCGGCAGCCCGGCCGGGGCCGGGCCCGGCTCTGTCGTGGGGGATCCGCCGTCGACCAGGCCGCGGCCCGCCCCGGCGGTCGACGGCGTTCCGGTGAGCGCCATGACCTCGACCAACTCCTCGGTGATCAGTTCGAGTACGTGGGCGGCGCCCTGTTCGCCGGCCACCGCGAGACCGTCCAGGACCGGCCGGCCGAGCAGCACGGCGTCCGCACCGAGCGCCAGGGCGGCCAGGACGTCGCTGCCGCGGCGGACGCCGCCGTCGATCAGCACCGGGCAGGCGCCGGCGACGGCCGCCACCACCTCGGGCAGCACGTCGAGGGTGGCCGGGGCGCCGTCGAGTTGGCGGCCGCCGTGGTTGGACACCACGATGCCGTCGACGCCCGCCCGGCAGGCCAGCCTCGCGTCGGCCGCCCCGAGGATCCCCTTGACCAGCACCGGGAGCGGGCTGATCCCGCGCAGCCACTCGACGACCGACCAGTCGAGCGCCAGGTCGAACTCGGTGAGCGCGTGCGCGCCCGGCGAGGCGTAGTCCCCGCCGGGAAGGTTGGCCGGCTCCAGGCCGGCCGGCAGTCGGAAGCCGTTGCGCAGGTCACGCAGTCGTCGGCCGAGCCGGGGCGCGTCGACGGTGAGCACCAGCGCCTCGAAACCGGCCCGCTCGGCCCGCTCCACCAGCTGCCGGGTGACCTCCCGGTCGCGGAAGCAGTAGACCTGGAGCCAGAGCGGCGCCGCGGCGGCCGCGGCGATCGACTCGAAGGTCCGGCCGGCGAAGGTGCTCACCACCAGCGGGACGCCGGCCCGCCCGGCGGCCCGCGCCGTGGCCACCTCGCCCTCCGGGTCGACCAGGGTGTGGTAGGCCATGGGCGCCACCCCGATCGGCGCCGACCACGCGCGGCCGAGCAGCTTCACCCCGGGATCGGGCGGCCCACCACCGGTCAGCACCCGCGGGCGCAGCCGGACCCGGTCGAAGGCCGCCAGGTTGGCCGCCAGCGTGCGCTCCTGGCCGGCCCCGCCCGCGATGAAGTCCCAACTTCCCTGCTCCAGGCGGGTTTCGGCCGCGGCCCGGTAGTCGGCCAGGGTGAGCAGGGGTGCCGGGGCCGGTTGGCCCGCACTCATCCGGCGATCAGCCGATCGCGCTCCACCGCTTCGTACAGGGCGCGGATGTTGGCGCTGCCGAAGCCGCGTGAGCCGTTGCGCTGGATGAGCTCGAAGAAAAGCGTGTTGCGCGGGTAGGGCGAGCGGGTGAACAGCTGCAGCAGGTCACCCCACTCGTCGCGGTCGGCGAGCACCCGGGCGTCGCGCAGCGCCTCGATCTCCGTCTGGAGGCCGGGCAGCCGCTCCCCGAGCGCGTCGTAGTAGCTGTCGGGGGTGTCCAGGAACGTCACGCCCCGCTCGCGGAGCTCGTGCACGGCGGGGACGATCCGGTCGGTCAGGAAGGCCAGGTGCTGCACGCCCTCACCGCCGTTGCGGTCCAGGAACGCGTCCAACTGGCCGGGGTCGAGCGCCGGGTCCGGCGCCACCAGGGTGAGGATGACGCCGCCCGATGCGCTGCGCACCACGATGGAGTCCATCGCCTGGCCGCCGACCGCGACGTACTCCGAGGAGTAGCGGGACAGCCCGAAGGCGTCGCGGTAGAAGTCGGCGTACCGCTCCAGCGCGCCGCCCTCCAGGCAGACCGCGACGTGGTCCAGGTCGGTGATCCGGCCGGCCGCCGCCGGGGCGGCGGCCGAGTTCGGGACCCAAGTCCGGTCCTCGGGCAGGGCGTTCGTCGCGGCTCCGCCCGGCAGCAGGGTGTGCGTGACGTCCCCGAACCCGGAGACGACCGGCCGGCCGGAGGGGCCGTGGGTCACCGTGGCGCCCGCGGCGGCTGCCGCCGCCGCGGTCTGCGCCACGTCGTCGCAGGTCAGCGCGATGTCGGCGATGCCGTCACCGTGCTGTTCCAGAAACCGCACCACCCCTCGCCCGGAGGTGACCACCAGGCGGACCCGCCCCTGCTGGAGCAGCACCGAGCTGCGCTCCGCCTCCACCGAGTCGGCCACCCTGGTGAACCCCATGGCGGAGACCAGGTGGTTGACCGCCGATACCTTGTCCCTTGTGTACAGCTCGACGTAGCCGATGTCGTGCACGGCCATGGAAGTTCCTCCTGCGGAAGCCGGGAGCGGAATTCGTCGGTCTCGCCTGGGGCCGCGGTCGAACCGGGCCTGCTACCAGCGCCACTCCTGCTGCTTGAAGAGGTGGCCGGCCGGGATGTCGCGTTCCTTGCACCAGTCCAGGAACTGCTCGATCTGCTTGATCTGGTACGTGTCCGGCGTGTAGGTGGTGGCCATCACGTGGCCGAGCCAGTCCTCCTCGCCCATGGCGTAGATGTACGCCTCCTTGGCGCCCAGCTCGACCATGATGGCGGCGGCCTGCTCCGCGTTGGAGCCGGACAGCTTGCGGGAGTTGCTCATCTTCTTGGTGACCGGGATGGTCAGCAGTGCCTGGTACAGCCAGGTCAGCGGGGCGCCGTCGCACTCCATGCCGAGGAAGGCGAGGTCGGCGGTGCCCAGGTCGCCCTTGATGTAGCGGTAGAGCTTGGGATCGATGCCGGAGGAGTCGGCACCGATGAAGATCTTCTTGCCGGCCAGCTCGGCCCAGTAGGTCGACTTGGCGCGGATGTCCAGGTCGCAGTGCTCGCCGAGGAACGGCGTGGCGGTGACCTTGCCGCCGGGGAACTCGACCTCGTCGAAGTCGTCGACCTCCACCACGTCGAAGCCCTGGTGCCGGAGCATCAGCGCGATCGACGGGTCCGCCAGGTTGCCGCGGGAGTAGCGCGGGCAGACGATCCGCCCGACCCGGCCGCGCAGCTGCAGCAGGGTCTCCATCACGATGTGGTCCTGGTGGCCGTGGGTGATCAGCACCAGGTCGATCCAGTCCGGCAGGTCGTCCAGGGTGTAGCGGTCACCGGCGTCGCTGTCCGCGCTGATGAACGGGTCGGTGACGATCGCGGCCTCCGGCGTCTGGAGGACCAGACAGGCGTGGCCGAAATAGCGGATCCGGCCGCCGGACTCGATGTGGCGGTCCTCGTTCAGGCTCGGGGTCTCGCTCAGCAGGGTGCGCAGGAACGCCGTCTGCTCGTCGTCCAGTTCCAGCGCCTCGCGCAGGTGGGCCAGGGTGGTCGGTTTGACGCGGGCCTTGAAGAGCTCCGTCAGACCGGGGTGGCGGAACGGGATGTCCAGTTCCAGCACGTCGTCGGAGGGCAGGCGCGGGGTGCTCAGGATGAACGGGCGCTCGATGCCGGTCTCGAAGGAGAGCTGCACCGACTGGCGCGCCTCCTGGTAGTACGGGCTGCGGTAGAGCACCGGCTCCATGAAGCGCAGCTGCGCCTGGTTGTCGGTGTCGTAGGCGAGCTCGACCAGACCGCCCAGCTCGTCCGGAAGCTTCGGGTAGAGCGGGGTCAGGTCGAAGCCGGTGGCGTTGGCGCGCAGCAGTTCCTGGCCGGTCGCGATCGCCTCGGCGAAGCGCAGCATGTCCGCGCGGTCGCGCTTGATCGTGGCGAGCAGTTCGCGCACCTCCTCGGCGCGCTCCTGCGGGATGTTGATGAAGTAACCGCCGCGCAGCTCGGGGTTGTTGCTCGCCGCGACGTGCACCTGTGGCGACTGCAGGTAGGACTCGAGCAGCGGAACGTGCAGGAACGCCAGGTTCATCGCCGCCTGTACCGGAGCCATGGTGTGCGGCTGCGCCACGAACCGGTCTACCAGCGGCTCAATAATGACCTTGGACCGCAGGAACAACAGCTCATCTGCCATCTGCGCGTCTCCTTCCAGGGAAAAACGACACCATCAACCGGATCGACGATTCACGTGCACCGACTCGACCGGCGCGGAGCACGGCCACGGAGTCGGCAGTGGGAAATAGGGCAGCGGAACCCGGCATGGGGCAGCGGTGAGGGAACGCACCTCACCGGACGGGGGCGCCGCACCAGCAGCATGGCCCGGCTCGCGCCACCGATCAAGACCGGACCGCGCTGCGCGGCCCGGCGGAGTTCAACTGCCGCCGCGCGCCTGTTGAACACGCCGCCGGCGCCGCAGACCGGCGCGGAGCTCCACCGTAACTCCACTGACGGTGAAGGGATTTGACCGCGGTGGCGCCCGCCGGACGGCCGACTGGCCAATCCCGGCGGATATTGATCGGCGCGCGGGGCCGGTGCCATGGTGGGACCGCGGCTGCGCCGTCCCGCGGCTCGCACGGACGGGACCGGCCCCGCGGCAGTGGCACGCGCCGGCGGTCGCGCCGCGGCGCGATCACCGGGCACTCCAATCGGAAGTGACGTCCCGTCACCGGAGCAAAGGGCGTAATCCATGGCGATGATGGGCGGACCTGTCATAGGGCCCGGCGGGGCGCTCCGTTTCGACGACGACTCCATCACCCGCCAGCAGGTGAAGCCTGGCACCGCACGCCGGATCGTCCCCTACGTCCTGGCATACCGGGGGCCGGTGGCGCTGCTGCTGATGACCACGGTGGTCGACGCCGTCGCCACCGCCGCCAGCCCGCTGATCCTCAAGCTGATCATCGACGACGGCATCGTGCCCCGGCACACCGGGACGGTGGTGTGGCTCTGCCTGCTGGTCGCCGCGCTGGCGCTGGTCGGCGCGGGGGCGCAGTACCTGCAGTCCTGGACGTCCGGGCGGATCGGCGAGGGGCTGGTCTACGACCTGCGGACCAAGGTGTTCGCGCACGTGCAGCAGCAGCCGCTGGCCTTCTTCACCCGGGCTCAGACCGGATCGCTGGTCAGCCGGCTGAACGCCGACGTGATCGGCGCCCGACAGGCCGTCACCTCGCTGCTCTCGCAGTCGGTCTCCACCGTCCTGACCCTGGTCCTGGTGCTCGCCTCGATGTTCTACCTGTCCTGGCAGATCACCGTCGCCGCCCTGCTGATGATCCCGTTCTTCCTGCTGCCGGTGCGTCTGATCGGGCGGCGGCTGCAACGGATCACCCGGGAGACCATGCAGTTGGACGCCGAGATGAGCTCCATGATGAACGAGCGGTTCAACGTCTCGGGCGCCCTGCTCTCCAAGCTCTACGGCCGGGCCGACAACGAGGTGGACCTGTTCGCCCGCCGGGCCGGCCGGGTCCGGGACGTGGCCATCGGCGGCGTGGTCTACGGGCGGCTGCTCGCCGTCATCGTGACGGTGCTGACCACCTTCACCACCGCGCTGGTCTACGGCCTCGGCGGGGTCCTCACCATTCACGGCACGCTCGAACTCGGGTCGCTGGTGGCCATGGTGACCCTGCTGCTGCGGCTCTACGGCCCGGTCAACCAGCTGACGTCCATGCAGGTCACCGCGATGACCGCACTGGTCAGCTTCGACCGGGTGTTCGAGCTGCTCGACCTGAAGCCGCTGATCGCCGAACTGCCCGGTGCGCGCGAGCTGCCCGTCACCCGCCCCGGCGATGCCGGGCCGGCGCCCGACGTCGAGTTCGACCGGGTCGACTTCCGCTACCCGAGCGCCGACGAGGTGTCGCTCGCCTCGCTGGAGGCCCTCGGCCTGCGCCGACCCGAGCGCGCCGACGACTCCTGGACCTTGGAGCAACTGAGCTTCCGCGTACCGGCCGGGAAGCTGACCGCCCTGGTCGGCCCCTCGGGCGCCGGAAAGACCACGATCACCCAGCTGGTGCCGCGCCTGTACGACCCGAACGGCGGAACCGTGCGGATCGGCGGCCAGGACGTCCGGGAACTGACCCTCCAGTCGCTGCGCGACACCGTCGGCGTGGTCACCCAGGACGCCCACCTGTTCCACGACACCCTGCGGGCCAACCTCGACTACGCCCGTCCCGGCGCGAGCGAGGAGGAACTGATCGAGGCCTGCCGGGCGGCGCTGATCTGGGACACCGTCAGCGCGCTGCCCAACGGCCTGGACACCGTGGTCGGCGATCGCGGCTACCGCCTCTCCGGCGGCGAGAAGCAGCGGATCTCGCTGGCCCGGCTGCTGCTCAAGGCCCCTCCGATCGTGGTCCTCGACGAGGCCACCGCCCACCTGGACTCGGAGTCGGAGGCCGCCGTCCAGCGCGCCCTGCGCACCGCCCTGGCCGGCCGCACCGCGCTGGTGATCGCGCACCGGCTGTCCACCATCCGCGAGGCCGACCAGATCCTGGTCATCGAGGCCGGCCGGGTCTGCGAGAGCGGCACCCACGACGAACTGCTCGCCCTCGGCGGCCTCTACGCCGACCTCTACCACACCCAGTTCGCCCAGCAGGCCGACACCCCGTCGGACCTCAGCAGCGAACTCCACTGAGGGAGCGGAGAAGTCCCATGACCGAGCGGCCGAGCTGGAAGCCGCTGGAAGTCACACCCGGGAGCGCCGGCGTGCCGGCCGACGTCGAGGGCCTGGCCGCCCACCTCGGATCGCTCGACCCGGCCGCGCTGCTGGCCGATCACCGGGCGGTGCTGCTGCGGGGATTCGAGATCGGCGAGGAGTCCCTCGCCCGGGTGATGCCGCTGCTACTGCCCGAGCGGCTGGCGTACGTCCACGGCAACACCCCCCGGACCAAGGTCGGCGAGAACGTCTACACCTCGACCGAGTACCCGCCGGAGTACGCGATCTCGATGCACAGCGAGCTCTCCTACTCGCACGCCTGGCCGTCCCGGCTGCTCTTCCACTGCGTGCGGCCGGCCGCCGGGGGCGGTGCCACTCCCCTACTACCCAACGGCGCCTGGCTGGCGGCGCTCGACGGGCGGATCCGGGAGGCGTTCGACGGCGGCGTCTGCTACCGGCAGTACCTGCACGGCGGCCGGGGCTTCGGCAAGAGCTGGCAGGCGACCTTCGAGACGGACGACCGGGCCGAGGTCGAGAGACTGCTGACTGGCACCGGGACCGAGTGGGAGTGGACCGCGGGCAACGCGCTGCGGACCCGCCACCTGCGGCCGTCGACGATTCGCCACCCCGCCACCGGCGAGGAACTCTGGTTCA
This sequence comes from Kitasatospora sp. CB01950, assembly GCF_001905465.1. Lineage (GTDB taxonomy): Bacteria > Actinomycetota > Actinomycetes > Streptomycetales > Streptomycetaceae > Kitasatospora. The sequence goes on from NZ_LISX01000026.1 coordinate 16,909, forward strand.
ACCAGGCCGACCAGTGGCACCCCGCCACCCTGGGCGAGGACACCATGCGGGAACTCGCCGCGATCGTCCCGGCGGACGAGCTGCCGCAATCGGTGACCTTTGCCGACGGGTCCCCGATCCCCGACGAGTACGTGGTCGAGATCCGGGAGCGCGGCCTTTCGCTGGCCCGGGACGTCGACTGGCAGCGGGGCGACGTACTGCTCATCGACAACATCGCCCTCGCCCACGGGCGCAGGGCGTTCGCCGGCAGCCGCCGGGTTCTGGTCGCCATGTCCACCTGAGCCCTGCCGGTACGGCATGCCACTCGGCCATCGTCGGATCCACCACCGGACCGACCCGAAGGAGAGGATCTGATCAGGTGTCACCCACGGTCGACTGGACAGCGCTCGACGGCGAGCCGGTGACGACCCGGATCACCGGTCTCACCACCGTGTCCGAGGCGCGCGACTGGCTGACGGAGAACCTCCCGCAGCTGCTGGCGGCACTGCGGGAACACGGCGCGATCTACCTCCGGGGCCTGCCGGTGGCGAGCGTCGCGGACTTCGCGACGGTCCGCGACGTCCTCGTCCCCGAACGGACGCCCTACCGCGAGAAGGCCACCCCCCGCAGCCGGCTTGGCGACGACGTGTTCTCCTCCACCGACCTGCCGCCAGCCCAGCCGATCCGGATGCACAACGAGAACAGCTACACGCTGACCTTCCCCGGCCTGCTGCTGTTCGGCTGTCTGACCGCCCCCGCCGAAGGAGGCGCGACACCCGTCGCGGACTGCCGCAGGGTGCTCCGGGCGCTACCCGCGGACCTGGTCGCCCGGATGCGCGCCGTCGGATGGCAGCTGTCGCGCACCTACTCCCCGCTCATCTCCACCGACTGGCAGACCGCCTTCGCCACCGAGGACCCCGCGGAGGTGGAGCGCTACTGCCGGGAGAACCTCATCGGCCACGCCTGGCAGCCGGACGGCCTGCTGCGCACCGGCCAGGTCCGCCCGGGCATCGTCCGCCATCCGTCCACCGGCGCCGAAGTCTGGTTCAACCACCTGCTGTTCTGGAACGAGTGGGCACTCGACGAGGAACTGCGGGAAACCCTGATCGACGAGTTCGGCCCCGACGGACTGCCGTTCCGCACCCGGTTCGGCGACGGGACGCCACTGTCCGACGCGGAACTGCGGACCATCCAGGCGGCGTACGACGCCGCGACGGTCCGGCGGTCCTGGGAGCCGGGTGACGTGATGCTGGTCGACAACGTCCTCACCGCGCACGGCCGGGACCCGTTCCACGGCGAGCGCAAGGTCGTCGTCGCGATGGGCGCACCGGTGGCGCTCGCGGACTGCCAACCGACCGTCGAAGCGGCGCCCGTCGCCACCGCGCTGGTGTGAGGAGCCTGCCGTGACCACTCCCCCGACCCGGCCGACCGACCTGGTGGACCGCTTCCTGCACGCCGTCGGGACCGCCCCGGACCGGATCGCCGTCCGGGGCACCGACGATGTCCTCACTTTCGCCGAACTCGGCCGCCGCAGCGCCCGGTTGGCCGCAGAGCTGACCGCCCGCGGGATCGGCCCCGGCGACCTGGTCGGGGTCGGCCTGGCCCGGGGCACCCGGCTGGTGGTGTCGCTGCTGGCCGTCTGGCAGGCCGGCGCCGCGTACCTGCCGCTGGACCCCCAGTACCCGCTGGAGCGGCTGGAGTTCATGGCCGCCGACGCCGGCATCCAGCTGCTGCTGGGCGACCCCGACCACCCCCTGCGGACGCCGGGCCTCGCCGTACTCAACCCGGCGGCCGTACTCGACCGGTCCGACGTGAACGGCCGCTGTCCGGCACCGGCCCGTGCGGCGAACCCGCTCGACACCGCGTACGTGATCTACACCTCCGGTTCCACCGGCCGCCCCAAGGGGGTCCAGGTCGGCCGCGGCGCGGTCGCCGCCCTGGCGGCCGCCCTGGAGGCCGCGGGCGTCTGGGCCGAGCGGCCGCGCGTCGTCGGCTGGAACGCGAGCGTGTCCTTCGACGCGTCGGTCCAGCAGTGGATCCGGGTCTGCCGCGGCGACACCGTCGCCGTCCTCGACGAGGAGCAGCGCAGGGATCCCGGCCGCTTCCTGGACGCCCTGGCATCCCACCGCGTCCAGGACCTCGACCTCACCCCGTCGCACTGGGACCTGGTCCGCGGCTGGGCGCTGGAGCCGGCCCCGGGCCGTCCGACGCCGCGGCTCCTCATGGGCGGTGAGCCGATCCCCCGGCGGACCTGGCAGGAGATCGACGGGGCCCGGGCCGACGGGGTGCTCGACGCGGTCAACGTCTACGGCGTGACCGAGTGCGCGGTGGACTCCGTCGCGGCCTGGATCGCCGGCGACGACCCGCACATCGGGGAACCCCTGCCCGGCACCCGGGCCCATCTGCTCCGCGACGACCTGACCCCGGTGGTCGGGCCCGGCGAGGTCGGCGAACTGTACCTGGCCGGCCCCGGCGTGGCCCGCGGCTACGTGAACCGGCCCGGCCTGACGGCTCAGCGCTTCGTCGCCGACCCGTTCGCCGCCGACGGGAGCCGGCTGTACCGGACCGGGGACCTGGCCCGCCGGCGCGACAACGGCTCGCTGGACTTCGTCGGCCGGGTGGACCGGCAGGCGAAGATCCACGGCTATCGGATCGAACTCGGCGAGGTCGAGGCGGTGCTGGCCGCCCATCCGGCGGTCACCGCAGCGGTCCTGACGGTCCATCGGGACCCGGCGCTGGGCGACCGGCTGGTGGCCTACCACCAGGACGGGGACATCGCGCCGAGCAACGCCGAGCTGCGCGAGCACTGCGGGGCCGCGCTGCCGGAGTTCATGGTCCCCGCGGTCTTCGTCGCCGTCGACACCATCCCGCTGACCGTCAACGGCAAGGTCGACCTGACCGCGCTGCCCGCTCCGCACGCCGCGCCCGCACCCGGTGCGGTCGTCGAGCCGCACGGCGTGTTCGAGGAGCTGATCGCGCAGGTGTGGTCGGAAGTCCTCGGCCGCGACCGGATCAGCGCCGACGACAACTTCTTCGCCCTGGGCGGCCACTCGCTGGTCGCGCTGCGGGTGATCGGACGGCTCAAGCGGGAGCTCGGCGTGACCGTCCGGACCCGCGAGGTGTACCAGCACCCGAAGCTGCGCGACCTGGCCGCGTACGTCGAAGCCACCCTCGCCGCGGCGACCGACCGTCCCTGACCCGCTCTCCGTAAGGACCCTCCCATGGCCACCGCTCAGGACCTCATCGTGGTCCGCTCCCGCCGTACCGGCCGTCCCGCCCGCACCCTCGTCTGCCTCGGCTTCTGCGGCGGCGGGACCGGGCAGTACCACCAGTGGGGGGACGCCGTACCACCGGACGTCGACCTGGCGGCCGTCTGCTACCCCGGCCGCGAGGGCCGGTTCCTGGAGGACTTCGCCCAGAACTGGGACGAACTCGCCGACGACACCACCGAGGCCGTGCTCTCCACCGCCGACGGGCCCTATGTGCTGTTCGGACACAGCATGGGCGGCTGGATGGCGTTCGACGTCGCCGCCCGCATCGAGCGGCGCGGCGGGCCGGCGCCGGAGGCGCTCGTCGTCTCGTCCGCGAACGCCCCGAGCCGCGGGCTGACGATCCAGGACATGTTCCCCTCCCGGAAGGACAGTGACGAGCAGCTGCTCGGCTGGATGAACCGGCACGGAATGATGCCCGCACACGTCCTCGACGACCCGGAACTGCAGGAGCTGGCCGTCGAACTGATGCGGGCCGACATCAAGGTCCGGGACACCTTCCACTATGTGCCCGGCACCCGGGTCGGCGTTCCTCTGCACGTGCTGACCGGCGACAGCGACAGCGTGATCGACGCCGACGCCGGCGAGCAGTGGCGCGAGCTCACGCGCGGCACCTTCCGGCACGACGTCCTGCCCGGCGGCCACTTCTACACGCCGGAGGTCTGGGCCGCACTGCCCAGCCGCATCCCCGCCCTCTCCGGGGCCACCATCCGCTGACCCGCCCCGGCCGACCCCGAAGCCCGGACCACAGCGCCCCGACGGCCCCGCCGTTCGGGGCGCTGTGGTCCGGTGGCACACAAGCCCGGAGGCCGGTACCCGCAGTGCGGGTACCGGCCTCCGGTGCGCGGGCCGGCGGCTACCTGGCGGCCAGCCAGTCGGCCACCACGTCCCAGACCTCGGCCAGCGGGCCGGGCTGCCCCAGCTCGCCGTGGGTGCGGGCGAGGACGGGGGCGGCGATCGTGCCGGAGACGTAGGGCTGCCAGTTCTCCGGCCCGGGGTGGTCCTCCTCCCGGCCCTCGGCGGCGACGACCACCAGCAGGTCGCCGTCGAAGTGCCCGAACTCGTGCCGGTTGCGGAGCAGCGCGTTGTTCACGAACACCCGGGCGAACGCCGCGAGTTCCCCGTCCGAGACGGCCCCGAGGACGCCGCCGACCTGCTCCCGGGCCTCCTCAGTCTTCTCGGCGATCGCCCGGGCCTTCCAGTCCTCGAACGACTCCGCCCCAGGTGCGTCGGCCGTGTTCCGGGGCGCCTCCGGCCCGGACGGGTAGGAGTCCAGGACGACCAGGGCCGACACCTCCTCCCCGGCGGCCTGCAGCTGCACGGCCATCTCGTGGGCCACGTGGGCGCCCGAGGACCAGCCGAGCAGCTGGTACGGGCCGTGGGCCTGGACGGTGCGAATCTGCTCGACGTAGTCGGCCGCCATCTCGCGCAGCGTGGGCGCGAGTTCGGCGGTGCTGTCCAGGCCCCGGGCCTGTAGGCCGTAGATCGGGTGCCCTTCCGGAACGTACCCGGCCAGCGGCAGGTAGCACCAGCTCAGGCCGCTGCCGGGGTGGACGCAGAAGAACGCCGGTCCGTCGCCCTCCGTGCGGATCGGCAGCAGCGTGCCCAGTGAGTCCTGGATCGAGGACAGGCCGAGGTTGCGCAGCAGGCCGGCCACGGTCGGGGTGGCGATCACTTCTCGCACCGAGACCGAGATGCCGCGCTCGCGCAGCTTCCCGACCAGCGACATGGCCAGCATCGAGTGCCCGCCCAGGGCGAAGAAGTCGTCGTCCATCCCCACCGCGGGCAAGCCGAGCACCTCGGCGAAGACCTCGCGCGCGGTGGTGGCGAGGTGGCTGAGCGGTCCGCCGTCGGCGTTCGCACCGGCCGCGAAGTCCGGGGCCGGCAGGGCCTTGCGGTCGAGCTTGCCGTTGACGGTCAGCGGCAGCGCGTCGAGCACCACCACCGCCGCCGGCACCAGGTACTCGGGCAGCCAATCGCGAGTGAACTCCCGTATCTCGACGGCGAGTTCACTTCCTGCCCGGCCCTCGGCCGGCACCAGGTAGGCGACCAGGCGCTTGTCGCCCGGCACGTCCTCACGGACGACCACCGCCGCCTGCGCCA
>NZ_LISX01000027.1:0-192 GCF_001905465.1 Kitasatospora sp. CB01950
CCACCCACCCGGCCCCACCCTCAGAACCCCCACCCGCCGCCCGAAACCACCCCAGGCCAGCCCACGCACCACCACCCCACCCCGCACGAAGAGCACCCCCGACTCCCCCACACGGAGCGCCCCCTCAAGACGGCCGGGCCACCCAAGGCGCACCCGCCGACCGAAGCCCCCCGACACCGCCCGGACCGGCCC
>NZ_LISX01000027.1:251-21211 GCF_001905465.1 Kitasatospora sp. CB01950
CACCCCCACCACCCCGCGCGGAGCACACCCTCAGAACAGCCGGGCCGCCCAAAGCGCATCCGCCGACCGAAGCCCGCCGACACCGCCCGGACCGGCCCGCGTACCCCCAACACCCCCACCACCCCGCGCGGAGCACACCCTCAGAACAGCCGGGCCGCCCAAAGCGCGCCCGCCAGCCGGAGCCCGCCGACACTGCCGCGGGCCAGCCCGCACAGCATCACCACCACCCCACCCCCGCGAAGCGCGTCCCCAACACCCCATCACCCCGCGCGGAGCGCCCCTCAGAACAGCCGGGCCGCCCAAGGCGCATCCGCCAGCCGATGCGCATCGACGCCGCCCCAGGCCAGCCCGCGCGACATCACCACCACCCCACCCGCGCGAAGCGCGTCCCCAACTCCCTCACCACCCCGCGCGGAGCGCACCCCCAACACCCCCAACACCCCCAACACCCCCACCACCCCCACCACCCCGCGCGGAGCGCCCCCTCAGAACGGCCGGGCCGCCCAAGGCGCATCCGCCGGCCTGAGCGTGTCGACGCCGCCGCGGGCCAGCACGGTGTGGAGGGCGAGGGTGCCGGTGACCAGCGTGGGGTTGTGGAGTTCGCCGGCGAGGACGAGGTCGATGAGCTGTTCGAGCGGGACCCAGGCCGACTCCAGTTCCAGTTCCTCCCCGTGCGCGGCGTACCGCTCCCCGTCCGCCTCCGACAGCTCCGTGGCGAGGAAGAGTCGCAGGGCTTCGTCGCTGCCGCCGGGCGAGGTGTAGAAGTCGACCAGGACGCGCCAGTTGCCGGCCTTGCAGTAGGCCTCCTCGAAGAGTTCCCGCTGCGCCGCGTGCAGCGGGTTCTCGCCGGGAACGTCCAGCAGCCCGGCCGGCAGCTCCCAGAGCCGGTGCCGGACGGGGTGCCGGTACTGGCGCAGGACGAGGACGCGGGCCTGCTGGTCGACGGCGAGGACGCCCACCGAGCCGGGGTGGATCTGGTAGTCGCGCTGTGCCCAGCTGCCGTCGGGCATCCGCACCTGCTCGGAGCGCATGCCGGTCATCCGGCCCTGGAAGGGCGTGTGCCCGTCCCGGACGTCCCATTCCTCGGCCACGTCGCGAATCCCGGTCATCAGGACACCACCCCTTCTCGTCAGATAGACGCAATCTACCGGACGCCCCGCCCCCGACACGCCGAAGCCGCCCGCCCCGGAGCGAACTCCGGGACGGGCGGCTTCGGAAACCGAGAACGCGTCAGCCGACCTTGCGGTCGATCGCCGCCGCGACCAGGCCCGCGAACAGCGGGTGCGGCCGGGTCGGGCGGGACTTCAGCTCGGGGTGGGCCTGGGTCGCGACCAGGTAGGGGTGGACCTCGCGCGGGTACTCGACGTACTCGACCAGGTCGCCCTTCGGGGAGAGGCCGGAGAACTGCAGGCCGGTCTTCTCCAAGTCGGCGCGGTACGCGTTGTTGACCTCGTAGCGGTGACGGTGGCGCTCCTCGACGTACTGCTCGCCGCCGTAGACCTCGCGCACGATCGAACCCTCGGCGAGCTTCGCCGGGTACAGGCCCAGACGCATGGTGCCGCCCAGGTCGCCCTTGCCGTCGACGATGGCGAGCTGCTCGGCCATGGTCGAGATGACCGGGTACTTCGCGGCGGAGTCGAACTCGGTGGAGTTCGCCTCCGGCAGCCCGGCCAGGTTGCGGGCGGCCTCGATGACCACGCACTGCAGGCCCAGGCACAGGCCCAGCAGCGGGATCTTGTTCTCGCGGGCGTAGGTGATCGCGGCGACCTTGCCGTCGACACCGCGGTCGCCGAACCCGCCGGGGATGCAGATCGCGTCGACGTCGCCGAGCTGCTCCTGCGCGCCCTCGGGGGTCTCGCAGTCGTCGGAGGTGACCCACTTGATCTCGACGCGGGCGTTGTTGGCGAAGCCGCCGGCGCGCAGCGCCTCGGTCACCGACAGGTACGCGTCGGGCAGGTCGATGTACTTGCCGACCAGGGCGACCTTGACCACGTGCTGCGGCTCGTGGACGCGGCGCAGCAGGTCGTCCCAGACCGTCCAGTCGACGTCGCGGAACGGCAGGTCGAGGCGGCGCACCACGTAGGCGTCGAGGTTCTCGGCGTGCAGGACCTTCGGGATGTCGTAGATCGACTTGGCGTCGATCGCGGCGACCACGGCCTCCTCGTCGACGTCGCACATCAGCGAGATCTTGCGCTTGATGGCCTGCGGCACCTCGCGGTCGGCGCGCAGCACGATCGCGTCGGGCTGGATGCCGATGCTGCGCAGCGCGGCCACCGAGTGCTGGGTGGGCTTGGTCTTGAGCTCGCCGGACGGGCCGATGTAGGGCAGCAGCGAGACGTGCACGAAGAACACGTTGTCGCGGCCGACCTCGTGGCGGACCTGGCGGACGGCCTCCAGGAACGGCAGCGACTCGATGTCGCCGACGGTGCCGCCGACCTCGGTGATGACCACGTCGACGTCCTCGGTCGCCATCCGGCGGATCCGGGACTTGATCTCGTTGGTGATGTGCGGGATGACCTGGACGGTGTCGCCGAGGTACTCGCCGCGCCGCTCCTTCGCGATCACCGTGGAGTAGACCTGGCCGGTGGTGACGTTCGCCGAGCCGTGCAGGTTGGTGTCGAGGAAACGCTCGTAGTGACCGATGTCGAGGTCGGTCTCGGCGCCGTCGTCGGTGACGAAGACCTCACCGTGCTGGAACGGGTTCATGGTGCCCGGGTCCACGTTGAGGTAGGGGTCGAGCTTCTGCATCGTCACTCGCAGGCCGCGGGCCTTGAGAAGCGCGCCGAGGCTCGAGGCGGTGAGGCCCTTGCCGAGCGAAGAAGCGACACCCCCGGTGACGAAGAGGTGCTTGGTCGTCACGGCGCGGCCGTTGGCCGACTTGCCGGAATGGGGCTGTGCCAAGAGGGGGCTCCCGTGGGTGTCGTGTCGGAGAGTGACGCCGGTGGAGGGGCTCCCGGCCCTCGTTCCCACCAGTTCCACGGGATACCAGCGTATCAGTGCCCCGGCGAGTGCTTGCCCGAGTCCGGGTGGAGAGGCCTCCGGCGCGTCGGCCGGACAGCTCATCCGGGCAGCCCGGAAAAGGCCCGGAGGGTATGCGGCACAAGGGGTGTGGGCAGACGGACGGGGTACTGAACACGCCCGAAACATCCGAATCCACGTATTCTGCTCAAACGTCGACATCCTCGCCCGACCCCCGACCCGTGCGCACCCCCGACCCGTGCGCACCGCCGCCGCCGGGGCACCCTGGGCCGCTGGGAACGGAGAGCCATGGCCGGTCGCATCGAGGACTACGCGCTCATCGGGGACATGCAGACGGCCGCGCTGGTGCGCCGGGACGGCGCGGTCGACTGGCTGTGCCTGCCGCGGTTCGACTCGCCGGCGGTGTTCGCGGGCCTGCTCGGCACCGACGAGCACGGCTTCTGGCGGATCGGCCCGGCACTGCCCGTCGAGCCGCCGCCCGCCGCCGCCCCGCCGCCCCGCACCTTGCTGGACGGCGAGCCGCCGATCCCGCCGGTGACGGCCGCCGCGCCCGCGCTGCCCTGCGACCGGCGCCGCTACCGCGGCGACTCGCTGATCCTGGAGCAGGAGTGGGACACCCAGGGCGGCACCGTCCGGGTGATCGACTTCATGCCTCCGCGGCACCTGCTCGGCACCCCGGACGTGCCGCAGATGATCCGCATCGTGGAGGGCCTGGCCGGCACCGTCCGGATGCGCTCGGCGGTGCGGATGCGCTTCAGCTACGGCCGGATCGTGCCCTGGGTGCACCGGGTCGAGCAGCCCGGCGTCGGGCACCGCACCGTCGCCGTCGCCGGGCCCGACTCGGTGTGGCTGGACGGCCGGGCCGAGACCTACGGCCGCGACCTGACCACGTACGCGGACTTCACCGTCACCGCCGGTGAGCGGATCGCCTTCGGGCTGACCTGGAAGGCCTCCCACGAGCCGGCGCCCGCGCCGCCGGACGCCGAGGGCGCGCTGGAGTCCACCGAGCGGTTCTGGCGCGAGTGGGTCGAGCAGTGCCGCTACCAGGGCCCCTACCGGGAGGCCGTGGTCCGTTCGCTGATCACCCTGAAGGCGCTCACCTACGCCCCGACCGGCGGCATCGTCGCCGCCCCGACCACCTCGCTGCCGGAGGACCTCGGCGGCGAACGCAACTGGGACTACCGCTACACCTGGCTGCGGGACGCCGCGATCACCCTGTCCTCGCTGCTGCGCACCGGCTACCGCGAGGAGGCCCGGGCGTGGCGCGAGTGGCTGCTGCGGGCGGTGGCCGGCGACCCGGAGAACCTGCAGATCATGTACGGCATCGCCGGGGAGCGCGAACTCACCGAGTCCGAGCTCGACTGGCTGCCCGGCTACGAGGACTCCCGCCCGGTCCGGATCGGCAACGGCGCCGCCGGGCAGCTCCAGCTCGACGTGTACGGCGAGGTCGTCGAGGCCCTGCACCTGGCCACCATGTCGGGCCTGGCCCGGCACGACCACGCCCACCAGCTGCAGCTGCGCCTGATCGAGTACCTGGAGGACCACTGGCGCAACCCCGACGAGGGCATCTGGGAGGTCCGCGGCCCGCGCCGGCACTTCGTGCACTCCAAGGTGATGGCCTGGGTCGCCGTCGACCGCACCCTCAAGCTGCTGGAGCAGCTGGAGAACGCCCCGGAGGGCCTCACCGGGCGCTGGGAGGAGCTGCGCGCCGAGATCCACGCCGACGTGTGCGCGAAGGGCTACGACCCGGAGCGCAACACCTTCACCCAGTACTACGGCGGCAAGGAGCTGGACGCCTCGCTGCTGCTGATCCCGCAGGTCGGCTTCCTGCCGCCGGACGACAAGCGGGTGATCGGCACCATCGAGGCGATCCAGCGCGAACTGTCCACCGAGGACGGCTTCGTGCTGCGTTACCCGACGCACGACGACGAGGGCAACAACGTCGACGGCCTGTCCGGCCACGAGGGGGCGTTCCTGGCCTGTTCGTTCTGGCTGGCCGACGACCTGGCGATGATCGGACGGGTCGGCGAGGCCCGCGAGCTGTTCGAACGGCTGCTGGCGCTCCGCAACGATCTGGGGCTGCTCGCCGAGGAGTGGGATTCGCGTTCACGCCGTCAGGTCGGCAACTTCCCGCAGGCGTTCAGCCACGTTCCGCTGATCGACACGGCGCTGCGGCTGACCGCCGCGGGCGGGCTGAACCTGTCGTCGCACTGATGCGACGTCAGTTCTGACGCTGCACCAGTTCGTCGTAGACGGACAGCACCTGGGCGACGGTGGCGGCCTCGTCCGGCCAGGTGCAAGCCTGGACGCGGCCGGCGTCGGCGAGTGCGACGCGGCGTTTCTCGTCGCCGAGGAGTTCGCGGACGGCGCCGCCGAGCGCCCGCGGGTCGGCGAACGGCACCAGCACGGCGGCGTCGCCGACCAGTTCGGGGACGCCGCCGACGGCGGTGGCGACCACCGGCACGCCGGCCCGCATCGCCTCCTGGGCGACCAGCGAGCGGGCCTCCCAGCGGGAGGAGAGCACGACCAGGTCGGCGGCGGCCAGCAGGTCGGCGATGTCGGAGCGGTAGCCGAGGACGTCCACCGGCAGCTTCTCGGCCCGCACCCGCTCGGTCAGCGCCTGCCGTTCGGGGCCGTCGCCGGCCAGCAGCACGTGCGGCATCGGCTCGCCGGGCGCGGCGAAGTGCGGGACGGCGTCCAGCAGCAGCGAGAAGCACTTCTGCGCGACCAGGCGGCCGATCGCCAGCACCACGGGCCGGCCGTCGTCGCCGCCGGGCAGGGCGGCGGCGCGGGCCGCGGCGCGGTCGAGGTCGGCGGGCGGCATCGGCGGGGCGGCGACCGGGCCGAGCCGGGCGTCGGTGGCGCCCAGTTCGCGGGCCCGGGCGACCAGGTCGGAGGACGCGCCGAGGACCAGGTCGGCGGCCCGCACCACCCGGCGTTCCATCAGGCGTTGGAGACGGCGCTCCAGGCCGGTGGCGAGCAGCGCGTGGTGCGAGGTGACCACCAGCGGCGTGTCCGGACGGATGCCGGGGAACCGGCCGGCGGTGCGCAGCGCCAGGTCGGACAGCAGGCCGGCGCGCAGGCCGTGGGCGTGGATGACGTCGGCGCCGGTGAAGGCGCGGCGCAGCTCGCCGATCGCGACGGCGTCGGAGCGGGCTCCCGAGGTGGGGGTGATGTCCACCGTGTGCAGGCGGGCGCCGGCCGTGGTGAAGCCGTGCCGACGGTCGGTGCCCTCGGGCGCGCAGACGGTGACCGCCACTCCGTGGGCGACCAGACCCTGCGTCAGGGAGCGCACGTGCGCGCCGATCCCGCCGGTCGCGGCGGCCAGGACGAGCACCACGTGCAGCTGGGGGGCCGCGGTGGCCCGGGCGGCGGAATGGTCCACGTCGTTTTCGCTCCGACTCGTTGTCAGCTGGTGTCCGCTCGCCACGATGCCAGGTCGGTCGCCCTCTTGGACAGTCGGCACCGCTGCGGGCGCGTCGCCCGGACCCGGCAGGTCCGGGCGGCGCGTGCCGCACGAGGTATCAGCGTGCCCTGGCGGTGCGGGCGGCTTCGAGGAGTTCCTCGGCGTGCGCCCGGCCGAGCTCGGAGTCCTCCAGGCCCGCGAGCATCCGGGACAGCTCGCGCACCCGCTCCTCGTCGTTGAGGGTCTTCACGCCGGAGCGGGTGACCACGCCGTCGTTGGTCTTCTCCACCACCAGGTGCCGGTCGGCGAACGCGGCGACCTGCGGCAGGTGGGTGACGACCACGACCTGGGCGCTGCGGGCGAGTTTGGCGAGGCGGCGGCCGATCTCCACGGCGGCCTTGCCGCCGACGCCCGCGTCGACCTCGTCGAACAGGTAGGTCGGCACCGGGTCCGCGCCGGCGAACACCACCTCGACGGCCAGCATGACGCGGGACAGCTCGCCGCCGGAGGCGCCCTTGGCGATCGGCCGGGCCTGCGCGCCGGGGTGCGGGGCGAGCAGCACCTCGACCTCGTCGACGCCGTGCGGGCCGTAGGCGACAGTGCGGCCGTCGACCTCGATCCCGGACAGGTCGTCGACCTGGCTGATCGCGAACGTCACCCGGGCGTGCGGCATGGCGAGTTCGGCGAGCTCGGCGGAGACCGCGCCGGCGAACGTGCCGGCGGCGGCGTGCCGGGCCTGCGACACCTCGACCGCCAGGTCGGCCAGCTGGGTGCGCAACTCGGTCTCCTGCGCGCCGAGTTCGTCGATCCGCTCGTCGTCGCCGTCGAGTTCCAGCAGCCGCACCGAACCGGCCTCGGCCCAGGCGGTCACCTCGGCGAGGGTGCCCTCGGTGCCGGAGTACTTGCGGACCAGGTGGGCGAGGACGGAGCGGCGGTCCTCGACGGCGGCCAGCCGGACCGGGTCGGCGTCCAGGTCGTCGGCGTACCCGGCGAGGTCGCCGGCCACGTCGGCGAGCAGGTAGCCGACCTCGCCGAGGCGGTCGGCGAGCTGCGCGAGGCGCTCGTCGTGGTGGCGGACCGCGTCGACGGCGCGGCGGGCCTGGGCGAGCAGGGTGCCCGCGTCCACCGCCTCCGGGTCGGCGGGGTCGCCGGCCAGCGCGGCGTGCGCGAGCGTCGCGGCGGAGGACAGCGCGTCGGCGTGGCCGAGGCGCTCGGACTCGACGGCCAGCTCCCCGTCCTCCCCGGCGACGGGTTCGGCGGCGGCGATCTCTTCCAGGCCGAAACGCAGCAGGTCGGCCTCCTGGGCGCGCTCGCGGGCCCGGGTGGTCAGCTCCTCCAGCGTCGCGGACACCTCGCGCAGGGTGCGGTACACCTCGCGGTAGCGGGCCAGCGGCTCGGCGACGGCCTCGCCCGCGTACCGGTCGAGCGCGCCGCGCTGCCGGGACGGGCGCAGCAGCCGCTGCTGGTCGGTCTGGCCGTGCACGGCGATCAGGTCCTCGCCGAGTTCGGCGAGCAGCCCGACCGGCACCGAACGGCCGCCGACGTGCGCGCGGGAGCGGCCCTCGGCGGAGACGGTGCGGCTGATCAGCAGTTCGCCGTCGTCGAGTTCGGCGCCCGCCTCGATGGCCCTGGCCACCACCGGGGAGGCCGGGTCGAGGGCGAGGCGGCCCTCCACGACGGCCCGCGCGGAGCCGTTGCGCACCAGCCCCGGGTCGGCCCGGCCGCCGAGCAGCAGCCCGAGGCTGGTCACCACCATGGTCTTGCCGGCTCCGGTCTCACCGGTGACGGCCGTGAAGCCGGGGGCGAGTTCGACCACCGCGTCGTCGATGACACCCAGATCCCGTATCCGCATCTCGTCCAACACGGAGACGACCTTACGAGGTTCCACCGTCGGTTCGCGACGACCGCCCCCCGGTTCACCCGACAGTGGCGGGCTCCGGCACCGTGAGTCGCGGCAGGAAGAACTGGACCAGCGGGCCGATCGCCAGCGCGTAGGCGACCGTGCCGACGCCGAACGTGCCGCCGAGGAGGATGCCGACGGTCAGCACGGTCAACTCGATGCAGGTGCGGATCAGCCGCACGGAACGGCCGGTGCGCCGGTGCAGGCCGGTCATCAGGCCGTCGCGCGGGCCCGGGCCGAGCCGCGCCCCGATGTACAGGCCGGTCGCCACGGCGTTCAGCACGATGCCCACGGCGAGCAGCGGGATCCGGGCGGCGAGCGCGTGCGGGTGCGGCAGCAGCGCCAGCGTGGCGTCCATCGCGACGCCGAGGACGGCGACGTTGCCGACGGTGCCGACGCCGGGCCGCTGCCGCAGCGGTATCCACAGCAGCAGCACCAGCAGGCCGACCAGCGTCACCCAGGTGCCGACGCTCAGGCCGAGGTGCCGGGCCAGGCCCTGGTGGAAGACGTCCCACGGGTTGCCGCCGAGCGAGGAGCGCAGCACCAAAGCCATCGAGACGCCGTACAGCACCAGGCCGGCGGCGAGCCGGAGCAGCCGGCGGGGCAGGTCGGTGGTGACGTGGGGCAGGGCGAGTGCCATCGGGTGGACCTCTTTTCGTGCGGTGCTTGCCGTTCCTCGGCACTGACCGTCACTATGGACGGTCCAAAAGGGCACCCGACAGGGCCAATCCGATCCGAGTGGACTGATTTCCGATGGCCGAGTGGCACAGCACACTGACCCCGCACGCACTCGCCCGCCAACTGCCCCCGGCGGACGGCCGCCGCCCCGCCTACCGCTCGCTCGCCGACCGGGTCTCCCGACTGGTCGCCGACGGCCGCCTCCCCGCCGGCACCCGGCTGCCCGCCGAACGCGAACTCGCCGCCGAACTCCGCCTCAGCCGCACCACCGTCGCCGCCGCCTACGAGGCCCTGCGCGCCGACGGCTTCCTGCGCTCACGACGCGGCGCCGGCTCCTGGACGGCCCTCCCGAACGGCACCCGGCCGCCCGCCGACACCCTGCACCCGCTCGGCGCCGACGGGCCCGGTACCGAACTCGACCTCGGCCTGGCCGCGCCCACCGCCCCGCCGCAGCTCGCCGACGCCGCCGCCCACGCCCTCGACCGGCTGCCCGCCTACGCCGCCGGCCACGGCACCTACCCCACCGGCCTGCCCGTCCTGCGCGAGGCCGTCGCCCGCCGCTACACCGAACGCGGCCTGCCCACCGGCCCCGAACAGATCCTGATCACCACCGGCGCGATGAGCGCCCTGCACCTGGCCCACCAGGCCCTGCTGACCCGCGGCGACCGGGTCGCCGTCGAAGCGCCCGGCTACCCCAACACCCTGCGCGCCCTGGACCGCTCCGGCGCCCGCCTGGTCCCCGTCCCGTTCACCACCGACCGCGCAGGGCAGCCGAGTTGGGACCTCCCCCAGTGGCAGCGGGTGCTCCGCGGCGCCGCCCCCAAACTCGCCTCCACCATCCCCGACTTCCAGAACCCCACCGGCGCCCTGATCGACGAGGACCGGCGCCGCGCCCTGCTCGCCCACGCCCGCGCCGCCGGCACCGCCGTCCTCGCCGACGAGACCTGCACCGAACTCGGCTGGGGCGTCGACGACTCCGCCATGCCCCGACCGCTCGCCGCACTCGACCGCGACGCCCGGGTGATCACCGTCGGCTCGGCCGGCAAACTGCTCTGGCCCGGCCTGCGGATCGGCTGGCTGCGCGCCCAGCCGTCCCTGGTACGGAAGTTGGCCGTCGACCGGGCCCTGTTCGACCTCGGCACCCCCGTCCTCGACCAGCTGATCGCCGCCCACCTGCTCACCGACCACCTGGCGGCCGTCCGCACCGAACGCCACGCCGGCCTCCGCGCCACCGCCCACGCCTTCGCCGACGCCCTGCCCCGGCACTTCCCCGACTGGCGCTTCACCCTGCCCCCCGGCGGCCTCGCCCTCTGGGTCGCCACCCCCGGCCTGCCTGCCACCGCCCTCGCAAGGGCCGGCGAACGCCTCGGCGTCCGCATCGCCTCCGGCGCCCGCTTCGGCATCGACGGCGCGTTCGAGGAGTACCTCCGCCTCCCCCTCACCCTCCCCGCCACCCACGTCCCCCACGCCCTGACCCGCATCGCCGAAGCCGCCGCCCTCGCCGGCACCGAGCGTTTCACGACGGAGGGCCCGGAACCGTGCAGCCTGTAAGCAGCGAGAGCACAGCCGAACCAGGCGCGCGTGGGGGTACCTCCCGGCCCGCCAGGGCTGGGGGAGAACTGCGCGAAGGGGAACGCGCCACATCCGCAAGATCGCGAAGCAGGACAGTGACCTGCAGGTGATCGCGACCTTACGGACGTGGTCCGGGGTGGTACCCGCGTCAGACCGCCCGGGACCGCCCCCGCCACCCCGTCACCGGCAGCGCGAACTTCGCGACCAGCCGGTCCGTGAACGGCGCCCGGTGCAGCCGGGCGAGCCGTACCGGCGTCTTGCCGCGCCGGACCTCCACCCGTGCGCCGGCCGGGAGTTCGACCGAGCGGCGCCCGTCGCACCACAGCACCCCGTGCGGCGTCCTCGGCTGCACCTCCACGGCCAGCACCGAGTCCGGCGAGGTCACCAGCGGGCGGGCGAACAGCGCGTGCGCACTGATCGGCACCATCAGCAGCGCCTCCACCTCCGGCCACACCACCGGCCCGCCCCCGGAGAACGCGTACGCGGTCGAGCCGGTGGGCGTCGAGAGCACCACCCCGTCGCAGCCGAAGTTCGACACCGGGCGGCCGTCCACCTCGGTGACGACTTCCAGCATCCGCTCGCGTGCCGCCTTCTCCACCGAGGCCTCGTTCAGCGCCCAGTCCTCGTGCAGCACATCGCCGTTGGTGCGCACCAGGACGTCGATGGTCATGCGTTCCTCGACGGCGTAGTCGGCGTCGACGACCCGGTCCACCACCGTCGCCAGGTCGTCGCGTTCCGCCTCCGCGAGGAAGCCGACCCGGCCGAGGTTGATGCCGAGCATCGGCAGCCCCGACTCGCGGGCCAGTTCCGCCCCGCGCAGCAGCGTGCCGTCGCCGCCCGCGACCAGGATCAGTTCGCAGCCGTCGGCCGCGCCCGGCCCGCCCGGGACCAGCTCCACCCCGTCCGGCAGGTCCAGGCCCACCGCCTCCGCCTCCAGCAGCCGGATCCGGATCCCCGCCTTCAGCAGGCCGTCCACCAGCCCTTCCACACTACGCAGGGCGGCCTCCCGGCCGGTGTGCGCGATCAGGAAGACCGTACGACGATCGCTCATTGCCCGCTGCCCTCTCCCTACGCCTGCCGGACCCTGCTGGCCCGGCCGCGGCATGCCAGTCTGCGCAACGCTCGGACGCCTGCCAAGTACCCTACTTCGGCCCCTCCGCCACGGCCCGGTCCGCCTCGGCCGGATCCAGCTGGTCCGCGTCCCGGCGCAGCCACAGGAAATACTCGACGTTGCCCGACGGTCCCGGCAGCGGCGACGCCGTCACCGCGCGCACGCCCAGGCCCAACTGCCAGGCCTGCGAGGCGACCTGGCGGATCGTCTCGGCCCGCAGCTCCGGCGAACGCACCACGCCGCCCGAACCCAGCCGTTCCTTGCCGATCTCGAACTGCGGCTTCACCATCAGCACCAGGTCCGCGTCCGGCGCCGCGCAGCCGGCCAGCGCCGGCAGCACCAGGCCGAGCGAGATGAACGACAGGTCGCCCACCACCAGGTCGACGAGGGTGCCGCCGATCAGTTCCGGCGTCAGCTCCCGCACGTTGGTGCGGTCCATCACCGTCACCCGCTCGTCGCTCTGCAGCGACCAGGCGAGCTGCCCGTAACCGACGTCCACCGCCAGCACGTGCGCCGCGCCCGCGCGCAGCAGGACGTCGGTGAAGCCGCCCGTGGACGCCCCCGCGTCCAGCGCCCGGCGGCCCTCGACGACCAGGCCCTGCGGGACGAACGCGGCGAACGCGCCCGCCAGCTTGTGGCCGCCGCGCGACACGTAGTCCGGGTCGTCGTCGTCCTTCGCGACCACCACGGCCGCCGCCGTCTCCACCTGCGTCGCCGGCTTGGTCGCCACCGCGCCGCCCACCGTCACCCGACCCGCCGCGATCAGCTCGCTCGCGTGCTCCCGCGACCGGGCCAGCTTCCGCCGCACCAGCTCCGCATCCAGACGGCGTCGTGCCACTGCCACTGCTACGTCAGCTCCCACATTCCGCAATCGTCACTCGCGGTCCAGCGCCGCGAGGGTCGCGGCGAGCCGCGCATGAACATCTTCGTACACCTCGACCCGCTCCCCCGCCCCCACCCCGTCCGCCTCCCCCAGCCGGGCCAGCACCTCGTCCACTTCGGGCTCGCCCGTCCACTGCATCTCACTCACCGCCGGCGTCCCCGCCCTCGGGCTTCGCGGCGGTCTTCCGGGCGGCGGTCTTCTTCACCGGCTTCGCGGCCGACGCGCCGTCAGCGGCCTTGGTGCGCTTCGACGCGGCCTTGGTCGCCGATGTCGGCGTCAACACCGACTTCTGCGCCGCCACGGACTTCCGTACGGGCGCGGCCTTCTTCGCCTGCGCGGGCAGCGGGGCCGACGGGCTGTCCGCGGCGGCGGCCTTCTTCGCCGCTGCCGTCTTCTTCGCCGTCGTCTTCTTCGCGGGGGCGGCCTTCTTCGCGGCGGCCTTCTTCGCCACCGTCTTCGGCGTCGCCGGGGCCTTCCGCGGCACCGAACGCTTGGCCGCCGCCTGCTTGGCCGCCGCGCCCTTGCGGGCCGTCGCCCGCTTCACCGGCGGCACCGGCTGCTCGGGCTCCGAGGCCGTCTCCACCACCGGCTCCGCATCCCACCCGGCGTCGAACAGGCCCTTGGCCCGGGCGGCCGGCCGGACCACCGGCTCCTCCTCCGGCTGCTCCTCGGGCTGCTCCTCGGGCTGCTTCTCGGGCTCGGCCGCGGCAGTCGGCTCGTCGACCTCGCGCAGCTTCGACTCCAGGAAGCTCAGCACCACGCCGACCTTCACCACCTGGTCGCCGACCTTCTCGAAGACCCGGTCGACCTCGCCCTTGGCGGCGCCCGCGAGCCCCACCCCGGCGCTCACGGCCTGCTCGGCCAGCGTCCGCAACTGCTCGACCCCCGGAGGGAGTTCACCGGTCCGCCGACGCAGCTCCTCGGCCGCGTCCTGCACCCGGCGGCTCGCCTCCTCGGCGAGCTCCGTCGCGACCACCACCACACCCCGCACCGCATCCCGCAGCATCCCGAACGCCTCCTCCGCGGGCACCGACTGCCCGCCCTGACGCTACCCCGTCCTACGCCCCGCCCGTACGCGCATTCCCCGCCCGCCCCACGGTCGGCCCCCTCACCCCACCCGGCCGACACGTCCCCCGGGCGCGTTAGCGTGGAACGCCGCACCGATCACCGAGAAGTACCGAGAACTACCGAGAACTACCGAGAACAGGAGCACGCCGCACCCATGGCCACCATCGAGGAGTGCCGCAGCGCACTGGAGCAGCTCAGCCGCAACCTCGCCGGCGCGAACGGCGACGTCCGCAAGGCCGCCGCTCTCGACCGGTCGCTCAGCTGCCACCTCACCGACCTCGGCCTGACCTTCACCGGACGCCTCACCGGCGGGCAGCTCACCGGCATCACCGACACCCCCGGCCCGCCCGCCACCAAGGCCGACATCCGCCTCACCACCACCGGCACCGACCTCGTCGCCCTGGTCGACGGCCGGCTGCCGTTCCCCACCGCCTGGGCCACCGGCCGCCTCAAGCTCGACGCGAGCTTCCGCGACCTGCTGCGCCTGCGCAGCCTCCTCTGAGCCCGCTCTCCTCCCAGCCACGAGGTGGCCGGCGGGCTGTCCTTCGCCAACGCCGGCCAGTACGGGCGCGTCCCTTCCCGGCACATCCGCGGTG
Source organism: Kitasatospora sp. CB01950 (assembly GCF_001905465.1). Lineage (GTDB taxonomy): Bacteria > Actinomycetota > Actinomycetes > Streptomycetales > Streptomycetaceae > Kitasatospora. The sequence continues at coordinate 14,445 of NZ_LISX01000027.1, forward strand.
CCGACGCGGGTCGGCCGCGCCGGCCAGGGCCCGCAGTGCAGGTCCAGCGGCCGCTCGCCGTCGGCGTGAGCAGCACCGCCCCGCCGCCACCACGGGTTGGCCGATCGTCAGCTCGCCGCACAGTCCTGCGGATTCGGCCCCGGCACCCTTCCCCAATTCAACAGCTGCTCGACGGCCGTCCCCGTCGCCCGCTGCACCTGCAATTGCGGTTCGCCCGGCGGCCCGTCGCCGGCCATCGCCAGGTAGAACCGGTACGGCCCGCGCTGCCCGTCCTCTTCGCCGAGGTAGAACAGCCGCGCCGGCCAGCGCCCGCAGCGCAGGTCCAGCGGCTCCTCGCCCTCGACGGTGAACAGCGTCGTCCAGATCTCATTCCTGGCACCGGCCATGACCTCGTTGGCAGGCGGGTCCGCTTTCGGCGCGTGGGGGTGGAACCTCACGCTCATCAGGTCCCTGCCGGACAGGTCCGCCACTCCGGCGCCCCACGTGCCGCTCGGCAGCAACCGGACGAAGACCACCGCCTGCTCCGTCCGCCCGGCCTCCCGGAACGAACCCGCCACCACGTCCTGCTCGGTCAGGCCCCACACCGACAGGTCGAGCCGCACCGGCGGGCTGCTCGTCAGGGCCGCCCAGTTGCCGCCCGGCACCCGGTCGACCGTTCGGTACGTGTACCCCGCCGGCACCAACGCCGGCACGGCCACCACCAGCCCGAGACTCCTCACCGCACGTCCGCGCATCATCCCCCTGGACGACCCGAAGCAGTGCGGGTACACCCACCCGGCCGACCCTCAACTCACAGCGCGGCCAACGCCTTTGACGTATCCGGCACCGCCCCGTTCGCGTCCGCCCACGTCCAGGCCGCCGCACACAGCGCCCGCAGTGCGTCGATCCGCTCGCCCGTGCCGTCCAGGGTCAGCGCGTCGCCGTCCACGCCGGCCTGCCAGCCGCCGCAGCCGAACCGGCCGCCGCCGAGCTCCGCGACCTCCGGCTGCGGCTCCAGCAGGCCGCGCAGGTCGTCCGCCAGGTAGGTCGGGCGGTGCTGCACCGGGGCGGCCAGCAGCAGGGCCGGCGTGGTGACGCCGGTGAACACCAGCAGCGAGTCCACGCCGCCGTTGTACGCGCCCTCGATGTCGGTGTCGAGGCGGTCGCCGACCACCAGCGGATGCTTCGCGCCCGTCCGCAGCACCGTCTCCCGGTGCATCGGCGGCAGCGGCTTGCCCGCGACCTCCGGCGTCACACCGGTCGCCGCCGACACGGCCGCCACCAGCGTCCCGTTGCCGGGCGCGATGCCGCGCGCCGTCGGGATCGACATGTCCGTGTTCGACGCCACCCACGGCAGGCCCCGGCCGACCGCGTACGAGGCCTCCGCAAGGTCCGCCCAGCCCACCGACGGGTCGTAGCCCTGCGCCACCGCCGCCGGGTCCTCGTCCAGGGAGCGCACCGGCACCAGCCCGCGCTCCTCCAGCGCCTCCACCAGCCCCGCACCGCCGACCACCAGCACCCGCGACCCCGCCGGGACCTGCTCCGACACCAGCCGCGCCGCCGCCTGCGCCGAGTTGATCACGTCCGCGGGCTCGGCCGGCACCCCCAGCTCCGACAGGTGCTCCGCGACCACCCGCGGCGGCCGCGACGCGTTGTTCGTGACGTACGCCAGCCGCATCCCCGCCGCCCGCGCCCGCTCCAACGACTCCACCGCGTACACGATCGCGTGCGGCCCGGCGTACACCACCCCGTCCAGGTCGAGCAGCGCCGTGTCGTACGCCTCCGTCAACGCCACCGCGCTGCCCTGCGGCACGCTCCGCACCATCACTGCTCTCCACTCACCTCGAACGATCGAACACTCGCCACCCTAGGGCCTACGGCCTAGGGTCCGTCCGCCCCCTCCGCCCCCTCCGCCCCCTCCGCCTCGTCCGCCTCGTCCGGCGGGGCCAAGTACCCCGGGGCGCCCGGCTGCAGCGGCCCGAACGCCCCCGCCCGCGCCGCCAACGTCGCCCGGGTCTGCCGCAGCGCCGCCCGGTAGTGCTTGTTGCCCGGCTGCATCGCCACCGCCAGCGCCAGGTGCTCCGCCGACGACTCGAAGTCCCCCAGCCGGGCCGCCGCCACACCCCACCCGAACTGCGCGTAGTCGTCCGACGGGTCCGCGACCGCGACCGTCCGGAAATTCTCCAGCGCCGCCGCGTACTGCCCCGCATCGAACTGCGCCCGCGCCAGCGCCTCCCGGATCGACCGCGACCCCGGCTCCGCCTCCGCCGCCCGCGCCAGCAACTGCACCGCCGCCGCCGGATGCCGTTCCTCCAACAACCGCACCCCGCGCCGGAACCAGTCGTACACGCCGCCGCCCGGCGCCCCCGCCGAACCCCCCGACGCAGCCTCCGCGCCGTCGCCGTCGTGGCTCCCGTAACTCATCCGCACTCTCCCCGCTCTCCCGCGCCGCACCCGCCGCACCGCCCGCAACCCGAACAGTCGCGCGCATCGCGATCTCTCAACAAGGAGTACCCGGCTAACATGCCCAGGATGAGCGCCCCTCGTGCCGAAATCGGCAACGAGCCCTCGGGCGGCCCCGGAGACCCCGGGCACGTCGCCACCGCAGGGCTGTCCCTGTCCCCGTTCCGCGGCCTGCGCTACGACCCCCAGCGGGTCGGCGACCTGGCCGCGGTGACCTCACCCCCGTACGACGTGGTGGACCCCGGACGGCGCCTGGACCTGGAGACCGCGGACCCCCACAACATCGTCCGCCTCATCCTGCCGCGCCCCGAACCGGAGGACTCCGGCCTCCGCCCCGACCGCGACACCCGTTACCGGCACGCCGCCCGACTGCTGCGCGACTGGCGCCGGCAGGGCGTCCTCACCGCCGACCCCCGACCCGCCCTGTACGTCTACGAGCAGCAGCACCCCACCGCAGGCCTGCAACGCGGCCTGATCGGCGCCCTCGCCGTCAGCGGCCCCGAAGCCGGCATCGTCCTCCCCCACGAGGACGTCATGCCCAAGCCCGTCGCCGACCGGGTCGGCCTGATGCGCACCACCCGCGCCAACCTCGAACCCCTGCTGCTGACCTACCGCGGCCACGGCCGCGCCGCCGAGGTCGTCGACCGCACCGCCGCCGGCGAACCGCTGCTCCACGTCACCACCACCGACGGCACCCACCACCGGCTGTGGGCCGTCACCGCCCCAGCCGACCTGGCCGCCGTCAGCCGCGACCTCGCCACCTGCCGCGCCCTCATCGCCGACGGACACCACCGCTGGGAGATGTACCTGCGGCTGCAGCGCGAACACCGCCACCTGCCCCGCAGCCCCTGGGACCGCGGCCTGGTCCTGCTGGTCGACACCGACCGCTACCCGCTGAAGGTCCGGGCCATCCACCGCGTCCTGCACCGCCTGCCGCTGCACGCCGCGATCGCCGCCCTCGACCCCGACGTCTGGCAGCTCACGGAACTGTCCGGCTCTCTCCCCGACGCCCTCAAGGCCCTCGCCGAGGCCCGCACGGACGCCCGCAACGCCTTCGTCCTGACCGCCGGCGACGACCGCTTCCTGCTGCTCACCGGCCCCGACGAACGCACCCTCGACGCCACCGTCCGCCACGACCGCCCCGAGGAGTGGCGCCGGCTCGACGCCACCGTCCTGCACGCCACCCTGCTCGACCGCACCTGGCACGTTCCCGACAGCCCCGAGCACATCGGCTACCTGCACTCCGCCGAAGCCGCCGTCCGCGAGGCCGCCCGCACCGGCGGCACCGCCGTCCTGCTCCACCCCGTCGAGGAACGCGTGGTCCGCCGCCTCGCCGAACAGGGCGTCACCATGCCCCGCAAGTCCACCTCCTTCGGCCCCAAGCCGGCCACCGGACTGGTCCTGCGCTCCCTCGAACTCGGCTGACCCGACCCGCGCGGCCCGGCCCGACCGGGCCGGCCCGCAAACGACAACGGCCCCCGTTCCTACCCGGAACGGGGGCCGTCTCAGTCACCGCGCGAAGGTCAGGCCTTCTTCGGCTGCTCCTCGGAGGAGTTCTCGTCGTAGTCCTCGTCGATCTCGAGGTCGTCGTCGTCGTAGAACTCCTCGACGTCCTCCTCGTCCTCGAAGATCATCCGGTCGTCGCCGATCTCGTCCTTCGCGATCGGCTTGCGGGCCGGCTCCTCGGACTCCACGGCCTCGTCCTCGGCGTCCTCGTCCAGCGCGTCGGTGAACTCCACGCCGTCGATCTCCGCCAGGCGCTCGGACGCGTTGGTCGAGCCGTCCGAGTCGGCCTCCACGGCCTTCACGAACCACTCGCGGGCCTCGTCCGCACGACCCGCCGCGATCAGCGCATCGGCGTACGCGTAGCGCAGGCGCGCCGTCCACGGGTGGATCGCCGAGGACGCCAGCTCCGGGCTCTGCAGCGTCACGACGGCCGCGTCGAACTGCTCCAGGTCGGCACGGGCACCCGCCGCGACCAGGCGCATCTCGACCTGACCGGCCTTGTCCAGCTGCTTCACCTCGGGCTCGCCGGCCATCGCCAGCGCCCGCTCCGGACGACCCAGACCGCGCTCGCAGTCCGCCATCACCGGCCACAGGTCCGCCCGGCCGGTCATCCGCTTCGCGGCCCGGAACTCGGTCAGCGCCTCGGCGTACCGCTGCGTCATGTACGACGCGAAACCGGCCGCCTCACGGACGCTCGCCACCCGCGACGCCAGCCGCAGCGCGACGCGCGAGTAGTTGTAGGCCTCCTCCGGCTCGCTGTCGAGCAGCCGCGCGACCATCACCAGGTTGCGCGCCACGTCGTCGGCGAGGGTCTTCGGCAGGCTCTTCAGGTCCTGACGCACGTCCGCGTCGATCTCGAACCCGGTCACGTCGTCCGGGATCGGCAGCCGGCGCACCGGCTCCTGCCGACGCTCGTCCTGATCCCGACCGAACCCACCCCGGTCGTCCCGGCCACCCCGGTACCCGCCACGGTCCCCACCACGGTCGTCGCGACCACGGAAGCCGCCACGGTCACCACGGTCGTCGCGACGGAACCCGCCACGGTCACCGCCCTGCGGACGGTCGTCCCGGCCACGGAAGCCACCGCCCTGCGGGCGGTCGCCACGGTCATCGCGGCGGAAGCCACCCTGCGGGCGGTCGCCGCGGTCGTCACGACGCTCGAAGCCGCCACTGCGCTGCGGACGGTCACCGTACGACGGACGGTCGCCACGGTCGTCACGACGGAAGCCACCCTGCGGACGGTCGTCCCGGCGGAAGCCACCCTGCGGGCGGTCGCCGCGGTCGTCACGACGCTCGAAGCCGCCGCTGCGCTGCGGGCGGTCACCGTAGGACGGGCGGTCGCCACGGTCATCGCGACGGAAGCCACCACCCTGCGGACGGTCACCACGGTCGTCACGACGGAACCCGCCACGGTCGCCGCCCTGCGGACGGTCGTCGCGGCCACGGAAGCCACCCTGCGGGCGGTCGTCGCGACGCTCGAACCCGCCACTGCGCTGCGGACGGTCGCCGTAGGACGGGCGGTCGCCACGGTCGTCGCGACGGAAGCCGCCCTGCGGACGGTCTCCGCCCTGGGGACGGTCGTCGCGACGCTCGAAGCCGCCGCTGCGCTGCGGACGGTCACCGTAGGACGGGCGGTCGCCACGGTCATCGCGACGGAAGCCACCACCCTGCGGACGGTCACCACGGTCATCGCGACGGAACCCGCCACCCTGCGGACGGTCGTCGCGGCCACGGTAGCCACCGCCCTGGGGACGGTCACCGTACGACGGGCGGTCGCCACGGTCGTCACGACGGAACCCGCCCTGCGGACGGTCTCCGCCCTGGGGACGGTCGTCGCGACGCTCAAAGCCGCCGCTGTGCTGCGGACGGTCACCGTAGGACGGGCGGTCACCACGGTCATCGCGACGGAAGCCACCACTCTGCGGACGGTCGTCGCGGCCACGGTAGCCACCGCCCTGGGGACGGTCGCCGAACGACGGGCGGTCGCCACGGTCGTCACGACGGAACCCGCCCTGCGGACGGTCTCCGCCCTGGGGACGGTCGTCGCGGCCGCGGTAGCCACCGCCCTGCGGACGGTCGCCGAACGACGGACGGTCGCCACGGTAACCCCTGCGGTCGCCGCCACGGTCACCGCGGTCGTCACGACCGCGGTAGCCGCCGCCTTCGCCACGGTCATCACGACGCGGGCCACGGTCGTTCGACCAGCCCCCGCGCGACCTGGGCTCGTAGCCCCGGCCGCCGTCATTTCGGCGCTCGGGCCGGTCCTGGGGCGGGTTCGACATGCTGGTGACTCCTGTCTGCACACTGCTGGCTCTAGAGGGCGCCACTGCCGATCCATCGACACCAGCGCGCGATCCGGACGACCTCCGAACCCCACCAGGGCCCGGTACGTCCGTACTTGTCCATTGTCCGGCACACGGGCGAGCACCGCGTCCGGGTGCCCGACCGCCGTCTGCCGGCCGTCTGTATGTTCGGCTGAAAAAAGCCCAACAAAAAAGGCCGAGGCCCCAGCTCATCGCTGGGGCCTCGGCCTTTTGAAGAATTGTTCGGCGGCGTCCTACTCTCCCACAGGGTCCCCCCTGCAGTACCATCGGCGCTGTGAGGCTTAGCTTCCGGGTTCGAAATGTAACCGGGCGTTTCCCTCACGCTATGACCACCGAAACCCTATCGGGTATTCAGCGAACACACTTTTCAGTTGAAATATGTGTTACTTACTTACCTGGTGGATCCGAATGGATCGGTTCCTTACCGGCGATAGCTGTTCGCTACCCGGGAACCACACAGTGAACGCGAGCGTCTGAGGACAAGCCCTCGGCCTA
>NZ_LISX01000028.1:0-4758 GCF_001905465.1 Kitasatospora sp. CB01950
GATCGAACAGATCGGCCGCGACGGTCAGCACGCCGCGGATGCCCGCCGGCGCACCCGCCGCGTCGAACGACTCACCCACCAGCATGTTGAGGTCGAACTTGGCCACCGACCCGCCGGCCGGCAGCTGGGCGGCGTGCAGGCCGGGCAGGGCGAGGCCCTGCGAGGTGCCGCCGCTGACCACCGGGGCGCTGTTCTGCACGGTGAGCAAGACGTGGAAGAGCGGGTGGCGGGCCAGCGAGCGCGCGGGGGACAGCTCCTCGACCAGGCGCTCGAAGGGGACGTCCTGGTTCTCCAGGCTGTTCAGTGCGGTCTCCCGGACGCGGTCCAGGATCTCGGCGAGCGTGGGGTCGCCGGTGAGGTCGGTGCGGATCACCAGGGTGTTGACGAAGCAGCCGACCAGGTCGGCCATCGCCTCGTCGGTGCGGCCGGCGACCGCCGACCCGACCGTGATGTCGGTGCCGGCGCCCAGCCGGGAGAGCAGCACGGCGTAGGCGGCCTGCAGCAGCATGAACGCGGTGACGCCGCGTTCCCGCATCCGCTCGCGCAATCGGCGGTGCACCTCCGCGGGGATCTCCACCGGCACGTCGTGGCCTCGGTGGCCGGCTACTTCCGGGCGCGGCCGGTCCAGCGGCAGCGGAAGTTCGTCCGGCGATCCGGCCAACGCGCCGCGCCAGTAGGCCACTTGCTCACTCAGTGCGCTCTCCGGGTCGTCCTCGGAGCCCAGCACCTCGCGCTGCCACAGCGCGTAGTCGGCGTACTGGACCGGCAGCGGCTCCCACTGCGGCGCCCGGCCCGAGACCCGGGCGGTGTAGGCGATCGACACATCCCGAGCCAGCGGGCCGGTCGACCAGCCGTCGGCGGCGATGTGGTGGACCGTCAGGACCAGCGTGTGGTCCTGCGGGCCGATCGCCAGCAGTTCGGCGCGGATCGGTATCTCCGAGGACAGGTCGAAGGCGTGGTCCGACGCTGCCGCCACCGCGGCAGGGAGCTCCGACTCGGCCACCTCGGTGACCGGCAGCCCGAAGTCGACGTCCTCCAGCGGCAGGATCCGCTGGTACGGCCGGCCGTCCTCGGCCGGCAGCACGGTGCGCAGCACTTCGTGGCGGCCGAGGACGTCCCGCAGGGCGGCGAGCATCGCGGCCCGGTCCAGATCGCCGGTCAGGCGCACGGCGATCGGGTTGTTGTAGGTGGCGCTCGGACCCTCGATCCGGCCCAGGAACCACAGGCGCTGCTGCGCGAAAGACAACGGAATCATGACGAGCCCTCCTGGTTGCGCATCGGCCTCAACGCGGGCCTTGCCTTCTTCTGCTTGCCGGACCGACTTGAGAGCCAAGCCGCCGCCCCTGCCGCCGTGGGTGACTCGAACAGCACCCGGATCGGCAGCTCCACACCCAGCCCCGCCCGCACCTGGCCGGCCAGCTGGGTCACCAACAGCGAGTGCCCGCCGAGGACAAAGAAGTCGTCGTCGACCCCGACCGCGGGCAGCCCCAACACCTTCGCGAACGCCTCGCACAGGAACGCCTCCCACTCGTCGGCGGGCTCCCGGCCCGCCCCGGCGCCGGATCCGTGGGCCGGGGCCGGCAGCGCGGCGCGGTCGAGCTTCCCGTTGACCGTCACTGGGAGCGCGTCGAGCACCACGACCGCCGACGGCACCATGAACTGCGGCAGCCGCTCTGCGGCGTGGCGGCGCACGGCGTCCGCCAGGGCCGTGTCCCCGGCCGGGTCCCGCTCCGCGGTGACCACGTACGCGATCAGCCGCTTGTCGCCCTGAACGTCCTCGCGGACCACCACGGCGGCCTGGGTGATGTCCGGGTGGCCCACCACCACCGCCCGGACCTCGCCGGGCTCGATCCGGAAACCGCGGATCTTCACCTGCTCATCCGCGCGGCCCACGAACACCAGCCGGCCGTCCGCCGTCCACTTCGCCCGGTCACCGGTGCGGTACATCCGCGCGCCGGGTTCGAACGGGCAGGCGACGAACCGCTCCGCGGTCAGGTCGGGGCGCCGCATGTAGCCTCGGGCCAGGCCGGGGCCGGCGACGTAGACCTCGCCGGCCACGCCGGGCGGCATCGGGTTGAGGGCGTCGTCCAGCACGTACACCCGGGTGTTGACGACCGGGGTGCCGATGTCCGGCCGTGCGCCGGGGGTCAGCGGGGCGGAGATCGCGGCGGCCACCGTTGTCTCGGTCGGCCCGTAGCCGTTGACGAACCGTCGGCCGGTCGACCAGGCGGCCGACAGTTCCCCGCTCAGCGCCTCGCCGACGGCGCCCAGGGTCGTCACCGACGGCAGGGTTTCCGGGTCGAGCGCGGTGAGCGCGGCGGGGGGCGCGATCAGGTGGGTCACCCGGTGCCGGGCCACCAGCTCCACCAGCGCGGGCCCGGGCAGCAGGTCCTGCGCCGTGCCGAGCACCAGGCAGCCGCCGTTGCCCAGGGCCATCAGCACCTCGAAGGCCGCCCCGTCGAAGCCGACCGCGGCGAATTGCAGCACCCGGCTGTCCTGGTCGAAGGCGAATCGCTCGACCTGGGTCAGCCGCAGGCTCGCCAGGCCCTGGTGCGAGACCACCACGCCCTTCGGGCGCCCGGTCGAGCCGGAGGTGTAGATCAGGTACGCCGGGTGACCCGGTGCCGTCGGGGCCGTGCGGTCGGCGTCGGTCACCTCGGACGCGTCCAGTGCGGCCAGTTCGGCCGTCACGGCCGGGTCGTCCAGCACCAGGACGGGCAGCCCGGCCGGGTCCGGCACCGAGTGCCGGTCGGCGCCGATGGTCAGCACGCAGACCGGGTCGGCATCGGCCAGCATCCAGCCGATCCGGTCGGCGGGGTGCGCGGGGTCGATCGGTAGGTAGGCCGCTCCGGCCTTCCAGGCGGCGAGGAAGGCGACCACCAGCTCGACCGAGCGGCCGGCCAGCACCGCGACCACCGACTCCGGGCCCACGCCCCGGTCGATCAGCAGCCGGGCCAGGCGGTTCGCCCACTCGTCCAACTGCGCGTAGGAGAGGAGGAATTCGCCGAACTCCAGGGCAGGCGCGGCGGGCCGCCGGGCCACCTGCTCGGCGAACATCAGGGCCGCCGTGGTCGGCGGCACGTCCCGGTCGGGCCCGTTCCACCGCGTCATGACCTGCCGGCGCTCGGCCTCGGAGAGCACGTCCAGGCTCCGGATCGGGAGCTCGGGCGCTTCAACGGCCTCGGTCAGCACCCGGACCAACCGGTCGGCGAGTCCCTGGGCGGTCTCCGGGTCGAACAGGTCGGCGGCCGCGATCAGGACGCCCCGCAGACCGGCCGGGGCGCCCGTCTCGTCCGTCGCCTCACCCAGCGCGAGATCCAGGTCGAACTTGCCCACCGCCGGTCCGGCCGACAGCTGGGCGGCCGACAGCCCCGGCAGGGCCAGGGAGGGCCGGGCGGTGTTCTGCACCGTCAGCATCACCTGGAACAGCGGGTGCCGGGCCAGCGAGCGGGCCGGGGCCAGCTCCTCCACCAGCCGCTCGAACGGCACGTCCTGGTGCGCGAACGCGTCGAGGCCGCTCTGCCTGACCCGCTCCAGGACCTGGCCGAAGGTCGGGTCGTCCGACAGGTCGGTCCGCGTCACCAGGATGTTGACGAAGAAGCCGACCAGGTCGTCCAGCGCCTCATCGGTGCGGCCGGCGACCATCGACCCGATCGGGATGTCGGTGCCCGCGCCGAGCCGATGGAGCGTCACCGCCAGCGCGGCCTGCACGACCATGTGGAGCGTCACCCCGCGCTCCCGGGCCAGGGCGGCCAACCGCCGGTGCACCGCGACCGGGACGGCAAGCTCCACCTGGTGCCCGCGGTGTGAGGCCGAGGCCGGGCGCGGCCGGTCGAAGGGCAGCTCCAGCTCCTCCGGGAGTCCGGCCAACGCCCGGCGCCAGTAGTCGAGTTGAGCCGCCAGCAGGCCGTCCTGGTCATCCTCGCCGCCGAGCAGTTCACGCTGCCACAGGGCGTAGTCCGCGTACTGCACCGGCAGCGGCGCCCACTCGGGCGCCCGGCCGGCCGCCCGCGCGGTGTAGGCCGTCGAGAGGTCGCGGGCCAGCGGACCCGTCGACCATCCGTCGGTCGCGACGTGGTGCGTCACCAGCAGCAGCACATGCTCGACCGGGCCCAGCGCGAACAGCTCGGCGCGCATGGGGAGTTCCGAGGTCAGGTCGAAGCCGCGGCACGCGGCGTCGGCCACAGCCGCGTCCAGGTCCGCCGCCGCCACCGGGGTGACGGGCAACTCGAAGCCGGTCTCCCCGATCGGCAGGACGCGCTGACGGGGGTTGCCGTCGTCGGCCGGGAACACCGTGCGCAGCACCTCGTGCCGCTCGATCACGTCCCGCAGGGCCTCGGCCAGCGCGGCCCGGTCCAGCTCCCCGGTGAGCCGCAGGGCGACGGGTACGTTGTACGTGCTGCCACCCTCCAACTGCTCCAGGAACCACAGGCGTTGCTGGGCGAAGGAGAGCGGCACGCGTTCCGGCCGCACCATCCGGACCAGCGCGGCGCGCCCCCGAGCGGCCTCGCCCAGCCGGCCTGCCAGGCCCGCCGGTGTCGGGTTCTCGAACAGCACGCGCACGGTCGCCTCGACCCCGAGCACCGTCCGGATCCGGCTGGCCAGCCGCATCGCCAGCAGCGAGTGCCCACCGAGCGCGAAGAAGTCGTCGTCGACACCTACCCGTTCCAGCCCGAGCACCCGGGCGAAGGCCTGGCAGAGCAGTTCCTCCTGCGCCGTCGCCGGTGCCCGGCCCCCACCCGCACCGAACTCCGGCGC
>NZ_LISX01000028.1:5218-6015 GCF_001905465.1 Kitasatospora sp. CB01950
TCGATCCGGAACCCGCGCACCTTCACCTGACCATCAGCACGACCCATGAACACCAGCCGGCCGTCCACCCGCCACTTCACCCGGTCACCCGTGCGATACATCCGCACACCCACCTCGAACGGCGACGCCACGAACCGCTCCGCCGTCAACCCCGAACGACCCACATACCCCCGAGCGACACCCACACCCGACACATACAACTCACCAGCCACACCCACCGGCACCGGACGCAGCCACTCGTCAAGAACGAACACCCGAGCGTGCGGCACCGGCGAACCAATGTCCCCACCACCCTCCACCGCCAGCGGCCGCGACATCGAAGCACACACCGTCACCTCCGTCGGACCATAGGCATTCACGAACCTACGGCCACCGGCCCAACGGTCCACCAACTCCCCCGTCAGCGCCTCACCCGCCGACACCACCGTCCGCACCGACCCCAACTCCCCCGGAGCCAGCACCGACAACACCGCCGGAGGCAACGTCACATGCGTCACCCCCAGACGCCCCACCAACTCCACCAGACCACCACCGGGCACCAACTCATCCGCACCCGCCACCACCAACGCCGCCCCACACGACAACGCCACCACCACATCCGACACCGCCGCATCGAACGACACCGACGCGAACTGCAACAACCGACTCGACCCGTCCACCGCGAACCGCTCCACCTGCGCCGCCGCCAACCCCGCCAACCCCGCATGCGACACCGCCACACCCTTGGGCCGACCCGTCGACCCCGACGTATAAATCACATACGCCAACTGACCAGGAATGAAAGGCACTTCCGGAGC
>NZ_LISX01000028.1:6570-14547 GCF_001905465.1 Kitasatospora sp. CB01950
ACACCCGCACCAGGCGGTCGGCCATCCGCTCGACCGACTCCCGGTCGAACAGGTCCGCGGCAGCCGAGACCACGCCATGGATGCCGGCCGGAGCACCATCCGGATCGAATTCCTCGCCCAGCAGCACGTCCAGGTCGACCTTGGGGACGGCCTCGCCCGCGGCCACCTGCTCGACCCGCAGGCCGGGGAGTTCCAGGCCTGCGGTGCCGGTGTTCTGCACGGTCAGCAGGGTCTGGAAAAGCGGGTGGCGGGAGAGTGAGCGGGTCGGCCCGAGTTCCTCGACCAGGCGCTCGAACGGCACGTCCTGGTGGTCGAGGGCCCTCAGGGCGGTGTGCCGCACCCGGTCCAGGACTTCGACGAAGGTGGGGTCGCCGGACAGATCGGTGCGGACCAGAAGGGTATTGACGAAGAAGCCGACCAGGTCGTCCAGGTCCTCGTCGGTGCGGCCGGCGACGGCCGAGCCGATCGGGATGTCGGTGCCCGCGCCGAGGCGGGATAGCAGGACGGCCAGTGCGGTCTGCAGCACCATGAACAGGGTCGCGCCGCGCTCCTGGGCCAGACGGGCGAGCCGGTGGTGCACCTCGGTCGGCACCTCCACCCGGACGGTGTGGCCGCGGTGGCCGGCCAGCGCCGGGCGGGGGTGGTCCCAGGGCAGCTCCAGCTCCTCGGGGGCGCCGTCCAACGCCTCGCGCCAGAACGCGAGTTGTTCGGCGAGCACGCTGCTCGGGTCGTCCTCGCGGCCGAGCAGGTCGCGCTGCCAGAGGGCGTAGTCCTGGTACTGCACCGGCAGCGGCTCCCACTGCGGTGTGCGGCCCTCGCAGCGGGCCGCGTAGGCCGCCGACAGGTCGCGTCCCAGCGGGCCCATTGACCAGCCGTCCACCGCGATGTGGTGCACCACCAGCACCAGCACGTGTTCGTCCGGGGCGAGGGCCAACAGCTCGGCCCGGATCGGAATCTCGCTGGTCACGTCGAAGAGGTGTCCGGCCGCTCGCGCCGTGGTGGCGGCCAGGTCCTGGGGGGACACCGGCGAGACCGGCATCCCGAAGTCGACCTCCGCCACGGGCAGGATCCGCTGGTAGGGCTCACCGTCCGCCGACGGGAGGACCGTCCGCAGCACCTCGTGCCGCCCGATCACGTCCAGTAACGCCGCGGTGAGCGCCGACCGGTCCAACGCGCCGGTCATCCGGATGCCGGTGGCGATGTTGAAAGTGGCGCTCGGGCCCTCGATCTGCGCCAGGAACCAGAGCCGACGCTGCGCGAACGACAACGGAATCATCAGACGTCCTCCTGCTTTCGCATCAGCCGCAACGACGGCCGGGCCTTCTTCTCGACAAGGGGTTGCCTGGTGATCCAGGCGGCGATCCCGGCGGCCGTCCGCTCCTCGAAGAGCACCACGAGCGGTATCTCCACCGACAGCGCCGTTCGCAGTCGGCCGATCAGCCTGGTGGCCAGCAGCGAGTGCCCGCCCAGGGCGAAGAAGTCGTCCTCGACTCCGACGCTCTCCAGTTCCAGCACGTCTGCGAACACCGCGCAGAGCGTCCGCTCCTCGGGGGTCGAGGGCTCCCGGCTCTCCCGCCCGGCAGCGGTGTAGTACGGGGCGGGCAGTGCCTTGTGGTCCAGCTTTCCGTTCACGGTCAGCGGCAGCCGCTCCACAATCGTCACCGCCGCCGGCACCATGTGGTGCGGCAGCACGGACTCGGCGAACTCCCTGACAGCATGGGTAAGTTCACCATCGGCGTCGGCCTTGGGCACCAGGTAGGCCACCAGGCGCGGGTCACCGGGCGTGTCCTCGCGAACCACCGCCACCGCCTGCCCCACGCCCGGGTGCTCCGACAGCGCCGCCGCGACCTCGCCCGGCTCGATCCGGAAACCGCGGATCTTCACCTGCTCGTCCGCGCGCCCGGCGAACACCAGCTCGCCGTCCGCACTCCACTGCGCCCGGTCGCCGGTGCGGTACATCCGGGCCGCCGGCTCGAACGGGCAGGCCACGAACCGCTCAGCCGTCAGACCGGGACGTCCCAGGTAGCCGCGCGCCAACTGCCCGCCGACGACGTACACCTCGCCCACCACTCCCACCGGCGCCGGACGCAGCCACTCGTCCAGCACCAGCACCCGCAGCCCCGGCAGACCCCGGCCCACCACGCTGCCGACCGCCGGCGCGCCACCGGCGACGACCTCGTGGAACGTCACGTGCACGGTCGTCTCGGTGATTCCGTACATGTTCACCAACCGCGGCCCCGCGCCGCCGAACAACGCCCACCAGGGCCCCAACCGGGCCACGTCCAGCGCCTCGCCGCCGAACACCACCACCCGCACCGACCCGAGCAGCCCCGGATCGTCCACCGCCTCCGCCAACTGGTAGAACGCCGAGGGCGTCTGACTCACCACCGTCACGCCCTCGCGCGCCACCAGCCCCGCGAACTCGCCGGGCGAACGCGACACGTCGAACGGAACCACCACCACCCGGCCGCCGTGCAGCAGCGCCCCCCACAGTTCCCACACCGAGAAGTCGAACGCGAACGAGTGGAACCAGCTCCACACGTCCGACGGGCCGATGCCGAACAGCTCCCGCGACTGCCCGAACAGCTCCACCGCGTTCCGGTGGGTCACCGCCACGCCCTTCGGGCGGCCCGTCGAACCCGACGTGTAGATCACGTAGGCCGCGCCGTCCGGGCCCGCCCCGGCCAACCGGCCGAGCGGCCGCGCTCCCGCCAACTCCCGCACCACGTCCGGCTCGTCCAGCGCCACCACCGGCACCCCCAGCCCCCGGGGAACCACTCCCGCGCACTCCGCCGACGTCACCACGCACCCCACACCCGCGTCCAGCAGCGTGAACCCCACGCGCTCCGCCGGGTACGCCGGATCCACGGGGACGTACGCCCCACCCGCCTTCAGCACGCCCAGCATCGCCACCACCACGTCCACCCCGCGCCCCAGCACCACCCCCACCCGCGACTCCACGCCCACGCCGCGCGACCCCAGAAGCCGTGCCAGGCGACCCGCCCGCACGTCCAACTCCCCGTACGAGACGCGCTCGTCGCCGCACACCACCGCCACCGCGTCCGGGTCCCGCGCCACCTGCGCCTCGAACAGCTCCACCAAGGAGGCCTCGGGCACCGCGACGCCGGGCACCCGCCACCCGTCCAGGACCAGGCCGCGTTCCGCCCCGCCCAGCACGTCCACCGCACCCAAGCGGGTGCCGGGGGCGTCCTCCAGGGCGGCGGCGAGGCCGTCGAGGGCGGTGTGCAGCATGGTGCAGAGCCGGGCCGGGTCCGCCGGGGCGATCGCCTGCACGGTCAGCAGGAAGCCGGTGCCCCGGTCGTCGACGGAGACCGTCACCGGGTAGTTGGTGCGATCGTGGCTGCTGCCGTCCGCCAGCAGGCCGCTGACGCCCTCGAACCCGGCGTCGGCGTCGGCCTCGGGGGCAGCGCCGTGCCGGTAGTTGAACAGCGACGTGAACAGCGGGATGCCGCCGGGGACACCACTGGCTTGCTGGGCCAGCGAGAGCGGCGCGTGCTCGTGGACCAGCAGGTCGGCGAGCTGCCCGCGCAGCCCGTCCAGCGCCTCGCCGACACCCGCGGAGCCGATCCGCACCCGTACGGGCAGGGTGTTGATGAACAGGCCGGGCACCCGGTCGGATCCGGTGCCCGCGTTCATCCGGCCGAACAGCACGGTGCCGAACACCACGTCGTCGCGGTCCGAGACCGCCGCCAGCACCCGGGCCCAGGCCAGGTGGAACACCGTAGCGGGGCTCACCCCGAGGGCACGTGCCGCCGTCCGGACCCGTGCGGCCACCC
Organism: Kitasatospora sp. CB01950; assembly: GCF_001905465.1. Lineage (GTDB taxonomy): Bacteria > Actinomycetota > Actinomycetes > Streptomycetales > Streptomycetaceae > Kitasatospora. Next base: position 10,368 of record NZ_LISX01000028.1, read on the forward strand.
GGTCCTCGACCGGCAGCACCGCGTCCAGCACCGCCGTGCCGTCGCCGCGCACGTCCAGCAGGCCGAACGGCGCGGTCGGGTCGGTCACGTCGCCGAGCAGTTCGGCGAAGTACCGCTCGTGCTCCTCGCGCGGGACGCCGAGGCGGGCGTGCGCGACGAAGTCGCGGAACGGGAGCGGCTCGGGCAGGGTGTCGGCCCGGCCGGACAGGATCGCCCGCAGCTCGGCGAGCAGGACCTCCAGCGCGGTGTGGTCCTGCATCAGGTGGTGGATCCGCAGCACCGCCAGCCAGTTGGCGGTGCCGGGCTCGGCAGCGACGTGCGCCCGGATCAGCGGCGCGCGGCCGAGGTCCATCCAGGACCCGGCGGCCGCGAGCAGCTGCTCGGCGGCGCCCCCGCCCGACGGGTTCAGCACCACCTCCGCCACCGGCAGCACCGCCCGGCGCAGCACCACCTGGACCGGCTCGCGCAGGCCCTCCCAGACGATCGCCGTCCGGTAGATGTCGTGCCGGTCGACAACCTGCTGAAGGGCGGTCAGGAAGGCGTCCAGCCGCGCGCGGGAGTCGAACCGCAGGCCCACCGGCACCGCGTACACGTCCTCTGCGATGCCGTCGCGGCCGGCCACCAGGTGGTGGAAGAAGATGCCTTCCTGGAGCGGCGCCAGCGGGTACACGTCCGCGATGTTCGCCGCACCGCCCTCCACCGCGGCCACAATCCGTGCGGTCTCCGTCTCGTCCAGCTCCACCAGCGGCAGCATCTCCGGGGTGATCTCCAACGCGCCCGGCGGAATCAGGTTGGGCGGCACCGCCACCCGGGCGGGGCCCGCGGTGCCGGCCAGGCCCGCCGGAGTCGGGTTCTGGAACAGGGCCTTCACCGAGACCGCGATGCCGCGGGCACGCAGCCGCTCGACCAGCGACACCGCCAGCAGGGAGTGCCCGCCGAGCACGAAGAAGCCGTCGTCCACGCCGACCGCCGGCAGGCCGAGGACCTCGGCGAACGCCGCGCAGAGCACCTCCTCCTCCAGGGTGGCCGGGGGCCGGCCGGCGCCCGCCTCGGCCGCCGGGGCGGGCAGCGCCCCGCGGTCCAGCTTCCCGTTGGCGGTCAGCGGCAGCGCTTCCAGCACCACCACCGCCGACGGCACCAGGTGAGCCGGCAGCAGGTCGGCCGCGAACTCCCGCACCGCCGAAGACAGTTGGCGGCCAGAAAAACTGCCGTCCGGCACCACGTAGGCCACCAGGCGCGACTCGCCCGGCGCGTCCTGGCGGGCGACCACCGCGACCTGGCCGACCCCGGCGCAGGCCGCCAGCGCGGCCGCCACCTCGCCCGGCTCGATCCGGAAACCGCGGATCTTCACCTGCTCGTCCGCCCGCCCGGCGAACACCAGCTCGCCGTCCGCGGTCCACCGCGCCAGGTCGCCGGTGCGGTACATCCGCGCGCCCGCATCGAACGGCGACGCCACGAACCGCTCCGCCGTCAGGTCCGGCCGGCCGGTGTAGCCGCGCGCCAACTGCGCACCCGCGACGTACAGTTCGCCCGCCACACCGACCGGCACCGGCCGCAGCGCCGCGTCCAGCACGAAGACCCGGGTGTTGGCCACCGGCGCGCCCATCGGCACCGCCGGGAGGCCGGCGGCGACCGCGCCGGCAGTCACCATCACCGTCGACTCGGTCGGACCATAGGTGTTCACCAGCCGCCGACCGTCGGACCAGCGGGCGGCGAGCTCCGGGCCGATCGGCTCCGCGCCGACCAGCAGCGTCGAGATCCCCGGCACGGCCGTCGGGTCCAGCACGCCCAGCAGCGAGGGCACCACGCTCGCCGACGCCACCGCGGTGTTCCGCACCAGCGAGGCCAGAAGGGCCGGGTCGGCCCGCTCCTCGGCGGTGGCCACCACCAGGGTGCCGCCGGCGGCGAACGTGGCCGCCACGTCGAGCACCGAGGCGTCGAAGCTGAACGAGGCGAACTGGAGCACCCGCACGCCGGGGGCCGCACCCAGCACCGGCCCGAGCCCCTTGGCCATGTTCAGCAGCGCCCCGTGCGCCACCGCGACGCCCTTTGGCACACCGGTCGAGCCCGAGGTGTAGATCACGTAGGCCAGCTGGTCGGCCGTCAGGCGGCAGCGAAGCAACGCCCCTTGCTGCTCGACGAGTTCGGCGGCTTCGGCGCGTTCGGACTCGGCGAGCTCGGCGAGCACCGCCGGATCGTCCAGCAGCACCGTGGCGGCCGCCCCGGCCAGCGGGCAGCCGGCCGTCGCCGTCTCGCCGAGCACCAGGGCGGCCCCGCTGTCAGCCAGCATGAACGCCAGCCGCTCCGCCGGGTACTCCGGGTCCAGCGGGAGGTACGCCGCGCCGGCCTTCCACACCGCCAGGATCGCGGTCAGCATCGCCGAGCCGCGCGGCAGGCACAGACCCACCACCGACTCCCGCCCAATCCCGCGATCCACCAGGTAGCGCGCCAACCGGTCGGCCCGCGCGTCCAGTTCGGCGTACGAGACCTGCTGGTCCCCGCACACCGCCGCCACCGCGTCCGGTGTCCGGCGGGCCCAGTCCGCGAAGAGCTCCGGGACGGTCGCACTCCCGAGGTCCGCGCCGGTCTCGTTCCACTCCTCCAGCACCCGGGTGCGCTCGTCCGCGTCCAGCACCGCGACCGCCGACAGCCGTGACCCCGGCGCCGATTCGAGCGCGTCCACCAGGCCGGCCACGCAGGTGTGCATCATGGCGCACAGCCGGGCGGGGTCGGCCGGCCCGACCGCCTCGACGTTGAGCAGGAAGCCGTCGCCGAGGTCGTCGACGGCCACGTCGACGGGGTAGTTGGTGCGCTCCCGCGAGAACAGTGTGGTGAGGCCCTCAATCGGGACGTACTCGTCCTCCCGGGCCGGCTGGATGTGCCGGAAGTTGAAGAGCGAGGTGAACAGCGGTGTGCCGCCCGGCACTCCGCTGGCCTGCTGGGCGAGCGAGAGCGGCGCATGCTCGTGCACCAGCAGCTCCGCCAGCTGACGCCGGAGCCCGTCCAGCGCCTCGCCCACCTCCAGCTCGCCGACCCGCACCCGGACCGGCAGGGTGTTGAGGAACAGGCCCGGCACGCGCCCGGCGCCGACGCCGGCGTTCATCCGGCCGAACAGCACCGTGCCGAACACCACGTCCTCGCGGCCGGACACCGCGGCCAGCACCCGGGCCCACGCCAGATGGAACACGGTGGCCGCACTTACCCCGCGCGCCCGCGCCGACTCACGCACCCGGTCGGCCAGTTCGTGGTGCAGCGGCAGCTCCGCGCGGGCCGAACCGGCGCCGTCGCCGTGCACGTCGAGCAGACCGTACGGCGCGGTGGTGTCCTCGACGTCGCCCAGCAGGGCGGCGAAGTGGCGCACGTGCTCCGCGCGCGGCGTGCCCAACCGGGCCTGCGCCACGAAGTTGCGGAACGGCAGCGGCTCCGGCAGCGTGTCGGCCCGGCCGGACAGGATCGCCCGCAGCTCGGCGAGCAGCACGTCCTGGGTGGTGTGGTCCTGGGCCAGGTGGTGGATGCACAGCAGCACCAACCGGCGGTCGCTGCCCGACTCCGCGGCGGTGACCACCCGGATCAGCGGAGCCCGGCCGAGGTCCATCGGCCGCGCCCCGACGTCCAGCAACTGCCGTACGGGGTCCGGCCCTTCCGGGTCGAGCACGATCCGCTCGACCGGCAGCTCGACCTGGCGGGCAACCACCTGCACCGGCTCGCGCAGGCCCTCCCGGACGATCGCCGTGCGGTAGATGTCGTGCCGGTCCACCACCTGCTGAAGCGCCCCGAGGAAAGCCTCCGCCCGGGCGTCGGTGTCGAACCGGAGGACCATCGGCGACGCGTAGACGTCCGAGCCGTCGCCGTCCTGCCGGGCCAGCAGGTGGTGGAAGAGGATGCCCTCCTGGAGCGGCGCCAGCGGGTACACGTCGGCAACGTTGCCCGCACCACCGGGGACCTGAGCCACGACCCGGTCCAGCTCGGCCTGGTCCAGCTCGGCCAGCGGCACCATCTCGGGGGTGATCACGGTCGCACCGGCCGGGATCACCGTCGCCGGGACCCGGACCTCCTGCGGACCCGACACCGCGGCCAGCCCGGCCGGCGTCGGGCTCCGGAACAGCGTCCGCACCGACACCGAGACACCGCGGGCCCGCAGGTGCTCCACCAGCGAGATCGCGAGCAGGGAGTGGCCGCC
>NZ_LISX01000029.1 GCF_001905465.1 Kitasatospora sp. CB01950
AGATTCGCGGCTTCCGGATCGAGCCGGATGAAGTGGCCGCTGTGCTGTCGGAGTGCCCGGGGGTGGCGCGGGCGGCAGTGGTGGCCCGTGCGGACGCGTCGGGTGACCTGCGTCTGGTGGCCTACCTGGTGCCCGACGAGGCGGATGCCGAAATCTCCTCCGAAGCGCGGGAGTTCGCGGGTCGGCGGTTGCCGCAGTACATGGTGCCTTCGGCGGTGGTGGTGCTGGATGCGCTGCCGCTGACCGTGAACGGCAAGCTGGACCGCAGGGCGTTGCCCGCGCCGGAGTTCGGTGCGGGTGGGGGCCGGGGGCCGGCGGGTGTGCAGGAGGAGTTGGTCTGCGCGGTGTTCGCGGAGGTGCTGGGGCTGGACGGCGTCGGTGTCGACGACGACTTCTTCGCGCTCGGTGGGCACTCGTTGCTGGCGGTGTCGCTGGTGGAGCGGTTGCGGGCGCGCGGGTTGTCGGTGTCGGTGAAGGCGTTGTTCCAGACGCCGACGCCGGCGGGTGTGGCGGCGGTGGCGGGTCCGGAGCCGGTGGTGGTGCCGGGGAATCTGATTCCGGAGGGTGCGCGGGAGATCACGCCGGAGATGCTGCCGCTGGTCGAGCTCGACCGGGCGGCTGTGGATCTGATCGTCGGCCGGGTCGAGGGCGGCGCGGCCAACCTGGCGGACGTGTATCCGCTGGCTCCGCTCCAGGAGGGCATCTTCTTCCACCATCTGATGGCCACTCAGGATGGCGGGAGCGGAGCCGATGTGTATGCGGCGCCGATGGTCGTGGGCTTCGACTCCCGGGACCGGCTGGATGCGTTCCTGACCGCTCTTCAGCGGGTGGTGGACCGGCACGACATCTATCGCACGGCGATCGTGTGGGAGGGGCTGCCGGAGCCGTTGCAGGTGGTCTCGCGCAAGGTGGTGCTGCCGGTGCGTGAGGTGGTGCTGGACGCGCAGGCGGTCGATCCGGTGCAGGAGCTGCTCGCGGTGGGCGCGGAGCGCATGGATCTGGGCCGGGCGCCGCTGCTGCGGGTGGCGGTCGCGGCCGAGCCCGGTGGTGACGGCTGGTTGGCGCTGCTGACGATCCATCACCTGGTCCAGGACCACACCTCGATGGCGGTCCTCCAGAGTGAGCTGCGGGCGTTCCTGTCCGGGACGGACGACAGCCTGCCGGAGCCGCTGCCCTTCCGCGACTTCGTCACTCAGGCCCGGCTGGGCGTCCCCCGCGAGGAGTACGAGCGGTTCTTCACCGAGCTGCTCGGCGACGTCGAGGAGACCACCGCCCCGTACGGTCTGCTCGACATCCACGGCGACGGCACCGACGCGGAGCGCGCCCAACTGCTGCTGGACGCCGGGGCCGCGGCCCGCCTGCGTACCCTGGCCCGTTCGCACGGGGTGAGCCCGGCGACGGTGTTCCACCTGGCGTGGGCGCGGGTGCTGGGTGCGGTGTCGGGTCGGGACGACGTGATGTTCGGCACCGTGCTGTTCGGCCGGATGAACTCCGGCGCCGGCTCCGACCGCGTCCCCGGTCTGTTCCTGAACACGCTGCCGGTCCGGGTGAAGCTCGGCTCGGCAAGCGTCGCGGAGGCGCTGGACGGGATGAAGCGCCAGCTCGCCGACCTGCTCGCCCACGAGCACGCCCCGCTGGCACTCGCCCAGCAGGTGAGCGGGGTGCCGGGCGGCAGCCCGCTGTTCACCGCGATCCTCAACTACCGGCACAGCGGGGGCCAGGGCGGCGGGTCCGACCGGGGCATCGAGGGCACCGCCACGCTGTTCTCCCGCGAGCGCTCCCACTACCCGCTGAACCTGTCGATCAGTGACACCGGTTCCGACTTCGTGCTGACGGTGGAGGCGCTGGCCCCCGCCGATCCGGCCGAGGTCTGCGCCCTGCTCCAGACGGCCGTCGACAACCTCACCGCGGCGCTGGACGAGGCCCCGCAGAGCCCGGTGCGCGGGCTGGGCGTGCTCGGCGCAGCCGAACGCCGTCGGCTGCTGCACGAGTCGAACGACACCGCCACCGCTCGGCCCGAGGTGATGGTGCCCGGCCTGTTCGCCGCCCAGGCGGCCCGCACGCCCGACGCGGTCGCGGTGGTCGACGGCGACCTGCGGCTGACCTTCGCCGAGGTGGCCGAACGGGCGAACCGGATCGCCCACTACCTGCGGACGGCGGGCGTCGGAGACCAGTACCTGGTCGGGCTCTGCCTGCCGCGCGGCGCCGACCTGCTGGTCGCGCTGCTGGGTGTGTGGCAGGCCGGTGCGGCGTACCTGCCGCTGGACCCCGAGTACCCGGCCGACCGGCTGGCCTTCATGCTACGGGACAGCCGGGCCGGGCTCGTGCTGACCACTGCCGACCTGCTGGAGGACCTGCCGGCGGGTCGCGTACGCGCGGTTGCCCTGGACGGCCCGCAGGTGCGGGCGGCCCTGGCTGCCGCCCCCACCGAGGCCCCGGCACCGGCGCCCGACCCGCGGAGCCTGGCGTACCTGATGTACACCTCCGGCTCGACCGGGACGCCGAAGGGCGTGCAGGTCACCCACGGCGGCCTGGCCAACTACGTCTCCTGGGCGGCCGACGCCTACGGGATGCGCGAGGGCGGCGGCGCGCCGCTGCACTCCTCGTTCTCCTTCGACCTGACGGTCACCAGCATCCTGCTCCCGCTGGTGACCGGCTCGGCGGTGTCGGTCAGCCGCGCCGGCGGCGCCGAGGGCCTGGCCGAACTGCTGGGTGCCACCGACGGGTTCGGACTGGTGAAGGCCGTACCGGGTCATCTGCCGCTGCTGTCCGAGTTGTTGACCCCCCACCAGGTGGCCGGAAGCACCAGGCGTCTGATCGTCGGCGGTGAGGCCCTGGCCGGCGCCGACGTGCGGGCGTGGTTGGAGCGGGTGCCGGGCTCGGTGCTGGTGAACGAGTACGGCCCGACCGAGACTGTGGTCGGCTGCTGCGTCTTCGAGGTGACGGCCGGCCAGCCGATCGGCGAATCGGTGCCGATCGGTCGACCTATCGCCAACACCCGGCTGTACGTGCTCGACGACCGGTTGGAACCCGTGCCGGTGGGCGTGGCCGGCGAGCTCTGGATCGCCGGCGCCCAGCTCGCGCGCGGCTACGCCGGCCGTCCGGGGGCGACGGCGGAGCGCTTCGTGGCGTGCCCGTTCGAGCCGGCGGCCCGGATGTATCGCACCGGGGACCTGGCGCGATGGGGCGCGGACGGACAGCTCAGGTACGTCGGCCGGGCCGACGAGCAGGTCAAGGTCCGCGGTTACCGGATCGAACCGGGCGAGGTCGCCGCTGTGCTGGCCGCCCACCCGGAGCTGGCACAGGCCGCCGTCATCGCCCGCGAGGACGTTCCGGGTGACCGGCGACTGGTCGCCTACGTGGTGCCGGCCGACCAGGAGGCAGACACCGGTCCGCTCCCGGCGGCGGTGCTCGACCATGCCCGCCGGAACCTCCCGGATCACATGGTCCCCTCGGCGGTGGTGGTGCTGGACGCACTGCCGCTGACGGCCAACGGCAAGCTCGACCGCAAGGCCCTGCCCGCCCCGGACCACGCGGGACTCGCGGGCGCCGGCCGGGCCGCGGCGAGCCTGCCGGAGGAACTCGTCTGCCAGGCCTTCGCCCAGGTCCTCGGGCTGGAACGGGTAGGTGTCGACGACGACTTCTTCGCCCTCGGCGGGCAGTCGCTGCTGGCGACCCGGCTGGTGAGCCGGGTGCGGACGGTGCTCGGTGTCGAGCTGCCGATCCGGGTACTGTTCGAAACCCCGACCCCGGCCGGCGTGGCCGCCTGGCTGGGCGAGGCGACCCAGGGCCGCGTCGCGCTGGTCCGGATGACGCGGCCGGAACGGGTGCCGCTCTCCTTCGCCCAGCAACGCCTGTGGTTCCTGGGCCAGTTGGAGGGGCCGAGCGCGACCTACAACATCCCGGTGGCGCTGCGGCTCACCGGGGAGCTGGACCGGGCCGCGCTCGCTGCGGCCCTGCGGGACGTGATCGAGCGGCACGAGGTGCTGCGCACGGTGTTCCCGGCCGACGACGGCAATCCCCGTCAGCGTGTCCTGCCGATCGGGAAGACCGGCTTCGAGCTGCCCGTCACCCGGGTGGCGGCGGCGGACCTGGACGCGGCGGTCGCGGATGCGGTGCGCCACGGCTTCGACCTGGCCACGGAGATTCCGCTGCGGGCCGCCCTGTTCGCGGTCGGACCGCAGGAACACGTCCTGGTCCTGCTGATGCACCACATCGCCGGTGACGGCTGGTCCACCGGCCCGCTGACCCGCGACCTGCGGTCCGCCTACGCGGCCCGGGCCGCCGACCGCGCCCCCGAGTGGACGCCGCTGCCGGTCCAGTACGCGGACTACGCCCTGTGGCAGCGCGAACTGCTCGGCACGGACCAGGCCGAGGACAGTCTGCTTTCGGCACAACTCGCCTACTGGAGCGACGCGTTGGCCCAACTGCCGGAGGAACTGGCGCTGCCGGCCGACCGGCCGCGGACGGCCACCTCCTCGCACCGGGCGCAGCAGGTGCCGCTGGCCCTGCCGGCCGAACTGCACGGGAAACTGCTGTCGGTGGCGCGGGAACGGGGCGTGACCCTGTTCATGGTGCTGCAGGCCGCGGTCGCCGTGACGCTCCACCGGCTCGGCGCCGGAACGGACATCCCGATCGGCACCACGGTCGCCGGACGCACCGACGAGGCGCTCGACGACCTGATCGGCTTCTTCGTCAACACCCTGGTGGTCCGCACCGACCTGTCCGGCGACCCGACGCTCGGTGAGGTACTGGAACGCGTCCGGACCGCGGGTCTGGGCGCCTACGCGCACCAGGACGTCCCGTTCGAACGGCTGGTGGAGGAACTGGCGCCGGTCCGCTCACTGGCCCGGCACCCGCTCTTCCAGGTGATGCTCACCCTGGAGAACACCGCCTCGCCCTCGACCGGCCGACCTGCGTCGGACGGGCCCGGGCAGCTGAAGGTCGAGCCGCTCGGCACCGGCCTGGCGGCAGCCAAGTTCGACCTGGACGTCAGCCTCGCCGAGATCCTGGACGAGGACGGCCGACCGGCCGGGCTGCGCGGCTCCCTGGTCGCGGCGGCGGACCTGTTCGACGACGGCACCACGCAGCGGATCGCCGGCTGGCTGCTGCGGGTCCTGGAGGCCATGACCGGTGCGCCGGAGACCCCGCTTCGCGAGGTGGAGGTGCTTGACGAGCACGAGCGCGGGCTGCTGTTGGGCGAGGGAAGGGGGGCGGACGAGCCGGTTCGGGTGCTGGTGCCGGTGGCGTTCGCGCGGTGGGTGGTGGAGTCGCCGGATGCGGTGGCGGTGGTGTGTGAGGGCGTGGAGGTGTCGTACGGGGAGTTGGACGCGCGGGCGAACCGTCTGGCGCGGCTGCTGGTGGCGCGGGGTGTGGGTGCGGAGTCGGTGGTGGGTTTGTGTCTGCCGCGCGGTGTGGAGATGGTCGCGTCGATTCTGGCGGTGTGGAAGGCGGGGGCGGCGTATGTCCCGCTGGATCCGGAGTACCCGTTGGAGCGGCGGGAGTTCATGCTGGCGGACAGTGGTGTTTCGGTGGTGCTGGGGTTCGGCGGTGTGGATCCGGATGGCGCGGAGGTGTCCGGGTGTTCGGATGTTGCTCCTGAAGTTCCGTTGAGCGATGGCCAGTTGG
>NZ_LISX01000003.1:0-204911 GCF_001905465.1 Kitasatospora sp. CB01950
ACTCAATCAAGTTCAGTAGTCGCTCAACGGCCGGGTGGCGATGTGCACTCGCTGGACGCTGCGACCGGCCGCAGTGTGGTTCCTGAGCCTGTCGGTCCAACCGGACGTGTAGGCGTCCGGGTCGATTCGATTCCCGGCCAGGAAGTCCTCGATCTCTTCGGCCTCCCCTGCCACCTTGTATGCGGGCAGGGTCTCCAGTCGGAACGCCGACCCGGAGAACCCGTGCAGTTGCTGCTGCCAGCGCTCACCATCCAAGGACACGTACGGCCTCCTTCACCACTGCCACTGGCAGCTCCACAGCACCCTCGTGCGTCGGCACGGGAAGGTCGGCATACTGGTCGCCCTGAAGGACGAGGGTCCCCCGGTCGGTGACATGGACGTTGGGGCAGTCGCCGTCCTTGCAGTCCCCGTTGCCAGTGCCGGTGATTCTCGTGTGCGACATGCCAACCCCCTGGAGTGCACCCCGGATTGGGCTTCGGTCCGCAACGGTAGGGAACGCCGACGCCAGCTGTCCACGCACTCGGGGCACTATTCCCGTCGCGGACTGATGATCACGGTCATGGGTCGGCCGGAGTGCCGTGATGTATCCGGTCGTTGAGGAGGGCCCGGCTCTGACTGTTCCCCGATCGCCTTCCGCGTGCCGGTGCTGAACAGACGTACGCCGCCTACCTGGAGAACACCGACGGCTTCGAGGTCGAACTCGTCGCCATCGACACGCCCTGAGGCCTGGGTGGGGGAGAGGGTGTTGCTCGGCCGAACGGATGGATGGGCGGGGTCGGGTGCGAGGGGCGGTGGGGGGTGGGGACTACGGTCGGGGCCATGCGGATTGTCATTGCGGGTGGTCATGGTCAGATCGCGCTTCGGGCCGAGCGGTTGCTCAGCGCGCGGGGGGACGAGGTCGCGGGGGTGATTCGGCGGCCGGAGCAGGCGGGGGACCTGCTGGCGGCGGGCGCGGAGCCGGTGGTGTGCGACCTGGAGTCGGCGTCGGTCGCCGAGGTGGCACGGCATCTGGAGGGGGCGGATGCGGCGGTGTTCGCGGCGGGGGCGGGGCCCGGGAGCGGGGCGGCGCGGAAGGACAGCGTCGACCACCGGGCGTGTGTGCTGTTCGCGGACGCGGCGGAGGCGGCCGGGGTACGGCGCTTCGTCGTCGTGTCGAGCATGGGTGCGGACCGGGAGCCGGCGGAGGGGACCGATCCGGTGTTCGCCGCGTATCTGCGGGCCAAGGCGGCGGCCGATGCCGATGTGCGGTCACGGGCGGGGCTGGACTGGACGATTCTGCGCCCGGGCGGGCTGACGGACAGGCCGGGCAGCGGTCGGGTGGCGCTGGCGCCGTCCACGGGGCACGGGTCGGTGCCGCGCGACGACGTGGCGGCGGTGCTGGTGGCGCTGCTCGACGAACCGGCGGCGGTGGGACGGACGTTGGAGCTCATCGGCGGCAACTCGCCGGTGGACGAGGCGGTTTCGGCACTGGCGGGCTGAGCGTACCGCGGCTCGGGGGGCCTGCGGCGGCGTCCGTCAGGGGGCCGAGGGCGCGGCGTCGCGGGCCAGGGCGGCCGCGCCGATGAGGCCCGCGGTGGTGCCGAGGCGGGCGGGGGCGAGGGCGAGGCGGCGGGTGAAGGAGAGGGTCGCGTAGGAGTCGAGGTGGTGGCGGAGGGGGGTGAAGAGGGTGTCGCCGGCACCCGCGACGCCGCCGCCGATGACGGCGACGTCGAGCTCGACGAGGGTGGCTGTGGCGGCGATGCCGGCCGCCAGGGCCTTCGCGGCGCGGTCGAAGGCGGCCAGGGCGAGCGGGTCGCCGGCCTTCGCGGCGCGGGCGACGCCCGTCGCGGTGGCGTCGCCGTCGGGGCCGGGGCGCCAGCCGCTCCCGGCGGCGGTGCGGGCGATGGCGGTGCCGGAGGCGAGGCCTTCGAGGCAGCCGCGGGAGCCGCAGGGGCAGGGGCGGCCCTCGAAGTCGACGCTGATGTGTCCGAGGTGGCCGGCGTTGCCGGTGGTGCCGGTGTGCAGGCGGCCGTCGAGGACGAGTCCGGCGCCGACGCCGGTGGAGACGACCAGGCAGAGCGCGTTGCGGTAGGGGCGGGCCGCGCCGCGCCAGTGTTCGGCGGCGGTCATGGCGACGGCGTCCCCGCCGAGCACCACCGGCAGGCCGCGGACGGCGGGGTGCGCGGAGGCCTCGGCGTGGAGCGGGAACTCGCGCCAGCCGGGCAGGTTGACGGGGCTGACGGTGCCGGCGGCGATGTCGACCGGCCCGGCGCTGCCGATGCCGAGCGCACGCACCCGGGTCCACTCGGGGCGGCGGGCGAGCTCGTCCAGCACGTGCGAGACGGCGGCCATCAGTCGGTGGCGGTCGCCGTCCGCAGGAGTGGGGACCTGGAGTCGGTGCAGCAGGGCGCCCCGGGTGTCGACCAGGCCGCCGGCGATCTTCGTGCCGCCGATGTCGAGGCCCGCGAGCAGCGGTTCGTCGGGGGTGACGGGGCCGGCCGGGGGGTGGCTCATGGTGACGTCTCCGCAGGTGGGACGGGGAGCGCCGTGGTGCGTGGCAGGGCGCCGTCGGATCGATCCTGTGATTCTGGCCCGCTTTGACAACGTTGTCCAGCAGGTGCGGAAAGGGTGTTGCGGTGGCGTGGACCGCCGTGATTCCGCCATTCATGGGTCGTGTGCGGTCGATGAGGGTCGGGCGGCGCATGGGTGCGGCACGGGGCGGGGAGGTGTCCGGACGCCCGTGGGGATCCGTGCCCGCGGGAGAACGGAGGGGATCATGCGACGTGACATCGCCGCTGTGGCAGGCGTGTTGGCCCTGGCGGCCGGGGCGTTGACGATTGCGCCCTCGGCGCACGCGACGGAGACGACGGCAACGACCTTGACGGGAGGCTGCTGGTCCACCGGGTGCGACGGCAAGGACCCGTCGACGAACTGTCAGGGGGACGCCGTCACGGTGGGCAGCTTCTCGCTGCCGCAGGGCAGCGGATACCGGGTGGTGGAGATGCGCTACTCGCCGTCCTGCGAGGCGAGTTGGGCGCGGCTGTCGAACGGTTCGTACGACGTGCACAACGCCGCGCCGCCGTACACGAAGATCATCCGCAACAGCGACGGCCGGTCCTACCAGTGCACCGTCCAGACCAGCGGTGGCTCCTGCTACACGGCCATGGTCGGCGACCACAACGTCACCAGCTACGCGTACGGCTGGTACGACGCCGGCGTCGTGGTCTACACCGGTCGGACGGCGAACTACTGAGGCCGGGGGTGCCCGCACTATTCTCCGTGGCATGACGAGCAGCCTCCGCACCGGTGTCCGACCGACCATGAAGGACGTCGCCGCGGCGGCGGGCGTCGGCCTGAAGACCGTCTCCCGGGTGGTCAACGGGGAGCCCGGGGTGACGGACGGGACGGCGGGGCGGGTGCGGGAGGCGATCGAGGCGCTCGGGTTCCGGCGCAACGACAGCGCGCGGCTGCTGCGGACCGGCCGCACCGCGAGTGTCGCGCTGCTGCTGGAGGACATCAGCGACCCGTTCTCCTCCGCGCTGTCCCGGGCCGTCGAGCGGGTCGCGGCGGCCGAGGACTGCCTGCTGTTCACCGGATCCAGCGGCGAACGGGCGGAGCGGGAACGGGAGTTGGCTCTGGCGTTCTGCGCCCGGCGGGTGGACGGGCTGCTCGTGGTGCCCGCCGGGGACGACCACCGGTACCTGCTGCCGGAGATCGCCTCCGGCACGCCCGTGGTGTTCCTGGACCGGCCCGCCGGCGCCATCGACGCGGACGCGGTGCTCAGCGACAACGCGGGCGGCGCCCGCCGGGGCACCGCGCACCTGATCGCCCACGGCCATCGCCGGATCGGCTTCGTCGGCGACCTGCGGGCCATCCACACCGCCGCCGAACGCGAACGCGGCTACCGCGCCGCGATGGCCGAGGCCGGCCTGCCGGTGGACGAACGCTGGGTGGACTGCGGCCCCACCGACCGGGCCCGGGTCGGCGAGGCGGTGCGCCGCCTCACCACCGGACCGGACGCCGTCACCGCGCTGTTCACCGCCAACAACCGCGTCACCCTGGCCGCCCTGCACCACCTCCCCGCCGACCGCCGTCCGGCCGTGGTCGGCTTCGACGACCTGGAACTCGCCGACCTGCTCACCCCCGGCCTCACCGTGGTCGCCCAGGACCCGGCCGCCCTCGGCGCCCTGGCCGCCCGCCGCCTCTTCGCCCGCCTGGCCGGCGACCGCAGCGACCCCGCCCGGCTGGAGGTTCCGACCACCCTGATCGCGCGGGGGTCGGGCGAGATCCGGCCCTGATGAAGCGTCAGGAAGTTGATAGAAGCATGAGAGTTGATGCGCTATGGCTTTTGACGAATCATCAGGGCGTTGATGGCGAAGGCGAGTCGAGGAGTTCCAGCCAGTAGCGCTGGTCCGTGCCGATCCGGCCCGGCGGCAGGGCGAGCAGCCACCGCGTGAGCTCCGCGCCGACCGGGAGCTCGTCGTAGAAGCCGAACGCCAGCCCGGGCAGTTCGCCCCAGCGCAGCCACCCTTCCAGGACGTCGGTGAGGTGGCGGTCGGCGGTCGCGGTCCGGGTGGCCTCCCAGGTGCGCAGCCAGCGGGTGAGGCTGCCGGTGGCCGTTGAGACGGTCTCCAGGACCTCGGCGACGCCCGGCAGCGGGTCGGGCCGGTCCAGGGCGGCGGACCACCAGGAGTCCAGGACGTCGACGACCCGGTCGGCGTGCGGCCAGGCGTGCCAGTCGGCGGCGAGCAGCCGGGAGGCGATCAGCGGGCCGTCGACCCGCATCCGGCCGGTCGTCAACTGCCGCAGGATGCGCGGCGCGAGGCGGCGGTACAGGGCGGGGAAGTCCTCCCAGAGGTCGGTGCTCTTCGCTGCCGCCCGGTGCAGCAGGCGGTCCGGCACCAGGGCGGCGGGGCCGGACAGCAGGGCGAAGTCCTCGGGGTCCCAGCAGTGTTCGCAGCCGCGTACGGGCGGCCCGGGGCGTTCGGCCCGGCGGGCGGCGGTGTCGAGGGCGTCCAGGGTGTGGTGCAGGCGCTGCTGACTGGTCGTCATGGTTCCTGTCCTGGGGACTCCGCCGGTGCGAGCGGCGAAGAGCGCGACGCTACCAGAGGCGGTGGCCGGGCCCTGCGGGCGGGGCCACGTTGCGGGGGCGGCGGAAGGTTGCATCAAGGCTCCGTGGTGATCATCACACCGGGTGGGGTGAAACGTACGGACGGTGTGAGACGTCGAGATTCTGCGGGAGAGATTTGCCAATCGAGCAGATCGGGGTACGCATGGTGTCCGGCGAGCCGAGGGACGCGGTCGAGGAACAGCGGGAGGTCGAGGAAGGAGCACCGGGCGGGCCGCGGAGGCGCAGATTGCGCCGACTGCGGCCGGACTACCCACGCGCCGGCCGCCGGGGCGTGCGGCGCTGGCTCCCGTCCTGGCGTCAACTGGTGCTGCTCACCACGGGGTTCGTCGGTGCACTGACCGCCGCAGCGGTGGTGATGTACGCGCGGACGGACATCCCGACGGACCTGAACGCGTTCGCCACCCAGCAGAACAACGTCTACTACTGGGCGGACGGCACCGAAATGGCCCGCACCGGCCTGGTCAACCGGCAGGACGTGCCGCTGGAGCAGGTGCCGGAGAAGGTGCAGTGGGCAGTGCTCGCGGCGGA
The DNA here is from genome assembly GCF_001905465.1 of Kitasatospora sp. CB01950. Classification (GTDB taxonomy): domain Bacteria; phylum Actinomycetota; class Actinomycetes; order Streptomycetales; family Streptomycetaceae; genus Kitasatospora. The sequence continues at coordinate 5,639 of NZ_LISX01000003.1, forward strand.
GAACGCGAGCTTCTACTCGGACCCCGGGGTCTCGGTGAAGGGCATCGCCCGGGCGTTCTACCGGATGGGGTCCGGCGGCGACACCCAGGGCGGCTCGACCATCACCCAGCAGTACGTGAAGAACGCCTACCTGAACCAGCGTCAGGACTTCACGCGCAAGCTCGACGAGGCGTTCATCGCACTCAAGCTGGACCGGCAGGTCGACAAGAAGGACATCCTCGGCGGCTACCTGAACATCAGCTGGTTCGGACGCGGCAGCTACGGCATCGAGCGGGCCGCGCAGGCCTACTACGGCAAGCACGTGTCCCAACTCAACGCCAGCGAAGGCGCGTTCCTCGCCGCCGTGCTGAAGGGCGCCTCGCTGTACGACCCGGCGCTCGGCGACGAGAACCGGGCCCGGGCGGTGGAACGCTGGGCGTGGATCCTGGACCGGATGGTCGAGATCGGGAAGCTGTCTGCCGAGGAGCGGGCCCAGTACAACGTCTTCCCGGAACCGCAGGCCCCGCAGCAGCAGGCCGGCCTGAGCGGGCAGACCGGCTACCTGGTGGACCTGGCGCGGGCCTACCTGCAGAGCCATGCCGATGTCTCGCCGGCCCAGTTCGACCTGGGCGGCTACCAGATCTACACCACCTTCGAGAAGCCCCGGCAGGGCGCGCTCACCCAGGCCGTCCAGGACGCCGCGAAGAACCTCGACCCGGACAACCGCCCCGCCGACCAGAACGTCCACCTGGGCGCGGCCTCGGTCGGCGCGGACGGGCGCATCCTCGCCGTCTACGGCGGACCGGACTACCTGAAGCAGGGCTTCAACAACGCCAACACCTCCAACGTGCCCGCCGGTTCGGCGTTCACGCCGCTGGTGTACGCCGCCGGGCTCGACCAGGGCGTCCAGCGCGAACGGCAGGGCAACCGCAAACCGGTCGGGCCCAGCACGTTCTACGACGGCGACAACGGCGTCGACCTGCAGACCCCCGAGGGCCCGTACTGGGCGCGGGACGGCAAGAAGGCCAAGTCCGCCAACGACGACGGCCGCAGCTGGGGGCCGATCAGCCTGCGGGCCGCCGTCGAACAGTCCGTCAACGGGCCGATGGAACAACTCGGCATGGACGTCGGCCTCGACAACGTCCGCCGCAGCGCGCTCGGCTTCGGGCTGCTGCCCGACAGCATGGGCGACCTGGTGCCCGGCTTCTCGCTGGGCAACTCCACGCCCAGCGCGATCCGGCTCGCCGACGCCTACACCGCCTTCGGCGGGCAGGGCATGCGCACCGACCCGTACTCCGTCGACCGGGTCAGCCGCAACGGCGCGGACATCGCAGTGGAACGCCCCGACGCCGTCCGGGCCGCCACCGTGACGGTGGCCGCCGAGATCGACACCGCGCTGCGCGGCGCGGTCAAGGACGGCACCGCCAAGGAGGTCGGGAAGGCCGTCCCCGACGCCGCCGGGAAGACCGGCGTCAACCAGGCGCGCACCGCGGGCTGGTTCGTCGGCTACCGGGGCGCCGTCGCCACCGCCGTCTCGCTGTTCCGGATGGACGCGAAGACGCTGGAACTCCAGCCGCTCACCGGGGTGGCCGGGGCGGCCCCGAACACCCCCGACCACACCACCCCGGCCGCGATCTGGGCTGCCTACACGAAGGCGGCGGGGTGATGAAGTCCTCGGCGCGACAGGCTACTTGAGGTAGGTCGGCCAGTCCGGGGCCTGGGCCGGGTCGAGGCGGCGGAGCTGGTCCAGGACCTTCGGGTCCTGGGCGTCCAGCCAGTCGGAGAGCTCCTTGAACGAGACGCAGCGGACGTCCTGCTTCTTGCAGACCTGCTTCATCACGTCCTCGATGGCCTGCATGTAGATGCCGCCGTTCCAGGTCTCGAAGTGGTTCCCGATGAACAGCGGGGCCCGGCTGCCGTTGTAGACCCGCGAGAAGCCGTCCAGGTATCCCTCGCGGGTCTGCTTCTCCCAGGAGGTGTACTTCTTCGGGTCGCCCTGGGTGCTGTCGCCGGACTGGTTGGCGAGGAAGTTGAAGTCCATCGACAGCACCTGCTTGTTGCCGAACGGGATCAGCTGGAGCGGAAAGTTCCACACCCCGCCGGCCTTCGACGGCCACACCTGGAACTCGCCCGGGGAGCTGGCGTCGTAGCGCCAGCCGAGCTCCTTCGCCACCGTCAGCAGGTTCTTCTGCCCCTCCAGGCACGGCGCGCGGCCGCCCGCGAGCTCCTTGCGGAAGTCGAACGGCAGCGGGGCCTCCTGGGTGAAGCCGGTGTTCGTCCTCCAGTTGGTGACGAACGAGACCGCCTGCTCGATCTCGCTGCGCCACTCGTCGGTGCTCCAGTCGCCGCCGCCCTTCGCGCCGCAGAAGTGACCGTTGAAGTGGGTGCCGATCTCGTTGCCGTCCTGCCAGGCCAGGCGCAGCTGTTCGAGGGTCTCCTTGACGTGCTCGCCGGTGGGGAAGGAGATGGCGGCGCTGCCCGGGTCGTGCTGCGGCGGGCGGTACAGCCCGTGCTTCGCCTCCGGGAGGAGATAGATCCCGGTGAGGAAGAACGTCATGCTGGCGTTGTTCTCCTTCGCCAGCTTGCGGAAGCGGGAGAACAGGTGGTCGTCGTTCTCCAGCGCGCCGTCCCAGGAGAACACCACGAACTGCGGGGGCTTCTCGCCGGGTTTCAGCTTCTCGATCTTGAGCTGGTTCGGCTGCGGCCCCGTGTCGGAGGTCGAGCCGTCGCCGAGCACCTTCACCTTGCCGTCCCAGGACGGGGAGGGCGACGTGCTCGGGCTCGGGCTCGGTGGTGGGGCGCTGCCCGTGGCGGGTGGTGCGGTGGAGAGCGACTGCTGCGCGGAGGACGAACCGCCGCCGGTGGTCAGGCTCACCGCGAGTGCGGTGACCGCGCCGGCCGCCACCACGGCCGCCGCGACCTGCGCGATTCTGACCCGCCGCGGCCTGCCGCCGCCGCCCGCCCGCCTGTCGTCCGTCATCGCTCGCCGTCCCCTCCGCCGTGCGGCCGCCCGGCTGGCAGACCGCTCGCTGGTAGGACGATCAGGATGATCGGAATGGTTACCTCGTGGCGGGAGGTATCAGCAGGCGGACGGCGTCGAGCTGACGCGACGTCAGGCCCGGCGGGCGGCGGACACCCCCGGGCGGATCTCGTTCGACCTCAGCTCGGGGAGCCGACGCGGTGCAAGGTGCCGTCCGGATCGACATAGCCGAACTCGCGCAGCCCGTACGGGGTGTCGGCCGGATCGGACAGCCGCCCCGGCGGATCGGCCGCCCTCCACTCGGCGTGCACCGCGTCCGCGTCCGACACGTACAGGTAGACCACCGCGCCGGTACGCAGCGGGTCGTGCTCCGCCCACTCGGTCAGGTGGAGCTCCACCGCGCCGCGCGAGACGAAGCCGTACCCGCGACCGCCCGCGTACGGTTCGGCCGTGAACCCCAGGCGGCGGTAGCGCGCCAGGGCGGCGGCCAGGTCGCGGACCGGCACCACCGGGGCGACCCGCTCGAACACGACAGGGCCGGGCTGTACAGACACGCGCTCCTCCTGGGGCCGGGCAGTGCGGTGGAAGTGCCAGTGTCCCCCGCCGTCCGGGGCCACGCCCTGCATGTCGGGTTCGGGCAGTGTCCTGTGGATCACTGCATAGAGGAAGTCGAAACCGGGTGGGCGTCCGCCTCGCGAGCCGCGCCGCCTGCGGTTGGCGATCTGGTTGGCGGGTTCCGGGATCACTGCCGTCCTGGTCCTGGGTCTTCCGCTCCCGATCCTGGGCACGCGGATGCCGCCCAGGTGAGCTCCGAACCCACCCGTCAGCGGCTGAGCAGGTCGAGGGCGAGGGTGCGGAGTTCGCGGTCGGCGTGGCCGCCGCCGGTGGGGGTGAGGGGGGGCGGGGGTCAGACGGTGGGGGGAGAAGGCGAGGGCGCGGAGGGTGGGGCGGAGGGGGTCGGGGGTGCGGCCGGTGGCGGCGAGGGCGCGGAGGGCGGTGAGGCCGAGGGCGGTGGGGGCGACGAGGGCGGCCAGGACGGGGACGGCGGGTGCGGATGCCGGGTAGACGCTGCCCTGGTGGTGCACCGTGCCGAACAGCTCGTGCACGGCCTCGTCGAGGGCCTCCGGATCCGGTGCGTACAGGGCGCGGATCAGCTCCGGGACGTCCTCGGCGGAGCCGTACGCGTGCGAGAGTGCGGCCCAGTCGAGCAGGTCGAGTTCGTTCGGCGGTCGCATGCTGTGCACTCCTCGGCGGATCGGGTGCGGCCGACGCTGTCGGGAGGTGGGGACAGCCGGCGGGGGCGTTGACAAGTCGCCCGGTACGTACGGGAGTTGAACGGAACATCGGCCTCGTTGACACCGTGCCGACAAGACCCGTACGGTCGCTCCACCTCAATCGGTCGACCGGTCGGGCCTGTCGGGGCTCACGCCGCCCGCCGGAGCCGAAGGAGCACCACCCTCCACGAAAGGGACACGCGTGCACCACGGACTCCGACCCAAGCCCCGCTCCCGGCGCCTCGCGCCGACGGCCCTCCTGCTCGCGGCCGTGCTCGCCGTCGCCGGCCTCGCCATCGGTCGAGCCGGCCGCGCCGAGGCCGACAGCGCGGACGCCTTCGCGACCCGCTGCGGGATCCACTTCTGCCTGAACGGCAAGGAGTACTACTTCGCGGGCGCCAACACCTACGACATGTTCACCTACGGCGGCAGCTACGGTGACACCGAGACCACGTTCATGGACAAGGCCCGGATCGACGCCCAGTTCGCGCACCTGCAGGCCGACAAGGTCGACGTCCTGCGGCTGTGGATGTTCAGCCACGAGGACTGGCACGGCTTCGAGAAGTCCAAAGGCGTGTACGACGAGCAGGAGTTCTCCGAGTTCGACTACATCATCCAGTCCGCCAAGGCCCACCAGGTGCGCCTGGTGCCGGTGTTCGAGAACTACTGGGAGGCGTACGGCGGCATCGACACCCGCCTCAAGTGGGAGGGCCTGTCCGGCGGACAGCCCGGACGGGCCGCGTTCTTCGACAAGACCCGCTGCCCCGGCTGCTTCACGTCCTACAAGAACTACCTGAACCACGCGCTGAACCGGGTCAACCACTACAGCGGCGTCGCGTACAAGGACGACCCGACCATCTTCGCCTGGGACTTGATGAACGAGCCGCGCTACCAGGACCAGAGCGCCGCCGAGAACGTCAACGGCACCACCTTGCGCGCCTGGGTCGACGAGATGGGTGCGTACGTCAAGTCCATCGACTCCAAGCACCTGTTGGGCGCGGGGCTGGAGGGTCACGGCAGCGCGTACGGCTTCGGCGGCGACGAGGGCAACCCGTTCGTGCAGGTGCAGCAGTCGCCGTACCTGGACTACACCTCCGCGCACCCGTACCCCACCGAATCCTGGGCGAACCTGAGCATCGACCGGACCAAGGCGCTGATCCGCTCCTGGATCTCCGACTCGCACGACAAGGTCGGAAAGCCGTTCTTCATGGGCGAGTTCAACGTCAACGGGGTCGACCGCTCGGCCTGGTGGGGGCAGCTGTACCCGGACTTCGAGGCGGCCGGCGGCGACGGCAGTGGGTTCTGGTGGTACGAGGACGGCAACGTGGACGGCAAGTTCGGCGTCCAGTCCGGCGCGCCCGAACTCTCGGTGTTCCGCGCCCACTCGGACCGGATGCGCGCCAAGTCAGGCCTCGGCGGCGGCACTTCGAGCCCCAGCCCGAGCCCCAGCCCGTCGCCCTCCAACAGCCCTGCGCCGGGCGGAAGTTGCTCGGTGCACTACGGGCTGTCGGACTGGGGCAGCTCCTTCAACGGGGACGTCACCGTCAAGAACACCGGCAGCAGCGCCGTCAACGGCTGGCAGCTGGTGTTCTCGTTCCCCGGCGGCCAGCAGGTGACGAACATGTGGAACGCGGTCAGCGCCCAGTCCGGCAAGCAGGTCACCGCGACCAACCCGTCCGGCTACAACACCGTGATCCCGGCCGGCGGGAGCGTCAACTTCGGCTTCAGCGGCAGCTCCACGGCCGGCACCAACGGCGTGCCGGCCGCGTTCACGCTGAACGGCGCGGCCTGCTCGACGTACTGACGGCAACCGGCCGGGCCGCCACCGCCGGAGCACGGCGGTGGCGGCTCCACCGGTTCGTGGACAGACTCGACGGGGCGGGGCTACGGTGCTGCTCGCGCCGCCCACCCGCCATCGAGGAGCCCGCACAGATGATGGACACCACCCCGCTCGACCAGGGCTGGAACCTGCACCACGACGGCGAGTTGCTGCCCGCGACGGTGCCCGGCTGCGTCCACACCGACCTGCTCGCGGCCGGGCTGATCCCCGACCCGTACCTCGACGCCAACGAGCTGGAGGTCGCCTGGGTCGGCCGCCGCGACTGGACGTACCGCCTCGACCTGCCCGCGTACGGCAGCGCCCACGAACGCACCGACCTGGTCTTCGACGGACTGGACACCGTCGCCACCGTCACCCTCGGCGGCGCCGTCCTCGGCTCCACCCGCAACATGCACCGCCGCCACCGCTTCGACGCCACCGGCCTGGCCGGCGAGCTGACGGTACGTTTCACCAGCGCCTACACGGAGGCCGAGCGGGTGCGCGCGCTGGTCGGCGACCGGCCCAACGAGTACCCCGAACCGTTCCAGTACATCCGCAAGATGGCCAGCAGCTTCGGCTGGGACTGGGGCCCGACCCTGCCCACCGCCGGCATCTGGAAGCCCGCCCGCCTCGAACACTGGTCCACCGCGCGGATCGCCGACGTCCGCCCGCTGATCACCGTCGACGGCGCCACCGGCCGGGTCGAGGTGCACCTCACCGTCGAACGCACCGCCACCGGCGCCGGACGCCCGCTCACCGCCCGCGCCACCGTCGCCGGCGCGCACACGGAGGCGGTCCTCGACGGCGACCGCGCCGTGCTGGTGCTGGAAGCCGCCGACGTCGAACGGTGGTGGCCACGCGGCCACGGCGCACAGCCCCGCTACGAACTCGCCGTCACGATCGCCGACGGCGAGACCCGACTCGACGCCTGGCAGCGGCGGATCGGCTTCCGCACCGTCGAACTGCACCGCACCCCCGACGCCACCGGCACCCCCTTCACGCTGGCCGTCAACGGCGAGCCGCTCTTCGTCCGCGGCGCCAACTGGATTCCCGACGACACCCTGATCACCCGCGTCACCCCCGCCCGCTACCGCACCCGCCTGGAACAGGCCGTCGACGCCAACGTCGACCTGATCCGGGTCTGGGGCGGCGGCATCTACGAACAGGACGCGTTCTACGACGCCTGCGACGAACTCGGCCTGCTGGTCTGGCAGGACTTCCCGTTCGCCTGCGCCGCCTACCCCGAGGAACAGCCACTGCGCGGCGAGATCGAGGCCGAGGCCCGCGACAACGTCGTCCGCCTGATGCCGCACCCCTCGCTGGTGCTGTGGAACGGCAACAACGAGAACCAGTGGGGCTTCCGCGACTGGGGCTGGGAGGAGAAGCTGAACGGCGACTCCTGGGGCGAGGGCTACTACCTCGGCCTGCTGCCCCGGATCGTCGCCGAACTCGACCCCACCCGCCCCTACAGCGCCGGCAGCCCCTGGTCCGGCAGTTGGGACCACCACCCCAACGACGTCGACCACGGCACCCACCACTCCTGGGACGTCTGGAACCGCGAGGACTTCGCCGCCTACCGCGCCACCGTCCCGCGCTTCGTCGCCGAATTCGGCTGGCAGGCCCCGCCCGCCCACGCCACCCTGCGCCGCGCCCTCCCCGGGGAGACCCTCGCCCCCGACTCGCCCGGCATGCGCCACCACCAGAAGGCCGGCGACGGCAACGGCAAACTCCGCCGCGGCCTGGAACGCCACTTCGGCCTCCCCGCCGACTTCGACCGCTGGCACTACCTCACCCAGCTGATCCAGGCCCGCGCCATCTCCACCGGCATCGAACACTGGCGCTCCCACTGGCCGCACTGCGCCGGCACCATCGTCTGGCAGCTCAACGACTGCTGGCCGGTCTCCTCCTGGTCCGCCGTCGACGGCGACGGCCGCCTCAAGCCCCTGCACCACGAACTGCGCCGCCTCTACGCCGACCGCCTGCTCACCCTCCAGCCCGCCGATCGCGACGGCGCACCCCGCACCGCCCTGGTCAACCAGTCCGCCCGGCCGTGGACCACCACCCTCCGGCTGCGCCGCCTGCACGCCGACGGCCGGCTGCTCGCCGAACACGCCGGGCCGGCCGTCGTCGCCGCCCGGTCGGTGCTCCGACTGCCGGTGGCGGAAGGGCTGTCGGCGTCCGGCCGGGACGAGTACCTGGTGGCCGACGCGGACGGGCTGCGGGCCGTGCACTTCCCCGTCGCCGACAAGGAATTCGCCTACCCGAAGCCCGAGTTCGACCTCGACGTCACACCGGCCGGGGACGGCGCGGCGGACGTCCGGATCACCGCCCGCACGCTGCTGCGCGACCTGCTGCTCCAGCCCGACCGCCTGCACCCCGCCGCCACCGCCGACCGCGGCCTGACCACGCTGCTCCCCGGCGAACACGCCACCGTGCGGGTGCACGGCGCGGGCCTGCCGACCGCCGCACAGGTCCGGGCCGCGCTGTTCTGCGTCGAACCCTCGTGAGCACCACTACACCGCAGGCGGGGCGCTGAGCCGACCCGCCGGGCTCAGGCCGGCGGGGCGTCCAGCAGGGCGAGGTGGGCGCCGGTGAGGCGCAGGCTCGCGGCGGCGAGGTTCTCGGCCAGGTGGGCGAGGCTGCCGGTGCCCGGGATGGCGAGGACGTGGGGGCCGCGGTGGAGGGTCCAGGCGAGGCGGACCTGGGCGGGGGTGGCGTCGAGTTCGGCGGCGACGGCGGCGACCCGGCGGTCCTGTTCGGCGGCCGCCGCGGCCTCGCGGTTGAGGCCGGCGATGGCGAAGAACGGGACGAAGGCGATGCCCAGTTCGGCGCAGAGGCCGAGCACGCCGGTCCGCTCGGCGTTCCGCCAGTCCAGCCCGAAGGAGTTCTGCACGCACACCACCGGGGCGATCTCCCGGGCCTCCCGGACGTGCTCGGGCTTGACGTTGGACAGCCCCAGGTGCCGGATCAGCCCGGCGTCGCGCAGCTCGGCGAGTGCCCCGAAGTGCTCGGCGACCGATTCGCAGTCGCGGCCGAGCCGGCGCAGGTTGACCACGTCCAGGTGGTCGCGGCCGAGCTGGCGCAGGTTCTCCTCGACCTGGCCGCGCAGCTCGTCCGGCCGGGCCATGCCCTGCCACTCGCCGGACGGGCCGCGGCCCGGGCCGACCTTGGTGACCACCACCACCTCGTGGCCCCGCCAGGCGGTCAGCGCCCGGTTGATCAACTCGTTGGCGGAGCGCAGCGGCGAGAAGTAGAAGGAGGCCGTGTCGACGTGGTCGACGCCGTGCTCGAACGCGGTGTGCAGCAGCCGGACGGCGTGCGCGCGGTCGATCGGAGCGCCGTCGGAGTTGCCCATCATGCCGTTGCCGGTGAGCCGCATCGCGCCGTAGCCGAGCCGGTTCACCTCCAGGTCGCCGAGCTTCCAGGTGCCTGCCGCCGCCGCCGGTGCGTCCGTGGCCATGGTGTTCCTCCCCGTGGGTGGTGCTGTCCGGTCACGGAGTATGGGGTGCGGCGAAGGGCCCGGAACAGCCCCGGCGGGTGCGCGGAATCTCACCCGAGGATCGGGAACGAACCGGCTGCGGCCGGGAGTTGGACCGGGTGTGGGCGAGCGGGGGAGAAGCCGCCCGGACCATGGCCGAGCTGCGCCTCAGGGGGACGCTCGGCCTGCGGGTCGGGAGCGGCTAGGCTGGCCGGGCTCGGGCCTTTTACCGAAGCTTTTCCCGTGTGCCGCCGTGCGTCGGCCGCCTGTCCCCGCCCCGACGGAGGTACTCCGCCTTGCACCTCGACCAGTGGATCGAGAGCGTTCCGCCGACCTCGGTGTACGTGATCATCGGACTGATCATCGGACTGGAGAGTCTGGGCATCCCGCTGCCCGGCGAGATCGCCCTGGTCACCTCCGCGCTGCTCGCCGCCAAGGGCGTCGTCAGCCCCTGGGGCGTCGCGGGCTGCGCGATCGCCGGCGCGATCATCGGCGACTCGATCGGCTACGCGATCGGCCACAAGGGCGGCCGGCCGCTGTTCGCGAAACTCGGCCGCAGGTTCCCCAAGCACTTCGGGCCCGACCATCTGGCCACCGCCGAACGGGCGTTCACGCGCTGGGGCATGTGGGCGGTGTTCTTCGGCCGCTTCGTCGCGCTGCTGCGGATCTTCGCGGGCCCGCTGGCCGGCACCCTGCGGATGCCGTACTGGAAGTTCCTGATCGCCAACGTGCTGGGCGGCGTGGTCTGGGCCGGCGGCACCACGCTGCTGGTCTACCAGGTCGGCAAGGTCGCCGAGCAGTACCTCCAGGGCGCCTCGTACATCGGCCTCGGCGCGGCCGCGCTGTTCGGCGTCGGCTCGGCGCTGGTGATCAAGCGGCGGGCGAAGAAGTCCCGCGCCGAGCACCCCGAGCAGTCCGGCGGCCCGAGCGGCGAGCCGCTCTCCGAGACGCTCGTCGACTGACCGCCGGCCGAGCCGCACCCGAGGCCGCCGCGTCCGTACCGGACGCGGCGGCCTCGGCGTGTTCGACGCTTCCGCAGCGGTGAACCCCGCCGTGTTCGGTGCACTCGCCGCCCCGGCCAGGGAGTAGGGTCGCAGCGCGAATCGATCACGGAGGTGGGGAATGAGCACGCAGCAGAACCCGGAGCAGTGGGCGGCGGTCGACGACTACGTCGCCGACCGGCTGATCGGCGAGGACGAGGCACTGGACGCGGCCCTCGAGGCCGCCGACCGGGCCGGGCTGCCGCCGATCGCGGTGTCCGCGAGCCAGGGCAAGCTGCTCCACCTGCTGGCCCGCATGCAGGGCGCCCGCCGGATCCTGGAGATCGGCACGCTGGCCGGCTACAGCGCGATCTGGCTGGCCCGCGCGCTGCCCGACGGCGGCCGCCTGACCACGCTGGAGATCGACCCGGCGCACGCCGCCGTCGCCACCGCAAACCTGGAGCGGGCCGGCCTCGCCGACCGCGTCGAGGTCCGGCTCGGAGCGGCCCGCGACACCCTGCGGCAGCTCGTCGAGGAAGACGTCGAGCCGTACGACCTGGTGTTCGTCGACGCCGACAAGCCGAACATCCCGCACTACCTGGAGGCGTCGATGGCGCTCACCCGGCCCGGCTCGGTGATCGTGGTCGACAACGTGGTGCGCGGCGGCAGGCTCGCCGACGAGCACAGCACCGACGAGGCCGTGCGCGGCGTCCGGCAGCTGCACGAACTGCTCGCGGGCGACAAGCGCCTGGACGCCACCACCGTGCAGACCGTCGGCCACAAGGGCTACGACGGCTTCACGCTGATCCGGGTGGAGGGCTGAGCGCCGTGCGGATCGGACTGCTCGGGACCGGCCCGTGGGCCGGGTTGGTGCACGCCCCCGCCCTCGCGGCCCATCCGGACGTCGAGTTCGCCGGCGTGTGGGGCCGTCGCCCGCAGGCCGCCGCCGATCTCGCGGCCGCGCACGGCGTGCCCGTGTACGAGGCGGTCGACGACCTGCTGGCCGCGGTGGACGCCGTCGCCGTCGCGCTGCCGCCCGACGTCCAGGCCGAGTACGCCGTCCGCGCCGCCGCGGCCGGCAAGCACCTGCTGCTGGACAAGCCGGTCGCCGCGACCGTGGACGCCGCCCGCGCCGTCGAGGACGCGGCCGCCGCGGCCGCCGTCGCCTCGGTGGTGTTCTTCACCGTCCGGTTCGGCGACACGCAGGGCGCCTGGATCGCCGAACAGGCCGAGCGCGGCGGCTGGTTCACCGCCCACTGCCACTGGATCGGCTCGGTGTTCACCACCGACAGCCCCTACGCCGCGTCCCCGTGGCGGCAGCAGAAGGGCGCGCTGTGGGACGTCGGCCCGCACGCGCTGTCCGTGCTGCTGCCCGTCCTCGGCGACGTCGAACGGGTCGACGCCGCGCCCGGACCCGGCGACACCGCGCACCTGATCCTGCGCCACGCCGGCGGCGCGTCCAGCACCGTGACGCTCAGCCTGACCGCCCCGCCGGAGGCCTCCGCGAACGGAGCGGGCGTCGAACTGCGCGGCGCCGCGGGCGTCACGAGCCTGCCCGACCGGGACGCGCCGCCCACTGCCGCGTACGGCCGCGCGCTCGACGCCCTGCTGGCGGCCGTCGCGACCGGCGCCCCGCACCCGTGCGACGTCCGGTTCGGGCGGCGGGTGGTGGAGGTGCTGGCGCAGGCCGAGGAACAGCTGCTCAGGGGTTGACCGGGCGGCGGTCGGCCGGGCGGCGCGGCGGGATCGGGGTCGCGGCGAAGTCCCGCGGACCGGTCCACAGCGCCGGCACCGCATCCGCGCGGCGGGCCAACTCGTAGGCGATCGCCTCGTAGTTGACCCGCCAGCCGCGGAAGTGCGCCCACGCGTCCGCGATCGGCCGCTCCAGCCGCATCCCGGCCGCCGTCACCATCGCGACCGCCGCGTCGAACTCCGCGAACGTCAACCGGATCGGCTCCTCCGGCTCCGGGTCCGGTTCGAACGGGATCCGCAGCGCCGTCGCGATGTCCCGCAGCGCCGTGAACCCGGCGCGCAGCAGCAACCGTGCCTCCGGCGGGGCCGAACGCGGGTTCACCGCCAACTGCATGGCCGCCGCGTCCATCACCGCGATCAGGCCCACCACCCAATTGCGGTACGGCTGCGGGGAACGGAACGAGATCAGCACCGGATAGTTGGAGTGCCCCTCGCCGAGATCCGCCGCCAACCGCTCCCAGTCCCGGTACAGCTCCGGCAGTTCGCTCTCCGTCCGCACCAGCGCCTGCCGGGCCAGCAACTCCGGCCCCCAGGCCGGCTCGCCTGCCCGCGACTGCAGCAGCGTCACCTCCAACTCCCGCCGGTTGTACGCCGAGTACAGCGTCGGCAGGTAGGCGATCAGCAGCGCGATGATCAGCGGACCGTTCGCCGCCGCCAGGAAGTCGATCACCGACAGGTGCAGGCGGTCGCCGCTCGCGAAACCCAGCGTGAACAGGCTCGACCCGGCCTCCCGGAACGCGACGTGCCACGGCAGGTCGGACGTCCCTATCAACAGCAGCGTGTACGCCGTCAGCGTCGACAGCAGCCAACACCCCAGCATCCCCAGCAGGATCAGCGGAGCCAGCCACGTCTGCGCCCGGTCGATCGCCCGGTACCCCCCGAACGGTGCGGCCACCGTCCGCACCAGCCGCCGCAGCACCGACCACAACCGGATCGCCAACGCCGAGTACAGCCCGCGCGGCACCACCAGCGTCCGCAGAATGCTGGCCGCCGTCCAGGCCAGCAGCGCCGCCCCGACCACGGTGAGGATCACTCTCATCCGGCCATTGTGACGCCCCGCCACCGCCCCACCCCGGACGGAGGCCCCCGAAACCTGCGGTAAGCTTCTCAGCAGGTCGAACGGGGCAGAAGAGCAACCGGCGGCCACACCCTTTGCGCGGGTGGCGGAATAGGCAGACGCGCTGGATTCAGGTTCCAGTGCCCGAAAGGGCGTGGGGGTTCAACTCCCCCCTCGCGCACAACGGTCATCCGACCCAATGCGGCCGGTCGATCCGACATCATGTCGGATCGACCGGCCGTTTTGCGTTCCCGGGCACCGGTCGGGCGGGTGTAAAGGCCGGGGACGCCGGGGGGTGTGACGGTCCGTCGGGCACCGGCGGGCGGTCCGTAGGGAGGACCGGGCGGTCGGGGACCTACTGCGGACGCAGTACACAGCAGCCTGCACAGGGACGACGACGCAGGTGGGGGCGGTGACGAACGATGGAACACGCTGTGGGCGGACCGCGCCGGAACCGGTGCGCGGCGCCGCCCGCGGCATGTTCCGCGACCGTGCACCGAACCGAAGGAGGCCGCACCCCCGTGGCCACGTTCCTGTACCGCCTGGGCCGCTGGGCCTTCGACCGGCGCAAGCTGGTGACCCTGCTGTGGGTCGCCGTGCTCGCCGTCGGCGGAGTGCTCGCGGCCAAGGCGCCCGCCCCGCCCGCCGACGGCTTCTCGATACCCGGCACGGAGGCGCAGCAGGCCTTCGACCTGATGAACGAGCGCTTCCCCGGCGGCCACGCGGACGGCGCGCAGGCCCGGATCGTGTTCGTCGCCCCCGACGGGCAGAAGATCACCGCCGAGCCGAACCAGCAGATCGTGCAGAAGACGGTCGGCGAGCTGGCGCACGCCGCCGAGGTCACCGGCGCGGTCGACCCGTTCCAGGCGCACACCGTCTCCCAGGACGGCACCACCGCGTACGCCACCGTCAGCTACTCGGCCAAGGCCGGCGAGCTGTCCGGGGAGGCGACCGCCGCGCTGGAGCAGGCCGCGCAGCACGGCCGGGACGCCGGGCTGAAGGTCGAGATGGGCGGCACCGCGCTGGCCGGCCACGGCGAGGCGGGCGGCAGCAGCGAGGCGATCGGCATGGCGCTGTCCGCCGTCGTGCTGGTGATCACCTTCGGCTCGCTGGTCGCGGCGGGCCTGCCGCTGCTGACGGCCGTGGTCGGCGTCGGCCTCGGCATGGCGCTGATCACCGCGCTGGGCAGCACGCTCGGCCTGTCCTCCACGACCGGCACGCTGGCGATGATGCTCGGCCTGGCGGTCGGCATCGACTACGCGGTGTTCATCGTCTCCCGCTACCGCGCGGAGCTCGCCGAGGGCCGCGCCCCGCGCGAGGCCGCCGGGCGGGCCGTCGGCACGGCGGGCTCGGCCGTGGTGTTCGCCGGCCTGACCGTGGTGATCGCGCTGGCCGGCCTGTCCGTGGTCGGCATCCCGATCCTGTCCAAGATGGGCATGGCCGCCGCCGGAACGGTCGTCATCGCCGTGCTGGTCGCGCTGACCCTGGTGCCCGCGCTGCTCGGCTTCATCGGCCGCAAGGTGCTGCCCCGCAAGGAGCGCAAGGCCGCCGCGAACGGCGCCCGCCGGGCGGCCGGCGACAACGGCGGCACCCGCTGGGCCCGGTTCGTGCTGCGCCGCCCGCTGCTGGTGCTGATCGGCGGCGTGATCGGCCTCGGCGTGATCGCCGCCCCTGCGCTGGACCTGCGCCTGGGCCTGCCCGGCGACGAGGCGAAGTCGACCTCGACCACCGAGCGCCGCGCCTACGACCTGCTGTCCCAGGGATTCGGCCCGGGCTTCAACGGCCCGCTGACCGTCGTGGTCGACGCCAAGGGCACGCCCGACCCGAAGGCCGCCGCCGAGCAGGTCGCCAAGACCGTCTCCGGCCTGCCCGGAGTGGTCGCGGTCGCCCCGCCGATCTTCAACCCGGCCGGGGACACCGCCCTGGTCAACGCGATCCCGGAGACCGGCCCGGCCGAGCCGAAGACCAAGGACCTGGTCCAGACGATCCGCGACGACGCGGCCGGCCTGAAGTCCGCCACCGGCGCGACCGTGCTGGTCAGCGGCACCACCGCGATGAACATCGACGTGTCGCAGAAGCTCAGCGACGCGCTGGTGCCCTACCTCGCCGTGGTGGTCGGCCTGGCCGTCGTCCTGCTCCTGCTGGTGTTCCGCTCGGTGCTGGTCCCGGTGAAGGCCGCGGTCGGCTTCCTGCTCTCGGTGGCCGCCGCGCTCGGCACCGTGGTCGCGGTGTTCCAGTGGGGCTGGCTGGCCAGCCTGATCGGCGTCGACCAGACCGGGCCGGTGATGAGCATGATGCCGATCTTCATGGTCGGCGTGGTGTTCGGCCTGGCCATGGACTACGAGGTGTTCCTGGTCACCCGGATCCGCGAGGCGTACGTGCACGGCGAGAGCCCCTCCGAGGCGATCGTCACCGGCTTCCGGCACAACGCCCGGGTGGTCACCGCCGCCGCGCTGATCATGATCTCGGTGTTCGCCGGCTTCATCGGGATGAGCGAGCCGATGATCAAGATGATGGGCCTGGGCCTCGCCGCCGCCGTCGCGCTCGACGCCTTCGTGGTCCGGATGGCGCTCGTCCCGGCGGTGCTGGCGCTGCTCGGCCGCCGCGCCTGGTGGCTGCCGAAGAGCGTCGACAAGGTCCTGCCGGACATCGACGTCGAGGGCGCCAAGTTGCAGTCCGCGGCCGACGGGACGGCCGAGGACCGGCAGTCCGTCACCGTCTGACCTGCGTCACCGTGCTCCGGGCTCGGACGGTTGTTCGGGCCCGGAGCGTTACCGTTGCAGAACGGGGCCACCCCCTGCGGAGCAGGCCCCGCCGCCGCGCGCCGACCCGGCGCACCCCCCGTCGAACCCCAGGGCCCGGCCCGGAGAGCACCGTGACGACCACCGACCTGTGGCAGCGCCTGCGCCGCGACCACCCCCGGCTGCTGGACGCCGCAGGCGGCACCGGGCTGCTGCTGGTCGTCGCCCAGGGCGTCAGCGCCGACCAGAACAACGGCCACTTCTTCCTGCCCGGCGCGGCCTCCGTCCTGTTCGCCGCAGCCTCCACCGCCGCCGTCTTCCTGCACCGCCGCTTCCCGCGGGCCGTGGTCGCCGCCACCCTGGCGTGCACCATGGCGCTGGGCGTGACCAGCGCCCGGCTCACCGTCGCACTGGCCGCGCCGCTGCTGGCGGCGCTGTACTGCCTGGCCGTCCGCACCGACCGCTCCACCGCGCTGCGCGCCTCGGTCGCCAGCGCCGTCCTGCTCGCCGTGACCGCGCTGGCCTTCGGCCCGGACGGTCCGGTCGGCGAACGGCTGGGCGTCCTGGCCTGGGCGCTGCTGCCCGGCGCCCTCGGCGACTCGGTCCGCAACCGCCGCGCCCACCTGGCCGCGATCGAGCGGCGCGCCGAACGCGCCGAGCGCACCCGCGAGGAGGAGGCCCGCCGCCGGGTCGCCGACGAACGCATCCGGATCGCCCGCGACCTGCACGACGTGGTCGCCCACCACATCGCCCTCGCCAACGCCCAGGCCAGCATCGCCGTCCACCTGATGGACCGGCACCCCGACCGGGCCCGCGAGGTGCTCAGCCACCTCACCGACGCCACCGGCTCGGCCCTCCAGGAACTGCGCGCCACCGTCGGCCTGCTGCGCCGCGCCGAGGAACCCGCCCCGCTGGAGCCCGCGCCCGGCCTCGACCGGCTGCCGGACCTGATCACCGCCTTCGAACAGGCCGGGGTCCCGGTCCGGCTGACCGTCGCGGGCGAGCCCCGCCCGCTCTCCCCGGGCGTCGACCTGACGGCGTTCCGGATCGTCCAGGAGGCACTGACCAACGTCGCCAAGCACGCCCGCGGCACCGACGCCGAGGTCACCCTCGCCTACACCGGCAGCCGGATCGCCCTGTCCGTCGCCAACGGCCGGGGGCTCGGACGGCCGGCCCCGGCCCCGCTCCGCCAGGACGGCCCCGGTGGCCCCGGTGGCTTCGGCCTGATCGGCATGCGCGAGCGGGCGGGCGCGGTCGGCGGCCGGCTCACCGCGGACGGCCGCCCCGACGGCGGCTTCCTGGTCACCGCCGACCTGCCGCTGCGCACCGGCAGCCGCGACACCCCCGCCTTCGCCGACCCCGAGGAAAAGGACTCCCCCCGATGACCATCCGCGTCCTGCTCGCCGACGACCAGGCCCTGCTGCGCGGCGCCTTCCGGATGCTGATCGACGCCGAGGACGACATGGAGGTGGTCGGCGAGGCCTCCAACGGCCGCGAGGCGGTCGAGTGCGCCCGCGCCACCCGGCCCGACCTGGTGCTGATGGACATCCGGATGCCCGGCGGCGACGGTCTCGCCGCGACCGCGGAGATCTGCGGCAGCGAGGAGCTGTCCGGCACCCGGGTGCTGATCCTGACCACCTTCGAGATCGACGAGTACATCGCCCAGGCCCTGCGCGCGGGCGCCGACGGCTTCCTCGGCAAGGGCGCGGCGCCCGCGGAGCTCCTCGCCGCGATCCGCACCGTGGCGGTGGGCGACGCCCTGCTGTCGCCCGCCGCCACCCGCGCGATGATCGACCGGTTCCGCGCCCAGCCGGGCCCGGCCGCCGGGGCGCCGGCCGGCGCCGAGCGGCTGGAGGTGCTCACCGCCCGCGAGCGCGAGGTGATGGCACTGACCGCGACCGGCCTGACCAACGAGGAGATCGCCGAGCGGATCTTCGTCAGCCCGTTCACCGTCCGCACCCACGTCCACCGGGCGATGGCCAAGCTGGACGTCCGCGACCGCGCCCAGCTCGTCGCCCTCGCCTACCAGTGCGGCCTGGTCCCACCGGGCCGCCCCGCCTGACGGCCCGTCAGGCGGGCGCCGAGGGCTCGGGCGGGCCCACGTCGCCGCGTCAGGCGGCGATCGGGTGGGCGAGGGCGTCCTCCGAGACGATGCGGTAGACGGCGTTGACGGTGGGCTCGCTCACCAGGTGGCGGATGCGCCGGTAGCGGCGTTCCTCGATCGGGGCGAGGCGTTCCATCCAGCGCGGAATGTCCTCGGCCTCGACGCCCTCGATCAGGGCGACGGTGCACAGTTCGCGCGGGTTCTCCAGGTTGAGGGCGCTGAGGACGACGCGCGGGTCGTCCGGGACGACCTCGTCCGGGATCCAGGCGCGGCGGAACTCGTCGTAGTCGACGCCCTCGTTGAGCGAACGGATCATCACGGCAACGAGCTTCACGGTGGGTCCTCCCCTGTCGGCATCGATTCTTACGCTGTAAGAATCGTGAGGGGGATAGATTTTCTTGCACTGTAAGAGATGTCAAGGAGGATGCTGCATGGCCGATCGGCGCTCCCGCCCCCGCACGGGTCTGACCAGGGAGAAGATCCTCGATGCCGCGATCGCGTTCGTCGACGAGCACGGACCCGAAGCCCTCTCCACCCGCCGCCTGGGCGCGGCGCTCGGCGTGGAGGGCATGACGCTGTACCACTACGTCCCCAGCAAGGCCGTGTTGCTGGACGGCATGGTCGAGCGCCTTGTTCTGCAGGCCGCCGACGAGGCCGGCCCGGCGCAGGACGCGCCCTGGACGGAGGTGGTCCGTGACACCGCGAACGCCCTGCGCGCCGTCCTGCACCGGCACCCCGGCATGCTCGCCGTCATCGCCACCCGCCCCGTCAACTCCCCGGCGGCGCTTGTCCTTTTCGATCGCACCCTGGGCCGTCTGCATTCCCAGGGCGTTCCGCTCGACCTCGCCATGGACGTCCTGAACGCCGCCATGACCTTCACCATCGGCCATACCCTCGCCGAGATCGGCCGCACCCCCGGCACCCCTGCCGCCGCCTTCGAGTCTGCCTCTCCCTCCGACGCCGGCCCTCACCTCGGCGAGGCTCTCGCCGTCGGTGCCGGCCTCGACTTCGAACGCCGCCACCACCGCACCCTGGCCATGATCATCGACGGCTACGCGGCCCTGGCGGTGTGCTGACCGGCGCGGGGGTCCGGACGGCGTGGAGCCCGTGCGGGTGCGGGTGCACCGGCACGGGCTCGTCGGGGGGTGCCGGCTACTGGGGGCGGAAGGAGCGGATCTGGTAGCTGCCCTGGAGGTTGCCCGCGCCGCCGGAGGTGGTGGAGCCGACGCGGTGGTTGTAGTTGGTGCCGGTGTAGTACTGGACGCGGTGGTCGGTCCTGTTGGCGACCGAGCGCACGGGGTGGCCGTTGCGGATGAACGAACACATGTCCGCGGTGTTGGCGACCCGCGGGTACTGCCAGGACGCCCAGGAGCACTGGGTGCCGCCGCCGCCCCAGTCGCTGTAGATGCAGAAGTAGCCCGTGCGGCAGTGGTCGTACGACCGGACGGCGGCCGTGCGGGCGGTGCTCGCGGTGTCGGCGGCGGCGGCCGTCGGGGCGAAGCCGAGGGTGGTGGCGATGAGGCCGGCCGCGAGGGCCGGTGCGACGCGTCGGAACATGGTGCGTGGCTCTCTTCCTGGACGACGGGCGGACGGGGAGGATGGCGCGCGGCCCTGCGGCGTGCGGTCGGTGACGCCCGGGCGACGGCGCGCTCGTTCGGTCGGCGGCGGCTCTTCGGACTCACAACCTGCGGTCACACAAGGTGACTTGGGGAAATCCTAATGACATGACGGGGTGTGGCAAGGAGCGCGCGGCCCCGCTCGGCGGGCGGGCCGGAGCACGCCGCAGCGCCCGTGGCCGTGGTCCGCCCCGAGGACGAAGGGCACCACCCGGCGCGGCAGCGGGGGAGTGCGCCCGGTCACGGGGAGGAGGCGTAGCGTGGGCGGGCATGAGCATCGAGGAGTCCGGGATCACCGCCGAACTGATCACCCGTCTGCTGCGCGAACAGCACCCCGACCTGGCCGAACTCCCGGTCCGGTTCGGGGCGTTCGGGTGGGACAACCAGCTGTGGCGGCTCGGTGAGGACCTTGCCGTCCGGATGCCGTGGGCGACCGGCGACGCGGACGCGCTGCTGCGCAAGGAGCACGCGTGGCTGCCCGCACTGGCGGCGGACCTGCCGCTGCCCGTGCCGGTGCCGCAGCGGCTCGGCGAGCCCAGCACGGCGTTCCCCCGGCCCTGGCTGGTCACCACCTGGGTACCGGGCGAACCGGCCGACCGCGCCCCCGTCACGGACGGTGCGGCCGCCGCCGACGCCCTGGCCGGGTTCCTGACGGCCCTTCACCGGCCCGCCCCCGCCGAGGCCCCGGCCGGACGCGGACGCGGCGGCCCGCTCGCCGAGCACGACCGGTCGTTCGAACAGGGCCTCGCCGAGACCACCCGCCTCGGCCTGATCACCGACCCGGACGGCATCCGCGCCCTCTGGCGCGACGCCCTCGCCGCACCCGCCTGGACCGGCCCGCGCAGCTGGCTGCACGGCGACCTTCACCCCGCCAACCTCCTTACTGCAGACGGCAGTTACAGCGGCGTCGTGGACTTCGGCGACCTCTGCGCCGGCGACCCCGCCTGCGACCTCGCCGCCGCGTGGACGCTGCTCCCCGCCGACGCCCGGGACCGCTTCCACCACGCCTACCGCCCCGCCGCCGACCCCGCCACCCGCCGCCGCGCCCGGGGCTGGGCCGTCCTGCGCGCGTTCGGCGGCCTCCTCATCGGCGAGGCCGGCCGCGCGGGCCGCCCGGGCGGCAAGCCCAGCTGGCTGCCGCCCGCGCAGGCCGCGATCCAACGGCTGCTCGACGCGGCGTGACGCGGCGGGTCCCCGGCGGCCACCCGCATCGGCCACCCCCGGCGCTGCGCTCAAAATCCTTTCCGCCCAAGGGTGTTGAAGCGGTAGAAAGGCCGGGTTTGCGGATCCGACGGCGAAGGAGGGGGAGCGTGGCGCTTCCGGAGGGATGGACGGTGCGGGCGGCGGAGCTCGGGGATGCCGAGGCCGTGTGCGGGTTGCTCAACCAGGTGGACGAGATCGAGGTGGGGCGGGCGTTCACCGATCTCGCGGAGGTCGAGGAGGACCTCGGGCACCCGTCGATGGACCTGGCGCGGGACTCGTGGCTGCTGCACGACGCGGGCGGGCGGCTGATCGGATACGGCGTCGTGCGTGACCGTTCGGCGGGGGAGCGGATCGACCTCGACCAGTACGTGCTGCCGGGCCACACCGACGCGGGGCTGCACCTGTTCGAGCTGATGGAGGCCCGGGGCGCGGAGCACGCGCGGGCCAACGGCGCCGACCGGGCCGTGCTGCACCTGATGCTGAGTGCCCGACCGACGTTCGACACCGTCGCGTTGGCCGGTCGCGGCTGGCGGCAGGTGCGCCGTCACCACGCGCTCACCCGGGACGTCGACCCGAAGGCGGACCCGTTCCCGGACGCCCCGGCGGGGGTGCGGGTGCGGGCGTGCAGCACCGAGGACGACCGGCGCACCGTGCACCGGCTGATCCACGAGACATTCGCCGGGCACTACGACTTCCGGCCGCGCAGCTACGAGAAGTGGTGCGCGGACACCGGTGCGGACAGCGCCGACTGGTCGCTGGTGTGGATCGCCGGGCTCGACGGGCTCGGCGACGTGGCCGTGCTGCGCACCCGGGACGACCGGTCGGACGCGGCGTGGGCCTCGCACATCGGGGTGAGCGAGGCGGTGCGCGGCCGGGGCCTGGGCGGCTTCCTGCTGCGGTACTTCTTCGCGGTATACGCCGAGCGCGGCCGCACCCGGGTCGGTCTGGGGGTGGACACCGAGAACGCGACCGGCGCGCCCGCGCTGTACCGCGACCACGGGATGGTGCTCGACTTCGCCGTCGACAGCTGGGAGTTGATCGTCCCGGTCGGGTGAGCCGCAGGTCCGCCCGCGACCGGAGCGGGGTGGAATCCGGTCGCGGGCAGGGGACGTCAGCCGTTGGCGAGGGCCTGGACGCGGTCCGGGGCGCCGTTGAACCAGTTCTGGTCGCCGGGCAGGGTGCCGGAGTCGGCGTACTGCCAGATGGTCTGGTACGACCAGCCGGCCGGCAGGGTGCCGACGGAGGAGGCGTAGCGGGCGATCCAGAGCGGGTTGGTGGCGCCGAAGGAGCTGTTGTTGCCGGTGCAGGTGGTCCACCAGTCGGTGGTGGTGTAGATCACCGGGTAGCGGCCGGTCTTGGTGTGGACGGTGTTGGAGAAGTCCCGGATCCAGCTGACCATGCCGGCCTGGCTCAGGCCGTAGCAGGTGGCGCCGTAGGGGTTGTACTCGATGTCCAGGGCGGGCGGCAGGGTCTTGCCGTCCTTGGACCAGCCGCCGCCGTGGGCGACGAAGTACGCGGCCTGGGTGGCGCCGGAGGAGGCGTTCGGCAGCGCGAAGTGGTAGGCGCCGCGGATCATGCCGACGTTGTAGGAGCCGTTGTACTGCTGGGCGAACGAGGGGCTGGTGTACGTGGTGCCCTCGGTGGCCTTGACGTAGGCGAAGCGGCCGCCGTTGGCGTAGGCGGTGCTCCAGGCGACGCTGCCCTGCCAGTTGGAGACGTCCATGCCCTTGGTCTGGGTGGCGGCCAGTGCGGCGATGCCGTTCGGGGCGGCGTCGCCGCGGCCCTCGTGGGCGACGACGGTGGAGCCCGCGTGGTCGAGCTCGGGGTGGAAGTTTGCGGGGGTGCTCGGCTTGGCGGCCTGGGCCGGTGCGGCGGTGGCGACCGCGCCGACCAGCAGGGCGGCGGACGCGACCGCGGTGGCGGCGCGGCGGAACGTGCGGCTGGTGCCGGAAGCGGGCATGACGAGTCCTCAGTGGGGTGAAGGGCGGCGGCCGGTTTTCGGTCGCCGCGGAGAACATATAGTCATGGACCCGTCAGTCAACAGAGTGTTGAAACCACACATCGTCAGAAGGTATGTAGAGCAAACAAACATAGGTGCGACTACCGAACACCTGGGGTTCCACCGGATGTTGACGCACCGACAGGGACGGGCTCGTGCTGGCGTCGCCGACCACCCGGCGGTAGCGTGTCAACGCGCGTCCCACTGCCGGGATGCGCCGACGGATCCGCACCGATGCGTCGGCGGGCCCGGCCGACCGGCCGGCGGACACACAACTGGGGGAGCGGTGGCGGATTCACGCCTGCTCGCGGTAAGCGACCTCCACGTCGGCGTCAGCGAGAACCGGCCCGTCCTCGACGCGCTGCGACCGACCGGCCCGGACGACTGGCTGATTGTCGCCGGTGACGTCGCCGAACAGGTCGACGTCGTCGCGGACACCCTGGGCCTGCTCGCGGAGCGCTTCGCCAAGGTGGTCTGGACGCCCGGCAACCACGAACTGTGGACCACCACCCAGGATCAGGAGCCCGTCGACGCGCCCGAACGCTACCGGCACCTGGTGGAACGCTGCCGGGCGATCGGCGTCGCCACCCCCGAGGACCCGTTCCCCGTCTGGTCCGGCCCGGACGGCCGCTTCGCGGTCGCGCCCGTGTTCACGCTCTACGACTACAGCTTCCGGGTGCCGGGCGTGCGCACCAAGGCCGAGTCGCTGGCCCGCGCCCGCGAGAACGGCGTGGTGTGCACCGACGAGTTCCGGATCAGCCCCGCGCCCTACGCGGGTGTCGACGACTGGTGCCGCGAGCGCGTCGAGACCACCGAGAAAGCGCTTTCCGCACACGACCCGGACCTGCCGCTGGTCCTCGTCAGCCACTGGCCGCTGGACCGCCGCCCCACCGACGTCCTGCACTACCCCGACTTCGCGCAGTGGTGCGGCACCGAGCTCACCGCCGACTGGCACCGCCGCTTCAACGTCGCCGCCGTCGTCTACGGTCACCTGCACATCCCGCGCACCACCTGGTACGAGGACGTCCGCTTCGAAGAGGTCTCGCTCGGCTACCCCCGCGAGTGGCGCCGCCGCGGCCACCCGCGCGGACTGCTCCGGCAGATCCTGCCCTACCCGGGCCCGCCCGAGCAGCCCGTCCCGGCGGCCGAGCCCACGCCCTGACCGGGCCGGCGGTCGGGAGGGGCCGTTGTGGCACGATGGGCGTTCGAGCACCCGAAGGAGCGCACCGCATGACCGCCGAGCCCACCGCCTCCCGCCTCGCCGACGCCGGCCCCGACGCCGGCCCCGACGCCGGCCCGGCCTTCCGTGCCGCGCGGCCGCAGGACGTGCCGGCCGTGGTCGCGCTGGTCGAGTCCGCGTACCGGGGCGACGCCAGCCGGGCCGGCTGGACCACCGAGGCGGACCTGCTGGACGGGCGGCGCACCGACGAGGCCGCCGTCGCCGAACTCCTCGGCCGCGTCGAGTCGGTGGTGCTGCTGGCCGAACAGGAGGGCCGCCTGCTGGCCTGCTGCCACGTCGAACGGCGCGGCGCCACCGGCTACTTCGGCATGTTCTCGGTCTCCCCGGCCGCCCAGGGCGGCGGCCTCGGCCGGCAGGCGCTGGCCCGCGCCGAGGAGTGGGCCCGCGCCGAGTGGGGCGTCACCGCGATGGAGATGACCGTCATCGAGCAGCGCGCCGACCTGATCGCCTGGTACGAGCGCCGCGGCTACACCCGCACCGGCGTGTACGAGCCGTTCCCGTACGGCGACGAGCGGTTCGGCATCCCGCTCCGCGCCGACCTGCGCTTCGAGAAGCTGGTCAAGTCGCTGTAGCGGCAGGGGAGTTCAGCTGTCGGCGGGAAGCTCGCCGACAGTGCCGCCGCGACCCGCCCACTCCAGGTACCGGCCGGACTCCCGGGTCAGGCCGACCAGGAACCACAGCAGCAGGCCGGTGTCGTCGCTCCAGCCGATCACCGGGATGAAGTCCGGCAGCACGTCGATCGGGCTGACCAGGTACACCGCGACCGCGAACGCCAGCACCAGCAGCTTGCCGGGCCCCACCCCCGGGTAGCGGCGCAGCAGCACGTCCCGCAGCAGGCGGGGCAGCGCCCCCACCCGGGCCGACAGGCCGGGTGCGCCGGGCCGCCGGGTCTCCCGGTACAGGCCCCACGCCGAACGCGTCACCGCCAGGCCGTCCAGCCCGCGCATCCGTGCCGCCGCCGCACCCTTCGACGCCTTGCCCTTGCCCACGCGGTCCTCCCGACGAACCCTCCGATGTGCCTTCCACGGTACGGGACCGCCCGCCGTCCACCGGAGGCCGTGACGCTCCCGGTACACCCGCCGCCGAACGGTGACACCTGCGGCGGCACCGGCGGTGCGAGCGTGCGCGGCGGCGGGGCGCGGCCGAAGCTGGCGGCATGACGACCACCAGCAACACCACCAGCAGCAACGGGACGGGCGCGGCCGGCGAGCCCCTGGTGCGGGTCGCGGAGTTCCGCACCGACAGCCGCTACCGCCTCGTCCACTTCAAGGACGAGGGCTGGAAGCCGCTCGCCCCCGAGGAGTTCGAACCCGAGGTGAAGCACCACTACCCCGACCTCGACCCGCACGACCCCGTCCGGGTGCACTGGGACGACCGCCCCTGGCAGTGGCCGACCTGGCACCCCGGCGAAGCCTGAGCCTGTTCTCGAACCCCGGAACCCGCCCGGCAGCACGCCCGGACGGGTTCCGGCGCGTCTCAGCGGGTCTTGGCCAGCAGGTCGAGGATCTCCTCGGTGGTGCCGGTCTCGCCCAGGCGCGGGAAGATCCGCTGCACGCTGTTGCGGTGCGCCTCCGGATCCATGTCGGTCATCGCGTCCACGGCCGTCGTCACGTGGTAGCCGTGCTCGTACGCGGCGCGGGCGGTGGACTCCACGCCGATGCTGGTCGCGACGCCCGTCAGCACGAGCTGCGTCACCCCGCGGCGGCGCAGCTGCACGTCCAGGTCGGTGCCGTGGAACGCGCCCCAGTTGTGCTTGGTCACCACCACGTCGGTGGCCGGGTCGTGCAGCTCGGGCGTCAGGGTGTCCCAGCCCTCCGGCATGGCCCTGCCGGGGCGCGGCTGCTCGGTGCGGCCGGGCAGCAGGTCCGCGCCGTCGGCGGCGAACGACACCCGCACCAGCACCACCGGGAGCCGTGCGGCGCGGAACGCCTCCGCGAGGCGGACGTTGCGCTCCAGCACCTCGCGCATCGGGTGCGGGTCGCCGGGCACGGCGGTGATGGCCTGCTGGAGGTCGATGACCACCAGGGCGGTGGTCGGGTCGAGCGCGGTGACGGACACGGGAGTGCCTTTCGTCGTAACGGGGGCAGCCGGAACGGGCCCGGACTGTCCAGTCTCACTGCGCAGGTTACCTGTACAGTTTTGCCGCCCGCAGGCGGTACCGGACAATCCGGGCCCGTTCCGGGCCGCGAGCCGTCAGCCGCCCAACTGCGCCTCGATCGCCGCCACCAGCTCCGACGACTCCGGCTCGGTCCGAGGCCGGAACCGCCCGACCACCTCGCCGTCCGCGCCGACCAGGAACTTCTCGAAATTCCACTGGACGTCGCCCGCCTCGCCCGAGGCGTCCGCGACCTCCGTCAGCCGCGCGTAGACCGGGTGCCGCCCCGCCCCGTTCACCTCGACCTTCTCGAACAGCGGGAACGACACCCCGTACGTGGTCGAGCAGAACTCCTGGATCTCCTCCGCCGACCCCGGCTCCTGCCCCGCGAACTGGTTGCACGGGAACCCGAGCACCGTGAACCCGCGCTCCCCGTACACCTCCTGCAACCGCTCCAGACCCGAATACTGCGGCGTCAGACCGCACTTCGACGCCACATTCACCAGCAGCAGCACCTTGCCCCGGTGCTCCGCCAGCGACGACGGCTCACCCGCCAGCGTCCGGATCGGAAGCTCGAACAGCGACTCCATCTGCCCCACCTGCCCTCTGTACGCCGGACCCCGGACACCCCGGGGACCGGACGGGAACACCAACGCCCCCGAACCTACCCCGCCCGCACCCCCGACCGGGGGACCCGGGATCATGCGGCCCCCACCCCGGGACCGACGGCCCCTGGCCGGACCGTCCGCGGAGAGGTGCACTGGAAAGGACAGCCGCAGCCCGAGCGGAGGAGACGCCCATGGCACCGCACACCGCACCCAGCGAGCAGGGCGGCGCCCGACAACTGCTGAGCGGCGGCGGCATCGAACCCGTCCTGCTCGGCGCGGTCGCCGTCGCCACCCTCGCCGGCCTGATCGCCTGGGCCGCCGGCGCCCACGGCGTCGCCGACCAGTGCTGGATCGTCGCCACCGCCGCCGCCATCGCCCCCGCCCTGATGTGGGTCGTCCAGGCCCTGCGCCGAGGCCGCGCCGGCGTCGACCTGATCGCCGTCCTCGCCCTCGCCGGCACCCTCGCCACCGGCGAATACCTGGCCGGCGCACTGATCGCCCTGATGCTCTCCGGCGGACGCTGGCTCGACGCCGCCGCCGAACGCCGCGCCACCCGCGACCTGCGCGAACTGCTCCGCCACGCCCCCCGCACCGCCCGCCGCCGCACCGGCGACACCACCGAGACCGTCCCGCTCGCCGACATCCGGATCGGCGACCGCCTCGTCGTCGGCCCCGGCGAGACCGTCCCCGTCGACGGACGCATCACCGGCCACCGCGCCGTCCTCGACGAATCCGTCCTCACCGGCGAATCCGCCCAGGTCACCCGTCGCATCGGCGACCCCGCCCGGAGCGGCGCCGTCAACGCCGGCAGCGCCTTCGACCTGCGCGCCACCGCCACCGAGGAGCACTCCACCTACGCCGAGATCGTCCGCCTCACCCAACAGGCCGGCGCCGAACGCGCCCCCGTCATCCGCCTCGCCGACCGCTACGCCGCCTGGTTCCTGCCCGTCGCCCTCGCCGCCGCCGCACTCGCCTGGCTGCTCAGCGGCGACGCCGTCCGCGCCGTCGCCGTCCTGGTCGTCGCCACCCCCTGCCCGCTGCTGCTCGCCGCACCCGTCGCCATCGTCTCCGGCATCTCCCGCGCCGCCCGCAGAGGCGTCGTGGTCCGCGACGGCGCCGCCCTGGAGACCCTCGGCCGGGCCCGCACCGTCTGCCTCGACAAGACCGGCACCCTCACCACCGGACGCCCCCGCGCCTTCGACATCGCCACCGCCCCCGGCCACACCCCCGCCGAAGTCCTCGCGCTGGCCGCCGCCGTCGACCAGTACTCGCCGCACGTCCTCGCCGAGGCCATCACCGCCGCCGCGGCCGAACGCGACCTCACCCTGCCACCCGTCCACGACGTCTCCGAACAACCCGGCACCGGCGCCGTCGCCACCCTCGCCGACGGCAGCACCGCCACCGTCGGCCAACGCGACACCACCGACCTCCCCGCCTGGGCGCGCGCCGCCGACAACCGGGCCGCGCTCGACGGCGCGGCCCTCGCCTGGGTCACCGTCGACGACCGCCCCATCGGCGCCGTCCTGCTCCGCGACCCCGTCCGGCACGACGCCCCCCGCACCGTCCGCCGCCTGCGCGCCGCCGGCGTCACCCGACTGCTCATGATCACCGGCGACCGGCCCGAACCCGCCCGCGAGATCGCCGCCGTGGTCGGCCTCGACGACGTCCGCGCCCGGCAGTCGCCCGCCGACAAGGTCGCCGCCGTCCGCGCCGAACGCGCCCGCGCCGTCACCGTCATGGTCGGCGACGGCGTCAACGACGCCCCCGCGCTCGCCGCCGCCGACGTCGGCGTCGCGATGGGCGCACGCGGCGCCAGCGCCTCCTCCGAAGCCGCCGACATCGTCCTCACCACCGACCGCGTCGACCGCCTCGCCGACGCCGCCCAGATCGCCACCCGCTCCCGCCGGATCGCCGTCCAGTCCGCACTCGGCGGCATGCTGCTCTCCCTCGTCGCCATGGGCTTCGCCGCCTTCGGCCTGCTGCCGCCGGCCGCCGGCGCCCTGCTCCAGGAACTCATCGACGTCGCCGTCATCCTCAACGCCCTGCGCGCGCTGCGGCCCGGCCGCGGCATCGGGCCCGAAATCGACGCCTCCACCGAGGAGTTGGTGCAGCGCTTCGCCGCCGAGCACGACGACCTGCGGGACGTCCTGGAAGCCGTCCGGGAGGCCGCCGACCGGCTCACCTCGTCCTCCTCCGCCGAGGCGCTCGTCGCCGTCCGGCACGTCGACCAGCTGCTCACCACCCGCCTGCTGCCGCACGAGGAGGCCGAGGAACGCGAGCTCTACCCCGCCCTCGCCGACGCCCTCGGCGGCCCCGAGACCACCGCCACCATGAGCCGCGCCCACACCGAGATCCACCGGCTCGCCCACCGCATCACCACCCACCTCGCGCACGCCGAGACGGCCGGCGCGCTCGCCCCCGAACAGCACGACGACCTGCGGGCCTGCCTCTACGGCCTGCACTCCGTGCTGCGGCTGCACTTCGCACAGGAGGAGGAGAACTACTTCTCGCTGAGCGCCGCCTGACGGGTTTCGCGACGGGTTTCGCGACGGGTTCCGCGACGGGCTCCGTGAGGGGTTCCGCGACGGGCCGCCGTCGAGTGGCGCGCCGGGGCGTCCGCCGGACGGCCGACGGTCCTCCGGCGGCGGACGGCCGCATAGTGCGATGGGCCTCTGCCTCCCCGCTCCCCGCCCCTCGGAACGGATGCCGATGGCCACCTCCACCGATCTGCGCGCCGTCTTCGTCAACTGCACGCTCAAGCGTTCCCCCGAACGAAGCCACACCCAGGGCCTGATCGACCTCAGTGCCGGCATCCTCCACCGCCAGGGCGTCCAGGTCGAACAGATCCGCGCCGTCGACCACGACATCGCCACCGGCGTCTGGCCCGACATGACCGAACACGGCTGGGACACCGACGAATGGCCCGTCCTCTACTCCCAGATCATGAACGCCGACATCCTCACCCTCGCCGGACCGGTCTGGCTCGGTGACAACTCCTCCGTCATGAAGCAGGTGATCGAGCGGCTGTACGCCTGCTCGTCGATCCTCAACTCCCATGGCCAGTACGCGTTCTACGGCCGGGTCGGCGGCTGCCTGATCACCGGCAACGAGGACGGCGCGAAGCACTGCGCGATGAACATCCTGTGCAGCCTCCAGCACCTGGGCTTCGTCATCCCGCCCCAGGCCGACGCCGGCTGGGTCGGCGAGGCCGGGCCCGGGCCGTCGTACCTCGATCCCGGCTCGGGCGGGCCGGAGAACGACTTCACCAACCGGAACACGACGTTCATGACCTGGAACCAGCTGCACCTGGCGCGGATGCTGAAGGACGCGGGCGGCATCCCGGCCCACGGCAACCAGCGCTCCGAGTGGGACGCGGGCTGCTGGTTCGACTTCGAGAACCCCAAGCACACCGTTGAGCGCCGCCTCGCTCGTACAGCGTTCGCGCCGTGGCCCGGCTGTCGGAGCAGGGCGCTTTCGTGCTCAGGCGCCGGGGTGGAGGTCCAGCATCATGTCGAGCGACAGGGAGCCGTCCGGCTCGGTGAACGAGCCGATCGGGCGGAAGCCGTTCTTCTCGTAGTAGCGGACGGCGCGGGGGTTGTCGGCGCGGACGCCGCCCCACAGGATGATCCTCGTCCTGCCGAGGAGTCGTGCGGTCTCCGCGACGAGTGGCAGGACCAGCGTCCCGAGGCCCCGGCCCTGGTGGTCGTCGGCCAGGGTGGGGCCGAACCGGCAGTCGGTGGACTCGTCGAGGCGGATGCCCGCGCTCCGGTAGCGCGCGATGTCGGACGGGACCAGGGCGAGGCCGAGTTCGAGCAGGCCGACGATCCGGCCGGACGGCCCGTCCTCCAGGACCAGCCTGAGCTTGTCGTAGCGGGCGATCGCGTCGCACAGTTCGCGGGCGTGGGCGAGGTCGTACCCGTCGAACGTGCTGAACCGTCTCGACGCGGGGGACAGCGCCGCGAGGAAGTCGGCCAGGCGTCCGCTGTCGGCGTGCGTCAGGGGGCGGAAGACGACCACCGAGCCGTCCTCGGCGTTCGGACGGCGCGTCAGGCGGAGCGGATTCTCGGCGATGTCGGTCAGAGAGAGCACGTCAACGGTCCATCCGTGCAGCAGTTTTGGCGGGGTGAGCCGAGCGGCTTCCGGAACTCGACGCGATCGGCACGGCCGACGCCTCCGTCCGGCCAGGTGCGCGCCCGTCCGGCCGGGTGGTGCCGGAGGTCGGACGGGCGGGGTGCGGGTGGCGGGTCAGGCCGGGTTGGGCGGTTCGGTCGCGCGGGGCCGGCGGAGGAGCTGGACCGCTCCCGCCGCTGCGGCCGCAACGGCGAGCGGGACGAGGCAGAAGCCGGTGAACCAGGCCGCCAGGCCCTGCTTGTCGGGGTCGGTCACGGCCGCGACCGCGAGGTGCGCCAGCCAGGGCAGGGTGGCCAGGACGACTCCGACCGCCCGGAGCGTGTCGGGCCGTCGTCCGGACAGACGCCGCATCAGCACCACGGCCGACACCGTGCACAGCCAGAT
This sequence comes from Kitasatospora sp. CB01950, assembly GCF_001905465.1. Lineage (GTDB taxonomy): Bacteria > Actinomycetota > Actinomycetes > Streptomycetales > Streptomycetaceae > Kitasatospora. The sequence continues at coordinate 37,079 of NZ_LISX01000003.1, forward strand.
CGGGAGCAGGCCGATGGTCGCCACCGTCACGCCGCCGACGACCACGGCGCCGAGCCGGTTCGCCACGATCATCGGCAGTGCGACGCCCAGCGCGATGCCGGCGATCTCCCACCGCCCCCGCGAGGTGACGTTCACCAGGTCGGACGGCGCGAGGAGGAGCAGCAGGCCGACGACCGCCAGGCCCGCCATCTGACCGATCTGCCACACCGCGTGCGTCCCCTCCCACCACTGGAGGGCGACGGCGAGGAACGCGGCGAACGCGCCGGCGGCCCGGGCGAGCCGCCACCGGCCCGCGACGGCGAGCACCAGGGCGAGCAGCCACGGCAACTGGTCGGCCAGCAGCATGACCGCGCTCACCAGGGCGTAGACGAAGCCGAGGCCGAGGTACGGGTGGCGGACCCGGTTCGCCGCCTCGTGCAGATACGGCAGCAGGAAGAACATGCAGCGGCCGACGCCGAGGGCGAGGGCGACGGGCGCCGCGCTCGCGAGCACCCGGCCGGCCGGGTCGGTGGGGCCGATGCGCAGCCGCAGCCGCAGGGCGTGCGTGGCGAGGTCGAGGCGCTCGCGGAGCATCGCGCGGCCGCCCATGCCCTCGGTGGTCTCGGTGAAGACGGTGGCGATGTCCTCGCCGTGGGCGGCCCGGTAGCGGGCGGGGTAGAGGCTCATCAGCAGGCGGCCGGTGCGCGGGACGTCGTGGGCGGTCATGCGGTGGCTCCGTTCGGGCGCAGGCGGGCGACGGCGAGTCGGCGATCGGCCTCGGCGACGGCCCGGCGGAGGCGTTCGGTCTCCTCGGCCAGCAGGTTCTGGCCCTGGGACGTGAGGCTGTAGGTGCGACGCAGCCGTCCGCCGACCACCTCCTCGCTCTCGATCCCGACCAGCCCCTGGTGCAGCAGCCGGTCGAGCGCCGTGTACAACGTCCCGGTGCTGAGCCGGGTGCGGCCGCCGGAGACGGCCAGCACCTCCTGAATGATCGCGTACCCGTGCCGAGGCGCATCGGCCAGCACGGTGAGCACGAGCCGCGTCGGCTCGCGGAGTTGATGGTCGGTCATGGGCAGAGCATAGGTCCAGTATCGCCATATGTCGATTGGCTACCCATTGGCTCGGTCGAGGCCCTGGTGGCCGGCCGAGGGAGGCGGCGACGGTCGCGAACTCCGGCGTCGGGCCAGGTGCTTGCGCATCCGCGCGCACATCGTCCGGTGTCGCTGGAGGGAGCTGTCCTCGGCTTCCACGTCCCAGGAGTCGAGTGCGCGGCCGAAGGCGCAGTGGCCCAGGCGTTCGTAGAGGGCGCGGATCCGTTGCTCGGCGGAGCGGATGAGCCGCGTGCCGATCCCGCAGGACTGCGGGGCCGGGTGGGCGCCGAGCTGCCGGAGCGTGCCCGGGCGGGTGCGGGCGTCAGGGCGTCAGGGCGGCGGGCCTGCCGGGGCGAGGAGGGTGTGCAGGGGGCGGTTGTGGTGGCGCAGCCAGGCGCGGTAGGCGGGGTTGGTGCTGGCCAGGTCGAGGTAGGCGTGGCAGAGGTCGACCCAGAGGCCGTCGAGGGCGGGGCCGCCGACGGTGTCGGGGCGCCAGGTGAGCAGTAGGCGGACGGCGAGCGGGTCGCCGTGGACGGGGCGCAGGGCGGTGCCGGGGCCGGGTGGGGAGGTGGGCTGGCAGGGGCGGACGGCTTCGCCGGAGGCGACGAGTTCGGCGGCGGTGGCGTTGTCGCGGACCTGGACGACGCGCGGGTCGAGTCCGGCTTCGGCGAAGACCCGGCGCAGTGCGGCGTACTCGTGGTCGGCGGTCGGGTCGACCATCCAGGTGTCGTGGGCGAGGTCGGCGAGGGTGACGACGGGCCGGCCGGCGGCGGGGTGGGTCTCGGCGAGGGCGACGAACTGGGGTTCGCGGGCGACCAGCACCCGCTGCTCGGTGCCGGTCGGCACCTGGAGCGGAAATCCCTCGCTCTCGTGGACGAAGGCGATGTCGAGCTGTTCGGCGGCGACCAGGTGGATCAGGGCGATCGCCGAGATGTCGATGTGGATGGTGGTGTCGGTCTCCGGGAGCCGGTCGTGGATGCGGCGCAGCCAGGCGGCGACCGCGCGGCTGCCGACGCTGCCGATCCGCAGTCGGCGGCGGCCGGGCCAGGCAGCCTCGGCGCGGGCGGCGGCGAGGAGGGCGTCCATCCCGGTGATCACGGGGCGGGCGCGGGAGAGCACCGAGTGGCCGAGGGCGGTGGGGCGGCTGCCGGTCTGTTCGCGGGTGAACAGACGTCCGCCGACGGTCCGTTCGATGCGGTGCAGCTGGGTGGTCAGCGACGGCTGCGTCATGCCGAGTCGACGGGCGGCCTTTCGGACGCTGCCGGTGTCCGCGATGGCGCACAGCACCCGCAGGTGTCGGACGTCGAGCTCCATCACGGGAGCATAGCCAGGGCGCCCACTCTTCGCCAAGGGCATGTCAAGAACTGTCGACGGTCCGTCAGATCAAGGGTCGCGCACGGGTATTGCCCCGAGCTATCGCCGGTTGCCATCTCCGCACCCGGCCCGCCCTGCCCCAAGCTCGGTGCAACAACTCGTCACCGCGTCCCGGACGGCCTCCCCTCGGTCCCGGGACCCGCGAATGGAGTCCCCACATGAACCGCTCCATGACTGTGCTCGCCGCTGCCCTCGGGCTGGTCCTCGCGGCCGGCACCGCCGCCGTGCCCGCCGCCGCAGCCACCACCCAGGGCTACACCCCGTCCGCGGGCATCGCCGCCAACTCCTCCGAGGACGCCAACAACAAGGCGTTCTTCGAGGCCGTGATGAAGTCGGCCCGCGCCAAGCAGGCCGCCAACCCCTACCTGGCGGCCGTCACCGTCACCTACGACGCCAGCTCGGCCCCGACCTTCCGCACCGTCATATCCCAGAGCGCGTCCATCTGGAACTCCTCGGTCGGCAACGTCCAGCTCCGCTCCGGCACCAACGCCGACTTCCGCTACTACGAGGGCAACGACTCGCGGGGCTCGTACGCCTCCACCGACGGCCACGGCCGCGGCTACATCTTCCTCGACTACGCGCAGAACCAGCAGTACAGCTCGGTGCGCGTCACCGCCCACGAGACCGGCCACGTGCTCGGCCTGCCCGACCACTACTCCGGCCCGTGCAGCGAGCTGATGTCCGGCGGCGGCCCCGGCACCTCGTGCACCAACCCGTACCCGAACGCCACCGAGCGGAGCCGGGTCAACAGCCTCTGGCAGTACGGCCTCGCCAACGCCGGCTGACATCGAGCACCCCCAGCCACTTCGGGGGACGCAGGGAAGGCCGCACCGCAGACCCCCGCCGACTTCCGGTCGGCGGGGGTCTGCGGGCGCGACCACAGGGCGATCTACCGCAGAGCGATCTACTGCAGGGCGATCTCGTAGGTGAGGGCTTCGGCGTCGGACTCCTCGAGGGTCAGTTCGCCGACGCGGCCGGCGGAGCGGACGTCCGGGGCGACCTGGCGGAGAGCGGCCAGGAGGGGGGACGGGCCGTGGGCGGTGAGGGTGGCGACGTCGGCGCGCATGGAGAGCCGGGCGGCGCTCTTGGCCTTGCGGACGGCGGCGATGGCCTCGCTCGCGAGGTCGAGGAGGGCGGCGTCGGCGTCGGCCGGCGGGGTCTCGGCGGGCCAGGGGGCGCGGTGGACGGAGCCGGGCTGCCACCAGCTCCAGGCCTCCTCGGTGGCGAACGGGAGGTAGGGGGCGAGCAGGCGCAGCAGCACGGACAGGGCGTGGGCGAGGGTGGCGCGGGCGGATTCGGCGGCTGGGTCGCCGGGGTCGCCGTAGGCGCGGTTCTTGACCAGTTCGAGGTAGTCGTCGCAGAAGAGCCAGAAGCACCGTTCGGTGACCTCCAGGGCGCGCGCGTAGTCGTAGCCCTCCAGCAGCGCGGTGGCCTCGTCGGCGACCTGGGCGAGGCGGGCGAGCAGCGCGCGGTCGAGCGGTTCGGTGACGGCGGCCGGTGAGGCGCCCGCGCCGAGGCCGAGGACGAACTTCGTCGCGTTGAGGATCTTGATGGCCAGGCGGCGGCCGATCTTCATCTGGGCGACCTCGAACGCGGTGTCCGTGCCGGGCCGCGCGGAGACCGCCCAGTAGCGCACCGCGTCGGAGCCGTGCTGGTCGAGCAGGTTGAGCGGGGTGACGACGTTGCCCTTGGACTTGGACATCTTCTTGCGGTCCGGGTCGAGGATCCAGCCGCTGATCGCGGCGTTGCGCCAGGGCAGTTCGTCGTGTTCGAGCTCGGCGCGGACCACGGTGGAGAACAGCCAGGTGCGGATGATCTCGTGGGCCTGCGGGCGCAGGTCCATCGGGAAGACACGTCGGAAGAGGTCGTCGTCGACGCTCCAGCCGGAGGCGATCTGCGGCGTCAGGGAGGACGTCGCCCAGGTGTCCATGACGTCCGGGTCGCCGGTGAAGCCGCCCGGGGCGTCGCGCAGGTCGGCGGTGAAGCCCGGCGGGACGTCGCTGGTCGGGTCGATCGGCAGGGCGTCGTCCGGCGGCAGGATCAGCTCGTCCGTCGGCTCGCCCGCCGCGTCGCAGCGGTACCAGAGCGGCACGGGGACGCCGAAGTAGCGCTGACGGCTGATCAGCCAGTCTCCGGCCAGGCCCTCGACCCATGCCTGGTAGCGGTGCTGCATGTGCTCCGGGTGCCACGCCAGTTCGCGGCCGCGGGCGAGCAGCCGTTCGCGCAGCTCGGCGTCCCGGCCGCCGTTGCGCAGGTACCACTGCCGGCTGGTGACGATCTCCAGCGGCTTGTCGCCCTTCTCGTAGAACTTCACCAGGTGGTTGAAGTGCCGCGGCTCGCCCGCCAACGCGCCTTCCGCGCCCAGCAGTCGGACGATCCGCTCGCGGGCCGTGTGCGGCGTCGCGCCGGCCAGCTCGGCGTACCCGGCGCGGGCCCGCTCGCTGTCGAGGCCGGCCGGCGCGTCCGGCAGGAAGCGGCCGTCGCGGCCGAGGACGCCGCGGGTGGGCAGGTCGAGTTCGCGCCACCACACGACGTCGGTGGTGTCGCCGAAGGTGCACACCATGACCAGGCCGGTGCCCTTCTCCGGGTCCGCCAGCCGGTGCGCGAGGACGGGGACCTCGACGCCGAAGACCGGCGTGGTCACCGTGGTGCCGAACAGCTTCCGGTACCGCGCGTCCTCCGGGTGGGCGACGAGGGCGACGCACGCCGGAAGCAGCTCGGGCCGGGTCGTCGCGATCTCCAGCGGCCCGAACTCCGCGCTGTGGAACAGGAGATGGTGGTAGGCGCTGGGCCGCTCGCGGTCTTCCAGCTCGGCCTGCGCGACCGCCGTGCGGAAGGTGACGTCCCAGAGCGTCGGCGCCTCGGCGCGGTACGCCTCGCCGCGGGCGAGGTTGCGCAGGAACATCCGTTGGGAGATCGCGCGGGCCAGGCCGTCGATGGTCTGGTAGGTGCGTCCCCAGTCGACGGAGAGGCCGAGGCGGCGCCAGAGGCTTTCGAAGACCTTCTCGTCCTCGACCGTCAGACGTTCGCACAATTCGATGAAATTACGGCGGGAGACGGGGATCTGCTGCTTTCCGGGATTCTCCGGCGGTGTGAAATCCGGGTCGTACGGCAGCGAGGGCTCGCACCGCACCCCGAAATAGTTCTGCACCCGGCGCTCGGTGGGCAGCCCGTTGTCGTCCCAGCCCATCGGATAGAAGACCTGCTTGCCCCGCATTCGCTGGAAACGCGCGACGGCGTCCGTCTGCGTGTAGCTGAAGACGTGGCCGACGTGGAGCGAGCCGCTGACCGTGGGCGGCGGGGTGTCGATCGAATAGACCTGCTCGCGCGATGCGGAGCGGTCGAACGCATATACACCCTGCTCGTCCCAGAGCGGGGCCCACTTGGATTCGAGGCCGTCCAGCGTGGGCTTGTCGGGCGCGCCCGGGCGAGCGGAGGTGTGCGTCATGCCTGCCGATGGTAGCCGCCGGGTGGGGGCGGCGAACAACGATTAATCGGCGCGGTGTGACGCACCGTCAATTCAGCGGAGCAGCGCGAACACCGTGGCGGCGACGGCGCCGAGAGCGGTGGCGGCGAGGACCTGGGCGAGGGTGTGGGCCTTCAGCACCAGGCGCGACCAGCCGATCGCCGCTGCGCCCGGTGCGGCGAGCAGCATCCACGGGCCCATGGCGAGCACCAGGATCATCACGGCGCCGCCGGCCATGCTGTTGTGGATGGAGATCTGCCATCCGACGGTGACCAGCAGGGTGGCGACCAACCCGACCAGCATGGCGACGACCAGCGCGAACACCTCGGCGGGCGCGTGCAGGACGTACAGCAGGACGATGCCGGCGACCACCGAGACCAGGCTCAGGGCGAGGGGCAGGATCCGCTGACGCCGCACGCGGATGTGCTTGTCGGTCAGGCCGCCGCGCCGAACGCCGAACTCGACGATGCCGATCGGGACGACGCCGCAGAACAGCGCGGCGAGCAGCCCCCAGCCGACGCCGGACCAGGAGTGGGTGCTGTGCCGGCCGATCAGCAGCAGGAGCGCGATCACCAGGTTCGCCGGCGCGAAGCCCTCCGTGACGATCCTCGCGATCCGCTGCCGGGCGGTGCTCTCGGCGAACCTGGGTGGTACGGGCGGTGCGAACGTCACGTGACGGCTCCGGGGGTCTGTGGGCGTGGGGCGATCGGACGAGGTCGGCGTAGCGGATCCGGCTCGGCGGGTCCTGTTCCTCGATGTGGGCCGCTGAACTGCTTCGGTGCGCCGGGCCGGCCTCAGCAGCCGCCGGGTGCGTTCGACGGCTTCGTCCGTGAACCGGTCGAATTCCGACGTGACTCTCGGAGGCCGGTCGGCCGGTCGGCCGGTCGGCCGGTCGGTCGGAGTCGGCGCGGTCGGTCGGTCGGTCAGAGTCGGCGCGGTCGGTCGGTCGGTCAGAGTCGGCGCGGTCCGGCGCCGTCCTCGGCGAGGGCGTCGCCCGGGTTCAGCAGGGCGCAGGCCTTCATGGAGAGGCAGCCGCAGCCGATGCAGCCGGTGAGTTCGGCCTCCAGCCGTTCGATGGCCTGCCGGCGCTCCTCCAACTGCCGCCGCCAGACGCGCGAGGCGCGCTGCCACTCGGCGTGGCTCGGCGGGCGGTCGAGGGGGACGTCGGCGAACGCCTCGCGGAGGTCCTGCAGCGGGATGCCGATGCGTTTCGCCACCGAGACCAGGGCGACCCGGCGCAGCATGTGCCGGGGGTAGCGGCGCTGGTTGCGGTCGTCGCGCTCGGAGGCGATCAGGCCGAGCTCCTCGTAGAACCGCAGCGCAGACACCGCCACCCCGGTCCGCGCACTGACCTCGCCGATGCTCAGCCAGTCGTCCGGGGCGGCGCCGTTCTCGTCGCGTCGATGGCGCGTCATCCACAGCCTCCTGTTGACCTCAACATTACTTGAGGTCCTACGGTCGGCCGTGCCGGAGCGGCAAGCAGCACCGACCAGGAGAGGAGGGCGGCCGCATGACCTTCGTCATCGCCCAGCCCTGTGTGGACGTCAAGGACCGGGCCTGCATCGACGAGTGCCCGCTCGACTGCATCTACGAGGGCCCGCGGATGCTCTACATCCAGCCCGAGGAGTGCACCGACTGCGGCGCCTGCGAGCCCGTCTGCCCCGTCGAGGCGATCTGGTTCGAGGACGACGTCCCGGAGCAGTGGCAGCACTTCACCGCCGTGAACGCCGAGTTCTTCGACGACCTCGGCGCCCCCGGCGGCCACACGAAGCTCGGCCCGATCGCCCACGACCACCCGACGGTGGCGGCCCTCCCGGCCCAGGGCACCGAGTAGCCGAGCAGCCGAGCAGCCGAACAGTGGTTAGGGGAGCAGGGTGGGGCCGGGGGCGTGAGGGGAAGCGAGGCGGCGGAGGAAGGTGAGGACGCCGGCGGTGCCGGTGGCGAAGGGGAAGGCGGGGGCGGTGAGGGTGGGGTCGGGGAAGACGGGGTGGTGCGGGGGGCCGGCGGCGCGGGTGAGGAGGAGGGTGGCGACGGTGTCGGCACCGGTGCGGAACTCCTCTGTGGCAGGCGCGAGTTGGAGCATCAGGTGGCCGACGCCGGCCAGGCCGCAGCAGTGGGTGACCAGGGGCATGCGAGGGGCGACGGCCAGGCAGGTGCGGGCGGACTGTTCGGCGAGGGCGCGGTGGGCGCGGTCGCCGAGGACGTCTGCGGCGTGGGCCAGGACGGTGCCGATGCCGGCCAGGCCGCGGCACCAGGAGCCGTAACGGCGGCTCGCCGCAGGGTGGTTGGCGGCGGCGATGATCGCGGGGGTGGCGGCGGCGAGCTGCGCGCAGGCGCGGTCGGCGTGGTCGAGGGCGGCCGGGTCGCCGGTGGTGCGGGCGTATTCGAGGAGGAAGTGGGCGACCCCGGCATCGCCGTGGGCGAGGCCGTGGGTGAGGGCGGCGTCGCCCGGGCGCGGGTCGGCAGTGGGGGTGAGGCGGGCGCCGCCGGTGGTGAGCAGGTCGTGGCAGGCGGCGGCGACGGCGAGATGGCGGGCGTCGTGCGGGGTGTCGTGCGGGGTGTCGTGGCGGGCGAGCAGGAGGTGGCCGAGGCCGATGCCCGCGACCCCGTCGATCAGATCGGCCTCCGGGGGGCCGCTGCCGTCCGTGCCGTGGGTGGGGAGGGCGACGGTGGCGGCGGGTGGGCGGCCGGCGGCGGCGAGGAAGAGGTCGACTCCCGTCCGGCCGGAATACAACCCCGCTGGCAGCGCCCGGGTTTGGCGGGACGTCCAGTCGGCGAGCGCCGTGACGGCGTCGCGGGCACCCGGGCGGTCGAGGTGGTGGAGGAGTTCCAGTCCGAGGCCGGCGCTGCCGCCGTACAGGTCGATCGGGGTCGGGACGGCGGCGCGGGCGGCGAGTTCGGGGTCGGCGATCCGACGGGCCTCGGCGACGCAGTACGCGGCGGTGCGGTCGAGGATCTCGGCGAGCAGGTCGGGGGAGAGGCGAGGGGGCAACGGGCGGGTGGAGCGCGGCGGTTGAGTGGAGCGGCGGAGGTGCTCCGCGCCCGCCGTGCGGACGGCCGCGTCGAGGTCCGTCAACTCGGCGACCAGCAGCCGGAGATGGCGGTGCGCCGGCTCGGGAAGGGCGAACTCCAGTGCAGCCAGGGTGCGTTCGCGGTTCACGGCCGGGTCTGGGTCCAGGATCACCGGGTCCATGCCGGTGGCGGCGAAGTGCAGCGTCATGCCCAACGCGTAGTAGTCGTCGGCGGGTTCGGGCGCGACGCCGGGGCGGACGAGCGGGTCGCTGTAGCCGGGGGTGGAGCCGGCGGGGCCGGTGCCGTGGACGGCACTGGTGCCGAAGTCGATCAGGTGGGGGCGGCTGTCGGGGGCGAGGACCACGTTGTTGGGCTTGAGGTCGCGGACGACCACGCCCCGGCGGTGCACGCCGTCCAGGACGCGGAGCAGCTCGCGGGCCAGCGGCAGCACCGCGCGCGGTCCCAACTGGGCATCCTGGTACGGGCCTTGGGTCTGGACCTCGCGGCGCAGGTCGCGGTCGCCGCAGCTGGTCATCACCAGGTACTCGTCGTCGCGGTGCCGGAAGTGGTCGAGTGTGCGCGGCACCCCGGGTGTGTCCGCGAGCAGGTCGAGGACGGCCCGTTCGTGGCGCAGGCGGTCGCGGGTGTCGGCGCCGCTCTCGTCCTCGGCGACGTACGCGCGGGCCTGCTTGACTACCACGGGCGTGCCGGTGGACCGGTCGAGCGCGCGGTAGACGTTGCCCTGCGGCTTGCGGGTGATGCCGACGGTGACGCGGTAACGGCCGCCGCCAAAACCGGAGTTGGCCGGATCTGGGGCCTGGGAGGCGGGCGGCGGGGCGAACGGGTCCTCGGCCCAGGGCGGGCAGCGGTAGGCGGTGCCGGCCAGGCCGTCGAAGACGCGGCCGTCGGGGCCGGTCATCACGGACTCCAGGCGGCCGCTGCGCCCGGTGCGGTACTCGCCGGTGAACGGGCCGTACCGGTAGTACACCGGTGCGTCGGGGTCGAGGCGGCGGTCGCTGACGATCTGTGGGCCCGGCCGGCCGTGCAGTGCGGCGACCAAGGCCCGGGCGAGCGGCCGGAGTTCGTCCGGCGCGGGGTAGACGGTGAGCGCCTTGCCGACCGAAGCGGCGTTCTTGGCACCGGAGTTGAGGGCGCGCAGGGTGTCCGGGTCGCGGGCCCACTTGGCGTGGCAGACGTGCTGCTCCAGCAGTGGCCGGACGGCGGCGAGAACGGCGTCCAGGGTGCCGGGGCGGGCGGAGATGTGGAGCTTCCAACCGTGCTCCATCGCCGGCATCCGCGGGTCGAGCAGGTACGACCAGATCTCGTCGGACCAGGCGCGGCGGCCGGCGATGGGCGCGGTCACCGTCAGAAGTCGCAGGCGACGCGGGTGGTGGCGGTCACCCACGGGTCGGCGAGACAGGCCGTGGGGTCGTGGTCCGCACGGTCGTCGTCCTCGAAGACGAGGAGCTCGTCGTCGACCAGCAGCGGACCGGCGTCGCGGATCTCGGTGGCAACGGGCATGTGGCGCCTCCAGGTCGTGTGGTGTCTCCGGCGCCGCGCCGCGGGTCGGCGAACGCCGTGGACCGCCCGGCCCGGTGGGGCCGACGTCCTGGAGCACGAAGGTAGGGAGCATCGGTGAACCTGACAAGAGGGCGCGGCGGATCGCTTTCACAGGACAAGCACAAATGGGACGTGGGCAATCGGATTCCGAAGACGTGATCAACTGCCGTGGAGCTACTCGGCGTTGTGACCCTCCGTGTCGATATGCGGGAGCACCCGGTCCAGTGCGCGGGGCGTCCACCAGGCGGCGGGGCCGAGCAGCGTCATCGCGGCGGGCACCATCAGCAGGCGCACGACGGTCGCGTCGATCAGCACGCTGACGGCCAGGCCGAGGCCCATCATCTTGATGACCACGTTGTCGCTGACGATGAACGCCGCGAACACGCTCACCATGATCAGTGCCGCGCAGCCGATCACCCGCGCCGTGGTCTCCAGCGCGTGCGCCACCGAACCGCGGCTGTCGCCGGTCAGCAGCCACCGTTCGTGCACCCGTGACAGCAGGAACACCTCGTAGTCCATGGAGAGGCCGAACACGATCGCGAACATCATCATCGGCACGTAGCTCTCGATCGGGACCTTCCCCGCCACCCCGAGGGCCGGTCCGCCCCAGCCCCACTGGAAGACGGCGACCAGCACCCCGTACGAGGCCGCGATCGACACCAGGTTGAGGACCGCCGCCTTCAACGCGACCAGCGGCGCCCGGAACACCAGCAGGATGATCAGAAAAGCGAGGGCGACGACCACGGCGATGATCGGCAGCAGCCGGCTCGCCACCAGGTCCAGGAAGTCCACCTGCGCCGCCGTGGTGCCGGTGACGTACGTGGCGGCGGACGTCCCCTTGACGGCGTTCGGCAGCACGGTGTCCGCCAGGTGGCCGACCAGGTCGGTGGTGGCCTGCTCCTGCGGGGCCTGCGCCGGGGTGACGGTGGTGAACAGCACGTCGCCGTCGCCGCTGGTCTGCAACGGCGCGGTGCTCGCCGTGTTCGGCACGCCCGTCAACGCCTGCTGCACGGACGAGGCGAGCGCGGGACGGTCCGAGGCCGGCACGGACGTCTGGTCGACCACCACCGTGAGCGGCCCGTTGGAACCCGGACCGAACGCGGCGGACATCAGGTCGAACGCCCGCCGGTCGGTGAACGACACCGGATCCGCGCCGTCGTCGATGTGCCCGAGCTGGATCGACGGCAGCGGCACCGCCAGGATCAGCACCGTCACCAGCCCCGCCGCCAGATACCACCACGGGCGGTGCTCGACCCGGCGCGCGTAGCGGTGCCACATCCCGGTGGCCGACTCCTCGTCGGGGCCGCTGCCCTCCGCGACCGGCGTCCGCACGGTGAAACGATCCATCCGGCGGCCGATCAGGCCCATCATCGCGGGCAGCAGCGTCAGCGCGCCGCACACCGCCGTCACCACCGTGACGCCCGCCGCCAGGCCCAGCTTGGCCATGAACGCGATGCCCGACACCGACAGGCCCGCCAGCGCGATCACCACCGTGCAGCCGGAGATCAGCACCGCCCGGCCGCTGGTCGCCACCGCGCGGCCGGCCGCCGCCACCGGGTCCGCGCCGTCCATCAGGTTCTGCCGGTGACGGGTCAGCAGGAACAGCGCGTAGTCGATGCCGACGCCCAGCCCGATCATCGTGGCGAGCGTCGGCGCGACCGTCGCGAACGTGGTCAACGCCGCCAGCAGGCCCAGCAGCCCGAGCCCCACCACCACCGCGACCAGCGCACTCACCAGCGGCAACCCCGCCGCGATCACACTGCCGAAGCCGACCAGCAGCACCAGCACCGCCACCGCGAACCCGATCAGCTCGCTCACCCGGTCGTCCGGCGCCGGCCGAGCCAACTCGCCCAGCGGGCCGCCGTACTCGACCTGCACCCCCGCCTGCCGCAGCGGCGCCACCGCACTGTCCACCTGCGACAGGTAGTCCGCGCCGAACGTGGACGGATTGGCATCGAAGCGCACCGTGATGTACGCCGTACGCCCGTCGGACGACAGTGCGCCTCCGGGCGGCGCGCCCTGCCCCGGCGGGGGCAGCGGATCCTGCGCGGACAGCACGTGCGGCAGGTGCTGGAGGGACGTCACCGCCTGGTCGACCTGCGCCTGGAAGTCCGTCAGCGGCTGGTCGTCGTGCAGCACCACCTGTGCGCTCGTCCCGCCCGCGGACGGCTCGTGCGCCTGAAGCACGTCACGGCCGTCCTGCGCCTGCGTACCGGGCACCGAGAAATCGTCCGAGTACGCACCGCCTACGGTCCGGTTGGCGATCTGTACGCCCGCCAGCAGCAGCAGCCACCCCACGACCACCACCACCGGATGGCGCGCGCACCAGGAGCCCACCCGCCACAGCAGCCCGCGGCGCGGAGCCGACGGCGGGCGTTCGGACCGGTCCGACGCGGATGAGGACATCGACCCTCCCAGGGGCGCACCGTCACCACGCACAGTGACCGGGAGTCCCACGGTAGGCGGATTCGGTCGGCGGGTGCGCCCGCCCGCGGTGCGACACGGGTGGACCACCCGAACGCCGGGTTTCAGTGGCCGAGGCGGCTGGTCCAGGCGCGCTGCTCGGCGGTGTCCGGGACGGCGAGGCCGCGGGCGCGGGCGATGCGCTCCCACGCGGTGTCGGCGTCCAGGCCGTCGAGGATCAGGACGGAGGCCGCCAGCAGCGAGGACCGGCCGATGCCTGCCCGGCAGTGGAGCACCAGGTGCGCGCCGGCCCGCAGGCGGGCGGTCAACTCGTCGAGGGCGGGCCGGACTTGCGCGTGAACGGGGGTGGTGAAGTCCGGTATCGGGAGGCTGCGGAAGCGCAGTCCGGCGGCGACGGCCAGCTCCGGTTCGGCGGTGAGGCCGAGTTCGGCGCACTCGGGCGGTGTCAGGGCGCTGACCAGGTCGGTGACGCCGGCGGCGGCGAGTGCGCTCAGCTCGCCCGCGAGCCAGTCGCCGCCGCGCGGGCGGGCCATGGTGCTCAGGCGGCCGGGGCCGGGTCGTTCGACCGTGAACAGGGTGGGGCGCATGGCGAGTTGACCTTTCGGGTCGAGGGGCGGGGTACCGACGTCGGGTGTCTCGGGCGTCTCGGGCGTCTTGGGCGTCTCGGGCGCCTCGGGTGTCTTGGGCGTCTCGGGTGGGGCCGGAGGTGGTCACGGCGGCGGGCCCGTGGCGGAGGGGAGCCGGAACGGTCGACGGCTCGGTCCGGAGGGGTATCACGCCGGACGGGTGCCGACGACAGTACCGCGTCCGAGGCCGGGTGGACACCGAACGCCTGTGACGGGTGGGGCTGATGATTTTGCATCAGCTTTGTGAGTGCTATGTTCGATTGCGGAACACCCAAGTGATTTTCAAGGGGGGAAATCATGCGGCGACGCGTGATCCGCACTGCCTCGGCAGGCCTGCTGGCCGCCGCCGTCATGGCCGGTCTGGCACCGTCCGCCCAGGCCGCCGACCCGGTGCCGCCGACGCCCAAGTGCCAGGTGCCGGTCGACCCGTGGCCGGGCGGGTCGTACCTGTACCGGGGGACCGAGATGCGTGCGGGCGGCAGCACTCTCGTCGGCCAGGACAACAAGTCCGTGCTGATGATGGAGGCGGACGGCAACCTGGTGCTCTACCTGGTCAACTCGACGGGCGGTCCGAAGCACGAGATCTGGAGCAGTGGCACCTCGGGCCACCCGGGCGCCTATGCCATCCTCCAGGCGGACAGCAACCTCGTGGTGTACGCGGCCGGCGGCAGCGCCGAGACTGGCGGCGCGCTCTGGTCGTCCAACACCTACGGGCAGCACGGCGGCGTGCTGACCCTCTACCCGGGCGGCTCCCTCCAGCTCGTCACGAACGAAAAGGGATGGGGCACCTCCACCTACGAGGCGCCGTCCGCCTTCTGCCCCAACATCCCGCGATCGCCGGGCCTGATCACTCCGGGCGGCTGGGCGCAGTCCGACTCGGTCTGGCTGCTGCTTCAGCAGGACGGGAACCTTGTGATCTTCCGCAAGAAGGACAACAAGGAAATCTGGGCCTCCGGTACGTGGGGCCACGGCGGTGCCATGCTGTGCATGCAGGAGGACGGCAACCTGGTGCTCTACAAGCCGGCGCCCAAGCTGGTCGACTCGATCTGGTCCACCGGCACGTTCTGGAGCCCCGGCGCGTACGCGCTGCTCCAGGACGACGGCAACTTCGTCATCTACAAGCGCGCCGGCGGCCCGGGCAAGGGTGGCGCGATCTGGTCCACCGGCACCTACGGGCAGTAACCAAGTCGGAATCGGAGAGCGCCATCCCCTCGCGGGACGGCGCTCTCTTCGCACATCTGCCGTGCTGGATACAGATATTGACGAAGGATCAGCGTGCGCCGAGCAGGTGCTCGATGGCGAGCTGGTCGAGGCGCTCGAAGGCCATGCCGCGTTCGGCGGCCGCGGTGACGTCGAAGTCCTCGAACGCGGCGCGGTCGGCGAGCAGCGCGGCGAGGCCGTCCTCGGCGGTGGGGCGGGCGAGCTGGTCGAGGCGGGCGGCGAGCAGGGCGGCCTGGACCTCGGGGTCGGCGCGGAACGCAAGGGCGCGCTCCTTGAGCAGCAGGTAGTTGCGCATGCAGCCGGCTGCGGACTCCCACACGCCGTCGACGTCCTCGGTGCGCGGCGGCTTGAAGTCGAAGTGGCGCGGGCCCTGATAGTCGGCCGACTCCAGCAGGTCCACCAGCCAGAACGCCTGGCGCAGGTCGCCCGCGCCGAAGCGGAAGTCCTGGTCGTACTTGATGCCGGACTGGCCGTTCAGGTCGATGTGGAACAGCTTGCCCGCCCACAGCGCCTGCGCGATGCCGTGCGGGAAGTTGAGGCCCGCCATCTGCTCGTGGCCCACCTCCGGGTTGACGCCGACCAGTTCGGGCCGCTCCAGGCGCTCGATGAACGCCAGCGCGTGGCCGATGGTGGGCAGCAGGATGTCGCCGCGCGGTTCGTTCGGCTTCGGTTCGATCGCGAAGCGCAGGTCGTACCCCTGCTCGACGACGTACTCGCCGAGCAGGTCGAACGCCTCCTTCAGGCGGTCCAGCGCGGTGCGGACATCCTTGGACGCGCCGTGCTCCGCGCCCTCGCGGCCGCCCCATGCGACGTAGACCGTGGCGCCGAGTTCGACGGCCAGGTCGATGTTGCGGATGGTCTTGCGCAGGGCGTAGCGGCGCACGTCCCGGTCGTTGGCGGTGAACGCGCCGTCCTTGAACACCGGGTGGGTGAACAGGTTGGTGGTGGCCATCGGCACCCGCAGGCCGGTGGACTCCAGGGCGGCGGCGAACCGCTTGACGACGGCCTCGCGCTCCGCGTCCGAGGAGCCGAACGGGATCAGGTCGTCGTCGTGGAACGTCACGCCGTACGCGCCGAGTGCGGCCAGCCGCTCGACCGTCTCGACCGGGTCCAGCGCCGGGCGGGTGGCGTCGCCGAACGGGTCGCGGCCCTGCCAGCCGACCGTCCACAGGCCGAAGGTGAACTTGTCGTCGGGGGTGGGGGTGAGCCGGCTCATCGCGTACTCCAAACGCTGGGGATCGACCGAGGGGACTCGACCGGGGGAATCGACCGGGGGAATCGACCGGGGACGGGGAGGGTCTATTCGTCAGGCCGGAAGACAAATTAATATGGGCCCGCCCCGCGAGGGAAGCCCCTGGGCCGAAGCCGTGCGGGACACCCCGGGAAACGCAAACGGAAAGCGCTTTCCCTCTCCCCGGGGAGGACGCGGCCACGCAGGCCACGCAGGCCACGCCGGGGATGCAGGCCGCGCAGGCCACGCGGACGACGCAGACGATGTGGACCCCACGCAGACGAGGCAGACAGGAGCACGCCCATGGCACACCCGCAGGTGGTGATCGGCGTCGACAGCTCGACCCAGTCCACCAAGGCCCTGGCCGTCGACGCCACGACCGGACGCGTCCTCGGCGAAGGCCGCGCCCCGCACCGGGTGGACTCCCGGCGCGGCCAGGAGAGCGACCCCCAGCAGTGGTGGGACGCCCTCAACACGGCCGTCGCCGCCACCGGATGGGCCGACCGCGCCCAGGCCCTGGCGATCGGCGGACAGCAGCACGGACTGGTCACCCTGGACGCCGCCGGACACCCCGTCCGACCCGCGCTGCTCTGGAACGACGTCCGCTCCGCGCCCCAAGCCGCCGAACTGGTCCGGGAGTTCGGCGCCGACTGGTGGGCCGCCGAACTCGGCAGCGTCCCCGGCGCATCCTTCACGGCCGCCAAATGGGCCTGGCTGCGCGACAACGAACCCGCGCACGCCGACCGCACCGCAGCCGTCCGCCTCCCGCACGACTACCTCACCGAACGGCTCACCGGCCACGCCGTCACCGACCGCGGCGATGCCTCCGGCACCGGCTGGTGGACCCCCGACGGCCCGCACCCCGCCGTCCTCGAACGGATCGGACTCGACCCCGCCCTGCTCCCCGCCGTCGCCCCCGCCGGAACCGCCGCCGGCCGGGCCCGCCCCGGCGGACCGCTGCGCCCCGGCACCCCGATCGCCACCGGCACCGGCGACAACATGGCTGCCGCCCTCGGACTCGGCCTCACCGCCGGCACCCCCGTGCTCAGCCTCGGCACCTCCGGCACCGTCTACACCGTCGCCCACACCCGCCCCGCCGACCCCACCGGCACCGTCGCCGGCTTCGCCGACGCCCTCGACGGCTGGCTGCCCCTCGCCTGCACCCTGAACTGCACCCTCGCCGTCGACCGCATCGCCACCCTGCTCGGCCGCGACCGCGCCGACGTCGAACCCGGCGGCACCGCCGTCCTGTTGCCCTACCTCGACGGCGAACGCACCCCCGCCCTCCCGCATGCCAGTGGACTGCTGCACGGCCTGCGCCACGACACCACCGCCGGCCAACTCCTCCAAGCCGCGTACGACGGCGCCGCGTACTCGCTGCTCGCCGCGCTCGGCGACGTCCTCGCCGTCGACTCCCCGGACTGCGGCCCGGACTGCGGCCCGGACTGCGGCCCGGACCGAGGCCCGGACCGAGCCCCTGACCGAGCACCTGACCGAGCCCCGGCCCAAGGCCCGGACCCCGCGCAGCCGTTGCTGCTGATCGGCGGCGGCGCCCAGGGACGTGCCTGGCAGGACACGGTGCGCCGGCTCTCCGGCCGCCCGGTCCAACTGCCCGCCGCCCGCGAACTGGTGGCCCTCGGCGCGGCCGCGCAGGCCGCCGCGCTGCTCACCGGCGAACCGGCCGACGCCGTCGCCCGCCGCTGGGGCACCGCCGACGGGCCGGTGCTGCCCGCGCTCGAACGCGACGACGCGGCCCTCGAACGGATCGCGACTACCATTTCGCAGACGGCGGCCCTGCAAGGCGGCGGCGCACAGCAGTGACGGCAGCCCGGGCGGCGGAGCGGAGACGAACGATCGTGGCAGCGGACGGGCAGCAGCCGGCCGACGGCGAACGCGCCCCTCGGCGCGGCCCCGCCTCCCAGCAGGACATGCGGCGGCAGAACCTCGCCCTGGTGATGCGCACCGTCGCCGCCGCGCACCCGCTGTCGCGCGCCGACGTGGCCGGCCGCACCGGCCTGACCCGCACCGCCGTGTCCAGCCTGGTCGACGAACTCATCGCCGGCGGACTGCTGGTGGAGGGCGAGTTGGAGCGCAGTGGCCGGGTCGGCCGGCCCGGCCGCGCCCTCGTGCTGAACGACAGCGGCCCGGCCGGGCTCGGCCTGGAGGTCGGCGTCGAGCACCTCGGCGCGTGCGTCGTCGACCTGCGCGGCGACGTCCGGATCGAGCTCCACCGGGCCGCGCCGAACGCCGCCCGGCCCGCCGATCGGACCCTCGCCGAACTGGCCGAACTCGCCGCGCAGATCGAGGCGCAGGCCGTCGCGCTCGGACTGCGGGTGGTCGGCCGGGTGCTCGCCGTGCCCGGCAGCGTGCGGGTCCCCGTCGAAGGGCCCGGCCGCTACCTCGAACACGCCCCCAACCTCGGCTGGCACCACCTCGACCTGCCCGCAGCCTGGCCCGGCCCCGGCACCGCCCCCGCCGTCGAGAACGAGGCCAACCTCGGTGCGATGGCCGAACTCTGGCAGGGCGTCGGCTCCGGCACCTTCGTGCACATCTCGGCCGGCGAGGGCATCGGCGGCGCACTCGTCCTCGACGGCCGCCTGTTCGGCGGCGTGCAGGGCTTCGCCGGTGAACTCGGCCACCTCACCGTCCGCCCCGACGGCCGCCCCTGTTCCTGCGGCGCCCGCGGCTGCCTCGAACCCTACGCCGGTCTTGCGGCGGTGCTGCGGTCTTCCAATCTGACGGTTCGTCATGATACCGACGCCGTCGGCGAGTTGGTGCGGTGTGCGGAGGCCGGTGACCCCGCCGTGCTGCGCGCGCTGCTGCACGCCGGGACGGCGCTCGGCACGGCGCTCGCCGCGACCGTCCACCTGATCGACCCGGCCACCCTGGTGCTCGGCGGCGCGTACGCCGACCTCGCCCGATGGCTGCTGCCCGCGATGCGGACCGAGCTCGCCGCGCTGATCCGCGTCCGCCCCTGGCCCGACGACGCCCTGCGCGCCTCCCCGCTGGCCCGCCGCGGCCCCGTCCTCGGCGCGGCCCTCACCACCGTGCAGCGCCTCCACGCCGACCCGGCGGCGCTCTGGCAGTCGGGCACCGGCTGAGCCGGGCCGATACTTCACCGTCCTCTTGACTGTTCGAGGATATGGGCGGACAGTTAAGTGCATGCCTAAGCAACAGGTGGATCTGGACCGGGTCTTCCAGGCGCTGGCGGACGCCACCCGGCGGGACCTGGTCCAGCGACTGGTCGCGGCTCCGGCGTCCGTCAGTGCGCTGGCCAAGCCCTACCCGATGTCGCTGCCCGCGGTGATGCAGCACCTCCAGGTGTTGGAGGACTGCGGGCTGGTGAGCTCGGAGAAGGTCGGCCGGGTCCGCACCTGCCGGATCGAGCCGGCCGTGCTGCGCGCGGCGGAAGAATGGCTCGCCGCCCGGCGCACCGCCTGGGAGACGCGACTCGACCGGCTCGGCGGCCTGCTGGCCGCCGACTCCGAAGACAGGAGCAGCACATGACGGATCGTCAGTTTTCGCACACCATCGCGCACGCCACCTTCTGCCTCGAACGCCGATACCCCGTCCCGCCCGCCCGCGTGTTCGCCGCGTGGGCCGACCCGCAGGCCAAAGCAGGCTGGTTCTCCGGCGCGGACGCCGCCCACGAGTTGGACTTCCGGGTCGGCGGCCGCGAGATCAACCGGGCCCGGCGTGCCGACGGCCCGGAGCTGGTCTTCGAGTCCTGGTACCGCGACATCGTCCCGGACCGGCGGCTCGTCTACACCTCCACCCTCAGCGCCGGCAGCGAACTGGCGACGGTGTCGCTGACCACGGTCGAGTTCCTCACCCGGCCCGGCGGCGGCACCCTGCTGGTCCTGACCGAGCAGGGCGCCTTCCTCAACGGCAACGAGGAGCCGAGCTGGCGCGAGCAGGGCACCGGAGCGTGGCTCGACGCGCTGGGCGCCCACCTCCGGAACGAGACAGGAGAACCGACATGACGATCCGACGACTGCTCGCCCAGCTGACCGTCACCGACCTGGACCCGGCCGTCGCCTGGTACACTGCCCTGTTCGGACGGGGCCCGGACGCCCGACCGATGGCCGGCCTGGTCGAGTGGCACCTCGCTGACACGTACGGCGTCCAGGTCTGGGCCGAGCCCGACCGCGCCGGACACTCGACCGTCGTCCTGGACGAGTCCGACCTCGACGCCCGCCTCGCCCGCCTCACGGCCGCGGGCATCGACCACGGCGGCGCCCGGCCCGCCACCAGCTCGCGCATCCTGCCCGTCACCGACCCGGACGGCAACCGGATCGTCTTCACCGGCCGCTGAATCCCTGCCGGCTGTTCCTCGACGGCTCTTCCCGGACGGCTGTTCCCCGGCGGCTCTTCCCGGGCGGCTGTTCCCCGGCGGCGGGCCCGGGAAGAGACCTAGGCTCGTCGGCATGCTGAAGCGAGTTCCTTTCAACGAGGTGCTGCGTGCCGCCGTCGGCACCCCCAAGCAGTCCAAACTCCTGGACAGCAGCCCGAGATCACGGGTGTGGCGGGTGCGGCTGGCGGACGGGCAGCGGGTCATCGTCAAGCAGATCACCGACGGCGGGGACGCGGCCGCCGACGCCGACACGCGCTTCGCGCGGGAGGTCGCGGGGCTGCGGCTGGCGGGGCGGGCCTCCGCACCGGCCGTCGCGCCCGCGGTGCTCGCGACGGACGTCGCGTCGCGGGTGATGGTCCTCGAGTACGTGGAGGACCTCGGGCGGACGGACGACTGGATGCCGGGGTACGCCGAGTCGCTCGCCCGGCTGCACGCCCTGACCGGGCCCGCCGACGCGGGCGCACTGCCGGCCTGGTCGGGGCCGACCGCCGCCGACGCGGAGTCCTTCCTCGCCCTGGCGCGGGCGCTCGAAGTGCCCGTACCGCCCGGGGTCGACGACGAACTCGGCGCTCTGCTGGGCCGGTTGGACCCGGCCTCGCACCACGCGCTGCTGCACGGCGACCCCTGCCCGGGCAACGACCTGCGCACCGCCGAGGGCGTCCGCTTCGTCGACTTCGAACGGGCCGCGCTCGGCAACGGCCTGGTCGAACTCGCCTACTTCCGTATCGGCTTCCCCACCTGCTGGTGCGCCATGTCCGTCACCGCAGCCCCGCTCGCCGAGGTCGAGAACGTCTACCGCACCACCTGGCGCGCCCTCACCGGCCGCGACGTGCCCGGCGACCTCGCCGACGCCTGCGCGGCCTGGCTGATCCAGGGCGACGCCCTCGTCGAGCGAGCGCACCGCGGCACGGCCGATCAACTCGCCCGCGTCCCCACCGAGGACTTCACCTGGGGCTACGTCACCGCCCGCGAACGCCTCGTCCACCGCCTCGGCGTCCTCGCCACCATGACCCGCGACCACGACCACCTGCACACGACCGGAAAGCTCGCGGCCGCCCTGTCCGCCCGCCTCCTCGACCACTGGTCGACCCTCCGCCCCCTGCCCGCGCAGGACACCCGGCCCTGGTATTAGGGACTGTTCTAGAAGTGGATCAAGGTCATGCGATGATCACGTTTCATGGCGCGGGGAGATCCGACGGACGTCCGCAAGGGCGTGGACGAGCTGGAAGCCGGACCGGAACCATTGGGACGGGTCCGGCGGCCCGGCGGCGTCGCGAGTCCTCGGCTACGACTGGACCGGCGACCGGGCCGTGTGTTGCTCGGCCGCCCGGTCGGGTCGGGGCGCTGTTGCGGCGGCCGGCTCCTGTGCTCGGGCTGCGCGGCATCGGCCGGTTCGTGCTGGTGGGATGCGGGTGCCGGTGGACCTGCTGCCGCTGGAAGGTTGCTGCGGAGGGGTGGTGGCGGGGTGTGCCCCGGGGGCCGGGGCACACCTGCGGGAGTCCGGCGTCAGCAGGCCACCACGGTGGAGACGGTGGCGGTCGAGGTGGGCCAGCCGGGCTGGGCCACCGAGAAGGTGGTGCTGACGGTGGCGCCGCACGGGGCGCTGGAGAAGACGCTGCCGACCTGGTTCGAGCCGGGCTGGACGATGACGGCCGGGTGGACGGGGGCGAGGGGGGCGCTGCCGACGACCGTGCCGGAGACGGTGAAGCCGAGGGGCCGGGGCTCCCAGGACGGGTCGCCGGGCGTGGCCACCCCGTAGAAGCGGACCTGGTTGCCG
This sequence comes from Kitasatospora sp. CB01950, assembly GCF_001905465.1. GTDB lineage: Bacteria > Actinomycetota > Actinomycetes > Streptomycetales > Streptomycetaceae > Kitasatospora. Next base: position 59,194 of record NZ_LISX01000003.1, read on the forward strand.
GTCACCTCGACGCAGGCCCGGGTCAGCAGCGGGCCGGGCGCGCCAGGGGTGCCGCAGGTCACGACGGCGCCGACCGGTCCGGCCGGGCCGGTCGGCGCGGCGGCGGCCCCCTGGACGGTGGCCAGGGTGGTTATGGCCGCGGCGGTGGCGACGGCGATGACGGTGGTCTTCATGGGTGTCTCTCCTCGGGGTGCAGGGATGGGACGATGGGCGGAATGTGAAATGTCACATTCCGCTGGCGTCAGCATGGCAGTCCCCCGCACCCCGGGGTGCGGCATCCGGGAAGAAAGCGGTCCTTCGCGGGTATCGGCCACCGAATGACCGGAATGGCCTGTCGGTGATCGCGCAAACCCCTGGCCCGGCCCGCCCGGGCGGCCGAACTCCCCACCGGGAAAGCAGGGTTCGGCGCCGACGGGTGCGGGGTACGTGACCTCTCGCACCCGTACCGCACCCGTACCGCACCCGGAGCGGGCGCTGGCGATGGCGGCGGCGTTGGCCGACGCCGGGGCGGCCGCCGCCAGTGTTCAACTCATTGATCTGGAAGGGGACTTGCCGACCGAGCCAGGCATCGCCTTCCCGCGCGAGGTCACCACGCGCAGGTCCACCAGCTGCTCGGTGCTCGCCCCGCTGCGGCTGAGCCTGTTCGCGGCCGGCGCCGACTGCACCCCGTACGACGGCGAACTGCGCGGGTACGTGGCCGCGGTGGGCGTCGCCTGCGGTTCGGGGTCGGGGCAGCAGCCCGAACGCAGGGCCAGGATCTCCTGGGGGCGGGCACCTGGCAGACGATGAAGGCGGCGGCGACCAGGTGGCGCAGGAGCGTCTCGGCTTCGGCGTAGTCGAGGTTCCGGCGCCAGGGTCCGGCCGGCGATGCGGCCGGTGACCGGCAGGTCGAGCGCCTGCGGCTGCCCGGCCTGGGCGGCCGGGGCTGCAACGGAGACCCGCCCGGCGACCTCTGCGTCACGGTGCGCATCGAGCTCCGGCCATCCGACCAACTGGCATCTCAGCCCCTCGATCTCGCCACGTCGGCGGTGACCCAGATGCCCTGTTCCCCTCGCCGGGACGGGGCGGCAACCACAACGATGTCGCGGTTGACAGCCGACCGGACGGGTGGGCGAGGCGTGCTCCGCCCCAGTGGGCAGTGCTGGAACCGTTGCCGCCGCGCGGTGTCAAGCCCTGACGGATGCCGAGCTCAACGAGTTGTTCGGCGCGTCGTGGCCGGAGTACCGGCCGAGTTCCTTCGTGCCGGTGTTGGCGCACAGCCTGACCTGGGTCGCGGCGCGGCGGGGTGGGCGGCTGGTCGGGTGCGTCAACGTCGCGGGTGACGGCGGTGTGCACGCGTTCATCCTGGACACGACGGTGCATCCGGACGAGCGTCGGCGGGGGCTCGGGGTGCGGCTGGTGCGGGCGGCTGCCGCCGAGGCGAGGGCGCACGGCGCCGAGTGGCTGCACGTCGACCACGAGCCGCACTTGGAGGACTTCTACGGCCGGTGCGGATTCCGGCCGACCGCCGCCCGGCTCATGCAGCTCTGAGTCGGCGCGGCGGCCTGCGGCGGGCCGGGCCGCAGCCGCCGATCGGCGGCAACGGCCCGGTGAACTCGCTTTGCGGGTAAGGGGGTTGCTCTAGCGGTGGGTGCCCTTGCGGCGGCGGAGCAGCAGGGCGAGGCCGGCGCCGATCAGGGTGAGGCCGGCGGCGGTGGTGCCGAGGACGTCCGCGCCGGTGAAGGCGAGGCTGTCGTCCGTCGGGGTGGCGGTGGTTCCCGGCTCCGAGGTGTCCGCGGTCGGGCCCGGGGTTCCGGACGGGGTGTCCGACGGTATGGGGCTGCTGCTCGGCGAGTCGGACGGGGACGGCGAGGCGGAGTCGCTCGGGGCCGGGGACTCGGACGGGCTCGTGGAGGGGGAGGGCTCCTCGGTCGGGTCGGTCGACGGCGAGGGTGACGGCGACGGGGAGGCGCTGGGCTCGGTCGACGGGGACGGCGTCGGCGATTCCGAGGGCGAGGTGCTCGGCGACGGCGAATCGGACGGGGACTCCGAGGGGCCGGTGCTCGGCTCGGGGGAGGGGTTCTCGGTCGGGTCGGTCGACGGCGAGGGTGACTGCGAGGGCGACGGGGAGGCGCTGGTGCTGGGCTCGGTCGACGGGGACGGCGACGGCGATTCGGACGGCGACTCGGTGGGGGAGCTGCTGGGCGAGGGAGACTCCGACGGGCTCTCGGACGCGCTCGGCGACGGTGACGGGCCGGCCGACGCGCTCGGTGACGGTGACGGTGACGGTGACGGTGACGGCGACGGTGAGGGGCTGCTGCTCGGCGTGGGCGACGGCGAGGGGGTGGTCCCGGTGGCGGGGCAGGTGTCGCCGAGGTTGAAGTTGAGCTTGTTGACGTCGCCGCCGCGGACCTCGGCGACCGCCGAGGTGAGCTTGGCGCCCTTGGCCGAGCCGACGTAGGCGTGCTTGCTGCTGGGCGGGCCGAAGTCGGTGACGACCTTCTGGCCGCCGGGCTCGAAGGTGACGGTGAGCTTGACGAAGTCGGTGCTGTTGCCGGAGAGGACGAAGTGCCAACCGTCCTGGTTCTTCGGGACGGTGGCGCAGGTGCCGTGCCCGCCGAACGCCGCCGCGGTGATCGGCAGGTCCTTGGCCTGGTGCAGGTTCACGGTGTAGGTGGTGCCGTTCGCCGCGAAGGCCGTGTAGACGGCGGGCACGGACATCAGGCCGACCGCGGCCGTGACGGCGGCGGCGCGGAAGCCTCTGGGGTGGCGCATGTAGCTACTCACTCACTGGCGCATGGGTTCGGAGACACGCCGCGGAAGGTCCGAGGCGGCACCAATTTCTCCACACTGTTCACACAAGTCAACTCCGGTCACGGGCAATCTGATTGCGTATGTGACGGGATGCCGGAAATCGTCCTCGTGCAACGATCAGGTCAATCGACGCAAGGTGGTCCGGCGCTGACTGCGCGTCGATCGCGAGGTCGACGGGTGGCGCCGGTGGCCGGGCGCGGTGCAGGGCGGGTGTGCCCGGCCACCGGGGAGCGGGGGAGGAGCGTTCCGAAAGTTTCGAGTGGTGGTCGAATGTTCCGGCGAGGTCCCGGACGACGGTAGGGGAGCCGGGCACCGCCGTCAACGGATCGGCGGAACAAGGCAGTCGGTGATCACGGGAGGACGGGCGGCGGCGCGGTGGAGGCGCGGACGACCAGGCTGGTGGCGAGGTCGATGCGGGTGGCGGCGGGGCGTTCGCCGCGGCCGAGTCCGACGGCGAGGCGGGCGGCGGTCTCGGCCATCTCGACCAGCGGCTGCCGGACGGTGGTCAGCGGCGGGCCGACCCAGCGGGCCAGCGGCAGGTCGTCGAAGCCGACCACCGAGAGGTCCTCGGGCACCCGCAGGCCGAGTTCGCGGGCGGCCTCGTACACGCCGAGTGCCTGCAGGTCGTTGCCGGCGAAGATCGCGGTGGGCCGGTCGTCGCGGGTCAGCAGGGTGCGGGCGGCGGCGTACCCGGCCTCGTGGTGGAAGTCGCCCTCGTGGACCAGTTCGGGGTCGACCGGCAGCCGGGCGGTCTCCAGCGCGGTGCGGTAGCCGTCGACGCGGGCGCGGCTGCACATCATGCCGGCCGGGCCGGAGATCATCGCGATCCGGCGGTGGCCGAGGTCGAGCAGGTGGCGGGTGGCGGCGAGGCCGCCCTGCCAGTTGCCGGTGCCGACGGCGGGCACCCCGTCGGCGGGGTCGCCGGCCGGGTCGAGGACGACGAACGGGATGTCGCGGCCGGTGAGTTGGTCGCGCTGGGCGGCGTCCAGGTCGGACAGCACGAGCACCACTCCGGCGGGGCGGCGGGCGAGGACGCCGTCCACCCAGGTCTGGCCGGGGGTGAGCCGTCCGGCGGACTCGGACAGCACGATGCTGAGGCCCTCGTCGCGGGCGACGTTCTCCACGCCGCGGATCACCTCCACCGCCCAGGCGCTGTCGAGCTGGTGGAAGACCAGGTCGAGGAGCCGGGACGGCGGCGCGGTGGTGCGGCGGCGCTGGTAGCCGGTGCGGCGCAGGATCTCCTCGACCTTGGCGCGGGTGGCGGGCGCGACGTCGGCCCGTCCGTTCAGGACTTTCGAAACTGTCGGCGCCGAGACGCCGGCCGCCCGGGCGATCTCCGACAGAGTCGGCGCGGGGTCGGGTTCGAGTTCAGCGGCGCTCATGGCACGGATAGTAGCGCCCCCGGCGGGCCGGGCGGGGTGGTGTGCGAACGGCGGCCCGGTTCGGTCGGAGGTCTTGACTCGCCCGTCCGGCCGCCGTAGCTTCCTCGCAATATTCGAACGAAGCGCGAAACATTCGAAGCGTTCGAACCTCCCCGGCCGCACCTCCGCGTGGCGGGTTGCTCCGCAGTTCAGCGCCGCCGCCCCGGCGTTGAGTGCACCGTGCCCGGCACCATCCGCGCCGCCGTTTCCGAAACTTTCGAGCCGCTCCCTGCCCCAGGAGGCCCGCACCATGTTCGTTCGCAGACGTCTGCCCGCGGCCGCGTTGGCCGCCGCCACCGCGTTCGCCCTGCTCACCGCCTGCGGCAGCGGCGGTTCGGGCAGCGGCGGCGGCGCGCTGACCTGGTGGCACAACGGCACCCAGGACCCGCTGAAGACCGTGTGGGACCACGCGGCCGCCAACTACCGGCAGGCCCACGCCGGTTCGAAGATCGACGTGGTGCCGCTCCAGAACGAGCAGTTCCCCACCAAGGTCCCGCTGGCCCTGCAGTCCGACAACCCGCCGGACATCTACTTCAACCAGGGCGGCGGCCTGCTCGCCACCCAGGCGCAGTCCGGCCGGGTCGCCGACCTGACCTCGCTCACCGCCGACTGGATCAAGGACCTCGGCCCGGCCGCCCAGGGCTGGGCCGCCGACGGCAAGCAGCTCGGCGTCCCCTACGACTCGCACGTGGTCGGCTTCTGGTACCGCAAGGACCTGTTCGGCAACGCCGGCATCACCCAACCGCCCGCCACCATAGACGAGTTGAAGGTCGACATCGGCAAGCTGAAGGCCACAGGCAGCACCCCGATCGCGCTCGGCGGCAAGGACCGCTGGCCGGACGCCTTCTACTACGACTACTTCGCCGTCCGCGAATGCGCCGTCGACACCCTCAAGTCCTCGGTGAAAGCAGCCGAGTTCACCGACCCGTGCTTCACCAGGGCCGGGCAGGACGTGCTCGACCTGATCGCCCTGAAGCCGTTCCAGGACGGCTTCAACGGCACCCCCGCCCAGCAGGGCAGCGGAAGTTCGGCCGGCCTGGTCGCCGCCGGACAGGCCGCGATGGAACTCCAGGGCGACTGGAACCCGAGCGTCATGCAGGGCCTGGCCGCCGACCCGTCCTACAAGGACCAGTTGGGCTGGTTCCCGTTCCCGGCGGTCACCGGCGCGGCCGGCGACCCGACCGTCGCACTCGGCGGCGGCGACGGCTTCTCCTGCACCGTCAAGCGCGCCGCCGACTGCGCGCAGGTGCTCAAGTACCTGACCGGCGCCGAGGTGCAGACCGAACTGGTCAGCTCCGGCGCGGCGACCATCCCGGTCAACCCGGTGGCCGTCGCCGCCATCAAGGACCCCGTGGTCAAGCAGATCTTCGACTACAACGCCCGAGCGAGCTACATCCAGGTGTACTTCGACGTCGCGCTGCCCACCGCCGTCGGCCAGGCCCTCAACGACGCGGCAGCGGACCTGTTCGCGGGCAAGGGCGACGCCGGCTCGGTGGCCCGCGCGGTGAACGCGGCGGGCTGAGAATGAGCCCCGTCGAGGAGCGGGCCGCCGCCCCGGCCCGCTCCGCCACCCCGTCCCGCGGCCGCCCCGCCCGGCGGCGCACCAGCACCCGCACCCGGGCCGAACTCGCCCTGCTGCTCGGCCCCGCGCTCGCGCTGTTCGCGCTGTTCGTGCTGGTGTCGATCGCCGCCGCCGTCTACTACAGCTTCTTCGACTGGAACGGCTTCGGCCCGCCCAGCAGAACGGTCGGACTCGCCAACTACCGCAAGGCGCTGGCCGATCCGGTGTTCCAGGGCGCCATCCGGCACAACCTGGTCTTCGCAGTGCTGTCCGTGGCGGTCCAACTGCCGCTCACCGTCGCCCTCGCTCTGCTGCTCAACGGCCGCCTGCGCGGCCGGGCCCTGCTGCGACTGATCGCCTTCACCCCGTACGTGCTCTCCGAGGCGATCACCGCCGTTGCCTGGCTGGTGATGCTCCAGCCCGGCGGCGCCGTCGACCGGGCGCTGCGCTCGATCGGCCTCGACTCCCTCGTCCACCAGTGGCTGGCCGACCCCGACCTGGTGCTCTACACCCTGTTCGCGGTCTCCACCTGGAAGTACCTCGGCTTCGGCATCATCCTCTTCCTCGCCGGACTCCAGGGCGTGCCCACGGAGTTGCGCGAAGCCGCCGCCCTGGACGGCGCCTCCGCCTGGCAGACCACCCGCAAGGTGGTGCTGCCGCTGCTCGGCCCGACCGTCCGGATCTGGATCTTCCTGTCGGTGATCGGCTCGCTGCAACTCTTCGAACTGGTCTGGATCATGACGCTCGGCGGCCCCGCCGGCTCCTCCGCCACCATGGCCACCTACGTCATCGACCGCGGCTTCCGCCGCTACCAGTTCGGCTACGGCAGCGCCGTCGCCGTGGTGCTGTTCGCGGTCTGCTTCGCCTTCGCACTCGCCTACCAGCGGTTCGCGCTGCGCCGCGACACCGACGGCGCGCTCACCGGAAGGGTGGACTGATGCCCGCCACCACAGACCGAGACCGTCGGGCGGTGACGGCGGACCGGTTGGCCGTCCCCGGCCGTTACCTGGCCGCCCTGCTGGTGGCCGGCGTGACGCTGGTGCCGATCGCCTTCGTGGTGCTCGGCGGCTTCCGCACCAACGCGCAGCTGAACGCCGACCCGACCGGCCTGCCGCACCCCTGGGTGATCGACAACTACCGCAAGGTGCTGGGCTCTTCGATGTTCTGGCGGCTGATGGGCAACAGCGCCCTGATCGCCGTCGCCGTCACCGTGCTCACCTGCGGACTCGGTGCGGCCGCCGCGTACGCGCTGGCCCGCTACCGCTTCCGCGGCCGGGAGGGCATCCACACCCTGTTCACCGCCGGACTGCTTTTCCCGCTCGGCGTCGCCTCCCTGCCGGTCTACCTGCTGCTGCGCCAACTCCACCTGCTGGAGAGCTGGTTGGGCGTGGCGCTGGCCGAGGCGGCGTTCGGGCTGCCGGTGACGATCGTCATCCTGCGGCCGTTCATGGCCGCGATCCCCGGGGAACTGGAGGACGCCGCCGCGGTGGACGGCTGCACCCGGCTCGGCTTCCTGTGGCGGATCATGCTGCCGCTGGCCCGGCCCGCCCTGGTCACCGTCGCCGTGCTCGCCTTCCTCGGCTCCTGGAACGGCTACCAACTGCCCATGCTGGTCTTCAACGAGCAGTCGCACTTCACCCTGCCGCTCGGCGTCGCCTCCTTCCAGTCCCAGTACTCGCAGGACACCGCCGGCATCCTCGCCTACACCGCCCTGTCGATGCTGCCCGCCCTCGGCTTCTTCGTGTTCGCCGAACGCCGCATCGTCGGCGGCATGGCCGGCGCCGTCAAGGGCTGAGCCCCGGCGCCGTCAGAGCCGGACCCCCGGCACCGCCAGAGCCTGAGCCCCCGGCACCGCCAGAGCCTGAGCCCCCGGCGCCGTCAAGGGCCGAGCCCTCCGGAGCCACCCGCGAGAGCGTCAACCACCCAGCAGCGGAAGGACACCAGACGTCCGATGACGACCCAGCCCGCACCGGCCGCCACCGATCCGCACCCGGCCGACCCCTGGCGCGACCCCGTGCAGGACCCGCACCTGAGGGTCGAGGACCTGATCGCCCGGATGACCCTGGAGGAGAAGACCGCCCAGCTGTACGGCGTCTGGGTCGGCGCCGACGCGGGCGGCGACGGCGTCGCCCCGCACCAGAACGAGATGTGCGACCCGGTCGACCTGAAAGCGCTTTCCATTCACGGTCTCGGCCAACTCACCCGCTCCTTCGGCACCGCCCCCGTCGACCCCGCCGTCGGCGCGCTCGCCCTCGCCCGCGCCCAGCAGCAGCTCACCGCCGCCGGACGGTTCGGCATCCCCGCCGTCGCCCACGAGGAGTGCCTGGCCGGCTTCACCACCTGGGGCGCCACCGCCTACCCCGTGCCGCTCGCCTGGGGCGCCACCTTCGACCCCGAACTGATCGCCGACATGGCCCGGGCGATCGGCCGCGACCTGCGCTCCATGGGCATCCACCAGGGCCTCGCCCCCGTCCTCGACGTCGCCCGCGACCTGCGCTGGGGACGCGTCGAGGAGACCATCGGCGAAGACCCCTACCTGGTCTCCACCATCGGCACCGCCTACGTCCGCGGACTGCGCTCCGCCGGCATCGTCGCCACCCTCAAGCACTTCGTCGGCTACTCCGCCTCTGCCGGCGCCCGCAACCTCGCCCCCGTCCGGGCCGGGGCCCGCGAACTCGGCGACGTCCTGCTGCCGCCGTTCGAGATGGCCGTGCACGAAGGCGGCGCCGACTCCGTCATGCACTCCTACGCCGAGATCGACGGCCTGCCGGTCGCCGCCGACCCCGCCCTGCTCACCGAACTGCTGCGCGACACCTGGCAGTTCACCGGCACCGTGGTCGCCGACTACTTCGGCATCGGTTTCCTGGAGACCCTGCACCGGGTCGCCGCCGACCGCGCCGACTCCGCCCGCCTCGCCCTCACCGCCGGCGTGGACGTCGAACTCCCCACCGTCCGCGCCTACGGCGACCGCCTCGTCGAAGCCGTCCGCGACGGCCGCATCCCCGAACGGCTGGTCGACCGCGCGCTGCGCCGCGTCCTGCTGCAGAAGTGCCGGCTCGGCCTGCTCGACCCCGACTGGAGCCCGCTGCCGCCCGCGCTGCCCGCCGACTGCGGCCCCGACACCGCCCCCGACGACGTCCGCGGCAGCATCGACCTCGACCCGCCCGCCAACCGCGCCCTCGCCCGCCGGATCGCCGAACAGTCCGTCGTGCTGCTCGCCAACCCCGCCGGTACGCTGCCGATCGCCCCCGGCACCCGGCGGATCGCCGTGGTCGGGCCGCGCGCCCACGACCCGTTCGCGATGCTCGGCTGCTACTCCTTCCCGAGCCACGTCGGGACCCACCACCCCGACGTCCCGCTCGGCCTCGCCATCCCCACCGTCCTCGACGCGCTGCGCGAGCAACTCCCCGACACGGAGATCGAGTTCGCCGCCGGATGCGAGGTGGACGGCGACGATCGGGCCGGGTTCGACGAGGCCGTGCGGGCCGCCGCCGGCGCCGAGCTGTGCATCGCCGTCCTCGGCGACCGCGCCGGGCTGTTCGGACGCGGCACCTCCGGCGAGGGCTGCGACGCCCCCGACCTCCGACTCCCCGGCGTCCAGGGCGAACTGATCGACGCGCTGCTCGGCACCGGCACCCCCGTGGTGCTGGTCCTGCTCACCGGCCGCCCGTACGCGCTCGGCCGCTGGGACGGGCGCTGCGCCGCCGCCGTGCAGGCGTTCTTCCCCGGTGAGGAGGGCGGGCCGGCCCTCGCCGCCGTCCTGGCCGGCGCGGCCGACCCGTCCGGGCGGCTGCCCGTCAGCATCCCGCGCGAGCCCGGCGGCCAGCCCTGGACGTACCTGCAGCCGCCGCTCGGCCTCGCCAACGGGGTCAGCAACCTCGACCCGACGCCGCTGCACCCGTTCGGCCACGGCCTGTCCTACACCGCCTTCGAGTGGACGCCAGGACCCGACCCGCGGCACCGACTCCCCACCGACGGTGGCACGGAGGTGGAGGTGACGGTCCGCAACAGCGGCCGGCGCTTCGGCATCGAGACCGTCCAGCTGTACCTGCACGACCCCGTCGCCCGCACCACCCGGCCCGACGCCCGGCTGGTCGGCTACGCCCGCGTCCCGCTCGCCCCCGGCGAGAGCCGCCGGGTCCGTTTCCGCTTCCACGCCGACCTGGCCTCGTTCACCGGCCCCGACGGGCGGCGGATCGTCGAGCCCGGCGAGCTGCGGCTGCGACTCGCCGCGTCCAGCGCGGACGTGCGCCACACCGTGGCGCTCGAACTCACCGGCCCCGAACGGGAACTGGACCATCGCAGGCGGATGAGCTGCCCCGTTGCCGTCGAATGAGCGACGGGCGGGCACACTGGACCCCATGAGTACCGTCACCCACGCCGACACCGAGCGGCCGACCCCCGACGCCCCGACCGACCGGCGGTCCGAACTGCTCGACAGCCTCAACGAGGCCGTCCGGCAGCCCGAACTCCTCGGCGGCACCGCGGCCGTGGTCGAGCTGCTGAACGCGCTGGCCGCCACCGAACCGGACGACGCGCGCGGCACGGCGTGGATCCCCGACACCACCACCCGCACCGTCTCGGCCCTGCTGCGCGACAGCTTCGCCGAGGCGGACCCGCCGCTGGTCGCCTCCCAGTACGGCGAGGACGCCCACCGGCGGGGCTGGCTGCGGCTGGACCGGGCGCTGGGCGAGGAGGAACTGCGGGAACTGCTCGACCGGGTCCTCGACTGGGCCGAGGACAAGCGCCGACTCGCGGACGTGCTGGGCGAGTTCGGGTCGCCGTCGGTGGTGTACGGCGACCCGGCGCCGGACGCCCCGAAGACCCTCTGCTACACGGGCGAGGACCACGACGCGCCCATCGGCGCGTTCCACTTCGGGGCGGGCGGCGTGCTCTACGCGGTGCGGATCGGCGAGAACCTGCTCGGTGACTGGGCGCTCACCCCGGCCGGCCGGAAGCTGTTCCACTGACCGCGCCGGTCAGGTGAGCTGGCGGCCGTGCGCCAGCGACCAGGCGGCGACGCCGACGCGGTTGCGGGCGCCCAGCTTGCGCTGGATGCTCGCCAGATGGTTCTTGACGGTGCCGGGGGAGAGGAACAGCTCGGCGGCGATCTCCGCGTTGGTGGCGCCGTCCGCGACCAGCACGGCGACCTGCCGCTCGCGCGGGCTGAGCGACTCGGCCGGGGCCTGCTGGGACGGCACCGGCGGGGCGAAGTGCCGCAGCAGGCGGACCGTCAACTGCGGGCTGATCAGCGTGTCGCCGGCCATCGCCGCCCGGACCGCCTCGGCGAGCAGCGCCGGGCCGGAGCGCTTGAGGAGGAACCCGGTGGCGCCGTTGCTGAGCGCCGTGTGGACGTACTCGTCGAGGTCGAAGGTGGTCACCACGACCACCCGGATCGGGTCGGCGACGTCCGGTCCGGCCAGCTGTCGGGTCAGGTCGAGGCCGTCCAGGTGCGGCATGCGGATGTCCGCGAGGACGACGTCCGGCCGTATGCGGCGGGCGAGTTGGAGTGCGGTGCGGCCGTCGGGGGCGTCGGCGACGACCTGCATGTCCGGCTGGGCGTCGAGGATGATCCGGTAGGCGCTGCGGATGTCCTCGTGGTCGTCGGCGAGCAGGATCCGGATGGTCACGGGGTCTCCGAGGTCGGGGTGGGGGCGGGGGTGTGGGGGAAGGTGGAGGTGAGCTGCCAGCCGTCCGGGACGGGCCCGGCGTGGAAGGCGCCGCCGAGGGCCTCGACCCGGGCGGCGAGACCGGCCAGGCCGTGACCGCCGCGCGGCCTGGCCCGGCGGGTGGCGGGCGGGCCGTCGTTGTGCACGATCAGCCGCAATTCGTCGGCCCGGTGGGTGAGTTCGATCCGGACGGTGCGCGCAGTGGGGGCGTGGCGGCGGACGTTGGTGAGCGCCTCGACGGCGATCCGGTGGACGGTCGCGGCGCACTCGCGTCCCACCGGGTCCGGGGCGAGTGCGAGTTGGACGACCGGGCCGCCGGTGGCGGTGAACCGTCGGGCCAGCTCCGGGAGTTCGGCGAGGCTTTCGTGCGGGGCGAGGGCGGCCTGCCGATCGGCGGTGCGCAGCAGGTCGACGGTCCGGTCCAGGGAGGCGAGGGCCTGCTGCCCGGCCTGCTCGATCCGGCCGAACAGCTCGGCCGCCCGTTCCGGCGACCGGCCGGCCAACACGCCTCCGGCCTGCGCCAGGGCGACCATGCCGCTGACGTCGTGGGCGACGAAGTCGTGCAGGTCGTGGGCGAGTTCGAGCCGCTGGGCGTGTTGGGCGGCGGCCACGGCGAGCTCGCGTTGACGGTCGAGCGCGCGCAGGTACCCGCCGACGGCGCAGGCGACCGCAACGGCGACGGCACCGAAGCCGAGCAGCGGCGGCTCGAAGCCGACGAACCGCATCGGCCACCCCAGCACGGCCAGCGCCGGCCAGGCCACCGCCCACCCCCGGCCGTTCCGGGCCGCGAGGGCCACCAGGCCCAGCAGCACACCGAGTTCGACCACCCCGGCCAGCCCCACCGCCGCCGCCCCGCCCCGGTACGGCCCGGCCCACCCGGCGGCGCAGCTGAGCACGATCGACAGCGCAGCGACAGATCCGGCCCGCCGTGGGCGGCACAGCGCCCACCCGACGACGGCGGCAGGGACGAGCAACCCGGCAGCGGTCCAGACGAGTTCGGCGCTCACGGGGCTGTCCGGCAGCGGGGGTCGGCCGGGTCGGCGGTGGAGTCGAGCGCAGGTGACGACGCCGATAACCCGGCTGTGGCCCGGGCGAGTTCGGCGTTCATGACGCTGCCTCGGGCGGGCCTGGCGTCGGTCGATTCGGCATGGTGGGGCGCTCGCGTGTGCGCGTGGCTGCCCCCAGGTCCCCGTTCATGTGATCACCCTAGGGGCCGTGGGGGCGGCGGCGGGTGTGCCGATCGGCACATCGGGTGTCCGGGGGATGGCCGTTCGACACCTGCGGCCGGGGCAGGGGCGGGCGACAGAGTCCTGGGCGGCGCCGGTGGCCGGCCGAGGAGAGGACGGACAGCAATGGGGACGATGGCACCGGCACCACGAAGGGCCATGCGGGCAAGTGCGGGCGGTGGTGCCGTCGGCACTCGCCGCACGGCCTCGCGGGCTCGGTGATGGCGCTGTGCTACCTGCGCTGGTGGCGTGGGGGCCGCTGCCGGCGGCCGTGACGATCGACCACGCCCGCCGGGCCCGAGTGCCGCATCATGGGGGCCGGTGGGGACGACGGCGTGAGGGGCGGGCGTGGGGCGGCTGTTGAGCGGTGTCGCGGCGGTGCGCTGGGGAGAGCTGCGCGACGCGACGGGCGATCCGGCCGGCCGCGTTCCCGCGCTGTTGTCCCGGATCGCGTTCGGGGACGAGCAGGCGGCCCGCCGGGCGGTCGACGAACTCGCCGACGCGGTCTGCGCGTTGGGCTTCGTCGTCGGCGGGGCGACCGCACCCGCCGTGCCGCTCCTGCTCGAACTGGCCGTGTCCCCAACGGGGTTGTGCCAGCCGGAGCTGTGGGCGCTGCTGGAGAGTATCTGCCGCACCGAGCAATGGCACTCCGCCGCCGGCCCCGAGCACGGCCCGGCGTTGCGGCGGCAACTCGGCTGGGAGGCGGCCGCGAGGGCGGCGGTCCACGCGGGCAGGCCGGTCGTCGAACGCGTCGCCGCCTCCGTGAGGCCGGAGGACGCGGTGCCCGCCCGGCGGCTGTTGCGGGCGATGGACGAGTCGCCGCCCTTCCCGACCCGGCGCGGGCACGGCCGTTGAATGCCCGTCGGGCGCGGCGTTGGTGCGGGGATGGGCAACGCATTAACAAGGGAGAACTTCGGGGCGAACAGAGGCAGCTCGGGAGGCATTCCGCTTCCGGACATTGTCTGTGCACACATAGCGTTCGCAGCGTGACGATGTGCGTCCGGTTCGTGTCGAAGCCGGATCGTTCGCCATGCGGTGCTGCGGCCGAGGACGGGCCTCGGGCCGGCGGAGATCCGGGGGGTGGCGGGCGGTGCGCGGGGAGGGTCTGTTCACGGAACGGGCGTCGAACGGGCGGTTCCAGTGGCAGTTGAAGGCGTTGAACGGGCGGGTGGTGGCGGTCTCCTCGTCCGTCTACGACTCCGCCGCGGACGCCGAGCGAGCTTTCGCCGAACTCGTCGCCCTGGGACCGGCGTTGGTGGCGCGGATCACCCATGTGCGGGGTGGGCCGGGCTGGACCTGGGTGGTGCCCGGGGCGCGCGGCAATCCGCTGGTCACGTCGAGTCGGGCGTACGAGCGTTACGCGACGTGCCAGAACGCGTTCCGCCGGTTCGCGGCGCTGCTGGCCCGGATGGCGGAGGCGGCGGTGCCCGGCGGTACGCCCGGGGGTGGACGGTGAGCGGGGCCGAGCCGGGGCGGGGGGACGGGCCGCGGCACAGGGCCGAGTCGGGGCGTGGCCCGCGGCTGGTGCCGGTGCGCGGCGCGGACGGCCGGGCGGGATGGTCGCTGGTCGCCGCGAACGGGCGGCGGCTGGCCGCAGCCGTCCGCGGCTACCGGACGGACCGTGAACTGGCCTCCGGGGTCGCCGAGTTGCTCGCCGAGCGGGCCGCCCTGCGGTTCGTGCTGAGCCAGCGCGAGGACCGGCAGTGGACGTGGACTGCCTACCTGCCGGCCCGCTCCACCCGGGCGGGTGCGGGCGGCGGCGAGCCGGTGGCCCGCAGCGCCCGCGGCTATCTGCGGCGCGACCAGTGCCGGCAGAGCGTCACCGGCTTCCTGCAGGGCGTCGAGCACGTCCAGCGGATGTGCCGAACGGCCGGGAACCCCTGGTGAGTCGGGCTCGGCGAGAGGTGCGGGGCCGTCGCCCGAGGGGTTCGTGCACGTCCGGCCGGGGTCGGTGGTGCTGGGGTGAAGCGGAGATGGCCGAGGTGCCCCCGTGGGCACACCTGGAGAAGAACGTGTCCATGTCGGGGAGTTCCGGTGAAGGGCCATCAATCACCGCCCCCACCAGCGTAGTTGGTGCGGAAGCCGGAGTGCGGACGGCGGGGCGGGCGGCTCGGGAGAGGCTTCCGGGCGGCGGCGCGGGACGACGAGGATCACTCCCGCCGGGAAGCCGCGGAGCTCTCCGGCACCGGACCCCGCCAGGTCCGGTCCAGCGAGGCACGATCCCCCTCGGAGGATGAGGACCATGCGTCACACCGCTGCCAAGGCGCTCGCGGCCGTTGCCATCACCGCCGCCCTGACCACCGTCGCCGCCGTTCCGGCCAGCGCCGACCCGACCGTGACCCCCGCCGCGAAGGACATCGTGGGCGTGGGCTCGGACACCACGCAGGCGCTGTTCACCAAGTTCTCGGCCGACTACAACGCGACGATCCCGGCCACCGACACCACCACGCCGCGCCTGTACAGCTGGGACGCCACCGGCACCAGCCCGATCACCCCGAAGACCGGCGGCGCCTCGATCGCCCGCCCGAACGGCTCCGGCGCCGGCATCAGCGCGCTTGCCGCCAACACCAACGCCACCCTGGACTTCGCCCGTTCCTCCCGCGCCGCCCAGGCCACCGACCCGTCCACCCTGGACTTCATCGCCTTCGCGAAGGACGCGGTCACCTGGTCCGCCACGGTCAACGGCCACGCCCCGGCCAACCTGACCACCGCGAACCTGGTCGACATCTACACCTGTGCCAAGACCGACTGGTCGCAGTTCGGCGGCACCGCCGGCACCATCAAGGCGTACCTGCCGCAGAGCGGCTCCGGCACCCGCTCGTTCTTCCTGCAGGCCCTCGGCAACATCACCCCGGGCAACTGCGTCGTCAGCGGCCCCGAGGAGAACGAGGGCACCGACTCCGCGTTCACGGGCAACCTCGACGCGATCTTCCCGTACTCGGTCGGCCACTACGTCGGCCAGCTGAACGGCCACACCACCGCCACCGACGCCCCCGGCCAGCTGACCCTGCGCAACATCAACGGCGTCACGCCGCTGACCGCCACCAACACCCTGAACCCGGCGTTCGCCGGCGGCAGCTACGGCCGCGTGCTGTTCAACGTGGTCCGCGACGCCGACTACACCGCCACCACCACCCAGGGCACCGCGCTGCGCGCCATCTTCAGCAACGGCGGCTGGATCTGCTCCACCGCCGGTCGCAACGACATCGCCAGCTACGGCTTCCTGAACCTGCCGGCCACCGGCTGCGGCGTCATCATCCACTGACACCCCGCCACCCCGGCACCACGTGCCACCCCCGCCGCCCGTCCCGCAGCCACGCGGGACGGGCGGCGGCCCCGTCACGGCCGACCCGCCGTGCACGACGCACCCTGCACCCCGCCTCGTCAGCAAGCCGCGCCGCGAAGAACCCCGCACCGCGTAAGACCTGCACCGCGCAAGACCCGCACCGCGAGCAACCTGCGCCACGAGCACCCCGCACCGCGAAGAACCCCGCACCGCGAAGAACCCCGCACCCAGCTTGAAGGAGCCACGATGTCCCGCACGTACGCCCGGATCGCCGCCGCTGCCGCCGGCCTCGCCCTCGTCGCCACCGTCGCCTCGGCGACCACCGCCTCGGCCGCGCCGGCCGCCGGCAACGCGGTGATCCACGAGAGCAACGCGTTCTTCCAGCAGGCCGCCCAGGCCGGCATCGTGGCCGTCCCGCTGCCCACCGCGACCGCCGGCTACGACCCGAACACCGGCCTGTCGGCGAGCTTCCCCGTCACCGGCGGCTCCGGCAACATCGCCGAGTTCTGGGGCAGCGTCCAGTTCGGCGGCGGCCTGCTGTTCGTCGACGCCCGCACCGGCAGCGCCGTCGCCTTCCGCCAGCTGTCGTTCTCCTCGGACAGCTACCAGGTCACCGGCGTCCCGGACGGCTCCACCACCCCCGTCGCGCTGTTCGCCCCGGCCGGCGAGACCGTGGTCACCCGCACCGGCGCCACCCAGAACCTGAACGCCGCCTCGCTGGCGCTCGACCCGGCCGGCGCACAGTTCCTCGACAGCAAGCTGCGCACCTCGTTCTTCACCGCGGACCAGAGCGTCGGCACCTTCACCGTGTCCTACACCCCGGCCTCCTGACGATTCGTCACTCCAGCACCGTGCGCCACACCCGCACCGCCCGACCCGTCCGGTCGGGCGGTGCGCGCGTTTTCGGACGCTGATGACACGTCAGTTCCCTTGATTCGAGCACTAATTGGGGCCTCGTACATCTGGTGGACAGCACCCGGACAGACGTCACTGGCCGAATATCGTCGGAGGCGTCGAACGCCGTCGCTCCGCTCCCTGTCATCCGTGCGTGCCTGCTCCGGTGCGCCGTCGCCGGAGGTGCTTCGCCGATGAGAGTCCGCCCGTCAGGGCCCAGAACCCGATCACGACCGTTGCAGGCCTGGCTGGCGGCCGTCCTGACGTGGGCGCTCGGCGCGGCCGCCGTGCTGCTGCCGCTCGGCGGGACGGGCGTCCAGCCCGCGCAGGCCGCCGCCGGCACCACCGTGCCCGGGCCCGCCCGCTGGGACCCGCTGACCTGGACCACCGGCCCCGCCGGGTCCGTGACCGTCACGCCGACCAGCGGCCTCGGCAACCAGGTGCTGCACGTCACCTGGAGCGGGTTCACGCCGACCGTGGACGCCGACTTCCAGCCCGTCCCCGTGGTGCTCAACCCGCACGGGAACTCCGGCTTCGACAAGGTCGCCCGCTACCCGGTGCGGATCTACCAGTGCCGCGGCGAGAAGCCGCAGATCACCGACTGCTACGGCTCCAGCCTGTACAACGCCGACCCGGCCAAGGGCTTCCTGCAGCCGTTCCCCGCGCCCGGCACCACCACGCCCGAGTTCCCGTCGAACATGGCGATCGCCGCGACCCGCCCCGACGGCAGCGGCGAGGCCGACATCGAGGTGTGGACCGCGCAGCAGAGCCAGACCCTCGGCTGCGACCCCACCCACAAGTGCTCGCTGGTGATCGAGGCCAACTACGGCGGCGACTCCGTCGGCGCCTACCAGTGGCCGGCCGGCGAGATCAACTGCGACGACCACTCCGGCGACTCCGACGGCCTGTTCAACACCGCCAGCGACAACGTCGTCGCGTTCGAGAACACCGGCGGCAAGCGCTACGCCAGCGGCGAGGCCTGCGCCTGGGCCAACCACGTCACCGTGCCGCTCAACTTCGGCCCCACCCCGGCGGCCTGCGCCGCCAAGAACGCCGACTTCTCCGCGATCGGCCTGGAGATGGCCGACCGTGCTGTCCAGCAGTGGCGCACCGGCCTGTGCCAGGGCGGCAACGACCCGCTGACCGTGCAGTACACCTCCGGCGGCGGCGAACCGCAGGCCCGCTCGGCGTTCCTGCGCCGCGCCGGCGGCGACATCGCACTCACCTCGGTGCCCGACCGCGACCCGGCGGCCCGCCCGTACACCTACGCGCCGCTCGCCAACAGCGCCGTCTCCGTGGTCTTCCTGGTCGACGACGGCGCCAGCCACCGGCAGATCCGCACCCTGAAGCTCAACCAGCGGCTGCTCGCCAAGATGCTGACGCAGAGCTACCGGCTCGACGCCGGCGACGAGACCGACAGCGTCAAGGGCAACGCGGTCTGCCTGTTCGCCGACCCCGAGTTCCTCCAGCTCAACCCCAGCGGCGACAACGGCCCGACCTGGCCCGGCTGCCTGGCCGGCGGCACCTTCGCCGCCACCGCCCCGATCGTCGTCGGCGGCACCACCGACCTGGTCACCCGCCTCACCACCTGGATCGCCGCCGACCCCGACGCCGCCCAGTTCCTCCAGGGCGCCGCCGACCCGTGGGGCATGCACATCGACGCCAAGTACCTGCGCTCCAGCTACCCCGGGTTCCCGGTCGACGCCTTCCAGCCGCAGGACTTCACCGGCCCGCCGAGCCGCCCCAACTGGAAGCAGTACGAGTGGAACCCGGTGCTCGGCGGCCTCGGCCAGGTCCTGCGAATGACCCTTGAGGTCCGGCCGTCCTGCCTGAACCCCGACGAAGTCCAGGGCCAGCACGCCAAGTGCATCAGCCAGGACAACGGCAAGCGCGCCCTGTTCGCCGTCATGGACGCCGGCCAGGCCCAGGCGATGAGCCTGCCCGAAGCCCAACTGCCCAACCCGGCAGGCGGATTCACCACCCCGACGATCGCCTCCATGCAGGCCGCCGCCGCCGACATGCCCGTCGACGCCGCCACCGGCACGCAGCAACTCCCGTACAGCGACGCAGACTCGGCGTACGCCAAGGACCCCAAGGCGTACCCGCTGACCATGGTCCAGTACGCCATGCTGCCCACCCAGGGCGTTGCCCCGGACAAGGCCGCCGCCATCGCCCGCTTCGTGCGGACCGTCACCGACCCCGCCAAGGGCCAGATCTACGGCCGCCAGCCCGGCCAACTCGCCGTCGGATTCGGCGGACTGACGACAGGTCAGGTCACGGCAGCGAAGACCGCGGCCGGACACGTCGCCGCCCAGGACAGCGCCCTGCCCGGCAACCAGACCGCACCCGGCAACGGCAGCGGCGACGGCAACGGAGGCAACTCCGGCGGCGGCAGCGGAAACGGCGGCGGAGCCGGCAACCCCGGCACCGGCGCACTCGGCAACCCCGCCGACGCCCCCGCCGGGGACAACGCCCCCGGCGACAACAGCGGCGGCGGCGGAGCCAAGCCCAGCGGCAGCGCCTCGCCCACCCTCGGCGCCACCGCCGTCGGCCAGGCCGCCGCCGACCGGGCCGGCCTCGCCCGCCTGCTGCTGCCCGTCATCCTCGCCACCGGAGCCGTCCTGCTGGTCGGCGGACCCGCCGCCCTGCTCCTCGGCGGCACCCCCGCCGGCGCCGAACTGCGTCGCCGCACCGGCCGCCTCCGCGACCGTCTGCTGCGCCGCAACGGCTGACCGCACCCGCCGGGCGGGCGCCCCTGCGCGCCCGCCCGGCCACCCTCGACCACCCCAGGAACCCTCACCGCGCGGAGAGTTGACACCATGACCGCCGCCGTCCAGCCGACGGAAACCCGCGTCCCACCACCCGAAGCCGACCGGCCCCGACCGATCAGCGCCCCCGCCTCGCCCGCCGACCGGGCCTTCCGCGGCCTGCTGCGCGCCGCCGGCCTGTCCGTGTTCGCGCTGATGGGCCTGATCGCGTTCTTCCTGCTGCTGCGCGGCACCGAGGCGTTCGACGCCGTCGGCTGGTCCTTCCTCACCGAGCAGCGCTGGCGCACCGCCGCACACTCCTTCGGCATCGCCGCGGTGCTGCCCGACGGCATCCTGATCGCCGTCATCGCGCTGTGCATCGCGGTGCCGGTCGCGCTCACCGCCGCGCTGTTCATCTCCGAGTACGCGCCCGTCCGGCTGCGGCCCACGCTGATCTCGCTGGTCGACCTGATGGCCGCGATCCCCAGCATCGTCTACGGCCTGTGGGGCCTGTTCTTCCTGCAGCCGCGGATCGTCGGCTTCTGCCGTTGGCTGGCCGTCCATCTCGGCGGCGCGCTGCCGTTCCTGGAGGTCCGCACCGGCGACATCGCCACTTCCTACACCTCGTCCACGTTCATCGCGGGCACCGTGGTCTCCCTGATGATCATTCCGATCATCACCTCGCTCAGCCGCGAGGTGTTCTCGCAGGCCCCCGCCGGCGAACGCGAGGGCGCGTACGCGCTCGGCTCCACGCGCTGGGGCATGGTCCGCACCGTCGTGCTGCCGTTCGGACGCGGCGGCGTGATCGGCGCCGTGATGCTCGGCTTCGGCCGCGCGATGGGCGAGACCATCGCCGTCGCACTGATCATCTCGCCGGTGTTCCGGCTCTCCTGGCACGTCCTGGAGAACGGCGGCAACTCGATCTCCTCGCTGATCGCGCTGCGCTTCAGCGAGTCCGACAGCCTCTCGCTGTCCGCACTGATGGCCGCCGGACTGGTGCTGTTCGCCATCACCCTGCTGGTCAACGTGGCCGCCGGGTTCATCATCAGCCGGTCCCGGTCCGGCGCCTCGACCTCGGATTGACCGGAGGCCACGCAATGTCGACCACCCACCCCGGCAACACCCTTGACGCACTCCCCGCCCCTGAGGACCGCCCCGGCCCTGAGGACCGCCCCGCCCCTGACGCACTCCCCGAGCAGCAGCGGATCCGACTCGGCGGCGTCACCCGCGAGGAGGTCCTCACCCTGGCCGGCGCCGCCGGCGGCTCGCTCGGCCTCGACTGGCTGCTGTACGAACGCATCCTGCCGTTCAGCGGCGCGTTCGGCTTCCTGCTCTGCTGGTACCTGCTGTTCCTCGCCCTCTACGCCGTCGCCGGGCGCCTCCAGTGGGACGCCCTGACCGTCCGCGAACGCCTCGCCACCGCGCTCGCCTGGAGCTCCGGCCTGCTGGTGCTCGCCGTCATCGGCGACCAGATCGGCTACGTCCTCTACCGCGGCCTGGACGCCGCCCGGCACCTCAACTTCTTCACCGAGTCCATGCGCAGCACCGCCGCACTCGACCCGATCACCTCCGGCGGCTGCCTGCACGCCGTCGTCGGCTCGCTCGAACAGCTCGGCATGGCCACCCTGTTCTCCGTGCCGCTCGGCATCCTCACCGCCGTCTTCCTGGTCGAATCCGGCAGCACCAGGCGCGGCGCACGCCTGGTCAAGCCCGTCCGGGTGCTGGTCGAGGCGATGACCGCACTGCCGTCGATCGTCGCCGGGCTGTTCGTCCTCGGCGTCGTCATCCTCACCCTCGGCGTCGAGAAGAGCGGCTTCGCGGCCTCCCTCGCGCTCACCGTCATGATGATGCCCATCGTCACCCGCGCCGCCGAGGTCGTCGTCCGGCTCGTCCCCGGCACCCTCAAGGAGGCGTCCTACGCGCTCGGCGCCAGCCAGTGGCGCACCGTCTGGCACGTTGTCCTGCCCACCGCCCGACCCGGCCTCACCACCGCCGTCGTGCTCGGCATGGCCCGCGGCGTCGGCGAGACTTCCCCGGTGCTGCTCACCGCCGGCTTCACCACCCGGCTCAACCTGGACGCCTTCCACGACAACCAGGCCAGCCTGCCGCTGTTCATCTGGAACTACGTCAAGCAGCCCTACCCCGACATGGTGGCCCGGGCCTTCGCCGGCGGCCTCACCCTGATGGCCGTGGTGCTGATCCTGTTCGTCACCGCCCGCGTCCTCGGCCGCCACCGCACCCCGAGCGAACGCCGCACCCGCCGCCCGCTGCGCGCCACTGCTGCCACTGCTGCCACTGCCTCCGCTGCCAACAAGGCTGCGCAGGTAGCGAACTGATGCCTCGTCAACTCTCCGGTACGAGAAGGAAGATCCGCCCCGTGCGACTCCGTCACCTGACGTCGGCGCTGCTCGCCGCCGCCCTCGCCCTGCCCGCCGCGCTGCTCGGCGCCTCACCCGCGTACGCGGCCACCTCGCTGAAGGCGGACGGCTCCAGCTGGGCCGGGCCGGCCATCGACCAGTGGCGGCGCGACGTCCAACCGATGGGCATCGAGATCGACTTCACCGCGAGCGGCTCGGCCGCCGGCCGCGTCCAGTGGTCGATCGGCCAGGACGACTTCACCGCCTCCGACGTGCCGTTCCGCGCCAAGGCCGACACCGGCGTCGGCGGCGGCGGGGCCAGCAACGGCCAGGGCCAGCCGGAGAACCCGGTGTACGGCTACTCGTACGTGCCGATCACCGCCGGCGGCACCGCGCTGATGTACCACCTGGAGGTGGGCGGCAAGAAGGTCACCGACCTGCGGCTGTCCCCGGACACCGTGGTCGGCATCTTCACCAACAAGATCACCTCCTGGGACGACCCGAAGATCACCGCCGACTACGGCCGGGCCCTGCCCAAGATCCCGATCACGCCGGTGGTGCGCTCCGACGGCTCCGGCGCCAGCGCCCAGTTCACCCGCTGGATGGAGCACACCCACAAGAGTGAGTGGGACGCCTACTGCCAGCAGGTCAACGGCGTCAGCTGCGGCGACTACACCGAGTTCTACCCGGCGGCCGGCCGGATGACCGCGCAGAACGGCTCCGACGTGGTGGCCAGCTACATCCAGTCGCCGACCGGCATCGGCGCGATCGGCTACGACGAGTACGCGTTCGCCAAGCGCAGCGGCTGGCCCGTCGTCAAGGTGCTCAACCCCGCCGGGTACTACACCCTGCCGAGCGCCTCCAACGTCGCCGTCGCGCTGACCGCCGCCAGGATCCGCGGCGTGGACGACAACACCCCCACCTCCGACCCCGACTACCTGCAGCAGAACCTCGACGGCGTCTACAGCAACAACGACCCGCGCTCCTACCCGATCTCCTCCTACAGCTACCTGATCGTGCCGCGGGCCGGCACCCCGCTGCCGGTGACGCCCAAGTTCAACGACCAGAAGGGCAGCGCGCTCAGCCGCTACCTGGCGTACGTGCTGTGCGCCGGGCAGCGCGAGGCCGACGACCTCGGCTACTCGCCGATCCCGCGCAACCTGGTGCGCGGCGGACTGCTGCAGACCCAGCACATCCCCGGCAACGCCAGCCCCGTCGACCCCAACACCCTCTCCAACTGCCCCAACCCGACCTTCGACTCCGGCGGCCAGCTGATCGTCCTGAAGAACGCCCCGCAGCCCAGCCCCTGTGACAAGAAGGGCAGCCCGCTGGACTGCACCGTCCAGGACGGGCAGGCCGTGAAGACCGGCAACGGCGGCAACGGCGGTGGCGGCAACGGCGGTTCGGGCGGCAACGGGAACGGCAACGGGAACGGTGGCGGTGGCGGCAACGGGACGGGCGGCGGCACCGGCGGCGGCAACGGGGGACAGGCCGTCGACCCGCAGACCGGCGAAGTCATCTCGGACTCCGGCAACGGCGGCGGCGGTTCGGGCGGCGGCAACGTCCCCGGCACGGTGGTCGCGCTCGGCGGACGCCCGCAGGACTGGCTGCTGTCCACCCTCACCGCGCTCGAACTGCTCGGCGTGGTCACCGTCCCGCCGCTGCTGGCCGCCTGGTGGCGCCGGCGCAACACCGCGGCGGGGCCCCGATGACAACTCCCGTGATGACCAAGCCCGTTGAGACTCCCGTCGCGACTGCTGCCGCGACTGCTGCCGCCGTGCGCGAGCCCGGGCGGGGGCGACGCCGACTGCTGGGCGTCGCCTGGTCGGTGACGATCGCCGCCGTGGTGCTGCTCGGCTTCGCCGGCTACCTGTTCGGCCTCTCCGGGCTGCAGGAGGCGCGCCACCAGTCCACCGCGTACGCCACGTTGCGCGACCAGCTCGGCAAGGCCACCGCGCCCACCGGGCCGACCACCGACGGCGCGCCGCTCGCCGTGCTGGACATCCCCGCGCTCGGGCTGCACCAGGCCGTGGTGGTCGAGGGCACCAACGGGCGCGACCTGATGCGCGGACCCGGGCACCGGCGCGACACCGTGCTGCCCGGACAGCCCGGCGTGGCCGTGCTGTTCGGCCGCTCCACCGCGTTCGGCGCGCCCTTCGCCGGCCTCGCCGGACTGCGGCCCGGCGACGGCATCGACATCACCACCGGCCAAGGCAGCTTCCACTACACCGTCAACGCCTCCGGCGACGGCGACCACCCGATCAAGGACAGCGCGCCCAACCGGCTGGTGCTGGTCACCGGGGACTCCTCCTGGATTCCCACCAGCACCGTGCTGATCGGCGCCCGCCTCGACGGCGACCCGCAGCCGCTCGGCGCCCGCCGGCCCGCCGCCGCACCCGCCGACAAGGCCCTGGCCGCCGACAAGGGCGCCCTGTCCGCGCTCCAACTCTGGTCGCTGGCCCTGCTGTTGGCGGTCGTCGCGGCCGGCCTCGCGGCCCGCCACTGGCGGCGCAGCGCGAGCTACTTGTGCTTCGCGCCGGTGCTCGCCGCGCTGTTCTGGGCGGTGTACGAGAACGCCGCCGCGCTGCTGCCCAACGTCTACTGACCTGCCTTCCTGACCGCCGGAGAGGATCCGCCCGCCGATGACCGAGACCGCACAACCCCCCTACCCCGCAGCCGAGTTCGGTGACGGAACGACCGACCCGCCGACGATTCCGCTGCCGCCGGTGCCCGCCGACGGGGCGCCCGGCGGGCCTTCGGACGGTCCGTCGGGCGGGCCTTCGGACGGGTCGTCCCACGGGCCTTCCCACGGGCCGTCCAACGGGCTGTCCGGGCTGGAGACCCGCGACCTGACCGCCTGGTTCGGTCAGCGCAAGGTACTGGAACGCGTCTCGCTGCAGATGCGGGCCGGCGAGATCACCGCGCTGATCGGGCCGTCCGGCTGCGGCAAGTCCACCTACCTGCGGATCCTCAACCGGATGCACGAGATGGTGCGCGGCGCGGCGCTGGCCGGCGAGGTGCTGCTCGACGGCGAGGACGTGTACGCCACCGGCCGCCGCCCCGCCGAGGTCCGCCGCCGGATCGGCATGGTGTTCCAGCGACCCAACCCGTTCCCCGCGATGTCGCTGTACGACAACGTGATCAGCGGGCTGAAGCTGGCCGGTATCAAGGCGAGCCGCGACGAGCGCGACCACCTGGTCGAGTCCAGCCTGCGCCAGGCCGGCCTGTGGGACGAGGTCAGCAACCGGCTCGGCACGCCCGGCGGGGCGCTCTCCGGCGGCCAGCAGCAGCGCCTGTGCATCGCGCGCTCGCTCGCGGTCTCCCCGGAGATCCTGCTGATGGACGAGCCCTGCTCGGCGCTCGACCCGACCTCCACCCGCCGCATCGAGGAGACCATCGCCGAACTGCGCCACCGCCTGACCATCGTCATCGTCACCCACAACATGCAGCAGGCGCAGCGGGTTTCGCAGTCCTGTGCGTTCTTCCTCGCCTCGCACGACACCCCCGGCCGGATCGTCGAGGCGGGCCCCACCGAGCGCCTGTTCACCTCGCCGGCCGACCCGCGCACCGCGGACTACGTGAACGGCCGCTTCGGCTGACCCGCTTCGGCCGGTTCGCTTCGGCCGGTTCGCTTCGGCGGGTCAGGTCCGGCCCGGGGTGACGGTGTGTCACATCCGGGTCGGGCGGGGGCGAGCGCCTAGCGTGGACGGGCGGCGGCGAGCGGGCGGAGCATCCCGGTGGGTGCGCCCGTCGTCGTCGCACCGCCATGCACCGCCAGGCCATCACGCCGTCAGGCCGCCAGGCCGCCAGGCCACCACGCCACCACGCCGTCACGAGGAGAGCGCAGACCATGACCGTCAGCCTGCCCGAGCTCACCGGGGACTACGTCCTCGACCCCGCCCACACCCGGATCGGGTTCGTCGCCCGCCACGCCATGGTCACCAAGGTGCGCGGCGCCTTCCACCAGTTCGAGGGCACCGCGCACCTGGACGGCGCGAACCCGTCGCAGTCCACCGGCCAGCTGATCATCAAGGCTGCGAGCATCGACACCGGCGTCGATCAGCGCGACCAGCACCTGCGCACCAACGACTTCCTGGACGCGCCGAACTTCCCCGACATCACCTTCCGCACCACGTCCGTCGAGCAGCGCTCCGACACCGACTACCGGGTCACCGGCGACCTCACCATCAAGGACACCACCCGCCCCGTCACCATCGACTTCGAGTACACCGGCAACGCGGTCGACCCGTACGGCAACCTGCGGGTCGGGCTGGAGGGTGCGGTGACCATCAGCCGCAAGGAGTACGGCGTCACCTGGAACGCGGCGCTGGAGGGCGGCGGGGTGCTGGTCGGCGACAAGGTGGTGTTGGAGTTCGACGTCTCCGCGATCAAGCAGGGCTGACGGCGCGCCCGAGACCCGCAACGTCGGGGACCGCAACGCCGCCGTCCGCAACGCCGCCGACTGCAACGCCGCCGTCCGCAACGGGAAAACGCTTTCCCGTTGCAGTCGGCGGCGCGTCACTTCGCGTCACTGTGCTGCGGTGTTCCTCCGTCATCGGACCTCCCGGGGCCGGGTACCGCCACGACCGTCGGATGCCCCGCCCACGCCGTACCATGTGGGCCCGCCCGTCCGCGCTTCGGACGCATGCAACACCCCACCCGGGGAAGGCGGTTGCGGACATCGGAACGAGGAGACCCGCCTCATGCGCACGTGCGTCGAACGCCACCTGCCCGTCCACGTGTTCGGCCCGACCGGCGGTCGGCGCGTCATGGTCGTCGGCTACCACCCGGGCGACCCCTACGCCGTCCGCCTGACCTTCCCCGACGGCACCCCCGACGGCGGCGTCACCTGGCTGATCGCCCGCGACCTCCTCGCCGCCGGCCTCGCCGGCCCCGCCGGCGACGGCGCCGTCCGCATCCGCCCCTGGCCCAACGGCCGCATCCGCCTCGCGTTCCGCGGCGCCGACGCCACCCGCGCCACCGTCCTCGCCTCCACCGCCCCCCTCACCGAATTCCTCACCGCCACCCACGCCCTCGTCCCCCCGGGCACCGAACCCACCCACCAACCGGCCCCCACCGACCCCTCCGCCCTCTTCCCCACCACCCCGGGCCTGACCCCCGACCACCCGTGACACTGTGGCGCAGCGGGTCGGCTCAGTCCGTGGCCTTCGGATGGCCGGTGCCCGCGTAGGTGATCCAGGCTGTTCGACCGGTGTCGTCCAGCAGGTACCAGATGCGTCCGCCGCCGGTGACCTCGTACTGCCGGCGCTCCAGTTCCTGGCCCTTGAAGGTGCCGGTGCCGAGCTTGCCCTTGAGGCGGTGCCGGCGGTCGGGGTGGTCGGTGGCGCGGGGATCGGTGTGGATCTTCTCGAAGGCGCGGCGCAGGTTGCCGGCTGCCTGGCGGCCGAGGTGGTCCCAGCCGTCGGCGGCATCGGTATTGGCGAATCGGAGGTCGTACTCGTCGCCGACCGGCGGCGGCGTGGCCCGGTCTCCGCGCTTCGGGCTCACTCCGCTCCCTCGGGCACCGGGACCGGTCCGAGGTCGCCTTCGGGCTCGCGGGTGAGGACGGCGAGCAGGGCGGGGTCCGCGTAGATCTCGGCGCTGTGTCGCCACTGGGTGAGCAGGACGGCGATCGGGGCGAGATTGTCCAGGGCCACCGCGCCGCGAGCCGTCTCCACCAGTTCCGAGAGCAGAGTGTCGACCTCCTCGGCGGGCAGGAAGGTGATCCACGGCAGGGCCTCGGGCAGAGCCTGGCGGAGGGCTGCCATGTTCTCGGTTCGGACCAGCCCGGTGAGCAGACGGGAGGTGAAGTCGACGACCGATGCGTCCCGCTCCATCCGGTCGACGCGCATCAGGGCGAGGTCTCCCGCATCGCGCCGCCGCAGCCGCAGCACGCGGACGGCGTCCAGTCTGCGTGTGGTCGCAGCGGGATGGTGGAGCAGTTCGCTGAATGGCACATCCTCGAAGGCTGCAGTCATGACATCCACGGTGGCTCGGATGTAGACGCGTCGGTGTCGCCGCAGGCCGACACCGGCCACCCGCCGCCGACGGGTCACCCGTGCTGCCGCGAGGCACGCCGTGGCACTGAAGCAGAGCGCAGCGGCCCAGTCACAGGCCGAGACGCATCGTGTCCAAGCCATGACGCAGTGTGTATCAAGCCACTTTGCCGTCAACTCCCCCCGGCCGGAACGTCCATGGTCATCCTGGAACGTTCGTCACCGACCGAGGGGAGAATGGTGGACGTTCAACGGCTGCATGCGCGGAATCCGGAGGTCATCGGGCAGACTGCCGCGCTGCTCGGATTCCTGCGCGAAGTGGTGCAGAGCGGGACGCAGCGGGCCCGGGACACGCGTACCTGGGAACAGTTGTGGCTGAGCGACCTGCCCGGTGCGATCTCGCGGCCGACCGATCAGGAGGACCGGCCGCTGTTGGTGCTCGACCATGTGCCGCAGAGCGCACCGCCCGACGTACCTGCCGAACTGCGCGACTGGATCGACCAGTCGGCCTGCGAAGACCCGGACGGCGGCGACCCGCCGCTCGCCGAGCGCGGCCCGGAACGCAGCCGCGCCGAGGTGGAGCTCTGGCAGGACACCGGTGAGACGGTGGAGCGGGAGGCCGCCGACGAGGTGCTGCGCTCGTACGCCAACTGGCTGAGCCGCTGGCGGCGGTGGGCCGAACGCGAGCGCTCCGAGCGGCCGCTGCGCGCGCTGTACGAGACCCTGTACCGCTGGCACCAGCGTCTGGTGCAGCAGGACGATCAGGTCGAACTCGTCCTCGGAACAGGCCTGTTGACCTGGAGCGAGCCTCGCGGCACAGCCCTGCACCGGCACATCTTCACCCGCCGGGTCATCACCCACGTCGACCGCCGGACCGCCCGGATCACCGTCCAGGTCACCGCTGACGGTGAGATGCGCCTGGAGGACCAGGACTTCCTGGACACCGACGACGGCCTGGTGCAGGAGCGCTCCACTGCGCTCGCCGAGGAACTCTCCGCCAACCCCGTGCACCCGCTCGGCGAGGCGGCCCTGGAGTGCCTGACCCGCTGGCAGGAACTCGTCCTGCCCCGACCGGTGTCCTTCAACGCCGGCTGGCGTCCCCCGGCTGCGCCCGACTCGGGCCTGCGATTGACCTTCGCGCCCGCCCTGATGTTGCGGCCGCTGAACCGCAACGCGGTGCTGCGCTGCTATGAGCGGATCGCCCAGTCCGTGGTGTCCGAACGTCAAGCCCCGCTCGGGCTGGCTCAGTTGGTGATGAACCTCAATCCGCAGGAGCGGGCGGCCTGGAGCGACACGCCCACCCGGGGCCTGTTCGACGAGGATCCGCTGTTTCCGCTCAAGACCAATGCCCAACAGCGTGCCGTCCTGGACCGCCTGCAGCGCGACACCGGCGTGGTGGTCCAGGGACCGCCCGGGACCGGCAAGACCCACACCATCGCCAACCTGCTCAGCGCCCTGCTCGCCCAGGGGCAGCGGGTTCTGGTCACCAGCGCCCGCGACCACGCCCTGACCGTGCTTCGGGACAAACTGCCGCCCGCCATCCGCGACCTGTGCGTCCTGCTGCTGTCCGGGGCGCGGCAGGACGGCGCGAGCGAGCTCGAGCGCACCGTCAACGCGCTCAGTGACCAGGCCGCCTCCGGCGACCCCGCCCAACTGCGCGACGAGATCCGACGGTTGACCAAGAGCCGGCAAGAGCTGCAGAGCCGCCAGAAGCTCCTCACCGAGAAGATCATCGCGCTGCGGGAAGCCGAGCTCTACCAGCACCCCGAGGTCGCGCCAGGCTACTCCGGCACCCTCGCCACGATCGTGCAGCGTGTCCAGGACGCCGCGCCCGCGCTGGAATGGATCGGCAGCCTGTCCGATCGGGCGCCCGCCCGGCCGCCGCTCACCCCCGTCGAAGCCGAGGAACTGCTCGTCCTGCTCCGTGACGGCGCCGCCGGTCAGAACCTCGGCCCGCTGCCGCCCGCTCCGAGCCTGCTGCCAACCCCCGGCCAGGTCGCCACCGCCATCGCCGACGCCCGGCCCACCGTCTCCGGACTGTCCGACGAGGCCACTGCGCTCCGCGCCAGACTCGCCACCCTCGACACTCCCACCACCGACCATCTGGTGGCGCTGCTCGAGGCCGGACGTGGCCTTCTGCACCGCCTCGGAGTGCCCTGGGACGCCCGACGGTGGGGTGACACCGAGTGGACCCGGCGTGCTCTGGCCGACCGGCTGGCCCGCCGTCGTTACAACCTGTGGCAGCGCGTGGTGGAAGCCGAGCCCGTACTCGCCGACACTGCCAACGCCCTGGCCTCGGTCGGCGTCCGGACCGTCACCCTGCCGTCCGGCCTCACCGCCGAGCAGGCCAACCGGATCGCCGCCGCCGTCCCCGAACTGCACAGGCACCTCGCCGGACCACGGACCCTGCGCGGACTGTTCGCCCCCAGGACGCTGCGTGAGGCCGAGGACCTCGTGGCCGGCTGCCGGGTCGACGGCCGTACGCCCGCCAGCCCCGCCGATCTCGACGCGGTCCTCACCCACCTGCGCGCCCACCTGACCCTGGAGACCGTCACCGTCCGCTGGGCGCAGGCCGGTGCACCACTCGACGACGGTCCGCTCGAGGTGCGCCTCGCCGACCTTCAGGAACGTTACCGGCACCTTGCCACGATCACCGGCTTCGGCGGGCTGCGCGAACGGATCGACGAGCTGCTCGTCGGCCGCTCGATGTTCCTCGACCTGACCAGGCCCCAGGCCTGGCAGGACTTCACCTCCGCGGTCACCGCGATGTCCGGCCGACAGCGTGCCGAGGGGGCCGTCGAACGGCTGGCCGGCTGGGAGCGGGCGCTGCGTGCGCCCGCCGACGGATCACCCCCCACCCCCGAGTCACTTGCCATGGCGCAAGCCGTCGCGGACCGCGACCTCGACCGCTACACCAAGGAACTCGACGCCTACGCCGCCGCCCACAGCCGGCAGCAGCGCGGCCAACGCTGCATCCACTTGCTCGACGCGCTCGCCGCCGCATCCCCCGCCCTGGCCGGACGGCTTGCCGACGAATGCCTCGACCCGGAGTGGCCGCAGCGACTCGCCCGCCTCGACGATGCCTGGGCCTGGGCCGCGGCCTGCCGGTTCGTCGAGGACGAGCGCGCCCCCGGCCGGGAGCAGCGCCTGGACGCCGAACTGACCGAGCACGAAGCGAAGCTGGAGGAGTTGACCGGCGATCTGGCCGCCGCCAAGGGCCGGCTGCACTGCCTGGAGCGGATGACCAACGAACAGCGCTCCGCCCTCCAGGCATACCGCTCGCACATGGCGTCGTACGGCAAGGGCACCGGCAAGAGCGCCGCGCAGTTCGGGGCCGCCGCACGCAGCGCCATGCAGATCGCGCAGAGCGCCGTCCCGGCCTGGGTGATGCCGATCTCCCGGGTCGCCGAAATGATCGAGCCCCACCAGGACGCCTTCGACGTGGTGATCGTCGACGAGGCCAGCCAGGCCGGCATGGACGCCCTGTTCCTGCTCTGGCTGGCACCCCGGATCATCGTGGTCGGCGACGACAAGCAGTGCACCCCGCCGGTCACCGGATTCGGCCGCACCCAGCAGATCCAGGACCGGCTGGCCGCACATCTCCCGGATGTGCCACGGCACTTGAGGCAGCTGTACATGCCGCACTCGAACCTCTACCAGCTGCTGTCCACGTTCTTCCCGTCCACCATCCGGCTCCAGGAGCACTTCCGCTGCATGCCGGAGATCATCGGCTGGTCCTCCGCCACCTTCTACAACCCGCCCGGGCTGATCCCGCTGCGCCAGTACGGCGGTGACCGACTCGACCCTCTGCTGACCCACTACGTCGCGGACGGTGTCGCCGAAGGCCGCGACCAGCGGATCCGCAACCACAAGGAGGCCGAGGCCATCGTCGACTGCCTCGCCGAACTCACTGCCGACCCCGCCTACGAGGGCCGGACCATGGGCGTCATCGTGCTCCAGGGCGGCTATGGGGCCCAGGTGAAACTGCTGGAACAGCTGATCGAACAGCGGATTCCCGCCCCCGTTCGGGAGAAGCACCGGATTCGGGTCGGTGCCGCAGCGATGTTCCAGGGCGACGAACGCCACGTCATCCTGCTGTCGATGGTGGTCGACCGGGTCCGCAAGATCGCCGGTGGCCTGCGCAGCGAACAGCAGGCCTACAACGTCGCCGCCAGCCGGGCCCAGGACCAGATGCGGCTGTTCTACTCCGTGCCGCCCGACCAGCTGAAGACCGGAGACCTGCGGCTCAACCTGCTGTCCTACATGCAGAACCCACCTGCCGCCCTCGCCGAACTCGACGACATCGGCCCGGTGCTTCCCGACGTGCCGTGCAAGCCCTTCGACTCACTGTTCGAACAGCAGGTCTACCTGCGGATCAAGGAACGCGGCTACCACGTAGTCCCGCAGTACCCCGCCGGCAACAAGCGGATCGATCTGGTCGTCGTCGGCGCCCGCGGCCGCCTCGGCGTCGAGTGCGACGGCGACCGCTACCACTCCACCCTCGAACAACTCCGCCACGACCAGCAGCGCGACCGTGAACTCCAGCGTGTCGGCTGGCGGTTCTGGCGAATCCCGGAGAGCGAGTTCCGCTTCGACCCGGAGCAGGCCCTGGCCGGCCTGTGGCAGGAACTCGAGCGCCAGGGCATCCGGCCCGCCAACTACCACCAGCTGCGCCCCGCCACCGTCCCCGACGAGACCTGGTCGCCGCTGCTGCTGCCCGAACCGGGCGACGAGCAGGCAGAGGAGGAGGCGGAGACCACCGACCGTACCTCCGACACCGACACCGACAGCACCAGCACCACTGACACCGAAGGAAAATGATGAGCGCCGCACGTATCCTGCCCGACAGCCCGCTGCTCGACGAGAAGACCATCACCGAACTCTCGCGGGTGGTCATCGGCGAGGACGACCTCTACTACCGCAGGGGCTACGAGATTGCCGGATTCCTCCGCCGGGCCGGCTGGCAGGACGTCTCCGAGTACGACGGCCAGTTCCGCCGCGAGTGGGCGCTCGAACTGCTCATGGGCCGCCGCGACCAGCCCGCCGAGATCGAGAAGGTCCTGCTCCGGCTGGCCGACGCCCGCGAATACCTGGACGAGCCGGAACTGCTCGCCGACGTGGTGACCGCCGTCAACTCTTTTCTGATCCACGAGGGTTACCGCCTGGAGGCCGCCGGTGGCGGTCCCCGCCTGCTGCCCTGCGACCCGGCCCTCGCCCATCCCTCCGAGTACGGCGCCTCGGAGCTCAAGGCCGCGATGACCGACATCATCGCCGACCCCGCCATGGCGCTCCTCCTCCAACGGCGGCTCGACGAAGCCCGCACCTGCTATGCCAACGGCGCACACGTTGCGGCTTTGGTGATGCTCGGCAGCCTGCTGGAAGGCGTCCTGCTCCAGGTGGTGGTGGAACGCGACCAGTCCCTGTTGGGCAACACCTCGGTGCGGAACGTGAGGTTCGAGGCGCTCATCGACATGTGCCACAAGGAAGGCTGGCTCGACGCGGACGCCCAGAAGTTCAGCCACGTACTGCGTCGCTACCGCAACTTCGTCCACCCCGCCGCCGAGGCCAACGAGTCGAGCCGGCCCGACCGGGACACCCTCGGCATCGGCTGGCAGGTCGTCAACGCTGCCCTCAACGACCTCGCCGCCTCGGCGTCCGCCCGGTAATCGCCGAAATATCAGAACGGGTGGCCGCCGCAGGGGCGGGGCCACTCGTTTTTCTCGTTAGTCGGTGAATGCGCCGGCTATCAGCGCGGCCGCGGCGAAGACGATGATGGTGCAGGCGAGGGTGACGCCGAGCATGGCCAGGGCGGTGATGGGGGTGGAGAGCTTCTTCTTGGCGATGGCGGAGTTGCTGAGCGAGCCGAGGGCGCCGATCGCGCCGCCGATTGCGCCGCCGAGGAAGAGCAGGGCGAGGGGCAGGAGGGTGAGGACGAGTTGCCAGCCGCGCAGGTGGCCGAAGCGGCCGCCCTTGGCGATGGTGGCGTTGAGCGGAGGGATGGGGGGCTGCTTGGTCATGGGGAGGCTTTCTTGAGTGCAGGGGGGGGCTGGCATTGCGTCGGGCAGGGAAGAGGATTCCTGTTTGTGGTCGCCGAATTGGCGGCGACTTTCGGTGGGTGAGGGTATCAGTCGGCCGGCGGCCGGGATTCCGGGGAGGATGCGGTGAAGAGTTCGGACTTCGCCAAGGGTGACCTCGTGGAGTGCGTGGTGGTCGCGCATCGGCACTACGGCCCCAACGCGCGCACGGTGGCGGGTGGCGTGCCCGGCTTCATCGACTCGATGGACGTCTCGGACGACCCTGCGGACCGTGACTGGCCGCCGGTCGGGCGGCGGCTGGCCTGCCTGGTGCTGGGGGACACCAAGGACGGGCGGCTGCGGCTGAGTTGTCGGCCGCGGGACGTCGAGCTCGGCAGGTCCGTCGCGGATGTGGTGGCGACGGTGGCTGCGTGGCGGACGGTGTGCGATGCGGAGGACGAGGTCGTCGTGGGCGAGTTCCTGCTGACGGCCGATGCCGGGCCGACGTTGCGGTGGGCCCTGCGTCACCCCGCCGGCGCGTGGCGAACGCGGGCGGAGGCAATGGTCGAACGAGGGCCGGAGGGCTTGCCATTGTGCCCCGTAGGTGGGGAACGGCCGTGCGGGTGAGGCGAATTGGGGAAATGGTGGAGCGGGGGGGGAATCGAGGGGGCGAGGTCTGGCCGCGCACCGGCCCGGCCAGGGTGGGCGGGCGGTGTTCCGTGAGGCGAGTGGGTTCGGGGCGGGCCGTGGTGTACGAATGGGCGTGACGGGGCGTCACGAGCGCAGTGTGTGACGCGGATCGACGGATGCGGGAGGGCAGCGGCTGATGGGTGCGGACGGCGACAGCTACGACCTGGTGGTGCTCGGGGCGGGGCCGACGGGGGAGAACCTGGCGGACCGGGCTCGGGCCGGCGGGCTGACGGTCGCGATCGTCGAGCACGAACTGGTGGGCGGTGAGTGCTCGTACTGGGCGTGCATGCCCAGCAAGGCGCTGCTGCGGCCGGCGGCCGCGCTCGCGGACGCCCGGCGGCTGGCCGGGACGCGGGAGGCCGTTCGCGGGCAGTTGGACGCGGGGGCGGTGCTGAAGCGGCGGGACGAGTTCGCGTCGCACTGGAAGGACGACGGGCAGGTCGCCTGGCTGGAGTCCGTCGGCGTCGACCTGGTGCGCGGGCACGGGCGGCTCGACGGCGAGCGGCGCGTCACCGTCGAGACCCCCGACGGCGGGCGACGCACCCTCACCGCCCGGCACGCCGTCGCCGTCTGCACCGGCACCCGGGCCGCGCTGCCCGACCTGCCCGGGCTGGCCGAGGCCAAGGTGTGGACCAGCCGGGAGGCCACCTCGGCAAGCAGCGTGCCGGGGCGGCTCGCGGTGGTCGGCGGCGGCGTCGTCGCGGTCGAAATGGCTTGCGCCTGGCGGGCGTTGGGCAGCGAGGTCACGCTGCTGGTGCGCGGCGACCGACTGCTCGACCGGACCGAGGACTTCGCCGGGCAACTGGTCGCCGACGGCCTGCGCGAGGCCGGCGTCGACATCCGGCTCGGCGTCTCCGCCACCGCCGTGCACCGCGCCGACGACGGCACCCTCACCCTCGACCTGTCCGACGGCACCCGACTGCCCGCCGACGAAGCCCTGTTCGCCACCGGGCGCGTCCCCAACACCGCCGACCTCGGCCTGGCCACCGTCGGCCTCACCCCCGGCCACTGGATCACCACCGACGACACCGGCGTCGCCACCGACGTCCCCGGCGGCTGGCTGTACGCCGCCGGCGACGTCAACCACCGTGCGCTGCTCACCCACCAGGGCAAGTACCAGGGCCGGATCTTCGGACAGGCGATCGCCGACCGCGCCGCCGGCCGCCCGCTCGACCTCGCGCCCTGGGGCCGCAGCGTCGCCACCGCCGACCGCACCGCCGTCCCGCAGGTCGTCTTCACCGACCCCGAGGTCGCCGCCGTCGGCCTGACCTGGCGCCAGGCCGAGGACGCCGGCCTGCGGGTGCGCGCCGTCGACTACGAACTCGGCAACGTGTCCGGCGCCGCGCTGTACGCCGACGGCTACCGGGGCCGCGCCCGCGCCGTCGTCGACCTCGACCGGGAGACGCTGGTCGGCGTGACGTTCGTCGGCCCGGGCGTCGCGGAACTGCTGCACTCCGCCACAGTCGCCATCGTGGGAGAGGTGCCGCTGTCGCGCCTGTGGCACGCCGTCCCCGCGTACCCGACGATCAGCGAGGTGTGGCTGCGGCTGCTGGAGACCTACCGGGGCTGACGAGGAGTCACGAGCGCAGGCGCGGCACGACCAGGCGGGCCAACGCCTGTTCGGCCGCGGCCTCCGCCGCGGCGTTGGTCGGGCCCGAGTCGCTGCGGTCGGCAACCGCCTCGATGGCGAAATGGGCGGCGCCGATCGTGAACAGCAGCTCGGGCATCCGCCCGTCCTCCCGGTAGGTGGTGAGGACGGCGCTGTCGCCGATGCCCGCCACCGGCTCCACCTTCAGGTCCGGGTTCGTCGTGCACCGGAGGGCGAGGAAGGCGAGGAGGACGAGGAGGGCGGGGAGGGCGGGGACGAAGCCGGCGTGGAGGAGCAGGCCGTCGCAGCCAGCCCGGTGAGCAGCAGTCCGGCCGTCAGCAGGCCCCGCCGACCGTCGAAGTGCACCATCGTCCCTCCCGAAGAACCCGACGCAGCACGGTTGGTGCACCACGGTAGCCGCGCCCGGCGACGGCCCCGGCCCGGTGGGAGGATTTCGCGCCATTGCGGCGCGGTGACGGCAAGTGACAATCGTCCGCCGCCCGTTGATCGCGTCACGCCCGGTGTGTGAGCGTGACGGGAACGGAACGGGCGGCCATGCGGGGTCGCCGCCGCGCAAGGAGGAACCCGGTGCCCACCCCCGACCGGCCACTGCGTTCGCTGGGCTTTCTGACCATCGGACTGTTCGACGAGCACCGGCCCGCAGAGGGCCACGAAGCGACGCTGCGCCTGATCGAACTCGGCGAACAACTCGGCTTCGACAGCGCCTGGTTGCGCCACCGGCACCTCCAGTACGGCATCTCCTCGCCGCTCACCGTGCTCGCCGCCGCCGGCCAGCGTACCCGCCGGATCGCCCTCGGCACCGCCGTCACCCCGCTCGGCTGGGAGAACCCGCTGCGGTACGCCGAGGACCTGGCGACCGTCGACGTGCTGTCCGGCGGCCGGCTCAACCCGGGCGTCAGCATCGGCGTCCCCGCGCACTACGAGGACGTGAAGGACGCGCTGTACCCCGACTCCGCCGACCGGGAGGACTTCGGCTACGGCCGGATCGAGCGGCTGCTCGGCCTGCTGCGCGGCGACACGGCAAGCGCTTTCCAGGGCGCCGAGGGCATCGAGTCGTACTCCCCGCGCGTCCAGCCGCACGTGCCCGGCCTGGCCGGACGGGTCTGGTACGGCGGCGGCAGCCTGCGCTCCGCCCGCTGGGCCGGAAAGCACGGACTCCGGCTGCTCACCAGCAACGTGGTGCGGGCCGAGACCGGCACCGAGTTCGACCCCAACCAGCACGCCCAGATCCGCGCCTTCCGGGCCGAACACCCCGAGGGCGAAAGGGCCCGGGTCTCGCAGGGCCTGGTGGTGATCCCCACCGACAGCGCCACGCCCGCCCAGCGCGCCAAGTACCGGGCATACGCGGCCGCGCGGCACGCCCGCACCCACACCCCGCAGGGCCCCGCCCGGCTGCTGTTCGCCCCCGACCTGGTGGGCGGTGCCGACCAGCTCGCCGAACTCCTCTACGCGAACGCCTCGTTCCGCGAGGTGGACGAGGTGGCGTTCGCGCTGCCGTTCACCTTCGAACCCGAGGACTACACGCAGATCCTCACCGACCTCGCCACCCGCCTCGGCCCGCTGCTGGGCTGGAAGCCCGCAGTCAACTAGCTTTCGGGCCAGCCGAGTTCATTCGAAGTACCCGACCGGGACGCCCGCCAGGAGCAGGAACACCAGCGGGAACGCCAGAGTGTGCGGCACCCGCGCCCGCAGGTGCGCCAGCACCGCGCCCACGAAGAACAGCACCAGCCCGACGGCCGGCCGCCCGGGCGCGGTGATCGCTCCCGGCGGCCGGCCCTGGGCGCTGATCCGCCGGCACCTCGATCCGGGCGGACTGGTCGCTCGGATCGAGATCACTCCCGCACGGTGAGCCCGTCGGCGCTGGAGCGCGGAGTGGCCATCCGCAGCATCCTCCCGGACAGCTTCCGCACCGGCGCCGCCGACGCCCCTCCACTGTCGGAAGCGGTGGTGAATCGTCGACCAGTGTCGAACTCCTGCGGCATCTCCTGCCACTGGCTGCGGGCCCTGAAGTGCCAGATCACGCCCTCGAATTCCAAGGGGACATCGCCGACCCGGCCGCCCCGCGGCAAGCCCGGCCGCTCCGGTGCTCCGCGCGCCGACCCGCGCCGAACTGAACCTTGCTGCAAGGGCTTTCAGCCGGTCCGGAGAGTCTCCTGGTCTGCTGTGGTGAACCAGTGGATGGCGCGGGCCTGTTGTAGGGATTTATAGGTTTAAAGTCGACATCAAGCCGCCTTCGCTTCTATTGAAAGGCGATGAAATTTTTTGCGTAACTGTCTTGACGGTGGGGCGAGCGGGACGGGATGGTCTTCCCACCGATCGGCGGGAGCGCCGGAGTCGGAGCCGAGGGATCCGGCTCCGGCCCCGCGGGCGCGACCCGAACCATCTGTTCCGGCCCGGCCGGCGGCAGCGCCGGCGTCGGCCTGGTTGCCGACGCCCGCTGCTCCATTCCGGGCGGCTGCCGCGACGGCCTCCCGTCCACCGCGGTCACACCGCTCGTCTCCGTCGAGACGGGCACCTCCCTGCCCCAGTCCTCCACCACCCGGGAGTTCACCCATGTCCTTCGCGCGCCGAGCCGTTGCGGCTCCGCCCACCCCCACCCGCCGCAGCCGGCGAACCCTTCCGGCCGCGGCCGTCTCCGCCGCCGCCCTGGTGGCAGGAGCCCTGCTGCCGCTGGGCCTGCAGGGCGCCGCGCAGGCCACCCCCGTCCCCAACGGCGGCGACGTGATAGCCAACCTGTTCCAGTGGAACTGGAGTTCGGTGGCCGGCGAGTGCACCAACGTTCTGGGCCCGAAGGGCTACGGCGCGGTGCAGGTCGCCCCGCCGCAGGAGTCGATCTCGGTGGCGGGCCACCCGTGGTGGGACGTCTACCAGCCGGTCTCGTACAACCTGAACAGCCGGATGGGCACCGACGCGCAGTTCCGCGCGATGGTGTCCGCCTGCCACGACGCGGGTGTGAAGGTGTACGCCGACGCGGTGATCAATCACATGGCCGGCACCAACCAGACCAGCTCCACCTCGTACGGCGGGTCCGGGTTCAACGCGGCCGCCTACAGCTACTCGGCCGTGCCCTACTCCAAGTCGGACTTCCACGGCTCTCCGCCGTGCCCCAACGCCGACCTGAGCATCAACGACTGGAACAACGTCACCCAGGTCCAGGAGTGCCAGCTGCTGAACCTCTCGGACCTCAACACCGAGAGCGACTACGTCCGCGGCAAGATCGCCGGCTACCTCAACACGCTGATCGGCGCGGGCGTCGACGGCTTCCGGGTGGACGCGGCCAAGCACATCGCCCAGGTCGACATGGCCAACATCGTCTCCCGCCTGGACAACACCCAGTGGGGCGGGCGCCCGTACGTCTACCAGGAGATCTTCCCGGGCAGCAGCGGCCAGTTGGCGCCCGCCGCGTTCGAGGGCAACGGCAGCGTGCTGGAGTTCACCTACGCCTCCAAGCTCTCCCAGCAGTTCACCGGCAACATCGCCAACCTCAAGACGTTCGGCCAGAGTTGGGAATTCGAGCCGAGCGACAAGTCCGCCGTCATGGTGACCAACCACGACCTGGAGCGCGACAAGACCACCCTGACGTACAACGACGGCTCCAAGTACAGGCTGGCGCACGTCTTCGAACTCGCCTGGGGCTACGGCACCCCGCAGGTCTACTCCGGCTACCGGTTCGCCAACCGCGACGATTCGCCGCCCGCCGACGGCAACGGCTATGTCACCGACGTCAACTGCTCGAACAACACCTGGACCTGCACCGACCGCGACCAGGGCATCGCCAACATGGTCGGCTGGCACAACGCGACCCGCGGCCAGTCCGTCGCGAACTGGTGGGACAACGGCAACAACGCCATCGCGTTCAGCCGTGGCAGCAAGGGCTGGGTCGCCATCAACAACAGCGGAGCCGCGGTCACCCAGACCTTCACCACCGGCCTGGCCGCCGGCACCTACTGCGACATCGTCCACGGTGACGTCAACGGCTCCGCCTGCACCGGCCCGACCGTGACCGTCGACGGCTCCGGCAAGGCCACCGTCACCGTGAACGCGGGCGACGCGGTCGCGCTGTACACCGCCACCACCGGCACCACCGGTCCGACCCCGACCGGGTCCTCCGGCCCGTCGCCGTCCGGCAGCCCGACCGACCCCAGCGGCACGGTCACCCAGACGTTCAACGAGAACAAGACCACCGTGGCCGGCCAGAACGTCTACCTCGTCGGCTCCCTCGCGCAGCTCGGCAGCTGGGACCCGAACGCGGCCGTCGCGCTCTCGTCGTCCGGCTACCCCGTGTGGAGCGGCAGCGTTCAACTCCCCGCCAATACCGCCTTCGAGTACAAGTACATCGTCAAGGACGCTTCGGGCACCGTTACTTGGGAGAGCGGTGCTAACCACAGCGCCAACACCGGAGCCTCCGGCGGGACGCTGAACGACAGCTGGGGCGCCACCGGCAGCAACCCCGGCCAGGTCTCGGTCACCTTCTCCGAGAACAGGACCACCGTCTACGGGCAGAACGTCTACCTCGTCGGCTCGACCGCCCAGCTCGGCAGCTGGAACCCGGCCGGCGCACTGCCGATGTCTGCCGCCTCCTACCCGAACTGGAAACTCACGCTCAGCCTGCCCTCCGGCACCGCCTTCGAGTACAAGTACATCGTCAAGGACGCTTCGGGCACCGTCACTTGGGAGAGCGGCGCGAACCGCACCTACACCACCGGAGCCTCCGGCAGCGTGACGCTCAACGACAGCTGGAAGTGACCGAGTACCACCATCCCGTCGGCACCATCCGCTCATGAACGGGGCCGGGGCAGCCATCGGGCCGCCCCGGCCCCCGCGGTCGTTCCGGTACTAGCCGGTCTTGACGGTGCAGGCCTTGCCGTTGAGGGTGAACGCGGACGGTGCGGTGTTCGCCGTGCTCCAGCTGGCGTTGAAGCCGAAGGTTGCCGAACTGCCGGGCGCTATCGAGGAGTTGTAGCCCGCGTCGGTGACGGTGACCTTCGCGCCGGACTGCGTGACGTTGCCGTTCCAGAGCGAGGTGACCTGCTGCCCGCTCGGGAACGTCCACACCACCGACCAGCCGCTGATCGCCGTCGAACCCCGGTTCACCAGCGTCACGTTGGCC
Source organism: Kitasatospora sp. CB01950 (assembly GCF_001905465.1). Lineage (GTDB taxonomy): Bacteria > Actinomycetota > Actinomycetes > Streptomycetales > Streptomycetaceae > Kitasatospora. The sequence goes on from NZ_LISX01000003.1 coordinate 100,567, forward strand.
CCGAAGCCGCCGCCCCACTGACTGGCCACCGCGTAATCAACCTCGCAAGTCCCGGAGGGTGAAGGCGAGTTGGAAGGATAGGGAGAGGGGGAAGGGGAAGGGGAAGGGGAGGTGGAGGAGGATGGCGACGGGGAGGAGCCTCCGGTCAAGTCGCCGTAGAGGATGCCGCGCCCGTTGGTGCTGACGTACACCCGGCCGTACACCCGCGGGTCGCCGGTGATCGCCGCGCCGGTCCAACCCCACTGGTGGGCTTCGTCGTTGATGCGGATCCAGTTCGCGCCCGCGTCGTCCGAGCGGAAGATGCCGCGCACCCCGCCGATCTTCGCGGAGGCGTACAGCGCGGGGTAGGACCGGCCGGGGGCGGCCTTGCCGAAGCCGATGGTGTCGGCCTGGTCGACGCCCGCCGATTTGGCGAAGGTTGCGCCGCCGTCGGTGGAGTGCCACAGGCCGTAGGCGGTGCTGCTGGTGCCGCCGGCCAGCCAGATGTCGCCCTTGGCGCCGGGAACGGCCTTGAAGCGCACCGAGTCGGTGGGCAGGCCGGTGGCGGCCCTTGCGGTGAACGTCGCACCGGCGTCCGTGGAGACGTAGAAGGTGCCGCCGGACCAGGCGTAGAAGGTCTTCGGGTCGACCCGGTCGGCCTGGACGGACGCCCCGGCCGGGAGGCCCGCGGCCGGCGTCCAGGAACCGCCGAAGCCGGTGGAGCGCACCACGCCCGCGCCCTTCGGGCTCCACACCGTCGCGCTGCCGTCCGCCGCCAGCGCCACCTGCCCGCCGCCGGTCACGCCCGACGGCTCGGCCGAGGCGGCGAACCAGTTCGCGCCGCCGTCGGTCGAATAGCCGATGTGCTTGGCGGTCGAGCCCGAGGCGAGGTCGCCGACCCGCACCATGGTGGCGGGCGTCGACTCCGCGAAGTCGAGCGAGGTGCCGGACGAGAAGTCCGGCTGGGTGAACATCCGCGCCGGGGCCTTCGTCAGGTCGTCGTGCCGGAACCCGCCGAGGTCGCCGAGCGCGCTCAGCAGCGGCGCGCCCGACGGCGGCGAGACCAGGTCGTTGACGGCGGTCTCCTCAAGTCCCGTCACCACGGGGGCGATTGCGATCTTCTGCCCCCGGTCGAGGGAGGTCAGGTTCGAGGATCCGTACAGCGTCGCGCCGGTGCCGTACAGCATCCGGTCCGAGTCGAAGGGGTCGATCTCCAGCGACTCCGTCATCCACCCGAGCTTCGGCGTCTCCTCCGGCGGCGACGGGTTCGCGTTGAAGGTCAGCCACGGCGCCGCCGAGACGTCGATCGTGTACTGGTCGTTGCGGTTCGGGTAACTCCCGTACGACCAGAAGGGTTTCCAGGTCGCGCCGGAGTCGGTGGATCGCCAGATCCGGGTGTCCGGCCACCACGAGCTGTAGCCCGTCACCATCAGCACGTTCGGGTGCCGGCGGTCGACGGTCAGGCCCGAGTAGCCGAAGTAGTTGTTCGAGCTGTCCGAGGACGGCACCGGGCTGACGTTCGTCCACGTCCCGCTCGCCGTCGCGTACTTCCACACGTCGCCGTGCGCGCCGTCGTACGGGCCGCCGGTGTCGCCGTACGCCACGAACAGGTTGCCGCCGGACGCGTCCAGCACCGCCTTGTGCGGGACGAAGCCGGTCGGCTGGCCGCCGATCCTGCTCCAGGTGGAGCCGCCGTCGTCGGAGCGGTACACGCTGTTCTGCTTGTCCGCGACGCCGGCGAACATCGTCCGGGTCACGCCGTTCACCGTGCCGCTGCCCTTGTCGAACACCTCCCACAGGATGCCCAGCGGGTCGCTCTGGTAGCCCGAACTGTCCGACGGGTCCGGCGCGTACGTGCCGGTCACCGGGAAAGCGCTTACCTTCTGCCAGTTGACGCCGTAGTCGGCGCTGCGCCACAGACCGTTGCCGCTCGGCGCGCCGAACCACAGCACGGCGTCGTTGTTCGGGTCGATGGCGAGTCGCTCGCCCATGCCGCGGCCCGGCATGTTGCCGCCCACCTTGAACGGCAGCGTGCTGCGCTGCCAGGTCGCGCCCTGGTCGGCGGAGCGCAGGATCGCGCCGTTCGCCGGATCCCAGCTGTTGGTGTAGCTCCCCGCCGCCACGTACACCCGCTTCGGGTCCTTGGCGTCGGTGGCGAGCGAGGCCACGCCCGTCAGGCCCCAGTCGTCCCAGCCGACCGAGTCCAGCAGCGGGGTCCACTGCCCGGTCACCGGGTCCTGCCGGTACGCGCCGTCGACGTCGGTGCGCGCGTACACCAGGCCCTGCTGCCCCTGGTTGAAGACGATGCCGGGGACGAAGCCGCCGCCACCGATCCGGACGCTGTTCCAGCTGTACGCGGGCGCGGCGGACTCGCTTGCGCCGGCGGACAGTTGGGGCAGCGCCGCACCGGCCAGGCCGACCGCGAGGGCCGCCACCGCCGCGGACAGCGGCCGCCGCCTGCGGGCGGGCGGCCGGGCGGCGGCCGGGCGTGCAAGGGGAACGGGACGCATCTGGGAACTCTCCTGCCTCGCGGGTGGGCCCACCAGCTAGCGGGCCCGCCCACCCGGCCGACAACGGGGCCGCCCAGAAGCGGGGCGAACCCGCTGGTCGGCACCGCCGGCGGCGTGAAACGTACATGACGCCGACGCAGGCCGGCCGGATCGCGCGGGGCCGCCCAGGCCGTTCGGCCCGTTCCGCCGGCCCGGCCGAGCAGGCGAGCAGTTCGATCTGACCGGAGTCGATGCCGCGCATGCCCAGCAGACAGCGGATGGTGGTGGTCCTGCCCGGGCCGTTCGCGCCGTTCACGCGGATCAGGCCCATCACGTAGCCCGTCGGCAGTCCGAAGCTCACGTCGCGCAGCGAGAAGGCCGCGCCGGCGTGGCGTTCGCGCCGCGCGTGGCGGGGACGGGATCACCGGACATCGGTCGCCTGCCTCTTCGCTCCTCGGCCTGGCGCAGCAGCTGCTCGTGCACCAATGCCGAGTCCAGCGACAGCACGAACGCGCCCTTGCCGGGGACGGTGGCGATGAAGGCGTCCGCCGCGAGTTCCGCGTACGCCCGGGTTGTGGTGATGATGCCGATCCGCAGGTCGCGCGCCGGCGCCCGCACCGAGTAGACAGCCGGAGCGGGTTGAGAAGGGGAGAGTCGGGATGACGGAACTGGGCTGGAACGATATCGAGGAGTTCTTCGACCCCGACCTGATGGGCGCCCTGCCGGATGTGTGGGTGCCGGACACATCGGTCGAGGACTGGCAGGAGCTGTTCGACCTGGTTCGGTCGAGCGGCTGGGCGTGGAGATTCGAGGTGGGCGGCAGCGTCGGGCCGCTGCCCTCCGCCGCCGAGGTGCTGGGGCGGCCCGCCGACGCGGAGTCGGTGGTGCTGCGGGTGTGGCCGGCCCCGGGCGTGGAGGCGATCTTCCGTCCGATGTCTGCTGCGGAGATCGACTTCGACGTCGACCTCCGCGAGCTCCGGGGGCAGGCCGGGGTGGACCGCCTGTGCGGCCTGCTGGGCGCGGTCGGCCGCCGACTGGGCAGGCCGGTGCTGATGGGCGCCGAGGGCGACTACCCGCACCCGGTGCTCGGGTTCGACCCGGCGGCCGACCGTGTGGTGGTGCGGGCGGACCACGTGCGGCTCCGGGGCGGTCAGCAGGACTGACGGACCACCAGGTGGGTGGGCAGGACGACGGAGCGGCCGGGGGACGGGTCGCGGAGGAGTTCGACGGCGCGTGCGCCGAGGTCCTCGACGGGCTGGCGGACGGTGGTCAGCCCGGGGCGGACGGTCGCGGCGGCCGGGGAGTCGTCGAAGCCGATCACGGCGACGTCGTCCGGGACGCGGCGGCCCAGCCGGCGCAGCGCGCGCAGGGCGCCGACGGCCATCGCGTCGGAGGCGGCGAACACGGCGTCCACGTCCGGGAATTGGTCGAGCAGCCGGAGCATCGCGTGCTCGCCGGAACGCGTCCCGAAGTCGCCGTACGCGACGGCGTTGCGGGTGGGGTCGCCGTGGTCGAGCAGGGCGTGGCGGTACCCGGCCAGGCGGTCCGCGCCGGCGGCGGTGTCGGGCGGCCCGGCGATGGTGGCGATCCGCCGACGGCCGGCCCGGTGCAGCAGGCCCATGGCGGCGCGGGCCCCGCTCAGATTGTCGGCGTCCACGTGCGCCAGGCGCTGCGACTGCGGGGGCCGCCCCAGCGCGACCACGGGCACGCCCGCCGCCTGCAGCAGCCCGGGCAGCGCGGGATCGCCCCACCGTCCGACCAGCAGCACCCCGTCCACGTGCCCGCCGCACAGGTAGCGCACCAGCGACGGCCGGGCCGGGCCGGGGCCGGCGGTGAGCACCACCAACTCCCTTTCGGGGACGACGTGTTGCGCGCCCGCGAGGAGCCGCACCGGGAACGGGTCGGCGTGGAAGCGCAGGACATCCGCGAACGCGACCACGGCGATCGCGCCGGTGTCGCGGGCAGCGGCCGCGGCGGGCGCCCGGCGACGGACGTAGCGCAGTTCGCGGGCGGCGGACTCGACGCGGGCGGCGATCTGCGCCGAGACCGGCGCGGACCGGTTCAGCACCCGGGACGCGGTGGCGCTGGACACCCCCGCGTGCGCGGCGACCTGGGCGAGCGTCGGCCCGGTCGGCCGGGGAGTCGAGAGCGGGGCGGCACCGCCCGGCAGGGGGCCGGCGTCGTGGGGACGGGGGAGCGGGTGAACGGGCAACACGGCTGCCCTTCCTGGCACGGAGTGGGGGATGCCGTGGCCACCCGCCCGGGGCCATCGGTGTCCGCACGGTAGGTGCTGGTCGGTGCACCGTCAAGGGTGCGCGCAGCATCGATCCCGGGGCGAGGCGCGCATCGGCAGGTGGCGGCCGAAGCCCGTACTCGGGGCAGGCCGTGCGGATCGACTTCCCGGCCCCTCGGGAGGCTGTCGTCCGCACTGCCCCGTACCCCCTTGCGCCTCCGGCCGGTTCGGGTCGGTTCGGGCCGGTTCGGGCCGCAAGGCTCCGGCTACCAGTTACCCCAGGTGCCGGTGGACCAGCGTGCGGCGCCGTCGCTGCCGTAGAGCACGACGTTGCCGTCGTCCTGGACCTTCGCCCGGGCGCCGGGCCGGCCCGCGATCGGGAGCGACCAGATCGGGCCGGCGGTGTTGTTGAGGATTTCCAGGGCCCGGTAGTTCGTCGCGCCCATGAGAGAGGCGTTCGTCCCCGGGTGGCCGTAGGTGCCGGTGGACCACAGCGCCGCGCCGTCGCGCTTGCGGTAGAGCACCAGGTTCCCGTCGGTCTGCATGAGCAGCCAGACCGAGTTCGACTCGATCCAGGTGCCGGACGCGAGAGCGGGACGCTGCTGGTCGAGCGTGTCGTTGGTTTCGCCGACGGCGGGGCTGTACCCGGTGTGGCTCTGCCAGTACAGGATTCCGCCGCTGACGGCCAGCCAGCCGTTCAGCAGGGAGGCGGTCGCGCCCGGGTGGCCGTAGCTCCCGGTGCTCCACAGCGCGCCGCCGGAGTCCGGGCCGCCGCCCTGGCGGTAGACGACGAAGTTGCCGTCGGGCTGCATGGAGGCGTACGCGCCCTGGTTGCCGTAGGTGCCGCCGGCCCACAGCACCGGGCCGCGGTGGCCGGTGTCACCGTCCAGGTAGAGCACGAGGTTGCCGTCGGACTGCATCACCAGCTCGCTTTCGCCGCTGATCATGCTCTGCCCCGACAGGAGCTTCTGACCACTCGGCAGGTTCGTGCTCTCGGTGGCCGGCGGCTTCGCCGCGGCGGTGCCGGCCGGAGCCGCGAGCGCGAGGACGGCGGCGCCGAGCAGGGCCGCGGCGGAGCGCGTGAAGACGTTCTTCCGCATGGCGCGGAAACCCCGTTGATCCAGGGCCCGCGGTTGGCGTGGGCCCTGGATTTCTGCACCCTCACCTGTGCGTTCCCGCAAGCGAGTTGCCAGCAGGCGGGGGCGGGGCGGGGCGGGGGCAGGGGCGGGCGAGGGTGCGGGGGATCAGTCCTCGTAGTAGTTGTTGACGACCACGTCGGGGCTGTCGTCGTCGAACGCCTCGGCCAGCAGCGCGCCGCCGACCAGGCCGGCCGCGCCCGCGCCGATCATCGCGCCGGTGCCGAAGCGGCGGCCGCCCTGCTGCTGCTCGGGCTGGGCCGGGTAGCCGCCCTGCTGGGGGTAGCCGGGCTGGGCGTAGCCCTGCTGCTGCGGGTAGCCCGCGGCGGCGGGGGCCGTGTAGTACGGCGGCGGCGTGGTCTGGACGCGCTGCGCGCACGCCCCGCAGGACTGGATCTGGCGCGGGACGCCCCACTGCGGGGACCACAGGACCGCCGTCGTGCCGGGGCCGTGCGCGGGGTCGAAGAAGCAGGTCACCGGGGAACCTCCGAGGGGCTCGGGCGGGAGAGCGGCCGGAACGGCCACCGTCGGCGTGGGCACAGCCACCGCGGCCGGGGGAGCGGCGGGCATCGGCGGAGCCGCAGGCGCGGCCGGAGCAACGGGCGCAACCGGCGCGGGCGCGAGGACCGCGATGCCGAAGTCGGTGGCGATGCCCGCCAGGCCGGTGGCGTACCCCTGGCCGATGGCGCGGAACTTCCAGCCGCCGCCGTGCCGGTACAGCTCGCCGAAGACGACGGCGGTCTCGGTGGTCACCTCGGGCCCGAGCTCGTAGCGGGCGAGTTCGCTGCCGCCCGCCGCGTCCGCCACGCGGACGTACGCGCCGTGCACCGAGCCGAACGCCTGTCGGCGTTCTTCCGCCTGGTAGATCGCCACCGTGAAGACGATCCGCTGCACCCGCTCCTCGACCGCGCCGAGGTCGACGCGGAGCTGTTCGCGGTCGGTGCCGGTGCCCGGGTCGGTGATGTGGGTGACGGCGCCGTCGGGGCTGGTCAGGTTGTTGAAGAAGACGAAGTGCTGGTCGGAAAGCGCTTTCCCGTCGCCGTCGCACAGCAGCGCGTTGGCGTCCAGGTCGTACTCGCCGCCGACCTGCCACCCGAGGCCGACCAGGACGCTCGTCGGGCCCTTGCCGTCCCGGAGCACGGGAACGTTGGCGCCCTTGGCCAAGGCCGTTGACATGCTGGTCCTCCACTTGAACCGAAGATCGTTCCGTGCCGACAACGCCTCACCTGAGCTGGGGGTTCCCGGGCCTGACGGAAGGCCGGGTCGTGCGGCCGGGCCGGTTCGGCCGCGGCGCTCACCCGTCCGGTCCGGTGCGGTCGCCGGGCGGCGGGACGGGCCGGAACAGTGGCAGGGAATGCCGAGCGGAGAGGGGCGGAGGTTGGACGGGCGAGCCGAGCAGGCCGACTGGGGCGAGGCGCTGCGCCGCACCATCCGCCGGCTGCGCGAGGAGCACTCGGGCCGATCGCCGGAACTCCCCCCGGGCGTGCCGCCGATCGTCCCGGACGCCGCGCTCGACCCGGACCTCGCCCGCCCGCCGGACCAGGACCTGCACCGCCTGCTGGACGCCGTCCCGCAGGCCTCCCTGCTCGCCGAACCCGTCCGCAACGGCGACGGCGCCGTGCTCGACCTCGCCGTGGTGGTGGTCAACGACGCCGCGCTCCGCCACCCGCACCACCCCGAGCAGCAGTTCTGGCAGACCGCCGACGGGCACGGAGTGTCGCTGCGGGAGGCCTACCCGGGGCTGTGGACGGACCGTCTCGCGGACGCCGTCGAGGACGTGCTGCGCACCGGGCACGCCGTGCGCGGGCTGCCGGTGCGGTGGGACGGCGCCGGCCCGGACGGCAGCGCCCGCAGCCGCCGCGAACGACTCACCGTGCACCGCCTCGGCCGCCGACTGCTGCTGCTGTGGACCGACGACCGCACCGAGGAGGTCGCCCGCGCCGCGCAGCGCATCGCCCGGGTCGGCTGGGCCGAATGGAGCCTGCGCGACGGCCGCCTCGACGTCTCGCCGGGCCTGGCGGTCCTGCTCGGCCGCACCGCCGGCACCACGACGCTGAGCCTCGAACAGATGCTCGCCCGGGTCACCGAGACCGCCCGCCCCGAGCTCCACCGCGCCCTCGACCGGCTGCTCACCACCGGCGCCGACATCGACGTCCTCACCGAGCTGTACGGCAGCGGCTGCCCCCGCCGGGTCCGCCTGGTCGCCGAGGTGGTCCGCGACGAGGACGGCCCGATCGAGGGCCTGCGCGCCGTCCTGCAGGACGTCACCGAGCTGTACGAGAGCCAGCGCCTGCTGCGCGAGCAGCAGGAGGAGACCGAGCGGCAGGCCCGCCGCGCCGACGCCGAGCACATCGTCGTCCAGCGCCTCCAGGACGCCCTTCAGCCACGCTCCGCGACCCTGGACGGCCTCGGCGTCACCTCCGCCGTCGCCTACCGCCCGGCCGAGGGGCGGGTCGGCGGCGACTGGTTCAAGATGCGTCAACTCCCGGACGGTCGCGCCCTGTTGGCGGTCGGCGACGCGCGCGGGCACGGGCTGGACGCGGTCGCGTTGATGTCGATGCTGCGGCACGCGCTGGCCGGGCTGGCGTTCACCGGCGCCCTGGTGGAGTCGCTCGGAGGCTGGCTCAACCGGATCGCCTGCGACGAAGGCGACGAGTCCACCGCCACCGCGATCGTCTCCCGCTACTACCCCGACCGGAACCTGTTGCGCTGGATCTGCGCCGGCCACCCGCCGCCGGTGCTGCTCCGCGACGGCCGGGCCGTCCTGCTGGCTTCCGAGATCGGCCCGCCGTTCGGCGTCCTGCCGGCGGTCGCCTACCACGCCGCGGAGACCCACGTCCGGCGCGGCGACGTCGTGCTGCTCTACACCGACGGCCTGATCGAACGCCGCGACCAGGACATCGACGTGCGCCTGGACGCCCTCTGCGCGGCCGTCGAGGCGCACGCCGCCGAACCCGCCCTGCAGGACCTGGTGGACGCCGTGGTCCGCGACATGTCCGGCCCGCTGTCGGAGGACGACGCGACGCTGCTGGCCTTCTCCTTCAACAACTGACGGTCCGTCAACTCACTTGCGGTGCAGGTCAGTCGACGAGGTAGAGCGCGGCCAGGCGGGGGAGCCGGCGGTGCATCTCGGCGTCGTCGTCGAAGTCGAACAGTTCCCCCGAGCACGGCTCGACGGCCCCGGGGGCGGGGGCGAGGCCCCGCTCCGCGCGGTGGCGCTCGTACGCCGGGTGGAACTCCTCCCAGGCGCCGGTGCGGCGCGCAAAAGCCTGCGAGGCCGCGTAGTTGACGGCCTCGTTGAAGAACACCTCCTCCGCGTCGAAGCGGTTCTCGCCGACCGCCGCCGGATGCTCGGCGATCACGTCCGGCCCCGCCAGGACCCGCTCGTACCAGGCGTGGCCCTCGGAGATCACGCCCGCCCGGAAGTCCATGAAGCCGTCGTCGGAACAGCCGCCGCCGATCAGGTACGCCGCCGCCCATATGTCCCACCGGTACAGCGTGCCGTGCAGCCGGTCGAAGGCGACCTCGTAGCGCAGGATGTCCGACTCCGGGAGGGCCGCCAGAACGTCCACCAACGCCTGCTCGAAAGGGACTTCGGGCGTGGCCGCGGCCCGGGCGGAGTCGATCAGCTGCCAGAACTCGTCGTTGTCCATGGCGGCCAGCCTGCCCGCCCGGTGTGACAACGCACCGGCTCCGGACCTGCGGCCGCCCCGTCGTCGACCCGGAGGCGGTGGGTCGACGACGGGGCGGCCTGGAGACCCGGCCCGGGGGAGGGGCCGGGGGCTGAGGGGGTGTCAGTCGTGCGGAACGACCGCCACCGGGGCCTGCGCGTGGTGGATCACCGCGTGCGCGACCGAACCGAGCTTCGGGCCGATGTTGAGGGTCCGCGTGCGACGGCCCACCACCACCAGGTCCGACTGCGCCGACGCCTCCACCAGCGCGGCCGCGCCGCCACCGGTCCGGACGTCCTCCAGCACCAGCGTCCGCGGGTACTTCTCCCGCCACGGCGCGACCGCGTCCGCGACCATTCCCACGGCCAGCGCACCCAGCTCCTGGCGCTCGCTCTCCACCGGGATCCAGCCCGCGTAGCCGTACGTCGGCGGCAGCTCCCAGCCGTGCACCACCCGCACCCGGGCGCCGCGCAGCTGCGCCTCCTCGAACGCGAACTCCATGACGGCGTCGGACGGTTCCATCGCGTCGAAGCCGACCGTCACCTCCGGCTCGGCCGACACCGCGGCCGGGCCGCCCTCGCGGACCAGCACCACCGGCGTCTTCGACCGGCCGGCCACGCCCAGGCTCACCGAGCCGACCAGCAGCCCGCGGAACCCGCCCAGGCCGCGGGTGCCGATCACCAGCAGCTGCCCCTGCTCGGCGGCGGCCGTCAGCCCGTCGATCGCCGAGTCCGGCACCAGTTCCGAGGAGACCGCCACCCCCGGGTACGCGGCCGCCAGCTCCTGGGCGATGTCGCCCATCATGGTCTGTGCGCCCGTCTCCAGCTCGTCCATCTTGACCAGGTCGTTGACCTTGCGGCCCAGGTACGGCCAGGCGTGCAGCAGCCGCAACGGCGCGCCGCGGCGGGCGGCCTCCTGGGCGGCCCAGTGGGCGGCGGCCCGGCTGCGAACGGACGCGTCTACGGCGGCAAGAACGGGACGAGTCATGGCAGTGCCTTTCCCTGTTCGGGTCCCCGCGGGCCTCTTCGCCCGCCTCGGGGTCGCTGACCACTCTTCCCCCACCCCGGAGGGCCCGCCAGGGTCGCGGGGCCCGCACGGGTGGGCCGTTGGTCCCGTTGGTGCAGGGACGTCCGTGACGGGTCGGAGCCGGTGCGCGGGGCGGTGCGCGGGGCGGTGCGCGGGGGCCGGGCCGGTTGCGCGGGGGAGCCAAACGGGCCCAAGGCCTCTGCCGGAGAGGCCCGGAGTCGCGCACCATGGAGGTACCGCCACCATCACGGAGGTGACCGAAGTGAGCACCGACGACGCACCCGCCACCGCCGGCGCACCGACCGGGCTCGCCCGGCGCTTCGCCGCCCGCCTCGCCGACCTCGGACTGACCGAGGCGCAGGCCGCGACCAAGGCCGGAATGTCGACCGCCTACCTGCGCCGGGTGCTCGACCTCGGCCGCGACTTCGACGCCCCGGCGCTGCTGCGACTCGCCGCCGTCTGCGGCCTCGACTACCAGGAACTGGTCGCCGGCCGTCCCGCCGAGCGCGTCCACGACGTCGCGCCCGGACCGCACTCCGACGGCGGCCCGCCGCTGGTCGGACCGCCGGTCCTCGGCGAGCTCGACGTCGCCGAGTGCTGGGACCGCCTCGGTGCCAGTGGCCTCGGCCGCCTCGCCCGCACCGGCCCCGACGGCCCGGTCGTCCGGCCCGTCGGCTACGTGGTGCACGACCGCACCGTCCTCTACCGGACCAACCCCGACGGTGCCCTCGCCCCCGACGCCGGCCGCGAGGTCGCGTTCGAGGTCGACCGCGCCGACCCCGACCTCCGTGAGGGCTGGAGCGTCCTGATGATCGGCCCCCTCGACTACGTCACCGAGCCGGACCTCCTCGCCGAACTCCCCCAGCCGCCCGCGCACGGCCGCTGGGTCCGCCTGACACCGACCACCGTCACCGGTAGGTCGATCCGCACCAACCGCGCGACCTGAACCCTGCCGGCCTGCGGGTCGGGTACCCGGTTGGCGCACTCGACACCCTCATCGACCCGAACCGCCCCCGCGACGCGCGGTCGGCGCGTTCCCGCGCCGGGACGGGCGGTACAGGGCCGTGGCGGCGGTCAGGGCGGCGGCGAGGGCCAGGGTGGCGGGCACCGAGCGGGTGGCCAGGGGGCCGGCCAGCGCGGCGCCGAGGGCGAAGGCGGTGATCTTGAGGCTGGCGCCGGTGGCGAAGATCTGACTGCGCAGGCGGGCCGGGGCCTCGCGGTGCCGGACGGCGAACAGGCCGGTCAGCTGCGGGCCCTCGCCGAGACCCGCCAGAACGGCGGCCACCACCAGGACGAGCGGCCCGCCGGTCGCGGCCAGGGCCAGTGCGGCCGCCTGGAGCAGCGCGCCGAACCGGACCGCCGCGTCCGGCGCGAGCAGGTGGGGGCGGCGGGCGAGCACCGCGTTCGCGAACAGGGCGGCCACCGCCGTGCAGGCCAGCAGGAGCGGGCCCCGGCTCGCGCCGCCGAGGGCGCGTTCGCCCAGCAGCGGCAGGCAGGCCGCCAGCATGCCCTGCCCTACGGACGCGCTGACCGAGACGACCGTCGCCCGCGCCAGCGCCGGCCGGGACGTCAACACCCTCAGGCCGGAGGCGAGTTCGGCGCGCAGGGAGACGGCTTCGCGGTCGGGCGCGGCGTGCTCGGGGCCCGTCGTGGGGCACAGCCGGGGCCGGTCGTCGTGCGGGTGCGGGTGCGGGTGCGGGTGTGGTTCGGTGCCGGTGCGGCCCGCCCGTGCGCCTCTGTTCGGCCGCCTGTCGTCGCGGCCCGCGCGGCTCGTCCCGTCGCGGGCGGGCAGGGCCCGGGCGGCCGGCAGCGCGGCGGCGATCAGGGCCGCCGCGATCAGGACGGCCGCGTCCTCGCCGAGTGCCGTCGCCGTCGCGCCCGCCAGGGCCGGGCCGGCGAGCGCAGCGGCGTCGTAGGTCATCGCATCGAGGGCGGTGGCCCGGGGCAACAGCGTTGCCACGCGCGGGAGTTGGGACGTCCATCCGGCGGACAGGGCGGGGCCGAGCAGGCCGACGGCGGCGGCCAGCGGGAGGACGGCAGGCAGGGGGATCCGGCCCAGGACGGCGAGGACCGCCAGCAGACCCGCCGCGTACAGCCCGAGCGACCGGGCCAGCAGACGGCCCGGCCGGGGGGAGCGGTCGAGGCGGATGCCGAGGAGGGGGCCGCCGAGGGCGGAGGCGGCAGTCAGGGCGGCGAGCAGCGCGGCGGACCCGCCGGTGGAGCCCGTCGCGGCGAAGCCGGCCAGCAGCAGCGCGGGACCGGACATCTCGTCACCGGTGCGGGCCAGCGCGGCACCGGTCAGGCAGCGGGCCAGGGGAGTACGGCTGATCACCCGCCGGACGCTACGTCGGTAACGGAAAACCCCACAAGGTGAGTTACATTGCCGACGTGCCGACCACCCCAGCCGCCCCGCGCCCGTCCGTCCTCACCTCGGCCCAGCGCGCCGCCGCCCTGATCAACGCCGCCACCGCCGACCCGTCCGCACTCGCCGAGATCCTGCGCGCGCACGGCGAACCCGAGCCCGTCGCGCTCACTGACGAGGACGCGGACGCACTGCGGGCCGCCGCGGGACTGCTGCGGGAGGTGTTCGACGCGCCCGACACCGACCGTGCGGCCGCCGCCCTCAACCGCCTGCTGCGCGAACACACCGGCCCGCTGCGGCTCACCACCCACGGCGGCGCCACCGGCTGGCACCCGCACCTCGACCGCGACGACGACGCGCCGTGGGACGAGTGGCTGATCGCCTCGTCCTGCCTGGCGCTGGCCGTGCTGCTGTGGGAGCGCGGCCGCCCGCCCGGCGGGAGCTGCGCGGCGGCGCGCTGCCGGAACGTGTACCTGACGCAGGGCAGCGGCCCCGAACGCCGCTACTGCTCCCGCCGCTGCGCCACCCGGGAGCGGGTCGCCGCCCACCGCCGCGCCCGGATCGCCGAGGAACCGCCGATCCGGGGATGATCGACCGAACCGACCGAACCGACCGGTGGAACGAGGAGGCGGAGACGGTGCGTTGTCTGGTGACCGGCGCGACCGGATATCTCGGCGGGCGACTGGTGCCCGAACTGCTGGCCGACGGCCACCGGGTGCGCTGCCTGGTGCGGGAGCCGTCCCGGCTGCGCGACCACCCGTGGCGCGGCGCGGTGGAGGTCGTCGCGGGGGACGTCACCCGGCCCGAGACCCTCGACGGGCCGCTCGACGGCGTGGACGTCGCCTACTACCTGGTGCACTCGCTCGGCACCGGCCCGGACTTCGAGAAGCTGGACCGGGAAGCCGCCCGCGCGTTCGGGCACGCCGCCGCCCGGGCGGGGGTGCGGCGGATCGTCTACCTGGGCGGGCTGGCGCCGCGCGACGTGCCCGAGGGGCAGCTCTCGCCCCACCTGCGCTCCCGCGTCGCCACCGGGAGGGCGCTGCGCGAGGGCGGCGTGCCCGTCACCGAGCTGCGGGCGGCCGTGGTGATCGGCTCCGGCTCGGCCTCCTTCGAGATGCTGCGCCACCTCACCGAACGGCTGCCCGTGATGGTCACCCCGCGCTGGGTGGACACCCGGATCCAGCCGATCGCCGTCCGCGACGTCCTGCGGTACCTGGTCGGCGCGGCCGGACTGCCGGACGGACCCGACACCGACCGGGTGTTCGACATCGGCGGGCCCGAGGTGCTCACCTACCGCGCCATGATGCAGCGCTACGCCCTGCTGGCTGGCCTGCGACGCCGGGTGATCGTCGCGGTGCCGGTGCTCAGCCCGGGACTGTCCGCGCACTGGGTCGGCCTGGTGACGCCCGTCCCCGGCACCCTGGCCCGGCCGCTGGTCGAGTCGCTGCGGCACGAAGTGGTGTGCGCCGAACACGACGTGGCGCGCTGGATCCCCGACCCGCCCGGCGGCGCGATCGGCTTCGACCGGGCCGTCTCGCTCGCGCTGCGCCGCATCCGCGACGACGAGGTCGCCACCCGCTGGTCCTCCGCCTCGCTGCCCGGCGCGCCCAGCGACCCGCTGCCCACCGACCCCGACTGGGCGGGCGGCAGCCTCTACCAGGACGTCCGGGAACGCCACGTCGACGCCGACCCGCAGGCGCTGTGGCAGGTGGTGGAGGGCATCGGCGGCGAGCACGGCTGGTACTCGTTCCCGCTCGCCTGGTGGGTGCGCGGCGCGCTCGACCGGCTGGCCGGCGGCGTCGGCCTGCGGCGCGGACGGCGCTCGCCCGGGCGACTGCGGGTCGGCGACTCCCTCGACTTCTGGCGCGTCGAGGAGATCGAACCCGGCCGCCTGCTCCGCCTGCGCGCCGAGATGCGCCTGCCCGGCCTGGCCTGGCTCGAACTCACCGTCACCCCCGAGAGCGGCGGCGCACGCTACCGCCAACGCGCGCTCTTCCACCCCCACGGCCTCGCCGGCCAGGCCTACTGGTGGTCCGTCGCCCCGTTCCACGCCGCAGTCTTCGGCGGCATGGCCCGCAACATCGCCCACCGCGCAGAGACCCGCTGACGACACGGACCCTCGCGGGAGCCCGCTCAGTCGGCCGGCCGCCACTCCAGGTCGGCCCCGGGGGCGAGGACGGCGAGCAGCGGTGGCTGCGCACCGCCGAGGGCCGCGTGCTGCCGCAGGACGGGCGTGCCCGTCTCCAGCGCGTCGGCGACGTCCCGGAGCATCGCGGCCACCGACGTCCAGAGCGGAACGTCCGGTGCCCAGGTCTCGTGGTCCCAGTGCAGGACCGCGCCGCAGCCGTCGCCCGGCCGCAGGTCGACGACCAGCCCGTCGCCGCCCGGGTCCATGGCGATCGGCAGAAGCTCGCGCCGGTAGCGGGGCTCGGGCAGGCCGTCCGGCCCGAGCGACTCGCCCTCCTGCTCGGCGACCAGCAGCCAGATCGCGTGCGTCTCCAGGGCCTCGTCCAGCGACAGCGGGGCGAACGCCTCCGGCAGCCAGTGGTCCGCGGACACGCCGGGCAGCAGCCACCAGTCCCGCAGGCCGTCCGGCAGCGGCAGGCCCAGGTCCGCGGCGAAGGCGTCCAGGCGGGCGGCGTCCGCGACCGGGCGCAGCGGGGGCTGTCGGAGGCGGGGGGAGAGCAGGGTTTCGAGGTGTTGCCAGGTGGTCGGGACGGTGGGAAACGGCGAGGTCATGGCAGCAGTCTGGCCGGTCCTGCCGACATCGGGCGGGGCCCGTCGGGGGACGTGTGCGGGGGGTTGGTTGCGGAGATGCCCCCGAGTCGAGATATCTTGACGTCAAGACGTTGCAGACGTGGAAGCTGGAGCTACGGTGACTGACTCGACCATCATCTACACCCACACGGACGAGGCGCCCGCCCTCGCCACGTACTCCTTCCTGCCGGTTGTCCAGGCCTACGCCGCCACCGCAGGTGTGAGCGTGGAGACCCGGGACATCTCGCTGGCCGGTCGGATCATCGCCGTCTTCCCGGAGTACCTCCAGGAGGACCAGCGCATCGCGGACGCCCTCGCCGAGCTGGGCGAGCTGGCCAAGACCCCCGGCGCGAACATCATCAAGCTGCCGAACATCTCGGCCTCCGTCCCGCAGCTGAAGGCCGCCATCGCGGAGCTGCAGGCCCAGGGCTACGCGCTGCCGGAGTACCCGGACGAGCCGAAGACCGACGAGGAGCGCGACGTTCGCGCCCGCTACGACAAGGTCAAGGGCTCCGCCGTCAACCCGGTGCTGCGCGAGGGCAACTCGGACCGCCGCGCCCCGCTGTCGGTGAAGAACTACGCCAAGACCCACCCGCACCGCATGGGTGCCTGGTCGGCCGACTCCAAGACCAACGTCGCCACCATGGGCGTCAACGACTTCGCCTCCACCGAGAAGTCCGCCGTGATCGCCGCCGACGGCGCGCTGCGCATCGAGCTGGTCACCGAGGACGGCACCGCCACCGTGCTGCGCGAGACGGTCCCGGTGCTGGCCGGCGAGGTCGTCGACGCGTCCGTGATGCGCGCCGCCGCGCTGAACGAGTTCCTGGCCGCGCAGGTCGCCCGCGCCAAGGCCGAGGGCGTGCTGTTCTCGGTGCACCTCAAGGCCACCATGATGAAGGTCTCCGACCCGATCCTGTTCGGCCACGTGGTGCGCAGCTTCTTCCCGAAGACCTTCGCCGCGTTCGGCCCCGAGCTGGTCGCCGCCGGTCTGAACCCGAACAACGGCCTCGGCGGCATCCTGGCCGGCCTGGACAAGCTCGCCAACGGCGCCGAGATCAAGGCCTCCTTCGACGCCGAGATCGCCGACGGCCCGGCCCTCGCCATGGTCGACTCCGACAAGGGCATCACCAACCTGCACGTCCCCAGCGACGTCATCGTGGACGCCTCGATGCCGGCCATGATCCGCACCTCCGGCCACATGTGGGGCCCGGACGGCAAGGAGGCCGACACCCTGGCCGTTCTGCCGGACAGCTCCTACGCGGGCGTCTACCAGGCCGTCCTCGACGACTGCCGCGCCCACGGCGCGCTGAACCCGGCCACCATCGGCTCGGTCCCGAACGTCGGCCTGATGGCCCAGGCCGCCGAGGAGTACGGCAGCCACGACAAGACCTTCGAGATCGGCGCCGCCGGCACCGTCCGCCTGGTCGACGCCAACGGCGAGACCGTGCTGGAGCAGGCCGTCCAGCCGGGCGACATCTTCCGCGCCTGCCAGACCAAGGACCTGCCGATCCAGGACTGGGTCAAGCTGGCCGTCACCCGCGCCCGCGCCACCGGTGACCCGGCCGTGTTCTGGCTGGACTCGAACCGCGCGCACGACGCCGTGCTGATCGAGAAGGTCAACACCTACCTCCCCGAGCACGACACCGAGGGCCTGGACATCCAGATCCTGTCCCCGGTCGAGGCCACCAAGCTCTCCCTGGAGCGCATCCGCCGCGGCGAGAACACCATCTCCGTCACCGGCAACGTGCTGCGCGACTACCTGACCGACCTGTTCCCGATCCTGGAGCTGGGCACCAGCGCCAAGATGCTGTCGGTCGTCCCGCTGATGGCGGGCGGCGGCCTGTTCGAGACCGGCGCCGGCGGCTCCGCCCCGAAGCACGTCCAGCAGCTGGTCAAGGAGAACTACCTGCGCTGGGACTCGCTCGGCGAGTTCTTCGCGCTGGCGGCCTCCTTCGAGCACCTGGCCACCACCACCGGCAACTCCGGCGCCAAGGTCCTCGCCGACACCCTGGACCGCGCCACCGGCACCTTCCTCAACGAGGACAAGTCGCCGTCGCGTCGCCTCGGCGGCATCGACAACCGCGGCAGCCACTTCTACCTGTCCCTGTACTGGGCCCAGGAGCTGGCCGCGCAGACCGAGGACGCCGCGCTGGCCGCCGCGTTCGCCCCGCTCGCGCAGTCCCTCGCCGAGCAGGAGCAGGCCATCGTCGACGAGCTGATCGCCGTCCAGGGCCAGCCCGTCGAGCTCGGCGGCTACTACCAGCCCGACCCGGCCAAGGCCGCCGCCGTGATGCGCCCGTCGAAGACCTTCAACGACGCGCTCGGCACCCTGGCCTGACGCACCGTCGGAGCGCCGCCGCCACATCCCCTCGCGGGGCGGGCGGCGGCGCTCCGCGTTTTCCGGGCGCCCCGGACACGCCTCGGACGGTGGTTGATCCCCGGTCCCGGCGCTGCCTAGGGTGCGGGCATGGCCACTCCGAAGTTCATCCTCGACCTGCGCGAGCACATCGGGCACGCCCCGCTCTGGCTGTCCGGCGTCACCGCGGTGGTCGTGGAGGAGGGCAGGATTCTGCTCAACCGCCGCTCCGACAGCGGGCGTTGGGCGCTGCTGCACGGCATCGTCGAGCCCGGTGAGCAGCCCGCCGACGCGGTGGTGCGGGAGGTGCTGGAGGAGACCGGCGTCACCGTCCGCCCCGAGCGGATCAGCAGCGTGTTCACCCTCCCCGCCTCTGTCTGCGCCAACGGCGACCGGGTCCAGTTCCTCAACGTCGCCTTCCGCTGCCGCTACCTGGCCGGTGACGCCCACGTCAACGACGACGAATCCCTCGCCGTGGACTGGTACCCCCTCGACGCCCTCCCGCCGCTCTCCGCGAACGACACCCTGCTGCTCGACAAGGCCCTCGCCGACGCCCCCGCCCCCTGGTTCGCCCTCGGCTGATCCGCTCGCGGAACTCCCCTGCGGTGCAGCGCCGTTGACGGCGGGGAGGTGGACGATGGGCGACTGGTACCGGGGCGACTGCCATGTGCACTCGGTGCACTCGGACGGTCGGCTCACGCCCGCCGAACTGGCGGCGGCGGCGCGCGCCGCCGGGCTGGACTTCCTGGCCGTCACCGAACACAACTGCCCTGCCCCGCCCGGCGTTTGGGCCGAACTCGGCGGCGAAGACCTGCTGATCCTGCTCGGCCAGGAAGTCACCACCCGCACCGGCCACTGGCTGGCGCTCGGCCTGCGCCCGGGGCAACTCGTCGACTGGCGGCACCGGGTGGGCGATCCGGCCTTCGACCGGGCGCTGCGCGAGGTGCGGGCGGCCGGCGGTCTGTGCGTCGCCGCGCACCCCCATGCGCCGTACCCGGGCGGGGACTTGATGTTCCCGCTGGAGGCGTTCGACGCGGTCGAGGTGTGGAACGGCGAGTGGACCTCCGACCGGCCGTGGAACGCCGACAACCATGCCGCGCACGCCGAATGGGGCCGCCGACTGGCCGCCGGGGTGCGCGCCGGACGCCCACAGCCGGCCCTCGGCAACAGCGACGCCCACCTGCCGGGCCAGCTCGGCACCCCGCAGACCGTCGTCCACGCCGAGCAGCTCGACGCCCCGGCGATCCTCGCCGCGCTGCGCGCCGGGCGCAGCTGGATCGCCGAATCCGCCGCCGTGGAGCTGGAGTTCACCGCCGAGGCGGACGGCCGCCGGGCCGGCATCGGCGAGCGCCTGGCCACCGGCGGCCGCCCCGTCGCCCTGCACCTTGACCTCGCCGGAGTGCCCGACCCGCAGGTGCGCGTCCACACCGAACGCGGCAAGGCGCGGTGGCAGGCGGGCCTGACCGCGGATGCCGCCGGGACGTCCTTCGTGCGGGTCGAGGTCCGCCACCCGGACGGGCGGCCGGCGGCGCTGACCAATCCGATCCTGCTGGAGTGAGGCCGCGTCAGGGCGGGCCGAGGGTGATGCGTTCGGTGATCTGCCCGGGCTTGGCGGGGCGGCCCCGGGGGGTGGCGGGGAGGAGGGTGCCGGTGCGGTCGAGGGTGAAGAGGAGGGTGTGGCCGGGCGGGAGGGGGCCGTGGGCGGGGTGGCGGCGGACGGCGGCGCCGGCGGCGTGGCGGCGGGCGAGTTCGGGGGCGGTGAGGGCGGCGGGCAGGACGGAGTCCGGCGGGCCGGGGGCGGTGATGCCCGGGCCGGGCCGGGTGGCGGCGAGGCGGTGCACCGGGAGCGGGGTGGTGTCCCGCAGGACGGTGGCGGCGAGGGCGTTGAACTCGTCCTCGGGGGTGAGCAGGTAGACCGCGGTGATGCCCTCCTGTTCGGCGGTCTCGGCGAGCAACTCGCCTTCCGCGAGCGGGAGTCCGGCGGCGGTGATGCGGGAGCGCTGCTCGTCGCGGCCGGCCCAGAGCAGCACGTCGAGGCCGGCCGAGCGCAGTACGGTGGCGAGTTCGACCGTCCACGGTTCGCCGCCGACCAGCAGCGGGCGCGAGCGGGCCCGGCGCACCACGTGCAGCAGGCGGGCGACGGGGACGGCGGTGAGGCCGTACAGGGTGACGGTGGCGACGACGACCACGAACGTCGCGGGCAGGATCTTCTGCGCGCCGCCGACGCCGGCCGCGACCAGGCCCGTGGAGAAGGCCGCGGCGGTGGACGCGGCGACGATGCCGCGCGGCGCCATCCAGCCGACGAAGGCCCGCTCGCCCTCCGTCAGCCCGCAGCCCGCCGTGGACAGCGCGCCGACCAGCGGCCGCACCAGCAGCACCAGGACGGCGACCAGCCCGAGCGCGGGCAGCAGCACCGGGCGCAGCGCGGACCAGGAGACGGTGGCGGAGATCGACACGAACAGCACGCCGACGATCAGCGACACCAGGGTCTCGAAGAACGGCCGCCGGGCGGGCAGGTCGAACGCGGGGACGGTGGCGACCACCACGCCCATCACGATCGCGGTGATCAGCCCGGTGTCGTCGCGCAGCGCGTCGGCCGCCGCGGCGACGCCCAGCACGGCCGCCAACTGGACGCTGGTGCCGAGGACTTCGCCGAGCCGCACGCGCACCAGCAGCCACCACAGCAGGGCCACCCCGAGCAGCCCGAGGGCCAGGCCGACGCCGACACTGGCCGCGAACCCCAGCAGGCCGCGGCCGAGGGTGCGGTGCTGCTCGTTGAGCAGGGCGTGGAAGACCAGCGCGCCGAGGATGCCGCCGACCGCGTCGATCAGCGAGCCCTCCCACAGCCGGATCCGCTGCACCCGCCCGGTCGGCCGGACGAAGTTCAGCAGCGGCCCGACCACGGTCGGCCCCGACACCACCAGGATCGCGCCGAGCATCACCGCCGCCCCCGCCGACAGCCCGAGCAGCGGGGCCGCCACCAGCGCGGCGGTCGGCGCGGTCAGGGCGACGCCGACCCACACCAGCCGGACCACGGCGTGCCGGGTGCCGCCGGTGAGCCGCCGCAGGTCCAGGCCGAGCCCGGCGTCGTACAGCACGACCGCGACGGCGAGCGACACCAGTGGGGAGAACGCCGGGCCGAGCAACCGGTCCGGATGGACGTCGTCGGTGAGCGCGCCCGCCGTGAACCCGGCCGGCAGCAGCAGGATGATCGCCGGGACGCGCAGCCGGGCCGCCAGCACCTGGGACGCCACGGCGAGCACCACCGTCAGCCCCGACCCGATCAGGATCTGTTCGGAAGTCACCGGCCAATCCCACGACGGACATTGACGATCCGTCGGCTCGCAACGCCCGCAGGGTCGCCCGGACGGCGCAGTGGCGGTCGGACCCGCGCGCCCCGGTGACGGTGCGCGTCGCGTCCCCTACTGTACGGTGCATGAGTCCTGCGGGGAGGGCGGTCGGGGACCGCGGCACGGCGGTGGTGATCGGCGGCGGGCCGGCCGGGTGCCTGGCCGCGTGGGCGCTGCGCGGCGTCGCGCGGCGGGTCGTGGTGGTCGAACGCGACCGCTACCCGGACGGCACGGACTTCCGCGCCGGCGTCCCGCAGGGCCGGCACGGGCACCTGCTGCTGGAGGCCGGGCACCGCGCCATCGAGGAGCTGATGCCCGGAGCGCTCGCCGAACTCCTCGCCGCCGGAGCCCAGTTGGTGGCCATTCCGAGCGGCCTTCGGGTGCTCACCTCGGTCGGGCACCTCGCCCCCTACGACAGCGAGGTGACGATCCTCAGCTGCAGCCGGCCGCTGCTCGACCGCACCGTCCTCGACCGGGTCCGCAGCGAACCGTCGATCGAGATCCTGGAGGGCGCCGAGGTCGTCGGCCTGCTCGGCAGCCGGCAGGGCGTCACCGGCGTGCAACTGCGCGAACGCGGCCGCGAGGGCGCGCCCGTCACCGACCTCGCCGCCGAACTGGTCGTCGACGCCGCCGGGCGCGGCACCCGCTCGGGACGGTGGCTGATCGGGCTGGGCTTGCCCAGCACGCCCGTGGAGCGGATCGACGCCGGTGTCGCCTACGCCAGCCGGTTCTACCACCGCCCGCCCGGGCGCGAGGACCAACTCGCCCTCGACGTGCAGACCCGCGCCCCCGAGCACGGCCGGTTCGCCGTCCTGCTGCCCGTCGAGGGGAACCGCTGGCTGGTCAGCCTCGGCGGCATGCGCGGCTTCGAACCGTCCATCCAGCCGCAGGAGTTCGAGAAGCAGCTCGGCGAACTCCGGGACCCCGCCATCGCCGAGGCCATCGCCGGCGCCGAACCCGTCGGCCCGGCACGGGGGTTCGTCCCCGGCCCGAGCGTGTGGCGGCGCCACGAACGCACCGACCCGCCCGGCTTCCTCGCCCTCGGCGACGCCGCGTGCACCTTCAATCCGGTCTACGCGCAGGGCATCAGCGTCGCCGCGCTCGGCGCCCGCGCGCTGCGCGAGGCCGCCCGCCGGCACGGCGCCCTCGGGCCCGCCACCGTCCGCGAGGCCCGCCGGGCGATCTGCGCCGTCACCCGGCACCCCTGGGTGATCGCCGCCAACGAGGACGTCCGCTTCGCCGGCACCATAGGCGGCGAACGCGGCCCCGTCGTCCGCCTCCAGCACCGCTACCTCGACCGCGTCCTCGCCCGTGCCACCACCGACGCCACCGTCTCCGCCGCGTTCCACCGCGTCGTCTCCATGGTGGAACCGCCGAGCGCACTGTTCCGTCCCTCCGTGCTGGGACCAGTCCTCTTCGGCCGCTGACCCCCGTCAAAGGGGCACCACCAGGCAGAAGTTCGGGGGCCGGTCCCGGCTCCGGCACGGCCGTGTGGGAGCCTTGCGGCGAACCTGTGAGAACTGTGGGGGTAGGACGGCGGCCATGAGTGAGATCTACTTCAGCAACAACTACCGGGACCTGAGCGAGCAGTACGGCACCGGCGCGGGATACCAGTTCGAGTTCTCCTGCTCACGCTGCTACGACACCTGGCGCTCACCCTTCGAGCCGTTCCGCACCGGGCAGGCCGCGAGCTGGATCAACAAGGGCGTCAACGCCGCGTGGAGCCTGCTCGGCGGCAGCGCCTCCAACGGCCTCACCAACGCCGCCGACGGCCTGGCCGGGGCGAGTTGGGGCAGCGGCCGCGACGCCGCCTTCGAGCGCGCCGTCGGCAACGCCCAGCAGCACTTCAAGCGCTGCGCCCGCTGCACCCACTACGTCTGCGAACGCTGCTGGAACGCCGCCCAGGGCCTGTGTCTGGGCTGCGCGCCCGACACCGCCGCCGAGGCCGTCGCCGCCACGCAGCGCGGCCTCAACGACGCGGTGGTGGAGAACGCGTACCAGCACGGCCAGTCGCAGGCCCGGAACTTCGACGTCACCGCGCCGCGCCAACTCGTCTGCCCGCAGTGCAGCGCCGAGACGCACGGCACCCCGTTCTGTCCGGCCTGCGGCTTCCGGCTCGCCCAACCCGCGCAGTGCACCTCCTGTCACGCGGACGTCCCCGCGAACTCGGCGTTCTGCCCCGGCTGCGGCACCCGCCGCTGACCGCACGCGCCGCTGACCGCACCGGCCCCGGCCGCACCTCGCGTGCGGCCGGGGCCGTCAGGTGCCGACGCTGGGCAGCAGGAGGATGCGGTCGGGGTCGTACGGGCGCCAGTGCGGCTCGGCGCCGATCAGGCGCAGACGGCACCAGGGGGTGCCGTCGGGGGCGTGCCACCAGGCGTTGATGCGGCCGAGGGTCCAGTTGTCGGAGTCGTCGAGGCGGACCTCGACGGGTTGGTAGGCGGGGCGGACTTCGGGTTCCGGCGGGCACCAGGCGGGGTCGGTCCGCAGCTGCGGAGGGAGCACTGTGGGCCTCCTTCGAGTCCGATCGGGAGAGCTCACTCTACAGAGGTGTAGATAGTGCTGGCGGGGAATCCCCGAGCCTGGCGCAACGTCGCCGTCCCGGCAGCGGATTCGCGCCACCGGGCGGCCGCACGGTTCTTTCGGGTACGACTGCTGGTCATAGACTCGCCGAATGACTGCTGAGGACGACTCGTACGCGGTGCTGGGCGCGCTGGGCGACCCGGTGCGGCGCAGGCTGTACCGGCATGTGGCGGGGGCGCCGGAGGAGGTGGGGCGGGACGCGGCGGCGGAGGCGGTCGGGATCTCCCGGTCGCTGGCCGCGTTCCACCTGGACAAACTGGTCGAGGCCGGGCTGCTGACGGTCTCCTACCGGCGGCTGTCGGGCCGGACCGGCCCGGGCGCCGGGCGGCCGGCCAAGCTGTACCGGCGGGCGGAGGGGGAGTTCGCGGTGTCGGTGCCGCCGCGCTCCTACGACGCGGCCGGCCGGCTGCTCGCCGAGACGGTCGAACGGGCCGGGCTGGACCTGGAGTTGCAGGCGGCGGCGAAGGCCGCCGGCGCGGCGGAGGCGGACGCGGCCGGGGCGGACCTGGAGGAGGCGCTGCGGGCCCGCGGCTACGCGCCGTTCCGGGACGGCGAGGTGCTGCGGCTGCGGAACTGCCCGTTCCACGCGCTGGCCGAGGCGTTCCCGGGCCTGGTCTGCGGGATGAACCTGGCGCTGCTGGACGGCCTGGCGGGGGAGGAGTGGTCGGCGAGGATGGCGGCGTGCCCGGGCGGATGCTGCGTCGCACTCTCTAAAAACAAAAATCATTGACGATAGATCGTGGGGCGGGCCATGCTTGCCCCATGACCGGTTATCAGCTCGCCCAGATCAACATCGGCCGCCTCCTCGCCCCACGCCACTCCCCGCTGGTCGCCGACTTCGTCGACCAGCTCGACGAGATGAACGCCCTCGCCGAGCGCAGCCCCGGTTTCGTGTGGCGGCTGGTGGACGACGCGGAGCCGGCGGCGGTCGCCGCGCACCCCGAGCTGGCCGACGAGAAGTTCCAGCTCAACTGCTCGGTGTGGGAGTCCGTCGAGGCGCTGTGGGAGTACGCCTTCCGCAGCGACCACCTGCGGGTGCTGAGCCGCCGCCGCGAGTGGTTCGAACGCCCCGACGGCCCGCACCAGGCCCTGTGGTGGGTCCCGGCCGGTCACCGCCCGACCGCCGCCGAGGCCATGGGCCGCATCGCCCGTCTCCGCGACCACGGGCCCGG
Organism: Kitasatospora sp. CB01950; assembly: GCF_001905465.1. GTDB lineage: Bacteria > Actinomycetota > Actinomycetes > Streptomycetales > Streptomycetaceae > Kitasatospora. The sequence goes on from NZ_LISX01000003.1 coordinate 125,681, forward strand.
CCCGGACGCCTTCACCTTCCGCGACCGCCACCCGGCGCCGGAAGCCCGGGCGGCGGGCGTACGGGTCTGAGCGGTCGTGCGGGCCCGGCAGTCGTGCAGGCCGGGGGAGAGAGAGGTCTCAGGTGCGGGGGCCGGCGACCTCGGGGCTCAGGCGGATGATGCTCAGGTCGATCTGCCCGAAGCCGTCCTCCCAGCCCATGACGGCCTCGCACGCGTAGTCGTCGAGGCCGAAGGCGCGGGCGTCGTCGAACATCGGCATCAGGCCCACCTCGCCGTCGGTGAGGAAGTAGGAGACGTGGGCGCGCAGGCCGGGGTGCGCGACGGTCGCGAGGTCCTCCTCCCAGCCCTCCTCCGGGGCGACCTCGAACGGGACCAGGTCCTCGGGGGTGCGGCCGGTGTCGAGGGCGGCGCGGAACGCGTCCAGCAGGGTGCCGTCGGAGCGCAGACGGGCGAAGTGGACCACCCACCTGCCCGGATGCTCCGCCAGGTCGACGCCGTGCTCGACCAGCAGCGGGGCGAGGTCCGCGCCGCGGATCAGGCCGTCGGAGAAGCAGGCCGCGGCCACGGCGGACGCGAACGGCTCCGGCAGGGCGGGCGAGTCGCGGTCGGCGGGGATGCCGAAGATCGAACCGGCGGCGTCGAAGACCGGGGTACGGACGCTGTCGTCGAACAACGAGGCGTCCCAGCACACCGGTTCGGCCCCGCTCAGCGCCTGCGGCCGCACCCAGGCGGGGTCGTGGTCGAACTCGACCTCGTTGATCAGGTTGCCGCCGACGCCGGCCGCGTACACCGCGTCCGGGTCGAATTCGTGCAGCGGGCGGCCGATCATCATCCCGAAGGCGTCGGCGAGTTGACGGTCCCAGTCGCTGTCGACCGGGGCGTGGCGAGAGGTCATGGGCGGCACCGTAGCGCCGCCCTCCGACAGGGCGGACACGGCGGAGCCAAAATCTGACGGAACGTCAGGCCAGCGTCCCCGGATCGGTGTTGGCCCCGCACAGAACCACGCACACCCGCTCGCCCTCGGCGGGCCGGTACCCGCCGCCGGTGAGCGCGGCGAGCGCCGTCGAGGCGGCGTGCTCCACTGCCAACCGGTGGCCGTCCCACAGGAGTTGACGCGCCCGGACGATCTCCTCGTCGGACACCAGGACGCAGCTCACCCCGTCCTGCCCGGCGGCCCGCAGCGCGGCCGCGGAGGCCCGCCGGGCGCCCAGCGAGTCGGCGGCGACCGACTCCACGGTGACGTCCACCGGCCGGCCCGCCGCCACCGCCGCGTGCAGCGCCTGCGAACCCGCCGGCTCCACGGCGACCGTCCGCACCCCGTGCTCGCGCGCCGCGGTGGCCACGCCCGCGAACAGCCCGCCGCCGCCGACCGACACCACCACCGTGTCCACGGACGGGAGCCGGTCGCGCACCTCGTCCAGCAGGGTGCCCGCGCCGGCGGCGATCAGCGGATGGTCGTAGGCGTGCGAGGCCAACGCGCCCGAGGCCGCCGCGAACTCCTCGCAGGCCGCCAGCGCCTCCGCGTACTCGCGGCCCGCCAGCCGCACCTCGGCCCCGTAGCCGCGCAGCCGGGCCACCTTCACCGCCGGAGCGTTCTCCGGCAGGAACACCGTCGCCCGGACGCCCTGCTGCCGGGCCGCCCAGGCGCACGCCAGGCCCGCGTTGCCGCCCGACGCGATGGTCACCCCCGCGTCGGGCAACGTGCCGGCCTCCCGGTGCGCCTGGACGAAGTTCTGCGCGCCGCGGGCCTTGAACGACCCGGTGTGCTGCAGGAGTTCGAGCGCCGCCCAGACCTCGCCCGCCCCGCCGGGCAGGTCGAGCGGGGCCACCGCGACGGGCCGGACCCGCCCGGCGATCCGCTCGCCGGCCGCCTTGATGTCGCCGTACGTGAGCTGCTGCACGCTGTTGCTCCTGCCGCGTCGAGGCTGTGCGCGGGCCGCTGCCGCGTCCCGCGCCGTTCGGACCCGACGGTACTCGAACGTCCGGTCCGGGCCGGGGTCTACGGGTGGCGGCCGGTCGCGGAGGCGAAGCCGAGCCAGGTGTGCCGGTTGCCGGCCCAGCACCAGCCGACCTTCGGCGCGTCGCGGCGCTCGCGGCCGTCGCGCCCGGTGCCGTTGCTGATCCACAGCGCCGGGGTGCGGGCGTCGAGCGCGCCGGTGGGCTTGCGCAGCCGGGAGCCGATGGTCATGAAGCAGTGGTTGCGTTCCAGTACCTCGGGCCGTTGCAGCACCCAGTGGATGCCCTCGGTGAGCAGCAGTGGAGTGCGGTCCTCGGCGGTCAGGGCCGGGAGCGCCTCGTCGGGGCTCCAGTTGGCCATCCGGTCGCCCCGGTCGAGGCCGGTGAGCAGGTACAGCGGCGCGTCCGGCAGCGACACCGTCCCGATCGGCCCGAAATCGTCCACGTCCGGCATGTCGACGACGACGAAACCCGCCTTCCCGTCCCGGCGCAGCAGCGGCGCGAGCGCGGACGCGGGGGCGAGGTCGGGACGGACGGCGAGCAGGGCGCCGTCGGCGGGCACGGTGGTCTCCGCGGCCGCGGCGAAGGCGCGCAGGTCGGCGGCCGACAGCCGGGCGGTCTCGTGCACCCCCAACGCGACCAGACGCTCGGCCTGGGCGCCGAGCGGCGGAAGGACCGAGTGGACGGCGGACACGGCGGACGTGAGTTCGGGCATGGCGCTCCCAAGGGCGGAAAGGCGGCGGGGACCTCGGAGAAACGTGGCCGCGCGCCGGGATGTTCCCGATGTCGCAAGGAAGTTGGCACCGAATGCTCATCCGCGGCGGCGTTCGCTCCGAAGAAGACAGGGGGACACCCGTCCCCTGCGGCCCGCCCGTCCGGCCCGCACCCCCCACGGAAGGCGTGCCCCCCGCCATGACCGTCGCCGTCGTCCTGTTCACCCAGGACCTGCGCCTGCACGACAACCCCGCCCTGCACGCCGCGTGCGCCGAGGCCGACCAGGTGGTGCCGCTGTTCGTCACCGACCCGGCGATCGCCGCGGCCGGCTTCGACGCCCCCAACCGCCTTGCGTTCCTTGCCGGTTGCCTCGCCGACCTGGACACCGCGCTGCGCCGCGCCGGCAGCGCGCTGCTGGTGCGCCACGGCGACACCGCCGAGCAGACCGCCCGGCTGGCCGCCGAACTCGACGCGACGGCCGTGCACCTCGCCGCCGGGGTCAGCGGCTACGCCCGGCGGCGCGAACAGCGACTGCGGCACGCCCTCGGGGACCGCCTGCGGGTCCACGAGGGCTCGCTGACGGCCGTGCCACCCGGCGCGGTGACGCCCGCCGGACGCGACCACTACGCGGTGTTCACCCCCTACCACCGGGCCTGGCAGCAGGTCCGCCGCCGCACCCCGCTGCCCGCGCCCCGCGCCGTCGCCACCCCGACCGGACTGCGCGGCACGGACGTCGAGGCCGCCGAGCCGACCGCCGCCCGCCTGCCCGAACCCGGCGAGAGTGCCGCCCGCCGGGCCTGGCGGCACTGGCACAGCGGCCAGTACGCCGACCTGCACGACGACCTGGCCGCCGACGGCACCTCGCATCTGTCGCCGTACCTGCACTTCGGCTGCCTGTCCGCGAACGAGCTGGTCCAGCTCGCCGAGCGGCGCGGCGGACCCGGCGCGGACGCCTTCGTCCGGCAGCTGGTGTGGCGCGACTTCCACCACCAGGTGCTCGCCGCCCGCCCGGCCGCCGCACACGCCGACTACCGCACCCGGAACGACAGTTGGCGCACCGACGCGGACGAACTCGCCGCCTGGCAGCAGGGCCGCACCGGGTTCCCGATCATCGACGCCGGGATGCGGCAGCTCGCCGAGACCGGCTGGATGCACAATCGGGCCCGACTGCTCACCGCGAGCTTCCTGGCCAAGTCCCTGTACCTGGACTGGCGGTTCGGCGCCCGCCACTTCCTCGCCCACCTGGTCGACGGCGACCTGGCCAACAACCAGCTGAACTGGCAGTGGGTGGCCGGCACCGGCACCGACACCCGACCCAACCGGGTCCTCAACCCCCTTGCCCAGGCCGACCGTTACGACCCCGACGGGGCGTACGTCCGCCGCTGGGTGCCCGAACTCGCCGAGCTGCCCGGCCGCGAGATCCACCGCCCCTGGCGGGCCCGCCGACGTCCCGCCGACTACCCCGACCCGCTGATCGACCCCGACAGCACCGGGCACCGCCTGCGGGAGGCGCGCGGCCTGACAGGCGGTCAGTAGGTCGGCACCGCCGCCGGGGTCATCAGCACGAAATCCGCGCCCGCGCCGTCCAGGCACACCGCCATCCGTCCGATGCCCGGTGCGTCCGACGGGCCCACCACCACCTCGCCGCCCTTGGTGCGCACGGTGGCGGCGGCCGCGTCGCAGTCGGTGACCGTGAACACCGGGTGCCAGTCCGGCACGCCCTGGGACAACGACAGTTGCTCGGCCGGCACCTGGAGGACGCCGCCGTGCATCCGCTCCCGGGGCTGACCGGCCGGGGTGACGATGACGTACGTCCCGTCCCCGCCGCCGGGCATCGCCATCTCCTCGCGCTGCCAGCCGAACACCGCCTCGTAGAACGCCAGCGCCGCCGACGCGTCCGAGGTGTACAGCTCCGTCCAGCACAGCGCGCCCGGATCGTCCGTCGCCTCCAGGCCGCGCGCCCGGCCCGGCGTCCACGCCGCGAACCGGCCGCCCTGCGGGTCGGTGAACTGCGCCACCGCCGCCCAGCCGTCCGCGTCCTGCGGCTCCACCCGCACCGTGCCGCCCGCCCGCAGGACGGAGGCGGCGGTCTCGTGGACGTCCGGGGTGAAGAAGTACAGCATCCACGCCGAACGGGCCCCGCGCTCGGTCAGCAGCCCGATCCCCGCAGCCGTGCGGCCTCGCGACGTGGCCAGTCCGAAGGCGCCGCCGGAGTCCTCCATCGGCTCGAACTCCCAACCCAGCACCGCCCCGTAGAAGTCGCCGGCGGCCGACACGTCCGGCGCGCCCAGGTCCAGCCAGCACGGTGAGCCGGGCACGAAATCGGTGGTGATCATGGCGGTCTCCCTTCGCCGGGCACTCCCTCCCAGCCTGTCACCGGCCCCCGGACGGCGCGTCCCGGCCGGGACGTCGAGCGCCCGCCTCCGGTACCGCCAAGCGGAGGAAATCCTGTGCAGATCGTCGGGTGAAGCATTGAATTCGACCGTCGAACGGATTCCTGACATGACATTTCGCGGAAATTCCTCCCTCCAGCCGCGAAATCGTCACTCGGAACAGGGTTCGGGCCGTCGGAATCGGGCAGAGGCCGCATACCCCCCGCGATCCCAGGAGAAAGGCACCAGAGTGGCACTGAGCGTGAGCTACGGGGAGCGATACGGCTGGACGGTCGTCCAGGTCGCCGGCGAGGTGGACATCAGTGGAGTCTCCGCACTCCGCGAGCGTCTCCAGCGGCTGGTCACCGAAGGCTGTCTGCGCATGGTGGTGGACATCAGCCGGGTCGACTTCTGCGACTCGACCGGCTTCGCCGTGCTGGTCGCCACCCGCCGCATGCTGTCCTCCCGCGGCGGCCGGCTCCGGCTGGTCCTCCCCGGACCCGAGACCCACACCCGCAAGATCCTCCAACTCTTCGGAATCCAAAGGATCTTCGACGTCCACGACTCCGTCGACGACGCCCTCGCGGACCTGCGCGAGGCCTTCATGAACGAGAGCAAGGCGAACGCGGACGGCAACGACGCCGTCCCACGCCCCCGGGAGGGCAGCCGCGCCGTCGCCGACTGACCCGCCGGGCGGGCAGGGCCGGGGCGCGTCAACGTCGACGTCAAGGACGACGACGACTGAGGCGGCGGCACGGGCGACGACCGCGCGGCTGTATGGCTGTATGGCTTGAACGACCGTATGACTGCACGGCTTGAACGACTGCACGACCGTAGGACTGGACGACCGTACGACTGCACGACCGCATCCGCGGCGTCGACGGAGACGACCGCACCGGCAGCGGGCAGGCCGCAGTGTCGAAGGCGACGGCCGCGGCTACCGCACCACGGCCCGGGGCCATCAGCCCGGAGTGCCGAAATCCTGCGTCCACCAGGGACCACCCGTGCCTTGGTGCACCCCCACGCCCAGCTCCGTGAACGCGCAGTTCAGGATGTTCGCGCGGTGGCCCGGGCTGTTCATCCAGCCCGCCATCACCGCGGCGGCGTCCTTCTGCCCGCGGGCGATGTTCTCGCCCCACTCGCTCCACTCGTACCCGGCGGCGTCGATCCGCTCCTGCGGGCCGTCGCCGTCCGGGTTCGTGTGGTCGAAGAACTTGCGCTCCGCCATGTCGTCCGACTGTTCCTGCGCCGCCGCCGTCAACCGGTCGTTGGCCTTGAGCGCCGAACAACCCGCCTGCGCGCGCTGCGTGTTGACCAGGTCCAGCACCTGCTGTCCGAGATCCCCCGACACCCGCCGGTTGGCCGCCTTCACGCCCGGCGACGCGGACGCCTGACCGGACGGCGAGGCCGACGCCTTCGCACTCGGCGAGGCGGACGAGGACGCGGAGGGGGAGGCAGAGGCGGAGGCCGACGCGGAGGCCGAAGTCGAGACGGACGCGGAACCGGACGGCGCCGTGCCGTTCGCCGGAGCGGCCAACGCCTCCGCCGGCTCCGGACCGGCCGCCACCTGCTGACCGCCCGGCGTCGAGGACGAGTCCGACAGTCCCACCGCCACCACCAGCCCCACCACGACGGCCAGCACCCCGCCGCCCACCAGCACCCGGCCCGGCCCCCGACGCGGCGCCGCCCGCCGACCGTGCCGCGCCCCCGCCCGGTGCGAGCCGCCCCGCGAACCGGCCCGGTGAGCGCCCGGCCCGCCCGGTACCGACCCCGCCAGGTCCAGCGGCAGTGAGGTGAGAGCGTCCGGCAGTGGCACCAGCGCCAGGCCCGCCAACAGCCCCTCGGCCGGCATCAGCCCGCGCCGCTGCTCCCCGCACGCCGCGCACTCGCGCACATGACGGCCGATCCGCTTGCGCCACAGCGCACTCGGCACCCCGTCCCAACCCGCCGTCAACTCCGCCAGCCACGCACACCCCGGCACCGCCGCCAGCGCCCGCACCGCGACCCGGGCCGCCTCCAGCTGGCCCTTCATCCGCTGCACCCGCACCGCCGCGTGCTGCGGCGACACCTCCAACGCGGCCGCCAACTCCGCCCGGGACAGCTCGCCCGCCGCCTCCAGCCACCACAGCGCCAGCAGGTCCCGGTCGCCCTCGTCCAGCCAGCGCGTCGCCTCCGCGACCTCCCGCCGCTGCTCCGACAGGCCCAACCGGACGATCGTCAACCCGACGAAGTCCGCCGACGGGTCCGCGACCGCCGCCGGATCCGGCACCGCGCCGGCCCCGCTGTCGTCCCGGAAGCGGCGGCGCACCTGGTTCAGCGCGATGGCCACCAGCCAGCTGCGGAACCCGGCCGGATCCCGCAGCCCCGGCAGCCCGTCCACCGCGCGCAGCATGGTCTCCTGCACCACGTCGTCGGTGTCCGGATGCCCCGACAGCGCCCGGCCCACCACGTTGTACACCAGCGGCAGGTGGCCACCCACCAGCTCCGCCACCGCCTGCCGGTCTCCGTGCTGCGCCTGACCGACCAGCGTCGCCACCTGCCCACTGTCCACAGCCCGGACCGTCCTCGTGTTCTCGCGTCGTGCCCTCACACCCATCGGAGATCCACCGGCGGACGGCGGATAACGAAAAAGGTGCCGAGAAATCTCCCCGACGTGGGGAAATCTCCCCTGACCCCGGGCCGGAAGCGACCCTATGGCCTGCGGGACGGGCGGTGCCAGGCGCGACAGGTGGGGCTGGCAGGACATTCATCCCGGCCGAGCAGCGGGTTCGGCTGTTCGGCAGCGTGGCCGATCGGCCGGCCGGTGGAACGGGGGGATCGATGTTGAACGTGTTCAGTTCTGTGGCATGATGACGTGCGCGAACCATTGGGCTCGGGGGAACAGGGAAGCAGTGGAGAACGAGGCTGCGGCTGCGGGGAGGAGCGCCCGTCTGGTGGCGCGGGCCGTCGGCTGGACGGTGCTGGCGTTCGTCGGGCCGTTCATCGGGATGGTCGTGCTCAGGAACGTGCTCGTCGGACCGCCGGTGGGCGCGATCGTCCTCGGCACCGTCCCGGGCGTTTTCCTGGGCCTGCGGCTCGGACGGAACCGGGCCTGGGCGACGCTGGCGGTCACGGTGGCGGTCGGGATCGCCGTGCTTCCGGCGGGCGGCTGCGCGATCGGCCTGGGGGGTCTGGACAACACGGCGGTCTGGATGCGGGGCCTGGCGGCGGCCGGTGCGGTGCTCTACGTGCTGCCGCTGGTGGCCGCCACCGGAGCGGCGGTGTGGCTCGCGGGCCGGAGGCGACGCCTCGGCGTCAGCGGGCGGCCGTGACCTGTTCGACCGCCCGCAGGACGGCGTCGGGCGCCCGCAGCGGCAGCAGGTGGTCGACGCCGGGCAGCCGGACCGGCTCGCAGCCGAGCCCGGCGGCGGTCCGCTCCGCGCAGTCGACCGCCGGGCGGCGGTCGAGGTCGCCGATCAGCACCGCCGCGGGCACGCCGGACAGTTCGCCGAGACGGTCGAACACCGGCGGGTCGACCCGCTGGTGGACGTCCTCGCCGGGTCAGGCGCGGGCCGCCGAACGCAACTGCTCGACAGCCGCCGCGTCCGAACCGGACGCCGCCCACTCGCGCAGCCCGAACGCGGTCAGCCCCGCCAGATCGCCCGCCGCCACCAGCCGCTCGTCCTCGGCGTCCGACTCCGGCTCGTCCGGCCACGGGTAGCCGGGCACGCCCGGGCAGGCCAGCACCAGCGACGCCACCCGTCCGGGGTGCCGCAGCGCGAAGCCGAGCGCCGTCCCGCCGCCCATGCTGCACCCCACCAGGTGGACCCGGTCGAGCCCGAAGCGGTCCAGTACCGCGTGCAGGTCGGCGACGTGCGAGTAGCTGCCGGCGGGCTCCGGCGAGCGCCCGTAGCCGCGCACGTCGTACCGGACGAGCCGGTGGCGCGCGGTGAGCCGGTCCCACAGGCCGTCCCAGATCCGCGAGTCGCCCACCCCGGGGTGCAGCAGCACCAGCGGCGGCCCGTCGCCCCCGGAGTCCTGCGCCCACACGGCGCCGTCGCCGCACTCGACCAACCCGCTCGATGTCATGCCGGCCATTCTCGGAGCCGGACCGGCGGCGGCGCATCCGACTTCGCGCGCCGCGCCCAGGCGCCGAGCTCGGGCGTCGTGCTCAGACGCCGGTGCTCGGGCGTCGTGCCCAGCCGTCGCGCTCAGCCGCCGAGCAGGCGCAGGGAGGCCCAGAGCGCCAGGACGGCGGCGGCGAGGGCGGCCGGCGTGGTGAGCACGCCGAGGAGGGTGAAGGTGCGCAGCCCGCCGTCGTCGATCGCGCGGGACTGGACGATGCGCCGCCACAGCAGGGTGGCGAGCGAGCCCGCGTAGGTGAGGTTCGGGCCGATGTTGACGCCCAGCAGGACGGCCAGCACCGCGCCCGCGCCCGACGGTGCGGCGAGCGGGACGAGCAGCAGCGTCGCGGGCAGGTTGTTCACCAGGTTCGCGAGCAGCGCGGCCAGCCCCGCCAGCGCGAACAGCGCCGGCAGCGAATCGCCGGACGGCACCAGGCCGGCCGGCCACCCTGCCGGACCGTTGTCCACCACCGCCTTCACCACCACGCCCAGCGCCAGCACGAACGCCAGGAACGGCAGCGCCGCCGCGCCCACGATCCGGCGGGCGTCGGTCCGTCCCGCTGCCAGCGCACGGACCGCCAGCACCGTCGCGCCGGCCGCCGCCGCCCAGGCCGGGGAGACGCCGCACGCGGACGCGACCACGAACCCGGCCAGCGTGCCCGCCACCGTCAGCAGCGCGAACCGCGGCAGCCGAGGCCGCTCGACGGGCGCCGGAAGGGCGGCCGGGACGGCCAGATCGGCGGCGAAGAACCGGCGCAGCAGCAGGTACTCGACGCCGACCGCCGCCAGCCACGGCAGCGCCATCAGCGCGGTGAACCGGCCGAACGTCAGGCCGCTGGCGGCGAACGCGAGCAGATTGGTCAGGTTCGACACCGGCAGCAGCAGCGACGCGGTGTTGGCGAGGTGCCCGCACGCGTACACGTGCGGCCGGGCCCGGACGGCGAGCACCCCGGCCGTCGCCGCCACCACCGGCGTCAGCAGCACCACCGTCGCGTCCAGGCTGAGCACCGCCGTCACCACCGCCGCCACCCCGAACACCTGACCCAGCAGCCGCACCGGCCGGCCGCCCGACGCGCTCGCCATCCAGCGGCCGCACGCCTCGAACAGCCCCTCGTCGTCGCAGAGTTGAGCCAGTACCAGGACCGCCGCCAGGAACCCCGCCACCGGCCCGAGCCGGCCCAGCTCGGTCCACGCGGCCGCCGGCGACACCGCGCCGACCGCGACCAGCAGCGCCGCCGCCGGAACCGCGACCACCGCCTCCGGCCACCCGAACGGCCGCCGCACCGCACTCACCAGCACCACGCCCAGCAACCCCAGCGACAGCACCTCGGCGCCCACCGCGCCCATCCCCGCTCCCCTCCGACCTGCGCTTTCCCGCCCACCGGCGGTCGGCCACCCATCCAAGCAGGCGGGCCCGACCGCTCGAAGCAGCGCCCCCGATCAGGTATGACTGACGGACGGTCGGACAATCACTCATCACTTGGAGGACACACCGTGGTGGACTGCCGGGACACCTGGCGCAAGGCGCTGGACGCAGGGTTCTCACTCGGATCGGTGGGGTCGTTCCTGTCGATCGGGTCGGCGTACTCCGTGCTGTCGATCGGATCGGTCGGGTCGTCGCTGTCGATCGGCAGCGTCGGCTCCGCGGTCTCCCTCCTGTCGGTCGGCTCCTGGCGCAGCACCGCGTCCGTCCTGTCGGCGGACTCGGTGCTCTCGCTGCTCTCCTACCGCTCGGTGCTCGCCGTGCGGGCCGCCCACCGGCGGCGCGGGGCCACCCCTCCGGCGGAGTGAAACGCCCTGTGCGACGCCGAGTCGGGCTGCCGCCGGACCGGGACGACGACAGCCTCGGCGGTCGGGGGCGGGGGATTCTTGTCGGGGGCGGGGGAATGCTGGATGCTCTCTGGCGGAGGATCAACCTGCCGGGGGAGGAGCAGAGTTGGACTGGGCTCACGCGGCCGGGTTCGGCGGCGTCGGGGGAGCGTTGGTGGAGTTGGTGATCGCCAATGGGCGGTTGCTGGCCTGGCAGTCGGCGCGGCATCGGGCGCGGGACGAGAGGCGGCGGCGGATGCCGCCGTTACGGCATTTCATCGATCCGACGGCGGACCTGGCGGCCGGGGTGAGTCGGATCGCGTTGGGGGCGGTCACCGGGTGGCTGCTGCACTCGCAGATCACCGGGCTGTACGCGGCGGTCGCGGCCGGTGCCTCGGCTCCCGCGCTGCTGCGGCAGATCGGGACGTTCACGAGCGTGCGGGCCGTCGTCCGGGGGGAGGAGCCGCCGGAGGCGGTGGAGTCGGGCGGGCCGGAGCCGGTGCCGGTGCCCGGGCCCGGGCCCGGGCGGCCGGGGGAGGTCGGGTCGTGAGCTTCGGACGTCGGTACCTGGACTCGCTGACCGCGGGCGGCCGGGAGGCGCTGCCCTTCGAACCGCGGCCGGGGAGCGAAGTATCGTGGTGGCGGCGCTACTTGGCGTCGCTGACCGGCCTGCCGCCGACCGGTCCGGCCCGCCGCCGGGCCGCGGTCGCGCCGACGAGGGACCGGAGGTTCGCCGTCCCGCCCCCGATGCGGCGGTTCGCGACGGCCTACGCGTACAAGCAGGCGGCCGCGCCCGGGGCTCCGGTGGCGATGGGCAGGATCGGCGGGCCGACGCCGGCGATGACCTTGCGGCGGGTGGTGACGTTCTGGGTGCCGCTCGGCGCGGCGGTGGTCGCGCTCGTCGCGGTGCTGATGTTCCGGCCCCACGGCAACGCGCACGTGGACAACAACCAGGGCGGGCCGACGCCCGGACAGATCGTTCCCGGCGAGTCGCCGCCGGTCGTCACCTCCCGGGTGGGGTGCCGCGAGGTGCGCGGGGCGCTGGACGCGTACCGGGCGACGGCGGCCGGGCGGGGGCCGGAGATCCGGGCCGGTGCGGCGCGGGAGGCCGACCGGGCGCTGACGGGGGCGAGTGCGTCGGCCGACCCGGCGATCAGGCCGGAGATCGTCGAACTGGCCGGGGAATTCCGCGAGTTGGCGCTGATTCTGGACGGCGCGGCGAGCGGCGACCCCGCGCAGACCGCGAAGAAGCTCGACGCCGACGCCGCACGACTCGAACTCCGCTGCCCGGACAGCGGCGTCGGCCCGTCCTGACCGCCCGGGCTGTCGGCGGCGGATGGCACGCTGCGGGGATGGACAGCCGCCTGCACGCCATCGCCGCGTACTGGAACGACGCCGCCCCCGCCTTCGACCGGGAACCCGATCACGGCCTCGCCGACGGCCGCACCCGGCAGGCATGGGCGCGCAGGCTTGCGGCCTGGGTACCGGACGCGGCGGGGCAGGTGCTGGACGTCGGGTGCGGGACGGGGTCACTGTCGGTGCTGCTGGCGGAGGCCGGGCACCAGGTCACCGGCGTGGACCTGGCAGCCGGGATGGTCCGCCGGGCCCGGGCGAAGGCGGAGACGGCGGGCCACGCCGGGCACTTCGTCGTGGGCGACGCCGCACGGCCGCCCGTCGCCGGCGGCCGGTTCGACGCGGTGCTCTGCCGCCACCTGCTGTGGACGCTGCCCGACCCACGGGCGGCACTGCACCACTGGACGACCCTGCTGCGCCCGGGCGGCCGGCTGGTGCTGGTCGAGGGCCGGTGGCGCGAGGCGGGAGCAGCATCGGAACCGTACCCGCCGGGCGCCGACGCGCTGCCCTGGGCGGGCGGCGTCACGGCGGAACAACTCGCCGACGCGGTCCGGCCGTTGGCGCGCGACCTGCGGGTCGATCCGCTCTCGCAGGACGCCGACCTGTGGGGCGGCCCGGTGCCGGACGAGCGGTACGCGGTGCTCGCGACGGTGTAGCAGAGCCGTGGCGCCCCGGCCCGGTCAGCCGGCGGCGCGGCGGGTGTCGGCGACCACGCCCAGCCAGACCTGTGCGGCGTCGTCCAGTGGAACGTCCAGCGCGGCGCAGAGGCCGACCACCGTGCCGAAGCCGGGGCTGGGCAGGCGGCCCATCTCGATCTTGCGGAGGGTCTCGGGGGAGATACCGGCGCTCTGCGCGACGGCGACCGGGTCGCGGCCGGCCCGGGTCTCGCGGAACAGCGCGCCCAGGCGCCGGCCGGCCTCGATCTGCTCGGGGGTGAGGGGGACTCGCACCATGCCGCCACGCTACTGAACGCGACGGCCTCCCGTCGCATCGCGCGGAAAGACCGTCCGTTCTCAGCGCACCGGCAGCTCGGGCTCGCCGTCCCGCCGGGGGCCGAGGATACGGCGGCCGGCGGCGTCGATCCGCACGTCGTCGATACTGGCCTCGCGCCGCCGCATCAGCCCGTTCGCGTCGAACTCCCACAGCTCGTTGCCGTAACTGCGCCACCACCGGCCCTCGTCGTCGTGCCACTCGTACTGGAAGCGGACGGCGATCCGGTCGACGTCGAACGCCCACAGGTTCTTGCGCAGCGCGTACTCGTGCTCGCGGGCCCACTTGGCGGTGAGGAAGGCGACGATCTCGGCGCGGCCGGTGAGGAAGACGTCGCGGTTGCGCCACACCGAGTCGGGTGTGTAGGCGAGGGCGACGCGCTGCGGGTCGCGGCTGTTCCAGGCGTCCTCGGCGGCCCGGACCTTGGCGAGTGCGCTCTCGCGGGTGAACGGCGGGTAGGGCGGGCGGTCCTCGGTCATGGCGGCCTCCTGGCGGTGGGAGAGGGGTGGAGAACGGACGTTCTCCATGTTGCTGGACGCTAGGCTAGGGAACGACCGTTCTCCACGTCAATTCCCCCGCAGGAGCGCCCAGATGCCCGCCCCGCTCAGCCAGGAGCAGACCCGGCAGGACCACGAGAGGCTGCTCGACGCCGCCGAGGCGCTGTTCTACGAGAAGGGCATCCGGGCCGTCGGCATGGACGAGGTCCGGGCCGCCTCCGGACTGCCGCTCAAGCGCATCTACCGCCTCCACCCCACCAAGGACGACCTGGTGGTCGCCGTGCTGCGCCGCCGCGACACGCGCTGGCGCGGACGGCTCACCGCCGCCGCCGAGACGCATGCCGACCCCCGGGCCCGGCTGCTGGCCGCGTTCGACTGGCTCGCCGCGTGGTGCGCCGAACCGGGCTTCCGGGGCTGCGCCTGGATCAACGCCTTCGGTGAACTGGGCCCCGCCTCGCCGGCCGTGCTCGCCGAGGTCCGCGCCCACAAGGACGCCTTCCACCGCCATCTCGCCGACTGGTCCACCGCCGCCGGCCTCACCGACCCCGCCCCCGTCCAACTCCTCGCCGAGGGCGCCATCGTCACCGCCGCGATCACCGACACCCCCACCCCGGCACACCGCGCGCGCACCGCCGTCGAGACGCTGCTGCACGCGGCGGGGCAGTAGCGGGGGCCCGGTGCGACCCCGTCGCGGATCGTGGTCGCGGAATCGGTGGTGCGGTATTTAAATACCGGGTTGGTGCTAGGGTGTCCCCGTTCCGCCGGTATTCAAATACCGGCATTCTCGTCGAGTGGGCGGCGTGCTGCCGCTGTGCAGGGAGCCGTGTCGTGATCGAGTTCAAGAGTCCGCAGGCGATCGAGAAGATGGCCGTGACCGGGCGGTTCGTGGCGGAGACGCTGGCGGAGCTGTCGGGGCTGGTGGAGCCCGGGCGGGAGGTGATGGACCTGGAGCACCGGGCCCGGAAGCTGATCGAGAAGCGTGGGGCGGTGTCCTGCTACTGGGACTACGCGCCGTCGTTCGGGCGCGGGCCGTTCCGCAACGTGATCTGCCTGTCGGTGAACGACGCGGTGCTGCACGGGCAGCCGCACCCCTATGTGCTGCGCGACGGCGACGTGATCAGCCTGGACTTCGCGGTGTCGATCGACGGCTGGGTCGCCGACTCCGCCGTCACCGTCGTCGCGGGCACGGCCGCCGAGGAGGACGTCCGGCTGATCGACTCCACCCGGGCCGCGCTGGACGCCGCCATCGCCGTCGCCGTGCCGGGCAACCGGATCGGCGACATCTCGGCGGCCGTCGCCGAGGTCGGCCACGCGGCCGGCTACCGGATCAACACCGACTTCGGCGGCCACGGCCTGGGCCGCACCATGCACGAGGACCCGCACGTCGCCAACGTCGGACGCCCCGGGCGCGGCCTGGAGCTGCGTCCGGGCCTGACGCTGGCGCTGGAGCCGTGGTGGTGCGCGGGGACGGCGGAGCTGCGGGTGGACCCGGACGGCTGGACGCTGCGGTCGGCGGACGGCTCGCGCGGCGCGCACTCCGAGCACACCGTGGCGATCACCGAGGACGGGCCGCGCGTGCTCACCGCCCGGTCCTGAGGCACCCGGTCCTGAGGCGGCAGTTCGGCCACGGCGGGTGACCGGAGGATCGACCGACCGTGGCCGTTGTGGCCCGGCCCATAGTCGAACGGCCGGGTGATCGGCGCTCGGTCGCCGCCGGGACACGCACCGTGCGCGGCGGGCCGACGAAAGGGCCCGGAACCCGGTGAGGCCGGTCACAGGCCGCGCGGGCCGGGCCCGGAAAATCGCGGGACCACTCGGTGAAAAGCCCCGATGTACCGCCGGTAACGCGGCTCTGACCTGCACAGACCTTCGAATGCTTGGACATCGGCCCAAACGCCCGTAGCTTCGTAACCAGTGCAGGGCGCACTACCCGGGATCACCCGACACCATCGCCCCGGAGCGGCCACCGAGCCGCACCGCACGGGCAGGGTGACCGCGACGGAGAGCACGTCGGCAAGCGACGGCACCGTCCGATCCACAAGCGCGAAACAGCAGGCCCGTCAGGGGCTCTGGTTCCGCCTTGCCTGCCCGGGGCATCCGAAAGGAATCGCATGATCTTCCGTAACGAGACCGCCGCCGCCAAGACCGCCACCACCACCGCCGCCGAGGGCAGCAGCACCCGCAAGCGCGTCCGTGCCGCCATCGTGGCCGGCTCCGCGTTGGCCGTTCTGCCGGTGGCCGGACTCGTCACGGCGACCTCGGCCCACGCCGCCGACGTGTCCACCTGGGACAAGGTCGCGCAGTGCGAGTCGACCGGCAACTGGTCCATCGACTCCGGCAACGGCTTCTACGGCGGCCTGCAGTTCACCTCCTCCACCTGGGCCGCGTACGGCGGCACCGCCTACGCCCCGCAGGCCAACCAGGCCACCAAGGCGCAGCAGATCGCCGTCGCCGAGAAGGTCCTCGCCTCCCAGGGCCCCGGCGCCTGGCCGGTGTGCTCCGTCAAGGCCGGTCTGACCAAGGGCGGCGCCGCTGCCCAGGTCGACACCTCCACCTCGGCGACCACCGCCACCGCGAGCACCGCCACCGCGAACAACGCCGCCACCACGTCCGTGAAGCTCGCTGCCACGAAGAGCGACGCGGCCTCCACCAACACCACCGCCGGCGACAGCGCGGCCTCGCGTGTGCAGACCCAGACCCCGCAGGTCGTCAAGGCCCAGGGCGCCACGTCCGACGCCAGGACGGTCCAGGTCGACAAGGCCCAGATCGACAAGGCCCAGGCCGACAAGGCCCAGGGTGGGAAGTCCTGGACGAAGCACAACGCCAAGGCCGCCGACGGCAACTACACCGTCAAGTCCGGTGACACCCTGAGCGCGATCGCCGCCGCCAACGGCACCACCGTCGACGCGCTGTTCCAGACCAACGCGAAGACCATCGGCGCCAGCGCCGACGTCATCTTCCCGGGCCAGGTCCTCTCGGTCTGAGGCACCTCCGCCTGACCGGTCCGCACCGCCGGACCACGCACACGCCGACGGCCGCCCCCTCATGTCGGGAGGGGGCGGCCGTCGGCGTTCGCGTGCCCGGACACCGGGAGGTGCGGCTCAGTCGAACCAGTCGGGGTCGGCGGAGTCGATCAGCTCGCGCAGCGCCGCCAGGTCGCGGAAGGCGCCGGACAGCAGCACGCCGAGTTCGCGCAGCGCCGCCGCGTCCTCGCCGTACGCCACGAACATCCCGGCCTCCGGGTCGTAGCGGAACCGGCCCTCCAGCTGCGGCGCGTGCGTGCGCACCGCCGAGCGGGCCACCGCCTCCCAGCCGTAGCCGCCGTTCTGCTGACCGGCGGCCTCGAAGACCTCGTCCACCGCGAGCATTCGATCGTCCGTCAGCAGCAGGCAGTACGAGCCGGGCCGGTGGTCGTACTCGAAGAACGACAGCGGGGCGTACGTCTCACGATCAGTCTCACGATCAGTCATGGCCCGGACGGTACCGGCGGGCACCGACAGTCGGCCGGGGCTACTTCCGGTCGTCCGGCTCCGGGCCCTCGGGTTCGGGCGCGGACGCGGACTCGGGCGGGTCGAACGCGACGTCCACGTGCTGTTCGGGCCGGCGCTCCTCCTGGCGGGCCAGCAGGGCCAGGACCTCCCGGTCGGGGCCGGTGAGCGGAGGCTGGAGCAGCGAGCGCGGCCACAGGCGGCGGGCCAGGACCACGTTGGTCTCGGCGGCGTAGACGGTGATCTGGGACGCCAGGTACAGCCAGGACAGCAGGCCGATCACCGTCGCGAAGAAGCCGTAGACCGCACTGGCGTGCCGCAGTTGGTGCGCGACCAGGGCCGCGCCGAACGCCTGCAGGACGGTGAACAGCGGGCCCGCGACCAGGCTGCCCGGCACCAGGCGGCGGGTGTGCACCTCCTTGGGGGTGAGGATCCGCAGGCAGGCGACGAACAGCGCGGAGTTCAGCACCGCCGACAGCAGCAGGCCGCCGATCCGGGCCAGGGTGCCGCCGAGGGTGGTCGAGACCAGCGCGGCGGCGGCCGTGGTCACCACCAGGCCGAGTCCGAGCGCGAGGAACAGCGCCAGGCAGCGGGCCAGTCGCGGCCAGTAGCCGGGCCGCCGGACGCCCGGCACGTTCCACACCTCGGCCATCGCGTGCTGCATCACCTGCGCGATGCCAAGCGCGCCGTACAGCAGGCCGAGGATGCCGATGACCAGCGCCAGCCCGCTGCCCTGCACGGAGTGCACGTTCTCCCGCAACTGGTCTCCGATGATCGGAAAATCGGCCAGTGCGGAGTTGAGGACCGACTCCTGCGCCTCCGGATGACCGTGCAGCACGAAACCCAGCACGGTGGAGAGCAGGAGCAGCAGCGGGATCAGCGACACGAAGCCGTAGTAGGTGATCAGCGCGGCCAGCAGACCGCCCCGGTCGTCGCCGTACTTCTTGATCACGCCGAAGACCGCCGCCAGCGGCCGGTGCCGCTGCTGGGTGCGGTCGACGGCCCGCAGCGCGCGTTCGATCGGATTCACTGGCCCGTCCTCCCTGACCGACCCCAGTGATCGGCTCACCGCGTATGCCCGGCCGCGCCGCACCCATCGCACCCGGACCCGGACCGTCACCCGGGGGTGTGAATCCGCGCCCGGCGGAAAGGCGGCGTCCCGACCCCGCAAGGGCCCGGAGGCGGCACGACCGGCGGCGTTCCCGCGCGACCACCACCCGCAGGCCCTGCCCAAGGTCGCGGTCTCCACCGTGCCCGGCCCGGCCCCCGGAACGGGGAGTAGACGTTCCCCCGAACGGGGGAGGATCGTCCCCTGTACGGGGGAATCGGCACACCCCCGGCGGTTGCGATCGTCGGGGCATGACGACCATACGCACCGCCACAAACCCGAGCCGCCTGCGGACGGCCCTGTGCGCCGGCACGATCGTTGCCACCCTGCCCTACCTGGCGCTGAAGATCGCCTGGGTCGCCGGCAGCGGCATCGGCGTCCACGGCGACGGCATGCACAGCGGCACCATGATCGGCGCCAACCTCGCCACCCTCGGCATGGACGCCGTCGCCGCCGTCCTCGCCCTCGGCCTGGCCCGCCCGTGGGGGCGGCGCATCCCCGGTCGGCTGCTGGTCCTGCCGATGTTCGTCGCCACCGGCCTGCTCGCCCCGATCGCCTTCGTCGCACCCGTCGCGGCCGTCGTCGGAGCGTTCACCGGCGGCATCTCCTCCAGCAGCGACCCGAGCCAGGACTTCATCGAGGGCTGGGTGTTCGCCGTGGTCTACGGCGGCTTCGGCCTGCAGGCGATCGGCCTGGTCGGCGGCTTCGTCCTGCACGCCCGCGAACGGTGGGCGCCCGTGTTCGCGCTGCGCCTGCGCGACCTGCCCGCCGGCCCGGCCGACGGGGTGCGGCGGCTGATCGTCGCCGCCGTCGCCGTGCTCGGCCTCGTCCCGGTGGCGATCCAGCTGTCCTGGGCGTTCGGCAGCCACGTCCTGCGGCCCGACGACACCCGCACGGCCGCCCAGTCCCTGGTCCTCGACAGCGGCTACGCACTGCTCACCGTGGTCGGACTCGTCGGCATGCTCGCGCTGACCTGGCGGCGGCGCGACGGCCGCTCGGCGCGCGGCGCCCTGGTGGCGGCCTGGGTCGGCACCGGGACGTCGTTCGGCTGGGGCCTGTTCTGGCTGCTCGCCTCGTCCGTCACCACCCCGCTCAGCAAGGGCGCGGACATGCGCGGCCTCGCGCTGGTCGGCGGCCTGCTGGCGCTGGTCGGCGCGGTGCTCGCGACCGTGCTGGCCCTGCTGGTGGTCGAGGCCGTGGGGGCGTCGGACGACCGCGCCCGCCGCAGTGGGATGATCCGGGCGTGACGCCACGGGGGGAGGTCCGCCGGGTCGCCCAGGCCCTGTTCGGCCGGGCGGCCCTGCGGCGTTGGGCGCTGCTGATCCTGGGCGGCGCGATGATGACGCCGTTCTGGTTCGTGACGAACATCGCCCTCGCGCCGCTGTCCCCGACCGGCTCGACCGGCCGCTCGCTGCTGGTCCAGTTCGCGGCCTACCTCGCGGCGTTGCCGCTGGTCGCCGCGACCGCCGCCGCCGTCCCGTTCGTCCGGCAGCTGGAGACCGCGATCGTCCGCACCCTGCTGCCCGTCGGCGCCCGCTGGGAACGCCCGGACGAGCCCGCCGCCTCGCGTGGACGGACCGCCCTGTGGGCGGTGCTGCACCTCGGCCTCGGCGCGCCCGTCGCCGGGGCGACCATGGCCGTCCCGCCCGCCGTCGTGGTGCTGCTGACGGTCCGCCCGTTCCTGGACGATCCCCCCGGGTGGCTGGGCGTGGTGCCCGCCTGGCTCGGGCCGCCCGCCGGGGCGCTGCTCGCGGTGCTGCTGCCGACCGCCGCACGGGCGGCCGGCCTGGCCCTCGAACGCTCGGCCCCCGCCCTGCTCGGACCGTCCGCCGCCGAGCGGCTCGCCGAAGCCGAACGCCACCGCGCCCGACTGGCCGAACGCAACCGTCTGGCACGGGAGTTGCACGACTCCGTCGGCCACGCGCTCGGCGTCGTCACGCTCCAGGCCGCCGCCGCCGGACGGGTCCTCGACCGCGACCCGGCGTTCGCCCGCAGCGCCCTCGCCGCGATCGAGGAGGCCGCCCGGTCCGCCGCCGACGAACTCGACCACGTCCTCGGCCTGCTCCGCGAGGAGCACCCCGGCCGCGCCCCCCAACCCGACCTGCGCGACCTCCACCGCCTCGCGGACTCCGCCCGCGCCGCCGGATCACCCGTCGACCTGACCGTCGGCGACCTCCACGCGATGCCCGCCGTGGTCTCCCGCGAGGCCTACCGGATCGTCCAGGAAGCCCTCACCAACGCCCTCCGCCACGCCGCCGGATCACCCGTGCAGGTGACCGTCGACGCCGCCGGCGGCGAACTGCGCCTGCTGATCCGCAACCCGATGCCCGCCACCCGCCGCCCCGGCCGCAGCGGCGGACGCGGCACCCGCGGCATCGCCGAACGCGCCCAACTCCTCGGCGGACACGCCGAATTCGGACCCGAAGACGGCCACTGGCAGGTGGCCGCCCGGCTGCCCCTCGCCCTCGGCCGGGCCAACGACCGCCCCGGGAGGGACACGTGAGCACCGCACCGATCCGGGTGCTGATCGCCGACGACGAACCGCTGGTGCGCTCCGGCCTCGCCGTCATCCTCGGCGCCGAACCGGACATCGACGTGGTCGGCGAGGCCGAGAGCGGCGCCCAGGCCGTCGCCCTCGCCCGCACCCTCACCCCCGACGTGGTCCTCACCGACGTCCGGATGCCCGCGCTCGACGGCATCCAGGCCGCCCGGCGGATCCTCGACACCGTCGTCCCCGCCCCGCGCGTCGTCGTCATCACCACCTTCGAGAACGACGACAGCGTCCACGACGCGCTGCTCGCCGGAGCCGCCGGCTTCCTGCTCAAACGCTCCCGGCCGGAGGCGATCGTGCAGGCCGTCCGGCTCGCCGCGTTCGGCGACACGCTGATGTTCCCCGACTCGGTGCGCGACCTGGCCCTGCACCGGCGCCGCGCGACCACCCCGTTCCCGCACCCGCTGTCCGAACGCGAACAGGACGTGCTGCGCCTGATGGCCTCCGGCCTCGGCAACGCCGAGATCGCCGCGACGCTGTTCCTCGGCGCGGAGACCGTCAAGACGCACGTCGCGAACATCCTCACCAAGCTCGGCGCCCGCAACCGCACCCACGCCGTCGTCCTCGCCTACCGCTCCGGCTTCGTCGCCCCCTGACCCGCCCGGGGCGGACCTCGCGGGTCAGGGAAGCAGCTCGGGCAGGCCGGCGCGGACGGCGTGCTCGGCGCCGAGGAAGGAGACCAGGCCCGCCACGGCGTCGCGGCGCAGCGTCAGGACGGTGAGCGACCAGGCCCGGTGGGGTGCGTCCGGGGCCTCGCCGAGGTAGAACGCCACGGCGGGTTGGCCGTTGGCGGTGGTGAGGCGGTGGCGCCAGCTCGGGCAGCGGGTGAGGGGGACGGCCACCGCGAAGTCCATGACGGCGGCGCGGCCCGCGTACCACTGGGCCAGCGGCGGCATCGACCAGGTGACGTCCTCGGTGAGCAGGGCGACCAGGGCGTCGGCGTCGCCGCGTTCCAGGGCGGTGGCGAAGGAGGACGCGATGCCCCGGACGCGCAGGTCGCCGAGGGTGCGCAGGGTCCGCTGCTGGGAGACCTGCGGGAGCTTCGCGGTGAGGGTGCGCCGGGCCCGGGCGAGGGCGGAGTTCACCGAGGTGGTGGAGGTGTCCATCATGGCGGCGATCTCGTCGGCGGAGAACCCCAGCACGTCGAAGAGGAGCAGCGCGGCCCGCTGGTTGCCCGACAGGTGCTGCACGGCCGCGACGAAGGCGAGTTCGACGGCTTCGCGCTGCTCGTAGCGGGCGGCGGGGCCGGCGGGCCCGAGCGGCAGGCCCGCGTCCGGGTACGGGCCCAGCCAGGCGACCTCGGTCAGCGGGGCGGCGTCGAGCACCGCGCGGTCGGCGGCCGGGCCGAGGTCGACGGGCAGTGCGCGGCGGCCGCGGCGGGCGACGGCGTCCAGGCAGGTGCGGGTGGCCACCGTGTACAGCCAGCCGCGCAGCGAACTGCGGCCCTCGAACCCGGAGAGGCCGCGCCAGGCGCGGACCAGCGCCTCCTGCAGCGCGTCGTCGGCGTCGTGGGTGGAGCCGAGCATGCGGTAGCAGTGCGCGTGCAGTTCGCGGCGCAGCGGCGCGACCAGCCGGGTGAAGGCGGCGTCGTCGCCGTCGCGGGCCGCCGCCAGGTCGGCGTCGGCGGGGGGTGTGCAGAATTCCTCGCTCACGGGCGACGATTCTGCCCCACGGCGGAAGTCACACTCTCGACCCGTGTTTCCGCACCCGAGGAGCAGCCGTGACAGCCGGCCCCCAACACCCGCCCACGCCCGCCTGGTTCGACATCTCCACCCCCGACGCGCCGCGCGCCCACCGCTTCTACCGAGCCCTGTTCGACTGGCCGATCGACGTGCTCGACGCGACGTACGCGCGGATCGGCGGGGCGGCGGGCGGCGAACCGATCGGCGGGATCGGCCAGTCCGGCCCGGGCAGCCCCTACACCGGGATCGTCGTGTACTTCCGGGTCGCGGACGTGGCCCAGGCGCTCGACGACGCCGAGAAGCTCGGCGGCCGCCGCCGGATGGAGCCGCGGGCCGTGCCCGGGCAGGGCCGGATCGCCGTGTTCGACGACCCGGACGGCAACCCCGTCGGCCTGCTCGGCGACTGAGAGAAGAGGACACGCCGAATGACTGCCACCGACTTCAAGACCGACCTGCAGCGGCACCTGCAGGACGCCCGGGAGACCGTCGTGCGGAAGCTCGACGGCCTGAGCGAGCGCGACGTCCGCCGCCCGCTCACCCCGACCGGGACCAACCTGCTCGGCCTGGTCAAGCACCTCGCGGGCGTCGAACTGCTCTACCTGGGCTGGGTGTTCGACCGGCAGCCCGCAGCGCAGGTGCCGTGGTTCCGCCCGGACCTGGGCGCGGCCGGGCTGGAGCCCAACGTCGACATGTGGGCCACCGTCGAGGAGTCCCGGGAGGCGATCCTCGACAGCTACTGGACGGCGTGGAAGCACGCCGACGAGACCGTCGAGACGCTTCCTTTGGACGCCGTCGGCCACGTGCCGTGGTGGTTGGAGCGGACCGGCACCCCGAGCCTGCAGCGGGTGCTGGTCCACCTGATCGGCGAGACCGAGCGGCACACCGGACACGCCGACATCGTCCGGGAGCTGATCGACGGCGAGGTCGGCTACCGGCCGGGCGTGGCGGCGATGCCCGAGGCCGACGCCCAGTGGTGGGCCGCGTACCGGGCCAAGGTCGCCGCCGCGGCCGAGCAGGCCTGACACCGGCGGCCCCGCCCGTCCGGCGGCGGGCGGGGCCGGCCCGAGATCGGTGGCCCTGCCCGTCCGGCGGCGGGCGGGGCCACCGGCTCAGAGGTAGTCCTCCAGGCGGCCGATGGCGAAGCCCTCGGCGGTCGCGGTGTCGATCACGCGGCGCAGCATGTCGGACAGCGTGCCCTTCCAGCCGGCGGCGGGGGCGCGGAAGTGAGTGAGGATGATGTCGCCGGGGTGGAGCTTCCCGTCGGAGTAGCGGTACTCGAGGTGGTCGGGGAACGCCTCCTCGGTCCACAGCGGGACGGCGGTGACCCCGCAGGACGCGGCGGTGCGCAGCGCGGCGGCCGTGTACTCGCCGTACGGGGGCCGGAACAGGCGCGGGCGGGCGCCGATCTCCTGCTCCAGGCGGTCCTGCTGGCCGCAGATCTCGCGCTGCAGGGCGTCGCCGCTGAGACGACGCAGGTCCGGGTGGTTGATGGTGTGGTTGTTGACGCCGACGCCGTGGTCGCGCAGGTCGCGGAAGTAGTCGTAGTCGGAGCGCGCCAGGTAGTCGGAGAGGAACACCGACAGCGGGACGCCCAGCTCCTCGACCATCGCGGCGAACTCCGGGTCCTTCTCCGCGCCGTCGTCCACGGTCAGGAACACCACGTCGTCCTCGGTGGGCACCCGCCGGACGACCGGCGGCAGGCCGTCGGCGAGCAGGACGTTCGGCCCCGCGACGAGCTCCGGTTTCTCGGCGGGCGCGGCCGGCGCCTTCAGCGGGAGTGCCGCCAGGCCCCACCGGCGGGCGGCGGCGAGTTCGGCCTGCTGCTGCCTCGACTCCCGCTCGGCTGCGCCCAGCCGGCCGTTCAGCTCCTGCCCGGCCGCGGCCTGCGGGAACGCGGCGGCGGGCTGGGCGGCCTCGGGTTGTCCGGCGGCGGGTTGTCCGGCGGCGGGCTGGGCGGCCTCGGGTTGTCCGGCGGCGGGTTGTCCGGCGGCGGGCTGGGCGGCCACGGGTTGCCCGGCGGCGGGGCGGGCTGCGGGCGGTGCGGCGTGGGCATCGTCCTCGGTGCGGAGCGAGGAGCAGCCGACGGCGAGGGCGGCGAGCGCGGTGAGAGCGACGAGGTGACGGCGGCGCGAGGGCCTGCGGTCACGGTTCTTCGTGGGCATACCGGCCGATGATCCCCTTGTCGCACCTACGCCAACCCGTCCGTGGCCCGCCCCTCACCCGCCCGGCCCACCGCCGCCGACCCGCCCCTCACTCGTTCGGCCCACCGTCGTCACCCGTTCGACGCGCCGACCCGGCGGCGGTGGGCGGGGGTGCAGGGCGGCTAGGGTCGTGGCGTGATACGTGCGTGGGTGGAGCGGGCGGTGCCGGGGCCCTGGTCGTGGCGGCTGGTGGTCCGGGAGGTGCTGGGCGGGCTCGTGGTGTGCGGGCTCGGGGCGCTGTTGCAGGCCGCCGACAACGGCGGGTGGCCGTCGGGGCTGGTGGTGGCGGCCTCCGGGCTGCTGTTCCTGCTGCGGCGGGGGCTGCCGGGGCCGGTGCTGGTGCTGGCGGCGGCGGGCGTCGGCGGGCCGAGCGGGTTCCTGCCGCTGCTGGTCGCCGCGGGCTACGGGGCGGGCCGGCGGATCACCAGGCCGTGGCACGCGCCGGCGGTCTTCGCGATCGGGTTCGCGCTGAACGTCGCCACGGGGGTGCTGCAGAACCGGCGCGACCATTTCCCGCTGCCCGCGCTGTTCGGCATCTGCGTGGTCGGGTTCCTGCTGGTGGGGGTGCTGCCCGCGCTGTTCGGCCGCTACCGGCAGCAGCGCACCGCACTGCTGGACAGCCTGCGCGAACGCAACGAGCAGCTGGTCCGCGAACGGGTCATGATCGCCCACCAGGCGCGGCTGCGCGAACGCCACCGGATCGCCCAGGACATGCACGACAGCCTCGGCCACCAGCTCGCGCTGATCGCCGTGCACACCGGAGCGCTGGAGGTCGACCGCACCCTCGGCGAGCGGCAGCGCGAGGCGGTCGGGGTGCTGCGGCAGGCCGCGACCGGGGCGATGCGCGAACTGCGCGAGGTGGTCGGCCTGTTGCGCGAGGACTCGGCGCCGGCGGCCGGCGGCGTGGACTCCATCGACCGGCTCGCGGAGAATTCGCAGGCCGCGGGCGCGCTGGTCGAGCTCCGGCACGAGGGCACGCGGCGCGCCCTCGCCGCCGCGACCGGCCACGCCGCGTACCGGATCGCCCAGGAGGGCCTGACCAATGCGCACAAGCACGCGCCGGGCGCGCAGATCGTGCTGACGGTGCGGTACGAGCGCGACGCCGTGATGGTGGAGGTCGTCAACGGGCCCGGCGGCGACGGTACTTCGGCGGTCTCCGGCGGCCAGGGTCTGACCGGACTGCGCGAGCGGGCCCGGCTGCTCGGCGGCACGATACAGGCCGGCGGGCAGCCGAGCGGCGGGTACCGGCTGAGCGGCCGCCTCCCGTACACCTCCGACGGGGCGCTCGCCGCGATCCCCGAGGACGAGGAACTGCGGGAACTCGCCGACCGGTTGATCGGCCCGGAGAAGCGCCGCCGGAGCCCCGCCATGGGCTGCGCGCTCGGCGCGGTCGCCGTGCTGGCCGTGGTCGGCGTGGTCGCCGCCGTCGGCGTGCTGATGTTCATCAGCTCGATGCGCGACGCCACCGTCTCCACCAAGCTGTACGACTCGATCGAGATCGGCCAGTCCGAGGAGTCGGTCAACGGGCGGCTGCCGGTCGGCAGCGACTTCCTGACCGGCGACTTCAAGAAGATCGGCCCACCGGTGCCGGAAGGCACGCACTGCCGCTGGTTCGCGGGCGATGCCGAGACCGGCCCCAACGGCGGCCAGGACGTGGTGCGGTTCTGCTTCGCGGACGGCGTGCTGGTGGAGAAGCAGCACTTCCAGGGCCGGGTGTAGCCGCGGCGGGCCGGGCGCGGCGGCAGTGGGCCGGGTGCGGCCGAGCGGGTCGCACCCGGCCCCGGCGCGTCAACTCGGCGTGATGCCGAGCTGCCTGAGGCGCTCGGCGTGCTCCTCCAGGATCCGCGCCAGCGCCCGCGGACGGTACGGGTCGTCCACAGGAATCCGCGATGCCGCGTCCAACGCCTCGTCCAGCAACTGGAGTTGCAGGTCACGGCGGATTAACACCGGGTGGTGGCGGGTCAGTTCGATCGCCGCCAGAGCCAGCTTCGGCAGGTGCACCACCGGGTTGACCCGGGCCAACAGGCGGTGCGCCTGGTACGCCTGCCACGGGGTGGGCGGTTCGCTGCCGGCCAGCAGCACCCGGGCGCGCAGGGCCAGTTCGTGATTCACGTGGGAGGACACACGTCTCCTGTCGATTCGTCCAGCAGGGGGAATGCGGACGAGTCTGCGGCCCGACGAGCCGCCCGGACAAGGGAGAACGAGTGTGCGTCCGGTCCTACCGCGAACGCTCGTGAGCAGGCAGAATAGGGGTCGACACGCTGCCGGAGGTGACGGCGGCGACCACCGCGGCCAACCGGGCCTCGACGGCGTCGAGTTCGGCGGACGCCCGGGCGCGCAGCGCGGGCAGCAGGGTGAGGGCGGCGCGGGCCGCGTCCGGTCCGGGCTCCGGGTCCTGGTGGGCGGCGGAGACGGCGGCCCGCAGCGGCAGGGGCGTCAACGCGGTCTCCCACGCGGCGCGGTGCACGCCCGTCGCGTAACGGGACGTCAGGTACTCCAGCGGGGTCAGCGCGAGCGCGTCCCGGTCGGCCGGCCCCGCCAGGTGGGGCTCGGGCAGCAGCCAGGCGACGCCGTCGCGGGCCACCAGGTCGAACGCGCGGGCCAGGTCCGGCCCGCCCGCGCCGCGCGCGACGTCGGTCGAGGAAGCCTCCAACAGCCGTTCCAGCATGGCCGCTTCGCGCGGATCGGCGGTCCGGTCCGGGTGCTCCTGGTCGGCGAGCAGCTGCTCCAGGTGGTAGCGCTGGCCCCAACTGCCCACCGAACGGTGCATCGCCCCGGCCCGGGTCTCCCGGATCGCGGCCAGCACCAGCGCCCGGGTGGTCAGGTCGCGGCGCACCGCGAGCCGCGCAGCGTCCTCGGGGGCCGGGCCGTTCGAGGCGATCGGGGCGCTCGGCGCGGCCGGATCGCCAGGCGCGGCCTGGTCGTTCGGTGCAGTCGGGTCGTTCGGGAAGAGCCGTTCCAGGGCGCAGCGCACGGCGGCGACGGTCGGCCCGTCGTACCAGCGCAGCGTCCAGCGGTGCCCGGCCTGGTCGTACTGCGGCTCGATCGGGACGCGGAACTGCACGGACAGCCGGTCGGCGATCCGCCGCACCCGCGGGCCGCGCGGCGGCCGTTCGGAGACGGAGACGGCGGTGGGGGCGGCGGCCGGGCCGGGGGCTACGGGGGCGGCTTCCGGCACGGCGGCGTCCGGGACGGCGGGGTCGGGGGTGCGCATGGCCCGGAGACTAGCCAGCGCGCGGCCGGGCGGCGGGCGACGCGCGAGGCGGCTCAGCCGTTCGCCGCAGCGCCCGTCGCCGCCCGGGCCGGTGCGGACGCCGGGCGCGGCGCGGGCCGCCGGCAGCTGTGCGGCGGATGCGGCGCGCCGAACTCGATGGCCGCCAGCCGGGCCGCCGACGCGCGCGGCAGCAGCACCGCCGACGCCACCCCGGGCGGCAGCGGCACGTCCGCCGTGACCAGGGCGCGCAGCGCGGCCCCGGCCCGGCGGTGGCGGGCGAAGGCGTACCGGGAGACCCGCCGGCCGCGCCGCCGCTGGCCGTCGGCGGCCTGCGCGGACGTGGCGTCCAGCAGCAGCAGGTGCACCCGGCGGCCCTGCCGGCGCGCGGTGCGGGCGATCGCCCGGCGCACCCACGGCAGCGCCCCGCAGTCGTGCACCACCAGCGGCCCGCCGGCCCGCAGCGCCGACCGCAGCCGCAGGTAGTGGGCGCCGCGGACCAGCGGCCGGTACAGCGCGTACGGGACGCCGGGCAGCGCGGACGCGAACCGCTGCCGGGTGTGCTGGGAGTCGATCACCCGGGCCCGGGCGCAGCGCGCCATCAGGGTGCTCTTGCCGCTGCCGGGCAGGCCGGAGACCACCAGGACGTCGTTCGCCGGATACGCCAGGGCGTCCGGCGCCGGGCGGTCCGTCAGGTCGTGCCGGGCATGCGGACGCAGCTGTGAATGCACACGGTCCCCCTCAAGAGTGTGCCAAGAGAACGTCATGTCAACGTCATGCCCGGGTCGTTGGGTTCCAGACCTGCGGCAATGCGGCTGTGACGGGTCTGTGGCCGTTCCCGGACACCCTGGGCGATTTCCGTTCGAAGATCCGTGACAGGGTGGACAGATGCGAACGGCCCCACGGCACGCGCACGGGGGACAGAGGGGAATGGGTGGGCACAGATGAGGTTCTGCTTCCTGGTCGAGGAGCACTACCGCCACGACGGGATGCCGCTGGAGGTGGTCCACCATCTGCGGGCGGCCGGCCACCGAGTGGACGTACTGCGTCCCGGCGCCGAACTAATCGACCTCGCGCGGCTGTTGAGCGGCGGCACGCACGACGCGTGGGTGCTGAAGACCGTCTCCGGCGGGCCCGGACTCGGCCTGCTGGAGTCCGCCGCCGCGGCCGGCCTGACCACCGTCAACGACGCCCGGGCGATCCGGCCGGTCCGCGACAAGGCGCAGACCGCCGTGGTCGCCGCCCTGCACGGCCTGCCGATGCCGCGCACCTGGGCCGCCGCCGACCCGGCCGCGTTCGCCGCGATACCCGAGCGGCACTACCCGCTGGTCGTCAAGCCCGCCGACGGCTCCTCCGGGCGCGCCGTCCACCTGGTCGAACGCCCTTCCCAGCTCGCCGAGTTGGGAGCCCCCGAGGCCGGCGGGCTGCTGATCGCGCAGCCGTACGTCGCCAACGACGGGCTCGACCTGAAGGTGTACTGCGCGGGCGGCGAGTTCTTCGCCACCCAGCGCACCTCGCCGCTGCACCCGCACCGGCCCGCCACCGAACGGCCCGTCCCGCTGCCGCGCGAAGTCGCCGCGCTCGCCGCCCAGGTGGGCGAGGTGTTCGGCCTCGACCTGTACGGCCTGGACGTGCTGCTCGGACCGGACGGACCCACCGTCGTCGACATCAACGACTTCCCGAGTTTCCGCCAAGTCCCGCGCGCCGTCGAGCGGGTGGCCGACGCGGTGGTCCGCCTCGCCCGCACCGGCTCGTCCTGGCCGACCCCCGGCGCCGGCTCCCTGCTCACCCCCGCCCCGGCCGCCCGATGAACGCGCTGCGCATCGCCGTGCTGGCCCGCGACCCGCACCACCCGCTGCTCGCCGCCACCCGCCGACTCCTCGCCGCCCAGGGCCACTTGACGGTCGACGCCGGGCAGCCGGCCGACCTGCTGCTGCTCAAGGCGCGCACCGCGGACGCGCTCGAACTCGCCCGCCGCTACGAGGAGTCGGGCACGCCCGTGCTCAACTCCTCGGCCGCCACCGCGTTCTGCCAGGACCGCGCCGCCATGGAACGCCAGGCCCGTGGTGCCGGCATCCCGTTCGCCGCCACCGCGGCCCGCGGCGTCCTCGGCCAACTCGCCTGGGACGGACCGGCGGTGGTCAAGAGCCGGCACAGCCGGCGCGGCGACCTGGTGGCCCGCGCCGACACCGCCGCACAGTGGCAGGAGCTCGCCGCGCGGTGGGCCGACGAGCCGGTGATCGTCCAACGGCCGGTGGCCGGCGACGGCTGGGACCGCAAACTCTGGGTCGTCGACGGGCAGCTCTTCGCCGAACAGCGCCGCTCCGAACTCCACCCCGGCGGCCCCGCCCGCCGCCCCTGGACACCCGGCCCCGACGAACGCGCCCTCGCCCTCGCCGCCGGCCCCGCCTTCGGCCTCGACGTGTACGGCATCGACCTGCTGCCCGGCCCCGACGGACCGATCGCCGTCGACGTCAACGCCTTCCCCGGCATCCGCCACCAACCCGGCGCACCCGAGGCACTGGCGGCCCTCGCCGTCCGCACCGCACGCTCGCCGGCCTACGCCTGACCCGCCAGAATGCCCGCCCCGCCCCCTTCTCCGCCACCGCGCTGCCCCTTACCTGCCCCTTTGTGACGCTTCCGACCACCCCGTCGGTCCACCCCCGCCGCCCGGTCTGCGAGAATCGGGCGGCGATCAAGGGCGAACGACGAGGAGGAACGCAGTGCGCGAGGAGGAACCGCGGTCGCGGCTTCCCCAGCTCCGGCTGGACGAACTGCTGGCCGAACTGCAGGCCCGGATCGACGTGGCCCGAGGCACCCGCGACCGGGTGCACAGCCTGCTCGAAGCCGTCCTCTCGGTCGGCCGCGAACTCGAACTCACTCAGGTGCTGCGCCGGATCGTCGAGGCGGCTGCCGTCCTCGCCGACGCCAAGTACGCCGCACTCGGCGTGATCGGCCCCGACGGCGACACCCTCTCGCAGTTCCTCACCGTCGGCCTGAACGAAGCGGAAATCGCGAAGATCGGCCCCTACCCGACCGGCAAGGGCCTGCTCGGCGAACTCATCCGCCGCCCCGAACCGCTGCGCCTGGACGACCTCACCCAGCACCCCGCGTCCACCGGCTGCCCCGCCCACCACCCCGAGATGCGCACCTTCCTGGGCCTGCCGGTCCGGGTCCGCGACGAGGTGTTCGGCAACATCTACCTGACCGACAAGCGCGGCGCCGCCGGGTTCGACGACGACGACGAATCGGTGATCGCCACCCTCGCCGTCGCCGCGGGCGTCGCCATCGACAACGCCCGCCTGTACGAGGAGGCGCAGCGCCGGCAGCGCTGGCTGACCGCCACCGCCGAGATCAACCGCCGCCTGCTGTCCGGCAGTTCACGCACCCAGGTGGTCGAGCTGATCGCCCAGCGGGCCTGCGACATCAGCGGCGCCCAGCAGGCCGACGTGCTCACCGTGCTGCCCGCCGGCAGCGGCCTGCACATGGAGCTCTCGCTCGGCGGCGACCTCACCGGCCGGGTCGGCGCGAACGTCCCGCTGGAGGGCACCATCTCGGGTGCGGCCTGCGTGCAGGGCGCGCCGGTGACCTCCCACCACCTCGCCGAGGACCCGCGCTTCCCCGTCCGGGCGGACCGCTACGCGGGCCTCGGCCCGGCCGTCGCGGTGCCGCTGGGCCGTGCCGAGGGCCACACCGAGGGCGTGCTGCTGCTGGTGCGGGCAAGCGGCGAACCGGAGTTCACCGAGCGCGAGATCGACCCGCTGCTGGCCTTCGCCGACCAGGCCGCGCTGGCCCTGGAACTCGCCGAACGGCGGCGCGACGCCGAGCAGTTGGCCGTCCTGGAGGACCGCGACCGGATCGCCCGCGACCTGCACGACCTGGCCATCCAGCGGCTGTTCGCGACCGGCATGACGCTGCAGAGCGCGTCCCGGTTCATCGACCACCCAGGGGCCTCGGACCGGGTGCTGCGGGCCGTCGGCGACCTGGACGAGACCATCAAGATCATCCGATCGACGATCTTCGGCCTGCGGGTCCGCGAGGCCGGCGCCGGCCAGGGCCTGCGCGCCCGCGCCGTCCACGTCGTCGAGGAGGCCCACTCGGCGCTCGGCTTCGCCCCCCGCCTCAGCATGGAGGGCCTGCTCGACACCGACGTGCCGCCCGCCGTCGCCGACCACCTGGTCGCCGTCCTCGGCGAGGCGCTCAGCAACGCCGCCCGCCACGCCAAGGCCGGCCGCGTCGAGGTCGTCCTCCAGGCCACCGGCAGCCAGGTCGCCCTCACCGTCCAGGACGACGGCGTCGGCATCCCCGCCCAGGGCCGCCGCAGCGGCCTGCGCAACCTGGAGGAACGCGCCCACGCCCTCGGGGGCTCGCTCACCGTCACCACCCCGTCCGGCGGCGGCACCGCGCTCAACTGGACGGTTCCGCTGGGCCACTGACCGGGGCCCGGCGGGCGAGCGCCTCAGGGCTGTCAGGGGTGTCAGGGCTGTCAGGGCTGTCGGGGCTGGGCGCGCGCGGTGCGGGACTGCCGTTCGCGGGCCCAGGCGGCCAGCGGCCGGAGCGCGTCGTTGAGGCGCAGGCCGTCCTCCGTCAGCGAGTACTCCACCCGGGGCGGCACCTCCTCGTACGAGACCCGGCGCACCACGCCGTCCGCCTCCAGCTCCCGCAGGTGCGACGCCAGCACCTTCTCCGTGACCCCCGGCAGCAGACGGCGCAACTCCCCGAAACGGCGGCACGGTTGCTCGTGCAGCGCCCACAGCACCAGCACCTTCCACTTGCCGCCGATCACCTCCATCGCGCTGTCGATCCCGCAGACGTGCCCCTCCGGCGTACCCGGCCGGTTCACCGTCGTCATCGCCCCACCACCCTTCCGACCTGCTCACTCACCCCGGGGTAAGCACCCACCGCAAAGTGCGTACTTGATCACTCCCGGGCCCTGGACCAGCCTAATCGTCATGGCACACACCGCTGTTGAGCACACTGCTACCGATCACTCCGCCGTTGAGCACACCGTTGTCGAGCACTCCGCTGTCGAGCACACCGTTGTCGAGCACGCCGCCGCCGGGGTCCCCGCCGGGAAGGCCCCCGTCACGCTGCTCGGCCTCGGCGCGATGGGCACCGCGCTGGCCCGCGCCTGGCTCGCCGCCGGGCACCCGCTGACCGTCTGGAACCGCACCCCCGCCCGCGCCGAGGCCCTCGCCGCCGAAGGCGCGACCGTCGCCGCCACCGCCGCCGAGGCCGTCGCCGTGAACCCCCTGGTCGTCGTCTGCCTGCTGGACGACGCCACCGTCGGCGACGTCCTCGCCGACGCCGACCTGACCGGCCGCGACCTCGTCAACCTCACCACCGGCACCCCCGCCCAGGCCCGCGAACGCGCCGTCTGGGCCCGGCAGCGCGGGGCCCGCTACCTCGACGGCGGCATCATGGCCGTCCCGCCGATGGTCGGCATCCCCCAGGCCGGCGGCTACGTCCTGTACAGCGGCGCACCCGACCCGTTCGAGCAGCACCGCCCCGCCCTCGCCGTCCCGCTCGCCGCCACCTGGACCGGCGAGGACCCAGGCTTCGCCGCCCTCCACGACATCGCCCTGCTCAGCGCCATGTACGGCATGTTCGCGGGCGCGGCGCACGCCTTCGCCCTGATCCGCACCGAGGACATCGACCCCACCGCCTTCGCCCCCCTGCTCGCCGACTGGCTCGCCGCCATGGCGCCCTCCGTCCACCAGACCGCCGAACACCTCCGCACCGGCGACTACACCAAGAACGTCACCTCCCCGCTCGCCATGCAGGTCGCGGGCACCCCGACCTTCCTCGCCACCGCCGAACAGCAGGGCGTCAGCCCCGAACTGATCGCGCCCTACTTCGAGTTGATGCGGCGTCGGCTCGGCGGGGGAAGTGGGGAGGAGGACCTCACGGGCGTGGTCGACCTGCTGCTGCGCCCGGGCGCCCGACGGCCGTGATCGTTCTCTGCTAGGTTCGCCCGCGCCGGTGCAGCGCCAATGCGGCGCCGGTGCAGTGCCGGTGCAGCGCCAATGCGGCGCCGGTGCGGTGCTGGTGCGGCGCAGGGCTTGCGTCGGCGGATCGTCGGAGGGGGTGAGGTTATGGCTGCCGGGAGCGAGTTCCGTCACGTACCCGACCGGGTCGCCGACTGAGCCGGCTTTCGCCGCCGGTGGCCCGGACCGCCTCACACCTCCGGAGTCTTTCCACCATGCAGAGCACAACCCCCCGCCCGCTGAGCCTGCTCGTGCTGGGCGGCACGCGTTTCGTGGGTCGCACCCTCGTCGAGGCCGCACTGGCCGAGGGGCACCAGGTGACGCTGTTCAACCGCGGCCGCACCGCGCCCGATCTCTTCCCCGAGGCCGAGGTCGAGACCGTCGTCGGCGACCGCACCGCCGACCTGTCCGCGCTCCACGGCCGGCACTGGGACGCCGCGGTCGACGTCGCGGGCTACGAGCCCGAGGTGGTCCGCCGTTCGGTGACCGCCCTGGGCGGGAGCGTGGGGCGGTACGTCTTCGTCTCCTCGCTGTCGGTCCTCGCCGATCAGTCCACCGTGCAGGACGAGGACGGCGAGGTGCTCGTCCTCGACGAGAACGTGCTGCCGCACCAGCTGTACGGCGCCCGCAAGGCCGCGTGCGAGCGGATCGTGCTGGACGCGTACGGCGAGCGGGCCGCCGTCGTCCGGCCCGGCATGATCGTCGGACCGTACGACACGACCGACCGGTTCCCGTACTGGCCGCGACGCTTCCGGCGCGGCGGCCGGGTGCTGCTGCCGGGCGACCCGGGCGACCCCGCCCAGTTCATCGACGTCCGCGACCTGGCGGCGTGGATCCTCGGCTGCGTCACCGCGCAGCGCGCCGGCATCCACAACGTCACCGGCCGCACCCTGCCGTTCGGCGAGTTCTTCGCCACCTGCCGGGCGCTGGTCAACCCGTCCGCGGAGCCGGTCTGGCTGAGCAGCGAGAAGCTGCTGAACGCCGGCCTCGACCCGTGGATGGGCGTCCCGATGTGGATCGCCGACCCCGCGTGCACGGCGATCAACCGCGTCGACGTCTCGCGCGCGCTGGCCGCGGGCCTGACGCTCCGTCCGCTCGGCGAGACAATCGTCGACACCCTCGCCTGGGACACCGCCCGCGGTGGCCCGGCCGCCGGCAGCGAGGGGCTCAGTGCGGCGGAAGAGGAGCGACTGCTGCGCGAACTGGCCTGACCCTGCGCCGACTTGCGGTGCGGGTTCGCGGGCGGGCCGCTCGGACCGAGCGGCCCGCCCGGGCTGCGCCCCGAAAAACCGGGTGCCGCGGCCGTCGGGTCTCCCTACGCTTCCCGCCATGGACAGCATCCGGGCCGAGCACCTCGTCAACGTCGTCGACGTCGAAGCGACGTGCTGGGACGGCTCCCCGCCGCCCGGCGCGGTCAGCGAGATCATCGAGATCGGCCTGACCGTCGTCGACCTCCAGGCCGGCTCGCGGGTCGCCCGCCACCGCATCCTGGTACGGCCCGCCCGCTCCCGGGTCAGCGCGTTCTGCACCGAACTGACCGGCCTCACCCAGCCCGAGGTCGACCGCGGCCTCCCCTTCGCCGCCGCCTGCCGCCTGCTGGCGACCGAACACCACGCCGGCACCCGCCCATGGACCAGCTGGGGCGACTACGACCGCCACCAGTTCACCCGCCAGTGCCGGGCCACCCGCACCCCCTACCCCTTCGGCCGCCACCACACCAACGCCAAAGCCGTCTTCACCGACGCCCACGGCCTCCGCAAACGCCCCGGCATGGCCCAGGCCCTCGACATCGCCGGCCTCCCCCTCGAAGGCCGCCACCACCGCGGCGAGGACGACGCCTGGAACATCGCCGCCCTCGTCCTCGACCTCGCCGCCCTCCACACCTGGCCGACCGCCGACGAACACCCGGCCTGACGCCGACGTTCGCCGGCGGGTCTGTCCATTGAACGGTGTAACTCGGGTGGGTTGAGTTAGCGGCGGCCAGCGGCGAGTCGGCCGTCGAAGGCGATCTCGAAGGCGTTAAGTGCGGCCTTCCAGCGGGTCATCCAGCGTTTGCGGCAGGCCCCGGTCGGGTCGAGGGACATGATCGCCATGTAGACGCACTTCAGAGCCGCCTGCTCGTTCGGGAAGTGCCCGCGCGAACGGACGGCCTTGCGGATCCGCGCGTTCACGGACTCGATCGCGTTCGTGGTGCAGATGACCCGCCGGACCTCGACGTCGAAGCTTAGGAACGGCACGAACTCCGCCCAGGCGTTCTCCCAGAGCCGCACGATCGCCGGGTACTTCTTCCCCCAGACCTCGGCGAACTCCACGAACCGCTCCAGCGCGGCGTCCTCGGTCGGCGCCGTGTAGACGGGCTTGAGGGCACGCGAGATCTTGTCCCAGTCCTGCCTGGCCGCATAGCGGAACGAGGCCCGGATCAGGTGGACGATGCAGGTCTGGGTGACGGCCTGCGGCCAGACCGCGGCGATCGCGTCCGGCAGGCCCTTGAGCCCGTCGCAGACGACCATGCAGACGTCGGCGACGCCGCGGTTCTTGATCTCGGTGAGCACGTGCAGCCAGTACTTGGCGCCCTCTCCGCCGTCACCGGCCCAGAGCCCGAGGATCTCCCTCGTGCCTTCGACGGTGACCGCGAGCGCCACGTAGATCGGCCGGTTGGCGACCTGGCCGTCGCGGAGCTTCACGTGCACGCAGTCGATGAACACCACCGGATAGACCGGGTCGAGCGGGCGGTTCTGCCACTCGGACATGCCCTCGACGACCTGGTCGGTGATCGTTGAGATCGTCTGCTTCGACACCTCCGCGCCGTAGACGTCGGACAGGTGAGCGGAGATCTCACCGTGTGTCAGGCCGCGGGCGGACAGCGAGAGCACCATCTCGTCGACCCCGGACAGGCGCCGCTGGCGCTTGCGGACGAGCTGTGGTTCGAACGAGCCCTCGCGGTCGCGGGGAACGTCGATCTCGACCGGGCCGACCTCGGTCAGCACAGTCTTCGAGCGGATGCCGTTACGGGAGTTGCCGCTGCCGGCCCCGGCCGGATCGTGCTTCTCGTAACCGAGGTGGTCGGTCATCTCGCCTTCGAGGGCGGATTCGAGGAGCTTCTTCGTCAGCTGCTGGAGCAGGCCTCCGGCGCCGGTGAGCTGGAGCCCGCTTGCGCGGGCCCGGTCGACCAGTTGCCCGATCAACTGGTCGTCCAGGGCGTCCGGCTGCAACGCCGCCGGCCGTGCGGCCTCCACGGCCTCGGCCGAGACGGTCACGTCTGTCATCAGGTGCTACTTCCTTGATCGGGAGTTACACCGTTCTTTTTACAGACCCTCGCCGGCGGCCAGGAAGGCGCGGTGGTCGTCGGCGAAGCGGTGGTGGTGGCTGAGGTGAACCAGTCGCCGGGGCGGGGCCGGCCGCACCTCCTGGACGGGTGGTCGGTGGCTGTCCGTCACCTGACCGCCCGGTCCGCCGCCGTTCCGCGGCTCCGGAGGGCCGGGTGCCTGCTGGCGGAGGCCCTGGGCCGACCTGCCGGCGGGGTCATGCGGCCCGGTGGGGGTTGGGGCGGTCAGAGGTTGAAGAGCTTCGTGGCGTTGTCGTGACAGACCGCCCGGAGCCAGTCGGGGCCGAGGTCCAGCCGTTCCAGGGCTTGGAGTTGGTGCAGGTAGGGGTAGGGGATGTTGGGGAAGTCGGTGCCGAGCAGGACGCGGTCGCCGAGGTCGGCGAGGCGGGGGAGGGCGGGCCGGGGGAAGGGCATGAAGCTCTCGGTGAAGTCGGTGAACGCCATGGTGGTGTCGAGGTGGACCTGTGGGTAGCGCTCGCCGAGGTCGAGGAACGCCTCGTACTCGGGCATGCCCAAGTGGGCGACAATCAGCCGGAGTTGGGGATGCTGGGCGAGCACTCGGGCGGCCGACTCGGGGCCGGTGAACCGGCCGGGGGCCGGGCCGGAGCCGCAGTGCATCACCACCGGGACGCCCGCCTCCGCCAACATGCCCCACGCCGAACGGAGTTGCTCGTCCGCCGGGTCGTAGTCGCCGACCTGCACGTGCGCCTTGAAGACCCGGGCGCCGGCGTCGAGGGCTTCGCGGACGTACTCGCCGGTGTCGGGCTCGGGGTAGAGGGTGGCGGTGTGCAGGCAGTCCGGGGTGCGGCGGGCGAATTCGACGGCCCAGTCGTTCAGCCAGCGGGCCATGCCCGGCTTGTGCGGGTAGAGCATCGAGGTGAACGCCCGGACGCCGAACTCCCGCAGTACGGCGGTACGTTCGGCCTCCTCGGTGCGGTAGGCGATCGGCCAGGCCAGGCCGCCGACCAGCGGCCCGTTGGCGTCGAAGTACGCCCAGACCTTGCGCAGTACCTGTTCCGGCATGAAGTGGGTGTGGACGTCGATCAGGCCCGGCAGCCCGAGCCCGCCCCAGAACCGCCGCACCTCCTCGGCCTCGGCGCGGAACGCCTCGCTGGGGGCCTCGTTCGAAACCGTGCCCGGCGCGTCGCCGTGCGGCTCGGCAGGGTGCGGCTCGTGGGGTGAACTCACGTGAACGGCCTCTCTCTTGAACGGCGGCGGTCGGTTTGCGGGCGGGTCACTGCGCGGCGGCGTCCAGGCGGATCAGTGTCTGCTGGCCGGTCGCGACGAGCCTGCGCGGGCCGTCGCCCTCCCGGACGCCGTGGACCTCGAGTTGGCGCACCGTCAGCGTCCGGCCGGACCGCACGACGACGCCGATCGCCTCCAGGTGGTCGCCGAGGGCCGGCGCGAGCAGGTTGATCTTGTACTCGACGGTGAGGACCTCGCTGCCCTCCGGGAACACCGTCAGCGCCGCGTAGCCGCCCGCGGTGTCGGCGATCGCACTGGTCGCCCCGGCGTGGACATAGCCGTGCTGCTGGGACACCTCCGGACGGGAGGGCGGCGCGAGGTGGACGCGGCCGGGGCCGATGTGGGTGATCCGGGCACCCAGGTGGGACATTAGGCCCTGCCGGTCGAAGCTCGCCCGGATGCGTTCGCACGCCGCGTCGCTCG
The DNA here is from genome assembly GCF_001905465.1 of Kitasatospora sp. CB01950. Lineage (GTDB taxonomy): Bacteria > Actinomycetota > Actinomycetes > Streptomycetales > Streptomycetaceae > Kitasatospora. The sequence continues at coordinate 164,696 of NZ_LISX01000003.1, forward strand.
CGACCTCCGGCCCGGCCGTCCGGTCCTCGTCCACGCTCGCGCTCCCCTCGGTCAGTTTCCGCCGACAGTGATCATTCTCTGTCGGCGACCTGCGCCGAGGCCAGAGCCGGGGGCGCTCAGTCCGCCGTCAGCTCCTCCAGGTCGGCGAGGAGTTCGGAGGCCGTGACGGCGCCCAGATCGGCGAACCGCTCGTGGTGGCCACGGCCCGGCCAGTAGTCGTGCGCCCGAGTGTCCAGCCACACCGTGCCGAAGGTCTGCTCCGGGAACTCCGTCACCACACCGACCCAGATGCCCGGTTCGAGGGCGATCACCAGATGCCGGCCGTTCGGCAGCGGCTTGTGGAACCAGCGCTCCACCCCCGCGTCCTCGGGCGTGCCGCGCTGCCAGCCGCGCTTGGTCAGGCCCAGCAGGCGGCCCACCGGCACCTTCGCCCCCTCGAAACGGTGCAGCCGGTGCCCCGCCGCCTCCTCCGCCGTCAACGCGGCCGTCGGCCGGCCGAGCTGACGGAACGGCTGCAGCAGCCCGTGGCCCGCGAACAGCTCCGCCCAGGCCGCAAGGTCATCGCCGAGGCGCAACGGGTGCACGAGACGGACGACGGCGTCGTCGGGGAGGGCGAACGCGTTGTCGTGAACGTCGGCGAAGCCGCGGTCCCCGACGACACGGAAAGCGGTTTCCGCCGTGCTCCAGACGAACCGCCGCACCAGGTGCCGGAGCAGCGGATGCCCGACCAGCAGAGTCCCGAACTCGGCCGCCGTCCACGTCCGCTCGGCGACCATCGCGGCCTCAAGACGGTGAATCTGGTCCGAAGCCAGCGCCCGGACCTCCTTCTTCAACGCGGAGAAACGTTTGCGCTCGGCCGCCGCGAGCTCCGGATCGTCCGCGGCACCCGGCACCGGCAGATCCTTGCGGCGCTTGCCGTCCGCGTCCAGTACGAACGGCCGCAACTGCTCGTCGAAGCCGACCGTGAACGTCCGGGCGCCGTAGTCGACGACCGTGGTGCCGTCCGTGTCCAGACCGAGCTCGGGCACCAGCCGGTCCGCGAGCTGCTCGCCCGTCAGGCCCAGAGCCTCCGCGATCTCCGCGACCTTCTCCTGCGCCCGCACCTTCAACGCCTTGAACTTCACGCGCTGCGCAATGCCCTGCAACTGCATCAGCGCGACGTCACTGCCGATCGCCGCCAACACCTCCAGGCCCTCCACCGCCCGGTGGTGCGCACCCGCGCCCGGCCACTCCCGCAACACCGGCGCCAGCCGGCGCGCCGTCCCGTCGTCGCCCCACTCGCCCAGCACGAACAGCGCCCAACTGTCCGCCGCGGGCATCCCCGCCTGCCGCCACTCCTCGAACAACGCCCACCCGAACTCCGCCGCCGACTCCGGCCGCAGCAGCTCCGCCACCAGCGGCAGACCCGGATACGGGTCACGCAGCTTCGACAGCGCCATCATCGTGACCACCTGCCGCACCGCCGACCGCGGCAACGCCTCGCCCGAACGCAGCACCAACTGCGGCAACGCACCGAGCGGCAGCCAGTCCGGGAACTCCGGCATCCGCGCGGGCAGCGCGTTGACCAGCGGATCCGCGTTCAACGCCGAGGCCACCACGGCCGCCACCGCCTCGCCGAAACGGTCCCGCACCGTATCCAGCAGCACATCCGCGCCCTGCTGCGCTGCGACCAGCCGCAGCGCGTTCTCCGCGGCCTGCCGGGCCCGCCCGGCCTTGCCGACCGCGTTCGGCACCAGCAGCAGTGCACCCGCCACACCGTGCCGCGCGAACCACGAACGAGCCGACGCCCGCTGCGACTTGAGACGCATCAGGGCATCCGCCATCACCCCCGCGACAGTGGCGTCACGGAACGGCAGCAGCAGCGGCACCACATGCCCGGGCTGCGCCGCCGCCCCCGCGTGCAGCAACGGCAGCGCGTCCAGTCCGAACCGGGCCACCACCGGTCGCAGGGACTCCGCCGCGTTCCAGTACTCGCCCGGCCGCCACTCGGCCAGGTACGGGCGGGCGAGCTCGGCCGGGCCCTGCGCCAGCAGCACCGCGCCGTACCAGAGGCCGCCAGAACCCCGCAGCCGGATCTCCATCTCGGCGGCCCAGTCGTAGTCCGGGCCGAACGCCCACGGGGACTGCCTGCCGACGCTCCAACTCTCCAACTCGCCCGGAAGCCATACGAGTTCGGGTTCGTCCTCGACGGTGACGCCGGTCAGCACCTTCGCCTTGCGGGCGGGGCGCGGACGCGTCCACGGCGGTGCGGCGAGCAGCTCGGGGAGCGCGGACGCCGCCGCCTCCGGGAGTTGCTGCCGCGGGTCGACCAGCGAGCCGACGAACTCGGCGGTGTCGGCGTCGAGTCGGGCCAGCACCTCGGGCAACTGCGCGCGGAGCACGCCGAGTTGGCTCACCAGCAACTGCCGTGCACCCGCGGCCTCCGCGCCGACCCGCTGCCGCGCGAACTCCGCCAACAACCGCACCGCACGCACCGGGAAGCGCCGCATCGCGCGCAGCAGGGCGGGCCGGACATGCCGGACGGAGATCCGGTCGAGCAGTACCCGGAACGCCTCGTCACCGGGGAACTCGGCGATCAGCAACGCCAGTTCACGCACCCGGTCGTTGTCGTACTGGGCCCCCAGGGCGTGCCCGAACAGCGGCACGCACGCCATGCCCACCCCGTCCGCGAGGGTGGCCAACTGGACCGGCGTCCACTCGGTCCAGGCCCGCACCCGGTGCTGCCGGAGCAGGTCGACCTGCGCAGCCGTGCCCACCGAGTGCAACAGCAGGGAACGGTGCAGATCGCTGTCCTGACGGTACTTTCGCGGGTCGGCCAGGCACTCGTCCACCCAGCCCGGCACCTCCGGCGCGAGGAACGCCGTCACCACCTGGCGCGCCCACGTCGTCCGGATCGACGCCAACTCGGCCAGCACGGAACGGTATTCGTCCTCCTCGGCCGATGCCAGCGCCCGCCGCACGCCCTGCGCCAGACCGAACGCGAACTCCGCCGCGCGCGGGTCCCGGTAGTTCGGGCCGTCCGTGACCAGGGCGGCCCGGTACGGGCTGGGGCGGGCAGCGCCCTCGTCGAACTCGAAGGCGGTCACCGTGGCGCGGGCCGCGAAACCCAGGCCGAAGCGGGCGATCCAGGAGTCCAGCACCTCCTGGAAGCCGCCCTTCTGCCAGGTCTCGCGCAGCATCGCCGCGACCGTCGCCGCCCCGATCGCGTCCGGCATCCCCGCCAGGTGCGCCCGGGCGGCCCGCACCAGGCGCGCCTCCGAATGCGAGCCCGCGAGCACCTCCTCGATCCGGGTCTCGTTCTTCGCGATCCGCAGCGACTCCCGCTCCGCGGCGGCCGCAGCGTCCACCACCGGCCGGGGCGGCCCGACCGGCACGCCGCCACCGCGGCGCGGCACCACCAGCGGGTACCAGGACGTCGGCAGCACGAAGGCGTCCTCGTCCGGGAGTTCGGCGAACTCGGCGTCGTCGGTCTCGGCGTCGTCGGTCTCCTCGGGGTTCCCGGTGAGGGGCTCCACGGCGGGCTCCACGGCGGTCTCGACGGCGGTTTCGACGCTGGGCGCGACGGAGGCTTCGAGGGCGGGCCCGGCCGGCGGGGCGTCGGCGGCGGAGGCCTCGCGGTAGCCCTTGCGCTCCTTCTCGGCGATCAGCTTCGCGAGGTGCGCCTCCGCGGCGGCCGGGTCCGCGAGGTCCTTCACCTGAACGCGTCCCGCGGTGCCGATCCGGCCGTAGCGGACCTGCACGGACGCGCCGTCGGCCACCGCCTCCCAGAACTTCGCCGAACCGTCGCCGACCAGCTCCCAGCGCCGCACTGCCCCTCCAGAAACCCGATGAATCCGTGCGGCCGCCATGATCGTCCGGCCACTCGGAGGGAACCCTAACGATCACCTCCGACACCACCGCCCGATCCCGGGACGGCCCGTGACCAGGCCTCCGGCGTCGGACCCCCGCGATCAAACCCCCTGCGATCAGACCCCCGCGATCAGATCTCCGGAAGCACACCCCGTGATCACACCCCGTGATCACGCCCCCGGGTCAGGCGCTGCGCTCCGGCGCGTGTGCGGCCATCGTCTGGGTGGCGATCACCGCGGCCTGCACCCGGCGCTCCACGCCGAGCTTGGCCAGCAGCCGGGAGATGTGGTTCTTGACGGTCTTCTCGGCGAGGAACACCCGCTCGCCGATCTGCCGGTTGGTCAGGCCCTCGCCGATCAGCGCCAGGATCTCGCGCTCCCGCTCGGTCAGGTTCGGGAAGTCGGGGGCGGGCGCCGTGGCCTCGCCGCGCAGGCGGGCCATCAGCCGGGTCGCCGCGCCCGGGTCGAGCATCGACTGCCCGGAGGCGACGGTGCGGATCGCCGTCACCAGGTCGGTGCCGCTGATCTGCTTGAGCACGTAGCCGGCCGCGCCCGCCATGATCGAGTCGAGCAGCGCCTCCTCGTCGTCGAACGAGGTGAGCATCAGGCAGGCGAGTTGCGGCATCCGTGAACGCAACTCCCGGCACACCGAGACGCCGTCGCCGTCGGGCAGGCGCATGTCGAGCACCGCGACGTCCGGGCGCAGCGCGGGCACCCGGGCCAGGGCCTGTTCGACCGTGCCGGCCTCGCCGACGACCTCCAGGTCGGGCTCGGAGTCCAGGAGGTCGTGCACCCCGCGACGGACCACCTCGTGGTCGTCCAGCAGGAACACCCTGATCGGTGCCGAACCCTCGGACATGGCAGCAACTCCTCCTCGCGCGACCGCGGAGCCCGGACCGGCGTCCGGGCGCAGACGCCCTGCAGTCTGCCCCACCGTACCCGCCGCCCGATCGGGCCCACCCCGCCCGACCGTCCCCGGAAAGGGACCGGTCGGCCCTTGACAGCGAACGGCCGGACGTGCTCGAACGGTCGTCCCGGGCCGACGGTGGACGGCGAGGTGGAGGCCGGCGGTGGAGGCGGCGTGGAGGGCGGCAGCGGACGGTAGGCAAATGGCGAGCCAAGGCGGTCTCAACGGGACGTCAAGCCCCCGGGACCGGTGCCGACCTGCGCAGATGGGGGACGTTACGCTCCAGCCTGCCCCGGACGGCGGCGGACGTGACCTACATTGACGTGGGAGTCCGCCCGGTGGGCCGGAGCATCCGGCGGCCCGGGGCTCCCGACCTCGCGACAGGAGCAGCACAGTGGTCGATTCCGCCTCCGCGGACACCGGCTCGGCGCGGGAACGTCTGCGGGCCTGGCTGCTGGAAGGCCTGTCGGACATGGCCAAGCAGCACCCCGGCCCGCACGCCCAGGCCATCGACCAGCAGCACGGGCAGCGCTGGTGGCGGGTGATGTGCCTGACCGGCCTGGACTACTTCTCCACCCTCGGCTACCAGCCCGGCATCGCCGCGCTCGCCGCCGGACTGCTCTCCCCGATCGCCACCATCGTGCTGGTCGCCGTCACCCTGCTCGGCGCACTGCCCGTGTACCGCCGGGTCGCGCAGGAGAGCCCGCACGGCGAAGGCTCGATCGCCATGCTCGAACGACTGCTGTCGTTCTGGAAGGGCAAACTGTTCGTTCTTGCCCTGCTCGGTTTCGCTGCGACCGACTTCGTGATCACCATCACGCTGTCCGCCGCCGACGCCACCGCCCACCTGGTCGAGAACCCGCACCTGAACAGCCTGCTCAGCGGCCACCAGGTCCTGATCACCCTGCTGCTGGTCGCGCTGCTCGGCGGCGTCTTCCTGAAGGGCTTCAGCGAGGCCATCGGCATGGCGGTCGTGCTGGTCGCGGTCTATCTGACGCTGAACGTGGTGGTCGTCGCGGTCGGCCTGTGGCACGTCCTGACCGCCCCGTCCGTCATCACCGACTGGACGCACGCCCTCAGCATGGAGCACGGCAACCCGATCGTGATGGTCGGCGTCGCCCTGGTGGTCTTCCCCAAACTCGCGCTCGGCCTGTCCGGGTTCGAGACCGGCGTCGCCGTGATGCCGCACATCAAGGGCGACCCCGACGACACCGAGGAGCGCCCCACCGGACGCATTCGCGGCGCCCGCAAGCTGCTCACCACCGCCGCCGTGATCATGAGCTGCTTCCTGATCACCACCAGCTTCATCACCACGCTGCTGATCCCCGCCGACGACTTCAAGGCCGGCGGCCCCGCGAACGGCCGCGCCCTCGCGTACCTGGCGCACCACTACCTGGGCAACGCCTTCGGCTCGATCTACGACCTGTCGACCATCGCCATCCTGTGGTTCGCCGGCGCCTCCGCGATGGCGGGCCTGCTCAACCTGATGCCCCGCTACCTGCCGCGCTACGGCATGGCCCCGCACTGGGCGCGTGCGGTGCGGCCGATGGTGCTGGTGCTCACCGCGATCGCCTTCCTGATCACCTGGCTGTTCGACGCCAACGTCGACAAGCAGGGCGGCGCGTACGCCACCGGCGTGCTGGTGCTGATCACCTCCGCGGCGATCGCCGTCACCATCGCCGCGCACGCCGCCCGGCAGCGCAACTGGACCATCGGCTTCGCGATCATCGCCGCGGTGTTCGTCTACACCACCATCATCAACATCGCCGAACGCCCCGACGGCGTGAAGATCGGCGCCTGCTTCATCGCCGGCATCGTGCTGGTCTCGCTCGCCTCCCGGCTCGCCCGCTCCTTCGAACTGCGTGTCACCGACGTGCAGTTGGACGAGGTCGCAGAACGCTTTGTGCGGGACACCGCGCACCGCACGATCCGCCTCATCGCCAGCGAGCCGAAGGGCCGCGACCTCGCCGAGTATCGCGACAAGGTGCACCAGATTCGCGCCGACAACGACATCCCGGTCGAGGACGACCTGGTCTTCGTCGAGGTCACGGTGCTCGACCCGTCCGACTTCGAGGCCGAGTTGAAGGTCCGCGGCGAGGTGCTGCACGACCGCTACCGGGTGCTCGCGCTCGAACACTCCTCCGTGCCCAACGCGCTCGCCGCGATACTGCTGCACGTGCGCGACACCACCGGCCAGCTCCCGCACATCTACTTCGAGTGGACCGAGGGCAGCCCGTTCGCCCAGTTCCTGAGGTTCTTCCTGTTCGGCCAGGGCGAGGTCGCTCCCGTCACCCGCGAGGTGCTGCGCGAGGCCGAGCCCGACCGGGGACGGCGGCCGCGGGTGCACGTCGGCTGACGGGTGCGGGGCAGCGGCGGGGCGGTCGGTGCGGGTCGGTGGTGAGTGGGTTGGTGCGGGCCGGAGGCGGGTGGGTTGGTGCGGGCCGGAGGCGGGTGGGGAAAGCGTTTTCCGCACCCGCGCCGGGTCGCGGAAAGCGCTTTCCGTTTGGGTGGCTGAGCGGGATCGTTCAGGAACGAGCGTTCTCGATCGTCCATGCGCCCACGCCGATCCTGCCGGTGGTGCCGAGGTCCAGCTCCGGCGTCACCATCACCGGGGCCGCGTCCGGCGTCGCCCGCACCCGCAGGTACGGGGCGTTCACCGGGTCCGACGCCGCGTCATTGGTGTTGCGCCACACCACCGTGGACCGCGCCCCCTCGCCGGTGCCGAGCACGATGCGCTGCGGCGGCGCGTCCGCCCCGGTGCCGGTGGCGATCGCCGCGCCGCCCTTCAGTACCTGCAGCGGGTCCACCGGCCGGTGCTGCTCGTCCAGCACCTGCACCTGCGGGTAGCCGTCCACCGTCACCGGCGACGTCCCGCAGTTCACCAGGTGCAGCCCCACCACCCGCAGCCCCATCGCCGCATCGCCCTGATCCGCGTAGAGCCGCACCCCCGACGCCGGGCACGGCCCGCCCTGCGACGGTGCCTCGGCCGTCGGCACGCTGCGCACCCGGGTGATCCGCACCGCCGGCGCGAGCGGCGCCCCGGGTGTCGCGGTGCGGCCCGTCTCGACCCGCCCCCGGACGGTCGTGCCGGGCGCGACCGCCGTCAGCGTGCCGGTCGGGTTGCTGCCGAATTGATCGCCGACGCCCGTCCACCCGAACAGCACCGACACATCGACGGCCTCGCCGCCCGAGTTGGTCATCTCGAACTCCGCGCAGGCGTCGTTCACCGCGACGATCCGCACGCCGTCCCGCACCCACCCCTCCGGCGGCGCCGTCGGCGCCACCCCGCACGGCCCGGCGCTCACCGACGGCGACGCGGAACCGCCGCTGCCGGCCGTCACCGTCCCGCACCCTGAGAGCAGCACGGCGGCGGCGGTGAGGGCGGTGGTGGCGAGTACGGGCCGGGCGACGGCGGAAGCGGAGGCGGAGATAGGCATCCGGCGAGTCGATCACGCCACCGGCCTGCCGGTCCGTGACCCAGGTCACACTGCGCGCAACAGCCCTGCAACGGCCGCCGGTTCACGGCCCGCGGCGCGGATCACATCGGCAGCGAGTGCAGGCGGACCGGCCCGTCGGGCCAGTCGGCTCCGGGAACCAGGGGCTTCCACATGCCGCCGACCGGGACGGGTGTCGGGCCGTCGGGCTGATCGGCCGTCACCGGGTCGGGGAGCGGGAACCAGCCGAGGCGGGTGTAGAGCGGTGCACGGTCCGGGAGGCAGAAGAGGAGGGCCCGGTCGAGGCCGTCGGCGCGGGCCGCGTCGAGCGCGCCGGCGACGGCGAGCCGGGCCAGGCCGCGACCGCGCAGGGCGGGGTCGACGATGACGCCGCCGATGCCGACCACGTCGAAGCGCTGCCCGCCGACCTCCACCGGCGCCACCACCGACCCGGCGTGCGCGACCACCCGGCCTTCGTGCCACACGCCGAAGTGCCGGTCCTTGGGCCGCCACGTCCCGCCCAGCGACGCCGCTTCGAACGGGTCGTCGCTCCCGCCGCCCAGCGCCCGGGTCTCCGGCCAGCCCCAGTCGGCGAGTTCGGTCGCGGCCGTGAACTCCTGCATGTCGCCCATCAATTGCCCTCTCGTGTTGTGCTCTTCGTCGGGAACGAGCGGTCGCAGGTTACGAGCGGTCGCAGGTCACGAGTAGTCGTCGGCCACGGGAAGTCGTCGGTCACGAGCAGTCGCATCCGCAGTCGCAACTGCTGCAGCAGCCGTCGTCGCAGGAGCCGCAGCAGTTGCAGCAGTCCGGGTCGCAACCGTTGCAGCAGTCGCAACAGTCACAGCAGGAGTCGCAGTTGCGCTGGCAGAACCCATTGCGGCGATCCCGGGAGAACGGGTCGTCGTGCTCGCAGCACAGCAACTGGCACGTGCAGGCCATCGTCAGCCAGACCGCGCAGCCCACGACGCCGTCCCGGCGCGGCTTCTGCGGGCCGGGCGGCGGCAGGTGGGGGTCGGCGGGCGCGTCGGGATCGGTGCCGGGCGGGGCAGTGCTCGCGCAGGCGTGGCCGGGGCGGCCGAAGACCCGGTCGACGGCCGCGCCGGTCTCGTGCGCCAGCAGCCGGTGCACCAGCACGCGGTCGGTGAACTCGACTTCCGCCAGGGCGAGTCGGATGCCGTGCACGGCGTCCCGACACAGCCGCTGCGCCTCCTGCTGCGAGGTGTTCGAGACGGTCAGCGGGTTCCACAGGCCCTGCGCCTCGTCCTGCTGCCGGTCCTCGGCGGCATCCAGCAGGTGCGCCAGCCGTCCGAACAGTCGGCCCGCCTCGGCGAGGGCCGTCGCGTTGCCCGGGCGGCCCGCCAGCACGGCCGTGTGCGCGAACGCCGCCGCCGTCGCCTCCTCGGTCGGCGCGGTCGCCAGCAGCAGCGGTCCGCCGGCCGTCACCAGCCGCTCCGCCTCCTCCTGCCGCCCGGCCGCCGCCAGCAGCACCCCGGTGTCGAAGCCGACGGCTGCCGCGCTGCCCGTGCTCTGCCGCTCCCAGCGGCGGGTTATTCGCCGTGCCCCCGCCGCGACCGACCGGCGCGCGAACACCCCGTCGCCGTCCAGCACATGGTCACGGACCTTCACCGACGCCAACGCCAGCGAGACCGCCGCCGCCAGTCGCGCCCCCTCGCCGCGTGCCACTGGCGCCGTCCGCATCCCGCGCAACGGGCACGGGCCCGCCGTCCGGCGGTCGGCGGCGCGTGGCGACTGCGCCTCGACCAGCACCGAGATCACCAGGCCGTCGTAGTTGGTCGCCGTCCGAGCCAACTGCCCGTGATCGTCCCGCAGCGCCAGGCACAACCCGCACAGGTGCGCCAGCCAGGACGCGTGCAGCCGCTCCGACAACCGGTGCCGGCACGGCCTGATGATCCCGAACATGTCCCCGCCCCTCCGGGCCCCAGGCCCCCGACCTGCCGTCATCCTAGTGATGCGCCCCCGCCCCCCGGGGTTCCGGCCCCCACAACCGGCCCCACAACCGGCCCCACGACCGGCCGCCGGGCGCGCTCCGGTCGGCCCGCCGGGCGTGCACCGCTCAGGCGCCGTCGGTGCGCTCCGCTCGGGCGGTCGGCGTGCTCCGGTCAGGCGGTCGGGGCGGCGGCGAGGCGGAGGATCTCGGCGGCGACGGACTCCGGGTCGGGGGCGACCGTGACGGCGGCGACGGGCGCGAGGGCGGGGTGGGGGCCGACGCGGACGGCGTGGTGGGCGTGGCGGAGGAGGGTGAGGTCGTCGATGTCGTTGCCGAAGGCGTTGTAGTGGGTGATGCCGAGGGAGGCGAGGGCCTCGTACTTGTCGGTGGTGCCGGGGGCGAAGTCGATGATCGCCTCGTCGACGTGGTGGTTGACGGCGATGCCGCGGGCGCGGCAGGACGCGGCCAGGGCGAACAGGTCGGTCGCGGAGACCACCAGGAGCTTGACCACGGCGGAGAGTTCGGTGAGCTGGACGCGGCGGGCCACCCGGCTCTGGTCGACGCGGGTGAGGATCGGGTGGTCCTCGGGGCCGGTGTAGGCGTAGTCCCACGGGCCGTCGGCGAGGTAGCCGGCCCGGAACCGCCCGGCCTCGTCCAGCAGTTCGGCGAGGTCCTTGGGCTTGAACGCGGCCCGCATCCGGACCCGCCCGCCGACCGAGACCAGGCTGCCGTTGCCGCCGATCAGCGTCGCGCTGGGGAACGCGCCCTCCAGCACCGGCAGGAGGTCGCGGATCGGCCGGGCGGAGGCGAAGACCAGTTCGTGGCCGGCCCGTTCGCAGGCGTCGAGGGCGGAGAGGATGCGGGGATCGATCGTCCTTCCGTCGAAGCAGAGCGTGCCGTCGATGTCGAAGACGGTGGTGGGGGCGGAAAAGATGATCATCGTGGGAGCGTAACGAGCCGCACGTCGGGCCCGATCTCCACCCCCGCCCGCCACCTGCTCGGGCACCAGGTCCGCCCGTGCTCGGGCAGCAGGCGCGCCCGTGCTCAGGCGGTAGGTCCGCCCGTGCTCAGAGGGCAGGCCCGCCGTCCGGTCCGCCGGTGAAGAGCAGGCCGGCGGGGGAGGCCAGCTGCCACGGGTGGACGGGCCCGCCGGGGCCCGGGTCGGGGGCGACGGCAAGGGTGTGGCCGGTGTCGAAGGCGAGCCGCAGGCCCCCGGCGGGGGTGACGGTCGCGGCGGTGACGGTGGCGTCCGACAGCGCGCCGAGCGCACCGGCCGGGGCGACGCCGAGCGCGGGGTAGAAGTGGTCGACCTCCGCGCCCCGCAGCAGCCGGAAGTCGTTGCGGACCGTCAGCCGCAGCCCGCCGTCGAGGTGCAGCACCAGCCGGTCGCCGCCGCCCAGCCCCAGCACCGCGCACCCGTCCAGGCCCAGCCCGGTCCCCGTCGCTCGTTCCATCGGTACTCCCTGCCCGCGCTCGCCGATCCTGTCGCCGGCCTGCCGTCGATCCTGTCGCCGACCTGCTGTCGCTCGTGTCGCCGACCTGTCCTCGGCCTGCCGCCACTCCTGCCGCTGATCCTGCCCGCAACGGGGCCCCGGCTACCCGCGCGACCCGCCGGGGCCGGCGACCGGCGGCGAACCGGACTGCGGCACGCCGTTCACCAGCTCGGCCGGCCCCGCGCCGGGCGGCAGCGCGCGGACGGCCAGACAGGCGGCCAGCCGTCCGGCGCCAGCCGGGGGCAGCAGCCGCCGAGCCTCCTCGGGCTCGAACAAGCCCCACTCGGAGAGCTCCTCCTCCTGCAGCCGGACCGTCGCCAGCAGCTCGGACGTCACCGTCCCGCCGTCGAACACCAGGACGGTGCGCGCGAGTTGACCGTCCACACCGGGCATCCAGTCGATCGCCAGCAGCCGGCCCGGCTCGCAGTCCCAGTCGAGCTCCTCCCGCGTCTCGCGCCGCGCGGCCTCCCGCGGCAGCTCGCGGTCCGCCTCGATCGACCCGCCCGGCAGCACCCACGGCGACTCGCCGTTCCACGGCGCCAACCGCACCAGCAGCACCCGGCCGCGCCCGTCCGTGAACAGCGTCCGCGCCTTCGCCCGGATCCGCGGACGGCTCGCGAGGTACGTCTCCCGGTCCATCGGCGGCGGCGGCGCGACCCGGTCACCGCCCGGCGGCAGCAGGTCGGCGATCCCGGCCGGGCCGGTGTACGCGGGGGCCGGCCAGGGCCGCAGGTGCCGGGCCGTGTGGCCGACCGGCAGACCGTCAGCGAGCTCCAGCGGCGCGGCCGACCGCGGCGCCAGCACACAGGACCCGACCCGCCGCGACAGCAGCGGCGGCAGCGCCGACAGCAGCTGATCGGGCGTCAGGTACACCAGTGCGTCCAGCTCCTCCGTCTCCAGCCGGATCGCCGCCCGCTGCTCCGCCGTCAGCGGATCGGCCCAGTACAGGAACGCCGCGATGGGCGGCCGGTGGCGGTCGCGGGACCAGTCCAGGCAGGCGAGTTCGCGCAGCACCGGGGTGATGCCCAACTCCTCCTGGATCTCCCGGACGGCCGTGTACCGGGGTGACGGGTCGGACGCGTCCCAGCCGCCGCCCAGCACCTCGATCGGGTGCTTCGTCAGGTACGACACCCGCGCCACCAGCACCCGGCCCTGATCGTCGGGGAACAGCACCCCCGCCGCCGCCAGCAGTTCACGCCCCGCCATCGCCAACCCCCTCGCCCGGTCCGCCCCGTCCCTCCCCAGCATGCCTTGGCGCCGGGCGCGGCAACCGTCACGGCGACGAGCCTGTGACAACCCGTCGGGTCGGTCACAGACTCGTCGCCGCGGCCCCGTGCGGGGGGCCGGTGTGCCTCAGGCCTCCTGGAGCTGCGCGTACGGTGCGAGCTTCCGGATCGACTCGATGCTCTTCAGGCACTGCTCGCGGGACTCCTCCGGTTCTCCGGTCACCACGATCGCGCCGTTGGCCGCCTTCAGGCGGAAGCGGTGACTGCCCATCTCGTCCATGTACAGCTCGAACTTGCCAGCCATGCCAGTGAAACCTCTCGCTCGATCAGGCCCCCGCAACCGCACCGTAGAGTCAAATCCCTTGTGCGGCATGTCAGATGACCCATCCGAGTGGAGCGACTGGGCGGGCGGAGTGGTGGGCCGCCACCGACCGCGGGCCGTGAACGGTCCTCAGAAGAAGTTGAAGCGGACGGCGTTGGGGAGGACCGAGCCCCAGGACATGCCGGTATTCGGGGGGAGCGTGTCCAGGGCCGGTCCGCTGCAGTCGGTGTTCTCGTAGACGCTCGCCGAGGTGTTCGTCTCGTTGTCCGCGCCGGTCACGGGGAGGCCGAAGCTGATGCACTCGCCGCTCGGCGGGTCGACCAGGGTGTGGTCGACCCCGTCGATGTCGGTGTAGGTGAAGTCGCCGGTGGCGGCGTACGCCACGGTGGAGGAGCCGGTCGCCAGCACGAATGCGGCACAGGTGACCGAAACGAGGTGGGCTGCGTTCCGGAGGCGGGGCGTGAGCCGTCGCGCCGTTCTGAGGAGGGTCATGGCCGCCATGCTCGGCCCTGCCCGGGGGAATCTGACGCATTGGCCGCCGTTTTCACCCGATAGGCCCGCCTGCCGACGCGGCATCCCGCCCCCGCCCGGGCACCCGCCCCGCCAGGCGTCCAGCAGACCGCGCCCGCCGCCCCGCCGTGCCCGCCGCCCCGGCGGCACCGGCCGCATAGCGCCGACCGCGAACGATTTCGAGTCTGCAACGGCCGTCGGACAGTCCTGCGGCCGACCGTTCGGCGGCCTACGCTGGACGTCAACTGGCTTGTCCTGCAATGCGATTGGCCGACCGATCCGGCGGCAGCCCGGCACGCCCGGGCCCCGGGACAGGTCGGCTCTGGGGGTTGGTCGATGCTGGGATGGTGGGAGGCCGCGGCCTGCGGCGCCGGGGGCGGGCTGATCGCCGAGGCGGTCGTGGCCTACGGCCGGCTGAAGGACTGGCAGCAGGCACGGCATGCGGCGCGGGTCACGGCGGCACCGCTTCCCCGGCTGGCCGTATTCGTCGATCCGCTCGCGGACTCGCTCGCGGCGCTCCTGCGGGTGCTCCTGGGCGGCGCGGCCGGATGGCTGCTGCACGTCCAGATCACCGGCGTGTACGCCGCCGTGGCCGTCGGGGCCTCGGCTCCGGCGCTGCTCGCCCAGGTCGGGCGGGCGGCCACGCCCGCCGAGGCGCTGCGCGGGCCGGGCACCGGCGAGTCGGACGCGCCATCGCCGAACGACGCCGAAGCCGCCCGGCCGCGCACCGGGGAGGCGCAATGACCACCGGCTCGGTGCTCGCACGGTCCTGGCGGTCCTTCACCGGCCGCCCGCTGTCGTACGTCCCGCCGCCGCCTTCGGGACACGGCCGGGACGGCCACTCCCTGGGCCGGCGGGTCTGGGCCTCGTTCACCGGGGCGCAGCTGCGGCCCGCGCGCGGCCGAACCGCGACCCCGACCCCGACCCCGACCCCCGTCGTCCTCCCGCAGCCGCTCCCGCTCCCGCAGCGCGCGGCGGCGGACCGGCCGCGGGCCGTCGCGGTCGCGCCGGGATGGTTCGCGCTGCCCCGGCTCCCGCAGGCCGGCGGCCTGGCTGCCGCCGGAGGTGACTCGGTGCTGATCGAGGCCTCGTCCCCGGACGGCAGCGCCAGGTTCCTGGTCCGCGGGCCCGGCGCCACCGGCCCCGACCACCGGTTGGAGCTGATCGTGGACACCGCCGGGGCCGACCGGCCGCTGATGACGGCGGTCGGCTACACCGGGCCGGACGGCATCGGGCGCCTGCTGCTGGTCCCGGTGGTGCGGGGGCGGTTCGGGCCGCCCGCCTCGTACGTCCGGCTCCCGGGCTTCGGCGCCGGGTCGAGCTTGACGGCCTCGGACGCCGGTCCGGTCGGCCCCGCGAGCTCCTGGAGCCCGGAACAGGTCGCCGGGTCCGTCCGGGCCGCCCTCAACGAGGCGACCCGCGAGGCCTGGCGGCAGGTCGGGGCGCTGCTCGCGGACGACGACCTGCGCGCCGTCATCGACCGGGAACTCGGGTGACCGAGAAGCGGGCCCAGGCCCGGCCGCGCGCAGCCCGGCCCGCGCTGGAGAGCCTGCTGAGCGGTCCGGCCGGCCCGCAGGCCGCGGTCCGGCAGGCGCTGCTGGGCGATCCGCCGCTGTGGTGGAGCTGCTGCAGCGAGGCGGTGCGCTCGGACCCGGGGTGGCTGTACGGCCCGCGCTGCGCGGAGTTGCGCGACTGGCTGAACGCGACGGCCCCGGACCCGGGCGCGGCGTCCGTCGGCTCGGTCGACCACCCGCTGCTGCTGGCCCGGACGCTGGCCGCGCCCGCGGACCGGATCGCGGAGCACGACCCGGCGCTGCTGGAACTGACCGCGGACTGGGACCGCAGCGGCCTGCTCTGCGCGGACTCCGCGCCGGTGCCGGCGTACCCCTCCGGCAGCGGGCTGAACGCGCTCACCCCACGGCTGGCCGGCACGCTGAGCGCCGCGCTGGAGCGGATCGGGCAGCTGCGGGCGGCCGCCGGGCCGGGCCGGCCGAGCCCGGCGGCCGAGAGTCTGGTCGCGATCGCCGCGCTGATGCTGGCGGGGGTCGAACCGCGAGGCCGGCGGGCCGTCCGGGTGGCGGTGGTGTTCGCCCGGTCGGCGGGGGCGGACGGGCCGACCGCCGGGCCGGAGGGCGTGACCGGTGTGCTGGAACTCCGTGAATTCCCCGCCGGGCCACCGGGGTTGTACCCCGATCCGCGGACGATGGTCGGCGTGCGCAGCCCCAACGGCGACTTCGCCACCGCGCTGGGCCACGCCTGGCGGCTGGCCGGGGAGCGGCGCGAGCGGCGGTGCGTGCTGTGGCGCATCGTCCTGTCCGACGGCCAGGCCGCCCCGGCCCGGCTCGAAGGCCCCTCGCTCGGCCTGGCCTTCGCGCTGGGCCTGCGCGAGCTGCTGCGCCGCTCGCCGACCGGACGGCCCGGCCCGACCGGGCTGCGCGGGTTCGCCCGCGGGCTGCGGCCCCGGACGGCGGTCACCGGCGCGCTCGACGGCACCGAATACCTCGTCAGGATCGGCGATCTGGACGCCAAACTGCTGGCCGCGCGCCGCGACGGGCTGCGCCTGGTGGTGCCCGAGGCGAACCGGCTCGACGTCGCCAAGGCGCCCGAACCCGGCGACGTCAGGTTCGCCCGGACCCTGCGGCAGGCCGACCGGTACGCGCGCAGGTACCGCACCGGTCGCCTCGCGGTCGCGCTGGCGCTGGTCGCCGTCAGCGCCACCGGTGCGGGGGCGGCCCTCCAGGAGCACCGCGACACCGTCCGCGAACGCGCCCGGGCCATGTCGCGGGGGCTGGCCGCGCAGGCGGCCCTGCTCGACCAGCCCCAGCCGAACATCGCCAAACAGGAGCGGATCGCGGCGTTCCGCACCGCACCGACGCCCGAGGCCTTCGACGCCCTGGCCAGCGGATTCCGCGTGCCCGGGACGATCGCCGTGCCCGGCGTCCTGCACGTGGCCGTCACCGACATCCTGATCGCCGTCGTCGCCGACGGCCGGGCCGAGCTGTGGAGCCGCTCCGAGCACCGGTTCACGGCGACGCTGCCGACCGTGGGCGTGACGGCCATGACGTTCCGCCCGGACGGGGACGCGCTGGCCGTGGGGACCAGCGCCGGCGGCCTGGAGGTCTGGGACGTCGCCGACCCGGGCCACCCCGTGCGCACCCGCACGCTGCCGGGCGCGGCCCAGCCGATCGAGGCCACCGCCTTCAGCCCCGACGGCCGACTGCTCGCCGCCGGCGGGGACGACCACACCGTCCGACTGTGGGACCCGGAACCGAACGGAGCCACCACCCCACTGGCGGCCTTCGACGGCGGGACCTCCACGGTGACCGGACTGGCCGTCAGCCCGGACGGGCGGCAACTGGCCGGGTCGAACGCCGACGGGTCGACCGGCCTGTGGGACATCACGCACCCGGCCGCCCCCACCCTCGCCGCCGGCATCCCGGGCAGCGAGCAGATGCGCGCCGTCGCCTTCGCCCCGTCGGGTCACTTGCTGGCCGCGACCGGCATCGACCAGAAGGTGCACCTGTGGGGGACCCGCGATCCGGCCCACCCGGAGACGATCGCCACGGTCGACGTCCCCGACCGGATGGCCGGCGTCGCGTTCTCGCCGGACGGGCACTTCCTGGCCGCGAGCTCCCTCAGGGGCCTCACGCCGATCCGGCTCTGGGACCTCACCGACCCGCAGCAGCCGTTCGCGCTCCCGACGCCGCTCGACGGCAGCGCCAGCACCGAGGTGGCCTTCAGCCCCGACGGCAGCACGCTCGTCGCCCTGGACAAGAGCGCCATCGGCAACTCGCGCGCCCTGGAGGACAAGGTGAAGCTGTGGAGCGCGGCGGACCTGCGGCGCCCGGCCGCGCTCGCGACCCTGCCCGACCTGCCGGACGCCGACTCCGTGGCGCTGTCCCCCGACGGCTCGACCATGGCCACGGCGGGCGTCGACGACGTGCGCCTGTGGGACGTCGGCGACCGGGAGCGCCCGCACGTCGTGTGGGAACGCAAAGGAGACGGTGAGGTCTACCGCGTCGCCCTGGCCGGCCGCACCCTCGCGATCGGCGGGGAGAAGGCGGTCACGCTGCTGGACGTGACCGATCCGAAGCATCCGGTGGAGGCGGGCTCGGTCGGCCTGTCCGGCGTGGGCGCCTTCCCCGAGGCCATCGAGGTCGCGTTCAGCCCCGACGGGCGGACGATCGTGGCGCGGGCCGGCGATCGGGCCCTCGTCCAGCTGATCGACGCCTCGAACATCTCACGGCCCGAACTCCTCGCCACCCTCCGCGGGGACGGCGCCCTCGGTGGGCATGCGACCCTCAGCGCCGACGGGGCACTGCTGGCGGTCGGCAACCTCCCCGACAACCAGAGCGCGACCCTCCTGGGCCCCGCGAAGCCGGGTCTCTGGGACGTCCGCGACCCGGCCGACCCGAAGCCGCTCACCGGCATCGCCGACCGGATCGGCATCGTGACGGCCGTCCAGTTCGCCCCGAAGGGTTCGGTGCTGGCCGCGGGCGGGCCGGACGGGAGCGTCGCGTTCTGGCGCATCGCACCGGACGGCCGGGCGACGCGGCTCGCCTCCCTGCCCGGCGGCGGAGCCGAATTGCTGACGCTGAACTACAGCGCGGACGGCGCCTTCCTGATCGGCCTCGACACCGTCGGCGCCGCCCGGATGTGGGACGTGCGCGATCCGGGCAACCCCACGCCGCTCGGGCACTACGACCAGCCGGACCAGGCCGGCCTCGCCTACGGAAACGCCTTCGCCGCGGTCGGCCCGGACCGCGGACCGGGCGTCGGCCGACTGATCGTCACCGCTGCGGACCTCGGCGAGACCTACCTGTGGACCAGCGACCCCGAGGCGGTCGTCGCACGGCTGTGCCGGACCATCGGCGACACGGCGACGACCCAGGAGTGGAACCAGTACGTCCCCGGCGTCGCGCACACCGACCTGTGCCGGAACAAGGGCTGAGCGCGCCGGCCGGCGGTGCGCACCGAGTCGTCCTGGAGGCGAGCATGAACACCCACCGGGCCGCGGTGCTCATGGCTGCGGCGATGCTGGCCGTCGGTGCGGCCGGCTGCGACTCCGCGCCCCCGGCGCCGCACTCCGCAACGGAGCCGGACCCTTCGAGCTCCGCGTCCGCCGGTCCGGCCGACTTCACCCTGTTCACCGGGGACTGGGGCGGCCACGGCAACCAGATGACGGTCAGCGCCGACGGGTCGTTCACGATGATGATGCGCACCTACAAGAACTGCGACCAGGACCCCGAGCCGTGCGACACCTGGGTCGGCTCCGAGATCCGGCTCGGGGCACGGGCGAGCGGCAGGATCGACACCGTCTCCGGCACCGTCGCCAAGGGCGTGATCACCACCACCACCGACGGCCCGCTGCTGCCCGCCGGCCCGGTGACCTTCGTCTACGACTCGGCCAACAATGCGATCAACGCCCTGCGCATCAACTGGTGCGGACCCAAGGCCCCGGTCGGGGTCTGCGTCTGACGACGGCGACGCCGGTGCGGATGCGGGTGCGGGTGCGTCAACTCCTTGGTGGCGAAGGCGGGTTCAGGCAGGCCGTTCGCGGACCACCTCGGTGGGCGGGCGGTCGGTGCGGACGCCCTGGTAGCGGGGTGCGCGCAGGCGGCCGTCGCGGGTCCACTCGGTGAAGCCGACCTGGACGACGAGTTCGGGCCGCACCCAGTGCGAGGTGCGCGTCGGCACGTCCTCGGCCGGGTCGAACGGGCTGGTGGGGGAGGAGAGTTGAACGAGGGCGGCGTGCAGGGCGTGCAGGGTGCGGGTGTCGAAGCCGGTGCCGACCTTGCCCGCGTAGCGCAGCCGGCCGTGCTCGTGGTAGCCGATCAGAAGCGCGCCGAACGCCTCCCGGCTGCCCGCCGGGTCGGTCCAGCCGCCGACCACGAACTCCTGCCCGGTCTCGCACTTGAGCTTCAGCCAGTCACTCGAACGGCCGGACACGTACCGGCCGGCGGAGCGCTTGGCGATCAGGCCCTCCCATCCGTGCGCGCACGCCTCCGCGAGCGGGACGGGGACGTCCGGCTCGGCGAGGGTGTGCTCCGACAGGCGCAGCGGAAGCCCGAACTCGACCGCCTCGGAGAGGAGTTGCTTGCGGTCGAGCAGCGGCAGTGCGGTGGTGTCGTGCCCCTGCAGGGCCAGCAGGTCGAACAGCACGTACTCCACCGCGACGCCGCTGGCCAGCGCCCGGACCGGATCGTGCAGCCCCATCCGCTGCTGGAGCCGGGCGAAACTGGTCCGGCCGCCCTCGAAGGCGACGATCTCGCCGTCCACCGCGAAACGCGGCACCGACTGTGCGGCGAGGGCCTCCAGCAGCTCCGGGTAAGCGCTTTCCAGGTGCTGCCCGGTGCGCGAACGCAAGGTCACCCGCTCGCCGTCCCGCACCGCCAGCGCCCGGACGCCGTCCCACTTCCGCTCCAGCACCCACCCCTCGTCGAACACCCGCCGGGCGCTCGACACCGCCAACATCACGCCGCCACCGCTGCTCATTCCGTCAGCCCTTCCCGCCCCGCACCACCCACCAACCCGCCCCTCACCCGGCCGGCGGCGCAACCCGTTCCGGGACGGACCGCTCCAGGACGGTCCGGTGGACGGGTGCCGGCGCTGCGGGCCGGTTGTGACAGTCGGGATGCCGTCAGGGCCTCAGTGCGCGCTCCAGGGTCGGGCGGTGTTCGGACAGCCAGGATTGCAGGCGGCCCACCGAGGTCAGCGCCTGCTCGCCGAGCGCCCACGCCGGGTACGGCAGCACCGCGACGTCGCCCGGAAGGAACTCCAACTGCTCGCGTCCGCCCGTGAGTTCCGCCACCGGCAGTGGCGCGTCCGGGAATCCGCCCGCCCGCAGGGCGCGCAGGAAGCCGTGCAGGGCGGGCGCGTTGGGGCCCGCGGGCCGCTCCACCACCGTGCCGCGGCGCACCACCGCGCCGGCGTTGGCCAGACCGCCCGTCAGCTGCTGTTCGTCCATTCGCCGATTGTGTCAGCCGAGTCGGGCGGTGACGGTCTTGGGCCGCTGGTACTCGCGCAGGGCGAGGGCGGACAGGTCGGTGCCCGCGCCGCTGGATCGACGGCCGCTGTGAGGGAGTTCGGCGGACTGCGCAAGGTGGCAGTTGAGCCAGACCTCGCCGGCGGAAATGCGGTCGGTGAGGGCGAGTCCGGTGGAGAGGTCGGTGGTCCAGACGGAGGCGGCGAGGGCCTGCGGGACGGACTCGGCGAGGGCGACGGCCTCGTCGAGACTCCCGGCGCGCTGAACGGTGAGCAGCGGGCCGAACACCTCCTCGACGACGGCCGGATCGTCGGCGGGCAGGTCGGCGAGGACGGTCGCGGGCCGCCACAGGCCGTCCGTGCGGCCGGGCGCGACGAGCACGTTCTTGGCCGAGCTCGCGGCCAGGATGCGGTCGTAACGGCCCGCCTGGTCGGGGTTGTTGAGCGGGCCGAAGTCGCTTCCGGCCCGGCGTTCGGCCATCGCGGCGGCGAGCGCGGAGACCGCGTCGTCGTAGGCCGGGTCGAGGACGATGATCCGGGCGGGGGCGGCGCAGCTCTGGCCGGCGTTGTAGGTGCAGGCGGCGGCGAGCTGCTGCCAGGTGTCGGCGGGCGCGTCGGGGAGGACCAACACCGGGCTGTTGCCGCCGAGTTCGAGGCTCACGGGGGTGAGCCCGGCGCGGGCGGCGATGTCGGCGCCCGCGCCGGGGCTGCCAGTGAAGGCGATCAGGTCGCAGCCGGCGCCGACCAGCAGCCGGCCGGTCTCCCGGTCGCCCGGGAGGGCGGTCAACACGCCCGGGCCGAGGGCCTGTTCGGCGTGTGCGGCGAGCAGCAGGGCGCTGTCGGGGGTGGTCTCGGCGGGCTTGAGGATCACCGTGTTGCCGGCCGCGAGGGCAGGGGCGCAGCGCCAACCGGCCATCAGCAGCGGGTAGTTCCACGGCACGACGGCCGCCACCACGCCGACTGGCTCCCAGCGCACCCAACTCTGGTGCCCGGCCAGGTAGTCGCCCGCGGCGGGCGCGGTTCCGGCCCGGACGGCGCCGCCGTAGAACCGGAACAGATCGGCGACCTCGGCGATCTCACCGGCCGCCTCGGCGGCGGGCTTTCCGGTGCCCGCGCACTCGGCCTCCACGTACGCGGAGGCGTGCTGCTCGATCAGGTCGGCGAACGCGGAGAGCCGGCGGTGCCGCTCGCGCGGGGTGAGCGCGGCCCAGCCGGGTCGGGCGGCGCGGGCGGCGGCGACGACGGCGGACACCTCGGCGGCGCGGCCGGGGGCGAGGGTGCGGCGGACGGCGCCGGTGCGCGGGTCGATCAGATCCATGAGGTCCATCAGCGCTGCTCCAGAGATCACAAGGTCACAAGGTCACAAGGTCGCAAGGTCACAAGTCGTAGGCGCGCAGCCAGAGTTCGAGGGTGAGCAGCAGCCACAGCTTGCCGCCCTGGCGGGGCAGCAGCAGGCCGCCGCCGTGCATCCAGGTCTCCACCGTGTCCGCCCGGAACAGTCCGCGGGCGCGGGCCGTGGGGCCGAGCAGCAGGTCGCCGGTGAGTTCGGCGAGCGGGCCGCGCAGCCACTGCTGTACCGGCACCCGCATGCCGCTCTTGGGCCGGTAGGTGACGGTGTCCGGCAGCAGGTCGCGGACCGCCTCCTTGAGGATCCACTTCTCCTCGGTGGCACGGAGTTTGAGCGTCGGCGGGGTGGCGAACGCATGGTCCACGACCTGGCGGTCGAACAGCGGCGAGCGGCCCTGGATGCCCTGCGAGGCGGTCAGCCGTTCCACCTTGGTGAGGATGTGGTGCGCGCCCTTGGTACGCAGGTTGCAGTGCAGCAACTGGTCGATCAGCGACGGCATTCGGCGGTCGGTGAGGTACGGCGCGACGTGCCGGCGCGGGTGCGTGTCCGGTCCGAGGGCGTCCAGTTCGGCCAGCGCCTCGCCGGTGAGCAGGACCGGCAGGTCCTCCCAGCACTTGCGGTAGGTGTGCAAGTAGGCTTCGGCGCGGGCCTGTTCGGACGCGTCGTCGCGAAGCAGCTCGAACACCAGCATCGGCAGGTTCTTCGGCCCGCCGAACACCGGGTCGCCGCCCTCGCCGTTCAGTGACACGGCCAGCCCGTCGCCGGCGACCGCCTCCGCGAGCATCAGGTTCGGCACGGTCAGCGGATCGCCGACCGGGCTGTCCAGCAGCGCGACGGTGTCGGCGAGGCGCGCCGCGACCTGCTCGCCCGGCACGGTCAGCACCCGGTGCCGGGTGCCGCAGTGGGCGGCGACCAGGCCCGAGTAGCCGAGCTCGTTGGGGAGTTCGTTGCCGAAGCTGATCGAGTAGGTGTGCACCGGCCGGTCGTGCAGTCGGGCGGCCAGCGCCGTCACCAGCGAACTGTCCACCCCGCCGGACAGCAGCACCGCCACGTCCTGCCCGTCCGGGAGTCGCCGCGCCACCGCGCGCTCCAGCAACTCCCGGAGGCCCGAGGCGTATTGCTCGTCCGTATGGTCAAGTGTCCGGGCCTGCGGCTCCCAGAACTCCTCGACGTGCACCGAGCCGTCCGCGCGCAGGCGGGTGACCTTGCCGGGCAGCAGCTCGGAGACCCCGCGCAGCAGGGTCTCGGTGCCCGGAAGGTAGGCGAAGGTGAGGAAGGACCGGACGGCCGCGAGGTTCAACCCGGTGTCCACGTCCGGGCGTTCGCGCAGTGCGCGGAGCGAGCTGGACACCGCCCAGCCGCCGTCGCGGGTGCGGCAGTGGAACGCCGTGCGGGCGCCGGTGTGGTCGCGGATCAGCACCAGGTCCGGGCCGTCCAGGACCGCGAGGGTGAACATGCCGTCCGCCGCCCGCAGCCCGTCCGGGCCGAGCGCCAGCCAGCAGCGCAGCAGCAACTCGCCGTCCGGGCAGGCCGGTTCGGCGGGGTGTCCGGCGGCGGCCAGGGCAGCGTGCAGCTCGTCCTGGTTGTGCAGGGTGACCTCGCCGACGGCGGTCCGGCCGTCCACGGTGAACGGGCCGTCCGCGAAGCCGGGGACACCGGTCAGCAGGGCGGCCGAGACGGTGCGGCCGCCGGAGGTGAACGGGCCTGCCACCAGGGCGGGTTCGGGGCGGCGAGCGCCGTCCGCAGGCAGTGAGAGGACGGTGTAGCGGGCCGGCCGGTGCGCGGTGCGGAGCGGGGGTTCGGCCAGCCGGCGCGACTCAGCCAAAGTCGTCCCCGTCCCAGGCGTCGCCGTCCGCCGGGTGGTGCCCGTCGCCGCCGTCGCCGGCCGTGCCGAAACCGTCGTGGTCGTCGAATCCGTCGTCGAACCCGCCGCTGTCGCCCCCGTCGCTCCCGCCGTCGTCTCCACCATCACTGTCGCCACCATCACCGCCGCCGCCGTCCCCGCCACTGTCGCGGGCGCGTTCGGCGGCCTGGCGTCGCAGTTCCTCCTCCTCTGCCGCCGACAGCAGATCGGGCGCGTACTGGGCGGCCGCGATGCCCGCGCCGAGGCCGAGCGCGCCCAGCACGACGCCGACCCGGCCCGGGAACGAGCTGCGGTTGACCAGCACGTAGCGGCCCTGGCCCCACACGGTGCGGCCGTAGCCGATGTCGCGCCCGTAGCCGGCGTGGCCGTCGGCGTGGATGCGCTTGACCAGGTCGCGGCCTAGTCGCTCGTCGGTGCCGGAGTCGCCCCGGTCGTCGCGCCAGTGGATGCGGCCGTCGGCGCCACGGCTGCGCCACTCGCTGCGGCCGTCGGAGTACCGGCGGTGCACCGTTCCGTCGGCCAACAGCTCGTCGCTGTAGGTGATTTCGGGTGGCTGGGTCATCTTCCGGAGTCCTCGGGGGTCAGGGCGTCGGCCAGGTCAGGAAGCCGGTGTCGCGGGCCCGGGTGGGCGCGGCCGGACGGGCGGGAGGGGCGAAACCGCCACCGCGGACGGTGCGCAGCACGGTCCGCAGCAGCCGGGCGGGACGGACGGCCGCGAGCTCCGCGACCCGGCCCCGGGCCAGCCAGGCCCGCTCCGCGGCGGGCAGTTCGGACGGCAACTCGTCCGCCTCGCACCGGGGTTGGCCGACGAGCGCGGCCAGGTGCAAGGCGGCGGCGTGGCGTGGCAGCAGGCCCATGGTCCGCACCCGCAGCCGGGGGCCGGCGTGCTCGCGCACCCGCGAGAAGAGCCGGAGTCCGACGGGCGAGGCGTCGTGCAGCACGTGCACCACCGCGCCGTCCGCCCGCTCCAGCGCGGCCAGCAGCCGGGCGTCCAACGGCAACCGCTCCGGGGTGAGGATCGGGCACGCCCCCTCCAGGTGGATGCGGTTGGCCAGCAGCATCGCGGCGATCGCCGGGTCCTGGCAGACCAGCAGCCGGAGAAACGCGTAGTCGTACAGGTCGCCCTCCGGCCCCGGCCGGTGCGGACGCGGCTCCACCACGTCCGGCAGGACCGGCAGTTGGGGCTGCCGGGCGAGCGCGCCCGCGAAGCGTCCGGGGGACAGCAGCGGCCGAGTGGTGTACCGCAGCCGGTGCGGGCCGTGGTGCAGCGGGAACAGCGTCCGGTCGGTCTCGTAGTACAACTGGCGTGCGGTGAATGCGAGTTGGCCGGGCTGCGCGCAGCGATCGGCAGCCCGGCGGACGGCATGATCGAGGAGCCGGTCGGGGATCGGGATCGGGCTGCGTCCGCTCGTCATCGGGCACCTCCCACGGTCAGGGCCGAAGCGGTATCGGCGGTCGGGCGTTGTGCGGGCGGAGCCTCGGGCGGTGCCTCGGGCGGTGCCTCAGGCGGTGCCTCAGGCGGTGTGGGGCGGGTGGTCTGACCGGTGTGGCGGCGTGTGTCGACCGTCGGTGCGGCGAGGGCGGCGTCCGTTGCGTGGTGGCTGGCCTGTGCGGCGTGGATGGCGGGCGGCGGTGTGGCCGTGGCCAGCGTCAATGCGTGCGCTGGTGCCGCCTGTTGGCGGTCGGGGGAGGCGTTGGCGTGCAGGACGGTGGCCGTGGTCAGGGCCTCGCTCCGCGCCACGGTGCGGGCGTCGGTGGTCGGGCTTCGTGTCGGAAGTGGCTTGGGCGGAGTGGGGGAGGTGGCCTGCCCGGTGTGGCGGCGCAGGAAGACCTTCGGTGCGGCGTGGGCGGCGTCCGTTGCGTGGTGGCCGGGCTGTGCGGCGGGCCGGGAGGTTGTCGCGGTCGGGAGTCTGCGCAGTACTACGGCACGAGCATGGGGGATGCCGGGTGCAGGAGGCTGGGGCTGCCGGGCGAGCGCGCCCGCGAAGCGTCCGGCGGACAGCAGCGGGCGGGTGGTGTTGCTCGCCTCGTCGGGCAAGTGGCGTGTGGTGCAGGGCAGTTGCCCGTGCTGTGCGTAGCGCTCGGTGCCCGTCCGGTGGGCCGCGCCGGGTATCGGGCGCAGGCTGGATTCGTGGGTCATCGGGCAGCACCGTCCGTTGGCGGGGCGGTGGGCCAGGTGAGGAAGCCGATCTGTTGGGCGCGGCGGCGGGTCTGGTCGGCGGGTTCCGACGGGGGTGCGGTGGTGGCGCGGTGGACGGCCTTCTCGGCGAGGGCGAGGAGCTTCGTGGGCGGCAGCGTGATCAGTGGGGAGTATCGGCCGGAGGTCAGCCAGGCTCGTTCGCGACCGGTCAGGCGCTGCCAGCCGGGTGCGGCGGCCAGCGCCGCCGGTACCTGGGGTTTGCGCAGGTCGAGCAGGCGTATCGCCTTGGCGGGTTCGAGGACGGCGCGCGGCGTGAGTCCGGCGTCGACCACCCGGCGTCCGGGCAGTGCGGCGCGGATCGCCACCGTGCGGGTGAGCGCGGACAGCGAGAGGTCGCGCAGCACCACCACCGGCAGGCCGGCCGGGACCTTCGCCAACTCGTCGACCAGCAGCACCTGGTGGCGTCCGACGAAGTCGTTGGCGCGCAGAAAGGCGGTCACGGCCGAGAGTTCGCACAGCACCACGGCACGGGTCTTGACCAGGGCGGGAGTTGGGGTGGCGTTCGGCGGGTGCTCCACCAGCCCGGGCGGGAGGGCACCGTAGACCTCGCGCCACCGGTCGATCAATTGGTACTGGAACCGGATCGGCGACAGCTTGGGATGCAGCGGGGCCCCGGCGCGCATGCGCCATACGGCGTGGAAGTCCTGGATCGCGCGCCCGGCCGCGAACAGCGCGATCGCGCCCGGTAGGAGGGGTGCGTCGGCGAGGACCGCGACCGCGGCGGCTCCCAGTGCCGCCGTGGTGGCGAGGGAGCCGGACACGATGTGTCGACGGCGGTCGCGGGGGCCCGGAAAACCGTACAGGCGGCGCTCGTTGAGCCAGTACAGCTGCTCGACGGTGATCTGCAGCCGGCCGCCGGTGCCCTTGGCCACCAGCTCGCGGAACTTGATGTCGTGCAGGCGGCCGGGCTCGACCTTCGGGTCCAGCGCGAACGTCCGGCGGCAGCGCGAGCAGCGGTGCCCGGGGCGTTCGCGCCGGTTCAGGCTGGTCCGGCAGTGCGGGCAGATCATCCGGCACCGCCCGCAGGCGGTGCCGCCGGCCAGCTGAGGAAGCCGATCCGCTCGGCGCGGCGCCGGGTCTGCGCGGGAGTCTCCTGCGCCGGCACGGGGGCGACGGCCCGCTGGACGGCCCGTCCGACGGCCTTCTCGGCGAGGGCGAGCAGCTTGGCGGGTGGCAGCGTGATCAGCGGGCAGTCCCAGCCGTCCGTGAGCCAGTTCCGTTCCTGCTCGGTCAGGCGCTGCCAACCGGGCGAGGCCGCCAGCGTCCAGGGCGCCGTCCGCCTCGGCGCGTCGTGCAGGCGCACCGCCTTCGCGGGCGCGAACACGGCGCGCGGCGCGAGCCCGGCGTCCACCACACGTCGGCCGTGCAGTTTCGCCCGGATCGTCACCGTGCGCTCCAGCGCCACCAGCGAGAGGTCGCGCAGCACCACCACCGGCAGCTCGGCCGGCACCTTCGCCAACTCCGTGACCAGCAGCACCTGTTGACGCTCGGGGAAGTCGTTGGCGCGCAGGAAGGCCGCCACGGACGGGACTTCGCACAGCACCACGGCCCGGGCCTTGACGGTGCTGGGCCCGGCGGTGGTCGGCGGGTGTTCCAGCAGCCCGCCCGGCAGCGTGCCGTAGACCGCCCGCCAGCGGTCGATCACCGCGCGCTGGAACTCGTTCCGACGGACCCTGGGAGTCAGCGGACTCTCGGACTTCAGCCGCCGGGAGCCGACGAACTGCTGCAGCGCGAAGGCGGCGGCGATCAGCGCGACCGGGCCCAGCAGGAACCAGACGAAGCTGCCGACGCCGGCCGCGATCGCCCCCGCCACCACCGCGACCACCGTCAGCGTGACGCCCGCCACGACAGTGCCCTGGCGCTCCATGGCATCCGGAAAGCGGTGCAGGCGGCGCTCGTTGAGCCAGTACAGCTGCTCGACGGTGATCTTCAGCGTGCCGCCGGTGCCCTTGGCCACCAGCTCGCGGAACTTGCTGTCGTGCAGGCGGCCCGGTTCCACCTTCGGGTCCAGCGCGAAGGTCTTGCCGCAGTGCGAGCAGCGGTGCCCGGGGCGGTTGCGCTGCAGCAGGTCGGTCTGGCAGTGCGGACAGATCATCGGGCTTCCCCCCGCGTCATCGGGCGTGCTCGATCGGCCGGTCGGTCGGAGAAGTCGGAGCGGTCGGGAGAGCCGGAGAAGTCGGAGCGGGCGGGAGAGCCGGAGAAGTCGGAGCGGGCGGGAGAGTTGGGGACGTCGGAGCGGTCGGGAGAGTTGGGGACGTCGGAGCGGTCGGGGAAGTACGGGAAATCGGGGGAGGCCGGGCGCGCGCTCAACGGGAGTCCTCCAGCGCCGCCGCGATCCGGTGCAGCCGGTGCGCCAACCGCTCCCGCACGCTCACCGTACCCACCCGCTGCCGGGACGTCACCTCCCGCAGGGCGGACGCGAGTTCCTGCTCGCCGCGCTGCTCGGCGACCTCCGCGGTGATCGCGTAGTCCTCGTGGTCGATGCCGTAACCGGTGTTCGCGGCCAGGATTGCCAGCCGCTTGCCGCTGCGGTTGCCGAACGAGTGCGGCATCAGCTCGGGGATGCGGATCAGCGTGCCGGGCGCCAGATCGACGGCCACGACCCGGCGGCGGCGCGCGTCGTACAGCCCGCAGGACGCGGGGCCGAGCGCCAGCACCAGGTGCTCGCCGCCGTGCGCGTGCGGCGTGAACGCGGTGTGCGGCGCGACCAGGCCCAGCTTGTAGGTGGCGTTCGACGGGCGCTCCGGGGAGGTCGCCGCGTCGCCGATGAAGTAGTGCGCGTACTGCTGCTCGTCGATGAAGCGCAGCAGCCCGCTGTCCGGGTCCTGCGGGCCGAGTTCCCGCACGCCCGCCCGGTCGGCACGCAGCACCCGCCCGTCCGGTCGCAACCGGAACAGTTCGGCGCCGTCCGGCAGCGCGGACGCCTGGCGTTCCAGGCTGCGCAGCCCCCCGCGTAGCGACACTCGCGATCCCCCCAGTCGGTGTTCGCGGCGATGCTACCGGGCTGCCGTGAACACCGACCGGCGGGATACTCGAACGGATGTCGAACTCTGCGGAGGTGAGAGCGATGCCCGCGACTGTTGCCGGAGCCTCGGGTCCCCGTCCGGTACGGGGGACGATTGCCTGGCTGACCGACAAGCACAACTCCTCGTTGGTCTTCCTGCTGGCCCTCTCGCTGGGCCTGGCGCTGGTCGCCCCGCAGGTGACCGAACTGTGGCTGCTGATCGTGTTCGCGGTGGTGTGGGGCGTGACCGTGGTGGCCTTCGTCTCGCAATTCTGGGGCCGCCACGAGCACGCCCACCCGAACCAGTCACGCGCCCGTCACGCGGCGTGACCGGGGAGCGGGCCTCTGTCGGGTCGGTGCTGTTCTGCGCCCCGGCAGGGGCAGCCTGTACGACGCGCCGCCGACCCTGAACCCGTGACCCGCGGGCCGCCCGCTGCACCGCGCGCTCGAGGTCAACCGACCTCTGCCCGCTCGGACTTGCGGCCGCTCAGCAGTGCCGTGCTGATCACCAGCAGCGCCAGGCAGATGCCGCCGAGCACCCACAGAACGGTGTGGAACGCACCGTCGTACGCGTGGACCAGGAGGTCGGTGAAGCTGCTGCGCTGCGCCTCCGTGACGTGCTCGGCCGGGCCGGAGATGTTGCCGCTCGCGACGGCCCCGGCGACGGCGGTCGGGTCGTCGGCGCCGGCATAGCCGGCGATGCCGTCCTGGGTCCTGCCGTTGACGACGGTCGCGAGCAGCGAGCCGTAGACGGCCACGGCGACGGCCTCGCTGCCGAGGCGCATGGTGTTGAGGAAGCCGGCGGCCATGCCGGCCCGCTCCGGGGCGACGAGCTCCAGCGCCCGGCCGTCGACGAGGCCGGCCGCGAGGGCGTAGCCGGTGCCGGTGATCACCATCGGCAGGGAGACCAGGGCGAGGTCGACGGCGGGATCGAAGAGTTCGAGTCCGGCGACGCCGACCACCAGGAGGACCAGGCTCAGGCGGATGACGCCCATCGCCGAGACGCCCTTGGCGACCAACCTGGCGGCCACCAGCGGGAAGACCGGCATCAGGACCGTCAGCATCAGCATGGTCGCACCGGCCGCGCAGCTGGAGTAGCCGCCGGCGGCGGTGAGGTAGCCGGGCAGGTAGGTCAACATGGTGACGAAGCCGAACGAGCCGGCCACCGGCACCAGGCAGAGCGCCATGAACCGGCGGTCGGCGACGATGCTCAGGTCGAGCATCGGGTGCTCCTGGCGCTTCTCCACCGCGGCGAAGACCGCGAGGACGACGATCGTCCCGGCGAACAGGCCGAGCACGCCTGGGCCGGCCCAGCCCCACTGCGAACCCTGCACGATGCCGGTGGTGAGCAGCAGCACCGCGAGGACGAACAGGGCGGAGCCGAGGACGCCGGGGCAACAGCAGGAAGGCGCACCTGTGCCGGGACGACCTGGAGGCCCGCTTCCCGGGGCTGCTCGACCTCGTCGCCCGGAACCCGCTTCCCGGGGCGGCCCCGGCGAACGCCGCCGCCGCTGACGCCACCACTGACGGCGGCGTCGGAGCACCGCCCCGGTCATGACCTGGCAGCCGGCCGGCCGCCCCGGCCTGCGGTGCGGTTACTCGGCCGTGGTGACGTCGACCCCGCGCCAGAAGGCGACCCGGTCGCGGACGTGCTCGGCCTCCGGCTTCGGCTCCGGGTAGTACCAGGCGGCGTCCGGGTTCTCGGCGCCGTCCACCGAGACCGTCCAGTAGCGGGCGGTGCCCTTCCAGGGGCAGACCGTCGTGGTGTCACTGGGAACGAAGAAGTCCCGGTTCAGCGCTTCCGGCGCGAAGTAGTGGTTGCCCTCCACCAGCACCGTGTCCTCGGACTCGGCCAGTACTGCACCGTTCCACACTGCACGCACCATCCGTGCCACCGCCTTTCCCGATCCGCCGGTACTGCTCTGTCCTTCCGTCAACTCCTCGCAGGGCCAAGGAATTCCGCCCCGCGGCAAGCATGCGCGGAGACAGGCCGTGGGCAGTCGTGAACAGCGCTGGGGCCGGTCGGAAACTCGTTCGCGCCGCTGCCCGGCAGACAGGCATGATCGGCCGGTGGATCTGCCCCTGCTACTGGCTGCCGTCGAACGCGGAGACGACGACACGGCACGCGAACTCCTGTACGGCGCTACTGCGGACGACCTGGCCGGTGAGGACGCCGTGACCCTGCTGGCCGCCGCCGCGAGGGCCGGACGCCAGCGGGTCGTCGACCATCTGGTCCTCCGGGGTGTGGACGTGACCCGCCCCTGGGACGACGGCGTCGACCCCGTGACCTGGGCGGCCGAGAACGGCCGGTACGGGGTGCTGCAGGCGCTGCTGTCCCGCAGCCGCGATCCGCTGAGCAGCGACAGCCCGCACCGGCGTGCGCTCCGCATCGCACAGGACGCGCTCGCGTCCGGCGCAGGTGCGGGGGCAGAACCGCCGCCCGCGTACCGGGCGATCGTCACCGACATGGAGGCCGAACTGGGCGTCCACCGCCCGCCGGACGAGCTGATGGCCCGCGCCCTCGTGCACGCCGACCCCGACCACGACGACTGGTTCGTCTCGGTCTTCCACCTGGGGCGCCGGACCGGCCGGGAGACCTTCGACTGGGCCCTCGAAGCCGCCCGGGACGCATCCGACCTCGGCCGCAGGCGCTTCGGCCTCGACACGATGAAGCAGTTGGTGTTCGCGTTCGGCATCTTCGCGGAGGAGCCCGACGCCGAACTCCCCTTCGCCCGCGAGGCGGAGGACTTCCTGCGCCCGCTGCTGCACAGCGAACAGGACCCCTGCACCCTCGCCCTCGCCATTGCCGCCTTCACCTCCTACTCCTCCGGAGACACGGTCGCAGCGATCCTGGACCACGCCCACCATGCCGACCCGGGCGTCCGGGCGTGCGTCTGCGGGATCCTCCACACCAACACCGCCGAACACGACGAAGCCCTCGCCGCCCTTCTGCACCTGGCCGACGACCCCGTGCCCGTGACCCGGATGAACGCGCTCGACCGGCTCGCCACCGCCACTGCCGACACCCCGGACCTGCGCGCCGCCCTTGCCGCCCACCTGGCGGACCCGCACTTCGACGCCCGCCTGAAGGCCGCCGCCGGACTCGCCCTGCGCGGCGACGAAGGCGGCCGGGCGGCCCTCGAAGAGATCCGCTCCGGCATCAAGAACATGAACAGCCCCGGCTGGGGCCGCCTCGGCGACATCGACCACCTGCTGCGCGTGCGCGCCGAAGCCGCCGAAACAACCGCCCCCGGCAGGCAGGCGGGGGTTTGAAGACCGGCCCTAACTGCCCGACCAGACCGTGGTGATGTTGCAGAACTCGCGGATGCCGTGGCCGGACAGCTCCCGGCCGTAGCCGGAGCGCTTGATGCCGCCGAACGGGAAGGCCGGGTGGGAGGCGGTCATGCCGTTGAAGAAGACGCCGCCGGCGCGCAGGTCGCGGGCGCAGCGGCGGCGGTCGTTCTCGTCGCGCGTCCAGACGGTGGAACTCAGGCCGAACGGTGAGTCGTTGGCGATCGCCAGTGCCTCGTCCAGGTCGCCGGCCCGGTAAACGGTGGCGACCGGGCCGAACGCCTCCTCGTGGTGGATGCGCATCCGGGGCGTGATGCCGGTGAGTACCGTCGGCTGGTAGTACCAGCCGTCGGTCAGCTCCGGGTCGCCGGGGCGGGTGCCGCCGCAGGCCAGGCCGGCGCCTTGGCGGACGGCGTCGGTGACGAGGTCCTCGATGTCGCTGCGGCCCTGTTCGGTGGCGAGCGGGCCGACGTCGGTGGTCTCCGCCATCGGGTCGCCGACCGTCAACGCCCGCATCCGCTCGGTGAATCCGGTCAGGAACGCGTCGTAGACGTCTGCGTGGACGATGAAACGCTTCGCCGCGATGCAGGACTGGCCGTTGTTCTGCACCCGGGCCGTGACGGCCTTGGCGATCGCGGCGGGCAGGTCGGCCGTCGGCAGCACCAGGAACGGGTCGCTGCCGCCGAGTTCGAGGACGGTCTTCTTCACCTCGTCGCCGGCCACCCGCGCCACCGCGCGGCCCGCGCCCTCGCTGCCGGTCAGCGTCACCGCCGTGATCCGCTCGTCCCGGATCACCGCCTCGACCGCGCGCGAGGGGATCAGCAGCGTCTGGAAGCAGCCCTGCGGGAACCCGGCGCGGGCGAACAGCTCTTCCAGCGCGAGCGCGGTGCGCGGCACGTTCGACGCGTGCTTGAGCAGGCCGACGTTGCCCGCCATCAGCGCGGGCGCGGCGAACCGCACGACCTGCCAGAAAGGGAAGTTCCACGGCATGACGGCCAGCACCGGGCCCAGCGGCCGGTATTGGACCGAGGCCGCCACCCCGCCGGAGTCCTTGACGTCCTGCTCCGCCGGGTGCTCGTCGGCGAGCAGCTCCTCCGCGCGATCCGCGTACCAGCGCATCGCCTTCGCGCACTTCGCGGCCTCCGCGCGGGCCTGGACCAGCGGCTTGCCCATCTCCAACGTCATGGTGCGGGCGACCTGTTCGTTGGTCTGCTCCAGCAACTCGGCGGCGCGGTGCATCAGTTCGGCGCGCTGCGCGAAGGTGGTCAGCCGCCAGGACTCGTACGCGGACTGGGCGCGGGCCAACCGGGCCTCGACACCTGCCTCGTCCAGCGGATCGAACACCTCGACGGTGCGGCCGTCGGCCGGGTTGACGGTGGCGATGGGCATGGGGGAACCACTCCCTCCTCGGACGCCGCCCGGCCTTCCGGGCGGGGTGGCGGACCTCGAAGGGAGCGAGGAGGTGGAGACAGGAATCGAACCTATGTGCACGGCCCTGCAAGCCGCTGCCTCGCCTCTCGGCCACTCCACCGGGCTCCCTCGCGTGACACCGAAACTAGCAGCGCGAAACCCGCGCAGTGCGCCGCGACGCACCGAAGTGTCGTGCAAATCAACGGAAATGACCGCAGGTCAGCGCCGTGCAGTGTGATCAACAGGTGATCAACGGCTGATCGACCGGCGTGGCGGCGCACTACCCTGGGCGGCGTGCAGATCGACGACCTGAAGCGGCTCCGCAAGGCCCGCGACACCATGGACCGCGACTACGCCGAACCGTTGGACGTCGCGGCGCTCGCCAAGGTCGCGCTGATGTCGGTCGGCCACTTCCAGCGCAGCTTCCGCGCCGCGTACGGCGAGACCCCGTACAGCTACCTGATGACCCGCCGCATCGAACGCGCCAAGACGCTGCTGCGGCGCGGCGACCTGTCCGTCACCGAGATCTGCATGGCCGTCGGCTGTACCTCGCTCGGGTCGTTCAGCACTCGCTTCACCGAACTCGTCGGCGAGAGCCCCAGCGCCTACCGGGCCCGCGACCACAGCGCCGCCGAACACATCACCGCCTGCGTGGCGATGTACCTCACCCGCCCGATCCGGGGCACCGACACGGGCCGGCCGGGCCCGCCGACCGGGACGCAGTCGGGTGCGCAGCCGGGCCCGCCCACCGGTGCGTAGCCGGGTGCGAGGTCGGGCACGCAGCCGGCTGCGCAGCCGATCAGGAACGGAGAAGCGGAAGCGGCCGCCGATCAGTAGCGTCGGGGCCATGGACATCAAGCTTTCACAGTGCTTCATCGCCGTCGACGACCACGACGCCGCGCTCGGCTTCTACCGCGACGCGCTCGGACTGGAGGTGCGCAACGACGTCGGCTTCGAGGGGATGCGCTGGGTGACGCTCGGCTCGCCCACCCAGCCCGACGTGGAGGTCGTGCTGGAACCGCCGGTCGCCGACCCCGGCGCCACCGACGCCGACCGGCAGGCCGCCGCCGAACTGCTCGCCAAGGGCCTGCTGCGCGCCGTCAACTTCCGCACCGCCGACTGCGACGCCACCTTCGAGCAGATCCGGGCCTCCGGTGCGGACGTGCTCCAGGAGCCGATGGACCAGCCGTACGGGGTGCGCGACTGCGCGTTCCGCGACCCGGCCGGCAACATGGTCCGCTTCGCCCAGCCGCGCCGCTGACCCCTTCCGACCTGCTGGGACGGGTGTCGCCCGAGGTCCTTCGGGCGACACCCGTCCGGGTTCGGGCGGGCGCTCGCTCAGCCGGCGATCAGCGGGTAGTGGTCGGACAGGTCGGTGTAGGTGTACGAGGTGCCCCAGCTGCTGACCGTCCACGGCGCGCTGTGGAAGCGGTGCACGGTGTTGGTGTACTGCTGCGGGCGGGCGTGGTCGGCGCGGTAGAGGACGTAGTCGAGGTCCTCCTTGGGGTCGCCGGGGTAGCGGTAGGCGGCGATCGAGTTGTCGGCCGTGTCGAAGGAGTTCGCCCAGCCGTCGCGGGTGGTGGCCGGGGCCAGGTTGCCGTTGGACAGCAGCGCCGGGTACTCGGTGCCGTGCGAGTCGATGTTCAGGTCGCCGGCCAGCACGATCGGCTCGTTCGCCGGGATCTGCTTGGCGTCCAGGAACGCCTTCATGGCGCGCAGCTGCTTGCCGCGGATGTCGGCGGCCTGGCCGGTGGAGCAGCCCGAGTCGGTGGACTGCAGGTGGGTGCCGACCACGTGGGTGCGCTGGCCGTTCACATTCAACTGGGCATAGACGAAGCCCTTGTTGGAGAACCAGTCCGAGCCGCAGGCGTCCTTGAAGACGTACTGCTCCTTGCGCAGGATCGGCCACTTGCTGAGCAGCACCACCCCGCCGTCCTCCGGCGTCGTGCTGCTGTAGCTGCCCGAGGTGGCGTCCCAGCCGCTGGTGGAGCGGCCCACCACCGGCGTGTGGTACGGGTACGCGGCCGAGGCCTTCGACACCAGCGCGTCGGAGGTCGCGTTGTCGAACGCCTCCTGGAGCACCACCACGTCGTGGCCCTGGAAGAAGTCCGCGCCCGCGATGGCCTGCGCCCGGTAGGACTGGCCCCAGTTCGGGTACAGGTTGGTGCTCATCAGGAAGGTGTTGTAGCTGAGCACGTTCAGCGGGGCGACGGTGAGCGGGGCGACGGTGTTCGGGGCGCTCTCGGCGTGCGCGGCGGCGACGGCCTGAGGGGCCGTCAACAGGGTGCCTGCGGCGGTCAGTACAGCGGCGAGGCGGGCGGCGCGGGACACGGGCATCGTGGCTCCGGGACTGGGGGGAGGGTGGCGGGTGCCGGCGGATGTTGGCCAGTCAACTCGGGGCGATGTGACGGGGACAAGACAGCGGAGAACGGGTCGGTGAACTCGGCCGAAACAGCGCCTACCGGCGAGTAGCGGATGGCCGGAATCGGGAGTGGCCGGGCGGGTGTCAACCGATGGTTGACAGTCCTGGGGTGTCAACCTAGGGTTGCCTCATGGCTGACACCACAGGAAAGAAGCCCTCCATCCGGCTCGACGACCTGATCGAGGGCATCAAGAACTCCTACCCCGAGGCGCTCGACCAGCTGTCGAACGCCGTCCTGGTCGCCGACCACCTCGGCGACATCGCCGACCACCTGATCGGCCACTTCGTCGACCAGGCCCGCCGCTCCGGCGCGTCCTGGACCGACATCGGCCGCAGCATGGGCGTCACCCGCCAGGCCGCCCAGAAGCGCTTCGTCCCCAAGAACCCCGGCGAGGTCACCGAGATCGACACCGCGCAGGGCTTCAACCGCTTCACGCCGCGCGCCCGCAACGTCGTGATGGCCGCCCACCAGGCCGCCAAGGACGCCCACAACGACGAGGTCCGCACCGAGCACCTGGTGATCGGCCTGCTCGCCGAACCCGAGGGCCTCGGCGCCGCGTTCATCACCGGCCGGGGTATCGCTCTCGACACCGTCCGGGCCGCCGCCGAGGCCGCTTTCCCGCCCGCCGTCGAGGACGCCCCCGAACTCGTCCCCTACGACGCCGGCGCCAAGAAGGCCCTCGAACTGACCATGCGCGAGGCCCTCCGCCTCGGACACAACTACGTCGGCACCGAGCACCTGCTGCTCGCCCTCCTCGAGTACGAGGCCGGCACCGGCATCCTCACCGGCCTCGGCCTCGACAAGGCCGCCACCGAGACCGCCCTGCTCGACACCCTCGCCCAACTCGCCTCCGACGCCTGACCCGTCCCAGACCCGGCGGGCCCGCCCAGGACGGGGGCGGGCCCGTCGTTCGCATGCCGAAACCCGGTTGACGGCCACCCGGGCCCGGCGATTGGCTGCCGGGCGGAACGAGGTCGGACGACAGGGGGAGCGGCAGATGGGGTACCGACTCGAAGGGCCGGTGCTGGAAGGGCAGTTGGTGCGGCTGGAGCCGCTGGAGCAGCGCCACGCGGGGGAGTTGGCGCGGGCGGTGGGGGAGGCCAGGGACAGCTACGGGTTCACCTGGGTGCCGCGGGCCGAGGAGGTGGCCGGGTACATCGAGGCGCAGCACGCGCGGGCCGCGGACGGGCGGCTCGCGCCGTACGCGCAGATCTCGGTGGCCGGCGGTCGGGCGGTCGGGGTGACCGCGTACTGGGAGCCGCGGACGCTGCCGGACAGCGAGGTGCTGTTCGCCGTCGAGGTCGGGTTCACCTGGCTGGCGGCCTCGGCGCAGGGTACGGGCATCAACGCCGAGGCGAAGCTGCTGCTGTTCCGGCACGCGTTCGAGCAGTGGGGCGTGGCCCGGGTGGACCTCAAGACCGATGCCCGCAACGCCCGTTCGCGGGCGGCGATCGCCGCCGTCGGGGCCCGCTTCGAGGGCGTGCTGCGCAAGTCCGGCCGCTCCTGGGCGCCCGGCGAGGACGGCGGGCTGCGGGACGCCGCGATCTTCTCGATCATCGACAGCGAGTGGCCGGGGACCCGGGCCGCGCTGGAGGCGCGCGTCGCCCGCCACCTCCAGTAGGCGCTCACTTCCCGTGCGGCGGAGGCGGGTTGGACCGGCCCGGGCGGGTCGGCGGGCCGGTGGGCCGGTGGTGGACGGGGTGGGGCGTGGCGAGGCCCCCCCGGCGCGAGGCACCGGGGGGCCGGTCGTGGCGGCGGTGCGGCCCTGGTCAGGGGGTGGTCGCCCACTGGTGGGCGGTGCCCTGGTGGAGAGCGGCGAAGACGCGGTCGCGCAGGGCGTTGGCTTCGGCGTCGGTCAGGGTGTGGTGGAGGGGGCGCAGGACGACCTTGACGAGCAGGTTGTGCTGGTCGGGGCGGGCGCCGAGGCGGGCCAGGGCCTGCGGGGGGAGAGCGCTGCACGGGGTGGTGGAGAGGATCTCCACGGTCTCCACGCAGTCGGCGTCCGGGCCGAGGGCGTCGCGGACGCGGTCGCCGAGGTCCTCCGCGAGGTCGGCACGGTCCACGGCGATCGACAGGTCGCGGCGGATCGGCGGGAGCGCGGACACCGGGCGGTACGGGGCGAGATCGGCGAGCTGCGCGATCACCGCCGGGTCGGTCGCGCGCAGCAGTCGGATGTCCGGGATGCCCTTGAGCAGCATCAGCACCCGGTCCAGCCCCATTCCGAGCGCCAGCCCGCTCCACTCCGGGCCCAGGCCGGCCGCCGCCAGCACCCCCGGGTGGGCGAGCCCGCATTCGGCGACCTCCACCCACTCGCCGCCGGCCTCGACGTCGAGCTGGCGGCCGGCGCGGGTGTACGGGTGGACGCGCGCCTCGGTGCGGTACGCCGCGCCGGGCAGCAGGGCGTCGGCCAGGGCGGCGATCATGCCCGTCAAGTCGGCCGGGCCGGTGGGGAGTTGCCGGCGGGTGAGGTACCACAGGTCGAGCTGGTGCGGGGTGCCGGTGTGCAGCCGGTCGATGCTGTCGCGGCGGTACACCAGGCCGGGGCAGACCAACAGGACGTCGTCGGCAGTCGGTTCCACCGCGAGTGCACGCAGCGCGCCCGGGACGAGGGCGCTGGAGTGGCTGCGCAGCATCCGGCGGTCGTCCACGTAGCGGGTGTATCGGGTGTCCCGAGTGACGTCGTCCGCACGGTAGTTGAGGTGGTCGTAGTTGTCGGCGACGGTGACGATCCGTTCACCGCGGTGCACCCGCGTCCGGCAGGACCAGAGCCGGGCGAGAGCGCCGGCGGCGCGCTCCACCAGCAACTGGAGGGCGTGCGGGCCGGCGGCGGGATCGGTCAGGTCGCGGACGGCGAGATCACGGGCGAGCTGATCGGCGGACAGCGGAACGGCAGTGGACATGGTGCGGCCTCCGGGGCCTCGGGGCGGAATTCGGTGGGCGGACAACACACCCCCCGGCCCCTGGGCACGACCCGCCGCCCGGGCCCGCCCCGCCCGCCTACTGGCGCGACGAAACCCGACCCCAGCGGCGCCCATCGGGAGCCGGGGGGCCGGTAAATCGGCGAGAGATCGCAACGATGGCCACGGGCGGAGTCTACGCACCCCCACCCGCCCGGCGGCAACCGGTTTTGCGCACGCGCCACGCCGCGACGACTCGCGCCGCGACGACTCGCGCCGCGACGACTCGCGCCGCGACGACTCGCGCCGCGACGACTCGCGCCGCGACGATTCCGCTCCGGCCCGACCCGGTACAGCCGGCAGGCCCCGGCCCTCGTTGGCGCGATCCGGGGCGAGGGCCCAGACTGGGCGCTTTCGACGAGCGGGAGGCGCGGGGATGACGGACCACCAGGCCGGTGTGGGGCGCGCGTACGATGCGGTCGCGGAGCTGTACGCGAACCTGTTTGCAGGTGAACTCTCTGGGCGCGACGACGAGTTGAAGCTGATCCACGAGTTGATCGCGGCGCCGCCCGTCGCGCAACGCGGACTTCCCGTCGGCGACCTGGGTTGCGGACCGGGCGAGGCGACGGTGCTGCTCGGCGGGCTCGGGGTGCATGCTTTCGGGCTCGACCTGTCGGCCGGGATGCTGGCCCAGGCCCGGCGTGCCCGGCCCTCCGACACGTTCGTTCGCGGCTCGCTGCTCGCCCTCCCGTTCGCCGACGTGAGCCTCGGCGCGGTGCTCGCCCGCTACTCGGTGATCCACCTACCGCCCGCCGAAGTCCCGCACGCCCTCGGCGAGTTGCGCCGCGTTCTGGCCCCGGGCGGCCGCCTGCTGCTCGGCTTCTTCGCCGCCGACCCCTCCCTCGGCGACACCGACCACCCCGTGCCCTTCGACCACAAGGTCACCACCGCCCACCGCTGGCCCGTCGACACCCTCGCCAGCCTCCTGCGCACCGCCGGTCTCACCGAGACCGCCCGCAGCGTCCGCCGGCCCGGCCCGGGCGAGCGCTTCCCGCAGGCGAACCTGCTGGCCGAAGCCGCTCCCTGACGGCCTGACGGCCTGACGGC
>NZ_LISX01000003.1:205124-346518 GCF_001905465.1 Kitasatospora sp. CB01950
CCTGACGGCCTGACGGCCTGACGGCTCGACGGCCCGACGGCTGCGGCGCCGCGAGGGCGTACGCCCGATGGCATGACCTCCCGTGCCAGGACCCGCTCATTTCCGGCGACGGCACCGCGTTCACCGTCCACGCGCCTCCCGGCGCCGGCGTGGTCGCCGTCCGGGTCACCACCAACCCGGGCACCTCGCCGGCCGTCCCCTTCGGCCGGTTCGCCTACGACGGCCCCGCCCCGGTGGTGATCACCGGCATCGACCCGGACAGCGGCCGCAAGGACCACTCCGTCACCATCACCGGCGTCAACTTCGGCTCCGACGCCCGGGTCTTCTTCGGCGACGGCCCTTCCCCGTCCGTCCGGATCAGGCGCACCGGCGCGCCCGGCGAACTTGTCGCCACCGCCCCCCAGCCGAGCACCGGCCCCGGCAAGTCCCGCACTCCGGCGTCAACTTCGGCTCCGACGCCCGGGTCTTCTTCGGCGACGGCCCTTCCCCGTCCGTCCGGATCAGGCGCACCGGCGTGCCCGGCGAACTCGTCGCCACCGCCCCCCAGCCGAGCACCGGCCCCGGCAAGTCCCGCACTGTCGACATCACCGTGCTGTCCAACGGCTACTCGTCCCCGACCGGTCCGGTCGCCGAGTTCACCTACGAGGAGGCGTGACGGGGCGGCGGCGGCCTCAGTCGACCCAGCCGCGGCGGTGGGCCTGCCAGCCGAGTTGGATGCGGGTGTCGGCGCGGGCCAGTGACATCAGGCGGCTGATGCGGCGTTGGACGGTGCGCAGGCCGAGGCTGAGCTGTTTGGCGACGGCGGGGTCGGTGGCGCCGGAGAGCAGGAGCGCGAGGATGCGGCGGTCGGTCTCGTCGGGTTCGCCCGCGGGGACGGGGCCGACGGCGACGGTCGCGGGGCCGGTGCGGCCGAGCGGGTGGGCCCACTCCCAGGTCTGTTCGAACAGGACGGTGAAGACGGTGACCAGGGCGGGCGCGCGGACCACCAGCGCGACCGGGTCGGCGGTGGAGTCGGTGAGCGGGACGAGGGCGAGGGAGCGGTCCGCGACGATCAGCTTGGTGGGGACCTGCTCGACCACCCGGATGTGCTGCTGCCGGTCCATCGCCTCGAACAGTGGCTGCGCCGCGCCCGGTTCGTCCAGGGCGCGGCGCTCCAGCACCACCCGGTAGGTGACGCCGCGCTCCACCGCCGCCGACTCCGCGCCGGTCTCGTCGGCGGCCACCACCTGGTGACGGCCCGTCACCAGCGCCAGCAGCTCGTGCTCCGCGCCGGCCTGCAACTGCGTGACGCGGTGGCTGATCGCGGCCCGCCCGGCCACCACCTCCACCAGGTCGCGGTCCGCCCGGCCCGCGCGCGAGGTCGCCGACCGGTAGGCCTCGGTGAGGGTGGAGGCCGTCAACTCGGCCTCCCGCAGGGCGTGTCGGCGGCCGGTGAGCAGCGCTTCCAGGGCGACCGCCGGGGGAGCGGCGGTGTAGCG
Organism: Kitasatospora sp. CB01950; assembly: GCF_001905465.1. Lineage (GTDB taxonomy): Bacteria > Actinomycetota > Actinomycetes > Streptomycetales > Streptomycetaceae > Kitasatospora. The sequence goes on from NZ_LISX01000003.1 coordinate 206,603, forward strand.
GAGGTCGGCGCCGGGGGCGACCAGCCCGCAGGCCTGGAGCAGTTCGAGCGAGCCGGTCGGCACCGGGCCGCAGCGGGCGGCCAGTTCGGCGCGGGACGCCGGGCCGTGGGCCACCAGGTGGGTGTAGACCCGTTCGGCGTGCTCGTCCAGACCTATCGCCGCCAGCATCCGCGCTCCGTTCCGCCGTCCCCAGGACCACCCGCCCGCCGCCCGTCCGCACCGCCCGTGGGCGGGTGGCGGTTTGCCGCCGGGCGGTGATCCGCCAGCGCACATCATGACCGGTCAGTCCCGTCTTCTGCCAGGCTCACCGGCCATGACCCGAACCTGGAGGCGTTCATGACACGAACGGCGCGCATACGCGGCGCGATGGCCCTGGCGGCGGCGGGCATCCTCGCCACCGGCACGCTCACCTCGACCGGGCAGGCCCTCGCCGCCCAGCCCGGCACCCCGGGCTCCACCCTGACGGGACGCCAGAGCGCCGCCCCGCGCACCGTCACCCTGATCACCGGCGACCGGGTGCAGGTCAGCACCGGGAACGACGGCCGCACCACCGTCACCGTACTGCCCGACGAGCACGGCAACGTCCCGCTGACGTTCACCCAGCAGCAGAACGGCGACCAGTACGTCATTCCGCAGCACGCCTCCGCCGCCCTCGCCGCCGGCACTGTCGACCGCGGCCTGTTCAACGTCACCGCGCTGCTGCGCCAGGGCTACGACGACCGGAACGCCCGGACGCTGCCGCTGATCGCCACCTACCGGGACGCGAAGGCCGCCGACGCCAGCCCGCAGGCCCGCGCCCGCGCCGCCGGCACCAAGCAGCTCAAGGCCGTCGACGGCGTGGCCTTCACGCCCGCCAAGGACGACGCCGCCAAGACCTGGAACCAGCTGGTCGGCCCGGACGGCAAGGGCCGCGACGGCCTGACCAAGCTCTGGCTGGACCGCAAGGTCCGCACCGCCAACGACGCCGAGAACAAGCAGATCGGCGCGCCCGCCGCCTGGGCCGCCGGCCTCGGCGGGCAGGGCGTCAAGGTCGCCGTCCTCGACACCGGCATCGACGACCAGCACCCCGACTTGGCCGGACAGGTCGACGCCCGCCGCAACTTCACCGGAGACACCGTCGACGAGGACGTGCACGACGCCGTCGGCCACGGCACCTTCGTCGCCTCCGAGATCGCCGGCACCGGCAAGGCCTCCGGCGGCAAGGAACGCGGCGTCGCCGACCAGGCCCGGCTGCTGGTCGGCAAGGTCCTCGACGACGGCGGCTCCGGCACCGACTCCCAGATCATCGCCGGCATGCAGTGGGCCGCCGACTCCGGCGCCGACGTGGTGTCGATGTCCCTCGGCAGCCCCGAACCCAGCGACTGCACCGACCCGATGTCGGTGGCCGCGCAGCGCATCGCCGAGCAGTCCAAGGCGCTGTTCGTGGTCGCCGCCGGCAACCTCGGCAGCTACCAGTCCGTCAGCTCGCCCGGCTGCGCGCCCGCCGTGCTCACCGTCGGCGCGGTCGACGCCAAGGACGGCACCGCCGCGTTCTCCTCGCACGGCTCCGTCACCGGCGCGCACACCCTGAAGCCCGAGATTGCCGCGCCCGGCGTCGACGTCAAGGGAGCCGCCGCCGGCGGACGCGGCGTCTACGCCTACACCTCGATGTCCGGCACCTCGATGGCCACCCCGCTGGTCGCGGGCAGCGCAGCCCTGGTCAAGCAGCGCCACCCCGAGTGGAGCGCCGCGCAGCTCAAGGCCGCACTGGTGTCGTCCGCGCTGGCCACCGTCCCCGGCGACGTCCAGCAGACCGGCGCGGGCCGGCTGCGCGTCGACGTCGCCGCCGGCCAGAGCGTGCTCGGCGCGCCCGCCGTCGGCTTCGGCGACTTCGCCTGGCCGCAGCAGAAGTCCGACACCCGCACCGTCCAACTTCCGTACACCAACACCTCCGACAGGCCCGTCACGCTCAGGCTGAGCGTGCAGCGCACCGACGGCGACGACGAGTCCGCGATCAAGTCGAAGCTCGTCAAGCTCGGCGCCGAGAAGATCACCGTCGCCGCCGGGGCCACCGTGCAGGTGCCGCTCACCTTCGACACGAACGCGAAGCTGACGGGCGGCCAGTACGGCGACGTCACCGGCCGGGTGCTCGCCACCGCCGACAACGGCGCGACCGTCTCCACCCCGTTCAACGCGTACGTCGAGCCCGAGACCCTCGCCGTCCGGGTCAAGCTGATCGACCGCGACGGCAAGCCCGCCGCGGCCGACGTCGGCACCAGCATCACCATGGTCGACCTCGGCCAGGCCACCGGCAGCCGCCAGGCCCCGAACGCCAACGGCGAGATCGTCTACCGGCTGCGCCCCGGCACGTACTCGCTGAGCGGATTCGTGGTCACCCCCGAGCGGGGCGACCCCACCGGCGAGGCCGCGGCGAAGGGCGTCACCGCGCTCGCCATGCCCGAGATCCAGCTGACCAAGGACACCGTCCTCACTCTCGACGCCCGCCAGGCCGCCCGGATCGAGGTGCAGGCCGACCGCGACGTCCAGGTGCGCGGCGGCGCGCTCGAACTCGGCCGCTGGTGGGGCGACAAGTGGGTCGACTCCACCGGCGTGCGCACCGGCCCGCTGCCCGTCGAACTCTCCGCCTGGGGCTCCGGCAAGGCCCGCACCGGCGGCTTCGAGTTCGGCAGCTACCTGCGGACGGCCGCCCCCGAGGTCGTCCTCAAGGGCGCCGGCCTCACCCTGGAGCCGCACTACGCCCAGTACGCCGACGAGGCCCAACTGCCGCACACCGGAAGCGCGTTGCTCGCCTCCGCCGCCAGCGCCGACCCGGCCGACCTGGCCGCCGCCGACGCCAGGGGCAAGCTGGTCCTCGTCCCCGACAACGGCACCTCGCAGCGCACCGTCTCCACCAACGCCAAGAACGCCGGCGCCGTCGGCGTGCTGACGTACCGCAACACCCCCGGCGTGTTCGGCAAGAACGACATCAGCCTGGACGCGCCCGTGCTGCCGATCACCGCCGACCGGGCCGCCGCGCTGAAGGCCGCCCTCGGCAAGGGCGCCGTCACCCTCGGCTGGACCTCCGCCGCCGACAGCCCCTACGTGTACAACCTGGCCTTCCGCGACGCCGGTTCGATCGCCGGCAAGCAGCGCCACACCGTCCGCGACCGCGACCTCGCCACCGTCACCGAGAACTGGCACTCCGTCGGCACGCCCGTCCGGATGAGCGACTACCTCACCGTCCAGCGCCCGTGGAACCCGTACGGCGGCACCGCCGTCGCGCAGGGCCTGGTCGCCACCCCGTCCACCCGCACCGCCCGCTACACCGCCGACGACACCACCTGGCTGCACGACGGGCAGAGCAGCTGGCCGTTCGCCGAGTTCATGCAGGACCTGCCGCGCCGCTACCAGGCCGGGCAGCAGCGCACCGAGGAGTGGTACCGGGGCGTGCTGCGGCCCACCGCCGGGCGTGCCGCCGACGGCTCCGCGCTGCTGGTCGGCGAACGCCAGGCCGACCTGATCGGCGTCGACCTCACCCGCACCCTGTGGGGCGACGGCAACGCCGACCACACCGGCAGCCAGGCCTACTTCGGAGACCTGGCCGCCGTCGAACTCTTCAGCGGCGGCGAGTCGTTGGGCCGCTCCTGGTTCGGCCCGATGGACGTCTGGGAGCTGCCGGCCGAGGCCCGCGAGTACACCCTGGTGCTCGACCAGTCCCGGATGTACCACCGCGACCTGTGGCAGCGCTCCACCGCCGTCCGCACCGAGTTCGGCTTCCGTTCGGCGGGCGACCCGAACGCGTACTCGCAGTCGCTGCCGCTGCTGTTCCCCGACTACCGGATCGACCTGGACGGCAACAGCACCGCCGCCGCCGGGCCGCTGCGGATCGCGCTCTCCGCCACCGGCCAGAGCGGCTACACCCCCGGCGCGCTGACCGACGCGAAGCTCGCGTACTCCTACGACGGCGGCACCACCTGGACGGACGCCGCCGTCGGCGCCGACAAGGTCGCCGTCCTCGACCACGCGGGCGCCTCCGGCAAGAACGTCAGCCTGCGGATCACCCTGGCCTCGGCCGACGGAGCCAAGGTCACCCAGACCGTCACCGACGCGTACGCCGTGCGCTGACGTCGACGCCCCCGGGCCCCACCGGTCTCCCGTACCGGTGGGGCCCGCTGCGTGCCGTCACACGGGCAGCGCGTGCAGGAACTCCGCGACCAGGCCGTGCAGTTCGGCCGGCCGCTCCAGGTGGACGTCGTGCCCGGCGCCCGGCAGGCTCGCCGCGTGCACGTCCGGGCGCAGCGCCAGCATCCGGTCCGCGTCCGCCGCCGGAACGATGCCGTGCTCGCCGAGCACCAGCAGCGCCGGGCAGTGCGCCGCGCCCGCCCAGTCCTCCCAGCGGTCCCGGACGGCGGTCCCGTCCAGCGCCGCCACCATCACCTCGGTGTCGAACCGCGGCCACCAGCCGTCCTCGCGCTGCTCCAGGCCGTCCGCCCAGGCCTCGCCCAGCGGGCCGCCGCCGAAGAACCGGACCGCCGAGGCGCGCTCCGCGAACGGCACCGGCCAGGACGCCAGCAGCGCGCCGATCTCCGCCGGCGCGTCCGGCGAGGCCGCCGCGGCGGCCTCCACCAGCACCACTCCCGCGAACCGCCCCGGGTGCGCGGCGGCCGCCAGCAGCGCCGTGTGCCCGCCCAGCGACTGGCCCACCAGCAGCGGACGCTCCAGGCCGAGCGCGTCCGCGACCGCCAGCACGTCCGCCACGTACGCCTCCCGGCCGAGATCCTCCGGGCGGCGGGTGGAGCGGCCGTGGCCGCGCTGGTCCACCGCCACCACCCGGTGCGCCGGGGCGAGGGCCGCCGCCAGCGCGTCCCACTCGCCGGCGTGCCCCGCCAGGCCGTGCAGCAGCAGCACCGGCCGCGCCTCGTCCGCGCCCGCCCAGTCGCGGCAGTGCAGTTCGACTCCGGCCGCGGCCACCGTCCGGGCCGTCCACGGGCTGTGCGTGCTCATGTGCTCGTCTCCCAACGCTACGGGGCCGGTCGGCCACGGGGTGTCAACCGACAATGCCACGCGACGGCGATGTCGATCAATGCCACTCGCGGTCCACAAGTGGCCTTATCGGCCGGTGGGATGACGGACCATCAGCAGCGCCTCGACGCCCGCCGCCACCGCCTCGTACGTGTGCGGGACATCCGCCGCCCACGCGTGGTGCCCGCCCTGCCCGCCCGCAGCATCCACGTTGCTGCTCGCTGCTCGCCGCTCGCCGCTCGCCGCCGGCGCCTCCGGCGGGTCCTGCGGGTCCCGCGGCTTCGCCGCCCGCGGGGCCTGCGAGGATGGGCGGACCATTCCGTCATCCCCAGTGAGGTTGTCTTGTCCAAGGTCAAGCTGAACACCAACCACGGCGACATCGTGATCCGCCTCGACGCGGAGAAGGCGCCCGCGACGGTCGCGAACTTCCTCCAGTACGTCCAGGACGGGTTCTACAACGGCACCGTCTTCCACCGGGTGATCAACAACTTCATGGTCCAGGGCGGCGGCATGGAGCCGGGCCTGCGCCGCAAGGACACCCGCGCCCCGATCCAGAACGAGGCCGACAACGGCCTGAAGAACACCAAGTACTCGGTGGCGATGGCCCGCACCTCGGACCCGCACTCCGCCACCGCGCAGTTCTTCGTCAACGTCGCCGACAACGCCTTCCTCGACCACACCGCCAAGTCCGGCCCCGGTTGGGGCTACGCGGTGTTCGGCGAGGTCGTCGAGGGCCAGGACGTGGTCGACGCGATCGAGGCCGTGCCGACCGCCTCCAAGGCCGGCCACGCCGACGTCCCCAAGGAGGACGTCGTCCTGGTCAGCGCCGAGGTCGTGGAGTGACCACCCGTCACGGCCGGCTGAGGTAGCTCAGCACCGCCAGCACCCGGCGGTGCCCGCTGTCCGCCGGGGACAGGCCCAGCTTGGTGAAGATGTTGCCGACGTGCTTGTGCACCGCATTGTCGGTGATCACCAGCCGGGCGGCGATGCCCGCGTTGTCCAGGCCCTCGGCCATCAGCGCGAGCACCTCCCGCTCGCGCGGCGTCAGCGCGGCGGTCGGGTCATGGGCGGGACGGGTGAGCAACTGGCCGATCACCTCCGGATCCATCACCGTCCCGCCCGCCGCCACCCGGCGCAGCGCGTCCACGAACTCGCTGACCCGGCCCACCCGGTCCTTCAGCAGGTAGCCGACCCCGCCGCGCCCGTCCGAGACCAACTCGCCCGCGTACTGCCGCTCCACGTACTGCGACAGCACCAGCACCGGCAGACCCGGCCGCCGGCGGCGGGCCCGGATCGCCGCCCGGATGCCCTCGTCGCGGAAGTCCGGCGGCAGACGGACGTCCACGATGGCGACGTCCGGACGGTGCTCCTCGACCGCGGCGAGGAAGGCCGGCGCGTCGGCGGCGATCGCCACCACCTCGAAACCCTTTGCCGTCAACAGGAGTTCGAGGCCGCCGGCGAGCAGCACATTGTCCTCGGCGATCACGACCCGCACGGCAGCTCCACCTCGATCACGGTCGGACCCCCGACCGGACTGTCCACCCGCACCACACCGTCCAGCGCCAGCACCCGGTGCCGGATCCCCGCCAGGCCGGTGCCCCGCGACTCGTCCGCGCCGCCCGCCCCGTCGTCCGCGACCACCACCGTCAACCGGTCGCCCACGCGGGCCACGTGAACGCCCGCCCGGGCCGCGCCGCTGTGCTTGGCCGCGTTGGTGAGCGCCTCGGCGACCGCGAAGTACGCCACCGCCTCCACCGCCGCCGGAACCTCGCCGAGCTCGCCCGCCTCCAGGTCGGCGCCGATCGCCGCCCCCGCCGCCAGCGCCGCCAACGCCCCCGCCAGACCCCGGTCGGCGAGGATCGGCGGATAGATCGTCCGGATGACCGCCCGCAGCTCCGCCATCGCGTCCTCCGTGCCCTGCTGCGCCTCCGCCAACAGCTTCTCCACCAACTCCGGCTGCTCGCCCAGCAGTTCGCGGGCCACGCCGAGCCGCATCGCGATCGCCACCAGCCGGGCCTGGGTGCCGTCGTGCAAGTCCCGTTCGATCCGGCGCAGTTCCGCGCCGTGCGCGTTCATCGCACCGGTGCGGGTCTCGGTCAGCGTCGCCACCTGCCGGGCCAGCCGGTCGGCCGCCGACGGCGACAGCAGCGCCACGCACAGCCGGGCGTGCAGCCGCGCCAGCACCGGCGCCAGCAGGTACGTCAACGCGGCGAACACCGCCGCCTGCGCCGTCCCCAGCGTCAACGCGGTGCCCCAGCCGGTCAACGGCGCGCCGAACGCGAAGCCGCCCGCACGGGTGCCGGGCGGCAGCGCCCACCAGAGCGGGACGGTGACGGCCGCCGTCACCGCGTTGCCCGCGCACACCACGGCGACCAGCCCGAACGCCAGACCCGCGCCGGTGCTCGCGCCGACCCATGCCAGCAGCCGCCACCCGCCGGCCCGGACCGGCCCGGACGGCTGCGCGGCCAGCAGGCGGTCGGCGCGGCGCCGGTGCCAGGACGCCCAGGGGCGCGCCGCCCCCGGCACCAGCAGCACCGGCAGTACGACGAGTGTGGCCACGGCCGCGGCCAGGCCGGTGATCAGATATCCGAGGCCGCGCCACCGTGCCGGCAGCCGGCCGCCCCCTTGATCGTTCATTCGGACAAGTCTGAGTGATCGTCACCCGGCCCGGCACTACAGCCTGCCACCCTCTTTTTCCACCCGTGCGGGGTACCGACCGCGCCGACCGGCCCGGCCTAGCGTCAACGGCCATGACCACCACACCGAACTCCGCTCCCCGCCGCCGCCGGACCCTCCTGCTGTCGGCCCTCGCCGTCCTCGCCGCCGGGGCGCTGACCGCCGGCCTGCTCGGTGCCGACGCCGCCGACCGGCAGGACCGGCTGCAGCGCGACGTCGACGCGCTCACCGCCCTCGGCGTCACCGGCGTACAGGCCCGCCTCACCACCCCCGGCCACCCCGACCGGACCGCCGTCGCCGGCGTCGCCGACATGACGTCCCGACAGCCTGTGCCTGCCGACGGCTACTTCCGGATCGCCAGCGTCACCAAGGCCTTCGTGGCCACCGTCGTCCTGCAACTCGTCGGCGAGGGAAAGCTCTCACTGGACGACACGGTGGAGAGCCGACTGCCCGGCGTGGTGGCCGGCAACGGCAACGACGGACGGACGATCACCGTCCGCGACCTGCTCCAGCACCGCAGCGGCCTGCACGACGACTACCCCGACTACACCTCCGCCGACGACTTCCAGCAGCACCGCAACGACAGCACCACGGCCGCGCAGACCGTCGCCCGCGCCACCGCCCACCAGCCGGACTTCGCGCCCGGCGCCCAGTGGAGCTACAACAACACCGGCTACGTCCTGCTCGGCATGATCGTCGAACGGGTCACCGGACACCCCTGGCACCAGGAGGTGCACGACCGCATCGTGCGCCCGCTCGCCCTCGACCACACCACCTGGCCCGGCACCGCCCCCGCCCTCCCGCAGCCGCACGCCGCCACCTACCAGCGCTTCACCGAGGGCGGCCCGCTGGTGGACGTCACCGAGCAGGTCGGCATGGGCGCCAACGGCGAGGCCGGCCTGATCTCCACCACCGCCGACCTCGACCGCTTCCTCACCGCCCTGCTCGGCGGCCGACTGCTCCCGCCCGCCCAACTCGCCCTGATGCAGCAGACGGTGGCGGTCGGCCAGGACTTCGAACAGCTGATGCCGGGCGCCCGCGACGGCCTCGGCCTGTTCTCCCGCCCGCTCTCCTGCGGCGGCCTCTACTGGGGCCACGAGGGCGGCGACGCCGGCTGGATCACCGCCACCGGCGTCACCGCCGACGGCCGCCGCGCCGTCACGGCCTCGCTGTCGGGCGTCGTCATCGCCTCCCCGGACGACGTCGCCCGGATCGCCGAGGCCGAGAACCGCCTGGTGGACGACGCGCTGTGCTCATGACCGGGGGTCGTCATGACCGGGGGCGCGACGCGGCCGTAGCGGCCGGTGAGCGGGGCGGTGCGGTCGGGGGCGTCCTCACGGCGGGGCGGCGTGGCCGTGGAGGTCGGTGCCGTCCTGACAGGCCCTCCGCGCGCGCCGCATAGCATCGGGACCGTCACACCGCCGTACCGGCACACTGCCGCACTGCCGTTCCGTCACACCGCCGCACGTCCCGCAGGAGTGTCCGCCCATGCAGATCGACCTCGCCGCACCGCCGCTGCCCGCCACCGCACCCGCGCTGGCCCGCGAAGCCGAGGAACGCGGCGCCGGACGGTTCGTCCTGTCGGAGACCTCGCACAACCCGTTCCTGCAACTCGCCCGCGCCGCCGACCGCACCACCCGGATCGGCCTCGCGACCGGCGTCGCCATCGCCTTCGCCCGCACCCCGATGACACTCGCCTACGAGGCGTGGGGCCTGCACGAGAGCTCCGGCGGACGGGCGGCGATCGGCCTCGGGACGCAGATCAAACCCCACATCGTCCGCCGCTTCGGCATGCCGTGGGACCGCCCCGCGGCCCGCATGCACGACTACCTGGCCGCCGTGCGGGCCGTCTGGCACAGCTGGCAGACCGGCGAACGCCTCGCCTTCCGGGGCGAGTTCTACCAGCACACCCTGATGACACCGGTCTTCGCGCCCGCCCCGCTGCCCTTCGAGCCCCCGCCGCTGCTGCTCGCCGGTGTCGGCCCGCTGATGACCGCCACCGCAGGCGCCGCCGCCGACGGCTTCCTCGCCCATCCCTTCGGCTCGCCGCAACACCTGGCCACCGCCGTCCTGCCGGCCGTCCGCGCCGCCCGCGCCAAGTCCGAGGCGGAGAACGCCCCGTGGACCGCCCGCCCGTTCGAAGTGGTCGCCAACGTCCTCGTCGCCACCGGCCGCACCGAGGAGGAATACCGCACCAACCTCCGCCTCGTCCGCGAACGCCTCGCCTTCTACGCCTCCACCCCCGCCTACCGCCCCGTCCTCGAAACCCACGGCTGGGCCGCCCTCCAGGACGAACTCCACCCCCTCTCCGTCCGCGGCCGCTGGCAAGAAATGGGCCACCTGATCGACGACACCGTCCTCACCACCTTCGCCGTCACCGGCGACCCCACCACCGTCGCCCGCGAACTCCACCACCGCTACGCCCCCCTCGTCGACCGCCTCTGCCTCAGCGGCCCCGACGAAACGGACGCCGCCCCCCTGCTCGACGTCCTCTCGGCAGCGGGCGGAGCGAACCGGACAGCGTCCTGACAACGACGATCAGTCGAGCGGAGACGGCCCGGTGATCCGTCGAACGTGCCACTCGCGGGTGTCCTCGGCGCGCACGACGTCCAGCCCGCCGAGGCGGAGTGCCCGCACCAGCGCCTCTTCCAGCATGTCGGTGGCGTCGTACAGCGAGGGGTTCGTCGTGTCCACGGGCCGGAACTCGTCGGCGTCCATCAATTCGTCCGTCACGCCCCACGACACCGTGACGTGGTCGGCCACCTCGCCCGGCCGCCACGGGTCGTCACGGCGCAGTTGTACGCCAGGGGCACCGCTGCGCTCGGCGACCGGCAGAGCGAGCAGCCTGCACACCAGCCTGATCCGCTCGACCAGGTCGAGCGGCAGCTCCATCTCCTCGGGTGTGCGGCCCCTGAAGTTCGCGTCCGTGCCCGTGTCCGTCATGCCGACCAGCGTCCCCCACACGCACGGACGTGCGGGGGTGAACGCCGGAATCCGGCGGCGGCCTCGACCGCGAACTGCACGCTCGTCCGTCCCCGCTCATGAGACGGCCCCCGTACCCGCCGTGAGCTCCGTGCTGACTGTCGTGCCAACGTTCTGACTGGCAGTCGGCGCCTCCGCTGCGTCCTACTCCTCCGGCTCCCAGGCGCGGAGCAGGTCGAGCAGCCCGGCGTCTCCGTCCACGCGCAGGGAGTTGGCCGGGATACGGTCGTACATGTAGATGACCAGCTCACTGGCCGTGCCGTGGACGGAGGCGCCGGCCGCGTCCGCGTCCTCGCCGGGGGTGGCCGTGGGCGCGGGGATGCGGGTGGTGCGTGCGCCGTCGCCGTCGACCGTGAGGCGCCAGGAGCGGCCCTCGGTGGCGTGGAAGTCGAAGGCGGTGGGCTTGTGCGGCCAGGCGGCCGGCGTGGCGCAGACGGTGAACAGGAACTCCTCCACGCCGTCGAGTGCCACGTCGAGCGGCAGCGCCTGCGGGGCGCCCGCGGAGACCTGGACGTCGTACGTGTGCATCGCGGTCTCCTGGACCCGGTGCCGGGCGACACCGCCGGCGGTGACCGGCGACTGCGACACCGGCCACCACGTCCAGCAACCGGCCTCCGGCCCGGCCTCGCGCAGGGCGCTCAGCAGAAGCTCCGTCGACGCGGCCAGCCAGGCCAGCAGCGCCGCACGCTCCTGCGGCACCTCCAGCGCGGCGCGCGCAGCGACCGCCTCGGCCGGGGGACCGTCGGCGGGCCCCGCACCGACGACGGCGGCCCAGAAACGGTCTCCCCCACCCAGGTGCTTCACCAGATCGAACAGCGTCCACCCGGGGCAGGTCGGCACCGGCGCGTCGAGATCCGGCGCGGCGGCGACCTCGGCGCGGAAGGCGGTCGACCGCTCGTCGATCAGTCGCAGCAGGTCGGGAAACTCAAGATTCTTTTGCACGCCGGATGTCTACCACCGGCCCCCGGTGACCGGACAGCGATTTTCCCGGCCCGCCGAGAGCACGCACCAGACGCCGCGGGGCTGCGGCGCGGGTTCGAAGACAGGCCCTAGCCTGGCGGGATGAGCGAGGAGCAGCAGCACAGCGGGAGGCGTCGGCGGCCGCGGTACCGGGCGCTGTCGCCGTTGCGGGAGCACCTGCGGGAGTCGTTCTGGTTCGCGCCGCTGGTGACGTGCGTGGGCGCGGTGCTGCTGGCGGGGCTGACGGATCTCATCGACCGGGAGATCTTCGCGGAGGCCACCGCCGAGCAGACGGCCGACACCCTGCTGTCGTTCACGTCCGCGGCGAAGAGCGTGGTGTCGACGGTCAGTTCGGCGATGCTGACGTTCATCGGCGTGGTGTTCTCGATCTCGCTGGTGTCGCTGCAGATGGCGGCGGGTCAGATGAGCCCCCGGGTGCTGCGCCTGTACGTGCGCAGCCGGCTGACGAAGGCGACGTTCTCGACCTGCCTGGCGACGTTCGTCTTCACGCTGCTGGTGCAGCTCGGCTACGACGAGACCACCGATCCGACGCGCGCCGTCTCGGTGCCGATCGTCTCGACGGTGGTGGCGCTCGTCCTGGTGATGCTGAGCCTGGCGCTGTTCGTGCTGTACGTGCAGGCGACGCTGCGGCTGCTGCGGGTGCCGCACGTGATCGACCGGGTCACCCGGGAGTCGCTGCAGGTGCTGCTGGCGTACCGCTGGCTCGCCCCGGAGCTCGCGGACGGCCCGGCTCCGCAGGGGCCGACGCTGCTGCACGAAGGGCGGGCCGGCGTGCTGCGGGACGTCAACATCCGCCGCCTGGTGCGGGTGGCGCGGCGGCACGGGACGGTGCTGCACCTGGTGCCGCGGATCGGCGACTTCATCGCGCCCGGCACCCCGACCGTGCTGGTCGCCGGCGGCACCCCGCCCCGGCCGGGCTGGATCACCACCGCGCTGAACGTCGGCGTGGACCGCACCATGCACCAGGACCTCGGCTTCGGCTTCCGCCAGCTCGTCGACATCGCCATCCGCGCCCTGTCGCCCGCCGTCAACGACCCCACCACCGCCGTGCAGGCCGTCGACCGCATCCATCAGCTGCTCGCCGTCCTCGCCCCGCTGCACCTCGGCGAGCTGCGCCACCGGGACGCGGACGGCGCGGTGCGGCTGGTGCAGCCGGTGCCGGACTGGGAGGCGACGGTGGACCTGGCGTTCACCGAGATCCGGATCTGCGGGGCCGGCCAGCCCCAGGTCACCCGCCGCCTGGTCGCCGCCCTGGACGACCTGCTGCGGATCGTCCCCGAACCGCGGCGCGCCCCGCTGCTGAACCAGCGCCGGCTGCTGGAACGGGCCGTCACCGCGTCCGTCCCGGACGAGCAGAACCGGGCGTTCGCGCTCACCCCCGACCGCCAGGGCATCGGCTGAGACCCGGCACGGCCCCGAAGCAGGACCCCCGGGAGCGCCAGACCCCGAAAGCGCCGGGCCCCGAAAGCGCAGGACCCCGAGAGCGCAGGACCCCCGAAAACGGCGGATCCGCCCGGGAGGAGCTCCCGGGCGGATCCGAAGAAACGACGATCAGCTGGTGGCACTGCGGTTCAGTGAGGCCAGGTACTGGTTGTACGCCACCAGCTCGGCGTCGCCGTCGCGGTCGGCGGCACGGTCGCGGCGGCGGGCCTGCCGCTCCTCGGACTTGGCCCACTGGAGGGTGAGCGCGATCAGCACGATCGCGGTGGGGATCTCGCCGAACGCCCAGGTGATGCCGCCGGCGAGCTGCTGGTCGGCGTGCAGGTCGGTGCCGGGGGGCGCCGTCGCGCCGGAGAAGGTGGTGACGAGCTGCCCGGAAGCCATCATCACGGCCACGCCGAAGAACGCGTGGAACGGCATGCCCATGAACAGTTCCAGAATCCGCATCACGAAGCCGGGGCGGTGCGGGCCCGGGTCGACGCCCATGATCGGCCAGAAGAACAGCAGGCCGACGGCGAGGAAGTGCAGCATCATCGCCAGGTGCCCGAGCTGGTACTGCATCAGCCAGTCGAACAGCGGGGTGAAGTACAGCCCGTACAGGCTCGCGATGAAGATCGGGATGGTGTACGCGGGGTGCGAGACGATCCGGACCAGGCGGCTGTGCAGCAGCGCGACCAGCAGCTCGCGCGGGCCGCGGCCGCTGCCCTTGCGGGCCGGACGCAGCGAACGCAGCGTGAGCGTGATCGGCGCGCCGAGCAGCAGCAGGATCGGCGACAGCATGGACAGCACCATGTGCTGGATCATGTGGGCGCTGAACAGCACCATGCCGAAGTCGTTGAGCTTGGTGTTGGTGACCAGGAACACCGTGCCGACACCGGCGGTCCAGGCCACCATCCGGCCGACCGGCCACTTGTCCCCGCGCCGCCACAGCCGGACGGCCCCGGCCAGGTACAGGCCGAAGAGGAGCCCGCAGAAAGCCAGGTACGGCCAGTCCGGCGACCACCCGATCGCGTTCGAGAAGGAGTAGGGCGGCAGAGGGCTACCGCCGTGGTGGTGCATCCCGGCCATGCCGTCCATGCCGTCGCCCATCGGGCGGCCCCGCTTTCGTCATGCCGTCCGCCGCCGCGTCGCCGCGCCGCCGGTGAGGTCCGTTCCGGCCCCGGTCGGCCCGGGTCCGGTTTGCTCCGGTTTCGTTTCGTTCGGACCCAAGCCTAGGCGGCGCTTACGAATCGTCGGCCAGCGCCCCCGGGGACCCGCCTCCGCCGGGTGCGCCGGCACCGGTCCGCCAGCACCCTGTCGGCCGTCACCCACGACGTGCACAATCACCCGTATGACGACTGCCACACCCCCGCGCGCCACGCCCGGCGGCCTCGCGCTGGGCTTTCTGACGGGCGGGGTGATCGGCGGGTCGCTGGCCGCCTTCATCGGGGGGTGCATCGTCGGGAAGGCGTCGCTCGTCGTCACGGGGCTGGCCCTGCCCGCGGCGTACGGCCTGCTGTTCTTTCTCGGCACGCTGCCGCGCCGCGCCCGCGACAGGGCCGCCGTGCCGCGGACGGCGCTCGCGATGATCGAGAGCCGGGAGGCCGTCGCCGGGGAGGCCACCGAGGTGCCGGTGCGGTTCGATCTGACCGTCGCTCCGGACGACGGGCCCGCGTACCGCGTCGCGATCCGGCAGGGCGTCCACCTCTCCGAGCTTCCCGACTACCGCCCGCGCGGGATCGTGGTGGTCGAGTACGAGCCCGAACGGCCGTGGAAGGTCCGGATCGTGACCCGGCCGACACCGGCCTGGGAGGAACGGGCCGCCGACGCGCACCTGGACTCGGCGCCCGGCCCGGCCATGACGGGCGACGCCCGGAAAGGCTGCGTCGGCGGGGTCCTCACCGTGCTCGGCCTGCTGTTCGGCGCGGCCTCCGTGCTCCTGCTGTCCGGCGCCGACCCGTTCGGCCCCGACGCGTCCGGCGCCGCGCCGCAACCGTCCGGCACCGTCGTGTCGTCCACCACCACCGTCACCTCGTCCACCACCGTGACGTCGGCCACCGGAACGGTCGCCCTCGGGGCGGGCCGATCCATGCTCGACCAGGGCGAACTGCGCACCGCCGTCGAGTCGTTGACGCAGGACGCGGAGAATCGCCGGGCGCTCACCGTCGTCGTCCAGGAGCGCCTGCTGACGATCGTCTTCGCGCCCGCCGGCGGGCAGGTCGCCGGGTTCGACCCGCGGGCGCTGCCGTTCGACCGGGTCGCCGCGCTGGTCGAGGACGCCGGCACCACCCTCGGCACCGGCTCCCCGCAGAGCTGGCAGTTGACCGCCGACGGCCTCACCGGCAGGCTCACCCTCCGGGTCATGGTGACCGGCGACCGGGGCGCGGGCAGCCTGGAGGCGGACGGGCAGGGCAACGTCCTGCGGCGCAACGGCAGTTGACCGGATCGGGGGGGATGGGGAACGGGGGATGGGACACATGGGGTGGCACGAGTGGCTGGTGCTGTGGTGCGCGGTGTGGGGCGCGGCGGCGCTGGTCGGGGTCGGCATGTCGCTGGCCGGCCTGACCAAGGCGCAGCGGACGGTCCGGCTCACCGGGCGGATCGAGCGGGTGCGGGCGCCACGGCACGGCGGGTCGCGGCTGGGCGGGATATCGGTGGTGGTCAGCTACCGCGACCCGGCCTCCGGACAGGAGGTCACCGTGACGAACGACGGCGAGCGCGGCGAGATGATCACCGCGGCGTGGGAGGGCCGCGAGATCGGCGTCAGCCATCCGCGGGGCCGACCGCACGCCTACCGGTTCTCCAACGCCCCCGAGCAGCCGTCGCGCGGACTCGGCCGGCCTGCCTTCGCGCTCTTCCTGGTCTACGTCGGGCTGGTGGTCCTCGTCGCGATCGACCGGGGGTGGCCGTGGGCGCTGATCGGCTCCGGCGGGCCGCCGGCGATCCTCGGCGCCGTCCAACTGCCCTGGGCGGTCCGTGTCAGGAACAACCGCCTCGACAGACTGACCGCGATGGAGACCGTGCCGGGCCGGGTCGTCGCCGTCCTCAAGGACATCAGCGTCGACCAGGACGACGGCCCCATCACCACGATCACCCCGGTGGTCTCCTTCACCACCCACCAGGGCACTGCCGTCACCGCCCACTGCACCTCCCACCTCCCGCACCCCGCAGGCGCGTACGACCGTGACGTCACGGTCCACTACACGGCCGCCGACCCGGCCGACTTCACCCTGGACCGGGCCGCCGAACACCACTCGGAGAAGCTGGCCGTGGCCATCCACGCCCTGGCGGTAGCCCTGCTGGCGGCGACGGCCGTGGCGGGAGCAGTGCTCCTCCGCAGGTGAGTCGGCTCTCCGGGAAGGGCGCTCTCGTTCCTGCGGCCGGCGATGCCGACGATCCGGCCGACACGGGCCGGCCCCCGGGGTGCCGGAGATCTCGCACGCGCCTTGGCGGAGGCCCTTCCCGTCTGGCGGTGAAGCCGCCGCTGGCGTGGGGTCAGGCCGGTGTGGGCCAGCGTGGTCCGGTGTCCGGGTCGCCGAACCACACCCACTGCTCGTGGGGTGTGGCGGTCATGCCGTAGTCGTACACCTCCGGCCGGTCGAGCCCGATCCATTCGTCCCTGGCGGCGCCGATCTCGTCGGCGAGGCGGCGGGGGCCGCCCTGGTGGACGAACACGCCGTCGGGTGTGGACGACAGCGTCGCCCAGGACGAGACGCCGTCGTGGATCCACGCGGACACCCCGTCCTCGTCGGTCGCGGTCTCCACGTGGACGTCGGGGAGGGCGACCCGCAGGTGGAACAGCAGGTCCCAGTCCTCGAGTTCGGCGGGATCCCGGTCGGTGCGCTGCTCGGGACCGGGCGGGGCGCTGCGGCGGAGGTCGGCGAAGCCGCGGACCGGGGTGCCGACGGTAGTGGTCCGGTCGGGCATGAACCGGGCCAGGCCCTGGAGCCAGCCGGTCGCGCTCTTGTGGTCGCCGGCGACGGTGAGGGCGACGTGGCCGAGCCGGCCCCAGGGCGCGACCAGGCGCCCGCCCGGTGCGGTCTGTTCGATCCACGTCCAGGGAATCCGTTCGACGGCGTAGGTGGCGATGACACGGTCGAACGGCGCACCGTCGGGCAGACCTGAGCCGCCGTCACCCTCCCGCACGCGCACGTCCAGGCCCGCGGCCCGAAGGCGGGAGGCGGCGGCCGCAGCGAGGCCGGGGTCGACCTCGATCGAGGCCACCTGGCCGGGCCCGGCGCGGTGGGCGAGCAGCGCGGCGTTCCATGCGGTGCCGGTGCCGAGTTCCAGGACACGGTGGCCGGGCTCCAGCAGCAGCGAGTCGAGCATGTCGACCACGACGGCCGGCGCGGACAGGCTGGACGACGGCAGATCGTCGGCGAGTTGGGTGACCGCGGGCCGGCTCGGGGCGCTGTGGAGCAGCTCCAGCCATCGCCCGGGGGCGGTGTCGCGGTCGACGGGCTGCCAGGCGTGGCCGTCCCAGTCCCACAGCCGGCCGGGTGCGAACAGGTCGCGGGGAAGCGCGGCGACCGCGGGGCGGATCCACGGCGAGCGCTCCGGCCACTGCCCGGTGCGCGCCATCTCCGTGTCGAGGCGCTGCCGCCACACGTCGGCCGTGGACGGGCTCGTGGTGTTGTCGACCGCGGTCACCGCACGTCCCCTTCTACTTCTTGTGCTTGCCGGTGCCCGGCTGGGGCTTGTCGACCTTGCCGTCCGCGTTGCCCGGCGGGGGCGTTCCCGTCCCCGGATCCGGCGTCGGCTTCTCGTGCTCACCCATGATCTCTCCTCCCCGATGCCCGGCCGGACCGACCCCGACCGGGTGCCATCGTCCCGCTCCTGCGCCGAGTGCGGAAGGGCGCACAAGAGTGCTCGGCGCACGCGCCCGATTGACCCAAGCCAAATCAGATGCCGGGCGACCGCTTCGGCGGTCCGGGGAGCATGGTCGGCGTACCTGTGAAGGTGTTCGGGCAGGTACGGATGAACGTGCCCGGCGAACTGCCAAGGGCACCTTGACTTGAAGCGCGCTTGAATCTCTAGGGTCCCTTCCAGTTGCTCGTCCGACGAAGGGGGAAGACGCTCGTGATCCTCGTGACAGGGGCCACCGGAAACATCGGAAGTGTTCTGCTGAAGGAACTGCAGGCGTGCGGTGCCGGCCCGATCAGGGGACTCACCCGTGACGCTGCACGGGCCGCGTTCCCCGAAGGGGTCGAGGTCGTCGAGGGCGACTTCGCCGAGACGGCGGCACTGAAACCCGCTCTGGAGGGTGTGCGATCGCTGTTCCTCGTGTCGCGTCTGGGCCCGGACGCCGACATCATCGAGGCCGCCCGGCAGGCGGGCGTGGAGCATGTCGTGCTCGTCTCGTCCATCACCGTCCAGACCCATCCGCACCTCGGCCCCGCCGCGGAGAACCTCGCTGTCGAGCGGCTGCTCCAGGACAGCGGCATGGCCTGGACGATCCTGCGGCCGACACAGTTCGCCTCGAACGCCCTGATGTGGGCGGCGTCGGTCCGCGAGCGGGAAACGGTCCGCATGCCGTACGCGGACATCGGGCTGCCCACGATCCACCCCGCGGACATCGCGTCGGTGGCGCGCGTCGCCCTGACCGAGCCCGGCCACCGGGGCCGGACATACGCACTGACCGGTCCGGAACAGGTGACAGCCCGCCAGCAGGTCGAGTCCGTCGCGGCGGCGCTCGGACAGGAGGTGCCGTTCGCCGAGATCGGCCGGGAGGAGGCCCACGCCCGGATGACCGCGGTCTTCGGCGCCGGGACTGCGGATGCGGTGCTCGACGTGATGGGCGGAGACGTCAACGAGGCGCTGCAACAGGTGCGCGACACGGTTGCACAGGTCACCGGCTCAGCGGCCAGGCCCTTCCATCAGTGGGCATCGGAGAACACTGCAGCCTTCCGCCGACCTTCCTCGCCTTGAGCAGGTCCACTCGTACGCGACCGGGCACGCCCCGGTGCCCGGGGTGTCCAGGACGTCGTCCCTGATCGGAGTCTTCTGCGCCCCTGGCCGGCGGCTTCCGATCCCGGGCGGGCAGGGGCCGGCCGTCGTTCGGGCGGCCGGGCTTGTAGGCTCGCGGGGAGGAGCTCTGATTCGTGAAGGGGGAGCCCGGTGCGCGCCCGTCGGTGGATAACGTTGGTTGGTGGTGTCGTCGCGCTGAGCAGCCCGACGCTCGCGTATGCGCGTGGTGGGGGCGGTAGCCACGGGTTCGGGGGCGGTGGCGGCGGGGGCGGTGGTTTCCACGGGTCGACCGGTGGCGGCTTCGGCTACGGGTTCGTGGCCGGTGGCGGCGGGGGTGGAATCTTCCCGCTGCTGGTGGTCGTGGCCGTGATCCTGCTGGTCCTGTGGATCAGGTACCGGCGCCGGAAGGCGAAGCAGGCGGCCGATCTGAACACGGTGTCGGACCGTACGGCGCACCGCGCGGACGCGCAGGCGGACGAGCGTGCCGCCCAGGTCGGGGCCCGGGTCGATGCCATCGCCGACACGGATGCGACGTTCGACCGCGCCGCGCTGGAGCAGCGGGCGGTCTGGCTGTACACGACCGCCCAGCAGGCCTGGACCCGGAACGATCACGCCATGCTGCAGCAGATCCTGTCCCCGGTGCTCTACGGCAAGTGGGCGGACGGGCTGCGCGACTACGAGTCGCGCGGCGAGGTCAACGTGGTGGAGATCGTCTCCGGCCCGGTGGTCCAGCTGGTCGACGTCGCGAATCGCGCGGGCGAGGTGAACGACACCGTCACGTTCCGGATCACCGCGACGCTCAACGACTACGTACGCCGCAGCTACGGCGCGGACGCCGTGCGCAAGGACGGCTCGACGCGCCCGGTCGAGTACTGGACGCTGCGCAAGAACCCGGCCGGGGAGTGGATCGTGTCGTCGATCGAGCAGGCGGCCGAGGGCGCGCACCACCTGACCGACGCC
The DNA here is from genome assembly GCF_001905465.1 of Kitasatospora sp. CB01950. Taxonomy (GTDB): domain Bacteria; phylum Actinomycetota; class Actinomycetes; order Streptomycetales; family Streptomycetaceae; genus Kitasatospora. The sequence goes on from NZ_LISX01000003.1 coordinate 226,589, forward strand.
ATCGAGACCGACAGCTGGGACCAGAAGGAGGTCGCTCGCGAGGCGGTGCTGGAGGTGGCCGGGAGGACCGCGGTCAAGGGTGTGAGCGACATCCTGTCGCTCACCAACATCTCGTGGAGCACGGATGCCGACACCGCCGTCGGCGATCTGAGCGTGCTCGACGGCCGGTTCGACAAGGCTGTTCTCGAGGTCGCCGTCGAGCGGTTCCTGGAGGAGTGGGTCATGAACGACGGCAGCCTGGACTTCACGTCCGTGCGCACCGTCAACCGCACCGTCATGCGCAACGCCGTCGTCAGGTCGGTCACCGTGCGCTCGCTGGTCTCGCGCGACCCGATCGTCTTCCGTGTCTCGGTCGACGCGGAGGGCGTCTACTACGAGGTCGACCGGCGCAGCGAGCAGGTGCTCCGCGGCGACGCGCGCGAGCGCAGGCCGATCACCTTCGCGTTCGACCTCCGGCTGGACGACACGTCCACCAACGCGTGGACCGTGATCGCCACCGACGTGCAGTAGGCGGAGCCCACGCAGGGCACTCCGCCGGACCCTGCGGTGCCGGGCAGGCGGGTCAGGAGGCGAAGAGGTCGGCGCGGTCCTCGCCGAGGTGGGCCCGCAGGGTGGCCAGGGCGCGCATGCTCTGGGTCTTCACGACGGAGTTGCTGACCCCCACCATCTCGGCGGTGGCCTCTATGGTGTGGTCCTCCCAGTAGCGCAGCAGCACGATCGCCCGGTCCCTGGCGGTGAGCAGCGCGAGAGCGTCGATCAGGGTGAGCCGGGTGTCCGCCGAGACGCCCTCCTGGACGGTGTCCGGGATTAGGTCGGGGACCCGGTCGATCGCCACCTCGCCGGTGCTGCGCAGGCGCTTGTGGTCGAGCAGGCTGTTGAGCAGCACCTTGCGGGCGTAGCCGAACGGGTCGAGGTCCCGGCGGGTGATCCGGGGCCAGGCGAGGTACATCTTGGTCAGCGTCGTCTGGGTGAGGTCCTGGGCCAAGTGCCAGTCGCGGCACATCAGGTAGGCGATCTGGCGCAGTCTGACCGCTCCGGCCTCCGCGAACGCGGTGAACTCTGCTTCTTTCCGCACCAGTGGTGCCCCCTGATCGTGCGTGCGGTGGATCCCGAGTAAAAGGGAGTGCGGCCCCGGAGGTCCCGGGGCCGCAGCGGGGCAGGTCAGTCGAACTGCGGGAGCGACGGGAAGCGGGCGTCCGCGGCCGCGCCCTGGGCGGGCGTCATCATGTTGTGGAAGGCGGGGTTCCCGGCCAGTTCGGCGGCGGCCTCCTCGGTGAGCGGGAGGACTCCGGGCGGGTTCGTCCTGCCCTCCCGGGCCAGGCAGGTGGCCATCTGCACGGTGACGGCGGTGCCGTCGGCGTGGCGGACCGTGACCACGGTGTTCTGGATGCAGTTGTCATCGATGTGGGTGACCCGGACCTGCTGGCCGTACTTGTCCCGGCGGCAGCCGTCGAACGTCGTGCACTTGGCGTCGGGGGACGCGGAGCCGACGAAGACCCGCATCATGCCCAGGCCCGCCGGAGTCTTGACGTTGACCTGGGCGACCGGGACGTCGGCGGCGTACTTGCCGTGCGCCTCGGTCGCGTTGTTCGCGGCGTATCCGCTGGTCTCCAGGCCGGCGGGCAGGGAGTCCAGCACCGTCGCGAGCACGGCCGTGCCGCTCACCCGGACCAGGGCGCCGGACGGCGTCGGCGACGGGGTCGAGGACGGGCCCGCCGAGGCGACCGGGGCAGGCGCGCCACCGGCCGCCGGGCCGACCAGCCCGGTCCCGCCACCGGTGCCGGTGCCGTGCAACTGGCTGCCGGCCAGCGCCACGACGGCCGCCATCGCCAGCGCCGACCCGGCGACCTGCCCGACCGTCCGGACCCGGCGGGCGCGGCGGCCCTTCCTGGTCGCCTCCGTCACCACGTCACCCAGCGGCGGCGGCGTCAGCGCGGACAGCTCGTCGCTCAGGTCCAAGCGGAAGTCCTTCATCTCTGAACTCACTTCTGTCGTCGTCTTCGCACGCCGGCCATGCGGACCCGCTCGAACGCGGCTCTGACCTCTACACGGGTGCAGGGACGCGCGGGGTCACAGAAAAGAGCCGCCGTTACCCGACCGTGACTTCGCCCTGGTCGGGTGGCGGCGGTGGAGGAGGTGGCCGTTCTTCCGCATCGTGTGCATACGCTGCGCGAAGTCGCGTTCGTAGAGGGTGAGTTCGATTCGGCGGTGGGGTCCGACGCCTGTGCCGGTCCGGCGGCCGACGCCCGCGCCGGTCAGTGTCTGCGGCGGCTTCGGCCGAAGCGGATCAGTACGGCGCCGGCGGCGGCCATCAGTGCGGCGCTGATGGCCAGGGGGCCGGTGGAAGGCGATCCGGTTTCGGGGAGGGCCGGGCCGGTCGGGGTCGGCTCGGGGGCGGTCGGGGTTTCGCCGGTGGGGGTGGGCCGGGGGCCGGTGGGGCTCGGCGTGGGGCTGGGGCTGGGGCTGGGGCCGCAGGGCAGCCATTGGAGCCGGACTTCGCCGTTGCCGCTGCGGACGCCGGTGGTGAACTGGGCTCCGGCGGGGCCGAGGCTCGAGCCGCCCCCGCCGCCTCCGCCGCCCAACGTGGAGCCGGTGGAGGAACCGCCCGCTCCGCCGCCGACGGCTCCGCCGCCGCCGCCCCCGCCGGTGCCCATGTGGGGGTCGCCGAGGTTGAGTGCGCCGTTCCCGCCGGTCATGCCGTTCGCGGACCCGCCCGCCACGCCCGGCGGGTCTCCGTCGAACGTCGGGGTGCCGCCCGCCCCGCCCGCACCGCCCGCGCCGCCGGACGCGCCGCCCTGGCCGGAGCCCGGGGCGGCGGGCGTCATGCCGCTCTCGCCGCTCTGGCCGCCCGCGCCGCCCGCACCGGTGCCGTCGTCGGCGAAGCTGCCCGCGCCGCCGCCCCCGCCACCTGCGACGACGACCGTGGCGCTGTCGAGGGCGACGGTCGTGGCTCCGCCGCCGCCGGCCGCGACGGCCCCGTTGCCCGGTGACGGCTCGTTGTTGTAGGCGCCGCCCTGGCCGCCGCCGCCGTAGCCGCCGTGCGGGGGGCTGCCGTCGGTGAGGCTGCCGCCGCTGCCCGCGCCGGCCACGTTCACGGTCAGCACCTGCCCGCTGTGGACGTCCAGCGTCGCGCGGACCTCGGCGCCCAGGCCGCCCGGCGACCCGTAGACCGCGTTGCCGCCCGCGCCGCCGAACGCGGTCACGTCCACCTGGCACACGTCGTCGGGCACGGTGACGGACTCGGGGTTGCCGGTGAACACGAAGTCCACCGTGCCGCCCGGGGCCGTCACCGCCGATGGCAGGGCCCGGGCCGCGCAGGCGGCGGGAACGGCCAGGACCAGGCCGGAGCTCAGAGCGAGGGCGCAGGCAGCGCGCAGGGTGCGGTGTGGGTGTCTCATGCCTGCACGATATGCTCACGTAAAGTGTCAGATCCGCTACATGGCGTGACCATTTGAATGTGTCGCAGTGCCCTCCACCGGACCCTGCACGTTCCCTCGTCGACATCGACCGCTGGTGGCCCCTGGGCGCGGGCTCGGGTCAGTTCCGCGGGACGAGGGTGTTCTCGTTGGTGCGGCCGGCGGCGAAGTCGTCGATGTTGCGGAGGGTGGCGTCGATGATCTGGCCGACGGCGGTGTGGGTGAAGTAGGCCTGGTGGCTGGTGACGAGGACCTGGGGGAAGGTGATGAGGCGGGCGAGGGTGTCGTCGGTGATGCCCTGGATGGAGCGGTCGGTGAAGAAGACGCCGGTCTCCTCCTCGTAGACGTCGAGGCCGACGCCGGCCAGGCGGCCCGCGCGCAGGGTCTCGACCAGGGCGGCGCTGTCGAGGAGGCCGCCGCGGCTGGAGTTGACGAGGATGGCGTCGTCCTTCATCCGGGCCAGCGCGGCCGCGTCGATGATGTGGTGGGTGGCCGGGAGGAGGGGGACGTGGAGGCTGATCAGGTCGGCGCGGGTGAGGAGTTCGGGCAGTTCGGTGTACGCCATGCCGAGGTCGACGCAGGCGGGGTTGGGCGCGATGTCCCAGCCGAGCAGGTGGGTGCCGAAGCCGGCGGCGATGCGGGCGAAGCACTCGCCGATCTTGCCGGTGCCGATGACGCCGACGGTCATGCCGTGGATGTCGCGGCCGAGGAGCCCGTCGAGGCGGAAGTCGAACTCGCGGGAGCGGTTGGCGGCGCGGCTGAGGCGGCGGTTGACGGCGAGGGCGAGCGCCCAGGCGTGCTCGGCGACCGCGTACGGGCTGTAGTGGGAGACCCGGGCGATGGTGAGGCCGAGTTCGGCGGCGGCGTCCAGGTCGATGTTGTTGAAGCCGGTGGCGCGTTGGGCGACGACCCGGGTGCCGCCGGCGGCGAGGACGGCGAGGGTCGGGGCGTCCAGGACGTCGTTGACGCTGCTGCTGACGGCCGGGTAGCCGGCGGCGAGCGGGGCGGTGTCGCGGTTGAGGAATACGGCGAGGGTGCGCAGCGGGTGCCGGCCCGCGAAGGCCTTCTCCAGGAGCGGCTGTTCGTCTGCTTGGACGCCGTACGCGAGGATCTCCATGCGGCGAAGGCTAACCCCCGGGGTGCGCGTGGTGGGCCACGACGCGCCCCGGGGGCGGGAGTTGACGGACCGTCAGATGACGGTCTCGGCCTCCAGGTAGCGGTCCGAGGGGACGGTCTTCAGTTCGGCGACGGCCTCGCCCAGCGGCACCAGGCGGATGTCGGTGCCCTGCAGCGCGGTGATGTGGCCGAACGCGCCGCGGTGCGCGGCCTCCACGGCGTGCCAGCCGAAGCGGGTGGCCAGCACCCGGTCGTAGGCGGTCGGGGTGCCGCCGCGCTGGGTGTGGCCGAGGATGACCGGGCGGGCCTCCTTGCCGAGGCGGTGCTCCAGCTCGCGGGAGAGCTGGGTGGCGATGCCGGTGAACCGCTCGTGGCCGTACATGTCCTTGGTGCCCTCCTCCCACACCATGGTGCCGGGCTCGGGCTTGGCGCCCTCGGCGCACACCACGATCGCGAACTTCTTCTGACGGTCGAAGCGCTCGCGCACCACGTCCGTCAACTTGTCGATGTGGAACGGCCGTTCGGGGACGACGATGGCGTGCGCGCCGGCCGCCATGCCCGCGTTCAGGGCGATCCAGCCGGTGTGGCGGCCCATCACCTCGACGACCATCACGCGCTGGTGGGACTCGGCGGTGGTCTTCAGCCGGTCCAGCGCCTCGGTGGCCACCGACACCGCGGTGTCGAAGCCGAAGGTGACGTCGGTGCAGGCGATGTCGTTGTCGATGGTCTTCGGCACGCCGACCACGGGCAGGCCCGCGTCGCTCATCAGCTTCGCGGCCTTCAGGGTTCCCTCGCCGCCGATCGGGATGACCGCGTCGATGCCGAGGTCCGCGCAGTACTTCTTGGCGCGCTCGACACCGTCGCGCAGGTGGCTCGGCTGGACCCGGGAGGAACCCAGGATCGTGCCGCCCTGGGCGAGGATGCCGCTCACCGAGTCGAGCGTCAGCGGGCGGTGCACGCCCTCCAGAAGACCGCGCCAGCCATCTTCGAAGCCGATGATCTCGTCGCCGTGGTCGACCACCCCCCGGTGGACCACGGAACGGATGACGGCGTTCAGGCCGGGGCAGTCACCGCCGCTGGTCAGGACACCAATACGCATTGCTTTGCCAACTCCCGAGCAGGATTCGGACGGCCGGACTGGTGGTTGAGAAACGGACATAGTGCCCGAATCGGACCTGCTGCACAGCATACGGTTCCTGCGTCCGGCCGGGCCGAAACCGACGCGGGGGCGGCTTCCTCGACGCACCTCACGTAACTGCGACCCGACCGCCGAGGAGGGTGTTGCGCCCGGGTCTCCTGATTCATTCTGCTATGAAGTTGTTCCGCGGCGGACGGCTGACCACATGGCGGTCAGCCGTCCACCAGGCAAAGGGCGAACGTCACGCCGGGCGGGCCGCAGCGGCGATCCGCTCGGTGCGCAGCGCGTCGAACCAGGTGGTGTCGGCCGGCGGCAGCGCGTTCACGTCCAGCGCCAGCTTGATCAGCATGTCGGCGACGGCGGGGTTGCGGGCCATCACCGGACCGTGCAGGTAGGTGCCGAACACGGTGTCGCGCCACGCGCCCTCGGTGCCGTCGCCGGTGCCGTTGCCCCGGCCGACCTGCACCGTGGCGAACGGCTTCACGCCCTCGCCGAGGTGCGTGACGCCCTGGTGGTTCTCGAAACCGGTCAGCTGCGGCAGACCCAGCTGCGGGTCGACCTCCGCCAGCACGTCGCCGACGCAGCGCGCGCCCTCGCCACGGGCCGTCCACACGTCCAGCAGGCCGAGGCCCGCCTCGCGCTCGCCCAGGTCGTTGATGAACTCGTGGCCGAGGATCTGGAAACCCGCACAGACCGAGAAGATGATCGCACCGTTCTCGGCCGCCCGGACCAGCCCGCCGTCGTTGCGCAGCCGCTCCGCCGCCAGCCGCTGCGGACGGTCCTCACCGCCGCCGATCAGGTAGATGTCGCCACTGGTCGGCACCGACTGGTCGGAGCGCACGTCGATCCGCGTCACTCCGAGACCGCGCTGCTGCGCCCGGCGCTCCACCACCAGCGCATTGCCGCGGTCGCCGTACGTGGACAGCAGGTCCGGGTACACCCAGACCACCCGCAGGCTGCTCTCGCTCATCCTCGAAGACCTCCCGAACTGCGGCGCCGCCTCCGGCGCACCGCCCCCGTACTGCTGCTGCGGCTCGTCGAACCCGCGCCGCCGCCCGGTGAACTGCTGCTCGCCGTACTGCTGCTGGGGCTCCGCGAAGGACTGCTCGGCGTACTGCTGCCCGCCGTACTGCGACTGCTCGGCGTACTGCTGCTGCTCGGCGTACGGCTGTTCACCGTACGACTGCTCGCCGTAGTGCTGCTGCTGCTCGCCGTACTGGGCCTGCCCGTACTGCTGCTGCTGGTGCTGCTGCTGGTCGTCGAACTGCTGCCCGGCGTACGGCTGCTGGCCGTGCGACTGGAAGTGCTGGTCGCTCATCAGGCCACCACGGCCTTGCGCAGCTGCTGGAACGCCGTGTAGTTGGCGATCGCCTCGATGCGGCCCTCGGGCGCGGCGTCCACCGCCTGCGCCAGCGAGTCGACGACCTGGAACTGCAGGCCGGCGACCTCCAGGCGGACCGCCAGGTCGAGCTTGCGCTGACCCATCACGAAGATCGGGTGACCGGACAGGCGCTCGTAGTCGACGTCCCACAGCCAGGAGGTGTCGGTGCCGTCGGCGTCCATCGCGTTCACCGACAGGAGCACCGGCGCCGGCGGGCCGTCGATCAGCGAGAAGGTCTCCAGCCAGCCGGCCGGGTTCTTCGCCAGCAGCAGCCGGATGTCGCGGCCGCGGTACTGCACCACGTCGTAGCGGCCCGCCACCGCGGCCACCGACTGCATGCGCTGCAGCGCGACCTGCGGGGCCACGCCGAACACCGCGGCCACGGCGGCCGAGCTGGTCGCGTTGGCCAGGTTGGCGCGGCCCGGCAGCTGGAGCTGGATCGGCCAGGCACCGCGGTGCGGGTCGATCACGTGGGTGCCCTGGAGCGCCCAGTGCGGGTTCGGGCGGCGGAAACCGCACTCGCCGCAGAACCAGTCGTCGCCCGGACGCTGCATCACACCGCCGCACGACGGGCACGACCAGGCGTCCTCCTTCCACGCCTGCCCGGCGGCCACCCAGACCACCTTCTTGCAGGACGAGGCGGCCCAGGTCACCAGCGGGTCGTCCGCGTTGGCGATGATCACGGCCTCGGTGTCCTTCAGGCCCTCGCGCCACTTCTCGGCCATCATGCGGGTCTCGGCGGCCCGGTCGAGCTGGTCACGGGAGAGGTTCAGCAGCGCTATGGCCTTCGGCCGGGTGTCCCGGGCGACCATCGGCAGGTACTTCTCGTCCACCTCGATGACGCCGAACTTGGCGTCGGTGCCGCCCGCGAGCGCCGCCGTGATACCGGCCGGCATGTTCGCGCCCAGCGCATTGGAGACCACCGGGCCGGCCGCGCGCAGGGCCTCGGCGATCAGCCGGGTCGTGGTGGTCTTGCCGTTGGTGGCGCTGACCAGGACCACGTCCAGGTGCTCGGCGAGGGTCTTCAGCAGATCGGGGTCGAGCTTGAGCGCGACCTTGCCGCCGATCACCGACCCGCTGCCGCGACCGGCCTTCTGGGACAGCGCGGCCGCCATCTTGCCGGCCGTCACGGCGATCTTTGCGCGGGCGGGCAGCGAGGCGTCGCGCGCGGCTTCCGAATCGGTGCCTGGCATGCTCAGGGGTTCCTCCTTGCTGCGGCACCGCCCGGGCCGTTCAGACGGTCCCCGGGCGGCAGGGACGGACTCAGCCTACCGACTCCCGCCCGCACACTTGAGCAGGGGCAACTTACCGGCCCGCGCCGCCCCCGGACAGGGCCGCGCCGCAACGGGCCCGGAAGCGGATCAAGGAGATCCGCCGCCGGGCCGACCGGAGGTCAGCGGGCCGCCCACGGGGCGGGCAGTTTCTCCGCCGCCTCCGCCAGGTGCGCGGTGATCACCAGGGTGCCCTCCTCCACCTGGTAGTCCAGCGGCGCCGACAGCCGCCGCATGGTCGAGATCAGCCCCGTGTTCGCCGCCGTGGTCACCGCGTACACCGTGCCCACGCCCGACTCCAGCGCCAGCGCCGCCATCCGCCGCACCAGGTCCACGCCCAGGCCGCGGCGCTGCCACGCGTCCTCGACCAGCAACGCGATCTCCGCGCCCTCGTCGTCCCACATCAGGTGCGACAGTGCCACCAGCCGGCCCTGCGCGGTCTCCACCGCCAGGGTCTGCCCGTGCCGCGGGTCCAGCAGGTGGTTCAGGTAGCGGTCGGCGTCCTTCACCGGGCCGTGGTAGCGCCGCCGCAACGACTCCGGCGAGCACCGCGCGTGCATCGCCACCGCCGCCTCCCGGTCGGCCGGCGTGGCCCGCCGCACCGTCAGGTCGTCGCCCGCCGGGCGGCTGATCCGCGCCGCCACCTGCGGCACCCGGGGCCCCAGCACGGTGTCCAGCTCCACCAGCGTCCGCGCCCGGGCGAACTCGGTCGGCGTGAACGGCAGGTTCGGCCGGGACAGCTCCAGCAGGTCCCCGTTCGGCAACGGCAGGCGCATCACGTGCCCGTCCACACCGGGCTGCACCGCCGCGCCCCGCCCCGGGAACTGCCGGATCGCCGCCCGCCCGAACAACTGCCGCAGCGCCACCGGCAGCTCCGCCGCGTCCAACGCCGTGCGCGTCGCCAGCGCCAGCACCTGCCGGGGCACGTCCACCAGCTCGTGCGCGTCCGCACGGTCCGACCAGATGTCCCAGCCGCCGCCCGCCGCGACCGCCGCCGCCAGCTCGGCCCTGGTCAGCGCGGCCGGCGCACGGACGATGAACTCGTCCACCGTGCAGTCCGGCAGCGGGTGCGCCTGCATCGAGACGATGTTCACCCGCCGCTCCGCCAGCGCCCCGCACACCCGGGCCAGACTGCCCGGCGCGTCCGCGACGCTGGTCCGCAGCCGCCACAACGCGGTCTGCTCCTCCGCGGACGTCACCTCGGACTCCCCGCCCGGCGGCCCGAGGGCCTCCGGGCCGGGCGGGTGCCGGTGCGCCAGCCGGACGCGGAACAGCACCGCGGCGAGCAGCGCCCCGGCGGAGGCGAACAGCAGCACCGGCCCGTCGTGGCCGTGCACCACGACGTTCGCGACCAGGTCGGCGGCCGCGACGGCGCTGAACACCGCCGCGAGCTCGACCGCCTCCCGACGCCAACGGTGCTGTCGCTTTGCGTTTCTGTGGGTGTACGCCGTGTCATCCATGCCTGAATGGTGGCGCTCCGCTGTTTCACGATCACGAACCCCCCGTGACCCGCCGGTTAATGTCTGCGCGGGCCCCCGTCGGATCGGCGCTGATCCGCTCCCGCGATCATTCTGACGTCCGGCCCCGGTCCAGGAGTTCCGCACCGGCCGATTTCACCTCGTCCAGCAGCAGCCGCAGATCCGCGTCCGTGGTCGACGCGTTCAGCAGACACGCCCGCAGCATCTCCTGCCCGCGGTACACCGCGCCCGTCACGAACACCCGGCCGCGCTGCTGGATCGCCACCGGCAGAAGGGAGTTGAGCTCCTGCGTGCGCGCCTCGTCGACACCTGCCGGGCGGTACCGGAACGCGACGATCGACGTCTCCACCGGCGCGAGCAACTCCAACTCCGGGTCCTGCTCGACCCACTCGCCCAGCCGCCGGGCCTGGCCCGTGCAGTGCGCGATGTCCCGGGCCACGCCCGAACGGCCGCGGTGCGCGATCGACGCCCACACCTTCAGCGAACGGAACGGGCGGGTCTGCTCCGTCCCGTACTCCGAGAACCACCCGAGACCGCCCGCGTCCTCGTCCCGCAGGTACGACGGCACCAGGCTGAACGTCCCCCGGAGCTCCTGCGCGTCGCGCACCAGCGCACAGCCGCAGTCCACCGGCACGCCCAGCCACTTGTGCGGGTCCAGCGCGAGGGAGTCGGCGCGCTCCAGGCCCCGGTAGCGGTGCGCGATCGTCCCGTCCAGCACGCCGAACGCGCCGTACGCGCCGTCGATGTGGAGCCAGAGGCCCTCGCGGGCCGCGAGATCGGCGATCGGCTCGAACGGGTCGACCGCGCCGGTGCCGACCGTTCCCGCGGACGCCACCACCAGGAAGGGGAGACGGCCGGCGGCGCGGTCCTCGGCGACGGCGGCTTCCAGGCTGTCCAGACGCAGATGGCCCTCCGCGTCGGCCGCCACGACCCGCAGGTGCTTCGAGCCCAGCCCGAGCAACTCGGCGGCCTTGCGGACGCAGCTGTGCGCCTCGCCCGTGACATACCCCACCAGCGGCGGCATCCCCGCGAGACCGTCCTCGCGGACGTCCCACCCCGCGGCGCGGGCGGCGCGGTTGCGGGCCGCGGCCAGGCAGACGATGGTCGCCATCGACGTCCCGGAGGTCAGCAGACCGCCGCCGGCCGGGTGCGGGAAGCCCACCAGCTCGGCCATCCACCGGACCACCGCCCGCTCCAGATGCACATCGGCGTGGTCGCCGCCGGCGGAGCTGGGGTTCATCGCGGACGCGGCGAGAGTCGCCAGGACGCCCGCGGGCTGCGGCGAGGAGTTCACCCACCCGAAGAACCGCGGGTTCCCGTTGCCCATCGGGTGCGGCATGATCCGCTGCTCGACGGTCTTCAGCAGCTCGTCGAAGCCCGCGCCGTCCTCCGGCAGTTCCAACTCCAGCAACGCGGAGCGCTCCGCCGGATCCATCGGCTGCCACACCGGGCGCGAGGGCAGCGCGTCGAGATAGTCCGCCACCAGCTGCGCGGCCGCGTGAGCGGCACTTCGGAAGTCGTCGTTCATGGGAGGGAAGGGTAGAACAGCGGGGTGCGAGAGCCTGCGGGCGCGGCCGGGGCAGGGCCGTTCCGGCGCCGGTCCGCACGTGCCACTCACCACCGCACCCCGGAGGTCGACCTGCTCGCGCTCGGCGCAGGAACAGCGAATCCCCCGGCGAAGACGTCGGGGGATCAACTGATCTGTGGAGTGCGCAGGTTGGGCTCAGGCGTCGCCGAACTTCCCGTTTCCCGCCGCTTCCGCGAAGGCGGCCCAGGCGGAAGGGGAGAAGCTGAGCGCGGGTCCGTCCGGGTCCTTGCTGTCCCGGACGAGCAGCGTGGCATGAGAGGACACAAAGTCGGTGCTGATCTCAACGCACTGGCCTTGGCCATTGGAGTAGCTGGCCTTGAACCAAGTTGCACTGGCTCGGTCAATCTGCGGCGTGGCGGACATGTTGACGAGACCCTTCCGAACAGTGTGGATCAGTGCGATTGACTCATCCGGGGCAAGCGCTTCTGCCTGTAGACGATGGTAGTCCGTCAGCCATGCTGCCACCGTTGCGCTTTCGCGCTGAACGTACCCACGGTGGTGCGTCTCGGTGTATCCGACCGTCTCCCGGGTGGGCAGAGTCAACAGAGTCACGGACTGCGTGAACGGTCGGGTCCCGGCCCGGTCGAAGGGCAGCACTTGAAGGGTCACGTTCGGCCGTCGCGCCAACTCCACCAGCCAGCCCAGCTGTTCGGCAGTCACGCTCGGGGAGCCGATCACACTTCGAACGCAGCTCTCGTCCAGGATGAGCCGAAGGCGCGGGGGGTTCGGCCCCCGAAGGGGGGCCTGGCGGTCCATGAGGGCTTGGACGCGAGCGTCCGCCTGGGCCTGGGTGATCGACCCGCGCTCCACGTAGCCGGCCTGCAGAGCGGTGGCGAACCGGCGCGTTTGGGCGATGCCCGGAGGTAGCCCAACCTCCCACTGACACAGCTCCACTGTGGTGAGCTCAAGAGCCCGGTACTCGTCGAAGCCTTCGATGAACGCGCTGTGGGTGAGCATCCACCAGGTGCCTTCAAGTGCGCCGCCCGCTCCGAGCGCGTGATCGACCGCACGAACGAACTCAACGGGTGGCAGACGAAGACCGTTTTCGATCATAGAGACGTAGGCGCCGGTGTACCCGGCGGCCGCGCCCAGGTCCTTCTGTCGCATCGCTGCCCGTTCCCGCAGCTCGCGGAGTTGCCACCCGAAGGCCTTGAGCGGAGATGACGACGGATCAAGTGTATTGCGTCGCACGGGTGTTCCACCTCTGATTAACAGAAGCAAGTGTTGATTTGCATTGCTGGAGATCCTACGTGCCCGGGCCGATGCTGGTGACACACCGACGACCGGACGGAGCAGACGGTGATCACCATGCGTGCGCCCCAACTCCCGCTCGTCCCCAACCTGGCGATGCGGGAGCTGCGCGGCAACCTCTCGCCGAGGGAGTTCGCCACGAAGATTCGCAGGGCCGCCAAGGAGATCGGTGAGCACGTGTCGTGCGACGCGCGCTACGTCGGGCGGGTGGAGGCAGGCGAGATCCGCTGCCCCAACTACGCCTACCGGCGGGTGTTTCGGCACATGTGGCCGGAGAAGTCGCTGGCGGATCTGGGGTTCGCCCCGCGCCGGGCGCTCCGCCACGCTCGGCTCTCTGTGTCGGCAACCCACTTGCTCGTCCGAGGAGTTGGAGTCGCGGTGACCGACGCCACGGGGCGGGGCTTCGCCCTGTTCGAGGTGGAGCCCGACGCGCCGCAGTCCAGCAGCGGGCCCCCGGACGCACGGATCGTGCTCGTGCAGGACGAGCGGTCGGAGCGCTGGGACCTTCCCGGGGCCTCCTGGGCCACGGACATGGGCGAGCACCCCGCCGCGATCACCACCCGGCACGTCAAGGACCGGCTGGGAATCGGGCTGCCTGTCTCCCCGACCCTGCTCGACGTCGGCCCGATGGTGCCGGGAGGCATGGCGCTGGTCTTCGACGGTGGCACCATCAGGCCCGTCGACGCGCTCCTGATGCGGCCCCTGTCCGACGGTGAGTACAGCGCGGTGCGGGTGGCGCGGACGAGCGAGCTGCCCGAGATGGACATGGACCAGCACGTGACGTCGCGCATCCTCCGGGCGCTGGCGAACAAGCACACAGGATGCGGTATCCCGCCTCCCGTGAAGTGACTTCCGTCGTGACCTACCCGATTGCCAACTGCGCTGCGGCCCGGTTCACAGGCGGTTCGGTGACCGGGTCGGACGGTCGGGCGGCGAAGATCGTGGAAGCCGTGGTGTCGGGCCGACCCCCGCGGCCCAAAGCGTTTCAGTCCAGGGTGCTGGAAAGGCCGCCCGCGGAGCGGCAGTAGCCCTGGATCTCCTTGTCGGTGATCCTGCTGCACAGGCGGCCGGCCGCGCCGTTGTCCGTGTAGTTGACGGTGTAGTAGCTCATCAGGCCCTCCGCGCAGGCCTTGCGCTGCCAGGCGTCCTTCGCGGTGGCGCACTGCTGGGCCGCCCAGTCCTCGCGGTCGAGGTTGTACTTCATGGTGCGCGAGCCCACGCCGCGGGAGCAGTCGTTCTCGCCGCCGGAGGGCTTCGCGTTCAGGCACCACTGGAGGGCCTGGGCGAACACCTCGGGGTGGTTGGCGTAGTCGTGCGAGGAGAGGAAGTACGTGGGGGCGTAGAAGAAGCAGGCCGACTGGTAGAGCGCGGGCTGCTCGGGGCAGGGGTACAGCGGGTCGGCGGCGAGCTTGTCCGCGGGGAGGTTCGCCTTGGCCTTCTCGTCCTCCTCGTCGGGGGCGAAGAGTTGCATGAAGACGCCCTCGGAGCAGGTGATGCGGCGGCTCTCGGAGGGGAACTTGTTGCACAGGTCGCGGGCGGCGGGGATGTCCTGCTTGGTGACGAACATGATGCCGTGGCCGACGCCGTGGATGCAGGGTCCCTTGTTGGACGGTGCGCACAGGGTGAGGATGTCGTGCTGCGGGTCCTGGGAGTTGGCGAGCATCTCCTCGACCGCGCCGTGCAGGTAGCCGGCCGCGCAGGTCTCGTGGGGGAAGGAGATGACCTTCTGGAAGTCCTGGTGGTAGCGCTGGACGGCGGCGTGGCCGAGCTCGTGCGCGATCGGGTGGCAGAACCGCACGGTGTACGGCTTGTCCTTGGTGATCTTGTCGAGGTCGGCGAGGGCGACGCCGGGGTCGCCGGCGTCCATCTCGGCCATCAGCTTGTTGCGGAGCGTGGAGCGGGTCCACACCGCCGGGTCGCCGGTGGGCGAGGGGGACGCCGCGCCGGGGGCGGGGTCGGTGCGGCCGACCTGGCCGGCGGGGGAGACGGCGGCGGTGGCTGGCTTGGGCGTCCAGTCGGTGACCAGGACCGACCCGAGGCCGAGCGCGGCCAGCAGGACGGCGGTGACGACGGCGAACACACGCGGTTGCATGACGGACAGTCCCCCAGTGATCGACACGGACAGTACGCGGCCCATCCTGCGGCGTGACCACCGGAAACCCCCGCCCGGACACCGCCGACGGATGCAAGCACCGGGCCACCATCACCCGAACACCGACCGCGCACCGTCCTTCAACGACGGCCTCGCTCCCGTGGGTGCGCCCCGCTCACCCGTTCGGCCGTCCCTCATGCACTACGCGTCGCGGAGCCCATCGGTTGCGCCCGAATGCTGCCGGCGATTCGCCGACGGCCCGCGGCCGTCGATGAGCACCACGGACGCCCAGACGGGAGGCTCAATGTGCGCATGGGCCAGGTCCCCCTGACGTCGAATCGGGAAATCGAACGTGTTCAGACGCGGGCTATGGGGCAGTCGCGGGGGGCGGTGTCCAGGCCGGTCGCAGGAAGCGGGCGATGTCGGTGGATTCGGCGGCGATGCCCGGGGCGAGACCGGGTGCGGCCGTCGGGTCGAACAGGGTGACGTCGGCGTGGTCGCGACGCCAGGACCAGGTGCCGCAGGCGAGGCCGTCGGTGAGGACGGCGGCGCGGATCAGGCCGCCGCCCGGGCGGACCTGCTTCTGGTGTGCGGCGGGCACGGAGAGGGCCGAAGTGCGGTGGGCGACAAGGTAGTTGTCGTACATCGGGAGCAGCCGGACCTCGGGCGCGGGGCCCGGGGCGGCGTCGATTTCGTCGGCGCGGTCGGCGGGCAGGGCGCAGTCCTGGTCCTGTACGCGGACGGGGAGCAGGTCGAGGGAGTGCCAGGCGCGGCGGGCTGCGGAGGCGGGCAGACCGGACCAGCCCGCGAAGTCCTCGAGGGTGGCGGGGCCGTGGGCGCGCAGGTAGCGGCGGGCCAGGGCGGTGACGGCGGCGTCGCCGGTGGGGCCGTCGCCGGGGGCGTCGGGCAGCCAGTCGGCGAGCAGGACGTAGGTGGCGTCGCCGTCCCGGTCGGGGCCGAAGCAGATCCGGCCGCGCAGGGCGGTCCGGCGGATCAGGTGGAACGGCGCCTGGCCGTCCGCCGGGAGGCCGGCGTCGGCGAGGCGATGGGTCAACTCGGCCCGGGTGCAGGGGCCTTGGGCGGCCAGGGCGTCGGTGATCACCGTCTCGGCGCGGTCGCAGAGGCTCTCGTCGAGGCCGAGTTCGCGGTGGCGGCGGGCGCTCAGGCGCAGGACGTGCGGCCCGAGCAGGTCGAGCAGCCAGTGCAGGTCGGCGGTGGTGACGGTGTGCAGGGTGCCGCGCAGGAACCAGCCGCGGACCAGGGTGCGGTCGACCTCCAGGGCGCGCCGGAGGTCCGCCGCGGTGAGGGCGTGGGTGCGGACACGGATGCCCAGGGCCCCGGCGCGGGCGTCCTGGGCCTGGATGCCGACGACCCGTTCGACGGTCTCGGCGGCGGAGGAGAAGGGGCGGCCGAGGCCCTGTCCCTCGGTGCGCAGGGCCCTCACCCGGTCGTCGTCCAGCTCCAGTGCACGCATGCGCTCACCGTACCGTGACGGCTTTGGCGCGCAGTCCTGCCCGAAATCGGGCAGGATCTTTGGCAAATGGACACTTCCCGCCTAGGCTCCCCGACCGTGCCTGTCTCACCGCACCCTCATGAGGACCTGCTCGCCCATCTCGCCCGGACCACTGCGCTGGCCCCCGCGGAGGCGGCGCGGGTCGTCGCGGAGGTGCTGGCGTACTTCTCCGAGAGCACGGAGGAGTACGTGCGCCGCCGCCACGGTGAGCTCCAGGCCAGGGGCCTGACCAACGATCGGATCTTCGCCCGCCTCGGTGCGGAGCTGGCCGCCCGCCGGGTGGCCGCGCCGGAGCTGTCGGTGCGGCAGCTGCGGCGGATGGTCTACGGCTGATCGGGCCCCGCGTCCACCTGACAAACCCTCGAACACCAGGAGTCCACGCCCATGTGCGGAATCGTGGCCTACATCGGCCCCAAGGACGCGTCCCCGTTCCTGCTGGAAGGCCTGCAGCGACTGGAGTACCGGGGATACGACTCGGCGGGCGTGGCGGTGGTAGCCCCCGCCACCAAGTCCGTCCCGGCGAAGCTGAAGGTGTGCAAGGTCAAGGGCCGGGTCGCGGACCTGGCGGCGGCGCTGCCGGCCCGGTTCAAGGGCGGCGTCGGCATCGGCCACACCCGGTGGGCGACCCACGGCGTCCCGTCCGACGAGAACGCGCACCCGCACACCGACAACGACGGCCGGATCGCGGTGGTGCACAACGGCATCATCGAGAACGCCGACGAGCTGCGCGCCAAGCTGACGGCAGACGGCGCGGTGTTCCGCTCGGAGACCGACACCGAGGTGCTGGCCCACCTGATCGCCGCGCACCGCGCGGACGGCGGCGAGCTGGAGGACGCGGTGCGGGCCGCGCTGAAGCTGGTCGTCGGCACGTACGGCATCGCGGTGCTGGACGCCGAGCAGGCCGACCGGATCGTGGTGGCCCGCAACGGCAGCCCGATCGTGCTCGGCATCGGCGAGAAGGAGATGTTCGCGGCGTCCGACGTGTCCGCGCTGGTCCGCTACACCCGGCAGGTGGTGCACCTGGAGGACGGCGAGCTGGCGACGGTCCGCGCCGACGGCTTCCGGACGTTCACCGAGGACGCCCGGACCGTCACCCGGCAGCCGTCCACCGTCGACTGGGAGATCGGCTCGTACGACACCGGCGGGTACGCGCACTACCTGCTGAAGGAGATCCACGAGCAGCCCGGCGCCGTCGAGCGCACCCTGTCCGGCCGGCTCGACGAGCGGTTCGCCACCGCGCACCTGGGCGGGCTCAACCTGGACGCCCGGGAGCTGCGGGAGATCCGCCGGGTGAAGATCCTCGGCTGCGGGTCGGCGTACTACGCGGGCGAGATGGGCGCGCAGCTGATCGAGGAGCTGGCCCGGATTCCCGCGCACTCCGAGCCCGCCTCCGAGTTCCGCTACCGCAACCCGGTGATCGAGGCCGACACCCTGTACGTGGCGGTCAGCCAGTCCGGCGAGACCTACGACACGCTCGCCGCCGTGCAGGAGATCAAGCGCAAGGGCGGGCGGGTGCTGGGCGTGGTCAACACCGTCGGCTCGGCGATCGCCCGCGAGTGCGACGGCGGCATCTACCTGCACGCCGGCCCGGAGATCTCGGTCGCCTCCACCAAGGCGTTCACCTCCACGGTGATCGCCTTCGCCCTGCTGGCGCTGCACTTCGGTCGGATCCACGACCTGTCGCCCGCCGACGGCCGGCGGATCGTGGGCGCGCTGAAGGCGCTGCCCGAGCAGATCCGCGAGGTCCTGGGGCAGGAGAAGGCGATCGAGGCGCTCGCCGCCGAGTACGCCGACAGCCAGGGCATGATGTTCATCGGCCGGGTGCGCGGCTACCCCGTGGCCCGGGAGGGCGCGCAGAAGCTCAAGGAGATCTCCTACGTGCACGCCGAGGCGTACCCCGCCTCCGAGTTGAAGCACGGACCGCTGGCGCTGATCAGCCCCGAGCTGCCGACCGTCGCGCTGGTGCCGGACGACGAACTGCTCGACAAGAACCTGACCGCGCTCGGCGAGATCAAGGCCCGCTCCGGGCGCGTGCTGGCCGTCGCGCACCGCCGGATCGAGGCGCGGCTCGCGGACCACTGCGTGGTGGTCCCGAAGAGCGAGCCGGAACTCGACCCGCTGCTGCTCAACATCCCGCTCCAACTGCTCGCCTACCACGCGGCCGTGGCCCTCGGCCGGGACGTGGACAAGCCGCGCAACCTGGCCAAGAGCGTGACGGTGGAGTGACGTTCCTGCTCCGAAACGGCGGTGGCGGGTGCGTGTTCGCACCCGCCACCGTTCGTCCGACACGGAGGTCTCAGGAGGTCAGGGGCTGACCGCGAGGACCAGGTAGGCGCCCAGGATCGCCAGGTGGACGCCGCCCTGGAGCGGGGTGGCGCGCTTGGGGATGACGGTCAGGGTGCCGACCGCGACCGTCAGGGCCAGCAGGATCATGTGATTGGCGCCGAGGCCGAGTTCGAGCGGACCGCTCAACCAGGTCGAGGCCACCGCGACCGCCGGGATGGTCAGGCCGATCGAGGCCAGCGCCGAACCGAGCGCCAGGTTGAGGCTGATCTGCACCCGGTTGCGGACCGCCGCCCGGACGGCCGCGATCGACTCCGGCAGCAGCACCATCAGCGCGATCACCACGCCGACCACCGCGTTCGGCAGCCCCGCCGACGCCACCCCGCGCTCGATCGTCGGCGACACGCCCTTGGCCAGGCCGACCACCGAGACCAGGGCGACCGACAGCAGGCCGACGCTGATCAGCGTCTGCCTGCGGGACGGCGGCTCGGCGTGCTCGTCCATCGAGTCGATCACCTCGCCCGCCGGCGTCACCGGCAGGAAGTAGTCGCGGTGCCGGATCGTCAGGGTCGACACGAACAGGCCGTAGATGACGATCGACGCCGTCGCCGCGAACACCAGCTGGGTGGGGGAGAACTGCGGGCCCGGCGTCGAGGTGGTGAACGTCGGAAGCACCAGGCTCAGCGTCGCCAGCGTCGCGATCGCGCCGAACGCCGCGCCGGTGCCCTCCGCGTTGAACACCGCCTCCCGGTACTTCAACGCGCCGACCAGGATCGACAGGCCGAGGATGCCGTTGCAGGTGATCATCACGGCGGCGAACACCGTGTCCCGGGCCAGACCCGCGCTCTTGTCGCCGCCGTCCGCCATCAGCGTCACGATCAGCGCCACCTCGATGATGGTGACCGCGACCGCCAGCACCAGTGAGCCGTACGGCTCGCCGACCCGGTGCGCGATCAGCTCCGCGTGGTGCACGGCCGCCACCACCGACACCGCCAGGAAGACCGCCACCAACGCCACCACCGGCCACGGGAGTTCTCGGTGCCAGGTCGCCAGGAGCAGCAGGAACGCCATCACCGGGGCGATGGTCGTCCACTGCAGATAGTGCGGTCGCGAGGGAGAAGCCATACGGCTGAGCTTCGCAGATGGCACCGGCCCGGCCCGGAAGTGACACTCGTGGCGGCGGTCACGATGGACGTTGACGAACAGTGAGGAGCGGCGGAATGTTCTGCGGACGTCGGACGGTGCTGGCGGCGGCCCTCGGACTCGCGGCGGGGTGCGCGCGCTCCGGGCCGCCCACGTCCGTCGCGCCTGCGCTGGTGCCGCCCTCGCCGTCGCAGTCTCCCTCGCCGTCCCCCTCGCCGTCGCTGTCGCCGTCTCCCTCGCTGTCGTCGTCCGTTGCCGCGCCCAGTCGGGAGGAGGTGATCGCGCGGTACGCCGGGCAGCGGCCCACCCGGTGGGGGACGGACCTGCCCGGGGTGGTGGCCGAGGTGCCGGACGGGGCGCTGGCATTGACCTTCGACGCGTGCGGCGGGCCCGGCGGGGACGGCTACGACGCGGCGCTGATCGACACGCTGCGCCGGCACCGGGTGCCCGCCACGCTGTTCCTGAACGCCCGGTGGATCGACGCCAACCCCGGGCCGTTCGGCGACCTGGCCGCCGACCCGCTGTTCGAACTCGGCAACCACGGCACCGCGCACCGCCCGCTGTCCGTCACCGGCCGCTCGGCGTACGGCATCGCCGGCACCGCGGACGCCGCGGCCGCCTACGGGGAGGTGGCGGACAACGCGGCGAAACTGTCCGCCCTGCTCGGCCGGCCGCCGCGCTGGTTCCGCTCCGGGACGGCGCACTACGACGAGGTCGCGGTGCGGATCGTCGGCGAACTCGGCGAGCGGGTGGCCGGGTTCGCGGTCAACGGCGACGGCGGGGCGACGTTCACCGCCGAGCAGGTGGCCCGGACGGTCGGCGCGGCCCCGCCCGGGGCGGTGGTGATCAGTCACTTCAACCACCCCGACGCGGGCACCGGACGCGGCTACGCGCAGGCGCTGCCCCGACTGCTGGACGCGGGGCGGCGGTTCGTCCGCCTGTCGGACTGACGGGCAGCCAGGTCGAATGCTCCTCCGGTGCGTCCGGTGCGTCCGGTGCGTCCAGGCGGCGCAGGCCGCGCACCCGCGAGCAGAGCAGCACCACCGGGGCCACCGCCGTCAGCGCGCAGGCCGCCCAGAGGGCCGTGCGGGTGCCGCAGAGCGAGGCGGCGGCCAACGCCCCGACCAGCAGACCGCGTTCGCCGCCCACCAGGCCATCCCGTTCCCGCTGCTCTCCGACGCCGCGCTGCGCCTCACCGGCGCGCTGCGCCTGCCCACCTTCCGGGCGGGCGGCGCCGAACGGCTCAAGCGCGTCACCCTGCTGCTCGACGCCACCCGCACGGTGCGCGGCGTGCTGTACCCCGTACCCGACCCGGGCGGCTCGGTGCAGGACGCGCTCGCGCTCATCGACGCGGCCGGTTCAGGCCGGTGATCTTCGCGCCCGGTCGTACACCAGGACGGAGGTGACGGCGGCCAGCGCGCACCAGGTGGAGATGAACGCCAGCCGCCACAGCAGGCCGCAGACGAGCGCGCCCGCGCCGAGGACCACGCCGAGGCGGCGCAGCAGGCGGTCGCCCGAGCAGAGCAGCGCGCCCACCGTGGCGATCAGGTAGCCCGCCAGCAGTAGGCCGGCGGCCGGGACGCCGACCGCGTACTGGAGGGTGTGGCCGTGCGGGTGCGCCGCCGCCGGGTGCCGGGCGAGGGCGACGGCCAAGGGGACGGCGACCGCCGCGCCGAGCGCGGTGAACCAGGCCGCCGAGCGGCGGCCGGTCGCGCACCACACCGCGGCCGGCACGTACACCGGTAGCAGCGGCAGCGCGATCACCGCCCACACCGTGCGGGCCCACGCCCAGCCCGACCAGACGCCCGCCTCCGCCAGCTGGTGCAGGCCCAGCAGCAACGGCATTGCGGCGAGCGGGAGTTGGCGGGGAGCCCTGGTGCGCAGCAGGGTGGCGACGCCGACCGCCGAGACGGCGGCGCCGACGAGCAGATCGGCCCCGGCGCTCCAGCACACCCCGCCAGCGTACTGACCGGCCCCCGCGATCAGTACGACTGAAGCTCGATCAGCGTGCCCTGCGGGTCGCGCAGATGGGCGCTGCGCAGCGTCGGCCCCCACGCGGGCCGGTCGGTCGGCGGCAGCACGGGCGTCCCGCCGTGGGCCAGGCAGAGCGCGTACGCGGCGTCCACGTCGGCGACCCGGCAGACGAACATGCCGGTGTCGGCCGGGGCCGCGTCGGCGGGCGCCGGGGCGGTGCCGAGGGTGGCGGCCATCGCCGCCCGGTCGAACAGAACCAGGACCGCCTGGTCGCCCAAGTCCCAGTTGGCGTACGGGCCTTGTGCCGTGCCCTTGACCAGGTGCGCGCCGAGCAGCGCGGGCAGGACGGCGTCGTAGAAGGCGAAGCAGGCGGCGAAGTCGGCGACCAGCAGACGGGGGTGGAGCGCGTCCATCGACAATCCTCCGGAACTGGGGAGCGGGTCCGCCCCCACTATGCCGACCGCAGGTGCGGGGGTTGACCGCCGGGTCGGGGCCGGCGGCTCAGGGGTTGCGGCGGAGGGACTTTCGCGGGCCGCGCACGAGGACGCGGCCGAAGCGCTTCTCGCCGGTCAGCGACACGTGCAGGGTGGTCGGTCCGGCGGGGGCCTGGGCCCGGTTCTTCACGCGGCTGTGCTCCAGCATCAGGGCGTCGGTGTCGACCACCGTGCCCGGGCCGACGATCAGGGTCAGGTTCTTGCCCCGCATGTCGATGTCGATCTCCAGGGTGCCCCGGGTGATCACGGCCTGGGTGAGGTCGAGCGTCACGCTGCACCACTCCAGGTCGAGTTCCAGGCGGCGCGGCACCACCCAGCGGCCCTCCCGCTTGACCGCGCTCCACTTCTGCTCGATCCGCAGGACGTCCTTGGCCTCCGCGACCACCCCGTCGCCGGAGAGCGAGACGCTCGGCAGGTCCGCGGTGAGCTCGGCCAGTTCGCGGACGGTGCGCGCCGAGAGGGCGACCTCCAAGCGCTGGTCCAGTTCGTCCGACGTGAGCCGGCCGTCGCCCGCCGCGACGCGCAGGATGTCGGCCGTCCGGTCCCGGTCCGCGTGGGAGGCCCGGAGTTCGGGGTGGGTGCCGAGGCCGGAGGGCTTCCCGGCGGGCGAGATCTCTCCTGGCATGGGTTCCCGTTCTGAGCGTGGTGAAGGGCCGCCGGTGAAGGGGGCGGCGACGAGAACTTACGATATATCGCGATAGGTGTTCTCGCCAAGGGCGGTCGACGGTCGGGCCGTGGCCCGGCGAGGTTCCCGAACGGCCGAACTCCGCGTTCTGGACGCGGAGTTCGGCGGCGGTGCGGATGGCGGACACGGGTACGGCAGGGTCAGGCGGTGGTGATCACCTGGAGGATCGGCGGGTAGGCCGTGTTCTCCCGGCTGTTGAGGTTCACGGCCAGGCCCACGCGGCCGGCGGGCTGGCCGATGGTCAGGGTCAGGGCCGGGTCGGCGGTCACGGCGGCGGTGACGTCCAGGGCGATCCAGTCGGCGGCCGTGGAGATCCGGCCGGTGCCGAGCGCGGCGGCCGGGGCCGGGCAGCGGTTCCACGTCGCCGCTGTCTCCTGCCAGCCGCCGGGTGCGGTGGCGAATGCCTGGAGGTCCGTCTCGGTGCCGCCCGAGTCGGCGACGACGCCGCGCACCCAGAGCACCGCGCGGCGCACCGTGCCCGGCACCTGCGAGGTGTCGAAGGCGAGGAGGGCGCGGCGGGAGAAACCGGAGGCCGTGGTGTCGGTGTTCTTCACCGTCAGCACGTTCGCCGTCCCGTAGTTGGCGTCGCCGTACGAGCCGTCCCGGACGTAGGTGTCCTGCACCGGGGCGAGCAGGGCGGCGTTCGCCGCCGCCGCCGCGCCGGAGGTGCGCAGCGTCACCGTGCGGCTCGCGCCCTGGGTGCCGCCGAGCTCCGCCAGCAGTTGCACCGCCGGGCCCGTCGACAGCACCGTGACGCCCGTGGCCGGGTCCGCCGAGACGTAGCCCGGCCGGGCCACCGTCACCTGCACCGCGGCGACCGTGCGGGACGGGTCCGCCACCGAGACGCTCAGCGTGCCGCCCGACTCGCGGACCAGCACCGAGCACGGCGCCGAGACGGTGATCGGGCCGGCGCTGCCCGCCGTGAAGAAGTTCGCCGCCGTCACGCCCGAGGCGGAGTCCGAAACCGCCTGAACGGAGGACGAGTTGGCCAGCACGGTGACGGTCGGGGACGCCGCCCGGGCCGCTGTCGCCGCCGCGTCCGCGCCCGGCAGCAGCAGGTACGCGTAGCCGGCGTTCGACGGGTCGGCGCCGTGGTCGAACCAGAGCGTCAGGTAGCGGCGGGTCAGCGCCTCCGAGCTGCCGCCGGAGTTGATGTCGTGCCAACTGCCGGTGCGGGCCTCGCGCTTGGCCTGCACGGTCGCGCCGCCCGGGAAGACGTAGCCGCCGAAGCCCGCGATCGTCATCGACTTCGCGCCCGTGAACCGCTGCGACCAGCCGAGGGCGGTCGGTTGGGCCGTCCCGTCCACGGTGAACGCGTGCGTGCCGGACGCGCCGAGGTTGCGGTTCTCGACCACGGTCTCGACCGGCACGCCGTCGGTGCAGCTGATGCCCGCGCCCAGGCAGACCACCGAATCGTCCAGCAGGAACCAGGACTTCCAGCCCGAGAGCGTCGACGACAGCCCGCGCACCGCCTGCCCCACCGCCGCGTACGTGCCGTCGCTCGCACCGCCCGCCCACCCGCTGTCCGGGCGCGCCGCGCCCCACGCGCCGCCGGCCGCGTCCGCGAGCTTCTTCGTCGAGACGGTCGTCCCCGGCAGGCGGTACGGGTCGACGGTCGGCCAGAACGCGTCGGCGTACTGGCCGTTGCCGGTCGTCGCGTTCCACCAGGCGAGGAGCCCGTTGTTGGTGTGCCAGCCGCGCACGTTCTCGCCGTTGCCGGTCTCGTAGAACGTCGTGCGCGCCGAGCACATCGACAACGAGACCGCCCAGTCGGCGCGCCGCGCCACCGCCCGGTCCATCGCGAACACCCGCGTGCCCACCGGCTCCGCGGCCGGTGCGACCGAGCCGTCCGCGACGAGGGCCTGGGCGCGGGCCAGTTCGGGGACGTCGACGGCCGCGTCCGAGAGGTACGGGCGGTAGTAGTCGCGGGCGATCCAGCCCTTCACGGCCGCCCGCCAGCGCGCGGACCGGTCGGCCGGGGCCGCGCCCGAGTTCGCCAGTCGGAGGATGTGGCCGATGATCGTGTGGCCCCGGCCGTGGTCGTCCTGCTGGAGGTGCAGGAGATCGGAGGACTGGAGGCCCCGGCTGCTGGCCCGGCCGACGACCGAGTCCATCACGAGGCCGTTGAAGAGGAACGGCGCGTAGGCCGAATCCACCGCGTCGAAGACGTTCTGGCGCTGCGGGTCGGTGACCTCCCAGGTCGAGCCGGCGAGCAGGGCGAACAGGCGGCTCAGGCCGCTGAGCAGAACCTCGCCGTAGGACCCGGTGTACGGGACCCAGGTGTGCTGGACGAACGAGCCGTCCGGGTACAGGCCGTCCCCGGTCAGCACGTACGGGAAGACCGGGGACAGTGCGGCGGAGGCGGTGGCGAGCTTCGCGGCGCTCCTGCCGACGACGCCGCGCAGGGCGAGGACGCGGCAGAGGTCGACGCGGTTGGCGCCGGTGCTCGTGCCCGAGTAGGCGGAGACCTTGGAGTCGGGGACGGCGTGGTCGACGGCCGCGCAGTAGGCGGTGAGCCGGTCGGTGGTGAGCCGGGGTGCGAGGAGGACGCAGGTGTCGAGCAGCGCCTGCGGCGAACCGATCTGCCAGTCCCACCAGTTGTCGTAGGCCGTCGCGGTGGCGGTGTACGCGGAGGCGCAGAGCTGGTCGAGGCCCGCGGCGACGGCCGCCGCGAGAGTCGCGTCACCGGTCAGGCCGGTGCCCGGCTGGGCCCAGGCGAGGGCCATGGTGCGGAGGCGGACGAAACTGCCGGTGATGTTCGCGGAGACGGAGCCCAGGGGGAGGTCCGGCCAGAGGGAGCCGGCGGTCGGCGCCATCGCCTGCTGCTGGGTGCGGGCGCGGTCACCGAGGGCGCGCAGCGCGGCGGCGAACGGGTCGGCGGCCGGGTCGAACCCGGTGCCGGTGAGGAGCGCGAGCCAGCGCAGGCGGAGGGTCTCGTACGGGTCGGCGGTCGCGGCGCCCGCGGCGGTGGCGGTGGCGGGGCCGGCGACGGCGAGGGTGAGGGCACCGGCGGTGCCGGCCTGGAGCAGGGTGCGACGGGAGAGGGCAGGCAGGGGCACGACGCCTCCGGGAGGGGGTGGGAAAGCGCTTTCCGGCTGCCCGACGGTAAGCGCTTTCCCGCTGGGGCGTCAACGGTTCGGGAGGGCATTGGGTAAGCGCTTTCCACACCCCCGGCGTGCAGGTTTCCGGGCCGGCCCGGCGGGGCAGGACGGGCGCGTCCCGCCAGGGGCCGGCTCCGGGCGGGCGAGTGGAGCCTCCCGGTGACGGTCGCGCCGGTGCGGGTGGCGTGGGGGTGGCGGGGGTCGCATGGTGGGGGGTGGGGGTGGACGGGCCTGTGGGGGCGGACGGGTTCTGACTGTGGATCAAAGTGGGCTCGGGTAGGGTGCGTTCGGATTTTCGGGTCGGGTCGAACGGGGACGGAGTGGGAATGCGAATCGGAATTCTCGG
Organism: Kitasatospora sp. CB01950; assembly: GCF_001905465.1. Lineage (GTDB taxonomy): Bacteria > Actinomycetota > Actinomycetes > Streptomycetales > Streptomycetaceae > Kitasatospora. The sequence continues at coordinate 252,859 of NZ_LISX01000003.1, forward strand.
CACGGGGACGGTCGGGCAGACTCTCGGTAGCAAGCTCGTCGCGCTCGGACACGAGGTCGTTCTCGGGTCGCGGAGCAAGGGCAACGACGCGGCCGCCGACTGGGCGGAGCGCAGCGGGCAGGGCGGGCGGGCCGGGACGTTCGCGGAGGCGGCCGAGTTCGGGGAGCTGGTGATCGTCGCCACCTCCGGCACCGTCGCACTGTCGGCGGTGGATCTGGCCGGGTCGGAGCACCTCGCCGGGAAGACCGTGCTCGACGTGTCGAACCCGCTGGTGTTCTCGCCGACCGGGGAGATGACGCTCGACCCCGTCAACACGGACAGTGTCGGCGAGCAGCTGCAGCGCGCGCTGCCCGAGAGCCGCGTCGTGAAGGCGCTGAACACCGTCACCGTCACCGTCATGGTGGACCCGGACCGGATCCCCGGCGAGCACCAGCTGTTCGTGGCGGGGGAGAACGCCGAGGCGAAGGCGCAGGTCACGGCGCTGCTGGGAGAGTTCGGCTGGCCGGCGGGGCGGGTGCTGGACCTCGGCGGGATCGAGGCGGCGCGGGGGACGGAGATGCTGATGCCGTTCTGGATGACGCTGATGCGGCACTTCGGGCACGCCGACTTCAACTACGCGATCCGGACCGCGAACTGAGCGCGAGAGGCAGCACCATGAGCAGCAACCCCACCGAGCAGCAGCCCCCGTTCGGCCCGCTGGACGAGGACTGGAGCACCGCCCTGGCGATCGTCGCGCACCCGGACGACATGGAGTACGGCGCGTCCGCAGCCGTCGCCCGGTGGACGGCGCAGGGCAAGCGGATCAGCTACCTGATGGTCACCAGCGGTGAGGCCGGGATCGACGGGATCGAGCCCGAGCAGTGCCGGCCGATACGGGAGCGGGAGCAGGTCGAGTCGGCGGCGCTGGTCGGGGTGGACACCGTGGAGTTCCTCGGGTACCCGGACGGCATGGTGGAGTACGGACTGCCGCTGCGCCGGGACCTGGCGCGGGCGATCCGGCGGCACCGGCCGGAGATCGTGATCACGACCAACTTCCGTGACACGTACGGCGGGGTGTTCCCGAACCAGGCGGATCACATCGCGGTGGGGCGGGCCGCGTTGGACGCGGTGCCGGCGGCCGGGAACCGGTGGGTGTTCCGGGAACTGCTCGCCGAGGGCAACGAACCGTGGAACGGCGTCCGCCAGGTGTGGGCGGCCGGGTCGCCGGACGGGCGGCACGGCGTCGACATCACGGAGACGTTCGCGGCCGGCGTCGCTTCGCTGGAGGCCCACCGGGCGTATCTGGCGGGTCTGAGCGGCGAGATGGCGAACGCCGCCGAGTTCCTGGAGTCGATGGGCCGGATCGCGGGGGCCCGCCTCGGGACGACGTTCGCCGCGGCCTTCGAGGTGGTCAACTTCCGCTGAGCTGCGGCGAGGCGTGGTCGGGCGCGATCGGGGCGGGCGGCCCGACTGCGCGCCATGATGGTACACGTCAGCGCCCCGCGAACCAGCGGTTGTTGACGGAGCGTCAGTGCCGTCCGTCGGCGGGGACGTCCTCGCCGCTGTCCTGGTGCGGGATGCGGCTGCCGGCGTCGTACACCGGGCGGCGACGGCGGCGGTGGCGCAGCCAGGCGCGGCTGGCGACCAGGGCGAGGACGGCGAGGACGGCGATCAGCAGCAGCACCTGGTAGCGGACGGCCTGCCGGTACAGGACGGTGATGTTGCTGCCGGCGGAGTAGCCGATCGCCGTCCAGACGCCCGCCCACAGGACGGCGCCCGCGGCGTTGGCGGGCAGGAAGCGCCGCCACGGCATGCCGGTGGTGCCGGCGACGACGCCGTTGGTCTGGCGCAGGCCGTCGACGAAGCGGGCGCCGGTGACCACCAGGGTGCCGCGGCGGCGGAAGAAGTCCTCGGCGCGGGCCAGGCGCTCGGGGGTGAGCCGCAGGTAGCGTCCCCAGCGGTGGACGAACGCCAGTCCGCCGGTACGTCCGATCAGGTAGGCGAGGCCGTTGCCGGCGAACGCGGCCAGCACGGCGACGGTCAGCACCACCGGCAGCGACAGCTGCCCGGCGCCCGCGTAGACGGCGGCCAGCACCAGGATGGTCTGGCCGGGCACCGGGATCACGCAGTTGTCGAGGAACACCAGGACGCCGACGGCCAGGTAGCCGTAGTCGTCCAGCAGTGGCGCGAGCTGGGCCAGCGGGCCCGGCAGGGGTGGGGGCAAGGCGGACCGCTCCTCCCACCGGGCCGAGGCCCGGGATCAGCGCTGCTCTTCGGCGAGGCGGTGCTCGACGATGCAGTCGGGGCCGGGGTAGACGAGGCCGGCGTGGCCGTCCTCGAAGCGGACAAGGTACGGCGGCTCGCCGTCGGTGCCGCGCACCTCGACGATCTCGCCCTTGCGGTCGGTCATGCCGACCGACCTGCTGTACATGTGGACGTGGTCTCCCACGGTGGCTTGCATGGCTGCTCCTGCGGTTCGGCGGGACCTGGCCGAGCGGCCGGCGGCCGCTGGCCGGGACCGGTGGGACGCGGGGGCGGACCCCTGCTTCCGCGGACCCCTGTTTCCACTGTGCGGCGGCGCTCCGGGCGGTGCAATGGCGGAACCGGTCAGCCCGCACTCGGCCCACGGCCGACACACGGTCGGCCCACCGGGGAGATCGGCCTGCGGGAGGCGTCGATCGGCGGGGTCGGCGGGGTCGGCGGGGTCGGCGGGGTCGGCGAGGCCGGTCAGCCGGCGAGCTCGGCCGGCGGGGTGGCGAGGTAGCTGCGTACCAGGCGCTTGCACTCGGCGATCAGCTGCGGGTCGCCGTCCGGGGCGGCGCGGAAGGCGAGCTTGAGGACGGCGTCCGCGCACTCCATGGCGACCCGCAGGGCGAGCGCGTAGCCGGGGGCGGAGAAGAGGTCGCCGCCGATGGTGCGCAGGCGCAGGGCGACGGCCGCGTTGTTGTCGAGTTCGGCGTCGAGCATGTGCAGGTCCTCGACGGAGGAGGGGAGGGCGTCGACCAGGCCGAAGTCGAGGTGGCCGAAGCCGGGCAGGGTGCGCTTCATCGCCACGAACTCCTCGACCGCGAGGTCGGTGAACTCGGCGACGCCGGGGCGTCCGGCGGCGTCCACCCGGCGGGCCAGGCCGTCCAGGAAGACCGCCAGGTTGCGTTCGGCGAGGGCGGCGAGCAGGCCGTCCTTGCCGGAGAAGAACTGGTACAGGGTGCCGATCGGCACCTCGGCGCGCTGCGCGACCTCCTTGGTGGTCAGCCCGCTCGGGCCGACCGCGTCGAGCAGGCCCGCGCAGGCGTCCAGCAGCCGCTCGTACCGCTCCTGGCTGCGCTGCTGCACCGGGCGGCGGCGGGCGCCGGCCGCCGGGGCGCGGGAGGCGGAGACGGGGGCGGAGGGCTGCGCGGTCATGCCGGACACTCTGCCGCATCGGGTCGCGTCGCGGCCAATCCCCGTGCCAGGTCGGCGGGGCGGTGTGATTGGGTGGCCGTTCGACGGCGGACGGAACGAGAGGCGGGGTCGGTGTGGACGGGCGGCCGGTGGCGGTGCAGCGGGCCGGGCGGATCGAGGACGGCGGGTGCCGGCACCTGCTGGTGTGGCGGGCCGGGCCGGGCTGGCGGATGGTCAGCTCCGGGGTGCTCGGTGGCGGCCTCGGCGAGCGCCACTGGGTCCTCAACGCGCAGGTCCGGGCCGGCTACGGGCGGATGGACCCGGACGCGCACCTGGCCGAACTCGCCGCCGCGCAGGGCCTGCTGGGCCCGGGCGTGGGCCTGATGACGGCCGCCGAGGTGGACGCCTGCACCTGGGCGGAGGACGGCGGCGTGACGGCGGTGGTCACCACCGGCATCGGGGTGCCCACCTGGGCCGCCGCTCAACCTGACGGATCGTCAATTATGTTGCCGGGCGCGCGGGTTGCTTTCGCTCCGGGGACGATCAACGTGCTGGCGGTGGTGCCGGCGGCGGTGGCGGACGCCGGGCTGGTCAACCTGCTGGCGACGGCCACCGAGGCGAAGGTGCAGGCCTTGCTGGAGGCGGGCCGCGACTGCTCGGGCACGCCGTCGGACGCGATCTGCGTCGCCGTGCGGACGCCGGTGGCGGGCGAGCCGGTGGAGCCGTTCGGCGGGCCGCGTTCGCACTGGGGCTCCCGGCTGGCGCGGGCGGTGCGGGCGGCGGTGTTCGAGGGCGCGGTGCTGGACCGCGAGCGGCGCGCCGAGTACGACGGGCCGCCGCTGCACCCGGCGACGGTGCAGGGCTGCGAGCTGGCCGACGTGCTGACGGGTCGGTGAGTGCGGGGGGATCAGGTGCCGGGCAGCTGGTCCTGGTCGATGACGTAGACCCGGGTGCGCTCGGGCGCGTCGGCGCAGTGCCGGCCGAGCTTCTCCCAGCGGGACTCGGGGGAGTGCAGCGGCCGGTGGCACCGACGACACCGGACGACCGGGGCGGGGCGGCGCTCGACAGCTGTCCCCGGCAGTGGCGGTTCGATGGTTTTCAGGTCGGTGCTCACCCCTCCAGTTCACCATTCCGGCCCGGCGGCCGTGCGACTGGGGGCCCGGAAGGCCCGCCCGACCTCCGGTTGTCGCCCTGCGGTGGGGCGTTCGGCGGGGCGCTCGGCGAGGCGTTCGGCGGGGCGTCCGGCGGGGCGTCCGGTGGGGCGTCCGGCGGGGCGTCCGATGGGGGCGGGCGCGGGGTCGGGCGCGGGTATTCTGGGCGCTTCGTGTCGACGGGGGGATCGGGGCGGTCATGGTGAGAGTGCTGCTGGCCGAGGACATGCACCTGGTGCGCGGTGCGCTGCGGGCGCTGCTGTCGGACGCCGGTGACATCGAGGTGGTGGCCGACACCGGTCACGGCGACCAGGTGCTCGCCGCCGCGCTCGCCCACCGGCCGGACGTCGCGGTGCTGGACGTCGACATGCCGGGGACGGACGGGCTGACCAACGCGGGCGTGCTGCGCGAACGGGTGCCCGGGTGCGGGGTGTTGATCCTGACGGCGCATCGGCGGCCCGAGGTGCTGCGGGCGGCGCTGGCCGCCGGGGCGACGGGGTTCATGCCGAAGGACGCGCCGCCCGAGCGCCTCGCCGAGGCGATCCGCACGGTCGCGGCGGGCGGCACCGCGATCGACCCCGAGCTCGCCGCCCGCGCCCTGACCGCCCCCGCCAGCCCCCTCACCGAACGCGAGGCCCAGGCCCTCGCGCTGGCCGCCGACGGCTGCGAGCCCCGCGAGATCGCCAAACGCCTCCACCTGTCGCCCGGCACCGTCCGCAACTACCTGGCCGCCGCCCAGGTCAAACTCGACGCCCGCACCCGCCTCGACGCCGTCCGCATCGCCCGCGAGTCCGGCTGGCTCCCCCCGGCGGCCGCCCGCTAGCGGCGCCGTCGCGCCAGGTCCTGTCCTGGCGGGCGGTCAACTGCCGTTCGGGGGTGGGGTGTTGCGCAGCACGCGGAGGTTTCGGCAGTGCCAGGAGATGCGGCGGATGTCGGGGCGGGGGCGGAGGTGGCCCCACTGGCCGGCGGAGACCGAGAGGTTGACGATGATCCAGGCGCGCCAGGCGGCGCCGACGCCGCGGGCGTCGGAGTGGACTGCGCGGCCGTCGATCGACCAGTCCACGGAGCCGGCGCCGAAGCGGCAGGTGAGGGTGAACCAGGTGTCCGGGGTGACCAGATTGTCCAGGTAGGCGGGGTTGCCGGGGTTGACGTGGTTGCTGAGCTCCAGCATCTGCGGGTGGTCGGGGTGGTACTCGAAGAGGTCCACCTCGCCGTGGCCGCGCTGCGGGCGGCCGGGGGCGACGTCCCGCCCCCAGGTCCAGATCGCCGGCCAGGCGCCCTGGGTGGCCGACAGCAGGCACTGAGCCTCCAGCACGTCCTCCGGGAGGAGTTCGAAGTTGCCCCGGGTGTTCTCCGTGGTCACCAGCGGCGTGCGCCAGCTGAACGGGTTCTCCCGGACCGCGGCGAACTCGTCGCCGTCCGGCCCGAAGCCCGGCACCAGGTGGTCGAGCTTGTTGTCGCCGCTGTTGCGCCCGTCGGGCGGGTACGCGGAGGAGGCGCCGGCCGCCCACTGGGAGCTGTCGGAGAACGGTGCGTCGAAGACGACGGCGGGGCCGGCCGGGTCGGTGGGGCTGCCGTTCGGGGGGATCACTGCGGTCACCGGACACTCTCCCGGGTCGTGCGATTGGTTCATCCGGGGGCATTCCCGGCAAAACCGTTCGCCGACCGCCCGATCCACCGGCGCGTTGAGGTGCGAGCTCCGGCGTGGGGGCGTGCGAGGGCGCGCGGCCGGACCGGCGGGCCGGGTGTGGCAGGCTGGCGCGATGAAGACGATCGGCCTGCTCGGCGGCATGAGTTGGGAATCCACGGCGGAGTACTACCGGCTGCTCAACGAGCTCACCCGGGAGCGGCTCGGCGGGCTGCACTCCGCCAAGTGCGTGCTGTACTCGGTGGACTTCGCGGAGATCGAACAGCTCCAGGCCGCCGGCCGGTGGCAGGAGGCGGGCGAACTGCTCGCGGCCGCCGCCCGGTCCGTCGAGGCGGCCGGCGCGGACCTGCTGCTGATCTGCACCAACACCATGCACAAGGTGGCCGACCAGGTCGCCGCCGCGATCGGCATCCCGCTGCTGCACCTGGCCGACGCGACGGCGGAAGCCGTGCTGGCGGCGGGAGTCGAGCGGGTCGGGCTGCTCGGCACCGCGTTCACCATGGAGCAGGACTTCTACCGCGAGCGCCTCGCCGGGCACGGCCTGGAGGTGATCGTCCCCGACGCGGCCGGGCGGGAGCTGGTGCACCGGGTGATCTACCAGGAGCTGTGCCTCGGCGTGGTCCGCGAGGAGTCCCGCGCCGCGTACCGGGGCGTGATCGCGGAGCTGGTGGCGGCGGGCGCGCAGGGCGTGATCCTCGGCTGCACCGAGATCGAACTGCTGGTCGGCGCCGAGGACAGCCCGGTGCCGGTCTTCCCCACCACCCGCATCCACGCCTCGGCGGCGGTCGCGGCCGCGCTGTGACTCAGTCCCAGTCCTGGAGCTGCTGGATCAGGTCGGCGTCGCCCTCCATCCGCAGCGAGCCGACCGGGATGCGCATGTACATGAGCAGGGCCATCTCGCTCGCCGTGCCGTAGATGGCGGCGGTGGGCCTGCTCCCGGCCGCCTCCGCCGCGGTGAGGCGGGTGAAGCGGGAACCGGCGGCGTCCACCGTCTGGCGCCAGGAGCCGGCCTCGGCTGCGTGGTAGTCCATGGTGGAGGGCTCGTTCGGCCACGGGTTCGTGCCGGTGCAGACGGTGGAGAGGAACTCGTCGATGGCGTCGACCGCCTCGGTCGTCGGCAGCTCCTGCGGGGCACCGGAGGCCAGCTGGGCGTCGTAGGTGTGGATCAGCGACTCCGGGACGCGGCGGCGGGCCACGGCAGCCACCGTGTGCGACGAGGCCAGCGGCTCCCACCAGGCCCAGCAGCCCCGGTCCGGGCCGGCCTCGCGCAGAGCACTGAGAAGCTGCTCCGTCGAGTCGGCCAGCCAGGCTATGAGCGCCTCGCGCTCCCCGGGCGCCGCCAGCCCGTCCTTGCTCGGCCGCTCGTCGCCCGGCGCGGTGTTCAGCACGATGTAGGCCCAGAAGCGGTCCCCCTCACTGAGGTGGTTCGCCAGGTCGTACAGCGTCCAGCCCGGGCAGGACGGGACGTCGGCGTCGAGGCTGGGGGCCGCGGCGACGGCGGCGCGGAACGCGGCGGACCGCTCGTCGATAATCCGCAGCAGGGTGGGGAATTGGAGATGCTCAGTCACGCAGACCTTGTATCACCCGGATCGGGGCGCTCGCACTCGATTAAGAAGGCACCTCATGTGGTGAGTCTTCGGGTGCGGATGAGGGGTGCGGCGATGTCGGCGAAGTGGTCGGCCTTGCGCCCGTAGCGGTGCCGTCGCAGCCCGAAGGAGCCGACTTCTCAGCGATCCAGGGCGACGGCCAGCGTCCAGTGGTCGGGGCCGGCCGGGCCGCTGGCGAGGGCGGCGCCGTGGGCGGCGGCGCGGGCGGTCAGGTTGGGGGTGCCGTCGCCCGGGCGGTGCGGGCCGGGGCGGGGGCGGTCGTTGGTGAGGCGCAGGCCGCCCGGGTGGAGGGCGAGCGCGCAGTGGGTGGCCCGGCTGTGCCGCAGCAGGTTGGTGACGCCCTCGCGGAGCACCGCCGCGAGCAGCGGGCGGGCGGCGGCAGGGGTGCTCTCCGGGGCGCCGGTGAGCCGCAGCTCGATCCCGGCAGCGGCCAACAGGGCTCGGGCGGAGGCGAGTTCGCGGTCTAGGTCGAGTTCGGTGTGGTCGGCGGGGATCGCGCGCAGCTCGGCCAGGGTGCGCTCGGCGAGTGCGGCGGCGCGCGGCAGGTGGCCGGCGGCAGGCTCGCGCAGGGCGAGTTCGGCGGTGACGGCGACGGCGGTCAGGCCCGAGCCGAGCAGGTCGTGGACGTCGCGGGCGATCCGCCGCCGCTCCCGGGCGACGGCCAGTTCGGCCAGCGCCCGGCGGGCCTCGCGGACCCGGTGCACCAGCGTGGTGAGCAGCGTCAGGCCGTAGTAGACCAGTGCGATGGTGACCACGTCCACGGCCGCCGTCCCGTCGACCGTGCCGGCCGCGAACACCGCCGCGCCGAACGCGGGCCAGCCGGCGGCGGGCGGCAGCAGCACCAGCGCGGACGCGGCGGCGAAGGCCAGCAGCTGCGGGTGCGGGCCGTCCGGACCGAACAGCACCGCGGCCGCGAGGGCGCACTGCAGCGCCCACGTCCAGCCGTACCCGGGCGGGCGCACCCCCGGCGGGCGGGGCAGCGAGTGGTGCACCTGGAGGCCGGTGACGATCGTCAACGCGGCCAGGCAGAGCGCGAGTTGACCGCCCGGGAGGGCGAGGTCGAGGAGGAGGGCGACGCCGGCCGCCAGGTAGCCGAGATGGACGGCGATCAGGACGGGCAGCACCGGCGCGGGCATCGGGCCGTCCGGCGCGGGGGCCGTCGGCGGTGGTTCGGGTGTCGCGCGGACCCGGGCGGCGGCCCGGCGGGCGGTGGCCGCGGCGGCGGCGGCGTCACCGTCGGCGGCCAGCCGCAGCACCGCCGCCAGCGGGACGCCGATCGCGGTGTGCAGTTCGCGGGCCGCGCGCTGCCGCTCCCGGGAGACCTGTGCGGCCGCCAACCGGTCGCGGGCGGCGTGGAGTTCGGCGTACAGGTGGAACAGCCGGGTCAGCGCGTACACCGTCAGGCCCTGGGCGAGGGCGTTGCTCGCGCCGTTCGCCGCCCGGTAGCCGCCGTCCCCGGCGAGCGCCGCCGCGCCCGCCACGATCAGTGCGAACAGCACCCAGCGCACCGGCCGGCGCACCAGCAGCAGCACCGAGGCGGCCGCGAAGCCGGGCACGCCCGACCAGGGCGCGAGCAGCAGCTGGGCGGCCAGCGTCCACGCGCCGCGCAGCCGGGTCGTCCACGGCAGGCAGTGCACCGCCTGCACGGCCAGCGCCACCAGCGCGGCGGGCGCGGGCCACCACCCGCCGTAGGCCGGCGCGGCCATCCCGAACATCGCGCCCAGCAGCACCAACGACAGCACCACCGGGCCCGGAAGGCCCTCGTCCTCGTCCTTCGTTCCCCCGAACACCCCGCCATTGTGCCCGAGTTGATCATGCCGTCGGCACCCCGCCACCCCGGCACCCCGGCACCCCGGCACCCCGGCACCCCGGCCGGCCGGTGGACCGCGCGGGCGCGCGCCGGTGCGGCAACGGCGGGAGGGTGGAGAGGAGCCACGGAGTCCGAGGAGGTCGCCATGACTGGGCATGCCCGTTGCGGGCCGGAAGGGGACCCGGAGTTCTTCAAGGATCTGGACGCGGTGTTCGCGAAGCACCCGGACGCCGCGCGACGGTACTCGGTGCGGTGCCTGGCGCTGGAGACCGACCTGTTGAAGGTGGACTTCGCCAAGCAGGTCGGGGTGTCGCGCATCGAGGCGGGCCGGATCGTGACCGAGTTCCGCAACCGCGACGAGTTCGGGAACGACGGCGAGGACGAACCCCTCTGCTGCGAGTTCGCCGGCGAGGCGCCGCACGAGTTCTGCGTCAGGTACTGCGAGCTCTGACCGCCCGGGGGCCCGCACTCGGGGGTTCCGCACCTGGGTTCCGCACCTGGGTTCCGCACCCGGGGGACGTGCAGAATGCATGCCGACGGATGCGCCTGGCACTGCCCCGACCGCCCTGCCCGGAGCCATCGTTGACGCATGATCAAGCGCCGCACCGCCGCCGTCCTCGCCCTCGCCGTCACCGCCCTGCTGCCCGCCGCCGCGCCCGCCCACGCCGCCGTCCCGGCCCCGCTGGGGGAGCTGATCGACCGGACGGTGACGGCGCAGCTGGGCCGCGACCGGATACCGGGCGCCGCCGTGGCCGTGGTCGGCGCCGACGGGAGCGTGCTCACCCGGGGCTACGGCGTCGCCGACACCGCCGCCCGGACGCCCGTCGACCCCGAACGCACCGAGTTCTACCTCGGCTCGCTGGCCAAGCTGTTCACCGCGCAGGCCGCCGCCCAACTGATCACCGACGGGAAGCTCGACCCCGCCGCCGACGTCAACCGGTACCTGCCGCCAGCCAACCGCATCCCCGACACCTACCCCGGCCACCCCGTCACCACCGGCCACCTGCTCACCCACACGGCCGGCTTCGACAGTGACCTGGTCGGCGTCAACTCCGCCACACCCCAAGGCCTTTCGAGCCTGGAGGACAGCCTCGCCGAGCACCGCCCGGCCCGGGTCCGGCCGCCCGGAACCGTCGTCGCCTACGACAACTACGGCGCCGCCCTCGCCGGCTTGGTCGTCGAACGCGTCAGCGGCCGCCCGTTCGCCGAACAGCTCCGCGCGGCCGTCCTCGGCCCGCTCGGCATGACCCGCACCTCCTTCGCCCAACCGCACCCCGACGGCCTGCCACCCGCCCGCGGCTACCGGCCCGACGGCACGGACGGCTGGGTCGAGGAACACGGCCAGTACGGACCTTGGACGCCCAGCGGCCCCGGCGGCGTCACCACCGCCGCCGACATGGCCCGCTGGATGCGCGCCCAACTCGCCCCCGACGCCGCCGCCCGCCTGATGCAGACCACCCACTACCGGCAGCACCCCGACCTGCCCGGCGTCGGATACGCCTGGGAAGGCTGGACGCGCGACGGGTTCACCGGCTGGTTCAAGGACGGCGACCTGCCCGGCTTCCACGGCAACCTGCTGATCCTGCCCGAACAGGGCATCGGCATCTACGTCGTCTACAACGGCGACGGCATCGACGGCAGCGCCAACTGGGACGGCAAGGAGCTGATCCGCGCCGTCGTCGACGCCCTCCCCGGCGCCCGGCCGCCCGCCGCCGGCGGCAGCAGCGGCAGCCCCGCCGACGCCGACCGCGTCGCCGGGACGTACCGGGCCGCCCGGGTCAGCCGCGACAGCCTGATGCGCACCGAGGAACTCTTCGGCTCCGTCACCGTCACCGCCGAAGGCAACGGACTGCGCACCGACGGCCTCGCACTCGACCCCCGGCACCCCGAACAGCACTGGCTGCCGCTCGGCGGCGAGCGCTACCGCGAACGCGACGGACAGGCCGAAATCGCCTTCCACGACGGCGTGTTGAGCGTCTCCGACAACCCGTCCACCGCGTTCGAGGCACTGACCTGGCGCGAGCGGCCCGGCCCGCGCCTGGCCGTCCTGTTCGCCGCCCTGACGGTCCTGCTCGGCGCGGCCGTCGCCGTCCCCGCCACCGCACTCGCCCGGCGACTGCGCCGACGCCCCGCCCACCCGCGACCCGCACAGGCCGCCCGGGCCGCCGCCGCCCTCGCCGGCGTGCTCGCCGCCGGATTCCTCGCCGCGCTGCTCGCCCTGGTCTCCGACGGCAACGCCATGATGGAAGCCGTCCCGCTCGGCACCCCGCTCGCCCTCGCCCCCACCTGGTGGGGCGCGCCCTTCCCGCTCGCCGCCCTCGCCGTCACCGCCGGCGCCGCCGCCGGCTGGCTGCGCCACTGGTGGCGACTGCCCGGCCGCCTCGCGATGACCCTGACCGCCCTGGCCTGCTGCGCGTTCACGGCGTTCCTCGCCCACTACCACCTGATCGCCGGGCCGCTCGGCGCTCTGCTGGGCTGACGCGACCCTGCTGGGCCGGCGCGGGCGGGCGCTCGGGCAGGGGCTTCGGCCGGGGCGTTCGGCGCTCTGGTGGGGGTGACGCGGCCGGGGCCGGCTCAGGCCAGGTGGAGAGGCAGAACGGCTGGCGCCCGACGAGGTGCGCCACGCCCTGCTGCGGCGTACCCGCGAACTCCTGGACGGCAACGCCGGCTGACCGTCAGCGCTGGAGAGTGCCGGCCAGCAGGTCGACGGCGGCGGCGGACGGGGAGCCCGGCTCGGGGATGTACAGCAGGATGCGGTGGTCGCTGCTGTCCGAGGGGCGCAGGTTCTCCAGGCCCAGGTCGAGCTCGCCCACCAGCGGGTGGTGGAAGGACTTGGTGCCGGCCGTGCACTCGCGCACCGGGTGGCGGGCCCACAGCGAGGCGAACTCCGGGCTGTGGATGGCCAGATGACCCACCAGCTCGGCCAGCTGGCGGTCCTCCGGGTACCGCCCGACCGTCAGCCGGAGAGCCGCCACGGCGACCTTCGTCTCGGCCTCCCAGTGCGTGAACAGCTCCCGGGTGTGCGGGTCGAGGAACAGCAGCCTGGCCAGATTGGGACGCTCGGCCGGGAGGTCCGGCGCGGACGGGTCGAGGTGCCCGGCCAGCAGGGCGTGCCCCAGCGGGTTCCACGCCAGGAAGTCGTAGCGGTGGTTCAGGACCACGGCCGGGATGCGGTCCATCGCCGCGATCAGGTGCCGCGTCGACGCCCGGACCTGTTCCGGCCTGGGCGCCGAACTCCGGCCCGCCGACGCCCGGTCGGGACGGGCCAGGGCGCGCAGGTGGGCGTGCTCGTCACCGTCCAGACGTAGCGCGCGGGCCACCGCGTTCAGTACCCCGTCCGAGGCGTTGACGCTCTGGCCCTGCTCCAGCCGCGTGTAGTACGCGACGCTCACCCCGGCGAGCAGCGCCAACTCCTCGCGGCGCAGCCCCGGCACCCGGCGGCGGGTTTCCGTCGCGTTCAGACCTACGTCCTGCGGCTGCAGCAACGCCCGTCGGCTGCGCAGGAACTCACCGAGATCCGCCGAAGTGTCCATACGCATCAGTGTGCCTCGGGGGACCGGGCGAGTCTGCGGCCGAAGGTAACCCTGCGAGTGCCACCCTGCCGGCCGGTGGCCGTCGGGCTCCCGGTGGTCGCTGCGGCCGTGCCGGGGGCCCCGGTGCGGCCCTCGGTGCGGCCCCCGCCGAGGGCCCCGGCGGGGGCCCCGGCCGGGGGCGGGGGCGTGCGGGGCTACACTGGGCGACGGTCGTGACGCCCCGGTGCGTCCCGAGAATGCGGAGGTGAGAGCAGTGGAGTGCAGTAGTCCGGGCCGAAGTCGGCCCCGCTCCGGGCAGTTCTCACCCACTCCCGGCACCCGGAACCCTCGCCCCCGCACCGCCCGCTGAACGCGGGCCCTGCTGTCGCGCGGACCGTCCGGTGTCGCCCGTCCCCCCCCGCCGTGCGGAGGCGTGACGGAACCAGACCCGTGGAGGTACCCGCCATGTCCGACTGGCGTGTGCGCGCCGTGCGCGCGAGCAAGCGACCCTTCAGCCGCAGCCCCCGGCTGGTGGCCGACCACACCGCCGCGCCCGAGCACTCCATGGACCCGCGCTCCGAGCAGAACTCCGACGACCGCGGTCCCGCCTCCGTCGAGGGCTCCGTCGTCGACGCCGCCGTGTACCGCGACGGGCGGCGGATAGAGACACCGGCCGGCCTCGCCGAGATCTACCGCGAACTCCCCGGCAAGCCCGGCACCATGGCCTGGATCGGCCTCTACCGGCCCGCCGAGGCCCAACTCGTCGAAGCCGCCGAGAAGTTCGACCTCCACGAACTCGCGCTGGAGGACGCCATCGTGGCCCACCAGCGCCCCAAGCTGGAACGCTACGGCGACACCCTGTTCGTGGTGCTGCGCGCCGCCCGCTACCTCGACGACGTCGAAGAGGTCGACTTCGGCGAGATCCACCTCTTCGTCGGCCCCGACTTCGTCCTGACGGTCCGTCACTCCCAGTCGCCCGACCTGTCGATGATCCGCGGCCGCCTCGAAGCCGACCCCGACCTGCTCGCGCTCGGCCCCGAGGCCGTCCTGTACGCCGTCCTCGACGCCGTCGTCGACGGCTACGCCCCCGTCATCGCGGGCCTCCAGCACGACATCGACGAGATCGAGACCGAGGTCTTCGGCGGCGACCCCCGGGTCTCCCGCCGCATCTACGAACTCTCCCGCGAGGTCATCGAACTCCAGCGCGCCACCGGCCCGCTCCTGGAGATCATGCGCGCCCTCGAAGCGGGCTTCCAGAAGTACGGCACCGACGAGGAACTCCAGCGCTACCTCCGCGACGTCGCCGACCACGCCACCTACGCCGCCGAACGCGTCGACGGCTTCCGCCAGATGCTCCAGAACATCCTCACCGTCAACGGCACCCTGGTCTCCCAGCGCCAGAACGAGGAGATGAAGCAACTCGCCGAAGCCGGCCACGCCCAGAACGACGAGATCAAGAAGATCTCCTCCTGGGCCGCCATCCTCTTCGCCCCCACCCTCATCGGCACCGTCTACGGCATGAACTTCGAGGAAATGCCCGAACTCAAGTGGGCCTTCGGCTACCCCTTCGCCATCGCCCTGATGGGCGTGGTCTGCGGCGGCCTCTACCTCATCTTCAAGAAGCGCGACTGGCTGTAGGGCCTGCCCGGCCGAAAGCCCGGGAGCGGCCCGGGAGCGGCCCGGGCCCGGTCCGGTCAGTGGCCGAGGACGCCGCGGATCCAGCCGTCCACCGTGCCGGTCAGGTCGTGCCCGCCGGAGGTGTGGTCCAGTCGGAACGTGCGCACCGAGTCGCCGCTGCGGAACATGCCGCGCTTGTCGAACTCCAGCACCACCTCCACCTGGTGGGGCGAGGTGACGAAGGACAGCTCGACCTCGTTGCACCGGCGGGCGAACTGCGGCGCCGCCCGGTACTCGATCTCCTGGTAGAACGGCAGCGTCTGGCCGGTGCCATGGATCCGGCCGGCCTCCAGATCGGCCCGGTGGAAGTGGAAGCCGAGCGCCGCCATCGCCTCCAGCACCCGCTGCTGGACCGGCAGCGGCTCCACCGCGAGCGGGTCGCTGTCCCCCCGGTCCAATTGGCCCGCGATGTCCACGTCGGTACGGACCCCGAGCGCCATGCCCGCCAGGTGGTGGCCCCCGACCGCCGTCAGCGGCGTCTCCCACGGCACCGGCAGCGCGAACGGGACGGCGCGCTGCTCCCCGGAGGCCAGCCGCAGCGGGCCGCAGACCTGCGCCCGGGTGAACTCCCTGACGGCGTGGCTCTCCCCGTTCTCGTGCTCGATCTCGACCCGGGCGACCAGCCCGAGCGTGATGCCGTTGATCTGGGCCTCGCGCTCACCGCCGACCAGGTTCACCTGCCCGTGCACAGTGCCGCCCGGCTGGACGGCCGGGGAGGACAGCACCGTGTCGACGCCGGGTCCGCCGACGCCCAGGGCACCGAGAAGCCGCTTGAACACCATCCGGGGGCACTCCTCACAGATTCGGGTTTCGAACGGCGACAAACGCGTCACATGCTCTGATGTCGCCCGCATGCGGGTCGGGATGTCCAGCGAGTTGGCGGAAGCCGAAGAACGCCGGCACACCGATGAGGACACCGGCAATTGCCAAGCGGAATCCGAGCCTTCCGCCTCTCCCGCTCTCCTTCTTGTCGGGTGTCC
This sequence comes from Kitasatospora sp. CB01950, assembly GCF_001905465.1. Classification (GTDB taxonomy): domain Bacteria; phylum Actinomycetota; class Actinomycetes; order Streptomycetales; family Streptomycetaceae; genus Kitasatospora. The sequence continues at coordinate 268,604 of NZ_LISX01000003.1, forward strand.
CGGCATCCCCGTCCTGAGCAGTTGCCATCCGGTCCCCCTCGGCCCAGCGCTTGTCTCGGCAAACTCATCGTAGGACCCTGGCAAGACTTGGGTAAACACGCCAACTTCCTTGTCCCACAACGCCTTTGCCAGGAGTTCGCTGTGGCACGTCGCAAGACCCGGGCCGCTGGCCCCTCGGACGAGTCGCTGCGCATCGCGCGAACGATCGTCGACTACGAGTCGTGTCTCGACCACGAGGTGCCGCACGCCGTCGCCCGGGGGCTGTGGGCCCACGACATGAACTCGCCCTTCGCGGCCGGTGAGCACGTCTCCGTAGGCGCTGCCGGACTGCTGGAGGAGCGCGCCCGCCGGGAGGCAGTCCAGCGGGCGAGGCGCTCAGCAGGGTTTTCAGCCGGCCGGGACGAGCAGGGCCAGGTCGCCGTCGAGGCGGCGGTAGAGGAGGCGGCCGCGGCGGGTGGTGGGGTCGGTGAAGAAGAGGTACGGGAGTTCGGCGGCGGTGAGGCGGGTGGCGGCCTGCTGCTCCGTCAGGGGCGGGGCCGGGTGCGGGCTGAGGGTGAGCGGTGTGGCGGGCCGCTGCGGTGGTGCGGCGGGCCGGGTGCGGGCCAGGCGGTAGCCGGTCGGGCCGACCCGGTGGACCACGGCGTCGGTCTCGGTGGCGGGGTCGGTGAACAGGTGCACGTCGTAGTCCATGGCGTCCAGGGTGCGGACCGCCGCGTCGGGTGAACACCACACCAGCGAAGGCGACTTGACGCGGACGATGCGCTCGCTGCCGGTCGCGGGCAGGTCGACGGCGCGGGCGGTCGCGGAGGGCCAGGGCCGGGGCCGCCAGCTCGCGGAGACGGCGCGGATGCGCTGGCGCAGTTCGTCGGCGAGCCGGTCGGCGGCCTCGCCGATGCCGCGCGCGGCCAGCTGCACCCGGACCCGGCGTCCGTCCACCTCGGCGTTGACCTGGGCGAGCACCCGTCCCGGCGCTCCGGCCAGGCGGATCCGGACGGCTTCGACCAGCGCGGAGCCGTCCTGCGCGACGGTGGCGATCCGGGCCCGGGCGAGGGCGGCCGCCTCGCCCGGCAGTCCGGCCGGGTGCAGGGTGATCGACTCGGCGACGTCCATGGCTGTGCTTCCTCCAACGCGGGGGGTCAGTGCGGGCGGGTGCGGTTCAGGGCGACGAGCAGGATCAGCAGGCACAGCCCGACCGACCCGGCGACGGTCACCACCGCGGAGCCGGTCGGCCCCGGGCGTCCGGCGAGCAGCGTCGCGGCGGCGGTCGCGGCGGCCACCGCGAGTCCGCCCGTCACCCAGCCGACGGTGGCGGCGGACGGCCGCACGCCCCGGACGGTGGGCAGGTCGTACGGCAGGGAGCCCCAGGCACGGTCCTGTTCGCGCCGGTCGGCGCGCCGCTCGACGGCGGCCAGGACGCGCAGCGCCGCACCCGACAGCGCGCCGGTCAGGGCCGCGCCGAGCGGAACGTGCCAGCTGAGCGGGGCGGTGAGCAGCACCGCGGCCGCGGCCAGGCCGGCCCACCACAGCAGGCAGCCGGCGGCGGCGAGGCGGGCGGTGCGCGGACGGTCCGCGCCGGCCCGCAGGTCGAGCAGCGCGGGCAGGTACCAGGCGCTGCCGGCGGCGGTCACGGCGGCGGTGCCGAGGGCCAGGACGGGGTGGGCCATGGCGGGTTCCTCCAGAGCTGAGGGGGTGCCGTCCCCGCCCCGCCCGGACCGGGAGATACGGCGGGGCGGGGACGGCGTTCGATGGCCCGTCGGGCTGTGGTCCGACGGACGGTGGAGCCGGTCAGTCCTCGGAGGAGGACGCGGCGAGGCGACGGCGCTCGCGCTCCGGCAGGTCGAACGTGGCCGGGGTGACGTCGCCGAGGTGCGGCGCGGGCTTGCCGTGGTTCTCCAGGTAGTCCAGCGCGGCGATCTCCGGGTGGTGCAGGTCGAACGCGGGGGACTCCGAGCGGATCTTCGGCAGCTTGGTGAAGTTGTGGCGGGGCGGCGGGCAGGAGGTCGCCCACTCCAGCGAGCGGCCCCAGCCCCACGGGTCGTCCTCGGTGACCTTCTCGCCGTACTTGGCGGTCTTCCACACGTTGTAGAGGAACGGCAGGATCGACAGGCCGAGCAGGAACGAGCCGATGGTGGAGAAGGTGTTCAGCGCGGTGAAGCCGTCGGCGGCCAGGTAGTCGGCGTAGCGGCGCGGCATGCCCTCGGCGCCCAGCCAGTGCTGGACCAGGAAGGTGGTGTGGAAGCCGATGGTGAGCGTCCAGAAGGTGATCTTGCCGAGGCGCTCGTCCAGCATCTTGCCGGTGAACTTGGGCCACCAGAAGTGGAAGCCCGCCATCATCGCGTACACCACGGTGCCGAACAGCGTGTAGTGGAAGTGCGCGACCACGAAGTACGAGTCGGAGACGTGGAAGTCCAGCACCGGCGCGGCCAGCAGGACGCCCGTCAGACCGCCGAACAGGAAGGTGACCAGGAAGCCCGTCGCCCACAGCATCGGCGTCTCGAAGGACAGTGAGCCCTTCCACATGGTGCCGACCCAGTTGAAGAACTTCACGCCGGTCGGGACCGCGATCAGGAAGGTCATGAACGAGAAGAACGGCAGCAGGACTTGGCCGGTGACGTACATGTGGTGCGCCCACACGGTGACCGACAGGCCGGCGATGGCGATGGTGGCGGCGATCAGGCCCGAGTAACCGAACATCGGCTTGCGGCTGAACACCGGGATGATCTCCGAGACGATGCCGAAGAACGGCAGCGCCAGGATGTACACCTCCGGGTGGCCGAAGAACCAGAACAGGTGCTGCCACAGCATCGGCCCGCCGTTCATCGGGTCGAAGACGTGCGAGCCGAATTTGCGGTCCATCTCCAGGGCGAGCAGCGCGGCCGCCAGCACCGGGAAGACCATCAGCACGAGCAGCGAGGTCAGCAGCACGTTCCAGGCGAAGATCGACATCCGGAACATGGTCATGCCGGGCGCGCGCATGCAGATGATCGTGGTGATGAAGTTGACCGCGCCGAGCACGCTGCCGAAGCCGCTGAACGCCACGCCCATGATCCACATGTCGGCGCCGACGCCCGGCGAGTGCACCGCGTCCGACAGCGGCGCGTAGGCGAACCAGCCGAAGTCCGCCGCGCCCTGCGGGGTGAGGAAGCCGGCCGCCGCGATCAGCGAGCCGAACATGAACATCCAGTACGACAGCATGTTCAGCCGCGGGAACGCCACGTCGGGCGCGCCGATCTGCAGCGGCATGATCCAGTTCGCGAAACCGGTGAACAGCGGCATCGCGAACAGCAGCAGCATCACCGAGCCGTGCATGGTGAACGCCTGGTTGAACTGCTCGTTCGACAGGATCTGGGTGCCCGGGCGGGCGAGCTCGGCGCGCATCACCAGCGCCATCACACCGCCGATCAGGAAGAACCCGAACGCGCTGACCAGATACATCGTGCCGATCGTCTTGTGATCGGTGGTGGTGAGCATCCGCACCAGCGCGCTGCCCGGTGTGCGCCGGGGTACGGCCTCGGCCGTGTCCCGACTCGCCTCAATGGCAGCCATCGGCCGCCCTCCTTCGTCCTTGCCGAACCTGGTGGCGCCGCCGCCCGACCGGCCGTCACCTGCCTTGACAGGAGACCGGTGACGTCGTCCGGATCCGGGCGGCGGCGCAGTGCCGGACCGCTCGGTCCGGGGGTGCTTCCGGGGAGTGGAGCAACCCCCGCCGAGCGGCGGCGCTCCATGCTCGTTCCTGCGCAAGGCCCCGGACTTGGGCCGATGGTCCCGCCCGGGACGGCCGGGCGTCCCCGGTCCCCGGGCCCCCACGAGCCGAACGGCCCGGGGGCGGGAGGGACTGACGGACCGCCAGGCTGCGGCGGTTGTCGGCGGCGGTCGGCGGCGGTCGGCGGGTGCGCGGTGGTACGCGGCGGTGGCGCGGTGATCAGGTACCTGGTCGCGAACGGTGCGCAAACATGCACGTATCGGACGCAAGAGGGCGTAGTCGGACGAGAAGCGGTCGGAAAGAGACACGCCTGTGCGTCGGAGGGAAGTGGCGGTGCGTCAGGCCGCGACGGGGTGCGCGTGGTGGTGGCGCGCGTCCGTGTTGTGCAGGGTGCGCAGGCCGGCCGTCAGCAGGGCCGGGTCCTGGCGCAGCCACAGCCGGACGGCCGCGCCCAGCGCCGCGCACGGCGAGCCCGGGCGGACGCCGCTCAGGTCCGTCATCCGGTCGGCGAGCGCCGGGAGCAGTTCGGCGAGCTCCGGCGGCAGCCACACCGTCAGCGCGCAGGGGGCGAACCGACGGAGCTCGTCGGCGAGTTGGGGCGTGCCGCCGGTGAGTACGGACGGCAGGACGTCCAGCAGGGCGTCCGCCACCACCTCGGACACGTCGCCGCGGTGCCCGTGCGCCAGGCGCCGCAGCAGCGTCCGGTCGGCGGTGGTGAGTCGGACAGCCAGCATGACCTCGTCGGATTCCATCGCACGGCCTCTCCGGGCACCCACGCCCAACCCGACCGGCCCGCGGCATGCGGGCCGGAAACACACAAAACGCCGACCAGATGGCCAGGGTTGTCACTGTCCCCAAGCCGGAAACCGCGGCGGAAGGGCCGAACGGCCCCGTTCGGCGGGGCCTGACGGCGAACCGGCCGGTGGGCCGGGTGGCGAAACCGGCCGGTGGGCCGGGCGGCCGGCTCTGGTGAACCGGCCGACGAGTCCGGCGGTGGGCCGGGTGGCCGGTCGCGGCGGACCGGCCGGTGGAACGAGCGGCGGGCGGCCCGGGAAGCGGGCGGTCGGCCGCGGCGGGGCGGCCCCTCAGCGGGAGCCGCGGGTCGCGCCGTCGTAGCGGATCCGGTGGTCCGGCACACCCGCGTCCAGCAGCAGCGAACGTGCGCCGGCGACCATCCCGATCGGGCCGCTGAGCAGGGCCAGGCCCGGCAGGCTCTGGTGGCCGCGGAGCAGCGCGGCCAGGCCCTCCAGGTCCGGTCCGAGCACCGGCGTCAGCTCCAACCACGAGCGGTTGGCGGCGAGTTCGACCATTGCCGGCCAGTCGTACAGGTCCTCCCGGCCGCGCGCCGCGACCACCAGGCGCACCCGCCGGCCGCGCGCCCGGTGCGCCGCCGCGAACTCCTCCACCAGGGCCTTCATCGGCGCCAGGCCCGTCCCCCCGCCGATCAGCAGCAGGTCGCGGTGCACGTCCGACCCGTCGCCGTCCAGCGAGAGTTCGCCGCGCGCCGGGCCCACCCGGACCTGGTCGCCGACACCGGTGCCGTCCACCAGCGCCGCGCTCAGCCCGCCCGGCGAGGTCCGGCGGACGTGGAACTCCAGCACCCGGTCCTCGCGCGGCGCGCACGCCACCGAGTAGGTGCGCCAGGTGTGCGGCAGCAGCGGCGACTCCAACGCCGCGTACTGGCCCGCCCGGTACGGGTACGGCTCGCCGGTGCGCACCCGCAGCACCGCCAGGTCCGGGCGGCGCCGCTCGTGGCCGACCACCTCGCCGTGCCAGAACGGCGGCTCGGTGGACGCGGCCTCCGCGCCCGCGACCATCGCCGCCACCGAGAACCGCAGCATCCGCAGCCACGCCGCCTCGACCTGCCCGGTCCAGGCCCGCCCGCCGCGCACCCGCAGTGCGGTGGTCAGCGCCTCCTCGAACGCCTCGTAGTGCGCCGGCCACACCCCGAGCTTGCGATGGTCCGCGCCCAACGCCCGTAGCTTGCCGTCGAGTTCGTCCGGCCGGTCGAGGTGGTCGATCAGGTGCTGGAACATGTGCCCCAGGTGCTGGCGCTGGAACTCCATCGACTCCGGGAACAGCCGCCGCAGGTACGGTCGGCGGAGGAACATCGCGTCGTACAGCACCTCGATCAGGGAGTCGAACGGCAGCAGCGGCGTGAGGTGACGGACGATCAAGTCCCGGTCTCCGGGCTCGGGCGGCTCCACCGACGGCCGCTGTGGGCCGGACGACCGGCCGGGCGGGGCGAGGATGCTGCGACGCAAGCGCATCGCGTGGTGGCGGGCGAGCAGCCGGTCGTACTCCGGGCTGAACGCGTCCTCGTCGTAGGCGCCGACGGTGAGGACGTGGGCGGCGGTGAGGGCGGTGGGGGTGGCGGTGCGCGGAGCGCCGCTGCTGATGAACTCCATGAACGCCAGGCTAACCACACGTGTAGACGAGATGATCATGGACTGTTCGGCCGCCCGAAGCCGGGACGTTCGGCCCTTGACCTGCGACGATACGGGCGGCTGCGGGCGGTCGCGGGCGGCTCGGCCCGGGAGCATGGGCACGCGCGGGGGCGTGTCCTACGCTGGAGTGCATGTCGAACCCCGATGGGCTGCTCGTCCAGATCGCCTCGATGGTCGAATCCGAGCACAGTAACCAGATGTCCCTCACGGTGGTGGTCCCCGGCGCTGTCATCACCGGCAGGCTCGCCCCGGTGGCCCTGTGGTGGGAACGCGTGGCCGACGTCCTGGAGGCCTCCGACCACCTGAAGCCCTTCGCCGCCCTCTTCGCCCCGCCCGTCGAAGGCCCGCCGGCCCGCCCCACCCACCTGCACCTGCACCGGGCGAGGATCCTCCAGGGCAACTTCGGCCTCCCGCACACCGGCGGCATGTACCGCATCGCCATCGGTGACATCAGCGCCTGGTCGGTCGGCGACCTCAGCTACTCCGACGCCTGACCGTCCCGGCTACGGGTCCGGCCGGCCGGTTCCGGCGCCGGCCGCGACGGGCTCGCGGGCGGGGCGGGCCGGCCGGTTCCGGTGCCGGTCGGGTGACGGCCGGGAGCCGTTCAGGCATCGGTGGGGGGGGGGGGGGGGGGGGGGCGAGCCGGGCGACCACGTCCGGCACGCGTCCCGCGCCGTCCTCCTTCGCCATCCGGGCGGCGGCCGGACGTCGGTCCGCTCCATCTCGACGGCCCGCTCGGCGACCTCCACCGGCTTCTGCAACTGGGCGATCTGCGCGTTGAGTTGGCGGTGGGCGGGCCCGGCCGGGCGATTCGACGGATCCGCGAGGTGGCCTTCGCGCAGTGCCGTGCCACCGGACGAGGTCGGGTGCTGTGCTCAGGCCCGCCCGGGTTCCGACAGCAGCCTGGCGTTCCGGCGGACCCAGTCGCCGATGCCGGTGGCCGGGCGGCCGGTGACCTGCCGGACGCCGTCGGCGTGGCGGTCGTAGCGGTTCTCGGCGTGCAGGCGGGCCATGGTGGAGATGTGCTGGAAGGCGTGTTCCGGCAGGCCGAGCGGCCTCAGGTCGCGCTCGATCCACTCGTCCAGCGGGACGTCCGTGTACGCGACCGGCCGGCCGAGCGCGGCGGAGACCTCGGCGGCGATGGCCGGGCCGTCCAGCGTGCGGGGGCCGGTCAGTTCGTAGGCGCGGCGGAGGTGCGGCTGCGGGTCGGCCAGGATCTCGGCGACGACCTCGGCGACGTCCGCCGCCGCCACGGGGGACGTCCGGGCCGTCGGACCGAGCGGGAGTCGGACGGCGTCGGCGGTGGCGACGGCGGACAGGCCGGCCCGGAACAGCGGGTTCTCGAGGAACACGGTCGGCCGGACCTCGACCACCGGGAGCCCCGACCAGCCGAGGGCCTGCTCCACCAGCCACTGCTGCCGCTGTTGGTGCGACTCGCCGGTGTCGGACACCCCGAGCTCGGAGACCGTCAGCTGCGACATGTTGACGAACACCTCCAGCCACGCCGTCTCGCGCGCCACGGCCGCCGTGGTGAGGGCGGCCTGCAGGTACTGGTCGGACACCCCCATGCCGAAGTAGACCCGCGCGCAGCCGGTCAGCGCCCCGGCCACGTCGCCGGTGCGGGTCAGGTCACCGACGACGACCTCCGCACCGGTGGCACGCAACGCGCGCGCACGTTCGTCGTCACGGCGCACCAGGGCGCGGACCGGCAGCCCGCGTCGTCGCAGCGTCTCGACCACGGACCGGCCGACGGCGCCGACGCGACCGGCGGCGCCGGTGACCAGGATCGGTTGCACAGTATCTGTCCTCCGTAGCACAGGAGTTGACGTTGCGTCAGGTTGATGCGGTGGTGGTGACGCGAACGGGTTGGAGTGGCCGACCGTCCGTGCCCCCGCTCCCGGTGGCGGCGTTGGGAGCGGTGGACCCGCGTGGAGACCACGCGGGTCCACCCTCCGACGGTCAACGAGGAAGGACACGGAGATGGCCACGTACAACACGGAGATCCACACGGGTGGCGGCGGCTGGCAGGACGACGCGCCGCTGACCCTCAGCATCGCCAACCGGAACGACGTCGCCCCCGGCGACGGCGCGCCCGCGACGGGCACCACCGTCACGTGGAACGGCGACGCGGGCAGCGGCAGCGTCACCTTCTTCGACAACGGCAGCAGCTTCCAGGGCACCGCGCAGTTCCCCAACGAGGGCCCCGTCGGCTACCGCGGCACCCTGGCGGACTGACGGCCGACCGCGTGACGGGCTGACAGCCGGCCGCGCGGCTGCGGCCCAACGCATGCGAGCCGCCCGGCGATCGGCCGGGCGGCTCCCCTCCCCAGCACACTGGCCCTGGTTGCAGCAACGTTCACCGGCGCCATGTCCCGTAGCGCCTGAAGCACCTTCTTCCGAGAGGTTCACCTCACGTGGTGCGCACCGTGCTGGGCCCGGTCAGAAGAGGCTGGTGTACACGTGCTGCCAGTCCGTGACGGCCTGGGCGATCGCGGAGGTGGCGCCGATGGCGGTCAGGGCCAGGCGGGTCCTGTTGCGGAGGCGGTGTTCGGTCGGGTTGGCGGCGGCGTCCGAGACGTCGGCGAGGCTGTGCAGGAGGTCGGCACGGGCCTGGTCGGCGAGGGCGGGCTCCTGCTGGATCGCGGCCTTGAGGGCGTCGATCGCCGCCGCCGCGTGGTCGTCGACCGGCTATGCGAACGTCATGAGGGCGCCGAGGGAGACGTTCGGGCCGGCCGTGACCCACGGGTCGGGGGAGGGGCCGCGGACGGGGCCGAAGTGGACGGGGACGGGGCCGTTGGTGCCGCAGGCCGGGTAGCCGTCGACGTCGGAGATGGCGACGGAGCCTCCCGGGGTGGAGAAGCCGGCGGCGCTGATCGCCTCGGTGCTCTGCCACAGGCCGGCGGTGGAGAGGTGGGCGAGGGTGACGGTGCCGTCGGTGGCGACGTAGCCGATGGCGGTGCCGGAGGCGTTCTTGGCGGCGGAGAGGACGGCGCCGTCCGGGACGGTGCCCGCCGGGGCGGTGGTGTTGGGCTGGAGGGCGCCGCTGCGGCCCGCGCCGGCGCTGATCGTCGCCTGGTTGAGGCGCCCGTCGCGGCCCGCGTAGAACACCGAGAAGTTGCTCGACGAGGTGCCGGGGGCGATGGCGATGCCCGCGTTCGGTCGGGCGCTGCCGGCCGGGGCGATGGTGTACGTGGTCATGTTGCCGCTGGCCTGCGACGTCCAACTCACCGTCACCGCACCGGAGTCGCCGACGGTGAGGATGCCGGCGCGGCCGGCGATCGGGTAGGTGGCGGACTCCGTGGCGGTCGGGTAACCGGCGGAGGGCGGGAGTTGGCGCCAGTCCACCGCGTACTGGAGGCACGGGTCGGTGAACAGCGAGGCGGTGGCGGTCGGCGCTGCCGCGAGGCCCGCCCAGCCGGCGGTGGCCAACGTCAGCTGGCTGCTCGCCCAGGCCACGGATATCCGGCCGCCGGGCTGGGCGCTGCCCGGGTTGCTGAGGGGGTACGGATCGGTGGTCGGGTGGTCGCCGCAGTACTGGAGGACCGAGCCGTCCGTCGCGGTGAAGTACACGGCGGGCCGGTGGCCGGGCAGCCGTATCGCGGCCACCCGCGCACCGGGCGGGGCGAGCGAGGCCGGGCCGATCCGGGTGGCGGTGGTCCAGCTGTTGGCGGTGGCCGAGTAGTGGTAGCTCCACAGACCGCCGTCGGCCCCGATGTAGTACGCGTCGGCTTCATTGCCGGCCGCGACGGCAGCGGGCGCCGGGCCGGCGAGCAGTGCCGTCGCGGCCAGGATCAGCAGGGTGAGCAGGGCCCGGAGCCGCTGGGCGAGCGGTCTGCGTGGGGTGAGCTCGGGCATGGCGCGTTCCTCTCCAACTCGGGTGCGAGGCACGAAGTTTGACAGTTTCATGGCAATGCATCCAGGGTGCGGGAGGGGCGGGCTCGCGATGCCTGGGGCGCGCGGCGCTACAGCAGGCTGAGCGTCACGTTGATGCAGACGCCCACCACCACGACGGCCAGCAGGATCCGGAGCCAGGGCGGGCGTTCCTTCGGCGGTTGCCAATCGGACATCGGCGGCTCTCCTGTTCGCTGAGCGGTCGGTGCGGCGGAGGACCGTCCGTCCGCCGTGCAGCGAAACTAACGCCGCCGGGCCGGCCTGCGCACTCGCGCGGACTACCGTCTTTGAGGTGCACTTTTCTGCACCCTCCCGGCGGGTGCTGCGCTCAGTGGGAGCAGCGCTCAGCGGGGTGCCGCGCTCAGTCGGCCCGGGTGTCGAGGGAGTTGAGGTAGGTCAGGACGGCCTGCACCCGGCGGTGGCCGCCGTCGGTCGCCGGGAGGCCGAGCTTGGCGAAGATGTTGCCGATGTGCTTGTTCACGGAGGTCTCCGCGATGAACAGCAGCCCCCCGATGGCGCCGTTGCCGTGCCCCTCCGCCATCAGCGAGAGCACCTCGCGCTCGCGCGGGCTCAGCGCGTCCAGCGGGTCGTTCCGGGTCCGGCGCACCATCAGCTGGGAGATCACCTCCGGGTCCATGGCGACCCCGCCGCCCGCCACCCGCTCCAGCGCCTGGAGGAACTCCTCCACCCGCCCGACCCGGTCCTTGAGCAGGTACCCGACGCCCGACGCGCCGTGGCTCAACAGCTGGGCGGCGCGGACGTGTTCGACGTACTGGGAGAGCACCAGCACCGGCAGGTCGGGCAGCTGCTCCCGGGCCGCCACCGCGCCGCGCAGCCCCTCGTCCCGGTACGTCGGCGGCAGGCGGACGTCCAGCACGGCGATGTCCGGACGGTGGTCGAGCAGGGTCGGCAGCAGCCCGTCGCCGTCCTCCACGGTCGCGCAGACCTCGTGGCCCACGCTCGTCAGCAGCAGCGCCAGGCCCTCCCGCAGCAGGGCGTTGTCCTCGGCGATCACGATCCGCACGGCAGCTCCACTCGAAGTTCGGTCGGCCCGCCGGGCGGGCTCTGCAGGTCGGTGACGCCGTCGAACGCGGCGACCCGACGCCGGATGCCGCTGATCCCACTGCCCGGCTCCGGCCCCGGGCCGGCCCCCGCGCCGCCCCTGCCGTCGTCCCGCACGCAGATCCGGATCCCGTTGCCGGCGATCCGCAGGCGCACCTGGGCGGCCGCGGCCCCGCTGTGCTTGGCGACGTTCGTCAGCGCCTCCGACATCACGAAGTAGGCCGCAGCCTCCACCGCGACCGGCGCCCGACTTCCCCCGGCGTCCTGCTCGACGTCGAGACTGGTGGGCACCGGGCAGGCCGCCACCAGCGAACGGGCCGCCTCCGCCAGACCGTGGTCGACCAGCACCGGCGGATAGATCGAACGGACCGCCCCGCGCAGCGACTTGACCGCCTGATCGGTCAAGTCCCGGGCCTGGTCGATGAGTTCCGGCAGCTTCTCCGGATGGCTGTGCAGCACCTGCTTCATCACCGCCAGCCGCAGCGCCACCGACACCAGCCCGGCCTGCGCCCCGTCGTGCAAGTCCCGCTCGATGCGCCGCAGTTCGGCCGCGTGCGCCTCCAGCGCCTCGGCCCGGGTGATGGTCAGCTCCACGACCCGCTCGGCCAGCGAGGTGCGGCGCTTGCGCGGACCGAGCAGCGCCCGCGTCAGCAGCGCGTGCAGCTGCGCCCACCACGGCAACAGCCAGCCGGCCAGCGCGCCGTAGGCCGCGCCCGCCAGGCACGCCGCCAGGGCAGCCCCCCACGAGTCGATCTCCCAGACCATGAACTGCGGGGGCTCGGGCGCCAGTTGCCACCACAGCGGAACGGTCAGCCAGCTCGCCGCCCCCGTGCACAGCCCCAGAACCAGCGCTGCGCCGACCGTGCCGAACACGGCATGCGCGAGCAGCCACAGCAGGTCGGTCCAGGTCGCCCGGTCCGCGAGCATCGTCTGCGCCCGGGCCAGCACCCCGCCCTCCACCCGCCGGTACGACGACGGCACCTCGCAGCCCAACCACCGCCCCGCGCGCAGCCGATGGGCATCCGCCACCCGCCGCAGCCGGGCCAGCGCGAGCGGCACCAGGGCCAGCCCCGGGCCCACCAGGCTCAGCGCGAACACCGCCAGGAGCGCATACAGGCCGAACAGCGCCAGCACCGCCGTCCCGCCGACCGCCAGCAGGTACCGCAACGACCGGACCGCCCGCCGCACGAACTCCGCCTGCCCCGAACGCCGTTGCTGCCGGGCAGCGCCCTCGCTCGTCGTCAACGCCCCCCACCACCCCTTTTCCGCCCACGCTACCAGCGACGGACGGCGGGCCGCCGCCGGGCGAAGGTGCAGTCGACTGCACCCGAGGACTCCAGCGAACGCCGTGTTCTCCGACGCCTCCCGACTCCCACCGTCGGCAGCGACCCGTCGTCGGCGGGGTGCGGGAGAGGAGACACGATGACGCGCAGCGAGGCAGCGGAACAGCCGGTCGGTGAACGAACCCCCGTCACGCCCGGTCCCGGCTCGGGTGTGATGTCGTGTGCGGTGACGTCGGTTCCGCAGGTGTCGCAGGTGTCGCAGGTGAGTCTGGCGTGGGCCTCGCCGGTGCAGTCGCGATGCCGGTAGCGCGCGGGCGGCCCGTCGGGGGCCAGGTAGGCGTCGCCCCAGTCCCTGATCGCCATGAGGATGGGGTGGATGTCGTGGCCCTTGCGGGTCAGGCGGTATTCGACGTGGTCGCCGTCGTCGGCCTGCCGGCGGGCCAGGATGGTGCTCGGCCAGCGGGGCGAGCCGGTCCTGCAGCCGGCTGCGGGAGATTCCGAGTGTGCTCTGAAAGGCGTTGAACCGGAGGATGCCGGCGAACGAAGCCTTCAGGATCAGCAGCGTCGGGCTGTTCGCGGGTGGTGCGGAACGCGTTGACCGGGTGGTCGGGGCCGGGGTGGCCGAAGGAGATGCCGGCCACCATGCGCCGGTTGTCGGGGATGCCGACGTGGTCTCAGATCCGCGCCGCCCCGGACCAGGCCCTGGTCCGGGGCGGCGCGGACGCCGGGGCGGCGCGTCAGTCGTTCTCGGCGAAGCCGTTCTCCGCGGCGTGCTTGTCCTCGTAGGAACGGTCCGGGTCGTACTTCCCCTGCAGTTCCTCCCACGTCCTGGGACGGTTGTGGCTCAGGTGGGCGATGACGTTGCCGGAGTACTTGCCCTGCTCCGTGGTGCACTCGCGGCACGGCCCCTCCAAGGCGTCCGGAACGCCTTGCTTCAGCTCGGTGGCGGTGGAGCCGCAGGGCCCTTGGTCGAGGAGGCACTTGACGTGAGCCCCGGCGTCGCGGTCGCCGGCATCGGTCGAGAGCTCCTCGTAGCGGGCGTTGTCGCTCGCGGTGGCGAGGCGGTGGGTCGCGGCGGGGTTGTCCTGGTGGGGCGCGAAGGCGGTAGTTGCGGCGAGGGCCGGGACGGCGAGGGCGGCGACGAGGAAGGCTGTTCTCGATGGCACGGGAACTCCGATCGGAGGCGGTATCAGGTCCGGGCGCGGTTACGGGCGGGTGACGGTGAACTCCGCCGGGCCGTCCTGGGTGGCGACCAGGCCGGTGATGGAGGTGACCCGGGTCCCGTCCGCGCAGATCAGGTTGGTGCTGACGCCCTCTCCGGAGTAGGAGCTGAAGAAGATCTGTCCCCGCCCTGTCGGGTCGGTCCGCACTTCGAAGTCGGCGGTGGTCTGGCGGCTCTGTCCGGCCGTCACGATGTCCACGCTGAGCATGTTGTCGTCCGCCTTGACGGGGGCGACGGTCATGGCCCTGGAGACGCCGTCCAGCACGGCCGTGCCGACGAACGGGGCGTCCACGACCAGCGCCCCGACGTAGTCGGTGTAGCGGCCCCCGCAGCTGTAGGTGACGGCGGACGCCGGCATGGGGGCGGTGGCGAGTGCGAGCGCGGCGGCCGTGCAGCACGCGGCGCCCGTCAAGGCACGGTGCATGGCGAGTTCCTTCCTCGGGTTGTCGCGCCGGTGGCGCGGAGCTGAGGTCCATCGAAGGCGGGTCCTCGCCAAGGCGCAGGACTGCAAGGGCCGAACGGCCGAAGGCCGAAACGGGCGCGGTGACCGGTGTCGGTCCGTCCGGAGCAGCGGGGCGGCGTTGCCGTCGAGGGCGGCGAGCGGTCGGCACCGCTGCGACGCGATGAGGAGCGCGATCGAACTCCGGGACCTAGGGTGACGGTCAGTTGCTGAGTATGATAATTGGACGATAGGAGAAGCAAGTGACCGGATCATTTCGTGCTGCGGGGGTTCCGCTCGGGCTGGCCTCGCTGGTCGCCGCCTGCACCGGAATCTCCGCCGGCGCGCCGGCCGTGGCGGCGGACCTCACCAGGACGGAGGTCGTCTGCACGGCCCAGGCCGAGGAGGACTACAGCCCCGCCATCACCAGTTCCGTCCACGACAGCGCGATCACCGGAACCATCAAGCTCCTCAGCTGCACGGAGAGCCTCATCGACGTGGACACCGGGGCCACCATCTCCGCGACTTCGCACACCGGAACCCTCGCTGATCCGGTGGCCCTCGGCACGTTCGACAACGTGGTCCTGAAGGACGGCACCTGCACCAGCCTGCCGGTGTCGCCGCCGTCCATCAGCGGCCAGGTCGACTTCACCTGGTACGACCCGACCGGCGGGACCGGCGTCCTGCAGATCAACAACCCGCTGACCAGCACGGTGGACGGCGACATCGTCTTCGCCGCCACCCACGACGACTTCACCGCGACCAGTACCCGGTACCCGGGTTTCCACATCGTCGCCGCCGGCCTGGGCGATCCCATCCACGAGGGCTCCTGCGCTCCCGGCCAGAGCGGCGTCACCAAGGTCACCGGAGCCATCCAGTTCACCTTCACCTCGCCCTGACCCTTCCGCCGTTTCCGTGCGCGGCACCTGGACGCCCGCACGGAACGACAGGTCCGGGCAGACCCGCCTTCAACGGCCGTCAGCACGCCTGGGCGTGCCGGCGAACGGTGGCCCACACCTGATCGACCGTCGCTTCGGACGCGTAGGGCGACCCGAACACGGCCCGCAGCACGGGGCGCCCCTCCACCTCGGCGGGAGTGCACACCAGGCCGGTGTCGGCGGCCAACCGGGCGGTCAGGGCGCGGGTCTGTTCGTCGGTGCCGTATCGGAAGGCGACCAGGCCCAACTCGTGTGCCACGAGGTGGAATCCGGGTTCCCGCTCGATCGCGCGGGCCAGGCGGTCGGCCAGGCCCACATCGTGGCGGATGGCGGCCCGCAGGCCTTCGAGGCCGTGGGCGCGCAGGACGTACCAGAGCTTCAGGGCGCGCATGGGGCGTCCCAGCGGGATCTGCCAGTCCCGGAAGTCCACGACGGCACCGGACTCCGAGGCGGGGTTGTGCAGGAAGGCCGGACGGATCGCCATCGCCTCGGTCAGCGACGCCCGGTCGGAGGTCCACAGGATGTCGCAGGGAGTGCCGGTGCGCATCCACTTGTGCGCGTTGACGGCGTAGGAGTCGGCGCCGTCCAGGCCTTCGTTGACCGCGCGGTGCTCGGGGCACAGGGCGGCGGAGCCGGCATAGGCGCCGTCCACATGCAGCCACACGCCGTACCGGCGGCAGACGTCCGCGACGGCGGGCAGTGGATCGAACGCGCAGGTGGCCGTCGTCCCCGAGGTGGCGACGACCACGGTCGGGACGAGGTTCGCGCGGCGGTCCGCTGCCAGACGGGCCGCCAGCGCGTCGGGGTCCATCGCGCCGGTGCCCGCCGTGGTGGCGATCTCCACCGCTTCGCCGAGCCCCGCGATGCGAACCGCTTTGGGGACACAGGAGTTGGCCTGCTCGCTGCAGTAGGCCCGGTAGCGGCCGTCCACGCCGTCGGTGCGCCAGCCGCCCCCGGAAGCGCGGTGCAGCGCGGCCACGACCGCGACCAGAACCGCGGACGAGGCCGAGTCCTGGATCACCCCGCCACCGGTGCCGCCGCTGTGCAGGAAGGACTCGGGCAGGCCCAGCGCCTTGGCCAGCCAGTCCACGACCACCTGCTCCAACTCGGTGGCCGCAGGCGAGGTCGACCACATCATGCCCTGCACGCCCAGCCCTGCGGTGACCAGCTCGGCCAGTACCGAAGCGGGCGAGTTCGCCGTGGGGTAGTAGCCGAGGAACGCGGGGTGCTGCCAGTGCACCAGGCCCGGGACGATCACCGACCAGGTGTCGGCGAGGATCCGCTCCAGGGGCTCGCCCTGCTCCGGCGCCGAGGCGGGCAGCGCGCCCGCGGTGGCACCCGGTGGACGGGCGGGCTCCACCGGCAGCGCCAGCGACTCCAACGCCGCCCAGTGCGCGGTCAGCCGTGCCACGGCCTCGGCGGCCGCCGACTCGAAGTCTTCACTCACAAGGCCGACCGTAGGCGAGGAACGGCGGTTCCTCCTGTTGGGTCGGAGACATGGAACAACCCGCACTGTGTCTCGCGCCACCGCAGCTCCTGCCCTCCTCCCTCCAGGCCCTGCGCAGTTCCGGGGCCTGCGGCGCGCCCTGCTCCGGTGCCCTGCACGAGCCGCTGGAGGACAGTCAGGAGGCGGACTACGACGCCTTCTTCGGGATCGTCCGCTGCGGCGAGGCGCCGGCCGCCCGTCTCCTCGCCGCCCTGGAACGGACGCTGGCCACCGTGCTGCCGCTCGCGGACGGGAAGGCCGCAGGGCGCTTCGAGCGGGCCATGCGCGGTCTCGGGCTCCCGCTGCCCCCTCCGTCCGGGGACGCGCTCACGGCGGAGGCCGGCCCCCAGGCCCGGTGGATCCACGGACACCGCCTGTTCCTGACGCTCACCCAGGCGGCCGTCGTCGGCCTGCAGCACGCCTCCACCGTGCCCGCGCCGTCCGTGGCGGACGGCGTCGAGGTCGCCGCGGCCTTCCTGCGGGCGAGCTCCGCGGCACTGCGACTGACCGCCTCGTTCACCCGCGACGAGTATCGGACGACCGTGCGGCCCTCGATGGCACCGCCGCAACACTCCGTGCCCGGTTTCAGCGGGCTCTGGTCGGCCGACCACCGAGTCCTGATCGAGAGGCTCCGCAGCTGGGGCGAGGCGCCCCAGCAGCCCGGGGACGGGCGGAGACGGGCGGACCCGGTCCTGCGGAGGGCGCTCGACGAGGTCTACCGCTCGCACATCGGCGTCTGCGCCCGCTTCGTCGGCAACGCCCCCTCGCTCCTGGGCGGCTCGAGCGACTCCCTCGCGACGCTCGGCAGACTCGCCCGCGTTCGGCGCAACCTCATCGACGGGCCGGGACGATGTCCCGAAGACGGACACCGCTACCGGCAGTAGGGGCCGTTGGGTCACCCTCGGCGTCGGACCGGCTGGGCCCGGGCTCAGTGCGGGTGTGGTGGGTTGTCCGGGTCTGAGCCGGTCAGGCGGGCGGCCAGTTCTCGTTTGAGGATCTTGCCGCTGGGGCCGAGGGGGAAGGCGTCCACGAACTCCACCCGGCGCGGGTACTTGTACGGCGCCATCCGTTCCCTGCTCCAGGCGACGATCATGGCGCCGAGGGCCGGGTCCGGCGCCGTGCCGGGGCGGAGCCGCACCACCGCGCACACCTCTTCGCCGTGGACGGGGTGGGGGAGCCCGATGACGGCTGCCTGGGCGATTGCCGGGTGGCGGGCCAGGACGTCCTCCACCTCGCGGGGGTAGACGTTGTATCCGCCGCGCAGTACCACGTCCTTCTTGCGGTCGACGACGGAGAGGTAGCCCTCGTCGTCCTTGACGCCGAGGTCGCCCGAGCGGAACCAGCCGTCCACGACGGCCTCGGCGGTCGCCTCCGGCCGGTTCAGGTAGCCGGCCATCACGTTGTGCCCCCGGATGACGATCTCCCCGGTCTCGCCGGCGGGCAGCAGTTCGATCCTGTCCTCCAGCTCCGCTCTGGCGATCTCGACCTCGACGCCCCAGATCGGCCGGCCCACGGTGCCCGGCTTGAGCGGCCACGCCTTCTGGTTGTAGGCCACCACCGGAGACGTCTCGGTGAGTCCGTACCCTTCGAGGACCGGGCAGCCGAACGTCTCCCGGAACGCGTCCAGGACCGCCACCGGCAGCGCGGCGCCGCCGGAGAACGCGCGGTCGAGCGGGGGCCTGCGGGGGTCGGCGCGGGCCGCGTCGAGGAGCGCCGTGTACATCGTCGGGACCCCCATGAAGACGGTGCAGTCCTCCTGCACCATGAGGTCCAGCGCGCCCGGTCCGTCGAACCGCGGCATCAGCACCAGGGTCGCCCCCGCCCGGAAGCAGGTGTTCATGCCGCAGATCTGGCCGAAGGTGTGGAACAGCGGCAGACAGCCGAGCAGGACGTCGTCCGCGGTGAAGTCGAACGGCGACAGCATGGTCGTGTCGACGTTCATCACCACGTTGAGGTGCGTGAGCAGGGCGCCCTTGGGGCGGCCGGTGGTGCCGGAGGTGTAGAGGACCAGCGCGATGTCCTCGGGGTCGCGCGGCACCTGACGGTCGATCGGGGTGCTCCGCGCCGCGAGCGCGTCCAGCCGCGGCGCGTGGGCACCCCCCTCTTCGTCCGCCATGACGGTGAGCACGGGCGTGCCGGTCGTCTCCGCCGCCCGGCCGCCCTCGGCGAGGAGCGGGGCGGCGCAGATCAGTGCCGCCGCCCCGGAGTCCTTCAGGACGTACGCGATCTCGTCCGCCCGGAGCAGGGCGTGGACCGGGACCGCGACCGCGCCGAGTGCGAGCACGCCGAAGTAGGCCAGCGGGAAGTGCGGTGTGCTGGGCAGCAGCAGCGCCACCTTGTCGTCGGGGCCGATGCCCCGCGCGCGCAGCGCCGCCGCGTACCTCCGCGCCCCGTCCCACAGCTCGCGGTAGGTGATCTTCCGGGTGCCGGACACGATCGCCGGGTGCTCCGGTCGCCGTAGCGCGGACTCGGCGAGGATGGCTGCCACGGAGAGGGTCATGGGGGTTTCACCCGCTCGCTTCCGCGGCCAGCCGCGCCTTGTCCGGTTTGCCGACGCCGGTGAGCGGCAGCGTGGGGCGGACGTGGATCTGCGCGGGGACGTGCTTGGGCGAGAGGGTGGCCCGGACGTGTTCCGCCAGGTCGGCGGGGCCGGCCGTGCCCGCCTCGCGCAGCACCACGGCGGCGTGCAGGTACTCGATCCGGTCCTGGTCCCGGACGCAGAAGGCGGCGGCCTGCACGACATCGGGATGGGCCAGCAGGGCGTTCTCCACCGTCACCGGGTGGATCTTGATGCCGTTGGTCTTGACCACCTCGCCGATCCGGCCGCGCAGGTGGAGGTAGTCGTCACCGTCTACGAAGCCGAGGTCCCCGGTGTGCACCCAGCCGTCCCGTACGGTCCGGGCGGTGAGTTCGGGCTCGGCCACGTACTCCTTCATCGTGAAGGGCGACCGTACGCAGACCTCGCCGATCTCGCCGGGCGGCAGGTCGCGGTGGTCGTCCGGATCGGTGATCCGGACCCAGCCGGGCATCGGGCGGCCGACCGTGACCCGCAGCCGGGGGTCGAGGTGCTCGGCGGGCGAGAGCATGCTGACGAAGCCCGCCTCGCTGGTCGCGTACACCTGGATCAGGACGTCGCCGAAGACCTTGACCGCCTCGGCCAGTCGCTCGGGGGACGCGGGGGAGCCCACGTACGTGACCATCTGGAGGCTGGAGAGGTCGGTCGAGCCCACCTCCGGGCGGTCCATGAGCAGGTACAGCTGGGGAGGGGAGAGCAGCATCCGGGTGATCCTGTGCTGCGCGATGGCGCGCAGCGCGTCGCCCGGGTCGAAGCCGTCCTGCAGGACCACCGAGCCGCCGGACGCGAGCGAGTCGTCGGCCGCTGCGCCGCTGGAGTGGCTGAGCGGGAGGAAGGCCAGGTAGACGGACCGCCAGCGCATCTGGAGTCCGGCGGAGATGAAGCCGTTGCGGGTCCGGAAGTCGAAGGCGATGCCCTTCGGTGCGCCGGTCGTCCCGCTCGTGTAGGTCACCACCGCGGGCCGGTCGAGCCCGATTTCGATGCCGGCCGGATCCAGCGCGTCCGGGTCGCCGGTCGTCAGGTCCAGGACGTCGGGGCCGAGATCGCCGAGGGCGACGAGGGCGAGCGGAGTGCCCAGCTGCTCGCGCAGCTCACGGGCGGTCGCGAGGTTCTCCGCGTCGACGGCCAGGTGCGTCGCACCGGTCTCCCGGAGGATCTTGAGCTTGGCGCCGGCGGCCATGTGGTCCGCCGGATCGACCGCGTTGGTGGTGTGCAGGTGGACCACCGTGGCCCCGACCAGATTCGCGGCGTACCGCAGGACCAGGGTCGGGGCGGTGTTGGTGACGGTCAGGATGGCGACCACGGCCCTGCCGCCGCTCCCGCCGCTCCCGTCGACGTGCCGGTGCAGGGCCTGCGCGGCCGACCGGACCAGGGTGGTCAACTCCGCCGCGGTCAGTGTCCGGTCGCGCCAGGACAGCACCACTTTCTCCGGTTCTGCGGAGATCACCTCAAGGATCTGGCTGACATACGTTCCGTCCGACGGCATAGAGAGCTCCAGTGGCGTCGTTCCGAGGAATTTCCGCACAGCGTACAACGCGAATAGCGGGTCTGTCAGGAACGAATGAGCGAGTGTAATTGTCGCAGGCCGCGCCATCGAAGTGATATCCCGTTCTGGGACAATTCCCTCTACCGGTCCGGCGCCGCATCGGCGCAGTCCTCGGAGAAAAGGGTGGCCATGAACCATTACCTGGAGCTCTTCTCGCGCCATATGAAGGAAGGCGGGTCCGCGGAGGCGAAACGGGAGTTTCTGGAGATCGGCCGGCACGCCGGGAAATTCCCGGCGGCCCGGAGCGTGCGGGGCGGGATCACGTCCGAGATCAGCGTGTGGTGCAGCAACGACTACCTGGGGATGGGCCAGCACCCGCTGGTCCTGGCGGCGACCCGCGAAGCCCTCGACGACCACGGCGCGGGCTCGGGCGGCTCCCGGAACATCGGCGGGACCAATCACTACCACGTGCTGCTGGAGAAGGAACTGGCGGATCTGCACGGCAAGGCCGACGCCCTTCTCTTCACCTCCGGATACACCGCCAATGACGGAGCCCTCACGGTCCTGGCCGGCCGGCTGGGGAACTGCGTCGTCTTCTCCGACGAGATGAACCACGCCTCGATCATCGACGGACTCCGCCACAGCGGCGCCGAGAAGCACATTTTCCGCCACAACGACACGGCGCACCTGGAAGAGCTGATATCCGCCGTCGATCCCGACCGGCCGAAGATGATCGTCATGGAGTCGGTCTACTCGATGGCGGGTGATGTCGCCCCGCTCGCCGAGATCGCCCGGATCGCCCGCGAGTACGGCGCGATGACCTTCCTCGACGAGGTCCACGCGGTCGGGATGTACGGGCCGGAGGGAGCGGGCATCGCCGCGAGCCTGGGCATCGCGGACGAGTTCACCGTGATCATGGGAACCCTCGCCAAGGGATTCGGCACCACCGGCGGATACATCGCCGGTCCCGCCGAGCTGGTCGACGCGGTGCGCGGCCTGTCCCGCTCCTTCATCTTCACCACCGCCCTGCCGCCGGCGGTCGTGGCGGGCGCGCTCGCCGCGGTCCGGCACCTGCGCAGCTCGGACGAGGAGCGCGACCGGCTCCACGAGAACGCGCGACTGGCGCACCGGCTGCTCACGGAACGCGGCATCCCCTTCGTCTCCGACGGGTCCCACATCGTTTCGATCTTCGTCGGGGACGACGCACTCGCCCGGCGGATCTCCGCCCTGCTGCTGGAACGCCACGGCATCTACGTGCAGGCGATCAACGCGCCGAGCGTGCGCACGGGCCAGGAGATCCTCCGGAGCGCACCCGGCGCCGTCCACCAGCCCGCGGAGGTCGAGGAGTTCGTCGCGGCCCTGGACGGGATCTGGCAGGAGCTGGGGGTGGCACGGACTCCGATCCCGCAGCGGTCCGCCGGAACGGACGGCTGACCTGCCCCAACGGGGTGCGCGCGGTGCTCCCGCCGCCCCCGCGACCCGCCCGCTCCCCGTGCCCGCGCCGTGTCGCGGCCTGCGATATCGGGACGCTATGCGGCGTGGGCAAGATCGACGTCGCACGCCCGGCAGCGGCACCCGCCGGACCTGACGAAGGCGTCCCGGCCGACGCGCGACCCGTGGGAGCGGGCACCCCGCCACGATCCGGCGACTGATGGTCCTGACCTCCGTGAAGGAGTCCGAAGTCACGATGACGCACCCCGACGGTACGGAAGCACCGCTGCTGTGGACACTGGCCGGCAGCGGCAAGGAGTCGCTGGCGGCCGGCGCGCGCGGCCTGCACGCGTACCTGGCCGGTCGTGACGACTGGAGCCCCCAGGACATCGCGTTCACCCTCGCGCGCACCGCATCCGAAGGGAGCCGGCGGGCGGCACTGGTGGCGGACGGCCGGGACGGCTTCCTGCAGCGGCTGGACGCGCTCGCCGACGGCAGGAGCATGCCCGGCCTGCTGGAGGGCGCCGCAGGGGCAGACCGCCGGGTCGCCTTCGTCTTCCCCGGACAGGGCGCGCAGTGGCCCCGGATGGCGGTGGACCTGTTGGACACCTCCACGGTGTTCCGCGACCGGATGGACGCGTGCGCGCAGGCCCTGGAACCGTTCGTCGACTGGTCGCCGATCGACGTGCTCCGCGACCCGGACGCGCCGGGCGCACCCGCCGGGGACCGGGCCGACGTGGTGCAGCCCCTGCTGTTCGCCGTGACGGTGTCACTCGCCGCGCTGTGGCGCTCCCACGGCGTGGAACCGGCCGCAGTGCTCGGGCACAGCGTCGGCGAGGTCACCGCCGCCGCGGTCAGCGGCGCACTGTCCCTGGACGACTCCGCGCGGGTGGTGGCCCTGTGGAGCCAGGCCCAGGCGACCCTGGCCGGGCAGGGCGACATGGTCTCCGTGATGGCCCCGGCCGGCGAGATCGAGCCGCGGCTGCGCCGCTGGGACGGCCGCCTCGTCGTCGCCGCGCACAACGGCCCGCGGTCCGTGATCGTCTCCGGCGACCGCGACGCCGCAGCCGAACTCCTCGCCGACCTGGCCTCGGACGGGGTGCACGCACGCCGGATCGCGGTGGGTCTGGCCGCCCACTCCCCGCACATCGATGCGATCGTCCCCCGGATGCGCGCCGACCTCGCACCGATCCGGCCCCGCACACCGCAGCTGCCCTACTACTCCGGACTGACCGGGGGACGGCTGGACGCCCCGGTACTGGACGCCGACTACTGGTGCCGCAACCTCCGAAACCCGGTCAGGTTCCACCAGGCGGCCGGGGCCCTGCTGCAGGACGGACACGGGATCCTGCTGGAGGTCAGCCCGCACACCGTGCTGACCTCCGCCCTCACGGACTGCGCGGAGGAACACGGCGCGCAGGCCGCCGTCCTCGGGACGCTGCGCCGCGACCAGGGCGGTCCGGGCCGGTTCCTGACCTCGCTCGGCGACCTGTACGTGCACGGAGTCACTCCGGAACGGGAAGCGCTGTTCTCCGGGCAGCACGCCCGGGTGCGGGAACTGCCGACGGCTGTCCTGGCGGCGCTCGCGGAACCCGGCCCGACGGACGCGAACGGACCGGACGAGGCGGGCGGTGGTCGGGATGCCGGCACCGCGTTCCGCGCGGAGCTGGCCGGACTGGACGTGCCGGAGCGGCGTGCCGCGCTGGCACGGCTGCTGGACGAGGAGATCGCCGCGCTGACCGGGCGGTCCGATCCGGTCCCCCCCGACCTGGCCTTCCTCGACCTGGGATTCGACTCCGTCACCGCCGTCGAGCTGCGCAACCGGCTGAGCGCGGCGACGGCACTGCACATCCCGGCGACGGTCGCCTTCGACTGCCCGACCCCGACAGCCCTGATCGCGTACCTCTGCGCCACGATCGGCGGCGAGCGACCCGACACGGACTCGGGCACGGACGTGTACGGGCCGGTGCGGCGGGCCGAGGACGACGACCCCGTGGTGATCGTCGGCATGGGCTGCCGCTACCCCGGCGGGGTCGGCAGCCCCGACGAACTCTGGGAGCTGGTGTCGGCAGGCGCCGACGCCGTCTCCGCGCTGCCCGACGACCGCGGTTGGGACACCGCCGGACGGTACGACCCCGCACCGGGCACACCGGGCCGGTACTACCAGCGGGAGGCGGGCTCGCTCGCCGGCGCGGCCGACTTCGACGCGGAGTTCTTCGGCATCTCGCCGCGCGAGGCCCTGGCCATGGACCCGCAGCAGCGGCTGCTGCTGGAGACCACCTGGGAAGTACTGGAGCGCGCCGGGATCGACCCGGCCACCCTGCGGCGGACCCCGACGGGCGTCTACGTCGGGGCGATGACCATGGACTACGGGCCCCCGCTCGAACAGGGCGCCGACGAGGGCGGCCACCTGCTGACCGGCAACACCGGAAGCGTCGTGTCGGGCCGACTGGCCTACACCCTCGGCCTGGAGGGCGCGGCGGTCACCGTGGACACGGCGTGCTCGTCCTCGCTGGTGGCCCTGCACCTCGCGGTCCGGGCGCTGCGGTCCGGCGAATGCTCGCTGGCGCTGGCCG
The DNA here is from genome assembly GCF_001905465.1 of Kitasatospora sp. CB01950. Lineage (GTDB taxonomy): Bacteria > Actinomycetota > Actinomycetes > Streptomycetales > Streptomycetaceae > Kitasatospora. The sequence continues at coordinate 293,143 of NZ_LISX01000003.1, forward strand.
GCGGCGTGACCGTGATGTCCACGGTCGGCATGCTCGTGGAGTTCAGCCGCCAGGGCGGTCTGGCCCCGGACGGCCGCTGCAAGGCCTTCGCGGCAGCCGCCGACGGCTTCGGCCTGGCCGAGGGCGCGGGGATGCTGCTGCTGGAGCGCTTGTCGGACGCGCGGCGCAACGGGCACCCGGTGCTGGCCGTCGTCCGGGGTTCGGCCACGAACCAGGACGGTGCGAGCAACGGCCTGACGGCCCCCAACGGTCCGTCGCAGCAGCGGGTGATCCGGGCGGCGCTGGCGGACGCGGGGCTGGCGGCGTCGGACGTGGACGTGGTGGAGGCGCACGGCACGGGGACGCGGTTGGGCGACCCGATCGAGGCGCAGGCGCTGCTGGCCACGTACGGGCAGAACCGTCCGGCGGACCGTCCGGTGTGGATCGGCTCGCTGAAGTCCAACATCGGCCATGCCCAGGCTGCGGCCGGAGTGGGCGGTGTCATCAAGTCGGTGCTGGCGCTGCGGCACGGTGTGATGCCGAAGACGCTGCATGTGGACGGCCCGACGCCCGAGGTGGACTGGTCGGCGGGAGCCGGCCGACTGCTGACGGAGGCCCGGGCGTGGGACGACACGGGCCGCCCGCGACGGGCCGGTGTGTCCTCCTTCGGCATCAGCGGGACCAACGCCCACGTGATCCTGGAGTCCGCGCCGGCCGAGGCTCCGGCCGGGGCGGCGGTGGGTGCCCGGCGTCCCGGGCCGATGGTGTGGCCGGTGTCGGCGCGCAGCGCGGAGGCCCTGCGGGCGCAGGCTGGGGCGTTGGCGGCGCGGGTGGCGGCGGAGCCCGGGCTCGACACGGCGGACGTGGGCTGTTCGCTGGCGGTGGGGCGTGCGTCCTTCGAGCACCGTGCCGTGGTGGTGGGCACCGACCGGAGCGAGTTGCTCGACGGTGTGAAGGCGCTGTCGCAGGGCGCTGCGATGTCCGGCGGCGGGTTGGTGTCCGGTCGTTCGGTGCTGGTGTTCCCGGGTCAGGGTTCGCAGTGGGTGGGGATGGCTGCGGAGCTGCTCGGTGAGTCGGAGGTATTCGCGGGGCGGATGGCGGAGTGCGGGCGGGCTCTGGCGCCTTACGTGGATTGGTCGTTGGGGGAGGCGCTGGGCTCGGAGCAGTTGCTTGCACGCGTCGACGTGGTGCAGCCGGTGCTGTGGGCCGTGATGGTCTCGCTGGCGGAGGTTTGGCGGTCGTTCGGCGTCGTTCCGGACGCCGTGGTGGGCCACTCGCAGGGCGAGATCGCGGCCGCTGTGGTGGCGGGCGGTCTGAGCATCGACGACGGGGCGCGGGTGGTCGCTTTGCGTTCCCTGGCGATCCGCGCGTTGGCGGGCCGGGGTGGGATGGCGTCGGTTCCGCTGCCGGTCGAGTCGGTGCGGGAGCGGATCGCGCCGGCGTTGTCGGTGGCGGCGGTGAACGGTCCGTCGTCGACGGTGGTGTCGGGTGACGCGGACGCGGTCGCGGCCTTGGTGGACGAGCTTGTGGCGGAGGGCGTGCGGGCGCGTCTGATCGAGGTCGACTACGCGTCGCACTCCGCGCACGTGGAGGAGATCCGCGAGGAGTTGCTGTCCGACCTGGACGGGATCACCCCCGTGTCGGGTTCTGTGCCGTTCTATTCGAGCGTGACCGGCGGCCTGCTGGACACGAAGTCCCTGGACGCCGAGTACTGGTACCGCAACCTCCGGGAGACCGTCGAGTTCGAGCAGGCGACCCGCTCGCTCCTCGCGGCCGGGCACCGGTTCTTCGTCGAGTCCAGCCCGCATGCGGTGCTGGGTGTGGCGGTGGGGGAGTCGGTGGAGGCCGCGGGTGTGGGTGCCGTGGTGCTGGGGACCTTGCGTCGTGGGGAGGGCGGCCTGGCGCAGGTGTTGCGTGCGGTGGGTCGTGCGTGGGAGTGCGGGCTGGGAGTGGACTGGTCGGGTGCATTCCCGGGGGCGCGGCGGGTCGATCTGCCGACATACGCCTTCCAGCGCAGCCGCTACTGGCTGACGGCCCCCGCCGCCGTCCCCGCCGCTCCCGCCGAAGACCACTGGGACGACCCGGAACTGCAGGACCCCGCCCAGCTCGCCGAAACCCTCGGGGTCGGCCGGGAAGCCCTGGACGAAGTCCTGCCCGCGCTGGCGACCTGGCGTTCCGTCAGGAACCGTGAACGGAGGGCGGATTCCTGGCGCTACCACGTTGCCTGGGCACCCCTGTCGGTCGCGCCGGCGGATGATCTCCCCGGTCGCTGGCTCGCCCTGCGTCCCGAGGGCGACGACGCGGCGGCCGTCCTGGACATCCTCGGCGAGGCCGGAGCCGACCTCCTCCCGTGCGTCGTCGCCGATCCGGGCGCGACCCGCGAACAACTCGCCGCCCTGCTCACGGAGACCGCCGGGGAGCAGCCGATCGCCGGCGTGCTGTCCCTGCTGTCCTGGGAGGAGCGCCCCCATCCCGAACACCCCGACCTGCCCGGCGGTCCGGCGCTGACCCTCGCGCTGGCCCAGGCGCTGGAGGACGCGGGCATCGACGCCCGGCTCTGGACGCTGACGAAGGGAACGGCCGTCCTGGGCGGCGCGGAGCGGCCCGGACACGTCGGTCAGGCCGCGTCCGCCGCCCTGGGCCGGACGCTGGCACTGGAGCACCCGCATCGCCGCGGCGGTCTGATCGACCTGCCCGAGGTGCTGGACATACGGGCCGCCCGCCGCTTGTGCGCGGTGCTCGGGGGAGCCGCGGCCGACGAGGAACAGGTGGCGGTGCGCTCCACCGGGGTCCACGGACGCCGGCTCCGGCCCGCGTCGTCCGTGCAGCCGAAAGCGCGAAAGGCCGGCTCGGCGCGACCGCGATGGCAGGGCACGGTCCTCGTCACCGGTGGCACCGGTGGCGTCGGCTCGCACACGGCGCGCTGGCTCGCGGGCCAGGGCGCGGAGCGGCTGCTGCTGGTCAGCCGTCGCGGTGCCGACGCACCCAGTACGGACGCGCTGCGGACGGAACTGACGGCGCTGGGCGCCGAAGTGGCCTTTGCCGCCTGCGACGTCGCAGACCCGGCCGCACTGGCGGCGCTGGTCGCCGACATCCCGGCGCGATGCCCGCTGTCCGCCGTCATCCACGCGGCAGGCGTCCTCGACGACGGTGTGCTCGACGCGCTGGACCCCGCTCGGCTCGCCGTGGTGCTGCGCGCCAAGCTGACCGCCGCACGGAACCTGCACGAGGCCACCGCGGGTCTCGACCTGTCGGCCTTCGTGGTGTTCTCGTCCGTGATGGGCGTCGTGGGCAACGCCGGGCAGGGCAACTACGCGGCCGCCAACGCGGCCGTCGACGCACTCGTCGCCGCCCGCCGGGCCGCCGGGCTGCCCGGCACGTCCGTGGCCTGGGGCGCCTGGGCCGGGCCGGGCATGCTGGCGGACGATGTCGCCGCACGGCTGCGGGACTTCGGCATGCCGGTGATGGAGCCCGAAACGGCCGTCACCGCGATCGGCCGGGCACTCGCGGAGGACGACGAGCTGGTCGTGGTCGCCGATGTCGACTGGAGGCGCTTCACCACGGGCCGGGGCCGGTGGACCGCCGCCCTGCTCGAGGGGATACCGGACCCGGCTGCCGAGCGGCCCGTCCCGGACGCCACCGCACCGTCGGCGGCCCGGGAGGGCGGCGGCTCCGCCGACGCCCTGCGGCAGCAGATCGCCGTACTGCCGCGCCACGAGGACCGGGTCAGGACCCTCACCGAACTGGTCCGCACCCACGCGGCGACGGTCCTGCGCCACCTCGGCGTCGACACGGTCCAGCCCGGAAAGGCGTTCTCCGCGCTCGGCTTCGACTCGCTGACGGCGGTGGAACTGCGCAACCGGCTCGCCGCCGTCACCGGACTGGCCCTGCCCGCCACCGTCCTGTTCGACCACCCCACACCGTCGGCACTGGCCGACCGGCTGCTCGCGGACCTGGACCTGGACCTGCCGGACGCGGCGAGCAGCACCGTCGATGCCGAACCGGGCCTGGCGGCCACGCCCGCCGGCAACGAGCCGATCGCGATCGTCGGCATGGGCTGCCGCTTCCCCGGCGGGGTCGCCGGGCCCGAGGACTTCTGGCACCTGCTCTCGAAGGGCACCGACGCCGTCGGCGACTGGCCGTCGAACCGGGGCTGGGACACCGAGGGGCTGTACGACCCGGACCCCGACCGCGCCGGCACCACGTACAGCATGCAGGGCGGCTTCCTGCACGACGCCCCCGAGTTCGACGCGGAGTTCTTCGGCATCTCGCCGCGCGAGGCCCTGGCCATGGACCCGCAGCAGCGGCTGCTCCTGGAGACCGCCTGGGAGGCGGTCGAGGGCTCCGGGCAGGACCCGACCGCGCTGAAGGACCGGCAGGTCGGCGTCTACATCGGCACCAACGGCCAGGACTACTCCGCGCTGCTCCAGGGCGCCGAGGGAGTGTCCGAGGGCCATCTGCTGACCGGGAACACGGCCAGCGTGCTGTCCGGGCGGCTGTCCTACGTCCTCGGCCTCCAGGGGCCCTCGCTCACCGTCGACACCGCGTGCTCCTCGTCGCTGGTGGCGCTGCACCTGGCCGTGCAGGCACTGCGGCGCGGCGACTGCGAGCAGGCCTTCGCGGGCGGGGTGACGGTGATGAGCACCCCGCGGCTGTTCGTGGAGTTCAGCCGTCAGCGCGGGCTCGCCGTCGACGGACGGTGCAAGGCGTTCTCGGCGGACGCGGACGGCACGGGCTGGGGCGAGGGCGCCGGAGTGCTGCTGCTGGAGCGCCACAGCGACGCCCTGCGCCATGGCCACCCCGTGCTCGCGCTGATCAGCGGCACCGCCGTGAACCAGGACGGCGCCAGCAACGGACTCACCGCCCCCAACGGCCCGTCCCAGCAGCAGGTCATCCGCGCCGCGCTGGCCGACGCCGCGCTGCGCGCCGACCAGATCGACGCGATCGAGGCCCACGGCACCGGCACGAAGCTCGGCGACCCCATCGAAGCGCAGGCGCTCCAGGCCGTCCACGGGCCGGCGCGCCCGGCGGACCGGCCGCTGTGGCTCGGCTCGGTGAAGTCGAACATCGGGCACACCCAGGCGGCGGCCGGGGTGGCCGGGGTGATGAAGATGGTGCTGGCCATCCGCCACGGCGAACTGCCGGGAACCCTGCACGCCGGGACGCCGAACCCGCACGTCGACTGGTCCGACGGCGCCGTCCGCCTGCTCACCGCGCACACTCCGTGGCCGGAGACCGGGAACCCGCGCCGGGCGGGCGTGTCGTCGTTCGGCATCAGCGGCACCAACGTGCACGCGATCATCGAGCAGGCGCCTGCCGTCGCGGTCGCGCCCGCCCCGGACCGGACCGACACCTCGGCCCCGGCCGCCCCGGACACCGCCGCCACCGCGACGACGGCCACCGCGACGCCCACCGCGCGCCGGGCCGCCCCGGCCGTGCCGCTGCTGCTCTCGGCCAGGACACCGGAGGCCCTGCGGGCACAGGCCGGCCGGCTGGTGGGCCGGCTCGATGCCGACCCGGACGCCGAACTGGCGGACGTCGCCTACTCGCTCGCCACGGGACGAGCCCCGCTCGAACACCGGGCCGCCGTCCTGGGACGGGACCGGGCATCCGTCCGGCGCTCGCTCACCGCACTCGCGCGCGGCACGGCAGCGGGCCACCTGCTCACCGGAGGCGCCGTACGCTCCGGCCGGACCGCCTTCCTCTTCCCGGGACAGGGCAGCCAGCGGGCCGGAGCCGGTGCGGAGCTCTACCGCGACGACCCGGTGTTCGCCGACGCCCTCGACGAGGTGCTGACCGGCCTCGATCCGCACCTCGACCTGCCCCTGCGCGACATCCTGTTCGCCGAGCCCGGAACCCCCGGCGCGGCGCTGCTCGACCGCACCCGGTACACCCAGCCCGCGCTGTTCGCCCTGGAGACGGCGCTGTTCCGGCTCGTGCAGCACTGGGGTGTGCAGCCCGACCTGCTGATGGGGCACTCCATCGGCGAACTCGCCGCCGCCCACGCGGCGGGCGTGCTGGACCTGTCCGATGCCTGCGCGCTGGTGGCGGCCCGGGGACGGCTGATGGACGAACTGCCCGAGGGCGGAGCGATGGTGGCGGTGGAGGCCACCGAGGAGGAAGTGCGCCAGGCCATGCTGGACGACCGCACCGGGCACCCCGTCCCGGAGACGGAGACGGAGACGGCGACGGAGACGGAGACGGCGACGGAAGCGGACCGCGACCCGGGCCGGGACGCGGTGGACATCGCCGCCGTCAACGGGCCCACCTCCGTGGTCCTGTCCGGTGACGCGGACGCGGTACTGCGGCTGGCCGGGGCGTTCCGCTCCCGCGGACGGCGCACCCGCCGCCTGAGCGTGAGCCACGCGTTCCACTCCGCCCGGATGGACGGGATGCTCGACGCGTTCCGGGACGTGGCCGAGTCGCTGACCTACCGCGCGCCCGGCATCGAGATCGTCTCCAACCTGACCGGGCGTACGGCCACGGCCGCGGAACTCCGCTCCCCCGAACACTGGGTGCGCCACGTCCGGGGCACCGTGCGCTTCCTGGAAGGGGCCCGCCGGCTGCAGGCCGAGGGCGCGACGACGTACCTCGAACTCGGACCGGGCGGCGTGCTGTCCGGCATGCTCCACGCCTGCCTCCCCGACGCCGCCCCCACCTCCGGCGGCCCCGGCGGCCCCGACGGCCCCGGGACGGTGCCGCTGCTGCGCGACGGCCGTGGCGAGGCCGACGCGGTCCGCAGCGCACTCGCCTCGCTGCACCTGCGCGGCGCAGCGGTGGACTGGTCGGCGGGCTGGAGCGGCACCGACGTGCGGCGGGTCGACCTGCCCACCTACGCCTTCCAGCGCCGGCGCTTCTGGCCGGTGGCCGCGCCGGACCCGGCCCCCGCCGCCCGGCGCTCCCGCCGGGAGGCCGAGGTCCCCGCCGGCCCCAGCCGCTACCGCATCGCATGGGAGCCGCTCACCGCGCCCGCGGAGCCCCGCCTCTCCGGCCGCTGGCTGCTCGTCACCCCGGACGGACCCGGCGCCGAGGACACCGCACTCGCCTGCGAACAGGCGCTCGCCGGACACGGCGCCGACGTGGTCGTGATGCAGGTCGGGGCCGCCGTCGAACGCGCCGAACTGGCCGCGCTGCTCCGGGAGTTCGGCTCCTTGGAGGGCGTCCTGTCGCTGCTGGCCCTGGCCGAGGGACCCCACCCGGGCCTGCGAGCGCTCGACGCCTGCCTGACCGGGACCCTGCTGCTGCTCCAGGCCCTGGGCGACAGCGGCATCGACGCACCCCTGTGGTGCGCCACCCGCGGCGCGGTGGCGGCCGACGGCACGGAGAAGGTCCGCCCCGAGCAGGCCCAGGTGTGGGGCCTGGGCCGGGTGGCGGCACTGGAACACCCGCTGCGCTGGGGCGGCCTGGTCGACCTGCCGGACCTGCTGGACGGGCCCGCGCTGGACGGACTGTGCGCGGTGCTGGCCGGACGGGACGGCGAGGACCAGGTGGCCGTACGCGTGCCGGCACCGTTGGGCCGCCGGCTCGTCCTCGCGCCGGAGCCCGCGACACCCGCGCCCGCGCCGTGGACGCCGCGCGGCACGGTCCTCGTCACCGGCGGCACCGGAGGCCTCGGCGCCCAGGTGGCGCGCTGGCTCGCGGAGCGCGGCGCGGAACACCTCGTCCTGCTCGGCCGGCGGGGCCCCGAGGCCCCCGGAGCCGACGCGCTGGTCGACGCCCTGGCGGCGCTCGGCGCCCGGAGCACCCTGCTGGCCTGCGACGTCGCCGACCGCACCGCACTGGAGCGGGTCGTGGAACGGCTGCGCGAGGAGGGCGACACCGTACGGGCCGTGGTGCACACCGCCGGACTCACCTCGGACACCCCGCTGATGGACTGCACGCCGGAAGAACTGGCCTGGCTGACGGCGGCCAAGACGCGCGGCGCGGCCCACCTCGACGCCCTGTTCGAGGACCGCCCGCTGGACGCCTTCGTGCTGTTCTCCTCGATCTCGGGTACCTGGGGCAGCGGCGGCCAGGGCGCCTACGCGGCGGCCAACGCCTACCTGGACGGCCTCGCCGCGGCGAGGCGCGGCCGGGGCCTGACGGCGACCTCGGTGGCCTGGGGCCCCTGGGCCGGCGCGGGCATGGCCGAGGGCGCCGTCGGCGACGGCCTGCGCCGCCACGGCCTGGTGCCGATGGCCCCAGCCGCGGCGCTCTCCGCGCTCGGCCTGGCGCTGGCCCTGGACGAGGGCGAACCGGTCGTCGCCGAGCTGGACTGGAGCCGCTTCGCGCCGATCTTCGGCTCGGTCAGGGACAGTGCGCTGCTGCGCGGCCTGTCGGCCGCCCCGGAGCCCCGGGCGGCGGCCGACGGCCCCACGGACGCGGACACCTCCGCCGGGTCCGGACCCGGTACGGGCGGCGACCCGGCGTGGCTGCACCGGCTGCGCCGACTGTCCGAGCCCGAGGGCCGCAAACTGCTGACCGAACTGGTGCGGAGCGAAGCGGCCGCCGTGCTGGGCCACGAGTCGGCCGCCGGCCTCTCGGCCGACCGCCCGTTCCGCGAGCTGGGCTTCGACTCGCTCACCGCCGTCGAACTCCGCAACCGGCTGGTCGCGGCCACCGCTCTGCCGCTCGCGTTCACCACCGTCTTCGACCACCCGACGGCAGCCGCCCTCGCCGCATACCTCTTCGCCGAGCTGGGCGGCACCGAACCGGACGCCGATGGCACGACCGGCACGACCGGCACGGCCGCGACGGACTCCGCAGCCGCCGCCGGCGGCGCGGCCGGGCCCGCGGCGGCCGACGAACCCCTGGCGATCGTCTCGATGGCCTGCCGGTTCCCGGGCGGCGTCCGCTCGCCCGAGGACCTGTGGCACCTGGTGGCCGACGGAGTGGACGCGGTCGCCGCGCTGCCCGCCGACCGCGGCTGGCCGCTGGACACCCTCTACGACCCGGACCCCCTGCACCCGGGCACCTTCTACACCACCGGCGGCGGATTCCTGGACGGCGCGGCCGAGTTCGACGCGGAGTTCTTCGGCATCTCGCCGCGCGAAGCCCTGGCCATGGACCCGCAGCAGCGACTGCTCCTCGAAACCAGCTGGGAGGCACTGGAGCGGGCCGGACTCGACCCCGCGTCGGTCCGCGGCAGCGAGGGCGGCGTCTACGTGGGCGTCGCCGCCCAGGGCTACGGCACCGGCCCGCAGAACCCGTCCGACGGGATCGAGGGGCACCTCCTCAGCGGCACGGTCACCAGCGTCGCCTCCGGCCGCGTCGCCTACACCCTCGGACTGGGCGGCCCCGCCGTGACCGTGGAGACGGCCTGCTCGTCCTCGCTGGTGGCACTGCACCTGGCCGGCCAGGCCCTGCGCGCCGGCGACTGCTCGTTCGCCCTGGTCGGCGGTGCCGCGGTGATGGCGAGCCCGGACGTCTTCGTCGAGTTCAGCCGCCAGCAGGGCCTGTCGCCCGACGGCCGCTGCCGCTCCTTCGCCGAAGGGGCGAACGGCACGGGCTGGGGCGAAGGGGTGGGCGTCCTGCTCGTGGAACGCCTCTCCGACGCACGCCGCCTCGGACATCCGGTGCTCGCCCTCGTCCGGGGCACCGCGGTGAACCAGGACGGTGCCAGCAACGGCCTCACCGCTCCGAGCGGCCCCGCGCAGCAGCGGGTGATCAGGACCGCGCTGGCCGCGGCAGGGCTGTCCGGCGCCGACGTCGACCTGGTCGAGGGGCACGGCACCGGTACCGTGCTCGGCGACCCCATCGAGGCGCAGGCCCTGCTGGCCACCTACGGCCAGGACCGGCCCGCCGACCGCCCGCTGTGGCTGGGGTCGCTGAAGTCCAACATCGGGCACACCCAGGCCGCCGCCGGAGTCGCCGGGGTCATCAAGACGGTGCTCGCCCTGCGCAACGGCGTGCTCCCCGGCACCCTGCACGCACAGGAGGCGTCCAGCCGGGTGGACTGGTCGGCCGGCGCGGTCCGGCTGCTCGCGGACGCCCGCCCCTGGGACGCCCCCGACGGGGACCGGCCGCGCCGGGCCGGCGTCTCCGCGTTCGGCATGAGCGGCACCAACGCCCACGCCGTCCTGGAGGAAGCACCCGCCGCCGACGCCCGCCCGCTGCCCGACGGCACGGACGGCGAACCGGCCGAGGACACCGGGACCACCGTTCCGTGGCTGCTCTCCGCCATGACGCCCGCGGCCCTGCGCCGACAGGCGCGCCGACTGGGCGAGCACCTGCGGGCCGACCCCGACGGGGGCGCCGCCGCACCGGCCCGCGCGCTCGCCACCACCCGCCCCGCCCTGCCCTTCCGGGCAGCAGCCGTCGGCCGCGACCGCGAGGCGCTCCTCGACCGGCTGGACGCCCTCGCGGCGGGCGAACCCGCGCCCGACGCCGTGCTGGACCGGGCGCGCGGCGGCCGTACGGCCTTCGTCTTCCCCGGCCAGGGCTCGCAGTGGGCCGGCATGGCCGTGGCGGCGCTCGACGCCTCCGCGCCGTTCGCCGCCGCCATCGCCGCCTGCGAACGGGCGCTCGCCCCGCACACCGACTGGTCCCTGACCGAGGTGCTGCGCGGCGCGCCCGGCGCACCGACGCTCGACCGCGTGGACGTCGTCCAGCCGGTGCTGTTCGCCGTGATGGTCGCGCTGGCCGCGCACTGGCGCGACACCGGGGTCACCCCGGACGCGGTCGTCGGACACAGCCAGGGCGAGATCGCCGCCGCCCACGTCGCCGGAGCACTGTCGCTCGACGACGCGGCCCTCGTGGTGGCACGGCGCAGCCGGGCGCTGCTGAGGCTGGCGGGACGCGGTGGCATGGTGTCGGTCGCCGCCTCCGCCGAGCGGACCACGAGCCTGCTGCCCGCCGGCGGACGCCTCTGCGTGGCCGCGGTGAACGGCCCCGACGCCGTGGTCGTCGCCGGGGAGCCCGAGGAGCTGGCGGCCCTGCTCGCGGCCTGCGACCGGGAAGGCGTACGGGCCAGGGCGATCCCGGTGGACTACGCGGCCCACTCGGCGCAGGTCGCCGAGATCGAGGACGAACTGCGCGAAGCCCTCACCGGGATACGCCCCCGCGCCTCGGCCGTCCCGCTCTACTCGACGGTGACCGGCGAACCCGTCGCCGGAGAGTCGCTCGACGCCGCCTACTGGTACCGCAACCTGCGCGAGCAGGTCGACTTCGTCGGGGCGACCCGCGCCCTGCTCGACGCGGGTCACACCCTGGTCGTCGAGGTCAGCCCGCATCCGGTGCTGCTCGCCGGGATCGGGGCGGTGGCCGCGGAGGCCGGACGGGAGGTGTCGGCGGTCGGCACGCTGCGGCGCGGCGACGGCGGCCGGGACCGGTTGCTGGCCTCGCTGACCGAGGCGTGGGCGGCCGGCGGCGGCCCGGTGGACTGGTCGCCCTGGACGGGTACCCCCGGGCCGGCCGGCCCGGCACCCGTCCTGCTGCCGACGTACCCCTTCCAACGCGACCGGTACTGGCTGCCCACACCGGGCCGGACGGCCACTGCGGCCACCACTGCGGCGCCCGCCGAGGACACTCCGCAGACCGCGGGCGACGAGGACGGCACCCCCGCCGCACGACTGGCCGCCCGGCTGGCCCCGCTGGACCGGCGGGCACGCCGCCAAGCGGTGCTCGACCTGGTCGTCCGGCACGCCGCCGCAGTCCTCGGCCATTCCGGAACCGGCCCGGTGCGCCCGGAACGCGCCTTCTCCGAGATCGGCTTCGACTCGATGCTCGCGGTGCGGTTCAGGAACGCGCTGTGCGAGGCCACCGGGCTGGCCGTCCCGCCGACGGTGGTCTTCGACCACCCGACGCCCGAGGCGCTCGCCGCCCACCTGGACGCGGAGCTGTCCGCGGCGCCCGAACCGCCCTCGCCGCTGCTGGCCGAACTGGACCGGCTGGCCGCGCTCCTGTCGGCCGTCCCGCCCGGAGCGGCCGACACCGACCGGGTCGGCGAACGACTGAACGAACTGCTGCACGGCTGGGGCCGGCGCGCCGGCGCACCGGGCGGCGAGGCACCACCGCCAGGACCGGTGGACGACACCGCCACCGCGATGGAAACGGCGACAGCGGACGAGCTGTTCGCCCTGCTCGACAACGACTTCGGAAACGCCTGAAAGAGAGCTGGCACTGATGTCCGACGACAAGAAGCTGCTCGACTACCTCAGGCGCGCCACCGCAGACCTCGGTGACGCCCGGAGGCAGCTGCGCGAGGCCGAGCAGGCCCGCCACGAACCGATCGCCATCATCTCCATGGCCTGCCGCTATCCCGGCGGCGCCAACACGCCCGAACTGCTGTGGGACCTGGTCTCCCGGGGCACCGACGCGATCTCCGCCTGGCCGGTCAACCGCGGCTGGGACCTGGAGGGCCTCTACGACCCGGACCCCGAGCGGCCCGGCACCTCCTACACCCGCAACGGCGGCTTCCTGCACGACGCCGCCGAGTTCGACGCGGAGTTCTTCGGCATCTCGCCGCGCGAGGCCCTCGCCATGGACCCGCAGCAGCGGCTGGCCCTGGAGACCGCCTGGGAGGCGGTCGAGCGGGCCGCGATCGACCCCCGCACGCTGCGGCGCACCGGCACCGGTGTCTTCCTCGGGGCGATCGGCAACGGCTACGGCGCGGGTTCGCGCCACCTCCCCGAGGTCCAGGGCCTGCTGGACACCGGGACCGCGAGCAGTGTGGTCTCCGGCCGGATCGCCTACACCCTGGGCCTCGAAGGGCCCGCGGTGACCGTGGACACGGCCTGCTCCTCCTCCCTGGTCGCCCTGCACCTGGCGATCCGGGCCCTGCGGGCCGGCGACTGCACGCTGGCCCTGGCCGGCGGGGTGTCGGTGATGGCGACGCCCGACCCGTTCGTGGCGTTCAGCCGCCAGCGCGCACTGTCGGCCGACGGCCGCTGCAAGGCGTTCGGGGCCGACGCGGACGGAACCGGCTGGTCCGAGGGCGCCGGCGTCCTGCTGCTGGAACGGCTGTCGGACGCGCGGCGCAACGGGCACCCGGTGCTGGCCGTCGTCCGGGGTTCGGCCACGAACCAGGACGGTGCGAGCAACGGACTGACCGCGCCGAGCGGCCCGTCGCAGCAGCGGGTGATCCGGGCGGCGCTCGTGGACGCGGGTCTGACGGCGTCCGAGGTGGACGTGGTGGAGGCGCACGGCACCGGCACCACCCTCGGCGACCCGATCGAGGCGCAGGCCCTGCTGGCCACGTACGGCCAGGGGCGGCCCGCCGAACGGCCCCTGCGGCTGGGCTCGTTGAAGTCGAACATCGGCCACACCTCGGCGGCGGCCGGAGTGGGCGGCGTCATCAAGATGGTGCTGGCGATCGAGCACGGCGAACTGCCCAGGACCCTGCACGCGGACCGTCCGACGCCCATGGTGGACTGGACGTCGGGAGCCGTGGAAGTCCTCTCCGAGGCCCGGGCGTGGGACGACACCGGCCGCCCGCGCCGGGCCGGCGTGTCCGCCTTCGGCGTCAGCGGCACCAACGCCCACCTGATCGTGGAACAGGCCCCGGCGGAGGAAGCCGAACCGGTGGCCGACACCGCGGCCGGCGGCGACGCGTACCCGCTGCCCTGGGTGCTGTCCGGGCGTACCGACGAGGCGCTGCGCGACCAGGCGGCCCGGCTGCTGGCACACCTGAGCGCCGACCCCGCACCCCTGCGGGCCGCCGACACCGGCCGCGCCCTCGCCCTCACGCGTACCGCCTTCGAACGGCGCGCCGTGGTGGTGGGCACCGACCCGGACCGGCTGCTCGACGGCGTGAAGGCGCTGGCGGAGGGCCGCACGGTGCCCGGGCTGGTGCGGGGCGACGGCGTGTCGTCCGGCCGCTCGGTGCTGGTGTTCCCGGGTCAGGGTTCGCAGTGGGTGGGGATGGCTGCGGAGCTGCTGGGCGAATCGGCTGTGTTCGCGAAACGGATGGCGGAGTGTGAGCGGGCTCTGGCGCCGTATGTGGATTGGTCGTTGGCGGAGGCGCTGGGCTCGGAGGCGCTGTTGGCGCGCGTCGATGTGGTGCAGCCGGTGCTGTGGGCCGTGATGGTCTCGCTGGCGGAGCTGTGGCGTTCGTTCGGCGTGGTTCCGGACGCCGTGGTCGGTCACTCGCAGGGCGAGATCGCCGCCGCTGTGGTGGCGGGCGGTCTGAGCATCGACGACGGCGCCCGTGTGGTGGCGTTGCGTTCCCGGGCGATCCGCGCGTTGGCGGGCCGGGGTGGGATGGCGTCGGTGCCGCTGCCGGTGGAGGCGGTGCGGGAGCGAATAGCGGGCCGGTTGTCGGTGGCGGCGGTGAACGGCCCGTCGTCGACGGTGGTGTCGGGTGATGCCGACGCGGTCGCGACACTGGTGGAAGAGCTTGTGGGGGAGGGGGTGCGGGCGCGTCTGATCGAGGTCGACTACGCGTCGCACTCCGTGCATGTGGAGGAGATCCGCGAGCAGTTGCTCGCCGACCTGTCCGGCATCACCCCCGTCCCGGGTGCGGTGCCGTTCCACTCGACGGTGACGGGCGGCCGGCTGGACACGAAGTCCCTGGACGCCGAGTACTGGTACCGCAACCTCCGGGAGACCGTCGAGTTCGAGCAGGCCACGGCGGAGTTGCTGGCGGAGGGCTTCCGGTTCTTCGTCGAGTCCAGCCCGCACCCCGTGCTCACCTTCGGTGTCCAGCAGACCGCCGACGAGGCGGACATCGCCGGCTCCGCGCAGGGCCCCGCCGTGGTCGTGGGCACGCTGCGGCGCGGCGAGGGCGGCCTCGACCGCTTCCTGACGTCCCTGGGAGAGGCCCACGCGGGCGGCCTGTCGCCCGACTGGGACCGGGTGTTCGCCGGACACCGTCCGGACGGCGTCTCCCTGCCCACCTACCCCTTCCAGCGTCGCCCGTACTGGCTGGAGGACACCGTCCCCGCGGCGGGTGGTCCTGCCGGAACGTCCTCGGACGGCGACGACTTCTGGGAGGCCCTGGGCGGGGGCGACCTGGACCGGTTCACCACGACCCTGGGGGTGACGCCCGAGGACCCGCTGAACGTGGTGCTCCCCGCGCTCGCCACCTGGCGCACCGAGCGCACCGAGCGTTCGGTGGTCGATTCCTGGCGCTACCGGGTGACCTGGCGGGCCCTGCCCGAGGGCCCCCCGGTCGCATTGGACGGCAACTGGCTCGTGCTGTCGTCGGACGGTCGGCCCGAGGACGGGGCGCGCCGATCGGAGGCGACCGTCCACGTCATGGAGCAGGCCGGGGCTTCGGTGGTCCACGTACGGATCACCGAGGCGGAGGCCGACCGCGCCGTGCTGGCCGACCGGGTCCGCGCCTCCCTCGGCGCGCTGCCCGGCCCGGTGACGGGAGTGCTGTCGCTGCTGGGCCTCGACGAGCGCCCGCACTCGGCGCACCCCTCCGTCCCGCTGGGCACCGCGCTCAACCTGGCCCTGGTGCAGGCCCTCGGCGACGCCGGGATCGACGCGCCCCTGTGGTGGGCGACCCGGGGTGCGGTGTCGGTCGGGGGCACGGACACCGGGAGCGCGGTCAGCGCCGCGCAGAACCTGCTCTGGGGTCTGGGCCGGGTCGCCGCGCTGGAGTTCCCGCAGCGCTGGGGCGGTCTGATCGACCTCCCGGAGGTCCTGGACACGGACACCGCCCCGCAGCTGTGCCGGGTGCTGGCCGGCGGCGCCGGGGACGAGGACCAGGTCGCCGTACGGGCCACCGGCTGCCACGGCCGGCGGCTGGTCCGGTCCGCCCTGGGCGACACCGCGCCGCAGCGCAGCTGGCGGCCCGGCGGCACCGTGCTGATCACCGGCGGCACCGGCGGAATCGGCGCGCAGATCGCGCGCTGGCTGGCCCGGCGCGGAGCCGGGCACCTGGTGCTGGTCAGCCGGCGCGGCACGGACGCGCCGGGTGCGTCGGAGCTCTCCGAGGAACTGGCCGCCCTCGGCGCCCGGGTCACCCTGGCCTCGTGCGACGTCGCCGAGCTGGAGGCCCTGCGCGAGCTGAAGGACGGCCTCGAACAGGACGGCCACCGGATCAGCACCGTCTTCCACGCCGCAGGGGCCGGGCTGCTGGTGCCACTGCCCGACACCGACGCGGACGAGTTCGCCGACACCCTCCACGCCAAGGTCGGCGGGGCCAGGAACCTGGACCTGCTCTTCGACCGGGACACGCTCGACGCGTTCGTGCTGTTCTCCTCCATCTCCGGGGTGTGGGGCAGCGCCGTCCACGGCGCCTACGCCGCCGCCAACGCCTACCTCGACGGCCTCGCCGAGGACCGCAGGAGCCGCGGCCTCGCCGCGACCTCCGTGGTGTGGGGCATCTGGAGCCCCGAGGGCGGGGCCGGCGGGATGGCGGCCGAACTGGCGGAGGAGACCCTGCGCGGCCACGGCGTGCTCTTCATGCCGCCCGCGGTCGCGATCACCGGGCTCCAGCAGGTCCTGGACCACGACGAGACGGTGGTCGTGGTCGCCGACATCGACTGGGACCGCTTCGCGACGGTCTTCACCTCGGCCCGCCCCAGCCCGCTGATCGGGGAACTCCCCGAGGTGCGCACCGCGCTGGCCGCCGAACCGGAGGCCGACGGGACCGGGGCCCAGGGAACGCCCTCGGCGCTGCGCGACCGGCTGGAGCCGCTCCCGGCGGCCGAGCGGACCCGGGTGCTGGTCGACCTGGTCCGCACCCACGCGGCCGCCGTCCTCGGCCACGACTCGCCGGACGCGGTCGCCCCCGGCCGGGCCTTCCGCGACCTGGGCTTCGACTCCCTGACCGCCGTGGACATGCGCAACCGGCTCAACACCGCCACCGGCCTGCGGCTCCCGGTCACCGTCGTCTTCGACTACTCGTCGGCGACCGCGCTCGCCCGGCGGGTGGAGACCGGACTGCTGGGCGCCGCCGAGGAACCCGCCACCGTCCGGCAGCCCCCGTCGGCGGCACCCGCCACGGACGACGACCCCGTCGTGATCGTCTCCATGAGCTGCCGCTACCCCGGCGGCGTACGCACCCCCGAGGACCTGTGGCGCCTGGTCGCCGACGGGCGCGACGCGGTCTCCGGGCTGCCGTCCGACCGGGGCTGGGACCTCGACGCGCTGTACGACGCGGACCCCGACCGGCCCGGCCGGAGCTACGCCGCCGCAGGCGGATTCGTCGGGGACGCGGACCGGTTCGACCCCGGGTTCTTCGGCATCTCGCCGCGCGAGGCCCTGGCCATGGACCCGCAGCAGCGACTGCTGCTCGAAACCTCCTGGGAGGCGATCGAGCGGGCCGGCATCGACCCGGCGTCCCTGCACGGCACCCCGACCGGCGTCTTCGCCGGCGCCTCCTACCAGGGCTACGGCGGCACCCTGCGCGACGTCCCCGAGGAACTGGAGGGCCTGTTCATCGCGGGCATCTCCACCAGCGTCCTGTCCGGGCGGGTCGCCTACCAACTCGGCCTCCAGGGGCCCGCAGTGACCGTGGACACGGCCTGCTCCTCGTCGCTGGTGGCGGTCCACCTCGCCGCGCAGTCGCTGCGCTCGGGAGAATGCGCGCTGGCCCTGGCGGGCGGCGCCACGGTGATGGGCACCCCGCTGTCGTTCACCGGCTTCAGCCGGCAGCGCGGGCTCGCCGAGGACGGGCGCTGCAAGTCCTTCGCCGCCTCGGCGGACGGCTTCGGCATGGCCGAGGGCGTGGGCCTGCTGCTCCTGGAACGCCTCTCGGACGCCCGCCGCAACGGCCACCCGGTGCTCGCGGTGCTGCGCGGCTCGGCGATCAACCAGGACGGCGCGAGCAACGGGCTGACCGCGCCCAGCGGCCTGGCCCAGCAGCGGGTGATCCGCGACGCGCTGGCGAACGCCCGGCTGTCGGCCGCCGACGTGGACGCCGTCGAGGCGCACGGCACCGGCACCCGGCTGGGCGACCCGATCGAGGCCGACGCGCTGCTGGCCACCTACGGCCAGGACCGGCCGGCCGACCGTCCGGTGTGGCTCGGGTCGCTGAAGTCGAACATCGGGCACACCCAGGCCGCCGCCGGGGTCGGCGGCATCATCAAGATGGTGCTGGCCATGGGCCACGGCGAGCTGCCGCAGACTCTGCACATCGACCGGCCGTCCCCGAACGTCGACTGGACGGCGGGCGCCGTCGCCCTGCTGACCGAGGCCACCCCCTGGCCGGAGACGGGACGGCCGCGCCGGGCCGGCGTGTCCTCGTTCGGCCTGAGCGGCACCAACGCGCACGTCGTCATCGAGCAGCCGCCCGCCGAGCCCGAGCTCGCACCCGTACCCGCACCCGTGCCCGTACCCGGGTCGTCCGCCGTCCCGTGGGTGCTGTCCGGGCGGACCGCCGAGGCGGTGAAGGCCCAGGCGGAGCGGCTGCACGCACACCTGACGGAACACCCGGAGCTGTCGTCCGTCGACGTCGGCCACTCCCTGGCCACCACCAGGACCGCCTTCGAGCACCGCGCAGCCGTCGTCGGCGACGACCGCGCGGCCCTGCTGGGCGGCCTGGCCGCGCTGGCCGCGGGAGACCGCGCACCCGGCCTGGTCGAAGGCACCGTCGCCCGATCCGCCAGGACCGTCTTCGTCTTCCCCGGCCAGGGATCGCAGTGGGCCGGCATGGCCCGGGAACTGCTCGACCACGCCCCGGCCTTCGCCGACCGGATCGCGGCCTGCGCACGCGCCCTCGCCCCGCACCTGGACTGGTCGCTGCTCGCGGTCCTGCGGGACGAGCCCGACGCGCCCCCGCTGGACCGGGTGGACGTGGTGCAGCCGGTGCTGTGGGCGGTGATGGTGTCGCTGGCCGAGCTGTGGCGGGCGCACGGGATCGTCCCCGACGCCGTGGTCGGCCACTCCCAGGGGGAGATCGCCGCCGCCTGCGTGGCCGGCGCGCTCTCGCTGGACGACGCGGCCCGGATCGTCGCCCTGCGCAGCCGGGCCCTGCTGGCCCTGACCGGACGCGGCGGCATGCTGTTCGTGCCGCAGCCGGTCGAAGCCGTCCGCGAAGCACTGTCCGCCCACGACGGGGCACTCGACGTCGCCGCGGTCAACGGGCCGACGTCGGTGACGGTCTCCGGCGACCCGGCGGCACTGGAACGACTGCGCGAGCAGTACTCCGAGGCGGGCGTCCTGACCTGGCCGGTCCCCGGCGTGGACTTCGCCGGGCACTCGCCCCAGGTGGAGGAGCTCCGGGAGGAACTGCTCACCCTCCTCGGCGGCACCGCGCCGCGGACCTCCGACATCCCGTTCTACTCGACGGTCAGCGGCGGCCCCGTGGACACCCTGGGCCTGGACGCCGCGTACTGGTACGAGAACCTGCGCCGGCCGGTGGAGTTCGGACGGGCGGTCGACGCGCTCATCGCCGACGGACACACCACCTTCGTCGAGTGCAGCACCCACCCCGCGTTGACCGTCTGGCTCCAGCAGGCCGTCGAAGCGGCCGGAGCCGGCGACGGAGCCGTCGTCGGCACCCTGCGCCGCACCGAGGGCGGCCCCGGCCGCTTCCTCGCCGCGCTCACCGAACTCCACGTCCGCGGACTGCCGGTGGACTGGGGCACGGTGTTCGCCGGAACCGGCGCGCGCAAGCAGCCCCTGCCCACCTACGCCTTCCAGCAGCAGCGCTACTGGCTGGACACCACCGCCGGCCGGCCCGCCGACGCCCTGACCGGCACCGACGCCACGACCGGCGCGGGCCCGGCCGACTCCGGCTTCTGGGAGGCGGTCGACCACGGGGACCTGGACGCCCTCGCCACCCTCCTGCGGGTCGAGGACGGGGAACTGAGGGCCTCCCTCGCCTCGCTGGCACCCACCCTCGCCGAGTGGGCGCGCGGCCGGGCCGACGACCGGACCGCCGACAGCTGGCGCTACCGGGTCGCCTGGAAGCCCCTGCCGGCCTCCGAGCGGCCCCGGCTCACCGGCAGCTGGCTCGTCGTCGCCCCGGCCGGCACCGCCGAGGACCCGGCCGTCGCGTTCGCCGTGGACTCCCTGCGCGGACACGGCGCCACCCCCGTCCTCGTCGAGGCGGGCCCCGACGCGACCGACCGGACCCGGTTCGCCGCCCTGCTCCGCGACACCCACGACCGCACCGACGGGCCGCCCGCCGGAATCCTGTCGCTGCTCGCCCTGGCCGAAGAACCGCACGGCGACGGCTCGGCGCTTCCCCGCGGCCTCACCCTGACGGTCGCGCTCCTCCAGGCCCTGGGCGACCTCGGCACCGACGCCCCGCTCTGGTGCGCCACCCGCGGCGCGGTGTCGGTCGGCCGCTCCGACCGGATCGACAGCACCCTCCAGGCCCTGGTCTGGGGCCTCGGCGGAGTCGCCGGCGTCGAATACCCGCAGCGCTGGGCCGGCCTGGTCGACCTGCCGCGACAGCTCGACGACCGGGCCGCGACCCGGCTCGCCGAAGCCCTGACCGACCCCGACGGCGAGGACCAGGTGGCGGTACGCGCCACCGGCCGCTACGGCCGCAGGGTCGTCCACGCCGCACTCGGCGACACCGCCCCCGTACGCGACTGGACGCCCGAGGGCACCGTCCTGATCACCGGCGGCACCGGCGGCCTCGGCGCCCAGATCGCTCGATGGCTCGCCCGCACCGGCACCGCGCACCTGCTGCTCACCAGCCGGCGCGGCGCACAGGCCCCCGGGGCCGACGCCCTGCTGGCCGAACTGCGCGGACTCGGCGCCGACGCCACCGCGGTGGCCTGCGACGTCGCGGACCGCGACGCACTGGCGGAACTGCTCGCCGGCATTCCGGCCGAGCGCCCGCTGCGCGCCGTCCTGCACACCGCGGGCGTCCTCGACGACGGGGTGATCGACTCGATCACCCCCGAACGCGCGGCCGGCGTCCTGCGCCCCAAGCTCGACGGCGCACGCAACCTCGACGAGCTCACCCGTGAACTCGACCTGGCCGCCTTCGTGCTGTTCTCCTCGCTCGCCGGCACGCTCGGCGGCACCGGCCAGGGCAGCTACGCCGCCGCCAACGCCTACCTCGACGCCCTGGCCCGGCAGCGCCGCGACCTCGGACTGTCCGGCACCTCGGTGGCCTGGGGCCTGTGGGGCGGCGACAGCCTCGCCGCCGGAGCGGTCGCCGAACGGCTGATCCGCGACGGCCTGCCCGCGATGGATCCCGCCACGGCCACGACCGCGCTGCGCCAGGCCCTCGGCCACGACGACACGGCGGTCCTCGTCGCCGACTTCGCCTGGGACCGCTTCACCCGGGCGTACACCGCGCTCCGGCCCAGCGCCGCCCTCGGGGACCTGCCCGAGGTACGGGACGCGCTCGCCGCCGCGGCCGAGTCCCGGAGCACCGCCGACGCCGCCGAGTCGCAGGCCCTGCGGCTGGCCGCGCTGCCCCCGGCGGAACGGGACCGGGCCCTGCTGGACGTGGTCCGCTCCGAGGTCGCCGCCGTGCTCGGCCACCCCGGGCCCGAGGCAGTGGGACCCGACCAGGCGTTCAAGGACATCGGCTTCGACTCGCTGACCGCCGTCGAACTGCGCAACCGGCTCGCCGCAGCCACCGGCCTGCGCCTGCCGGTGACCCTGGCCTTCGACTACCCCACGGCCACGGTCCTGGCCGGACACCTGCGCACCGAACTGCCGGGCGCGCCCGCCGCCGAGACGTCCGACGCCCCCGGGCAGCCGACCGCGGCCGCCGCGGTGCCCGAGGACGAGGCGATCGCCGTGGTCGCCATGAGCTGCCGCTACCCCGGCGGCGTCAGCACCCCCGAGGAACTGTGGGAGCTCGTCGCGGGCGGACAGGACGCGATCACCGGCTTCCCCACCGGACGCGGCTGGGACCTGGACGGCCTCTACGACCCCGACCCGGACCGGGTCGGCAGCACCTACGCGCGGGAAGGCGGCTTCCTCCACGACGCCGACCGCTTCGACCCGGCCTTCTTCGGGATCTCCCCGCGCGAGGCGCTGACCATCGACCCCCAGCAGCGGCTGCTGCTCGAACTCTCCTGGGAGGCGTTCGAGCGGGCCGGCATCGACCCGCTGTCGCTCAAGGGCAGCGCGAGCGGCGTCTTCGTCGGATGCAGCCACCACGACTACGGGTCGCGCGTCACCGAACCCTCCGAGGAGTTCGAGGGCTACCTCGGCATCGGCAGCGCGGGCAGCGTGGCGTCCGGGCGGATCTCCTACAGCCTCGGCCTCGAAGGGCCCGCGGTGACCGTCGACACGGCCTGCTCCTCGTCGCTGGTCGCGGTCCACCTCGCGGCCCGGTCGCTGCGGGCCGGCGAATGCTCGCTGGCGCTCGCCGGCGGGGTGACCGTGATGTCGACGCCGGGCGCGTTCGTGGAGTTCAGCCGGCAACGGGTGCTCGCCGAGGACGGCCGCTGCAAACCGTTCGCCGCCGCCGCCGACGGCACCTCCTGGGCCGAGGGCGCCGGACTGCTCGTCCTGGAACGCCTCTCGGACGCCCGGCGCAACGGCCACCCGGTGCTCGCCCTCGTCCGCGGCTCCGCCGTCAACCAGGACGGCGCCAGCAACGGCCTGACCGCCCCCAACGGACCGTCCCAGCAGCGCGTCATCCGGGCGGCCCTCGCCGACGCCGGACTGACCGCCGCCGAGGTCGACGCGGTGGAGGCGCACGGCACCGGCACCCGGCTCGGCGACCCGATCGAGGCCCAGGCACTGATGGCCACGTACGGCCGCGAACGCGGCGCGCAGCAGCCGCTGTTGCTGGGGTCGCTGAAGTCGAACATCGGGCACAGCCAGGCCGCCGCCGGAGTCGCCGGCATCATCAAGATGGTGCAGGCCATGCGGCACGGGACACTGCCGCGCACCCTGCACGTCGACACGCCGACCCCGCACGTCGACTGGTCGGCCGGCGCGGTCCGGCTGCTCACCGACGACACCCCGTGGCCGGAGACCGGCCGCCCCCGGCGGGCCGCAGTGTCCTCGTTCGGAGTCAGCGGCACCAACGCCCACACCATCCTCGAACAGCCCACCGAACCGGCCCTGGAGACCACCTCCGACGCACCCGTCGCCCTTGCCGCGCCCGCCCTGCCCTGGCTGCTCTCCGCCCGTGGCGCGGACGCGCTGCGGGAGCAGGCCGCCCGGCTGCTCCGGCACGTGGAGCAGACCCCGACCCTCGCCGTCGCGGACCTGGGCCGCTCCCTGGCGCTGAACCGCAGCGCCTTCGAGTACCGGGCCGCCCTCACCGGCACGGACCGGCAGACCCTGCTCCAGGGGCTCACCGCCCTCGCCGCCGGCGAGCCGTCGGCGGACCTGGTGAGCGGTGTCACCGGCCCGGCCGCGAAGACCGCCTTCCTGTTCGCCGGCCAGGGCAGCCAGCGCACCGGCATGGGCGCCGGACTGTACGCGCGGTTCCCGGTCTTCGCCGACGCCTTCGACGCGGTCTGCGCGGAACTCGACCCGCTGCTCGACCACCCGCTGCGGGAGGTGATCGACGCGGCCCCCGGCGACCCCGGCCACGGCCTGCTGGACCGCACCGAGTACACCCAGCCCGCCCTGTTCGCCCTCGGCGTCGCCCTGTTCCGCCTCGTCGAGCACTGGGGCGTGCGCCCCGACCGGCTGCTCGGCCACTCCGTGGGAGAGCTGGCCGCCGCCCACGTCGCCGGGGTGTTCACCCTGCCCGACGCCGCGGCGCTGGTGGTCGCGCGGGGACGGCTCATGCAGGCCCTCCCGGCGGGCGGCGCGATGGTCGCCCTCGCCGCCGGGGAGGAAGAGGTGCTGCCGCTGCTCGCGGGCCGCGAGAGCGACGTCGGCCTCGCCGCGGTCAACGGCCCGGCCTCGACCGTGATCTCCGGCGACGCGGCGGTGGTGGACGAGATCGCCGCCGTGCTCGCCGCGCGCGGCCGCAAGACCCGACGACTGCGGGTCTCCCACGCCTTCCACTCGCCCCTCATGGAGCCGATGCTCGCCGAGTTCCGCGAGGTCGCGGCACGGATCGTCCCGGGGGAGGCCGCCATCCCCGTCATCTCCGACCTGACGGGCGAGCCGGCCACCGCCGAGCAGCTCGGCTCACCGGACTACTGGGTGGAGCACGTGCGCGGCACCGTCCGCTTCCAGGACGGCGTACGCCACCTGGAGCGCGACGGCGTCACCGCGTTCCTCGAACTCGGACCCGACGGCGCGCTCACCGCCATGGGCCAGGACTGCCTGACCGGCGCCACCGGCAGCCCCGTGCTGGTGCCCCTGCTGCGCAAGGACCGGCCCGAAGCCCCCGCGGCGACGGCCGCCCTGGCCCGGCTGCACGTCACGGGCGTCCCCGTGGACTGGAGCGCCGTCCACCCCGGCGGCCCGTCCCGCTCCGCCGCCGACCTGCCGACCTACGCCTTCCAGCGGGCCGGCTACTGGCTGCCGGCCGGCCCGGCCACGGCCGGCCTGCCCGCCGCCGGACTGCTGACCGTCGACCACCCGCTGCTCGGCGCCGGAACGGAACTCGCGGACTCCGACGGCTTCCTGTTCACCAGCAGGTTCTCGGTCCGCAGCCACCCCTGGCTGGCCGACCACGGCGTCTACGAGGGCGTGCTGTTCCCCGCCACCGCGTTCCTGGAACTCGCGGTCCGCGCGGGCGACCAGGTCGGCTGCGACCAGGTCGAGGAACTGACCCTGGAAGCGCCGCTGGTGCTCCCGGCGGGTGGAGCCGTCACACTCCAGCTCACCGTCGGAAGCCCGGACGCCTCCGGCACCCGCCCGCTGAGCATCCACGCCCGGGCCGCCGACGACGGCCCCGACGCCCCCTGGACCCGGCACGCGAGCGGCCTGCTCGGCACCGCCGCAGCCCCCGACCGGGCGGACCCGGTCGACCCGGCGGACCCCGAG
Source organism: Kitasatospora sp. CB01950 (assembly GCF_001905465.1). Classification (GTDB taxonomy): domain Bacteria; phylum Actinomycetota; class Actinomycetes; order Streptomycetales; family Streptomycetaceae; genus Kitasatospora. The sequence goes on from NZ_LISX01000003.1 coordinate 317,815, forward strand.
GCCTGGCCGCCGCCCGGAGCCGTCCCCCTCGACACGGAAGGCCTGTACGACCGCTTCGCGGGCGGCGGATTCGCCTACGGCCCCGCGTTCCAGGGCCTGCGCGCGGCCTGGCGGCTCGGCGACGAGGTGTACGCCGTCGCAAGCCTGCCGGAGGAGCAGCAGCCGGACGCCGCCGCGTTCGGCCTGCACCCGGCGCTGCTCGACGCCGCCCTGCACGCGCTGGTGTTCGACGTACTGGAGGGACCCGCGCAGGGCTGGCTGCCGTTCTCCTGGAACGGGGTGCGCCTGCACGCCTCCGGCGCCACCGAACTCCGGCTGCGGCTGACCCCCACGGGTCGCGACGCCGTCGCCGTACGGGCGACCGACGCCGCCGGGCGGCCGGTGGTCTCGGCCCGCTCCCTCGTCCTGCGGCCCGTCTCGGCCGACCGCTTCAAGGCCGCCCGCGCCGGACACCACGAGGAACTGTTCCGCCCCGAGTGGCAGGCCCTGCCGGAGCGCGTCGCGACGGGCACCGTCCCCGGCCCGGAGTCCTGGACCGTGCTCGGCGCCGGGACGCCCCTGCCCTCCGGCGCCGCGCCGCTCCCCGGCCGTACGGTCGCCGACCTCGCCGCGCTGTCCGCACTGCTCGACGCGGGCACTCCGCCGCCCCGGCTGGTTCTGGCGGCTTGCCCGCCCGTCCCGGCCGGTGTTCTCCGCGGCGCGGTCCACGACGGCCTCGGTACGGTCCTCGCCCTGCTGCGCGACTGGCTGGCCGAGGAGCGCCTGACCGGCTCCAAGCTGGTCCTGGTCACCGCGGGCGCGGTCCCGGTGACCGGCGACGACGTACCGGACCCGGCCCTGGCCGCGCTCTGGGGCCTGGTCCGCTCGGCGCAGACCGAGAACCCCGACCGCTTCGTCCTGCTGGACCTGGACGCCGAGACCCCGCCGGTCGTGCTCGCCGAAGCCCTCGCCTCCGGGGAACCCCAGCTCGCGATCCGGGCCGGGGCCGTCCACGTCGCCCGGCTGGCCCGCGTGCCGCTGGCCGCCGCCGGGCGCACACCCGGCTGGGGCGGCGACGGAACCGTCCTGATCACCGGCGGCACCGGCGCCATCGGCGCCCACGTCGCCCGCCACCTGGCCGCCGAACACGGCGTCCGGCACCTGCTGCTGACCAGCCGCAGCGGCCCCGCCGCCGACGGCGCGGCGGAACTCCTCGCCGAGCTCGCCGCGCTGGGCGCGCACGCCGAGATCGCCGCCTGCGACGCCGCCGACCGCGACGCCCTCGCCGCCCTGCTGGCCGCCCTGCCCCCCGCGCACCCGCTGACCGGCGTGGTGCACGCCGCAGGCGTCCTGGCCGACGGCGTCGTCGCCACCATGACGCCCGAGCAACTGGACATCGTCCTGCGCCCCAAGGTGGACGCGGCGATCAACCTGCACGAACTCACCGCCGGCCTGGACCTGTCCGAGTTCGTCCTGTTCTCGTCCATCGCCGGCATCTTCGGCGGCATGGGCCAGGGCAACTACGCCGCCGCCAACGCCTTCCTGGACGCCCTGGCCCACCGGCGCCGCGCCGACGGGCTGCCCGGCCGCTCCCTCGCCTGGGGCCTGTGGGCCAACAGCACCGGGATGACCGGCGGGCTCACCGAGGCCGACCTGCGACGGATCGCCCGGGGCGGGATCGTCGCCTTCGACCCGGCCCAGGGACTCGCGCTGTTCGACACGGCCGGCACCCTCGACGAGCCGGTCGTCCTCCCGCTGCGGCTCGACACCGCGGCCGTCCGCGCCCAGGCGGGCGCCGGCGGCGTCCCCGCCCTGCTGCGCGGCCTGGTGCGCCCCGCCGCCCGGCGCGGCACCGCGGGCCCCGCCGCCGGAACCGGCCCCGACGGGCCCGACGCCCTGAAGCAGCGCCTGGCCTCCCTCAACGACACCCAGCGCGGCCGGGTCCTCCTCGACCTGGTCCGCTCGCACGCCGCCCTGGTGCTCGGCCACAGCGGCCCGGCCGCGGTCGATCCCGGACGCGGCCTGCTGGAGGTCGGCTTCGACTCGCTGACCGCGGTGGAACTGCGCAACCGGCTGCGCGCCGCCACCGGCCACCCCCTGCCGGCCACCCTGCTCTTCGACCACCCCACCCCGGCCGCGATCGCCGGACACCTCGCCGCCGAACTCGTCCCGGAGGCCGGGCCCGGCCCGGTCCCCGGCCTCGCCGAACTGGACCGCCTCGAAGACGCCCTCGACGGCGCCCTCGACGACCCGGCGGACCGCGACCGGCTCGCCGACCGGCTCCGGGAACTCCTGCGCCGCGTCGACCCGGCGGCCGACGGCGACGGCACGGCAGCCGACTCCATCGAGGACCGGATGGACGGCGCCAGCGACGACGAACTCTTCGACCTCATCGACAACGAACTCGGCCTGTCATGACACCGACCCGACACCCGAACCAGGACGGCGACTCCCGATGGTGAACGACGACAAGCTGAGGGACTACCTCAAGCGCGTGACGGCGGACCTGCACCACACCCGCCGGCGCCTGACCGAGGCCGAGGAAGCGGGCCGCGAACCGATCGCGGTCGTCGCGATGAGCTGCCGCTACCCCGGCGGCGTACGGACCCCCGAGGACCTGTGGCGCCTGGTCACCGACGGCACCGACGCCATCACCGGCTTCCCCGGCGACCGCGGCTGGGACCTGGACCACCTGGACGACCCGGACCAGCTGCGCGAGGGCACCAGCCACACCGCCCTGGGCGGCTTCCTCGACGACGTCGGGCACTTCGACCCCGGATTCTTCGGGATCTCCCCGCGCGAAGCGCTCGCGATGGACCCGCAGCAGCGGCTCCTCCTGGAGACCACCTGGGAGGCGTTCGAACGGGCCGGCATCGACCCCGCGACCCTGCGGGGCAGCCGGACCGGCGTCTTCGCCGGCGTGATGTACCAGGACTACGCGGTACGGCTGCGCCAGGTCCCCGACGACGTGGCCGGCTACATCGGCAACGGCAGCTCCGACAGCGTCGCCTCGGGCCGCGTCGCCTACACCTTCGGCCTGGAGGGCCCGGCGGTCAGCATCGACACCGCCTGCTCCTCCTCGCTGGTCGCCATCCACCTCGCCGCCCAGGCCCTGCGGGCCGGCGACTGCACCCTGGCCCTCGCCGGGGGCGCGATGGTCATGTCGACACCCGTCCCGTTCGTGGAGATGAGCCGCCAGGGCGGCCTGGCCCGGGACGGCCGCTGCAAGTCCTTCTCCGCCGCCGCCGACGGCACCGGCTGGGGCGAGGGCGTCGGCATGCTCCTGCTGGAGCGCCTCTCCGACGCCCGACGCAACGGCCACCCGGTCCTCGCACTGATCCGCGGCACCGCCGTCAACCAGGACGGCGCCAGCAGCAGGCTCACCGCCCCCAACGGCCCCGCCCAGCAGCGCGTCATCCGCCACGCCCTGGCCAACGCCGGACTCACCCCCGCCGACGTGGACGTGGTCGAGGCGCACGGCACCGGCACCCCGCTGGGCGACCCGATCGAGGCCCAGGCCCTGCTGGCCACCTACGGGCAGAACCGCGCGGACGGGCAGCCGCTGCTGCTCGGCTCGCTGAAGTCCAACATCGGGCACACCCAGGCGGCGGCCGGCGTCGGCGGCGTCATCAAGACCGTCCTCGCCATGCGGCACGGCACCGTCCCGCCCACCCTGCACGCGCAGGACCCGTCCCCGCAGATCGACTGGACCGCGGGCGCGGTGCGCCTGGTCACCGCGAACACCCCCTGGCCCGAGACCGGACGGCCCCGCCGGGCCGCGGTGTCCTCCTTCGGCGTCAGCGGCACCAACGGACACGTCGTCCTGGAACAGGCGGACGAACCCGTCCCGGAACAGGCCGCCCGCTACGAAGGACCCGCCGCCCCCGCCGTCCTGCCCTGGGTGCTCTCCGGACGCACCGCCGAAGCGCTGCGCGCCCAGGCCGCACGGCTCCGCGACCACCTCGACGCCCACCCCGGACCCGGCCCGGCCGAGGTCGGCCACGCCCTCGCGACGACCCGCGCCGGGCACGAGCACCGGGCGGTCCTGATCGGCGCCCACCCCGACGAGTTCCGGGCCGGCCTCGACGCCCTGGCGGCCGGCCGCACCGTCCCCGGCCTGGTCCTCGGCACCGCCGGAACCGGCGGCGAAGTCGCCCTGGTGTTCCCCGGACAGGGCTCCCAATGGGCCGGCATGGCCGTCGAACTCCTCGACTCCGCCCCCGCCTTCGCCGCCCGCATCGCGGACTGCGAACGCGCCCTGACCCCCTTCGTCGACTGGTCCCTGGAAGCCGTCCTGCGCGGCGCCCCCGGCACCCCGCCGGCCGACCGCGTCGACGTGGTGCAGCCGGCGCTGTGGGCCGTCATGGTCTCGCTGGCCGAACTGTGGCGCTCCCACGGCATCACCCCCGGCGCGGTCATCGGCCACTCCCAGGGCGAGATCGCCGCCGCCGTGGTGGCGGGAGCGCTGAGCCTGGAGGACGGGGCGAAGGTCGTCGCCCTGCGCAGCCGGGCGATCCGCGCGCTGTCCGGCCGCGGCGGCATGGCCTCGGTGGCCCTGCCCGCCGAACAGGTCGCCGAACACCTCGCCCCCTGGGACGGCCGGCTCTCCGTCGCCGCCGTCAACGGACCCGCCTCCACCGTGGTCTCCGGCGACACCGACGCGCTCGACGCGTTCCTCGAGCGGACGGCGGCCCTGGACATCCGCAGCCGGCGCATCCCCGTCGACTACGCCTCGCACAGCGTCCACGTCGAGGACATCCGCACCGAACTGCTCGCCCGGCTCGACGGACTGACGCCCCGCCCGTCCGCCGTCCCGTTCTACTCCACCCTCAGCGGCGGCCTGCTGGAGGACACCACCGCCCTGGACGCCGACTACTGGTACCGCAACCTCCGCGGGACCGTCCGCTTCGAACAGGCGACCCGCGCCCTGCTCGCCGACGGCTACCAGGTCCTCCTGGAGAGCAGCCCGCACCCCGTCCTCACCGTCGGAGTGCTGGAGACCGCCGAGGACGCCGGCACCGACGCCACCGCCGTCGGCACCCTGCGCCGCGACGACGGCGGCCCCCGCCGGTTCACCGAGTCCCTGGCCGAACTCCACCTGCGCGGAGTCTCCCCGGACTGGGACACCGTCTTCGCCGACCGCCGCCCCGGACGGGTGGAACTGCCCACCTACGCCTTCCAGCGCGACCCGTACTGGCTGGAGGACGGCGCCGCGCCCGACGCCGACGTCACCTCCGCCGGACTGACCCCCGCCGACCATCCGCTGCTGGGCGCCGTCGTCGTCCTCGCCGACAGCGACGGCCTGCTCCTCACCGGCCGCCTGTCGGCCCGCACCCACCCGTGGCTCGCCGACCACGCCGTCGGCGGCCGCGCACTGCTCCCGGGCACCGCCTTCCTGGAACTCGCCCTCCAGGCCGGAGCCCGCGTCGGCTGCCCCCGGGTCGAGGAATTCACCCTCCAGGCCCCCCTGGTGCTGCCCGAACACGGCGGCACCGTGCTGCGCCTCACCGTGGGCGCCCCCGACTCCCTGGGCCACCGCCCGCTCAGCCTGCACTCCCGGCCGGACACACCCGCCGACGGCGACCTCGACGGCGCCCTCGACGAGGAGTGGACCAGGCACGCCGAAGGCGTCCTGGCCCAGGACGGCGCGGAAGGCGCCGAGGCCGACGGGCCGATGCCCTGGCCGCCGCCCGGCGCCGAACCCCTCGACCTCGACGGACTGTACGACCGCTTCGCGGCGGGCGGATTCGCCTACGGTCCCGCCTTCCAGGGCCTGCGCGCGGCCTGGCGGCGCGGCGACGAGCTGTTCGCGGAGGCCGTCGTGCCCGCCGGGCCCGCACCCGACGCCGCCCGCTTCGGCCTGCACCCGGCCCTGCTGGACGCGGCCCTGCACGCCACCGGCGTGCCCGGCACCCCCGGCGCGGACGCCCACCCCGAGGGACGGCTGCCGTTCTCCTGGAACGGCGTGACCCTGCACGCCGCCGGCGCCGACGCGATCCGCGTCCGGCTCGCCCCGGCCGGACCCGACACGGTGACGCTCGCCGTCGCCGACGCGACCGGCGCCCCCGTGGCGACCGTGGACGCGCTGGTCCTGCGGCCCGCGGGCACTATCGGCGCCGCCCCTGTTCCCGGCGGCCGCCACCACCAGGACCTCTACGCGACGGAGTGGGTCACCGCACCCCCGCGCGGCAGCGGCGCACCCGCCCACCGCACCACGGACCTGGCCACGCTGCTGGCCGCCGTCGACGCCGGAGCCCCGGTGCCCGAGACGGTCCTGCTGCTCTGCGCGGAGACCGCGGAGCCCGCCGACGCGGCGGTCCGCGCGGCCGTCCACCGGGCGCTGGCCGACGTCCGGACCTGGCTCGCCGACGACCGCTTCGCCGACTCGCGCCTGGTGTTCGCCACCCGGGGCGCGGTCAGCACCGGGGACGGGGAGGACGTCCGCAACCCCGCGCACAGCGCGCTCTGGGGCCTGGTCCGCTCGGCCCAGTCCGAACATCCCGGGCGCTTCGCCCTGCTCGACCTCGACGCCGACGACGAGCACGGCACCTCTGCGGGCGTCGCCGCGGCCCTCGCCTCGATCGCCTCGGGAGAACCGCAGTCCGCCGTCCGCGGCGACGACGTCCGCACACCCCGCCTGGTCCGAGTCCTCAGGAACGACGCGGTGGAGCCCCGTTCGGCCTTCGACCCGGACGGCACCGTCCTCATCACCGGCGGCACCGGCCTGCTCGGCTCCCACGTCGCCCGCCGCCTGGTCACCGGGCACGGCGTCCGGCACCTGCTGCTGCTCTCCCGCAGCGGCCCGGCCGCCGCCGGAGCCGAAGAACTGCGGACCGAACTCGCCGCGCTGGGAGCCCAGACCGCCGTCGTCGCCTGCGACGCCGCCGACCGGACCGCCCTGGCCGCCGTCCTCGCGGACCTGCCGGCCGCGCACCCGCTGACCGCCGTGGTCCACACCGCGGGCACCCTCGACGACGGCGTCGTCACCGCACTCACCCCCGAACGGGTGGACGCCGTGCTGCGCCCCAAGGTCGACGCCGCCCTCCACCTGCACGAATTGACCCGCGACCGCGACCTCACGCACTTCGTGCTCTTCTCCTCGGCCGCGGGCACCTTCGGCGGCCCCGGACAGGCCAACTACGCCGCCGCCAACGCCTTCCTCGACGCCCTGGCTACCCGGCGCCGGGCGGCAGGGCTGGCCGGCCAGTCCCTGGCCTGGACCCTGTGGGAGCAGCCCAGCGCCCTCACCGGACACCTCGACGAGGACGACGTACGACGCCTCGCCCGGTCCGGCATGCCGCCGCTCTCCACCGAGCGAGGACTCGCGCTCTTCGACACCGCCCTCACCGTGGACCGGGCCGCCCTGGTCCCGATGCGCCTCGACGCCGCAGCTCTGCGCTCCGCGGCGGCGGACGGCACCCTGCCGCCGCTGCTGCGCGGCCTGGTGCGCACACCGCCGCGCCGGGCGGCCACAGCCGCAGAGGCGACGGCCGACGACAACGCCCTGCGCCTGCGCCTCGCGGCCCTCGACGGCACCGGACGGACCCGGCTGCTCGTCGAACTCGTCCGCACCCACGCGGCAGCAGTCCTCGGCCACGCCACCCCGGACACCCTCGACCCCGGACGGGCCTTCCGCGAACTGGGATTCGACTCGCTGGCCTCGGTGGAACTGCGCAACCGCCTGAACGCCGCCACCGGCCTGCGGCTCCCCGCCAGCCTGGTGTTCGACCACCCGACCCCGGCGGCGCTCGCGGACTTCCTGCGCGCCGGACTCACGGACACGGCCACGGCCACGCCCGCCGTACCTGCGGGGCCGGCCGACCGGAACGGGGACGCGGACGACGACCTGATCGCGATCGTCTCCGCGGCCTGCCGCCTCCCCGGCGGCGTCCGCTCACCCGAGGACCTGTGGCGGATGCTGGCCGAGGGCCGCGACGGCGTCTCCGGGTTCCCCACCGACCGCGGCTGGGACGTCGAAGCCCTCTACGACCCCGACCCCGACCGCATCGGCACCTCCATCACCCGCGACGGCGGCTTCCTGTACGACGCCGCCGACTTCGACGCGGAGTTCTTCGGCATCTCGCCGCGCGAGGCCCTCGCCATGGACCCGCAGCAGCGGCTGCTGCTGGAGACCACCTGGGAACTCTTCGAGCGCGCGGCCATCGACCCGTCCGCCCTGCGCGGCGCCCCCGTCGGTACGTACGTCGGCCTGATGCAGCAGGACTACGCCGCCCGGCTGCTGCCCTACATCCCCGAGGACGTCGAAGGATTCCTCGGCACCGGCAACTCGGGAAGCATCGTCTCCGGACGCCTGGCCTACTTCTTCGGCCTGGAAGGCCCCGCGGTCACCGTGGACACGGCGTGCTCGTCCTCGCTGGTGGCCCTGCACCTCGCGGTCCGGGCCCTGCGGTCCGGCGAATGCTCGCTGGCGCTGGCCGGCGGCGTCAACGTGATGTGCAGCCCCGAACTGTTCGTCGAGTTCAGCCGACAGGGCGGACTCGCCCCGGACGGCCGCTGCAAGTCCTTCGCCGCGGCGGCCGACGGGACGGCCTTCGGCGAGGGCGTCGGCATGTTGCTGGTGGAGCGGCTGTCGGACGCGCGGCGCAACGGGCATCCGGTGCTGGCGGTGATCCGTGGCTCGGCGGTGAATCAGGACGGTGCGAGCAACGGGCTGACGGCACCGAACGGTCCGTCGCAGCAGAGGGTGATCCGGGCGGCGCTGGCGGACGCGGGGCTGGCGGCGTCGGACGTGGACGTGGTGGAGGCGCACGGCACGGGGACGCGGTTGGGTGACCCGATCGAGGCGCAGGCGCTGCTGGCCACGTACGGGCAGGACCGTCCGGCGGACCGTCCGGTGTGGATCGGCTCGCTGAAGTCCAACATCGGCCACGCCTCGGCTGCCGCCGGTGTGGCGGGGGTCATCAAGTCGGTGCTCGCCCTGCGGCACGGCGTGATGCCGCGCACCCTGCACGTGGACGGCCCGACGCCCGAGGTGGACTGGTCGGCGGGCGCCGGCCGACTGCTGACCGAGGCCCGGACGTGGGACGACACGGGCCGCCCGCGCCGGGCCGGCGTGTCCTCCTTCGGCGTCAGCGGCACCAACGCCCACGTCATCCTCGAACAGGCCCCGGACGACCCGACAGCTTTCGTCGACGGGCCCGGGACACCGGAGACCGTGCCCCTGCTCCTCTCCGCACGCACCCCGGAGGCGCTGCGCGCCCAGGCCGCCGCGCTGGCGGCCCGGATCGGCGACGGCTCGGGAGTCCGCGCCACGGACGTCGCCTTCTCCCTGGCCACGGGCCGCAGCGCGCTGGCACACCGCGCGGTGCTGGTGGGCACCGAGGAGAACCTCGCCGAGCACCTGACCGCGCTGTCGCAGGGTGCTGCGGTGCCTGGCGGCGGGTTGGTGTCCGGTCGTTCGGTGCTGGTGTTCCCGGGTCAGGGCTCGCAGTGGGTGGGGATGGCTGCGGAGCTGCTGGCCGAATCGGCTGTGTTCGCGGGGCGGATGGCGGAGTGCGGGCGGGCTCTGGCGCCTTATGTGGATTGGTCGTTGGCGGAGGCGCTGGGTTCGGAGCAGTTGTTGGCGCGCGTCGATGTGGTGCAGCCGGTGCTGTGGGCGGTGATGGTGTCGTTGGCGGAGCTGTGGCGTTCGTTCGGTGTGGTTCCGGACGCGGTGGTGGGCCACTCGCAGGGCGAGATCGCGGCCGCTGTGGTGGCGGGCGGTCTGAGCATCGACGACGGCGCCCGTGTGGTGGCGTTGCGTTCCCGGGCGATCCGTGCGTTGGCGGGCCGGGGTGGGATGGCGTCGGTGCCTCTGCCGGTCGAGGCGGTGCGGGAGCGAATAGCGGGCCGGTTGTCGGTGGCGGCGGTGAACGGCCCGTCGTCGACGGTGGTGTCGGGTGACGCGGACGCCGTGGTGGAGTTCGTTGACGCGTTGGTGGGGGAGGGTGTGCGGGCGCGTCTGATCGAGGTCGACTACGCGTCGCACTCCGTGCATGTGGAGGAGATCCGCGAGGAGTTGCTGTCCGATCTGGACGGGATCGCTCCGAGGCCGGGTTCTGTGCCGTTCTTCTCGACGGTGACGGGCGGTTGGCTGGACACGGATGTTCTGGACGCCGAGTACTGGTACCGGAATCTGCGGGAGACCGTCGAGTTCGGGCAGGCCACGGCGGAGTTGCTGGGGGAGGGTTTCCGGTTCTTCGTCGAGTCCAGTCCGCATGCGGTGTTGTCGGTTGCGGTGGGGGAGTCGGTGGAGGCCGCGGGTGTGGACGCGGCGGTGCTGGGGACGTTGCGTCGTGGCGAGGGCGGTCCGGCGCAGGTGTTGCGTGCGGTGGGTCGTGCGTGGGAGTGCGGGTTGGGGGTGGACTTCTCGGGTGCGTTCCCGGGGGCGCGGCGGGTGGACCTGCCGACGTACGCCTTCCAACGAGCCCGCTACTGGCTCGACGTCCCGACCACGAGCTGGGACGTCGCCTCGGCGGGTCTCGCCACGACCGGGCACCCGCTGCTCGGTGCGGTGACGCAGGTCGCGGACTCCGACGAGCTGCTGCTCAGCGGCCGGATCTCGCTGCGTACCCACCCCTGGCTCGCCGACCACGCGGTGTCGGGCGTCGTCCTTCTCCCCGGCACGGCCTTCCTCGAACTCGCGCTGCGCGCCGGGGCCGAGGCGGACTGCCCGGTGGTCGAGGAACTCACCCTCGGATCGGCGTTGGTGCTCCCGGACGAGGGAGCCGTTCACCTGCAGCTCCGGGTCGCCGCGCCCGACGGCGACGGTCGGCGGAGGCTCAGTGTGTTCGCCCGCACGACCCGGGACGCCGACGCGCCCTGGACGGAGCACGCCACGGGCACCCTGGTGCCCGGGCCCGCCGGGGATCCGGTCGGAGCCGCGGCCGGTCTGCTGAGCTGGCCGCCGTCCGGTGCCGAACCCGTGGACACCGGTGACCTCTACGAGCGCTTCGCCGAGGCCGGCTACCACTACGGCCCCGCCTTCCGTGGCATCCGTGCCGCGTGGCTCCGCGACGGCGAGGTGTTCGCCGAGGTGGTGCTGCCGGAGTCGCAGCACGCCGACGCCGCCGGGTGCGTGCTGCACCCCGCGCTGCTGGACGCGGCCCTCCAGACTGCCGCACTGCTGCCCGACCAGGACGGCGGGGCCCGGCTGCCCTTCAGCTGGAACGGTGTGACCGGCGGGATCACCGGGTCCACCACGCTGCGGGTGCGGCTCGCCGCCGGCGCGCCGGACTCCGTGACCCTGCACGCCCACGACCTGTCGGGACGGCAGGTGCTCGGCGTGGAGGGCCTGCTGCTGCGGCCCCCGGCCGCGGGCGGGCCGCTCGCCGCGACCGCTCACGCCGACCTGCTGTACCGCCTCGACTGGACCCCGGCCACCGACCCGGCCGACAGCGCCGTGCCCACCTGGGCCGCCCTCGGCGATGCCGTCCCCGGCGCGGCGACGTTGCTGGACCTCGACGCCCTGGGAGCCGCCCTCGAAGCGGGTGCCGCCCTCCCCGAGGTGATCGTGGCGGCCGTCGCCACCGCCGACCTTCCCGACCCTGCCGACCGGGTCCGCGTCACCGCGCACCGGGGCCTGGCCCTCGTCCAGCAGTGGCTGGCCGACGAGCGGTTCGCCGAGGCCGGGCTGGCGCTGCTCACCAGGGACGCGGTCCGTACCGGACCGCTCGACCGCCCCGTCGATCCCGCCCAGGCCGCCCTGTGGGGCCTGGTGCGCAGCGCGCGGGCCGAGAACCCCGGGCGCTTCGTCCTGATCGACGCGGCCGGGACGGGCGAGCCGACGGACGCCCTGCCCGCGGCGCTCGCCGCCGGGGAACCCGAGCTGGCGTTGCGGACCGGCGGGCCGCTGCTGCCGCGGCTGGTCCGCGGCGGCCGGCCGGACGGCACGCTGTCCCTGCCGGACGGCGCCGCCTGGCGGCTCACCACCGACGGCCGGGGCTCCGTGGAGGACATCGCGGCGGAACCCGCTCCTGCGGTTCTCGCCCCGCTGGGCAAGGGCGAGGTGCGGATCGCGGTGCGCGCCGCCGGCCTGAACTTCCACGACGTCATCGCCGCGCTCGGCCTGGACCCCGACCCCGAACAACAGGGCCTGGGCAGCGAGGGCGCCGGAACCGTCATCGAGGTCGGCCCGGGTGTCGACGACCTGGTGCCCGGGGACCGGGTGATGGGGATCTTCGGGGGCGCGTTCGGCCCGACCGCCGTCGCCGACCGCCGCACCGTCGCCCGGATACCGGCGGGCTGGTCCTTCGCCCGCGCCGCATCCGTGCCGGTGGTGTTCCTCACCGCCTACTACGGCCTGTTCGATCTCGGCGAACTGCAGCCCGGGGAATCGGTCCTGGTCCACGCCGCGGCCGGCGGTGTCGGCATGGCGGCGGTACAGCTCGCCCGGCACGCCGGTGCGCGGGTGTTCGCGACCGCCTCCCCCGCCAAGTGGGACGTCCTGAAGGCCGGTGGACTGGACGCCGAGCACATCGCCTCGACCCGTACCACCGACTTCGCCGAGACGTTCCTGACGGCCACCGGCGGGCGGGGCGTCGACGTCGTACTCGACAGCCTGGCGCGGGAGTTCGTCGACGCCGGTCTGCGGCTGCTGCCGAACGGCGGCCGGTTCGTGGAGATGGGCAAGACCGACGTCCGCGACCCCGGGACGGTCGCCCGGCAGCACCCCGGGGTGCGCTACCGGGCGTTCGACCTGATGGAGGCCGGTCCGGAGCGGATCGGCGAGATGCTCGCCGACGTCCTGGACCTGTTCGAGCAGGGAGTGCTGCGTCCGCTGCCCGTCACCGGCTGGGACGTCCGGCAGGCCCCGGCCGCGCTGCGCTCGCTCAGCCAGGCCCGGGGCGTCGGCAAGAACGTCCTGCTGCTGCCCGCTGCGCCGGACCCCGAAGGGACCGTCCTGGTCACGGGGGCCACCGGCACCCTGGGACGGCTCCTCGCCCGGCACCTGGTCGTCGCGCACGGCTCCCGGCACCTGCTGCTGGCGGGCCGCCGGGGCGGATCCGCCGACGGAATGCCGGAGCTGGTGCGGGAACTGACCGGACTCGGGGCGTCGGTGACCGTCGCCGCCTGCGACGTCGCCGACCGCGCCGCGCTCACCGCGCTGCTCGGGTCGGTGCCTGCCGCGCACCCGCTGACCGCCGTCGTCCACGCGGCCGGTGTCCTGGACGACGCCACGATCGCCGGGCTGACCCCGGACCGGCTCGACCGCGTCCTGCGGCCCAAGGCGGACGCGGCGCTGGCCCTGCACGAACTCACCCGGGACCTCGACCTCGCGGCGCTGGTCCTGTTCTCCTCGGGCGCCGCCCAGTTCGGCGCGGCCGGGCAGGCGAACTACGCCGCCGCCAACGCGGTCCTCGACGCCCTCGCCGCCGAACGCCGGGCCGAGGGGCTGCCCGGCCTGTCCATCGGCTGGGGCCTGTGGGAGGAGCGCAGCGGGATGACCGCCGCGGTCACTGCGGGCCGGGGCACCGGAGCGGGCGCGCTGACCTCGGCGGAGGGCCTCGCCCTGTTCGACGCGGCGCTGGACTCCCCGTACGCCTACCGGCTCGCGGCCAGGATCGCCCCGTCCGTGCTGCGGGCGGACGACCGGCTGCCCGCCGTGCTCCGCGGCCTGGCCCGCCCCGCCCGTACCGCCGCTTCCGCCGCGGCACCGGCCCGCTCGCTGGCGCAGCAGCTCGCCGAACTGCCCGACGCCGAACTGCACCGGACCCTGCTCGACCTGGTGCGCGGCAACGCGGCGGCGGTGCTCGGCCACAGTTCGCCGAACCTGATCCGCCCGGCCCGCCCGTTCAAGGAGGTCGGCTTCGACTCCCTCACCGGGGTCGAACTGCGCAACCGGCTGGTGTCCGCGACCGGGCTGCGACTGCCGGCCGCGCTGGTCTTCGACCACCCCACCCCGGAGGCGCTGGCACGCCACCTCGCCGAGCGGGTCACCGCCGCCCGCCCGAGCGGCGACGCGGCGGTCCGGGCCGGGCTCGACACCCTGGAGACCCTGCTCGACGCCCTGCCGCCGGACGGCGTCAGCGACGAACTCGCCGCCCGGATACGCGAAGTGCTGTCCCGCCCGCTGCCCGGCGGGACACCGGCCACCACCGCCCGCCCCACGGGCGACGCGGACGACCTGGCCCCCGACCTGATCGAGGCGGCCAGCGACGACGAGATGTTCGAGTACATCGACCGGCAGCTGGGATCCGCATGACCAGGGCACCGTTCCGCGCACCCTGCGCCCCCTGCGCAGCCCGCGCAGTCCGAGACGAGACCCGAGCAGCCCGAGACGAAAGCAGCGGTGTCCAGTGAGCGACCAGAGGATGCGTGACTACCTCAACCGGGTGACCATCGACCTTCGGGACACCCGGCAGCGGCTCCGGGAGGCCGAGGCCCGCACCAGCGAGCCGATCGCGATCGTGGCGATGAGCTGCCGCTTCCCCGGTGGTGTCCGCACCCCGGAGGACCTGTGGGACCTGCTCGCCGAAGGCCGCGACACCGTCGCGCCCGTCCCCGGCGACCGGGGCTGGGAGAACGCCTGGCCGTCCGGCGGCACCGTCCCCGGGCGGGGGGCGTTCCTGGACGGCGCGGCGGACTTCGACCCGGAGTTCTTCGGCATCTCGCCGCGCGAGGCGGTCGCGATGGACCCGCAGCAGCGGCTGCTGCTGATGGCGTCCTGGGAGGCCGTCGAGCAGGCCGGCATCGACCCGCTCACCCTGCGGGGCAGCCGTACCGGGGTGTTCGCCGCAGCCATCGACCAGGGGTACGCGACGCTGGGCTCCGGCGCCGCCGAAGCCGTCCAGGGGTTCCTGATGACGGGGAACTCGATGAGCGTGATGTCCGGGCGGGTGTCCTACGCGCTCGGACTCGAAGGCCCCGCCGTCACCGTGGACACCGCCTGCTCGGCCTCGCTGGTGGCGCTGCACCTCGCGGCGCGCGCCCTGCGGGCCGGTGAGTGCTCGCTCGCCCTCGCCGGCGGGGTCAGCGTGATGGCGCTGCCGGCGGTGTTCGTCGAGTTCAGCCGGCAGGGCGCGATGTCCGCCGACGGCCGCTGCAAGCCGTTCGCGGCGGCCGCGGACGGCACCGGCTGGGGCGAGGGCGTGGGGATGCTGCTGCTGGAGCGGCTGTCGGACGCCCGCCGCAACGGCCACCCGGTGCTGGCCGTGCTGCGCGGTTCGGCGATCAACCAGGACGGTGCCAGCAACGGCCTGACCGCCCCCAACGGCCCCTCCCAGCAGCGGGTGATCCGGGCGGCGCTCGCGGACGCGGGGCTGACGACGTCCGACGTGGACGCGGTGGAGGCGCACGGCACCGGCACCACCCTCGGCGACCCGATCGAGGCCGACGCGCTGCTGGCCACGTACGGCCAGGACCGGCCCGCCGGGCGTCCGCTGTGGCTGGGGTCGCTGAAGTCCAACATCGGGCACACCCAGGCCGCCGCCGGGGTCGCCGGGGTCATCAAGACGGTGCTCGCGCTGCGGCACGGGGTCCTGCCGCGCACCCTGCACGTGGACGCGCCCACCCCGCACGCCGACTGGTCCTCGGGCGCCGTCGAACTCCTCACCGAGGCCCGCGACTGGCCCGCCGTCGACCGGCCGCGCCGGGCCGGGGTGTCCTCGTTCGGCATGAGCGGCACCAACGCGCACGTCGTCCTCGAACAGGCACCGGAGCCGGAGCCCGAGCCGGAACCGGCGGACGGGCCGGAAGCGGCCGACGGACCGGAAGCGGCGCCCGGGGCCGTGCTGCCCTGGGTGCTGTCCGGCCGTACCGCGTCCGCGCTCGGGGACCAGGCGGCCCGGCTGCGCGCCCGGCTCGCCACGGACGCGCCCGCACGGTCGGCCGACATCGGGTTCTCGCTGGCGACCACCCGGTCCGCCTTCGAACACCGGGCCGTGGTGATCGGCGACGGGCACGACGCCCTGCTGGACGGCCTCGCCGCCCTGGCCGGACCGGGCGCGGAGCTTCCCGTCTCCCCGGCCGCCGACGTCGTCGCGGGCACCGGCCGGGTCGTCGAGGGCCGGACGGCACTGGTGTTCCCCGGCCAGGGCTCCCAGTGGGCCGGCATGGCACAGGACCTGCTCGCCACCAGCCCCGCCTTCCGGGACCGCCTCGCCGCCTGCGACGCCGCCCTCTCCGCCCATGTCGACTGGCGGCTCCCCGCCGTCCTGGAAGGCGCACCAGGGGCACCCTCCCTGGAACGGGTGGACGTGGTGCAGCCGGTGCTGTGGGCGGTGATGGTGTCACTGGCCGCGCACTGGGAGTCCTGGGGCGTCCGGCCCGACGCCGTGGTCGGGCACAGCCAGGGCGAGATCGCCGCCGCCGTGGTGGCGGGAGCGCTGAGCCTGGAGGACGGGGCGAAGGTCGTCGCCCTGCGCAGCCGGGCCATCCGGGCGCTGGCCGGACTCGGCGGCATGGTCGCGATGTCCCTGCCCGAGGACCGGGTCCGCGCCGAGATCGCCCCCTGGGCCGAGAAGCTGTCGGTGGCCGCTGTCAACGGGCCCGCCGCCGTGGTGGTCTCGGGGGAGACCCGGGCCCTGGCCGAACTGCTCGCCCACTGCGCCGCACAGGGCGTACGGGCCCGGTCCGTCCCTGTGGACTACGCCTCGCACTCGGCCCAGGTCGAAGGGATCAGGTCCGAGGTGCTGGCCGCGCTGGCCGGCATACGCCCGCTCCCGGCCCGGATTCCGCTGTTCTCCACCGTCACCGGCGACCGGCTCGACACCACGGTCATGGACGCCGACTACTGGTACCGCAACCTCCGCGGGACCGTCCGCTTCGATGCGGCCGTCCGCTCCCTGATCGAACAGGGCCACGAGGTCTTCGTCGAGGTGTCGCCGCACCCGGTGCTGACCATGGCCCTCCAGGACACCGCCGAGGCCACCGGCGCCGAGGAGCCGCCCGTGGTCGTCGGCACCCTGCGCCGCGACGACGGCGGACTGCGCCGGGCCCTGCGCTCGGCCGCCGAACTGTGGGTGGCGGGCGCGGCCGTCGACTGGTCCGCGGTGTACGCCGGCACCGGCGCCCGCCCGACCGCCCTGCCCGGATACCCCTTCCAGCTGCGGCGCTACTGGCTGGAGCCGGAGGCGACGCCCGGCACCGGACCGGCCGCAGCCGACCCGCACGACACGGCCTTCTGGCACATGGTCGACCACGACGCCCCGGCCGAGATCGCCGCCCACCTCGCCGTCGACGAGGACGCCCTCGCCCCCGTTCTGCCCGCCCTGCGCGGCTGGCGCAAGCAGCGGCGCGACGAGAGCGTCATCGACTCCTGGCGCTACCGCATCGGCTGGCAGCCCCTGCCCGACCCGCCGGCCGCCACCTCCGCCGCCGGCACCTGGCTCGTCGTCCTGCCCGCCGGACACGACGACGACGCACGGGTACGCGGCCCGCTGCTCGCCCTCACCGAAGCGGGCGCCACCGTCGTCACGGCCGAAGTCGCCGCCGACGCCGTCCACCGCACGGACCTCGCGGACACGCTCGCCACCGCCCTCGGCGACCGCGTCCCGACGGGCGTGCTGTCGCTGCTGGCCGCCGACGACCGGCCCCACCCCGACCACCCGGCGCTGCCCACCGGGACGGCACTCACCGTCGCCCTGGTGCAGGCCCTGGGCGACCTCGCCCTCACCGCACCCCTGTGGTGCGCCACCGCCGGGGCCGTGTCCACGGGCCCGGACGACCCGGTCACCCACCCCCGCCAGGCACTGGTCTGGGGCACCGGACTGGTGGCCGCGCTGGAACTGTCCGCCCGCTGGGGCGGACTCGTCGACCTGCCGCCGGACCTCGACGCCCGCGCCAGGACCCGCCTCGCCGCCGTCCTGACGGCCCCCGGCACCGGCCCGGACGGCGTCGGCCGCGAGGACCAACTCGCCCTGCGCCCCACCGGCCTGCTGGCCCGCCGCCTCCGGCGCGCCCCCCGGAACGACAGCCGGAACGACAGCCGTACGAAGCACTGGAAGCCCCGCGGCACCGTCCTGCTGACCGGCGGCACCGGAGCCGTCGGCCCGCACCTCGTCCGCTGGCTGGCCCGCAGCGGCGCCACCCACCTCGTCCTGCCCGGCCGCCGCGGCCCCCAGGCGCCCGGCGCGGCCGAACTCGCCGCGGAACTGGCCGCCCTCGGCGTACGACTGACCCTGCCCGTCTGCGACCTGGCGGACCGTCAGGCCGTGGCGGCGCTGCTCACCGGTCTGGAGACGGCGGGCGACCCGGTCACCGCGGTCGTCCACGCGGCCGCGTTCGTCGCGCTCGCCCCCCTGGACGGCACACCGATGTCCGCGTTCGAACAGATCGTCGCCGCCAAGGCCGCCGGCGCCGAACACCTCGACGCCCTGCTCGACCGCGAACTCGACGCCTTCGTCCTGTTCTCCTCGATCGCCGGAGTCTGGGGCAGCGGCGACCACGGCGCCTACGCCGCGGCCAACGCCTACCTCGACGCCCTGGCCCAGCACCGCCGGGCCCGCGGCCTCACCGCCACCACCGTCGACTGGGGCATCTGGCAGGCCGAGAACCCCTTCCAGGACCGCACCGCCGGACAGGACGCCGACCTGTTCAACCTGGAGCAGCACGGCCTGCCCCGGATCGCCCCCGACCTCGCGGTCCACGCCCTGCAACAGGCACTGGACGACGACGAGACCGTACTCGCCGTCGCCGACGTCGACTGGGAGCAGTTCGCCGCCGTCTTCACCTCCACCCGCCCCAGCCCGCTGCTCACCGGCATCCCCGAAGCCCGCCGCGCCCTGGAAGCCGCGACCGGCGACACGGAGGCACCCGCCGCCGCACTGCTGCGCCAACGGCTCGCCGCCCTCGGCGAATCCGAACAGCACCGCCTGCTCCTCGACCTGGTCCGCACCCACGCGGCAGCCGTCCTCGGCCATTCCTCGGTGGACGCGATCCGGCCCGGCATGGCCTTCCAGGACATGGGCTTCGCCTCCCTCACCGCCGTCGAACTCCGCAACCGGCTCAACACCGCCACCGGACTGCGGCTGCCGTCCACGCTGATCTTCGACCACCCGTCGTCCACCGCGCTCGCCCGGGAGATCCGCGCCGAACTGCTCGGCCGGCAGGCCACCGACCCGGACCCCGCCGCCCCGGACGCCGCCGCGCACCCGCCCGCGTCCACGTCCGCGCCCGACGACGAGCCGATCGCGATCGTGTCCATGGCCTGCCGCTTCCCCGGCGGCATCGGCACCCCCGAAGACCTGTGGCGCCTGCTCGCCGACGGCGGCGACGCCGTCTCGGACTTCCCCACCGACCGCGGCTGGGACCTCGAAGCCCTCTACGACCCCGACCCCGACCGCCCCGGCACCTCGACCACCCGGCGGGGCGGCTTCCTGCACGACGCCGCCGAGTTCGACGCGGAGTTCTTCGGCATCTCGCCGCGCGAAGCCCTGGCCATGGACCCCCAGCAGCGGCTGCTCCTGGAGACCACCTGGGAGGCGATCGAACGCGCCGCGATCGACCCGGCCGCCCTGCGCGGCAGCCGCACCGGAGTGTTCACCGGCGTCAACTACGCCGACTACGCGGCCGTCGTCGCCCGGTCGGAGGAAGGAGACGGCCACCTGCTCACTGGCAGCGCACCCAGCGTCGTCTCCGGCCGGGTCGCCTACACCCTGGGCCTCGAAGGCCCCGCCGTGACCATCGACACGGCCTGCTCCTCCTCACTCGTCGCCATGCACTACGCCGGCCGGGCCCTGCGCGGCGGCGACTGCTCCCTCGCCCTGGTCGGCGGCGTCGCCCTGATGGCGACCCCCGGCGCCCTGATCAGCTTCTCCCGGCAACGCGGACTCGCCGAGGACGGCCGCTGCAAGGCCTTCTCGGACGACGCGGACGGCATGGGCATGGGCGAAGGGGTCGGCGTCCTGCTGCTGGAGCGGCTGTCGGACGCCCGCCGCAACGGACACCCGGTCCTGGCGGTGGTACGCGGTTCCGCCGTCAACCAGGACGGCGCCAGCAACGGACTCTCCGCCCCCAACGGCCCCTCGCAGCAGCGGGTGATCCGGGCGGCGCTCGCGGACGCGGGCCTGACGGCGTCCGAGGTGGACGTGGTGGAGGCGCACGGCACCGGCACCACCCTCGGCGACCCCATCGAGGCGCAGGCCCTGCTGGCCACGTACGGCCAGGACCGGCCCGCCGAACGGCCCCTGCTGGTCGGCTCCCTCAAGTCCAACCTCGGCCACGCCCAAGCGGCATCGGGTGTGGCGGGGGTGATCAAGACGGTGCTGTCCATGCAGCACGGGCAGGTGCCCCGCACCCTGCACGTCAGCAGGCCCTCCGGCCACGTCGACTGGACGCGCGGAGCGCTGGCCCTCGCGACCGAGCAGCAGCCCTGGCCGTCCCACGGCCGCCCCTTCCGGGCCGGAGTGTCCTCCTTCGGCCTGAGCGGCACCAACGTCCACACCATCCTCGAACACACCCCCCTGGAGGACGACGGCCCGCCGGCCGAACGCACCCCTCTGCCGGCGGTGCCCTGGCTGCTGTCGGCGAAGAGCCCGCAGGCACTGCGCCTCCAGGCCGACCGGCTGCGCCGCCACCTGGACGGCAACCCCGGGTCCGACCCGCGCGACATCGGATCCGCCCTGCACACGCGCACCGCCTTCGAGTACCGGAAGGCACTGGTCGGGGACCGGGACCAACTCCACACCCTGCTGGGCCGGATGGCCGACGACGACTCGGGAGCGTGGGACGGCGGTCGCCCGGTCGACGGTCGTTCGGTGCTGGTGTTCCCGGGTCAGGGTTCGCAGTGGGTGGGGATGGCTGTGGAGCTGTTGGCCGGGTCGGAGGTGTTCGCGGGGCGGATGGCGGAGTGCGGGCGGGCTCTGGCGCCTTATGTGGATTGGTCGTTGGCGGAGGCGCTGGGCTCGGAGCAGTTGTTGGCGCGCGTCGATGTGGTGCAGCCGGTGCTGTGGGCCGTGATGGTGTCGCTGGCGGAGGTGTGGCGCTCGTTCGGTGTGGTTCCGGACGCGGTGGTGGGCCACTCGCAGGGTGAGATCGCGGCCGCTGTGGTGGCGGGTGGTCTGAGTCTGGAGGACGGGGCGCGGGTGGTGGCGTTGCGTTCCCGGGCGATCCGCGTGTTGGCGGGGCGTGGCGGTATGGCGTCGGTGCCTCTGCCGGTGGACGTGGTGCGGGAACGCATGGGTCGGCTGTCGGTGGCGGCGGTGAACGGTCCGTCGTCGACGGTGGTGTCGGGTGACGCGGACGCCGTGGCAGCGCTGGTGGACGAACTCGTGGAAGAAGGGGTGCGGGCGCGTCTGATCGACGTGGACTACGCGTCGCATTCGGCGCATGTGGAGGAGGTCCGTGAGCGGTTGCTGTCCGATCTGGACGGCATCACGCCTCTCGTGGGTTCTGTGCCGTTCTTTTCGACGGTGACGGGCGGCTGGTTGGACACGGACGCCTTGGACGCCGAGTACTGGTACCGCAACCTCCGGGAGACCGTCGAGTTCGGGCGGGCCACCGAGACGCTGTTGGGGGAGGGTTTCCGGTTCTTCGTCGAGTCCAGTCCGCATGCGGTGCTGTCGGTCGCGGTGGGGGAGTCGGTGGAGGCCGCGGGTGTGGACGCGGCGGTGCTGGGGACGTTGCGTCGCGGCGAGGGCGGCCCGGCGCAGGTGTTGCGTGCGGTGGGTCGTGCGTGGGAGTGCGGGTTGGGAGTGGACTTCTCGGGTGCGTTCCCGGGGGCGCGGCGGGTGGATCTGCCGACATACGCCTTCCAGCGCAGCCGCTACTGGCCCGAGCCGGCGCCCACGACGGCGGCCGATGTGGGCTCGGCCGGGCTCGACCCGGCCGACCACCCCGTCCTCGGAGCGGCCATCGAGCTGGCCGACACGGGTGAACTGCTGCTCACGGGCCGGATCTCGCTGCGTACCCACCCCTGGCTCGCCGACCATGCGGTGGCCGGTACGGTCCTGCTGCCCGGTGCGGCCTTCGCGGAACTCGCGGTACGTGCCGCGGACGAGGCCGGCTGCCACACGGTGGAGGAACTGACGCTCCAGGCACCGCTGTTGATACCCGTCGACACCGCCGTCCGCCTGCAGGTTCGGGTTGGTGCCACGGACGCGCACGGCAGCCGCTCCCTGGACCTGTTCTCCTGCCGCGAGGACGCGGCGACCCCGCACTGGACCGCACACGCGACCGGCACGCTCATCGCCGACGCCACGACCCGCGAGCCGTCGTCCGCAGCCGTACCGGACGACGCCGGCTCCTGGCCCCCGCCCGGTGCCGTCCCGATCCCCGTCGACGACCTGTACGAGCGGTTCCGTGCCTCCGGTTACGGCTACGGACCCGCCTTCCGCGGGCTCACCGCTGCCTGGCGGCGGGGTGACGAGATCTTCACCGAGGTACGCCTGCCCGAGGACCAGCACCGGTCCGCCTCCGCCTTCGGCGTGCACCCCGCGCTCCTGGACGCCGCCCTCCAGGGCCTGTTCCTGCGCGCTCGGCCGGACACCGGACGGGGCCCGGACCGGCCGTCCGCCGGACTGCCGTTCTCCTGGAGCGGAGTCGGGCTGCACGCCTCCGGAGCCACCGCGCTCCGGGTGCGGCTCGGTTTCCGGCCGGACGGATCGGTGTCGATCGACGCGACCGACCCGAACGGCCTCCCGGTCGCGTCGGTCGAGGCGCTCGCCGTCCGCCCGATCGACCTCGAGGCCCTCCGCCCGGGCGGCGGCCCGGAATCCCTCTACCGGGTGCAGTGGTCGGCGGTGCCCGCCACCGCACCCGCCGACCCCCTCGGACACTGGGCTGTCCTCGGCGGCGGGGAGCTCTTCCCGGACAGCCATCCGGACCTGGCCGCGCTCGGTGCCGCGCTGGACGGGGGAGCGCCGTCGCCCGCCGCCGTGCTGGCCTGGTGCGACCACACCCCGGACCTGCTGTCCCCGCCCGACGCCGCATCCGTGCACACCGCACTGGACGATGCCCTGCGGCTCGTCCAGGACTGGCTGGCCGACCCGCGGTGGGACGACGGCACCCGGCTCGTGCTCGGCACCCGGGGCGCGGTCGCCACGGCAGCCGGCGAGGAGGTCACCGACCTCATCGGTGCCGCGGTCCGCGGCCTCGTCCGCTCCGCCCAGTCCGAGCACCCGGACCGCTTCCTGCTGATCGACACCGACGATCCGGCCGCCGTGGCCGGCCTGCTGCCCCGGGCACTGGCCGGAACGGAACCCCAACTGGCGATACGCGGCGGACAGCTCCTCGCCGCCCGCCTCACCAGGGCCACCGTCGCCACGGATCTGGACACACCGTCCGATATCGCCGCAGGAGGGGGAACCGTCCTCGTCACCGGGGCCGGCGGCGCGCTCGGCGGCCTGGTGGCACAGCACCTCGTGACCGCGCACGGCGTACGGAACCTGCTGCTCGTCGGCAGGCGCGGCACGGACGCCCCGGGCCTGGCCGACCTCGCCGCCGAACTGCGCGGCCTCGGCGCCCGGGTGGACGTGGAGGCCTGTGACGTCGCCGACCGGGACGCGCTCGCCGCCCTGCTCGCCGGCATCCCCGTCGACCGTCCGCTGAGCGCGGTCGTCCACGCGGCCGGCGTCCTGGACGACGGGACGATCGAGTCGCTGACCCCCGGGCGGATGCGCCACGTCCTGCGGCCCAAGGTCGACGCGGCCCTCAACCTGCACGCCCTCACGCGTGACCTGCCGCTGTCGGCCTTCGTCCTGTTCTCCTCCGCGTCCGCCACGGTCGGCAACGCCGGGCAGGGCAACTACGCGGCCGCCAACGCCTTCCTCGACGCGCTCGCCCAGCACCGCCGCGCTCTGAAGCTGCCCGCCCAGTCGCTCGCCTGGGGCCTGTGGGCGCGCCGCAGCACCATGACCGGCACACTCACCGCCACCGACCTGCGACGGATGTCCCGGGGAGGCACCGCGGCCATCGGCAGCGAAGAAGGTCTGGCCCTGTTCGACGCGGCGCTCACCCTGGACGAACCGCTGCTCGTCCCGGTCAAGATCGACCTCGGCCGGCTCCGGACGGCGGCCCGGACCGGACCCGTCCCGGCCCTGCTCTCCGCCCTGGTCCCCGGTGCCGCACGCCGCCCCGCCTCCGGGGCGGACGCCGCCGAGGCGGACACGCTGCGCCGCCGACTGACCGGCCTCACCCCGGAGGAACGCGTCGCCGCCCTGCTCGACCTGGTACGGAGCCGGGTCGCCGACATCCTCGGCCACGGCGGACCCGAGGCCGTCGACCCGGACCAGGCGTTCAAGGACCTCGGCTTCGACTCGCTCACCTCCGTCGAACTCCGCAACCGGCTCGGCGCCGCCACCGGCCGCCGGCTGCCCGCCACCCTGGTCTTCGACCACCCCACCCCGGCCGCCGTCGCCGCCTACCTCACCGGGCGCCTGGTACCCGACGGGCCGGGCGACCCCGCCGGCACCGGGAAAGCCGCCGGGGCGCACCTCGCCGACCGGCCGGAGACACCGGACACGCCGGCTCCCGCCGCCGACATCAACGCCATGGCCGTCGACGAACTCGTCCGGATGGCCCTGGGCGGCGAACGTGACTGACCGACAGCCGCAGAAGGAGAAGCCCAACCCCATGCCCACCGACACGGACCAGGTGGTCGCCGCCCTGCGCGCCTCGCTGGTGGACAACCAGCGCCTGCGGCAGGAGAACCGACAGCTCCGCGACGACTCCGCCGAGCCCATCGCCATCGTGGCGATGAGCTGCCGCTACCCCGGCGGCGTACGCACCCCGGAAGACCTGTGGGAGTTGCTGGTCAAGGAACGCGACGCGGTCTCGCCGTTCCCCACCGACCGCGGCTGGGACGTCGAGGGCGGCTTCGACGCCGACCCCGACGCCCCCGGCACCTTCTACGTCCGGGAGGGCGGCTTCCTCCACGACGCGACCGGCTTCGACCCCGGCTTCTTCGGCATCTCGCCGCGCGAGGCCCTCGCCATGGACCCGCAGCAGCGGCTGCTGCTGGAAGCGTCCTGGGAAGCGGTGGAACGCGCGGGCATCGACCCGGCGACCCTGCGCGGCAGCCGCACCGGCGTCTACACCGGAGTGATCTACAGCGAGTACGGGTCCCGGCTCGGCCGGGTGCCCGACGAAGTGGAAGGCTTCCTCGGCACCGGCACCATCCCCAGCGTCGCCTCGGGCCGGATCGCCTACACCCTGGGCCTGGAAGGCCCGGCGGTCACCCTGGACACCGCCTGCTCGTCCTCCCTGGTCGCCGTCCACCTCGCCTGCCAGGGGCTGCGCTCCGGCGACACCACCCTCGCCCTGGCCGGCGGCGTGACCGTGATGTCCACCCCCGGCCTGTACGTCGGATTCAGCCGCCAGCGCGGCCTGGCACCCGACGGACGCAGCAAGTCCTTCTCGTCCGCGGCGGACGGAGCCGGGTTCGGCGAGGGCCTGGGCCTGCTCCTGCTGGAGCGGCTCTCGGACGCCCGGCGCGCGGGGCACCCCGTCCTGGCCGTCGTCCGCGGCTCGGCCGTCAACCAGGACGGCGCCAGCAACGGGCTGACCGCCCCGAACGGGCCCGCCCAGCAGCGCGTCATCAACGGGGCGCTCGCCCGTGCGGGACTCGCCCCGTCCGAGGTCGACATGGTGGAGGCGCACGGCACCGGCACCGTCCTCGGCGACCCCATCGAGGCCCAGGCGCTGATGGCCACGTACGGGCAGGACCGGCCCGCCGGGCAGCCGTTGCGGCTGGGCTCGCTGAAATCCAACCTGTCCCACACCCAGGCCGCCGCGGGCGTCGGCGGGGTGATCAAGTCGGTGCTCGCGATGCGGCACGGCGTGATGCCGCGCACCCTGCACGTCGACCGCCCCTCGCCCCACATCGACTGGACCGAGGGAGCCGTCTCCCTGCTCACCGAGGCCGCCCCCTGGCCGGAGACGGGACGTCCGCGCCGGGCCGGGGTGTCCTCCTTCGGCGCCAGCGGGACCAACGCCCACGTCATCCTCGAACAGGCCCCCCTGGAGGACGACGGCCCGCCGGCCGAGCGCACCCCCCTGCCGGCGGTGCCCTGGATCCTGTCGGCGCGCACTCCGGATGCGCTGCGCGCCCAGGCGACGGCGCTGTACGAGCGGGTGGTGGCGGAACCGGGCCTGAGCATGGTGGACGTCGGCCATTCGCTGGCGGCGGGGCGTTCGCGGTTCGCGGAGCGCGCGGTGGTGGTGGGGGCCGACCGGGGCGAACTGCTGGCCGGTGTCGCCGCCCTGTCGCGGGGCGTGCGCGCGGCGGGCGTGACGGTCGGCAGTGGGGTGCTCCCGGGCCGTTCGGTGCTGGTGTTTCCGGGTCAGGGTTCGCAGTGGGTGGGGATGGCTGCGGAGTTGCTGGCCGAATCGGCTGTGTTCGCGGAACGGATGGCGGAGTGCGAGCGGGCTCTGGCGCCTTACGTGGATTGGTCGTTGGCGGAGGCGCTGGGCTCGGAGGCCCTGTTGGCGCGCGTTGACGTGGTGCAGCCGGTGCTGTGGGCGGTGATGGTGTCGCTGGCGGAGGTGTGGCGCTCGTTCGGCGTTGTGCCGGACGCCGTGGTCGGCCACTCCCAGGGCGAGATCGCTGCGGCGTGCGTGGCTGGTGGTCTGAGCCTGGAGGACGGGGCGCGGGTGGTGGCGCTGCGCTCCCGTGCCGTGGGAGCGCTGGCGGGGCGCGGCGGGATGGCGTCGGTGCCGCTGCCGGTGGACGTGGTGCGGGAGCGAATAGCGGGCCGGTTGTCGGTGGCGGCGGTGAACGGCCCGTCGTCGGTGGCGGTGTCGGGCGACGCGGACGCGGTCACCGCGCTGGTGGAGGAACTCCTGGAGGAAGGAGTGTGGGCGACCCGCATCGAAACCGACTTCGCCTCCCACTCCCCGCACGTGGAGGAGATCCGCGAGCGCCTGCTCGCCGACCTGGCCGGCATCACCCCCCTCCCGGGTGCGGTGCCGTACTACTCCAGCGTGACCGGCGGCCTGCTGGACACCCAGACCCTGGACGCCGAGTACTGGTACCGCAACATTCGGCAGACCGTCGAGTTCGAGCGGGCGACCCGCTCGCTCCTCGCGGCCGGGCACCGCGTCTTCGTCGAGTCCAGCCCGCAGCCCGCCCTGATGTACGCGATCGAGGACACGGCCGCCGACGCGGGCGCCCCGGAGACGCTGGTGCTCGACACCCTGCGGCGCGGCGCCGGAGGGCTCCGCCGACTGCAACTCGCCCTCGCCGAGGCACACGTCCGGGGCCTGCGCATCGACTGGGAGCGACTGTTCGCGGGAACCGGCGCCCAGCGGGTGGACCTGCCCACCTACGCCTTCCAACGAGCCCGCTACTGGCTCGACGCCCTGCCGGCCGACCGCGACCAGGCGGCCACCGGCCAGTCCGCCGCGGACCACCCGCTGCTCGGCGCCGCGGTCGAACTGCCCGACGACGCGGGCACCCTCTTCACCGGCCGGCTCTCCTCGGCCACCCACCCCTGGCTCGTCGACCACGCCGTGGCCGGAGCCGTGATCCTGCCCGGCGCGGCCCTCGTGGAGCTGGCCGCGCACGTGGGCCGCCGCCTCGGCTGCGCCCTCGTGGAGGAACTGACCCTCGCCGCCCCGCTGCTGCTGCCCGACGACCAGGCCGTGCACCTGCACGTACGGGTGGGCGCCGAGGACGGCACGGGACGGCGCCCGGTGGAGTTCCACTCCCGGCCCGAGGCTGCCCCCGGCGCCGCCGACCAACCCTGGACCCGGCACGCGACCGGCACGGTCGGCCCCCGGGACCCCTCGGCCGACCCGGACGACCCGGACGACACGGCCGAACCGGCCGGCACCTGGCCCCCGCCCGGCGCGGTCCCCCTGGACGTGGACGAACTGTACGGGCTGCTCGAAGCCCGGGGCGTCGCCTACGGCCCGGCGTTCCGGGGCCTGCGCGCCGCATGGCGCACCGCCGACGCGATCCACGCCGAAGTGGCCCTGCCCGACGGCCTCCCCGCCGGCGGAGCGGGCGGCTTCGGCGTGCACCCGGCCCTGCTGGACGCGGCCCTCCAGACGACCGGGCTGCGCGAAGGCGCCGCGACCGCGGAGCCCGCCGACGGCGTCCCCCTGCCGTTCTCCTGGCAGCGCGTCGCAATCGAAACCTCCGACGCGTCGGTCCTGCGCGTCCGGCTGCGCCCCGACGGCCCGGACGCCGTCGCCGCGCGGATCACCGATCCCTCGGGGCGCACCGTGGCGACGGTCGGCTCGCTCACCCTGCGCACGGCGTCCACCGCCGCGCTGCGGGCGTCCTCCGGCTCCGTCTTCCACGTCGGCTGGACGCCGGTCACTGCCGGGACCGGCCCGCGCCCGGTCACCCGCTGGGGCCTCCTCGGCCCGCGGGACGAGCGGCTGCTGCCGGCCGGCTTCCCCGTCGAACCCCGGTCCGCGGCACCCGACGCGCTGCTGCTGACCTGCCCGGCGGACGCCTTCGCCCGGGACGCGGACCCTGCGGCGGTGCACGCGGTCGCGTCCGGGGTCCTGGACCGCGTCCAGGCCCACCTGGCCGACGACACCACCGCCCGGACACCTCTGGTGGTGCTCACCCGGGGTGCGACCGGCCCGTTCGGCGCGCAGTCGCAGTCGCAGCCGGCGGACCTCGGCGCGGCGGCCGTCTGGGGCCTGCTCAGGGCCGCTCAGCTCGAACACCCCGACCGATTCGTGCTGCTGGACGTCGAAGGGCCGGACCCGGACGGTCTCGGTGACGCGCTCGCCGACCTCCTCGCCACGGGCGAACCCCAGGCCGCCCTGCGCGGCGGCGTCCTGTACGCGCCCCGACTGGCACGGCCGCCGGCCGCCACCGCCCCCGCCACC
>NZ_LISX01000003.1:346564-778697 GCF_001905465.1 Kitasatospora sp. CB01950
CCCCCGCCACCGCCCCCGCGACCGAGACCCGGTCGGCCGGCCCGTTCGGGTCGGCCGAGGGGACGGTCCTGCTGAGCGGCGGCGGCGCTCTCGCGGGCGTCCTGGCGCGCCATCTGGTCGCCGCGCACGGGGTGCGCCACCTCCTTGTGCTGAGCCGCCGCGGCGCCGACGCCCCCGGCATGCCGGAGCTGACGGCGGAGCTGGCCGAGGCCGGAGCCGAACTGACCGCCTCCAGCTGTGATGTGTCCGACCGTCAGGCCCTGGCCGCCGCCCTGGCGGCCATCCCCGAACGCCATCCGCTGTGTGCCGTGGTCCACACCGCCGGAGTGCTCGACGACGGCCTGCTGGACGGGCTGACGGGGGAGCGGATGACCGCCGTCCTGCGGCCCAAGGTCGACGCCGCCCACCACCTCGACCGGCTGACGCGCGGAGCGGACCTCGCCGCGTTCGTCGTCTTCTCCTCCGCCGCTGGTGTGCTGGGCAGCCCCGGCCAGGCGTCCTACTCGGCCGCCAACGCCGCGCTCGACGCCCTCGCCGCGGAACGCCGACGGCTCGGGCTCCCCGGCCTGTCCCTGGCCTGGGGGCCCTGGGAGCGGGTGAGCGGGATGACGGCGGAGCTCGGCGGCCCCGAACGGCAGCGCATCGACCGGCGCGGCGCCCGCGCCCTGTCCGACCAGGAGGCCATGGCCCTGCTGGACACCGTGTGCGCCCCGGACGCCGCCCCGCCGGGAGACGGGAGTCCCGTCGTCCTGGCCCATCTCGACCTCACCGTGCGCGGCGACGGCCCGGTGCACCCGATGCTGCGCTCCCTGGTCCGGCGCAGCCCGACCGCGACGACCGGGGCGAAGGGGACGCCGAACGCCGCCGCAGCGCTGCGGCAACGGCTCGACGTCGCCGCCGACGCACCGGCACGCGAGCTGGTCCTGCGCGAACTCGTCCTCGCCGAGGCCGCCGAGGTCCTCGGCCACACCGACTCCGGGGCGCTGTCCGCGACGGTGCCCTTCCTCTCCGTCGGATTCGACTCGTTGACTGCGGTCGAGCTCCGCAACCGGCTGGCCGCCGTCACCGGACTGCGGCTACGGCCCTCCGCCGTCTTCGACAGCGGCACCCCCGCCGCGCTCGCGGCGCGCCTCGCCGCCGAGGCCCGGGCGGAAGACACCCCCCGGCCCGAAACGGCACCCGCGCCCGGAACAGCCGATTCCGACGCCGACCCGGTGAGCGTGCTGTTCCGCCGGGCCTGCGCACTCGGCCGGATCGACGAGGGCATCGCCCTGCTCAAGACCGCCTCCGCCCTGCGCCCGGCCTTCCACAGCGGCAGCGACCTCGCGGCCGCCGGCACCGGCCCGAGGCTGCTGCGCCTGAACGAGCGCGCCGACGCCCCCGTACTGGTCTGCTTCGGCTCCGTCGTCGCGCTCGGCGGCGCCCACCAGTACGCCCGCTTCGCCGCCTGCTTCCGGGACCGCTACGCCGTCGCCGCCCTCGACGCCCCCGGATTCGTTCCCGAGGAGGAACTGCCGGCCGACATGGCGGCCCTGCTGGACTTCCAGGCGACGACACTGCTCCGGGAACTGCCCGGACGGACGTTCGTGCTGGCCGGCTCCTCCTCCGGCGGCACGCTCGCCCACGGCGTGGCCGCCGCGCTGGAGCAGCGCGGCGAGGGCCCGGCGGCCGTGGTGCTGCTGGACACCTACCTCTCCGACAACCAGGGCATCACCCAGTTCAACGACGTCCTGCTGGGCGGCATGTTCGCCCGCGAGGACCGGGCGGCCCCGATGGACGGGACCCGGCTGACCGCGATGGGCGGCTACTTCCGGCTGCTCGACGACTGGAAGCCCCCGGCGGTCCGCGCCCCGCTGCTGCTGGTCCGCGCCTCCACCCCGCTCGGCCGCCCGTCCGCCGAAGCCGGTGACTGGCGCTCGACCTGGGCCGGCGCCGACTCCGTCGTCGACGTCCCCGGAGACCACTTCTCGATCATGGAACAGCATGTCGCGACCACCGGCGACGCCGTCGCCGACTGGCTCGGCAGCACCCTCCGCACCCCCGGTGCCCGGTGAAAACGAAGGAGAACCCGTTGACCCCGTTCGACGATTCCGCCCCACGACAGGCCCTCACTGTGCTGGGAGCCGGGGTGATGGGCGTCGGAATCACCGTCCTCGCCCTCGGACACGGCCTGCCGGTCCACCTGGTCGACGTCGACCGGGAACGGCTCGACCGGGCCGCGGACCTGATCGACGGCGAACTCCGGCTGGCCGAACTGATGGGCGCCCTGCCCGACGGCACGCCCCGCGGCGCCCTGGCCACCGGCACCTCGCTCAAGGCCGCCGCCGGAGCCACCGCCGTCGTCGAGGCGGTCACCGAGAACGCCGCGATCAAGGCCGCCGTCCTGTCCGAGGTCTCCGGACTGGTCCGGCCCGGAACCCTGCTGATCACCAACACCTCCTCCATCCCCGTCGACGAACTGGCCGGGGCCCTGGAACGGCCGGAGGAACTGGTCGGCACCCACTTCATGAACCCGCCCTACCTGATCGGAACCGCCGAAGTGGTCCGCGGCGCCAGGACCGGGGACGCCGCGATGGACGCCGTGGCGGCCCTGCTCAAGGCACTGCGGCGGCGGGCGGTGGTCGTCCGGGACGCACCCGGCTTCGTGACCAGCCGCATCCTGCACCCGATGATCAACGACGCGGCCCGGGTCGTGGAGCAGGGCACGGCGAGCGCCGAGGACGTCGACGCCCTGATGCAGGGCTGCCTGGGACATCCCACCGGCCCGCTGCGCACCGCGGACCTGATCGGCATCGACAACCTCGTCGACTCCCTCACCGTGCTCCACGAACGCACCGGCGACGACGGCTGCCGCCCCGCCGAACTGCTGCTCCGGCTCGTCCGCGAGGGCCGGCTGGGCCGCAAGTCCGGGCGCGGCTTCTACGACTACACCTGATCACCCCGACCGATCACCCCGACGAGGAGACAGCCATGACCGCAGCGAACACGCCCGACACCCACGACCTGGAGAAGGAACTGCTGGGATTCCTGGAAGGACGCACCGGAACCGCCTGGGACGCCGACACCGACCTGTTCGACGCCGGCGGCCTGTCCTCTCTCTTCGCCATGCAGGTGGTGGTGCACCTGGAGAAGACCTACGCCATCGCCGTCCGCGGCGCGGACCTGCGGCTGGACAACTTCCGCACCGTACGGCGGATGGCCGAGCTGGTGGGCCGGCTCCGGGTGCCCGCCGCCGGGGGCCAGCATGGGTGACGACCTGAGCAGCGCGATGACCTCCGTCACCCTGCGGGTCGGCGACCTGGCGGGGGAGTGGGACCGGACCGGCCTCATCCCGCGGGACCTGCTCCGCGAACTGGGCGCCGAGGGCCGGCTGTGCGCCGAAGTCCCTGAGCAGTACGGCGGTTGGGGGCTCGGCAGCATGCACAGCGGCGCGTACACCGCCCACGTGGGAAGCCTGTGCAGCTCGCTGCGCAGCGTGATGACCTCCCAGGGCATGGCGGCCTGGACCATCCAGCGCCTGGGCACCGCCGAGCAGGCGGCCGCCCACCTCCCCCGGCTGACCGGCGGCGAACTGGCGGCGGTCGGCTTCAGCGAGCCCGGCGCCGGCAGCGACCTCGCGGCGATGACGACGACCGTCCGCCGCGACGGCGACACGGTCGTCGTCGACGGACACAAGAAGTGGGTGACCGCCGCCCACTACGCCGACCTGCTGGTGATCGTCGGCCGTCACGAGGACGGCGCGGTGGCCGTGGTGGTGCCCGCCGACACGCCCGGCGTCCGGATCGAGCGGATCGCCGACCCGCTCGGCTGCCGCGCGGCCGGACACGCCGACGTCCACCTCGACGGGGTGCGGCTGCCGGCCGACAGCGTCCTGGGCGGTCACGCACTGCCGCCCGCCCTGCTGGTGACGACCGCGCTGGCCTACGGGCGGATGTCCGTCGCCTGGGGGTGCGTGGGCATCCTGCGGGCCTGTCTGGCGGCGGCCACCGCGCACGCCGCCGGACGGCAGCAGTTCGGCAGGCCGCTCGCGGAGCACCAGCTCGTCGCCGGACACCTCGCCGACCTCTACACGGCCGAGCAGGTGGCCACCCGGGTCTGCGAGCACGCCAGCCGCTGCTGGGACGAAGGGTCGCCGGACCAGGTGGTGGCAACCGTGCTGGCCAAGCACGTCAGCGCGACCCAGGCCGCCCGGGGCGCGGCGACGGCCGTCCAGGTACTGGCCTCGGCCGGCTCCCGGGACGGGCACGCGGTGGCCCGGGCGTACCGGGACACCAAGCTGATGGAGATCATCGAGGGCAGCAACGAGATGTGCCGGCTGATGCTGGCGCAGCACGCCCTCTCCGCCCCGGGGGCGTCGTGAGCGCGCCCGCGGCCGACGAGACGAGGAAGGACAACATGGCTGGCACCGTCAAGTGCCTGGTCTGGGACCTGGACGACACTCTCTGGCAGGGCACCCTGCTGGAGGACGGCGAGGTGCACCTGCCGGACGAGGTGCGCAAGGTGGTGATCGAGCTCGACTCCCGCGGCATCCTCCAGTCCGTGGCCAGCCGCAACGACCACGAGCACGCCTGGGCCCGGTTGGAGGCGTTCGGCCTGGCCGAGTACTTCGTCCTCCCGGAGATCGGGTGGGGCGCCAAGTCCGAGTCGGTACGCCGGATCGCCGACCGGCTGAACTTCGCGCTCACCGCCATGGCCTTCGTCGACGACCGGCCCGCCGAACGCGCCGAAGTGGCCTTCCACCTGCCCGACGTGCGGTGCTACCCGGCCGAGCAGGTCCTCGACCTCCCCGAACTCGCCGAGTTCACGCCCGCGACCAGCACCGTCGACTCCCGGCGGCGCCGCCAGATGTACCAGGCGGGCTTCCTCCGCGAGGCCGAGCGGGCGGCCGCCCCCGGCCCCGACGAGGAGTTCCTGCGCTCCCTGGACCTGCGGATGCGCATCGGTCGGGCCACCGGCGAGGAACTGTCCCGGGTCGAGGAACTCACCCTGCGCACCAGCCAGATGAACGCGACCGGGGTCCACTACCCGGACGAGGTGCTGCGCGGCCTGATCACCGACCCCCGGCACGAGGTCCTGGTGGTCACCCTCACCGACCGGTTCGGCCCGCACGGCGCGGTCGGCGTCCTGCTGCTGGAGCGGCACCCGGGCCTGTGGCACCTCAAGTTGCTCGCCACCTCCTGCCGGGTGGTCGCCTACGGCGCCGGCGCGACCCTGCTGAACTGGCTGGCCGACGCCGCCGCCCGGTCAGGGGTCCACCTGGTCGCGGACTTCCGGGCGACCGAACGCAACCGGATGATGGAGATCGCCTACCGGTTCGCGGGTTTCGAGGGCCTGGACGAAGCCCCGTGCCCGTGCGCCGCCGTCCTCGCACCGACCCCGGAGGACACCGGACTCCAGCGCCTGCACCTGGTTCCCGGCCCGCGCGTGGTGTCCACCGTCATGAGCGTGGACGCACCCGACCTGAGCGTGCCGGAAGGGGGCCCGGGAACGTCGTGACCGCCGCGGGGCCCGGCGTTCCCGGGCCCCGGCGGCCGCCGTCAGCGCTTGCGGACGAGCGTGATCCCGTCGGCCATCACCAGGAGCGACAGCTCCACCCGGGGGTCCTCGTGCAGCACCCGGTTCAGAGCCCGGACCCCGGCGGTCTCCGGGTCCACCGCGTTCGGATCGGCGACCCGGCCGAAGAAGAGCGTGTTGTCGACCACGATCAGACCGCCGGCGCGCAGCAGCGCCATCGAACTCTCGTAGTAGCGGACGTAGTTGGTCTTGTCCGCGTCGATGAACACCAGGTCGAAGCTCTCCGGTCCGCGCTCCGCCAGCAGCGCGTCCAGGGTCGCGGCGGCATCGCCGATCCGCAGGTCGACCCGCGAGTCGACCCCGTCCCGCTTCCAGAAGTCGGCGCCGATGGCCGGCCACCGCTCCTCGATGTCGCAGGACACCAGCACGCCGTCGGCCGGGAGGGCGCGGGCCATGCACAGGGTGCTGTAGCCGGTGAAGGTGCCGATCTCCAGCACCGTACGCGCTCCCGTCAACCCGACCAGCAGGGCCAGCAGTTGGCCCTCCTCGGCCATCACCTGCATGGCGGTCCCGCCCGGCAGGCCCGCGGTGGTCTCCCGCAGCTCCCTGAGCAGATCGTCGTCACGGAGGGAGACCTCCCGGACGTAGGCGAGCAGGTCGCGGGTGGCTGCTGTCTGGTCGGCCATGGCGAAGGGGTCCTCTCGGAGGGGGATCGGGTCGGCGGAGAGCGGGTCGAAAAGGATCGGGGCGGAGGGCGACCGGGTCGCCGGGCGCCCGTCGCCGGGCCGCCGGGACGGTCATCCGGCGCGCATGTACGCGTGATCGTGCTGCCGCACGGCGACCGCCTGCGCCCGCTCGTGGGCGTAGGCCCGCAGCAGTGCGTCCAGCCGGTAGCGGCCTTCCGTCGGCGCGCCCAGCAGGTTCGCCTCGACCAGTGCGTCCAGGGCCTCTTCGGCCTGGTCCTCGGAGCAGCCGACCATCACGGCGACCCTGCTGCTGGAGACCGAACAGGCCCCGGCGGCCCCCAGCGCGGTGAACACCTCGGCCGGGTCGACCCCGGCCGGCGCCGTCCGCCGGAGCCCGGCATGGTCGGCGTCGAGGCAGGGCCGGACACCGACGTCGCCCGCGCACAGTTCGTCCAGCAGCCGCGGGGCCTCGGTGAGCCGCTGGGCGAAGCGCCCGATGCTCCAGTGCGGGCGCTCCAGCAGCCGGGTCCCGGCGATCCGGATCGCCAGCGGCAGGCCCGCGCAGACCGTCAGCACCGAACGGGCCGCCCGCGGTTCGGCGCCGAGCCTGGCCGGGCCGACGATGCTGCCCAGCAGCTCCAGCGACCCGGCCTCGTCCAGCGGGCCGATCCGGAGGGTGCGCGCCCCCTCCAGATCGGCCAGCCGACGCCGGCTGGTCACCAGGAGCCTGCTGCCCCCGCTGCCCGGTATCAGCGGCCGCACCTGTGCGGTGCTGGAGGCGTTGTCGAGCACCACCAGCAGACGGCGGTCCGCGGTGAGCGAGCGGTAGAGGCTCTCCCGTTCCGACTCCTCCTCGGGTATCTCGTCCCGGGGCACACCGAGGTCCGCGAGGAACCGCGGCAGCACCGCCCGGGCGGGCAGCGGCCGCGCGGCTCCGCCGAGATCCGCGTAGAGCTGGCCGTGCACCGAGGACCCGCGTACGGCGTGCGCCGCGTGCAGGGCCAGCGCGCTCTTGCCGACCCCGCCCCGGCCGGTCACCACCGTCGTCGCGACCATGCCCGCGGGCATCGTGCCGATCGTGAGGAAGTGCTGCAGCCGCGCCAGCGCACCGGAGCGGGCCGACAGCGGCAGCGGCACCGAGGGAAGCTGCGCCGGACTCGGCCAGCAGGACCTTTCCCAGGCTGCGGCCGGCACCGGCGCGACGGCCGCCGCCTGGGCCGCGGCGGGCTGCTCCAGCGGGTCGGGCGTACGGGGCCGGTCGTGGGCCGAGAGGATGCGCCGGTGGACCTCGTGCAGCTCGGCGCCCGGTTCGGCGCCGAGCTGCTCGACGAGCAGCACCCGGGTGCGCCGGTAGAGGTCCAGGGCCTCCGACTGCCGTCCCGAGCGGAACAGCGCCAGCATCAGCTTGCCCACCAGGGCCTCCCGCAAGGGATGCTTCCGCACCAGCCGCACCAGCTCCGGCACGACCTCGGCGTGCCGCAGCAGCGCCAGCTCCGTGTCGAACCGCAGCTCGATGGTCTGCAGGCGAAGTTCCTGGAGGTAGCGGCCCTCCACATCGCGCAGCGTCTGCGAGGGGATGTCCGCCAGCGGCTCCTCGCGCCACAGGGCGAGCGCCTCGGCCAGCTTGGCGGAGGAGCCCTCCAGGTCTCCGCGCTCGGCCAGCTCCGCCGCGTGCCGGCGGTGGGCCGTGAACTGCCCGAGATCGCTCTCGTGCTCGTCGAGTTCGAGGAGGTAGCCGGGCGCCCGGGTGAGGATCCGGGCGGAGGCCTTGCCCAGCGACCGCCGCAGGCGCATCACATAGGTGCGGACGGTCGCGGCGGCACTCGGCGGCGGGGCGCCGTCCCACACGTACTCGGCGATCCGGTCGACCGAGATCACCCGGTTGGCGTTGAGGAGGAGCGCTGCCATGACCACGCGCTGCCTCGGCGCCGACACGTGCACCTCACGCGCGTTCAACCGGACGGACAGCGGGCCCAGCAACAGGAAGTTCAACGGGAGACCTCTTCATCACACGACCGGTGGGCAAGATTGCCTACAGCGTCTTGGGTGGCCGTGTACGGGTCAACGCGGTCCTGTCGGGTCTAGATGTATTCCTAGAGTGCAGGTCTTGCGCTGATGCCGCGTTTACGCTGCGCAGTACCATCGCGGCGGTCGGGGCCGGGTCAGTTCTCACCATTCGCCGAAGAGATTGGCCGGAATTGAACCCGGACATGAGCGGACGGATGCGATCCGGTGCGTACTTGCTGACATTCCGGACGGTATGGCAGTCTGTCATATGCGGTTTCCATGACTCGTTCGCCGGTCGCCGTCGACCGGGGCTCCCCGTATTAGCGCGCATCAGACGGCTTGCCGGGGCGGATGATGTCCCACGTGATCACCGCACCCCGCCCGTCGGCACCGCGCGGATTTCGAAGGGATTGAAAGTCCGATATGAACTCCCTCTCTTTGGACAGCGACCTCTGGTGCCGTCGCTTCCATCCCTCGCCCACGGCCACGCGCCGGCTGGTCTGCTTTCCGCACGCCGGCGGCTCGGCGAGTTTCTACTTCCCGGTGTCCGCCGCACTGTGCGGCCCGGTCGACCTGCTGGCCGTGCAGTACCCCGGCAGGCAGGACCGCCGGAAGGAAGCCGGGGTCCAGGACCTGCACCGGATGGCCGACGACGTGTCCGAGGCGCTGCGCCGCTGGGACGACCTCCCGCTGACTCTCTTCGGGCACAGCATGGGCGCGCTCGTCGCCTTCGAGGTGGCCCGGCGGATCGAGCGCGCGGGCGGCCGGATCGACCACCTCTTCGTCTCCGGCCGCAGAGGGCCGTCCGTGGACCGGCCCGAGCACGCCCCCCTCGACGACGAGGACATCGTGGCCGAGGCCAAGGCGATGGGCGGCACCGACGCCCGGTTCCTGGAGGACGAGGAACTGCTGGGGATGGTGCTGCCCGCGCTGCGCGGCGACTACCAGGCCCTGGGGGCCTACCGGGCCGACCGCGACGCCGCGGTCACCTGCCCGGTCACCGCCGTGGTGGGGGACCAGGACCCCTGGACGCCGGTCCCCGAGGCCGGGCACTGGCGCGACCGCACGACGGGCGCCTTCGACCTCAAGGTCTTCCCCGGCGGGCACTTCTACCTCAGCAGCCGGGCGGACGAGGTGACCGGCATGCTCCGCGACCACCTCGCCGGCACGCTGCGGACCTGAGAACACGGACGACAAGGAGGGGGGACCGAGAAGTGACACTGTCAGCGACCACTGAGCAGATCAAGCCCGTGCGGCGGCCGCCGCGGCCAGGGTCCGCCGCCCGTCCGGCCGGTGGGGGCCCGGCCGGCGGCGCGGGCGTCCTGCGGCTGACCGCCGTGGACGTCCGCATCCTGGAAGGCGTCGCGGTCGGCACCTCGACCGCCCGGCTGGCGGCATTGCTCTATCTGAGCCCGCAGGGCATCGAGTACCGCATCGGGCTGATGATGCGCCGTTTCCAGGCCGCGAACCGGCCCGCCCTGGTCTCCCGGGCGCATTCCCTCGGTGTGCTGAGCGTCGGAATGTGGCCACCTCGCGTTCTCCCGGAATTCCTCGAGTCCTAGAGTCCTGGAAGAGAGCGGAGCGAAAAAGCCCGTTCCCGGGGCGGTGAATGCACTCCGCCGGTATGCTTGCAGACATTTTCCCAGACCCGGATATCGTATAGATATCGCGCCGCGCGACGGGTTCCCGAGCGTCTGGTCGAACGCCGGATTCTGCGGCATTGTGCTGTCGGGCCCACATCTGCTGCACCACGCCCGGGCCGCACCACTGTCCCCTCCTTTCATAGTGATCACACTGATCACACTGATTCACAGGAGTAGTCATGAGTCTGGGGTACCTGTTCGGCGGCGGAGTCGGGACCGAGCCGCACGGCCTGGAGCTCTACCGGACCTACGAGGTCGTGCAGAGCTGGTACGAACAGGTCGCCGCGTGGACCGGGCTGACGGTCGGACAGATCCTGGAGGAGGACCTCCCGACCGCCCAGGAGGAGCGCCAGAGCGTCGGCACGGTCCGCGAAGCCGCCCTCGCGATCGGCGTGCACGACGTCCTCGCCTCGTTCAACCTGCGCCCCGCGGCCATCGGCGGCCTCAGCCTCGGCGCGATGACCGCCAGCTGCCTCGCCGGGTCGCTGGGACGACGGGAACTGTTCGAGATGCTGGCCTCCTCCCGCGACACCCCGGAGCCGTCCGCCGACGACCCGCAGCAGGGGATAGCCATCGCCTTCTCCTCCCTCGCCGACGGCGACGGCTCCCACCCCGCCGACGGCGCCCCCTCCTACCCCGGCGAGCACGTCCCCGGCGTCCACCTGGCGGGCGACTTCGGCCCCACGGCCGACGGCACCAAGCGCATCATGATGCTCGCCGGCCACGCCGAAGCACTCGGCGCGCTCGCCGCCGAGGTCCCGCCGGGAACGGTCGTCCCGCTCCCCGGACGCACCATCGCCGTCCACACCCCGCTGCGCCGGCCCTACCGGGACTTCATGGCCCCGCGCATCGACGCGATCCCCTTCGCCGACCCCGAGATCCCCCTGCTGTCCTGCCTGGAGCCCAAGGTCCTGCGCACCGCGGCCG
Organism: Kitasatospora sp. CB01950; assembly: GCF_001905465.1. GTDB lineage: Bacteria > Actinomycetota > Actinomycetes > Streptomycetales > Streptomycetaceae > Kitasatospora. The sequence continues at coordinate 357,342 of NZ_LISX01000003.1, forward strand.
ACGTCAGGGACCTCTTCCAGCGCAACTCCACGGACCCGATCAGCCTGGTCGACGTCTACACCGGGATGAAGGAGCAGGGCGTCCAACTCGGGCTGGTGATGGGCCCCTCGATCCCCGAGGGCATCCTCGCGTTCCCCTTCCCGGTGGTGCACATCGAGCGGCCCGAGCACATCGAGCAGGCCCTGACCACCGCCTACGACCTCGGCATCGACCTCTCCGGCGCCCCGGTCCTGTCGTGACCGCCGCGACCGCCGCGACCCGCGCCGACCCGGACGCCCAGATCGCGCGATGGCTGGACACCGACCTCGACGAGTGGACCCGCAGGGTGGTCCGGCGGCACTTCGACCCGGTGACCGGAAGCCCCTACTGGCTCGGGCAGGCCGCCCGGCTGGACTTCGACCCCCGCGACATCACCCGTCACGACCAGCTCGGAGCCTTCGGCCCGTTCCCGCTCGACCGGCTGCGCGTGGAGGACCCCGCGGACCTCGTCCCGCTGTCGGTGCCCAGGCCGCTCGCCGGACGGGTCTGGGACAGCGGCGGCACCACCGGCACCCCCTGCCGGGCGTTCTACACCCCCGACATGCTGCTGCACCGGGCGCTCTGGCGCCGCTGGTCCTTCGTCAGGGAAGGCTTCGCCCCGGGCCGCACCTGGCTGCAGGCCACCCCCACCGGACCGCACCTGATCGGGAACGGCGTCCACGAGGTCTCCGAACTCCACGCCGGCCAGGTGTACGCCGTGGACATGGACCCCCGGTGGGTGAAGCGCCTCATCCGGGCGGGCCGCATGGCCGAGGTCGACGACTACACCACCCACCTGCTGGAGCAGATCACCGACGTCCTCAAGCAGGGCCGGGTCCACTACGTCAACACCACCCCGGCCCTGTTCCAGGCCCTCCGCCGGCACCGGCCCGAACTGGTCGCCGCCCTCGACGGCGTACGCCTGAGCGGCACCCAGATCAGCGCCGACATGTACCGGACCTTCACCACCGCCCTGCAGGGCGGGATCTGCGGACTGACCTACGGCAACACCTTCGGCAACGCGGCCCTCCTGGACATCGAGCGGGACGGCGAACTGATCAGCTACGTCCCGAACTACCCGCAGGTCACCATGGCGGTGGTCGACAAGGGCGACCCCTCGACCCTGGTCGCCCCCGGCACGGTCGGCCAGGTACGGCTGACCGTCCTCCACGAGGACCTCTTCCTCCCCAACATCCTGGAACGCGACCAGGCCCTCCGGCACCCGACCGACCACTGGCCCACCGACGGCGTCGCCAACGTCCGGCCCCTCCAGATCGCCAACTCGTCCCCCGAGGGCCTCTACTGAACCGTCGTGGCGACATGTCGTGTCGCCACTTCGGCGGAGGCCGGGTCGCGGTCCGGTGGGATGTGCCCGGCGAGGAAGAGGATCATGTCCGAACAGCCGAGGGTGCGGACGGCGGAGGGTGTCGTGGAGGGCCGCCGCCCTCTACGCCGCAGCCCACCGCGAGGGGCGGTAAGGGGCACACCGGTCTCAAGACGAAGGAACAGCAGCTCCGGTCCCGGAGCCGGCAACCGCGATCAGGCGACGAAGTTCTTGTCGATGAGCATCTGCAGGACGTCGACGTGGAGGTCGGGGAAGTCCATCGGGACGATGCCGTAGCGGGCGGCTCGGCCGGTACGGGCGGCCAGGTAGGGGCGGACGGACTGGTCCATCAGCGTCTGTTCGGCGGTCCTGGGCCACAGGCCGCCGGCGTAGCTGAGGAAGTTGATGTACATCTGCGGGGAGTCGGGGTCGGCGGTCGCGGCGTCGAACTGCTGGGTGATCGCCCGGCCCTTGACCCGCAGCGGGAACAACTGGTCGGTCTGCCAGAGGTCCTGGGTACGGACGTACTGGTTCGTGCCGCTGGACCACTGGATCAGGCCCCAGTCGTTGGCGAAGTCGGCGAGCAGCACGATCCGTCCGCGGGCGGCGCCGAGGGTGGGCCAGCCGTAGAGGTGGAAGAGGCCGCGGTACCCGAGGTCGTCGAGGTAGTGGTTGACCCGGCGGCGGAACTCGGCGGCGTCCAGGGCCTGGCCGCCCGCGTTCTCGTTCTTGAGTCGCATGACGAGCGTCTCGCCCTGATGGGACGTCAGGAAGGCGCGGCACTGGTCCAGGACGTCCTGGAGGCGGACGTACTGGTAGGCGTCGGAGTGGTAGATGCCGAGTTCGTCGGCCGTTCCCTGCAGGCCGTTGCACCGGATGTCGAGGAACCGGACACCCTGGGTGAGTTGCTCGGGGACGCCCCAGTTCTGGGTGTGGGACCACTCGGTGCCGTGGGCGGGGTCGGTGCAGCAGGAGTCGTGGGTGCCGGGAACGGTCAGACCGAGAAGGGAGCGCTCCGGCGCGAGGTACGACATCCAGTCGGCGGTGGGCTTCCCGCCGGGCGTGCCGGCGGAGCCGGCCGCCGCGCGGGCGGTGGACGTCGGGAGGAGGCCGCCGAACGCGGTGGCGACGGCGGCGAGGGCGCCGCGGGTCAGCAGCGTGCGGCGTGCGATGGCCATGGGATTCCCCCGGGTTTCGTCGACCCTGCCCGAATGTTGTCCCGTTCATGCCCAGTCTGTTCCGGGGATATGCGGCGGCCGAGGCCCGGGGCATCTCCCGGCTGCGGCCGCCCTTCCGGCCGAGCGCCGCGCTCGTCGCCCCGCTTCGACATGTCGATGGCGGCCGGTGGGCGGGGCCGGCCTGCCGCAGGACGGCGAGTGCGTGGAAGGTGGGCGCGGTGAGGTCGTGCTCCCTGTCGGGCGTCGGTGACGGAATGCTGACGCTCCGTCATGGGACGATGTCGGCGTGGCGGCAGCGGGCCGCTCAGTGAGGAGACGCCGTGTCCGAGACCGAGCCCAACGCCAAGGGCCCCGCCAAGGTGCAGATGTCACCCGAGCAGATGGCGAACCTCGGGCTGTCTGCGCCCCCCGGGGCGGCTGCGCCCGAGCCGACGTTGATCCCGGCGGACCAGGTCGAGCCCGAGGACATCGCGACCCTGTCGATCGAGTACCGGGACGGCCGGCCCGTGGTCGTCGTGAGCGACGGGAAGTACGTTCCGTCCGAGCTGCCCGTTGTGAACAGTGCCGGCGTGGCGTGCACGGCCCGATTCGCCTGGTCGAACGGTGTGGCGCAGCTCCACACGCCCGACCCGGCGCCCGCCCCGGGGCAGTCGCCCCGACCGCCGCACGCCGGCCCCGACGTGCTGCTCGTCCTGTTCGAGGCCGTCCCCGACCAGATCTCCATTCGGGAGCCCGGGGAGGGAATCCACTTCGGGCTCGGCTGAGTTCCCAGGCGCCGCGGTGGGTCCGTGGCGGCCCGTCGCCGGAGGGCGTGTGCAGCGCCCGCCGGCGCGGATCCGTGCGAGGCAGTGGCGGTGTGCGAGTGGTCGGTGGGGCGGCGGATCGGGCTGTACCCGCCTCTGGACCCGCGCTGTCCGGCTTCCTAACATGAGCACTGCTCGCATTATGTGACTCGTGCTGTGTGGAAGGACCCTCATGACGGACCGTTACGACCTTCCCGCCGGCTTCCGGTGGGGCGTATCCACCGCCGCCTACCAGATCGAGGGCGCGGTGGAGGAGGACGGCCGGGGTCCGTCGATCTGGGACGCCTTCTGTGAGCGGCCGGGGGCGGTGAAGAACGGGGACAGCGGGCGGGTGGCCTGCGACCATTACCGTCGCTGGCCCGAGGACGTCGCGCTCATGAAGGGTCTCGGGCTGGACGGGTACCGGTTCTCGGTGGCGTGGTCGCGGGTGCAGCCGGAGGGGCGGGGGAAGGCGAACGCGGCCGGGCTGGACTTCTACGAGCGGTTGGTGGACGGGCTGTTGGAGGCGGGGATCGCGCCGCTGCCGACGTTGTTCCACTGGGATCTGCCGCAGGCGTTGGAGGACGAGGGCGGCTGGATGCAACGGGAAACCGCTTTCCGGTTCGCCGAGTACGCGGCGCTGGTGGCGGACCGGCTCGGGGACCGGGTGCCGGCCTGGATCACGTTGAACGAGCCGTTCGTGCACATGGTGTTCGGGTACGCGCTGGGGATCCACGCGCCGGGCCGCGGGCTGATGCTGGACGCGCTGCCCGTCGCCCACCACCAGCTCCTCGGCCACGGACTGGCCGCCGCCGACCTGCGCTCGCGCGGCCTCGACGTCCTGATCGCCAACAACCTGACGCCCGTTCGGGCCGCGAGCGAGGCCGCGGAGGACCGGGCCGCCGCCGACGCCTACGACGCGCTGCACAACCGGCTGTTCATGGACCCGCTGCTGCTGGGCCGCTACCCGGACCTGTCCGCGTACGGGGTGGGCGAGGACCTGCACGGCGCGGTGCGGGACGGCGACCTGGAGCTGATCGCGCGGCCGGGGCTCGACGGGCTCGGGGTGAACTACTACAACCCCACCCGGATCGCCGCCCCCACCGACCCGGGACTGCCGTTCACGCAGGCCCCGATCGAAGGCGTGCCGCACACCCACTTCGGGTGGCCCGTCGTCCCGGACGGGCTGCACGAGCTGCTCGTGGGGCTGCGCGAGCGCTACGGCGACGCGCTGCCGCCGATCACGATCACCGAGAACGGCTGCTCCACCGACGACGCGGCCGACACCGACCCCCTCGACGACAGCGACCGCATCGCGTACCTGGCCGGCCACCTCGACGCCCTGGCCCGCGCCGCCGCCGACGGCATCGACGTCCGCGGCTACTACACCTGGTCGCTGCTCGACAACTTCGAGTGGGCGGAGGGCTTCAGTCAGCGCTTCGGCCTGGTGCACGTCGACTTCGACACCCAGGTGCGCACCCCGAGGGCGTCGTACGCCTGGTACCGGGATCTGATTGGTGATCATGTCGCCCGCCACGGACGGTAGTTGACGAAGGTGCTTCACGGCCGGTCATGGGGCGGCAAGTTCGGGTTTCCGCTGTGTTCGCCGGGGCTTCGTTGATAGCGTTGGTGCAGCGTACGGGCCTGCTCATGCGACGTGGAGCGCACAATGTGGCGCGGACCAACAAGGCGTCAGATCTTCTGTGGCGGGCACCCATAGTGGTGGGGCGGGGGTCGCCGGAAGGATCCGCGGCTATGACTACGCGCGTAAACGTTCTCCGGCGGTGGCTGGTGGCCCCGTTGCGGTGGGCGGCTCTGGTGTCGGTGCTGGTGTCGGTCGGGGTGTTCTTCGTCGGGGTGCAGGCGGCCGAGGCCGCGCCCTCCTGCGGGGTGCTGTCCGGCGGGGCGGCTCCGCAGGCGGCTTCGGCGGTCCGTTCGGCCTGCGGGCTGATCGGGACCCCGTACTCGTGGGGCGGCGGGCACGGCTCGCAGCCCGGTCCGACGTACGGGATCTGCGACTCGTCCAACGGCGCGCCGAACGACTGCAACGTCCGCGGCCTGGACTGTTCCGGGATGGTGCGGTACGCCTACTCGCTCGCGGTGGGCGCCGACGTGATCAACGGCACCACGCGGACGCAGTGGCCGACCTCGCGGGCGGTGGCCCGGTACTACCGGGGGGACGGGACGGCGCCGCTGCTTCCGGGCGACCTGGTGTACTTCGGCGGCACCGCCTCGACGATCCATCACGTGGCGATGTACCTGGGCCAGGGCTGGATCGTCGAGGCCCCGTACTCCGGGGGCTACGTGCAGGTGGCGGCGCTCTCCTCGCACGGCGACTACTACGGCGCGATCCGGCTGTACGGCTCCGGCAACACCGCTCCCACGCCGACCCCGCCGCCGGCGGGCGGCGGCCAGTACTGGGTGGACACCTTCGCCAACGCGCCGGTGTACGCCTCGCCGACCTCCACCAGCAGCACCGGGACGCTCTACCAGGGCACCAACTACGTGTACTGCAAGGCGTGGGGCCGTGAGGTGTCGAGCGGCGGCAGCTACAACCACTGGTGGTTCAAGACCGACCCCGATGTCGGCCCGTCGGGTCAGTGGGTGTCGGCGTTCTACCTGTCGCGCTGGGGCAACGACGTGGCCAAGGACAACAACGGCACGACCGTCCCGGACTGCTCCGGCGGCAGCACCCCGGCACCCACCGGCAAGTACTGGGTGGACACTTACGCCAACGTTCCGGTGTACGCGTCCGCGAGCTCCGGCAGCGCCACCGCCACGGGGACGCTGTACCAGGGCGCCAACTACGTGTACTGCAAGGTGTGGGGCCGTGAGGTGTCGAGCGGCGGCAGCTACAACCACTGGTGGTTGAAGACGGACCCGGATGTCGGCCCGTCGGGTCAGTGGGTGTCGGCGTTCTACCTGTCGCGCTGGGGCAACGACGTGGCCAAGGACAACAACGGCACGACCATCCCGAACTGCTAGGACCGGATGTGCGTCGGCCCCCGTCCTTCGGTCATGGACGGGGGCCGACGCGCGCGCAGAAGGGGGAGTTCTACGGGCAGTTCTCGTCGATCTTGTACTGGAGGGCCCGGGGGTAGTCGTGCCGGCCCAGGCGGATGCGGGCCAGGACGGGGGCGTGGTTGAGGTCGTTGGTGGGGTCGGCGAGGTCGGTGAGGAGGGCGTCGAGTTCGGCGTGGGTGGTGAGGTCGAAGCCGTGCATGCGGTCCTTCTCGGAGCCGAAGACCTCGGCGAGCTTCTCGTAGCGCCACGGGTGCAGGACGTTGTAGAAGTCGGCGCCGTCGGAGGTCGGGCTCTTGAAGTAGCAGGGCGCGACCAGCATTTGCTCGATGCCGTAGAAGCCCTCGTTGTCGAGGACGAAGATCACCGACCGCAGGTGCCGGCGGACCTGGGTGGAGAGTTCCTGGCAGATCTCCTGGAACGAGCCGTCGCCGACGAAGACCATGGGCCGCTTGAGCGGCTGCTGCCGGCCGAGGGCGACGCCGGTGGCGGCGCCGACGGAGTAGCCGATGGACAGCCAGCTGTTCTGGGCGAGGAAGCCGGAGCGTTCGGTGATGCGCAGGTTCATCGAACCGAGCAGGGCGAACGCCGCGTCGGAGACCACGGTGAACGGGGAGGGGGCGTCGGGGTCGCCGCCGGTGGCCCGGTGTTCGAGGAACTCGTTGATGTGCTGGAAGAAGCTGTCGTAGGTGAGTTCCGTCGGGTAGTCGCCACCGGTCAGCGAGTCGAGGAACGCGGCGGTGGTGGCGGGGACGTCCAGGCCGGCCGCGCGGGCGAGCGCGAAGTGGTCGTCGGCGAAGGTGCGGCCCGCGAGGGCGGCGCTCAACGCGGGGACGAAGCGGCCGAGTTGGACGTCGGGGAAGTACATGGCGCCGACGCTGACGCCGCCCCGGGCCGCGACGATCCAGTCGTCGCCGATGGACTGTTCGCCGTTGAGGTTCTTGGAGGTGGACCAGGTGCCGAGGCCGATCCGGCAGCCCGCGTGCTGGAACGTCCGGTAGATCTCCGGCAGGCTCGCCTTGCCGTTGTAGACGCCGGCGAACTTCGGGTGCCGCTCGGAGACCACGGACTTCGCACCGACGGTGGTGCAGAACTGGATCTCGGTGGACTCGACGAACTGCAGCAGCTCGGCTTCCAGCCGCTGGCGGACGAGTTCCTCGCCGGCCCAGACGATCGGCGTCCCGAAGGAGTGGATCAGCTCGACCGCCGCCGCGACGGCCTTGTCCAGGATCTGCTGGTTGCGAGTGGTGAACGGCCGCGCGTGCGCCCGGAGTTCGCCCTGCGGCGGTTCGCACGGCGCGTGCCAGAGGTCCTCCATGACCTCCAGGTAGACCGGCTTGCGCTCGGTCAGGCACGCGGTGATCGCGCTGTCGATCTGGGACGGCGCGAGCCCCGGGTTGGAGAGCACCTGCGCGTCGACGGTGACCTGCCGGTACACGTCGAGGTTGCTCTCCCGGCGCGGGCTCATGTGCGAGGTGAGCAGGCCCACCGCCTGGAAGTTGAGCCACTGCTCGTACGTCGGGCCGGCGTTGATCGCGATCAGCGGGATGTCCTCGACGTACGCGCCGCCGACGGTGTTGAGCAGGCTGAACGCGCCCACGCTGTACGTCACCGCGACGGCGGCCGCGCCCTGGTCGGGCCGGTCCGGGGGGCAGTCCGCGGAGCGCACCCGGGCGTACGCGTCCGCCGCGTAGCCGCTGCCCATCTCGGTCGGGGTGCCGACCCAGCGCACCGCGGTGGTGTCCTGCATGATCGACAGGAACGGGCCGAGGAAGTCGCCCGGCACGCCGAACAGGTGCCGGATGCCCAGTTGTTCGAGCCTGGTGGCCAGGTAGCGGCCGACCGTCCACTCGCCTTCGCTGCTCATGTGGTCAATTCCTCTCCGGAACAGTTGAGTTGACGGTCCGTCAGGAACCGACGGGCTTGTTGGGCAGGTTCCGGCCCTCGGCCAGCAGGCGCAGGGTGCTGATCGACGGGGTGAAGGCGTAGAGCGCGCCGGTGGTGCGGACGAAGCGCTTCATGTCGACGGTGCCGTGGGTGCCGTCCTCCAGACCGATCGAGGCGGGCCCGGCGAGGCCGACGACCTTGTCGAGGCCGTTGGGCGTGGTCTTCCCGGCCTTCGGGTCGCCGGGGGTGAAGTCGGGGTTGTCGGCCCAGTGCTGCTGGAGCAGCTCGAACTGCTGCTCCAGCGAGGTGCCGTAGCAGACGAACATCAGCCCGCGGTCCTTGCGGTCGTCCGCGCCGCCCTTGAACTCGGGGCCGTACGGGATGCCGCGGCGCATCAGGCGGTGGCTGCGGGGTTTGTGGTCGTTGACGCCGGCGAAGGCGCGGGGGTGGGTGCGGCGGATGTGCGCGACCCACGGGGTGTGCCGGCCGGCAGGGTCGTTGAGGTAGTCGAAGTCGTTGCGGTCGGAGCCGAGCCCGGTGACGGTGTCGCGGGCCGGGGCGAGCGGGGTGCCGTCCTTGAGCCGGCCGACCAGGCAGGAGCCGAGGCGGGTGGCGTCCATCGTCCCGGTGAACTCCTTGACGCCGTCGCTCACCGCGCGGTTCCAGCCCGCGACGTCCTGGCGCAGGCGGCGCACCACCTGGAGCGAGCCGTTCTTCATCCAGGCGGGCGCCGCGCGGTCGCCCGCTTCGCTCTTGTGGCCGAAGACGAACTCGCCGGGTTCGATCATCTCGGTGCCGGCGCGGTTGTCGCGGATGCCCTTGCGGTCGGGGTCCTCGCGGTGGAAGTCCTTCACGCCGGGCTGCGAGATGCCGTCCTTGTAGCCGAAGTGCTCGTGTCCGCGGAGCGCGCCGGTCAGGGTGCGGCCCCGGTCGACGTGGACGCGGCCGATCCGGTGGGCGTGTTCGACGGCGTCGAGGTTCTTCAGCTTCTCGGTCAGCAGTTCCTCGGTGTCCGCGGCGACGATCAGGACGGCGTGCACGACCTGGTCGCCGGTGCCCGCGCCGAACAGCCAGGTCTTCGGGTCGCTGTCGCCGGTGTCGCCGAGGTCGGCGGCCCGGGCGGCCGCGCCCGCGGTGAACGCGGGGAAGGCGGCGAGGTCCTTCCCGACCTGGTCGGGCTTGGCGGCGACGGTGATCAGGCCGTCGAAGGTGAGGGAGACGCCGCAGCGGACGGTGGTCATCAGCGGGTCGCGGCCGAAAGCGCGGCGGGCCAGCGAGAACTGCTCGTTGAAGTCCTCGGTCTCGACGGTCGTCGCGACGGTGTTGAGGATCGCGGAGAGCCAGCCGCGGCCCGTGGCGGCGTCCGGGAAGTGCAGGTAACGGAAGTCGGTGAAGTCCTTGTTGAACGCCGCCAGGATGTTGCCCTGGATGTCGGTGTCGGTGCGGAGCTTCGGCCGGGGGAGCTGTTCGACGGACGGGACGGCGGTGGGACGGGCGGAGGTGGTGGTCACGCGCGGGCTCCTCGGTCGCAGGCACGGCTGATCACATGGCGCGGTCGGCTCGACACTCCACGTTGCCGGGCGGTCGCGCGCGCCGCCAACCGGACATCGGCCTTCCGAACGCCGCCGGGAGCCGCAGGGGCCTTCGGGCGGGCCGATGGTGCGTCACCGAACCGAACCGAACGGATCCGAATCGAACCGAACGGATCCGAGTCGAACCGAACGGATCCGAGTCGAACGGGGCCGGGGCCGGGGCCGGGGCCGGGAACGGGTGAGGCCGCCGGCGGTGTGCCGGCGGCCTCGGGTTGGGAACGGGCGGGGTCAGGTGTGGGGGCTGCGGGCGGAGGTTACGGGTGGAAGCTCATCTCCGGGTTGGCGGCGGTCGGCCCGTCGAGGAGCGGCTGCGGCCTGCCCTTCAGCTGGAGGTCGAAGAACGCCGCCACGTACTGGCGGGTCAGCTGGAGGCCGCGGGCGCCGGTGACGGTGGTGCCGGGAGGCTGCGGGATGCCCAGCGCCTCGGCGAAGAACGGAATGTCGGTGAAGGTGCTGTGGTTGGAGCCGTCCATCGTCAGCCAGCGCTTCCAGCCGTCGAGGCGCTCCCAGGTGTCCGTCCAGCTGGGGTCCTCGGGGCCGTCCAGCGGGTGGCCGATCATCATGAAGGCCTTGCCGTGCAGGCCGGTGGCGGGGACGGGGGAGTCCATGCTGCCGTCGAGGTTCACGCCGGCGCGGATCCGGGGGTCGGAGGCCAGGGCGGGTACGGCCGCCGCGCCGCCGGCCGAGTGGCCGCCGGTGCCGATCCGGTCGCGGTCGATCAGGTGCGCGTACTGCCAGGCCGGGTGCGGGCGGGCGGTGAGCTGGTCGATGACGAAGGAGATGTCCTTGGCCCGGCTCTCGTCCAGCCCGGCCCAGTCGTCCGGGGTCAGCCTGCCGCACATGACACAGGTGGTGGTGTGGCCGTCGGGGAAGGTCTCTCCGGAGTTCTCGTAGGTGTGGTCGACCAGGGCGACGACGTATCCGCGGCTGGTCAAGTCCTCGGCCAGGGCGGTCAGTTCGGTGCGCGGCATGGTGAAGCCGGGGGAGAGCACCACGAGCGGGAAGCGGCCGTGCTGCGGGAGCGCGTCGGTCCGGGACCAGGTCCGGGTGCCGGTGACCGCCTCGGTGGGGACGGTGTTGCCGGGCACCTTCAGGTCGAGCATCAGCCGGGCCGCTTCGGGCGTCATGTACGGGGCGGGCCCGCCGGTGCCCCGCTCGGCGGGGTAGTACATCGACACCATCAGCTGGCGCGGGCCCGCGGACGGCACCCACGGGTCGGTGCGGTTCCGGTCCACCAGGTGCAGGATCTGCCGTCCGACCGCGTACGGCCCGGTGGGACGCGGGAGTTCGACGTGCACCCCCGCCGTGACAGTGGCGGAGGCGGAGGCGGAGGCGGAGGCGGTGGCCGGGGCGGGCGCGGCCAGTGCGGGTGCGGCGGCGACGACGGACAGCGGGAGGGCGAGCAGCAGGGCTGCTGCGGCGGCGGTGCGACGGAGTGCGGTCATGGCGATCACCGTAGGTTGCCAGTACGGGAGTTGACGTCACGTCAGAGATGTAAGGGATTCCACCGAGGGCGGGCCGGGGCGGAGCGGCGGCCCCCTAGGGGAGGGTGCGTCGGCGGGAGGAGACTTGATCGGGGACGCACCACTCTGGCGTCACGGTTGACAGTGCGCAATCATGGTGGTCACCTGTTGACGCGCATAGATCGGACGAGCGGCCCTGCCGCGCGCCGTGGCGTGCAGTGACGGTCGGTCATGCCCGTTTCCCCGAGCGGAAGGACGATGCCGTATGCCGGATCGAATGGGTGCCGCGCCTCCGGGGTGGGGGCGGGCCGTCGACGGAAATTCCGGCGGCCTTTACCGGAGTTGATGCTCCCGTTGCCTTCGCATTGCTCGTTCGCATTGCCGTCCGAGTGTGCGCGGTAATCGGTGGAACGGTAGGGGACGGGTGAGGTTTGCGCTCATCGTCCGTGCACGTATCGCCCGGTCGGGAAGCCTCGCGACCTCGACCCATGCTCAAGGCTGGGCGTCCGGGGAAGGTTGCCGGACGGTCATGAAAGTGTTTGCGGAAATTCGCTGAAAGGCCGCTCCTGGCCATTGACGTGACTCAGTGTCAGCTCGTACGGTCTGGCCTTGTCGTACTGGGCGGTAGCGGCCGAGCGAATGGGCCGGCCGAAAGCTGCGCCGAGTCGCCGTGGAAACCGTGTGGGTCGTGCTCCATCGATGGTCGCCGAGTGAATTCGGCATGCCTACGGACGGTCACGGGAGAGAGTCGGAAGGAGGGTAGGGTGGACGTGGCAGCGGAAGCCGGAGCCGGCAGCGGCGCCAGATTCACCGTGCTCGGCCTGTTGGCGATCGCCGACCACCGGGAGACCGCGGTCCTCCAACCCTCCAAGCCCGCCTCGCTGTTGGCGGCCCTGCTGACCAGACCGAACGCGGTCGTGCCGGTGGAGTCGCTGCAACGGGCGATCTGGGGCGAGGAGATCCCGGCGACCGCCAAGGCCGCCCTGCACTCCTGCGTGCTGCGACTGAGACGGCTGTTCGCCAAGTACGGCATCTCCGGCTCCACCATCGAGGCGCTCCCCGGCGGCTACCGGATGGCCGTCGACGCCCGCACCCTGGACCTGCTGGAGTTCCGCGAGCTGCTCGCCCGGGCCGGACGGACCGCCGACCCGTCCGCCGAACTCGCCCTGCTGCGTGCCGCGTTGGCCCTGTGGCAGTCGCCCGTGCTGGGCAACGTGCACTCCGACGTGCTGCACCGCGAGGAGGTGCCGCGGCTCTCCGAGGAGTGGCTGCGCACCGTCGAACGGGTCTACGACATCGAGCTCGCGCTCGGACGATGTCGCGACGTGCTGTCCGAACTGTGGCCGCTCGCCAGATCGCACCCCTCCCACGAACGGTTCTGGGAACAGCTGATCGAGGCCCTGCACCGCACCGGCCGGCGCGCCGACGCGCTCGCCGAGTACCGGTGGGTCCGCGACCACCTGCGCGAGGAACTCGGCGTCGAACCCGGACCGTCCCTGCAACGCCTCGAACTCGCCGTCCTGCGCGGCGAATCACTGACCCCCGACACCCCGCCGGCCGTCCGGGAACCCGGCGCCGTCCGACTCCGCGCAGCGGCCGAGCCCGCCCGCGAACCGGACGGGACGACCGTCCCCGCCCCCGGCGAAGCCGTCCTGGCCGGACTGGTGCAGGCCGGGCTGCTCGCCGAAGGCCCCTGCGGGCACTACCACGTGCACGAGCTGCTACGGGCCTTCACCCTTGCCGCGGCGGGCAGTTGGGTCCGCGCCCCGGGGGAGCAGGACCCGGCGCCGCCCGCATCCTGCGCCTGACCGCTTCCCGTCCGTGCGGCCCCGAGCCGCTCCGCTCGCGTACCACTGAGGTGTGAGGGACATGCCCCCGTTCGAGGAGATCGCCGACAGCCGTCCACGGATCCGGCGCGACGTGCTGTACACCCAGACCCCCGAGGGGGTGCTCTTCCACAACGCCCACGGCGGCTTCGGCGTCACCGCCAAGGACGCCTACCGCTTCGCCTCGCTGATCGTGCCGCACCTCAACGGGCAGCACACCGTCGCCGAGATCAGCCAGGGCTTCGGCGAGCACCACCGCACCATGCTCGCCGAACTCGTCCGCACCCTCTACACCCGCGGCTTCGCCCGCGACGCCGGCCCCGCCCCCGAGGGCCCCTCGCCGCTCACCCCCGAGGCCGCCGCGCGTTTCGGCCCGCAGATCGAGTACATCGACCACTACACCGGCGACGCCGAGGAGCGCTTCCACCGCTTCCGCGACACCCGGGTCGCCGTCCTCGGCGACGACGAACTCGCCCGCTGGGCCGTGCTCAGCCTGATCCGCAACGGCTGCGCCGCCGTCGGCGTGCTCCCCGCACTGACCGAACTCGCCGGCTGGGCCGAGATCGAGACCGAGGCCGCCGCCCTCGCCAAGGCCGGCTGCCCCGTCCACCTGGCCACCCTCGCCGCCCCCGGCGACGGGCCCGGCTGGGCCGAACTCGACGGCCACGACCTGGTGTTGGTCACCGGCCCGGCCGGCCACCGGCAGACCGCCGACCTGCTGGAGGCCGGTATCCCCGACGGCCGGATGCTGCTTCCGGCCTGGACGATCGGCGGCAACGCCGTCATCGGCCCGCTGATGTCCGCCGACCGCACCGGCTGCTGGACCTGCGCCGCACTGCGCCTCGGCGCCGGTGCCCGGGCCGGCGACGCCGCCGAACTGTGGGCCGCCCTCTCCCCGCTCGCCCCGCTGACCACCGGCAGCCGGCAGCCGCACGGCCCGCTCGCCGCGATGCTCGGCAACCTGCTCGGCTACGAGGTCTTCCGGATCACCACCGGCGCCCTGCCCGCCGAGACCGACGGACGCCTGCTCGTCCAGGACCTCGACTCGCTCGACGTCGTCGGCGAACCCCTGCACCCGCACCCGCGCTGCCCGCGCTGCGCCGCCCCGCACGACGCCGACCTCGCCGGCCTCGACCTGACCGGCCTTGATCTGGCCGGAGCCGGACGCGAGGAGGACTTCTCCGCCGAGGAGGGCGCCTCCGAAGCCGCGCTCGCCGAGATCGACGACCGCGCCGTGCTGGTCGGCCCGCACGCCGGCGTGTTCGCCCGCTACGCCGACGACGACTGGCGGCAGACCCCGCTGAAGGCCGGCACCGTCACCCTGAACCTCGCCCCCGGCGTCACCCGCACCGTCTCCGCCGGCGACATCCACCACGTCGCCGGAGCCCGCCTGCGCGCCCTCTACCGCGCCGCCGAGGTCTACGTCGAGCACGCCGTGCCCGCCACCCCGGCCGCCGAAGGCGCCGAACTCGACCGAGTACGACCGGAGTTGCTGAGCACCGCCAGCGGCCTGCCGGCCGGCACCGTCCGCGACTGGAGCGAGGCCACCTCGCTGCTCACCGGCGCGCGGGCACTCGTCCCCGTCGCCGCGCTGCACACCTTCGGCCCGCACAACCGCGACCGCGCCTTCGAGGCCACCTCGGCCGGCACCGGCGCGGGCGGCACCCTCGCCGAGGCCACCGCCCGCGGCCTGCGCACCGCCCTCGGCCACGACGCGCTGCGCCGCGCCCTGCGCGGGCGCCTCGCGCCGCTGGCCCTCCCGGCGGAGATCCTCCAGCAGGACGCGCAGCTCGCGTTCCTGGCCCGCTCGGCGCACAACCACGGCCTGGAACCGGAGTTGCTGCTGCTCGGCGGCCCCGACGAGCCGCTGCCGGTGGTGCTGGCCCGCGCTGCCGACGCCGACGCCGCCGGCGCCTCCCGCTGGACGCTCGGCAGCGGCCTCGGCCTGCGCGACGCCGTGCTGGAGGCCGTCCGCGACCTGCTCGCCGCCGTCCAGCTCGACCGCGACCCGGCCGCCGCCGCCCACGGCGGGACGGACACCGGCGACCCGCTGATCGGCGAACTCGACCCGACCGTGCTGACGCCCGCCGGGACGGCCGGGGCGCAGCTCGGCGAGACCCTGGAGTGGACGCAGGTGCTGGAGCGGCTGCGCGCCGCCAGCCGCGACGTCCTGCTGGCCCCGTACGGCCCGGCCGACCTGCGGGCCGGTCGGATCGAGGTGGTCAAGGTGCTGCTCACGGACGGGACTTCGGATGCCTGAGGACGTCCTCGACCATCCGTCCGGCGCGGAGGCGGCGGAGGCAGTGGTGGCGGCGGCTGCGACGGTGGCGTTCGCCGGGCCGTGGGGTGAGTTCTTCGCCGACCTGGCGGGCGGGTTGGCGGACCACCGGGTCGAACTGGCGCTGCTCGGCGCGCGGGACGAGCTGACGGTCGGCGCGCCGGAGCGGCGCGGCGGATGGCTGGCGCCGGTGCACCTGTACGGCCACCACGCCACCGTCGGACCGGACAGCCCGGACAGCCCGGACAGCCCGGACAGCCCGGACAGCCCGGACGGCCCGGACGGTTCGGAGCGTCCGGACGGTTGGCCCGTGGACGGCGGCCAGGCCTCGCCGTGCCCGCGCTGCCTCGCACGGCGCTGGCAGGCGGTGCGGTCCGGGCAGCTGCGCGACGCGCTGGAACTCGGGTCCGGCACCCGGGCGGCGGGCCGCCCGCCGTTCGCGGTGCCGTTCCTGACCGACGCGCTGGCCGCGCTGCTCGCGGCGCGCGCCGAGCGCGGCCCGCGGGAGCTCGACGGGCTGCCCGTGGTGCACCTGCTGGACCTGGAGACGCTGCGGGTAAGCGGTTTCCCGCTGCTCACGGACGCCGAGTGTCCGCGCTGCGAGCACCGCGTCGAGGACAGCGCGGAGGCCGCCCGGATCGACCTGGCGAGCCGCCCCAAGCGGGCCCGCGACGACTTCCGGCTGCGGCCGGTGGAGGACTACGGGCTGTCGCTGCCCGCGTTCGTCAACCCCGTCGCGGGGATGCTCGGGCCGTCGGTGGTGCCGGACCTGGTGTCCGCCTCCACTTCCTCCACGGTGGGCTGTTTCACCATGCGTTCCGGCGACTACCTGCGCGAGTGCTTCTGGGGCGGCCACACCGCCGGCTACCGGGCCAGCACCGAGGTCGGCCTGCTGGAAGGGCTGGAGCGGTTCGCCGGGATGCGGGCGCGCGGCAGGCGGACCAACGTCGTCGCCGCCCTGGACGACCTCGGCGAGCAGGCGCTCGACCCGCGCACCTGCGGCCTGTACACCGACGAGTTCCACCGGACCACCGGCGTCCGGCCGTTCTCGCCCAGCACCCCGATCCCGTGGGTGTGGGGCTGGTCGCTGCGCGACGAACGGCCGCTGCTGGTACCGGAGATCCTGCCGTACTACCACGCGCCCGGCGGGCTCACCAACCGCTTCGTGCAGGAGAGTTCGAACGGCTGCGCGTCCGGCGGCAGCCTGGAGGAGGCGATCTACTTCGGGCTGATGGAGGCCGTCGAACGCGACGCCTTCCTGCTCGCCTGGTACGGGCAACTCGACCTGCCCGAACTCGACGGCCGCAGTAGCAGCCGCCCGCAGACCAGGGCGATGGTCGACCGGCTGGAGATGTACGGCTACCGCGCCCGGTTCTTCGACACCCGGATCACCTTCCCGGTCCCGGTGGTGACCGCCGTCGCCGAACGCGTCGACGGCGGCCCCGGACGGCTCTGCTTCGGCGCGGGCGCGAGCCTCGACCCGGAGGCGGCGCTCTGGGCCGGCCTGTGCGAGATCGCCACCGACGCCGTCAACCTGCGCAGCCGCACCGCCCGCGAGGAGCGGCGACTGCGCGCCATGGCGGAGGACTTCGACCAGGTACGGGTCCTGCACGACCACCCGCTGGTCTACGGCCTGCCCGAGATGGCGAAGTACGCCGACTTCCTGCTGAAGCGCCAGGAGGCGCCGCGGCCGGTGTCGACGCTGCGGGACGGCTCGATCGCCCCGTCCGACGACCTCCGCGAGGACCTGCGGCACTGCGTCGACGCGGTCGCCGCGGCCGGGTTCGACGTGGTGGTGGTCGACCAGACCATGCCCGAACAGCGGGCCTCCGGCCTGCACACCGCCTCGGTGCTGGTGCCCGGACTGCTGCCGATCGACTTCGGCTGGCAGCGCCAACGCGCTCTCACCATGCCCCGGCTGCGGACCGCGCCCCGCGAGGCCGGCCTGCGCCCGCACGACCTGCGGACGGACCAGCTCAACCCCGCACCGCACCCCTTCCCCTGAGCCCCGCCGCGCCCGGCACCGCGCCCTCGCACGGCGCCGGGCGGCACGAGAGAGGAACGAACATGGGCTACGCCCGCGCGTACGCGTCCGCGGTGCTGTGGCGCGGCCGGGTCCCGATGGAGCCCGCCGACTTCGTGCCCGACTGGGCCGACCGCCCGCGCAAGGACAAGTACTTCCCCGACGCGCCGCACTTCCCGCTGCCCGACTGCCCGCCCGGACCGGCCGCCTCGGCCGCCCGCGGCCTGTTCGGTCCGCGCGGCGAGGACGGCTTCACGCTGCCGCTGCTCGGCGGCATGCTCCGCGACTCCTACGGCCTGACGGGCCGCCGGCTCGGCGTGCAGGCCAACTCCGACCTCGGCACGCTGCCCCGCTACCCGCACGCCAACTTCTCCCGGGGCACCGCGTCCGGCGGCGGCCTCTACCCGATCGGCATCCACTGGGTCAGCGGCCCGAGCGGACCGCTCACCCCCGGCGTGCACCACTACTCCACGCCGCACCACTCGATGCGGCGGCTGCTGACCGGCGACGTCACGCCCGACGTGCGGGCGGCGCTCGGCGGCCTCGCCGAGGACTGCGACCAATTCCTGGTCCTCACCGTCAAGTTCTGGCAGAACGCCTTCAAGTACAACAGCTTCGCGTACCACGTGGTCACCATGGACACCGGCGCGCTGCTGGAGACCTGGCGGATCTGGGCCGGCGCGCAGGGCCTGCACCTGGGCGCGGCACTCTGGTTCGACGAGGAGCGGCTCGGCCGGCTGTTCGGCCTGAGCGCCGAGGAGGAGGGCGTGTTCGCCGTCGTCCCGCTGCGCTGGGCAGGCGGGCCGGCCGGCGCGCTGCCCGCGACGCCCACCGGCGCGCTGCCCGCGACGCCCACCGGCGCGGTCGTGCGGGCCAAGGAACAGGAGCGGTCGCGGCTCGTGCTCGGGTTCGAGACCGTCCGGCGGATCCACGAGGCCACCCTGGAGGGCGCGGCCGAGCGGCCCGCCGCCGGGGTGCTGGACGCGGCGCTGGAGGAGGCCTGGGCCCGGTTGCGCGCGGCGGCCGAACCGGCCGGGCCCGTCGGCGAGCCGGTCCGGCTGCCCGAGCCGCAGCAGCCGTCGATGGGCGTGCGCGAGGCGCTGCGCGCGCGGCGCAGCAGCTTCGGCCGGTTCACCGGCAGGCCCGCGATGAGCGCCGGGCAGCTGTCCACCGCGCTTGCCGCCGCCGCGTCCGCCGGACGGCTGGAGGGATGCGAGGAGGGGCCCGCGACGGCCTCGCTGACGCGGCTGCACGTGTTCGTCAACCACGTCGAGGGCGTGCCCGCCGGCGCGTACGCGTACGACGCCGAGGCGCGCACGCTGCGGCCCGTGAAGGCGGGCCCGCAGGGCTGGTTCCTGCAGCGCAACTACTTCCTCGACAACTACAACCTGGAGCAGGCCGGGGCGCTGATCCTGGTCAGCGCGCCCACCCCGGCCGTGCTGGACGCCGTCGGCGACCGGGGCCTGCGCCTGGTGAACGCCGCCGTCGGGGCCGCCTCGCAGGCGCTGTACACGGTCGCCCCGGCGGCCGGACTGGCCTGCGGCGTGGCGCTCGGCTTCGACTCCGTCTCCTACACCGAGCACCTGGGCCTCGTCGACGGCGAGGAACTGCCGCTGCTGATCATGATGATCGGTCAGGAGCACCGCAGCCCGGCCGACTTCGACCACGCGATCGCCTGAACGGCGGAGGAACGTTGACCACCACTGTGACCGCGGGGAGCGCCGGGCGCCAGGACCGGCCCACCGGCCGGGCCCTGGGCCTCGGGCCCCGCTTCATGCTGCGCGCCGGCGGCCTGCCGGTCGAGGCCGTGCACGGTCTTCGCTCGGACGAAGTCTTCGGCTGGGCCGAGGAGTTGGCGGCCGAGGAGGAGCGCCTGTCCGAGCTCGGGGCCCGGCTCGGCGACCCGCTCTCGGTGCTCGTCAAGCTCGCGCCGGATGCCGAGGGCCGGCGGCGGGTGCTGGACCTGCGGCGCAGGGTGTTCAACAACCGGATGCCCGCCGATCCCGCCGCGGCGCTCGCCATGGTGCGGCAACTCGACCGGGACGCTGCCGAGTTGCTCGCCCAGTGGCTGCCCGCCCGGCAGCGCCTGGCGCAGCTGCGGGAGGCCGGCGGGCCCGCGTTCGAGCGTGAACTCGTCCGCACCCGGGCCGAGTTGCGCCGCCTGGCTGGGCTGGACGAGCTGCGGCTCGGCCTGCTGCTGGCCTCGCCGTCGCTGGAGGCCCGCCTCGACGGCATCGGCGCGCCCAGCGCCGCGCCGGACAAGCGGACCCGCAAGATGGAACGCTCGCTGCTGTCGTACCTGTACCGGACGGCGTGCAAGACCAGCCCGTTCAGCACCTTCACGCCCGTCGCCGTCGGCGCCTTCGACGACTCCCACGACGGGTTCGAGGTGGCGCTCGGCGAGGCGCGCGGCAGCCACCCCAGGCTGAACGTGGTGGTGCTGGCCCGGCTCGCCGAACTGGTCGCCGCCGACCCGCAGCGCCGCGCCGACCTGCCGGTGGCCCCCGCCTCCGGCATGGAACTGACCGAGGACCGGGTCCGCTACGTGCGGCGCTCGGTGACGGCCGGCGACTCCGGCGCGGCGGTGAGCTTCGACGCGGCCCGCGACCGGCTGTTCTTTCTACGCCTGAGCGGCGTGCTGGAACGGCTGCTTGAGGTGTTCCGGCAGCGCCCGGAGATCCGCTTCGGCGAACTCGCGGCCGAGCTCGCCGCACAGCTCGGCACGGACGGCGATCCGGCCGACGCGGGCGACGCGCGACGGTACCTGGACGCGCTGCTGGAGGTCGGCATCCTCCAACTCCCGCTGCTCGCCACGGATGTGCACACCGCCGACCCGGTGCGCGCGTTCCGGCAGGCGCTGCGCTCGCTGGAGCGGCCCTGGGCGGACGCCGTCGCCGACCGGCTCGCCGGACCGATCGCCGCCCTGGAGCGCTGGCCGGCCGCCGACGTCCCGACCCGACGGGCGCTGCTCGCCGAGATGCGCGCCGAACTCGCCGCCATACAACGGGAGTTGGGCGACGAGAAGGCGGCCGTCCCGCAGACCCTGCTGTACGAGGACGTCGACGCGGGCGAGACTGCGGCCGACGCCCGGCGGTGGGCCGCACTGGCGGCCGAGCCGCTGGCCGAACTCACCCGAATCCTCCCGGTGTTCGACCTTGGCCTGGCCCAACGGCTCACCCTGAAGGGCTTCTTCCTCGCCCGGCACGGCCGCGGCGGCCGCAGCGACGACCTGCTGCAGCTGGTGCACGACTTCCACGAGGACATCTTCAACCAGTACCTGCAGTTCACCGCCGCCAAGCCCGGCGAGGCCGAACACCGCGGCTACCCCGCCGAGGAGAACTGGCTCGGCCAGCCGCAGATCACCGCCCTCGACCGGGCGCGCGCCGAACTGGCCCGCCGGATGCGCGCATCCTTCGCACAACTGCCGGACAGCGCTGAGGAGTTGACGCTCGACGACGCGGACCTCGACGCCGTGGCGGAGCAACTCGGCACGCCCGCGGGCGGGTTCGCGCCGCACAGCCACTTCGTGCAGCTGTCCGCCCGGGACGGCGAGCCGCTGGTGGTGCTCAACCACTCCTACGGCGGCCTGTGCTTCCCGTTCACCCGCTTCACGCACTGCTTCGAGGGCGCCGCCGACGGCGCGGACCTGCCTGCGGACCCTCCCGCCGCCCTGCCCGCCGCCCTGCGCGGGACGCTGCGTGAGGTCGCGCCCGCGGGCGCGGTGCTCGCCGAGGTCACCGCGGGCGCCGCCACCACCAACCTGAACCTCCACGGGCGGCTCACCGACTACGAGTTGGTGTGCCCGGGCGAGACCAGCACCGCCCCCGAGGACGCGCAGATCCACCTGGACGACCTGTACGTCGAGCACGACCCGGACGCCGACCGGCTGGTGCTGCGCTCGCGCCGCCTCGGCGTCGAGGTCGTCCCGGTCTACCTCGGCTACCTGGTGCCGATGGTGCTGCCGGAGATCCCGCGCAGCCTGCTGCTGTTCTCGCCGACCTCCCGGGTGACGCCCGAGCTGTGGCGTGGCGTGCCCGCCGGCCCGGCCCCCGAGGGGGTCGCCCGCCGCCCCCGGGTCCGGTACGGCAGCCTGGTGCTGCACCGCCGCAACTGGACCGCCGACGCCGCGGCGCTGCCGCAACTCCCGCCGGGAGCAACCGAGTCGGAGCGATACCTGGAATGGCAGCGCTGGCGTCGCCGGCACCGGCTGCCCGTCCGGGTGTTCGCCCGGGCGTACCCCGAGGGGCCCGGCGTCCCCCTCGGGGTCGCCAAACCCCAGTACGTGGACTTCGCCAGCCCGCTGTCCCTGACCGCGCTGGACGCCATGCTCGCCGGCGGCGCCGGACGGCTGGTGCTGGAGGAGATGCTGCCCGGCGAGGACGCGCTGCACGTGCGCTCCGCGCGCGGCCGCCACGTCGCCGAACTGGCCCTGGAAGTCCTGCCGTTGGACCCGTCCCGGCCGTCGGCGCAGCACCGTGACGCGAACCAGCCCCGGCGAGGAGAGCCGAACCATGACTGACCTGCCGACCACCCCGGACGCCCCCGGCGACTGGCTCGCGCTGCACGTCTTCTACGCGGCCAGCCCGCGCCCGCTGCTGCTGCAGTGCGTGCGCCCGCTGGTCGCCGAACTCACCGAAGAGGGCCTGCTCGCCGGGCACTTCTTCATCAACTACTGGGTGGAGGGCCCGCACCTGCGCCTGCGCCTGCGGCCCGCCACCCCCGAGGCGGCCGAACAGGTCCGCGCACGTGCCGAGAGCGCCGTCGCCGAGTTCCTGCGCCGCCGCCCCGCGCTCTACCAGGTCGAGGACAGCTTCTTCGCGGAGCTCTACAACACCATGTTCGAGCTGGAGTTCACCCTGGAGGAACGCGCCGAACTCGTCGACGCCGACGGGAGGATGAGGCTGCGGGAGAACAACACCTTCAGCCGCGAACCGTACGAGCCCGAGTACGGCAAGTACGGCGGCCCGGCCGGCATCGACCTCGCCGAATGGCACTTCCAGCACTCCAGCGACCTGGTGATCGAAGCCACCCGCACCATGAACCTGCACCTGCGCACCGTGGTGCTGGGCCTGGCCGCGCAGCTGATGATGACCATGACGGCGTGCTTCCTCCCCGACGAGGACGCCCTGCTGACCTTCCTCGACCGCTACCACGCCTTCTGGAACCGCTCGTTCGAAGGCACCAACTACACCGCGCAGCAGGGCTACGACCGCGCCTACACCAGCATGGGCGACGCCCTGCCGGCCAGGTTCCGGGCGATCCGCGCCGCCGTCGTCGACGGCGCGCCCGAGCGGCTGCCCGCCGTGCTCCGCGGCTGGGCCGAGCACTGCCTCGACCTGCGCGAGCGCGCCGCCGGGGCGGCGCGCCGCGGCGAACTGGTCTTCCGCTCCTGGGACGGCGAACGCGACCTGACCGTCACCGACCCCGCCGAGGCGCTGCCGATGCTGCTGTTCCCGTACGCCCACATGACCAACAACCGGCTGTCGGTGACCGTCCGCGACGAGGCGTTCCTGTCGTACATCCTGGCCCGCGCCCTGCGCGAACCCGCGGTGGTCTCGTGAGCCACCGTCAACTCCTGGAGCAGCGGCCGAGGATCCGCCCCGAACTGCGGATCGCCCGGCCGCTGCGGCGCGGCGCCGCCGTCGTCCACCTGGTGCAGGACCCGGTCGGCGGACGGCAGTTGGAGCTCGGGCCGAAGGAACACTTCATCATCGCCCGGCTCGACGGCACCCGGACCCTCGCCGAGGTCGGCGACGCGTACGCGCAGCACTTCCGGGCCCGCCTGGGCGAACCGCAGTGGCAGCAGATGATGGGCCTGCTGTACACCCGCGGCCTGCTCGCAGACGCCCCCGTCCCGGTGCCGCCCAAGCCCGCCGGGCCGCCCCGCTCCGGCGTCCTCAGCGGCCGGGCCAAGCTGGTCTCCGACGCGCCCGCGCTGCTGGAGACCCTGCACCGCGCCACCGCCTTCGCCCGCCGCCGCGCCGTCCTGGCACCGCTGCTGGCGCTGGTCGCGGCGCTGCTGGTCGCCGTCGCCGTCCAGCTGCCCACGCTGATCGACGAGACCCGGCAGCTCGCCGAGAACCCCGTCGCGCTGTTCGCCGTCGGCACCCTGCTGTGGACCAGCCTCGCCCTGCACGAACTCGCCCACGGCCTGGTCGGCCACGCCTACGGCGGACGCGTCGGCGAGATCGGCCTGCGCTGGCGGCTGCCCATGACGTACCTGTACTGCGAGGTCGAGGACGTCCGGTTCTTCGCCCGCCGCCGCGAACAGATCGCCACCGCCGGGGCCGGCGCGATCGCCAACCTGGTGTTCCTGCTGCCCTTCTACCCCGCCTGGGCGCTGTTGCCCGCCCACGCCCAGGCCCGGCCGTTCCTCGGCGGACTGCTGCTGCTCGGCACCGCCGTCGCCCTCGGCAACCTGCTGCCGCTGCCCCCGCTGGACGGCTACAAGGCCCTCGGCTACGCCCTGGACACCCTCCAACTCGCCACCGAGAGCCGCACGTTCGCCACCGTCGCGGCCCGCGCCGCGATCCGCCGCGACGGCACCGAACTGCGCCGCTACCCCGCGCGACTGCGACTCGCGTACGGCGGCTACGCGCTCGGCTGCACCGTCCTGGCCGCCGCCCTGCTCGCCGCCGCGAGCGCCCTGCTGGCGGCCTGGTACGGCCCGCTCGCCGGGTGGCTGCCCGCGTTCTCGGTGGCGGCCGCACTGGCGCTGTGGGCGGCCGGCCGCGCCCTGCGGGCACTGCGGGAGGCAAGGAGCGGATGAGCGGCTCAACAGGGTTGCGCAACAGGGTGGGTGACGTGATGTCGGCATGTCGGCAAGGAGAGAGCACTGATGAGCACAGGTGACAAGCGCCCGGACGCGGCCGTGGCGCTGGACGGCGTCCGCAAGCGTTACGGGACCGTCCAGGCACTCGACGGAGTGTCGCTGACCGTGGAACGCGGCGAGTTCTTCGGCATCCTCGGCCCCAACGGCGCCGGCAAGACCACCCTGGTGGAGATCGTCGAGGGCCTGCGCACCCCCGACTCCGGCACCGTCAGCGTGCTCGGCGAAAGCCCCTGGCCGCGCAACACCCCACTGCTGCGCCGCCTCGGCATCCAGACCCAGAGCTCCGCGTTCTTCACCCGGCTCACCGCCCGGGAACACCTGGAGACCGTCGCCGCGCTCTACCGCCTGGACCGCCCCGCCGCGATCCGCGCCCTCGACCTCGTCGACCTCGGCGAACAGGCCGACCGCCGCGTCGACCAGCTCTCCGGCGGCCAGCGCCAACGCCTCGCCCTCGCCACCGCGCTCATCCACGACCCCGAGCTGATCTTCCTCGACGAGCCGACCGCCGCCCTCGACCCGGCCGCCCGGCGCTCCCTGTGGGAGGTGCTGCGCGCCCTCAAGGGCGACGGCCGCACCATCGTCTACACCACCCACCACCTCGACGAGGCCGAGGCGCTGTGCGACCGGGTCGCGATCGTCGCCCGCGGCGCCGTGCTCGCCGTCGACAGCCCCCGGCACCTGATCAAGTCCCTTGCCGCGCCCACCCGGCTGCGCGTCCCCGCCTACCGGCTCGGCGTCGACGACGTCCAGGGCCTCGCCGGCGTCGACACCGTCGCCGTCGAAGGCGGCGACCTGGTCCTCTCCACCCGCACGCCGAACCGACTGCTGCTCGCCCTCGGCGAACTCGTCGACCTGGAGGAGATCACCACCCGCACGGCGACCCTGGAAGACGCCTACCTGGAACTGACCGCAACGGAGCGCCGATCATGAACGCCTACACCGCAGTGACCAGGGCCAGCTACCTCGCCTACCTGCGCGACCGCACCTCGGTGATCTTCACCTTCGCGTTCCCGCTGGTCTTCCTGATCGTCTTCGGGATGATCTTCCAGGGGCAGTCGGTGGACGGCGGCCTGTCCTACATCAACTACATCGCGCCCGGCGTGCTCTCCTGGGGCATCGGCAACGCCGCCCTGTTCGGCGTCGCCTTCACCCTGATGCACTGGCGCCGCGACGACCTGCTGCGGCTGATCTGGCGCACCCCCACCCCGCTGCCCACCGTGCTCGGCGCCCGCTACGCCGTCGCCCTCGGCACCGGACTCGTCCAGGCCGTGCTGTTCACCGCCGTCGCCCTCGGCGCGTTCGGCCTGCACCTGTCCGGGTCCTGGCCGCTCGCCCTGCCCGTGCTGGTCTTCGGCATCACCGCCTTCGCCGCGCTCGGCCTGGTCGTCGGCACCCTCGCCAACACCCCCGAGGCGGTCGCCGCGATCGCCAACTGCGTGATGGTCCCGATGGCGTTCCTGTCCGGCGCGTTCTACCCGATCGACCTGATGCCCGGCTGGCTCCAGGGCCTCTCCCGCGCCCTGCCGCTGCGCTACTTCGACGAAGGCGTCACCGACACCATCGGCGGCCGCGGCGGCATCGCCCTGCCGTTCCTCGACTGCGCCGCCCTCACCGGCTTCACCCTGGTCTTCGCGCTGATCGCCGCCAAGACCTTCCGCTGGAGCAACCGCAACTGACGGACCGTCAACCCGCCTCTCAGGGCTGCCCGTTCGCGCGTCAACCCGCTTTTCAGGACTGCCCGTTCGCACGTCAACCCGCCTTTCAGGGCTGCCCGTTCGCGCGGCGGCCCCGACCCCACGTCCGCTCCCACCCCGGCCCTGCCCGGCCGGGGTCTCCCGGAGGCACCCGATGACCACCCCCGCCGAGGCCTCGTTCGAAGCCGCCAGGGACCGGATGGAACGCCGACTCGCCGAACGCGCCGCCGCCGACGGGCAGCCCGCGCCCGCCGTCGCCGTGCTCGGCGGCGCCGACCTGCTCCGCCCCGAGGCCGCCGACGCCGCCCGCCGGCGCGCCCGCTCCACCGTCCACCTCACCGCCCAGACCGTCCTGGTCGGCCCCTGGGGCGGCGACGACGATGCGCAGGCCTGCGGCACCTGCCTCGCCATGCGCTGGCAGCGGCTGCGCAGCCGCACCGAACGCGACGCCCTGGAGACCGGCCGCACCAGCACCCTGGCCGGCCCCGGCCTGCCCGCCCTGCCCGACCACGCCGTCGACGCTGTCTGGGCCCTGCACCGCCTCGCCGCCGACGCCACCGCCACCGCCACGGGACTGCCGCAGGTCTCCCGGCTCGACCTGGAGACCCTGCGCGTCCAGACCGTCCCGCTGCTCGCCGAACCGCTCTGCCCGACCTGCGCCACCGACAGCGCCTCGGACCCCGAACAGCCCGTGCTGCCGCTGCTCTCCCGCACCAAGCCCGCCCCCGACCGCCGCCGACTGCGCCCCGCCGACGGCTACGAGCTGCCCGAAGCCGCACTCGCCAACCCCGTCTGCGGCGTCCTCGGCGCCGGCACCTGGTCCGACGTCGTCTCGCCCACCACCGCGCCCGTCGCCGGCTCCGTCTTCATGCGCGGCTACGCCGGACTCACCGACGTCACCTGGAGCGGCCAGGCCAACTCCTTCCGGGCCAGCCGCTCGCTCGCCTTCCTGGAAGGCCTGGAACGCTACGCCGGCACCCACCGGCGCGGCAACGCCCCCATGCTGACCGACAGTTACCACAACCTCGGGGCCGCCGCGCTCGACCCGCGCGAGGTCGGCCTGTACAGCGAACAGACCTACCGCGACGACCCGATGCTCGGCCCGTTCGACCCCGACCGGCCGATCCCCTGGGTCCAGGGCTGGTCCCTGCGCGACCAGAAACCCGTCCTCGTCCCCGCCCGGCTCTGCTACTACAGCGCCGGCATCGCCGCCGACAACTTCGTCTTCGAATGCTCCAACGGCTGCGCCATCGGCAGCTGCCTGGAAGAGGCCATCCTCCACGGCCTGCTCGAACTGATCGAACGCGACGCCTTCCTGCTCGGCTGGTACGGCAACGCCCCGCTGCCCGAGATCGACCTCACCGCCGCCACCGGCCCCGCGCTGCGCGCCATGCTCGACCGGGCCGCGCTGCTCGGCTACGACGTGCACGCCTTCGACAACCGGATCGACCTCGCCGTCCCCGTCGTCACCGCGCTCGCCGTCCGCCGCGACGGCGGCCCCGGCACCCTCGCCTTCGCCGCCTCCGCCGGCTTCGACCCCGAGGACACCGTCGAATCCGCCGTCTCCGAGATCCTCACCTACATCCCGCACCTGCCCGGCCAGGTCCGCGAACGGCCCGCCGAACTCGCCGCGATGGCCGAGAACTTCGACCTGGTGCGCCGACTGCCCGACCACGCCGCCCTGTTCGGCCTGCCGCAGATGGCCGAGCACGCCCGCAGCTACCTGGAGCCCGCCGGGCCCGCCCGGCCCGCCGCCGAACTGTACGCCGACTGGGCCGAGACCTGCCCGCGCGGCACCGACCTCCTCGACGACCTGCTGTTCTGCCGCGACCGGTTCACCGACGCAGGCCACGACGTCATCGTCGTCGACCAGACCTCGCCCGAACAGCGCCGCCTCGGCCTGCACACCGTCTGCACCCTGGTGCCCGGACTGCTCCCCATCGACTTCGGCTGGACCCGCCAGCGGGCCCTCCGACTGCCGCGCCTGCGCACCGCGTTGAGGCGCGGCGGGCTGCGCGACAGCGACCTCGCCGAGGACGAACTGCGGCTCGTCCCGCACCCGTTCCCGTAACCCGGTGCCGGTGTCGGCCCCGTCCGCACAGCGCGGGCGGGGCCCGTCGCTCCTCGTTGCTCCTCGACGCGTTTTTGACGCCCGGAAACGGCCGATGGCCCCCCGCCCCGTGAGGGCGGAGGGCCACCGGACTGTTGCGCCGCAGGCTCAGGCGGTGCAGGAGGTGGTGCTGGTGGTGCTGGAGCAGGTGCTGGTGCTGGAGCAGGAGGTCGAGGAGCCCAGCATGACCTCGGAGGTGTCCGAGTAGTCGCTGATCTCGAAGGTCTCCGACTCGAGGTTCAGGATCTCCTGGGCCAGCGACGCGAGCGAAGTGTCAGCCATGGCACTTCTCCTTTCGGTGCAGGGGGCGGTCCGGCCGAAACGGCCGGACCGGGACGGAAGGAGCCGGCTGCGGTTCTCGCGAACCACCGCCGTGCACACATCAGTTCTATCGACAGCCGCTGGCAGCACCGGGCGAACCCTACTGACAAGTCACTGACACACCCACCGCCGCAGACCGCCGACGCAGCCCACCGACGAAGCCCGCCGAAGCAGCCCACCGACGCACCAGGAGTCCGCCCCGATGGCCACCGCCCCCTCCGCCGACGACCTCGCCCGCGCCGCCGAGCTCTACCTCGACCTGCATCGGCACCCCGAACTCTCCGGCGCCGAGGAACGCACCGCCGCCCGCTTCGGCGACCACCTGGCCGACGCCGGATACCGGGTGACGCGCGGCATCGGCGGCCACGGCGTCGCCGGCGCGCTGCGCAACGGCCCCGGGCCGGTGGTGCTGCTGCGCGCCGAACTCGACGCGCTGCCGGTCGCCGAACGCACCGGCCTGCCGTACGCCTCCACCGCCACCGGCCGCACCCCCGACGGCCGCGAGGTGCCGGTGATGCACGCCTGCGGCCACGACGTCCACCTCGCCTGCGCCGCCGGGGCCGCCGACGCCCTCGCCGCGACGCGTGCGCACTGGCGCGGCACCGTGCTGATGGTCGGCCAGCCCGCCGAGGAGACCCTGTCGGGCGCCCGGGCGATGCTGGAGGACGGCCTGTACCGGCGCTTCGAGCCGCCGTCGGCGGTGCTCGCCCAGCACACCGCGCCGCTGCCCGCCGGCATGGTCGCCCACGGCCGGGGCCCGATCACGGCCGGCAGCCGCACCCTGCGGGTGGTCATCCACGGCCGCGGCGGGCACGCCGGAGCACCCCAGCTGGCCCTGGACCCGGTGGTGGCCGCGGCGGCCGTGGTGCTGCGGCTCCAGTCGATCGTGGCCCAGGAGACGTCGCCCGCCGAGCAGTTGGTGGTCACCGTCGGCTCCCTGGAAGCCGGTGGCCAGGGCAACGTCGTCCCCGACCGGGCCGCCCTGACGGTGACCGTGCGGGGTTTCGGTGAGGAGACGCTGGAGCGGGCCTGCGCCGCGGTCCGGCGGATCGTCCGCGGCGAGGCCGCGGCGTCGGGCTGCCCGCGCGAGCCCGAGTTCGAGGAACTCTCCCGCTCCGGCGTCAACACCCCCGACCCGGGACTCGCCGCACAACTGCGCACCGCGCACCAGGAGTTGTTCGGTGCGGCCCGGGTCGCCGAGTGGCCGCCCGCGCTCGCCACCGAGGACTTCCCGCTGTTCGGACCGGCCGGCGAGAGCCTGCACGGGGTTCCCGGCATCCGCACCGCGTACTGGATGCTCGGCATGGTCGGCCCCGACCAGTGGGCGGCCGCCCCCGGCGCCGGCGCCGCGCAGAAGCTCGCCGCCCTGCCCGCCAACCACTCGCCCGAGTTCCGTCCCCAGGTCGGCGCCACCCTGCGCACCGGCATCGCCGCCCTGCACACGGCCGCCCTCGCCGCACTCGCCCGTCCGTAGCTGGGGCCCTGTTCGACGACGGGCGCCGCGACCGGAGGGCTCACCCGGACGGCGCGCGCGGTCAGGGGCGGCCGAGTCGGGACCGCAGGCGGCGGAAGAAGGTGCGGGCCGTCCGCAGTTCGGCGAGGTCGTGGGCGCCGGGCAGCGGAGGGGCGGGCTCGGCGTGCTGGACGGCGCGGAGACGGTCGAGGGCGTGCTGATGCATGGTGCTCACGCCGCCACCCTCCGCCACGGACGGCCCGCCGGTCCCGCCGATTGACGATCTCGGTCAACCGACCCGACGGCTTCCCCGCCCGGCCAGGCAGCGTGGGCCCCGCTCGGGACTGATCGTGACCGAACGCCCACGGCGGGTGTGTGGCAGGCCGTAAGGTCGTGCCGTGGTCGAGGTTCCCTT
Source organism: Kitasatospora sp. CB01950 (assembly GCF_001905465.1). GTDB lineage: Bacteria > Actinomycetota > Actinomycetes > Streptomycetales > Streptomycetaceae > Kitasatospora. Next base: position 387,559 of record NZ_LISX01000003.1, read on the forward strand.
CCCGCAAGAGGCACCGGGCCGGGCGCTCCGTCAGCTGATGGGCGAGCCGGTGTGGGCGGCGATGGTCGGTGGGGCGACGGTGCGTCGTCATGCCATCGGCTCCACGTTGCTCAGGCAGGGGGAGGAGGGGCAGCACGTACTGGCGCTGCTCGGGGGCGTCGCGAAGGTGCTGCGGCGTGAACGCGGCGGCGAGCTCGCGCTGTTGGCGTTCCGGGGGCCCGGGGAGGTGCTCGGCGAGGTGGCCGTCCTCGATGGCGGGACCAGGTCGGCGAACGTCCTGTCCATCACCGACTGCACGGTCGCAGTCCTCCCCAAGCGGGCGTTCCTGCGCTTCGTCGCCGACCAGGACCTGTACCCCACCCTGGTGCGGTACGCCCTCGCGCGGCTGCGCGAATCCGACCTCGCCCGGGTCGGCGGCGACATACTGCCCCGCCTCGCCGCCGCGCTGCTCGCACTCGCCGAGCTGTCCGCCGGCCCGCCCGGGGAGCCCGGCCCGCCCGGAGCGACCGTCGAACTCGCGCTCACCCGCGAGGAGTTGGCGCAACACCTCGGCGTCTCCCGGAACACCGTCAGCGCCGGCCTCGGTGACCTCGGCCCGTTCGGCGTGCAGAGCGCGCGCAAGCGCATCCGGCTCACCGACCTGCCCGCGCTGCGCCGCGTCGTTCCGCAGCAGCACTGACGAACACCCGTTCGCGTGACTGCTGTCACGCTCCTTTCGCACTGGGCGGGCACACCGCCGCGCGCGAAGTCGGGAAGCTGGAGGCGCTTCGTCCGCACAAGGAGATTCCCGAGGTACCGTCATGAACCAGTACGAACCGGCTCGTTCCTCCGACCGTCCGCTTCCCCCGGCCAGCGGCCTGCCGCACAGCCGCAGCCGTGAACTGCCGCCCTACCGGGGCCTGGTGGCCGTCGACGCGAAGGACTTCACCGGGCACCCCGCGATCGAGCACGGGGTGATCAGCCGGGCGGTGCCGGACCTGCTGGAGCGGTCCTTCGCGCGTGCCGACCTGGCGCATGTCTGGAACGACCGGCGCTTCCCCGCGTCCACCGGAGACGGTTTCGTGTTCGGCTTCGACCCGGCCTGGATGCCGTACGTGATCCACCCCTGGCTGCACACCCTCCAGGACGTGCTGACCGAGTTCAACGTGCACTCGGCGGGCACCGTCCGGATGCGGCTACGGGTCAGCCTGCACATCGGCCCGCTGCCCGACACCGGCGACGAGTTCGACGGCAACGGCACCCCGCGCAACGACACCCACCGGCTGCTCGATTCCCGTCCCGTCAAGGCGATGCTCGCCGCCTCCCGCGAGAGCGTCACTCACGTCGCCGCCATCCTCTCCGACCGCTGCTACCAGGACGCCGTCGCCTCCGGCTACACCGGCCGCCACCCCGACCACTTCGTCGAAGTCCCCGCCACCGTCGAGGGCAAGAACTTCGACCAGCGCGCCTGGCTGTACGTCCCGATGCCCTCCGGCAATCTCTACGACCGCCGCATCCTCGGCGACCACGTCGTCGACGACCACGAATCCGCCCGTCACGACCCGCAGCCGCGCCAGGACGCCGGCCGGACGCACCCCGTCGCCACCCAGCAGGCCGATCGCGGCAACATCAACTCCGGTACGGTGCACGGCGGGCAGAGCGTCACCAACACCGGCCGGGACAGCTGCGGCGGCGACCGCATCGCCGGGGACCGTTTCGGCGGAGACAGGATCGGCGGCAACCGCGTCGACGGGGACTACACCGCCGGCGACCGCCTCGACATCGCGGGCGACTACGTCGGCGGCAACAAGGCCGGCACCGTCAACGGCAGCCAGGGCGACACCGTGCGCGGCAACAAGCGGGAGAAGCGCCGGTGAGCGGGCCCGCCACCGAACCGGCCGAGGAGAACGGCAGCCCGCCCGAACCGGCGTCGGACACGCTCCCCGACGAGGACAAGGACGAGGACGGCGGCGACGACGACGAAAGCGACGACGATTTCGACCGGTTCACGCGGCAACTCGCAGGTGACGACAAGCCGTTCGTCATCTATGCCCCGCACGGAAACATCAACACCGGTGCCGTGCACGGCGGCCAGCGGGTGGAGAACAACGGGGGCGGTCCCGGGGCCCGCCGCGTCGAGGCGCACGAGGGGCCGATCACGTCGCAGGAGATCAGCGACGCCCGCTTCGGCTTCGCCCAACCCGACTGGTTCCGAATGGCGTTGACCGAACTCGACAGCCGGATCCTGTTCCTGGCCGGCGAGTCCGGCAGCGGCCGCCGCACCGCCGCGCTGAACCTGCTGTACCAGCACACCGGCCACAGCCCGCACCTGCGGGCCCTGGACAGCGGCGTGGACCTGGCGTCGTGGCGACCCACCGACGCCAAGGTGCGGGGCTACCTGGTGCACGGACTGCTGCCTCAACACCGCCTCGGGCCAGGGGTGTTGGCGAACCTGCGGGACAGGCTCAAGGCCGTCGACGCGCGCATGGTGATCGTCCTCCCCGACGAGCCGACCATGCTCCGGGGCCTCACCCGCGACCTGCACGTCGAACCGGTCCGCTGCACCCCGCCCAAGCCAGGCGTGGTCTTCGGCGTCCGCCTGGCCGCCGCCGTTCCGTCCGAGCTGCGCCGCAACCGACTGCTGACCGTGTGGGAAAAGCTGGTGACGAAGGACCTGACGCCAGCCCAAGTCGCCGAACTCGTCGATGAGTTGGTCGACAGCGGTGACGAAGGGCCTGACCTCGCCGTGCTGCGCGAGCGACTCAGCTTCCTCGCCGAGGACGAGGTGCCGGAACTGCTCGACCGGCTCCGCGGCGACGCCGACGGCCTGGCCTTCCTGCTGGCCGTCAGCGTCTTCGAAGGCCTCGACCACCGGATCGTCCAGGGCGAGGCCGTCCGGCTGGCCGCCCTGGCCGACGGGCGGCTCGATGCCGTCCTCGCCGGGGACGAGGAGACCACCCGGCCGAACCCGGCGTTTGTGCTGCGCCGCCCGCTCGACGAGCTGCTCCGGGTGGTCCGTGCGGAGTGCCGGCCGCCGGAGATCCGTCGCAGCTCCGGGTTCAGCTACACCGTCGAACCCGTGCACTTCACCCGGCATCGGCAGGGCGAGACCGTGCTGCGCCACGTGTGGCGGCAGTACGGCGGGTCGTCCGCGCTGCTCACCGAGTGGATGGACACCATCCCGGGACGCGACGGGGACCTCGCCGCGCAGGTCGGCCGGGTGATGGGGCTGGTCGCCGGCTGGGGCGGCGGACGCCTGGCGCTGCGGCACATCGAGAAGCTGGCCGGCTCCGACCGGGCGCACAGTCGGAGCGCGGCCGCCCACGCGTTCGGCATCGCCGCGCAGGACCCGGTGCTCGCCAGCGAAGTCAAGTACCGCCTGGAGCAGTGGAGTCACCGGGCCGGCGAGTACCGCCGCTGGACCGTCGCCCGCGCCTGCGGGACGGACTTCGGCCTGGCCCGGCCGGACCTGGCCCTCGCCCTGCTGCGGCGCTGCTACCGGGGCCCGGGCGGCGACGAGGCCGCAGTGGCCGGCGAGGTGCGCCGGGCGCTGCTCGGGCTGTTCGCCGGCGGCAGCCAGGACACGGTGTTCCGCGCCGTCGCCGGATGGGCGGGGGAGTCCGGCCCCGGCGCCGAACTCGCCCTGTGGGCCTTCCCACAGCTGATGCTCCGGGACGCGTTCTGGTTCCAGCAGCAGCTGTCCGACGGCCCCGAACACGCCGCGGCCGTCACCGGGCTGGTCCGTCAACTGCTCGACGACGAAGACCACTTCGGCGAGATCTGCGGTTCGCTGCTGGCCTGGTGCCGCACCGCGGCCTGGGCGGGCGAGTTCCGGTTCGCCGTTGAGCGGCTGCTCCGGGCCCTCGCCCGGGACATGCGGCACGGCGTCCTGCGCCTGTTCGTCGAGATCGGCCGCGACGACCAGGCCGACCCCGGATGCCGTCACATCGCCGCCCGCGCCCTGGAGAACTGGCGCGGCGGCACCACCGCACCCACGGACGGAGGATCCGATGTTCACTGAGAGCGACCCGCCGCTGTACGTCCGGGCCCCGCGAGCCCTGTGGTGGGAGGCGCTGCGGCACCGCTGGGCCGCGCCGCGCAACCGGGCACTCGTCCTGCGCGACCGCAGCGGCGGCTTCCACCGCGCAGGGTCCGGCCGCGCCGATCCGGCGGTCGGACGCCTGCGCCTGCGGGACCACGACCAGGCGTTCCACGTCGATCTCGACCAGCGCAGTGGCACCCGCACCGTCGGCCTGCCGACCGGGCGCGGCACCGAGTCGATCGACCTCCGGGTGCTGTGGTGGGCGGAAGACCCCGCGCAGGTGGTGCGCAGCGGCACCCTGCACGGCTGGCGTCCGGTCCGCCAGGAGCTCGAACGCTGCCTGGGCGTGATCGGCGGCGAGTACGCGGCCGTCGGGAGGCGGATCACCTCCGACGTGCTGCTCAAGTACCTCGGCGGGCCGCGCCCGCTGCCCGGCCACGGCCTGGCGTTCCGCGTCACGGACGCCCTCGCCCGCGAGGACGCCGAGGAGCTGCGGCTCGGCGAACCGGCGGAGGCCGGGGCGCCCTACCCGTGGACGGACACCCGGGAGGAGTACGAGTTCTGCAAGCAGGCCGTCCAGGAAGGGCCGGTCTCGCTCGCCGCGCTCTGGCTGGTGCGCCACCCCGAACAGGTCAGCCAGGTGCTGGACTGGGCGGTCTCCCACGCGGAGCTGATCCGCGGCGAGACCAGCTGGCAGGACGAACTGGCCGGACTGCTCGGCAGGTTGACCGAGCAGGAGCAGCAGGAACTGTCCCTGCTGCTACGCGACCGGCTGTCCAGGCTCGGCCGCCGGGTCCCCGGCCCGCCGCCGCCACCACCGTCCGCACCGGAGTGGACCGTGAACGGCCATGCGGCCGGCGACCGGCTGAACGGGGTGGCACGGTGACACGCCTGCCGGTTCGGCACCGGACGACGTTCGCGGCGCTGCGCCGGCGGCGGGAGGCGGGGCGGCCGGAGTGGCCGGAGTGGCCGGGGGCGGCCGGGCGCAGTGCGCGGGCGGTGGCGGCGATGGAGCGGCTGGCGGTCGCCAACAGCACCGAGATCAACCGGGCCGACGCGAAGGCCGCCGTGCTGCTGGGCTTCACGGGCGCGGCGTTCGGGGCGTTCCTGCCGCTCGGCCGGGGCGGCGGCTCGCAGCTGCTGTGGTGGACGACGGCGATGAGCGCGCTGCTGGCCGTCGGCTGCTTCGTCGCGGCGATCGTCCCGCGCCGTCGCCAGGGGAGGCAGGGGCGGCTGCGGTGGCTGCGGTGGCTGAGGTGGCTGAGGTGGCGCGGGCAGCGCGGGCGGCGGTCGGGGGCGGTCGGCGCGCCCGGCTACTTCGAGCACATCCCCGCGGAGGACGGCGCCGAGCGGCTGAGCAGCGCGTTCGAGGCCTCCGGCCGTGATCCGGGGCAGGCGTTGCTGGCCTCACTGATCGGCACCAGTGCGATCATCCGCTCGAAGTACCGATGGATCGAGGCGGGCACGACGCTGCTGCTGCTCGCGCTGCTGCAGTTCGGCGCGGTGCTGCGGCCGGTCTGACACGCCGAAGCCCCGGCCGGGGGAGGGCCGGGGCTGCGGGCGGGTCGGGGAGACGGAGGCGGTCAGGCGGCGGCGGGGGCCGGGAGGTCGAGGCCGCGGGTGGTGACCAGGTGGGCGGTGCCGTCCACCAGACGGTAGGAGAGGCCGACGACGGCGGTGCGTCCGGCGGCGATCGCGTCGGAGACGATGCGCGAGCGGTCGAGCAGCAGGGCCACGGTGTGCCTTATGTGCTCGTCGATGAAGTGCGAGTTTTCGGTGTGCCCGGCCGCGTTCGCGGCGAGCACGCTCGGGGTGACCCGCTCGATCACGTCGCGGACGAAGCCCTCGCCGGTGGCGCCGGCGGCGACCGCCTCGCGGGTGGCGGCGACGGCGCCGCAGGAGTCGTGGCCGAGGACGATGACCAGCGGGGTGCCCAGCAGGCTCACGCCGTACTCGATGCTGCCGAGCACCTCCGGGCCGAGCACGTGGCCGGCGGTGCGGACCACGAAGAGGTCGCCGAGGCCCTGGTCGAAGATGATCTCGGCGGCGAGTCGGGAGTCGGAGCAGCCGAACAGCACCGCGAACGGGGTCTGCGCCGGTGCGGTCTGGGCTCGGCGGGCGGCGTCCTGGTTGGGGTGGTCCGGGCTGCCGGCGACGAACCTGCCGTTGCCCGCCAGCAGCATCTCGAAGGCTTCCGTGGGGGTGAGGTGCGCGGCGTCTGTCATGCCTCGCAGACTACGTCCCCCGGCTATCGGGAGGCTCGTCCGGGCCACCTCCTGGACTCTTCCGAGCCGTTCGTGAAACGGGAGAAATCGGTCGGGAACGGCCTGAATCGTTCGGATATCGGTGTGCCGGCGGCGATAATTATGCAGGCGATGCGCCATTGGTGCGGATGCAGACGACTGCGACGACTGCTCCGGCCGTTTCCGCGCCGGCATTGACGCCCGGCGCGGCCGCTCAGTAGCAGCGGTACTCGCGGGAGCCCTCGTTGGTGTTGCCGAAATTGTTGCGGAACACCACGTTGTAGTGGCCGTAGCGGTAGCCGTTGCCGCCGGTGTACGTGTACGACAGGGTCTGCACGAAGCCGCCGTTGCCGTAGAAGTTGGTGTACGAGTCGGGGCAGCCCAGGCCGGTCAGGTCGGCGATCGGCGCGGCGGAGGCGGTTCCCGCCAGGCCGAGCGTCAGGGCGCCGCCGAGGGCGAGGACGGATACGACCTTGGCGGTGCGGCGGACGGCCATGTGGGGCTCCTCGGGATGTGGGCCGATGTAGCGGCGGAGAGGATCTTTCCCAGTTTGAGTTGAGCGCGTCAATGGTATGGACCAATCAGGACGGAGGTTGGCCGGAATCCGGCTCGGCGCGCGGTAGCCTTCCGGCGCGCGGGGAACGGCGACGGAGGGAGCGCGCGGTGGACGGCGCGGACGGCTGGGAGTGGGACGAGACACTGTTCGCAGGCACCGCCCAGCACTACACGCGCGGCTGGCTCCCGTACGCCCCCGGCCTGCCGGACGCGCTCGCCCGGGCACTGCAACTCGACGGCACCGGACGGCTGTTGGACATCGGCTGCGGCCCCGGAACGCTCACCCTCGGCCTCGCCGAACTCTTCGCCGAGGCGGTCGGCGTCGACCCGGACCCCGAGATGCTCGCCGAGGCGGCCCGCGCCGCCCCTGCTGTCCGCTTCGCCCGCCCCGCCCATGCCGCCGGACCGGCCGGCAGGGTGCGATGGGTGCGCGCCCGCGCCGAACAACTGCCGCCCGGGCTCGGCACGTTCACCGTCGCCACGTTCGGCAACTCCTTCCACTGGATGGACCGCGAACAGGTCGCCGCCACCGTCCGCGGCCTGCTGCGCCCCGGCGGCGCGGCCGTCCACCTCGCCGACTGGAAGGCCGAGCCGCCGGCCACCGCCGCCCTGCCGTACCCGCCACTGCCGCACGCCGCGATCGACGCCCTGGTCCGCGCCCACCTGGGCCCCGTCCGTCGGGCCGGCCGCGGACTGCTGCCGCACGGCACCCCGGGCGGGGAGTCCGGGATCTTCGCCCGCGCCGGATTCGCCGGCCCCGAACGCCTGATCGTCCCCGGCGGTGCGATCCTGCACCGCACCGAGGACGACGCCGTCGCCGCCGTCCTCTCGCTCTCCTCCTCCGCCCCGCACCTGTTCGGCCCTCGACTCCCCGCCTTCGAGACCGACCTGCGCCGCCTCCTCCGCGAGGCGTCCCCGTCGGGCCGCTTCGCCGTACGCCTGCCGAGCACCGAGGCGGTGATCTGGCGGCGCGACTGACGCACCGTCAACATCCGTGTACCGTAGGTCGGTTGATGGCAGAATCCTGGGACTCCATCGCCGACGGGTACGCGGCCCGGCTGCGGGACGGCTCCGCGCTGCACGAGTTCAACCGCGACGCCCTGCTCGCCCACCTCCCCGAACGCCTCGACGGGCAACGGGTGCTCGACCTCGGCTGCGGCGAGGGCATCATCGCCCGCGCGGTGGCCGCCCGGGGCGCGTCCGTGGTGGGCATCGACCCGTCGCCCGCCATGATCGCCCACGCGCGGGCGCAGGGGACCGGCGTGGACTACGCGGTGGACGACGGCTGTGTGCTGAGCACCGTCTCCGACTGCTCCGTCGACCGGGTCACCGCCGGGCTGTCGCTGAACAACGTGCCGGACCTCGACGCCGCACTCGCCGCCGTGCGACGGGTCCTGGTGCCGCACGGCTCGCTCGTGCTGACGATCCCGCACCCGTGCTTCGAAGCCCCGCACGCCGCCTGGACGACGGACGGCGACGGAACCGCCCGCCGTGTCGTCGGCCAGTACCTCGACGAGGGCTTCTGGCGCTCCGCCGACCCCGGGAGCGTCCGCCGGGCCGGCAATCAGCACCGCACCCTCGCCACCGTCCTGACCGCCCTGCTGCGGCACGGCTTCGTCCTGGAGGCCGTCGCCGAACCGCCCCCCACCGCCCGGCTCGCAGCCGCCCGGCCGGAACGGGCCGCACTGCCCCCGTTCCTGGCCGTCCGGGCCCGACGCGGCGAGTAGCCGGGGGCGGTCAGGCGGTGTCGCGGTAGAGGGCGGCCGTCGCGGCGGTGACGGCGGCGGCGAGGACGAGGGCCCAGGGGAGGTGGTGGTGCAGGACGAGGGCGGCGCCCGGGACGGTGCCGGCGGTCATGGTGAGGGCGGCGAGGATGCGGCGGCGCTGACGGGGCGATCGGCGGTGCGCCAGGCGGGTGTCGGCGGCGAGGCCGGTGAGGGTCATGGTCAGGACGGTGGTGGTGAGGTCGGGCACGCCCAGGCTGCGGACGGTGGCGTTGCGCAGGCCCATGGCGACGGCGAGCAGCGCGATCACGCCGTACTGGAGGGCGCCGCCGGTGCCGAACGCGAAGGCCACGGCGGCGGCCGCGAGGTGCAGCACGGTCTCGGCGGCCAGCGCGGGCCGCAGCCGGCCGGTGGTGTGGCGTCCGCCGAGGGCCGCGCCGAGCAGGAACGCGGCGAGCGAGGTGAGCGAGCCGAGGACGGAGAACCCGGGCGCGCCCGCCAGCGCGAAGCCGATGACCACCACGTTGCCGGTCATGTTCGCGGCGAACACGTGGGCGAGCCCGAGGTAGCTGACCGCGTCGATCAGCCCGCTCACCGCCGTCAGCCCGAACAGCGCGAGCGCCAGCGGATCGCCGTCCTCCGTCGTCGCCCCGACCGGCCGCGCCGGTGGCTCGGCGGCGGCGGTCGAGGGCACGGTGCCTCCCGGGCAGTGAGGTGGCGGACAGTCAGTAGCGTGCCAGAGCGGGGCTGCGCAGCGGCGGAACCCGCCGACACGTTCCGTCGGACGCCTCCCGAGGACCGGGCGACCGGGCATCCTGGTGGCACAACGAGGCTTCGGCGTTCGGAGATTGACGATGCATCGGAAGAACCCGCCCGGACCGCACCTGAACCGCCGAGGCCTGCTGACCGCCGCTGCCGCGGTCGGCCTGGCCGCAGGAGCGGCCGGCCCGGGGAGCGCCGCCGCGGCCGGCCCGCCGCCCGGAGGCCGGGACCCGGAGACCTTCGGGCCCGCGCAGGTGCGGCCGGGCGACCCGCGGTACGAGAGCCTGTTGCGCGGCGACAACCACCGGTTCGTCGGGCATCCCGACGAAGTGCAGGTGGTCGGCAGCACCGCGCAGGTCGTGCAGGCCGTGCAGGACGCCGTCCGCGCCGGGAAGCGGATCGGGGTGCGCAGCGGCGGCCACTGCTTCGAGAACTTCACCGCGGACCCGGAGATCCGGCTGCTGCTGGACCTCTCGCAGCTGGACGCCGTCGGCTACGACCCGTCGCGGCGGGCCTTCGAGGTGCAGCCGGGCGCCACCCTGGGCCGGGTGTACCGGACGCTGTTCAAGGGCTGGGGCGTGACGATCCCGGCCGGCGGCTGCCCGGAGGTCGGCGCGGGCGGGCACCTGGTCGGCGGCGGCTACGGCCCGCTCTCACGGCGGTACGGCTCGGTGGTGGACCACCTGTACGGCGTCGAGGTGGTGGTCGTCGACCGGGACGGCAACGCCCGCGCGGTCGTCGCCACCCGCGAACCCGACGACCCGAACCGGGACCTGTGGTGGGCGCACACGGGGGGCGGCGGCGGCAACTTCGGCGTCGTCACCCGCTACTGGCTGCGCTCGCCCGACGCCGACGCCGACGCCGACACTGACGCCGACACTGGCGCCGCCGCCGCCGACGCCCGGGCGGCCGCCGCGCCCGACCCCCGACGCCTGCTGCCGCCCGCCCCGGCCGAGATCCTCGAAGCGCTGGTCGAATGGACCTGGGACCCGGAGAAGACCACCGAGCAGGCCGTCACCACCCTGATCCGCAACTTCTGCACCTGGCACGAGCAGCACAGCGACCCCGCCCCGCCCTACGACGCCCTCTACGCGATCCTCCAACTCGCCCACCAGGACGCCGGAAGCTTCTCCATGGTCGTGCAGATCGACGCCGGCGTCCCCCACGCGGCCGACCTGGTCGACGAGTTCGTCGCCCACGTCAACGCCGGCACCGGCCTCACCCCCGACGGCGGCAGCGCCACCGCCCCCTGGCTGTACGTCATGACCTGGCCCGGCAACGGCGAGTCCGGCAACATCATCACCCGCCGCTACAAGGGCAAGGCCGGCTACCTGAAGCGCTCCTTCACCGACACCCAACTCGCCACGATCCACCGCCACTTGACCAACACCACCGGCAGCGCCGAGTGCGGCATGCTGATCGTCGGCTACGGCGGCCGGGTCCGCGCCGTCCGCCCCGACGCCACCGCCGTCGCCCAGCGCGACGTCGTGATGAAGGCCGTCTACCACAGCATCTGGGCCGACGAGAGCGACGACGCCGCCCGACTGTCCTGGGTCCGCGAGCTGTACCGCGACGTCTACCGCGACACCGGCGGCGTCCCCGTCCCCGGCGAGGTCAGCGACGGCTCCTACATCAACTACCCCGACACCGACCTCGCGGACCCGGCCTGGAACACCTCCGGCACCCCCTGGCACACCCTCTACTACAAGGACAACTACCCCCGCCTGCAACGCGTCAAGGCCCGCTGGGACCCGCGCGACGTGTTCCGGCACGCCCTCTCGATCGAACTGCCGCGCTGACCTGTCGGGCAGGCCCAGGTCGAACATCCGGTAGGGGATCATATCGGGATGAAGGGGGCAAATGAAGAGGGGGGTGTGGTGTGCTGTGAAGGAATGGGCAAGCAACAGTGCCTGCCTGAAGCGCCGACGGAGCCCGGTGTGCGGTGTGCCGGGTCCTCAGGTATCGGCGGATTCGCGAGGGTGTACTCGGATCAATGCTGACTTTTGCCGACCTGAACTGACGTTGCGTCAGTGGCGTGGGCCGGGTTCTGGCTACGTGCAGGTAGCCGTGGTGCTGGTGCCGACATCCACAGCCGGACCTTGAGACGCAGGCAGGTTCGACTTGAGGGCGGGAACGTCGGCGGTCCGCTGCCGAGCACGATGACGGCGTGACCGGGGGAGATGTGAGGCCGCCGGTGCCGCAAACGCGGCCGTCCGCCAGACCGAGGAGCCCGGGTTCGTACGTGACGGCGCTGCATGCCGGACCAGCCAACACCGCCACCGCTCAATCTCTGCGGGAGGTGAGGCGGTGACGCGGAAACGTGCCAGTCGGGGATGGCATGGGCGCGCGAGAGGCGTTAGATGGGCGGCTCTTCCCCGGGAGGGAAGGCTGCCGGGTCCCAGGTGTACAGACGCCAGATGCCGCTCTCCAGAGGGACCGGTACCGGCTGGCCGGTCTCGTCCTCCCGGATCCAGCGCAGACGGATTCCCTGTCAAGTTCTTGTGTTCAGGAACCAGTGGCGAGGTGCCGCGCATCTGCAAGCTCGGCCGCGCCTCGACATCCACGGGGTGCCCCTGGTGATCGATCAGTTGTGGAACGATGGTGGCTGGTTCGGCTGTGGGTCTGTTGAGGTCTCGCGGTGGCCGGCCATCGGCCCGGCAGGATTCCCGTGCACTTTGTGCGCCCTGCCGGGCCTCTCTGGGCCTACGGCTCGGCGGAAAGACTCTCAGCCGACCGCCGCCAGTCAGCTTCGGGCGCGTTCGACGATCCCGCGCAGGCTGATCGATTTCTTGAACGGGTTGCCCATCTCGTCCTCGGCGTCGGCGTACTCGTCGAACAGCCCGGGGTTGATCTGCGCGCTGCGGACAAGGTCGTCGGTGTGCGCAAGCGGGCAGGCCCGGCAGCTCAGGCGGCGCATGCCCTGGTCGTACGCCTCGTGGTGGGCGATGCCGTTGTCCTGGTGGATATTGGTAGGCGCGGATATTGGATGTTGCGGAATGCTTTCCGGGGGTTGAGGAACATCCATGCCAGATCGTGCGCTGAGGCCGGGCCGGTCTCCGGAGGCCGTTGACCTGGGCTGATCGTGGGCTCCAACCTTCGCGGGTCGATGTTGTCGATCTTCGGAGGGCCGTTGTGGCGGTCGAATTTCTGACGGATGAGCAGGCGTCCCGGTACGGGGCGTTCTACGGCGCCCCGGCGCGGGCGGGGATGGCCCCCAGGCCGACGAGGCGCCGCGCCGGATGCGCGACTGCTCCCCGCGCCCGCGGGGATGGCCCCCCGTTCCCGGCAGCGGGTGCCGGACGTGGTCCGGCACCCGCTGCGCAGCCTGGTGGCGGTCTTCCGCCGCCCGTTGTTCGTCTTCGACGCCTGCCTGGTCGTCACCACGGCCCACCCCTGGGGCGGCGGCGAAGGCCCGGTGCCTGGGAGGCTACCGGCACGAGGTGTACCGGGACGACCGGAGCGCCCGCCCTGACCTACGGGTCTGGGAGCTCCGGTCGTCCCGGAGCCCGTGGTGGCGGCACGGCCCCGAAGCGTCCGGCCGCCGCGCGGGGGAGTGCCTGCTCGCCGGTCCGCTTCCGTGCGGTCCGACCGGCAGCTGACCGCTCACCTTCAGGGAGCAGGGAGGGTGCGTGGGTCAGCTGCGGGAAAGCCCCCTCCTCGGAAGGCGGCGGTACAGGAGGATCGCGCCTCGGGCCGCCAGGTAGCCGAAGGCGGACAGGACGAGGAGCTGGGGCAGCAGGGCGGTGGCGGCGGACGCCTGGCCGCCGAAGAGCAGGGGGTGAGCAGCGGTGGGGCCGCGAGGACGGTGGCGGCCATCACCGCGTCCCTGGGCCCGCGGGTGCTGCGGGCCGGCGCGGCTCCGGTGGCGAGCGGGGCCCAGAGGCCGAGCCCGGAGGTCGTGAGGACCTCGATCCATTCCTCCCCGCCGCCGGCGGCACCGACGGCCGAGGCCGTGACGACGACGGCGAGCCACAGCCCGGTGCCGGGGCGGCGCTCCCGGTCGGGCGGGGCGAGCAGGAGGATCAGGGTGTTGAGCGTGATCAGCCCCAACCCGCGCGGGCCGAGGCCGAGTTCGGCTGCTGCGGCTCGGTCCAGGCCGAGCAGCCCGGTGTAGGACAGCAGGCAGAACAGTGCCGCCGAAGCGGCGGCCAGCAGGGCCAGGACCCGTGCGGCGGACCAGCGGTCGGCCACCACCGCGCAGGCCGTGAGCGCGGCCGGGACGAGGAAAGAGACCGCCGCCAGGAGCGGGCCTCCGTCGGGGAAGCCGCTGGTGGAGGAGCCGTGGGTCTCGGGGCTGACGGCGGTTCGCACGTCGCGCACGACCGAGGCTGCCGCGTAGGTTCCGGCGAGCAGGGCGGCGATCGGCGCCGCGGTGGCGAACGCCCGGCCCGTCGGGCGGTGGGAGACCAGGCCGAGCCGGACCCGGACTCCGTGCCCGGCGACGTCGGCCACCTCGCGCAGCCCTCCGGCCGGACCGGAGAGCGATCCGGCGGGCGGCGAAGTCGGTCACCTCCGCGAGCGCGCCGGTGCCGTACGAGGACGGGTAGAGCGCGAGGGCCCGCCGGAGAAGCCAGGCGTTCAGGGGGTGCTTCGAGGTCATGCCGAGCCTCCTGCGGAACGGGTCCGGGGTGCCGCCAGGCGGCGGTCCGCCTCGCGCAGGGCGGAGCGCAGGCGGTCGGCCTCGGTCCTGAGCGACTGTTCTCCGTCCGGGGTGAGGGTGAACACGCGTCGGGGGCGTCCGTCCACCGTCTCCTCGCGCTCGACGCGGATCAGCCCCTCAGCCAGCAGGCGGTCAAGGGTGCCGTAGAGGCTGCCTGCGCCCAGTCGCACCCGACCGTCGGAGATCGCGGCGACCTCGTCCCCGAGCGCGTAGCCGTGGCGCGGCCGGTCGGCGAGTGCGGTGAGGAGGAGGAAGGTCGGCTCCTGCATGGAGCGTTTGTTCTTCACCCGGCACACCGTAGTACGGTCACCGTAGTATCTGGCAAGAGGCGCCCCCGTTCTTCTCGGCCGACTGCGGGCCGCCCGCCCGGCGGCCCTTCGCTTCGCCGGGCCCCGCCCGCACCCCGGGCGGCAGCGGCGCGAGGTCCTGGGACACCCTTCCGTCCCGGCTGTGATTCACGTCACTGCTGGCGGCTCGGTGCAGCACCCGGCCCCGTTCCGCCGTCATGGGGGCAGTGATCGGGACGGGACGAGGAGAGGAGGTCGGCGGGTGAGGTTTCGCAGGAGCGGTCCGGGCAACGGATTCACGGAGTTCGTCGCACAGCGGTCGGGAGCGTTGTTCCGCACCGCGTATGCGCTGACCGGTGACGTGCACGTGGCCGAGGATCTGGTGCAGGAGACGCTGGAGCGGGCGTGCCGACAGTGGCGGAAGGTCGCGGTGGCGGACTCGCCGGAGGCGTACGTGCGCAAAGTGCTGGTCAACCTGGCCAACGACCGCTGGCGGCGGCTGTCGCGCCGGGGCGAGCGCCCCGGGCTGTCGGGGGTGCCCGAGACGGCCGACCCCCGGGACCGGTTCGGGCAGGTGGATCTGCGCGCGGAACTGATCGAGGCACTGCTCGGGCTGCCGATGGGCATGCGCAGCGTGGTGGTCCTGTACTACCTGCACGATCTGGACGCCCGGCAGGTCGCCGACGTCCTGGACATCTCTTCGAGTGCGGTGAGGTCCCAGCTCGCCCGCGGCCTGGCCAAGCTGCGCGATTCCGTATCGGGCGCCCAGGCGCCGCACACGCCGTCGGCCGCTTTCGGAGGTACGAAGTGAGGAACACGTCATCCGGACCGGCCCCGTTCGAGCCGGGCCTCGAAGCCGAGCTGCGTGCCGCGGTGGCTTCCTTCGCCGACGGGCCGACGGCGCCGGTCGTCGACGCGGCCGCGATCGAGCGAGCCGTCAGCCGCAGCCGCACCCGCCGGGCGCTCCTCGGCACCGCTGCGGCGTGCTGCGTGCTGGCGTGCGCCACGGTGGGGTTCTTCGCGCTGAAGCCCGTGCCGCCCGCGCCCGGCACCTCCCTGTCCCCACCGGCGAACGGGGCGTGCACCCCGCTCGCCACCGGCACCCCCAAGAGCGGAAGCGCCGATGCGACTCCGACACAGGAGCAGGAGCAGACCGCGGGAGCGGGCATCGCGCTGCCGGACCTGGCCGGCATGCCGGTCGAACAGGCCGAAAGCCTGCTGCGCGGACTCGGACTGAGCTGCACGATCATGCGGCACACGGACTGGAACGCTCCCGCCGGGCAGGTGATCAGCAGTCAGCCCCGGGGCGGCGCAGAACCGGTGGCACCGGGCTCGTCCGTCCTCCTGCTGGTCTCGACGGGCAAACCCGGCGGAACCTGAGCGATCGGGCCCTTCGGCCCGCGCGCCGGCCGAGTGACCCAGGGGCCGGTGCCGGGCAGTCCGTCGACCGCGGCGCACCGGCTGGACGCCCGCCCCTTCGGGCTGCTGCTGGACTTTTCCGAGGGGCGCGTGCGGGGAGGGGAGTGGGGGGAGGGCTCCTGCCGGTGGGGCGCAGGGCCGTGGCGTCGGCGGAGCATGCGCGCACAGACGCTCCGCCCGTGCGCGCGCCGACCGCCGACTCCCCGTCCCGGCCGCGCCATGGCCTCGTCACGGTCCAGCGACAACGGCACCGCCGCACCCTCGCTGCTGACACCGTGTCAGTCATGAGACTCCGACTTCTCACGGTCGGCCTGACCGCCGCCGCGCGCCGCGAGCACCCGGAAGCGAGGTGACCGGACCCTTCCGTACCGCGCGTCGCGGCCGGCGCGCGCCGACCCGTGCCAGCTGCTATCCAGGACTCATGGGTCGTTTGAGCAGGTCACAAGGCATCTACAGGTGTCAGGAACGTGAGGCTGAGCGGCCGAGTCGGTCCCCTTCCTGCAAGTGAGAACCCCACCAGGGGTGAACGGAACGCGAGACTGTCTCCCCCCTTGCGGTCCGTTCACCCCTGAACGGACCTTCGCCCACCCGGGCCATGTGCCGATCGTTCAGGGTGAACGGACTTTCGCATACGACGGCGGGTAGGAGACGGGTGTGAGCACGTTCCCGTACGGCTTCGACGCGGAGAAGCTACGGGCGGCCCGCACCGCCGCCGGCGCCTCGGTCGCCCGGATCGCCCGCGAGGTTGGCGTGACCGAGCGGGCGGTGAGCCTCTACCTCGCCGGTAGCCGCGTTCCCCGCCCGGAGCTGCTGCCCCGGCTGGCCAGGGCGGTCGGCGTCGCCCCGGCGGACCTGTGCACCGTTGAGCACGAGCGCCTGGTCCACCTGCGCGTGTTCACCGGCCGCAGCCGCTGTGCTGCTGGCGATGCGCGCCGACAACGGGGGCGACGGCGGCATCATGGCGCTGATCACCCTGATCCGGCGGTTGGGCGCGAGGGCGGGGCGGAGGGCGACGGCCGTACTGACCGTGCTGGGCATCTTCGGCGCGGCGCTGTTCTTCGGCGACGGCATGATCACCCCGGCGATCTCGGTGCTCTCCGCGGTGGAGGGCGTGGAAGTCGTCCAGCCTTCGCTGGAGAAAGCGGCGGTGCCCCTGACGGCGGGCATCCTGTTGCTGCTGTTCCTCGCGCAGCGCCGGGGCACGGCGGCGGTGGGCCGGGTGTTCGGGCCGGTGATGATCCTCTGGTTCACCGTGGTCGGGGCGTGCGGGGCGTGCGGGGCGTGCGGGGCGTGCGGGGCGTGCGGGGCGTGCGGGGGGTGCGGGATCAACGAGCACCCGCAGATCACTGTTCCTCGACACCCGCGACCTCAGCTCCCGCCGGGTCCCGCTGGTCCTCGACGGGCTGCGGCTGCTGGTGATCGACACTCGGGTCAAACACGACCTGGCCGACGGCGCCTACGCCGAACTGCGTGCCGGCTGCGAGCGGGCCGCCGACCTGCTCCGGCTCCCCGCACTGCGTGACCTCTCGCTGAGCGGCCTTGCCGAGGCACTCCGCCGCCTCCCGGCCGAACTCTGGCCCCTGGTACGGCACGTGGTCACCGAGAACGCCCGCGTCGAACAGGCCGTCACCCTGCTGAACGCCGGCGGCCCGGCCGCGCTCGGCCCGATCCTGGCTGCCGGACACGCCTCACTCCGCGACGACTACCGCGTCTCCTGCCCGGAGACCGACCTCGCCGCCACCACCGCCGAGGCAGCCGGCGCGCTCGGCGCACGCATGACCGGCGGCGGCTTCGGCGGATCCGTCATCGCCCTGGTCCCGGAGACCGCCGTTGACACCGCCCGCGACGCCGTCGCCACTGCTTTCCGTCACGCCGGCCACCGCGCTCCGCGCACCTTCACTGCCACTGCCTCCGCCGGAGCCCGCCGGCTCGTCTGACGACCTGGTGCAGCAGTGGAACGGCCGGGAACCTGTCACGGTCGCGGCCGGGGTGGTGAGGACGCGCACCATGCACGGCCGGCGCTTTGAGCGATCGCGCCGGGTTGCGCCGAAGCCGGTCCGATCATCGGCCCGGTGCTCTACCGTCTCCGCATGCGACCTCCGCTGCTGCACCGGCGCTGTCCCGAACTGGCCGGCTCGCTCCCCTTCCTCCGGCTCGGCGAGGGCCCCACGCCGGTCCGGGTGCTGCCCGGGCTCGACACGCGGGCCGAGTTGTGGATCAAGGACGAGAGCGGATACGGCGACGGCGGCTGGGGCGGGAACAAGGTCCGCAAGCTGGAGTGGCTGCTGCCCGAGGCCCGACGACGCGGTGCGAGGACCATCCTCACGGTCGGCGGCCTCGGCACCAACTGGGGCCTCGCCGCGGCCTGTTACGCGCGGGAACAAGGACTCCGGGTGGCCCTGGGCCTGATCGACCATCCGGTCGACGAGCATGTGCAGGCTCAACTGGCACGGCTGCGCGCCTCCGGGGCGACGCTGCACTTCCTGCACACCAAAACCGGATTGATCATGGCCGCGCCCTGGCTCTTCGCCCGGCACACCTACGGCCGTACCCCGCCGTACTTCCTCCCGGCCGGCGGCTCCTCACCGCTCGGCGCGCTCGGCGCCGTCGAGATCGCCCTGGAACTGGCCGGACAGGTCGAGGCGGGAGACCTGCCGGAACCGGCATGGCTGGTCACTGCGGTCGGGTCCGGCGGCACCGCCGCAGGACTGGCCCTCGGGCTGCGCCTCGCCGGACTGCGCACCCGCGTCCTCGGCGTCGTCGTCAACGACACCCTGCGGCTGGACACCGCCACCCTCCTCGGCCTGGCCCGCCGCTCCGCCGCCCTCCTGCGGGACCGGGGCGCCGACCTCGGCCGTGCCAGGCCCGCCCCCGACGCGATCCGCACCGAGACAGCCTGGCTGGGAGACGGCTACGCACATCCCACCCGCTCCGGCGACCAAGCCCTCGCGCGAGCCGCGGCACAGGCCGGCCTGGCGCTGGAGCGCACCTACACCGCCAAGGCACTCGCCGCCCTGCTCGACCTGGACGCGACCGGCCGCCTGGAGGGCGGCCCCGTGGTCTTTCTGCACACCCACGGCCCGAGATGAGACGACGCCCGCGGGAGCTGCTCATGGTCCTGCCGCGGTTTCCGGTGGCAGCGGCCGGCCGGCTTGCGGCAACGGAAGACGCCGGGTCGTAGCGCGGTGAGCGGGCCGCGTCCGGCGTGCGGGTGGTCCGTCACTGCGGTCGTGTTCGTCGTGTTCGCGGACGATCAGCCCCTTCTTCCCCAGCTTGCCGGCGCACAGTCACTGAGCCCTTCACATGCCTGTCAGCTCCCTCCGGGAGGGCTGACGGGTCGTCAGAAAAGTCAGCAAAAAGTCAGCAAAAAGTCAGCATTCATCCGCCCAGACCCTGCAAAACGGGCCCACAGATGGGAATCGGCGAGGTGGTGGCGATCCTCGGTGAGACCTCCGCTGAAGCCAGCCGCGACCTCTTGACGCTGTCGCCGGGCCTGGCCGCGAGGTGCCTCCCAGTACCTGCGGCCGGGGGCGCGCCGAGGGATGGTTTTAGCAGGTCAGAGGCGGTTTCCGCGTGCCTTCAGGGCTACGTTCGGAAGCTCCGGGGCGGGCAGTCGGTCGCCCGGGTAGCCCTGGACCTCACCGAACCGAACCCCCTTCTCCCAGTCGATTCGTGCTTGTACGATCTCCTCACTGGATCGGCCGATAAAGTTCCACCACAAAGTGATCTGGTCGTTGGAGCCGACCGCTATCAGGCTTCGGCGGTTTCGCCAAGGAAGTGCATGCTGCCGTACTGCTTGATGCGCTCCGCCTTGCGCTGACCCACGGGGGATACCTTGCGCGCGTGATAGACCTGGGCGAGCCGGGTCTTCGCCGACTCCTGGTCGGCGAAGCCGGACTCCTCGGTCTGCTGTCCCGATGCGTTGCGGTACCTGATCTTGTAGTTGTGTGGGCACTTGCTCCAGCGGGACTCCGGGTGCTCGCACTCCTTGAAGAAGCTGCCCATGCCGCGGATGAGGCCTGTCGTCGCCATGCTCGTCTCCGGGATCTTGCTGACCTTTTGCTGACCCCGGATGTTGGACCATGCTCCTGAGCTGGGGAGAAGCGTCGATCTCGTGATAACAAGGACAACTACCCCCGCCTGCAACGCGTCAAGGCCCGCTGGGACCCGCGCGACGTGTTCCGGCACGCCCTCTCGATCGAACTGCCGAACTGACCTGTCGGGCAGGCCCAGGTCGAACATCCGGTAGGGGGCATATCGGGATGAAGGGCGCAAATGAAGAGGGGGGTGTGGTGTGCTGTGAAGGAATGGGCAAGCAACAGTGCCTGCCTGAAGCGCCGACGGAGCCCGGTGTGCGGTGGGCCGGGTTCTCAGGTATCGGCGGATTCGCGAGGGTGTACTCGGATCAATGCTGACTTTTGCCGACCTGAACTGACGTTGCGTCAGTGGCGCGGGCCGGGTTCTGGCTACGTGCAGGTAGCCGTGGTGCTGGTGCCGACGTCCACAGCCGGACCTTGAGACGCAGGCAGGTTCGACTTGAGGGCGGGAACGCCGGCGGTCCGCTGTCGAGCACGATGACGGCGTGACCGGGGGAGATGTGAGGCCGCCGGTTTTGCAGGGCAGGGGGTCGGCGTCCGTGCTGCGGTCCTCCTCGCCGACCGCGTCCTCGTGGACGGTACCGACGATGAGCCCGCGCAGGGACCCGAGGGCAGGTGGCCACGCTGCTCGCACGAGTACACGATTCGGTACCGCAACGCGGCCGTCCGCCAGGCCGAGGAGCCCGGGTTCGCCAACTCGGAGAAGGCGAAGACCCGGCTTGTCGAGCAGTTCGGGGATTACGTGGAGGAGTGGCGGAAGCCCCAGCGTGCGTGTCAGGATCCGCTGTTCGGCGTCGATGTCCTCGGCGTGGAACTCCGGAGACTTCGCCGATGCGGGTGGCGGTGCAGGCGCTGTGGACGACGCCGTCACCCCAGCCGCGGTAGTGGTTGTAGGAGGCGTCGACGAGTGCGGCTGCGAGTTCGGTGAGAGCGTCCCAGTCCCGCAGGGCGAGGCTGCGGGGTTCGAGCGGCTCGTCCTCGGCGTGGTGAAGTTCGTGCTGCCAGTCGCCGACGTGGGCCGGCCCGTTCGCGATCGGCCCGTCGGCGACGGCCTGGCGCAGGATGCGGCGGAGCACGGTGAAGGCGTTCTTGACGGTGGATCGGCTGCAGCCGTCGGCGGTCCGCGCGAACACGGTGCCGTGGATCAGGCCGATGGTGATCAGGCCGACGGGCAGGTGTCCGAGATCTGGGAGGATCCGCAGGCACAGGCCGGCGAGGTAGGGGGCGTGAAACGGTATCCGGCCGCGGTGCGCCGATCTTCGGGCCGGACCTGTACCTGATCAGCCTCTGGACGCCCGTCGACAAGGTGTCGTTCGACGAACTTGCGCTCTACCTGTTCGTCGCGCGGGGGAGGGCCGAGGCGGGCCTGGAGACGGTCTGGACGACACCCCGGACGTGGTCGTCAACAACTACTACGAGGACTGATCCGCGCGTCCCCGGACCCCGCCCCTCGGTAACCCGCTTGCCAAAAAGCCCATGTGAGGGTGTATGAATCCAGGGCCCACGCCAATCGTGGGCCCTGGAACAAGGGGGTTTCCCGCTCGATGCGGAAGAACGTCTTCACACGCGCCGCCGCGGCCCTGCTCGGTGCCGCGGTCATCGCCGTCGTGGCTCCGGCCGGCACTGCCGCGGCGAAGCCGTCGGCCCACGAGGCCACCAGCCTGCGCAGCGGCGAGAAGCTCCTGTCGGGGCAGAGCATGGTCAGCGGCGAGACCGAGCTGGTGATGCAGTACGACGGCAACCTGGTGCTCTACCTGGTGGGCGACACCGGCCACCGCGGCCCGGTGCTGTGGGCCAGCGGCACCTACGGCAACCAGGGCGCGTACGCCTACATGCAGCCCGACGGCAACTTCGTGGTCTACCGCAAGGGCGGCGGACCGGACTCCGGCGGCGCGCTGTGGAGCACCGGGAGCTACGGCCACCCGGGCACGGTGGCCTCGCTGCTGAACGGCTGGTTTGCCGTCAGCGGCCAGCAGCTGTACTGGCAGACCGACACCGGCGTCACCCCGGCCGTCGGCGCCACCAACGACAAACTCGGCCCGGTCCCCAACACCATGGCGCACGGCCGCTGGATCGAGTCGAACTCGGTCTGGCTGCTCATGCAGCCCGACGGGAACCTGGTCCTCTACCGCAAGCGCGACGGCGCGGCGCTGTGGTCCACCGGCACCTACGGCCACCCGAACAGCTTCGCGACCGTGTCGGGCGCGCCGACCTTCGGCGCCCTGTGGCTCAGCTCCCAGGGCGTCGGAGTCACCTGGTCGCTCTCGACCAAGGGCCGGCCCGGCGACTGGGCGAAGGTGCAGGACGACGGCAACTTCGTGATCTACGGCAGCGACGGCGCCGCCC
This sequence comes from Kitasatospora sp. CB01950, assembly GCF_001905465.1. Classification (GTDB taxonomy): domain Bacteria; phylum Actinomycetota; class Actinomycetes; order Streptomycetales; family Streptomycetaceae; genus Kitasatospora. The sequence continues at coordinate 409,673 of NZ_LISX01000003.1, forward strand.
GCTGGTCCACCGGCACCTGGGGCAACTGGTAGTCGCCCGCTCTCCGCGAGGGTGCGCCGGCCCCGATGCTGCGCGCACCCTTGACGGTGCACCGACCTTCGGGTCCCGCTCCGGCGAACACGCCATGCTTCGGCTGCTCGACCAATTCCCGGACGTGGACGCCGTGTTCGCCGCCTCCGACGCCATGGCCGTCGGCGCCCTGCGCGCGCTGCGGGTCGTCATCAGCCCTGGAGGGCTTGCAGCGAGAAAGCCTCGACAGCGAAGGGCTCCGGGGTCGATGTCGTCACCAGCCATGAAGATTCGCTGTGAATCGGGCGCGGCGGCAGCTTGCGCGGGGCGCTGCGTGAGCTACGCCGGTGCGGGTCGGAGAAGGGCAGCTTCGACGCGACGCGCGGACGATCACGATCCGTGGTAGTCGGGTAGGCGGCCGTGGTACGCCATCAGGTGCCGGCCGGCGAGTTGCCGGCGCCGCCTGCGCTGCCCGGCGTTGCTGGTGTTGGTCGCTGAAGGGGCGACATGTCGGTGTCGCAGCTGGACCTGAGCAGACTTCGGCAGGTCCGTGGGCCCGGGTTCGACATGAGCGGTACACGCGCAGCATCGTCAGATAGGTTGTGGGCCGGCGAACGTGCGTACAAGAGCTATTCGATGGCGGGTAAGGGGGAACCGTGGCGATCGAACTGCCCGGGGAGGTGGTGTCGTTCCTCGATTTCATCGGCATCAACTGGCCGACCGTGAACGAGGACGGCGTCCGTGAGTTCGCGTCGCATGTGCGGGAGTTCGCCGACAACGTGCGTAGCACCCGCCAGGACTCGACCGGTACGATCCGGCAACTCGGCGAGGCCTACCAGGGCGCGTCCTACGACCTTCTGGTGGCCAAGTGGGACCAGCTGTCGGGTGGTCATCTCGATGAGCTGGTGCAGGCATGCCACGTGGTGGCCGGTGCGCTGGACGTTGCAGCCGACGTGATCGTGGCGATGAAGGTCGAGGCGATCGCCGAACTGGTCGCCCTGGCAGCCGCGTTCGTTGCGGACCAGGCAGCCGCAGTGGCCACGCTCGGCGCGGCCGAGGCGGCCCTCGTACTGATCGAGCAGGCCGCGAAGAAGCTGGTCAACTACCTGGAGCAGCAACTCGAGCAGTACGTCATCGGCCAGGTGATCGAGGCCGCGATCAACCCGCTGGTGGAGGTCGTCGAGCGGGCGGTGACCGGGCTGGTCTTCCAGACCGCCGGGGCGGCACTCGGCGCTGCCGGTGGAGCGGCGGCGGGCAGCGGATTCCAGATCCACCCCGAGATGCTCGACGAGCACGCCCTGACCATGCAGCGGCACGCCGAGACCGTCGCCTCGCACGCGCAGGCCTTCGAGTCCAAGCTCGCGGGGGTGAGCTTCGTATGAGCAACCAGATCGTCCGGGCCCTGGAACACGCCGCGCAGAAGCTCGGCACCACGCTGGCGAAGGACGCCGGCACGGCGGTCAAGGACTTCTACTCCACGACCGGCCAGAACCTGAAGAAGGTCGCCAAGAACGTCCGTGACGTGGAGGAGAAGCACGCTGCCCAGCTGCGGCAGGTCGGCACTCGCGAGAAGGGCGCTCTGTCCGCGCCGCGCACCGGTGACAGCACCCGCCGGGGCAAGGGCGGGCTGCCCTTGGGCCGCGGGAAACGGCAGGGCAAGGCCGTCGACGGCAACGGCACGTGTCTCACCGGCGCCGACCCGGTGGACGTGGTCTCCGGCCAGGTCATCACCTCGGAGACCGACGTGGATCTGCCCGGACTGCTGCCGCTGACGCTGCGCCGCGCATACGCCTCGGACTACATCGGCGGGCGGCTGCACGGCCCCGGCTGGTCGTCCACCCTCGACCAGCGGATCGAGATCGACGCCGACGGTGTCCACTTCGCCGGCGACGACGCCCAGATCCTGCACTACCCGCTGCCCGACAGTCCCGGCCGGCCGGTCCTCCCCGCAGGCGGAGCGCGTCGGCCGTTGGTGTGGGACCAGCGCGGCGACGCCTTCCGGATCGAGGACCCGGACCGCGGCTGGACCCACCACTTCGGCGGCCCGGGCGGCCCCTCCTGGCGGATCGGCGAGGTCCGCCCGTTGACCGGGATCTCGGACCGCAACGGGCACCGGATCGACTTCCTTCGCGACGCGGACGGTCTGCCCATCGAGGTGCGGCACTCCGCCGGCTACCGGGTCGCGGTCGACATCGCGCCGGGCCCGGAGGGTGTGCGGGTCGAGCGGCTGCGGCTGCTCGACGGGACCGGCACGGGCAGCACCGTCGTCGAGTACCAGTACTACCCGGACGGCCACCTCGCCTCGATCGTCGACTCCACCGGCCTGCCCTACGTCTACGAATACGACGACGAGGGGCGGATGACCGACTGGATCGACCGCAACGGCTACTCCTACACCTATGAGTACGACCAGGTCTCCGGCCGGGTGGTCCGCGCGTCGGGGCAGGACGGCGCACTTGCTGCCGAGTTCGCCTATGACACCGCCGCCCGCACCACGGCCGTCACCGACTCGCTCGGCCGCACCACGGTCCACCAGTACGACCAGGACGAACGGGTCGCACTGACCACCGACCCGGCCGGCCACTGCGTGCACACCGAGTGGGACCGCCGCGGCGGTCTGCTCGCCACGACCGACCAGCTCGGCCGGACCACCCGGTACACCCTTGACGAGCAGGGCGACCCGGTTCGGATCGACCACCCGGACGGCACCGCGACCGAGCTCAGCCACAACGCGCTCCGTCTGCCCGTGCAGATCACCCTCCCGGGCGGCGCGGTCTGGCGTTACGAGTACGACGAGCGCGGGAACCGGCTGGCTGTCACCGACCCGTGCGCGGTGACCACCCGTTACGAGTACGACGAGCTCGGCCGGGCCACCGCGACGGCCGACGCCGAGGGCAACGTCACCCGGATCGAGACCGACCCGGCCGGCCTGATGCTGGCCGTCAGTGACCCGCTCGGCCAGACCTATCGCTGTGAGCGTGACGGCTTCGGCAGGGTGGTCGTAGAGACCGATCCGCTCGGCGACACCACGCGCTACGGCTGGACCGTCGAGGGCCGCCCGCTCTGGCGCCAGCTGCCCGACGGCGGCCGCGAGGAGTGGGTGCACGACCCGGAAGGCGGGCTGCTCGAACACCTGGACCCGGCCGGTCACCGCACTCGTTACGAGGTCGGCAGCTTCGGTGTCCGCACCGCGCAGATCGACGCCGCCGGCGCCCGGCTGGAGTACGGCTACGACACCGAGCTGCGGATGACCGCCATCACCGGCCCGACCGGCCGCACCTGGCAGTACGTCTACGACCAGGCCGGCAACCTCTCCGCCGAAACCGACTACAACGGTCGGACCGTCCGCTACGAGCACGACGCCGCCGGTCAACTGGTCCGGCGAACCAACGGTGCCGGGCAGAGCGTCGGCTACACCTGGGATGCCGCCGGCCGGGTCACCGGCCACCACAGCGACACCGGCGGCTCGGACTTCGCGTACGACGAGGCCGGCAACCTGCGCCAAGCCCGCAACAAGGAGGTCCTGCTCGGGTTCGGCCACGACGCCCTCGGCCGCCTGCTCTCCGAGACCGTCAACAGCCTGACCACCACCAGCAGCTACGACCTGCTGGGCCGACGGGTCGAGCGCAGAACCCCGAGCGGCACGGTCACCCGGTGGCAGCACGATGCGAACCACCGGACCACCGCGCTGCAGACCCCGAGCGTGCGACTCACTTTCGGCTACGACGCGGCCGGTCAGGAACTCTACCGCTGGCTCGGCGACCGGCTCGCCCTCACCAGCAGCTGGGACAGGATGGGGCGGCTGACCGGCCGACAGGTCCTCGCCGTCGACGGCGAGGGCGCTTCCCGGAGCTCCCGCCTGCTGCGTGAACGCGGCTGGACCTACCGTGGCGACGGCTTGCCGGTCACCCAGTCCGACAAGGGCGGGATCGACCGGCACTTCCAGCTCGACCCCATCGGCCAGGTCACCGCCGTGCAGGCGGGCGAGCTCAGCGAGCAGTACTCCTACGACGCCGGCGGCAACCTGCTGCACGCGGCCACAAGTCGTGGCGCGGCCCTCGACCTGGCGGGACCGCGCACCATCGACGGCATGCTGCTGCGCGAGGCCGGCCGCTGCCGCTACGAGTACGACGCCCAAGGGCGCCTGGTGGGAAGCCGTCGACGCACGCTCTCCGGCAAGGAGAAGAGCTGGGGGTTCCACTGGGATGCCTTCGACAGGCTCACCGACGCCAGGAACCCCGCAGGTGAGCACTGGCACTATGTCTATGACCCGCTGGGCCGCCGCACCGCGAAACAGCTGCTCGGCCCCGATGGAGCCGTGCTCGCCGAGACCCGCTTCTGCTGGGACGGCGAGGTGCTCGTCGAGCAGGGCCACCACGTCGCCGGGCAGCAGACCACCACGACCACGACCTGGGAGTACCAACCGGACACCTGGACCCCGGTGACGCAGATCGAGCGCACCCGGTCCGACCAGACGGTGATCGACGAGCGGTTCTACGCCATCGTCACCGACCTGGCGGGCGCACCGACCGAACTCCTCACCGCCGAAGGCGAGGTGGTCTGGCAGCGCACCGCCTCGCTGTGGGGCCTGCCGCTGACCTCCGACGCCACCGGGCCGGCCGACTGCCCGCTCCGCTTCCCCGGTCAGTACCACGACGAGGAGACCGGCCTCGACTACAACCTGCACCGCTACTACGACCCGCAGACCGCCCGCTTCATCAGCCCGGATCCGCTCGGACTGACGCCTGCACCCAACCACTACGCCTACGTCACCAACCCGCTCGACGAGATCGACCCGCTCGGCCTCGCCAAGCGCAAGGGCTCACGCGGCAGCAGCAGCGGCGGTAGCGGCGGCGGTAGCGGTAGCGGCGGCAACAACAACCAGAAGCCGACCCCGCCCGCCCCGGGCAGTCGAGCCATCCCACCCCGTCAGCCACCGCCGTCCTCCCTCCCGGGCTTCCCCGGGGCGCGCCGAGTCCCGCCGAAGACCTCCGTCCAGAAGGGCGGTGGCCTGCGCCCGCGCTGGGAGGACAAGAAGAACATCTACGAGTGGGACTCCCAGCACGGCGAGGTCGAGAAGTACGACAAGCAGGGCAAGCATCTCGGCGCGTTCGACGTGGACGGCAAGCAGCTCAAGGGGCCCGAAGCAGGAAGGACGTGCGTGAAATGATCTGGGTTGTACTCGGGTTCAACCGCAGCGACGACGAGCTCGTTGTCGAGTGGACCCTCCCGCCCTCGTTCGACGAGGCGAGTGCCGCCGAGCTGGTCGGGCCGTGGCCCGACCTGATCGGCTCCAGCTTCCCGCTGTCCGACGACCAGCTACCTGTGATCGAGGAACTGATCGGGGTCAAGGCCGACGGCGCTCAGGTTTCCTACTTCCTTGAAGCCCAGCAGGGCCAGCACGAGGTGAGGTCGCCACGGCAGAGCACCTGAAGCGGACACTCTGCCTGCGCCGGCCTGCGGGCCTGGCGCAGGCAGGTGTACAAGTGGCCTGGCGGACGCTGCCTTCGACGCCGGCGCGCAGGGCGTGGTCGCGGTTCCATGCAGCTCACCTTCTCTCGCTCCATCGACCCGGTCACCCTCCCCATGAGATCGGCATAGAGCGATCAGAGTGGGGCCCGGGGCGCGACGGCAGGGCTCCCTCGATCACCGGCGGTCCTTCTGGATGAATGATGCGAAGGGTCAGGGCCTGTCCGGCGGATCTTGCCGGACAGGCCCTAACCCATCGGCACCGGCTCCGGGTGCGCCGGTTGGGATCGTTCGGTGTCGGAAGCGCCGGAGGTCGCCGTGGCTGCGAGGCCGAGGAGGACGGCGGCCACCACGCCGGCGATGAACCAGCCGGACGGGCCGTTCTTGCCGAGGTGGGTGGCCAGGAGTGGGGTGGTGCCGCCCAGGACGGCGCTGGTCAGTGCGTAGGGGAGGCCGATGCCCAGGGCGCGTACGCGGGGCGGGAAGATTTCGGCGAGCAGGGCGGGCAGGACCGTGGTGACGCAGACCAGGTAGACCACGCCGCTGCCGTAGGCGAGTAGCAGACTGACGAACCGGCCGGTCATGGCGAGGTAGGCCCAGGAGCCCCCGGTGGCGAAGAGCAGGCTCGCCACGACCAGCAGCCGCCGTGGCCCGACCCGGTCGGCGAGCAGGCCGATCGGCACCTGGAGCAGGATCATTACGGCGGTGGCGCAGACCACGACCCAGAACATCGTCCCGTCCGGAGCCAGCCGCTGCCCCATCGCCGGTATCACCGAGGTCCAGGTGCTGCCGACGGTCGCCATCCCGGCCACCAGTAGGACGGAGCGCAGGACCTGCTGCCGGTGGGTGCGCAGGACCTCGCGCAGCGGGCTGCGGTCCTGACGGGAGCTCACCTCGCGCCGGAAGACCTCGCTCTCGGTGATCCGGCTCCGCAGCGCCAGCAGGACCAGCCCGAGCACGCCGCCGATCAGGAACGGCACCCGCCAGCCCCAGGTCTCCATCGCCCCGGGACCCACCAGGCCGGTCAGCATGCCGCCGAGCATCGCGGCGGTGAACGCGCCCGCGGCGGTGGTGAGCGAGAACAGGCTGCCGTAGAGGCCCCTGCGGCGAGGCGGGGCCAGTTCCATCAGGTACGCCGCCGCGGCGGGCCACTCACCGCCGGAGGAGATGCCCTGGGCGAGCCGGGCGCAGAGCAGCAGCACCGGGGCGAGGATCCCGGCCTGCTGGTAGGTCGGGGCGCTCCCGATCAGGACCGAACCGGCCGTCATCAGCAGAATCGCCAGCAGCAGCGCCGGCTTGCGGCCCCGGCGGTCCGCCAGCCGGCCCAGCAGCACGCCGCCGAGCGGCCTGGCCAGCACGCCCACCCCGAGCACCGCGAAGGCACCCAGCAGCGAGGTGGTCGGATCGGCGGAGGGGAAGAACCGCTCCGCGAAGAGCGGGGCGAACAGACCGTACGCCAGCCAGTCGAAGGATTCCACGAAGTTCCCGACCACGGTCGCGGTGACGGCACGGCGACGTAACCGCACAGCCTCGGGCGAAGGGGCGGGCAGCGGGTGGAGCGGGCTGGCCTCGGTGTGCGGCATGGGTGGGCTGCTCCCGACGCGGACGATGTGAGGGCTCATGATTCCGGGCCTCGCGTCCGCTGCCTACTTCTCGATTGCTCTCTCCCCACCGCCGCGCATCCCGGGCCCCGGTCCACCGACCGGGGCCCGGGGGCGTCGTCAGCGCGGGCTGCCGTACCCGTGCGCCACGATCCGCTCGGCGCCCTCGGTGTAGTAGCTCCGGTCGGCCGGCAGCTCGGTGTCGAGGCAGCTGACGTAGCGGTTGTACATGCAGAACGCGGCGGCGATCAGCACCGTGTCGTGGATCTCGTCGTCCCCCGCACCCTCCGCCCGGGCGGCGGCCACGGCCTTCTCCGAGACCGGGCGGGCGAACGCCTGGACCTCGGCGGCAACCCGCAGCAGGGCCCGCAGCTGCTCGGAGACCGGCGCGGTCTCCAGGTCGTTCAGGACGGCCGTCACCAACTCCTCGCCGCCGTCGAGCTGCGCGGCGGCGAACGCACCGTGCGAGTCGGAGCAGAACCGGGTCCGGTTGAGTTCGGAGACGTAGGCGGCTATCAGCTCGCGCTCTCCCCGGGGCAGCGGGGAGGGGCCGCGCAGCAGGACGTTGACGAGCTGGTTCAGCGGCGCGGCGCTGTCGGGGCGGTCGGCCAGCAGACCGCTGATGCCCGGGAGGTCGTTGCCGATGCTGATGTGTGGCACTGTGGTTCTCCTTAACGGCGTTCCGGATGTGACGGTCAGTCGACGGGGATCCCGCCCGGAACCGTCCGGTGTCCGTACCCGGGTACTCCGCGCCGACGGTCTAAATTCTGTCCGGCGGATCGGGTCTGAATCCATAGGCGGATCGAGGCGAGGGTGACGGTGCCGTGGAAGACGTAGGCCCGTTAGTCGTAGCGGGTGGCGACGGCGCGGAAGGTCTTGAGGCGGTTGATGGTGCGCTCGACTTCCTTCAGCACACCGCCGAACAGCCCGCCGACCCGGAACTCCCGGCTCACCGCCCGGCAGCGCCCCAACAGCCCACGCTGATCCATCACCTCCACACTGCGCGCATGCAGGCCCTGCCCGCGCGACTCCCCGGTCGGAGCCGTCAACCGCTCAAGGACCACCACCTCCACCCCGTGCAGCCGCAGCTCGCACGCCAGCATCAAACCGGTCGGCCCACCGCCGACCACCACGACGTCGATCATCAACCCTCCGAAAACGCCCAGCAAGTGATTTTCCGTCAGAACCGTCGTGTTCCGCACAACTCGCGCGCCATCGCCCGCGATCGGACATTCTGCGCCACCACCCGGGCCTTGCCACAAGCCCCCCGCCGCGCTATAGCTTGAGAGTGGCAGGAGCGGCCCGACCGCCCTGCCGTCGCTGTTCCCGGGCCCGGGCGACGGGCCGGATCCGACGGTTCCGGCGGGACGGCGCACTGTCCCGAGTGCGGCGTGTGCGCGGCGTGTGCGCGGCCGGGAACCGGACAAACCGATGGCCGAGACCCCGGCGAAGCGCCCGCAGCGCCACACCCACCGTGACCGCCCGGCTACGATGACGGCACATCAAGTCCGATGGCGGGGAGCCGAGTTCGGACGCGAGCCGGGGAGGGCGGGATGCGCAGAGCCGTGCTGCCGAACTGGCTGCAGCGCACCGAACCCGCCACGCCCGCCACGCCCGCCGGGCTCGTCAAGGCCACTCAATGCGCCGAGCGTGCCGAGCGCGCCAAGTACGCCGGGCGAGCCCAGCGTGCCCAGCGCGCCACGTCGGCCCGGCCGGTCGCGGCGCTGGTCGGTGTGCTGGTCATGGCGTTGGCCGCGGTCCTGCTCACCGGGCTGACGGCCGACCGGCTCCAGGACGACCCGGCGGCCGCCGTCGCGCCCGCCGGCCGGAGCAGCACGAGCAGCACGAGCAGCACGAGCGGCGCCGCGGAGGAGGAACCGGAGCGCGTCGAACGCGGATCCACCGCCCCCGCGCCCGCCCGCCGCGCCGCCCGCACCCCCCGGACGACGGCGCGGCCGGTACTCCGCGCGGACGCCTGCCCGGGCCCGCGCACCCCGCCCGATACCGCCGGCCGACCCGCCCCGGCCGGCCCCGCCGCACAACGGCCCGCCACCCGGCGGACCGTCGCGCAACGGACCGCCGCACTCCAGGTGTTCCGCTGCTGATCCGGTGCCACCACGCCCGGCCCTGACACCTCGTCACCGACTCCGTTGCCCCGTGCGGTGCCCCGTGCGCCCCACTGTGCCGCCACCGCCACCGCCACCGCCACCGGCGCCGACCCGCCATGCCCGCACGCCCGCACGCCCGCACGCCCGCACCCGGCCGTCGCCCACCGGCGCGTCCGGCGGACGGCGCGCGTGCCCGCGCCACCGGAAGTCCCCGTCACTGCTACACCCGAGGACCCGCCATGCCCTGGAACTCCGCCCGGGTGCGCGCCGTGCTGCGCACCGACCTGCCCGCCTCGATCACCGTCTTCCTCGTCGCCGTCCCGCTCTGCGTCGGCGTCTCCGTCGCCTCCGGCGCACCCGCCGAACTCGGCCTCGTCACCGGCATCATCGGCGGCCTGGTGGCCGGCGCGCTGCCCGGCAGCAGCCTGCAGGTCAGCGGGCCCGCCGCCGGACTGACCGTGCTCGTCCACGCCGCCGTCACCGCCTACGGACTGCCCGCCCTCGGCGTGGTGGTGCTGACCGCCGGGCTGGTGCAGGTGCTGCTCGCCCTGCTGCGCCTGGGACGCTGGTTCCGGGCCGTCTCCGCCGCCGTGGTGGAGGGCATGCTCACCGGCATCGGCATCGTGCTGATCGCCTCGCAGGGCTACGTGCTGCTCGACCGCAAGGCCAACGGGGAAGCGCTTTCCAACCTCGCCGGGCTGCCCGCCGCCGCCGTCCGGGCCGTCGACACGGAGGCCGGTGCGGCGTCCCTCGTCATCGGCGCGCTCGTGATCGCGGTGCTGGTGCTGTGGAAGTACGTGCCGCGCCGCCTCGCGCTGCTGCCCGGGCCGCTGGTCGCCGTGGTGCTCGCCGCGGCCGCCGTCCGGCTGCTGGACCTGCCGGTGCAGACCGTCCGGGTGGACGGCCTGCTCGACACCCTCCAGCCGCCCGGCGCCGAGCAGTTCGCGCTGCTGCTGCGCCCCGAGGTGTGGGGCACGGTGCTGGCGTTCGCGCTGATCGCCTCCGCCGAGAGCCTGTTCAGCGCGTCCGCCGTCGACCACATGCACGCGGGGCCGCGCACCGCCTACAACCGGGAGCTGCTCGCCCAGGGCGTCGGCAACACCGTCGCCGGGGCGCTCGGCGCGCTGCCGATGACCGCGGTGATCGTGCGCAGCGCCGCCAACGTCCAGGCGGGCGCCCGGACGAAGGCGGCGCGGATCCTGCACGGCGTGTGGCTGCTGCTGTTCGCGCTGGTGCTGCCGGGCCTGCTGCACCTGGTGCCGCTGGCCGCGCTCGCCGGGCTGCTGGTGCACGCCGGCGGCAAGCTGGTCGCGCCCCGGGCCCGGTGGCGGCTGTGGCGCGCCGACCGGTCCGAGGCGCTGGTGCTGCTCGCCACCGCGGTCGGCATCGTCACCACCAACCTGCTGGAGGGCGTGGTGATCGGCCTGGTCGCCGCGCTCGCCAAGACCGCGTGGGACGTCACCCACATCCGGCTGCACGTCGAACACTCCCCGGACGGCACCGTGGTGCGGGTGCACGGGAACGCCACCTTCGTCAAACTCCCCACCCTGGTCGACCGGTTGGAGGACGTCACGCCGACCGGCCCGGTCGAGCTCGACCTGTCCGCCCTCACCCACCTGGACGCCGCCTGCCGCCAGGCCCTCACCTCCTGGGCCGACCAGCACCGCCGACGCGGCGTCCCGGTGACCGTCACGCCCGAAGCCGAACTGATCAGGTCCGGCTGAGCCGAACCACCTTGCCCGGCACGGCCGTTCGACCGGGGTCGGCGGCGTGCCGGGCGCTGGGCTGATCGGGCACTGGGCTGCTCGGGCGGCGAGGTGCTCAGGTGGCCGGTGCTCGGGCAGCCGGTGCTCAGGCGGCCGTCCGGGTGACCCGCCGGTAGACCAGCAGGACCAGGGCGGCCGAGACGGCCAGCAGCAGGCCGCCCTCGATCAGCTGCATCGGGACGACGTGCGACAGCGGGTGCCAGGAGCCCCAGGCGAGGCCGGAGTTCGTGCACTCCTCGCCGTGGCGGTAGCAGTCGCTCCCGGACAGCCGCGTCCCGTCGGCCAGCACCGGGCCGTGGTTCACCAGCCAGGCATTGCGCATGGCCTCGATCGGGACCGCGTACTGGGCGTGGCCCTGGACGACCGCGTACGTCCCCGTGACCGGCGGGAGGAAGTGCACCCGGGCGAGCGGCATCAGCACCTGGGCCCCCAGCACGAGAACGCCGGTCACCAGCACCGATGCCACGGTGCGGCGCAGCAGCTGACCGACCGCCACGCCGAGGGCCAGCGCGAACAGCGACCAGGCGAGCGGCGCGAGGCCGATCGACGCGTAGGTGAAGCCCGGGAACACCTCGTCCTGACCGAAGGAGAGACGGTGCATGTCGTACCAGAGCCAGGAGTTCATCGCCGCGAACAGGCCGACGGAGAGGGTCACCAGGAGCGCGGGCACGGTCAGCCGGGCGGTCAGCCAGCGCACCGGCGACACCGACTGAGCGCGGATCATCCGCAGCGTGCCGCGCTCGTACTCCTGCGACAGCAGCGGCGCGCCCAGGAACATGCCGACCACGGCGGGCAGCAGGAAGAACGGCCGGTGCGTCAGGTTGCTGTAGGCGTCCATCAGGTCACCGCGGGGACCGACCAGGTTCTGGCAGATCGGCACGTTCCAGCTGCTGGCGGAGGCGCAGGGACCGGTGGTCCGGTAGATCACGTCCTGGAACTGCCAGTGCAGGACGAACAGCCCGAGGCACACCGCCAGCATGGCCCCGCCGAACGTCCATACGGCGAGCCGGTTCTGCCGCCAGGCCAGCCAGGCGAGGCCTCGCAGGCGGGAGCGGCGGGTCGGGGACGGGGCGGCCGGCGTGGCGGCGGCGGTCGCGGGCAGGTGGGCGGTGGTGCTCACGCGGCGACCTCGCTGGTGGTCGGACGACGGTCGGTGGAAGCGCTGTCCGGGCCGGCTCCGGCGGGATTGCGCAGGTAGGCGAGCAGGAGTTCCTCCAGGCGCGGACGGTTCGCGTCCCACTCCTGCGCCAGGGCTTCGGGTTCCGCGGTGCGGACCAGCCCGGTGGCCTGGCGGCCGGTGACCCGCCACTCGATCACGCTCCCGGCGGGCCGCCCGGCGTCGGCCAGGCCGTTCACCAGGCAGTGCCCGTCGAGGAGTTCGTCCAGTTCGCCGGCCAGCCGGACCCTTCCGGACTGCACCAGCACCACGTGGTCGACCACGTCCTCCAACTCGCCGATCAGGTGCGAGGAGATCACCACCGTGGTGCCGTGCTCGGTGGCCTGGGCGAGCAGCAGACCGGTCAGGTCGTGCCGGGCCAGCGGGTCCAGATCCGCGAACGGCTCGTCCAGCAACAGGAGTTCGGCCCGCTTGCCGAGCGCAAGAGCGAGCGCGACCCGGCTGCGCTGGCCGCCCGAGAGTCGACCGATCCGCGCCGTCGGACTCAACTCGCCAAGCTCGACGACACGTTGGGCAGTCGCCTCGTCCCAGTCCGGGTTCAGCTCGCGGCCCAGACGCAGCGTGTCGGCGACCGTGAACGTCCGGTACAGCGGCTTCTCCTGCGTCACGTGGGCGACGCGGGCCCGCAACTCGGGCGTCGCCGGAGTGCTCACCGGCGTGCCCAGCACCCGCAGTTGACCCTCCGACGGGGTGAACAGTCGCGCCGCCAGGCCGAACAGGGTGCTCTTGCCCGCCCCGTTCGGGCCGACCACACCGCAGATCCGTCCGGTCGGCACCGCGAAGTCGCAGTGCCGGACCGCCCATTGGTCCTTGCGGTAGCTCCAGCCGAGGTCCTTCGCCTCCAGTGCGAGCGGCTCGCTCGTCGCTGCGGTCATTGCTTCCCCTTGTCCAGTGTCGTCCGCTCCGCCGGGCCCACCCCGGACTCGAAGCGCTGATCCAGCACGGAGGCCACCAGCGCGGTGATGTCCTCCCGGTCGAGCCCGGCCTGCCGGGCCCCGTCCACCCAGGCCGTCAACTGCGCCCGCAGCGGCCCGTCCTCGGCCGTCTCCGGCCTCGACAGCGACCGCAGCACGAACGTCCCGAGACCGGGTCGCGGCGCGACCAGCCCCTCGCGTTCCAGCTCCCGGTACGCCTTCAGCACCGTGTTCGGATTCACGGCCGTCCGCTCGACCACCTCCCGCGCCGTCGGCAGCCGGTCCCCGGGCTGAAGAGCGCCCAACCGCAGTGCGTGCTTGGTCTGTTGAACGATCTGCTGGTACGTCGGCACACCGCTGCGCCGATCCAGGCGGTACTCGATCACGGCACCACCACCCTTTCACTAATCGAATAGTGGAATGGTGGTGGTTGGGCGGGCTGCGGTCAAGTCGACTGGTGGGAGCGATGATTGACGAATGGTCGGCGCGCCCGGTCGACAGGTGGCGCGACTGCTCCCGGCGACCGGGCCGGCCCGGGCGTTCGCCATCGCGATCGGATCCCGTGGCGGCGACGGACCACCGTTGCGGCGGGACGCGCGGGAGTCGATAGGCCGTCCGACCCCGGCGCGCAAGCTCGGCGCCACCGTCGAGGGCGGCGTCCTGCGCCTGAGCGACCGCGAGTTGGCCGCCGCCGGCGACCACGAGACCGACGACCACGTCCGGCGGCGCGTGACCCTCGCCTCCGGGGAGACCGCCTGGGCCCACCCACCTGGACGCGCGCCCGCTGCGGGCCGCGGCACGCATCGTGATCGTCGGCGACAGCATCGCCTACGGGCGCTGCGACCCCGAGGGCGGCTGGGCCGGGCAGTTCGCGACCGCCCACATCGCCGCGGACGAGCACGCGCACCGCGTCCTCAACCTCGCCGTCCCCGGCAACACCCTGGCCGACGTCAGCGAACAGACACCCGCGCTGCTGCCTCCCCGCCACCCGGACACGATCGTCGTCGCCGCCGGCATCAACGACTCGGCCGTGCCGCTCGCCGCGTCCGACACCGGCCTCGACGGACTGCGCGACATCACCGGCCCCCTCGACGCGCTGCTCGCGACCGCCCGACGCCACCACGCGCGCCTGGTCGTCCCCGGACCGCTCCGGCTCGACGAGTCCTGCACCGGCGACTTCGAAGGCCTCCGCTTCACGGCGGCCCGGGCCCTCGAACTGCGCGCCGCGCTGCGGACGCGGGGCGCGGAGCACCACGTCGACCACCTCGACCTGTGGGAGCCGCTGCGCGACCGACCCGAGCCGTCCGTCGACGGACTGCACCCCGGCACCGAAGGCCACAAGGAGCTCTACCGCTACCTGAGCACCCACCACTGCTGAACACGCCGGTCGCTCGCCCGCCCGAACCCGACGACGGTGCGCAACTGCGCGCACCCCGGTTCGCGCGCGTACCCGTCGCGGCAACAGGAAGCAGTGCGGAGCACCCCCGATCGCCGACCACCCCCCGAACAGCGTCGTCGGACGCACAGGCGCGCACCTGGCCAACACCACAAGCTGATCCGGGAGTTGGATCGGTACCGTAAGCCCCGAACGGTTCGGCGACGACAGGGGTGGCGGGTGTACGGGCGGCGGTGGCGGCCGGCGGCGGAGCGGGTCCGATGGGTGGTGGACCCGCTGGTCGGGGTCGGGCCGCTGCGGTTCGGGATGACCCGGGACGAGGTGCGGGAGGCGATCGGCGAGCCCGGACCGGTCGGCGCGGTCGACGAGATGCGCGCGCCCTGGTGGCAGTTCCACGACGACACCGGGGCGACCGTCCTCTACGACCTGGACTTCCGGCTGGTCGGCATCGCCGTCGACGCCGTATCCGGCCCGCGGGTGTGGATCGGCGAAGTCGAACTGGTCGGCCTGGTCCCCTCGCAGGTCGGCGCGGACGTCCGCCGCCTCGCCGAGCGGACGGGCGTCGCGGTGCGCACCAACCCCGTCGGCGACCCGGACGTCCCCGCCTGGGGACTGTCGATGGGCGCCGCCCCGTCCTGGGAACCCGGCCCGTACGGCCACCCGCGGCGCGGCGACGCCCAACTCTCCGAACCACTGCTGGTCGCACCGGAGTTGGCCGATGACCCGTACGCCGCCGAACCCGTCCGGCACTGGCGCGACCTGGCGGACCGGCCCGCCAACCCCGGCGCCTGGCCGGTCGCCGCCGAACTCGACCGCCCGCGCTGGAACTGGACACCCGGCCGGAGCATCGGCCTGCTGCGTTACGGCATGAGCCCCGAACAGGTGGCCCGCGGCCTCGGCGGCGCCGAGCCGACGCTGCGCCGCGGCCGCCCGAACCTCACGCAGCGGTCGTACCGGATGTGGCCGCACCAGACGGAGCCGCGCCCGCCGGCCCCCTGGAGACTGGAGGAGGAGCACTTCGCCGACCTCGGAGTGACCGCCGAATACCGCCACCGCGCGCCCGGGCAGCCCGTGCTGGGCGCGGTCACCATAGCCGCCCGCACCGGCCCGCAACTGCACTTCGCCGGCATCCCGCTGGTCGGCCGTCCCATCACCGAGGTCGAGGCGGACCTGACCGGGCACGCCGACGAACGCGACCTCGGCCTGGTCTACGACGGCCCGGACGAGTTCGGCCCGCAGGACGCCCACCTGTACGTCCTGCCCGCCCGCGCCGGCGACCGCACAATCAGCGGCGTCCGCCTGTTCGCACCGGACTGGGAACACCGGCGCTGACCCCCGCCACGACGCACCCGGTCGGCCGCCGGCCGCTGCTGCTGAGCCCGAGCGGTGCCCGGCCGGGGATGTCCAGGGCCTCGCACACGGATCGGGAGATGGCTTCGGGGGTCATGAACGGGCGGTCGTCCGCGCCTTCGATCTCCAGCTCCCAGCCGCAACGGGGTGGACTCCGACGGTGACTTCGCGGGGTGTGGGTGCTCGCACGGCGTAGGTCGCGTAGCCGTCGTGCGACCGGTCGGGGTGAAGCGGCCTTGCGCAGGACGCGGCCGGAGGCAGGGTTGTCCGGGCGGTGCTTGGCGCGGACTTCCGGCAGTCCGAGGCGGCCGAAGGCGAGGGCGAGGGTTCGGCGGACGCCCTCGCCGAAGAGCGAGGGACCTGCTATCTCGCCCTCGGCCGGCCTGATTTGGCGGAGCCGGCACTGGCCTCGGCGCTGTCCCGGCCGCTCTCGCTGCGCCGCCGGGGGACCGTGCTCGCAGAGTTGGCCGCCCTCGGTGCCGAGCGGCGCGACCCCGCAGTTCTGGCGTTCTCGGGGCGACTGCGCCCCGCCCGTCGCGCGCCGCGGTCGATGTCACCCGGTGCGAACGGGTGGCCGGTCGATCGGGCGGGTCCGGAGCCAGTACGAGCGGGCGGCGACGGTCAGGGCGACGCCGTAGCCGGCGAATGCGACCATGCCGATCCAGCCCATCAGCAGTGCGTCCTGCGAGGAGGGGGCGTCGCCCTGACGCATCGTCATGACGCCGACGGAGGCCAGGGTGCAGTAGCCGATCCCGAGCATTCCGTAGGGGGCGAGGGTGGCGGCACCGATCAGGGCCGGGGTCAGCGGGAGCCAGCGGGGGACGCGGCGGCGGTGCAGGAGGAGCGTCCAGCGCGGGAAGACCTGACCCCACGGGCGGACCAGGCCCCACAGCAGGAAGGTGCCGAGTGCGGCCAGCAGAACGGTGACGTCCAGGCCCCAGGATTCGAGGGTGAGCCAGATCCCCGAAGCGCCGTTGCGTTCGGACGTCGCGATCATCTCCTCGTAGCCGATCCCGGCGAAGGTGCCGCCCGACACCCAGACCAGCTTCATCGCGGCGTACGGGAGGAACGCCACGGTGCCTGCGCAGGCGGCAAGTTGGACCGGGCCGGGGGCGGGAGAGGGGGGCGGCGCAGTGGCGCCCGTGGTTGGGCGACGGTCCGCTCGGGCGGTCGCCGCAAGCAGGAACGCCCCGGCGGCCGCCAGCGAACGGTTCGCGGTGGCCGCCGGGCTGTCCAGCCCCTGACCGACCATCAGTGTGATCACATCCATCAGCAGACTGAACGCCGCGATCCCGGTCAGCCCGCACAGCACCCAGAGCAGCACGCGCAGCGTCGGTCGCAGCCCGTGGCGCACCACCATCCCGCAGACCAGCGCCGCCACTGCGCCCACCGCCACGACGAACCAGTCGAGCGCGGCGGCCCCGCGAATGCCGCCGTCGTGGAACAACGGCGTCCCGTGCAGCGCGCAGGCGAGACCGAAGGCGCCGTAGACCGCCGCCCACAGCGCTGCCACCCGACCCACCCAGCGCGGCCAGCCCTGCCACCACGTACGCCAACGGGTCCTCAATGTCCGTCCATCACCAGCCATACTCCGAATGTCGCAGCGATCATCAGGGTGTGGCGTCGACCGCCGGGATGATCCACCTCCCCCTGCGGGGTGATTGACCGTCAGAGGCTGAGTGGTTCTGCTCACCGGCTGCGGATCCAGTTCCTCGTGAGAGCCGTGCGGCTCGGAATTTTCCGGCCGATCAGGTGACCTCTGCGGGTTTGTGGCGTTAGCCACTTTGCGGGCCGGAGGAACCGATCACCGGCCCGTCCCGTCACGAGCCGTGGGAGGCGTACGTCGTGGTCACCGGTGACTCGTTCAGCAGCAGCACTTTCGCCATCGAGTTGGGCAAGTTCCAGGTCGAGACGGTTCAGTCCGTATCGGGGCTGCAGTTGGAGCAGGACGTCGTGGAGGTCCGGCAGGTCTCGCCGACCGGTGAGCTGCTCGTGCGCAAGCAGCCGGGCGCGCGCAGGAGCGGGGAGGTCACGATCACCCGTGGCATGGACAAGAGCACCGCGTTCACCGACTGGATCAAGGCCACGCTGGTCAATGCCGACCTCGACGCCGCGTGCCAGAACATCACGATCGCGATGAAGGATGCGAAGGAGCAGACGGTCCGCCGCATTCACCTCAGCAACGCCTGGGCATCCCGCTGGGAGGGGCCGTCGCTGGGAGCCTCCGAGTCCGCGCCGGCGACGGAGACGGTGACGATCACCTACGAAGACATCACCGTCGAGTAGCGATCGAGTTCCGGCCGGTGGATCGCGTCCGACGGCTTCTGACAGTTGAGCTGTTTCGTGCCGTCCGAGGGAAGCCCAGCAGCGGGCCGGCCTCCAAGGTCCGCCGAGATCCTGCGGGCGGTGGCCGCGCACCGGCTCGCGCAGGACGCGCCGGCCGCTGACTTCACCGCCCGCCGGGTCGAGGCGCCGGCCGCCGTCGAAGACCGCGAACTCGCCGCCTGGCAGGACGAGTTGAACACGCGGTACGCGGCGGACGTCCGCGAATCCGCGGCGGCCGTGCGGCGTTGGGCATCACCCACCGTCACTCCGAGGCAGTGTCCGCCTCGTCCAGTGCAGCAGCGCGCCGCTCCTCCTCGGCCTTGGAGAGTGCGTAGTCGTTGGTCGGCTTGACGATGGTGTGCGTAATGACCTGCCTGCTGATCTGCTTGGTCTCCAGCCTCTGCTGACCCTCGGCCATGTCCCCACTCCTTCTGCCGTGTTCGATACGTCCGTCTTCCGGCATGCTCCCACCCGGGACGACTGTGGATCGAGACGATGACGAGACACCGGTAGATCTTGTCGGCTCGAAACGAACACCCAGATGTGAGTCCCGAGCCGCCCCCGGCAATCGGCGTTGCGATCTCCCGAGGAGTGAATTGCCCTCATGGGAGAGGTAATTGACGGATAGTCAGTTATTGGTGGCGTGTGCTTGCACCGCGTCCGCGTAGGGCGCCCAGTGTTCGCTGGTGAGCAGGTGGCCCGCCCCTCGCATCACGCGAAGGCGGGCGTGCGGGACGGCGGCGGCCAGCGCGCGGGCGGTGGACGGGCGGAGCAGGGGGTCGCGTTCGGCGTGCAGGGCGAGGGTGGGCGCGGCGATCCGGGACAGCGGGCCGCCGGACCACTTCGCGCCGATCTGCCGGCTCTGCGCCTGCGCGTCACGGAAGCTCGCCACGCCGTGCGCGGCCTCCCGCTCGACGAACTCCCGCACGTCCGCCGGCCCGACGGTGCGTTCGGGCGCGGCGAGGATGCGGGCGAGGGCCACCGCCAGCGCCAGGTTGCCGTCGGGGGTGTCCGGGAAGTGCAGGCGGGCCATCCGGACCACCGGCCCCGGGCGGACGTGGCGCAGGGCGCCGAGCGGGCCGGCGTCGCTGGGCATCGCGGCGGACGAGGTGAGGGTGCGCACCCGGTCGGGATGGCGGATCGCGATGCGCTGGGCGACCAGCCCGCCCAGCGAGTGCCCGAACAGGTGGGCGCGCGGCCAGCCCAGCGCGTCCAGGACGGCGACCGCGTCGTCCGTCAGGTCCTCCGCCCGGTACGCGGGCGCGGTGCGGCGCAGCAGCGCGGAGACCGGGTGTCCGGCGGGCGGCGCGGACACTCGGCCCGACTCGCCGGCGTCGCGCTGGTCGTAGGCGGCCACGTGGAAGCCGCGTGCGACCAGTTCGCGCACCAGCCCGGCCGGCCACCAGAAGCGCGAAGTGCCGAGGCCGATCACCAGAAGCAGCGGCTCGCCGCCCGCCCCGCCGAGGTCTTCGTACGCGAGCGGCACCTCGCCGTTGTGCGTCCAACGTGTCGTCGTCATCCGTGTCCTCCCCGAACCCGCGCCGCGCCGTGCGCAGGATTGCGCCCGACCGGATTGCGTACACCGTTCGCGAACACCGTACGCGATAGGTAGGCTGGTGGCCACACCCACCCCGGAGGCGCATGTGACGCAGCGGCAGGACGGCCCGATCTGGCTGCGGCCCGAACAGTCCAGGGCCGGACGCCCGGCCGAACGCAGCCGGGCCGAGATTACCGCCGCGGCCGTCGAACTCGCCGACCGTGAAGGCCTGGACGCCGTCTCGATGCGCCGCGTCGCCACCGCGCTCGGCACCGGCGCGGCCTCGCTCTACCGGTACGTCGCCACCCGCGACGAACTGCTCGACCTGATGACCGACAGCGTCGCCGCCGAGTACGACCTCCCCGCGCCCGGGGGTGACTGGCAGGCCGACCTGCTCGCCGTCGCGCGCCAGGCCCGGCAGATCATGCGCCGCCACCCCTGGCTGCCCGCCCTGGTCATCGGTCGCCCCGTGCTCGGCCCGCACGGCGCGGACCTGCTCGAACACGTCCTCGCCGTGCTGGCCGACCACCCCGCCGAACCGGCCCGCAAGGTCGAGGCGTTCGCGCTGCTCGGCGGCCTCGCCGCGCTGTTCGCGCAGAACGAGGCCGCCGCGGCCGCCACCGACGTCGCCCACCGCACCGCCTACCTGCGCCACCTCGCCGCCGACGGCGGGCACCCCCGGATCGCCGCACTCTTCGCCGGCGGGGGCGGGGGAGGGGGCGTTGGCGGGGCGCCGCGCGATCTGTTCGAGGACGCGCTGGTGCGGGCGCTGGCGGGCGTGCTCGGCTGACGGTCGGATCGGCCGGTGGCTCCTCGCGGCGCGCCCTGCCTGTGGGACGGTTGTCAGTCCTCGCGGGTGTCGCCGAAGCGGAAGCGGCGGTGCATCCGTTCGTGCCAAGTCAGCTCGGGTGCGACCAGGTCGTCCGGCGGCAGCATGTCGCGCGGTCCGGCGGCGCGGGGGTGGGTCGAGGCGGTCCGTTCGGTCTCACGGGCCTGCTCGCCCAGCGTCGTCAGCCGGGGGGCGGCCGAGTGCGCGCGGACCGTCGGGAACAGTTGGGCCTCCTCCTGTCCGAAGTGCCCCGTCGCCTGCTCGACCAGCCGTGCCAACAACCGGTCGAACTCGGCCGAACCGGGTGCCGTCGCCTCCAGCTCCCGCACCAGCCCGTACAGCGCCGCATGCGACTGCATACCGTGCGCCACCGCGTCGTCCCCGGTCGGTCGGTCGAGACGGGCGATCGGGTACAGGTACTCGTCCTCCGCTGCCAGGTGTCGCACCAACGTGTCCGCCGTCAGGAACGCCAGCCGCTCCCGACGGGGATCGCCCAGCGGCAGACCCGCCAACTCACTGAAGCGCACCCGCAGCACCTCGTGATCGGTCGTCAGCTGCTCCAACAGGTCGAGCTCCGGAACGGTCGCCATCATCAAGCACCCTCTTCGTCCGCGGTCCCACCCCCTCACCCTCGCGCCTGCCCGCCCCGTCACACCGGAAACCGTGAAGCGGAAACGGGATGCGGAAAGCGTTTTCCCGTTGCGTCCGGGACGGTGGCCGCTGTTCGCGCAGGTCGGGGAGGGTGGAGTCGGTAAGCGCTTTCCCGCGCCGCCTCCGCCGCCTCCGCCGCCTCCGCCGCCTCCGCCGCCTCCGCCGTCACGGGCGTAGCCTCGCGGTTTGGCGAATCCGTTCGTGGACCCCGAGGTCGAGCCGACGCGCGAGCTGATCGCCGATGCGTTGGGGGCGGCGGACGAGGGGTGGGACGCGTTGATGCGTGAGCTGGCGGATGCCGGGGTCGAGGCGCCCTGGCCGTGGTACCGGGACGGAGGGTGGCTGGTCAAGGCGGCCAACCGTGTGCGGACGGTGGCCTGGATCGCGATCGACGGCAACGCTGTGACCTGCAGCTTCCACTTCGCGGAACGGCTTCGCGAGGCCGTTGCCGGGCTGCCGGACATCGCCCCCGAACTGGCCCGGAAGATCCGGGACGAGCCCCGCAGCGGCGCACTGTTCCGGGTGCCGTTCACCATTTCGACGGTGGTCGATGTCGAGCGCCTGCGGCCGGTCCTGAAGGCGCGGATCGCACTGCGGTAGTGCGGTGCCGACGCCCGGGGCGAGGGCGGTGGTTCGGGCGGGCCTGGGAGGGTGGTGTCTCCCGTGGTGCGGAAACCTGCTCGACCGGGGCGTCCCGGGCCGGGATCGTACGTGGATGTCGTCGCCCCGATCAGCAACCGGCAGTCTTCGCCGCCTGTACGACCACGCCGCGCTGTGGAGCATCGGCGAGGTGCGGGCGGGCGCGGTGGTCGACGCCGCGTGCGAGGCGCTCGTGGCCGGACTGGACAGCCCGGCGCTGCGGGTCCTCGCGGCGTGCACGCGCGCGGAGGCGGACTACGAGGTGCTCGAGATTCTCCACGCCGTGTTCGAGGAGTTGGGCCTTACTGTCCCTCCGGCCGACAGCGTGGCCGGCCGGGAAGCCGCCGTGCGGGCACTCGCGGGCCGGGTGGAGGCCGGTGAACTGACGCCCTGGGAGCTCGCGTTCCGCGTCCACCAGAGGTTCGGGTTCGAACTTCCCCTCGCGGTGCGGCTCTCCGAGCTCGACGTGGAGTACGACATGGTCGATTCCGGGGGCGGCAGGGCCGCCTTGGAGATCGACGCCGAGGTCGCGGCCGAGGCGCACCGACTGGCCCGGCACTGCAGGCACATCCAGAGCGGGTACGTCCAGGGCGGGTACCTCAAGGGCAGGCGCGTGCGGGCGGGGCGTCAGTCGAGCCAGACCAGGACGGCGTGGTCGGCGGAGGCGGCGGCGCGGAAGAACTCCGTCAGCGAGGCGAGGGTGTCTCGGGCCCACTCCAGTGAGGTCGGGGAGTCCCAGATGCGGGGGTAGACGCCGGCCGTGGCGAGTTCGGTGTGGTCGACGCCGCGGATCAGCGCGTCGTAGGTGAGTTCGTGGAGGCGGTCGGCGGCTAGGTGCACGCGGTCGGCGGTGAGGTACTGCGGCGGGCCGTAGCCCCAGTCGTCGGCGTTCGGTATCGGCTCCTCGCCGTGTACGACGTCGACCGGGAAGGACGCCCGCCGCAGCAGGAAGTCGAGCAGGTTCCAGGCCTGGAAGGTGGAGAAGCACCGCGCCTCGGTCGGCGCGGGCTCCTCCTCGTCCTCCCGCTCCTGGGCCTCGTCGGCGAACTCCCAGGCCCACTCCGGGTTTTCGAGGGCGCGGGCCAGTTCTTCGGTGGTGAGGCGCAGGTACTCGCCGTTCATGCTCATGGGCGGGAGCATAGCGACGGGCTCCGACAGGCATACCCGCAGGTCGTCGGGGCTTCCGGGCCGTCAGCCGTCAGCCGTCAGCCGTCAGCGGCTGGTGGTCGGCGGTCAGCCGTCAGTGGGGGAGGGCGGCTTGGCGGACCAGGAAGGTTTCGACGTCGGCGGGGTTCTCCAAGGGCAGCGGGTAGACGAGCAGACGGTCGACGCCGAGGTCGGCGTAGCGGCGGGCGTCGTCCGGGGTGATCTCGACGGGGTCGATCTGCATGAAGTTGATCTGGAGGCGGCCCAGTTGGGCGGGGCGGGACACTTCGGCCTCGGCCTTGCGGAGGCCGTCGAGGTGGCGGACCAGGTCCTGCGGGCTGTGGCCGGTGCCGATCCAGCCGTGCCCCTTGGCCACTGCCCGGCGGTAGGCGGCCGGGCTGTGGCCGCCGATCATGATCCGCGGGCCGTCCGGTCGGACGGGGCGCGGGTGCGCGTCGACGTGGGCGAAGTCGGTGTAGCGGCCGTGGAACTCGGGTTCGGGTGAGGTCCACAACTGCCGCATGGCGTCCAGGTATTCGTCGGTGCGCCCGGCGCGTTCGGCGAGCCGGACGCCCACCGCGGCCAGCTCCGGTTCCAGGTAGCCGGGGGCGACGCCGAGGAGCAGCCGGCCGCCGGAGAGGACGTCGAGGCTGGCGGCCTGCTTGGCCAGCACCACCGGGTTGCGCTGCGGCAGGATCAGGATCCCGGTGCCCAGTTCGAGGTGTTCGGTCAGCGCCGCCACGAAGGACAGGTGCACCAGCGGATCGAGGATCGGATCGGTGGGCGCCATCGGCGAATCGGGCACCCGCGGGCTGGGCAGCACCACATGGTCGCCGACCCACCACGACCGGTAGCCCAACTCCTCGGCCCGCCGGGCAAGTTGCGCCGTCTCGGCCGGCCCCAGCGTCGCCTTGGCGCTCAGCCCGTACACACCCAGGTCCATGATCCCCTGCCTTCGATCCCGTCGGCCGTACGCCGTGCCCGAACCCCTCGAACGCTAGCCGAGCGAGCCGGTTCGCACACGCCTTCCGGGGAATCTGCCGCAGGTCGGTGCGCGCACCGTCGGATCGGCCACCATCCTTGCCGCCAGGCGTAGTTGAATGACCGCTTGACGCGACGAACCGGTCCCCGCGAAGCCGGTTTCGATGCCGAACGTCTCGCCCGTCTCGACGCCTTCATAGAGGCGGAGATCGCCGCCCGGCGGCTGCCCGGGGCAGTGCTGGGCATCGTCCGAGGGGACGCGCCGGTGCGGCTCGACGCGTTCGGGACGCGGGACCCACGGACCGGGGCGCCGATGACGACCGACACCCTGTGCTGGCCGGCGTCCATGACCAAGCCCCTCACCGCCGCCGGGGCTCTCCTGCTCGTCGAGAGCGGGGAGTTGATCCTCGAAGAGGCCGTCGGCGACCACCTGCCGCAGTTCCGGGACCGCCGGGTCGCGGACCACAGACGCTCGCGGAACGCCCGGCGGCACGCGAACCCACCGTCCTCGACCTGATGCGCCACACCGCCGGCATCCCCGAGGGCCTGCTCGGCCGGACCGCGCTGCACGCGCGTTACGCCGAAGCGGTCGGCGACGGCATGACAGCGCTCGACGGCCCGGAGTTCGTTGCGCGCCTCGCCGCGCTCCCGCTGCTCACCGACCTCGGCACCCAGTGGCACTGCGGCCTCGGGTTCGACCTGCTCGGGCAGATCGTGGAATCCCTCACCGCCGACACCCTGGGCGCCTTTCTGGCGCGGCGGCTGTTCGCCCCGCTCGGCATGACCGACACCCGCTTCGGCGCCCCAGGACCGGACGCGGACCGCTTCGCCGTGCCGTCGGCGCGCGACCCGCTGACCGGTGCGCCCCAGCAGCTGCCCGACCTCGGCCACGCCCGCTTCGAATCCGGCGGCGCCGGGCTGATCGGCACCGGCGGCGACTACCTCGCCTTCGTCCGGATGCTGCTGGCCAAGGGCGACAGCGACGGGGGACGGGTGCTGGGGACGCAAGACCGTCGAGCTCATGCTCGGCGACGTGCTGGAACCCGGCGCCGACACCCGGCTGCTCGAACGCCCCGGCTGGCACACCGGCCACGGCTTCGGCCTCGGGTTGGCCGTCCTCCGCGCGACGGGCGGCGGGGCACGACACCCGGCTCCGCCGGCGAGGTCACCTGGCCGGGAGCCTCCGGCGCGTTCTGGTGGGCCGACCCGGCGGAGGACCTGGGCATGGTGTTCCTGACCCACGCGCCGTCGCGCCTGCACCTGCGCCACTGGCAGCAGATCAAGTCGCTCGTTCTGCAGGCCCTGCGGTAGCTCGCGGCGCTCACCCCGGGAGATCCGGGAGATCCGGGAGATCCGGGGGATGCGTCGGGAGGCTGATCAGCGCCTGGTCTCGTACCTGGTCAGGACCACGCCGCCGGGGAATGTCCGCGTCTCCAGCAGGTTGAGGCTCACCCAGCTGTCCAGCACGGTGAAGAACGGCGTGCCGCCGCCCACCAGGACCGGATGCGTGGCGATCACGTACTCGTCGATCAGCCCGGCACGCATGGCCGCCCCGGCCAGCGTCGCGCCGCCGATGGTCATCGGGCTGCCGTCCCCCTCGGCCTTGAGTCGGGTGATCTCGGCGATCGCGTCGCCGGTGACCAGGCGGGCGTTCCAGCCGACCTCGTCGATCGTCGAGGAGAACACCACCTTCGGCGTGTCCCGCCAGTTCCGTGCGAACGCGATCTCCGCCGGGGTGGCGTCGGGCCGCCGGTCGCCGGTCGGCCAGTAGGAGCTCATCGTCTCCCACAGCTTCCGCCCGTACAGCGACAGGCCACTCGCCCGCTCGTGGTCGAGCCACCACTGGAACAGCTCGGGGCTCGGCGGCCCGCTCCAGCCGATGTCGTCGCCGGCGGCGGCGGTGTAGCCGTCCAGGGTCAGGTTCATGCCGTAGATCAGTTTCCGCATGGCCCAGCCTTCCGCTCACGGACGCCCGGCGCGGCCCGGAACTCGCCGGCTCGCGATCCGGGCCCGCCCGGCCGTCCTCGTGCCCGGGTTCCCGGGTTGCCAGTGTAGGGATTCCACTGCTGGGGGAAGTGGGTTGCTGGTAGGTGTGGAACTGTCGGCGGTCCGTTCTTGTTCTTCGGGTGGGGTGGGTGCTCATGGCCCGGGTGGTGTGTGTGCACGGGGTGGGGCAGCAGGTTCACGGGGAGGACCGGCTGCGGTCCGTGTGGTGGCCCGCGTTGAGCGACGGGCTGCGCCGTGCCGGTGCCGGGGGGTCGGTCGCGGAGTCGGACGTGGCGGTGGGCTTCTACGGGGACCTGTTCCGCCCGGCCGGCCAGTACCTCTCCGACGACATCCCGCCCTACACGGCCCGGGATGTGGAGGACGGCTTCGAGAGGGAGCTGCTGGCCGCGTGGTGGCGGGCAGCCTCGGAGGTGGACCCAGGGGTTGTGGCACCGGACGCCGACGGCACGATGCCGGCCACCCCGCAGTCGGTGCAGGCCGCACTGAGGGCCCTGTCCGGGTCGAAGTTCTTCGCGAACCTGGCGCTGCGGACGGTGGTTGCGGACCTCAAGCAGGTCCGTGCCTACCTGACGGTCCAACAGGTGCGTGAGCAGGCCCGCACCCGGGTGGCGGCGCAGATCGGAGAGGACACCCAGGTGGTGGTCGCGCACTCACTCGGCTCGGTGGTGGCCTACGAGGCGCTGTGCGCGCTGCCCGGTCACAAGGTGCGGGCGCTGGTGACGATCGGCTCGCCGCTGGGCATCCGCAACCTGGTCTTCGACCGCCTCCAGCCGGCCCCCGCCGGGACGGGCAGGCAGCTGCGCGGGGCGTGGCCGGGCAGCGATCAGCTGGTGTGGACGAACCTGGCCGGCACCGGGGACGTGGTGGCGCTGGTGAAGGACCTGCGCCCGCTGTTCGGAGAGCGGCTGCACTCGGCGCTGCTGTCCAACGGCACGCACGCGCACGACGCGACCTCGTACCTGACGGATGCGCTGTGCGGGAGGGCGATCGCCGAGGGCCTCGGGTGAATGGTGCGGGCAGCACGGCCAACGGGCCGCGCCGGTACCTGATCACCGCGGTGGTTGCGGAGTATCCGAACAACCTGCGCTGGAACCGGCCGGAGCTACCGGCGGCACGGGAGAGGGTGGCCTCGCTGTTCACCGGCCTCGGCTACCACCGGCACGACGGCGTTCCGGCGAATCCGACCGGACGGCAGCTGACCGATGCCCTCAACGAGTTCTGCACCGCACCGGAACGCCGGGAGGACGATCTGCTGGCGGTGTACGTGTCCTGCCACGGCGAAATCCTGGACGAAGGCGAGAAGCATGTCCTGCTCGCCGCCGACGCCGACCCCGACCGGCTCGCGTACACCGCGCTGCCGACGGCGGATCTGACGCGGGCGATGCTGCTCGGCACCCGGATCCGGCGGGTCCTGCTGATGCTGGATGCCTGCTACGTCGGCCAGGGCGGCAATCAGCTCACAGCCTCGGCACTGGAGCGTCTCGGGCCGACCTGGAGCAGGAGTCCCGGGTCGGGGTTGGTCATCATGTCCTCCGCCCTGCCGCACCAGCGGGCACTGGCTGGGCTGTTCCCCACGCTGTTGGAGGACGCGGTGAACGGCCCGGAGGTGGCCGGCCACGGCCCCGGCACGCTTTCGGTGAACGCGATCGTGCAGCACATGAACGGCTCCGGGAAGCGACCCGGGCACCAACGGATCAGCCTGAACATGGTCGGCCTGGACGGTGAGGCACCCGCGTTCTTCCCCAACCCCCGCCACGACGTGCGCCTGAACGCGATCGACCTCGCAGCACAGCAGGAAGCCGCCCTCGACGAGCAGGACCGGCGTCGAGAGACCGAACTCGTCACCCGACTACTGGTACGTGCCATGGGCTACCAGGAAGCTCCGGGCGATGCGGCCACGGAGCCGGGGTGGTGGTTCAGCGGCCGCCACGCCGCCCTCACAGACCTTGCCGCCTGGCTCAGCACCCCGGAAGGTGGCAGCACGGCCGCGTGCCGAGTGGTGACCGCAGGACCGGGATCGGGCAAGACCGCCGTCCTCGGCCTCATCGCCACCCTCAGCCACCCCGAACGCCGCCGCACCGTCCCCTCCCACGCCCTCCGCCTGCCTGCGGACCTGGTCGGGGCCGGCGCCGTCGACGCCGCGATCTACGCCCAGCGGCTGAGCGACACCGATGTCCTGGACGCGCTCGCCGCCGCCGCTCGCACCCGCGCCACCACGGTCGGTGAGCTCCTCGACGCACTCGACCATCGCCCGCGGCCGTTGACCGTCCTCATCGATGCCCTCGACGAGGCCGCCACCCCTGACACGCTCTGCGCCGACCTTCTGCGCCCGCTCATCCAGGGCTCCCGCGGCCGCATCCGCCTGCTGCTCGGCACCCGCCCCTACCTCCTGCCCCGCCTCGACGTCACGGACAGGCAGATCGTCGACCTCGACAGCGAACGCTGGGCCGACCCGCAGGCCCTGACCGCGTACACGGTCCGCACCCTCATGGAGGCCCGCCGCACCTCCCCCTACCGCGACCTGCCCGACGCCGCACGGCCCGTCGCTCAAGCCGTTGCCCGAGCCGCCGGGAATTCCTTCCTGATCGCCCGCATCACCGCCGGCACCCTCGCCGCCGCACCCGCCATCCCCGACCCCACGGATCCCCACTGGCGTGCCTCCCTGCCCCGCCACGCGGGCGATGCCATGCGAGAAGACCTCCGGCAGCGCCTCGGCCCCCACGCCCAGCGCGCCACGGACCTTCTGCGCCCCCTCGCCTGGGCCCAGGGGCAGGGTCTGCCCTGGGAGGACCTCTGGGCGCCCCTTGCCACCGCCATCTCCGGCCGCCCCTACATCGATGACGACATCGTGTGGCTGCGCAAACAGGCCGGCTCCTATGTCGTGGAGGCCACCGAGAACGGACGCTCCGCCTACCGGCTCTACCACGAAGCGATGGCTGAGCACCTTCGCGACGGCGTCGACCCCGAGGCCGTGCACGCCGCCTGCACGAGGGTCCTGGCCGACTGCGTGCCTTACAGTGCCGACGCCACCCGCGACTGGTCCCGCTCCCACCCGTACGCCGTCGCCCATCGTGCCCACCACGCCGCCCGGGCCGGCATGCTCGACCACATTCTCGCCGATGCCGAGTACCTCGTCCACGCTCATCCCCGCGGCCTGACCCCCCACCTCCACCAGGCCCGCAGCGAGGCCGCCCTGCTGACCGCCGCGGTCTACCGCACCAGGATCCACCTCCACCACAACGCTGCTCCGCAGCAACGCCGCCAGATCCTCGCTCTGGATGCCGCCCGTGCCGGAGCTCATGACCTGCATCGTGTCCTCGTGCGCCGCATCCCGCCGGACGAATGGGCTCCCCGGTGGGCCACCGGCAGTACCTTCGACCCTGCCCTTCGCGATGTCCTCACCGGCCACCGTTACACCGTGGACGCGGTGGCGTGCACTGTCCTGGACGGGCGCCCCGTGGCCGTCACCGGCGGCGGGGACGGTACGGTGCGGATCTGGGACCTGGCCGACGGCCGACCTGTCGGCGAACCCCTCATCGGTCATACCGGAGCCGTGAAGGCGGTGGCGTGCACTGTCCTGGACGGGCACACCGTCGCCATCACCAGCGCTGGTGAGAAGACGATGCGGATCTGGGACCTGGCCAACGGCGAACCCGTCGGCACACCCCTCACTGGCCACACCGACAGTGGGCGCGGCCACATCGTGAACGCAGTGGCGTGCACGCGGCTCAATGGCCGCCCGATCGCCGTCACCGGCGGTGACGACTACACGGTGCGGGTGCGCGATCTGACCACCGGCCGACCCCTTGGCGAGCCCCTGACCGGTCACACCGAACCCGTGGACGCGGTGGCGTGCACTGTCCTGGACGGGCGCCCCGTGGCCGTCACCGGCGGCGGGGACGGTACGGTGCGGATCTGGGACCTGGCCGACGGCCGGCCCGTCGGCGAACCCCTCATCGGTCATACCGGAGCCGTGGAGGCGGTGGCGTGCACCGTCCTGGACGGGCGCCCCATTGCCGTCACCGGCGGCAGGGAGGAGGCCGTGCGGATCTGGGACCTGGATACCGTGCAACCCGTCGGTCGGCCTGCCGCCGGCCACGTCAGCCACGTCAAGGCGTCGGTCTGTACACGGCTCGACGGCCGCCCTGTCGCTGTCACGGGCAGCGTGGACGGGAGAATACGGATCTGGGACCTGGACACGGGTGCGCCCCTCAGCAGGCCCCTCAAGGCCCACTTCGGTGGCGTCAGCACGGTGGCGTGCACACAGCTCGACGGCCGGCCCGTCGTCGTCTCCGCCGGCAACGACCAATCGATGCAGGTCTGGGACCTGGGCACCAGGGAGTGCATCCCCCAGCCCCTCGACTGGACCATCAGTCGAGTGTGCTCGCTGGCCTGCACACAGGTCGACGGCCGCCCTGTCGCTGTCATCGGCGGATGGGACGGGACGGTGCGCGTGTGGGACCTGGATGCCCAAAGCGCCGTAGGCCGCCCTCTGACCGGGCACACCGCCGCGGTGCACGCGGTGTCGTGTGCACAGCTGGACGGCCACACCGTTGCTGTCACCGCCGGCCATGACGCCACCCTGCGGGTGTGGGACCTGGGCACCGGAAGGCCGTTTCGCCGGTCCGGCGGGTTTGTCCGGCGGCCTCACATCGGCGCCGTGACCGCGATGACGTGCATGGCTCTCGACGGCCGGCTCCTCGTCGTCACCGCTCACCGGGATACGGCGGAGTCGGTGTGGGACCTCAGCACCGGCCGACCCAGGCATCTCGGTCAGCTCTCCTCCGGCCGGGCCGCAGCCGGGTACGCGGTGGCGTGCACCATGCTCGACGGCGAGCCCGTGGCAGTCACCAGCGGTGGGGACAACGCCGTGCGGGTCTGGGATCTCCACCGGTTGACACCGATCATGGCCGTTTCCGTGAACTCGCCGCGCGCCGTATCGATCAGCAGTTCGGGTGACATCGTCATCGGCTTCGGAAGCGACATCGCGCTCTACCGTCGGCCAGGGCACGACCGCACGGAACCTCCCCGACCCGCCGGCCTCGTCCGTATGCGGGACTGAATCACCCAACGAGCCTGCATTGTCACCCGACCTGGGAGCGGTTGCGCCGAACGGCGGCTACCTCCAGGACCAACGCCGTTCGGTTCAAGTGTGGGGGCGGGGCGTCAAGTTCTGCTCGCGAGAATGGTGATGTTGGAGGACAAACCTCTTCTGCAGCAGCTCCGCTGCCTCGTTCACAGGCCTTGACGAACAGCCCCCACGCTTGACCGAACAGCGTTGCCCCTAGCTCTCGATGTCGAGCGCCGTGCCGTACAGACGGTCCACCTTCAACCGGATGACCACCCGGCGCTCGGCCACCAGCTGCTCCAGGAGCTCGCCTTCGTCGTCCGGCCTCGCGGCCTGCGGAATCATCTCCAGCAGCTCCCGCCCGACTGCGTCGCCGGGAACGGTCGTGCTCTCGGAGACCTCGGCCTCGCCCTCGGCGACGGCGAAGGACCACACGTCGCCGCCCTGTACATGAAGCGCCGCACGCGGGTTGCGTCGCAGATGCCCGACCTTGACCCGGTCGGCCGTCGTCGAGAACCGAAGTGTGCGGGCTTCGGCGTCCCAGCTGTACACCATGGTGGTCAGGTGGGGGTGGCCACTGCGCTTGACGGTGGCCAGCGTGCCGAACTGCTGCGTACCGAGCAGGTCGGAGAGGGCTTCGTCGGACAGCGTGCGAGGTGTTGGTCGTTGCGTCATGATGTGCTCAACGTCCGTGGGGGCCCGGCAATTTCATCTCCGGCGGGTCGGTTTCCCGCGCGGGCCGGCCGGACGCTGCGGACTCGGCGGGCAACTCGGCGGCCACGTCGAGGAGTTCTTCGACTGCCAGGGGGCGGGTGCCGACGAACGACCGGGCCCCGAGGGGTCGGGGTCCGGCCGGTCCGATCGTTCAACTCGGCTACGGGGTAATGGAGTTCATCTGGTGCTGGCGATCTCGATGCAGGCGAGGTCGATCTGGTCGGCGAGTTGGCGGACGAGGTCGGCGAGCGCCGCGGCGGTCGCGGGGTCGAGCCCGTTGTCGTCGCGGTTCGCCCATTCCTGCCACTCCTCGGGCAGTGCCCGCAGCAGTGCGACCACCTGCAGGGCGGGAATGGCCAGATCGCCGGAGAGTCCGCAGATCACCGGAACGCTGAGCCGCCCCATGGTGTCCACCTCCTTCTGACGCGCGTTTCCACCTCCATGGTCCCTCGCGTCTGCCCGGCAGTGGGACATGGAAACCGTGCACGGCCGGCGGTCGATACGGCACGGAGGGTGAGGGCGGCCCGCCGAGGTGATGAACTCCACGAGGCCGGCCAGGAGTTGGCGAGTCGAGCGGGGTCGCCGGCCGCGTGGTCGGGAGTAGAGCCGATCCGCTTCGAACGAGGTTGCGCGCCACGGCACTTGGGGTCGGACGGCGTGGAGGTCGCCGGGCGGCGCGCACGCGCGGGCGTGACGGACGCCGGGGCTGCCGGTGACGCGTGCGGTGCCACGCCCCTCCGGCGCCGCCCGGAGCGGGAGATTTGGGAGGCGCTCGGGGGAGCGGCGTGTCCTGCATGCGCGGGAAAACGGGGCGGGATGTCGGCGGGGCGGCGGTGCGGGCCGGGCGGGCGGGGGTGGAATGTGCTTCGGCGGAGACGCCCGGTGGCGGTGGCGCGGGGTGGGCAGACGGGACGGCGGGAGGCTGGGGTCGCGATGTCCGGACGTGCGGGCGGGCGGGACGAGGACAGGGTTCGTGCACCGCTCGGCAGCCGTCCGGCGCGGCGGCCCGACGCGACGGTGCGCGGCCCGGCCGCTCCGGTGCGGCGGACCGGGCTGGACTGGCTCGCCGGGCGGGCGTGGCGGCTGCTCGCCGTCGCGGTCACCGGGTACGCCGGTTACCTGATCGTCAGCCGACTGCTGCTGCCGGTGGTGGCGGTGTTCGTCGCGCTGGTCGTGACCGCCGTGCTCCGGCCGCCCGTCGACCTGCTGGCCCGCCGGATGCCGCGCGTGCTCGCCGTGCTGCTCACCGTCCTGGGCTCGCTGGTGCTGCTCGCCGGGCTGGGAACACTGATCGCGGTGGTCATCCAGTCCCAGACCGGAGAGCTCGGCGGACAGGTGCGCGGCGGACTCGACCGGCTCGAACACTGGCTGGAGGGCTCGCCGTTCCACGCCCGGGCCGGCACCCTCGGCGACCTGCGCCACCGCCTCGGCCAGTTGCTCAGCACCCACCGGCAGACCGTGCTGTCCACCGCCGTCACCGGCGCCGGCCTGGTGGTCGAGGCGGTGGCCGCCGCCGCGCTCGCGCTGTTCTGCGCGGTGTTCTTCACACACTCCGGCGAACGGATGTGGGGCTGGGGAACCTCCCTGCTGCCCGCCCGACCCAGCATCCTGTGGCAGCGGGCCGGCCGCGCGGCCTGGCACGCCTTCGCCGGCTACACCCGTGGCCTGTTCCTGGTCGCGGGGACCAACGCCGTCGTGGTCGGCGTCGTCCTGGCCGCGCTCGGCGTGCCGCTCGCCGTTCCGCTGGCCTGCCTGGAATTCGTGGCGGCCCTGGTCCCGCTGATCGGCTCCCCGATCGCGCTGGCGATCGCCTCGCTGGTGGCCCTCGCGACCCGGGGCCCGGTCACCGCCCTGGTCGTGCTCGCCCTCATCGTGGTGATCGGCCAACTGGAGGGCCACGTCCTGCACCCGCTCGTGATGAGCTGGGCCGTCCGCCTGCACCCCGTCGCCGTCGCCCTCGCAGTCGCCGCCGGCGGCACCCTCGGCGGCATCGTGGGCGCGGCGGTCGCGGTGCCGGTGCTGTCGGTGGGCTGGGCGGTCTTCCGCGAGCTGCGCCCGGCGGGCGGCGGTCCGGGTGTCGGCTGAGGGACGCTGAGGGACGTGCGTCGCGGCGCGATCGGCGGCGGGTGGCGTAGGGGGCGCATTCTTGGCTGTTGCGTGCGCCGGGCGCGCGAGAGTCGTGTCGCTGCGCGCCCGGCGGTCAGGCGCGCCGACGGCCGCTGCGGCAGTCAGGCCTGCGTCCGCACTGCCGACCGGGCCCCGCCCTCGGCGCGTTCGGCGGGGCGGGGCCCGGTGGTGGGGGCGTGGGCCGGTCAGCGTTTGAAGGCGCCCTTGAGCTTGTCGACGCCCTCCTTGAGCTTGTCCTTCGCGTGGTCGGCGGTCTGCTTGGCCTGGGCTTCGGCCTGGTCGCCGCGGCCCTCGTCCTCCAGGCGTTCGTTGCCGGTGGCGGCGCC
The DNA here is from genome assembly GCF_001905465.1 of Kitasatospora sp. CB01950. Lineage (GTDB taxonomy): Bacteria > Actinomycetota > Actinomycetes > Streptomycetales > Streptomycetaceae > Kitasatospora. Next base: position 443,813 of record NZ_LISX01000003.1, read on the forward strand.
GGTCTTCTCCTTGGCGGCGCCGACGGCTTCCTCGGCCCGGTGCTTGATCCTGTCGGAGGCGTCACTCATGGGGGGTATCCCTTCAGGAGGTCGTCAGTGGGTGAAACGGTGGCGCGGGTGGCTGGGCGGCCGCTGTGCGGTGCGCGTCGGGTCGGCGGTCGAGCCGGCGGTGGGGTCGACGGTGGGGTCGACGGCCGTGTGCTCGTCCGCGACGACCCGCTCGGCGCGGCGGCGGCGGTGCCAGCGCAGGCCGGCGCTCATCAGGGCGATGCCGGCGCAGGCCATCAGCGTCAGGGCGATTCCGGCGAGGAACGCGCCGAGGGTGTTGACGTTGCCGATGTTGTGGCCGAGCGCCGTGACACCCGTCTCGGGCCCGCCGCCCAGGTTGTCGGCGATCAGCAGCCCGGCGAAGGCGCCGGACGCGGCGAACAGGAGGAGTCCGAGCAGCAGCATGGTCCACGTCCTTTCGCTTGCTCCGTTGCTCCGTGTCGTGCCGCGTCTGCCCGGCCCCGCCGGACTCAATCAGGAGCCGGACCGGAGCCGGACCGGAGCCGGACCGGAGCCGGACCGGAGCCGGACAGGAGCCGGACCGGAGCCGGACCGGTAGGGACCGGTCGGAATCGGGCCGCCGCTCGACCGGCCTCCGGTCGGGGCTCGACGAACGGGCGCGTTCGCAGAATCGGAGCGGAGTCAGAGCTGAGTGCGACCGCTGCTGCCCTCCAGGACGAGCAGCAGGCGGCCGAGGTCCCTGGACAGGTCCTCGCGTTCGCTGGAGGTGAGGCCGGAGAGCAGGGTGCGGTCGTAGGCGAGGAGGTCGGGGTAGACCCGGTCGACCAGCTCTCTTCCCGCGGTGGTGAGGGAGAGGTGGGAGACACGGCGGTCGCGGTCGTCGGCGCGGCGGGCGACCAGGCCGCGTTCCTCCAGTTGCCGCAGGCGCTTGGTGACTGCGGCGCCCGAGGCGAAGGTCTCCCTGGCCAGTTGGGACGGGGTCAGCTCGCGGTCGGTACGGCGCAGGGCGCCGAGGATGTCGAACTCGGATCGGGTGAGGCCTTCGTGGGGCAGCGGTCCGGTTCGGCCCTGCTGCAGCAGGGCGGCGATGCGGTTGATCCGGCCGAGCACGGCGATCGGTTCGGGGTCCAGGTCGGGGTAGGCCTGGTGCCACTGTCGCAGCACGCCCGCGACGGCGTCCTCCACTGACGGTGCTCCATCTCTGCCGCTTCGGGCGATCGCTGTCCGAACCGGGTGTTCGGCACCGGGTCGGCCCGCTGCTCGGGTGTGTCGGGTCCGGTGGCCGGGCTTCGATCCTAGGGGCAGGCCGGAGACGGTTCGCAGCCGCTGCGGCGGTCGAGCATGGCGGCCAGTTGCCCGTGGCCTTCCCGCTCGGCCTGGGCGATCCGGCGCTGGGGCAGGACGCGCTGCCACCACTCGCCGGAGGCGATGTCGGTGGCCTCGCGCAGTTCCACCAGTGCGTGGGAGAGCCGGCGGCGGGCCGCGACGGCGGTCGGTGCGTCGGCGACGGCGGTGCGGGCCGATTCGGTGGCCGCGAGGAGTGCGGCGAGGGCGCGGTCGAGGCGGGTGCTGGTGCGGCGGTTGGTGACCACCAGACAGGCGGCGAGGCCGAACAGGGCACCCAGGCAGGTGTCCAGCCAGCGGTCGGCCACCATGGTCCGGGCGTCCTGGTGGCCGGCGAACTCGGTCATCAGCAGTGCCATCGGTGTCACGAAGGCGCTTGCCAGCCAGTAGCTGCGGGCGATCGTCGCCTCGGTCGCGAAGTTGCAGGCCAGCGCGATCAGGACCAGGGCGAGCTGTCCGGTCCTGGAGACGGGCAGCAGCGCGGTGAACACGAGCAGTCCGAGCAGGTTGCCGAGCACGCGCTGGAGTGCGCGTTGCCAGGACAGGCCGGCGCTCGCCTGGTAGATCGAGGCGGCGGTCACCACCGCCCAGCCGGGCCGTCCGACCCCCAGCGCCATCGACGCCCACCCGGCGGCCGCGCAGCCCAGCGCGACCCGCAGCGTGATCGGCAGCAGCGGCGAGCCGGGGCGCAGCGCGTGCCACCGCGAGGGCCGGCGCGCGGCCGCCGCTGCCGCTTCGGCGGCGTCGCGCAGTTCGGCGGCTTCGGCGGCGGTGAGCTCGATGGCGGGCAGCGGCCGGTTGCGCCGCAGGTCGCGGGCCCAGCGCTGGTACCGCCTGGCGGTGTCGGCGTCGGTGTCGTGGCGTGCCGGTGTCGAGGCCAGAGCGGACTCGCTGCGGACGAGCAGGCGTTCCAGACCGGCCACGGTCCGGCGGCGCGGCTCTGCGACGGCGGGCGCCGAGTCCGGCACGAGGGTGTGGCGTGCGGCGTTGACGGCGGCGGCGAGCGCCGTGCGGGCGGCGGGGCGCCGGTCGGGTTCGCCGGACAGGAGGCGGGCGGCGGCTTCGAGGGCGCGTGCCGTCAGGATCCGTTCGGGTCCGAAAGGCCGGACCAGGGCCGGGGCCATGCAGACCAGCCAGGCCACGGCGGCGCCGAGGGCGGTGAGCGCCAGGTGCGCGGGCAGATCGGCGAGGCGCTGGGGAACGAAGGCGCAGGTGGTGCTGGTGAAGGTCACGATGAGGGCGCCGGGCGGGCCGACCCGGCCCGCCTCGCAGGCGAGCTTGTGGAGCGCGGCGAGGACGGCGCAGACCGCGACCAGGACGGCGGCGGAGTGGGTGAGCGAGGCGGCGGTGAGCGCGACGGCCGTGCTGAGGACGGTGCCGGCGGCCACTGCGGCGAGGGTGCGGGCCCGGGCGGGGTACGGGAGTCCGTGGCCGTAGAGGGCGCACAGGCAGCCCGCCATCGTGTAGAGCGCGAGGTCGAGGCGGCCGAGCGCGAGCAGGGTGAGGTTCACGGCCCCCACGGCGACGACGGCGCTGACGGCGGGCTTGTGCCAGATGTCCGCCGGGGTTCCCAGCCGAAGCACCTGGCGCAGCGGTGGCAAGGGGATGCGGCGAGCAGGTGGGGTGGTCGACGGTTGTGTGCTCACCAGAAGAGATTAACAGGTGATTTACTCGTAAAATAAATCGTCCCGCAGTCGACACCGAGGGCAGGTCAGCAGTCCCGGGGCGGCGTCCGAAACAGCCGGCCGAGGTGGTGGTGCAGGACGGCGGTGGCGGCCTCGGGGGTGCGTTGGCCGAGCAGGACGCTGAGGCCGAGGCCGGCGGAGAGGGCGAGCAGGGCGACGGCTTCGAGGGCCGGGTCGGGGACGGCGGCGGCGGTGAGTTGGGCGACCAGGAAGGCCTCCATCTCGTCGGGGGCGGCCATGAAGGACTGGCCGGCGAGCGCCGGGTCGGTGACGGAGAGGACGGCGTACGCGGTGTAGACGAGGTGGAAGGTGCGGCTCTCCTCGTCGGTGGGGACGGCCTCCAGCAGCACCGCCTCGACGATCTCGCGCGGGGTGGGCGGCGTGGCCGAGCCGGCGGTGGCGGCCCGGACCCGGGTGCGGACGCGTTCGCCCATGCGTACGCCGAGGTGGGTGAGGGTGGCGAGGAGGAGCTGTTCCTTGGTGTCGAAGTAGTACTGCACCAGGCGCACCGAGACGCCCGCCTCCAGCGCGACGGAGCGCATCGTGACGGCGTGCAGGCCCGTCCGGGCGGCGTCGCGCAGCAGGGCGTCGATGATCAGGGCCCGCCGTTCCTCGTGGTCGACCAGCTTCGGCATCCGAACCCCTTCGAACATTTTTGTGGTACAACCATACCACCAAAAGTCGATCGGGGAGGGGCCCGCCCATGACCAGGACCAGCGTCGGACACTTCGTCAGCGAGGAGGCGCGCACCGCGTTCCTCGCCGCCTACGACCGGGCCATGGACCTGTGGCCCACCCCGCACCACGCCCTCGACGTCGAGACCTCCTACGGCACCGTCCACGTCCACCACTACGGCCCGAGCACCGGCAACCCCGTCGTCCTGCTGCACGGCCACGCCGGCCACCCCGCCAACTGGCACCCGCAGATCGCCGCCCTCGGCGCCCACCGCCCCGTGTACGCCGTCTCCACCCTCGACGACCCCGGCCGCAGCGTGCAGCGCGCCGTCGCCGCCGGGCCGGAGGAGAACGCCGGATGGCTCGGCGAGGTGCTGGACGGGCTCGGACTGGAGCGGGTGCACCTGGTCGGCGTCTCGTACGGCGGCTGGCTCGCCCTCAACCAGGCCGTCCGCGGGCCCGGCCGACTGGCCTCCGTCGCGCCGCTGGACCCGGGCGGCATCGAGAAGGTCCCGGCGCGGTTCTACGTCCACATGATCGCGGGCCTGTTCGGCATGCTCGCCCCCCGACGACTTCGCCCCGCCCTCGCCCGGCTGCTCGCCAACCCCGCGCTGGCCGCGCCGCCCGAGATGCTCGCGCCGCTGATGCTCGCCATGCGCACCTGGAAGCCGGCGGGCCGGCCGGCCGCACCCCCGTTCCCGGACGACGACCTGCGCCGCATCGCCGTCCCCGCCCTCGTCCTGATCGGCGCCCGCAGCGCCCTGCTGCGCCCGGGCCGGGTGCTGCGCAGGGTCGAGGCGCTGATCCCGGGCGTCCGGGCGGAGATCGTTCCCGGCGCGGGCCACGGCCTGACGCTGGAGCGGCCGGACGTGGTCAATGCCCGGCTGCTGGAGTTCTTCGCCGCCGCGGAGGCGCGGGCCGTGGACGCGAAGTGACGGGCCGTGCCGAGGTCACCGGGTTCGCCTCGGGGGCCGTGCCATGACCGTCCGCATCCAGCGCGTGGGCAACCCGGGCCCGCTGGTCCACACCGTCCACGCCTTCTTCATCACCCTCGGCGTGATCATCGGCTCCTCGGTCGGAGGCCTGGCCGTCGACCGCTTCGGGCTGAGGGCCACGCTGTGCTTGGGCGCCGGGCTCGCGGCGCTCGGGGTCCTCTCCCTGCTGCCCGAACTCGGCAGTGGCAAGGCGCAGTTGTCGAAGGAGAGCCCGGTGCGGGAGTGCGTCGAGGCCGCCCCTGACGCGGCGCCGAGCAGCCGCTTCGTCCGGGCGGGAGTTCACCGGGTCGGCGTCAAGGCGCGTTCCAGCAGGGCGGGTTCGGGGGAGGGCGGGTAGCCGCAGGGGGTTGCCGGGTGCAGGGGCAACGGGCGGGCGGGGGCGGCGTGTTCGGGGAGCGGCGGGCGCAGGGCGGCGGTGAGCGGCAGGTGCCGCAGGGTCGCGGCGGCCGTCCGGGCGGCGAGGGTGCCCAGGAGGGCGGCCAGGGCGCCGAGGGCGAACTCCAGGGGGCCGACGGCGGAGATCAGGACGAGGTAGAGCGCGCACAGTGCCGCCCACCACACGGCTGCCTCCGCCACTGTCGTCCACCGCATGCGTCTCTCCCGGTCCGATATCCGCAGGACGCTAGCGGCGGACGGCCCGGGCCGCCCGCCTCCGCGCCGGGCCTCACCCGATCGGAGCAGTGGCGGGGCGGCGGGGCGGCGGGGTGGCGGGGCGGCGGGGCGGCTACCCGCCGGGCGGGGGAGCGGCCGGCTGCGGTTCGGGCGAAGGCGAGGGCTCAGGCTCGGGTCCGCCGGGGCCGGGTCCGCCGGGCTCGGGGACGGGCGGCGACAGCGGCGGGTCCGGGTCCGGCAGGGGCCGGGTCGGGGCCCACGGGCCGGGCGGGTCGGTCGGCCTGGGCGGGCTGTCGGGCGGATCGGGCGGCCGGATGTCGGGGTCGCCGGGGATCGGCATCGTCATCGTGCTCACCGCCCCGGGGCGTTCTCGAGCCGGTGCTTGTCGATCGTCGACCGGCCTTCGGCACCGCGCTTCGGCTGGCTCTCCTCGATGTGCTCGTGCTGGCGCTCCCGCTTGGGGCTCGATCCGGCAGGCATGACCGCTCTCCTTCCGTCGCCGGGCGGGTCATGTCGCGCATACCCTGGTGAAACGGGACGAATCAGGTTCAAACTCACTCGATCGGGTAGGGGCTCGATCGGTACAAGTGGGGCGTTCGACGCGCCGGAGCGCGCCGCGCCGTCCCCGGGAGGTGACTCCCCGTGACCACCATGACCGACCGCGAACCGGCGGTGCGCCGCAACGGCCCCGACCGGAGACACGACCACCACCGCGCCACGGCCGGCCGCGACACCGACGTGGTGCGCGACATCGAGACGATGCGCGACATCGACCCGATGTACCGGCCGACCCGGCGCGAGATGCGCGCCATGGGCAAGTGCGAGGCCCGCGAACTCAGTGACGCGCTGTTCCGGCGACTGGCCGAACTGCCGCCCGAGGAACCGAAGTCCAGCTACGTGCGCGGCACCGTGATCGAGCTCAACATGCCGCTGGTGCGGTTCGTCGCCGGCCGGTTCCGGCACCGTCCCGAGGAGCTCGACGACATCCTTCAGGTCGGCACGATCGGCCTGATCAAGGCCGTCGACGGGTTCGACCCGGACCGCGGCGTCGAGTTCGTCACCTACGCCATCCCGACCATCTCCGGCGAGATCAAACGGTTCTTCCGCGACACGTCCTGGCCGCTGCGGGTCCCGCGGAGCGTCCAGGAACGCTACCTGGCCGCCGCCCGCGCCTCCGACCGCCTCGAACAGGACCTCGGCCGGCTGCCCGACACCGCCGAACTCGCCGAGGAACTGCACGTCACCGAGGCCGAGGCCGCCGAAGGGCTGGACGCCGGACGGCTCTGCCGCTGCGACTCGCTGGACTCGCTGCGCGACGAGGACTCCGACGACACCGGCACCGCCCTGATCAACCGGCTCGGCTGCTGCGACCCCGCCCTCGAAATCGCCGAACTGCGAGTTGTGGCACGGCCGTTCATCAGCCGCCTGCCCGAACGCGAACGCACCGTGCTGCTGCTGCGGTTCTGGGGCGGACTCACCCAGAGCGAGATCGCCCACGAGATCGGCGTCTCCCAGATGCACGTCTCCCGGATCCTCGCCGCCACCCTGACCGGCCTGCGCGAACAGATCGAGGGCCGCACCGGGCCCGCCTCCGACACCGGCGGTGATTGAGCCCCCGCCGGACCGGGTACCCGCGCGGACCGAGCCGCCCCGCGGCGGAGAGTCACAGCGTCCGGCAGGAGGTGTTCGCACCGTGGACCCGCGACCTGTCGTCGAAGCCGCCCTCGCCGTCACCCTGCGCCGTCCCCCGGGCGCCCCGGTGGTGCGGATGCCGGAGCTCACCGGCGCGGATGTGCAGGGGCCCGGCGAGCATCGATGAACGGTCTGCCGGTCCAGGGCCGCACCGAGCGCCGCACCCTGCCGCTGGACGTCGCGCCCGGGGCCGTCGCACGCTGCCGCGAGTTCACCCGCCGCGCCCTGCACGCCTGGGGCTGGCTGCCCGCACACGACGCCGACGGCCGCGCCGCCGCCGAGGACGTCCTGCTGATGACCGGCGAACTCGTCGCCAACGCCTGCCAGCACGCGGCCGGCCCCTACGCGCTCGAACTGACCAGGTGCGGACCGCTGTTGCGGGTCGCGGTGTGCGACAGCGACGACCGGATGCCGGTGCTGCGCGCCCCGCACGCCCTCGTCCGGCCGGGCGGCCACGGGCTGCGGGTGGTCGACCGGCTCGCCGCCGTCTGGGGCAGCGAACCGGTGCCCGGCGGCGGCAAACGCGTCTGGCTGGAGACGCTCCGCCCTCCGGCGGAACCCCGCACGGGACAGTGCCGCAGCGAAGAGGTGCCGCGCTGAACGGCTGCGGCCCGCCCTGTCTGCTGAGCCGGCCGCCCCCGGCCGGTGTTTGGGGTCCGGGGGAGTGGACAGCCGCCCCGGCATGGAACAACTGCACGCAGGCCCCGCCGACTGGCTGGACGTCCCCGGGCACTGGACGTTCCTCGACCCCGTGGCGGAGCGCCTCGCCTCCTTCGTCCAGGCCCTGCCGCTCGGCCGCGCCCGCGACCTGCTGCACGGCGTCCCGCTCGGCCACCCCCTGCACCCGGTGCTGGTGGAGACCCCGATCGGCTGCTGGCTGGCCGCCGGACTGCTCGACCTCACCCGCACGGACGATCTCGCCGCCCGCCGGTTGACCGCCGCCGGGCTGATCAGCCTGCCGCCGGTGTTCTGGTCCGGCTGGGTCGACTGGTCCCGGCTGCCGCCCGTCCAGCGCCGCACCGGGCTGGTGCACGCCGCGAGCGCCGCCACCGGCGCCGCGTTCCACCTGTGCTCGCTGCGGGCCCGCCGCCACGGCCACGGCCTGCGCGGCCGCCTGCTCGGGCTGAGCGGCACCACCGTCGTCGGCCTGGCCGCCGCGCTCGGCGGACACCTCGCCTACCGGTACGCCGCCGGCGCCGCCCACGCCGAAGCCGAGTTCCGGCTCGCCCCGCCCGACTGGCACCCGCTCGGTACGACCGGCGACTTCCCCGCCGACGTCCCCGTGCGCCGCCGCCTCGGCGAGGTCGCCGTCCTCGTCGTGCACCGCTCCGACGACAGCTGGACCGTCCTCGCCGACCGCTGCACCCACATGGCCGGCTCGCTCGCCGAGGGCGAACTCGTCGACGGCTGCGTGCAGTGCCCGGTGCACCAGTCCCGCTTCCGGCTCAGCGACGGCCACCCCGTGCAGGGCCCCGCCACCGCCCCGCAGCCCCGCTTCGAGACCCGCATCCACGCCGACCGCCTGGAAGCCCGCCCGCCCCGATGACCGCCCTCGCCGACCTGCTCGAACGCCACCGCACCAGGTGCGCCGCGCCGGTCCGCGCCGTGCTGCACGGTTGAGCCGATCGGCGGGCGGCCAGGTGTGTGCCGGGGGGAGCGGTGGGCAGACGCGCTGACGGTGCGTCCGGAAAACGCCGGGTGCGCGAGAGACCGCAGCGAGGGAGGGTCGAGATGTCCGCACCGCAGCGCGCGGGGGACCAGGCCGTGGAGACCGACGTCCCCGGCAGGCTGGACCGGTTGCCGTGGTCGCCCTGGCACTGGCAGATCCTGATCGGCCTCGGCACCGTGTGGATCCTGGACGGCCTGGAAGTCACCATCGTCGGCAACCTGGCCGGCCGGCTCGCCGAACCCGGCAGCGGCATCGCCATCAGCACCGCCCAGGTCACCACCGTCGCCGCCGCGCTGTACGTGGCCGGTGCGTGCTGCGGCGCGCTGTTCTTCGGCTGGCTCACCGACCGGCTCGGCCGGAAGAGACTGTTCATGATCACCCTCGCGGTGTACCTCGCCGCGACCGCCGTCACCGCGCTGTCCTGGACCGCCTGGTTCTTCTTCCTGTGCCGGTTCTTCACCGGCTTCGGCATCGGCGGCGAGTACGCGGCGATCAACTCCGCGATCGACGAACTGATCCCCGCCCGGGTGCGCGGCCGGATCGACCTGATCGTCAACGGCAGCTTCTGGATCGGCGCGGCGATCGGCGCGTTCGCGTCGATCGCGCTGCTCGACACCTCGCTGTTCGCCACCGACGTCGGCTGGCGGCTCGCCTTCGGCATCGGCCTGGTGCTCGGCCTGGTCATCCTGCTGGTGCGCCGGCACGTCCCCGAGAGCCCGCGCTGGCTGTTCACCCACGGCCGCCGCCGGGAGGCCGAGGAGATCGTCGCCGAGGCCGAACGGATCGTCGAACGCGAGACCGGCAAGCCCCTCCCGCCGGTGGACGAACCGCCGATCCGGATCCGCGCACGCGGCCCGGTCGGCTTCGTCACCATCGCCCGCACCCTCGTCTCGCACTACCCGCGCCGCACGGTCCTCGGGCTGGCGCTCTTCATCGGCCAGGCCTTCCTGTACAACTCCGTCACCTTCGGCTACGCCGCGATCCTCACCACGTTCTTCGACGTCCCCACCGGCCACACCGGCTACTACTTCGCGGTGATCGCCGTCGGCAACTTCCTCGGCCCGCTGCTGCTCGGCCACCTCTTCGACTCCGTCGGCCGCAAGCCGATGATCGCCGGCACCTACATCGGCTCCGGCGTCCTGCTGTTCGGCACCGCCTGGCTGTTCCACCGCGGCTCGCTCGACGCCACCACCATGACCGCCTGCTGGACGGCCGTGCTGTTCCTCGCCTCCGCCGGGGCCAGTGCCGCCTACCTCACCGTCAGCGAGATCTTCCCGCTGGAGACCCGCGCGCTGTGCATCGCGTTCTTCTACGCCGTCGGCACCGCTGCCGGCGGCATCTCCGGCCCGCTGCTCTTCAACGGCCTGGTCTCCAGCGGCGAAGTCGCCGACGCCACACTGGCGTTCTGCATCGGGGCGACGCTGATGGTGCTGGCGGGCCTGGTCGAGGCGGTGATCGGCGTCAAGGCCGAACGCCGCAGCCTGGAGTCGCTGGCCGCCCCGCTCAGCCAGGTGCCGTCCGAGCCGTGACGACACGTCAACCACCGTGAGGGACACGGGAGATCGCGGCAATCATGAGCACGTCGACGAACGGGGGAGTGCAGATGGAACCGGACCAGGTCACCACGGCCGTGCTCGCCGGGCAGGCGGCCACCACCGTGGTCACCCTGCTGGCCACCGACGCCTGGGAAGGCGCCAAGACCGCCGTCGCCGGGGCATGGCGACGGCTGCGCCCCGAACGCGCGGAGTCCATCGAGCAGGAACTCGACGACACCCGCGAGGACGTGCTGCGCGCCCGCGCCGACGGCACCGAGGACGAGACGCTGACCGCCCTCGCGGGCGACTGGGAGCGGCGCTTCCGCCGGCTGATCGGCGACAACCCGGCGCTCGCCGCCGAGATCCGCCGCGTCCTGGACGAGGAACTGACGCCCGCCCTCCCGCCGGAGCAGCGCGCCGCCGGGGGCACGGTCTTCCACGCCACCGTCACCAACGGCAACGTGTACCAGGCCGGGCGCGACCAGAACTTCCACGGCTGACCGACCGTCCGGCCGGTCGCGGCGGGTGACCGAGGACGAGTGGCGGCAGCGCGACGACGCGGACCGGGCGCACGTCGACCGGGCCTTCGACAACGCGAGCATCGGCACCGTCGGCCGGCCGACCGTCACGGTCACCCCGCTCGGGCCCGTGACCGACTGACCTGGCGTCAGCCCAGGGTCCACTGCTGGGCCGGGGTGCTGTTGCAGGTCCAGAGTTGGAGGCGGGTGCCGTCGGCGGAGGAGCCGTTCGGGGAGTCGAGGCACTTGGCGGAGCCGGTGTTGACGAGGGCGCGGGCGCTGTACGACCACTGCTGGGCGGGGGTGCCGTTGCAGGTGTAGAGCTGGATGGTCGCGCCGTCGTTGTGGGAGGCGGCGTCCACGTCCAGGCACTTGCCGAGGGCGCGGACGGTGCCGTCGGTGCCGACCGTCCACTGCTGGGCGGCGTTGCCGGTGCAGTTGTGCAGCTGGATCGGGGTGCGGTCGGCGCCGGAGGCGCCCGCCACGTCCACGCACATGCCGCCCGGGCCGGTGATCCGGCCGGTGTACGGCAGCGGGCCGGAGCCCGAGGTGGTGACGTGGACGTAGTCGACGACCATGGTCTGCGGGTACGTCGAGGAACCGTCCGGGCTGCCGGGCCAGTCGCCGCCGACGGCCAGGTTGAGGATCACGAAGAACGGGTGGTCGAACACCCAGCGGTTGCCGCCGAGGTCGGCCGGGGTGCGGGTCTGGTAGGCGTGGCCGTCCACGGACCAGGTGAGGGCGGACGGGCTCCAGTCCACGGCGAAGGTGTGGAAGTCGTCCGCGAAGGACTGCCCGGCCGGCAGCGAGTACGGCGCGCCGATGCCGCCCGCGCCCGAGTAGCCCGGGCCGTGGATGGTGCCGTGCACGGTGCCCGGCTCGCGGCCGATGTTCTCCATCACGTCGATCTCGCCGCTGGTCGGCCAGCCCGCCGTGCCGATGTCGTTGCCGAGCATCCAGAAGGCGGGCCAGATCCCCTGCCCGCGCGGGATCTTGATGCGGGACTCGAAGTGGCCGTACGCCTGGGTGAAGGTGCGGGAGGTGTTCAGCCGAGCCGAGGTGTACTGGCACGTCCCGTACCAGCAGGAGAGGTTGGGGTCGGTGCTGCGCTTCGCCGTGATCACCAGGTGGCCCTGGCCGTCCAGCGCGGCGTTGGCCGCACCGGCCGTGTAGTACTGGAGTTCGTGGTTCCCGTTGCCCGAACCTCCGGTCTCCACCGTCCACTTGGCGGGATCGGCGGCCGCGCCGGCCGGACCGTCGAAGTCGTCGCCCCAGCTCTGCGCGACGAGCGACCGGGCGCTGAGTGGGGTGGGGGCGGCCGGGGCGGTGCCCAGCAGGGCGGCGGCCAGCAGACCGCCGGACAGGAGGAGGCCGAGGGCGCCGAAAGGGCGGCGACGACGGGTGGACGGTGCAGCAGCCATGGAAGACCCGCTTCCCGAGAGCGCTCTGCGCGACGGTGTGCCGCCGCCGGTAGGCCTGAATGGTACGGATGCGAAATCGTCATGGCAACGTCAAAACCCGCCGTGCGGTGGTGGACGCCGCGCCTCGCGCCCCCGACGGCCAACTGCGCGCCGCCGCCTGCCGGGTGTGGACGGCGCGGGGCGGGGAACGGGCAGTGGGCAGTGGGCGGCAGTGGTGGTTCCTCGCAGATCGGATCGCATGGTGAAGACGGCACGTGGCGGCGGGACGGGCACCGGTCACGCGCTGGTGCTGGGCGCGGGCATCGGCGGGCTCTGCGCCGCGCGGGTGCTGTCCGAGGTGTTCGACCGGGTGACGATCCTCGAGCGGGACGCGTTCGCGGGCGGCGGCGGCGGCGGCGGCGGCGGTGCTGCGCGGCGGGGCGTGCCGCAAGGGGCGCACGTGCACTCGCTGACGGTGCGCGGGGCGAACGTCCTGGAGGAGTTCTTCCCGGGATTCGTCGACGAACTCGCCGCCGAGGGAGCCACGTTGGTCACCGCGCTCAGCGAGGTCAGCATCGTGTTCTTCGGCTCCCTGCTGCACAGAGTACCGCTCGGAACGGTCCTCCAGGCCGGACGGCCGTTCCTGGAGGACCGGCTGCGGGCCAAGGTCTGCGCCGCGCCCAACGTCCGCGTACTCGACGGGCGGGAGGCGATCGCACCCCTCGCGACCCCGGACCGCACCAGGGTCACCGGGGCCAGAGTGGCCCGGCCCGGCGCGCCCGACACCGCCGAAGACATCGGGGCCGACCTCGTCGTCGACGCCATGGGGCGGGCCGGACGAGGTGCCATCTGGCTGCGAACTCTCGGCTACGACAAGCCCGTTGAGCAGCGGATGCGCGTCGACGTGGCCTACGCGAGCCGCCGCTACCGGCTCCCACCGGACGCACTCGGCCCGGACCGGGCGCTGCTCGTCGGCGCGACGCCCGCCCGCCCACGCGGCCTGGTCCTCACCCAGCAGGAGCACGACCTCTGGGTGCTCTCCCTGTACGGCTTCGGCAGCGCCGACCACCCTCCCACCACGCCGGACGAATTCCTGTCCTTCGCACGGGAGTTGGCCCCCTTCGAGGTGGGGGAGACGCTCCGGCGGGCCGAACCGGTCACCGACGTCGCCGCGTTCGCCTACCCGCACGCGCTGCGCCGGCACTTCCAGCGGCTCCGCCGCCTCCCCGACGGCCTGATCTCCACCGGCGACGCGATCTGCAGCCTCAACCCAATCTACGGCGCCGGCATGACCGTCGCCGCCCTGGAGGCCGCCGCCCTGCGCGACTGCCTCGCCGCCGGCACCCGGGACCTGCCCCGGCGCTTCTACCGGTCCGCCGCGAAAGCCCTGCACCTGTCCTGGCTGTTCGCCACCCTCGCCGACCGCTCCATGCCCCAAGTCCCGGGCACCCACCCGGCGTTGGCCGCCCTGCTGGCGAAGTCCTTCCGCGCCACCATGGCCGCCGCCGCCACCGACGCCAAGGTCGCCACCGCCGTCTGGAACGCCGTCAGCCTCACCGGCTCCCCGGCCGGACTGGCCCACCCCCGCATCGTCGCCGCGACCCTGCGCCACTGGCCCCGCACGGCGGCCGACGACAACTGACGCCGCCCGGACGGAGGTTCGGGCCTGTCCGCTGCTACGGGACGTTCCAGGCGGCGAGGATCGGGCGGCCGTCCTCGGTGGAGAGGGCGGCGAGGGTGCCGGGGTGGGGGTGGCCGAGGAGGCCCGCGGCGGACGGGGGGAGGCCGAGCCAGCGGACGGTGAGGATACGGGCGAGATGGCCGTGGGCGACGACGGCGACGTTGCCCACGGCGAGGAGGGGGCGGATGCGGTCCAGGGCGGCGTCGGTGCGGGCGGCGACCTGGTGGAGCTGCTCACCGCCGACGACGCCGTCGCGCCACAAGTCCCATTCGGGGCAGGACTGTTGGATCTGCTCGGCGGTCAGCCCCTCGTAGGTCCCGTAGTTCCACTCCAGCAGGTCGGGATCGGGCGTGACGCCGGTCAGGCCGGCCAGTTCGGCGGTACGCATGGCCCGGCTCAGCGGGCTGCTGAAGACGGCGACCGGCCGACGTTCGGCGAGGCGCGGGGCGAGCGCCCTGGCCGAGGCCTCGCCGGCGGCGGTCAGCGGAACGTCGGTGCGACCGGCGTGACGGCCCGACAGGCTCCACTCGGTCTGGCCGTGCCTGATCACGATCAACTCACCCATGGGCGTGCAGAGTAGCCGATGGCAGGTCGGACGCCGGGCGTGGGGCAGGACCGGCGGGCCAGGGGGACGGGGAATGATCGGGGGGTGAGTGAAGAACGTGTGGAGCTGGGGTTCGTGACGGTGCCGTCCGGGGTGCTGGTGCTCGGGATGGTGTCGTGGGCCGACCGCCGGCCGGAGTCGGGGCTGTCGTCGGAGCGGGCCCGGGTGGCGGCGGCGGCCGGTGGCGGGCATCTGTCGGACGGGGAGTACGAGGCGGTGGCCGTTCCGGCGGCGGGGGGCCGGGCGTTGCGGGTGACAGCGCGGACCGGGCTCTCCTGGTACACCGAGGAGCCGGCGATCGCGGTGCTGGAGGTCGAACTCGGCCTGCCCTGGGCGGGGGAGAGCGACGAGCCGGTCCAGCTCGGGGATCTTCCGGTGGACCGGTGCGGCATGGTGGTCGGGGACGGCGTGGCGCTCGACGCCTGGATCGGGCTGAACGGCGAACCGGCCGACGGCCTCGCCGACGTCACCTACTGGGGGCTCCACGCGGACGACGCCCACCCGCCCTTCGGCGGCGAGCAGGTCGGGACGCACGGCCAGAGCGTCTGGGGCCGGCTCGACCTGCCGGTGCCGGAGGCGGAGGCGCTCGCCGCCGAGATCGGGAAGTGGCGCGGCGGCCTGCGCGGGAAGGGCGTCGCCGTCACGGTCGAGAAGCACACCGACGAGCAGCGCTTCCGCAAGGCGGGCGCGGACCACCCGCTGCTGGCCGGCACGATCGAGGTCGCCGGCTGCCAGGTCCTCGGCATCGACTGGGAGGCCGCCGACCATGCGATGAGCCACCACGGCGGACGGGACTGCGGCCTGGTCCACCCGGTGACGCTGGAACCCGACGGCTCCGGCGGGACGGTGCTGCGCTGGACGATCCCGCAGGCGGAATCCGAGGACGAGGACGAGGACGAGGACGAGTAGGGTCGGGCGGGTTCGGGCGGGTTCGGGCGGGTTCGGGCGGGGAGACACGGAATGGAACTGAGCGGCGACCCGAAGTTCGGGGAGGTCGAGGTCGAGGCGACGGCGGAGGAACTCGCCGCGCTCGCGGACGCGGTGGTGGCCGGGGAAGGACATCTCACCTTCTCCGCAGGGGTGTTGGCGGCGATCGAGGTGGCCGCGACGGACGGCCCCGGGGTGCTGGTGAGCGTCGACGGCGAGCGGCGGGTACTGGTGATCGGCGGGGACGCGGCCGGGCGGCAGGTGCTGGCGGAGGTGCTGCGGGACATCGCGTCCACGACGGACGGCGGGCACACCCACGTCGACCACTGCCCGGGGCACCCGTGGCTGGCCGAGGGATCGCTGCCGCTGATCGTCGACAACCCGCTCGGGGGCATGCCGCGTCGTCAACTCCGTTGAAGCGCGCCCGAGGTGGCGGACCGCTCGGCTAGGGTGGGGGGACGCGGGGTGGGGAGGGGCGACGGTGGTTCCGAGTACGGTGCAGCAGTTGGCCGTCCTGGTGGCGCTGGTGCTGCCGGGGATCTTCTACCAGGCCGTCTCCGACCGGCTGCGCGGGCCGCAGGCCGCCGAGCAGGAGCCGCAGAACCGGGCGCTGCGGGCGATCGCGATCAGCGGGCTGCTGGACGCCGTGTACGCGGTGGCCGCGGGGCCGTGGCTGGCGCGGCTGCTGGACGGCGGCGAGGGCGGACCGCTCGCCGGGGTGCTGCGGCACCCGCGGCAGGCGGGGCTGGCGGTGCTGCTGCTGGTCGTCGTGGTCCCGTCCTGGGCGGCGTGGGCGGCGGCGGTGGTGCGCCGTCGCCGGGAGCGGGCGCACTACGAGCCGACGCCGACGGCGTGGGACTTCCTGTTCGCCGACCGCGAGCCGTGCTTCGTCCGGATCAGGCTCAAGGGCGGCCTGTGGGTGGGCGGTTGGCTGGGATCGCGGTCGGCGGTGTCGGCGTTCCCGCAGCCGCAGGACATCTATCTGGAATCGCAGTGGCGCCTCGGCAGCGACGGGGCGTTCCTCGGCCGGATGCCGGGCACCTCCGGCGTGTACGTCAAGGGCAGCGAGATCGAGGTGCTGGAACTGCTGGCGGCGCCGGCGCCGGTGCCGGTGGCACGGAGGGAGCGGGACGATGACAGCACGGAGCGGTCGGAACGAGAAGGACGGTAGGGACAGCGATGACGGGCTGTCGCTGGAGAGCCTGATCGAGGAGCACCGCCCCCGGCGGATCTTCCGGATCGGCGGCGGAGCGTCCGAGCCCGAACAGGGCCCCGAGGGCGGATCCGGCACCGCGCAGAGCGAACCCGACACCTCGGCGGCCCCCGAGAACGGCGGCCCGGAAGGCCGTTAGGGCTGTCCGGATCAGGGCCCGATGTGGACGTGCGCCGCCCACAAGTGCGGTGCGGGCAGCAGGCGTTCGCGCAGTGGGCGGACGGCGTGGTGCAGGGCCAGTGCCGGGTCGAACGGTAGGCCCCGGGCGGCGTCCTCGCTCAGCGCGGTGTAGAACTCGCCGGTGACGTGGCGGGCGATCCGGTCGGAGACGCTCCACAGCGTGCCGATGACGTGGCGGAACCCGGCGAGCTGGAACGACGGCGCGAGGTGCACCGCCTCGTCCGGCAGGTCGAGGCCGCCCTGCGAGGTCGAACAGGCCGACAGGTAGGCGAGTTCGGCGTCGACCGGGCGGCGCGCCGACAGGTCGAGGGCGCTGAGCCGGCCGTCGTGGAGGATCAGCCCGCTGTTCGACGGACTGTCCGGGTCGGTGACGCCGTGGCAGCTGAAGTGCACCCACGCGTGGCCGTACAGCGCCCGGCGCACGCGTTCGACGGTGGCCTGTTCCCCGTCCAGCCGCAGCCCGTCCGGGAACAGCCCGGCCACCAGGTCGGCCTCCGGGCCCGCGCCGGGCAGCGGCGGGCCGCCCGGCGTGTGCGCGAGCGCCACCACCAGCGGCGCGGGCCGCCGGCGCGGCGTGTCGGGCGCGGCCGTGCGGCGGCGGGAGCGCAGCAGCGAACGCACGGTCGGCGTGTACGAGGAGACCACCCGGTCCATCACCCACGTGCCGGGAAGGGCCTGGCCCTTGCCCGCGGCGTGCAGCGGCAGGAACGCCAGCCGGCCGGTCGGGCACCACCACAGCCGCGGCCACTCCTCGCCGTCCAGCGGGGTGTGGCGCAGGCCCAGCCGGTCCAGCACGGGCGCGGCCACGACCTCCCACAGCCACGCCAGGAAGCCCTTGTGCGCGTCCATGACCTGCCTGGCCCGCGCCAGGCCCTCGTCCCCGTAGGCGAGATCGACCCATTTCTCGGTGAACGCCTGCGCGGCCACCGCCACCTCGGACGGCGTGAGGTCCGGCAGCGGCAGCACCTCGATGCGCGGCCCGCGGCCGGTCCGGTCGGCCAGCAGCAGCGCGTGCGAACCGAATTCGCTGACGTTGACCACCACCACCGGCCCGCGCTCCGCCACCGACAGCAGCTGCTCCGTGGTCGGCGGCCGCAGGAAGTCGTCCAGCTCCGGCAACGTGCGGATCTCGTCCAGGAGTTCGTCCCAGCGGCGGGACAGCGCATGGCGCTCCTCGGCGTCCCGCAGCGCACCCGCGGTCGCGCCCGCCGCGCCCTGCGCGAAGAACGCGTCGGACGCCGCCGACGACGCGAGCGGATGTTCCCGGCTCAGCCGGTCCCGGATCCGCTCGAACTCCGCCGCCCGCGCCGGGTCCAGCTCCCGCAGCCGCGACAGGTCGCCCCGGTTGTCCAGGCCCTGCGCCAGCAGCACGCCCCGGCCCTGCTCCAGCAGGGCCAGCGCCCGCGCCGGATCGCCCGCCCGGAGCGCCAGCGCCGCCGCCGCACTCGCCAACCCCTGGCCGAAACTCAGCCGGTCCTCCTGGTCCAGCCGCGCCAGGTGACGCGGCGCCACCACCGGCAGCAGACCCACCGCGTGCGAGAAACCCTCCAGCGCCTCCGCGTACCGGCCGGTGCGCGCCGCGATGGCGCCCCACAACCGGGCCGCCTCCAGCCGGTTGTGCGGCGGGAAGGCCGGATCCTCGGCGGTGCGCCGGATCAGCCGGACCGCCTCCGCCAGATCGACCTGCTCGCCGTCCGCGGCCCGCCGAAGCTGCACCGTCGCGAGCGTCCGCCGGGCCAGCGCATGCACCGGGTCCGAGCTGAGCGCCTCGACGGCCAGCGCCTCCCGGGCGGCCGCGGCGGCCTGCCGCAACGCCCACTGCGCCGACCGCGCGGACCGCACCGCCCGCACCGGACGCCCGGTCGGCAGCTCGGCCAGCCGCAGCGCCGCGTTGGCCAGCCGCGCCAGTGCGAGGGCGCGCAGCGGGTGCGGCGCGCGGAACTCGTCGGCCAGGTCCTCGAACCGGCGGAACGCCTCGGTCAGCGCGGCCGGGTCGCCGCTCTCGCGGGCCTGCCCGAACCGCAGCACCGCCAGGTTCAACGCGGCCCGCTCCCGCGCCAGCGACATCCCCGGGCCCGGGGCGGACGCCGTTTCGAGCAGGTCGAGCGCCTGCGCGCGCAGCGCGGGCTCGTTCGTGGTCGCGGCCAGGTCGATCAGGGCCGTCGCGAGGTTGTTCAGCACCACCGGGCGCTGTGCCGAGGACGGCCCGGTGTGGTCGAGGGCCGTGCGGAACACCGAGGTCGCCTGGATCTCCCAGCTGCGGTCGCCGGTCCGGCCCGCCCGGTCGAGCAGGGCGACGCCCAGGTTGGTCAGCGCCAGGCCCCGGTTGTCGTGGCCCTCCGGCGCGGCGTCCACGGCCGCCCACAACGTGCCCAGTGCGGCGTCCAGTTGCTCGGCCGAACCGGACTCGCCGGCCGCCGACCACTCCAGGTAGCCCAGGTCGGCCTGGAGCGAGGCGCGCTCGGGATGGTGCTTCGGCAGGCGGTCCAGCGCGGTGCGGCAGCACCGCATCGCCTCCTCGCGCAGCTGCCGGTCCGGCCGGAGGCCGTACAGGTTGGACAGGCAGGTGGCGAGGCCGCCGAGGGTCGCCGGGTCGGGCGTCGGTCCGGTCAGGTCGAGGGCCTCCTGGTGCCGGACGACGGCCTGCTCCAGGTGCGCCGGATCCCCGGTGAGGTGGTAGCGCAGCCGGAGGTTGCGGCCGAGGGACGCCAGGCACTCGGCCCGGTACGCGTCGTCCCCGCCGGGCACGGCCAGCGCCTCGGTGAGCAGGGCGGAGGCGCGGTCGAGGGCGGCGGTGTCGGAGCGCGCCCAGGCCGTCGAGTTGAGTGCACCGGCCAGCAGGCCGGCCGGGCCGAGCCGTCGCGGGTCGCCCGGCGGCAGCATGGCGAGGGCCTGTTCGAGGGGTGCGACCGCGTCGTCCACCAGGTCCTGCTCGCCGCTGTGATCGGACAGGCGCAGCACGGCGTCGCCCAGCAGCAGACGGTGGTCCACCCGGTCCGCGGACGCGCACCCCTGGTCCGCCGCGACGACCGCTGCCAGCAGCGCGACGCCCCTGCGGCAGGCCGCGGGATCGCCGGTCTCCTCGCCGCGCCGCACCCAGAGCGCGCCGATCCGGCACTCGACCTCCAACCGCCGCGGGTCGCCCGGCGGCAGCAGGTCGGCGGACCGGCCCAGCGAGGCGAGGGCCTGCTGCCAGCTGTCCCCGCCGGTCCGGCGGGCCAGCGCCGTTCCCAGGAGGGCGCGCACCTCGGCCTCGAACTCCGCTCCGGGGGACGGGAGTTCGAGGCACTCGCGGTAGCGCTCCAGGGCCTCGTCCGGCGCGGACCCGTGCAGGGCCTCGGCCAAGTGGCGCAGCGCCAGCGCGCGGTCGGGGGTGGGGTCCGGCAGCTCGTCGACCAGGCTCCGCAGCAGGGCGAGCGGCTCCGCCGACGGGTCGTCGCCGCCGGCGGCGCGCAGGCCCAGCAGGTTCGCCAGCGTGGCCCCCCGCTGGAGGCGGCGCGTCGGGAGGCCGGGCGGGGTCGCCTCGAAGCTCTCGGTGGCGCGGGCGATCGCCTCCGCGAGGTCCTCCGGGCGGCCGTCCGCGAGATAACGCCTGTTCAGCGCGAGGGCCAGCAGAATCCGGGCGTCGGCGAACAGCGCGCTGCCGGGCGGGGCGCCGTCGGCGGCCTCGCGGGCGGCGGCGAGCACGAGGGCCGTGGCCGCGGTGTCGTCGTCCGGCGAGTCGAGGAGGGCGACGCTCAGGTTGCAGAGGTACTGGAGCCGGGCCGCGGGGGTGGGTGCGGCCGCGACGGCCTGCCGGCACAGTGCGACGCCCTCGCCGTGCAGCGCGGGCCGGTCCTCCGCCCGGGCCTGGGCGATCAGCACCAGGCCCAGGTGGCAGAGCCGCTCGGCGTACCCGTCGGGGTCTGCGGGGTCGGCGGTGCGAACCGCCTCGCGGAGCAGCCCGGCGGCCTCGGGCGCCGCACGGAGATCGCCGAACAGGACGGCGGCCTGGGCCAGGTACATCCCCAACTCGACCGAGTACAACGCGTGTTGAGGGTCGCCCGGCGGGCCGATCCGCAACGCGGCGCGGGCCTCGGCGACGGCCTCCCGGTTCGCCTCGACGGACGCCGTCGTCTCCGCCCAGAACCGCAGCGCCTTCCCCAGGTTCGCGTGCCTGCGGGCCTGCTCGCCGTCCACGTCCGGCACGGCGGCGACGGCCTCCCGGCCGGCCCGCACGGACTCGGCGAGCGGGACCAGGTCGGTGCGGTCGAGATGGTCGGACAGCAACGCCACCCCGAGCGAGGACAACACCCTGCCCCGCAACGGCGATTCGGCCGGGCAGTCGGCCGCCGCCCGCCGCAGCAGCCGCACCGCGACGGCGGGCGCCCCGGTGTGCTCCCACCGCTGGAACGCCACCACCATCGCCTCCCCGGCCTGACACGCGTCCTGGACGGACAGGCCGTCGGGGGCCGGGCCTTGCGCCCTGGGTGGCCCGGTGGGGCCCTCGTCGGCCGGGGCCCGCTCGCCACGCGGGGCGTCCTCGCCCGCGGCCACCGCCAGCGCCGGGAGGAACCCCGGAGGGACCCGTTCCGGGAGGTCGCGGCGGACGACGAGCATGCAGAGCAGGGATTCGCCGAGGAGGGCCCGGTCCTGCCCGGCGCCGACGATGTAGGCGAACAGGTCGCTGTAGCCGAGGACGACGGCGTGGTCGACGGGGAGGTCGGTGGCGGGCGGGACGCCGCCGGCGCGGAGGACGGTGGCGGCGGCGGTGGCCTCGGGGGTGATGTACCAGGCCATCAGGGACGGGTCCTCGACCGCCGGGTCGAGGTGGGCGAGGAGCAGGTCGAGGGCCTCGTCGGGGGTCACAGGCGAGCGGTTTCGTCAGGGATGTCGTCGGCCAGCAGCAGGATCAGCTCCTCGCGGCTGGGCGTGCCGGAGCCGGCCAGCCGGGTGGCCTGGTGTTCGACCATCTCCTCCAGCAGCGTGCGGGCGTCGCGCGCGTTCGCCGGGTCGCCGCGCAGCTCGCGGCGGGTGAACCGTTCGAGGAGCCGGTCGGTGACGTCGGGCGCGAGTCGGTAGGTGTGGCGTTCGGCCTCGCGGGCGACGATCTCGGTGAGCTCGGCGGGCTCGTACGGGTCGAATTCGAGGATGCGGGAGAACCGGGAGCGCAGGCCGGGGTTGGAGTCGAGGAAGGCGCGCATCTCCTCGGTGTAGCCGGCCGCGATGACCACGATGTCGTCCCGGTGGTCCTCCATCAGCTTGGTGAGGACGTCGATGGCCTCCTGGCCGAAGTCGCTGTTCGCGCCGAAGCGCCGCGCCAGGCTGTACGCCTCGTCGATGAACAGCACGCCGCCGGAGGCGCGTTCGAAGGCCTGGCGGGTCTTCTGCGCGGTGTGGCCGAGGTACTCGCCGACCAGGTCGCCGCGCGCGACCTCCACCAGGTGGCCCTTCTTCAGCGCGCCGAGCGCCGCCAGGATCTGGCCGTACAACCGGGCGACGGTGGTCTTGCCGGTGCCGGGCGGGCCGGAGAAGACCAGGTGGTGGGCGCGCGGCGGCGGCGGGAGGCCGGTGTCGGAGCGCCAGCGGGCGAGCCGCAGCAGGTCGACCTGGACGTCGACCTGGCGCTTGGCCTCGGCGAGGCCGATCATGCGCTGGAGTTCGGTGATCGGGCCGGCCTCGGGCTGCAGGATGTCCTCGACGGTGGCGCCGGTGCGGACGTCCTCCAGCTGCACCCGGTCGTTGGAGACCACCGGCTCGCCCTCGCAGCCGGTGACCTCGCAGTCCGTCAGGCTGCCGTACACGTTGTCCTCGAAGCGGACGCCGTCGCTGCCCGCGCCGTGCACGCGGACCGCGGTGAGGACCACCTGGCTGTTGTTGCGCACCCACAGGGCCTTGTCGCGGCTGGCGGTGACCTCCAGCCGGTCGATCTCCACGCTGGTGCTGCCGATGGCCAGCAGCCCGGCCTCGCCGGCCTTCGTCACCGTGCAGTCGCGGGCCGTCAGCCGGCTGTCGTCGCGGCAGTTCAGGCCGAACAGGCCGGCCCGTTCGACGGTGACGTGCTCGACGGTGGCGCGCGCGGTGTTCTGCAGCAGCAGCCCGGACGCGACCATGTCGGCCATCACCGCGCCGACCAGCCGGATCGTCACCCCGGTGCCGCGGCCGCTCACCCCGTACTGGCAGCGTTCCAGGCGCAGTTCGGCGAGTTCCACCACCGAGCCCTCCTGCACCTCGACGGCGCTCTCGGCCTGGTCGTGGACCCGCAGCCGGGTGAAGTCGCCGCGCGCCTTGTGCACGGAGACGCCGGTGCCGCCGAACGCCACCGCGCAGTCCTCGACCACGGGGACGCCGCCGGAGGCGACGCCGATGCCGTGCCGGCCGGCGTTCTCGATCCGGCACTTCTCCAGCCGCCCGCGCCCCTGGTCCTCGACCAGCACGCCGGTGTCCCGGCAGTGCGCGAACAGGCAGTCCCGGACCTTGGGTTCGGCGCCGCGCGCCACGTACAGGCCGGTGGTGGCGCCGGAGACGGTGGTGTCCTGGACGGTGCCGTGCGCCTGCCGGTCGAAGGCCAGGCCGGTGGCGTGCACCTCGTCGATCCGGCAGCCCAGCACCTGCACCTCGGCGTGGTCGCCGGCCGCGACGGCGGCGTCGCCGGTGCCCCGGAACTCGCAGCCGCGGATCTCCGCCGTCGACGCGGTCACGTCGATGCCGCGCCCCCGGCTGTCCGTCACCGTGCAGTCGGTGACGACGACCTTCGCCCGTTCCCGCAGCACCAGCGCGTGCCCGCTCGCCCCGCGGAACGCGGTGCGCTCCAACGTGCCGGTCGCGCCGACGAGTTCGGTCCGGCCCGCGGTGATCTCGCAGTCCCGCACGATCAGTTCGGCGCCCTGCCCGGCGAGCAGCGCGTGCTCCCCGGGCCCGTCGATCCGGCACCGGCGCAGCTCCAGGCGGCCGGTGGCGAGGACGGCGACCGCGCCGCGGCCCTGCACCGTCAGCGAGTCGAGCGTGACGTCGCCCTCGCACTCCAGCGGGGACTGCTCGGGCGTCTCGATCACCACCTGTCCCTCGCCGCCCGCCGCCGCCAGCTCGACGGTGCCGGACAGCACCAGCGGCCCCGGCTCCCGGTAGCGGCCCGGCTCGATCAGCAGGCGCAGCGGCCGGTCGGGCGGCGCGGCGCGCAGCGCGGACGCCAGGCTCCGGTGCGCGGACCCCCGGCCCGGCCCCACCCGCAGAGTGACGGCCTCGCCCGCGACGGACTCGGCGCGCCGGGTGTGCCCGGCGAGCAGATCCGCGCCGTACGGGGCCAGCGCGTCCGCCAACTGGGCGGGGAACACGGTCAGTCCGTGCAGCAGGCCGTGCGCCGGGGAGTGCACCGGCAGCAGCTCGACGGTCTCCCCGTCGGCGCGGAACGGCCAGTGCGGCAGCGGCGCCGGGCGGCTCGCGCCCGCGTTGAGCCGGGCCAGCACCGTCACCACGTGGAAACGCTGCGCGGCGGCCGACACGGTGCGCTGCTCGACCCCGAGCGAGGCGACGTCCGACCAGGGCACCGTCCGCTCCAGGCCGCCGACCGTCACCACCACGCCCCGGCCCTCCACCCGCAGCTCGCAGGCCCGCGACAGCCCGAGGAGCGCCCGGCGGAAGCCGACCGTGCCGGACACGACCAGCGCGAGGACCACCAGCACCGGTTGGCCCGCGAACTCGTTGAAGAGGTGGATGGCGAACAGCGCGGCGACGGTCGTCACCAGCAGCAGGAAGCCGTGGATCCGCAGCAGCACCCGGCCCGGCCAGGACAGCAGCGCGCCAGAGGCGAACACCGAGGCCCCGCCCGGGCCGTCCGGCAACCGGTCGACGCCGCGCCAGCGGTCCGCCGCCCACGGCGCGAACACCTGGTCCAGGCGCTCCACCGAAGCCGCCAGCGGGGCCAGGTCCAGCAGGATGCCCTGCCAGGACGGCGACCAGCGCGGCGAGCCGCGCCCCGTCAACCCGGCGGGGCTGCCCTGCGAGGTCCGCACCAGCAGCGTGCCCCGGAACTGCGGCGCCCGGTAGGACGGCGGGCCGCCGCGCACCGGAAGCACGCACATCGCCTCGACCGCCTCCCACGGCAGCCGGACCCTGCGCAGACCGCCGCGCAGCTCCAGGAAACCGGGGTCGACCAGCACCGTCACCGGCGCGAACGCCGCCAGCGCCTGCTGGACCAGCACCACCGCCCACACCACGGCCGCCAGGCCCTCGATCAGCACCGACGCCGGCCGCGTCACCGCCCCGCCGAGCACCGGCAGCCCGCAGCCGACGAACGCGCCCGCCGCGAACACCGCGACGGACGCCCGCCGCCGCCGGAACTGCGGCGACGGCCGCAAACGCACCTGCCCACCCGCCTGCACCATCGCGCCCCCAAGCGACCCACGGCCGATTCCCCCAAGCTCCCATCAAATCAGCGAACTCACCGACCGGGCAGTCGGTTTGACGATATTCACGCGGGAGCCGCCGGATCGCCCGAACCCACCGCCCGCACCCGGCACCACCCCCACTTGGAGACTGGTCAACCTCCGCCCGAGTGGCCAGCATGGGTACCGCCCCGCACCGCCGCGCCCAGGAGGCCCCCGTGCCGCACGCCCCGAGCCAGCCGAGCCACGCCACCGGCCCGACCGACACCCCGCTGCTCGGCGACACCGTCGGAGCCAATCTCGTCCGGACCGTCCGGGCGTTCCCGGAACGCGAGGCCATGGTCGAGTGCACCACCGGCCGGCGCTGGACGTACGCCCAACTCCTCGCCGACGTCGACGCGGTGGCGCTCGGCCTGCGCGCCCGCGGCGTCGGCCGGGGCGACCGGGTCGGCATCTGGGCCCCCAACCGCGCCGAATGGACGCTCACCCAGTACGCCACCGCCCGGCTCGGCGCGATCCTGGTCACCGTCAACCCCGCCTACCGCTCGCACGAACTCGAGTACGTCCTCAACCAGGCAGGCGTCCGACTGCTGGTCGCCGCCCGGCAGTTCAAGAGCTCCGACTACGCGGCCATGATCGAGGAGGTCCGGCCGCGCTGCGCCGCGCTCACCGACGTGGTGCTGCTCGACGGCCCGGACTGGGACGGGCTGCTGACGGACGGCCGGCCGGGCGACCCGGCGGTGCTGGACGACATCGAGAGCGAGCTGGCCGCCGACGACCCGATCAACATCCAGTACACCTCCGGCACCACCGGGTTCCCCAAGGGCGCCACCCTCTCGCACCGCAACATCCTCAACAACGGTTATTTCGTCGGGGAGTTGTGCGGCTACACCGAGCAGGACCGGATCTGTCTGCCGGTGCCGTTCTACCACTGCTTCGGCATGGTGATGGGCAATCTCGCCGCCACCTCGCACGGCGCGTGCACCGTCATCCCCGCCCCCGCGTTCGACGCCGCCGCCACCCTGGCCGCCGTCGCCGCCGAGTCCTGCACCTCGCTGTACGGGGTGCCCACCATGTTCATCGCCGAACTCGCCGACCCGCGCTTCGACCAGTACGACCTGAGCAGCCTGCGCACCGGCATCATGGCGGGCGCTCCCTGCCCGATCGAGGTGATGAAGGACGTCATCGGCCGGATGGGCATGACCGAGGTGTCCATCTGCTACGGCATGACGGAGACCTCCCCGGTCTCCACCCAGACCCGCGCCGACGACTCGATCGAACGCCGCACCTCCACCGTCGGCCGGGTCGGCCCGCACCTGGAGGTCAAGGTCGTCGACCCGGCCACCGGCGCCACCGTCCCGCGCGGCGGGACCGGCGAACTGTGCACCCGCGGCTACTCGGTGATGATCGGCTACTGGGGGCAGCCCGAGCACACCGCGGAGGCGATCGACGCCGACGGCTGGATGCACACCGGCGACCTCGCCGTGATGGACCGGGACGGCTACCTGAGCATCACCGGCCGCAGCAAGGACATGGTGATCCGGGGCGGCGAGAACGTGTACCCCCGGGAGATCGAGGAGTTCCTGTACACCCACCCCGACGTGCTCGACGTCCAGGTGATCGGCGTCCCCGACGAGAAGTACGGCGAGGAGCTGATGGCCTGGGTCCGGATGCGCGAGGGCGCCCGCCCGCTCACCGTCGAGGCGGTGCGCGAGTACTGCGCCGGCCGGCTCGCCCACTTCAAGATCCCGCGCTACGTGCACGTGGTCGACGAGTTCCCGATGACCGTCACCGGCAAGATCCGCAAGGTCGAGATGCGCGAACAGGCCGCCGAACTGCTGAACACCGCGGACCGACACGCCGACCGACACACCGGCTGACGCGCCGTCCGACGCACCGGCGGCGGGGCAGCATGGGGGAGTGCCCGCCCTCGCCGTCCTGCTCGCCGTGCTCGGCGCCGCCTCCAACGCCGCCGGAACCGCCTTCCAGCGCAAGGCCGCCTCCGCCGTCCGCAGCGGCGGCGGCCTGCGCTTCCTGCTCACCCTGGCGCACGACCCGGCCTGGCTGGCCGGCATCGCCGGGGTGACCGGGGCGGCGCTGTTCCAGGCGCTGGCGCTGACCTTCGGTCCGCTCGCCCTGGTGCAGCCGGTGTTCGTCCTGGAACTGCCGTTCGCGCTGCTGATCGCCGCGCCGCTGCTGCACCGCCGCCTGCCCGCGGCCGGCTGGGCGGGGGTGGCGGCCGTGGTCGGCGGGCTGGCGCTGTTCCTCGGCAGCGCCGCGCCCACCGGGGCCACCGACCATGCCCCGATGAGCCGTTGGCTGCCCGTGCTGGTCGGCTGCCTCGGCGCGATGGCGGCCTGCGTGCTGGTCGCCCGACGTCGGCGCTCGTCGCTGTTCCGGGCCGCCGCGCTGGGCAGCGCCGCCGCCGTCGGCAACGCGCTGACGGCCGCTCTGCTGAAGTCCGCCACCGGCACCTTCGCCGACCACGGCCCCGCCGCGTTCTTCTCCGCCTGGCAGACCTACGGCTTCGCGCTCACCGGCATCGCCGCCGTCCTGCTGCTGGAGAACGCCCTGCAGGCCGGTTCGCTGGCCGCCTCGCAGCCCGCCCTCACCATCGGCGACGCCGGGGTGAGCCTGCTGCTCGGCGTGGTGCTGTTCGACGAGAGCGTGCGCACCGGCTGGTGGCTGCTGCCCGAACTGCTCGCCGTCGCCGTGGTGGTGGGCGGCGTGCTCACCCTGGTGCGGGCCGTCCCGCACGTCCAGGAGGTGATCCGGCCGGCGAAGTGAGCGGCGGTGGGCCCGGCCGAAACGTCCCGCACCCGGAAAGAGGTGATCCGGCCGGCGGAGGGAGTTCCCTCGCCGACCGGATCACCTCAGCGGTCAGTGCTCAGCGCCCAGTGTTCAGCGTTCGGCGCCCAGCGTGCCGGCGCTGTCAGAAGACGATCTTCCAGTTGTCGATGTAGCCGGTGTCGCCCCGGTACATGTCCTGGGCCCGGAGCCGCCAGAGGCCGTTCGCGGGCTGGGCGGAGGCGTCCACCGTGTAGGTCTCGATGATGTTGTCGGCCGAGTCGCCGAGGTTGGCCTTCTTCAGCGAGTACACCGTGCCGTCGGGGCCGACCAGGTCGAGGACGACGTCGCCGCGCCAGGTGTGCTTGATGTCCACGCCGACCTTGAGGTCGCTCGGCGCCTGGCCGGCCAGGCCGGTGACCTGGATGTCCGAGAAGATCGCGTCGCCCTTGTCGGGGATCGGCGTCTTGGTGGTGTTCGTCAGGATCGCCCGGGCGACCTTCCAGGTGAAGGTCGTGGTGACGCTGCTGTGGTGCGAGGCCTTCGCGAGGACGCTCACCGTGTAGGTGCCCGGCGTGGTCGGGGTGCCGGTGATGCGGCCGGTGACCGGGTGCAGCTTCAGGCCGTCGGGCAGGCCGGTCGCGTGGAAGGTGAGCTGGCCGGGGTTGAAGTTGGCGGCCTCCAACTGGAGTTCGGCCGGCGCGTTCACCGCGGTGAGCTGGTTGGCGATCGGGGTCACCATGATGCCGTCGACGACGCGGGCGCCGACGTTGATCGCGGCCCAGGCGTTGGCGGTGTTCATGTACGTCGCGCTGGTCTTCCCGTACAGGTCGGCGGCGGCCTGCAGGGTGGCGACCCGGGCGGCCGCGTAGTTCGTCGAGGAGGTCATGTAGGTGGTGAGGGCGCGGTACCAGATCTTGGCGGCGGCCTCCCGGCCGATCCCGGTGACCGGCAGGCCGTCGGAGGTCGGGGAGTCGTAGTTCACGCCGTTGACGGTCTTGGCGCCGCTGCCCTCGGAGGCCAGGTAGAACCAGTGGTTGGCCGGGCCGGAGGAGTAGTGGACGTCGATGCTCCCCAGGTCGGGCGACCAACTGTCCCTGGAACGAGTGTCCTTGGAGGGCTTGTCCATGTAGCGCAGCGGGGTGCCGTTGCTGTTGATGTCGATCTTCTCGCCGACCAGGTAGTCGCCCTTGTCCTCGGGGTTGTTCGCCCAGAACTCGATGGCGGCGGCCATGATGTCGGAGGTGGCCTCGTTCAGACCGCCCGACTCGCCGCTGTAGATCAGGTCGGCGGTGGCGGAGGTGACGCCGTGGGTCATCTCGTGCGCGCCGACGTCGATCGAGGTCAGCGGCTTGACGTTGCCCGCGCCGTCGCCGTACGTCATGCAGAAGCAGCTGTCGTCCCAGAAGGCGTTGACGTAGTTCTTGCCGTAGTGGACGCGGGTGTAGGCGCCGACGCCGTCGTCCTTGATGCCGTTGCGGCCGTGGACGGTCTTGTAGTAGTCCCAGGTCAACTGGGCGCCGTAGGCGGCGTCCACGGCGGCGGTCTGCCGGTTGCCGACGGTGCTGTCGCCCCAGGTGTCGGTCGGGTTGGTGAACAGCGACTTGGTGGAGCTGGTGCCGTTCAGGTCGTACGTGCTGTGGCCGCCACGCGTGGTGTCGGTCATCGCGAAGCCGCCGCCGGCGGCCGGCGAGGTGCCGATGGTGACCTGGCCGGAGTACCGGCTGTTGCCGACACCGGTCTCGATGCCCTGGTACTCGAAGATCTTCTTGCCGGTGTTGGCGTCGGTGATGACGTGCAGCTCGGACGGCGTGCCGTCCTCCTGCGTGCCGGTGACGATGGTCTCCCAGGCGAGGCGCGGGGCGCCGGACGCCGCCCAGACCACCTTGCGGGTGTTGTCGGCCGCGGGCTCCGCGACCTTCGCCTCCCCGGCGCTGTCCAGCGCGAGGCCCTTCGCCGCGTCCGAGCTCTCCTTGGCGCTGGTGTCGACGGCGATGTCCGCGTCGGTGGCCTTGGTGACGCCCTTCGCGGTGCCGTCCGCGGCAGTGTGCACGACCAGGTCGCCGCCCAGCACGGGCAGCCCGTCGAAGGTGCGCTCGTAGCGGGTGTGCAGGCTGCCGTCCGCGTCCTTGGTGACGGCCTTGACGACCAACTCCTCCTGCGAGCCCAGGTTCAGCGCCCTGGCGGTCTCCGCCTTGGTCGCGTCCGCGGCGGACAGCAGCTCGCCGCGCTGCGTCGCCGACAGCTCGACCGGCAGCGCGCCGGCGATGGCCCGGATCTCGGCGGGGGAGCCGGTGGGAGTGTCCTCGGCGGTGGCGACGCCGGACGTCAGAGCAGCCACGATCATTGCGGCGCTGGCGATCAACGCGCCTGCGGCGGTGGACTTTCGGGGGGATCGAGTCACACTGAACTCCTTCTGCGGCGGCCGCGTGGGTACGGCCGGAGTCAGCCGGGAGGGCAGGGATGGTGCCGCCCGGTAGAGCTGGTGGTTCGAGGGGTGGAACGGACTTCACGTGCACGCCGAAGCGGGTGGTGCGTGTGCGTCTGCAAGGACCTCTGCGGCGATGGGACGGTACAGTGCCAGCTTTGATAGGGACGCGTCACCTAGGCTGCGTCAACTTGGCCGAAATGATTCGTCGTCGATGAATAAACCGACCCATTACCAAAAAAAGGCGGGAGCCGGGGACGGCCCCACGCCGTCCCCGGCTCCTCTTCCGGCGCTCCCGGACGGACCCCCACGCCCGCCGAGAGCTCTTCCCGCCTCCGGCCAGACCCCCACGCCTGTTCCGGAGGCTCGCAACCGCTACGCGGCGGGCGTGATCAGCCCGTAGTGCCCGTCGTAGCGGTGGTACAGGACGTTGCCGCGGCCGGTCGCGGCATCGGTGTAGAACACGAACGGCAACCCGGTCAGATCCAGCCGCGCCCGGGCCTGAGCGGCCGTCAGGCACGGCACCGTCAGCCGGCTGGCCACCAGACCCGGCACCGGCGACGGGACCGGTCCGGTCGAGGCCAGGCGGTAGCCGCCCGCCGCGCCCCGGTACACCAGGCTGTCGCAGCCGGTCCCGGCGTCCGTGAACAACTGGAAGTCGTAGTCCATCGCCTCCAGTTCGAACACCGCGTCCAGCGCGCCCAGCCGCGCCCCGCTGTAGCTGCGGTGCCGCACCAGCCGACGGTCCTCCGGCGCGCGGTGGCGGCGCTGCGGTCGGTGCTCCGGGTCCAGGCCGTCCGCCCAGCCCAGCGGCGTCCGCGCCGGACGGCGGTGGTGGCGCAGCCGGGCGATGCGCGACACCAGTCGGTCCTGGAGCAGGTCGATCGCCTCGCGCATGGTCGCCGCGGCGACGTGCGCCCGCACCGGACGTCCGTTGACGTCCACGGTGACCTGGGCCATCGAGGGCCGCGCCACCGCGTGGTTGGGCTCCTGCACCAGCCGCACCCGGACCGCCAGCACCGGCTCCTCGAGCCGGTCCAGCACGGCCGCGATCTTCACCCGCGCATAGTCGGGGGCACCGGCCGAAACCTCGCCGCGGGTCTCGACCAGCACCTCGGCGTCCCTACGGGTCTGCAGACGATTCATCAGAAGCTCCTTTCCCGATGACTCCAGCCTGCTCCGGCAGCCCCGCCGAACCGAGGGCCGAACGGTCCACGTCCGAGGCCCGACGGGCCCTGCCGCGGTCGGGACGGTCGGCTCAGCCTGTGGTCGGGGCGGTCGGTTCAGCGCTCGGTCGGGGCGGTCGGCTCAGCCCGTGGCCGGGGCGGTCGGTTCAGCGCGCGCGGTCGGGGCGGTCGGCTCAGGCTGCGGACGGAGGCCCGCCGTTGTCGTCGTGCCGTTCACGGCGGCCGTCCCGGCGGCGGCTGCGGAAGTGCCACACCAGCAGGCCCACGACCACCAGCGCCGCCACCGCGATCGCCAGCGAACGCCCCACCGCCCCCTCCACCCGGGAGTACGCGGAGCCCGCGAAATACCCGAGCAGGGTGAACCCCACGCCCCACAGCACCCCGCCGACCGCGTTGAACAGCAGGAACCGCGGATACGGCATCCGCGACACCCCCGCCAGCGCCGGCATCAACGCCCGGAAGAACGCCACGAAACGCCCCAGCAGCACCGCCACCGGACCCCGACGGCGGATCAGATCCTGCGCCCCCTCGATCCGGTCCGCGTGCCGGCGCAACGCCTTCGTCCGCAGCACCGAAGGACCGAACCGCCGCCCCACC
Organism: Kitasatospora sp. CB01950; assembly: GCF_001905465.1. Taxonomy (GTDB): domain Bacteria; phylum Actinomycetota; class Actinomycetes; order Streptomycetales; family Streptomycetaceae; genus Kitasatospora. Next base: position 475,913 of record NZ_LISX01000003.1, read on the forward strand.
TCGTACCCCGTCGAGTCGCCGAGGATCGCCGCGGCCACCACCACCAGCACCATCAGGCCCAGCGACACCTTGCCCTGATGGGCCAGCAGCCCGCCCAACACCGCCGCCGTCTCGCCCGGCAGCACGAACCCGAAGAACAGCGCGTCCTCGGCGAACACCAAGGCCCCCACCACCGCGTACACCACCGGGCCGGACAGCCCGCGCAGCCAGTCGGTGACCGCGTGCACCCGGACCACCTCGCTCCCGGCTCGCCCGCGTCCGGCCCCCACCGTAGCGCCGGGCCCGCCGCCGCCCGCAGAACCCGCCCACAGGGGGGCGCGTCGCACGCCCCCGATGGGCCAGACTGTGGCAGTGACCGCGAGATCCCTGGCCAAAGGCAGCAACCTCCCGATCGACGTGCCCGCCGTGCACGCCGACCTCAGCTGGACACCCGCACCCGGCGTCCCCGACCTCACCGCGGCCGCACTGCTGCTGACCGCCGACGGACAGGCCCGCGACGCGCACGACCTGATCCGGGGTCACCGGCCGCCGCACCGCAGTGGCGCCGTCCTGCACCGCGGCCGCACCGGCGGGCCCGAGACGCCCGTCGAACGGGTCGAGGCCGACCTCGCGGCGCTCGACGTCCGCGACGACGCCGTGCACCGCATCCTGCTGCTCGCCCTCATCGACGGCGACGGCCTCTTCGCCCAGGTCCCCGACCTGACGCTGGTGATCTCCGACGCCCGCACCGGACTGCCGCTCGCCCGCTTCCCCGTCGAGGCCGGCCGCGAGACCGCGCTGATCGGCGGCGAGCTCTACCGCCGCAACGGCCAGTGGAAGTTCCGCGCCGTCGCCCAGGGCTGGGCCAATGGCCTCGCGGGACTGGCTGAGGCGTACGGGTTCGAGCCGCCGGCCGGGCCCGAGGCGGACGCCGCCGAGGAGCAGGGTGCGGCGGAGGCGGAGGCGGTGGCGGAGGTCGCGAGCGAGCCGGCCGCCGGGTTCCTGCCGGAGCCGAGGCGCGCCCAGGAGCCGGCGCCCGAGCCCGAGCTTGAGTCGGAGCCCGAGCCGGAGTCGCCGGCGGAGGCCGTGCTGCCGGACCTGCTGCAAGAGCCGCTGCCCGCAGGGGAGTTCCAGCCCGCGCAGGAAGCGCCTTTGCCTGCGCAGGAGTTGACGCCCGAGCCGGAACGTCCGGTGTCCGCAGCCGACTTCGCTCCTGCGCCGGAACAGCCGGTGTCCGCAGCCGACTTCGCTCCTGCGCCGGAACGTCCGGTGTCCGCAGCCGACTTCGCTCCTGCGCCGGAACAGCCGGTGTCCGCAGCCGACTTCGCGCCCGCGCCGCCGGAGCCGGTGTCCGCAGCCGACTTCGCGCCCGCGCCGCCGGAGCCGGTGTCCGCAGCCGACTTCGCGCCCGCGCCGCCGGAGCCGGTGTCCGCAGCCGACTTCGAGCTAACGCCGCAAGAGCCATTGCCCGCACCGGAGTTCACCCCCGCGCCGCCGGACGCCACCCGGGAGCTCCGGCTGCGGCTTCCGGCCGATCCGTCGCCGTCCTCGCAGTCCTCGCCGCCGTCGCCCGAGCCCGAGTACGAGCTGCGCCCGCCGTCCGCGCCCTCGCTCGAACCCGAACCCGGAGCCGACGCCACCCGTGAGCTGCGGCTGCGCCCGCTGCCCGGGCCGCCGCTCCCGGAGACCACTCACCTCCCGCTTCCCCCCATGCCGTTGGCCCCACCCCCGGTCCCGCCGCGGCCCGCCCACGCGCCCGGGGGATCCGCCGCCGAGCAGGCGCTGCCCGTCGACATGCGCAAGCGCCTCTCGCTGCGCAAGGAGCAGGTCGCCGTCAGCCTGCGCAAGCACGGCGCGCAGGGCGTGGTGGCGCGGATCCTGCTGGTGCTGGACGCGTCCGGGTCGATGACGAAGCTGTACGAGCGGGGCGTGGTCGCGGACGTGGTGGAGCGGATGGCCGCCGTCGCCGCGCAGTTGGACGACGACGGGGTGATGCAGGCGTGGACGTTCGCCACCCGCCCCGCCCGGCTGCCGGACCTCGGCCTGCCGCACTTGCCCGAGTGGCTGCGGCTGCACGTCCGGCCGGGCGAGGCGAACCTGTCGCTGTTCGGCCGCCGGAAGCTGCGGCCGCCGACGATGGACGGGCGGGTGGACATGAAGGCGGTGGGCATCCAGAACGAGGAGCAGAAGGTGATCGCCGAGGTGCGCGCCTTCGTCCACGCGTACCCGTCGCCGCTGCCCACCCTGGTGCTGTTCTTCTCCGACGGCGGCATCTACCGCAACTCCGAGATCGAGGCGCAGCTGCGGGCCTCCGTCGAGGAGCCGATCTTCTGGCAGTTCGTGGGCCTGGGCCGCTCCAACTACGGCGTGCTGGAACGCTTCGACCAACTGCCGGGCCGCCGGGTCGACAACGTCGGCTTCTTCGCGGTGGACGACATCAGCACCCTGCCCGACCCGGAGCTGTACGACCGCCTGCTGTCCGAGTTCCCGCAGTGGATCACAGCCGCCCGCCGCGCCGGAATCCTCCGCCAGGGCTGACGACGGCTCGGGCCCTCTCGTCCGGCGGATTCCGGAAGGGAGGGCCTAGGTCGTGTCTCATAATTGATCTTGTGGTGGGTCGTGGAGAGATAACGGATGCTGCGTGGGCCCGGATTGAGCCTTTGCTGCCGCAGCGTGATGGCGCCGGTCGTCCTTGGCGGGATCACCGGCAGGTGGTGAACGGGGTGTTGTGGCGGCTGCGCACGGGTGCCCCGTGGCGGGATCTTCCCGAACGCTACGGCCCGTGGCAGACCGTCTACCGGCGCTTCGCCCGGTGGGAGAAGGACGGCACCTGGGCCGCGCTCCTGCGCGAGGTCCAGGTCCGCAACGACGCCGTGGGGACCGTGGAGTGGACGGTGTCGATCGACTCCACCGTCGCGCGGGCTCACCAGCACGCCGCCGGGGCCCGCAAAAAGGGGATCGGTCCGAGGACGAATCGGATGATCCGGCAGCAGTTGCGCGCCGCGAGGCGCTCGGCCGCTCCCGGGGCGGACTGACCACCAAAATCCACCTCGCCGTCGACGGACGGGGCCTGCCACTGTCAATCGTCCTCAGCACCGGCAACACTGCCGACTGCACGATGCTGCCCGCCGTCCTCGACGCCATCCGCGTTCCGCGCGCCGGGAGCGGGCGGCCGAGGACCAGGCCCGACCGGGTCGTGGCCGACAAGGCCTACTCCTCCCGCAAGATCCGCCGCCTGCTGCGGCGCCGCGGCGTCAGGGCGACCATCCCCGAACGCCGCGACCAGATCGCCGGACGCATCCGCCGCGCGAGCCGGGGCGGCCGGCCGCCGGCCTTCGACAAGGCCGCCTACAAGGGGCGGAACGTCATCGAGCGGTGCTTCGCCAAACTGAAGCAATTCCGGGCAGTGGCAACCAGGTTCGACAAACTGGCCAACCGCTACCGGGCCGGCGTCGTCCTCGCCTCGCTGATCCTCTGGCTCCGAGCAGAGGAACAATGACCACAGCCAAGATCAATTACGAGACAGAGCCTAGACGGCGCGCGGAGTGCGCACATTTCGGAAGTCCGACCAGGTGGCCGACCATCGCGAACGGGGCAAGTGCGGTGGTCGACCACCCGGGATCGACAAGGGCCGGTGCAAGAAGCGCAATGTCATCGAGCGAGCGATCAACACGTTGAAGAACTATCGGGCTGTCGCGACACGCTCTGACAAGCGCGCCTCCGTCGTCCTCGGCACAGCCACGGCCGCCGCCCTCGTCATCCAGCTCCGCTCATGATCGGGCGGACAGAACTCATCAGACGCAGTTGTACCAGAGGCTGAAGGTGTTCGACCCGGGGGAGACCGGGGTGCCACCCCACCACCAGCAGCCGTTGCCCTTGGCGACCCAGCCGGTCGAGGCGTACTGGGAGTACCAGCCGTAATCCTTCGCCGCGTCGGGACCGCCGACCTGCTTCGTGATGACCGCCTGCGTCCAGGCATAGCCGCCGGTCTGGTTCCAGGTGTTGACGCAGAGGCTGTTGCCGTCGTAGGACCGGACCAGACGGGAGCTCATGCCGTTGTAGTTATTCGTGAGAAGAACGGTCCCATCGCAGTACCCGGCCGCGTGGGCTGCGGTCGGCAGACCCAGCAGCAGCGCAGAGCTCATCGCCGCCGCCGCACCGAGTCCGGCCAGGCGTCGTATCGTGGTCGTGGCCATAACCATTCCCCTTCGTCGAAAGTGGAGAACGGGGCAGCCCTGGCCGCTACTCGCCGGCCGAACACCCCCCCGTCGTCGCCCATTCACCCCCATTGGTGGGGCGTCCACCGCGTGGTGAGGAATCTAGTGGGCGGCGACCGCCCGGCAGGCCGCTCGAACCGGACGAACAGCTGCAACTTTCGTACACTCAGAAAGCGCTGTTCAAGGGGTAGTTGGCGATGCGGGGCGCTGTGTTTCGAATGTTTCCTTCGTGCAGATCCGATGCTGGCGGAGCGTTCGACCCCGGGCCGCGCGGGGGAGGGTGCGATGGCCGGTTCGGTGCTTGCCGGGCCGGGTGGGCGGCGTTAGGCCGTGTCGTGATCGACCGAGCTAAGCCGCGGCGCGCGTGGTGCGGTCGGTGACCGAGACCACGCCGTCGACGGCGGCGCAGAGGCGGCGCAGGGTGCCGGTGGGGCAGTGCGGGCCGGTGGTGCCGCTGAGGGTGACTTCGCCTTGGACGACGTCGACGGCGATGGATGCGGGGCTGGCGTCCTGGAGGGTGGTCAGGACGTCCTCGACGATTTCACGGCGGATCGCCAGGTCGTCGCGGAGGAAGACGCGGAGCAGGTCGCCGCGGCTGACGGTGCCGATCAGGCGGCCGTCCTCGAGGGAGACCACGGGCAGGCGTTTGACCCGGCGGCGGGTCATCAGGCGGGCGGCGGCGACCACGGTGGAGTCGGGGGTGGTGCACACCGCGGGCGAGGTCATCAGGTCGGCGGCGGTGGTGCCGGTGCCGCGCAGGTGTACGGGGGCGGGCAGCAGGGACGCCGGGTCGTACTGGGCGAGTTGGGTGCGCAGCAGGTCGGCCTCGGAGACCACGCCGAGCGGCCGGTGGTCGGTGTCGACCACCGGCACGGCGGTGATGTCGTACTCGGCGAGCAGGGCGACGATCTCGCGGAAGCCCGTGCCGGGGCTGACGGTGACCACTTGACGGGTCATCATCGCTCCGACGGTGCAGTGCCGCATCGCCCTTCGCCTCCTCGGTCCGCGCCGGTCCGGTGCCGGGTGCGGTCCCACTCTGCGGGGCGGGCGCCGTCGGGCGCGAGGGCCGGAGGTCCCGTTCGGCGGGGCCGCTCGGCGGGCCGGGGCGGCAGCAGCCGCAGGCCGGACACCCATTCGGGGCGGATCCGGACGGACACCGCGGGCGGCCCGGTCGCGGCGGCCGGGTGCACGGCGTCGGCGTGGCCGAGCACGGTGACCGTCCAGCCGCTGCCGTCGGCCGGGTCGACCTCGTCGGCCTGGAAGGCGACGACGGTGCCGGCGACGGCGCGCAGCAGTTCCTCGTCGGGCCGCTCGACCAGCACGTTGCCGTCGTCGACCAGGCGGTAGCGGACGGGCAGGACGGCGGGCAGCGCGTGCCGGGTGTAGACGAGTCGGCCCACCGAGTGACGGGCCATCAGGCGCAGGCACTGGTGGTGGTCGAGGCTGACGCCGTCGGCGGCGGGAACGGGTTCGATGGTCATGCTCCGATCCTGGGCGGTCCGGGCCGCGCGGCGGGAGGGCCTTTGGTCGTTCCCGCCCCGGTCGAGCGGCCCCCCGCACGGGTGGTTCCGGTCGCCGGGATACGAACAGGTCACGGTCATTAACTGTTCATAGAACTGTTTGTGTGTTCACCGTCAGGCTGTCAGTCGGCCAGCCCCCAGCTACCCGACTGGAGTCACGAGTGAGCCCCTCCTCCTCCGCCCGCCGCCGCACCCTCACCGCCGGCGCCCTCGCGGCGAGCGCCGCCCTGCTCGTCGCCGCCGTCCAGGTCGACACCGCCTCCGCCGCCCCGGGCCGCGACGCGGCGGTCGCCCGCGCGGAGGCCAACGTCTCCCGGCACGCCGACCTGTTCGGCTTCGGGCCCGGCCAGGGTCTGAAGGTCAAGGACGTGATCATCGACGCGAACGGCGCGCAGCACGTCCGCTTCGACCGCACCTACCGCGGACTGCCGGTGGTCGGCGGCGACCTGGTGGTCCACCAGGACGCCCGCGGCAAGCTCACCGACTCCTCGCGCGCCAAGGGCCACGACGCCGCGGTGGCGTCCGTGGTGCCCGCCGTGCCCGCGCAGCACGGCGCGGCCGCCGCGCTCGGCCAGGTGCAGGGCATGTCCGGCGCGGTCGCCACCCCCGAACTGGTCGTCTGGGCCGCCGACGGCACCCCCCGGCTGGCCTGGCAGACCACCGTCAGCGGCGAGGGCAAGCAGGGCCAGCCGGCCGGCCGGGTCGTCGTCACCGACGCCACCACCGGTGCGGCGATCGAGAGTTGGGACTCCGAGCAGTCCGTCGCCGGCACCGGCCACTCCGAGTACACCGGCGACGTCCGGATCGACACCACCCAGCAGTCCGACGGCAGCTACGCGCTGATCGACCCCGTCCGCGGCCACAGCACCCGGGACGCCAAGAACATCGGCGCGAGCAGCGTCAAGGCCACCTCCGGGACGCTGGTCACCGACGCCGACAACATCTGGGGCGACGGCAAGAAGTTCTCCAAGGACCGGGCCACCGCCGCCGTCGACGCGCACTCCAACACCGCCTGGACGTACGACTACTACAAGAACACCTTCGGCCGGAACGGCATCAAGAACGACGGCAAGGGCGCCACCGTCTTCGTCCACGTCGGCACCAACTGGGACAACGCCCAGTGGGTCGACAGCTGCTTCTGCATGATGACCGGCGACGGCAACGGCAGCACCGACCCCGAGCAGGTCGACCTCGACACCATGGGCCACGAGATGACCCACGGCGTCACCAGCGCCACCGCCAACCTGCGCTACAGCGGCGAGTCCGGCGGCCTCAACGAGGCCACCAGCGACATCTTCGGCACCATGGTCGAGTGGTACGCCAACAACGCCGTCGACACCCCCGACTACCTGTTCAGCGACCAGTCCACCCCGCCGTGGCTGCGCCGCTTCGACAAGCCCTCGCTGGACGGCGCCTCCGCCGACTGCTGGAGCAAGTCGGTCGGCAAGCTGGACGTGCACTACTCCTCGGGCGTCGCCAACCACTGGTTCTACCTGGCCAGTGAGGGCAGCGGCAGCAAGACGATCAACGGCTACACCTACAACAGCCCGACCTGCAACAACTCCACCGTCACCGGCATCGGCAACCAGAAGGTCGCCGCCGTCTGGTACCGGGCGCTGACCGTCTACATGACCTCCACCACCAACTACGCCGGCGCCCGCACCGCCTCGCTGAACGCGGCGAAGGACCTGTACGGCACGAGCTCCACCGAGTACAACGCGGTCGCCGCCGCGTGGAGCGCGGTCAGCGTCAGCTGATCACGCACGCGTTCGGAGGCCGATATCCTGGCGCAATGAGCGACAACCTGCCCCCCTGCCCCAGCTGCGCCGGCCAGTACACCTACGAGCTGGACGCCCTGATGGTCTGCCCCGAGTGCGGCCACGAGTGGGCCCCCGCCGAGGAGGCCCCGGCGCAGCAGGCGGGGGAGCGGGAGATCCGGGACGCCGTCGGCAACGTGCTGGCCGACGGCGACACCGTCACCGTGGTCAAGGCTCTGAAGGTGAAGGGCAGCGTCTCCGGCATCAAGGCCGGCACCAAGGTGCGCAACATCCGCCTGGTCGATGGCGTCGACGGCCACGACATCGACTGCCGGATCGAGGGATTCGGCGCCATGCAGCTCAAGTCGAGCGTGGTCAAGAAGGCCTGACCCGCGCCGTCCCGTACAGTGACGCGCCCGGATCGCTCGGGCGCCGTGCGAGTAGGAGACGTGTGCCCGTGGAGAGCTACCGGCCGTCGATGACGGCCGACCCCGTGCCCGCCCCGCGCCGGCCGAGGCGCGGGCCGGACCGCGAACTGGCGTCCGTGATCGGCGTGGTGGCCTTCGGCGGCGTGCTCGGCGCCTGCGCCCGGTACGCGATCACGCTGGCGTGGCCGCCGACCCCCGACGGCTTCCCCTGGGCGACGCTGCTGATCAACGTGGTCGGCTGCGCGGTCATCGGGGCGTTCATGACGGTGCTCACCGAGGCCTGGCGCGCCCACCGCCTGGTGCGCCCGTTCTTCGGCACCGGCGTGCTCGGCGGGTTCACCACCTTCTCCACCTACGCGGTCGACATCCAGCGCCTGGTGCTGGCCGGCCACGCCCCGGCGGCCCTCGGCTACCTGGCCGCCACCCTGTTCGCCGCGATGGTCGCGGTCTGGGCCGGCGCGGCCACCGCCCGCCGGGTGATCGGACGGAGGACGCGATGACCCCGCACACCGTACCCGCGCTGCGGCTGACGGCGCTGACCGGCGAGGACCAGCGCTGGCACCATCGCCCGCTGTACGCCGAGATCGTGCACCGCGCGCACGCCGCCGGGCTGGCCGGCGCCAGCGTGTTCCGCGGCATCGAGGGCTTCGGCGCGTCCGCGCTGGTGCACACTTCCCGGCTGCTGTCGGTCGGCGACGACCTGCCGGTCGCGATCGTGGTCGTCGACCGCGAGGACCGGATCCGGGCGTTTCTGCCGCAGCTGGACGAGCTGCTCGACCGCTGCCTGGTGACGCTGGACGCCTGCGAGGTGCTGCGGCCCGCCGACCCGCCGCAGGAGGAACGGTGAACTGGCTGCTGGTGATCGTCGGCGCGGCCGTCGGCGCGCCGCTGCGGTACCTGACGGACCGGGCGGTGCAGGCCAGGCACGACACGGTCTTCCCGTGGGGGACGTTCGCCGTCAACGTGGCCGGCTCCCTGGTGCTCGGCCTGCTGACCGGCGCGGTCGCCGCCGGCGTGGCCTCCTCGCAGCTCCAACTGCTGCTCGGCACCGGCTTCTGCGGCGCGCTGACCACGTACTCGACGTTCTCCTGGGAGACGCTGCGGCTGGCCGAGAGCGGGGCCCGGTTCTACGCGGTGATGAATGTGGCGGGCAGCGTGGTGGCCGGTCTCGGCTCGGCGTTCACCGGGTGGGCGATCGCCCAGGCGCTGTGGGTGTGAGGTCGTGGCCCGTTCTCGATCGGCCGTAAGGATGATCCCTCGACCCTGACGGGCATGGACATGGCTGGTGGGCGGGCCTGCCGACCCCCATGGGAACGCACGTGCGTCGCCGGAATCCGGACAGAATGCCCGCGCCGGGCCGGATCGCCTTTCCGTGGCCACGGACCGCGAGTTAGCGTGACGTTGAGTTAGTTGCCCGAGGCATTCAATTGCCCGGGCCGCGCGCAGTCGCAGGCCCACCCGCCGACGCCACCGCCGACGCCACCGCCGACGCCACCGCCGGCCCAGCTCCGGAAGGGAGCACCAGATGGCCACCGTCGCCGACACCTCCCCCAGCAGCCACCCCGCCCCGCGCGGGACCTGTCCCTTCGCCCCGCCGCCCGTCTACCAACAAGCCCGGCACGAAGAACCGATCAGCCGCATCGCCCTCTACGACGGCACCCCCGCCTGGCTGATCACCCGGCACGAGGACGTCCGCGCCGTCCTCGCCGACAACCGGTTCAGCTCCGACCCCGAGAACCCCGGCTTCCCGTTCCTCACCGAGGCCGCCCGCGAGTTCGTCACCGTCCGGCCCACCTTCATCCGGCTCGACGACCCCGAGCACGGCCGGCTGCGCCGCATGCTCACCGGCGACTTCACCGTCCGCCGCACCGCCACCATGCGCCCCGAGATCCAGCGGATCACCGACGAACTCATCGACAAGATGATCGACGGACGCCAACAGGCCGACCTGGTCAGCGAGTTCGCACTGCCGCTGCCCTCCCTGGTGATCTGCCTGCTGCTCGGCGTGCCCTACGAGGACCACGACTTCTTCCAGGAGTGCAGCCGCGTCCTGCTGCACCGCGGCTCCACCACCGAGGCCGTCGTCGACGCCAACGCCCGCCTCACCGAATACATCGACGCCCTGGCCGAGTCCAAGCGCGACAACCCCGACGACGGCATCCTCAGCCGCCTGGTCGCCCGCGGCGAACTCGACATCGAGGACATCGGCGCGATGGGCCGACTGCTGCTGATCGCCGGACACGAGACCACCGCCAACATGACCTCGCTGTCGGTGCTCGCCCTGCTGCGCAACCCCGAGCAGCTCGCCCACCTGCGCGCCCACCCCGAGGCCGTGCCCGCCGCCGTCGAGGAACTGCTGCGCTACCTCTCCATCGTCCAGACCGGCCTGGTCCGCACCGCCGTCGCCGACGCCGAGATCGGCGGCACCGAGATCCGGGCCGGCGAGGGCGTCGTCCTCCAGATCAACACCGCCAACTGGGACGACGACCGCTACCCCGGCGCCGACACCCTCGACCTCACCCGCGACACCCGCCAGCACCTCGCCTTCGGCTTCGGCGTCCACCAGTGCCTCGGCCAGCCGCTCGCCCGGATGGAACTGGAGATCGCCCTGGAGACCCTGCTGCGCCGGCTGCCGGACCTGAAGCTCGCCATGCCGTTCGAGGACGTGCCGTTCCGGGACGACATGCTGATCTACGGCGTCCACGAACTCCAGGTCGCCTGGTGACCGTCGCCCCGCCCGCCCGCGCCGGCGCCCCCGTGAAAGAAGGAACCGTGACCGTCACCGTCGACCAGGACCGCTGCTGCGGCGCCGGGCAGTGCGTCCGCAACGCCCCCGAGGTGTTCGACCAGCGCGAGGAGGACGGCATCGTCCTGCTGCTCGACCCCCGCCCGCCGGCCGAACTGCGCTCCGCCGTCGAGGACGCCGTGGTGGCCTGCCCCTCGGGCGCCGTCCGGATCGTCGAGGACTGACCCCGACACCCTTCGCTAGGCTGCCGAACCGTTCCGCCGTGACCCACGGCGGGACGGTTTCGCGTCGAGGAGGGGACATGGAGCTCGTCGCGCGCGGCGTGCACGACCTGCGCGGGCAGGACGGACCGCCGCTGACGGTCCGCTACGGGCCGGACGCCGCCGTGGTGGTGGCCGGACTGCCCGGCAGCGGCAAGAGCACCCTGCTGCACCGCTGGGACGGCCCCGCCCCCGTCCTCGACCCGCGCACCAGCCGACTCGCCGCCCGGGCAACCGTGCCCGACCGGCTCCCGTACCCCGTCTACCGGCCCGTCGTGCGCACCCTGCACCTGCTGCGCATCCGCGCCGCGCTGCGCCGGCCCGGGCCGCTGCTGGTGCACGACTGCGGCAGCCGCCGCTGGATGCGCCGCGCCCTCGCCCGCTGGGCCCGGCAGGGCGGGCGCGAGCTGCACGTGGTGCTGCTCGCAGTCCGCCCCGAACAGGCCCTGGCCGGCCAGCACGCCCGCGCCCGCACCGCCGCGCCCGGCGTCTTCCGCCACCACGTGCGCGGCCTGACCGCGCTGGTCGCGGCCGTCGAACGCGAGGGCCTCACGGCGTTCCCGGGTGCGGCGTCGGTGCTGCTCGCCGACGGAACCTCGCGCGGGCGGCTGGCCGGCGTCCGCTTTCAGTGACCGCGGGCGATCCACTCCGCCAGGTGCGGGGCCTCCGCGCCGATCGTGGTGGTGTCGCCGTGGCCGGTGCGCACCACCGTCTCCGCGGGGAGCGTCAGCAGCCGGTCGCGGATCGAGTCGACGATGGTCGGGAAGTCGGAGAACGACCGCCCGGTCGCGCCCGGACCGCCCGCGAACAGGGTGTCGCCGGTGAAGACGGTGCCCAGCGCCGGCGCGTACAGGCTGACCGCGCCCGGGCTGTGGCCCGGCGTGTGCAGCACCGTCAGCTCGACGCCCGCGACGGTCAGCCGCTGTCCGTCGGCGAGCGCCCCGTCGGGCTTGCGGTCCGGGTGGGTCTGCTGCCACAGCACCTGGTCGTCCGGGTGCAGCAGGATCGGGGCGCCGGTGCGGGCGGCCAGCTCCGGCGCGGCGTCGATGTGGTCGTTGTGCGCGTGCGTGGAGACGATCGCCACCAGCGTGCGCCCGGCCACCGCCGAGGCGATCGCGTCCGCGTCGTGCGCGGCGTCGATCACGACCACCTCGCGGTCGTCGCCGACCAGCCACACGTTGTTGTCGACCTGCCAGGTGCCGCCGTCCAGGCTGAACTCGCCCGAGGTGACCAGGAGTTCGATGCGGGCCGCCATCAGAACACCACCACCGAGCGGAGCACCTCGCCGCGGTGCATCCGGGCGAACGCCTCCTCGACGCCGTCCAGCGGGATGGTCTCGCTGACGAACGCGTCCAGGTCGAGCCGGCCCTGCCGGTACAGGTCGATCAGCATCGGGAAGTCCCGCTCCGGCAGGCAGTCGCCGTACCAGGAGGACTTCAGCGACCCGCCCCGGCCGAACACGTCCAGCAGCGGCAGTTCAATGGTCATCTCCGGGGTCGGCACGCCGACCAGGACGACGGTGCCCGCCAGGTCGCGGGCGTAGAACGCCTGCTTGTACGTCTCCGGGCGGCCGACCGCGTCGATCACCACGTCCGCGCCGTTGCCGCCGGTCAGCTCGCGGATCGCCTCGACCGGGTCGGTCTCGCGCGAGTTGACGGTGTGGGTGGCGCCCAGGCTGCGGGCCGTGACCAGCTTGCGGTCGTCCACGTCCACCGCGATGATCCGCGACGCGCCCGCCAGCAGGGAGCCCACCACCGCGGCGTTGCCGACGCCGCCGCAGCCGATCACCGCGACGCTGTCGCCGCGGCCCACCTGGCCGGTGTTGATCGCCGCGCCCAGACCGGCCATCACGCCGCAGCCCAGCAGGCCCGCCGCGGCCGGAGAGGCCGCCGGGTCCACCTTGGTGCACTGGCCCGCCGCGACCAGGGTCTTCTCGGCGAACGCGCCGATGCCCAGGGCCGGCGACAGCTCGGTGCCGTCCTCCAGCGTCATCTTCTGCTTCGCGTTGTGAGTGGCGAAGCAGTACTGCGGCCGGCCCCGTCGACACGCCCGGCAACGGCCGCACACCGCACGCCAGTTGAGGATCACGAAGTCGCCCGGCACGACATTGTCGACGCCCTCGCCGACGGACTCCACCACGCCCGCCGCCTCGTGGCCCAGCAGGAACGGGAACTCGTCGTTGATCCCGCCCTCCCGGTAGTGCAGGTCGGTGTGGCACACGCCGCACGCCTGCACCCGCACCACGGCCTCGCCCGGCCCCGGATCGGGCACCACGATCGGCACCACCTCCACCGGCGCACCCTTCGCCCGCGCGATCACACCCCGCACAACCTGAGCCATTCCGAAACCCTTCTCCCTGAACGCAAATGTCACGGCGCGGACGGTCGGTCCCGGCGCCCGCCCGGTCGGCGTTCCAGCAGCACAGCGCCACTTTCGCCATCCTGACGTGCCAGCAGCGTACCCAGCGCCAGCCACCCCGCCGCCAGCAGCCAGCCGCCCAGCACGTCGAGTGCCCAGTGCACCCCCAGATACACCCGGCTCGCACCGACCGCCCCCGCGAACACCAGCGCGCCCACCGCGGCGGCGCGGGCCGCAGCCGGACGGGCCAGCGCCACCGCGAGCGCCAGCAGCCCCGCGGCGGCCGCCGCCGTGAACGCGTGACCCGACGGGAACGAGAACCCCGACGCGTGCACCGCCCGGTCGGCCACCGGCGGCCGGGGCCGCCCGAAGCCGTGCATCAGCAGCTGACGCAGCCCCTGGCCCAGCAGCAGCCACACCGTCGGCGCGAACAGCACCAGCGCCACCGGGCGGCGCACCCGGCGCACCGCCAGCGCGCCCGCCGCCAGCGTCAGCAGGTACGGCAGCGGCGCCGAGCCGCAGGCCGTCACCACCGTCGCCACCGAGACCGCGAAGCCCGGCCGGTGGCTCGTGCACCAGTCCAGCACGGCCTGTTCGAATGCGAACGGGCCCCAGCCGTGCGCCGCCAGCAGCCCCGCCAGCACGCCGAAGACGGCCCAGCAGCCGAGCAGCGCCGTCCAACTCCTGGTGGCACGGCCAGGCGTCATCGCGGAACCTCCCTCGCAGCGGCGGCGCCACCCGGAACGCGCGCGCCGCAGCAGACATCGTACGGGCCCGAACAACGGCCGCCGCAATCCGCTCGCAATCGCTAGGATGCGGCGGTCGAACAGCAGGTGAAGGAGTGTCAACAATGGCCGAGCAGGCAGCGGCCGGGGAACTCGCCGAGCAGTACGTCGGCATGCTTGCCGAAGTGTCTCGCTCCGGACGGCGGCTGACCCGGGTCGAGGTCGAATCACTGCGGGAACTCGGCGAACGCGGCGCCGAGGCCGGGCACGGGCTGCGCGAACTGATAGCCCACTGCATGGGGGCCGGACGCAAGGCCTGGACCCGACTCCCCGGCGTCGCCGGAGCCGACAGCGCAGGCGAACTCCGGCAGGTCGGCGAAGCGCTGCTGATCGCCGCCGAGACCGCCCTCGCCGCCCTCGGCGAAGGCCACGAACGAGCCCAACGACTGGCCGTCCGCCAGGAGGAGGCCGCCCGCCGCGAGTTCATCGACGACCTGCTGTACGGCCGCAGCGACCTCGGCACCCTCGCCGCCCGCGCCGAACGCTTCGGCCTGCGCCTCGCCCGCACCCACGCCGTCGCGGTCGCCGTCACCCCGCAGCCCTACGGGCACGTCGACCCCGTCGTGCGGCGCGTCGAACGCGAACTCACCGGACGCTTCGGCGAACGCGACGTCCTGCTCGCCACCAAGGACGGCCGGCTGGTCTGCGTCGCCCCCGAGAGCGAACACGCGGTCCTCGACGCCTTCGCCCGCCTCGCCCTGCAGCCCGGCCCCGGCTACCCGCCCGCCCGCCGGGTCGCCATCGGGCGGCGGCACTCCGGCGCGGGCGGCGTCGTCCGCAGCTTCGAGGAAGCACTCGACGCGCTCGACTTCGCCGACCGGCTCGACCTGCCCGCCGAACTGCTGAACGCCGAGGAACTGCTCGTCTTCCCCGTCCTGATGCGCGACCGTGCCGCGATGGCGGACCTGGTCCGCACGGTCCTCGGCCCGCTGGCCGCCGCGCGCGGCGGGGCCGGACCGCTCCTGGACACCATCGCCGTCCAGGCCGAGGCCGGCTACGTCAACGCGGAGGCCGCCCGCCGCCTCGGCGTCAGCGTCCGCACCCTCGGCTACCGCACCGAACGCATCAAGGCCCTCACCGGCTACGACCCGGCGGACGCGCTGCACCGCTACACCCTTGAGACCGCCGCGATGGGCGCCCGCCTGCTGGGCTGGCCGGGGCAGCCGCTGTAGGCGCGTCTCGCGCGGTGCGGGGATAGGGCGGTGCACGGATCGGGCGGTGCACGGATCGGGCGGTGCACGGATCGGGCGTCAAGAGGCCGACAAGATTGCCGGATCCTGGCAATGTGCACACCCCCGCGACCTGCGACGATCTTCCTGTCGCCGGGAGACCGGCGCAGCAGGGCCACCGGGGACGGGGGGAACGCCTCCCGATGGCCCGGGTGCCGATGTCCCGAACCGGGGGGTGAGGGCGTCGGCGCCCGAGGGGGGAGGTCGACGTCCTGAGCCGGGGGGTGAAGGGCGTTGACAGGAGGGGGAGTTGACGTCCTGAGCCGGGGGGTGCGGGACGTTGACAGTGAGGGGAGCCGATGGCCCGAACCGGGGGGTGAAGGTGTCGGCGCCCGAGGGGGAAGTCGACGTGCCGAGCCGGGGGGGTGAGGGGCGTTGACAGGAGGGGGGAAGGTGTCGACGCCCGGAGTCGGGGGATGCGGGCGTCGGCACCCGAGGGGGAAGGACGCCGCCTTGTTCGAACGGGCGAAGCGAGGGCAGGTCGGGGGACAGCCCTCGTGGGGCCCACTTCGAGGAAGGCGGCGCGACCCACTGCGGCACCCTCGCACTCCAGTACCTCGGCAAGCACCTGATGGAGCGTGGCGACCTCACCGCCGCCCTCGACCGGGTCGAGGCGCTGAGGGCTGGCCCGGCCCCAACGGTCTGAACCACACTCGGACTTGACCTCTCCCGCCACGCCGGGTCGTCCGGGCCCCACCGGGAAGGGGAGGACGCACCAGCCCCGGGGATCGGGCACGGCTACGTCACAACCGGTAGAGGGCGCTCCGTCGGTTGGCTCGGCCGGGTGTTGTGCGAACGGCTGGGGGGTGTCGGGCGGAGGTACGGGTTCGGGTCGAGGTGCTGGGCCGGTGGTCGGTGGCGCGCCTAGGGTTTGTGGCCACCGGATTCCCGGCGACACCACATGTCCTCACCACTCTGGGGGTTGATCGCCCGTGAAGGAAAGATCCGATGTGAAGAAGCCCGCCCGGGCCGTGCTGCTGGTGCTGGCGCTGCTGGTCGGGCTGCTCGCCGCCGCCGTTCCGGCCGCGGGGCCCGCACAGGCCGCGGTGCCCGACCGGTGGGGGTTCGCGTTCCTGGACAACCCGACGCCGCCGACCGGGTACGTGCCCGATCCGTCGCGGCAGTGGGGGAGTTGGGCGTCCCCGGCGAGCAACCCGGTCACCGTGGACCAGACCGGGCCGGGGGCGTACGTGGTGCACTTCCCGCTGATCGCCGGGCCCGGGGGCGTCGCGCACGTCACCGCCGTGAACCGGACCGGCACCTGGTGCCAGCTGACCGGCTGGGGCCCCGTCGGCAGCGGGATCGACGTCAAGGTGGCCTGCTACCGGCCGACCGGCGCGCCCGACAACTCGCCGTTCACGGTGCTGTACACCAGCAGCAGCGGCACGCCCGCGCCGCCCGGCGGGGACTACGCGTACCTGCACTCCACCGTGAGCGGCGCGCTGGTCACCCAGTACAACTCCTCGGGCGGCAGCAACGTCTCCGGCCACGGCTCCACCGGCATCTGGAAGGCGTGGCTGCCCGGCGTCGGCGGCTCCGGCAACCTCGGCAACGTCGAGGTCACCGCCGTCGACCCGATCCAGGGCGCGCGCTGCAAGGTCGCCGACTGGGCGCCGTCCGGCACCGGGCAGACCTTCGTGGTGGCCTGCTTCGACGCGTCCAACGCCCCCTACGACACCCAGTGGACGCTGAGCTACTCGGTCAAGCGCGCCGTGCACGGGCCGGCGATCCCGCCGAAGTCGTTCGGCTACCTCTGGTACAACGGCTCGGTGCCGGGCGGCACCAACTTCAACTCGGCGGGCGGCAGCAACAGCCTGGCCGTCGGCATCCCGTTCAACGTCACCCTGCCGGCCATCGCCGTGCCCTCCGACCACGCGCAGGTCACCGCGTACGGCAGCGGCCCCGGCTGGTGCCAGCTCGCCCTGCCGTGGGCGCGGAGCTCCGGCACCGTGCAGCTGTACCCGATCTGCTTCGGCCCCGGCGGGTCGCCCGTGGCCGCGCCGTTCCTGACGGCGTACACCTCCGCGTTCTGACGGCCTACGCGTCCGCGTTCTGACGGGCCGTCGGCGCCCCGCTCCGAGTCCTCGGGGGCGGGGCGCCGTGCGTCACTCCGCCGGGCGGTCGGCCGTCACTCCGCCGCCGCGCGGTCGGCCGCCGGGCGGCGCAGGGCGGACGGGGCGAGGCCGGGGGAGGTCCAGACGCCGTCCGGGTGGTACAGGTTGGTGCCGGGCGGGACGATCGCGTCGATGCGGTCGAGGGCCGCGTCGTCCAGGGTCAGCGAAGCGCCCTTCAGCAGGCCCTCCAGCTGCTCGACGGTGCGCGGGCCGATGATCACGGAGGTCACCGCCGGGTGGGCCAGCGGGAAGGCCACCGCCAGCTCCGGCAGCGTGCAGCCCAACTCGTCGGCCAGCGTGACGAGTTGCTCGACCGCTTCGAGCTTGCGGGCGGTCACGGGCAGCGCCGGGTCGAAGCGGTGCGGCGTCAGCGCCGCCCGGCCCGAGGACAGGTCGATCGCCCCGCCCTTGCGGTAACGGCCGGTCAGGAAGCCGGACGCCAGCGGGCTCCAGGTCAGCACGCCCATGGTGTAGCGCTGCGCCACCGGCAGCACCGAGGACTCGATGCCGCGCGCCAGGATCGAGTACGGCGGCTGCTCGGTGCGGAAACGCGGCAGCGCCCGGCGCTCCGCCACCCAGTGCGACTCGACGATCTCCTCCGCCGGGAAGGTCGAGCAGCCGAACGCCCGGATCTTGCCCTGCCGCACCAGGTCGCCGAGCGCCGACAGCGTCTCCTCGACATCGGTGCGGCCGTCCGGCCGGTGCACCTGGTACAGGTCGATCCAGTCGGTGCGCAGCCGCCGCAGACTGTTCTCCACCTCCTGCACGATCCACCGCCGCGAGTTGCCGCCCCGGTTGGGGCCCGGGCCCATCGGGAAGTGCACCTTGGTGGCCAGCACCACGTCCTCGCGCCGGCCCTCCAGCGCCTTGCCGACGATCTCCTCCGACTCGCCGGCCGAGTACATGTCGGCGGTATCCACGAAGTTGATGCCGTGGTCCAGCGCGGCATGGATCAGGCGGATGCCCTCCTGGTGGTCCGGATTGCCGACCGAGCCCAGCATCATGGTGCCCAGACAGTGCGCGCTGACCTCGATGCCGGTGCCGCCGAGCGTGCGGTAACGCATGGTCAATTCCCTTGTCCCCGTTGGATGTTCAGGCGTGGTGCGGTGGTCACTGTAGGAGTTGGAGTGCGCTCTAGATCAACTCCTGTGCTGATCCGATGGACACCACGGCTGCCCCGGACAACGGTCGTTGGACATCGTCGGGTACAAGGTCGCGGTCTACGAGGACTACCTCGAACAGCAGGCCTGAAAGGACCGGCGGCTTGTGAAGGTTTGGGGTGCGAGGCGCTGGGAGCGGCTCCGCGGGGTAACCGTCCGCAGCCAGTGCCGAAGCGTCGCCGAGGACAAGGAGTGCGCCCCGCATGCCCGTCTCCGCCGCCTGGACCACCCGGGTCACCCTGCCGCACAGCCCCTACCCCGAGACCGCCGTCGAAGCCCGGCTGCGCTTCGATTCCACCGAGCCGTACGCCGTCTGCCTGGTCTTTCCGCCGATGCAGCCCGGCGACGAGCCCGTCGAGTGGTGCTTCGCCCGCGAGCTGCTCAACGAGGGACGGCACGCCCCCGCCGGCCGGGGCGACGTGGCCGTCGCGCCCGGCCCCGACGGCACCGTGCACATCACGCTGCGCAGCCGCACCGGGCAGGCCGTGATCAGCGTCCCCGGCGAGGCCGTCACCGGGTTCCTGCTCGACTCCTTCGCGCTGATCCCGGCCGGAACGGAGACCGCGCACCTCGACCTCGACGGCGAACTCGCCCGCCTGCGCGACTGAGCACGGGGACCGGTCGCGGCCGGCCGCGGCGCGTGATCACTGCGCCCGATCACTGCGCCCGATCACGCAGGTCCGGACGGTTCTCAAACCGCATGACACTCCATCGGATGGCTGTCGCCCCTGCCCGGGCGTGTCGGGTCCGGCCGCTGCCAACCTTGCCGACAGCCGGACAGGTGCGCGCCCCGCACCCACCGGCAGCCTCGTTCGATCCGCCGGCATCCGCCGGTGCACTCACGGAGGTACGTCATGTCCCGTTCCACCACCGCGTTCACGGCCCTGGCCGCCGCCGGGCTGCTCGCCCTGGCGGCGCCCGCGACCGCCGTCACCACGCCCCGCGCGGCCGCCCACCCGATGTGCGTGGACGTGGGCGGCTCGCGGAACAACGGCGACTGGACGAAGATCTGGCAGTGTCTCAGTCCCGGGTTCGGGAACCAGGACTTCGTGATCGACCGGGGTCAGATCAAGGTCAAGGACACCATCGGCTCCGGCCGGGAGATGTGCCTGGACGTGGGCGGCGGCCGCAACGACGGCGACCGGGTGAAGATCTGGCAGTGTCTCAGTCCCGGGTTCGGGAACCAGGACTTCGTGATCGACCGGGGCCAGATCAAGGTCAAGGACACCATCGGCAGCGGCCGCGTGATGTGCCTGGACGTCGGCGGCGCCCGCAACAACGGCGACCGGGTGAAGATCTGGCAGTGCCTGAACCCCGCGTTCGGCAACCAGGACTTCGTGATCGACAGCGGCCAGATCAAGGTCAAGGACACCATCTGACTCCCCGGAGCCCCCAGCGACGGCCCGGCCGGGACGCGGAATGCGCCCGGCCGGGCGTCGTGTGACAGACTCGCCCGCATGGTCTCGGTAGTGCAGAACGTGGCGATCGACTGCGCCGACGCGTACGGACTGGCCCGGTTCTGGGCCGAGGCGACGGGCCGCCCGCTCGACCCGGACGCGACGCCGGGCGACCGGGAGACCCAAGTGGAGCTGGCCGACGGCGGGTTGACGCTGTACTTCAACCAGGTGCCCGAACCGAAGACCGTCAAGAACCGCGTCCACCTCTGCCTGCGCCCCGACACCGCCCGGGACACCGAGGTACAACGGCTACTGGCCCTCGGCGCCACCCTGGTCGGCGACCACCGCAACACCGACGGCACCGGCTGGGCGGTCCTCGCCGACCCCAACACACGTGACTACCAGTTCTGTGCAGCTTAGCCGCAGGTCAGCACCAACGACAGAGCCCCGCCCGGCGCTTGGCCGAACGGGGCGTTCTACTGTCTGGCGAGGCTCACTCGGAGGAGCGAACGGGGTGATGCGGCACTGCCCAGCAGTCGCGCGACCAGAACCGGGTAACCCCGTCTGTCCACGGTCGGCAGTCGTTCACCGTACGGGGCTCGTAGCGGGCTTCGTGGCGGTCCGGGGTGAGGATCTGCCACCCATCCCGCGCGCACTGCCGTAGGCCCCGCGTGTTGCCCCTGCGGGTGCCGTCCGGAAGCGGTCTGATGAACACCCGAGCCATCACGCTCCCCGACCAGCGAGAGCGTGCGCCCCGGGGTAGGTGTACCCGGGGTCAGGGAGACCCAGAACCACCGCACGGAGTGCCGCGCGCCGCTCACGCTGGCGCTGCCTCTCGTCGTACTCGCGCCGCATCTCGTCCTGCTCACCGAGCCACGCGCCGTGGTCTATGTACGGGCGAACCACTGTGCCCGTGTACAGCTCCTGCGGCTCGACCCACGGTCCCCGCAGGTGACCCCGAGGGACCTCGGCCATCGGGGCCGGAGTGGCGGCAGAAACGGATGCGGCATGGCGCCGACCGTGAGCCGGAAGGATGAGAACCAGGGCTCGGAGTAGGGCCAAAACGATAAGATGACGCACGTCGGCAGCTCCCTAATAGCTGTGCGGACGAATGGCCCCGGTGACTGGTCGCACAGTCCCGGGGCTCTTTGGTTGGTGGTGCGGATTTCGACCGTACCCAACTCCTATAGATACGTCTAGATACGTTCATGCTCGTAGCGAAACGCGCGAGGTCGTTTGGGTAGTCCTACGCTTTTGGGTATGGATGTAACCCCCATCGACCCGGACGCCGAAGCGCACCCGTATCAGCAGATTGCGGCGGACATCATCCGGGCCATTCGGTCCGGGGAACTGCGAGTCGGGGCCCGAGTGCCGTCCGAGAGCACGCTGATCCAGGCATACGGCGTTGCCCGGAACACTGCCCGCCATGCTGTCGAGCACCTGCGCTCAGAAGGGTGGGTCCGGACCCTTCCGCAGCGCGGCACGTTCGTGGCGGACCGCACCGGCCAGACCGCCGGAGACCAGCAGGCCCCGCCCGCCGGAGTTGACCAGTAAGGCGGGGCCGGATGGCTGCGGGTCAGGCTCGGACGAGTTCGGCAGCGCGCTGCCCCAGGTCTGCGGCGCCGGGGATTCCGCGCCGGGACCAACTCGTCATTGTGGTACGGACTTTGTGAAGGTCCTTCTTGTGCCGGTCCGAGACGACTCCGTCCATGAAATCCAGGGACTGACCCCAAATCCCCACGGCTTCGTCGTGGCGGCGCTGGGCGGCAACGGAACGGGCCAGGTTCCCGAGCGTCAGGGCGTGAATGCGCCGGAACGCCTCGGGGTCACGCCCGGCGAGGGCTGCGCGATGGTGGCGTTCGGCCGCCTGGTGGTCTTTCAGCTCGGCCAGGGTCTTCGCGGTGTGAGAGGCGACGGTTGCCGCCACCGGCCCGGTAGCCGCCGTGAAGGACGCGGGCGGCGTCGCGGTGTCGAGCATGGCGTCCTCGGCTGCGAGAAGCGCCGCTGCGGCCTTCCGTCCACTCCCCACGGCCCCGTACGCCCTGGCGCTCGTGATCAGCAGCAGGGCCTCAGTCTGCGGGTCCACCTTCCCGCGCGCTCGCCGTAGGGACTCCTCCGCCAGTTCGACGCAGAATTCCGGCTGCTTGAGGTTGAGGGCCTGATGGGCGAGAGCGCGCATCATCCAGGCTCCGTGTCCTGTTGGGTCGCTCTCGCAGGCGAGTTGGTAGCCGAGAAGGTAGTACCGCTGTGCGGCACCTTCCCGGCCCAGGTCGTGGTACTTCCACGCGGCGAGGTACGACAGTTCGGCCGCCACGCCATAGGCGTCCCGACGAACCCCTTCGGAGGGATACACGGCTTGGAGCATCGGCACCACCGTGTCGGTCAGGTAGGTGGTCACGGCACTCAGCCCGTGCCCACCGCCGAGACGCTCGTCAGCGGCGGTGAACACGCTGGTGATGTGCCGGACAGTGGCCACCTCGCCGACGCCCACTCGGCCGCCGGTCTTTCCCGCTCGCAGGGTGGCGGCGACGGCTTGGTGATCGTAGGTCAGGGGCAGCGCCACGGCGGCGGTGGCGAACGCACTGGCGAGGAAGTCACGGCGGGACTGCATCACGGCTCTCCCGAGGTCGGCGGCGGTGGCCAGCGGGTCGGCGCTCATAACCTCCCCGATCGCTTCCGACCCTAGTCCGATCTCCGCCACGGTCACCTTGCGACGCGTCCTCCGGGTAAGGGCCTCGGCAAGATACTGCGGCGTGCGCCCGGTGGGGGTACCGCCGGCCACCCAGTGAGCGACGGCCGAGGGCGCCGTTGCCAGATGCTCCCCTGCCTCGGAAGCGACCGCGCGCACTGTCGTCGCCAGCGCCTGGTACGTGCATCCGGCCTCGGCGATAGCACGGGCAAGTGCCTCGTTTGGTGCCTTAGTGTCCGTCAACTGTCGCCCCTTATTGCGATCTTGAACGGGTTGAACGGGATCGGTGTGCTCACACCGTACCCCCGGAGCGTGACTGGCTGTTCACTGATTGCACCGGCAGGCCAGGGGTTCCCGCCCGGCTGACGCGGCAATGGCGACATCGGCCGCAAGCCACGCGGTGAACCCGCCAGCGGTCCGCAGGCTCCTCCCCGGACCTCGGGGAGGTGCACCAATCCGCAGTAGTTCCCATGGAAGGAGCAGGACTATGCCCGCCAACATCGAGGTCAGCAACCTGACGCGGCGCCTGGACCACTCGGTGCCGGACGGCGACTTCGCGCCCGTGGGCGTCGAGGCCCTGACGCGGCGCCTGGACCACATGGTCCCGGACGGCGACTTCGCGCCCGTGACCGTCGAGGTCTGACAGCAATTCCCAGTTAATGCCGGTTAGTTGACGGCATGGCGGGTCGGCTCGGGTGACCACCGGGCCGACCCGCCGCACGAGTCGCCACACAGTCCCAAGCAAGGAGAGTCCGCAGTGAACACCACCATCGCCACCAGCGTCCCGGTCGGCTCCTTCTTCGACCTCAGCCGGAAGGACCCGGAACTTCTCCGCCTGCGCGAGGAGGGCGCTGAGAGTGCTCTGCCGTTCGCCCTCATGGAACGCCTGCTCAAGTCCGGCACGCCCTACGCACAGCACGCCCGCTCCCTGCGCAGCGAGAACGTGACCGTGGCCGGAGTGGCCTTCGACTGGTTCGACGCCCAGCTTCCCGGCGAGATCGCCAACGAGATCAACCTGACGAACTACGAGATCGCCGAGCACACCGACGCCCGCCGCGAGGCACTGTCCGAGGCGCTGGACCGCCTGTCGCTGGTCCACCCCGAGGGATTCGCCCGAGTGCGCGAGTTCGTGCGCGGGCTGCTGTGGGTCGAGCTCAAGCCCGGTGTCCGCGCTTCTTCGCTGACCAGCTCCAGTGACCCGGCGCTCCCGTACATCGTCCTGTTCTCCGACAAGGCTCGGCACCACATCCCGCCGAACACGGTCAGCCCGGAGCCGTCCCCCCGCTTCCTGGCGGAGAACCTGCTCCACGAGGGGACGCACCAGTCGATCAGCTTCCACGTCCTTCAGCACCAGGTCTTCGCCGACGGGTACTCGTCCAAGGAGTCCCCGAAGATCGAGATCAAGTGGCGAGCGAGTCAAGGCGTCGCGCGCAACCAGTTCTGGGAGGTGGACCGGGCCTTCCACGCGACCTGTGTCTACAACCAGCTGTTGAGGTTCCGCCGAACCGAGCTGGACCGCAACGACCTGACCGCCAACGAGCGCGCGTGCTTCCAGGCCGCTTATGACGAGGGCCTGCCCGCCGTCCGCTACCTCATGCGCGAACTCGAACTCCTGAGTGAGCACTTCACCCCGCACGGGGTGGAGCTGCTGGCCGATCTGCGCCAGCAGACCGACCACCTGTAGTGCCACCCTGAGCAGAACCGAACGAGGAGGGTCCGGTGCTCCAGCACCTCATCACACAAGACGCCGGCCTGCGAATGGTCCCGACCGACCGGGGCAAGTTGACCACTGCGGTTGGCCAACTCCAGGACGATCTAAGGGCTTTGCCCGAGGGGGCCGACCCCGCTCGCACCCGGGCCCTGACTCGGTGGATCGGCGTCGGGCAGATGTGCTTGGGCCGCCACGAGGAGGCCCTGACGTTCTTGCGGCAGTCGCTCGACTTGGCCGCAGCGAGCGGGAACACCCGAGCGGTCGTCGCCACCAGCCTCAACCTCGGCGACGCCCACCGCTACGCCGGTGACATGCGGGCAGCGGACGCGCTCTACCGCAGCGCCCTGGGCACCGCGCGGAGCCACCAGCCGGAACTGGTGGACTTCGCGCTCCAGCACACCGGTAAGTACCTGATGGAGCGCGGTGACCTCGCGGGCGCGGAGGCCCATCTCCGGGAAGCGCTGCGGCTGCGGATCGCCAAGGGTGACACCGAGCTGATCGGGTCCACACAGGCAGCGCTCTCGCGGGTGGAACTGCTGATCGACCAAGCCGCCGCGCCGGGCACGGGGACCGCCGTGCCCCACCAGTGGAGCGGTCAGTGGACTTCGTGGCTCCAGTCCAACACCACGGCCCGGACCCCGGACCGGTGGGCAGAGGACTTCCCCGCCGTCCGGGGCGCCGTACGAGGGCTGACCGCGCATCAGCGGGTGCAGCCGCGACACCTGCGCGACCAGCCGTTCCCGGCTGAGCTGATCTCCGCCATGGCGCAGGAGGCCGAGGAAGCCCTGACCGCCAACGGATACCTTCACAACGGCAAGTGGAACGCGGCCGTTGGCGACGCAGCGAACCGCTTCGCCGGGCAAGTCGATCTCGCCGCAGTCGTCACGGAGTCCACCGGGCTGGAGGTCGAGCAGCCGCACAACGGCGTCTACATCGCCTATCTGGAGGAGGGGCAGTTCCTCGACTTCCACATTGACGAGTTCGGGTTCGGTGAGGCCAACCTGATCCTGTGTCTCAAGCACGAGCGTTCCGCTGCAACTCCGACCGTGAGCGCTACCGTCTTCATCGGCGCTGACGGCTACCGTGCGTGCGATCTCGCGGCGGGCGAATGCGTCGTGTTCGATGGAGCGATCACCCCGCACGGAAGGACGCCCCTCGGTGCCGGAGAACGCGTGACCCTCATCAGCTTCGGATTCCGTGCGCGTGACGTGGCGAAGCGTTCGGCCGCTCACCTCCCGGCGGCCCCGAGCTGAGCACGGCTGGAGCCTGCGTTTTGAGTTGACGCCGAAGCGGTTTCACCAGACGCAGAAAGGCCCCGCCCTGACCTCCGCTGAAGGAGAACAGGACGGGGCCTCTGCAATTTCTGCCAACGGACTCGCCGTCATCACTTGGCGGGGTGATCAATCCCAGATATCGGAATCGTCGTCAGGCTCCGGCGGGGCAATGGCCACTCGCGCACTCGGCGAGAGACCCAATTCCCTGATGTAACGAGCAAGTTGGGATCGATACTGTGCCGCGATGGTGGCAGCGCCGTTCTTCACCGTGCCACGCTCAGCGGTGACCATGAGCCCGCGTTCCGACAAGTCCCGCTCGGCTTGGTCAATGCGGGCCACGCAGACGCACAGATCCTTGACGGTCGAGTGGTCCACCTCGCCGAGCCCTGCGGCCACTTCGAGAATCGGCACAATGCGTTGCCACTCGGCCGAGGCCATTTCCCGACAGCGGATATTTGCCTCTTGGATCTCGGCGGCCGGCGAGTCCTTGAACACGCCTCGCCAATCGGGCTCAGCAAGAACGGCGCGGGGAACAATAACCCCCTCTCTGATCTCAGCCTTGGACGGGTTTCCTTCGCGGACCCGTATTGCCGCTGGCTTGGGTCGATATCGGTCGGCCATTGGTCTCCTTTCTCGCTCGCTGTGAGGGTGCCCGGAGCTTCCAAGAATGGCCACAGCCCCGGTGCGAGTTTCTTCCCTCCCTGCCGATCACCCTTGGGCGTAGAGGGGAGTACCCCCCTGGGGCGCAGGCTGCTCAGGTGCCTTGTGCGGCCACGTAATCCTCACGCTGGCCCACGAGACTCTGACTGAATTCGTCGCCAAGCCGCGCCGACTCCTTCTCAAGACGATCAACGATTTCATCGAGGATCTGCGCCCCGTAATACCGCTGCTCGGGCACGGTCACGACTTCGCCGATAGTCCGCTGTGCGCGCTGCGCTTCGTTCAGAACGTGCCCGCGCTTGTACCGAGCAGCCCGGTACTCAACATATGCCGCGAACCACGGCTCCGCCGACAGGGCGTCATAGAATCGCTGTCGGGCCTCGTCACCGGAATTCGCCGCCTCGCTGGCCCGCTCCGGCCAGTTCCTGGCGAACTCGCGGCTATACTCGATCTCTCGTTCCGCGCGGCGGGCCTTCTCGGCATCCTCGGCGGCACGCAACTGCGCCTCGGCATCGGCCAGCGGGCCGGAAACCTTGTCGATCTGTGCGCGCAGCTTGGCGACGCGCTCGGTGGCCTTCTCGATTTCGGCGCTCATATCAGTTGCCGCCCTTCGTGGTGTCGCGCCCGAACTGTGCTGCAATCTTCTTCGCGTTCTCGTAGTAGCCGAGCATGATGTGGGCCGTGGCGCCCATGCGGTCGTACACCTCGGGGTTCGAGTCCCGCAGCGCGGTCAGCTGCTCCATGCGCTCGTCTCGCTGCCACTCGGCAGCGCGGGCCGCATCCTTGTCCCGGAAGCCGTCCAGATAGCCAACCCGATTCAGGGTGTCGCTCACGATCTTCTCCGTCCTTCACGGGCCGCAGGTTGTTGCGGCCCTCTACTGGTTACGGGGAGCAGACCTTGCCGGGCTCCTCACTGGGCGTACGGTCGTGGCCTTTCCCGGTTTGTGTGGGGAGCGGACCTTGCCCGCTCTGCCCGCGCTCATGTGAAGGGCGGCGGGTTCCGGCTCTCAGTGGCGAGGTGGCGAGAGTGGTCCTGTTTCTTGTTTTTCTTAGTTTTTTCTATGCAATCAAAAAAATAGGTAAGAACCACCACCCATCACCCCTCTTGCGCTGTCGGCCGGTCCGGGGCCGGCGGGAGCCGAGGCCACAGGTGCCCGTCTGCGGGCACGAGAGAGCCCCGGCCGACCACGGGGGCCGACCAGGGCTATTCGGGGCTCTATGGGGCCGCTACGCGGCTGCGGGCACCAGCTCGGGACCTGTGGCGGTATCCCATGCGGAAAGCTCCTCGGCGGCCGGGTCGAGTTCGCCGTTCATGGTGAAGTCCACCCGCCGTGTGTCGAGCTTGCGCCATCCGCCACGGGTGCCCCGGCGGACGTTCAGGCGGACTCCGGCGTCAACGAGCATGCCGCGCCGCTTCGCCGTGTTGGCGGCGCTCCAGTCGTCGGCGAAGGTGCGCCCGGTGGCCGTGGTGATGCGCTGCGGCTCGGTCTTCTCGCGGGACTCCAAGTCGGCTATGCGGCTGTCCAGCGCATTGTGTCGCCGCTGCCACTCCTGCGCGGCGTGCCTGGACTTCTGCTGTCCCTGGATTTCCAGGTGCGCGGTGAACTCGGCCACGGTGGCGTTCAACTCCGGCTCGGGGTCGTACCCGGGGAAGACCATGGTCGTTCGGGTCTGGATACCGCCGACCAGGCGCAGGAACTCGGCCATCACGTACTCGTCCACCCAGTCTCCCCGGATGTTCGCGGGTGCTTCGCACTTGTCGCCCCGGGCGTGGTAATTGCACTTGTAGACAGGCGCCTGATTCTTCTTGCTCTCCTGCCTGTTGAGGTACATGCGCCCGCCGCACGAATCGCAGTGGATGACGCGCAGCAACAGCGCTTCCGTGTCGGACCGCTCGCCGTTGTTGATGCTGCGTTCGTCCAACACGGCGCCGATCTGGTCGAACTCCTCGCGGGTGAGAATCGGCGTCTCGCTGCACATGACGGGGTTCCCCTGGTCGTCGCGCACGGGCACGCCGTTGTGCATCTTCCAGCCCAACAGGACCTCATTGCGGAGCATCCGGGTAATGACCGCCGGAGTCCACTGGAACGACTCCCGCACGACGTGCGAGCCCTTCGTCCCACCGGTCTTGCCGCCCCGCTCGCGGCCCATCTTGTCGGCCCAGTAGTCACGCGGGCTCAGCACACCATCGGCGTTTAGCCCCGCAGCGATGGCGGACACCGTGGCACCCTCCAGCAGCTCCCGGACGATGCGCTCGATGACCGCCACGGCGTCCGGATCGGGCACCAGCGTCCAGCCCTTGCCGCCGAACTCCTCGGGCATCGGGGCGGGCATGTAGCCGTACGGCGGACGACCCCCGCCGCGCCAGCGAAGCGGCATCTTGCGCATGGCGGCCTGCGCACCGCTGACGCGGTCGCTGATGGACTGCGACTCGAACTGTGCGGCGAAAGCCAGCATGAACAGTTGGAGTTCTGCCATGGGGTCCATGGGGTTGCGGAAGTCGAACACCTGCCGCCCCCCGCCCAGCCCCTCGGCGAAGATGAGCACCTTCCGGTGCTCGCGCGCCCAGTTGGCGAGGGCGTACATGTGCCCCATGGACCGGATTGCGCGATCGAACCGCCAAAAGCACAGCGCGTCGTAGGCATCCGGGTTGTTCAGCCAGCGAACAAGCTGCGGGCGCTCCCACGGGGACGTCTTGGACGCGCTGACGTCAAGGTCCACCGCTTCGCGCAGCGCGTCACCCTCGCCGAACGTGACCCGCAGTTCTCCGGCTACGTGGTCGCACGCTTCCCGCTGGCGCTCGGGGCTGGTGGTCTCGTCCGTGAGGACGGACAGTCGGATGCACCGGACGCCCCGAAGGGTCTCGGTGAACACGGTGCCGGACAGTGGGTTTCGAGCATCATTCATGCTCTGTGTGGGGAGCGAAGGTTGCCCGCTACCCGCTTCCGAGCCCCTGACCAGCACAGATGCCGCTGCCATCTCTCACACTCCAGAACATCCAGTTCTGTGTGTTGGGAGACCCGGAGGGCAACGAATTCTGCGTCCTGCGCAGCACCGCCGAACGGTGCGTTCCCGCCGGCTGACCACCCATCAGGGCGGTGCGCGGCGATGACCGACGGGCCCGCGTGCGTCAGATCGGCAGGTTCCACCCGGGGCCGTCCTCGGTGCCGAGCCACACGCGCTGACCGGCGGCCGAGACCGTGATCCCGAACCGTTCCTGATGGGGTTCGTCGGCGGCCTGCCAGAGCTGCACGGCGTGTTCCACCCGATCCCACAGCCGGACGGGGCCGCGTTGGACGGCGGTCCACCCGCCTTTGGGGTTCGGGGCCGTCCGGGCCTGCGAACCGGCGGACACGTCCCAGAGGATCTGTTCCGGCCCCGCCCCCATGCGTTCGGCCGAGGGTGCCGCGAGTCGCGCGACCCAACCGCCGGTCCAGTCGTCGAGCTTGGCGGGGTCGATCAGGCTCGGACGCTCCTCCCCGGGCAGCAGGGCCAGGGTCGGGCGGGGCGGCCGGTCGTGCGGACGGGCGATCATGAAACTGGTGCAGCCGGGGAGGAACCGACCCGTGGCCTCTCCCGGGCCGGTCACGTCGAGCAGCGCCAGAGCGTCGGCGTAGCTCCAGCCGGAGAGGTGGCCAGGATCCTCCCGCCCGGCTTCACCTGGTGCAGCCAGGGGAGGGGGATGTACCGGACCGAACAGGTGGCGACGAGCCGGTCGTACTGCCCGCCCTGCGGGTCGCCGCGCAGCCCGTCACCGATGATCAACCGGGGCTCGAACCCGGCCGCCTTGAGCGCCGTGGCAGCCGCCCCGCCGACCACCGGGTCGTACTCGATGCTGGTCAGGTTGGCGTCGCCGAGGCGGTGCGCACCGAGGGCGGTCGAGTACCCGGTTCCGGTACCGATCTCCAACACCCGCTGACCCGCCTCCGCGCCGAGCTGCCGCCACATCCGCAGCACCAGGGACTCGGTCAGGCGGCAAGCCCGGTGGCGGATGCGAGGTCACGGGCGGCAGTTCGCACAGACGGCGGGCCGGCCAGCAGGCCCCTGACCAGGTCATGAGTTTCGTGGTTCCACCGGGGCGTGTCGGGCACCGCCGCCACGGCATCGGTGAGCAGCGACGCCACCCAATCCGGTTCGCCCCGCAGCGCGTATGCCCGTGCGACCTCGATCAAGTGCCGTACCCGCCTCGGCCGTGCGGGAAGTTCTGCCGGTGCCGGCCGGTCGGCCCAGCGCAAGGCGGTGCCGACCTGTCGCAGCTCGACAGCGACCGTCACGGCGTGCACCGGGACCACCCGCGCGGATGCGGAGGTCGGCGAGTGCCAGAAGTCGGCCGGCAGCCCTTGGGGCCTCAAGGTGGACGTGCGCACCGCGTTGCGGGCCGTCGGTGAGCGGGACTGCGCGTCGGGTGCCGGGGGCTCGCTTCCGGGCCGCGCGGCGGGCCGCCCATTCGGCGAGCGGTTCGTCAGCCATGCCGGTACCTTTCCTGCGACGACCCGCCCAGTGTGCCGCCCGCCGGCGGTGTGTGCGGTAGTGGCGGCGTTCGGAGCGTCGCGCTCCAGCTGCTCCGGCTGAACCTGGTGGCACCGTCCGGGGTGATCTCGACGCGGGCACCGCAGACGGGCAGCGAACCGTCTCGGAGCCATCGGCGGCGGAACCGGTCGAGTTCGCCTGGCCGGCGGCGGAGGCCGCGAGCCGGACGGCGGGGAGGTGGTTCACCCGGCGTTCGACGCGGGTTCGCCCGAGGTGGTAGCCGCATTGGCCCAGCCGGGCGGATTTACGTCACCCAGGATGCACTTTCAGACGGGCTGGCACTTCGAAGGCAGGAATGGGCCTGAGCCTTGGAAACGCATGGCAGAGTTGGGGTCATGGCACACGTGAAATGTCACATGGCTAACAGTGCCTGTCTCCGAACGGTTTCTCACATCGTCTGAAGGAGAAGACCATGAACCGCATCACCCGCATCGCGATGGGCGCCGCCGGTGCCGCCGCCCTGCTCACGGTGCCCGTGCCGGCCTTCGCCGCCGCGACCGGCGCTGACACCGCCACCGACACGGTCACGACTTGCAAGTCCAGTCTCCAGGCCGGGCTGGCGACCTACGCCTGCGCAGACGTCACCGGCAGCAGCATCGTGATCTACGGGAAGATCGGCCTTGCCGGCCCGCCCGACGGGCCGGTGTCGTGGCAGACCCTGTACACCAACCTGTCGGCCGAGGTGGTCGGCGGCAACTCGCTCGGCTCCGTGAGCGGGAGCACGCCGTTCCACTCCACCACGGTGCAGGTGAACGGCTTCACCGCCACTGCCCCGTGCGGCTCGACAGTGCGTGCGACCTTCTCGGTGCAGGGAAGCGGCCCCTACGGCACTCGGCCGGTGGTGGAAGTTCCGGTGACCTGCTGACGCCTCATCAATGTGCGCGCCGAGCCAGGTAGTTGTCTGCATCCCGGGCTCGGCCGCCGTGGCGGCCTGCATGGACCTCGTCCGCCGCAGAGGCCCACATGGATGCCCGGGTCTCACGCATCCCCGGGGATGCGTGAGACCCGGGCATCCGGGCTCACGCCCCGGTCAGTACTGGGTGGTGACGGTGACGCCGCTGAAGGCGGTCCTGCCGTAGAGGGTGATGTAGCGGTAGCCGGCCGTGGTGTTGGTGACGGTCACGGTCTGGGTGGTGCCGCTGTTCGTGGAGGAGGCGGCGTAGTCCGTGTTGGAGGCCCAGCGGTCCGGGCTGTAGTAGAGGTAGGCGGTCCCGGTGCCGCCGGTGGTGGAGACGGTCAGCGTGGTGGTGCCGGCCGGCATGTAGATGTACATCTGGTCCGAGCTTCCGGCGTCGGCGGCGCGGCCGGTCCGGAAGCAGTTGTAGTCCATCTTCCGGGCGTCGGTCCCGGTGCAGGCCGCCGGTGCGGCCGGGGCGGTGACGGTGACGGTCCGGGTCGTGGTGGCCGTCTTGCCGTTGCTGTCGGTGACGGTGAGGGTGACGGTGTAGGTACCGGCAGCGCGGTAGGACTTCGACGGGGAGGCCGCGGTGCCGGTGGTGCCGTCGCCGAAGTTCCAGGCCCAGCCGGTGATGCTGCCCTTGCCGGCGGTCTCGGTGGAGCGGTCGGTCAGCTGGACGTTCAGGTCCCGTACCGCGGCGTCGAAGGCCGCCTTCGGGGTGCCCGCGGTGAGGCAGGTGTCGGTGGCGCAGGTGTCGACCCACCTGGTGAAGTCGGCGTCGTAGGCGGTGCCGATGCCGTTGTAGTACGCGTAGGCGCGGGCGTAGTCGCCGGTGCGGAAGAGGCCGAGCATGGTCTGGACGACGCCCGGGGAGCGCTCGATCATGTAGCGGGCGGCCAGGTAGCCCCAGTGGTAGGTGCGGACGACGTCGCTGTTCTGGTAGGTGCTCTGGAGCAGGGTGCTGAGCCCGTAGGTGTGCTTGGGGGCCAGGGAGACCGCGTTGACGTCGGTGACACCGCGGTAGGTGTAGGAGACGTACTCGGCGACGCCCTCGATCCACCACAGGTCGGGCACGCTGGTCTGCTGGTAGAAGTCGCCCTTCATGTCGTAGCGGGCGTCCAGGACGTGGGCGTACTCGTGGTTGAGGTTCCAGATCCGGGCGGTGAAGCCGTTCTCGTTCGGGTGCCGGTACATGAGGGAGACCGGCTGGTTGGCCGGGTCGCTCGGAGTCCCGGTCAGGGTGACCCCGCCGTTGTTGGTGTTCGCCCCGTACATCGCGCCGGCGTAGGTCTGGTAGTCGCCCTGGCTCGCGAAGACCACGAGCTGCACGGACGACTCGTACTGGCCGGGGATGGGGCCGTTGTCGCGGACGAGGTTGTGGAAGTACGCGTCCTCACCCTTGAGGTCGGCGCAGACGGCGGCGAGTTCGGCCGCGGTGAGGTCCTGGGCGAGGACGGTGAGGGTGGCGTTGCAGGTCTGCCTCATCGGCAGCACGGCCTTGGTCAGCCGCTGCTTCAGGTCGCAGACGCCGTAGTAGGAGCACTGGTCCTTGTCGAACAAGGTGGCCGTGTTGGCCGTGCCGACCCACAGCGCGGCGGTGGGGCCGGTCATCGACGAGCTGTCGAGCAGGGCCTTGGCCAGCGGGCGGATCCTGGCCTGGAACGCCGGGTACGTGACGAACCGGGTCAGCTCGATGCCGGCGTTGGAGACCAGGAAGCCGGGGTAGGTGCCGAGCAGGTCGCGGTGGGTGCGGGTGAACGCGTCGAGGGTGTCGACGATGCCCGGGTCCGCGGTCACGGCGTCGACGAAGGCCTTGTTCTGATGGCCGCGGTCCACCGCGGAGAGGGCGCTGTTGACGTACGTGAGCAGGTTCTTCGAGCTGTCGTACGTGCTGGTGTAGCCGTTCAGCACCTGCCGGTAGGTGTTCAGGTAGCGGCCCTGCTGCCCGGCGCTGTCGGTGAGGATGATGACGTCGTTGGCGACCTGGCCGTTCGCGTCGGTGGCGTCCGCGGCGTGCGGGCCGGCCAGGAAGGCGTCGATGCCGCGCGTCACGGCGGCGGTCAGCGTCGCGTCGTAGGGCCCGACGTGCGCGAGGTCGTTGTCCTGCACGTAGTAGCCGGCGCGCAGGTACAGGACGACCTGCCAGGTCGCGGTGGAGTTGTCGCCGGAGTAGGAGGCGGCGGCGCTCTGGAAGGCGTCGGCCATCGTCGCCATCTGGCTCTGGCGGAACAGCGCCGAGGCGTACGGGCTTCCCGCGGTGTAGAACAGCGAGCCGATGCACTCGGGGGTCGAGGCCTTGACGTAGGACACCAGGGCGGCCCCGGTCCGGCCGGCGAAGTCGGCCGGGGTGCACGACTGGGCGGCGACCGGCTCCGCCGCGAGCGCGCGCGGTGCGGCCTTGGCCAGGCCCTTGTCCGCGCCGGTCTCCGCCGGCGCCGTGACGGACAGCGGGTTGACCAGCGGCAGCTGCGCGGCAGTGAGCCGACCGGACTGCGGCGCGCCCGGGCTCTCGGGATCGGCGAACGGACTGCCGGGAACCTTCGACGAACTGCCGGAAGGCTGATGCGGGCCACCAGCGACCGGTGCGGGGGTGACCGGCGTGGGGGCGGCCTGGCTCGGTCCGGCGGATATGCCGAGCAGGACGGTGCCTGCCGCGGCAGCTGAGGCCAGCAGCCTGGACATGCGTGAGAGCTGACGCATCGTCTATTCCTTTGTGGGGGAAGCGCGAACGGAGCGCCACGGACGTCGGAATGTGGGAGGCATCCGAAGCGCGTGACGCACCGTCTCACAAGACCGGCGGGGCGATCAATAGGGTGTGACATGTCACCTTTCGCAGGTTCACCTCTGCCGAAGACGGCGGCTCTGGCACGCCAGGGTCTGGCCGGCGAAGCGGTGCACCCGCAGGGCAACCGTCACGGGCCGGCCGCAGCTGGGCAGATCCGACGGATGGCGCAGGTGGGAGCCGTGGACCCGCTCCCACCACGTCCCGCAGTCCGGGCATGGCGCACCGGGCGGCGATCCGCACCACCGCCCGGCCCGAAGCCGAGAGTTGGTCGACCTGACCGTCCCGGAAATCCGCCGCTTGATCGGCGCGCTGTTCAGCCCCGCCATGTCCCTGCGTGCACTCCTGCGCTGGTCGAACTGGCGCAGAAGCCACCGAGCTTCGGCACGTCGCAGCCACTACCGGCGGCGGCTCTCCGTCCCCGCAGGCACCTGGATCGCGAAGTCGCACTGGAGTATGGGCTGCCCCGGTCGTGGGGCAGGGCGTTGTGCCGGTTGAATGTTTTGATGGTCAGTCAATTCCTGGGGTGGGAGCCGAATTCCTGGAAGGCGTCGATCCTTTCCGGGGCGTAGGGCGGTTCCTCGGGGGCGGTGCCCGTTCCGCGGCGGGGTGTGGTGCGCAGGGGCCACCACAGGGCGCGGCCGAGGACGGCGGCGACGGCGGGGACGAGGGCCAGGGAGAGGACGCAGGCGGAGAGCAGGATGCCGAGGGTCAGGGCGAAGGCGATCTGTTCGGTGCCGGGTGTCGCGGCGAGGGTGGCGAAGGAGCCGGCCAGCACCAGGCCCGCGGTGGCGATGGTGGGGGTGGTGTGGCGGACGGCGCGGGCCACGGCGGCGCGGGCCGGGCCGGGACGGTGCATCTCCTCGCGGATCCGGTCGGTGATCAGGATGTTGTAGTCGGTGCCGAGCGCCACCACGAACAGGAACAGCACCAGCGGCAGGGTGAAGTTGACGCCGGGTTCGTTCCGCACGTGCTGGAAGACCAGGGTGGCCGCGCCCAGCGTGGCCACGAAGCCCGCGCCGACCGCGAGCATCAGCACCACCGGCGCCAGCAGGCTGCGCAGGAGCAGCAGCAGGATGAGCGCGATGAGCCCGGCCGCGACCGGGAAGACCAGTCGCAGGTCGTGGTCGACGGCCGTGGAGACGTCCGCGAAGATCGCCGCCGTGCCGCCGACGTGGGCGGTCGTCCCGGTGGGCGTGTGCGCGGCGACGGCGGACCGGACGGGTCCGGCGACCAGGTCGCGGGCCTGCTTGCTCTGCGGGTCGACGGTCGGGTACAGGTCGATCCGCGCGGCCAGGCCGTCAGGGCTGACGACCGTCCGGCCGACCTGGCCGATGCCGTCCACCCGTCCCAACTGGACTGCGAGTTCGGAGAATTGATCGACCTTGACGGCTCCGCCGCCGTTCGCGACGAGGTACACGGAGGTCGGGTCGGAGACGCCCGCCGGGAGCGCCCGGGAGATCTCCGCCGCGGTGGCGGCGGCCGGGGTGTCGGTGGACGGCGCGCCCTGGCCGTAGTCCATCCGGATGCCGGCGACGCCCGCCGTCAGCGCGCCGAGGAGCGCGACGGACGCGACCAGCAGCAGCATCGGCCGCCGGGCGACCAGTTCGCCGTACCGGCCCGCGACGCCCTCCCGGGGGGTGCGGCGCAGCGCCCGGGACGGCCAGAACATGCCGCGGCCGCAGGCGGCGAGCAGGGCGGGCATCAGGGTGAGGCTGCCCAGCAGCATGACCAGCACGGCGACGGCGACGGCCGGGCCGAGCGAACGGAACTGCCCGAAGCTCGCCACGCCCAGGGTGGCGAACGCGGCGACGATGGTCAGCGCGGCCGAGGTGATCGCGGTGCCGACCCGGGCCGACACCTCGGCGGCGACCTCCCGGACGGGCTGCCCGGGCCGGGCCACCCGCAGCTGCTCGCGGAACCGGAACAGCAGGAACAGCAGGTAGTCGATGCCGATGCCGAGCAGCACCACCGAGATCAGGCTCTGCGTGGACGGCGCCAGCTTCAGACCGGTGAGCGCCGCCGCCCCGGCCACCGCCCCGCCGGCCGCGCCGCCGACGATCGCCACGGCGAGCAGCGGCAGCACCGCCGCCAGCACGCTGCGGAACACCAGCACGTTGAGCAGCACGATCAGACCCATGAGCAGCGCGCTGCCGACCGTCGCGGCCGTCCGGTTGGCGTCCGCCGTGTCGGTGGCATCGGCCAGGCCGCCGGTGAAGCCGGTGCGCATCCCAGCCTGGGCGAACTCGGCGCGGGCGGAGTCCCGGAACGCCTTGTAGACCTTCTGCACGCCCTGGTCGCCGGCGTCGCCGGTCATCTCCACGGCCAGCAGCTCGAAACTGCGGTCGGGGGCGAGCATCGCCGGGGCGACCCGCGGCGTCTGCGAGTGGTCGGGCACCAGGAACGCCGGCTCGTCGGGCAGCCTCGGCATGGCGACGCGGTTCTCGCCCAGCCGGGCCGCCCCCGCCTCGACCCGCTGCTGGTCGGCCTCGGAGAGCGCCCGCCCGTCGGTGCGGGCGACCAGGACGGTGACCACGGTGGCGTTCGGGTCCAGGCCGAAGTGGTCCTCGGCGATCCGCAGCGCGGCCGCCGAATCGTAGCTGTGGGGCAGGAAGTCGCCGGACTGCGACTGGGTGACCCGGGCGAACATCATCGGGGCGAGCGCCGTCAGCCCGAGCCCGACCACTGCCCACAGGGCGATGACCTTCCAAGCGTGTCTGGTGGCGAAACCGGTCAGTGCGCGGATCACGAAACCCCTCCCGCGGACGGACGTCCGGGCCGTCGTCGGCTGCGAACGTCGTTGCTGGTGCCGGGAGTTCCCGGCCTGCTCACAGCTCATCAGGCGAGAAGGGGCCGGGGCGTCGGGGCGGCGGACGATCCGCACCGGGGCCCCGGCTCCCGCCGCCCGCCCCGACCCGGGACCCTGCTCCCAGTGCGCGCAGCCCCCGGGGACCATGTCCGGGCCCTCGGCGCGGTGCGAGAATGGCGGCATCACTGCTGATCAGCGACCCGGGGCCGACCGGGCAACGGGGAGACGGGACATGGGCGGGCACCGGGGAGACGCGGATCGGGGAGGCGTGGCCACGGTCATGGGCACGGGCATGGCCACGGGCACGGGCACGGGCACGGGCACGGGTCGGCGTCGCGGACCGGACGGCCTGCCGTGGAGCCAGGCCGACGCCCTGGTGGCCGTCGGCGCGGGCCTGCTGGACCTGGTCGGCCACCTGCTGTTCACGGCAGTCGTCGACGGCGGCAGCAGTGTGCTCGGCTTCCTGTTCGCCCTGTTCTCCGGGCTGCCGCTGCTGGTACGGCGCACCCGCCCGGTGGCGATGTTCGCCGCCGTCCTGGTGTTCCAGGTGGGTGCCAACCTGACCGAGCCGGTCGCCATCCACTTCGGCGCCGTCCTGACGGTGGCGCTGTACTCGCTCGCCCGGCAGTGCCGGATCCGGGTGACCGCCGTGGCCGTCCTCGTCACCGCGGTGGTGACGGTCGTGACCCAGAGCCACTTCAGGATGCCCACCTGGGACGCCCTGCTCGCCGCCCCGGCCTCCGGCGTACTGGTCGCGGGCGCGGGCCTGGCGGTCGCCCGCTGGCAGCGCGAGGTCGCCGCCAACCGCCAACTCCTCGCCGACCGCGCGGTCGCCGAGGAACGGCGGCGCATCGCCCGGGAGTTGCACGACATCGTGGCCCACCACATCACGACCATGCAGCTGATGGCCGGCGGCGCCCGCGCCAACCTCGCCGACCCCGAGGTCGTCCGGGAGGCCCTGGTCACCCTGGAGTCCTCCGGTCGGCTCGCGCTGCGCGAGATGCGCCAACTCCTGGACGTCCTGCGGGCCGGCGACGAACCCGACACCGCGCCGCCCGCCCCCCAGCCCGGTACGGACGACCTCGCCCGCCTGGTCGAGGACTCCCGCCGGGCCGGCCTGCCCACCGGGCTCACCGTCCACGGCGCCCCGCGCCCGCTGCCGCCGACCCTCGGCCTGACGGTCTTCCGGATCGTGCAGGAGGCCCTGACCAACGCCCGCAAGTACGCGGGCCCGGCGGCCACTGCGACCGTCCGCCTGACGTACGGGCCGGACGCCGTCGTGGTGTCGGTCCGCGACGACGGCGCGGGCGGCGCGGGCAGCTCGGGCGGTGGGAGCGCGGTGGGCGGCTCGGGGGCCGGTTCCGTGGGCGGTGACAGCGGTGGGCACGGGCTGATCGGCATGCGCGAACGCGTCGCCCTGCACGGCGGCACCCTGACCTGCGGCCCGCACCTCGACGGCGGCTTCGCCGTCCTCGCCGAACTCCCCCTGACCGCCGAGGAGACGGCCGAGGCCGGACTCCACCACGGAGAGGTACCCGCATGAGCGCCGCCCCCGCGATCCGCGTCCTCGTCGTCGACGACCAGCCCCTGGTCCGCCGCGGACTGACGCTGATCCTCGCCCCGAACCCGTCCCTGGAGGTGGTCGGCGAGGCCGAGAACGGCGAACAGGCCGTCGCCCTCGCCCACCGCCTGCGGCCCGACGTGGTGGTGATGGACCTCCGCATGCCCGTCCTGGACGGCGTCGCCGCCACCGAACAGCTCGCCGCCACCCTCCCCGACTGCCGGGTGCTGGCGCTGTCCACCTTCGACCTGGACGAGTACGTGGTCGCCGCGCTGCGGGCCGGCGCGCACGGCTTCCTACCCAAGGACGTCTCCCCGGAGGACCTCGCCGCCGCGATCCGCACAGTGCACGCCGGCGAGGCCGTCGTCGCGCCCCGCCTGCTCACCCGCCTCATCGCCACCCACGTCCGCGCCACGCAACCCGCCCCCGCGACGGCCGTCGCGCCGACCGACGTCGACCTCACGCCGCGCGAACGCGAGGTCTGGCGGCTGATGGCCACCGGCCTCGACAACGCCGCGATCGCCGACGCCATGGAGATCAGCCCGTCCACGGTGAAGAACCACATCACCGGACTGTTCGCCAAACTCGATGTCCGCGACCGCGCCCAGGCCGTCATCGCCGCCTACGAGAGCGGGCTGATCACGCCCAGCCGGTCCTGAGCCTGCCGGTCCTGAGCCTGCCGGGCAGCGAGCAAGCGGCGGGCGGCGGGCGGTTCGGTCCGGGTTGGGCTTCGGTCAGGAATCGAGAGGCCCCAGGCGGGCGGCCGCGCCTACCGTCGAGGGCATGGCAACCATCGACACCCTCACCCTCGACGTGGCCGACCCCGAGGCCGCCGCCCGCTTCTACGCCGACGCCTTCGACCTGGACGAGACCCGGCTGCAGCTGCGCGCCGCGACCGAGCCGTCCACCGGCTTCCGCGGCTTCACCCTGGCGCTCACCGTCCCCCGTCCCGCCGACGTGGACAGCTTCGCGACGTCCGCGACGGCCGCCGGCGCGACCGTGCTCAAGCCCGCCGCGAAGTCGCTGTGGGGCTACGGCGCAGTCGTCCAGGCCCCCGACGGCGCGATCTGGAAGCTCGCCACCTCCGCCAAGAAGGACCCCGGCCCCGCCACCCGGCGCATCGACGACTTCGTGCTGCTGCTCGGCGTCGCCGACTTCGCCGCCACCAAGCGCTTCTACGTCGACCAGGGCCTCACCGTCGCCAAGAGCTTCGGCCGCACCTACGCCGAGTTCGACGCCGGGACCGGCCCCGTCAAGCTCGCCCTCTACCGCCGCCGCGCCCTCGCCAAGGACCTCGGCGTCGCCCCCGACGGCAGCGGCTCGCACCGGCTCACCGTCAACAGCACCGGTACGGCGGCCTTCACCGACCTCGACGGGTTCCGGTGGGACGCGGCGGCCTGAGCGTCGCCCGAGCTCAACTCGCCCGCAGTGAGCTGTGGTTGAACGGTCCGGCGGGGCCGAACGCGTGCCGGGCGAAGAGTTCGCCGATCCGGCGGTGCGCCGCCGCGTCCGGGTGCAGGCCGTCCGGGAGCGGGAGTTCGGCGAACTCGCGTTCGCCGTACAGCTCGCGGCCGTCCAGGTAGTGCAGGTGCGGGTCGTCCACCGCCCGCAGCCCGACGATCCGGGCCAGCTCCTCGCGGATCACCGTCAGCGTCAACCGGCCGGCGGCGCGCTCGGCCGGGTCGCCGGTGGCCCGGAACCGCAGCGTGCCGCCGGAGAAGTCCGGCATCAGCGGGCCCGGCGTGTCCTCGTGCATCGGACACAGCACCGGGGAGACCACCAGCAGCGGGGTGTGCGGATGGCCCTCGCGGACGGTGTCCAGGAACCCGTGCACCGCCGGGCCGAAGGCGCGCAGGCGCATCGCGTCGGTGTTCACGATGTTGATGCCGATCTTCAGACTGATCAGGTCGGCCGGAGCGTCGCGGACCGCGCGGGCCGTGAACGGGTCGAGCAGCGCGCCGCCGCCGAAGCCCAGGTTGACCAGCTCCACGCGGCCCTTCGCCGCCGCGACCGCCGGCCATGTCCCGGTCGGGCTGGTCGCGTTGGAGCCGTGGCTGATCGAACTGCCGTGATGCAGCCACACCGGCCTCCCGCGTTCCGGCAACGGCTCGACCGGAGCGTCCGTGCGCAGCGCGACCAGCTCGGTGTGCTCGGCGTGCGGCAGCCAGATCTCCACGTCCTTCGCCCTGGCGGGCAGACCGGCGAAGCGGGCCGTGCCGACCGGGCCCTCCCTCCACTCGGCGGTCTGCGACACCAGATCGGTCACCGTGCGGACGTTGCCGCCCGGGACCGTCGTCTGCGCCGCCAACCGCCCGTCGATCAGCAGGTCGTACACCCCGTCCGCCGGCGCCGGGAGCCCCCGGTAGGCCCGCCTGGTCGGCAACGCATCCAACTCGATCCGCGTCGCCGCCGTCCGAAACACCACCCGCACCCCCGACGGCTGCGCCTCCGCCATCGCCAACTGCCCGTCCGAGACCTGCCGCCGCGCCCAGGCAGGCAAGCGGTGCGGCAGCAGGCCGCGCGGCGTCACCTCCAGATCGAGCTGGCCGCGCAGCAGCTGGGCGGTGACGGGGGTGGTGGTCCAGTGGGGGTCGGTCTCGGCGGCCATGGTGTCTCCCTCGATTGCCTACGTGAATGATGCAGTTTCCTAAGTGGTTTAGGCAAGTGGGGGTGGGGTGATGGAACTGGGCTTGATAATGTCGGAAGCGACCGGTGCGTCGGGTGGGGCTGACCCGGCGTCATGGTCTGTTCGGGGGGTCGGGATACTGCCCGAATGACAGACGATCTGACGGTCCGACCAGCTGCTCCCGTGGGCGAGGAACGGGTGCGGCGAAGCCTGCGCCGTGATGTGTCCGGGCCCGCACTGTTGGCCGGGCTGGTGTGCGTCGCGGTGTCGTTCTCCGGGCCGCTGGTGGTCGTGCTCGCCGCTGCCGCCGCCGGACGGCTGGACGCCGCGCACACCGCGTCGTGGATCTGGGCGGTGGCGATCGGCAGCGGCGTCACCGGCTTCGCGCTGAGCTGGTGGACCCGCACCCCCGTGGTCACCGCCTGGTCCACCCCCGGCGCGGCGTTGCTGGTCACCAGCCTCGGCCACTACCCCTACCGGGAGGCCGTCGGTGCGTTCCTGGTGAGCTCCGTCGCCGTCACCCTGCTCGGCGTCACCGGCTGGTTCGGACGCCTGATCGCCGCCGTCCCCGAGGGCATCGTGCACGCCATGCTGGCCGGCATCCTGTTCTCCTTCGGGGCGGGCATCTTCGGCGCCGTGCACGGCGCACCCGTCCTGGTGGTCGGCAGCTTCGCCGCGTTCCTGCTCGCCAAGCGCCTCGCACCGCGCTACGCCGTGGTGATCGCTCTCGCCGTCGGCGGACTGCTCGCCGCGACGACCGTCGGACTCCCGCTGCACCCCGGCGCCGGGGGCCCCACCGTGCCCGTCCTCACCGCCCCCGCGTTCTCCTGGCCGGCGCTGGTCGGCCTCGCCCTCCCGCTCACCATCGTCGCCCTCGCCTCGCAGAACGCCCCCGGCCTCGGCGTGCTGCGCGCGTTCGGCTACCGCGCCGACGACCGCCTGCTGATCGGCGCCACCGGCGCCGCGTCCGTGCTGCTCGCCCCGTTCGGGTCGCCGGGCGTCAACCTGGCCGCCATCACCGCCGCGATCTGCTCCGGCCCCGAGGCCCACCCGGACCCGCGTCGCCGCTACATCGCGGGCATGTCCTCCGGCGTCCTGTACGTCGTGGTCGGCAGCTTCGGCGGCGTCCTGGTCGGACTCTTCACCGGCCTGCCCAAGGAACTGATCGCGGTGATCGCCGGCGTCGCCCTGCTCGCCTCCCTGCAGAACAGCCTCGCCGCCGCCCTCACCCCCGAACCCGGCCGCGACGCCGCCCTCGTCACCCTCCTCGCCACCGCCTCCGGCGCCACCCTCCTCGGCATCGGCTCCGCCTTCTGGGGCCTGCTCTTCGGCCTCGCCACCCACGCGATCCTCA
The DNA here is from genome assembly GCF_001905465.1 of Kitasatospora sp. CB01950. Classification (GTDB taxonomy): domain Bacteria; phylum Actinomycetota; class Actinomycetes; order Streptomycetales; family Streptomycetaceae; genus Kitasatospora. The sequence continues at coordinate 518,757 of NZ_LISX01000003.1, forward strand.
CCCTGCACCGCCGCAAGCCGTGACCGGCGAGAGGCGGCAGGCGGGGCGGGGGTTCGGGTCGTGCCAGTGCTTGGCCCGGAACGCCTCCGGCTTTACCGAACTACCCTGTCGACAACGGGGGTTGATCACGCCGCCTCGATCGCCGCCTCGATCGCCGCCCGGGCTCGGCGGGAAGGCAGTGGCCGGAGCCCCCCGCGGGCCAGCGGCCCCTGGGCGGTCCGGATGCCGCGGATCGAGGGTGAGGCGGCTTCGCGGGCACTGTCGCGCTGTGAGGTGGAACACAGTTGAGGTTGACCTCGGGTCAGGCTGGAAGCTCGCTGCAACGGCCCGACGCCGAAGCGGGCGAGCAGAGCTGAAGGAGCAACCATGTCCACCATCGTCGCCGGCCGGAATCAGGACCGCCCGGAGTTGCAGAAGGCGCTCGACGAGATCGTCGAGTCCGGTCTGCTCGGAGTGCAGCTGCGGGTGAACGACGAGCGGGGCGAGTGGGTCGGCAGCGCCGGGGCGCGCGAGCTGGGTCGGAGCGCAAAGCCGCTGACCGACGGGTACTTCCGCATCGGCAGCAGCACCAAGAGCTTCATCGCGACCGCGGTGCTCCTGCTGGTGGCCGAGGGCAGGATCGGCCTGGACGCTCCGGCCGCCGACCACCTGCCCGGGTTCGGGCTGGACGGCCGGATCACCGTGCGGATGCTGCTGCAACACACCAGCGGGGTCTTCAGCCACACCGGCGAGCTCTACGAGGACGGGACGATCGTGCTCGGGGTCCCCTGGCGGGGCAAGGAGTGGGTGGACCGGCGATTCCACACCTACCTGCCCGACGAACTGGTGCGGCTGTCGTTGTCCAAGCCGGCCCGGTTCACCCCGGGTTCGGGCTGGAGCTACTCCAACACCAACTACGTGCTGGCCCGGCTGGTGATCGAGAGCGTCACCGGCCGGTCGTTCGCCGAGGAGTTGCAGCGGCTGATCCTGCGGCCGCTGGGGATGACCGGCACCGTCGCGCCGGGTGCCTCGCCGGAGGTCCCCGAGCCTCACAACCACGGCTACTACCGCTACGACGACGCCGGGCAGGAGAAGACGATCGATGTCACCCGTCACAACCCCTCCTGGGTCGCGGCCGGCGGTGACATGATCTCGACCACCAAGGACCTGCACACCTACTTTTCCGCACTGATGGGAGGCAGGCTGCTACCGGCCGAACTGCTGGCCGAGATGCGCACCCCGGAGGCGACCATCGGCTACGGCCTGGGGGTGTTCGCGCAGGACTTGGGCGCGGGCACCGGCACCGTCTACCACCACAACGGCGCCACCATCGGTTCGGCGGCGCTGATGTACAGCTCGTCCGACGGGAGCACCACCCTGACTGCCGGGCTGACGTGTGTGGACGACGCCGACATGTCCGTGGCGGCAGCGTTCCGGACCGCCCAACAGCGGCTCGTCAGCGCAGTGTTCGGCGCGGGGCAGGCCGATCCGGCACCGTCGGCGGGCTGAACTCCCGGGGCCCGTAGGCTTCGAAGGCTGAACTCCCGGGGCCCGTAGGCTTCGAGGGCCGACCGTTCCGGCCGTACGTCGGACGGAACGCGAACCGGGGCCGCTCCGGGCCCGACGGCTCGGCGCGGTTCCTCCACCAGCTCGGCCACGCTCTGCGTGGTGGCCGGGCCCGAGCACGAGGCAGGCTGAGCGAGGATGACGAGCGGGGTCACGATCGGGCAGGCGGCGGCGTTCGTCGGCGTCACGGTGAAGACCGTGCGGCACTACCACCGGAACGGGCTGGTCGACGAGCCACAGCGCGACACCTCCGGCTACCGGCGTTACGGATCACCGGAGTTGCTCCGACTGGTGCAGGTCCGGACGCTGGCCGTCGCCGGGGTGCCACTCGCCGAGATCGGGCCGTTGCTCGACGCCGACGCCGGCCGGTTCGCCGACGCCCTCGCCGGTGTCGCCCAGCAGCTCACCGAACGGATCGCGGAGCTGTCCGCCCGCCTCGACATGCTGCACCGGCTCGCCGAGGGCGACCGGGCCCTGCTGCCCGAGCGCGCCTGCGCGGTCCTGACCCGGATGTCCGGCCTCGGCCTCGGCCCCGACTACGTGGCCGCGCAGCGCGAGGCCCTGGTGCTGGCCCGGGTGCTGGTGCCGGAGGGCTTCGACGGCTTTCTGGCCCAGCTCGAACACCAACTGGACGATCCCGCATACATCGAGCTGGCCAAACGCGGCCAGGAGGCCGAGACCTGGGAGCCGGACGACCCGAGGATCGAGGAACTCGCGAACGCCATGGCCGACCGCTACCTCGCCAACCCCGCACTGCTGGGAGACCCCGCCAGCCTGCGGGCCTGGAAGAGGGCCGCTGCCCAGTACCGGCTGATCGACAACCATCGCGGGGACCAGGCCCCGGTCGCAGCCCGCCTGACCGCACTCACCGAGGCCAGGCTCCGCTCCGCAGGCGTACCCGCCCCACCCCGATGACGGGGGCCTTGCGGCACGCCGGTGCGGACCTGCGGCGCCCTCCACCCCGTCAACGCCTCCCAGTACGCCACGCTGCCGGCCGGGCACGAGCACGGCGTCCACCGCTCATGCAGGCCGGTCGGCAGCGATGGCGTATGCGCAGCATGTGGGCGAGTTCACGGGCGAGCCGACGCGGCGGATGTTCCTGCTGCTGGAACACGTCATGGCGGCGGACGGCGACGAGTCCAACGCCGTCGCCGTCGGCTTCCTCGACACCCTGCTGAACGCCTGGACCAAAGGCTTCGACCTGGAGGCGGCCTGGCGGTCCGTCGGCCCCGCGTCCCGCGCCCGCTGCCGGGCCTGGAACGCGGCGATGGGCGTCCAGACCCCGGCCTGGATGCGGGAGGTCCCGCCACCGCGCCGCGCCGCACGGCTGGCCGCCGCTCTCCGGTGGACGCCGACCCGCTGACCGGCCGCTCGCACTGGCGGTCGGCCGGGCCGACAAGGAACTGCCGATCGAACTGCTCGCCGCGACCGGGTGCGGGCGTGGTGGCGGGTGGCATGGCGCAACCGATCGGGTCGGGTGGTCGTCCGTGATCATGGAACTCGATGGGGTCGTTCTGGGCGTGGCCGGTGTGCGGGAGGCGTGTGGGTGGTGGAGCGGACGTGGCGTGGGACGCGGCGGGTCGTGGGGGTCGGAGTTCTGACGGTGCTGGTGGGGGCGGGGGTGGGGCTGTACCCGAATCCGTACGGAAATGACGGGCACAGCACGCTCTACTGCGGTGCCGGGTTCGGCGGTCCGAGGTATTCGGCGGCGTTCAATCCGGCATGTCCCGGCAAGCGGGAGGGGATGCGCTGGACGGCGGGGCTGCTGATCGGGGCGGGTGCGGTCGCGATGGTCGGCGTGCCGGTGCTGACGCGGGTCCGGGGCGATGGCGGGCGGGGCGATGGCGGTTGGGGCGATGGCGGTTGGGGCGACGGCGCGAGAGACGATGGCGGTCGAGGTGAGGGGAGAGGTCGTGGGGATCGAGCTTGAGTTGCACTCGGGGCGGCCCGTGCGGAAGAAGTCTGCGCGGGACACCCTGCTGCGGTCGTCGTACGAGTACGGCGAGGGGCTGGCGTTGGCGCTGAGCGGGCTCGACCTGCACAACTCGGGGGTGCTCGGGCGGGTCGATCCGTACCGGGACACGGTGATCAACGAACAGGAGGCCGAGGTGGCCCGCCGCGAGGTCGCGGTGCTGATCGAGAACGCCGCTACCGAGCACCAGCGGTCGGCGCTGCTCGACCTCGCCGCGATGCTGGAGGCGTGCGCGGCGACGCCGGGCAGCTACCTCTGGTTCATCGGCGACTGAACCGAGAACTGCCCGGGCTTCAGCCGGCTTTGGCGACCTTGAGGACCTTGCCGGTGGCGCCGGTGCTGAGGTAGCCGCCGCCGTGGTACTCGTCCGACAGGTAGTAGCGGATGGTGATCTCGTCGGCGAACCAGCCGTAATCCACCAGCAGGTAGCGGGACTTGGGGGTGGTGACGCCCAGTTCGGACTGGGCCTTGGCGAGGCCGGCGGGGAGCTGGGTCCAGTCGATTCTGGCGAGGTCGACGGGCTTGTCCTTGGGGCCGAGGGTGCCGCCGGGCTTGGTGGTGATCCTGCCGTCGCGGTAGGTGACGTCGTCGTAGTGCTTGGGGTTGTCCTTGGTGACGGCGCGGGCGGAGGCGTACTCGGGGTAGATCAGCAGCTGGGTGATGGTGGCGTTGCCGGTCGCCGAGCCGATCGCGTCGACCAGGCCGCGGGCGCCCTCCGGGGTCAGCAGGTCCGTCGCGGGAGCGGGAGCGGGAGCGGGGGCGCCAACGGGGACGGAAGCGGGGGCGGACGCGGAAGCGGGGGTGCCGACGGTCCTGGGGGAGTCGGCGGCGCGCAGCCCCCCGTTGAGGGACCAGGCCAGCAGCCCGGCCACCGCGAGGACGGCCGCCGTCGTGGCGAGGAGCGGGCCGGTGCGTCGTCGCCGACGGCGGGGGACGGGGACGTTCGGCTCGGTGGGGGAGTACGGTGCGGCGTTCACCTCGGTGGGGGCGAACGTGCCACCGCCGAGGGTGCCGTCGTGGCCGTGCTCGGCGGCGGCGAAGAGTCGGTCGAGCCGGTCGGCGTCGGGGCGGTCGGCCGGGTTGCGGGCGAGCAGAGCGGTGAGTGTGGCGGCGAGCGGGCCGGAGCGGACCGGCGGCGGGAGCGGCTCGTCCAGGACGGCGGCCAGGGTGGCGAGGCTGGTGGCGCGGCGCAGCGGATGGTGGCCCTCGACGGCGACGTACAGCGTCATGCCGAGCGACCACAGGTCGGAGGACGGGTCGCCCTCGTGGCCGCGGATCCGTTCGGGGGCGATGAACTCGGGCGAGCCGATCAGCGCGCCGGTCGCGGTCAGGCTGGTCGACTCGCTGAGCGCGGCGATGCCGAAATCGGTCAGCACCGGAGTGCCGTCGGCGCGCAGCAGGACGTTCGCGGGCTTGACGTCCCGGTGCTGGATGCCGGCGGCGTGCGCGGCGCGCAGCGCGGCCAGGACGCCGCGGCCGACCCGGGCCGCCTCCTGCGGCGAGAGCGGGCCGCGGGCGAGGCGGTCCTGCAGGGAGCCGCCGGCGACCAGTTCCATCACCAGCCAGGGGTGCGGGAGTTCGGGCGTGTCGACGATGTGGTGGATGGTCACCACGTGCGGATGCTGCAGCCGGGCCAGCGCCCGGGCCTCGCGCAGCACCCGCTCACGCAGCTCGATCGCCGCCGCCGGATCGGCCGCGAGCACCGCCGGGTCCGGCGGCCGGACCTCCTTCAGTGCGACCTCGCGCTCCAGCACGGTGTCCCGGGCCCGCCACACCAGACCCATGCCCCCGCCGCCGAGCCGCCCCAGCAACTCGAAACGGCCGTCAACGAGTTGGGCACCCGGACCCCCTGTCATCATGGCGGTCATCGTAGGGGCAGCGGCGGACATCCCCGCACCCGGCAGACCCCGCTACCTCCGACGGTCCGCTACCTCCGGCGGTGCGCTACCTCCGGCGGTGCTTCTCCTCGCTCGGCCAGTCGTGCGCGACCGTCGGCGGCCGCCCCTCCGCCCGGTGCGCCTCCCGGGGCACCTCGCGCACATCGTTCACGGGCACGTCCTCGCTGTTCGGCCAGTCGTGTCCGACGGTCGGCGGCCGCCCCTCCGCCCGGTGCGCCTCCCGCTGCTCCGCCCGGTCCTGCTCCGGCGTGGGCACACCGCCCGCACCACCCTGCGGCGTCTCGTCCATGGCCCCGGCTCCCTTCTCGCCGTCGGACGGATACACCCTGCGCCTGCCCGGCCGGACGATTCCCAATCACGTGCCCGGTCGGGCCCGGCCCGGTCAGGCGGCGGCCGCCGCGATGTCGAGGACGTCGTACAGGTGCTCACCGGCACCCCAGCGCTCCAGCGCGGCCCGGTCGACCAGGTGGATGCGCTGCTGGCGGGCGAACTTCACGGCGGGGGCGGTGAAGCCGTTCAGGCCGACGAACACGGCGATCTTCGCCCGGTGGACCGGCCGGGCGGTGCCGTTGAAGGTCTGCAGGTCACGGCTGCCCACCGGACGGCTGTGGCGCTTGCACTGGACGACGACCTTCCGGCCGTCCACGTCGTACGCGATCACGTCGGCCCCGAGGTCGCCGGAACCGCCGACCCGCAGCGCGTCGGAGAACCCGTCGCGCTCCAGCAGCGCCCGGCACATCTCCTCGAAGCCGCGGGGCGACGCGGCCGTGAAGTCGTCGAGGGTGCAGTCGGCGGCACCGGCCCACCCGGCCGCGACGGTCCCCTGCGCGGGGGAGGCGTACAGCTCGCCGCGCGGCGCCGCCCGGCCGACGGAGGCGACACCGACCGTGACGACGATCAGCAGGGCGAGCCCGCCGAGGCCGAGGCCCAGGACCAGCACGTGCGTGGCGGCCCAGGCCCAGGCCGCCTTCAGCACCACGACGGCAGCGCCGAGGGCGAGTATCCCCAGCACGGCCTTGACCGCGTCGTCACTCACCGCCGCTCCGAGCGGTGCCGGGGGTTGGTAGGCCTGCCCGGTTCACCGCTGGTCGGCCGGGGTGACGGTGACGGTGGGGGCGGGCTGCGGCGGCTTCGCCCCGTCGACGGTGCTGTTCAGGAAGAGCAGGACCACCCCGATCGCGACGACCGTCCCCAGCCCCCACCGCCTCGCGCTGCCGGCACCCGCACCCGCCCTGCGCCGGAAGTGCCCGCGTACCCAGATCCGGTCTCCGCTGCCCGCCACGGTGATCCTCCCACTCGTCGGCCCGGCGCCCGCTGCGCCTGCCTGACCGTTGGTGTAGCAGCGGAGAGCGACGCCGAGCGGCCGATCCTCCGCACTCGAAGGGGACGACGGCCGTGATCAGGCCACGCACGCCGGGGGCGCACGCCGCAGCACCCCCCGGCCCCGACCTGCCCCCGAGCCCGGGGCCGCTCGGAGCACCCGGCCGAAGCCGCGGCGCGGCCACCGGCGGCGAGCTGGGACGACGGCCCGGGCCCGGCGAACGGCGAAGGCCCAGCAGCAGATTGGCGGAATCCGGACCCGGCCGGGCTACTTGGACATCGCCCTGACGCCGACGAAGTCGCCTGCGGAGAGGCCCTCGGCGATCCCCTCAGGGCCGGTCGTCATCAGCCCCGGAGGGCTCGCCACCCGGCTCGGTCGGCGAATCGCCGTTGTGGCAGGTCAGAGCTTGATCACCGGGCCAGGCAGGTCAAGTGACGGATGCTCAGTGATGGTCGGGCCCGGCGGTCAGGCGGTGCCTTCGATGATGCGGAAGTCGCGCTGGTAGCCGTCGGGGAGGGCCACCAGGGCGTTCTGGTAGGCCTCGCTCTCGTATGCGGCGACGGCCTGTTCAAAGGTGTCGAACTCGACCACGACGGTGCGTTGCGTGATTCCGGCCTCGTGGGCGACGACTCGACTGCCACGGGACAGCAGGCGTCCGCCCGCAGCGCGGACGGCCGGATCGGCCAGATTGTCGTAGGCGGTCAGCTCCTCGGGGGCCGAAATGGCGGGGTGGACACTGACCCAGTAGCCCTTGGCCATGGAAACCTCCTGTGTGGGGCCGGATACGTCCGGCGTCGAGTTGGGGAGGCTCCCTGGCCGGCCGGTTGAGGCGTGCGGCAGCTCGCTCAACCGTCCGAACGGGTGGCATGCCGACGCCCGAAGTCCCCATGTCCGTGCCGAGGGGGCGGGGGCTACAGGCCGTAGCGGCGGGCGGATTCTTCGGACTGGGCCAGGCGGCGGAGGTTGAGGAGGACGGGTTCGAAGAGGACGGCGGCGGTGACGGCGTATTCGGTCTGTTCGGCGGGGGTGGGGAGGGTTTCCATGCGGTCGAGGTCGTAGGTGGCGGCCTGTTCCATGGAGCGGGCGTAGGGGAGCATGTCGTCGGCGTCGAGGGGGTGGCCGAGGCGGTCGAGGGTGGCGAGGGTGGAGACCAGGGCGCGGTGGGCGGGGGAGAGGTCGCCGACCTCGCGGGCGGTGGTCCAGCCGAGGCGGGCGAGGAGGTCGTCGACACGCTTGCGGGCGACGTCGAGCGACGGGTCGTCGGGGTCGTCGGCGGCGTCGGGGGCGGGCTCGCCGGGGTGGGGCAGGACCCAGAGGGCCGCGCCGAGGCGGATGGTGAGGCCGAGGGAGTCGTCGTCGACGTGGGCGAGCACCTCGCGGACGGTGGCCACCGGGATGCGGCCGATCTGGATCATCGCCCGCACCAGCCGCAGCCGGCGCAGGTGCGACTCGTCGTACTCGGCCTGGGTGGTGTTGATCAGGCGGCCGGGCGGGAGCAGCCCCTCGCGCAGGTAGTACTTGATGGTGGCGGGGGAGACGCCGCTCCGTTCGCTGAGATCTGCCAAGCGCATCCCCTTGTGCCCTCCGTAGGTGAGTGTCACTATCCAAAGCATTGATGAGTGGGGCTATCCAATCATGGACGGCCCGACGAAAGGGGGACGTCGTGTTCGCCAAGCCGATACCTGGCCGAACCACCGCCGCCGCCGAGGACAAGGTCGTCCTGTTCCTCATCGGCATGCGGATCAACCACTTCTGGGCGGTGCACCACTGGCTGCCGGTGTTCGTCGCGATGCCGCGGATGCTGCGCGAACTCTCCCGCGACCCGGAGAGCGGCCTGCTCGGCCACCAACTGCTCAGCGGCTCGCCGCGCACCTACTACGTGGTCCAGTACTGGGAGTCCGAGGAGAAGCTCCTGACGTACGCGGCCGCGCCGCAGCAGCTGCACCGCAAGGCCTGGGGGATGATCAACCGATTCGAGCGGAAGTCCCGCCAGCACGTGGGTATTTGGCACGAGACGTACATCGTCCCGCCCGGCTCGTACGAAACCATCTACGGCGACATGCCCCCGTACGGCCTAGCCGCCGCCACCGGAACCCTCCCGATCGAGCGGCGCGGCGCCACCGCCCGCCAGCGCCTGGCGTACCGCAAGAAGGGCTGAAGGCTCCCCGTCGCAGCCGCTCTACGGGTGAGGGTGCAGGCCGGGCAAAGTTTACCGACTTGTGTCCATGACAACACGTCAAAAGTGTGGACCACGAACGGCCGCTTCCGTAGCTTCGGTGCCTTCCGGTGGCAGTGCGATCGCCGAACTCCCTTTCGAGCTCGGCGACTTGCCGCTGCCACGCCGAGTGCCCGAGTGCTCCGAAGCGGAGGAACCATGCGTGCCACCCGAAGGAACCCGAGGCTGCTGGCGGGCGTCCCGCTCGCCGCGGCCGCCCTGCTCGCCCTGAGCGCCGGCTCCGCCAGCGCCGCGATACCGATCAACCAGCCGATGACCGGCATGGCCACCTACTTCACCGACACCGGCTACGGCGCCTGCGGCACCCAGATCAACGCCGGCACCCAGCTGCTGGTGGCCGTCCCCGCCAGCTGGTGGACCACCGCCAACCCGAACAACGACCCGCTCTGCAAGGGCATTTCGGTCAAGGTCAGCTACCAGGGCAAGACCCTGACGGTGCCGGTCAAGGACAAGTGCCCGACCTGCGCCTCCACCCACCTCGACCTCAGCCAGCCCGCCTTCGCCAAGTTCGCCCCGCTCGACCAGGGCATCATCAACGGCATCACCTGGCAGTTCGTGCAGACCACCGTCACCGGCCAGACCGTCCCGCTCGGCGCGCCCGTCACCGGCTGACCCGTCACCGGCTGACCCATCGCCCGCCCGGCGCCCGCCCGGCCGGCGCCCGCCCGGCCGGTGCCCGTCGTCCGGAACGGCGGACGCGGGCACCGGCCGGGCCCGGGGGTGACGGACCGTCAGCCGCGCCTGCGCTCGCCGGCCGCCAGGGCGAGGACTGCCAGCACGATCAGCCCGGCCAGCACCAGGCTCACCGGGCCGGTGCCCAGATCCAGGCCGCCGCGCTCCCGGCCGACGCCGGCCCAGTCCGCGAAGCACGCGCCGAGCGGCCGGGTCAGCACGTACGCCCACCAGAACGCCAGGACCGGCGGCAGCCGCAGCAGCCGGTGGCCGAGCGCGGGCACCGCGATCAGGGCGGCGAACAGCAGACCCGACGGCAGGTACCCCCAGCCGAGGGTGGCCGCCGTCAGGTCGCCGACGGCCGTGCCCAGGGCGAAGGTCGCCATCACCGCCGCCCAGTAGAAGACCTCCCGGCGCCCGCCGCGCACCGTCTCCACCGCGAGCGTCCCCTCCGTGCGGTGCCACACCCGGAACACCGCCGCCAGCGCCAGCGTGAACGCCCCGGCCGACACGGCGTACGGCACGCCCAGCGCCACGTGCGCCACGTCGGCCGCCATCGTGCCGAACACGCTGACCATCACCACGGCCGCCCAGTACACGGCGGGCCGGTAGCGGCCCGCCCGGGCCTGCGCGAACAGCGCCGCCGCGAGCAGCACCATCGCACCCGCCACCGCCGGGACCGGGCCGAGCGTGCGCGCCAGGTAGTCGGAGGTGGTCTCGCCCATCCCGGTGGTCAGCACCTTCACCACCCAGAAGCCGGCCGTCACCTGCGGCACCTTGCTCCACAGCTGCGCGGAGCGCGGCCCGCCCAACGGTCCGCCCAGCGGCTCGGTCCCGGTCGTCGTCGTGGCGCCCACAGCGGCGGCACCCCTCTCTGTCGGCAGCGGCACGGCACACGCAGCCGGTCGGCGGCGCGGCCGGTCAGCAGCATGGCCGGGCCGAGCTGAAGGGTTGCTGAAGACCTGAAGACCCCTTCAGCTTCGCACCCGGCGGACCTGCGAGGCTGGGGGCATGCGCGTACTGGTGGTGGAGGACGAACAGCGGCTCGCCCTGGCGATCAAGCACGGCCTGGAGGTCGAGGGCTTCGACGTCGAGATCGTCCACGACGGCCTGACCGGCCTGGCCCGGGCGACCGAACACTCCTACGACGTGATCATCCTCGACATCATGCTGCCAGGCCTGAACGGCTACCGGGTCTGCGCGCGGCTGCGGGCCGCCGGCAGCGACGCCGGAATCCTGATGCTGACCGCCAAGGACGGCGAGTGGGACGAGGCCGAGGCGCTCGACACCGGCGCCGACGACTACCTGTCGAAGCCGTTCTCGTTCGTCGTCCTGGTCGCCCGCCTGCGCGCCCTCGCCCGCCGGATCGGCAGCCGCGCCCCGCAGCGCACCGTCCTCGGCGACCTGGTCGTCGACTCCGCCGCCCGCACCTGCACCCGGGCCGGCACCGCCGTCGCCCTGACACCCCGCGAGTTCGCGCTGCTCGACCACCTCGCCCGGCGGCCCGGCGACGCCGTCTCCAAGCGGGAGATCCTCGAACAGGTCTGGGACAGCGGACCGGACAGCGACCCCAACACCGTCGAGGTGCACATCAGCGCGCTGCGCCGGAAGATCGACGCCCCGTTCGGCCGGGCCGCCGTGCAGACCGTGCGCGGCGCGGGCTACCGGCTGGCGGCCGACGGTGGCTGACGGGCGGCCGACGGTGGCCGGCCGGCGTCCGGTGCGGCGGATCGGGCGTCCGGTCGGGCGGATCGCCGCCCGGCTCGCGCCGCGCACCGTCCGCACCCGCACCACGCTCGCCGCCTGCGTCGGTGTCGCCCTCGTGATGGCCGTCGCCTCCGCCGCCGTGCTGCTGGTCCTGCGGGTCAACCTGGAGCACACCGTCGAGGCCGAGGCCCGCGAACAGGCCCGCGCCGTCGCCCGGCTCGCCGAGGACGGCCGGCTGCCCGCGCAGGTGACGCTCGGCCAGGGCACCGACTTCGTCCAGGTCACCGACGCCGCCGGCCGGGTCCTCGCCGCCAGCCCCAACCTGGCCGGCCGGCCCGCGCTGCCCGGCACCGGCGACCGGACCGACAGCACCACCAGTACCGCCAGTACCGACAGCACCGCCAGTACTGACAGCACCGACCTGGCCGCCTGGGGACTCCAACACCGCCAGCGCGTCACCACCGTCACCGCCGGGACGCCCGCCGGCCCCGTCACCGTCCGGGTCGGGGCCTCGCTGCACACCGCCGACACCGCCGAGGACCTCACCACCGCCGGACTCGCCGCGCTCAGCGCCGTCCTCGTCGCCACCGTCGGCCTGCTCACCTGGCGGGCCACCGGCCGCGCCCTGCGGCCCGTCGAGGCGATCCGCGCCGAAGTCGCCGCGATCGGCGAAGGCGGTCTGCAACGCCGCGTCCCCGCACCCCGCGGCGACGACGAGATCGCCGACCTCGCCCGCACCATGAACGCCATGCTCGACCGCCTGGAGGCCGCCGGCACCCGCCAGCGCCGCTTCATCGCCGACGCCTCGCACGAACTGCGCAGCCCACTGGCCGTGCTGCGCACCCAACTGGAGGTCGCCCACACCCACCCCGACCCCGCCGTCCGCGCCGACCTGGTGGCCGGTGCGCTCCAGGACACCGACCGGCTCCAGGCCCTGGCCGCCGACCTGCTGCTGCTCGCCCGCCTCGACACCACCGGCGGACCCGGCCCGGCCGGGCCCGTCGACCTCGCCGCGCTCCTGCGCGACACCGTCGCCGGCCGCGGCCCGCAACCGCACCCCGTCGAACTCGACGCCCCCGACGGCACGTTCACCGTCGACGGCAACCCGCTGTGGCTCGGCCGCCTGCTCACCAACCTCCTCGACAACGCGCAACGGCACGCCACCGCCCGGATCTCCGTCCGGCTGCGGAGCGACGCCGCCACCGGCGAGGCCGTCGTGGACGTCACCGACGACGGCCCCGGCATCCCGCCCGCCGACCGCGACCGGGTCTTCGAACGCTTCACCCGCCTCGACGACGCCCGCAGCCGCAACGACGGCGGCGCCGGCCTCGGCCTGTCGATCGCCCGTGACATCGCCACCCTGCACGGCGGCACCCTCCGCATCGAGGACACCGCCGTCGGTGCCGCGTTCCGCATCCGGCTGCCGGCCGCTCTCTCGTCGTGAGGCCGTGAAGCCGTCCGGCAGGGCTTCCGGCAGGGCTTCTGCGTACCAGTGGTCGTCCGGCGGGGCCGTCGGGTTCCCGGGTGGCGGGTGTGACGCTCGTCATGCCCGGCCGGCGGGTGGAAAGGGACGGGAGGGAGGCATACGGCGGGTGTTAAGGGTGTGATGATGGGCCCGTCATGGAGTCAGGGCGCGCAGTACGGGCAGGCCGGGCCGCGGTGTTCGCGGCCGGGTGCGTGCTGCTCGCTGCCGTCGCGCACGTCCTGATGTCCGGCCGCTCCGTCGGCACTCCCGTACTGGCCGGCGCGCTCGGCGGCGCGGCCCTGCTCGGCTGGTTCACCGCCCGGCGGGAACGCGGGCCGCTGCTGGTGACCGCGCTGACCGTCGGCGTCCAGGCCGCGCTGCACGCGCTGTTCTCGCTCGGCCAGGCCGCGACGGCCGCCACCGCCGCATCCGCCACCGCCGGGCTCGCCACCGACGGGCTCGCCGCCCGGTGGGCCCGGCTGCTGCTGTGCAACGCCGGGCCGCTGACCGACGAACAGGCCGCCCGGCTGGTCGAAGCGGCCGGCCTCGACCCGGGGACCGTCCCCGGCGACGGGCTGACCGTGGTGCTCGCCGACCAGCCCGCGACAGCGGCGATGCACGGGATGCACACGATGGCCGGCATGGCCGGGATGCCGGGGATGCCCGGGACGGCGCACCACGGGATGGCGATGACGTCCGGGCAGCACGGCGGCACCGGCATGCTCGCCGCCCACCTGCTGGCCGCGCTGCTGCTCGGCCTGTGGCTGGCGGCCGGCGAACGCGCCGTGCACGGGCTGGCCCGCACCGTCGCCGCCCGCCTGTTCGCGCCCGTCCTGCTGCTGCTCGACGCTGTCCGGCCCGCCCGGCCGCCGCTGCGCCGGCGCCGGCCCCGCCGTACGGCCCGCCGACCCCGGTCGCGGCTGCTCGTCCACTCCCTCGCCACGCGGGGACCGCCGGTGGTGGCCGCCGTCACCTGCTGACGGCCCGTCATATCCGGGGACGCCTCCCTGCTCGCCGCCGCCACGCCCGCCGGGCGCGGACGGCGCCGTCCGCGCGCCCCCGGCCGGCCTCGCGGCCCGACCCGGCCGCATCCGTCTCCCGAGCAAGGACACCCGGAGATGCTCACTGCCCTGCCCGCGCCACGCTCCGTCACCGCGCGGACACGCGTCGACGACCCCACCGTCACCGCCTGGGCGCTGGCCGCCCGGGCCGGCGACCCCGCCGCCGTCGAACGGTTCGTGCGTGCCACCCGCCCCGACGTCCGCCGGTTCGTCACCCACCTCAGCGGCGAACCCCAGGCCGCCGACGACCTCACCCAGGAGACCTACCTGCGGGCCCTGCGCAGCCTGCCGCGCTTCGAGGGCCGCTCCTCGGCCCGGACCTGGCTGCTGTCGATCGCCCGCCGGACCGTCGTCGACCGCTTCCGCTTCGCCGCCCGCCGGCCCCGGCTGCTCGACACCGACGACTGGCAGAGCGCCGCCGAACAGGTCCAGCGCCACCACCTGCCCGGCTTCGACGAGGGCATCGCGCTCGGCGAACTGCTCGACGCGCTGCCCGCCGAACGCCGCGACGCCTTCGTGCTGACCGCGCTGCTCGGTCTGCCCTACGAGGAGGTCGCCGAACTGACGGGCTGCCCGGTCGGCACCGTCCGCTCCCGGGTCAACCGGGCCCGCGCCGTGCTGATCCGCAAGCTCGCCGACGCGGAAGCGGCGGACCGCCCGCTGGCCGGCTGCGCGGCCTGAGCGGGCCCGGGCAGGGGCGCCGGGCCGGGCGGTCCGGCGCCCCTGTTCTGCCTTTTCGCGTTGTCGGAGCCATGGCCGAACGATCTTGGTCGCTGCTACTGTGCCTGCGGTAAATCCGAACAGGCTTGTCCGACAAGGAGATTCATGGGTATCCGACAGCGGGCGACGGCCCTCGCGCTCAGCGTCCTGGGCATGGCCGCGGGCATGGTCACCGTCGCCGCACCGGCCGAAGCGGCCTCCACTCCGAGCGGTGCGTGCGGCAGCGGCTACTACCTGATCGACCAGCACGCCCTCGGCTCGGTCGCCGACATCTACCTGTTCTACAACGGCTCGTCGAACTGCGCCGTCACCTGGGTCCGGAGCCCGAACGGCACCCGGACGTACGACCTCCGGGTCCAGATCGAGCGCAAGAGCGACCTGGTGGTCGCGCCCGACGGCGGCTTCTACAAGTACTACGCCGGCCCGGTGAAGATCGGCGCCGCGAACACCTGCATCTCCTGGGGCGGCTCCGCGGAGGGCATCCGCTGGGCCTCCGGCTGGACGCACTGCGGCTGACCCGACACACGACCCCGGCCGGGCAGGGCTGCCCGGCCGGGGTTCGCCATGTCCGGGGCTCGGCCTGCCCGGGGGCCCGGGGTTCGGCCTGCCCGGGGCGGGGTCGGTCGGGCGGGGCGTGCGGTTCCCGGGTCCATCCGAAGGGGGCATTCGGCCGCGTGTCCTGGTGTGCGCGGCCCCGGGGTGCGGTGTCGTGGGGGCACATCGTCGATCACACCCCTGGGAGCACGCATGTCCAACACCGCCGGCACCACCGTCACCGCCGCCACTGCCGTCACCGCCGTCTTCGCCGTCGAGGGAATGAGCTGCGGCCACTGCGAACGGACCGTCAGCACCGGACTCTCCGCACTGCCCGGCATCACCTCCGTCACCGCCGACGCCAAGGCCGGACGCGTCACCGTCACCGCCGCCGGGGACGTCGACGAACACCGGGTCCGCACGGCCGTCGACGAGGCCGGGTTCACCCTCACCGGACGGATCTGACCGCCGGAAAGCGGAACCCGGAAGACCGCGGGAACCCGGGCCCGGTCCGCCACGACTGCTGACATGTGACCGCAACCCGCGCCCCGGGCCCGCCCGCCGCACCGGCACCCCACGTGCGTGCGGCGGGCCGTCGGGCGAGTGGCGTGGGCCCGGTCACCGGTGAGCCCCACCTCCCCACCACCCGTGTCGAGATTCAGGAGAGTTGGCCCATGCGAACACGCGTCCTGTGCGGTCTGGCCGCCGGCGTGTCCCTGTTGGTGTCCGGTTGTGCGAGCGGCGGCGACGGGCCCGGGAGGTCGGTGACGGCGGTGACGGCGGCCGGGTTCCCGGTGAAGGTGATGGACTGTCAGCGGCGGGCGACGAGCTTCGACGCCGCGCCCGGGCGGATCGTCACCAGCAACGCGGCGGCGTTGGAGATGCTGCTCGAACTGGGGGCCGGCGATCGGGTGATCGGTACCGGATTCCCGCCCGGGGCAGGGCAGTTGCCCGCCGAGGTGGCCGAGCAGGGAACGGCGATACCGGTGCTCGGGGAGACCGTGATCGCCAAGGAGAAGCTGCTCGGGTCCGGCGCGGACCTGTACATCGACAGTTTCGCCGCCATGGCCGGTGCGGGCGGCACCGGCGGGCCGCCGAGCGAGCAGGAGTTCGCCGCCGCCGGCATCAAGCACATGTACCTGCTGTCCACCGCCTGCGCGAAGAACGAGCAGACCGACCTCGCCGAGGTCCAGCAGGACATCAAGCGCCTCGGCGCCGTCACCGGCACCCTCCCCGCCGCCGACCGGTTGGTCGCCGCCATGGACAGCAAGCTCGCCGAGGTCGCCGTCGGGCTCGGCCGGCTGCCCGAGGCGCAGCGGCCCGGCTACTTCTTCTTCGACTACGACGCCGGCGCCAAGCAGCCGACCGCCGTCTGCCGCAAGCAGATCGCCAACGCGATCATCACCCTCGCCGGGGCGCGCAACGTCTTCGCCGACTGCGACGCCGACTTCAAGCAGGTCGGCTGGGAGGACGTGATCGCCAAGAACCCGGACTGGATCCAGCTCGGCGTCCGCAGCCGGGGCAGCGCGGACGCCGACCGCAAGGCGTTCGACGAGGCCGAGCAGTTCCTGCGCACCAACCCGGCGACCCGGAACCTCGCCGCCGTCCAGCAGGGCCGGTTCGTGCGGATCGGCTCCGAGGCGACCACCACCGCCGGCGTCCGCAACGCCGACACCGTGCAGCAGATCGCCCGAACCGTCCACCCGGAGCTGGTCGGGGGCGGTCGGTGATGGCGGTCCTGACGGCCGGAGGCATACGAACCCGCCGTACCCGGGCGGGAGTTCTGACGGCGGCGCTGCTGCTCGCGTTGGGGGTCGCGCTCACCCTCGCGGTCTGCCTCGGCAGTGTCGACGTCCCGGCGCGCGAGGTGTGGAGCATCGTCGGCCGCCACCTGACGGGCGGCGGGGCGGGGAGCACCCATGACCTGATCGTCTGGCAGCTGCGCGTCCCGCGCGCCCTGCTCGCCGCGCTGGTCGGGGCCGGACTCGGGCTGGTCGGCACCGCCGTCCAGGCGCTGGTGCGCAACCCGCTCGCCGACCCGTACCTGCTCGGCGTCTCCTCGGGGGCCTCGCTCGGCGCGCTCGGGGCGATCGTGCTGGGCATCGGCGTCGGCGGGGCGCTCGGGCTGACCGTCTCCGCGGCCGCGTTCGGCGGGGCGCTGGGGTCGTTCGCTCTGGTGTGGCTGGTCGCCCGGCGCGGCGGCGGGTTCTCCCCGCTGCGGCTGGTGCTGTCGGGCATCGCCGTCGGCCAGTTCCTCGGCGGGCTGTGCAGCTACCTGGTGCTGCAGACCGGCGACGAACAGCAGACCCGCGGCGTGCTGTTCTGGCTGATGGGCAGCCTCGGCGGTGCGACCTGGAGCCAACTCGCCGTCCCGGCCGCCGCGGTGGCGCTCGGCGGGATCGCCCTGCAGGCCCGCGCCCGGGCGCTGAACGCGCTCGTCCTCGGCGACGAGACCGCCGCCGGCCTCGGCCTCGACCCCGACCGGCTGCGACGCGAACTCTTCGTCGCCACCAGCCTGTTGACGGGCGTGCTGGTCGCCGTGTCGGGGGCGATCGGCTTCGTCGGGCTGCTGGTGCCGCACCTGTGCCGGCTGCTCGTCGGCGGCGACCACCGGCGGCTGCTGCCGCTGTCCGCGCTCACCGGCGCCGTGCTGCTGATCGCCGTCGACACCGTCGCCCGCACCGCGCTCGACGCCCAGGAGGTGCCGATCGGCGTGGTCACCGCGCTGCTCGGCGCGCCCGTCCTGCTGTTCCTGCTCGACCGACGCCAGGAGAACCGGTGAGACTCGCCCTCGACGATCTGCACGTCGCCCTCGCCGGGCGGGACGTGGTGGCGGGTGTCCACCTGGTCGCCGAGGCCGGGGAGATCGCCGGCCTGATCGGGCCCAACGGCAGCGGCAAGTCCACCCTGCTGCGCGCCGTCTACCGGCACCTCGCGCCGAAGGCCGGCCGGGTCCTGCTCGACGACCGCGACCTGACCGCCCTGCCCCGCGCCGCGGCCGCCCGCCACCTTGCGGCACTGCCCCAGGAACGCGGCGAGGCCTTCGAGTTGACGGTCCGTCAGATGGTGGCGCTGGGACGGATTCCGCACCAGCGGGCGTTCGCCGCCGACAGCGCCGAGGACCGGGCGCAGACCGCGAGCGCCCTCGACCGGGTCGGCATGGCCGGGCACGCCGGGCGCCGCTTCGCGGAACTCTCCGGCGGCGAGCGCCAACGCGTTCTGCTGGCCCGGGCGCTCGCCCAGCAGCCCGATGTCCTGGTGCTGGACGAACCCACCAACCACCTCGACATCCGGCACCAGGTCGAACTGCTCGCCCTGCTGCGCGCCCAACGCGCCACCACCCTGGTCGCACTGCACGACCTGAACGCCGCCGCGTCCGTCTGCGACCGCCTGCACGTGCTGGCCGGCGGCGTCCTGGTCGCCTCCGGGCCGCCGCGCGAGGTGCTCACCCCGGAGCTGCTCGCCGAGGTGTTCGGCGTGCGGGCCGCCGTCACGGCGCACCCGCTCACCGGCGATCCGCTGATCGCCTTCG
Source organism: Kitasatospora sp. CB01950 (assembly GCF_001905465.1). GTDB lineage: Bacteria > Actinomycetota > Actinomycetes > Streptomycetales > Streptomycetaceae > Kitasatospora. The sequence continues at coordinate 537,420 of NZ_LISX01000003.1, forward strand.
ACCACCGGGCACCGGCGGCGTGAACGCCGGGCCGTTCACGGGGAACTGACGTTCATGGGGAATTGAGAGGTTGGGCTGCCACTATGGTGCGCGCCCGGCAGCCTCCCGCTCCGGGAGGCTGCCGGGCCCGCCGGCCGGAAGGAGCTGCACCGGTGAACACGATCAACGGCCTGCCCACGCACATACTGCTGGTTCATCTGGTGGTGGTGTTCGTCCCGCTGACCGCACTCGCGCTGATCGTGTGCGCGCTCAGCCCGGCCGTCGCCCGCCGCGCGGGCCTGCTGCTGCCGGTACTCGCCTTCGTCACACTGGCCACCGTTCCGCTGACCAGTCACTTCGGCGAATGGCTCGAAGGCAAGGTCGGGTCCAACGAACTGGTGCGCCGGCACGCCGAACTCGGCGACGGCCTGCTGCCCTGGGCGGGCGGACTGTTCCTGCTCGCCGTCGCCGTCTGGTGGTTCACCCGCACCGCCAACACCCGCCGGATCTCCACCGCCGTGCGGATCGGCGCCGGCGTGCTGTGCGCCGTGGTCGCCGTCGGCGCGGTCGTCGACGTGTACCGGATCGGCGACTCCGGGGCGAAGGCCGCCTGGCAGGACGCCCTGACCGGCGGCAGCACCGAGGGCGGCGACGGGCACTGAGCCGGGCTCAGGCGGCGTCCGGCCGGACGGGGAGCAGCGGCCGGTGGCAGGCGACGGCGTGGCCCGGGCCGACCGGGCGGGCGGCGGGCGTCTCGGCGGCGCAGCGCTCGTCGGCCAGCGGGCAGCGGGTGCGGAACCGGCAGCCCGACGGCGGGTCGAGCGGCGAGGGCGGGTCGGCCGGAAGCAGACCGGTGTCGCCCAGCGGGCGGCCCGGTTCGGGCACCGCGGCCAGCAGCGCGGCCGTGTACGGGTGCGCGGGCGCGGCCAGCACCGCCTCCGTGGGGCCGCGTTCGCACAGCCGGCCGAGCTGGAGCACCGCGATGTCGTCGCTCACGGCCCGCACCACGCCCAGGTCGTGGGTGATGAACAGGCTCGCCAGGCCGCGTTCCTCGGTCAGCCGGCGCAGCAGGTTGAGCACGGTGGCCTGGGCGGAGACGTCGAGCGCAGAGACCGCCTCGTCGGCGATCAGCACCCGCGGCTCGGCGGCCAGTGCGCGGGCGACGGCCACCCGTTGGGCCTGTCCGCCGGAGAGCTGGTCGGGCCTGCGGTCGCCGAACAGTTCCGGGGCCAGCCCGACGGCGGTCAACTGCTCGTCGACGACGGCGCGTCGGTCGCGTCCGCGCAGCAGGCCCGGGTGGGCGTCGAGGGGTTCGGCGACCAGGCCGCGGACGGTGCGGCGCGGGTTGAGCGAGGACATCGGGTCCTGCGGCACCATCTGCAACCTCGGCCGCAGCGACCGCAGTTGACGGTTCGTCAGGGACGCCAGGTCGGTTCCGTCCAGGGTGACGGCGCCGGCCGTGGGCGCGGGCAGCCGCAGCAGGGCCTTGGCGATGCTGCTCTTCCCGGAGCCGGACTCGCCGACCAGGGCCAGGGTGCGCCGCTCGTGCAGGACCAGGTCGATGCCGCTGACGGCGTGCAGCGGGCCGGAGCGGGTGCGGTGGACGACCTCCAGGCCGGTCGCCCGCAGGACGGCGGGGGAGGGGGCGGTCTCGACGGGCGTGGCGCTCACGGGGTGCGCTCCAGGGAGGTCGGCGAGGCCGGGGCGGCCTCGGCGGTGAGCGGGAAGTGGCAGGACGCGGTGTGCGCCGGCCCGGCCGCACGGACGGGCGGGGCGACGGTGGCGCAGACGGACCCGGCGCGGTCGCAGCGCGGCGCGAACGGGCAGCCTTCGACGGGCCGGGACAGGTCCGGGGGCGAGCCGGGAATGGCCGGCAACTCCCGGCGCAGCGGGCCGGTGACGCGGGGCACCGAGCGCAGCAGCGCGGCCGTGTAGGGGTGGGCGGGGCGCTCGGTGACCTCCTCGGTGGGGCCGGTCTCGACCACCCGGCCGCCGTACATGACGGCGATCCGGCGGGCCCGCCCGTACAGCAGGCCGATGTCGTGGGTGATCAGCAGGGTGGCCAGGCCGCGGGTGGCGCGGTGGCGGTCCAACAGGTCGAGCACGGTGCGTTGGACGGTGACGTCCAGGGCGGTGGTGGGCTCGTCGGCGAGCAGCAGAACGGGGTCGCCGGCCAGCGCGGCGGCGATGCCGACGCGCTGGCGCAGGCCGCCGGAGAGCTCGTGCGGATAGCCGCGGGCCCGGCGGGCCGGGTCGGGGACGTCGACGGCGGCGAGCAGTGCGGCGGCGGTGCGCAGGCGTTCGCGACGCGGCATCCGGCGGCGGTTGGTGAGGGACTCGGTGACCTGGTCGGCGATCCGCACCACCGGGTTGAGCGAGGTCATCGGGTCCTGGTGGACCATGGCGATGCCGGTGCCGAGCAGTTCGGCGCGGCGGGCGGGGGCGGCGGTGAGCAGGTCCTCGCCGTTCAGCAGCACCTGCCCGGTGGACTCGGCGCGGACGGTGCGGGCGTGCACGCCGAGCACCGTCCGGGCGAGCACGGACTTGCCGGAGCCGGACTCGCCGACCACGCCGAGGCACTCCCCGGCGTCGATGTGCAGGTCGACGTCGTGCAGGATGTGCAGCCGCCGGCCGTCGGGCGCGTGGATCGCCGTGTTCAATGAGCGGACGTCCAGGACCGGGGTGGTCATCGGTTCACCGTTGCCTTCCGGGAGGGCGAACGCAGGTGCTCGCCGAGGTAGTTGAGGGCGAGGACGGTCAGGCACAGCACGGCGGCCGGGGCCAGCGAGATCCACGGCGCGCTGCCCAGGGTGGTGCGGCCCTCGGCGATGATCCCGCCCCAGGACGGCTGCGGCGGGCGCAGCCCGAAGCCGAGGAAGCTGAGCGAGCCCTCGGCGACGATGGCGACGGTGGTCGCGGTGAACGCGAAGGTCAGCGCGGCGGGCGCGACGTGCGGCACCACCTCGCGGCGCAGGATTCGCAGCGGCGCGGTGCCGATCATCCGGGCGGCCTGCACGAAGCCGCGCTCGCCGAGCGCCAGGACCACGGCCCGCACCACCCGGGTGAACGCCGGGACGGTGAACAGGCCGATCAGGGCGCCGATCACGGTCAGGCTCGGGCCGCGCAGCGACACCGCGATCATCACCAGGATCAGCGTGGGCACGGACATCAGCAGATCGGTGGCGAACCCGATGGCCTTGTCCACCGGGCCGCGGAACCAGCCCGCGGCCAGGCCCAGCACCCCGCCGCCCAGCAGACCGACCGCGACGGTCAGTCCGGCGACGGCGAACGAGGCGCGGGCCCCGGCGACGGTGCGCTGCAGCACGTCCCGACCGCCGGCGTCGGTGCCGAGCCAGTGCCCCGGCCCGGGCGGCGCGGACGGCGCGGAGAAGTCGCCGTGCAGCGGGTCGAACCCGGGCAGCAGCGGCAGCAGCAGCGCCGCGAGCAGCACGACGGCCAGCCAGGTGACCGCGGCGAGCACACCCGCCGGCGGGCGGCGGCGGGCGGTGCGCGCCGGGCGGGCAGCGGTGGTCTCAACGGTGGCCATGGGCGATCCTCGGGTCGAGCGTGCGGTACAGCAGGTCCACCGCGAGCGTGGCGAGCACCACGCCGACGGCGCTGACCACCATCACCGCCTGGATGACGGGGAAGTCGCGGCCGTTGATGGCGCCGGAGGCGAGCGTGCCGACCCCCGGCACCGCGAACAGCGACTCCACCAGGACCGAGCCGCCCAGCGAGGTGCCGATCCCGATCCCGATCAGGGTGACCAGCGGCAGCGAGGAGGGCCGCAGGGCCCGGCGCAGCAGCAGCCTCGCGGCGCCCATGCCGCGGCTCCGGGCGGCGGCGACGTGGGTCTGGTCGAGGGTGTCCAGCAGTTGCCCGCGCAGGGTTCGGGTGAACACGGCGGCCTCCGGCAGGCCCAGGGTGAGCGCGGGCAGCAGCAGGTGGCGCAGGTTCTCCACCGGGTCCTCGGTGAACGGCACCCAGCCGGTGGCGGGCAGCAGCCGCAGCTGCACGGCGGTGAGCCAGATCAGCAGCAGGCCGAGCACGAAACCGGGCACCGCCAGCCAGAGGAACGCCCCGGCGGTGGCGATCCGGTCGACCACGCCGCCCGGCCGCCACGCCGACACCAGCGCGACCGGCACCGCGACGGCGAGCGCCACCAGCTGGGCGGCGACGAACAGTTCGAGCGTGACGGGGATGCGGTTCGCGAGCTCGGTGGTGACGGCCGCGCCGTTGGCGAGCGAGTGCCCGAGGTCGCCGTGCAGCGCCGCGCCGATCCAGTCGAAGGTGGCGGCCAGCACGTTGCGGTCCAGGCCGAGCCCGGCCTCGAACGCGGTGATCTGCTCCGGCGTCGCGGTGACGCCGAGCGCGGCGACGGCCGGCGAGCCGGGCATCAGGTGGGGCAGTGCGAGCGCGGTGACGGCGACCAGCAGCAGTACGGCCGCCGCCCGTCCGGCCCGCGCGGCGAAGCCGAGGAAGGGCGACGTCACCGCTTCACCCACAGGGCGGCCGGGGAGAGGTTGACGACGCTGCGCTTCGACAGGTCGGGCAGGCCGCCGACCTTCGCGGAGGCGGCGAAACCGGCCTGGTTCTCGGTGAGGAACAGCATCGGGGCCTCCTCGACGATCACCTTGGACGCCTCGTTGTAGGCGGCGGTCCGCCCGGCCGGGTCCAGGGCGGCGCGGCCCTCGGCGATCGCCCGGTCGACCGCCGGGTCGTGCCAGCCGGTGAAGTTGTACGGCGCGTCGGACGGGAAGAGGCTGTTCAGCGCGGTGTCGGTGTCGCCGAACATGCTGGTGACGAAGTCCATCACCTGGAACTGGCGCTGCATCAGGGCGGTCCCGGTGGCCGCCGGGTCCAGCGGCTTGATGGTCATCCTGATGCCGGCCTCGCCGAGCATCTGCTGGATCACGGTGGCCCGCTGCCGGCCCTCGGGGCGGCTGTCGGACAGGAACTCGAACGACAGGTCCGGGTGGCCGGCCTCGGCGAGCAGGGCGCGGGCCTTGGCGACGTCCCGGGCCGGGTAGGCGCTCGCGGCGCGGTACGCGGAGGCCGAGCCGATCGGGCCGTCGGACACCCTGCCCTGCCCCAGGTAGGCGATCTTCTCCACGCTGTCGCGGTCGATCGCGTACTGCACGGCCTGCCGCACCCGCGGGTCGTCGAACGGCGCGACCTTCGTGTTGAACAGGATCGTCGAGGTGGAGCTGGGGCCGGTGGCGGTGCGCAGCCCGTCCCCGGCGGCCTGCTTGAGCTGCGCGGGCGTCTCCACCCAGGCCACGTCCGCGTCGCCGGAACGCAGCGACTGGTACCGGGTGTCGGAGTCCGGCAGCACCCGGTAGACCACCGTGTCGGCATGCGCCCTGGCGCCCCAGTACGAGGGGTTGCGGGTGACGGTCACCGACACGCCGGGCTGCACGCTCTCCACCGTGTACGGGCCGGAGCCGATCGCCGGGGCGTCGCCGACTGGGGCCTCGGAGACGTAGCCGAGCGAGCGGGTGAACAGCGCGGGGAAGGCCGCGTTCGGCGACTTCAGGGTGAAGGCGACCTCGGTGGGGCCGTTCACCGCCATCGCGCCGATGGTCGCGGCGTCCACCGCGCAGCCGCACTTGGCCTCGGGCCTGGCCAGCCGCGTCACGTGGTCGACCACGGCCTGCCCGTTCAGCGGCTTGCCGTCGCTGAACGTCACGCCCTCGCGCAGCGTCAGCGTCCAGACGGTGGCGTCGGAGTTGGGCGTGAACGACGTGGCCAGGTAGGGCTTCACGGCGCCGTTGTCGTCGTTGACCATCAGCGGGTCGTACAGCGCGTTGGCCAGGATCATGACGGGCATCTGGGTCAGCGTGCCGTCCGCCGGGTCGAGCCTGGCGAACGGCCGGTCCAGGCCGACCTTGAGGGTGCCGCCGTCCACCGCCGGCCCGTCACCGCCCCGGTCTGCGACGCCCGACACGGCGTCGTCGGACGCCGAGCACGCGCTCGCGCCGAGTGCGACGACGGTGGCGAAGACCGCCGCCGAAAGAGCCTGCCTGTGCCGCTTCATGGGGGTTCCTCGGGTTCCTCGGAAGGGGGAAGGACCGCCGGTCGTGGGGCCGGCGGGGCGGTGCCGCAGCGCCGCGACAGCCACACTCCAGAAGTGGCAGTACTGCCAAAAGGCAGAAGTGCAAATTCCACATGGCCAGTTGACGACGGTTCGGAACGTGCCTTGAGCCGCCCCTGCCACGCGTGGTTCTGTACACCCGACGACAACCAGGACGCCCGGCGGCAAACACCGGGCGGCGACCAGGAGCAGGAGACGCATGCAGCCGCAGGGGGACGCAGCCGGCGCCACGGCAGAGGCGGGTCTGCGCGACCGCAAGAAGGCGCGCACCCGCCAGGCGATCCGCGCCGCCGGCCTCGACCTGTACGAGGAACAGGGCTTCGAACGCACCACCGTCGACCAGATCTGCCGCCGCGCGGACATCGCCCACCGCACGTTCTTCCGGTACTACGCCAGCAAGGAATCACTGCTGTTCGGCCTGGACTTCGGCGAGCGCATCCTCGACGAGTTCGCCGCCGCGCCCGCCGAACTCGACCTCTGGGACGCCTTCCTGCACGCGGTGTCCCGCACCGACGGCACGCTGGAGGAACCCACCGAGCACACCGCCCGCCGACGCGCCCTGCGCCGGCGGTTCATGGGCATCCGCACCGTGCACGACCACGCGGTGCAACTCGTCGACAAGCTGGTCCAGCGCACCGTGGAGACCGCCGCCGCCCGGCTCGGCGCCGACCTCGACCAGGACCTGCGGCCGCACGCGCTCGGCGCGGTGCTCGGCGCGATGACCCGCCGTCGCGTCCTGCACGGGGTGGAGGAGGACGGGCCGATGGACGCCTGGTGGGAGGCCTTCCGCCGGTTGATGCCGCCGCCGGGCGACCCGCGGCGGTGACCTCAGCGGCCGGCGTCGGGCTCGGCGTCGTGCTCGCGGTCGTGTCCGGCGTCGGGCTCGGCGTCGTGCTCGCGGTAGCGCAGGACGAAGCGGGCGCTGCGGCCGTCGATCCGCCGCCGTACGTACAGCGCCGCCATGCCCTCCGGCGTGCAGCTGACGCCCTCGCGGACCAGCAGCGGCGCGCCGACCGGGACGCCGAGCAGCTCGGCGTCCGCCAGGTCCGCGCCGATCGCGCCGAACGCCCGCCAGTCGTACTCCAGTTGGATGCCGCCGGCCCGGGCCAGGTCCTGCACCAGGTTGCCGGCCCGGCCCGGGCGCACCAGCTCGGCGGGCAGCGGCCCGAACGGCACCCAGTAGCTGCTCACCGCGCCCGCCCGCCCGTCCAGCCGGGTCACGGTGTCCACCCGGAACAGCGCCGCGAGCGGCCGGCCCAGCTGCCGTGCCGCCTCCCGGTCCTCCGTCGAACCCGTCACCTTCGGCGCGGCCACCACGAACTCCCCGGCGGCGCCCGGCTGTTCGCCGTCACCGGGCAGGGCCAGGCTGGTGCTGCCGACATCGACGCGCTGGCTGCGCGGATCCACGTCGATCGACACCCGCGCGGCCGGCCCGCGCACGAAGGTGCCCACCCCCCGCCGGATCTCCACCGCCGCCGCCCGCTCCAGCTCCGCCACGGCCTGGCGGACCGTCAGCCGGTTCACCCCGAACTCGGCGCTCAACTCCGGCTCGCTGGGCAGCCGGGCGCCCGCCGGGTACGTCCCGGAGTCGATGCGCTCCTGGAGCCGGTGCGCGAGCGTGCGGTACAGCGGCGTGCCGCTTCGGTCTGCTGCCACGTCGCAGATCCTACGGAGCGCCGACCCGGCGGCGGGCGTTGGCCGGACGTTCACCCGGCCGCCGCTTGCGCGGAGGCCGCCGCAGCAGGTAGACATCTAGACATCTAGATGTCGTGTTCGAGCGTGCGGCCTCCCGCACCCCCCGACATCCCGCCCGGACCGCCCCCGCGTCCGGCCCCTTCGCACCGCGCACCACCTCCGAGAGGACCCCGCATGTCCCTGGTCAACTTCCGCGACCCGGCGGCCCAGGCCGACCCCGAGACCGCCAGGCTGCGCCCCGGCGTCCTGTACCGCTCCGCCCAGCCGTTCCCCGCCGCCGACGCCGCCACCGTCGAGCAGCTGCGCACCGCCGGCATCCGCACCGTCGTCGACCTGCGCGGCGACTCCGAGCGCACCCCCGAGGACTGGACGGCCGTCACGGCCGCCGGCATCGACGTCGTCGAGGCCTCGATCGACCCCACCTCGCCCGAACTCGAAGCGCGGATGGCCACCATGACCACCGCCGCCGACCTCGGCGCCTTCTACGTGTCGATGGCCGAGGGCGCGCCCGCCGGGGTCGCCGCCGCCGTCCTGGCCGCCACCCGCCCCGGCGGCGTGCTGCTGCACTGCGCCGCCGGAAAGGACCGCACCGGCTTCGTCACCGCCCTGCTGCTCGACCTGCTCGGCGTGCCCGCCGACCGCATCGTCGAGGACTACGCCCGCACCGGCGACGCCCTTGAGCAGATCTGGGCCGGACTCGCCGAGCGCCACCGCGAAGCCCTCAACGACGTCGAACGCGGCACGCTGACCGTGCCCGCCCCGCTGCTGGAGGCCCCCGCAGGCGCGATGGCCGCCTTCCTCGACACCGTCCACGCCCGGTACGGCGGCGCCCGCGGCTTCCTGCTGGAACTCGGCACCGCCCCCGAGACCCTGGACGCCTTCCTCGCCAAGGCCGCCCCCGCCGCCGCCGGGGCGGTGCTCTGATGCCGACCGCGTACCTGCGCCACACGGACGGCACGCCGTTCCGCGACCTCAACCACAACGGCACCATGGAGCCCTACGAGGACCCGCGGCTGCCCGTCGAGGAACGCGTCGAGGACCTGCTCGGCCGGATGACGCTCCCCGAGAAGGCCGCCCTGATGTGCCACGGCCGGATGGTCACCGGCTCCGACCCGCGGATGCCGATCCCGCTGCCCACCGGGGCCGAACTGATCGCCTCCCGCGGCGTCACCCACTTCGCGATGATGGCCGTGCCCGACCCCCGCGCGATGGCCGGGTGGAACAACCACGTCCAGGACCTCGCCGCGGCCGCCCGGCTCGGCATCCCCGTCACCCTGTCCTCCGACCCGCGGCACGGCTTCGCGTCCAACCCCGCCACCGCCCACGCCGGCGGCGGCTTCAGCGCCGGACCCGAGCCGATCGGCCTGGCCGCCACCGACGACGAGGCGCTGGTCGAGGAGTACGCCCGGCTGATCGGCCGCGAGCTGCGCGCCGTCGGCATCCGGGTCGCCATCCACCCGATGGCCGACCTCGCCACCGAGCCGCGCTGGGCCCGGATCAGCGGCACCTTCGGCGAGGACCCGCAGCGCGCCGCCCGGATGATCACCGCCTACATCCGCGGCCTGCAGGGCGACACGCTCGGCAGGGACAGCGTCGCCTGCATGACCAAGCACTTCCCGGGCGGCGGCCCGCAGCACCGGGGCGAGGACTCGCACTTCGCCGCCGGCCGCCGACTGGTCTACCCCGGCGGCGCGTTCGAGCAGCACCTGATCCCGTTCGAGGCGGCGTTCGCGGCCGGCACCGCGCAGATCATGCCCGCCTACGCGATCCCCTCCGGCAGCGGACTCGCCGAGGTCGGCGCGAACTTCAACCGGGACGTCATCACCGGCCTGCTGCGCGAGAAGTACGGCTTCGACGGCGTGATCTGCACCGACTTCAACGCGATCACCGGCATGGAGGTCCCCGGCCTCGCCACCCTCCCGCCGCGCCACTGGGGCGTGGAGGAACTCTCCGTCGCCGAACAGGTGGTGCTGACCGTCGACGCCGGGGCCGACCAGCTCGGCGGCGAGACCGACCCCGAACTGGTCCTCGCCGCCGTCCGCTCCGGCGCCGTGGCCGAGGAACGCATCGACGCCTCCGCGCGACGCATCCTGCGCGACAAGTTCCGCCTCGGCCTGTTCGACGACCCGTACGTCGACCCCGACGCCGCCGCGGCGCTGGTCGGCACGCCCGAGGGCCGCGAGCTGGGCCGCACCGTCCAGCGGCGTGCGCTGGTACAGGTCGCCGGGCAGCCGGTGGCCGGACGGCGGCTGTACGTGGAGGGCGTCGACCCGGCCGTCGCCGCCCGCTACGGCACCGTCGTGCCGCGCCCCGACGCCGCCGACGCCGCCGTGGTCCGCCTCCAGGCGCCGTACGAGCAGCGCGAAGGCATGTTGGAGCGGTACTTCCACAGCGGCTCGCTGGACTTCCCGCCGGACGAGGTGCGGCGGCTGCGCGCGCTGGCGGACACCGTGCCCACCGCGTTCGCCGTCCACCTGGACCGGCCCGCCGTGCTCACCCCGCTCGCCGAGCGGGCCGCGCTGCTGATCGGCGACTTCGGCGCCGAGCACGACGTGCTGCTCGACGCGGCCCTGGGCCGGGCCGGAATGCCGGGCATCCTGCCCTTCGACCTGCCCTCGTCGACGGCCGCCGTGGAAGCCGCCCGCGAGGACGTGCCGTTCGACACCGCCGACCCGCTGTACCGCTGCGGCCACCCGCACGCGACCCGGCCCGCCTGACGGGCCGTCGGGCGGGCCGGGTCGGCGGGTAGGCTCCGCGCTACCGGCGCAGTGCGGCCCAGAACGCGCACTGGTGGTCGGCGGCCACGTCCGCCTCCCCGATCCGGCCCGGGACGAAGCGCAATTGGTCGCCGCCCCAGGGCGACGCGGCGGCCCAGGCCGGAGCTCCGGCGTGGTGGGGGTCCCCGGTGCGGGCGAAGGCCGTCCAGTACTGGATCATCGCGGCCGCCATCGCCCGCTGGGCGTCGGTCTTCAGGAAGTCGTGGCCGCCGAGGTCGAACAGCGACGGCAGGTCGGTGGCGTGCGCGGCCCCCTGGGGCAGGTCGGGCAGGTGGATCCCGTTCACGTCGGGGGCGTCCGGGTCGGCGAACTCGTACGGATACACGGTGGTGTGCGCGGCCATCGCGCGGTCGGCGGCCGCGGTCGGGCAGGCCCACGCCTCGTCGGTGATGACGGTGGCGAACGCGAGCGGCGCCGATCCGCCGTACCGGGACAGCGGATACCTGGCCGCCACGCGGTCCGCCTCCGGCCCGAACGCGGTGAACAGCAGGCTCGGGTAGGTCTCGGCGGTGACCAGCGTCGGGTCGGTCTGCACTGCGGCGCCCACGAACGAGCGGGCCTCGTCCCGGTTGCCGCCGGAGATCACCGGGACGCGCAGGAAGCGTCCCTCCCGGACGGCCGCCGCCGGATTCAGCGGCAGCAGCGGCGTCCCGTAGGCCAGGTGGTTGGAGAAGGAGTCGTTGAGCGGCACCAGGTCGGCGGCCGACTTGGCCCGCATGCAGGACAGCTCCTCGGCCGGGCAGTCGGCGCCGTGGGCGGCCGCCAGACCGTCCGCCAGGTCCTGCTCCAGCGAGGTGTACGGCGTCGCCGCCGGCGTGCCCACGTACAGGCCTCCGGCCGGCCAGTCCAGCAGGCACGAGCCGGACGAGACGATCGCCTTGTCGATCAGGCCCGCGGCCTGCGGCGAGGTCAGCGCCGCGCAGGCCGACATGCCGCCCGCCGATTCGCCGAAGACGGTGATGTTGTCCGGGTCGCCGCCGAACGCCGCGGCGTTCCGCTTGGCCCACCGCGCCCCGGCGAGCTGGTCCTCGAGCCCGAAGTCGCCCGACCCCGGCAGGTCGGGCAGGCCGAAGTAGCCGAAGACTCCCAGCCGGTAGTTGAGCGTCACCACCACCACATCGCCCTGGGAGGCGAGCCGGTCGGCGTCGTAGTCGCTGCCCGCGCCGCTGTCGTAGCCGCCGCCGTGCCACCACACCATGACGGGCAGCCGGGCTCCCGGCGCCACCCGGGCCGGGGTGGTGACGTTGAGGTACAGGCAGTCCTCGTCCGTCGACCCGGGCAGCCCCGGCCCGCCGGCCGACTGCGGGCACCGGCTGCCGGGCCGGGTGGCCTCCCGGACCCCGCTCCACGGCGTCGCGGGCTGCGGCGGGACCCACCGCAGGTCGCCGACCGGCGGCTTCGCGTACGGCACCCCGAGGAAGTGCCGGGCGTCCCCGGTCACGCTGCCGTGCAGCAGCCCGGTCTCCACCCGCACCGTGTCCGGCGCGGTGGCCGTCGGATGCGCCGGGACGTTCCCCGCGGCGAGCGCGAGGACGGCGGCGACGGCGGCGACGATCGTGCGGAGCTTCATGACTCTCCCTCGGGCCGGGCAGACACCGTGCTGCCGGACGGGAGCAGGCTACGGATCCGGCGCTCCCGGTCGGGCCCGCCACCGGGCACGTTCCGCGCCGTCACCCGGGTGCCCCGCGGAGCGCACACCCCCGGCCCAACAGCCGGGCACCGGCTCAGGGCAGGTACGCCACCTCGGGGAAGCGCGGCGACGGCCCGGAGAGCAGCGGGGCGGCGCGGTGGCGCAGGTGGAGGTCGAAGAAGGCGAGCGGGTAGGCCTGCTGGATCAGCAGGGCACGGGACGGGTCGATGGTGCCCACCATGCGGCGGATCTGCTCGTCGGGCAGGCCCAGCAGCCGGCCGGCCTGCGGGATCAGCGTCATGTTGTCGCCGTACGAGACGTGGACGGCGCCCGCCGCGCGGACCTCCAGTCGCCAGCCGCGCAGGTGGGACCAGAACTCGGCGACGTACGGGTCCGTCGCGCGCGGGAAGCCGGCGGTCATCATCATGAACGGCCGGTCCAGGTCGGCGGTGATGCTGGGGTGCCCGAAGCCGGGCTGCATCGGCCCGTCCAGGGCCAGACCGGCCCGCACCCGGCGGTCGGCCAGCATGGTGCAGGCGGTGGCCGTGCCGCCCTTCGACCAGCCGAACATGCCGATCCGCGAGGTGTCGAGGGCCGCGCCCAGCCCGTCCGGGAGCGGGCGGCGCTCGGCGTCCGGGTTGCGGCCGGCGGCGAGCTGCTCCACGCAGTCCAGGACGAAGCGCAGGTCCACGGAGTAGTCCAGCGCGTACATCGGCCCCTGGCGGTCGGCCGGGGTGATCACCCGCCCGTCGGGCAGTTCGCTGAAACAGTTGCCGAGATGGTCCACCGTCACCACCACGTAGCCGTGGCTGGCGAGCTCCTGCACCATCACGGTGTGGTCGGCGCGATGGCTGCCCGAGCCGTGCGAGTACACCACGACGGGCAGGCCGTGGCCGGTGCGGTGCACGGGCGCGCCGATGCGGCCGGCGGTGAGCGGGACCAGCGCCGGGTCGAGCGGGAAGCCGGTGTCCGTCAGGAACGCCCGCATCGTGCCGTCGGGCAGCCACGGGGCGAGCGGCAGGCCATGGGCGGCCCGGGCCGGGTACCAGACGCTCGCCATCAGCTCGCGGTGCGGGTTCATGCCCGCGATGGGGTTCGGGCGGTTCGGATCGACCAGGTGCAGGGCCACCGTGCCGACCGGGAACGGGCCGGTGGGGGCGGGCAGGGTGAGCCGCTCCGGGACGCCGGTGTCGGCCCGGGCGGGCAGGGCGGTGGCGAGCGGTGCGGCGGCGCCGAGGGCCAGGGCGGTGCCCAGCAGACGGCGGCGGGTCATCCCGGTCATGGGAGCTCCTTCGGAAGTCGGGTAGGGGAAAAGGGCGTTCACTGGTCGCGTCCGGGTACGGCGGTCATCACCAGCAGCACGGCGACGGCCGCCCAGACCAGGTAGACCGCCCAGGACCCGCCGACGGTGGACGGGAAACGCTGGCCGGTGATCTCCCCGACCAGACCCAGGCGGGCCCAGGCGTTGAACGGCTGCGCGTTGGCGACGACCGCGCCCAGGTGGGTGTCGTCGCGGACGAACATCGGGATCAGGAAGAGCAGCCCGAACAGCGCGACCATCGCCGTGACGCTGTGCCGGATCACCGCACCCACCGCCAGACCCACCAGCGCGCCCAGCGGCGCCAGCAGCGCGGACGCCGCCACCAGCCGCAGCGCGCCCGGATCGCCGATCGACACGCCGCCGTACCGGCCGGCCAGCATCGCCTCGTCCAGCCAGAACGACACCGCCGCCACCAGCACGCCGAACCCGGTCGCCACGGCCGTGACCAGCAGCACCTTCGCGGCCAGCACCTCCCGGCGGGCCGGCGCCGCCACGAAGGTGGTCCGCAGCAGGCCGGTGGTCTGCTCGCTGAGGATCGCGATCGCGCCCAGCGTGCCCATCAGCAGCAGCACCAGCGTCCCGCAGGGCCGGGTGAACGCGTCGTGCAGCGCCCCGAACTCGGCGTAGTACTGCTGTTGTTGGGCCGTCCAGGAGCCGAACTCGGCCCGCGAGAGGCGCGCGCCGTTGGCGTTCAGGCCGACCAGGGTCAGCCCGGCGGCCAGCAGGAACCACGGGATCGACCGCAGCGACCGGAGCTTGATCCACTCGGCGGCCACCAGGTCGGTGAACCGGGCCTGCGGCGCGTCCGCGGGGCGAAGGTCTGTCAGGGTGCTCATGCGGATGCTCCTGCCGCGTACTCGACGCTGCTGCCGGTCAGTTCCATGAAGGCCTGCTCCAACGTGCCCGTCCGGGAGGTCAGTTCGTGGATCAGCAGGCCCCGGTCGAGGGCGGTCCGGGCGATCGCCGTCGCGTCCGGGCCGGTCACCGTCAACAGGCCGTCCGGCGCCTGCGCGACCCGCGCGCCCCCGGCGGTCAGTGCGGCCACCAGCTCCGCCGGGTCGGTCGTGCGGACCTGCACGCTCCGCTGCGACCCGCGCGCCGCGAACTCCGCCACCGCCTCGTCCGCGAGCAACTCGCCGCGCCCGACCACGATCAGCCGGTCCGCGGTGTGCTCCATCTCCGTCATCAGGTGGCTGCTGACGAACACCGTGCGGCCCTCGGCGGCCAGCCGCCGGAACAGGCCCCGGACGAACAGCACGCCCTCCGGGTCCAGCCCGTTCAACGGCTCGTCGAAGATCAGCACCGGCGGGTCGCCCAGCAGCGCACCCGCGATGCCCAGCCGCTGCCGCATGCCCAGCGAGAAGCCGCCGATCCGCCGGTCCGCCGCCGCCGACAGGCCCACCTCGCGCAGCACCTCCTCCACCCGGCCCGCCGGGAGCGCGTTGCTGCGGGCGAGGAAACGCAACTGGTCGCGGGCCGTCCGGCCGCCGTGCACGTCCCCGGCGTCCAGCAGCGCCCCCACCTGCCGCAGCGCCCGCCGCAGACCCCGGCAGTCCCGGCCGGCGACGGTCGCCGAACCGGACGTCGGGGCGTGCAGCCCGAGGATCATCCGCAGGGTGGTGCTCTTGCCCGCACCGTTCGGGCCGAGAAAACCGGTGACATGGCCCGAACGGACCGTGAAGGACAGGTCGTTGACGGCGGTGACGCGGCCGTAGCGCTTGGTGAGACGGTTGACTTCGATCACGGGGACAACGGTGCCGGGCAGCGGCGCCCGCCCGCAGTCGCCGACGGACAACAATCGCGGTGACGGACGATCAACTCCGGGATGTCATCCGGGGAGGACTGCGCCGCTCCGGCGGTGATCGCTACGCTCGGGAGCATGAATCTCACCCGGGTGCCCCCCAAGGTCCTCTCCCGCGTGGCACCCGGCACCTGGATGGTGCTGCTCTGGCTCGCCGTCACCGCGTACACCGTCTTCGAGCAGAGCCACACCCGCGACGGCATCTCCGTCCTCACCCTCAGCACCGGCAACCAGATCGACGAAGTGATCGCCGTCCTGGCCGTGATCGCCGCCGGACGCCGCCGCCGACGCCCGCTCACCGCGCTCTGCCTGCTGCTGTTCGGCACCGTCGCGTCGGTGATGGCGATGGCCGTCGCGGACATCCCGCTGCTCCAGTACCTCGTCGTCGACGTCGCGATCTGCTACCTCGCCGCCACCCGGCCCACCCGTACCTCCGTCGCCGCCGGCGCGCTCGCCCTCGGCACCCTGCTCGGCTACTCCGGCCTGCGCGCCCTGAGCGGCATGGACGACTACGGCAGCACCACCCTCACCGCCGCGCTCACCACCGCCATCGCCTGGCTGATCGGACACGCCGTCCACCAGAGCCACACCCACGCCGAGACGCTCCGCACGCAGGCCACCGAACAGGCCATCACCACCGAACGCCTGCGCATCGCCCGCGAGTTGCACGACATGGTGGCGCACAACATCAGCATCGTGGCCATGCAGGCCGGCGCCGCCCGCCGGGTCTTCGACACCCAGCCCGAACGGGCCCGCGCCGCCCTCGGCGAGGTCGAGACCGCCGGCCGCGAGACCCTCGCCGGGCTGCGCCGCCTGCTCGGCGCGCTGCGCGACGCCGACACCCCCGATGCCGCCGATGCCGCCGAACAGGTCGCCCCCGCACCGGGGTTGGACGACCTGGACCGCCTCGCCGCGACCACCGCCGCCGCCGGCGTCCGGGTCGCCGTGCACCGCTCCGGCGAGCGCCGCGCGCTGCCGCCCGAGATCGAGCTCTCCGCCTACCGGATCGTGCAGGAGGCCGTCACCAACGTGGTGCGGCACGCCAAGGTCCGGGCCTGCCGGGTCGCGATCGAGTACCGGTCGGCGGAGCTGCTGGTGAGTGTCGTCAACTCGGTTGGCAGCGCCGGAAGTTCGGGCAGTGGCGGCGGCCCCGGGTACGGCCTGGTCGGCATGCGCGAGCGGGTCGCCCTGCTGCACGGCGAGTTCACCGCCGGGCCGACGCCCGACGGCGGGTTCCGGGTGGTCGCGAGGCTGCCGCTCCCCGTCACCGCACGCGAAGACCTCCTCCCGTCCCTGGAGCTCACCCGATGACCGCCGTCCGCGTCCTGCTCGTCGACGACCAGCCGCTGGTCCGCGCCTCCCTCGACATGATCATCACCGATGCCCCGGACCTCACCGTCGTCGGCGAGGCCGGCACCGGCGCCGACGCCGTCCGCCTCGCCGCCGAACTGCGGCCCGACATCGTGCTGATGGACATCCGGATGCCCGGCATGGACGGCATCGAGGCCACCCGCCACGTCACCGCCGCCGAGGACGCACCCCAGGTGCTCGTGCTCACCACCTTCGACCAGGACGAACACGTCTACGGCGCGCTCCAGGCCGGCGCCTCCGGATTCCTGGTCAAGGACATGGAGTTGGACGACATCCTCGCCGCCATCCGGGTCGTCGCCGCCGGAAACGCGCTGATCGCCCCGACCGTCACCCGCCGCCTGATCGCCCACTTCGCCCGGGGGCCCGTCGCCGCCGCCCCGCCCACGGAACTCCCCCACCTCACCGGCCGCGAACGCGAGATCCTCACCCTGGTCGGCCTCGGCCGCTCCAACACCGAGATCGCCGAGGAACTCCACCTCACCACCGCCACCGCGAAGACCTACATCTCCCGCCTGCTGACCAAGCTGGACGCCCGCGACCGGGTCCAACTGGTCATCACGGCCTACGAATCGGGCCTGGTCGGCCACTGAAGCGCTGCGTTTCGGCCGGAGGCGATCAGTTGTCCGGACGGCGGACGGCGGACGGCTGAAGCGCTGCGCTTCGGCCGGGGGCGATCAGTTGTCCGGGCGGTGGGCGGTGGGGGCCGCAGGGCGGGTCGGGGCGGCGGATGGCGGGCAGCCGCGACCGGGTCCAACTCGGGATCATCGCTTACGAATTGGGGCTGCTCGGCCGTTGAACTACTGCGCTCCGGCCGGGGGCGATCAGTTGCCCGGACGGCGGACGGCGGATGGCGGACGGCGGGCGGCGGGCGGCGGACGGTTGAAGCGCTGCGCTTCGGCCGGGGGTGACGGTTGTCCGGGCGGTGGGCGGTGGGGGCCGCAGGGTGGGTCGGGGCGGCGGATGGCGGGCGGCCGCGACCGGGTCCAACTCGGGATCACCGCCTACGAATTGGGGCTGCTCGGCCGTTGAAGCGCACGCTCCGGCCGGGGGACGATGAGTTGCCTGGGCGGCGGGCGGCCCAGGGCGGGTCGGGGCGGCGACGCGGACGGGACGTGAGGGCGGCGGCGAGGCTGCTCGGGATCAGCGCAGGCGCAGGCGTGGGTGCCGGGGGAGGACCCGGAGGTCACCGCCGTGCTGCTGCGTGAGGGTCAGCCGGCGATGCCGGAGAGGTCAAGCCGCTCCAGGCGGTCCAGGCAGCGGGCGATCTCGGCGGCCAGCGCCCCGGCGCTCGGCGGGAACTCCTCGGGGCCGACGGCCAACAGCTCGGCGACGTCGCCCGCCTCGTCCTGGACGGAGACCTCGGCCAGCAGGTCCGTGCCGGCGGCGCCGAACCTGATGTGCAGCTGGAACACCACGGCGAGGCCGCCGCCCAGTTCGAGGACCCAGCCGTCGGCGTAGGACGCCTCGTCCGGGTCGTCCGCGTACTGTCACACCGGCCCCAGCGACTGCCGCCCGCGCCCCGGGAGACGCTCCTCCCAGCCGCGCACCAGCGCCTTCAGTCGGAAATGCGCGTCCCGGAGGGCCACCGCCAGTGCGACGGCGCCCCGCCCCGTGTCATCCATCACGTTCCGCTCCCTGCCCGGCGCCGCCCGACGGACGAAGATCGTCGGCGGTCGCAGGGGGCCACAGTAGACCCCGCCCGAACGGGGCGTGTCCATCGAATGCCCATCGGGCTCGGAGGTCGTGCGGCCCGGCCGGGCGCGACCGGCCGAACGAACCGCACCGACCCCGCCCGCGGGGCCGAAGGACCATGAGCGAGAACCATCATGCGCACCCGTCAACTCACCGCCGCCGTAGGCCTGGTGGCCGCACTCGGCCTCACCTTGACCGCCTGACGACTCCGGCGACGCCGGCGACGCCGGCGCGGCGAAGGCCCCCGCCCCGGCCGCCACCGCGTCGAACGCCGGACAGCAGGCCCCGACCCCCCCGGCGAGCAGCCCTTCCGGCACGCCGGAGAGCCCCAAGGCCGCCACCACCCCGGCCGCCAACTCCCAGGCCGGCGGCAGCCGCACGTGCACCGCCGCCGACCTGAAGGCCGCCCTCGGCCCCGGCAGCGGCGCGCAGACGCCCGACGCGCAGGGCGCCGAGCAGATCGAGCTGACCAACCGGTCGAAGTCGGCGTGCACCATGAAGGGCTACCCGGGCCTCGACCTGGTCGGCGACAGGGGCACCTGGAGCCTGCCCCGCTACCAGGCCGCGCAGGGCGAACTCGTCACCCTGCAGCCCGGCGGCAAGGCGGACGTCGTCGTCGAGTACCTGCCGTTCGCGGGCGACGGCGAGGCGGAGTTCAAGGTTTTCGGCCGGTGCGGCGAGAGTGCGTGAAGGGCGTCGCAACGGGACCCGACCCGCCGTCAGAACGGCTCCCCGAGTGCGGCGGGGAGCCCGACCCGGCCCCCCGACGATCACCTGTCGGTGGGGCCCGTTACGTTCGTCCCAGCTCGAAAACAGCAGCTGGGAGGGCTTTGACGTGGCATGGCTGGCAGCGGGTGACTATCAGGTCGCCCTGGAACCGGACGGGAAGGTCGCGTGTCGCAACGCGGCCGGGCGCCGGTTGAAGACCGTCCCGTCGAAGCTCAAGGACGACCCTGCCGTCGTCGGGCTGCGACAGCTCGCCGAGTGGCTCGCCGCGCACGAACGCCAGTGCCTGGCCACCGCGGAGCGGTGGATGGTCCGCTCGCTCCCGGTGCCCGCCGCCGTGATCGCCGCCGTGTGGGCCGACGAGACCTGGCGCGCGGTGCTGCGCGACCTGGTGGTGACGGGCGCCGACGGCTCCGTCGCCGGATTCCTGCGCGACGCCGACCCGCAGCGCGGCCTCGGCGTCGTCGACCTCGACGGCGACACCGTCCGCCTGACCGACGCCGAGATCCGCATCCCGCACCCGGTGCTGCTCGAAGACCTCGACGAGCTGCGGGAGTTCGCCGCCGAACTGGGCGTCGTCCAGCAGCTCCAGCAGTTGCACCGGGAGGTCTGGCACCGGCCCGCCGACCTCGAACCGGCCGCCACCCAGGTCGACACCTACGCCGGCGGCCGCTACAAGGAACTGCGCGAACTCGTCGGCCGCTGCGCCCGACTCGGCCACCGCGTCCGCGGCGGGTACGCGATCGTGCCGCTGGTGGACGGCGGCCGCACCCTGGAGGCCCGGGTCTGGGTCGGCGACTACTACGAGTACGACGAGTGCGAGACCGGCGGGCTCGGCTGGGCGGGCGCCGAGGGGCGGCCGGTGCCGCTCACCGAGGTCGGCCCGGTCGCCTGGTCCGAAGGCATGAGGATGGCCGCCGCGCTGTACGCGGGCCGCACGCTCGAAGAGGAGGCGTCGGCATGACGCAGCAGCACCCCGACCACGACCACCTGCTCGACGCGGGCGCCGTCCTGCCCGTCGGCACCGTCACCGCCGCCGACGGCCTCGACAGTACCGCCGACACGCTGACCGCCCGCAGCTACCGCCACCCCGGCCTGGACGGCCGCACCGTCGTCCGCCTGGTGCCCGCCGCCCTCGGCCCGGCCGAGGACCTCGCCGTCGAATTCCTCGGCCTGACACCCGCCGCCGAACCCGTCGAGGTCGGCCAGGTCCGCCAGGAGGCACTCGGCTTCCCCGCCTGGGCGCTGGTCAACGACCCCGCCAACGGGCACCACGCGCTCGCCGTGGTCAAGGAGATGGAACGCCTCGCCCGCCAGGTCAAGTCCAAGCCCGGCAACGCCAAGGACGGCTTCGACGAACTCGCCGTCCGCCTCGGCCGCGCCGTCCCGCACTTCCTGCCCACCTACTGCGAACAGGTCGGCCGGATCTTCCTCGAACAGGGCAACCAGACCTACGCCGGCACGTACTTCGGCAAGGCCCGCGAAGCCGAACGCACCCACAGCCTCGCCATCGACGAGGAACGGCTGCGCGCCGTCTTCCTGGAGTTCGCGCTCGGCGGCGCACTGACCGTCAAATCGCTGCGCCAGTACGTCAAGGACCTCGCCGGACGACTCGACGCCGCCACCGCCTGGCAGCGCTTCCGCCAGCTGTGCGCCGAACGCTCCGCCGCCGGCATGGCCCCCTACGCGGGCATCGCCGAGGACGCCCGGCAGCTGATCCGCGCCGCCGGCCTCGACCGCGGCGAACAGGAACAGCTGCTGCTCGCCGAACTGCTGACCTCGCCCGCCGTCGGACGGGCCCCCGCCGCCGTGTGGAAGTCCTGGCACGGCGCGCTGGTCGACCTCGCCCGCCGCGACGACACCGTCCGGGCCCGCCTGCTGGAGATCCTGCCGACCCCGTCCGGCTCCAAGGACGACGCCGCCGTCGACCGCGACTGGCTGGCGCTGCTCCACGAGACCGGCGCCGACCGGCTCCTGACGGACCCGCAGCCCACCGGCACCGACCTCGCCGCCCGCTGGCTCCGGCGCTGGACCGCCCACCTCGACCGCGGCTGGCGCTCCCGCCCCGCCTGCGCGGACACCGTCGAACTCGCCGCCCGGATGACCGAGCGGCTGCGCACCGAGGCCGTCCCGGTCGAGCTCACCCTGACCCACCCGACGGCGCTCAACCTGCTCGACCTGCTGCTCGCCGAGAACGTGCCGGTCGCCGACTCGGCCGAGATCCGGCGCATCGACCTCGGCGACTGGCTGGAGGACGGCGGCCCCGGCCGCCGCGACCTCACGGCCGTGGCCGCCGACCCGCGCTTCCGCACCGCCCTGCAGAACGCCGTCCCCGCCCTCCTGCGTACCTCGAACGGACGCCGCCTCGGCCCGCAGCTCGCCGACTACCCGGCGCTCCAGGCCCTGCTGGTCGAATGGGCCGACCTGCGGGCCGACGAACTGCTGTCCGCCACCGGCCTGTCCGGCGCGTCAGCGCTGCTCGCCGACCTCGCCGCCGTGCGCCCCGCCGTCATCGAGGCCAACCCGGCCGCCGCCGCCCGGATCGCCGGGCTCGACGTCGCCGCCCTGCTCGGACACACCCTCCGGGCCGGCATCCTCGACGAACTCGGCTGGCCCGCCCTCGACGAGGCGCTGCGCCGCCTCGGCTACGAGGACGAGGCGACCGGCCGCGTCCCCGGCCGGATCAACCGCAGCGACCTGCAGATCGAGGACGCCTGGCCGAACCTGATCCTGGCCCGCTGCAACAAGGCCGTCGTGGTCGGCCCCGACGGCATCCTGCTCGAACACGACCTGCGCTCGCCCGCCGACCTGCCCCGCTGGCACAGCCCCCGGCTGCGCTTCGTCGACGGCGAACTCCTGGTCGCCTGGCGGGACTCCGACGGCCACCGCGCCTACTGGTCCGGCCGCCCCGAGCAGACCTTCGTGCCCGGCGGCGAACCCCTCGACATCGGCTACTACGGCCCCCACAACATCGGCTGGACCTCGCTGCCGCTGCCCGGCGGCGGCCGCGCCACCGGCGGCCGCGTGCTGCACGCCGGCGACACCGTACTGCCCGCCGAACGCCCCGTGATGAGCGACGGCGTCGGCCACTGGACGTACCGCCGCGGCGCCCTCGTCGAGTACGACCCGCCGACCGGCGCCCTCGGCCGGGCCTCCGCACCGCCGCTGTTCAGCAAGGACGGCGACACCTCCGGCGCCCTCCAGCCGCTGCAGTCCCGGCTGCTGCCGATGCAGCCCGGCCTGGAGCACACCCCGCTCGGCACCGACGGCGCGCTGCTCGGCGGCTGGGTCCGCACCGGCGCCGACCGGGTGACCCACCACGGTGTCGACGGCCGCCTGGCCACCGCACCCGCCGGCCACCGCCACCCCGCGGGCCGGCTCGACCTGCCCGGCGCCGCCGCCCTGACGCTGACCGCCGCCGACCGCAGCGTCGCCCTCGGCCCCGCCGACGGCGCCCACCGCACCGGCGACCAGCTCGCCGACCTCACCACCTCCCACCCCGGCCAACTGCACGCCGCCGGCACCGCCCTCGTCCCGCCACTCGACCACTGGCACGCGCTGCGCCCCCGCGACGAGGCCGGCTCGCGAGTGCTGCGCGCCGTCACCGACGCCCAGGCCGCCCAACTCCTCGACGCCGCCTGGCCGGTGGACGCCAAGGACGTCGAACGCACGGGCCGCCCCGAGCTGCTGACGATCCAGGGCGCCGTCCGACAGGTCGCCGGCACCATGGCGAGCCACGCCGTCCCGGTCGCGGCCGTCGCCGAGGTGCTGCCCGGCCTCACCGACCCGCTGCTGCGGGCCGGCGTCGCCGGACTCGCCCGGATCGCCACCGACACCGCGACCCGCGCCGCCCGCTTCGCACCGCTCCCGCAGCCCGCGACCGAGCCCGAAGCCGCCGAGGCCGACGCCCCCGACTGGCCCGAACACGGCCAGGACGACGCGCTGTTCGAGGCAGTCCGCGGTGTCTTCGGCCACCTGGACGGCTTCGGCCGGACCTGGGACCGCACGCCCGGGCAGTGCCAGGTGCTCGCCCACCTGCGGGCCGTCACCGGGGCGCTGGCCGCCCCGCCGCAGAGCCGGCCCGACGGCTGGACGGTCGACCCCGTCCGGCTCGACCTGCCCGGCGGCAGGGCCCACAACGCCAGCTACCACGGCTGGGCCCACCTGCTCGGCCGCACCGCCCCGATCGCCGTGGCCGCGGCCACCCCCGCCACCGGCGAACCGGCCCGCGCCGCGCTCACCCTGCTGCTCACCGAAATCACCCAAGGTTGGCTCGCCGACCGCGGCCCGACGCTCCGCCGGCTCACCCTCGTCGAGGACAACAGCACCGACCGGTTCGAGGACCGGGTCGGCCAGGTGCTGCGCCACGGCGACCGCACCGTGGTGATCCTCGCCTGCCGCAACACCGGGCAGCACCTGCACTGGGCGGCGATCGAACACGACCCGGCCGGCGAGTTCGGCGCCGTCTCCGAGTTCACCGTCACCGAGGAACGGCGCGTCCACGACGACCTGACGGCCGACTGGATCGCCCGCTTCACCGACCGGCTCGCCCAGCACGGCCCGATCGCCTGGCAGGCCGAGCAGGTCGCCGCGTTCGACGCCGCCACCGGCATCGGCCGGGCCCGCGCCACCCTGCTGCTCGCCGCGCCGCCCAGCCTGTTCTCCTGGGTGGGCGACCTCACCGCCGAACAACTCGCCCAGTACGACCTGAAGTCCGCCCAGGTCAACGCCGCCGCCACCTGGCTGCGCGCCGTCGACCGCACCCAGTGGGACGCCGTCACGGTCGCCCTGCTCCCCGCCGACCCCGCCCAGCTCTGGACCACCGGCCTCGCGGCCGACACCGCCGCAGCCCGCTGGCTCGAACTCCGCGGACGACTGCGAACCCTCCCAGACGAGGACCAGACCGCCGTCAACGGGACGACCGTCTTCGCCGTCGAAGCCGTCCTCAACCCGGCCACCACCGGTTGGATCGCCCGCACCACCACCCAGCACGTCCGCCCGACCGAGCACGGCCCCGAACTGCTGCCCGACGACCCGGGCGCCGTCCCCCACGGCCGACAGCTCGCCGCCACGGTCGGCGCGCTCCGCTGGCTGGCGTACCGCCTGCCGCACGGGTCCGAGCTGCGCCCCGTGCTGCCCGAGGCGCTGGCCGCGATCCGCGCCCGGCTCGCCGACCCGAACCTGCTGCTCGACCTCAACCGGTACTCCACCGTCCGCGCCCGGACGCTCCCCGCCGTGCTGCGCGACCACTTCGGCCTGCCCGAACAGGACGCCGCAGCGGAGGAGCCGACAGCCTGCGGCGAGGCGATCGTGCTCGCCCCCGGCCGCCGCGGCGAGACCGCGTACCTACGGCCCGCCGCGCTCACCGGCGCCGACGACCCGCTGCTCGACCTGCTCGCCGGCCTGGTCGGCGCGGACGACGCCGCGAGCGGAGTGACCGCACTGCGCGCCCTGCTCGGCGACGACCTCACCCGGCTCACCGCCCACGGCTGCGCCGCCGACGAACCCGCCGGCTGGCCGCAGGACCCGCAGCGCAGCGCCCCCGCCCTGGTCGCCGAGGCCGCCGGCGAACTCGGACTCGGCGAGGACGCCGCCACCCTCTACCTGCAACTGCTCGCGCTGCCCGACCCCACCGACCGCAACATCGCCCGCTGGAACGGCTGGAAGCCCACCCGCTTCAAGCGCGCCCGCGCCGAACTCGCCGCCGCCGGCGAACTGGTGCTGGAGGCCAAGCGGTCCCGGGCCGGCCGCGGCCTGTTCCTGCCCGGCGGCTGGCAGGAGGCCAAGACGCCCGGCCTGCCCGTCGAGGTCTGGAAGGCCGGCCTGTACGAGATCCCGTCCGGGCACGCGATCCTGCCGCACCTCCCCGCACCCGAACTGTTCGCCCGCGCCTGGCAGCGACTCGCCGACGGCGACCGGCCCGGCTACGAACAGCTCACCACCGACACCCGCCGGCGAGGCCGCCGATGAGCACGCACACGATTGAGGACCACGCCATGAGCACCGCCCCCGACCGGCAGCTCGTCCTGCCCGAGGACACGTACGCCGCCGAACTGGAGTTCCTCGCCGCGTACGACACCGGCCCGCGCCCGCCCGGCTGGCGGCTGACCCCGCGCGCCGTGGTCACCTTCGTCCTCGGCAGCGGCGGCGAGAAGCTCAAGCACGGCCGGCGCGGCATGGTCGTCGAAGCGAAGTTCGTCGGCGACCGCGCCCTGGTCGAACGCTGCGTCGTCACGCTGGCCGGCGAACGCGGCCTGCTGCTCGTCGGCGAACCCGGCACCGCCAAGTCGATGCTCTCCGAACTCCTCGCCGCCGCCGTCTGCGGCACCAGCGCCCTCACCGTCCAGGGCACCGCCGGCACCACCGAGGACCAGCTCAAGTACGGCTGGAACTACGCCCTGCTGCTCGCCAAGGGCCCCAGCCGGGACGCCCTCGTCCCCTCGCCCGTCCTCACCGCCATGACCGGCGGCGCCGTCGCCCGCGTCGAAGAGATCACCCGCTGCCTGCCCGAAGTGCAGGACGCACTGGTCTCGCTGCTCTCCGAACGGCGCATCGCCGTGCCCGAACTCGCCGGCAGCGCCGACGCCCAACTGTACGCCGCGCCCGGCTTCACCCTGATCGCCACGGCCAACCTGCGCGACAAGGGCGTCTCCGAGATGTCCGCCGCGCTCAAGCGGCGCTTCAACTTCGAGACCGTCGGTCCGATCGGCGACCTCGACGCCGAGATCGCACTCGTCCGCCGCCAGTCCACCGCCGCCGTCGCCCGGGCCGGCGCACCCTACGCCGTCGACGACGCCGTCCTCGAAGCGCTCGTCACCGCGTTCCGCGACCTGCGCACCGGCCGCTCCGTCGAAGGCTGGGACGTCGAACGCCCCTCCACCGTCATGAGCACCGCCGAAGCCGTCTCCGTCGCCACCGCGCTCGGCGTCACCGCCGCCTACCTCGACGGCGCCGACACCCTCCACCACCTCCCCGGCCAACTCGTCGGCGTCGTCCGCAAGGACGACCCCACCGACACCGCCCGCCTGCTCGGCTACT
This sequence comes from Kitasatospora sp. CB01950, assembly GCF_001905465.1. Lineage (GTDB taxonomy): Bacteria > Actinomycetota > Actinomycetes > Streptomycetales > Streptomycetaceae > Kitasatospora. Next base: position 563,544 of record NZ_LISX01000003.1, read on the forward strand.
GGGACGGCCCGGTCCGCCGCCGCGCCGAACAGGGCTCCGCCACCTGGCGCACCCTGTGGGACCTCCGCCCGGCCCTGGGGGACTGACCACAGTGACCACCGACGCCCACCCGACCACCAGCACCTCACCGCCGCGGCCCGCCTGCCCGGACGCGGACCCTCGCGACGACGCCCGGTCGGCCGCGACCGGGGCGCCCCCGATCGACGCTCCGGCGGAGCTCGCCCGTTCCGGCGTGGACGGCACCGGATCGACGGTCGTGGCCGACGGTGACGGCCGGTGCGTCGGCGTCGAGTCCGGGGGCTCTCCGGCGGAGGCCGTTGCCCGGCTCGCCGGTTCGGGCGTCGACGGTCCCGGGCCGTACCTGATCGGCGTCCGCCACCACGCCCCGTCGATCGCGGCCGTGCTGCCCGCCCTGCTCGACGCGGCGCGGCCGGACGTGCTGCTCGTCGAACTGCCCGAGGAGTTCCAGCCGTGGCTCGGCCTCCTCGCGGACGAGCGCACCGAGGCGCCGGTGGCGCTCGCCGCCGCAACCGCCGAGGAGGGTTCCGGCCCGGCGTTCTACCCGTTCGCGGACTTCTCCCCGGAACTGACCGCCCTGCGTTGGGCGGCCCGCCACGGCGTGCCGGTCGTGGCCTGCGACCTGCCACTGGTCCACCGTGCCGCCGAAACCCGTGCCACCGAAACCCGTGCCACCTGCCCCGCCCCGCAAGGCCTCGCCGAAGCCCTCCGCCGTCGCCTCACCGGTCGCCCGGACGAGGACCTGTGGGACCGTCTGGTCGAAGCCCCCGCCCCCGGCTGCACCCCGGAAGAAGTCCGCCGCGCCGCCCTCCTGGTCGGCTGGGCCCTACGCCAGGACGCCCCCGCCGTCGACCCGCTCGACCTCCACCGCGAGTCGTGGATGCGCGCCCGCATCCACGCGGCGTCGGCGGACGGCCGCCGGGTCACCGCGGTCATCGGCGCCTTCCACGCACCGGCCCTGCTCGACAGTGACCGGACTGCGGGCGCTCCGTCGGCGACGGTCGCCGACCTGCCGCAGCACGTCGCGGCCGACTTGGCGTCAACGCCCGTGCCGGGGCCGGCGATCGACCCGCCTTCGGCGGCCGGGCCGGCAACGGCAACCGGACCGTCGTCGGCGCCCGCGTCTCCCGGCGGACCCGAGTCGTACGTGATCTCTCTCGTGCCTTACACCTACCCGCTGCTCGACGCCCGCTCCGGCTACCCCGCCGGTATTCGCGACCCGGAATGGCAGCACACCGTGCTGACTTCCGCCGGTGATCCGGAGAGCCTTGCTGCGGAGCTCACTCGTACTGCCGTGCGGATCTGCGAGGCGCTGCGCGGGCAGGGGCACCCCGCCGGGCCCGCCGATGGGCGGGAGGTGGTGCGGGTGGCCGGGGACCTGGGGCGGTTGCGGGGGCTGCCGGCGCCGGGGCGGGGGGAGCTGATCGAGGCGGTGCAGACGGTGCTGGCGCAGGGGGAACCGCTCGGGCGTGGGCGGGCTGTGGCGCGGGCGCTCGAAGCGGTGCTGGTCGGGACGCGTACCGGTCGGCCGACTCCGGTCGCGCCCCGTACCGGTCTCGGTCCCGCCGTGGAGGCCCTGATCGCGGAGCTCGGTCTGCCCGGCGCGGCCGAACCGTCGCCGCGCGATCTCCGTCTCGACCCGCACCGTTCGGCCCTCGACGCAGGTCGTGAACTGCTGCTGCGTCGCCTGGAGGTGTGCGGCGTGCCCTACGGCGAACCGGTCGCCGTGACCGGTGCCGGCGGCGCCGACGCGGTCGGCTCGCGTTGGCGGGTCCAGTGGACGCCGGCCGTCGCCGCAATGCTGACCGTCGCGGGGATGCGCGGAGTGACGCCCGCTCAGGCCGCCGACGGGACGCTGCGGGAACGGCTGCGTCGCGAACGGGACGCGGGCGGTTCGACCGCCCGGCAGATCATCGACGGTCTCACCGCTGCCGCCGGGTGCGCCCTGCCGACCCCGAGTGCCGCCCGGCTGGACCAACTCGCCGACGAGGTACCGGCGGTGGCGTCCCTCCCCGAACTCCTCGACGCTCTCGCCCTGCTGGACCGGCTCGCCGCCGGACACCTGGCCGGACCCGAGGCGGCCGCGCCGCTGCTCGGCCCGGCCGCCGCAGCCGCCGAGCTGCTCACCGTCGCCGCCGTCCGGGGGCTCGAAGGCCTGGCGGGCTCCGAGGACGTCGCGGATGCCCGCGCCCTGGTGGAGTTCGCCCGCCGGGCCGACGCCGACGGCGGCATCAGGCTCGGCCATGTGCTGCGCCGGCTGGCCGACGACGGCTCGCCGCTGATCCGCGGCGCGGCCGGCGCGACCCGCGTACTGCTCGGCCACCAGGAGCCCGCCGAGTTCGGAGGCCGGGTCGCCTCCTGGGTGGACGCCGCCACCGCCCCGGCGAGCCGGGCCGCGCTCGGCCGGTCCCTCGGCGGCCTGCTCACCGCGGCCGAGGGGCTGCTCACCGCTGCCCCGGCCGCGCTCGAACCGCTGCTGGCACGCGTCACCGAGCTCTCCGACGAGGCCTTCCTGGACCGGCTGCCCGCACTGCGCGGCGGTTTCGACACGCTCAGCCCGGCCGCCCGGGACCGGCTGCTCGCCGTCGTCGAGGAGCGTCTCGGCACGCACGTCGACACCCTGCCGACCGAGCTCGACCCGGCCACCCTCGCCACCTGGGCGAGAGCCGATCTGGCGGCCCGTCACATCCTGGAGGCGGGTGGACTGTTGCCCGCCGCGAGCGACGAGGCGCACGCGCCCGATGCGGTGCAGGCGCCCGATGCGGTGCAGGCGCCCGATGCGGTGCAGGCACCCGACGCGGCGCAGGTGCGGGACGAGCCGGTGGCACCGGCCCCCGGGGCCGTTCTCCCGCCCGCCGACCGCTGGCGGCTGGTGCTCGGCCGCCCGGGCAGCGGCCCCGGCCCGACCGGGCGGTCCGCGCGGCTCGCCGCCGCGCTCGACGAGCTCTACGGCACGGGCCGGGGCGAGGGCTCCGCCCCGGGCCCGACCGGCGACCGGCGCGGCGGCCGGGAGGCCCCGTACCCGGGCGTCCGGGAATGGTCCGAGGAACTGGTGGCGCTGTTCGGACCGGGCATCCGCGAGGAGGTCCTCGCCGCCGCGGCGGCGCACGGCCGCACCGACGTCCTGGAGGCGCTCGCCCCGGAGGCCGTCCGCCCCTCGGTCGACCTGCTGCGCACGGTGCTCCAGCACGCGGGCGGCCTGCCCGAGGCACGCCTCGCCGCGCTGCGCCCGCTGGTCCGGCGACTGGTGGACGAACTGTCGCGCGAGCTCGCGACCACGCTGCGCCCGGCCCTGACCGGACTCACCCTGCCGAGGCCGAGCCGCCGCCGGGCCGGCCCGCTCGATCTCGACCGCACGATCCGGGCCAACCTCGCCACCGCCCGGCCCGGCGCGGACGGCAGCACCGTGATCGTGCCCGAACGGCCGGTCTTCCGGACCAGGGCCGGCCGGGCCAACGACTGGCGACTGATCCTGGTCGTCGACGTGTCCGGATCGATGGAGGCCTCCACCGTCTGGGCGGCGCTGACCGCGTCGATCCTGGCCGGAGTCCCGTCCCTGACCGCGCACTTCGTGGCCTTCTCGACCCAGGTCGTCGACCTGAGCGGACGGGTGGACGACCCGCTGGGCCTGCTCCTGGAGGTCCAGGTCGGCGGCGGCACGCACATCGCGGCCGGCCTGCGGTACGCCCGCGACCTGGTCACCGTGCCGTCCCGCACGCTGATCGCCGTGATCAGCGACTTCGAGGAGGGCTACCCGCTCGGCGGGCTGCTGGCCGAGACCCGGGCGCTGGTCGGCGCCGGCTGCCACCTGCTGGGCTGCGCCGCACTCGACGACACCGGGAAACCCCGGTACTCCAGAGCCGTCGCCGAACAACTCGTCGCCGCGGGCATGCCGGTGGCGGCACTCAGCCCGCTGGAACTGGCCCGCTGGGTGGGGGAGAAGATCCGATGACAGACACCCGATGGCCCGCCGTCGCCGCCGAGGTCGTCGCGGAGGTGGTGTCGGCCCTGTCGGCGCGCCTCCAGAAACGGCTCGACGGCGCGGCGGCCAAGCTCGCCGACCGCCCGGTCGTCCGGACGGGCGACGACTGGAGCGTGCGGATCGACGACGAGACGGTGCTGGTCCTGCACGCCCCCGGCGGCACCGTCCGGACGGCCGACCACGTCCGGTGCGGCTGCCTGCTCGCCCCCGGCTGCCTGCACCGCGCCGCCGCCGTCACGGCCGCCCCGCTGGCCGCGCCCGCCGACGAGCAGACGCCCGGCGACGAGCAGACGCCCGGCGACGAGCAGACGCCGGCCGACGAGTCCGCGCACCCGGAACCCGGTGCCGCCGACGCAGCTGAGGAACAGCAGCCGCTCGCCCCCGCCGAGGCCGAGGCCGTCGACCGCCTGCGCCGGGTCGCGGCCGACACGTTGGCCGCCGGCATCAGCGGCGCGGGCAGCGTCCAGCAGGCCGAACTGCTGCGGACCGCCCACCAGGCCCGGCTGCTCGGCCTGCACCGGCCGGCCGCGCTGGCCGCCACGGTGGTCACCCGGCTGCGCGCCGCCCGGGCCGCCGAACCCGACCACCGGCTCGCCGACCTGGCCGCCGCCCATCGCGAACTGCTCGACGCCACCACCGTGTTCACGCCCCGCCAGGTGCGCGCGGCGGCACGGCAGACCTACCGGGAGGTCGGCTCGCTCCGGCTGTACGGGCTGTTCGCCGAACCGGTGGTGTCGGCCACCCACGCGGGCGTCACGGTCTGGGTGGTGGACGGCGCCGGGCAGCTCGCCACCGTCTCCGACGTCACCCCGCACGCCGATCCGACGGAGGCCGCGCAACTCGCCGGGGCGGCGGCCGGCCGGCCGGTCCGGCTCGGTGACGCGACACTGTCGCACCGCGACCTCGCCCGGGCCGGACTGACCGTCCAGGGCGCCACCCGGACCGACTCCGGGCGGCTCGGCGCGGGCGCGAAGGTCCGGGCGGTGCGCGCCGCCGGGGCGGGCTGGGACGAGGAGCCCGCCGCCCGGCTCTGGGCGGAGCCGGTGCCCGCCCAGGTCGAACGGGCGCTGGCGGCCGGGCGCATCCCCCTCGAGCAGCGTCCCGCCGGATCGGACCTGCTGTTCCTCGACGTCACCGTGCTCGGACCGGGGACCGTTCCCGGGTCGACCGCCCCGCAGCTGCTCGCCGAGTGCGCGGGGTCGACGGTGGCGCTGCTGCCCGCCCAGGACCACCCACGGCTCGCGTTCGCCGCCAACCTGGCGGCGCTGGCCTCCGCGCCCGGCCTGCCGCTGCGCGTGGTCGGCCGGCTGGAGCGCGCCACCCACCCGCGGCTGCGCCTGCTGGCCGCCGCCCCGGCCCCGGGGCCGGGCCCGGTCCTCACCCTGCCGCCCGAGTACCGCAACCGGATCAACCTGGGCCTGGAACGCCTCCAGCACGCCGACCTGCCGCCGGACCGGCCCGAGACGCTGCCACCGGCCGCCGCGTTCGCCCCGCAGCCGCCCTTCCACCTGCTGGCCCGCCCGCTCGAACAGGCCGTCACCGGCGGCCGCCGGGCCCTGGCCGGACGCTCCGACCGGGCCGCCACCGAGGCGCGCCGACTGCGGTCGGCGGGCCTCGCCACCGCCGCCCAGCTGCTCACCGCCGTCCACGCGGCCGCGGCGGACCAGGAACGCGACGTCTTCGGCCGCCTGCACACCACCGACCACCTCGCCTTCGCCACGGCCTGGCTCGCCGCCGCCCGCTACCAGGAGGAGGTGACCACCGCACTCTGCGCGGCCGCCTGGCCGGCCGACGCCATGTGACGCAGGTGGCTCGATCGGGATCGTTCACCTCTCCTTCGGCCGGTCGTTCCGGACGGGGACGGGCGGGACGCCGATACCGCGTTCGGCGGGCCGGCCGAAGGCGGACGGGACGGACGTCATGACCGCACCGGACGCCCGGGGCAGGGCCGGCACCTCGGACACCGTGCGCTGCTGGATCGACCCGGACGGCACCATGCTCCGGGTCCAGGCCCCGGTGGCCTCCGAGCCGAAGCGGGTGGTCATCGACTTCGACACCCAGGGCTGCACGCCCGTCCAGCCCATGCCCGGACTCGCCGCGACAGGTCAGCGCAGCCTGGCGGACCAGTAGGGCGCGGCGTGCGCGAGGGCGCGGCCCTCCAGGGCGGCGACCAGGCGTTCGAAGAGCTGGACGGCGGCGGGCCCGGACCAGTCGGCGGGAAGCACCTGCGGGGGCAGCCCCGGGTCGCGGAAGGGGAGCTTGCGCCAGTCGTCGACCACCGACAGGTAGCCGACGAAGGCGTCCCGGCCGTCCACGAACGCGGCGGTGGACAGCAGGTCGGCCTCGGCCGTGCGGTCGGTGCGGAACTCCCGGTAGCGGCGGTCGATCTCGGCCAGGTCCCAGCCCTTGCGGACCATCCCGGCGAGGTCCTGCCCGCCGACGTGGTCGCCGGTGAAGACGGCGCACTGGTCGGTCAGGTCGAGCTCGCCGATGGCCCGGACGGCGGCCGGCAGCATCCGGGCGGGCGCGATCCACACGGCCGCGCCGATGTTGCCGAAGCCGAGCGCGGCCAGGTGCGCGGTCAGCTGGTGCCGCTTGGCGCGCGCCGACTCCGGCACCGAGAAGTTGACCAGGCACCAGCCGTCGGCGAGGTCGGCGGGCTGCCGGGCGTGCCAGATCACCTCGTCCCCGGCGGCCAGCGCCTCCAGCGCGGCGGGCGTCAGCGCGTACCCGCGCACGCCGGCCCGGGTCTGCGCCTCCAGCCAGCCGCGCTGCTTGAGGCGGAACACCGCGGTGCGGACGCTGGAGGCGTCCAGGCCGGCCTGGGTGAGCAGTTCGACGGTGCCGGCGATCGGCATCCAGTTGCCCAGCTTGCGGACGACGGCGCCGAGGAAGGTCACCAGCACCGTCCGGGAACGGCGCGCCGCGGCGGGCCTGGCGTCCAACGTCTCGCTCATCCCACCGAGTATGGCGGACGCCGCGCACATGATCGGACCGCGCCCTTCACGCGGACACCCCGACCCGGCGCTCCGGCGTCCACCGCAGGTGCGCGGTGCCGGAGACGCCGTCGCGCAGCAGCGACAGCCGGGGCGGGATCCGGTCGGTGCGCGAGGTGGGCGGCCGGCGGCGGCCCGCCTGCCACTGCACCGGCCACTCCGCGCCCGGGCCCCGGTAGTCCTGCTCGGCGGCGGCGTGCAGCGTCCACTGCGGGTCGTACAGGTGGGTGCGGCCCAGCGCGCACAGGTCGGCGCGGCCGGCCAGCAGGATCGAGTTGGCGTCGTCCCAGGAGGAGATCGCGCCCACCGCGATCACCGGCACGCCCGCCGGCGCCGCCACCCGGTGACGGATCCGGTCGGCGAACGGCGTCTGGTACGAACGCCCGTAGGCCGGACGCTCGTGCCGGGCGACCTGCCCGGAGGAGACGTCGATCGCGGCCGCGCCGTGCTCGACGAAGGCCCGGGCGATCTCCACCGCGTCCTCCTCGGTGGTGCCGTCGGGCAGCCAGTCGGTCGCCGAGATGCGCACCGTCACCGGGATCCGCTCCGGCGCCGCCCGCCGCACCGCGTCGAACACCTCCAGCGGGAAGCGCAGCCGCCGTTCCAGGCTGCCGCCGTACGCGTCGGTGCGGCGGTTGGCGACGGGGGAGAGGAAGGAGGAGAGCAGGTAGCCGTGCGCGGCGTGCACCTCGATCAGGTCGAAGCCCGCTTCCGCGCCGCGCCGTGCTGCCGCCTCGAAGTCGGCGACCACCCGGTCCAGGTCGTCGCGGGTCGCTTCGCGCGGCACGTGGCAGCCGGGCCCGTACGGCAGTGCGGACGGGCCGATCACCTCCCAGTTGCCGTCCGGCAGCGGCTCGTCGATGCCCTCCCACATCACCCGGGTCGAGCCCTTGCGGCCGGAGTGCCCGAGCTGGAGGCCGACCTTCGCCGAACTGCCGCCGTGGACGAAGGAGGTGACGCGCCGCCAGGCCTCGGCCTGCCCGTCGGTCCACAGGCCCGCGCAGCCGGGGGTGATCCGGCCCTCGGGGGAGACGCAGACCATCTCGCTCATCACCAGGCCCGCGCCGCCGAGGGCCTTGGAGCCCAGGTGCACCAGGTGGAAGTCGCCGGGCACGCCGTCCACCGCCGAGTACATGTCCATCGGCGAGACGATGATCCGATTGTTCAGTTCCAGCGGGCCGATCCGCACCGGCTGGAACATCGCCGGGCCGGGGTGCGCGCCGAACCCGCCCTCCACCAGGGCCGCGAACTCCGCGTCGCGCTCCTTCAGGTTCTCGAAGGTGATCCGGCGCGAGCGGGTCAGCAGGTTGAAGACGAACTGGGCCGGCTCCTGCCCGGCGTACATGCCGATGTTCTCGAACCACTCGAGCGAGGCCTGCGCCGCCCGCTGCGTCGACTCCACCACCGGCCTGCGCTCCGCCTGGTACGCCTCCAGCGCCTCGGGAACGCCCGGCCGCTCGTGCAGGCAGGCCGCCAGCGCGAGGGCGTCCTCCATGGCGAGCTTGGTGCCGGAGCCGATCGAGAAGTGCGCGGTGTGCGCCGCGTCGCCGAGCAGCACCACGTTGCCGTCGTACCAGCGCTCGTTGCGGACGGTGGTGAAGTTCAGCCAGCGCGAGTTGTTGGTGAGGATCCGATGCCCTTGGAGCTCCTCCGCGAAGATCTCGGCGACCCGGGAGACCGCGAACGCGTCCGACTCGCCCGGCCCGAACTCCCGCCCGTCGGTGCGGTCGAACCCGGCCCGCCGCCACACCTCCTCGTGCATCTCCACGATGAACGTCGAGCCCGTCGCCGAGTACGGGTAGCCGTGGATCTGCATGGTGCCCCACTCCGTCTGCTTGACGAAGAACTGGAACGCCTCGAAGACCAGATCGGTGCCGAGCCAGATGTACTTGTTGTGCCGCCGGTCCAGCGACGGGCCGAAGGCCGGCGCGAGCGCGGACCGGACGGCGGAGTTCACGCCGTCCGCGGCCAGCACCAGGTCGTGCGCGGCCCGCAACTCCTCGACGTCCGGCGCGGGCGTGCGGTAGTGGACGCGCACGCCGAGCTCCGCCGCCCGCCGCTGCAGGATCTGCAGCAGCTCCTTGCGGCCCATCGCGGCGAACCCCTGCCCGCCGACGGTGAACCGCCGGCCGTCGACGTCGACGTCGATGTCGGTCCAGCGGGCGAAGCCGCGCTCCATCTCGGCGTGCACCGCCTCGTCCGCGCCCGCGATGCCGGTCAGCGTCTCGTCGGAGAACACCACGCCGAAGCCGAAGGTGTCCTCCGGGGCGTTGCGCTCCCACACCGTCACCCGGTGCGCCGGGTCCAACTGCTTCATCAGCGAGGCGAAGTACAGCCCGCCGGGCCCGCCGCCGACCACCGCGATCCTCATACCGTGCCCTCCACTGTCGTGCCCGCCGCCGTGCCCGGTGCCGAGTCCGCCGTCGTGCCCGCCGATGGGTCCGCCGTCGGGTCCTCGACGAGCCGGCGGAGCCGGAAGTGCTGGAGCTTGCCGCTCGGATTGCGCGGCAGCGCCTCGACGAACCGCACCTCGCGCGGGTACTTGTACGGCGCGAGCTGCCGCTTCACGTGGTCCTGGATGCTCTTCGCCGTCCCCGCGTCCGCCGCCGCGCCCGCCCGCAGCACCACGAACGCGCAGACCACCGAGCCCCGTTCGGCGTCGGGAGCCGCCACCACCGCCGACTCCAGCACGTCCGGGTGGGTGTCCACGGCGGCCTCCACCTCCGGGCCGGCGATGTTGTAGCCGGACGAGACGATCATGTTGTCGCTGCGCGCCCGGTACCAGTAGTAGCCGTCCTCGTCGCGGACGAAGGTGTCGCCGGTGACGTTCCACCCGTTGACCACGTAGTCCGCCTGGCGCTCGTCGTCCAGGTACCGGCAGCCCACCGGGCCGATCACCGCCAACCGGCCCTCCACGCCCGGCCCCAGCTCCTCGCCGTCCGGCCCGAGCACCGTCGCGCGGAACCCCGGCACCGGCCGGCCCGTCGCACCCGGACGGATCTCGTCCCCGGCCGCCGATATGAAGATGTGCAGCAGCTCGGTCGCGCCGATGCCGTCCACCACCCGCAGACCGGTCTCCGCCCGCAGCCGCTCCCACACCTCGCGGGGAATGTGCTCGCCCGCGCTCACCGCGCACCGAAGCCCCGAAAGGCGCTCCGCCAGACCGGACTTGACGATCTGCCGGTACGCGGTCGGCGCCGTCGCCAGCACCGTCACCCGGTGCTCCGCGACCAGCTCGGCCAACTGCGCGGGCGTCGCCGACTCGGTCAGGAACGCGCACGCGCCCGCCCGCAGCGGGAACACCACCAGCATGCCCAGCCCGAAGGTGAACGCCAGCGGCGCCGTGCACGCCACCAGGTCGTCCGGGCGCAGCCGCAGCGTGCACCGGCCGAAGGTGTTGTCGATCGACAGCAGGTCGCGGTGGAAGTGCACGGTGATCTTCGGGACGCCGGTGGTGCCCGAGGTCGGCCCGAACAGCGCCACGTCGTCGGCCGCCGTGTCCACCGCCGCGAACCGCCCCGACTTGCCGGCCGCACGCCGGGCCAGGTCGTCCGCCCCGGTGCCGCCGACGGCCACCACCGGCACGTCCCGCACCTCGTCCACGAAGCGGTGGTCCACCAGCGCCGCGACCGGCCGGGTCTTCGCCAGGATCGGCCCCAACTCCCTTGCCCGCAGCGCCGCCATGGTCGCCACCGCGATCCCGCCGGCCCGCAGCACGCCCAGCCAGGCCGCCACCGCCCACGGATTGTTCGGCGACCGCAGCAGCACCCGGTTGCCCGGCACCAGCCCCAGGTCCTCGGTCAGCACCTGCGCGACCTGCGCCGACCGCAGCTGCAACTCCCCGTACGTCCACACCTCCCCGGCGGGCGTCCGCAGCGCCGGCCGGTCCGGGCCGAGCTCCGCGACCTGCCGGTCCAGCAACTCCACTGCGGCGTTGAAGCGTTCGGGATACTGCAGCAGCTCGGTGGTGAACTCCAGCACCGGCCACTGCCCGAGGGGCGGCAGGTGGTCGCGCGCGAAGGTGTCACGGAAGGCGGACTCGCTCATCTGCCGTCCCCCGCCCGGATCATGCCCTCCTGGAGCACCGTCGCCAGATGCACCCCGCCCGGCGTGAAGAACCGGCCCTCGCCGAGCCCCCGGCCCGACTCCGCCGCCACCGCCCGCTGCGCGTACAGCAGCCAGCCGTCCAACTCGCCCGCCCGGGGCGGACGGTGGAACCACATCGCGTGGTCCAGACTCGCCGTCACCAGCCCCGGCCGCGCCCACGCCAGGCCCAGCACCCGGAGCACCGGCTCCAGGATCGTGTAGTCGCAGACGTACGCCAGCGCCGCCGCGTCCCGCTGCGCCTCGCTCAACCCCTCCACCGGCCGCAGCGCGTCGAACGGCCGCACCCACACCGCCTGGTGCGGCGCCCGCCCGCCCTCCACGTCCAGGTACAGCGGGCCCGGCACGTGTCGCAGGTCGAAGCTGCGCCCCGCCGACCAGTACTCCTTGGCCGCCCCGGTCATCGTGCCGCCCTCGCGGTCCGCCAAGTAGGCGGCGGAGCCGGGCAGTTCGTCCGGCCCGGGCAGGCCGCCGGCGTACCGCCCGGGCAGCGCGGCGGCGAAGCTGCCGCCGGGCTCGCCCGCCGCGAAGTTCGCCAGGCACACGTACAACGCCTTGCCGCGCTGGTAGGCGCGCACCTGCCGGGTCGCGTAGCCGCGCCCGTCGCGCAGCAACTCGACCTCGTGGCGCACCGGTTCGCCGATCTCGGCGGGCCGCATGAAGTACGAGTGCATCGAGTGCAGCACCTTGCCGTCCTCGACCGAGCGCATCGCGGCGGCGGCCGCCTGGGCGACCAGGTCGCCGCCGTACGCCTTGGGCCACGGGCAGGGCTGGGTGACCGCGGTGAACGCGAGGTCGAAGTGCTCGGCCGGGACGGGCTCCAGCGCGACGGCGGCGGCGAAGAACTCCGAGGTGGTGTCGGCCATCAGGGCCGGTCCAGCCAGTCGGGCAGCTCCGCGTCCGGCACCTCGGGCAGGTTGACCACGATGTTCTCCGGCGTGCGGGTGGTCATCCAGGTCAGCGGGCGGTTGCGGTCGACGTTGCACTCCACGTGCGGCATGAACGGCGGGACGAACACCCAGTCGCCCTCGGCGAGGTCCACGTAGTCGGCGAACTTCGCGCCGAAGTAGATCCGGCCCCGGCCCGACAGCACGTAGCCGCCGGTCTCCGCCTCGCCGTGGTGGTGCGGCACCGACCGGTAGCCGGGCTCGTTGCCGACCTTGCCGAACCAGAGCCGGGTGGCGGGGGTGTGCTGGATGCTGATACCGGAGATCCGGGTCGCGCCGGCCGACTGCCCGGTGTCGCCGGGCTCGGTGCCCGCCCTGGTGACCACCGGCACCACCAGGCCGCTCTCGGTGGCGTACATCGAGTTGTCGCCCTCGAGCAGGTACGAGCTGTAGTCGGGGGAGTTGCCGGGGGTGGGGTCCATGGGAAGCTCCTCGTCGTCGGGGGTGGTGCGAGAGGGTTCGCTCGGGCCTGTCCGGCCGTTCTTGCCGGGCGCGATCGACCGGACAGGCCCTGGGCCGGATCGTCGGCCCGGGGGATCAGGGGATCAGTCGGTGAAGCGCACCGTGTTGCGCAGCGTGCCGATGCCGGAGATCGACGTCTCCAGCACGTCGCCGTCGGCCAGGAAGCGCTGCGGTTCGCGGGCCGCGCCGACGCCGCCGGGCGTGCCGGTGAGGATCAGGTCGCCCGGGCGCAGCACGGTGAACGCGGAGATGTACGACAGCAGGTCGGCGGGGTCGAAGACGAGCGTCTTGGTGCTGTCGCGCTGCACCTCCTCGCCGTTGACCCGGCAGACCACCTCCAGGCCCGCCGCCGGGTCCACCTCGTCCGGGGTGACCACCACCGGGCCGACCGGGCAGGACCCGTCCCAGGCCTTGCCCTGGAGCCACTGCGCGGTGCGGTTCTGCCAGTTCCGCACCGAGACGTCGTTGGCCACCGTGTAGCCCGCGATCCCGGCCAGCGCCGTCGCCCGGTCGGCGCGGCGCAGCGTCGCGCCGACCACCACGGCGAGTTCCGCCTCCCAGTCGACCTGCAGGCCGCGCGGCAGCAGCAGGTCGTCGTGCGGGCCGGCCAGGGTGTCGGCGAACTTCGCGAACAGCGTGGGGTGGGACGGGAGTTCGTGCCCCATCTCGCGGATGTGCTCGGCGTAGTTCAGGCCGCAGCAGAGCACCTTGGCGGGCGCGGGAAGCGGCAGTACCGGGACGGCGCCGGGGATCTCCGCCCCGGCCCGCGCGGGGCCGCCGTCGCGCAGGAAGGCCGACAGGTCGGGGGCGGGCAGCGCGTGCCAGCTGCTGTCCTGGCGCACCGCGGCGCGGGTGCCGCCGTCGGGGTGGGAGACCGTTGCGAGCTGCATGGGAGATACCTCCGCCTCGGCGCCGCTGTCCGCCGCCCGGTGTCGGGAGCGTTGTCCCAATGTTTCTGCGACCGTCACGGGACTGTCAATAGCTGCTACCGTGTCGCACCGACGACGGCACCCTTCTGCAGGAGTCCTCCATGGCGAGCCACTCGGTCCCCGTTCCGGTCAATCCCGCGTCGCTGCCCGAGCCCCGCGGTTACTCGCACGGCACGCTCTGCGGCAACACCCTCCACCTCGGCGGCCAGACCGCGCTCGATGCGCGGATGCGGATCGTCCCCGGCGGCATCGTCGAGCAGTTCCAGCAGGCCTTCGGCAACCTCCTCGCCACCCTTGCCGAGGCGGGCGGCCGGCCGCAGGACCTGGTCAGCATCACGCTCTACCTGACCGACATCCCCGACTACCAGGCGCACGGCAAGCAGATCGGCGAGGTGTGGCGGGAGCTCGCCGGGCCGGTCTACCCGGCGATGGCGGGCATCGGCACCACCGCACTGTGGCAGCCCGAGGCGATGATCGAGATCCTCGGTGTCGCGGTCATTCCCGACGAGCGGCTGGTCCGTCCCACCTCGTCCTGATCACTGACGACCGTCGGCAGGAAAAGAAGACCGGAACGGAAGAAGGGCGGCGGCGCGCAGGGAAGCTCCCTGCGTGCCGCCGCCCTCGGGCGCGGTGCGCGATCAGCCGGTGAAGGCCGCCGTGCCGTTCGGGGTGCCCAGGCCGGTCGGGCCGTCGTAGCCGGTGCCGGCGGTGCACAGGTAGCTCGGCGAGCAGCTGCCGTTGGAGCCGGCGGTCACGTCGTACAGCGAGCCGGTGTGCGCGTACGGGAACGAGGACGGGTAGGAGCCGGAGGACGGCGTCCCGGCCAGGGCGTACACGCTCGCGATGATCGGCGACGAGGCGCTGGTGCCGCCGTACACCGCCCAGCCGCTGCCGCCGTAGGTCTGGTAGACCGCGACGCCGGTGGCCGGGTCGGCGACCGCCGAGACGTCGGCGACGGTGCGCTTGGAGCAGCCGGTGTCCTTCTGCCAGGTCGGCTTGGCGTCGTAGGCGGAGCAGCCGGAGCCGGTGCCCTCGGTGGAGTTGGTGTACCAGACCGACTCGCCCCAGCCGCGGGCGCTCGAGTTGCGGCTCAGCGAGGTGCCGCCGACCGCGGTGACGTACTTCGAGGCCGCCGGGTACTGGGCGCCGTACGCGCTGTCGCCGGAGGAGACGGTGATGGCCACGCCCGGGTGGTTGAAGTACGAGGAGTCGTACGAGCTGTCGGAGGAGGACTCGCCGCCGCCGTAGCTGTTGGACACGTACTTCGCGCCCAGCGTGACCGCCTCGTTCACCGACTTGCCGAGGTTGGCCATGGTCGCGCTGGTGGCCTCCACCAGGATGACCTTCGCGTTCGGGGCGATCGCCGAGACCATGTCCAGGTCGAGCGAAATCTCGCCCGCCCAGCCGGAGTTGGCGCTCGGCATCGAGCTGCCGCCGGTCTGGTTGACCTTCTTGAAGCAGCCGTTCGCGGTGGTGCACGCCGGCAGCCCGTACTGCGCGCGGTAGACCGCCATGTCGGCCTCCGCGTTCGGGTCGTCGTACGCGTCGACTATCGCTATGGTCGCGCCCGCGCCGCCGTTGGCCGGCAGGTTGTAGGCGCCGGTCAGGTCCGCCGGGCCGTAGCCGGACGGCGTGGAGTTCGGGGTCACGCCCAGGGCGTTGACGTGCTGGACGGCGTTGGTGACCTTCAGCGCGTGGCAACCCATGGTGTCGCCCTTGGCGAGCGTGTCGCACGCCCGCACCCAGGAGACCCCGCCCTTGCTGTACGTGGTGGGCGCAGACTGGGCGTCGGCCGGCGACGCGGCGGCCAGGCCCGTGAACGCGGTGAGCGCGAGCGCGGCGGCACTGATGAGGGTGGGCGCGGTGGGGATACGCAAGGAACTGCCTCCTGAAGTCGGGGCACTGCGGAGAGGGGCCGCCCGCGGCGGATGCGCCGAACTCGCGGCGGATGCGCCGGACACGCGGCAGAGCAGGCAGGAGCAGCGGCAGGACTGGGGGCGCCGGGGCTCCTGCACCGGGGGATTCGCACGGTTGAGCCATCACCGACGCTAGTGATGGTGTTCCGTCAACTGCAATGCGCGGCACGCAGATTGGGCCCGCTCTTTACCGCCGGAGCGCCCGGCGTGACGGTTCCTCCATACACAGAACTTCGGAGGTAAAGGACGCCTGTGTTTCTCATCCGACGCGCCTCCCGCCGGCCGGACCTCGGCCCGTGCGGTGACCTCAGCCCGTGCGGTGCAGCTCGCACTGCTGCCGGATCGCGGACGGGTCGTCGCTGCCGACGATGGCCACCTTCGGGACCGGCCCGTCCGTCGGGGCGTCCTCGGCCGTGCAGACCAGCTGCTGGATCGCCGGGGCGGAGAGCGCGGCCGCCGGCCAGGAGAGCCTGAGGGTGACGGCGCCGGGGGTGACGGTCGCCCGCACCCGGCCGCCCGCGGGCAGCTCGGTGGACAGGCCGTCGCGCCGCTCGGCCGGATCCGGGCCGGCGACCAGCGAGTCCAGCGCCGCCTGGAGCTCCTCCCGCCGGGTGTCGTCGCGAAGCGTCAGCCGGATGCCGTCCCGGTCCACGAAGTACAGCCGGGTGCCCGGCCGGACGCCGGTGGCCGCCTGCCCGGCCAGCACCGGCCCGGTGCTGCCGATCGCGCAGCCGCAGAGCGCCAGCAGCGCGGCCGAGGCCGCGGCGAGGGGGACGAGCCGGTGACGGTGGGTCATGGCTGCCAGTATCCGGGCCCGATCCGCGCGCCCGGCGCTTCCGCAGGCGGGCGGGCGGGTCGAGTCGGTGCGGAACACGCACGTGCCGGTGCGCGACGGCAGCGGCCTCGCGGCCCGGCCGGGCGAAACCGTTACCCCGCAGTGGTAGCGGTGGTGCGTATGCCTCCCGCTAGACTCCGGCTGCTCGAACTCCGGTGACCGGCACCGGTGCTGGGCATGCGAACCTTGGGGGGTTCCGTGAGAATGCTGCTGTTTTCCGGCAGGCCGAAACGCGCCGCCATCGGCGTGTTCGCCGCAGGCGCGCTGCTGTTGACCTCGCTGGTCGCCCAGTCCGGCACCGCCTTCGCGGCCACCGCCGGCCCGGCCGACGCCAAGCCCGCCGCCGAGGCGCCGCAGGTGCCCGCCGCGAAGGCCCAGCCGCAGACCGCGAAGGCCGCGCCCAAGCCCGACCCGAAGGCCGAGCAGCAGGCGGCCGCGAAGGCACTCCAGGAGTCCGACCCGACCGGGGCCTGCCCGGCCACCCTGGATCCGCAGGCGCCCGTCACCTGCACGATGGGCGAATTCAGCACCGCCGCACCGACGTTCGACCTGGTGCAGGACCACGACCTGGTGGTCTTCCAGGTGCTCGGGACCAACCAGTACTACCTGACCTGGACGCTCACCGCGCCCGACGGCGCCACCGTCGCCTGCGAGAACGTGGGCTCGTACGGCGGCGCGTTCCGCTGCGCGACCGGCCAGGCCGGCACGTACACGCTGAAGCTGAACAACTCCTACGGGACCAACTCGGTCTCCGTCGCCTACCTGCCGCTGCTGTCCACCGGCGCGTGCAAGGCCGTGGCCGGCGACGACGGCAAGCTGGGCACCGCCAAGGTGTTCAACGCCTCGCTGGGCACCGGCGCGGTCGGCGACTGCTACCGCACCGAACTCGCCCCGGGCGACGTGCTGCGCACCTACGGGCCCGGCTACGCGGCCACCTGGACCGTCTACGACGGCACCGGCAAGCGGATCTGCGACTCCTACAACGGCGACGGCAGTCGCGGCCTGGACTGCGCGCTGACCGGCACCGCGCCCTACCGGGTGACGGTCCAGCAACTCTCCGGCCGGCCCACCGACTACAGCTTCGCCGCGGCCCGGCTGTCCCGGCCCGAGGGCTGCGCCTTGGTGCAGCCGCAGGCCTTCGGCGAGGCCCCCGACCTGACCTCCGCCGCGCGCTGCCGCACCCTGCGGGTGCCCGCCGACGGCCGCTACCTGTACAGCCAGGTCAACGCCTCCGGCGCCTGGCTGTCCGGCCGGCTGTTCCGGACCGACGGCACCCAGGACGGCTGCCAGGCCGGCGACTGCACGCTGACCGCCGGCGACCACACCTGGGTGCTCGACGGCAGCACCACCGACGCCGGCGCCTACGGAATGACGCTGCGCTCGGCGACCGAGACCCGCGGCTGCACCGCCACCCCCGACGACGGCTTCGCCTCCGGCGCCGTCACCGGCGCCTTCGCCTCGGCCGGGCAGGCACGCTGCCTGACCCTGCCGACCGCCTCCGGCAAGGGCCTCTACCTGCTCAACCGGCCGCCGACGGACGGCGCCGCGGCCACCGTCGAGATCGACGACGCGACCGGCGCCAAGCAGTGCGACAACGGCGGCTACGGCTACGCCGTCTGCAAGCTGACCGGCACCGCCCCGTTCCGCGCCACCGTCACCGCCGACCCCGGCAAGGCGTACGCGCTGGTCGTCCACCGCACCGACAGCGCCGCGGGCTGCACCGCCTGGCCGCAGTCCGGCTACGGCGGCGACTGGGGCGCCGAGGTCTCGCTGAACGCGACCGACCCGCAGCGCTGCCTGTCCGTCCCGGCCGACCAGCACGCGCCTGCCGAAATGCTGGACTACGCCAACAACCTGAACCAGGCCAACGCGGTCGTCTACATCAACGACGCCGCCGGCGCCACCGTCTGCTCGACCATCGGCTCCTCCACCACCACCTGCCGACTGGCCCCGGGCACCTCGTACACGGCGGTGCTGGCCGGCGGCCAGACGGACACCTACCACCTGGTGCGCCGGGACATCTCGCCCAGCGCCCCGTGCACCGCCCGCCCGTCGACCGCGGTCGGCGGGCCGTCCACCCCGTTCGACTTCACCTCGGCGCTGGACGCCCGCTGCGTGCGGATCACCGGCGCGGCCACCGACAAGTTCTGGCTGACCAGCCGCACCACCGGCAACCGCTACGAGGCGTCCACGCTGCTGATGGCGGTGGACGCGGACGGCAAGGTCCAGTGCCGCCAGTGGGGCGTCTCCTGCAAGATGACCGGTTCGACCTCGTACGTGGCCCTGGTGGTCGCGTCCGGCTACCAGGGCAAGGCGATCCACGCGAACGTCGACGCCTGGAAGGTCGGCGGGGCGGACGGCTGGGCCCCCGAGTGCGCGTCCAACGTGCTGTCGGCGAACGGCTTCCCGCAGCACAGCGGCATGCTCACCGAGACCGACACCGCGTACTGCGGCGTGGTCGACCTGAAGGCCGGTCAGGGCTTCACCGTCGCGGGCACCACCAGCACCGCCGGGCCCTACCTGGCGCCGTGGCTGGCGATCTCCGGCCCGAACGAGTGGACCGACTCCTACAACAGCTACCAGTGCTTCCAGAACTACGGCCAGTTCGGCGGCTCCTGCTCGAACGGAAGCTCAAGCGCCGGCCGGGCGCTGCTGATGGTCACCCCGGACAAGTCCCCGACCCCGATCGAGTACACCCTGCAGGGCCTGGCCGGGACCTCGCCCGACTACGGCACGCCGCAGTCCGTCGCCCCGGCGACCGGCCGGGCCGGCACCCTGCTGCCGGTCGTGATCCGCGGCACCGGCCTGTCGATGGGCAGCAAGCTCAAGCTGTCGCAGCTCTCCACCAGCAGCTCCGCCGCGATGTGGCCGCAGTCGGTGAACGCCGACGGCACCGTGCTGAACGTGCTCGTCGACACCAGGAACCTGGCACCGGGCAGGTACGACCTGCTGCGCGACGGCATGGGCGGCTACACCCCCGGCCAGGCCTCGCCGGGCTAACTGCCGGACGCCTTCGAGGTCACCGCAGCCGACACCGCCGTCAAGTCCCGCTTCGTGCCGCTCACTTCGGCCCGACTGCTGGACACCCGCGAGGGCACCGGCGCCCCCAAGGCCCGTCTCGGTGCGGGCGGGACGCTGAGCCTGCGGGTGACGGGCGCCCAGGGCGTCCCGCCCGACGGCGTCACCTCCGTCGTGCTGAACGTGACCGCGGTCGACCCGAGCGAGGACGGCCGGCTCACCGCCGGCCGGGCGGTGCCCGGCGTGCCGAGCCTGACCTTCGCCGCCCACCGCACGACGGCCAACCTGCTGACGGTGCCGGTGACCGACGGCAAGGTCGAGCTGCGCAACGACACCGGCGCCCTCGACGTGGTCGCCGACCTCGCCGGCTACTACACCGACGCCGCCGACCGGGGCTCCGCGCTGACGCCGATCACCCCGGCACGCTTCCTGGACACCCGCGACGGCACCGGCGCCCCCAAGGCCCGGGTCGGCGCGGGCGGAACGGTCGCCGTGCAGGTGGCGGGCGTCAAGGGCGTCCCGGCCGAGGGCGTCACCGCCGTGGTGATGAACGTGACCGCCGTGTCGCCGACCTCGTCCGGCTGGATCACCGTCCACCCGGACGGGCAGCCGGCGCCGGGCACGTCGAACCTCAACTTCACCGCCGGCCGGACCGTCTCCAACCTGGTGACCGTCCCCGTGGTGAACGGCAAGGTCGACCTGCGCAACAGCTCCGGCACGGTGGACCTGCTCGCCGACGTCACCGGCTACTACTCGGCGAACGGCGCCGGCACCTTCTCGACGGCCACCCCGCTGAGGCTGCTCGACACCCGCGACGGCACCGGCGCCCGCCGGGGAACCGTCGGCGCGGGCGGCATCGTCAGCGTCCAGGTCGGCGGCGTCGGAGGCGTCCCGGCCGACGCCACCGCCGTGCTGCTGAACGTCACGGCCACCGGCGCGACCGACACCGGCTACCTGGTCGCCTACCCGCACAACACCGGTCGGCCCGCGGTCTCCAGCCTCAACTACGCGGCGGGCCAGACGGTTTCGCACCAGGTACTGGTCCCGGTGATCGACGGCCGGGTGGTGTTCTACAACTCCGCCGGGAACGTCGACGTCACCGCCGACCTGACCGGCTGGTTCACCGCCTGACCCACCGGCAGTGAACAACGGGCCGCCGGCGCACCCCGCGCCGGCGGCCCTTCCCCGTTGTCAGAGCGCCCGGAAGATCCGGTAGGCGGTCTGGATGAACTGGCCGTGCACCCGCGGACCGGCGTTGGTGAGGGCGGCCAGGGCCGTGCCGCGGTTCGGGGAGAAACCGACGAAGGTGGTGAAGCCGCGGGTGCCGCCGGAGTGGAAGAGCACCGCGCCGCCGGCGGTCGGGCGCAGATTCCACACCAGGCAGATCCGGTCCTCGGAGCGCGGCTTGACCAGGCGCGGCCGCTGGACGTCCCGCAGCGCGGCCGCCAGCTCGGCGGTCGGGGCGGCCGCCGGGTCGAGGTGCAGGGAGAGGAAACGCAGCAGGTCGCGGGGGGTGGAACGGACGGCGCCCGCGCCCGGCAGGGCCGGAATCCGCCACGGCGGCAGCGGGCGGCCGCGCCAGTGGCCGACCGCCGCGCCCGGCTCGCAGCCCGTGCCGGTCAGCCCGAGCGGCCCGGTGATCCGCTCGGCCAGCACCTTCGGGTACGTGGAGTCGGCCCGTTCGGCCAGCACCCGGCCGAGCAGGCCGACACCGAAGTTGGAGTACTGCACCCGGCTACCGGGGCGGAACTGCAAGCGAGTTCGGGCCAGCGCCCGGTCCAACTCGGCGGCCGGGAACGCCCCGTACGGGTTGCTGAACCAGACCGGCAGCGCCGAGCGCCGCAGCCCGGGCGGCAGCCGGGGGAGCCCCGAGGTGTGGGTGGCCAGGTGCAGCAGGGTGAACGGCGTCCCGTCGACGGTGACGGCGTCCCGGAGGCCGGACTCGCCCCGGGCGACCGAATCGGCGAACAGCAGCGCGGTGAACGTCTTGCTCACCGAGCCCAGCTCGAAACCGGTGTCCGGCGTCACGGCCCCGCCGGAGCGGCCGTCCGTGCGGCCCCGGCACAGCAGCCGCTCGCCGTCGCGGGAGGCGACGGCGAGCGCGACGGCCGCGTCGGGCGGCACGGTGGCGGCGAGCGCCGCGAGGTGCGGGTTCACCGCCGGTCGCGGGCGAGGGTCAGGGTACCGGCCAACACGCCCACCACGGCGGTGTGTTCGTTGTCCTTGAAGGCCCGCGCCGGATCCTCGTCGACCGGGTCCAGGTCGCGCGGCAGCAGACCGTCCTCGTGCTGGACGGACGCGAGCTGCGCCCAACTCTGCGGATCGCAGACCGACTCGGACAGGCAGGCGTCCACGATCAGCAGCTCGCCGAGCAGGTCCCACTGGCCGGTCTCCTGCCAGATGTCCACCCAGACCGGCAGCCACAGCGCCAGGTAGTCCTGCATCGGTTCGGGCAGCCGGCCGGGCACCGCGCCCCAGTCGGTGAGGTGGAAGACGGCGTGCGTGACGTTGTAGCCGGTGATCCAGTCGATCGCCCACGGCTCCGGCCGCTCGCCGAGCCAGGTGGTCTTCGCGAGCGCGTCCCAGTCGGGCCGGCTCTCCAGCCCGATCACGTACCGGGCGTTGACGGTGGCCAGCCGCCGGTTCGCCATCGCCTCCAGGGCGTGCGTGGAGCGCAACGCGTCCAGGCCGGCCAGCAGTTCGTCCAGCGGCGCGTGCCGGTAGCCGGAACGGTGGAAGTGCCCGTACAACTCCAACGGGTCGCTGAGCAGGATGTTCCGGAACTGCCGTTCGTACAGCAGCTCGCCCTGGCGCAGCTGCTGCCAGCCGAAGTCGAGCACCGCACGCGCACGGTCCCGCTCGGCCGGGCCGAGGACGGCCTTCTCGCGCAGCACCAGGGACGCGGCGAGCGCCGCCTCGCCGATCGGCTTGTACGCGTTGTTGGGGTCGGAGACGTCGATGTCGTCGTCCGGCGGCAGGAGGCCGTTGCCCTGCTCGTGGGTCCTCTGCAGCCACTCCAACGAGCGGGTGGCGAGCCGGTGGCAGTCGGCGGACAGCGTCTCGTTCATGCGGCGGCCAATCGGTCGGCGACAGCGAGGTCGAGGGCGGTGCGCGCGGAGCCGTCGCCGGTCAGCGCGAGATGCCGCAGCAGCGGCCGGAGTTCCAGCAGCGGCGGGGTGCCGGTGCTCTGCAGCCAGGCCAGCCAGCGGGCCAGCCGGGTCGCGGTGCGGTGGTCGCGCCGCAGCATCGAACGGCTCGCGCCCCGGGCCAGCGCGAGCACGTGCTCGCGGGCCAACTGCTGCACCGGGCCGTCCAGGGTCGGCAGGGCCAGGCCGGAGAGCTGCGCCATCAGCACCGACCAGCGCTGCCAGCCGCTCTCGTCGGGGCCGGGCGGCGGGGGAGGGTCGGCCACCGGCACGTCGTGCCCGGCGCGGCCGAGGAGTTCGGCGGTGGCCAGGTCGCGCCACGCGTGCACCTCGGACCAGTCGGCGGGGAAGAGCAGGAACGCCTCGGCGACGCGGGCGGCGGTCTCCGGCGGGGTCGGACTGCCGGTGAGCAGGCCCGGCGCGAACACGTCCGGGCCGAGCACACGATCGGCGGCGAGCATGGCCTGCGGCTCCGGCGCGGCGGCGAGGAGAGCCGCGCCCTCGGCGCCGGTGAGAGCGTCGAGGGCGCGGCCTGCCGCCCACTCGGTCGCGGCGGCGAACTCCCGCTGGGGCGAATCGGCGAACGGCATGGATGGACTACTTTCCTAGGAATTTCCTCGGATCTGATGCGGGAACGGTGCTACTGAACGGTGCTGCTGAACGGTGCTACTCCTCCTCCTCGGGCTCCTTCGGGGAGAGCAGGAGCAGACCTAGGAGCAGCAGCAGGCCGGCGGCCTCGGGCTGGTACAGCGGCGCGCCGCTGACAGTCGACTCGCCCTCGGTCATCAGGGCCTTCACGACTCCGAGTTCGGTCGTCGTCACCGTGGTCGGCACAGTCTCGACAAGCATCGGATACGCCTCCTTGGGAAGGACGGACGTCATCGTCGGATCGGCGATGTCCTCTCCCCACGCTAGGTGCGCCCCCGGATCGGCGCATGTGGAGTCACCGCCCCCTTTATTGATGTGGACCTGCCCGCCCCGGGGCGTGATTTCGTGTCATGTGCACGGCTGTCAGGTGGGTGGCGGATGGCCCTCGCGAACGCGCCGAGGGCCTGCGGCGCGCACGCGCCCAGGCCCTCGGTCGGGTGGAGCTGTCAGGCGCTCAACTCGCCGTCGGAGAAGATCACTTGACGCACCTCCACGCCCAGGCCGGGAATCGCCGCGTCCGGGATCCGCGCCGCCAGCTCGATCGCCCGCTCCCGGTTCTCGCACTCCACCAGGTAGCAGCCGCCGAGGAACTCCTTCGCCGCCAGGAACGGACCGTCCGTCACCACCGGCCGCCCGTCGCGCACCGCGACCACCGCCGACTGCGCCGGATCCGCCAGCGCCTGGGTCAGGACCAGCTCGCCGGAGTCCTTCAGCTCCCGGATGAACCGGCCGTGCCCGCTGCCGAGTTCCGCCTTCTCCCGGTCCGTCAGGGCGTCCATCGCCGCCGGGTCGATGTGCAGGCAGATCTGGAACCTCATCACGCACTCCTCCTCGTTCACCAGGACCCCGGCCGGAGCCCCTCGTCCCGGTGGTCGGAGCCGCCGACGCCCTCTCGACACCCCGGCCGGAGAACCTTCCGAGATTTCCCGGATCTCCCGGCCGGAGGTGTCGAGAAGCGGCCGACCGCTCCGACCACCCGGCGAACCCTCGGGAAACGGTCCCGAAGGATCGCAGAGGAACGGAGCCTCCGGAGATGCGAATCGACCGGGCACGCTGGGGCCTGGCCCTGCTCATGCTGCCGACATTCATCGTCGCGATGGACGTGACGGCCCTGCTGCTGGCGCTCCCGCGGCTGAGCGCCGACCTGGGGGCGGACAACGTCGAACAGCTGTGGATCAGCGACAGCTACGGGCTCATGGTGGCCGGCCTGGTCATCACCATGGGCACCCTCGGCGACCGGATCGGCCGCCGCCGGCTGCTGCTGACCGGCGCGGCGGCGTTCGCCGTGCTGTCCATGGTGGCCGCGTTCGCCGTCGACCCGCTGATACTGATCGTCACCCGCGCCCTGCTGGGCGTCGCCGGCGCGACCCTCGCCCCGTCCACGCTGTCGCTGATCACCACCATGTTCCGCGACGACCGCGAACGCGGCCGGGCCGTCGCGATCTGGGCGACCGGACAGTTCGCGGGCGGCGCGCTCGGACCGGTGCTGGCCGGGGTGCTGCTCCAGCACTTCTGGTGGGGCTCGGTGTTCCTGCTCGCCGTGCCGCCGATGGCGCTGCTGCTGATCGCCGGACCGGCCCTGCTCCCCGAGTTCCGCAGCGAACGGGCGGGACGCCTCGACCCGGTCGGCGTCGGGCTGTCGCTGGCCGCGATGCTGCTGCTGGTGTACGGCGTCAAGCAGCTGGCCGTGGACGGCGTCGTGGGCGGGTCGTCGACCGTCCCGGCGGTCGCGCTGCTCGTCGGCGCGGTGCTCGGCGTGCTCTTCGTCCGCCGTCAACTGCGCGTCGAAGAGCCGCTGTTGGACCTGCGACTGCTGCGCAGCCGACCGTTCACGGCCGTGCTGGTCGGGCTGGTCCTGGCCGGTGTCGCGATGGCCGGCACCGGACTGCTGGTCACCCAGTACCTGCAGAACGTGCTCGACCACTCGCCGGCCGTCTCGGCCGCCCTGTTCGCCCCCATGGGCCTCGGCGTGGCCGCCGGCACCATGACCGCACCCGCCCTCGCCCGCCGCGTGAAGCAGACCACCGCGATCGCCGGCGGCCTCGCCGTCGCCGCGCTCGGCGGCCTGCTGCTGGCCCTCGTCGACGGCTCCCTGTGGCTCGTGATCACCGGCATCACCGTCCTCGCCCTCGGCACCGGCCCGCTGTTCGCCCTCGGCACCGGCATCGTCCTCGGCTCCGTCGCCCCGGAACGGGCCGGCTCGGCCGCGTCCATGTCGGAGACCGGCAACTACCTCGGCGGCTCGCTCGGCCTCGCCCTGCTCGGCGTCCTGGCCGCCGTCGTCTACCGCGACCGCATGGACGGCGCCTCCGACTCCCTGGCCGGCGCGGTCGCCACCGCCCCGCGACTCCCCGCCGACCAGGCCACGACGCTGCTGCAGCACGCCCGCGACGCCTTCACCACCGCCCTCCACGTCACCGGCCTCACCGCCGCCGCGCTCTTCGCCGCCCTCACCGCCCTCGTCCTCACCATGCGCCAACCCGCCACGGCAGCACCGGCGTTGGAACCCGAGGCGAGCCACGCGTAGCCGCGACCGCCGCTACGCTCGGCCGGTGATCACCATGCAGGTGCGCGGCGACAGCGGCGACATCGTGGCCCGGGCGGCGGCCGGGGTGCGGTGGACCTCGGCCTTCGCCGACCTCGACCCGGCACAGTTCCCGATGCTGTGCGCGCTGATCCCGTACGGCGACGCGGTCTTCAACGAGCGTCAGGTGCCACGGCTGCTCGCCGAACTCGACCGCCTCCCGCCCGCCGTCGACGGCGAATGGGTCGACCAGGCAAGGGAGTTGTGCCAGGTCGTCCAGCGGGGGCCGCACCGCTGCCTGTGGTTCGTCGGCGACTGACAGCCGGGGCCGTGCCGTTCGGCCGGCACCGGCGGCGCGGTGCAGCTCCGTCCGGGCCCCACGGCGGCGGAAGCGCGACGAGGCGATCGAGCCGGCCCTCCGACTCACCCGCCGCGCGCTGGGCAAGGTGCGGAGCCGACCTCTCCCGGCGAGCTGCCCGGCCGGGTGCGTCCGGCCCGGCGACAACGGCGCGATCCGCGCCCACTGCGCGTCGGTCCATGGCACGGCCCGAACCCGACGATCGGATGATCGGAAGGAGGCGGGTCAGTCCGCGAGCAGCACTGCGACGCCCGTCACCCGGTCCGCCGCGAGGTCGGCGAGGGCGGTGGGGGCGTCGCGCAGCGGGTAGCGGTTGAGGTGGACCGACGGGCGGACGCGGGCGGCGGCGGCGAGGAAGTCGCGGCCGTCCGCCCGGGTGTTGGCGGTGACGCTGCGCAGGGTGCGTTCCTGGAACAGATGGCGCCGGTAGTCGAGGGCGGGGACGTCGGTGAGGTGGATCCCGGCGACGGCGAGGGTGCCGCCCCGGTCCAGGGCGGCGAGGGCGACGGGGACCAGCTCGCCGGCCGGGGCGAACAGGATCGCGGCGTCCAGCGGCTCCGGCGGCGGGTCGAAGGAGTCGCCCGCGAAGCCCGCGCCGAGCTCCCGCGCCAGGTCCCGGGCCGCCGCGCCCCGGGTGAACACGGCCAGCCGCGCTCCCCGGGCCAGCGCCATCTGCGCGGTCAGGTGGGCGGACGCGCCGAAACCGTAGAGGCCGAGCAGGCCGCCCGGAGGAAGATCCGCCCGGGCCAGCGCCCGATGGCCGATGATGCCCGCGCACAACAGCGGCGCGAGCTCCTCGGCGGGCGGCCCGTCCGGCAGCGGGTAGGCGAAGCGGGCGTCGGCGGTGACGAACCCGGCGTAGCCGCCGGGCCGGTCCCAGCCGGTGTACGTCGAGGCCGGGCACAGGTTCTCCCGCCCGCCGAGGCAGTACCGGCAGTGCCCGCAGACCCCCGCCAGCCAGGCCACCCCGGCCCGGTCGCCGACCGCGAACTCCGTGACGCCAGGGCCGACCGCCGTCACCCGGCCCACCACCTCATGGCCGGGCGTGCACCGCGGCACCCTCGGCGGCAGATCCCCTTCGGCGAGGTGCAGGTCGGTGCGGCACACCCCGCACGCCTCCACCTCGACCAGCACGTCCTTCGCGCCGGGGACGGGCCGCGGCCGCCGCTCCCACTCCAGCGGCCCGTCCCCGCCGCCCACCGGCCCTGGGCGGGCCACCACCCACGCGCCGTCCCGCACACCCGACGATCCCGTCGCACCCATCGCTCGCCCCGTCCTTCCAGCCCCTCCTTCAGCGTCCTCCGACCGCGCCGCCAGGACGACCGGACCCGGTGAGGACGACCGGACCCGGTGAGGACGACCGGACCCGGTGAGGACGACCGGACCCGGTGAGGACGACCGGACCCGGTGAGGACGACCGGACCCGGCGAGGACGACCGGACCCGGCGAACCGGGCCGATCGTCGGGCGGACAGGGCCGTCCGGACCATGTCGCGGCGCTGCCGTCCGGGACAGGCTGGGGGTGGAGAGAGGCCCGGTCGAGCGGTGAGGAGGCGGGCGGCATGCAGGTGCACCCGCGGCAACGGAAGAACCCCCTGCGGCGGAGCAGCGACCGCCTGCAGTGGTGGGCGGCGCGACTGCTGCTCGTGGTCGCGATCGGCGGAGTCCCCGCCGCGCTCGCCGTCGGCCTCGCCGTCCACCAGGACCAGGCCCGGGCCGGCCGGGAAGAGACCGCCACCCGGCACCCGCAGACGGCCCGGCTCCTCGCCGACGTCCCCGTCGCCGTCGGCGTCACCACCACCCGCGCCGCCGTCGCCTGGAACACCGACGGCGCCGACCACCGCGCCAGCGCCGTCGTCACCGCCGGCCAACCCGCCGGCACCCCCGTACGGATCTGGCTCGACGACAACGGCCAGGTCGTCCCGCAACCCGCCGGCGCGGGCGAGGCCGCCGCCGTCGCCCTGACGGCCGCCCTGCTCACCGCCACCGCCGTGCCGCTGCTCAGCATTCTGGCGTGGCGGGGCGTGTCGATCCTGCTCGACCGCCGCCGCTACGCAGGCTGGGACGCCGAGTGGCAGCAGTTCGAGCCCCAGTGGACACGCCGCCAGCCCAGCTGACCGCGACGTGCGCGCGAGGCCACGGGCCTCCGGTGGCGGTGAGGGCGGGCCTGATCACCGCCGCACGGTGTCCTGGGGCGGAAGGCCATGGCGTACCTGCGGGGATGCCGACCAACAACAGGCCGAGCCCCGGCCCAGCGGGAGCGGCCCACCTGCTGGACTGGCACCGACAAGCGGGTCGGGACGTGTGGTCGGCCCAGCCGGCCGGCCGGTGCAGGCGGGAGTGCCGGGCGCGCCGCTCGGCCACCGCGGTGTGTCGTAGCCGGTGGGATGCCGGATGTCGGCAGTGCGAGCCCAGGCCCGCCATCGCCGTGACCACCGACCGCTGCGCCGGTGCGCCACCCGCCCGGCGGGCGTGTCGCCGGCCCGGCCGGCCGGTGCGGGTGGGGGTGGGGCGGTGGATGCTGGGAGCGGAATCCCGGAGGTCGCCATGGAGAACCAGCCCGCCCCGACACCCCGGCCGGGGCTGCTCACCTTTCTCGGCGGGGTCGGCACCGTCACCGGCAGCAAGTTCATGGTGGAGACGGACCACGCCCGGATCATGATCGACTGCGGTCTGTTCCAGGGCCTGGCCGAACTGCGGCGCCGCAACCGGCGGCCGCTGCCGCTCGACCCCGCCGACGTGCACTGCGTGGTGCTCACCCACGCCCACCTGGACCACTGCGGGTATCTGCCGCGCCTGGTCGCCGACGGCTTCCGCGGGCCGATCTTCAGCACCCCGTACACCGCCCGGATCGCCGAGCTGATCCTGCGCGACAGCGCCCACCTGCTCCAGGAGGACGCCGACCACGCCAACCGCCACGGCTGGTCCAAGCACCGCCCCGCCCTGCCGCTGTACACCGCGGAGGACGTCGAACGCACCCTGCGCCTGTTCGACCCCGTCCGGCCGCGCTCCGAGATCGAGATCGCCGACCGGACGGTGCTGCGCCTGCACCCCGCCGGACACATCCTCGGGTCGTCCTGGGCGCACCTCACCCTTGAGGACGGCCACACCCTCGCCGCCAGCGGCGACCTCGGCCGGCCCGTCCACCCCCTGCTCAACCCGCCCGATCCGTTCACCGGCGCCGACGTGCTGCTGATGGAGTCCACCTACGGCAACCGCACCCACGAGGAGACCGCCGCCCGCGAGCACTTCGCCCAGGCCCTGCACCGCACGCTGGCCCGCGGCGGCACCGTCGTGATCCCGTCCTTCGCCGTCGACCGCACCGAAGTGGTGCTGCACCAGCTCGCCGAACTCCGTCGCGCCGGCCGCCTGCCCGCCGGCGCCCCCGTGTACGTGGACAGCCCGATGGCGCTCGCCACCCTGCGGATCTACCGCGACGCCTTCGCCGAACACGCCCCCGAACTGCGCCCCGACGTCCTCGCCCGGGGGGAGGCCGCGATCAGCCCCGAACCGTTCCGGGCCGTCCGCTCCCTCCCCGAGTCGCTCGAACTGGAGCACAGCAGCGTGCCGTCGATCCTGGTGTCCGCCTCCGGCATGGCCACCGGCGGACGCGTCGTGCACCACCTGCACCGGCTGCTGCCCGACCCCCGCAACACCGTGATCGTGGTCGGCTACGCCGCCGCCGGCACCCGCGCCCGCGACCTGGTCGACGGCGCTCGGGTGCTGAAGATGTACGGCGGCTACGTGCCCGTCCGCGCCGAGGTCGTCAACGTCCCCGCGTTCTCCGCGCACGCGGACGCCGCCGAGATCGTCGACTGGCTGCGCCCCGCCCCCGCGCCGTCCGCCACCTACCTGGTGCACGGCGAACCGGACGGCGCCCAGGCCCTGCGCGACCGGATCGACCGGGAACTCGGCTGGACGGCCGTCGTGCCGCGCTCCGGCGAACGCGTCCTCGTCCGCTGACGGTCCGCCCACGCTCCGCCGGCGATCCGAGCAAGGTCCGCCCACGCTCCGCCCAAGGTCCGCCCACGCTCCGCCGGTGGCTCTCAGGTCCGGAACAGCGCGACCTTCAGCGCCCCGCTGCCCGCGGAGTCGGCGAAGATGTCGTACGCCTCCGGCATCTCGTCCAGCCCGAAACGGTGCGTGACCAGCCCGTCCACGGACAGCTTGCCGGCCGCCAGCAGGCCCAGCAGCAGCGGCGTGGTGCCGGTGTCGACCAGGCCCGTGGTGACGGTGACGTTCCGGATCCACAGGTCTTCCAGGTGCAGCACGGCGGGGCTGCCGTGCACGCCGACGTTCGCGACCCGGCCGCCCGCGCGCACCAGGCGGGTGCACAGCTCGAAGGTGTCCGGGATGCCGACCGCCTCGATCGCCACGTCGACCCCCAGCCCGTCCGGGCTCAGCGCCCGCACCGCGTCCTCCGCGCCGTCGCCGGCCCGCACCGTTTCGTCCGCGCCCGCCGCCTTCGCCGCCGCCAGCCGGCTCTCCGCGAGGTCGACCACGACGATCCGGCGCGGCGTGTACAGCCGGGCCGTGGCCACCGCCGCCAGCCCGACCGGGCCCGCGCCGACGATCACCACCGTGTCGCCGGGCCCCACCCGGCCGTTGCGGATTCCCACCTCGTACGCCGTCGGCAGGATGTCGGCGAACATCAGCGCCGTCTCGTCGCTCACCGCGTCCGGCAGCCTGTGCAGCGAGTTGTCCGCGAACGGGGTCCGCACCAGCTCGGCCTGGGTGCCGTCGACCAGGTGGCCGAGGATCCAGCCGCCGCCGCCCAGGCACTGCCCGTACACGCCCGCCCGGCAGTAGGCGCAGCGCCCGCAGGCCGACACGCACGACACCAGCACCCGGTCGCCCACCGCGACGGTACGCACCGCGCTGCCCGCCTCGACGACCGTGCCGACCGCCTCGTGGCCCAGGATCCGGCCCTCGGCGACCTCCGGCACGTCGCCCTTGAGAATGTGCAGGTCCGTGCCGCAGATCGTCACGGCGTCCACCCGGACCACCGCGTCCTCCGGGTCCCGGACCGCCGGATCGGGGACGTCGCCCCAGGTGCGGCGGCCGGGTCCGTGGTAGGTCAACGCCTTCATCGCCCTCACTCCCATCGCCGGTGCCCCCACCTACCAGCTTCACCGCACCGGCCGCCCCCGGCCACGGGGCTGCCCGCCACCCGATCGGTGGGCACACTGAGGAAGGGGCCCCGGCGCGCGAACGGAGGTGAGCCGTGGAACCCGACCCGACCGGGACCGGCTGCCCGATGCCCGATCCGTGGACACTCCGCTACACCGGGTACGCGCCCGCAGAGGAAGGCCTGCGCGAAGCCCTGTGCGCCGTCGGCAACGGCTACCTGGTCACCCGCGGCGCCGCGCCCGAAGCCGTCGCGGGCGGCGAGCACTACCCCGGCACCTACCTGGCGGGCTGCTACGACCGCGCCGACTCCGTCATCGGCGGACGGGTCTTCACCCACGAGGACCTGGTGAACTGCCCCAACTGGCTGCCCGTCACCTTCCGCCCCGCCGACGGCGAGTGGTTCGCCGGCCCGCCCGCCGAGCAGGAACTCGAACTCGACCTGCGCCGGGGCGTGTTGACCCGCCGGGCGGTCTGCGTCGACGCCGCCGGACGGCGCACCCGACTCGTCCAGCGCCGCCTCGCCAGCCAGGCCCGGCCGCACCTCGCCGCACTGGAGACCGAACTCACCGCCGAGAACTGGTCCGGCCGGCTCGACGTCCGCTCCGCCCTCGACGGCGCCGTCACCAACGCGGGCGTCCCCCGCTACGCCGGACTCGACAGCCACCACCTCACCACGCTGCGCCAAGAGGCTTGCCCCGAAGGTGAGTTGTGGCTGGAGGTGGCCACCGGCGCGGGCCGGCGCATCGCACTCGCCGCCCGACACCGGGTGCGGCCCGGCTGCGTCGCACTCCACG
Source organism: Kitasatospora sp. CB01950 (assembly GCF_001905465.1). Classification (GTDB taxonomy): domain Bacteria; phylum Actinomycetota; class Actinomycetes; order Streptomycetales; family Streptomycetaceae; genus Kitasatospora. The sequence continues at coordinate 595,350 of NZ_LISX01000003.1, forward strand.
GCGAGGCCCGCCCCGGACAGGTCGCGCAGACGCTGGCTTTCGACGTCGCCCCCGGACTGCCCGTCACCGTCGACAAGGTCGTCGCCGTCCACACCTCGCACGACCCCGCCACCGGCGACCCGCTCGACGCCGCCCGCCGACTCGCCGCCGAAGCACCGGCCTTCGACCGGCTGCTGGCCGAACACGCCCGGCGCTGGGAGCAGTTGTGGCGACGCTGCCGGATCGACGCCGACTTCCCCGACCCCGGCCCGCTGCACCTCGACCTGTTCCACCTGCTGCAGTCCTGGTCCGAACACTCCGCCGACCTCGACGTCGGCGTCCCCGCCCGCGGCCTGCACGGCGAGGCCTACCGCGGCCACGTCTTCTGGGACGAACTGTTCGTCCTGCGCGTGCTCGACCTGCGATTCCCCGAACTCGCCCGCGCCGCCCTGCGCTACCGCCACCGCCGCCTCGACGCCGCCCGCCGCGCCGCCCGCGCCGAAGGCCGCCGTGGCGCCGCCTACCCGTGGCAGAGCGCCGCCGACGGCCGCGAACAGTCGCCCCAGGTACACCTCAACCCGCGCTCCGGCCACTGGCTGCCCGACCACACCCACCTGCAACGCCACATCGGCTCCGCCGTCGCCTACAACATCTGGGAGTACTACCGGGCCACCGGCGACCACGACTTCCTCGCCGAAGCCGGTGCCGAAACCCTGCTGGAGATCGCCCGCTACTGGGCCTCCGCCGCCACCCACGACCCCGCCCGCGGCCACTGGTCGATCCGCGGCGTCCTCGGACCGGACGAGTACCACGACGCCTACCCCTGGGCCGACGCCCCCGGACTCGACGACAACGCCTACACCAACGTCCTCGCCTCCTGGGTCCTCGCCCGCGCCCGCGACGCCCTGCACGCCCTCCCCGCCCGCCGACGCGACGAACTCACCGAACGGCTCGCCCTCGACACCGCGGAGACCGACCACTGGCAGGACATCGGCCACCACCTGCACGTGCCCTTCCACGACGGCGTGATCAGCCAGTTCGACGGCTACCGGCGGCTCGCCGAACTCGACTGGGACACCTACCGCCGGCGCTACCCCGACCTGCGCCGACTCGACCGAATCCTGGAAGCCGAGGGCGACACCGTCAACCGGTACCGGGCCTCCAAGCAGGCCGACGTCCTGATGCTCTGGTACCTGTTCCCCGCCCGCGAGGTCCACGAGCTGCTGCGCCGGCTCGGCCACCCCGCCGGGGACGAACTGATGCGCCGCACCGTCGACTACTACCTCGACCGCACCGTCCACGGCTCCACCCTCAGCTCCGTCGTCCACGCCTGGGTCCTCGGCCGCTGCGACCCCCACGCCTCCTGGCGGCACTTCCGCGACGCCCTCACCGCCGACCTGCACGACTCGCAGGGCGGCACCACCCGCGAGGGCATCCACCTCGGCGCGATGGCCGGCGCCGTCGACCTGCTGCAACGCTGCTACACCGGGCTGGAGTCGAGCGACGACGGCGTCCGGCTCGACCCGCACCTGCCCGGCGCCCTGCACAGCATCACCCTCGACCTGCGCCACCGCGGCCGGCGCACGCTGCGGATCACCGTCGATCGCCGACACGTCACCGTCGCCCTCGACCCGGACCCCGTCGACCCCGTCCGCATCGCCGTACGCGGCGAGCGCACCCTGCTCCGCCCCGGACAGAGCCACACCTTCCGGCTGTGAAACCCGCCGGGCGCTGCTGCGGAGAGAGCCGCGCCCCACTATTCCAGCGCTAGGATACCGGCATGGAATCGGGCCTGACCGCCGCCGAACTGACCCTGCTCGGCCTGCTGGTGGAGCAGCCCCGGCACGGGTACCAGCTGGAAGCCGTGATCGCCGAGCGCGGCATGCGGGAGTGGACCGAGGTCGGCTTCAGCTCGATCTACTACCTGCTGACGAAGCTCCGCGAGCGCGGGCTGATCGAGCAGGTCGAGGGCTCCGCCGACCCGGGCGACAAACGGCGCAAGGTGTTCGGCGCGACCGCCGAGGGGCGGCGGGCCTGCGCGGCGGCCGCCGAGGAGGCGATCGCCGAACTCCACCCGCTCTTCCCGCGCGTCCTGGTCGGCCTCGCCAACCGGCCCGCCGTCGACCACGACCGGCTGCTCGACGCCCTCGAACGGCGCGCCCGGGCACTCGCCGAACGGATCGCCGAGGTGACGCGGGCCGAGGCCGCCGGTCCGGCCGCGCCCGAGTTCGTGCGCGCGATCTTCGACCACTCGCTCAGTCAACTACGGGCCGAACAGGCCTGGTTGGACCGCTACCGGGCATCGCTGGGCGACGCCCGACGGAACGGAGGCTCGCAGCGCATGGCACCGTACGACGTCAAGAAGGACCTGAAAGAGCTCTACGCGCCCAGGAACACCGTCCTCCGTCAGCCGGTCGGACCCGCCGCCGCGCCCTGAGCCCGGACGACGGGGGAGTGGGTCCAAGGGCGCTACGCGCTGCGGATGCGTCGGACCAGGTCGGCGGCGGCCTCCGGCCAGTGCGGGTGGTGGAAGTCGAAGCCGGCCTCCAGCAGGCGGCCGGGGAGGACGCGGCGGCTCTTGAGGAGCAGTTCGGTGTCCGATCGGACGGCGAACGCGCCGAGTTCGGCCATCCAGCGGGTCGCGGGGAGGCCCACCGGAATGCCCCGGGCCGTCCGGATGGCCCGAAAGAAGTCGCGGTACGGGACGGGGTCGGGGGAGGAGAGGTTCACCGGCCCGTCGAGGTCGTCCCGGTCGATCAGGAAGTCGAGGGAGCGGACCAGGTCGTCGCCGTGGATCCACGACATGTACTGGCCGCCGCCCGCGACCGGCCCGCCGAGGCCCAGCCGGGCCAGCCGCAACATGAGGTCGAACGCGCCGCCCCGGCCGGGGCTCATCACCATCGCGGTCCGCAGCGCGACCTTGCGCGTGTGCGGCGTGTCGGCCTCCTGCTGCGTCCGCTCCCAGGCCTTGGCGATGTCGACGCTGTAGGCCCAGTACCCCGGAACGCCCGGCTCGCCGCCGCCGATCAGGCCGGTGGCCTCGTCGTTGCCCGCGTCGAAGCGGTGGGCGTAGATGGTGGCGGTGCTCATCTGGAGCCAGACCTTCGGCGGCCGGGCGGCCCCCGCGATCGCCTCGCCCACCACGCGGGTGGACTGCACCCGCGAGTCCATCATGGAGCGCAGATTCACCTCGGTGTAACGGCAGTTGACGCTCCGCCCAGCGAGATTGACCACCACGTCGCACCCGTCGACCGCCTCGACCCACTCGCCGGGCGTCCGCCCGTCCCAGCGGACCTCCCCGAGCCCCGGCCGCCTGCTCAGGACCACCACCTGATGCCCGGCGGCGGTCCACTCCCGCTCCAGCAGCCGGCCCACGTTCCCGGTGCCCCCGGGCAGCACGATCTTCATCAAAACCCTCCCCTTGGATGGTGCAGGGGCGAGCCTAGCGAAAAGTGAACGCGTTCAAAAGCGGCGTCCCGCCCGGCCGGGGGCCGGCGGGCGGCACCGCGCCGCCGGCCCCCGGCCGCGGAGGGCGTCAGGCCGCCGAGGCGGCGGGCTCCTGCGGGATCCCGAAGACCTCGTCGAAGCCGAGCGAGCGGGCCACCGGCACCAGGAGGTACGGCGTGCCCGACCCGGCCGGGGACGCGGGCCCGACCTGGCCGCGGCCGAGCGCGTCGTGCGGGTCGAGGAGGTCGAGGTTGTCGAAGACGTAGTACAGCGGCAGCTGCGTCCAGGCGACGAGCTGCAGGTGAGCCACGACCGCCGCCCGCTCCACGACGTGCCGCCGACTCGCCGCGCTGGTCATGCTGCCCTTGCAGTCGAGCAGGACGATCCGCCCGTCCCGCGCGGCAATGAGGTCCGGCGTCCACCGGAGGGAACTGTTCGTCGTACGCAACGCCCGCCGGATCGGCTCCCCCATGATCCCCTGGCCCCACGCGCTCACGGACCACCGGCGGTTCTCGAGTTCCTGGGCGACACGCCGCTCGTGGGCGTCGCCAATGGCTTTCCTTGCCTGAAAGCTCGCCATACCAGGAGTTTGACGCAGCATCACCTCGCCGAAACGACCGCCGTTCCGCCACCGACCGTGTTCGGCCACCGCCCGCACCGGCCACCGCCCGCGGCCACCGCCCGCCGACTCGCCGATCAGGACGTCCGCCAGGCGGCCGTGTCGGCCAGCACCCGCAGCTGCTCCCGCACTTCGGCGGGCACGGGCAGGCCGTCCAGGACGGCTGCCGCCTGCTCGTACCGTTCGGTGATCATGCGTTCGACGGCCCGGTCCGCGCCGGTGTCCCGCAGGAGTGCCCGCAGTCGTCCCGCGTCCTCCTCGTCCAGCCGGGAGTTGCCGTACAGGGCGTGCAGCAGCGGCGCCCGGGCGGGGGTGACGGACCGGTGGGCGAGGCTGACGAGGACGGTGTGCTTGCCCTCGCGCAGGTCGTCGAGGGCGGGCTTGCCGGTCTGCTCGGGGCGGCCGAACGCGCCGAGCAGGTCGTCGCGCAGCTGGAACGCCTCTCCCAGCGGCAGCGCGAACGCGCTCAACCGGTGCTGGAACGTCTCGTCCGCCCCGGCGAGGGCGGCGCCGAGCTGGAGCGGCCGCTCGCAGGTGTACTTGGCGGTCTTGTAGCGGATCACGGTCAGCGCCGGCCCGGTGTCGGCGGTGGGCAGGCCCGTCGCGATCAGGTCGAGGAACTGGCCGTACATGACCTCCTCGCGCATCAGGCCGACGAGCGGCCGCAGGCGGGCGGCGGCGGCCGGGTCCGGGCCGCGCACGGGATCCTGGAGGAGCTCGTCGGACCAGAGCAGCGCGAGGTCCCCGGCGAGGATCGCGGCGCCGGCGCCGACGGCGTCCGCCAGCTCCCGGGAGCGGCCCGCCCGGTACCGGGCGGCCAGGGCCCGCTGCACCGTCGGCTGCCCGCGCCGGGTGTCGGAGCCGTCCATCACGTCGTCGTGGAGCAGGCAGAACGCGTGGAACATCTCCAACGCCGCCCCCACCTGCACCGCCCGGTCCAGCCCCCGCGCGCCCGTGCCGCCGGCCGCCTGCCAGCCCAGCACGCACAGCAGCGGACGGATCCGCTTGCCGCCCGCCCCGACGAAGGCCGCCACGGCGACCGGCACGTCGTCGGGCAGCCCGGCCCGACGGGCCTCGGCGGTCTTGCGGTCGACGAACGCGTCGAGCACCCCGTCCACCCGCCGCCGCACCTCGTCCAGCCCGGGCCGCCGCCACGGGGGCCGGGGCGTCGAGGGGGCGGGGGCTGTGCGGGTCGTTCCGTCGGAGGCCACGGGAGGTCACCAGATTTCGCCGGGGCGGCCACTCGCCCCGCGCACCCGTCGGGCGCACCGTCCGGGGCGTGGCCCACGGGGCTCCTACCCGCCGGCCCCAACACCGAACCGGATACCGGACATTGGACACCGGGGGCCGGATCAGCGCGGGTCCCCGCCGGACGGGTCGAGGTGCGCGACGATGACGAAGTTGTCCACCGCCGGGGAGTTGTCGGGCCGCTCCAGGCAGGTCAGCACCACCAGCCGGCCGGGCACGTCGGCCCAGATCGCGTCCGCGTCCGGCAGCTCGGCCTTCGGGACGGCGGTGGCCCCGTCGACCACGTAGCGGACGCCCCCTGCGAGGACGGCCGCGCCCGGTGCGACCTTCGACGTGCCGGTCTCCGGGGCGAACAGGTAGTTGCCGGGGCCGACCGCACCCCACCGGAGCGAGTGCATCGCCACGTACACCGTGCCCGTCGCGGGTGACGTCGGGGCGCCGAGGTTGACGATCAGGAAGGCGGAGGCGAACCCGGGCGGCACCACCGACCCTGCGACCTCGTTCATCGTCCCCAGCGGCACGTCCAGCCCGACCGACGGGACGACGAACCGGCCCGCGCCCTCCGGCTTCGCGTCCTGCTGCTGCCGCTGCTGCGGGGCCGGCCCCGCGCCGGGGTCGAGCTGGACGGGCCTGCCGTTCATGTCCACGCCCGCCGGCGCGGCCCGCCCGGGGTGGGGGCCGAGGGCGCTGCGGCCCAGCAGCGCGGCGCCGGCCAGCGACGCCGCGATCAGCAGCGGCAACAGCCGGTCGGCCCGTCGCGACCGGCCGCTGCCGGGGGCGTCGTCGTGGCGTTCGGCGGTCATGGGCGCTGCTCCTCCTCCGGGGTGGGGACGGCGCCGCCCGCCGGCCCCGGAGGGTCGGCGGGCGGCGGACCGGACGCGTTCGCTGCCTCAGCGGCGGCTCCGGCGGCGCAGCGCGACGGTGGTCAGGCCCGCGGCGGTCACCAGCAGCGCCACCGCGCCGGCGGCCTGCCACGCCGTGGACGGTGCGCCGGCGGTGTCGGCGGGCGACCCGCCGGTGTTGACCTTCGGGCCGCCGGGGCGCTGGTGGCCCGGCGACTTGGTGGGCTCGGGGGTCGGCGTCGGGGTGGGCGTGGGGCCGGCTGCGACGATCGGCAGTGAGGTGCTCGCCGGGTCGGAGGTGGCCCTCGCCCCGTCGGGGCCCACGCCGGAGGCGGTGGCCGTGTTCCGCAGCGACCCGCCGCCGGCGATGTCGGCCTCGGTGACCGTGTACGTCGCGGTGCAGTGGGTGGACGCTCCCACCGGAAGGGTGTCGCCCAGCGCGGTGGGGGAGCAGGTGATAGGGCCGAGCGTTCCGCTGCCGGAGAACCCGGTCTCGTCGACGGCCAGCCCGCCCAGCGGCACGTTGCCGGTGTTGGTCACGTCGTAGCTGTAGGTCACCACGTCGCCGGCCGCGGTGAGCTTGTCGATCGGCTGCCCGTCGGCGTCCGTGGCGGTCGCCGTCTTGGTGAGCGACACGCCCGGGGCCTGCCCGGAGATGACGATGGTGTACTGGCGGGTCGCGGTGCCGTCGACCGGGTCCGAGACCTGGACGGTGAAGGTGTAGCTGCCGGGGGTGGTCGGGGTGCCGGTGATCGTCCCGTCCGGGTTCAGCGTCAGCCCCGGCGGGAAGTCGCCGGCGACGACCGTCCAGGTGAACTCCGGGTTCGGGTTCTCGGTGACCGCCTCGACCACGTCCGAGTAGCCGACGCCGACCGTCCCGTCCTTCAGCCGGGGGGTGATGATGCACGGCGGCTGGGTCAGGCCCCCGAACAGGTTCTGGTTCCACCCGGAGAAGGTGTTGCAGATCAACGTGGTGGTCGATGCGGCGCCGCTGAAGCCCGCCACGCCGTACCCCCAGAAGTCGCGCAGCGGCGGCAGGACGGGGGAGCGGCCGATGTCGTTGTACGAGATGACGATGTCGGTGCCGCCGGTGACGTTGATCCCGATGTCCGCGCCGTTCGGGCCGGTGAACGTGTTGTGGTCGACGGTCACGTTGTCCGCGGTGAACAGCAGCATCCCGGTGGAACTGCTCACCGAGTTGTTGGCGGTGTACGTCACCACCGAGTTGTGGGTGAAGCTGCCGCTGGAGTTGAAGTACTGCACCGAGTTCTGCGCGATGTTGCCGGTGATCGGTGGCGCGGGCAGCGGGACGGTCTCGTCCGGCGGGCCCAGCGTGGAGCCGGTGACGTTCATGGTCGCGGCGCCGTTGGCGGTCAGGCCGTTCTTCTGGAAGTCCGACACCCTGACGTCGGTGACCGTCACGGTCTGCGGGCCTCCGGCGGTGGCGTCCACGATGATGCCCTGGCCGAAGTTGTACGTCTGGTGCCGGGTGATGCCGGTGACCGTCACGTTCGACAGCGACCCCGACGCGGACAGGAACCTGATGCCGAAGAACGCCGCGTTCGTGGTGGAGTCGCCGGGCGCCCGGGGCAGGTAATTGCCCTGCACGGTCAGGTTCTTGATGGTCATCGTCGCGCCGGCGTTGCTCACCACCGCGCCCAGCAGCGGGTTCGCCAGGGACGGGTCGGTCGCGGTGATCGTGTGGCCGCCGCCGTCCAGGGTGAAGCCGTCCGGGACGGTCAGGTTGTCCGTGGTGGCGCAGTCGACGGTCAGGGTGATCGTCGTGCCCGAGGTGGTCGAGGCCGTGCACACCGTGCGGATGTCCACCGTCGCCGCCGAAGCGGGAGGCGCCGACCACAGCGACGACCCCGCCACCACGACCCCGCCCAGAGCGGCAGCGCCCGACCAGCGACGCGAGCCGTGCCACCGCCCGTGTGTGTGCCGCCGTGAAGACCTGACAGCGGCGTCCGAATGTGACGCTCCGATCACCATCTGTGACCACCTCCCCCGGGAGGCTAGGACTCCGACAATCAGCTCGAATGCCAACACGCCGAACGCCCGGCGTCGGCGCGCACGATTCACCCGCCCGCCCGCCCGCCCGTCGCCCCGGAAGGACGGCGGGCGGGGGGCCGGACAGGCCTTAAGGCCGGCGCTGCTGGGGGAGGCCCGTGCGTTCGTTCTGCAGGTCCCACAACTCCCTGAACCGGCCCGTCCGGTCGGCCACCAGCTCGGCGAAGGCGCCCTGTTGCAGCACCTTGCCGTCCTCCAGGACCAGGATCCGGTCGGCGACCGCCACGTTGGTGAGCCGGTGGGTGACCAGCACCACCGCCCGCTTCTCGGCGACCGCCCGCAGGTTCTGGAAGATCCGGTGCTCGGCGCGCGGGTCGAGCGCGGCGGTCGGCTCGTCCAGCACCAGCAGCCCGGCCTCGCGGTGGAACGCCCGGGCGATGGCCAGGCGCTGCCACTGGCCGCCGGACAGCTCCTCGCCGCCCATCCACTCCACCGCCAGCAGGGTGGACAGGCCCCGGCGGAGCTTGGCGACCACGTCCGCCGCACCCGAGGCGTCCGCGGCGCGCAGCACCGCCTCGTCGCCCTCGGCGGTCGGCTGGCCCAGCGTGATGTTCTCCCGGCAGGTCATCGGCCAGCGCGCGTAGTCCTGCGGGACCACCGCGACCTGCCGCCACAGTGCGTGCGGATCGAGGTCGCGGGTGTCGCGCCCGTCCCAGCGCACCGAGCCGCCGTCCGGCAGGTAGAGGCCGGCCAGCAGCTTGGACAGGGTGGTCTTGCCGGAGCCGTTCTCGCCCACCAGGGCCAGGATCTCGCCGCGCGCCACGTGCAGGCTCACCCCGTCCAGGGCTCTGCGGTCGGACGCCGGGTAGGCGTACGAGAGGTCCTTCACCTCGATCCGGTCCGGCGCCCCGGGCGTCCCGGCGCCGCGGCGGGGACGGTGGCCGCCCGCCGTGTCGAGGAAGCTCGACCAGTCGTCCAGGTACATGCCGGTGCGGAACAGGTCCGCGCCGTAGCCGACGATGCCGCGCAGGCTGGTGCCCACCGCGGCCAGCGCGAACACCGCCGCACCGCCGCGCGGCAGGCTCATCCGGCCGGTGCTCACCAGCCACAGCATCGCCGCCCACACCAGCGCCGACCCGAGACCGGAGGCGACCGCCCCGACCACCGACACCCGGGCGCTCTTCATCGCCGCGGCCCGCGAGACGACGTTCAGCCGCCGCCCGACCTCGTCGTACTTGGCGAGCAGGAAATCGCCCATGGTGTCGGAGCGGACCTGGTCCGCATTGCGCTTGGTGTGGATGTACCAGCGCAGGTTCCCGAGCACCCGCCGATCGGCGATGGTGGCCCGGTTCGCCAGGAACTGCACCCGGGCGGCATGGACGGAGGCGATGCCCTGCGGCAGCGCGGCCAGCACCAGCAGCGGCAGCAGCGCCGGGTGGAGCACCGTCAGCACGCCCGCCGCGCCGAGCAGCGAGGCGAGCGAGGCCAGCAGGTTCTGCGCCTCGCCGACGATGTCCACGCAGACCTCGGCGCCGCGGTCGGCGGCGTCCAGCTCGTCGTTGTAGCCGGCATGGTCGTAGGCCGTCAGCTCCGCCGCCACGGTGGCGCGCAGCACCGCGGCCTCCGCCTCCCGGGAGATGCGCGGCGACAGATGGATGGTGACGGTCCGGATCGTGATGCCCAGCAGGGCCCGGGCGCCCGCGGCCGCCGCGATCACCAGGATCGACGGCGCGGCACGGGTCAGCTTGTCGCCGACCGGGCCCGGGCCGAACAGTGCCGAGATGGTGCCCGTGGTCGCGAACAGGCCGGCCGCGCCCAGCACCGCGGACACGGCCTGACAGGCCAGCAGCAGCGCGACCGAGGTGCGGTCGATGCGCCAGCCGAGCCGGAAGGCGCGCACGACGAGCGTCGGCAACCGGCGCGCCATCGCGTTGACGCCGATCGCCTCGATCGCCTCGACCCGGCGGCCGTCGGCCAGCCACGTCAGTTCCTCGTCGGCCGGTTCGGCCGACGTCGTCGTCGCACTCACGCGCCCACCTCCGGGCGGGCCGTCAGGGCCCCTCGGGCGGGCGGTCGGGGGCGGATGGTCGGGGTGGGGGAACAGGCCACGGATCCTCCAGACGCGAAGCGCTGCACGGACACACGGAAGCGCGGGCACGACTCGCCGAGGAACACCAACTCGGCATGATCCACGTCGAGTTGGCGATCCTCGTGCGAGTGGGCGGCGACCGATGATGGCGCTGTTCCGGCACCCCGTTCAAGCGGATTCCCGTCCGGGCGAGCCCGTGCCGAACCGGGACATTTCGATCTCCGCGCGTCTCGACCGACCACCCCCGCGCCGGGCCGCCGGAGCGCCGCCGGACCGGGCCCGGCGCGACCGGGAACGTGCCGCCGGTCCGGGCCGCCACGCTGCCCGAAGCCGCCGCCGGATTCACTCGTTCGGACTATTCGAGCGGGGGTCGGGCCCGCTACGGTCTGCGCATGCCGACCGAGATCGCGCGCGCGGCTCGGACACTCCCGCGGACGCGACCCCCTGAGCACCCGGCCGGGCCGTCACCACAGGGCGCTCGCGATGCCCGCGCCCGCGAAGGAGAGGGCGCTGCCGAGCAGCACAGTGACCGTCAGATACAGCCCGGAGAGGGCGACCCGGCGGGTGGAGGTCAGGGTGAACACCTCGTAGGAGAACGTCGACCAGGTGGACAGCGCCCCGCAGAAGCCGGTGGCGAGCAGGAGTGCGGGGTGGGTGCCGAGGCGGCCGCGCAGGAAGGCCTCGGAGAGGAAGCCGAGCAACAGGCAGGCGGCGGCGTTGGCGGTGAGCGTGCCGAACGGGAACGGGCTGTGCACGCGGGACTTGACGGCGACTCCGGTGAGGTAGCGGGTGGGCGCGCCGATCAGGCCGCCGACCAGGACGAGCAGCCAGTCAGTGAGCACCCGCGGCCTCCTGGTGCGCCGGGACACCGACCACCGCGCGGGCCGCGAACACGCCGAGAGTGACGCCCGCCAACGCGGCCAGCACGGTGACCAGCAGGTAGGCCGCCGCGGTGCCGGGGGCGCCGCCGCGCACCAGCAGTCGGATGTTGTCGGTGTAGTGGGAGAACGTGGTGAACCCGCCGAGGAAGCCGGTGCCGAGCAGGGCGCCGACGAGCCGCTTCGCGCCGGGGAAGCGGTCCGCCAGCACCGTGAGCAGCGCGCCCATGGCCAGGCAGCCCACGGCGTTGATCAGCAGGATCGGCCAGGGGAACTCGGTGCCGGTGGTCGGCCAGAGCCGCTCGATCCCGTAGCGGGCCGCCGCGCCGAGCGCGCCCCCCACCCCGACCGCCGGCACCACCGGGAACCGGCCGCCCGGGGCGTGCTCGGAATGCGCGTGGCCGGGCGGCCTGACCGGATGGTCCGCCGCGCCGAAGTACGGATTGGTCATCGGAAACGCGCCCTTCTTCGGGATCGAACGTGGGCCGTACAGGCGAACATCAGTGACCACCGGCTGCCATGACACCCGCCCGGACAGGCGTCTGGGCTAAACATGACTGCCGGACAGTTTCGGTGCACATCACCGTATTTCAGGTCATCCGGCCTTCCCGTGACCTCCAGGAGAAGACGTGACGCAAAGTGACCCCGATGGCTCCGGATCGGGCCCCGGGCCGATCCGGGAACGGGAGCCGCTGGCGTACCTCGTCTCCTCGCTGCGCGGCGTCGGGCAGGTCGACCTGCAGCCGCAGCTGCTCACCGGCGCATTCATCCTGGCCGGACTCTGGGCGGCCGGTTGGAGGACGGGGCTCTTCGCGACCCTCGGGACCCTGATCTCCACCGCCGCCGCCTACGCCTTCGACGTCGACCGCGGATCCATCTCCCAGGGCCTGCAAGGGTATTCGGGCTGCCTGACCGGAATCGCGCTGGTGACCTTCCTCGGCCACCACGTCGCCACCTACATCCTCACGGTCGTCGGGTGCGTGGTGTGCACCGTCCTCACCGCCACCCTCGCCGCGCTGGCCAAGCCCTACGGCCTGACGCCGCTGACCGCGCCGTTCTGCCTCGTCTCCGGGGTGATGGTGCTCGGCGCGCCGTCCTTCGCCCGGATCTGGCACGGCGCCCCGGCGCCGGCGGCCAACCCGACCGTGGGCGACACCGGCATCACGTTCTCCGACCTGTGGCACGCCTTCTTCACCAACGTCTCCCAGATCTTCCTGGTGAACAGCTGGTACGTCGGCCTGATCATGCTGGTCGGCCTGGCCTGCGCGGGGGTGCGGGTGGTGCTCGCCGCGGCGCTCGGAAGCATTGCGGGGATCGTCGCCGCCTGGGCGCTCGGCGCGCCCACCGCGCAGATCGCCGACGGCATCTACGGCTACAACGCGGTCCTGGTCGCCATCGCCGTCGGCGCGGTCTTCCTCGCCGGCACCCCGTGGAATGCGGGCTACGCGCTGTTCGGCGCCGCCCTGTCCACCGGCCTGACCGCCGCGATCACCTCGCTCTTCAAACCCTTCCACGGCCACACGTTCACCTGGCCGTTCATCCTCACCACCTGGGCGCTGATGGCCGCCGTCCCGCTGCTGCCCAGACTGCGCCCAGCCCCCGCGGGCTGACGGCCCGTCGTCGGACGACCCCGGCGCCGGGGCAGGGCGGCCCGCGGCCCGAGCACCCGCCGACCGTCCGGCACCCGGCGACACACGCGCAGCCACCGTCCCCCACCCAACCCGAACCCCCGTTCCGAGGAAGGCGTCCCCGATGAACCTCGCCCCCCGCGAGATCGACAAGCTCGTCGTCTACGTGGTCGCGGACCTGGCCCGCAAACGCCAGGGCCGCGGCCTCAAGCTGAACTACAGCGAAGCGGTCGCCCTGATCACCGAGGCGATCCTGGAAGCCGCCCGGGACGGCAGGTCCGTCGCGGACTGCATGGAGCTCGGCCGCCATGTCATCGGCCCGGACGCCTGCATGGACGGGGTGCGGCAGATGCTGCCGCTGCTCCAGGTCGAGGCGTCCTTCGTGGACGGCACCAAGCTGGTCTCGGTGCACGACCCCATCGGCGGCTGACCGGTGGCCGACCGCATCCGGGTGCTCGCGGTCTGCGGCCACGAGGCCGCCGGCGGCGCAGCCCTGCACCACCTCGCCGGTCCCGACACCGCGGTGGTCGGCGCCGGCCGCGCACTGTACCGGGCCCTCGCCGCCGACCCCGCCCGGCAGGGCATCGCGGTCGTCCCGATGACACTGGGCCGCGACCCCGAACTGGTCGCGGACACCGCCCGAACCGTCCGGGCCCTGCCGCCCGACCTGCGCGGCGGCGTCGCCGTCGCCGCGCCCTTCGGCACGTCCGAGCACCTGGTCGGCTGGCTGCGGGCCGCCGCCGCGACCGTCCCCACCGCCGCCGCGCTGCTGCTCACCGCGCCCGGCGCCGACCCGTACCAGGACGCCGAGCTGTTCCGGGTCGCCCACCTGGTGCAGCGGCATGGCCGGCACCGGCTGGTGGAGACCGCGCTGCTCGGCGACGACCTCGACGCCGGCGAGGGCGTGCGGCGCTGCGCCCTGCTCGGCGCGCGCACCGTCGCGGTGCTGTCCGCGTCCTTCCTGCCGCCCGGGCGGGCCAAGGCCCCTGACGGCGTGTCGGTCATCGACGGCGGGCCGCTGCTCGGCCCCGCCGCCCTGGCAGCGGTGCTGTCCGCGCGGGCCGCCGACGCCGTGCGGCGGCTGCGCGAGAACCGGGACGACGGGATCGGGCGGGCGCTGGTCGCCGCCGACGGGCACGGCCTCGCCCACACCCACGGGCCCGGCGCGGACCACGACCACCACCACGGACCCGGTGACCACGAGCACCACCACCGGCACGGCCCGGGGGAGGGCCGGTCCCCCAACCACTCCCCGCAGGCGCAGCACACCCACCCGTCCCCGGATGCCCGTCCCCTCGCGGCGACGGATGCAAGGAGTCACCAATGACATTCGGCACGTACCTGTACGGCGATGGACAGATCGAGATCAACGCGGGCCGACGGACCGTCAAGGTCGAGGTGGTCAACACCGGCGACCGGGCGGTGCAGGTCGGTTCGCACTACCACTTCTTCGAGGTCAACCCGGCGCTGCGGTTCGACCGCGACAAGACGCTCGGCATGCACCTGAACATCCCGGCCGGCACCTCGGTGCGGATCGAGCCGGGCGGCACCCGCGAGGTCGAGCTGTGCGAGTACGGCGGCACCGGCCGGCTGGTCGGCTTCAGCGGCCTGCTGAACGGCTCCACCGTCTCGCACCCCGCCCGGATCGAGGCCTTCCACCGCGCTCTGGAACTCGGCTTCCAGGGCGCCCGGGCGCAGCAGGACGCACCGCAGAACCCCGCGAAGAAGAAGGGCGCGCACTGATGCCGATCCTGTCCCGCCAGCAGTACACCGACATGTTCGGGCCGACGGTCGGCGACCGGTTCCAACTCGCCGACACCAACCTGATCGTGGAGGTGGAGAAGGACTTCAGCGAGGGCCTGTACGGCGACGAGATCGTGTACGGCGGCGGCAAGTCGATGCGCGACGGCATGGGCTCCGACCCGCAGGCCACCGCCGCCCAGGGCGCACTGGACACGGTGATCACCAACGTGGTGGTGATCGATCCGATCCTCGGCGTGGTCAAGTGCGACATCGGCATCAAGGACGGCTTCATCGCGGGCATCGGCAAGTCCGGCAACCCGCAGACCCAGAACAACGTGCACCCGGACCTGGTGGTGGGGCCCGGCACCGAGGCGATCTCGGGCGAGCACCTGATCGCCACCGCGGGGGCGATCGACGCCCACGTCCACCTGATCTCGCCGCAGCAGGCGCAGCAGGCGCTGACCAACGGCATCACGACGCTGATCGGCGGCGGCACCGGCCCGTCGGACGGGACGAACGGCACCACCTGCACACCGGGCCCGTTCAACATCGCGCGGTTCCTGCAGGCGTGCGAGGAAGTGCCGGTCAACATCGGCATCATGGCCAAGGGCAACGGCAGCCTGCCCGGCGCACTGGACGAGCAACTGGCCGCAGGGGCCTGCGCGTTGAAGGTGCACGAGGACTGGGGCGCGACGCCGGCGGTGATCGACAACGCGTTGAGCGTGGCGGACCGGCACGACGTGCAGGTGGCGATCCACACCGACAGCCTGAACGAGTCCGGCTTCTTCGAGGACACCCGTTCGGCGATCGACGGCCGCACCATCCACACCTTCCACTCCGAGGGCGCGGGCGGCGGGCACGCCCCCGACATCCTGCGGGTCACCGGCGAGCCCAACATCCTGCCGTCCTCCACCAACCCGACGCTGCCCTACACCAAGAACTCGGTGGACGAGCTGCTGGACATGGTGATGGTCTGCCACCACCTGAACCACGACATCCCGGAGGACGTGTCCTTCGCCGACAGCCGGGTCCGGGCCGAGACCATCGCCGCCGAGTCGGTGCTGCACGACCTCGGCGTGATCAGCATGTTCTCCTCCGACTCGCAGGCGATGGGCCGGGTCGGGGAGTCCGTGACCCGGGCCTTCCAGACCGCGCACCACTGCAAGGACAAGCGCGGCCCGCTCGACGGAGACAGCGCCCGCAACGACAACCAGCGGGTGCTGCGCTTCCTGGCCAAGGTCACCATCAACCCGGCCATCGCGACCGGCATTTCGGACTACGTGGGTTCGCTGGAGGCGGGCAAGCTGGCCGACATCGTGCTCTGGCCGATCCACTCCTTCGCCGCCAAACCCAAGATGATCATCAAGGGCGGGATCATCTCCTGGGCGCAGATGGGCGACCCCAACGCCTCCCTGCCCACCCCGCAGCCGGTGATCTACCGGCCGATGTTCGGTCAGCTCGGCCGCGCCCAGCAGGCCACCCACGTCACGTTCATGTCGCAGGCCGGGATCGCCGCCGGCGTCCCCGAGGAGCTCGGCCTGCACCGCAGGGTGCTGCCGGTGCACGGCACCCGCGTCATCGGCAAGCACAACATGGTCCGCAACAACGCGCTGCCCAAGGTCGCGGTGGACCCGGAGACCTTCAAGGTCACCCTGGACGGCGAGGTCGCCACCATCGCGCCCGCCGAATCGCTGCCGCTCAACCACCTGTACTTCGTGGTGTAGCGGATGCTCCCCAGCCCGGACCGGAACCCGGACCGCACCGGGCAGTCCCCCGAGCAGCAGCTCGGGGGACTGCCCGCCCTGCTGGCCGGCCTGCAACTCGCCGACTCCGCCTTCCCGAGCGGCTTCTACACCCTCTCGCACAGCCTGGAGGGCTACGCACAGGCCCGCGCCGTCACCCCCGACACCCTGCCCGCGCTGCTCGCCGACCTGCTCCGGCACGCCGTCGGACCCGGCGACGCCACCGCCCTGGCACTCGCCCACCGGGCCGCCACCGACGGCGAGTTGCAGGCCGTCGCACAGGTCGACCGGCGGCTGCACGCGGGCAAGCTGAGCCGCGAGATGCGCCAGGCCGCCACCCGCACCGGCCGCCAACTGCTCGACCTGGCCGCCGAGGTCTTCGACCGGCCCGTGATCGCCGACTACCTGCGGCTGGTGACGGACCGCCGGGTCCCGGGCTGTCAGGCCGTCGCCGCCGGCGTGGTGTACGCCGCCGCCGGCGTCCCCGCCGCCCACGCGGTGGCCGCCGACCTGTTCGCGTTCAGCGCCAGCTTCGCCGGGGCCGCCCTGCGGCTGCGGCTCACGGACCACCGCAAGGCCCAGGTGCTGCTGCGCGGCGCCGCCCCCGTCATCGAGGAGACCGTGCGGGCCGCACTGCACCGGGAAGCGGCCGACCTCGGCTCGACCGCCTTCGCGTCGGACATCATGTCCGGCCGTCACGAGCGCGCCGAGGCCCGCCTGTTCGCCAGCTGACCGAACGCCGCCCGGGCCGGCGGGCCCGGGGAACGGCCGGGGCGGCCGCCGGACGGCACACCGCCCCGCACACCACCCACCACCGGCCGGACCACCGGATCGACGACGACCCGGAAGCGGCCCCGTACAGCCCAAGGAGCACAGTGGACGACAACGTACTGCGGATCGGGATCGGCGGGCCGGTCGGCTCCGGCAAGACCGCGCTGATCGAGGCGCTGGTGCCGGTCCTGGTCGCGCGGGGCCACCGGCCCGCCGTGATCACCAACGACATCTACACCCAGGAGGACGCCCAGCACGTCCGCCGCACCCTGGCCGGCATCCTCGACCCCGACCTGGTGGTCGGCGTGGAGACCGGAGCGTGCCCGCACACCGCCGTCCGCGACGACCCGACGATGAACCTGGCGGCCGGCGCGGAACTCCTCGAACGCTTCCCCGAGGTCGACACCCTGCTGTACGAATCCGGCGGCGACAACCTGACCCTGACCTTCAGCCCCGTCCTGGTCGACGTCTTCGTGTTCGTCCTCGACACCGCCGAGGGCGAGAAGATGCCCCGCAAGCGCGGCCCCGGCATCACCGAGTCCGACCTGCTGGTCATCAACAAGATCGACATCGCGCAGTACGTCCGCACCGACATCGGCGTGATGGAGTCCGACGCGCACAAGGTCCGCGACGGCCGGCCCGTGATCCTCACCAACTCCCTCGACGGCACCGGCATCGAGGACCTCGCCGCGTTCCTGGGCGGCCGCCGCAAGGCGCTGATCTGACATGACCTCCGCCCCGCCCCGGCCGACCGTGACCGCCGACCGCCCCGACCCGGCCGACCGGGCGCCGGACCCCGCGCCCCCCGACCCGGCCCACGCCGCACGCCGCCCGGTAGTCGACCGGCTCGACCCGGCGCACTGGAGCACCGGCCGCCTCCCCGCCGAGGTGGCCGGCTGGACCGCACGCCCCGACACCCTCCCGCCGGGCTCGCCCGCCAAGGTCGGCATCCTCGACCTGGCCTTCCAGGTGCGCGCAGGCCGCACCGAACTCGTCGAGCGCTACCAGAAGACCCCGCTGCAGATCATGCGCCCGCTGCGGATCGACACCGCCCGCCCCGGCGACGCCTACCTCTTCCTGATGGCCACCGGCGGCGGCATCACCCAGGCCGACCGCTACCGGATCGACGCGCACTGCGGCCCCGGCACCCGCGTCCACCTCACCACCCAGGCCGCCACCAAGGTGTTCCGGATGGAACAGGACTACGCGAGCCAACTCGTCCACCTGACCGCCGAACACGGCGCGTACCTGGAGTACCTGCCCGACCCGCTGATCCCGTTCCGCGACGCCCGCTACTACCAGCGCACCACCGTCACTGTCGCCCCCGGCGCGACCGCGGTGCTCGGCGAGACCCTCACCGCCGGACGGCTCGCCCGCGGCGAACGCCACGACTACCGCGTCGTCGCCACCGACCTGGAGATCACCCGGCCCGACGGCACCCTGCTCGCCGTCGACACCCAGCGGCTGGTCCCCGACGGCGACCGACGCACCGTCACCGGCCCCGCCGTGTTCGCCGGACACGACCACCTCGCCACCCTGTTCGTGGTCAGCGACCTGCGCCCCGCCGGCGAGATCGCCGACACCCTGCACCGCGCCCTCGACGGCCGGTGCCCCACCTACGGCGTCTCCACCCTCCCCGAGGAGTCCGGCGCCTGGCTGCGCCTGCTCGACGACAGCCCGATCCGCACCGCGGCCGCCCTCGACGCCGCCTGGCGGGCGGTCCGCCTGCTGCTCACCGGCACGCCCGCGCCGCCCCTGCGCAAGACCTGAGCGCCGAACCGGCCGCCACGCCCGTCCTCCCCGAGAAAGTGCCGAGGAAATGCCCATGCTCTCCGCGCCCCCGCCGATGCCCCCGGCCTACAACTCCGGCGACACGGCCTGGCTGCTCGCCTCCACCGCCATGGTCCTGCTGATGACACCCGGCCTGGCGTTCTTCTACGGAGGCCTGGTCCGGCTCAAGCACATCCTGATGATGCTGAAGATGAGCTTCGCCGCCCTCGCCTTCGGCACGCTGGTCTGGTGGGCGCTCGGCTACACCCTCGCGTTCGGGCCGGACGTCGGCGGGGCCGGCCTGATCGGCGGCGTCGACCGGGCGTTCTTCCGCGGCATCCAGCTCACCACCCTCACCGGCGCGATCCCCACCTACATCTACGCCACCTTCCAGATGGGCTTCGCGATCGTCACCGTCGCCCTGATCAGCGGCTCCGTCGCCGACCGGGCGCGGATGCGCGGCTGGCTGGTGTTCGTCCCGCTCTGGCTGCTGATCGTCTACGCGCCCGCCGCGCACTGGGTGTTCTCCCCGGACGGCTGGATCCACGACAAGCTCGGCGCGCTCGACTTCGCCGGCGGCCTGCCCGTCGAACTCAACTCCGGCGCCGCCGGACTGGCCGTCGCGATCGCCCTGCGCGGCCCGCGGGGCTGGGCCCGGCGGGAGGAACGGCCCAACAACATCCCGCTGGTGGTGATCGGCGTCGCGCTGCTCTGGTTCGGCTGGTTCGGCTTCAACTCGGGGTCGGCGCTCAACGACCAGGGCACCGCCGCCGCAGCCTTCCTGAACACCCAACTCGGCGGCGCCGCCGCGATGGTGACCTGGCCGCTGGTCGAGAAGTGGCGCACCGGGAGCGTCAGCACCACCGGCGTGGTCTCCGCGGGCGTGGCCGGCATGGTCGCCATCACCCCCGCCTGCGGCGAGATCAACCCGCTCGGCGCGGTGATCACGGGCCTGGTGGCCGGCCTGGTCTGCGCGTTCGCCGTCACCCTCAAGTACCGCTTCGGCGTGGACGACACCCTCGACGTGGTCGGCGTGCACGGCGTCGGCGGCGTCACCGGCCTGATCATGGTCGGCCTGTTCGCCACCGCCCGGATCAGCGGCCACGAGGGCCTGTTCTACGGCGGCGGCTGGAGCCTGCTGGGCAAGCAGGTGCTCGCGGTGCTCGCGATGGCCGCGTTCTCGTTCCTGCTCACCTTCCTGATCGCCAAGGCCGTCGACGCGGTCGTCGGCTTCCGGGCCGACGCCGCGTACGCGCACGTCCCCGGCGAGGAGGCCGAGACCGCCTACGACACCGTCACGGCCGAACGCCTCGGTGCGCTCGCGGCCGAGGGCGCCGCCCGCAGCGACAGCGAACTCATCCGGCGGATCGCCGAGTTGATCCGCGCGCGGCGCCAGGACTGACCGCCGCGAGCGGGGCGCGGAGAGGTCGAGGGCGCCGGCAGGCGGCGTCGCCGCCGGGGCCGGGGGCGGTGCCCCCGCGCCGTGATGGGGCGGGGGCTTCCGGGGTACGTCCGAGGGTCAGAGGACCCGGGCGGTCGCGCCGTAGCCCAGGGCCTTCGACGGCGTCTGGGCGTCGACCGCCTGGCCGGGGGTGGGGCGCCAGTCCGCCATCAGGGTCAGGCCCGGCTCGACGAGCTCCATGCCCTCGAACCAGGACGCGATCACGTCCTTGGGACGGGTGTAGAGCTGCTGGCCCACGCCGGCGCGGTAGGCGTCGGACATCCGGCCGACCTGGGCGCGGGTCTCGTCGTCGGCCAGGTCGTCCGAGAGGTGTGAGATGGCGAGGTAGCTGCCGGGCACGCAGGCGTCCCGGTAGCGGGTCACCAGGGCGGCCGGGTCGTCCTTGTCCTCGACGAACACCAGCAGGCCGCCCATCAGGATGCCGACCGGGCGGCTCAGGTCGATCAGTTCGCGGACCCGGGGGTGCTCCCAGATCTGCTCCGGGAACCGGCCGTCCGCCTCGATCATCGCCACCAGCGGTTCGTCCGCGAGGATCTCCTCGCCGTGCAGCACCGCCGAGGGCTCGTGGTCCACGTACACCACCCGGGCCTTCGGGTTCCGGGCGTGCGCCACCTCGTGCACGTTGCCCGCGGTGGGCAGGCCGGACGCGATGTCGATGAACTGGTCCACGCCCTCGGTGAGCAGGAACCGCACCGTGCGGCGCAGCCAGTCCCGGTTCGCGCGGGCGAGCAGTTCGACGCTGGGCAGCATCGTTCTGATCCGCTCGGCCTTCTGCCGGTCCACCTCGAAGTTGTAGAGCCCGCCCAGGTAATAATCGTATATTCGCGCGATGTTGGCGGACTCCACGTCGGCCACTGGGCGGTCGGTGCTTGTGGTCATGGGGGGACCCCTCGCGTCGGGATGGCGGCCCGTCACGACGGCGTGCCGTCCACCGCCGGTGAGTATAGTGACGCCCAATCAGCTCTGGTACTGGTCAACGATATTGAGATCGGAGACGGTTCGGGTGGCTGCTGAAGCGGCCGTCCGGGGCGACGCCCTCAGCGACCGCGGCAGCCCCGAACCGGCAGGTCAGCTCCGGTCGACGATGACGGAGATGCCCCAGCCGATGGCCGCGAGGACCAGGGCGAAGATCAGTCCGGCGAGGGCGCGGCGGGCCGGACCGGCGGTCGGCCGGGCGGCGTCCTCGGTGGACGGGCCGAGGGGGTTGAGGAGCCACAGGGCGCAGGCGAAGAGCGCGGGCAGCCCGGCGCCGGTGAGCAGGCCCACGACGACGATCTTCGCGAGGGCGCCCAGGTTGATCCAGGCGTTCATCGGACGGCCTTGTCGGCGGGAGGCACCGGAATCGCCGAGCCGGTCCAGGCGTCATTGACGTTCTCCGGGGTCACGGCCGGACGGCGGGAGGCGACGAAGAACGCGATCGAGGCCGCCACGAGCACGAGGAAGACGACCACCACACCCGCCGTGCCGCCGATGCCGTCCGCGATCCAGAAAGCCACCGCGCCGAGCAGCGCCGAGGCGGGCAGTGTGAACAGCCAGGCCGTCACCATCCGGCGGGCGAGCCGCCAGCGCACCTCGGCGCCATTCCTCCCCACCCCCGAACCCACGATCGACCCGGTGGCCACGTGCGTGGTGGACAACGGGTAGCCGAAGTCGGTGGAGCAGAGGATCACGGCGGCCGTCGCGGACTCGCTCGCCATCCCCTGCGCCGGCGCGATCTCGGTCAGCCCCTTGCCCAGGGTGCGGATCACCCGCCAGCCGCCGACGTAGGAGCCCAGGCCGATCGCCAGCGCACAGGAGACGATCACCCAGGTCGGCGCCTTCGCCCCGGTCGGCAGCGCGCCGTCGGCGATCAGGGCCAGGGTGATGACGCCCATGGTCTTCTGCGCGTCGTTGGTGCCGTGGGCGAGCGACACCATCGAGGCCGAGCCGATCTGGCCGAGCCGGAAACCGCGCCCACGCGCGCCTTCGGAAACGCGACGGGTGATCCGGTAGACCAGCACCGTGCCGATGGCGGCCACGCCGCCGGCCACGAACGGCGACAGCAGGGCGGGAACGATCACCTTGGAGACCAGCTCCTGCCACTTGACGACCGAGGGGCCGGCCGCCGCCACCGTCGCCCCGATCACCCCGCCGATCAGCGCGTGCGAGGAGCTGGAAGGGATTCCGAGGAACCAGGTGGCCAGGTTCCACAGGATGCTGCCGGTCAGACCGGCGCACACCACGGTCAGGGTGACCTCGTGAGCGGCGACCAGGCCACTGGCGATGGTCGCCGCCACGGCGGTCGACAGGAACGCCCCGGCCAGGTTCAGCACCGCCGAAAGACCGACCGCGACGCGCGGCGGGAGCGCCCCGGTGGCGATCGAGGTCGCCATCGCGTTGCCGGTGTCGTGGAAGCCGTTGGTGAAATCGAAGCCCAGCGCCGTCGCGACCATCAACGCCAGGACCGCGTCATTACCGGTCACGGACCAGAACCTAGCCCGGGCCCCGACCACCCCCGGTGCAGCGACACCCCGCCGCGCCCGGGGTGGACGGGCTGCCATCCGGTCGGGTCAGCAACGGCCTCCCGACCTCCCGGACTCCGCGTGCAGGTTCGCCGGAGCCGCTCGGCACGCGGAGTCCGGGCCCGGGAGCACCGGCACCGCCACGACGGGGTGTCAGGCGGCGGGCTGCTGCTGGGTGACGCAGTGGATGCCGCCGCCGCCGGCGCCCAGCGCGTCGATGTTCAGCTGCTCGATCACCCGGCCGGGGAAGAGCCGGGCCAGGGTGGACCTGGCGGCGGCGTCGGCGGTGCTGTCGCCGAACTGGGCGGAGACCACCGCGCCGTTGCACACGTAGTAATTGGCGTAGGAGCCGACGAAGTTGGGGTCGGTCGAGCGGATCCTGTTGTAGTCGGGGCCCTGGAGCTTGGTGACCGTGATCGCCCTGCCGCCGGCGGTGGTCGCGGTGGACAGCGCCTGGTACTGCGCGCGGGCGTCCTGCGCCCACACGTCGGTGTCGGCCGCCAGTGGCATCTGGACCAGCCCGGCGCCGGCGGCGAGGAAGCGCGAGGTGGCGTCCACGTGGTCGTCGGTGATGTCCTGGCCCTTGATGCCGGTGAACCAGATCACCTTCGAGGCCCCGTAGGCCGCGCACATCGCGGACTCGATCTGGGCCTGGGTCAGGTTCGGGTTCCGGTTGGCGTTGATCACGCTGCTGCGGGTGGCCAGCAGGGTGCCGGCGCCGTCCTGCTCGATCGCGCCGCCCTCGGCGATCAGGCCGGCCGCGGTGAACGGCACCCCGACGTAGGCGGCGATCCGCTGGGCGACCAGGGCGTCCTTGGCGTGGGTCTGCCGGTTGCCCCAGCCGTTGAAGTTGAGGCCGACCGTGTCCAGTCCGCCCGCGCCGTTGGTGCGGAACACGGCGCCGCTGTCGCGCATCCAGCAGTCGTCCACCGGGATGGTGTCGATGACCGTCACGGCCGTGCCGCACATCGACCGGGCGGTGGCCGCGCTCGCCGGGTTGGCGCACATCACGACCGGCTCGTACTTGGCGATGGTCTTCGCGATCAGCGCGATGTTCGCCTGGACGCCGCTGAGCTTGCTGCGCCAGATCGTGCTGCTGTCGGGCCAGGCCATCCACGTCCTGGTGTGCCGCACGTCCTCCGCCGGGACGACGAACGCACCGGCGGCGGGGACGGCACCGGCGGCGGGGGCGGCCGAGGTGCGGCTTGCGGCGAAGGCGGACGGGCCCGCGACGGCGGCCGCGGCCGCCCCTGCGGCGGTCAGGCCTGCGGCGGTGAGGAACCGCCGCCGGTCCAGGGCGGGCGGCGTGGGGGAGTGCTCGCGCATTCGGATCTCCAGTTCAACTGCCCGCTGAGGGTGCGGGGTTGGTGGGGTTGGTCGGAACAGTAAAACTGACCAAGCGCTCGGTCAATGCTTTGCGCAGCTTTCGACCGCCGGGCGCGGGCGGGTCGCTACAGTGGCGGCCATGGCGACGCGGACGAACGAGCAGGGCGGGACGGTCGGGCAGGGCGGGACGGTCGGGCAGGGCGGGACGGCCGGCCGGCCGCGGGGGGCGACCAAGGGTGAGCAGACCCGGGCCCGGCTGATCGCCGCGGCGCGCACCCTGCTGGCCGGCGAGAGCGCGGGGCGGTTCACCACGCGCAACGTCGCGGCGCTGTGCGGGGTCTCGCACGGGATGTGCCACTACCACTTCCAGGACCGCACCGACCTGATCGTCGCCGTGGTCGAGGACATCCGCCCGGAGTGGATCACCCCCCTGGAACGGGCCGTCGACGGACCCGGAGGCTTCGCCGAACGCGCCGAACGGGTCGTCGCCCTGCTCACCCGGCCCGAGAACCCGGACCTCGCCCACCTGCACTCCGCGCTGCACTGGCTGGCGCTCAACGACGACCGGGTCCGCGCCGCGCTGGACCAGGAGTACCGGCGGTGGCGGTCCTGTTTCACCCGGCTGTTCCGGGCGCTGGCCGAGGAACGCGGCGCCGGCCCGGACCCGGTCGCGCTCGGCGACGCGTTCGCCGCCGCCGTGGACGGGCTGGCCGCCCTCCAGTCCCTCGGCCCGCAGGTGGACGCCACCGCGGTGCTGCGGACCCTGATGGCCGCACTGACCGCCGCGCCCGCGACGCCCGCCTGACGGGCCCTCAGGCAGGCGTGTTCACGGGGACGGCACGGCCGGCTGCTGCTGGGTGGCGCAGTGGATGCCGCCCCCGCCGGCGGCCACGTGGTCGATGGACACCTGGACCACCTTCCGGCCGGGATGCAGCTCGCGGATGAGGCCGGCCGCCCGGTCGTCGGCGGCCCGATCACCGAACCGCGGGACGACCACGCCGCCGTTGACGACGTAGTAGTTGAGGTAGGTGGCCAGGAAGTCCTCGTTGTGCGCCGGGATCAACTCGGCGTCCGGCTCGACCAGTTCGACCACCCGCAGCGGCTTCCCCCGGGCGTCGGCGGCCGAGCGCAGGACGCCCAGGGCCTGGTCCGAGGCGGTGGTCCAGACATCCGGCGGCGTGTCCGCGGCCGGGCGGTGCACCACCGCCGTCCCCGGCTCGGCGAACCGGGCCAGGGCGTCGATGTGGCAGTCGGTGATGTCCTGGCCCGCCACGCCCTTGATCCACAGCACCTTGCCGACGCCCAGGCGCTGCTTGAGCTCCGCCTCGATCTGGTCGCGGGACCTGCCGGGATTGCGGTTGCCGTTCACCCAGGAACTCTCGGTCGCCATCAGGGTGCCCGCGCCGTCCACCTCGATCGCGCCGCCCTCGCCGACGACGGACGCCCGGATGCGCGGGATGCCGTAGTGCTCCAGCAGTCTCCGGGCGACCTGCGCGTCCTCGGCGTGGGTCTGCTTGCCGCCCCACCCGTTGAACCCGAAGTCCACCCCGGCAAGCCCCTGCGGGCCGGTGACGAACGTCGGGCCGGTGTCCCGCGCCCACAGGTCGTCCACCGGCAGCTCGATCACCTCCACCGACGACCCGCACTGCCGGCGCGCCTGCGCCGCCTGGTCGGGCCGGGCCATCAGCACCACCGGCTCGAAGGACGCGACGGCCTGCGCGATCGTCGCGATGTCCTGGCGCACGCCCGGCAGTTGGCCGCCCCACACCTCCTCCAGCGCGGGCCACGCCATGAACGTGCGGGTGTGCGGCGCCGACTCCGCCGGCATCGCCCAGCCCGCTGCGGACGGTTGCGGACCGGACGGCTGCGCGCCGGTCGGCCCGGTGGCGGGCCCGGATGCGTCGGAGTCCCCGCCGCCGGAACAGCCGTCCAGCAGCGCCAGCGCCGCCACGGCGGCGGCGGAGCGGAACAGGGCACGGCGCGACGGAGCGGCGGACGAGAGATCGGGGAGCACATCCGGACAATAGCGACACGTCGGGCGAATACGCGAACGACGCACGGCGCCCAGGGCCGGGGACGCGCCCGCACACCGGCACCCCGCCGTGCCTAGGCCCTCTCTTCCGGATCTTGCCGGGCGCACGACGCCGGATCATCCCGGCTGGACGCACCGGCAAACCATCCAAGTACACCCAGTACGAGGACGGTTCGCCGGCACGCCCAGCCGGGCGCCCGACGCCGCGCGCTGATCCGACAAGATCCGGAAGAGAGGGCCTGGCCCGCTCACAGCGCCCGCCTTGCCGCCGCGATCCGCTCCGGATCCCAGCCGCGGTGCGGGACGGACTCCAGCAGCAGCCGGGTGTAGGCGTGCCGGGGGTCCGCCAGGACCGTCGCGGTCGGGCCGGATTCGACGATCCGCCCCGACCGCATCACCACCACCTGGTCGGTGACGCAGCGGACCACGCCCAGGTCGTGGGTGATGAACAGGTAGCCGATGCCGGTCTCGGCGCGGATGTCGGCGAGCAGGTTCAGCACCTGCGCCTGCACCGACACGTCGAGCGCCGCCACCGCCTCGTCCAGCACCACCACGGCCGGCTCGACGGCCAACGCCCGTGCGATCGCGACGCGTTGGCGCTGTCCGCCGGACAGCTGCCGGGGCAGCGCGTCGGCCGCCCGGGTGCCCAGGCCGACCTGGTCGAGGAGTTCCCGCACCCGGCCCTCGTGGTCCCGGCCGGGGAAGTGCAGCCGCAGCGTCTCGCGCAGCGCCGCGCCGACCCCGATCCGCGGATCGAGCGACAGGTACGGGTCCTGGAAGACCATCTGCACCTCGCGGGCGCGGGCCAGCCGGGCCGCCCGGCCGCGCACGGCGGCGGTGCGCTCCCGGCCGCGCACGGTCACCGTCCCGGCGTCCGCGCGGTCCAGGCCGACGACGATCCGGGCGGTGGTGGTCTTCCCCGAGCCGGACTCGCCGACGATGCCGAGCGAACCCCCGGCGGGGAGCGAGAAGCCGACCCGGTCGACGGCGGTGACGGGGCCGAAGCTGCGGCACAGCCCGGACACCTCCAACACGGCCGCCCCGGCAGGGGTTTCAGACATTCGCGGCGCTCCCTTCGAGCCGTTCGGCGTGGTGGCAGGCGGTCAGGTGGTCCGCCGCGCCGGGGGCGGGCCGCGGCCGCGGCGCCTCGGTGCGGCACCGGTCGTCGGCCAGCGGGCACCGGGCGGCGAACGGGCAGCCCGTCAACTCGGCTCGCAGGTCCGGCGGTTGGCCTTCGATCGCGGCGAGCCGGCCGGCCGGCGCGTCGATCCGGGGAGTGGCCGCCAGCAGCGCCGCCGTGTAGGGGTGCCGGGGCCGGTCGAACAGGGCGGCGGCGGGCGCGGTCTCGGCGATCCGCCCGGCGTACATCACGTACACCCGGTCGCTGATGGCGGCGGCCAGGCCCAGGTCGTGGGTGACGAACAGCAGGCCGGTGCCGTACCGGCGGCGCAACCCGTCGAGCAGGGCGACCACTTCGGCCTGCGTGGTCACGTCCAGGGCAGTGGTGGGTTCGTCGGCGAGCAGCAGCGCCGGGTCGCCCATCAGGGCGGCGGCGATCACCACGCGTTGCAGCATGCCGCCGGAGACCTGACCCGGGTAGCGGTCCAGCACGGAGGCGTCCAGGCCGACCGCGTCGAGGAGTTCGGCGGCCCGGCGGTCGGCCGCCGCCCGGTCCAGCGCCCCGGTGAGCAGCACGCTCTCGGTCAGGAAGTCGCCGATCCGGCGCAGCGGGTTGGTGGCGGCACGCGGGTCCTGGTAGATCATCGCGGCGGTGCGCGAGCGCAGTGCGCGCAGTACGGCGGGGCCCGCGCCGAGCACCTCGGTGCCCGCGACCCGGACGCTGCCGTCGGCCGTGGAGCCGGCCGGCCGCAGGCCGAGGGCGCTGCGCGAAGTGAGCGTCTTGCCGGAGCCGGACTCGCCGACCAGCGCGACGGTCTCGCCCGCGCCGACGGTCAGGTCGACGCCGTCGAGCACCGGGCGGGCGGTGGCGGGCAGCCGGAGTGTCAGCCCCCGGATGTCGAGCGCGTTCATCGGTTCCTCCCGGAGACGTGGTCGGCCCAGCGCTCGCCGACGACGTTGAAGGCGACGACGGTCAGCACGATGGCGACGCACGGCAGGACCGCCGACAGCGGGTAGCCGTGCTGGACGGCGCTCTGCCCGTCGAAGACCATCCGCCCCCAGTCGGGGGTGAGCGCCGGCACGCCCAGCCCGAGGAAGGACAGGCCGGCCAGGTCCATCAGCGCGTAGCCGAAGTTGACGGCGGACTGGGCGAGCACCACGGGAGCGATGTTCGGCAGCACGTGCCGCAGCAGGATCTGCGCCGCGGACTGGCCCTGCACCCGGTGCGCGGCGACGTACGGGCGTTCGCGTTCGGTCAGCACCAGCGCCCGGGTGAGGCGGCTGACGTACGGCAGGTAGGCGACGGCCAGCGCGACCACCGGCGCCAGCAGGCCCTCGCCGGCGACCGCGACGACCAGCACGGCGAGCAGCATGCCGGGGAACGCGAAGACCAGTTCGGTGGAGCGGGACAGCAGCGAGTCGAGCCAGCCGCCGCGCCAGGCGGCGGCCGCGCCGACGGCGATCCCGCCGACGGTCGAGAAGACGACCACGCCGAGCGGCCCGAGCAGCGAGGTGCGGGCGCCGATCAGCAGCCGGGCGAGCGTGTCGCGACCGGCGGCGTCCACGCCCAGCGGGTGTCCGGCGCCCGGCCCGGCGAGGGCACTGCCCAGGTCCACGGCGTTCGGGTCGGCGGGGGCGAGCCAGGGCGCCAGCACCGCGGCCAGCACGACCAGGGCGACCACGGCGAGGCAGACCGCCTGGAGCGGGGCCCGGCCGGCGCGCAGCCGCGACAGCACCGGGCGGCGGGTCAGGACGGCGCTCACGCGGCGGACCTCCGGGCGCCGAGGACGACCCGGGGATCGACCAGTGGATGGACCAGGTCGACCAGCAGGTTCACCGCCATGAACAGTGCGACGACGATCAGCGCGACGGCCTGGACGGTCGGGAAGTCCTTGGTGGTGGTGGCCAGTTCGAGCAACTGGCCGAGCCCGCCGACGCTGAACGCCGACTCCACCAGGACGGTGCAGACCAGCAGCGTCGAGACCACCAGCCCACCCGTGGTCAGCACCGTCCCCAGGGCGTTGCGGAACACGTGCCGGACGATCACCCGGCGCTCCGGAACCCCCCGGGCGCGGGCCACCGCCACGTGCTCGCTGCCCAGCTCGTCCAGCATCGCCGAGCGGGTGACCCGGGCCAGCAGACCGACCAGGTACAGCGCCAGCGCGACGGCCGGCAGCGTCAGGTGCCACACCGTGTCGGCGAAGCCCTGGCCGGCCCCGCCGCTCGGGAACCAGCCCAGGCGCACCGCGAACAGGCCCTGGAGCAGCACCGCCGCGACGAACGACGGCGTGCCGACGGCGACCATCGTGGACACCAGGACCGCGGAGTCCGCCGCGCCGCCGCGGACCGCGCCGATCCAGCCCAGCGCCAGGCCCAGCACGACCACGATCAGCAGGGCCATCGCCACCAGCGTCAGCGTGACGGGCAGCCGGTCGGCGAGCAGCCGGGACACGTCGGTGCGGTAGGTCAGCGAGCGGCCGAAGTCGCCGTGCAGCACCTGGCCGAGCCAGCGCAGGTAGCGGACCGGGAACGGGTCGTCCAGGTGGTACTGCTCGTTGATCGCCTGCAGGGCGGCGGGCGACGCCGAGCGGCCGGAGAGCAGGAAGCCCGCCGGGCTGCCCGGTGCCAGGTACATCGCCCCGAACACCACGAACGAGGCGACGAACAGCGTGGCGGCCATCTCCAGCAGCCGCCGGACGGCGAATCTCAGGAAGTTCACCGGGCCGCCCCCACGTCGGCGGCCCACGGGTAGTACAGGTAGGAGATGGTGGTCGGCGCGCCGGTGATCCGCTTGTTCAGGAACACCGCGGTCGGCCACTCCGCCACCGGGATCCACAGCAACTGCTCGGCCGCCCGGTGCTGGAGCTCGGCCTCGACGGGCCCGCGCTCGGCGGGGTCGTACGCGGCGGTGGCCCGGTCGACCAGCTCGTCGTAGCCGGGGTCGCTCCAGCCGGCGAAGTTCTGGTAGGCGCCGGTGCGGAAGTTGGCCAGCAGGTCGAGCGGGTCGGTGACGGAGTCGTAGTACGTCTCCGGGAACATGTCGATGCCCTTGCGGGCCTCCGGGTCGGTGAACAGCGCGGTGAACGCGTTCGGGGCGACCGTCTTCAACTGCACGTCCAGGCCGATCCGGGACCCGGCGTTCTGCACGGCGGTGGCCAGCAGCGACACGTCCAGGCCGATGCTGCTGGTGGCGATGGTGACGGTCCTCCCCGTCGCGCCCGCCTCCGCGACCAGCGCCTTGGCCTTGGCGATGTCCGGCTCGGCGGGCGCGAGGCCGGCGAAGGCGTCGGCGCGCACCTGCTCCGGGAAGCCGCCCCAGGCCGCCTTGGTGGTGAGCGCGCCGGTGGCCGTGCCCGCGCCGCCCAGCCCCGCCTTGACGAAACCGGACCGGTCCAGCGCCATCGACAGCGCACGCCGCACCCGGACGTCGCCGAGCGGGCCCGCCATGCTGGTGATGTTGACGTTGACGGTGCTCAGGCCCTCGCCGAAGTACAGCGTGCCGGCGCCGCTGCGGCTCAACCGGTCGTAGCTCTCGGTCGGGATCAGGTAGCCGCCGTCGGCCTCCCCGCTGAGCATCGCGTTGGTGCGCGCCGACGGGTCGGTGAGAAAGCTGAAGACGACCTTGCCGGACTTCGCCCGGGTGCCCCAGTAGCCGTCGAAGCGCTCCAGCACCACGGACTGGCCCTTGTTCCAGGAACCCAGCCGGTACGGGCCGGTGCAGTCCAGGCTGCCGGAGGTGCCGTAGTCCTTGCCGGCCGCCTCGACGCCCTTCCGGGACGCCACCACGCCGGCGGCGGTGGCCAGGTACTGGGTGAACTGCGAGTCGGCGCGCTTCAGTTTGACGGTGACCTGGAGCGGCCCGGTCGCACTGACGCTGTCGACGTTCTGGAACGCCTGCTGCCAGGCGGCGGCGTTCTCCGGGTCCGTCTGCCGGCCGAGGCTGAAGACCACGTCGTCGGCGGTCAGCACCGAGCCGTCGTGGAAGCGCACCCCGGCGCGCAGGTCGAACACCCAGGTCAGCGGGTCCGGGTTGGACGCCTTCTCGGCCAGACCCGGACCGAGGGTCAGCTGCGGCGTCCAGCGCATCAGGCTCTCGCAGACGTTGGACAGGATGGTGTTCTGCGGGTAGTCGAACGCCATCGTCCAGTCCAGCGTGGGCGGTTCCGCGTACAGGGCCCAGCTGAACGAGTCGATGTCGCCCGCGGCGGGCGGGGTGGAGGCGGACAGCTTGAACTGCCCGCCGCCCGCGCCGCCGGACGCGGGCGGACCCGAACAGGCCGTCAGCAGCGAACCGGCCAGCAGCGCGGCGGCGGCCAGCGCGGCGGTGCGCCGGGCGGGGGAGGCTGTGTGCGGGGCGGGCGAGGCGGTGGCGCGTCTCGCGGGTGGGGCGGTGGTCGGGGGCACGGGAGCTCCTCGGTCGGTGACGCAGGGTCAGGCGCGGGATCAGACGCGGGATCAGGCGCGGGCGGCGGGAACCTGCTGGGTGATGCAGTGGACGCCGCCGCCGCCGAAGGCGATGACACGGGCCCGCACCCCGACGACCTTGCGGTCCGGGTGGGCGGCGGCGATCACGGCGAGCGCGCCGGCGTCCTCCGGGTGGCCGGCGACCGGGACGACCACGCCGCCGTTCGCCAGGTAGTAGTTGAGGTAGCCGACCTCGACCGGCCGGCCGTCCACCTCGACGAACGCGGCCTGCTGCACGTCGACGATCTCGAAGCGGCGCCCCTGCGCGTCGGTGCTGTGCTCCAGCACCGCGCGGTTGGCGCGCATCCGCGCGTAGTCGGGGTGCCCCGGGTCGGCCGGCAGCTGGACCACGACCTTGCCGGGCGCGGCGAACGCGCACACCCCGTCCACGTGGCCGTCCGTCTCGGTGTCCAGCAGCCCGCCGTACGGCAGCCAGATCACCTTGGTGACGCCGAGCCGGTCCTTCAGCTCGGCCTCGATCTCCTCGCGGGTCATCCCCGGGTTGCGGTTGGGGTGCAGCAGGCACTGCTCGGTGGTGATCAGCGTGCCCTCGCCGTCGACGGTGATCGCGCCGCCCTCCAGCACCATCGCGGAGCGGATCGCCGGGACGCCCAGGTGCTCCAGCAGCAGGCCGGACACCCGGTCGTCGGCGTCCCACGGGGTGTGCTTGCGGCCCCAGGCGTTGAACCGGAAGTCGACGCCCGCCAGTCGGCCGTCCCCGTCCCGGACGAAGATCGGCGCGCTGTCGCGGAACCACGAGTCGTCCAGCGGGAGTTCGAGGACGGTCACGCCGTCGCCGCACAGCTCCCGGGCCTCCCCGCCGTGCCCGGGCGGCGCGACCATCGTGACCGGCTCGAACCCGGCGATCGCGCGGGCCACCTCGGCGTACTCCCGCTTCGCCTCGGCCAGCACCCCGCCCCACAGATCGGGGCGGACGGGCCAGGCCATCAGGCAGCCCTGGTGCTCGGTCCATTCGGCAGGCATGCGGTGGGTCATGGTGCAGATCCGTTCTTGAGGGGTTGGGCCCAGATCCTGCACCGAACTGAAAATTCAGTCAAGGTTTGGGGCGGGATGAGGGTCCGAATGGGACTTCGCATGGTGAAGTTGCCTGATGCGCACGGGAGATCGTGCGTTCGGTGGGCTGAAGATATGGTCAGGAACAGCCCGGCCCGAGGTAGAGTGCCGAGCCATGACGGACCGTCGAACAGAGATACTCATGGCCGCGACCCGGGTCATCGCCCGCCGGGGCGTCCGCGGCCTGCGAGTGGACGAACTCGCCGCCGAGGCCGGCGTCTCCACCTCGCTGATCTACTACCACTTCGGCGACCGGGCCGGAATCCTGCGCCGAACCCTGGAGTTCGTCAACGACCGCGCCGACCGGTACACCACCGGCCGGCGCGGCGGGACCGGCCCGGACGGCGCCCGCCAGGAGCTGGAACAGGTTCTGTTGCTGGAGCTCCAGGACCTGCCCGAGGTGCGCGAGAACAGCACCGCCTGGGGAGAGTTGAGAGCCAGCGCAATCTTCGAACCGGACCTGCGGGACGACCTCGCCCGGGCCACCCGCGCCTGGGTGCAGGAGATCGCGGACCTGCTGGCCCGGGCCGACCCGGTCGGCGCCGCCCCCGGGCACGCCGCCGCCGCCGAACGGCTGACCGCCCTGCTCGAAGGGCTCAGCATGCGCTGGCTCAGCGGCGCCCTGCCGCTCGACCACGCCCGCGCGCTGCTGCTGGGCGCGGTCGGGACGGAACTCGGGCCGGCGGCCGACCTGGCAGCCGGCCGCCGGCAGACGTACTGACCAAGCGGTCAGAGGAAGTACAGCCGGCTCAGCGAGACTTGGTCGGCCGGCTCGGAGCGCACCTCGGCCCCGTCGAACAGCACCGTCCCGCTCCGCCGGTCCACCTCCACCAGCCCGGTGCGTGAATTGCGCACCAGGTCGCGCGGCCCGATGCCACGCGTCCCGCGCACCCCCACCCGCCGCCGGCGCGTCGTCATCCCGTCGTACGGGCGCCCCGGCGAGGCCGCCTCGGCGGCGGCCTGCGCGACGAACGCCACCGACAGGTCGGCCGCGGTCGCACCGTGCGCCCCGAACAGCGGCCCCAGCACCAGCGGCTGGCAGTTCTCGGTGGCCGCATTCGGATCGCCCGTCACCCCGTACGCGGGGAAGCCGGCCTTCAGCACCAGTTGCGGCTTGGCGCCGAACCGGTCGGGCCGCCAGAGCACGATGTCGGCCAGCTTGTCGACCTCGATCGAGCCGACCTCGTGCGAAAGCCCGTGCGCGATGGCCGGGTTGACGGTCAGCTTGGCGATGTAGCGGAGCACCCGCTCGTTGTCGTCGTCCGGGCCGTCCCCCTCCATCGGCCCGAGTTCGGCCTTCATCTTGCCGGCCATCGCGAAGGTGCGGCGCACGGTCTCGCCGGCCCGGCCCATGCCCTGGGCGTCGGAGGAGGTGATGCCGATGACCCCGAGGTCGTGCAGCACGTCCTCGGCGCCCATCGTGCCGGCCCGGATCCGGTCGCGGGCCATCGCCGCGTCGCCCGGCAGGTCCGGCTTGAGGTCGTGCGCGGAGACGATCATGTCGTAGTGCTCGCCCAGCGCGTCGCGGCCGAACGGCAGGGTCGGGTTGGTGGAGGAGCCGATCACGTTCGGCACGCCGGCCATCTTCAGCACGTTCGGCACGTGGCCGCCGCCGCACCCCTCGATGTGGAAGGCGTGGATGGTGCGGCCCTCCAGCACCGCGAGGGTGTCCTCCACCGACAGGCACTCGTTCAACCCGTCGGTGTGCAGGGCCACTTGGACGTCGTACTCCTCGGCGACCCGCAGCGCGGTGTCCAGCGCCCGGGTGTGCGCGCCCATGTCCTCGTGCACCTTGAAGCCGGACGCGCCGCCCTCGGCCAGCGCCTCGATCAGCGGCGCCGGGTCGGAGGACGAACCGCGGCCCAGGAAGCCGATGTTGACCGGCCAGGCGTCGAAGGAGTTGAACGCGTGCCGCAGCGCCCACGGCGAGTTGACGCCGACGCCCCAGACCGGGCCGAACTCCTGCCCGATGATCGTCGTCACACCGGACGCCAGCGAGGCCTCCATGATGCGCGGCGACATCAGATGCACGTGGGTGTCGATGGCGCCGGCCGTGGCGATCAGGCCCTCGCCGGAGACGATCGCGGTACCCGTGCCGACCACCACCTCCACCCCGTCCAGGGTGTCCGGGTTGCCCGCCCGGCCGATCGCCGAGATCCGGCCCGCCCGAATACCGATCGAGGTCTTCCGGATGCCCTGCACCGCGTCGATCACCAACACGTTGGAGATCACCAGGTCACAGGTCTCGCGGACCGCGGCGGCCTTCAAATGCTGCCCGTCGCGGGCGGTCTTGCCGAACCCCACCAGGAACTCGTCGCCCGGGGCCTGCGAGTCCGACTCGACCCGGACGATCAGCCCCGAGTCGCCGAGCCGGACCCGGTCGCCCGCCCGCGGACCGTGCACCGCGACGTACTCGTGCGTGTCGATGCTGCTGCTCACCGTCGTCCCTCCACCATGTCCACCATGTCCGCCGTGTCCCCGTCCGTGTCGAGACAGCCGGTCGCCCGGGCCCTGGCCAGCGCCGCGTCCTTCGCGCCCGGCGCGTCCAGCGGACCGTCCACCAGGCCGGCGAAACCGATCGCCACCCGCCGGCCGCCGATCGGCACCAGGCCGACCTCGACGGCCGCCCCCGGGTCGAAGCGCACCGAGGAGCCGGCCGGCACCGCCAGCCGCATCCCGTACGCGGCCGAGCGGTCGAACGCCAGGCGCGGGTTCGACTCGAAGAAATGGAAGTGCGAGGTCACCGAGATCGGCACCGACGCCGTGTTGCGGACCGTCAACCGGACGACGGGCGACGGCGGTTCGGCCGGATCGGCACCCGGCAGGACAGCACCGGGCGCAGCCTCGCCGCTGCCCGCCGCGCCGGCGAACGGCGAGGTGACCACCGCCAGACGCGTCCCGTCCTCGAACACCGCCTCCACGTACACCTCCGTCAGCAGATCGACCACCCCGGGCAGCACGTCGTCGGCGCTCAGCACGGTGCGGCCCGCCTCGATCGCCTCGGCCAGCCGGCGGCCGTCGCGGGCCGCCTCGCAGACCGTGTCGGCGATCAGCGCCGTCGCCTCCGGCAGGTTCAGCCGCACCCCACGCGCCCGTCGGGTGCGGGCCAACTCGGCGGCCGAGAACAGCAGCAGTCGGTCACGTTCCGTCGGAGTCAGCTGCATGCCCGCTCACCGCCCGCCGTCGGGAAGGTCAGGCACGGCAGGACGCCGAACGGCCGCAGCGCGGCGCGGGGGAAGGGAGGAGGGAGGGGCAACGGAGGCTCCAGAACGAGGGGGTGGGAAGGACGTCGGAAGTCGAAGGAAGGCGGCGGCGCAGTGGCGGGCAGTGGCGGTCGACCGCCGAACCGCGTCGCGATCAGGCCAGCGGTTCGTGCATGGTCGAGCAGTGGATGCCGCCGCCCCCGGCCATCAGGCGGTCGACGTCGAGCTGGACCACCTCGCGGCCCGGGAACGCGGCGGCAAGAGTGCGGCGGGCGGCCTCGTCCTTGACCCGGTCGCCGAACTCCGCGGTGATCACACCGCCGTTGACCAGATGGAAGTTGAGGTAGGAGTCGACGAACGCCGCACTCCTGGAACGCACCGTGTCCGGTCCGTCCACCCGGATCACCTGAAGCCGCCGCCCCCGGGCGTCCGTCGCGGCGCTCAGCAACGCGAACTGCTCACGGGCCCCGCGCGCCCACACGTCGTCGCGGTCCGGCGGCGGCAGCTGCACCATCACCACACCCGGCCGGACGAAACGCGAGGTGACATCCACGTGGTCGTCCGTGATGTCCTTGCCGCGAATGCCGGGCAGCCAGATCATCTTCCGCGCGCCGTACGCGCTCAGCACGGCCGCCTCGACCTCCTCGCGGCCCAAGCCGGGGTTGCGGTTCCGGTTCACCAGGCTGCTCTCGGTCGCGATCACCGTGCCGTCGCCGTCCGCCTCGACGGCCCCGCCCTCGCCCACGAACCCGGCCCGCTCGAACGGAACCCCGCAGCGCCGCGCGACCTCCTCGGCCACCCGTGCATCGTCGGCGTGCACCTGCTTGCGGCCCCACCCGTTGAAGCCCAGGCCCACCGCGTCCAGCCCGCCCGCACCGTCCCGGCGGAACACCGGCGCGATGTCCCGCATCCACAGGTCGTCCGTGGGGACGGCGGTGGTCACCTCCACCGCCGACCCGCACCGGTCACGCACCTGCCGGGCGCTGTACCCGTCCGGGGCGCACATCACCACCGGCTCGAACTCGGCGACGGTCGCCGCGATCAGCGCGATGTCCTGCTGCACACCCGCCAACTGCCGCCCCCAGACCGACTTCCGCGACGGCCAGGACATCCACGTCCGGGCATGCGGTTCGTGCTCCGCCGGAACCCACCGACGGTGCGGGTGCGGGTACGCGTGCGACGGGCCGGTGTCCGCGCTGCTCGAAGTGTTCGGGGTCGGCCCGGCCTCGTCCGGCTCCGGTGCGCCGAGCGCCCACCGGAGCGGCGGGAACGCTTCCAGCAGACGGTCGGCGAACGTGCGCTCGCCAGGGTGCTCGGCCATGCGGACCTCCAGATCAAGTGTCGCCGCCGCTGCCTCCCGACGCCGCCTGCGGGCGGACGGGCTCTCGGTTCGGCCGACCGCGCGGCGCAGGCGCTCCGTCCGGGCGGGAAACGCGGCATCGGACGTGCGGGACATCCCGCGCCGACTGGCCCAGCGTGGCACTGACTGAAAAATCAGTCAATATTGGAGGTGCGAAAACGCCGCAGCCCGGACCGGCCGGCGCGAGCCGACCGCCCGGACTGCGGCGTGAGG
Source organism: Kitasatospora sp. CB01950 (assembly GCF_001905465.1). Classification (GTDB taxonomy): domain Bacteria; phylum Actinomycetota; class Actinomycetes; order Streptomycetales; family Streptomycetaceae; genus Kitasatospora. The sequence continues at coordinate 632,870 of NZ_LISX01000003.1, forward strand.
GGGACCCGGAGGCGGGAGGCTCAGCGGCCGAGCCGCTCCAGTTCCGTGGTGATCGCTTCGCCGAGCAGCGTGCGGGCATGGGTCAGCGGCAGCGTCCCGCTCAGCCACCGCATGCTCAGCCCCTCCAGCAGCGCCGTCAGCCGCTCCGCGGCCGCGGCCAGCTCCGGGGCCGGAGTCATCGGCCGCACCCGGCCCAGCAGTTCGGCGATCTCCTGGACCCAGACCAGGGTCGCCCGGGCCAGATCCTCCCGCAACGAGTCGTCGAACACCGCGCTCGCCCGCAGCTCCCCCCAGGCGACGCTGTTCTCCCGGACCTCCGGCACGTCCTGGAGCTCCAGCAGCAACGCGTGCTCCAACTCCTCCCGCGGCCCCAACGGCGGTGCCCCCGCCTCGCGCACGGCGGTGTAGCGCCCGGCGCGATCGTTGATGAACTCCAGGGTCTGCCGAAGAATCCCGGTACGGTCCTTGAAGTGGTAGTAGATCAGTGCGGTGGACACCCCGGCCTCGGCCGCAAGCTCCTCAACCCGCAGCCCACGCACCCCGCGCCGGGCAATCACCCGCGCGGATGCCTCCAGAATTGACGTTTTACGACTGGCCACGACCCACCACCCTACTGCCGCCACGCCGGCATCCGGACGCCGCCCGAACTGACCGGAACATCAGCGTGCGTGCCACCGCCGAGAAACTCGGGGCAGCACCGAGAACCTCAGGGCAGCATCCGCCACCTGCTCGTTCCCGCTCACCCGTGGTCGGCGCCGGGGCGTGTGGGCCGTGCGTCGGTCAACGACGTGACGTGGTGCAGGCATGGTTGCGCACTCTTTCGGGTGGATGTCGCCAGGTCGGCCTTGGCGGCGGTTGCGGGGGGTGCCACTTTGAGCTCCCAAGGTGAGGGTTTTGCTCGGGCTTGGGTGGGCGGGGCCTTGGGAGACCGACGTCGCCCCGGGCCGGTCCGACTCTCCCTCTTCGCCGGCTTTCGCGAAAAGGAGCCTCTCTATGCGTTTCCCTGGATCGGCGCGGCTGGCTGCCGCTGCCTCTGCGGCTGCGTTTCTCGTGCCGGTGGCGACCGCCGCTGCCGCCCCGGCTCCGCCGAGTCGGAGCGTGCAGGCAGTTCCGGCATCCGTCGCCGCGTCGCCGCGATCGGTCGACGAACCGCACTGCGCGGGGGAGTGGATCGACTCCAACTCCGACGACACGCGGGAGATGAAGAGCTGGCTGTGCATGTACGACGCCGGAGACTCCAAGAACGTCTACGCGGGCCTGTGGACCGAGTGTCGCTGGTGGAAGATCATCGGCTGGTCGGCGCCGCCCAACGGCTGCCGGATCTGGGAGCCCAGCGACTACAAGCTCACGGCACCGGACGGCACGGTGTACGAGGGCACCTTCCCCGGGGCGTCCGGTTCCAGCAAGGCCGCCTCGGAGAGCGGCCGGTTCCCCTGCCAGGAAGGCACCTGGAAGGTGTGGAGCTACTACGGAGTCCAGATGAAGGACATCCTCGGCAACTGGGGCAGCAGCGTGGCCGGCACCCACGAGGGCACCTTCACCGTCCACTGCCCCTGACCACCGCAGGCCCCCTCGCGCGTCAGCACTCCTCGTTCGGCGCTGCTCCGTGCGGCCCGGCCCTCGAATCCATCGGGGGCCGGGCCGCCGCCACGCCGGGCGTCTTCGTGCTCCGACCGGCACCCCGGGCCCGGTGGGTCGCACTGCGGGCGGGGCAGGGCGGGACGGGTGGGGGCAAGCTGTCGTCATATGACGACGGCAAGCTCCCTCCGGAATGAGTGGTTTCACGCGGTCATCACCATTGTTGCCCTTCCCCTTGTGGCCTTGCGGACACCGCAACGCACAATTCCACCGCCGGCCGCAGCAGGCGCTGGAGAAAGGACTCCCGGATTCCGATCGGATCGGGCAGGAGCGGATTTCTCGCCACCACGGTGATCCGCCGGAATCCCAGTGGCACCACCAGTGGCTGCCACTCCCGCCCGGCGCCGACTGCGGGGCGGGGCAGGCCCAGGTCCGGTGTGTGGGCGGCGCCGGGGCGGGGCGGCGGTGGAACGGGGGGGCTGTGCTGCGCGGTCTTTTTCGGCCGGGCCGACCGGGTCGAATTCCGTTCGGCGCGCGATCCGGGAATCACGCCGGGCGTACGCCCCCTGACGGGTCGGGGGTGTCCGACGATGACCGAAATACGGGCGGTTCGGGGGAGGACTGTGCAGGCTACAGTGAACGCCTTGCAAGCCAGATCGGTGACAGGCACCCGATAGCGGTAGGCCCATCGGCCCCCAAGGAGACGCCGTGCGAGCTCTGGTATATCTCGGTCCCGGTTTCCATTCCGATTCCGGTCCGCATCCCGTCGAGTTGCGGGACCATCCGCGTCCGGAGGCGTCCGGACGCGACGACGTCGTGGTGAGGGTCGTGGGGACGGGGATCTGCGGGACGGACCGCAAGATCCTGCTGGGCCGCTTCCCGGCCCGGCCCGGAGTGGTCCTCGGACACGAGTCGGTCGGCGTGGTGGAGGAGGTCGGAGCGGACGTGACGTCCGTCCGTCCCGGCGACCGGGTCGTGGTCAATCCGACGCTGTACTGCGGCAGTTGTCCGCCCTGCCGGCGGGGCGCGACCAACCACTGCCGGAACAAGCGGGGCACCGAGGTCGGCGTCGACCGCGACGGCACGTACGCCGAGCACGTGGTGCTGCCGGAACGTTTCACCGAACGGCTGCCGGACGCCCTCGCGTTCCGGCGCGCCGTGCTGGTGGAGCCGCTGGCCTGCGTCCTCAACAACGTGCTCGCCGCGGACGTGGGCCCCGGCGACACCGTGGCCGTGCTGGGCGCGGGACCGATCGGCCTCCTCACCGCCCTGGTCGCCGCGCGCGGGGCACGCCGGGTGGTGATCGCCGAGTCGGACCCGTACCGGCTGGCCGTCGCCGGACCGCTGGTCGACCGGACCGTCGACGTCGGCGGGCCGAACCCGCTCGAAGCGGTGGTCAAGGCCGGGGACGGACGCCGGCCCGACATCGTCTTCGACACCACCGGGGTCGCCGTCGAGCAGGCGCTGCAACTGGTGGCAGACGGCGGCCGGGTCGTCGCCATGGGCTTCGACGACAGCTACCGGCCCAGCATCAGCCCGCTGTACCTGACCAACCACGGCGTCAGCCTGATCGGGGCCGGCGACTACCGGGCGGACACCTTCCCGATCGCGGTCGACCTGATCGGCGACCTGCCGTTGGACTCGCTGGTCACCCACGAGTTCCCGCTCGACCGCTACCAGGACGCCTTCGCGCTGCTCTCCGCCGGGGCCGACGGAACGGCGCGCGGCACCGGCCACGACGCCGGCCACGGCTCGGGCGGCACCGGCTACGGTGCGATGAAGGTCGTCATCCGGTCCGACACCGCCCCGGCGGGCCCGGACGGCTGGCCGGAGGTCACCGGATGAGCCCGCGTCACGCGCTGTACGGCTCGGTCGAGTCGGGCGGCACCAAAGTGGTCTGCCTGGTGGGGACTTCACCCGAGAACGTGCTGGCCCAGGCCAGGTTCCCGACCGGGGAGCCCGGAGAGACCCTGGCACGCGTCGCCGACTTCTTCGGCCGGGCGACGGAACGGCACGGACCGCTGGCCGCCATCGGCGTCGCCTCGTTCGGCCCGCTGGAGCTGCGCCCGAACCTCCCGATGTACGGGTTCACCACCGACACGCCCAAACCGGGCTGGGCCGACGTCGACGTACTCGGCTCGCTGGCACGGGAGTTGAACGTACCGATCGGCATCGACACGGACGTCAACGGCGCGGCCCTCGGCGAGGGACGGTGGGGCGCCGCGCGAGGGCTCGACACCTACGTGTACCTCACCGTCGGGACCGGCATCGGCGGCGGCGCGATCATCGGCGGACGGCCCGTCAGGGGCCTGGTCCACACCGAGATGGGGCACGTGGCGGTGAGCCGGCGGCCCGGCGACGACTTCCCGGGCAACTGCCCCTTCCACGGCGACTGCCTGGAAGGCATGGCCGGAGGCACCGCCGTCGCGGACCGGTGGGGGCGGCCCGCGGAGCAGCTGACCGGGGACGAGCTGCACCGGGCGGTCGAGCTCGAAGCCGGCTACCTGGCCGAGGGACTGCGCAGCATCGTCTACTGCACCGCTCCCGAGCGGATCGTGATCGGCGGCGGCATGTCGGTGCTCCCCGGACTGCTTCCCGCCGTACGGGCGGAACTGCTCAAACAGCTCGGCGGGTATCCGGGGCTGCCCGAACAGGCCGCCGACGACTTCGTCGTGCCGGCGGAACTCGGCGCGATGGCCGGTCCGGCCGGCGGCCTCGTCCTGGCGTTCCGGGCCGAGGCGCAGCACAAGACCCGCTGACCGTACGGCGGGGAGCGGTCCGCGTTCGGCCGGGACTCGGGCCTGCGCGGCCGATCCTGCCGGGCGCGCGATCGACCGGACAGGCCCCGGGGCGCAGCAGGGCTGCGGTGTGGCGTGCCCGAAAGCATGTGGACGGCAGGAAGGATGACGGAGTGGTGACGACCGGCCCCATCGAGCTCGACGTCGGTACGCGCGCCTGGCTGCACGGCGAGGCCCTGCCCGGGGAACGCGTCCGGTGCGCGGGGCGGCTTCTCGGAGGCTGCAACAACGAGCTGATCCTGCTGGTGACCGAGGCGGACGGGCGCTACGTGCTGCGCCGCTTCCGGCCCGGCGGGGAGAGCGGGGTCCGGCGCAACACGTGCGAGGTCGAGGCCGCGCTGCTGCGGCGCCTGCACGGGCGGCTTCCGCTGCCCGAGCTGGTGGCCGCCGACCCGGACGGCGCGGCCACGGGATGTCCGTCCCTGCTCTACCGCTACATCAGGGGTGTTCCGCTGACCGAGGCGCTGGCGGACGCCTCCGGACCGGCCGCCGCAGACCTGGGCCGGGCGGTCGGCGCGGCCCTGGCCCTGGTCTCCGGATGGGAACTGCCCCGGCCCGGCCGCTTCGAGGAGGCGTCGCTCGTTCCGCAGCCGCCGGACGGCCGGAGCGACCTGCAGGCCTTCGTGGAACACTGCCTGGCGGCCGCGGAGCGACGCCCCCCACCGGCGGGCCGGGCGGCGCCCCGGCTCAGCGCGTCGGACGCCCGGACGCTGAGCCGGCTGGCCGAACGGGCGGCGCCGCTCTGCGCCCGCGCCGCCGCCGACCACCGGCTCGTCCACAACGACTTCAACCCCAAGAACCTGCTGGTCGCACCGGGCCACGACGGACGCTGGGAGGTCGCCGCCGTCCTCGACTGGGAACTCGCCTTCAGCGGCCCGCCGCTGATGGACGTCGGCAACATGCTGCGCTTCGAGGACGACTACCCGCCGGACTACTCCCGGGCGTTCCTGGACGGCTTCCGGGACGGCGGCGGGCCGCTGCCCGACGACTGGCGGCGCACCAGCCGGGCCCTGGACCTGTTCGCCCTGGCCGACATCCTGACCAACCCGCCGGACCGCCGGGTGTTCGACCGGGTCCGCGCCGTCATGGTGCGCCGCGCGGCCGCGGAGAACGTCCTTTCCGGCTCCGTTCCGAGCTGATTACCGGCCCGTCCGCATTACTGACACGGCCTATTGGCTCGGCCTATTGACGAGGCCTATTGACACGGCCATCCCCGAGAGACAGTCTGAGCGGACAGGAATGCGTTGTGCCGAATTTCGGCAGACTTTTCCATCGGCTTCTTCGGCGGCCGGTGCAGAACCGGCCCGATGGAAGGCAGGAAACGGTGGAAGAAAACCCCGAGAACGATGTCCTGATCATCACTCCCGACGTCAAGTGCAACGGCATCCCGCCGACCCCGGCGCAGACCGAGGGCCCGTACTACAAGCCGGCCACACCGTTCAAGACGAACTTCCGGTCCGACGTCCCGACCGGGACCCCCATGGTGCTGTCGGGCCGGGTCGTGGACCCGGACGGCAAGCCGATCGGGGGCGCTCTGCTGGACTTCTGGCAGGTCGGCGACGAGGGCGTGTACGACGAGGAGGGGTTCACCCTCCGCGGGCACCAGTTCGCCGACGAGGAGGGGAACTGGCGGCTGGAGACCGTCCTGCCGGCCGAGTACCCGGGCCGGACGCGGCACCTGCACGTGAAGGTGCAGCCGCCCGGCGGCGGCGTCCTGACCACCATGCTGTACTTCCCCGGCGAACGCCGGAACCGGCTCGACAAGTATTTCCGCCCCGAATGCCTGATGGACGTTCAGGAAACCCCGGAGGGGTGGCAGGCGAGTTTCACCTTCATTCTGCCCTCCTGAGCAATTCCGGGGCGCTGTCGGTCGTCGAACAAGGGCCGGCGCATTCTTTTCGGGAATCGCCGGCCCGGCCTCGGGAGGAATTGTGGAAGACGCACGGAAGATCGAGGACCTGATCTACTACCAGGTCAGCGAGTACAAGATGCGGCACGGCGGGGGGATCCACCTCTACGACGCCGACGGCAGGGCGTACATCGACTGCGCCTCGGGGACGTTCAACCTCAGCCTCGGCTACGGGCACCCCGAGATCGTCAAGGCCATGCGGGAACAGGCCGACCTGCTGGTCCACGCCACCTCGACGTTCCAGACCGAGCCGGTGGAGCGGCTGGTGCGCCGACTGGTCGCGGTGTCGCCGCCGAACCTCACCCGGGTCCACCTGAAGGTCTCGGGCGGCGCGACCGCCAACGAGGGCGCCGTGAAGATGGCCCAGGTGCGCACCGGACGGCGGGATGTGATCACGCTCTTCCGCAGCCACCACGGCCAGACCACGATGACCACCGCGATGTCCGGCGAGGCCTTCCGGCGGGCGCCGTTCCCGACGCAGATCGCCGGCATCACGCACGTCCCGGACCCGTACTGCCTGCGCTGCTTCTACAAGCAGAGCCCCGACAGCTGCGGCCTGCTGTGCGCGGAGCGGATCAACGACTTCATCGACCACGCCTCGTCGGGCAGCGTGGCCTGCATCGTCGTGGAGCCGGTGTCCGGCTCGGGCGGCAACATCGTGCCGCCGGACGGCTACCTCGCCGCGCTCCGCCGGATCTGCGACGAACGCGGCATCGTGCTGGTCTTCGACGAGGTGCAGACCGGCATCGGCCGCACCGGCCACATGTTCGCCGCCGACCACTTCGGCGTGCGGCCGGACATCATCACCACCGCCAAGGGCCTGGGTGGTTCCGGCGCCCAGGTCGCCGCGATCCTCACCACCGAGGAACTCGCGGGCCTGGACGGCGAGTACCACTCGTTCACCTACGGCGGCAACGTGCTGGCCGCCGCCGCCGCGGACAAGACCCTGGAAATCGTCTCCCGCCCGGAGTTCCTGGCACACGTCCGGACCGTCGGCGCCCACCTGATGGAGCGGCTGCGCGACCTGGCGGCGCGCCACCCCCGGATCGGCGACGTCCGCGGCCTCGGGCTGATGATCGGCCTGGAGATGGTCGACCGGGACGGCCGGCCGGACACCCCGCTGACCCTGCACCTCGCCCACCGCGGCATGGACCACGGCCTGATCCTGCGTACCTCCCGCTACGGGCGCGGGAACGTCCTGAAGATCCGGCCGCCGCTGATCATCACCACCGAGGAGGCGGACCTCCTCTGCGACCGGCTGGAGACCCTCTTCGCCGCGGAGGCGACCTGATGACCGACATGAAGGACTACCTGCTCGGTCTCGCCCGGCTCGTCCGCGACGAGATCACCGCCGGCCGGGCCCGGTCCGAGAACCGTGACGTCCGCGGCCACTCGCCCGGCGGCGACGCCCAGTTCGGCATCGACGACGTCGCCGAACGGGCCGTCTGGAAGTACGTCGTCGACCACGACCTGCCCGTCGCCGTGTTCTCCGAGGACCGCGGCCTGCGCACCCACGGCCGCCACCCCGAACACCTCCTGGTGGTCGACCCCATCGACGGCACCCGGCCCGCCGTGGCCGGCCTGGAGTCCGCCACCGTGTCCGTCGCGGTCGCCCGGCTCGGCGACCGCCCCCGCATCGCGGACGTCGAACACGCCCTGCTGATGGAGTGGAAGACCGGCGCCCACCTGTACGCCGAGCGCGGCACCCCCGGGGTGGCGGCACACGGCTACGACCACCCCGTGCCCGCGCCGACCCGGACCACCGACCTCTCCCGGATGTTCTGGTCCCTGGAGTTCAACGGCCACCCCGCCCGACTGATGACCGAGGCCTACGGGCACCTCATCGACCTCTCGGCCAACACCGGCGGCGTGTTCGTCTTCAACAGCGCCACCTGGTCCATCTCGCGCCTGATCACCGGTCAGCTCGACGCGTACGTCGACATCGGCAACCGGCTGCTGCGCGACGACCCCGCGCTGCTCGGCGAGTTCCAACGGGTCGGCAACGGGCGGGTGCTGCACCTGTTCCCGTACGACATCGCCGCCGCGGTGCTGCTGGCCGAGCAGGCCGGCCTCGTCATCACCGACGCCTACGGGCAGCCGCTCGGCGACACCGCACTCACCGAACTGGACGTCGCCAACCAGCGGTCCTGCGTGGCGGCGTCCACACCCGAACTCCACCGCAAGCTGCTGGACGGCATCGCCTGGCGAAGCTCCGGGGGGCGGGCATGACGGACGACACCGAATTCCGGCAGCTGCTGGAGCGGCTCTCGGCCCGGGCCAGCAGCGACTACTACAACCCGTACACCACCTTCGACTGGCCGGCCGAACTCCCCGAGGACGAACCCTGGTTCTCGCCCGAGCTGCTGTCCGTCCACGGCACGGAGTACGTCGACCGGCTCACCCCGGACCAACTGCGGGCACTCGGCCGCGGGGAGAGCGTCAACTTCTACAGCCTGAACGTCCACGGCATCAGGGAACTGCTCATCGAGGTGATGCGGCGGATCCACACCCCCGGCTTCGAGATCCCGTCCGAGTTCTTCCACCACTTCATCGGTGAGGAGAACGAGCACATGTGGTTCTTCGCCACGTTCTGCCTCAAGTACGGCGGACGGATCTACCCGGAGAAGCGGCTGAAGCTGGCCGTTCCCTCCGACGACCCGGCGCGGGAGAACTTCCTGGTCTTCGCCCGCATCCTGCTGTTCGAGCAGATCGTCGACCACTACAACGTGCGGCTGGCCGCCGACGAGCGGCTGCACCCGACCATCCGACAGCTGAACCGGATCCACCACCAGGACGAGAGCCGGCACATCGCCTTCGGGGCCCGGCTGGTCCAACTGCTCTGGGAACGGCTGCTGGAAGCCGGACTGGACGAGGCCGACCGCCGGGCCATCGGCCGGAACCTCGACGGCTACCTGTCCGCGAGCATCGGCTCCCTCTACAACCCGGCCGTCTACCGGGACGCCGGGATTCCGGACGGACTCGCCTTCCGCAAACGCCTGCTGGACCACCCGGCGCGCCGGGCCGAGCACCGGCGGGTGCTGCGCAAGTCCAGGGACTTCCTCCGGCGGATCGGCGTCCCGGAGACATGAACCGGCTCCGCGCCGACCCGCCCGTCCACCCGCACGTTCGACTGCCGCAGGTTCGACTGCCGCAGGTTCGACCGCCGTCCGCTGACCGCCGTCCGGAGGAGGACGATGTCCCACACCGACCGCGCCGCCCGCACCAGTTGGTCCGTCCAGGACGGCCTCGCGACGCTCGGCGGGCCCGCCACCGGCCTGCTGCGCGCGCTCGACGACGTCTTCACGGGCTGGGCGACCGCCCGCGGCGCCGAGCCGATGACGCTGCCACCCCTGCTGCCCGCCGCCGAACTCCGGAAACTGGACTACTTCCAGAACTTCCCGCACCTCGGCAGCACCGTCAGCCGGATCCGGCCCGACCGGCTCGACCAGGACAGCGCCAAGGCCGGGGCCGACCCGGTCCCCGCCCACGACCTCGCCGACGCCACCCACCTGCTGCCCTCGGCCGCCTGCTACGGAGCGTTCCTGCACCTCGCCGACAGCTCGCTGGACCGGGACGCGGCGCTGGTGACCACCGTCGCCCACTGCTACCGCAACGAGGACCACCACGACGGCCTGCGCCGGCTCTGGGGGTTCACCATGCGCGAGATCGTCTGCCTCGGCAGCCAGGACGCCGTCCGCGCGCACCTGGACCACCACCGGACGGAGGTGGCCGCCTTCGCCGACCGCCTCGGCATCGAACTGCACCGCGCCCCGGCCAGTGACCCCTTCTTCCGGCGCGACAGCCCGCGCGCCGTGCTGCAGGTCCTCGCGCCGGTCAAGGAGGAGTTCCTCGCCCCGGACGGCACCGCGGTGGCCTCGCTCAACAACCACCGCAACTTCTTCGGGGAGCGCTGCGCGATCCGGCACGACGGCAGGCCCGCCTTCACCGGGTGCGTCGCCTTCGGACTGGAACGCTGGCTGCACGTCCTGGACCTGCGCTTCGACGGTGACCTCGCCGCCGCCCGGGACGCGGTGGTCGAGGCCGGAGCGCCGCAGTGACCGGGCCGGTGCCGCGCCCGACCCGGCTGGAGCGGCGCCTCGGGGTGACCCTGCCCCTGCTCCAGGCCGGCATGGGCGGCGTCGCCGGGCCCGAGCTGTGCGGCGCCGTCTCCCGGGCGGGCGCCGGCGGCGTCCTCGGCCTCTACAAGGAACCACCCGAACAGGTTCGCCGACTGATCGCCGACACGGCCGCGCGAACGGACCGGCCGTTCGGCATCAACCTGGTGCCCGAGGTACTGGCCCCCGACCGGTGCCGGGCCCAACTCGACGCGGCCCTCGGCGTCCTGCCGGAGCGGGCGTTCGTGACGTTCTACGGGCTGCCCGCACCGGACCTGCCGGCGGCGGTCGTCCGGGCAGGCCTGCCGGTGGTGGTCCAGGTCGGCACCACGCACGCCGCCGGCCGGGCCCTCGACGCGGGCGCCGACGTCGTCGTGCTCCAGGGCGTCGAGGCGGGCGGGCACCTGCTCGGCGCCCTGCCCGCCCTGCCACTGCTGCGGGCCGTCCGCCGGGACCACCCCGATGCCGTCCTCGCCGTCGCGGGCGGCATCGCCACCGGCGCCGACCTCGCCCGGGCGGTCGCCGAGGGCGCCGACGGGGCGATGGTCGGCACCCTCTTCGCCGCGGCCCGGGAATCCGAGGCGCACCCGGAATTCAAACGGCGGATCGTCGCGGCCGGGGCCTCGGACACCGTGGTGACGACGGTCTTCGACATCGGCTGGCCGAACCGGCCCCACCGGGTCCTGCGCAACGCGCTGACCGCGCCCGGCCCCCGGCGGTCGGCCCGGTTCATCGCCACCGCCACCGCCCCCGGCGGCCGACGACTGCCCGTCCCCCGGTACAGCGCCGTCGTACCGTCCGTCCGCACCGAGGGCCGGATCGAGGACATGGCGATGTACTGCGGCGACTCCTGCGAACGGATCACCGCCACCGAATCCGCCGCGGACCTGGTGGAACGCATCCGCGCCGACTACGGACGCGCGCTGCACGAGACCCGCCCCGAGCGGGCCGATCACGCCGGTCACGTCGATCACGTCGATCACGAAGGAGAGTGCCACGGTGAATGACTCCCTCAAGCCGGTGGTCGACTGGCTGCGCGCCCGCAACCCGGCACTCGGCGAGATCCCCGCCGACCTCGACCTGATCGAGAACCGGATCATCGACTCCCTCGCCTTCATGGAGTTCATCCTGTTCCTGGAAGACCTCGTCGGCCGGGAACTGGACGTCGCCGAGCTGAGCGCCGACCAGTTCCGCACGCTGCACGCCATCGAGGACAACTTCCTGGCAGGAGAAGGGAGTTACTGAATGTGGCAGGGCACGGCGGTCTCGCTCCACCTCGCGCCGACGCACGGCGCACCCCTCGTCGAGGTGCGGGAAGCCGTCGCAGTCACCGGCCGCGGCCTGGAAGGCGACCGCTACTTCCAGGACCGCCCCGGCGACGCGCAACTCCGACGGGCTCCCGGCCGAGCCTCCCGCGTCTGCGAGATCTCCCTCCTCGACATCGACGCCCTGGCAGCGCTGGAACGCGAGCACCGCATCCGCCTCACCCACTCCGAGGCACGCCGGAACGTGGTGTGCCGCGGGGTTCCGCTGACCGAACTCGTGGGCCTCGAGTTCACCGTCGGAGACCGCGTGCGCCTGCTCGGCATCGCGCTCAGCGAACCCTGCGCCCGGCTCGAACAGCTCACCAGACCCGGCGTCCTGCGCGGACTCCTCCACCGCGGCGGCCTGCGCGCCCGCATCGTCGAAGGCGGCACCCTCCGCACCGGCGACCCGATCCGGCCCGGAATCTGACGTCGCGCGTGTCAGGCGGCATAACCGCAGTCCAGAGTCGGTTTCCGCGCGCCTTGAGAGCGACGTTCGGCAGCTCCGGCGCGGGCCTTGCCGACGACCGGCGGGTCGGTGCTCGTCCTGCAACGTCTCCGCCCAGGGCGACCCATGCCCGACCGAATCTTCGCATCGGCCGAACAACGCGCCCGGTTGGGCCGGATCGGCGCCCGGACCGCGCAGCGGGCCAACGACATCTGGGGCCGCGGCGCCCAGCTCGGCGGGAAGATCGAGCAGGTGCCGGGCCGGGCAGACCTCGTGACCGCCCAGCCGGGGAAGGCGACCGGCACCCTCGCCGGCCCGTCGACGCGCCCGGCCCGCGAACTCATCGGGCCCTGCCGCGAGCGGCGGGAGGTCGAAGCCGCAGGCGGAGGCGGAAGGGCCAGCAGTCGCGGCCGACTGCGATGAGTCATAGCGTGATGACCCGGTGTAGCCGGATCATCATGGCTCGATGGCGACGAAATGAGGAACCCATGGCCAGCAAGGCCAGCATCGTTTTCGCCCACGGACTCTGGGCCGACGGGTCGTGCTTCAACAAGCTCGTCCCCGCGCTCCATGCCGAGGGGCACGCGGTCTCCAGCTCGCAGCACGGCCTCGACTCGCTCGAAGGCGACGTCGCGTGCGTCACCCGCTCCATCGACTACGTGCCCGGCCCGGTCGTGCTCGTCGGTCACTCCTACGGCGGGACCCTGATCACCAAGGCCGGCGTTCACGACCGCGTGGGCGCACTGGTCTACATCGCCGCGCTGGGCCCGGACGAGGACGAGACCTCGCAGGACCAGCAGAACAAGTTCCCCCGTACGCCCGTGTTCGATCACATCGACGTCTCCCACGGCCGGATCTGGCTCAAGGAGTCGGGTACCGGCGACTTCTGCGGCGATCTGCCGCCGGCCGAGCAGAAGCTCGTCCGGGCCGTGGGCGCCGTGCCGGTCCCCGACCTGTTCGACCAGCAGGTGCCCGGCACCGCCTGGCGCACCAAGCCGAGCTGGTGCATCGTCGCGAACAACGACCGGACGGTGCACCCGGACCTGGAGCGGGCCTCCGCCGAACGGATGGGCGCCAAGACCCATGCCGTCGACAGCAGCCACGTGCCGATGCTCTCGCAGCCGGCCTTCGTCCTCGACGTCATCCGCGACGCCGCGAAGTCCCTCGAAGCGTAGACGTCGGCGGGAGTCGGAGGTGCCCGACCGTGACACGGTCGGGCACCTCTCCGTTCCTTTCGGGGGCGGTCAGGGGGTCGTGACGGCGGAGGCGAAGTCGGGGTGCACGCCGAGTTGGGCGAGCATGACGCTGACCCCGACGTAGCAGTTGAACTCCTTGACCTTCCCGCCTTCCACGTACCAGAAATCGGCGGTGGGGATGCTGAGCCGGGCGCCGCCTGCGTGGACGGTGCCGGCGGGCGTCTCGAAGGGGCCGGTGACGGTGCCCTCGATCGTCAGCTCGACGGCGACCACGTCGCCCATGACGTGGAGCCGGTGCAGTTCGCGGTGGATGTCGGGTGCCAGGGCGCCCATGAAGACGACCTGGTCGCCGAGGTGTGCACCGCGGTAGCTCTCGCCTGCGACGACATTGTTGAACACCCCGTCCGCAGCGAACAGGTCGATGAAGCCCTGCACGTCGAGGACGGGGCCTTCTGCTGCGTGATAGGCGGCCCGGACCACGGCCTCCGTGTCGGTGGTCATCGCGCTTCCCCTTCCGAAGGCGGCAACTTGCGCCGGTTGTCAAACGATTGATTGAGTTTCTCGGTGCTCGGCGTCCGGTCCGTGCCCTGGTCCACAGCGCGGCCGGCCGAGGCTGGGTGGGGACGATGGTGGCGGTGTCGGCCTCCAACGCCGCCGTGAACTCCCGCTCCAGCTCCTCGGTGGTCCGCACGTCGACGGCGCGGCAGCCGAAGCTGCGGGCGAGGGAGGGGATGTCCAGGCCGGGCAGGTCGACGCCGTCGCTTTCGCCCGGGGATGCGGGGCGTCAGGGCTTGCAGGGGCGGGTCTCGGTCCAGTCGACCAGCAGGCGGCGTTCGGCGAAGAGCCAGTCGCCGTCCTGTTTGACGAACCGGTCGAGGTAGCGGATGGACGCGATCATGATCGTGCGCTCGTCGTCCGGGCCGGACGAGACGTGGTGCGCCAGGCAGTAGGTCTCGCCCTCGGCCCGGTCGCCGTCGAGGGCGACGGTGCTCTGGCCGTTGAAGTGGGTGGTGGCCCGGTACTGGTCGAGGTCGGCGAAGACCGGCGCGAGGGCGGCGCGTCCGTGCAGCTCCTGGGTCGGTTCGGCGGCAGTGGCGTCCAGGTGGACCAGGAAGCGGCTGTCCTCGGTGAACAGGGCCAGCTGGCCCTCGGCGTCCCGGCGGTCCGCGCAGTGCGCGTAGGCGTCGACCAGCCGGCGGATGGCCAGCCGGTCCGCGGCCTCCGAAGGTGGGACGGCATCGGGGGAGGACACATCGGCTCCGATCCTTCGCACTGCCTGACCCCAGCAGGACAGCACCGGCCCCGGAAGCCCCGCAACCGGACGAACCGGACGCCGCCGGTGACCTGCGAACCTTCCCACCGCCGAGCGGCACCGGGTCACACGCTCCGAGCGGCCGGGTGCGGTGTGCTGCTGCGGGCGGAGCGGCCGGGCTCCGCGAGCATGGCGCGGAAGGCCGTGGCCACGGCGTCGGGGCGTTCCTGCATGGCGACGTGGCCGACGTCGGGCAGGGTGAGGAGCCGGGCGTCGCGGAAGGCCGCGTAGGCCCGGGCGGCGGTACGGAAGGCGACGAGACGGTCGTCGCGGCCGTAGACGAGCAAGGTCGGGGCGGTGACCAGGCGGGCCTGCTGCCAGGCCGACGCCTGCGCCGGAAGCGGGAGGTGGGCCCGGACGAGGGCGCGCACGCCTTCGGCCAACATGCCGGATGCGTAGGGGAGTTCGGCGCGGCGCAGGCGTTCGCGCTGCTCCGTCGCCCGCTGAGCGGCGCCGACTCGCGACGGGTCGGCGTAGATCAGGCCGTAGAGGTCGTCGAGCTGCCGCGCGGGGCTCCGGGCCGACTGCTGCCGGGCGTACAGGCGGGGTGCGCCCGGCAGGGCGAGCAGGGCGACCCGCAGGGCCCGGAGCGGCGGGAGAGCGGGCAGGGCCGGCGAGATCAGGGTCAACGTGGCGACCAGCTCCGGACGGTGGGCGGCGAGGTGGAGGGCGGCCAGAGCGCCGAGGGAGTTGCCGACCAGGTGGACGCGGCGGTGCCCGGTGCGGTCGAGGTGACGGGCGACGGCCGAGGCCTGACGTCGGACGGTGACGAGGCCGTCGGGCGGGGGAGCGGAGCGGCCGAAGCCGGGCAGGTCGAGTGCCAGGCAGTGCACCGACGGCCGGAGACGGTCGACCAGCGCGGCCCAGTTGTGGGTCCAGCCGCCCAGCCCGTGCAGGAGGACGGCGGTGTCGGCGTCCGGGCGGGTGCCGGGGGCGTAGTCGGCGGCGAGCGGCTGGTGCATGACGGTCCGTTCCGTGGTGTCAGGTGAGCCCGGCGCCGGCGGACTCCGCGACCGCGAGCCGGTAGTGGTCGACCAGCCGGTCGCCGACCGCCGCCCAACTGCGGGCGGCCACCGCGGCCCGACCCGCCCGGCCGAGCGCGCGGCGCAACTCCGTGTCCCGGGCGAGCCGCTCCACGGCCTCCCGGAAGCCGGAGCCCGCGCCGGGCGGGACGAGGAAGCCGGTGCGTCCGGGGTGGACGATGTCCAACGGTCCGCCGGCCGCCGGGGCGACCACGGGCAGTCCGCTGGCCATCGCCTCCTGGAGGGTCTGGCCGAAGGTCTCGAACGGCCCGGGGTGGGCGAACACGTCGAACGAGGCGTACAGCCGGGCGAGTTCGTGCCCGGTGCGGCGGCCCAGGAACAGCGCGTCGGGCAGCGCGGCGGCCAGCCGGGCGCGGCACGGGCCGTCACCGACGACCACCAGCCGTACGCCCTGGAGCCGGGACGCCTCGGCCAGCCGGTCGACCTGCTTCTCCTGCGCCAGCCGTCCGACGTAGCCCACCAGGACCTCGCCGGGGCGGCCGAGGCGTCGGCGCAGGGCCTCGTCCCGGTGGCCGGGGTGGAACCGAACGCAGTCGACGCCGCGCGGCCACAGGTGGACCCGGGGGATGCCGTGGGCCGCGAGGGTGTCGACCGAGGACCGGGACGGCGCGAGGGTCCGTACGGCCGCCCCGTGGATCCGCCGCAGCCGGCGCCAGGCCAGCCGGGCCCCGGCCGCCCCGGCGAAGGGCAGGTAGGTCCGGGCGTAGGCGGCGAGGTCGGTCTGGTACACCGCCACGACGGGGACGCCCGCCCGCTCGGCCGCTGCGGCTCCGGCCGCCCCGAGCACGAACGGGCCGGCCAGGTGGACCACGTGCGGACGGTGCCGCCCGATGGCGTCGGCGACCAGGGGCCCGGGCAGGGCGATCCGCACCTCCGGGTAGCCGGGCAGCGGCAGGGACGGGACCCGGACCACCTCGCAGCCGTACGCGGCGGAGCGGTGCCCGCCGTCGCGTCGCCACGTCGCCGGGGTCACCACGAGCGGGGCGTGCCCGCGGGCCAGCAGGTGTTCGGCGGTCCGCAGGACGCTGTGGGCCACGCCGTTGAGCTGCGGGGCGAAGGACTCGGTGACGATCACCACCCGCAGCCGTTCGCCGCCGGAGGCCGGACCGTCCGCGGCGGGTGCCGCCGGCCCGGGCAGAACGCCGTTCACCGGACGGCCTCCGCTGAGCCGGCAGCGCCCGAGCCGGCAGCGCCCGAGTCGGCCGGGACGGAGCGGCCGACCGCGTGCAGGTCCCGCCGGATCTCCCGGAAACAGGCAGTCAGCCCGGCGTCCGCGTACGGTACGCCGATCTCCGCACAGTAGGCGCGCACCAGGTGCGAGGCCGGGCGCAGGGCCGCCGCCGGCATGGCGGGAAAGAGGTGGTGCTCGATCTGGTACCCGAGGCCGCCGAAGAGGGCGTGGACGAACCGGCCCGCCCGCAGGTTGCGGGAGGGCAGCACCTGCCGCCGGAGGAAGCCGGTGCGCCCGGCGTCCGGGCCGGTCATCGGCATCCCCTTGTGGTTGGGGGCGAAGACGCAGCCCAGGTAGATGCCGAGCAGCGCCCCGAACAGCACGGTGAAGGCGAGCGCCTGGAACGGCGTGAGGACGGCGACCGCGAGGGCCACGGCGAGGACGTGGTGCAGGAGGGCGAGGACGCGCTCCAGGACCGGGCGGCGGACGGTGCCGCGGACGAGGGTCACGCCGGTGGCCACCAGCAGTCCGAGCGCCTGGAGGGACAGCAGCGGGAAGAACAGCTCCGCCTGATACCGCGCCACGAACCGCCGCAACCTCCTGGCCCGCCGGGCCTGTTCGGCGGTGCGGACGAAGAGCAGGGAGTCGGCGGCAGGGTCGTGGCCCACCCGGTTCGGGTGGGCGTGGTGCCGGTTGTGGTCCTCGACCCACCAGCCGTAGCTCATGCCGACCACCAGGTTGCCCAGCACGATGCCCGCCAGGTCGGTCGTCCGGCGGCCGGCGAACACCGCGCGGTGCGCGACGTCATGGCCGAGCAGCGCCAACTGGCCGAACAGCAGGGCGAACAGCGGCGCCAGGCCGAGCTGCCACCAGCTCTCGCCGAGCGCCACGAAGCAGACCAGCAGCCCCGCCAGCGCCGCGACCAGCACTGCACCGCGGGACGCGTAGTACAGCGGGCGCCGGCGCAGCAGCCCGGCCCGGTCGACCCGCCGGTACAGCTCGGCGAACTCACCGCGCCGGGCGGTTCCGTCACCCGAGGGGTCCTGAACGGTCATGCCACCACTCCGGTCTCGGCGTGCCCTGGCCGCCCGAGGCCGCACACCGTCGCCCGGGCGGGGAGGACCCGATTCTTCCGCGCCCGAATCGTCGCCGTTCCGCACCTCGGAGGAGAGCGACCCGATCGGGTGAGCCGCTGCCGCCGGTACCCGAGCTGCTGTTCGGCGGTCGACGGCCCGCACGCCCCGCCGCCGGGCCGGTTGGCACCACGCTCACGCACCGGGCCTCGAACCGCCGTACCGGCACCCGTGAACGGCTCCGCCCGCACCGGCCCGGCCCCAACACCCCGCCCGTGCAACGGAAATGCCCGGCGTCGGTGGGTGAGTGGGTGTCAGTGGGCGGCGGCGCAGTCCGGGTGGCCCCAGCCGGAGCCGACCTTGGTGATGGTGGCGCCCTTGGGGTAGGCGGAGCCGCACGGGCAGGTGCCGGGGAACCGGGCGGCGAGGGTGCGGCCCGTGCCCTTCGCGGCAGTGGAACGGCGGGGCTTGGCCGGGGCCTTGGCGGAGCTCTGCGGTTCGGGCTCGGGCAGGTCGGCTGCGGTGCCGGCCGCGCCCTGCTGGGTGCGGGCGGCGTCGCTGGCGGCCTTGTCCGCGACGGCGTTCAGCGGGTCGCCGTTCACCTGGTGGGCGGCGACGTACACGAAGGTGACGTCCCGCCCGGTCAGCAGCGCGTCGATGCGCTGGATCAGCTCCTGATTGGCGACCGGCTTGCCCGCGGCGGTCTTCCAGCCGTTGCGCTTCCACCCCGGCAGCCACTTGGTGACGGCGTCACGCGTGTACGTGCTGTCCAGCCGCACCTCCAGCGGCACCCCGGGGTCGGTGGCGGCCAGCAACCGCTGAAGAGCCGTCAACTCGCCGACGTTGTTGGTGCTGTGCCCCAGCGCCCCGGACTCCCACCGCTGCGGCACGGCGGCGGTGTCGGCGACCACGTACGCCCAGCCCGCCGGCCCGGGGTTGCCCTTGGCTGCTCCGTCACATGCGGCGATCACTCGTTCGACCATGTGTTGATCATGCCAGCTTCCGTGCGGACCACGGTCCGCGCCTTCGCCGCTCACCCGCTTCGCGCGCCCGCGGTCGTCGATCCGGGCCGTCCGGGTGTTCCGGGACGTGTCCGGCGCCGGGGCGTGCCCGTGGTGGCCGACCGTGGGGCGTGCGGTCGAATCCGCGACCGCGGGAAGCAGCGAACGGGAAGGTGGAGACGTGGGACGGAGTGTCGTCGTCACGGACGCCGATCACGGGATCGGCGAGGAGGCGGCCCTGCGGCTGGCCGGTGCGGGGTTCGAGGTGGTGGCGACGGGCAGCACGCGGGCGGGGGTCGAGCGGCTGCGGGCGCGGGCGCGGGACGGTGGGGTGCGGCTTCGGGTGGTGGGGCTCGACGTGACCGAGCCGGGGGCGTGCGAGGAGGTGCTGGGGGACGTCCGACGGTGGACGGGCGGGGGTCCCTGGGCTCTGGTGAACCATGTCGCGGTCGCGGCGGCACGAGCCGTGGAGGACACGAGCGAGGAACAGGCCCGTCGGCTGATGGAGGCCAACGTGTTCGCCCAGGCGCGGATCGCCCGGCTGGTGCTGCCGGCCATGCGTCGGGCCGGTGGCGGACGGATCGTCACGGTCTCCTCGGCCGCGGCGCGGGCGGTTCTGCCGTTGCTCGGCTGGTACAGCGCCAGCCGGGCGGCCGCCGCCGCCCTGCACCACGCGCTGCGGGTGGAGGCGGCGCCGTTCGGGGTGCGGGTCGTCCTGGTCGAGCACGGGTTCCACACCACCGGGCTCGTCGACCAGGCCGTCCGGACGCTGGCCGAGCCCAGTGCGGTCTCACCCCGCTTCTCCGACTGCTACCGGGCCGTCGCCGCGGCGCTCGGCGACCGGCCCCGCCTGGTCGGCCCCGAGCGGGCGGCCGCCGCCGTGCACCGGGCCCTGGTTGCGGACCGCCCGAGAGCGAGGTATCGCGTCGGCCGGGACGCGCGGGTGGGGGCGGCGCTGGACGCCTGCGCCCCGTTCGTGGTGGGCGACGCGGTCAAGCGTGCGCTGCTGGGCCTGTCCGGTCCGCCGTCGCGGGCGGAGCGGCTGTTGGCGCGGCTCTGCGGGCTGCCGGAGTTCTGACGGCGGGGCGCCGGTCGGCCGGTGCCGCGCAGGGGTTGGACCAATCCGGTGAGCGCGTGAATCACGATGGTGGAGCCTGGCCGACGGGTTGTGTTCCGGCCGCTACGGTCCTGGCGTGATCACCGTACGTGCACGGCTGGCCGGGGTGGCGGTCCAGCTGCCGGAGACCTGGGTTCCCATGGCGGAGCGGGAGGCGCAAGTCGCCGCCGCGAGCGCCTCGTTCAGCCCGCCGCCGGGCCTGGTGACCCAGCTGACCGGTGTCGAGGGCGTCCACCTGGCGGCGCCGGACGAGCAGCCGTCCGACCTGGCGGTCGCCGCCGCCCGCAAAGCGCTGGCGGAGAGCGGGCACGGTGCCGACGACATCGATTTGCTGATCTTCGCCGCCAGCTGCCAGGACCACACGGAGCCGGCCACGGCCCACGTCGTCGCGGCCAAGCTCGGTCTGTCGTGCCCGGCGCTGGACGTGAAGAACGCCTGCAACAGCGTGCTCAACGCCGTCGAGCTCACCCAGGCGCTGATCTCGACGGGGCAGTACCGGACCGTGCTGATCGCCTGCGGTGAACGGGCGGCGGATGCCACCCGGCTGAACGTCCCCGACGCGGCGGCGTTCGCGCGGGCGTTCCCCGGCTACGGATTCTCCGACGCCGGCGCCGCCCTGGTCCTCACCGCGGGAGACGGCGAACCCTCGGCGCCCGGAGTGCTGGGCTGCCGCTTCGTCGCCGACTCCGCCGCCTGGTCCTCGGCAGTCGTCCGGTACGGCGGATCTGCGGCGCTGCGCGAGCCGAGCGAGGAGGGACGGTACTTCCGGATGGACAGCACCGCGATGCGCAGCCGGCTTCGCGCGCTGTGGCCGGGCCTTCGCCTCTTCTTGGACGAACTGGGCCTCGCCTGGCGGGACTTCGCGTTCATCGGCGTGCACCAGGTGGCGACGGGCGACATCCGCACCATGCTCGCCGTGGAGCCCACGATGCCCGCGGACCGGCTGGTCCTGACCCTCCCGCGACACGGGAACATCGCCTCCGCCTCCCTGCCGCTGCAACTCGTGCGGGCCCGGGAGAGCGGCCTGGCCGGGCCGGGAGACCTGGTCGCGCTCATCGGACTCGCCGCGGGCGCCAGCGCGGGCCTGGTAGTGCTGCGCCTGTAGCGCGCCCGCTCCACGATCCGAAGGCTTTCCCCATGCATTCTCAACTTCTCATCGGAAAGCAGGAATTGATGGTCTCGCTGTACGACTCGATGAAGGAGAACCTCGCCGCGCACTTCCGGATCGATCCGGAGACCGTCACCCCGGACGCGACGCTGGAATCCCTCGGCCTGGACTCCCTCGCCCTGGTCGAGCTGATGTGCGTGCTGCGGGACAACCTGGGCCTGCGGACTCCCGACGGCGACGGGCTGATGTCCCTGCAAGGGACCTTCGCCGACCTCGTCGAAGCCGTCGAGCAGGCGCAGCCCGCCGTGGTGATCCCGGCGGCAGCCGGTCCCGTCCCCGCCCGGGTGCCGTCGCGGTGACGGGAGGCGAGGTCGCCGTCACCGGGCTCGGCCTGGTCACCGCAGCCGGCATCGGCGTGGCGGAGACCTGGCGCGGGGTGTGCGAAGGCCGGTCGACGGCGGCGCTCGACCCGGAGCTGGGGGACATTCCCGTCCCCCTGAGCTGCCGGGTCCAAGGGTTCGACGCGGACGCGGTGATGGGATCCCAGGTGTGGCGGACCGACCGCACCGTCCACCTCGCGCTCGCCGCAGTGCGGGAGGCCGTCGCCGACGCCGGACTGGACCCGCTCACCTGGGACGGCGCGCGGGTCGCGGTGGTGATCGGCGTCGGCTGCGAAAGCCGGGACGCCGGCCTGCGGGCCACCGCGAAGTACCTGGACCACGCCTACGACACCATCTCGCCGCTGACCATCCCGAAGTTGCTCACCAACGCGCCCGTCGGTGAGGTCGGGATCGCGCTGAACGCGCTCGGGCCGTCCCTGGCGGTCAACACGGCGTGCGCCTCCGGTGCCACCGCCCTGGCCACCGCCCGGGACCTGCTGCTGGCCGGGCGCTGCGACATCGCCCTGGCCGGCGGCGCGGAGGCCGCCTGCCACCCGGTGACCTCCGTGTCGTTCTCCCAGATGAAGGCGCTGTCGACCCGGCTGCACGATCCGGCCGGCGCGAGCCGCCCCTTCGACGCCGACCGGGACGGCTTCGTCCTGGGCGAGGGCGCCGGGATGCTCGTCCTGGAACGGACGGCGGACGCCCGGGCCCGCCGGGCCCCCGTGCACGCGCTGTTCGCCGGTCACGGCCTGTCCGGCGACGGCCACCACCCCACTGCCGGCCACCCCGAGGGCGCGGGCATCGAACGGGCCTTCCGCGCCGCCCTCGCCGACGCGGGAATGGAGCCGGCGGACATCGGCCACCTCAACGCGCACGGCACCTCCACCCGGATGAACGACCGGATCGAGGGCCGGACCATGAGCCGGATCTTCCGCGGCCGCCCGCCGGCGATCACGTCGCCCAAGGGCGTCATCGGACACACCCTCGGCGCGGCCGGGGCCATCGACGCGGCCCTGAGCGTGCTGTCCCTGATGCACCGGACGATCCCGCCCACCGCCAACTTCCACCGCCTCGACCCGGACCTCGACCTGGACGTCGTCGCCAAGACGCCGCGCAGCGTCCGGATGGACGCGGTCGCCAGCAACTCCCTGGGCTTCGGCGGCCACAACACCGTACTGATCCTGCGCCGAGCCTGATCCGCCCCCGACCGGGCCGGAACCGAGAAAGGACGACCATGACACCTCCTCGCAGCGTGGTGATCACCGGCGCCACCAGCGGCATCGGGAAAGCCACCGCCCTGCGGATGGCCGCCGCAGGGTTCGAGGTGTTCGCCACCGCACGCAGCCCGGAGAAAGCGGAGAAACTGCGCGCCGAGGCAGCGGAACACGGGCTGGCGCTGCGGACGGCCGCCCTGGACGTCACCGACCCCCGGGCCTGCGCCGATGTCTTCGGCGAGATCGCCGACCGGACCGGCGGCGGACCGTGGGCCGTGGTGAACAACGCCGGCGTCACGCTGCCGCGCGCCGTGGAGGACGTCGACGAGGCCGACGCGCGCCACGTCATGGAGGTCAACGTCCACGCCCCGGCCCGCATCGCCGGCCTGGTCCTGCCGGCGATGCGGGCCAGGGGGTACGGGCGCATCGTCAACGTGTCGTCGGCGTCCGCCGTCGCCACCCTGCCGTTCGCGGGCTGGTACAGCGCGAGCAAGGCCGCGCTCAGCGCGCTCACCCACGCCCTGCGGATGGAGAGCGCCCCGTTCGGCGTGGAGACGGTGCTGATCGAACCGGGCTTCCACCGCAGCGCCATCCTCGGCCACGCCGAGAGCCGGCTCACCGTCCCGAGCCGGATCTCGGAGCACTACACCGCCTGCTACCGCACGCTGGCCCGCGCCATGGGGGACACCGGCCGGTATCCGGGGCCGGAGCCGGTGGCCGAGGCGATCCACCGGGCGCTCACCGCCCGCCGACCCAAAGCCCGCTACCTGGTGGGCACCGACGCCCGTATCGCCGCCAGGTTCGACGCGCTGGCGCCCTACGCGGTCAGTGACCGGTTGAAAGCCGTCCTCGTCGGGGCACGCGGATCCGGCGGGCGGGCCGAGCGGCTGGCCGGGCGTCTCATGGGCCTCGGCCCCTTCTGCTGAGCCCGAGCCCGTCGAGGAAAGGACGAGGAGAACCGTGTCGAGACGGAGAGGGACCGATGCCGGTGAGGCGGTCGCCGCGAGTCCGGCGGACCGGCTGATGCTCGCGGAGGCCCGGGCCGACGTCCACGACTCGCGCGTGCAGGTCGGCGTCTTCAGCCGCATGCCGGGGCCGGCCCCCGCGCTGGACGACCTGAAGGCGCTCCTCGCGGACGCGGTCGACCGGGCGCCGACGCTGTCCTACCGGATCACCGGTCGGGGCCGCCGCGCACGCTGGGAGGTGGACCCCGGGTTCGACATCGGCCGCCACGTGCTGGAGTGCCGGGTCCGGCCCGGCCGGAGCGTCCAGCAGGCGGTCATGGACGCGCTGCGGGCGAACCCGCTGCCGCGCGAGCACCCGCTGTGGAGCGTGATCGTGCTGCACGGCTACCGCCAGGACGAGTTCACCCTCTGCTACCGGGCCCACCACGCCTTCCAGGACGGCATGGCGGTGGCCCGGACCTGCGAAGCCGTCTTCGGCGGAGCCGCCCTGAACCGGCCCGAACCGCTCCCGGCACCGGAACGCCCGCCCGCCAGGCTGCTCCTGACGGTGTTTCGGGAGTTCGGCCGGATCGCCTGGCGGCCCGCCCGCTGGCTGCCCCGCGCGACGAGCAAGGACGGCCCAACTCCGGCTCTGCACACCGCCGTTCTGGATGCCGACGCCGTCCGGGCGGTCGCCGCGGGCACCGGCGCCACACCCGCGCAGATCGCCCTGGCCGTCCTCGCCGGAGCCCTGCGGGCCTGGCAACCCCAGCACTGGACGGACCGGCCCGACCGGAGGCAGCGACGCGGCCTGCCGACGCTCCTGAGCATGAGCCTTCGCCCCTTCACCGACCGCTCAGCCCTGGGAACCCAGGCCGGCCTGCTGCCCGTGGCGCTCCCGTGTGCGGAGCCGTCGCCGCTGCGCCGCCTCGAACAGGTGCGCGCCCACGGTGCGAGCGCCAGGATCAGCCTCCACCACCGTGCCCAGTCGTACATCTGGCGCCGCCTGCCGTACCCGCTGACCCGGGCCTTCTGGACGGCGTCGGTGTGGGCGTCCCCGGGCTACCTGGTCACCACGTCCTACATGCTTCCGCCCGGGCTCCGCGGCTCGGTCGTCGACTCCGGAGCGGTCTTCACCGTCCCGCAACTCATGCGCGGTTCGGCCGGGACGGTCCAGTTCATCGCCCAGGGCAGCAGCGTCACCGCGTCGCTGCTGTTCGATCCCGCGGTCCCCGGCGTGGAGCGACTGCCGGACCTCATGGCACGCGCGCTCGCCGACCTCCGGGCAGCCCTGCCGGGCGCCGGCGCCGGGTGACCGCGGCGGGCGGTCACGGCCGGTCCGGGCCCGGATCGGCCCGGCGGTAGCTGACCGTGCTGACCGCGATCAGACGTCCCTCCACCCGGACGACCGCGTCCAGGACTTCGCCGAGCGGATCCGTTCGGTGCTGCCGGAGGGTGAGCGTCACGTCCAGGGTGTCGTCGGGATCGGCGTTGCCGACGTAGTTGATCTTCTGGTCCTCGATGCGGCGGCCGAGAAAGGCCGAACTGTCGCGCCCGAGGACGCGCCACAGCTCCCACAGCGCGGAGTCCACGACCGAGAAGTAGGAGGCGAAATACATCAGCCCGACCGGATTGAAGTCGCGGGCGAGGTCGACCGGCCGACGGACGGTGTAGCCCCTGGCGATCGTGAGGTGGTCCGGCTCGTGGTGACGGAACGTGCCGCTGCTGCGGGCGGCCACGCACAGGCGGGGCGCGTAGTACTGCCGGGGGACGGTGGGGAGGTGCTCGTGGGCGAAGTCGTGCGGCGAGGAGCGTTCGAGCCCGTGATTGCGGTCGGCGGCGGAGCGGGCGACCCAGCGGTTGAAGTTCTCGACGTACAGGCAGTCGGGGCGGGGCTCCCCGTAGAACTCCCGCCAGTGGAAGGCCGTCGGGTCGACCGTCCCGGCCGGGGACAGGCGGTGCAGGGTCAGGGTCGAGTCGCCGCCCGCCGCGAAGACGCCCGACACGACGTCGATCCGGTCCCCGAAGGAGAGCCGGTGGGGATGCACCGCGCCGGTGCACTGCGCGTGGAAGTAGTAGAACGCCAGGTACGTCGGATCCCCGGACACCGTGCGCGCCGTCAGGACGTCGGTGGAGCAGGCGCTGCTGACCGCGTCCCAGGTCCAGTCCCCGATCCGCGCGTACAGCTGAGCGTTGAAACCGGACATGGACGGCGTCACCGTGGCCTGCCGGATGACGGTGTTGTGGTTCATCGGGCCTTCGTCCTGTCCTGTGCGGAGGGTGCGGATCGCTGCGGACGCCACGCGGGGTTGTCCGTCGGGCACGTGTCGTCAGCCGGCGTTCATCCGGAGGACGGCGCGCACGACGGTGTCGGCCACGGCCGCCGGAACCAGCCGGACGAGCGGGGCCACGGCCGCCTCCGGTCCGACGCCGTAGCGGCGGCGCGGCCTCGGGGCGAGCAGGGCACGGCGCACCGCGCGTGCGACGCGCTCGGGCGGGACCGGGCGGTGGAGTGCGAGGAGGCGCCGGGTCGCCGCGTAGGCGGCTCCGTGCACGCTGTCCGCCGGGGGCGGGGCGGCGAGGGCGTCGGTGAGCAGGGGCGTGTCGACACAGCCGGGCTCGATCAGCGAGACCCGGATCCCGCGCGCGGCGACCTCGCAGCGCAGCGCGTCGGTCAGCGCCTCCAGGGCGTGCTTGCTGGCGCAGTACCAGCCGTTGAGCGGTGTGGCGAACCGGCCGGCGACGGAGCTGATCTGCACGATGCGCCCGCCGCCCCGGCGGGTCATGCCGGGCAGGACGAGGCGGGTGAGGCGGGCCGCGCCCAGCAGGTTGACCTCCAGGACCTGCCGGGCGTCCGCCTCGGCGACGTCCTCGACAGCTCCGGGCACCACGACGCCGGCATTGTTCACCAGTGCCCACGGGCCGCCGCCGGTCTGCTCGTCGATCTCGGCGACGGCGTCCTGGCAGGAGACGGGATCGGTGACGTCCAGCAGGACGGTGCGCAGCTCCAGGCCCGCTTCGGCCGCTGCGGCGGTGAGCTTGGCGGCCTTCTCCTCGGTCCGGGCGGTGGCGACGACCCGGAACCCGTGGGCGGCCAGGTCCAGCGCGGTGGCCCGGCCGATGCCACTGGTGGCGCCGGTGACGACGACGGTCCTCATCGGGCCGCCGCGGCCGCAGGCGCGGAAGCGTGGACGACCGCCGCGTGGAGTTCGGCGAGCGACTCCGCGAGCAGACCGGGCAGCAGGTCCGCGTCACGCGGCAGGATGCGGAAAGCGGGGTGGAAGGACACGACGGAGGGCTGCTGGAGGACGACGAATCCACTCGAAGCGGCGGTCGGCCGCGCAGGTGCCACGAGTACCTCCTCGGCTCCCAGCGCGGCGGCGTCGAGGGGAGTGGAGACGATCGTCACGCCGACCGAGGACGGCGACAGCCGCACCGCGAGCCGGGCCGTCGGGCGGGCGACCGGGCCCGGCAGCCGCAGCAGGCCGGTCAGGAGCCGGCGGTAGCGGACCAGCTCCTCCAACTCGGCCTGCTCCATGACGAGCCGCAGCCGGCGTTCGGGCCCGGGCTCCGCACAGGGCAGCGACAGCGGGGCCACGGCCACCCGGTTTCCCAGTCCGTCCCGCTCGCGAGGGCCGCGCAGGCTCATCATCAGGACGACGGGCAGGGAGCGGGCGCCGGCGTCCCGGCGCTGCGGGACCCACTGCCGCAGGGCTCCGCAGATGACGGCCAGGCAGATCTGGGCGGTGGAGGCCTTGGTGGCGCGCGTGATCTCGTCGAACGGTGCGCGGTCCAGGCCGACGGCGGGCCGCAGCCAGGCGCCTTCGGCCGGGTCGGGGTCCGGTTCGGGCTGCCACTGGACGCGCGGTCCGAGAAAGCGCGGCGCGAACCTCAGGCCCGCCCGCACGGCCGGCAGGTCGGGCAGCGCGAAACGGGCCGGTTCCGCCACCGGGGCCGGAAGGCGGCCTCCCCGGAGCAGCGCGGCCGTGGTCGCCGCCGCGGCGACGCCGTCCTGAAGGAGATGGGAGACGCGGTAGGCCAGCAGGTGCTCGCCGGGGCGGTAGCCGCTGATCACCTGCAGGCTCCACGGCGGGCGCCCGGGAAGCCAGGGTCGCTCCAGCGCCGTCGCCAGGCACCGCTCGGGAGTCCAGCCGGCCGGGAAGCGGACGTCCTCGACGTGGTCCCGCGGGTCGACGCCGCCGGCCGGCTCGAAGTGCAGGCTCCGGCCCCGCCCGGCGAGCCGGTGGCCGAGTGCGGGAATCCGGTCGGCGACGTCGGTGAGAAGCGCACGGACCTCCTCCGGGGCCGGAGGCTCGCCGAGCTTGCGCAACGCGCAGGAGAAGTGCCAGTACGAGGGGTGCGGAGACCTCTGCTGGTCCGCCCAGGCGTACCAGTCCGTCATGGTCAACGGCACCGTGCCGGTGCTCCTGTGGTGCGTCCGTGTGAACACGCAGATCCGCCTCGCAGCCATTCGGTCACTCTCTGTGCAGACTATGGCGCACGAGGAAGCCGACTCCGCGCTTCCGACACGAACCGCCGCGCGCCCGAATCGTCGACGACCGGGGGATGACGCGGGACCGAAGAGGGGGATCGGCTCGATGGCACGGCCCGCAGTCGGCCGGGGACGACTGTGCGTCCTGGCCTGGATCGTCCTCGCCCTCGCCTCGTGCGCCGTCCTGCCGGGCGTCCTCGCCAGGACCCACGGCATCCCGCCCGACCTGCCCGGAAGCCCGTCCGCGCAGGCGCACGCCGTACTCGCGCGCGACCTGCCGCAGTTCGGCGAGGAACAACTCGTCCTCGCCTTCGACTCCGCGACGCTGGGCTCCGACGACGAGGCCTACCAGCAGGTCCTGACCGCGGCCGCCCGCGCCGTGCGGGCCGCCCCCGGCGGCGCGCACGTGCTGCCGGTCCCCGACAGCCCGGGACGCGACCCCCACCACGCCTACCTGCTGCTCGGCGCACCGGGCGACGCCGCCGAACGCCAGCGGCTGCTGCCCGCCTGGCAGGCCGCCGCCGAGCACGCCGCCGAGTCCGCCGCCGAGTCCGCGTCGAACGGGCAGGTCCGTGTCGCACTGACCGGCCTCACGCCCGTCTTCGACGAACTCCAACGGGCCGACCTGCGCGACCTGCGCGGGGTCGAGGCGGTGAGCGTCCCCGCCGCCCTGCTGGTGCTGGTCCTCGGCCTGGGGTCGGTCGGCGCCGCGCTCGTGCCGCTGCTGTTCGCGGGCCTGGGCGTCCTGGTCGGCATCGGGGCGCTGGCCGCCCTGGATCCGGTGCTGCCCGTGGACGGCGCGACCCTGACGGTTGCCACGACCGTCGGCTTCGGACTCGGCCTCGACTACTCCCTGCTGATGCTGCTGCGCTACCGCGCCCACCGCGAGCAGGGGCTCGCGCCCGCCGCGGCCTCGGCCCGCACCAGGGCGACGGCCGGGCGGGCGGTGATGTGGTGCGCGGCGGCGGTCGTCGTCACCAGCGCCGGGCTGACGACCGTTCCGATCCCGCTCGTCCGCTCCATCGGCGTGGCCGCCGCAGCGACCACCGTGATCACCGCCGCCGTGGCGCTCACCGCCCTGCCGGCGGCCCTGCCGGGCCTGGACCGCCTGCTGCACCTGGGCCGCGTGCGCCGCCGCCCGGCCCGGACGTCCACCGCTGCCGGCACTTCGGCCGTCGACGCGGCCGTCGACGCGGCGGACGGTCCAGGCCCTCTCTTCCGGATCTTGTCGGGCGCGCGAAGCCGGATCATCCCGGCTGGAAGCACCGGCAAACCATCCAAGTACACCCAGTACGAGGACGGTTCGCCGGCACTCCCAGCCGGGCGCCCGACTCCGCGCGCTGATCCGACAAGATCCGGAAGAGAGGGCCTCGTCGCACGCTGCGCCGAGCACCTGATGCGCCGGCCCTGGCCCTACCTCCTTGCCGCGGTGGGCCTCCTGGTCCTCGCGGCCCTGCCGGCGGGCGGACTGCGGCTGGGACTGAAGGTGGACCGGACGGCGATCGCCGGTACTGCGGCGGGGGCGGGTCTGAGCCGGCTGGAGCAGGACGGGATGGCCGACATCACCATGATCGTGCTGCCCCATCCGGCCGGGGCCGGACCCGTGGACACCCTGGCGCTGACCGACGCCCTGAAAGCCGACCCGAGAGTGTCCTCGGCCGGCGCGCTCGACAACGGGCGGAACCTGACCGTGGTCGCCGTCGCCGACCGGATCCCCGTCGACAGCCCGGACTCCCCCCGCCTGACCGCCGACCTGCGCGCCCTCGCGGCCCGCAGCCTCCCGGCGGACCAGCCGGTCCTCCTCGGCGGGCCCGCAGCCACCCTCGGCGACTTCCACCGCGCCCTCGACCGCGCGCTGTGGCGGGTCGCCGCGATCGCCGTGGCGGGAACCTTCCTCCTGATGCTGGTGGCCTTCCGCAGTCTGCTGCTGCCCTTCAAAGCCCTGGCGATGAACGCCCTCTCCACCGCCGCGGCCTACGGCCTGCTGGCCTGGAGCACCCGGCACACCGACAGCACCGTCAATCTCGCGACCCCGCTGCTCGCGCTGACGATCGTCTTCGGCCTGTCCCTCGACTACGAGGTCTTCATGGTCCACCGCATCACCGCCCACTACCGTGCCCGCGGCGACTGCCGCCGCGCCGTGGCACTGGGCCTGAGCGAGACCGCCCTGCCGATCACCCTCGCGGCCGCCACCATGGCCACCGTCTTCGCCGGACTCCTGATCACCCACCGCCAGGACCTCCAACAGCTCGGCTTCCTGGTGGCCGCCGCCGTCCTGCTGGACGCCACCCTCATCCGCCTGGTCGTCGTCCCGACCCTCATGCGGCTGCTCGGCCACCTCAACTGGTGGCTCCCCCTGGCCAATCGCCGCAGGCCCGCCCGGCAACCGGCCCCTGCCGGGAGCCTCCCGAACCAGCTCCCCACCGCTACGGCCCAGCTCCTGAAGACCGCCGGCGGCCCCACCGACGACACACCCGGAGCCCCCTGATGACCGCCACCCGTCCCACCCGCACCGCGCTGCTCGCCGCGGCAGCCCTCACCGCTGCCCTCGCCCCCGTCGCCGAGGCCGCCGCGCCCCGCCCGGACACCGCGCAGGCACGCGCCGCGACACCGCTCCTCAGCTGCCGCGTCGCCACCAGCGCGGACGACCCGGTCGCCTTCTCCCCACCGCTGACCTTCCAGGCCCGCACCACCCAACTCACCGGCACGCTCGACCTGTTCGACTGCACGTCCCCCGACGGATCCCAGCCGGACCTGGACAGCGGCACCCTGACCCTCCGGGCCACCGGCCGGGCCGGCTGCAACGGCGCCACCCAGATCACCGGCACCGGCACCATCACCTGGTACGACGGCGCCGGCGAAGAGGCCGGCACCTCCAGCCTGCAGCCCGTCGGCTCCGTCGACGGCTACAACCCGGGCGACGCCCTCCTCGGCGGAACCGTCACCGACGGCCTGCTCGCCGGAGCCCGCGCGTCGGGAAGCGCGACCCCCACCGTCGACGTCGACCAGTGTGCCGAAGGGGGAATCTCCACCCTGAACGGCTCCGGCACCATCCGCTTCCTGCCCTAGGGTCCGCAGGCCCGGCGCCGAGTTCTAGCCAGGCGGCCGGTTCGGTCAGGTACACCATGCTCGCGGTCGCACCGACCCGGTCGAGGACGGGTCCGGCGGACGTCAGCAGCTCGTCCAGGTCCGGCGCGTCGAGCAGCCCGGCGACCAGGGCCAGTGCGTCGTCGCCATCTCGTCCTCGTTCCGGTCCGGTCGAGGTGCCACCGGGGCCGGTCAGCTGCGGGCGGGCGCGTGCGCGGTCAGGAAGGTGCGGACGTCCGGGAGGGCGCCGTCGTTGAGCAGCAGGTAGCCGTGGTTGTTGCCGGGGTAGGTCTTGAGCTGCTTGACGGGGGTGGCGGCGGTGTCGTGCAGTCCCTTGGCGAACTCGGGGTAGCGGCCGTCGCCCTCCTCCGCGGCGAAGAAGGTCGGGACGGTGCCGGTGAGGACGGCCTTGGCGGCGTTCGACTCGCCGGGAGCGGTCTCGGGCGAGCTGAGCGAGACCACGGCCTTGATCGGCAGCGGCGCGTTCGCCGGGTCGGCGGCGGTCTCCAGCGAGGCGCTCGCCCCGTTGGACGCACCGACCAGGGCGACCGAGGTGACGCCCTTCGACTTGAGCAGGCTCATCGCGGCCCGCACGTCGGACGCCCCGCCGCCGTTGACCATCCAGCCGACCACCGCGTACCCGGCGGCGGTGAACTCGGCGTAGTGCGGCTGCCAGTCGCACAGCGAGCCGCCCGCCTGGGGCGCGAACACCACGCCGACGGTGGCCTTGCCGGCGTCCGAATCCCGGTAGTACGCACCGACGTTGCGGCCGTCGACGGTCAGCCGGGTCGATCCGGCGGCGGCCTGTTCCGCGGTCAGGCACCCGAAGGTGTCGGCCTTCGCGGTGGGGGCGGCCGCGGTCTTCGGATCGGAGCCGCATCCGGTGGCGGCGAGCAGCAGGACTGCGGCGAGCCCGGTCGCGGGCATGGCGAAGCGCTTCACGTGTGTGTTCTCCCGTGGGGGTGGGGCCGCGAACGAGCCCGGCCCCGTGGATGTGATCGGAATCTACGGAGGCCCCGGGGAACCGTCAATGGTCTGTACCAAAGCGTGAGGTTCGGTCACATACCAGCATGTGTAGTGGAGTTGACGCAGGTCGGGCCGAGGCTGCCGAGCTTCGGGCAGGCAGCTGCGCGACCGTCCCGAAGGGCACCGGCGAGCGACGAGCGACGACCCCGGGACCCGTGCCGAGGGCGGTCGCGGAGCATCCTTCGTACCTCGGTGTCCGTGACCGCCCGAGGAAAGCGTTTCGGCAGGTCAGGCGCGGTTTCCGCGCGCCTTGAGGGCGACGCTCGGCAGCTCCGGGGCGGGCAGCCGGTCGTCCGGGTAGCCCTGGACCTCGCCGAACCGGTCCCCCTTCTCCCAGCCGAGGCGGGCCTGGACGGTGGAGGCCGGCGAGGTAGCTCGCGGGGGCCTTGTCGTAGCGGGTGGCGATGCCTCGCCAGGCCTTCGGCTTGTCGATCAGGCGCTCTGGTGGCGGGCATCGTCGCCCTGGTGCTGTCGGTCAACCCGGAGCTGACGGCGACCGACGTGCGCGGCCTGCTGCGCGACACCGCCCGGGAGGTCGGCTCCGGCTACGGCCCGGACGGCCACAGCCCGGAGTACGGCTACGGCCAGGTGGACGCCTACGCGGCCGTGCAAGCAGCGCAACGGCAGGCACCGACCCTGCCCGCCGGGACGCCGTCCATCACCGGCCCGGCGAGCGCCGACAGGTCCGGCCCGCCGCCGGTCTTCGCCCTCGACCTCGCCTCCGACGGCGACGAGCTGTACTACGCCGTCGAAGCGGCGACCGATCCACAGCTCTTCCAGCGCCAGGCGCACCAGGCCGACCGGACGCCGGACACTTTCTATGCGAGCTGGCAGGACTCCTCGTTCCTCAGCAGCGCCGACTACCGGCTCCCGGACCAGGTCCGGCAGCGGCTCGGGCAGGCCGACGCGCTGTACTACCGGGCCTGGTTCAGCACGTCGCCGACGCAGTGGCAGGGGGCCTTCGCCTCCACCGAGGACGCGGCCTTCCTCCAGACGCCCGAGGTCGCCGTCACCTCCGGCGCCGACACGGCCGGGGCGCCGGCGACCCGCGACGCGCCGCAGACTCGCGATGCGCCGCAGGTTCGTGACGTGCCTCCGGCCGTCCGTACGGCGGCGCGCAGCGTCGACCCCGACGAGCAGGTCTGGTGCCGCTGGTGATCGCCTGCGGATCGCTAATCGGCAGGTGCCCGGGGTGGACGGGGTCGGCGCCCGGCGGTGGGGACTCGCTGGGCTCGGACCCCGGTGGGCCGCAAGTCGCGTGCGCAGTACGGGAATTCGCGGGCTCGCGGTAGGTCGGCGGCGGGCTCGATCGGGAGTGCGCCGATCTGGCTACGACAACCGGGCGATCTACCTGACCGGCCTGAACAGCCTCGGCGCGGCGGTCAAGCCGATGGACCTGCACCGCGTGCTGGTCGACGGTCCGACCCGCCGGCGCGCGGCGGAGACGATGTGCCCGCCGGCGCTGCGACCGGCGGGCGTGGTGCTGCTTGCGATGCTCGCGGCCGAGGGCGCCTCGGTGCTTGCGGAGCGTGTACGTGATCAACCGGGGGTACGAGGACCTGGCGATGCGTCCGAACTCCCTGGGCGCCCGGATCGGGACGTTCTACGACTTCTGAGTCGGATGCTGTGCGAGGCCGGCACCCGCTGGTCGGCCTCGTGGGGCGGCTCGAGTGGGAGGACGGCGCCGCCCGGCTCGGGCACCGGGTAGCTCCTGCTCGTGGGCCCGGTGGTTGGCGCTCGTCTTCTTCAGGCGGGCTCCGACGTCGGCCAGGTGCTTGCCGAGTGCCCGCTGTCCCTTGGTGATGCTCTCGATCAGCTGATCGACGCCCGTTTCCGCGGTCTTCGCCAGACCGCCGCGGCCCTTGGTGAGGCCGAAGTGATTCCGGGCCCGCCCGAGATGGGTGTCGCCGGAGGAGAGGAGCTTGGAGGACCCGGCTTTGAAGTGCTCGGCGAGCTTCTCCGTCTCCTCGTGGCTGTGCTTGAACCCGTCGCTCATGTCATCGCCCCCGTGCCGCGGTTGATGCCGACCTGTCCCAACGAGTCGTTCACGCCGTCCTTGAATCCCTGCTGACCCGACCGGCCGACCCCGCTGAGGTCGACGCTGTCGCCGATGCCGAGGGCCCCCTCGCCGAGCTGCAGCACCAGTTCGCCCGCCATACTGCCGAGCGCGCTGACGATCGGCCCGGTGACTACCGACATCAGCTGCTCGATGATCTGCTTCTCGGCCTCCTCGAGCAGCCGACGGACGATCATCCGGGTGGCCTGTGTGGCACCGATCGCGCCCGCCTCGGAGAGGCCGAAGGCGAACGGCGCGGTGGCCTGAGCAGCAATCACTTCGGTAACCAGGAGGACCAGTTGGGCGATTGCCGGGACCTTCGCCCCGGTGATCACCACCGCGAAACCGTCCAGCACCGTGCCCACCAGGCGGCAGCCCTCGGCGGGTTGGTGGATGTGGGTGCCGTCGACCTTCCCCCAGCGCGCCTGGAAAACGTCCACGGCGGCGCCCGCGTTCTCCCCGGCCATCTGCTCGACGGCCTGCTGCAGGTCCGTCCGGTGATCGTCACTTTCGCTCGTGAACTGCCGTACGGCATCGGCCATTTCGCGGTAGTCGTCCTCATCGGGGTTCGGCCGGTCGATCCCGGCCGGGGAGGCCCCGTTCTCCCTGCCCACCGCCGTCCGCACCGTCAACCGGGGATTCGCCTGCGGCACCCACCTCGTCCCCCGCGCCGACGGCAGCCTCTACCTCGGCGCGACCAGCCGCCTCTTCACCCGCCCCGACTACGGCCTCCGCCCCTTGCTCGACGAAATCGCCACCCTGATCCACGACGGGGCCACCGAACTCAACACCCAGCTGTGCGACGCCCACCTCATCGGTGCGCGCGTCGGTCACCGCCCCGTCACCATCGACCACCTCCCGCTCTTGGGGAGCCACCCACCACCCCACCGTCCACCTCGCCACCGCCACCTACCGATGCGGAATCCTCCTCGGGCCCCACGCCGCCCAGGTCGTCGCGGACGGAATCACCGAGCCGACTCGCCGCCCGCACCCCTACAGCCCGCGTCGGACCATGCCCATCCCCGACCTCGCAGACCTGCTCACCGGCACGGCCCACGGCCTCGTCGACATGCTCTGCCAGCCCGGCGGCCGACTGCCCGCCGGAGCGGACACCCGGCTGCAGCGCTTCCTCGCCAGGGCACTCCCCGCCCGCCCGCCCCGAACCGCTGTCCCTCGCGGCTGGCCGCTCCTGAGCCGCGACGACCTCGCCGTTCTCCGCGTAGAAGACTGTCCCACGCTCTACCGCCGACAGCGCTGCGCGGAGGCGGAGAGCGAGCGGGGGAACGAGAACTGCCAGCTGCGTTCGCCAGGCCGGCAAGCCAGTACTGGAGCGGTGCTCGCCGAGGCCGGTGCTGGGTTCGCCCATCGAGCCGTTCGCGAGTGGGACGACGGGTGCTGCAACAGGCACAGCCGGTGGGCGTCGCCTAGCGTGTGCGCATGAGCGCATACGTACGAGTCTGGGCGGAGCCGACCGGACTTGACTCGGATCGGCCCAGCGGGTTGACGGTGTCATGACCGTGCTCCGGCTCCCGCTGGCCGTCGGCAACACCGTGCTGGTCCTGATCGACCATCAGGTCGGCACCATCGAGTGGGCCGGTGAGCTGACCGGCGAGGACGAGCGCGAGCAGCTGCGGATGTGGGTGCGCACGGTGGTGCGCTTCGCGGCGGCGGTGGGCATCCCCGTCGTCCTGACCAGCAGCCTGGAGGACCAGCAGCAGGGCCCGCTCCTGCCCGACCTCGAGGCCCTGGTGCCCACCGAGTACGCCGCCCGGGTACAGCGGACGGGCGTCATCAACGCGTGGGACGACCCGGCGTTCGTCGGGGCCGTCCGGGCGACCGGTCGGAGGAACCTCCTCATCGGCGGCCTGACCACTGAGGTGTGCCTGGTGCCGCCGGTCCTGTCGGCGATCGAGGACGGCTTCGGCGTCGCCGTGCTGCTCGACGTGTCGGCCGCCGGCACGCGCACCGCCGCCGTCAACAGCCGCGACGCCATGCGGGCCGCCGGGGCGGAGCTGCTCACCGTGGTTCCGGCGATGACCCGGCTGCTCGGCAGCTGGCGGAGCGAGCACGCCGCCGCCTTCTTCGACGCCATGGGCAGCGAGGGCGTCTTCGCCGCCTACGCCCGCGGAAACCTCAGATAGACCTCGAACAGGGAGCACGCGCATGTCCATCACCGCCGCCGACCGCTTCGAGATCCATGAACTGCTGGCCCGCTACTGGAAGACCGTCGACGAGGGCGACCTCCAGGGCTTCGGCGCCACCTTCACCGAGGACGGCAGCCTCACCAACTACACGGGTACGACGACCGGCCGCGAGGCGCTCGCGCAGTGGCTCGACGACTACGGCCCGAGCCGCGTCGGCAACCGGCACATGAGCACCAACACGATCATCACCGAGGTCGACAGCGACACGGCGACGGTCTGGAGCTACATGGTGGTGATCGCCGCGTTCGAGCCGCGCACCCAGACACCGCACGTCGCGTCCTACAGCCGGTTCAACGACAGGGT
Source organism: Kitasatospora sp. CB01950 (assembly GCF_001905465.1). Taxonomy (GTDB): domain Bacteria; phylum Actinomycetota; class Actinomycetes; order Streptomycetales; family Streptomycetaceae; genus Kitasatospora. The sequence goes on from NZ_LISX01000003.1 coordinate 669,752, forward strand.
GGCCCGCGTCGGCGGCAGGTGGCTCTTCAAGGAACGCGTCATGGACGACCTCGTCCTGAACGCCATCGACTACTGAACTTGATTGAGTGATGTCGGAGTCGTTCGCCTGACAGCAGTCGGCGGGCTCCAGTAGTCCTTGATTCGTGAGATACGCGCAGGGCGGCGGGCTGACCGACGCCGAGAGGGCCGCGCGGGAGCGGATCCGGCTCCAAGCCGTGGAACGCTTCGAGGGCGGGGAGAAGAACAGGGAGATCGCTGTCGCGCTCCGAGTGAGCGAGCGGTCGGTCGAGCGGTGGCATCGGAGCGCTGGAGCTCGCCGGTGTCGCCGAGGACCACCTCACCTACCTGATGGCCGATCACCGGCTCGACTCTCCCCACGGCGAACACTCGCCGCTCCTGAAGCTCTACCAGAGCCGCGCCCAAGCTCTCCTCCCGGGCGTCCCCCTCAACCGGTGCGTGGCATGGAACCTGGCAGCGGGGCGGACACCGAACCCGCCGACAGCGATCGAGTCCTGCGTCGTCCACACCCGCGACGACAGCAGGACATGGGTCCGCTTCACGGCGGCCGCCGCCCCCGACCTGACCGCACCGGAACTCCTCGACCTCCTGGAGACCCAACTCCCCGTCAGCCGAAGCCTCGTGGCCGACCAGCCCACCACCCTCGTCCCGGTGGAAGTCGGCGTCGACCTGGTGGCCGCCTGGCTGACGGAGACCGCGAACCGACGCCACGCCTCGGTCCGCGACACCCGGGGGTCCCGGCAGGCGGGCCCGCAGCGCTGCGCCGTGGGCCGGGATTGTCGTCGGCATCCCCGAGGAGCGCGGCCTGCACCGCAGGGTGCTGCCACTGCGCGCCACCCCGCCCGCAGCGACAGCGAACCGGTCCGGCGGACAGGTGCCCTGATCCATGCCCGTCATCGGGACTGACCGGACGTCAGAACCGGTTCCGGGCCGACGAATCCGATTCGGCGCGCGCCGACAGGACTGGCGAGGCGTCAGAACCCGTGTGCCGACAACGTGGGGCCGGGTAGCACGGAACGGCGCTCTGGCTCGTCGGCCGCGATGCGGAGCCGGGCGAGGACGAGCCCGGCGGAGCCACCGGAAGCGTTCGGGTGGCTCCGCCGGGCTGTGGGGCTCAGCTGGTCTGGATCGCGGTGTCGTCGACCACGAAGGACGTCTGCAGCGAGGCGTCCTCGACGGCGTTGAACTTCACCGTCACCGACTGGCCGGCGTAGGCCGACAGGTCGATGGTCTTCTGGGCGTAACCGGTGTTCTTGTCGAGGTTCGAGTACGTGGCGACCGAGGTGCCGTTCGCCGTGACGGTGAGCTTGTCGTACGCGCTCGACGTGGTGGTCTCGGCGGTGTCGATGTGGAGCCAGAAGCTCAGCGACGCCTTGCAGCCGGCCGGGATGGTGACGGTCTGCGAGATGCTGTCGGTGTGGCTGGAGCCGTAGCCGTCCATCCACGCCTTCCACGAACCGCTGTGCGCGGCCTGCGAGGTGGAGCTGTCGACCACGCCGGAGGTGGTGGTCCACGGGGCCGCGGTGCCGGTCTCGAAGCCCGCGTTGCCGAGGAGCTGCGCCGGGGTGCAGGTGCCCTGGTTCGTGGTGACCGTCCAGGAGAACGTGGTGGAGGCGGTCTTACCGGCCGCGTCCTTGACGGTGACGGTCACCGAGGAGCCGCCCGAAGTGGTGGCGGTGCCGCTGATCAGGCCGGTGGAGGCGTTGATCGACAGGCCGGCGGGCAGGCCGGTGGCCGAGTAGCTCAGCGGGGCGGTGCCGCCGGACGCCTGGATCTGCAGGCTGACCGAACCGTTGACCACGGTGGACTGGTTGCCCGGGTTGGTCACCGACACGGCCGCGCCGGCCGGCTTGGTCAGCAGGCAGCCGCTGACGTTCAGGTCGATCACCCGGCCGGTGCCCAGGCAGGTGGTGAACCAGTAGGTCTCCTCACCGTAGCTCTGGCCCTTGGTGACGGTCGTGGTGCCGTCCGCGGCCACCTCGCACGGGTTGTTCAGGGTGCACATCGCGCCGTCGTCGTTGCCGGTGTTGTTGATGCCGACGACCTTCTTGCTGGCGGCGTCGACGATGGGCGAACCGGACGTGCCGTGTGTGGTGTTGCAGCCCGCGCTGTAACGCAGCGAGTCGTGCCAGGTCCACTGGTCCTCGCGCAGGGTGTCGACGAACCCGTTGATCGAGCAGTTCCACACCTGCTTCCAGTACGAGGACGGTATGTACATCGCCGACCCGTCGACCGGATGGGTGTCGCTGATCGTCAGCGCCGTCGCCCCGTACTTGGTGGTGATGGCGGCGAAGGTGTCGGTGAGCTGGTAGAGCGCGACGTCGGTGCCGGTCATCGTCGCGTACAGCACCTTGTCCGCCTGGACGGTGCCGAGCGAGGTGCCGGCGGAGTTGAGCAGCGTGCCGCTGCGGCTGGCGCTCGCGTTCTGGATGACCTGGCCGGCCGACGGCATGGTCGGCAGGCAGTGGCCGTTGGTCAGCATCATCGCCCGGTCGGTGTCCACCGAACTCGGGTAGCGGACCAGCGAGGCTGAGCAGTTGCTCAGCGCGATGGTGGAGGTCAGGTCGCCCGCCTGAACGGCCTGCGCGGGAGCGGCACCGAGTGTCAGGGCACCCGCGACGACCGCGACCGCGCCGAGCGCGGCGGCGAATCTCTTGAACATGGCTCTCCTTGTGGGGGATTGCAGGCGTGCGACCGGTTGGCGCACGTCCGCGCCGCACGAAAATGCCATGGTCACTTCAATGCGGTCAACCATGTCGACGGAACTCGCGGTCGAAGTCCTCCACAGACGCGGGTGTTGGACTGGACGCCCGACGTACCGTCACATCCCGTTTGTCACAGCCCGTCAGGCGCGGACGTGCTGCGAGCCTTCGCCCAGAGGGCAGAGGGCAGAGGGCAGAGGGCAGAGGGCAGCGGGGAAGGTGGCAGCGGGGAAGGTGGCAGGCGGGTCGGGCCTCGGGATGGCGATCTCGTCGATCGGCCCGGCGGTCCTCAGGGACTCGAGCGCCACGGTCAGCGCGTAGGGGGGCGAGGCCGGTCGGGATGTGCGCGGTGAAGGGCAGGCCGGGCCCGCCCAGCACCTGGGTGCTGGGCGGGCCGACGCGGGAGGCCGAGCGGCAGCCCACGGGGCGGGCGAGGCCAACGGGGCGGTCGGCTCACCGCCGCAGTGCGTCTCGGGGGAGGGGCGGCGCTGAGGGGAGCCCGGTGCCTGCGTACGCAGCTTCTCCTGCCCCGAGCCGCCACACCTGCGGGCCGCAGGCCGGGGCGCACGCTCGCCGTCGGCGGTCGGGATCAGGACGCTGCTGCTGTCGGCTCCGTCTCGACCTCGACAACTCGAGTCGCGCCGCCCGATCGACGACCGGCCCCGCCTCTGAACGGGGGTCGGCGAGGTCGAAGACGGTGGTGACGGGTGCGTGGTCGGACCAGCGCTCGGCGTGGGCCGAGACGGGCGGCGAGGTTATGTGGTGGTCGACGGGCCGGGGGAACGACGCGCTTTCCAAAAGCTCCACTCGTTCGAAGCATGGGTGGTTCGGATACGTCTGCTGGCCGGGGTGGAGGGGACTACCCCGTGGGCAGCACGACGCTGGCGCCGGTTCGGGCAGTGGTCGGTTCGCGCGTATCGGACACGCATGGGGGCGAGGGCACGGTGTCTCAGCTGGTCCCGGTCGTCGGTGCTCATGTGCCTCGACTTCCGGCCGACGCTGGGCCGGCGGGTGGGGGAAGCGCGTGCCTCTGCCGGCCGGGCAGTTGATGAAGGTGCCGGCCTGTGCGCTCACGTCGAGCCCGTAGCGGTAGGGACTCACGTGGAAGTGCGCCAGGATGCGCTCCTGTCCGTCGAACGCGCCCGGCGTCGAGGCTTCCAGGTGGTCGACCGCGAGCGGCGTTGCGGCGTGGACCTGCGGTTCGACCGGCGTGGCCCAGACGTTCGGCAGCGCACCCGCCTCCAGCGCCGTGTCCCGGTCCAGCAGATACGCCAGCCCTTGGCGGATTCGACGGACGACCTCGTCGCCGTCGCAGTCGCCTTCTCCGACGCGGAACGGCTGACAGTCCTTCACCATCGCCACGTGGGAACGAAGAGTGCCATCCATGCAGGACTCCGTGAGCAGGGCCTGAAGGCTCTCCGAGCTATCGGCGATCGGAAAGAACCGGGGCTGCCCGGGCCGCTGCAGACGGTGCTGCGCGCTGAAGGCTTCGACGGACTCGGTCACCAACGAGTCCAGGCACGCCCACAGTTCGCGCACGCAGGTGCGGAGGAGCTCGGTCAGCTCTGCCTGTGCCCCTGGGGCGAGGCCGGCCAGGCGCTGATGACACCGGACCCGTCCGCATGCGTGACCACACTCTCTTCGACGAGCCCGTCCTGGAGAAGGCGGTTCCACGACGACGCCATGGTGCCCTTGGCCTGCCGTGCGCTGTGGAGGTGTTGCCAGGCTCGCGGCTACTGCTCTCTGATCACACCATCGCCCTTAACGACGGCACTAACATCGGACGGAGCGGAACGTCTGCGCAGCCGTCCGCCATCCCATGGTGGGACGCCGGCGAAGGTCGGCAAACGTGCGCGATCGCCGAGGGAGTGCACCCGCCGGAGTCGTCGTCCCCTCACCCCGCTACCTGGAGCGATGACGGCCGCAAGCGGGCTGACGGACAGTCAGAAAAGTCAGCAAAAAGTCAGCATTCATCCGCCCACAGCCTGCAAAACCGGCCCACAGATGGGAATCGGCGGGGTGTCGACGTTCGTCGCCGAGATGCCCGCCGGAGGCGAACGCAACCCCCCGGTGCCCGTGTCGAGGGCGGTCGCGGAGCACCCCTCGGACCTCGATGTCCGCGACCGCCTTGGGAAGGCGTCTCTGCAGGTCAGAGGCGGTTTCCGCGCGCCTTGAGGGCGACGTTCGGGAGCTCCGGCGCGGGCAGTCGGTCGCCCGGGTAGCCCTGGACCTCACCGAAGCGGACCCCCTTCTCCCAGTCGATTCGTGCTTGTACGATCTCCTCACTGGATCGGCCGATGAAGTTCCACCACATGACGATCTGCTCGTCGAAGGGCGTGCCGCCGAGGAGGATCAGGCGGGCGGTGGTGGGGGAGGGGTTGGTGAGGGTGAGGGTGGTGGGGCCGGGCGGGAGGTAGCCGAGGTCGGCGGGGTGGAGGGGGGTGCCGGCGAAGGTGATGTCGCCCTGGTCGACGAGGAGGCCGTGTTCGAAGTCGGGGTCGACGTCGAGGGTGAGGGTGGCGCCCGGGTCGAGGGTGAGTTCGGCGCCGAGGAGCGGGCTGAAGGTGGGGACGGGGGAGGTGTCGCCGGCCAGGGTGCCGAGGAAGACGCGGGCCTCGCCGCCGTCGAGGGCGACGGGGCCGGGAATGTGGTGGTGGAAGTCCCGGGCGGTGTGGCGGTGTTCGTCGGGGAGGGCGACCCAGAGCTGGACGCCGTGCAGGACGGTGGTGGCGGCCGTGGAGGTCTCGGAGTGGGCGATGCCGTGGCCCGACGTCATGAGGTTGAGCTCGCCGGGGCGGACGAAGGCGTGCACGCCGAGGCTGTCGCGGTGCTCGATCTCGCCGCTGAACAGCCAACTGACGGTCTGCAGGCCCGTGTGCGGGTGCGGCGCGACGTCCATGCCGCCGGTGGTCGCGACGTCGTCGGGGCCGTAGTGGTCGATGAAGCACCAGGCGCCGATCAGGGTGCGCTCGCGCTGGGGGAGGGTGCGGCGGACCGTCATCGCGCGCGGGCCGCCGAGCGGGACGTCGCGGGGCGGGAGGACCCGGACGGTGGCCGGGCGGGGACCGTTCTCTGTGGTGCTCATGGTTGTGCTCCCTCCCGTGTCGCCCGGAACCCGGAACCCTTGGCTCCGCGCGACTCGTTCGCAAATAGTTTCAACTTCAACTATTATGGCGGTATCGTCCGGCAAACACCAGCACGCAGGTGGAGGAGCTCCAGGTGACCGAGTTGGCGACCAGCACGACGACCGGCAAGCGGGTCTACATCGACAAGCAGCACCCGCAGGTCTTCCGGGCCATGCGCTCCGCCGCCGAGACGGTCCGCGAGGCCGCCGCCGAGGCCGGGCTCGACCGCCGCCTGGTCGAACTGGTCAACCTGCGCGTCTCGCAGCTCAACGGCTGCGCCTACTGCCTGGACGTGCACACCAAGGCCGCGTTGCAGGCCGGCGAGAGCGTGCAGCGGCTCGGCGTGCTGAGCGCCTGGCGCGACACCGAACTGTTCGACGCGCGCGAGCGGGCCGCGCTGGCACTGGCCGAGGCCACCACCCACCCCGCCGACGCCACCGCCCAGGACGCGGCGTACGCGCAGGCCCGGGAGGTGCTCGGGGAGGAGCAGATCTCCGCCGTGATCTGGGTGGCCGTCACCATCAACGCCTTCAACCGGGTCTCCATCCTGAGCAAGCACCCGGTCCGGCCCACGCGGGTGGGCACCCAGGCGGCGCAGTAGCCGCTCCCTCGAAGGCCGCCCGGAACGCTCCCTCGAAGGCCGCCCGGAACGCTCCCTCGAAGGCCGCCCGGAAAATGCGTGGCCGGCGGGACGGGGCGGGTGGCAGGGTCTGAGGATGGCTCAGCAGCGCAGCTCGCCCCGCGGGACGGGCGCGACCCGGAACCCGTCCGAACTGCACGTCGTACGCGCCGACTTCGACGACAGCACGATCGTGGTCTACCAGGCGTACGCGCCCGCGATCGCCGAACCCGCGCTGCGCGCCGGGCGGTTCGTCGCGCCGTTCTCGTTCCGGCGGATGACCTGGATCAAACCCTCGCTGCCCTGGCTGCTGCACCGCAGCAACTGGGGCACCAAACCCGGACAGGAACGCGTCCTGGCCGTCCGGATCACCCGCCGGGGCTGGGAACGCGCCCTCGCCGCAGCCGAGTTGACCACCGGCGACCCGCAGCGGACGGCGGCGGCCGAGGTGCACGTCCAGTGGGACCCGGAGCGGTCGCTGCGCGGGGCGGCGCTCAACCACTACAGCATCCAGGTCGGCCTGGGGCGGGAGACGATCCGGGCCTTCGCCGAGGAGTGGATCGTCTCGCTCACCGACCTCACCCCGCAGATCCGGCGCGCCGCCGAACTGGTCCGCACCGGCCGCACCGAACAGGCCCGCCGACTGCTCCCGGACGAACGTCGCTATCCGTTGCCCGTTGAACTCACAGCGCGCCTCTGCCGGGTCTGAAACCCGCCACCCGGTCCGTTTCGGGGTTGGTTTCGGGGTCGGTTTCGTGATGGGATTTTGTGGTGGGTCAGGGCAGGTCGGCGGGGCGGATCCGGTAGACCTGAAGGTTCAGGTCGTAGTACTTGGTGGTCTCGCCGACCCAGCGCATCCCGAGCCGCTTCGCCACCGCGTGCGCCCTGTCGTTCTTCGGCCGGGCCACCGCGAAGATCTCCTCGACGTCCTGCGTGAACGCCCAGCGCAACAGCGCGATGCCCGCCTCCGTCGCGTACCCCTGGCCCCAGGCGTGCGGGGCGAGCTGCCAGGTGATCTCCAGATCCTCCTCGTGCGGCGGCAGCGGGCGGATGCTGAACCCGCCGACCACCCTCCCGTCCTCCCGGCGCTCCGCCGCCCACCGCCCGCGCGGCGGCAGCAACCCGGACTGCTCCTGCGCCCAGCCCTGCAGGACCGTACGCATCGCATCGACATCGGTGACCCGGGCCATCGCGGGCGTCAGCCAGCGGGCGACGTCCGTGGAGCCGTACACGGCCAGCGCGTCGTCGGCGTCGTCGGGCGTCCAGTCGCGGACGACGAGCCGATCAGTGGTCAGGCTGATCCCCATGGCCGGGTCCTCCCTCGTTCGATTGGCGGACGTCTCCTCCCCCGGAGTGTGCGCCCCCGACCCGCCCGAGTCGAGCCGAAGAACCGGCCGGAACGGGCCGTCACCGGCCCGTCACCCGGTCGTGCCCCGTTCGGGAGGCACCGAGGGCCGTGCGGTCGGCCGAAGTGGTCAGCGGCGGCCCGCCAGCGGAATGCACACGCCGTCCGAGCCGCCGGCCTCCACGGCCAGCGCGGTGCCGATCTCCTCGGGCAGCGCCGCCAGCCCCAGCACCGCCAGCGCCAGGTCGGCCGCGGTGCGGTGCCACTCGCCGGCCCGGCGCATCAAGGTGTGGCCGCTGCCGAACACCCGGTAGCCGGCCACCCGCGCGCCGTGGTCGCGGGCCCGCAGCGCGAACAGATCGGTGTCTGCGGGCGGCGTCACCCGGTCTCGGTCGCCGTGCAGCATCAGTACCGACCGGCCCCGCAGATGCTCGGTCGGCTCGTCGCGCGGACACCACGGCGCCAACGCCACCACCCCCTGCACACACGGGTGCGCGGCCGCCCGCAGCGCCGCCCGGCCGCCCATCGAATGCCCGATCAGCACCGTCGGCACCGGACCGAGCGTCTCCGCCAACTCCGCCAGCGCCGCCTCCGCGTCACGCGCCGCGTCCGCGCGTTCGCCGTTCCAGCCCCGGCAGCGGTAGTGCACCGTGCCCACCGCCAGCGACCGGCCGGCGGCCCCGCCCGGACCGCGTCGCACCGCATGCTCCACGGCCCGCGCGAAGGGGCGCATCCGCAGACCCGGCAGGTTCAGCGCGGGCACCGGCTCCGGGCCGAACTCCCGCCCGCCGTGCAGCACCAGCACCGCCGCCTCCGGCGCCGCCGGCCGCACCCGCCAGGACAGCGCCCGGTGCGCCGCCTCCGTCCCCACCTCGCCGGAGTGCACCGCCAGCCGCCCGTCGTTCATCACACCGTCCCGTCACCGCGCCGACCTGGGCTGCCACTGTACGCGGACACCGCCGACGACCGGGAGCGCGCGAGTGGGCGGGGGTGCGGAGGTCCGGGGACGAGCGGGGCGGGGGTGTGTGTGGGAGGGGCGGAGGAGGAACGGGGCGGAGTGGTCAGGGGCGGTGCGGGACGGCGGACCTGACTGCTCGTAGGGTGGCAGCGTGCCCGCGGCGGGCCGCACCGCCCGCCGGACGGCACCCACCGCAGAGCCGCCGGGCCCGCCGGGCCGTGGCGGGTCCGCGTCCGACCGGCAGAGCCGAGGAGAGCCATGGCCGAGACCCACCCGCCCCGTACCGACGGCACCCCGACCGCCGAACTCGGCGTCATCGGCGGATCCGGGCTGTACGCGCTGCTCGACGACGTCACCGAAGTGCACGTCGAAACACCCTACGGACCGCCCAGCGACGCCCTGTTCATCGGCGAGGTGGCCGGCCGACGGGTCGCCTTCCTGCCCCGTCACGGCCGCGGCCACCGGCTGCCGCCGCACCGCATCAACTACCGGGCCAACCTGTGGGCGCTGCACTCGCTCGGGGTGCGCCAGGTCTTCGGCCCGTGCGCGGTCGGCGGCCTGCGCCCCGAGTACGGTCCCGGGACGCTGCTGGTGCCGGACCAGCTCGTGGACCGCACCTCCGGCCGGGTGCAGACCTACTACGACGGACGGAGCCTGCCCGACGGCACGATCCCGGAGGTGGTGCACATCCCGATGGCCGACCCCTACTGCCCCGACGGCCGCAACGCCGCACTGGCCGCCGCCCGCTCGCTCGCCTGGGAGCCCGTCGACGGCGGCACCCTGGTGGTGATCGAGGGACCGCGCTTCTCCACCCGCGCCGAATCCCGCTGGTTCACCGCCAACGGCTGGTCCGTGGTCGGCATGACCGGCCACCCCGAGGCCGTCCTCGCCCGTGAACTCGGCCTCTGCTACACCTCGTTGAACCTGGTCACGGACCTGGACGCCGGGGTCGGGACCGGCGAGGGCGTCACCCACGCCGAGGTGTTGGAGGTCTTCGCCCGCAACGTCGACCGCCTGCGCACCGTCCTGTTCAAGGCCCTCGAATCGCTGCCCACCACCCGCGACTGCCTCTGCTCGCACGCCCTGGACGGCGTCGAGACCGGCCTGCCCGGCGTCTGACGGTGCTCTGTGGCTGGAGTCCGGCGGCGGTCCGCGCCTGGCGTCCGGCGGCCTGGGTGTGTGGGGTCCGGCGGCCTGGGTATGGGGTCCGGCGGTCCGCGCCGTGCGAGCGCTGCTCCGACACACCGATCGGCCGGTGCCCACCGCGTTTCGGTGGGCATCGGCCGATCGTGGTCTCGGCGCGGGGCGGGGCTGCCCGCTATCGACCCCTCGCGCGCCGAGTGAAGTGCGCCACCGCCATCAGAGCCGCCAACGCGGTGCCCCAGGCCGCCACCACGGCGACCAGCAGCACCGGTACCCGCAGCGCCACCGCCAGTCCCAACAGCCCGAACGACAGAGCCAGACAGCATGCGATCACCACGACCACCGACCGTGGTCGCGCGACCAACGACCGTCGAAGCCGAGCCAGCCTCGCCGGTCGCATCGTGCGCAGCTCGCGCTCCAGCTCCAGATCGCTCCCCAGCTCGGCCTCGATCTGATGAAGGATCAGGAGCTCGCGCGGGGAGAGTGCCGGTCCGTCCATCAACCACCTCCGCGCCGCCAGGCAGGCGCGCCCGGCCTTCCCCGCCGGCGCGTCCCTACGTCCCAGGTAGCAACACATCTGCCCGCTGCACGCCGGTTCTAACATGCGAACGCCGTGCCGAACCGCCGTGCTGCGAACGGCGTTTCGTCCCCGGACGACCCAAATGACCCGCGTACCGCGCGCATCCCACGGGCCCCGGCCGCACCCCTCCGGACGGCCCCCGCACGGCCCCGCACGGCCCGTGCACGGCCGGTGCGACGGCGCGCGACGTGCACGCGAAGAACCGATTCGCCACCTGGCCCCGCCACTACGGTGGTGCGCGCCGGGCCGGACCCGCCGACTCCGGCCGTCCGATCGGAAAGGCCGTACCACCCCATGCACCTGCGTCACACGGCTGCCGCCGCCGTCGCCTCGCTCGCCCTGCTGTTCGCCACCCCGTGCCCCGCCGCCGCAGCCGCGGGCGAATTCCGATACACCTACTACGACGACTTCGGCAACCGGACCATTGGCAAGCTCGTCGACCCCGCCAGCCGGGTCTGCCACACCCTCCGCGAGGTCGCTAACCCTGACACCACCGAACCCGCCTTCGCCCCGCAGAACCTCACCGGCTCCACCGTCACCATGTTCACCGGCCCCGACTGCGAGGGCGAGTACTACTCGCTGCGCCCCGGCGGCCGCGCCTCCGACCGCCTCGAGCTGCGCTCCGCCGTCTTCTCCTGACCCGGCCGCCTCCGCGTCCAGCGCCGCGCGGCCTCTGCCTCGACCGGGGCTGCGCGCCGCGCATGCGAGCTTGCGCCGGCCGGAAACCGGTGGGTGGTGGGCGATGGGGTGTGACCTTGGGCACCGGGGGAGTTGAGCGGTTGTCAGGAGGCCTTGCGCGGTGCGGCCTTCTTCGCGGCGGCCTTCTTGGCGGGTGCACTCGTGCTGTTCTTCGCGGCCGACCCGGACCGGCTCGCCGTCGCCTTCCGGGACCGCTTCGAGGCAGCGCCGCCGCTCGACGCCGTGCCCTGGCCCGACTCCACCTCCTCGGCCTCTGCGCTTTTCCCGGCTGCACGGCCGTGCCCCACGCCCCGGCCGTGCTCGCCCTTGGCGGCCTTCACGCTGCTGCGCAGCACCGCCATCAGATCGATCACCTCGGCACCGCCGCCCTCGGCCTGCTCCTCCATGTGCGGTGCCTCCACGCCGGCCAGCTTCGCTTCGATCAACCCCTGGAGCGCCGCCTGGTACTCGTCGTGCAGCGCGGACAGGTCGAAGTCCTCCGACAGCGTGTCCATCAACGACCGCGCCATCTTCAGCTCCTGCGGACGGACCGTCACCTTCTCGTCCGGCGCCATCCCCTCCGCCGAGCGCACCTCGTCCGGCCACAGGCAGGTCTGCAGCACCAGGGTGTCCTCGTGCACCCGGAGCACCGCCAGCGACTCCCTGGTCCGCATGGTCACCTTGGTCACCGCGATCTGCCCCGACTCGCGCAGTGCGTCCCGCAGCAGCACATACGGCTTCGCCGGAGCCTTGTCGGCCGTGGCCACGTAGTAGGCCTTGGAGAACATCAGCGGATCGATCGACTCGGCCGGGACGAACGCCAGTACGTCCACCACCTTCTTGCTCGGCAGCGGCAACTCCGCCAGGTCCTCGTCGTCGAGCACCACCTGCCGACCGTCCGCGGACTCGTAGCCCTTGGCGATCTCGCTGTACGGAACCTCCTCTCCCTCCGCCTCGCAGAACCGCTTCAACCGGATGCGCGAACCGTCCTTCACATGCACCTGGTGCAAGGAAGGGCCGCTGTGCTCCTCCGTGGCGGCATACAGCTGGACCGGCACGCTGACCAGCCCGAACGTGATGACGCCTTTCCAGGTGACCTGTGGCATGGCATGGCCCTTTCGCGGGGATTTCCCACGGTATGCCCGAGCGACAGGTCACGGAAGTGGAGGGCCGCCGCCTGGTCCTCTCCCACCTCGACAAGGTCCTGTGGCCCGTCACCGGGTGGACCAAGGGCGAGGCCCTCTACTACTACGCGCAGATCGCCCCCGCGATGCTTCCGCACCTGCGCGGCCGCGCCGCCAGCTTCCTGCGCTTCCCGTCCGGCATCGGCGAAGAAGGCTTCTTCGCCAAGAACCCGCCACCCGGACTGCCCCACTGGGTGCGCACCGTGACCGCACCCAGCCACGAAGGGCCCAAGCAGCGTGTCGCCGTGGACGACCTGCCGACGCTGATGACCGTCGCCAACGGCTACGCCCTGGAACTGCACGTCCCGCAGTGGACCGCCGAGAGCGGACCCGACGCCCACGACCGCCTGGTCGTCGACCTCGACCCCGGACCCGGTGCCGATCTCACCCACTGCTGTCAGGTCGCCCTGCTGATCCGTGACGCCCTTGCCGCCGACGGCCTGGTCTGCCGGCCCAAGACCTCCGGCAGCAAGGGACTGCACCTGTACGCCGCACTGCGCCCAGCCCCCGCCCGGAAGGTCAGCGACTACGCACGCGCCCTCGCCGAACGCCTCGCCCGCGAGCACCCCGCCCTGGTGGTGTCCCGGATGACCAAGGCGCTGCGCCGGGGAAAGGTCTTCGTCGACTGGTCGCAGAACGCGACGGCTAAGACCACCGCCGCGCCCTACACCCTGCGCGCCACCAGCATCCCGGGGGTGTCGGCCCCGGTGAGTTGGACCGAGGTCGAGCAGTGCACCGACCCGGCCGAGCTGATCTTCAGCCCGCAGGAAGTGGTCGACCGATACGCCGAGCAGGGCGATCTGTTGGCCGAGCTGCTCAGCGACGACCAGACGCTGCCGGAGCCAGGCGACTGACCCCGAAGGTCGACGGAGCTGGGTGGTGGGCCGATCAGCATGCTTCGCCTGCCTTTCGTGGTTGGTCGAGCGGAATCGTGGGTCGGTCCGGAAGTCGCGGGTCGGTTCGGGAATCGCGGTCGGTTCGGGACGTTGGGGCGCGGGTGACCTGGCCGGCCGGCGCCGACCGGCCAGGGAGGGGCAGGGAAGGTTCGGGGGCAGGGCAGGGCAGGGCAGGGCAGGTGCAGGGTGGGGGGCAGTGCGGCGGTGATGAGGTGTCAGGACGTGGCGGCCTCCGTGGCGGGTTCGGCGATCAGGGCGGTGGCGATGCGACGGAAGCCGACGTTCTCGTAGATCCGAGCCACGGCACCGTCACTGGCGGACAGGAACACCGTGCGTATGCCGGTGGCCCGGGCGTGCTCCACCAGGTGTGCGGTGACCCGGCGTGCCAGGCCCTGCCGCCGCTGGGACGGGAGCGTCGCCACCGCGACGACCTCGCTGACCTCGCCCACCGGCTGGTGGCAGCCGGAGGCGATTGCCAGCCCGTCCGGCCCGGCCATCGCGGCGATGACGGTGCGGCCGGCCTCCATCCGCCCGATCATCCGCGTCACCTGGCCGTCGGCGATCGCCGTCCGGGTGGCTTCGGCGAGCTGCTCCGGGCCGGCTTCGCCGACCTCGGTGCCCGGCTCGGCGAAGGCGAGGTGCGGAACGGCGACGGCACTCGGCAGCAGGGGGTCGTCGGTCGTCAGCACCCGGATCTCCGGTCCGTCCTCCGCAGCCGGGGCGGCAGTCGAGGGGCCGTCGAGCTCCAGGACCAGCAGCGGATGCTCGTGCACCTCCAGGCCGGAGGCCTCGACGGCGGCGCGCAGACCCGGCGAAGTCTCGTGCACCCACTCGAAGCTCTCCGGTGCGCCCAGCTCACGCTGGCGCGCCCGGACCCGGTCAACATCGGCCACGGTGAACGGCCCGTCGCCGCCCAGCGTCGGGCGTCCGTAGTAGTGCCAGCCCGGCCCCGTGCGGACGAACAGAGTGAAGGGGCCGTGTTCCTCGGCGGCCGCGGAGAACCGGGGAACGGCGTCGTAGAACTCTTCGAGCCGGGCCAGGACGGCCGACGGCCCGCCCACCTCAGCCCCCGGGGTGGAGGTGGGGTCGGTGTCGTGCAGGGAGTTGCGCATCGTGCCGTCCAAGGTGTGGTGCGTCCTCTCGTGGAGGTTGATCACGCGGAATCAAAGCAGGGCGGTAGGACGCGTGCACCTCTTTTTTCGAACCGCACACACCGATCGTTCGACTTGACCGGCTCGTGACGGAGTGGAGTGCCGAATCGGTTCTGCGCTGCGGTGGTTGCCCTGCAGGGGTGCGGGACGGGGGTGTCTTCACCTCCCACGGGTGGCGGAGGACGGGCCCGGAAATCCGAACGGGACGTCGATGTTCACCCGCGGGAGGGGAGACGAGCGGTGCAGTGTTGACGTTCCGTCAGGCCTTCCGTACCTCGGCGAGATGGGCGATCAACAGCTCGGCGACCTCGGCCGGGCGCTCCAGGGCGGGCAGATGGCCGGCCCAGGGGAGTTCGCGGTACTCACCGGCAGGCAGTACGGCCGCCGTGTCGACGGCGATCCGGCGAAAGTCGTCCACGTCGTGCCGGCCGCCGAAGACCAGCGCGGGGGCGACGGCATTGCGCAGGTCCACCTCGATCTCGGTCGGGTGGATCTCCTCCGCGACTGCGAGCTGTACCTCGTACGCGTTGTGCTGCATCAGCCGGACCTTGGCCTTGGCGGCCTCGTCCGCGTCGGGCCCGAGCCAGGTGTCCACCATCAGCTCGACCGCCTCGTCCAGTCGCCCGGATTCGACCAGGGCGACCTCCCGATCGCCCAGCTCCACCAGCTCGGCGCTCGGCTCGTGAGTGGCACTGCCCGGGCAGAGCAGCGTCAGCGAGTGCACCCGCTCCGGGCGCAGGGCCGCGAACTGCGCGGCCATGTTGCCGCCGAAGGAAGCGCCGATGAGCGAGACCCGGTCGATGCCGAGTTCGTCGAGCAGTTCCTCGATGTCGGTCAGATTGCTGTACGGCGCCTCCGCGCAGGGGGTCTCCCCGAAACCGCGGAAGTCGCACCGCACGACTCGGTACCCGGCTTCGCGCAGCGCGTCCCACTGGCCGTCCCACATCCGCCGGTCGCAGACGGAGGAGTGCAGCAGGAGCACCGCGGGGCCGGTGCCGGCCACCTCGTGAGTGATCGTCATCGCGCCAACCTAGAACAGCGGCACCCCATCCGACCAGGAAATTTGCTGCCGGCAGAGAGGGTGGGGGAGGGTCGGGCCGCGGTGTCCGAAGCGACCGGCATGATGGGAGGGTGCCCGAAGGAGACAGCATCTACCTGGTCGCCACCCAGCTCAACCACGCCCTCGCCGGCGCAGTGTTGACGGTGGCGGACCTGCGCGTTCCCGCCCATGCCACGGCCGACCTCACCGGCCGCCGAGTGCTCGAGACGGTGCCGCGCGGCAAACACCTGCTGACCAGGTTCGAGGGCGGTGTGACGCTCTACACCCATCTGCGGATGGACGGTCGCTGGCAGGTGTTCCGGCCCGGCGAGCGCTGGCGCAGCGGGCCCGCGTTCCAGATCCGGGCGATCCTCGGCACCGAGCAGGGCACCGCCGTCGGTTACCGACTGCCCGTGGTCCAGCTGCTTCGCACCGCCGAGGAGGCCCGGGTGGTCGGCCACCTCGGCCCCGACCTGCTCGGCCCCGACTGGGACGCCGCCGAGGTCCGTCGCCGCCTGCTGGCCGCCCCGCAACGCCCGGTCGGCGCGGCCCTGCTGGACCAGCGGAACCTGGCCGGCATCGGCAACGTGTACGCGAACGAGCTGTGCTTTCTGGCCGGAGTCACCCCGTGGCTTCCGGTCGCCGAACTGCCCGACCTGGACCGCCTGCTGCACCGGGCGCACCAGCTGCTGGACGCCAACAAGCTGCGGCACGGCCACATCACCACCGGCGACACCCGGCCCGGCTGCCAGAACTGGGTGTACGGCCGGGCCCGCCGCAACTGCGTGCGCTGCGGCACGCCGATCCGCACCGGCACCCACGCGCAGGACCGGACCGCGTACTGGTGCCCGCGCTGCCAGCGGGGACCGGCGCCGACCGGCTGACGGCACCGGAGGCTTCGGTGGCTTCGGCGCTGCGGGGACGAGCTGCCGGGGCGCGTCAGTCCTGTTCGACCAGCGCCGGGTGGCGGGGATCGTCGACCCGGACGGTGAGGTCGGCGAGTGCGGCCGGGTCGGTCTCGGCGCGGTACCGCTCGTGGGCCGGCAGTGTCCAGTGCCGGTCGGCGGGAGTGCGGCGGGCGAGCGCGGCAGGGGACTGGGTGAGGTGCACCGTGAACTCGAGCGGCAGCCAGCGGCCCAGCAGGAACGGGCCGTCCAGCAGCAGCACACCGCGCAGCGGCAGCTCCACGTAGCGGGCTCGGGTGGAGCGGTCGGTGGCCGGATCCCAGAAGGTCGGCAGAATCCGGCCGTCCGCGCCCGGCTCCAGCGGGTCGAGGACCTCGCGCAGCAGCGCGCCCTCGTCCAGCCACAGGTCGTGAAAGGCGTCCGGGTCCTGCTTGCCGTATTCGAAACGGACCGAGGCCGGACGCAGGAAATCCCCCACCGACACTCGCTGCACCGGCCGCCCGAGCAGCCGAAGTGGCGCCACCAGCGCGTCCGCCAGCTCACCCGGGCGGGCGGCGTCCGCGCCGTCGATCGCCACCCGCAGGCGGCGGTCCGGCGCGCCGGGCAACTGGTGGATCCGCTCCGCGAGCAGGTCGACCAGGCGCTCCGGAGAGATCGGGGTCACCCGCACCGGGCGATCACTTCCTTCCGTCAACCGGACTATATTTTCCGACACCTGATCGTCGCTCATCCCAGGGGGACCTCGTCGTGCATTCGCCGACCCTCGCCGAAGTGGACGCCTTTGCTGCCCGCGCGCACATCGGACAGTACGACCGGATCGGCGTCCCCTACATCGAACACGTCCGCGCGGTGGCGGCCGGCGTGGCCGCGTTCGGCACCGGCCTGCAGATGGCCGGCCTGCTGCACGACGTGCTGGAGGACACCCCGACCGGCCCCGAGGACCTGCGCGCCGCCGGAATCCCCGCAGCCGTGGTCGCCACCGTCCGCCGGGTCACCCGGCCACCCGGGACGGACTACCGGGCGATGCTGCTCGACATCGTCACCGACCACGCAGCCACCCTCGTCAAGATCGCCGACAACGCCCACAACTCCCGCGCCGACCGGGCCGCCCACCTGCCCGAGGCGGACCGCGCCCGGCTCGACGGACGCTACCGGGACGCCCGCGCCGTCCTGTGGCCTGCCGTGGCCGAAGCCGACCTGCGGACCGTCCTCGCCGCCGTCAACCCCGCGTTGCTGATCGAACTCGACTGAAACGTTCGTCGGGAGCAGGCTGGAAGGAGCAGTGGGGGCCCGACAGCGAGGAGCCGAGAATGTCCGAGATGAACGACAGGCTCAACGACAAGGCACAGCGCGACGAGGACGACGTCCGCGCCGCCGACCCCGAGGAAGGCATCACCTCCTACCAGAACATGCACGCCTGGGAGGAGTCGCAGGCGGAGGGCGACCGGCTCGCCGAGCCGCCCCAGCAGGAGGAGCAGCGGTGAGCGGCCGCGCCGCGGTCTCCGAACCGCACACCACTGAATGGTCCGTA
The DNA here is from genome assembly GCF_001905465.1 of Kitasatospora sp. CB01950. Lineage (GTDB taxonomy): Bacteria > Actinomycetota > Actinomycetes > Streptomycetales > Streptomycetaceae > Kitasatospora. Next base: position 687,626 of record NZ_LISX01000003.1, read on the forward strand.
CGCCTGCGGCTGGTCGAGGTCGGCGACCTCACCCAGGCACACGCCATCCTCGACACCGGAGTCAACTTGATCGAGGTCGATGCCGAGGCCCATCGCAGTGCCCAGGACCCCGCAGACCCCGCCATCGGCGACGAACTCGCCGTCGGCCGCGCCCTTGCCGCCCTCGGGCAGCAACTGATCCACCGCGGCTCGACCGCCGCCGAAGCCGTCGAATCCGCCCGCCGTCGCGACACGCCGTAACTGCGGAGAGTCGGCGCGTTGTTCCGTTCGTGCCGTGTTGTGGCGTGACTTGGTGGCGAGTCGCTCAGCGGCCGGTGCCTGCGGTTGTCGGATCGGCGAAGCGTGTGCGGGGATCCTGTCGGATCGCGCGGGCAGGCCGAAACCCGGGTCGCGGTCGGTTGCACCGTTCGCGGCCCGGGTCCGGGGGAGTCACGCCTGCGGAGCGGCCGCGCCACCGCCCGCCTTCACTGCCTCCACCATGTGCTGATGCACCTCGCGTGCCGCTGCCTCGTCCGCCGCGGCCACCGGGCTGCCCTCCACGGTGAACCAGTCGAGTGCCCCGCTGTACTGCACCGTCAGCCGCGCCTCGCCCTCGATCCACATGGTGTGCACGGTCAGATCCCCGGTGATGACGCCGATCTCCACGGTCTTCACGCCACCGTGGCCGGACAGAATGCCCTGCGTGGTCCAGGTTGCCCAGGTATTCACAAACCCGCTCCCATCCGCCGCCCTATGGGCCGCTCGGTCCCGACCCCACAGGTACCCAACCCGTGGCGACCGTCTTCCACTCTCACCCGGAAGGCCGAAAACCGCCCCCCGAGCGGCCGCTCAAGGCCGGGAACGGTACCGACGACGTGCCGGGAGAGCGAGGGACGGCACGACTTGCGCGAGGTCGGTTGGCCAGACCCGCCGCGACTTGATGCCAACTCTGTCGAGCCCGCACATGCGTCCTTGGCCGTGATCCCGCCGCTGCCCCCTCGAGGACCGGCGATGCTACGGCTTCCAGTGGGCGCATCGACCTCAGAATCGACGCTTCCGACCTCACTGTTCAGCACAACCGCGCTGCGCCCGACGCGCTCGCCGTGCTGCGGACCGTCGCCGGGACGAAGCCGGTCTGCGGTCTGGTCCGGTGCGACCCATCCGCCGACGGCGGCGCAGCTGGGCGGACCGCGGCTGCAGCCGTTCGGACCCACACCGGTGCTCGGGCATGAGCCGCAGCGGGCTCCTGGCGAGTGGCCTGCTTGCGCCGGCCCGAAGGTCGCTCGCCCGCCATGGCGCGGAGCCGCCTGTTCAGGTGATGCGGATGCGACAGGCGCTGGCACTGCGACCCGAGTGAGTGCGGCGCGGGTTCGATCCGGGCGGGATACGCCGACGCGTGCTGCCATGGTGGGATTTCGGCCAATTGTGGCGGTTTCCAGGCAGGTTGGTGATCCGTAAGGTGTCGTAACGATTGATGACATGCGCCTATCAATTCTGAGAGTTTGCTGGCAATCTGCCCCTCGGCCAGGGCCCCCACAGACCCTGGCAACCGAGAGGAGCACCGATGAGCGACAGACTCCGCGTCCTCGCCACCCGCGCCGCCGCGCTACTGAGCACCACCGTGCTTGTCGCCGCCGGCACCGCGACCCTGGCCGCCCCCACCGCGCAGGCCACCCAGGGCAACAGTGGCGCAGCGGCTGCGAGTTGCACGGCGACCCAGGTCGTGGCGAACGGCGGATTCGAGTCCGGCACCACGCCGTGGACCACGTCGAGCGGCGTGATCACCAGCGGCGGCGGACAGAGCGCCCACGGCGGAACGTCCTTCGCCTGGCTGGACGGCTACGGATCGGCCCACACCGATTCGTTGACGCAGAGCGTCACGCTGCCGGCGGGTTGCACCAGTGCCAGCCTCAGCTTCTGGCTGCACGTGGACACGGCCGAGACCACCAAGACCACGGCGTACGACAAGCTCACCGCCAAGATCGGCACCACCACCCTCGCCACCTACTCCAACCTGGATGCGGCGGCGGGCTACGTGAAGAAGACGTTCGACGTGTCGGCCTACGCCGGACAGACCGTCAGCATCTCGTTCAACGGCGTCGAGGACTCCGGGCTGCAGACCAGCTTCGTGCTGGACGACGTCGCGCTGGACGTCTCCGGTGGTGGCACCACCCCGCCGCCGACCACCGACGCGACCCGCACCCCCGCGCCCACCGGGTACACCGTCAACCTGACCAGTGACGCCAGCGGCGCCAACTGGTCCGGTCACCAGACCATCGGCTTCACCAACCCCTCGGCAATTCCGCTGACCGAGGTGTACCTGCGGCTGTGGGACAACTACCACGGCAGCTGCCCCACGACGCCGATCACCGTCAGCAACCTGACCGGTGGCACCACCGCACCGCTCACCGTCGGCTGCACCGCGCTCAAGGTCACCCTGCCCGCACCGCTCGCCCAGGGCGCAAGCGGCAGCGTCGGCTTCGACCTGTCCATCGCCGTCCCCTCCGGCGCGGACCGGTTCGGACGCGACGGTGCGTTCGCCTTCATCGGCAATGCACTTCCCGTGCTCGCCGTCCGCGACGCGGCCGGCTGGCACCTCGACCCGTACACCAACAACGGTGAGTCCTTCTACACACTGGCCTCCGACTACACGGTCACCCTCGACCACCCGAGCAGCCTGCTCGTCCCCGCGACCGGCACCTCCGTGGACACCCCTGGCAGCAGCGGACGAACCGTCACCACCGCCACCGCCAAGAACGTCCGCGAATTCGCTTGGGCGGCCGGGCCGTTCAGCAAGATTTCCGGAACCTCGTCGACCGGAGTCGCCGTCAACGTGTACTCCGTCAGCGGCATCAGCTCGAGCAGCGCGCAGTCCATGCTGACCACTGCCAAGTCCGCCGTCGACTCGCACGCCGCCCGCTTCGGCGCCTACCCCTACGGCGAACTCGACGCGGTGATCGACAACAACTTCTGGTTCGGCGGCATGGAGTACCCCGGCTTCGTGCTCGACCTGGTCTCCACCACTGCCCTCACCCACGAGATCGGCCACCAGTGGTGGTACGGCATCGTCGGCGATGACGAGTACAACAGCCCCTGGCTGGATGAGGCCTTCACCGATTACGCCACCGACCTCGCGCTCGGCAGCACCGGCACCAACTGCTGGAGCAGCGTCTCCTGGGCGTCCTCCGCCGAGAAGATCACCAACTCGATGGCCTACTGGGACGCCAACTCCTCCCGGTACTCGACGGTCATCTACAACTACGGCAAGTGCGCGCTGCACGATCTGCGTCGCACCATCGGTGATGCCGCGATGACCACGCTGCTGCACGACTACGCGGCCGCGCACTGGTACGGGGTGTCCACCACCGCCGAGTTCAAGGCCGCCGCCCAGGCCGCGACGACCGTGGACCTGACCTCGTTCTGGACCCAGCACCGCATCGAAGGCTGATCACCCACCGCCGGCCCCGTCCGCCCGATCCGGATTCCCGGGCGGACGGGGCCGGCGTGCCTTGTTGAGCCGGGCTGGAGCAACCCGCCGCCGACGCCAGTGCCGTCGCGGGGTGCCGACTGTCAGCGCCGCAGGTATCGGAGCATGGTGACACCGCTTTCGAAGGTGTGGGTTTCGGCGAGGACCACGTCGGTTCGGGTGTCGGACGGTGGGAACAGTGGTCGGCCGTGTCCCAGGATCACCGGGTGGACGTACAGGCTGTATTCGTCGATCAGGTCGAGCCGTCGCATCTCGGTGGCGAGGACGGCCCCGCCGACCGCGAGGTCGGTCGCGGAGGCGGCTTTGAGGGCGTTGATCGCATGCGGGTCGACGGTGCGGACGATCGTGGTGTTCCAGTCGGCGTGGGTGAGTGTGCGCGAGAAAACGGTCTTCGGCATGTCACGCCAGATACGCGAGAACTCGACCATGGGTGGGGTGGCGGCCGGATCCCGGTCGGCGGTCGGCCAGTAGTCTGCCATCAACTGGTAGGTGACACGGCCGTCGAGGAAGCCGCTCATCGCTTCCAGCCTGTGGTTGAAGTGCTCGTGCAGCTGGTCGTCGACCAACTGCCAGCCGAGATCGCCGTCAGGGCCCTCGAAGTAGCCGTCGAGCGACACGGACATCATCAGGACGAGCTGGGACATCAGTACCTCCCGGGACATATGCCGATCAACGTGGTGTTCGCCAACGTACCCGGGCGATTGGGCATCGTAACTGGCACTGACACTCCCGATCGTGAAATCTCCGACCGGTGGATACCGGGATCAACCGATCGGTTGACTTGCCGTCAACTAATCGGCGCGGAAGGGGTATCCGATCGTCTCGAGGGAGTCCTCCGGCAGCCGGGAACACTCCAGGCAGCACGGAGCAGAAGGTGCGAAGGCGGCACCGGAGTTGGAAGGGAAAGCAACATGCGTGAACTTCAGAGCATGCTGGAGCGCCGGGTCGCGGACGGCACGGTGCCGGGTGCGGTCGCACTGGTGGCCAGGGGCGGCCAGGTCGAGGTAGCGGCGGCGGGCGACTTGACCCGGGAATCCCTGGTGCGGATCGCGTCGATCGGTAAACCGATGATGGCGGCCGCGATACTGCAACTCGTCGACGACGGCGCCTTCGGCCTGGACGACCCGGTGGAGCACTGGCTGCCGGAACTGGCGGATCGGCGGGTGGTGCGAACGCCGCAGTCACCGGTTACGGACACCGTGCCGGCGGAGCGGCAGATCACCGTGCGGGACCTGCTCGAGTCCCGGGCGGGGTACGGATTTCCGCCGGACTTCTCCCTGCCGGCGCTGGCGCCCTTGGTCGGTGAACTGCTCCAGGGGCCGCCCCAGCCCCAGAAAGTGATGTCACCGGACGAGTGGCTGGCGACCTTGGGTCGGGCCCCGATGCTTCATCAGCCCGGCGAGGCATGGCTGTACAACATCTGTTCGGACATTCAGGGTGTGCTGGTGTCGCGGGCTACTGGGCAGCCACTCGACGAGGCGCTGGCGGAACGATTGTTCGAACCGCTGGGGATGGTCGACACGGGCTTCTCCGCACCGTCGGGCGAGGCCGACCGGCTCAGCCCGCTGTACCGGCCGAACGCGGACGGGACGCTGACCGTGACGGACCCACCGGGCGGCCAGTGGAGCATCCTGCCGGCGTTCCCCTCCGGGGCCGGTGGCCTGGTGTCGAGCCTGGACGACGTGTTCGCGTTCCAGCGGATGCTGGTGTCCGGCGGTCGGGCCGAGGACGGGCGGCACGTGCTGTCCGAGGGGGCGGTCCGGCAGATGACCACGAACTACCTGACGGAGCAGCAGCGTGCGGACAGCGAACTGTTCCTGGAGGGCCAAGGGTGGGGTTTCGGCGGATCGGTGGATGTCGCGCGGCGCGATCCGTGGAACGTGCCCGGCCGCTACGGCTGGGTGGGCGGCACCGGGACGGCGGCCCACCTGGTTCCGACGACCGGCCTGGTGACGATCCTGCTCACCCAGCGGGAGATGACCGGGCCCACCCCGCCGCCGCTCATGCGGGAGTTCTGGCGTTACTCGGCAGGCGTATGAGCTTCCACGATGGTGGAAGCGCCGGCCCGGTGGTAGCTGGATCCGTCGCGGGTGCGGGCCAGCAACTGAGCCTCGATCAAGTAGCGGCGAAGCATGGAGGTGTCGGCGTGGACAGCGAGTAGCGCGTCATTGACCTCGCGTTCGCTGTACGAGCGGTCGGGCTCGAACAGCGAACGCGCGAGGTGGTCGAGCAGGGCGGTGCGACGGGCCGGCTTGCGCGGGATCGACGTCAGACGGCCATCGGTGAAGAAGGCGGCAAGTGCAGCCGGCGTTTCATGGGCGGACATGGCACGAGCCTTGCAGGGCGGCTGCTGGGCGGACAACCGGATTTCAATGCGAGACGTCGGCGACTGGCCGACGTCGCTCACAGAGGAGACACACATGCGCACGACGAACGGATGGCGGGCCGCCCTACGAGCGCTGGTGCTGCGGCGTCGGCCGGTCGCAGGATCAGGCCAGGCCGAACCACCCGAGGACGGTCTGGACCAGCAGGACGGTGGACATCAGTGCCACTCCGACCACCACCGTGGTCGCGGCGATCCGGTACCGACGGCTGTTCGCGGCGTCGCCGAGCAGCGAGCGGCGGTTGGTGAGCACCAGCAGGTACACCAGCACGATCGGGCTGATCAGCCCCTGGAGCACCTGAGTGCCGATCAGCAGCTGGATGACGTCCACCGGCGTCAGCGCCACGATCGCGCCGAGCGCGATCTGCGCGGTGAACACACCGAGGAACAACGGTGCGTCGCGGAACCGTCGGGAGACCGAGCGTTCCACCCCGGCGGCCTCGCCGATCGCGTAGCTGGCGGACAGCGGCACCACGGCGCCGGCCAGAGCGGAGGCGCCCAACAAGCCGAAGGCGAACAGCAGTTCCGCACCCGGCCCAGCCACCGGCTCCAGAGCCCGGGCGGCCTCGGCGGCGGACTGCAGCGGACCGGTCCCGCCGATAGCAGACGCCGTGGCCACGATGATGGTCAGACTGATGACGCAGGCGAACACCGCTCCCAAGACGGCATCCGCCCTGATCAGCTTGTACTCCTCGGGCTTCGCTCCCCGGTCCACCACCCCGGCCGCGGCATAGAACTGCATGTACGGGCTGACGGTCGTTCCGATCAGGGCCACCGCAAGGAGGATGAAGTCGCTGGAGGGCTGAAAGTGCGGAACCGCCAGGTGTTCGGCGACCTGGCCCCAGTGGGGGTGGCCGAGGACCATCGCGACCGGGTAGGCGAAGAACGCGAGCGACATCACCAGGAAGATCCGTTCGGCCCACCGGTACGAGCCGAACAGCACCAGCGCCCACAGCAGTACGGCAGCCGGCGGGACGACCGCCCACTTGGGTACACCGAGCAGCTCGAATGCCGCGCCGATTCCGGCGAACTCACTGACCACCAGGCCGGTGTTCGCCAGCAACAGGCAGCCGACCGCCAGAGCGGTCAGCCGGAGGCTGAACTGTTCGCGGATCAGCGCTCCGAGACCCTTGCCCGTGTAGGCCCCGAGCCGGACGGCCATCTCCTGGACCATCACCAGGGCGATGGTGACGAGCACCATGAAGAACAGCGTGCCGTAGGTGAATTGGGACCCGGCCGAGGCATAGGTGGCGATACCCGCAGCATCGTTGCCCGCGTTGGCGGCGACCAGGCCGGGCCCGGCGACCATGGCCAGGGCAGTGAGGCGGCGCAGCCGGCGTCGGCGGGCGGGGGCCGGCGGGACGGTCGGTCCGGCGGGCACGGTGGTGACGCCGGGTCCGGTCGCCGCACTGACGGCCGCCGACGAGGCGGACTGCTGAGCGGTGCAGTCGGTGGCGGTGGAGGCGGCGGAGCCGGCGGCAACAGGGTCGAGGTGGGCGTTCACTGGCGGAACCTCCGGAAGTGCAGGGGCCCGCGTTCGGGCAGCAGGGCGTCAAGGATGTCGTCGGCGAGAATGCGGCCCAGCGGCCGCTCGTCCTCGCCGACCACCAGGAGGGAGGACTTCCGAGCGGCCATCAGCCGGTCGGCGGCCTCGGCGAGTCGGGTGTCCGGGGCAACAGTGACCGGTGCACCGAACTGGGCCAGCCAGTCCACAAGGTCGACGATCCGGGTGGAGTCCTCGGCCACCGCCAGCTCGAACAGCGGTACGTCGGCAATCAGCCGTCCGTCCGCGTCGAGCACCACGACGGCGTCGATCTCTGCGCGGTGTTCGGCCTGGGCTGCCAGCTCGGCCCGGACCTCGGAGACGGTCTGCTCCAGCCGGACGGTGACCAGACGGGTCGTCATGGCACCACCGGCAGTGCCCTCCCGGTGGGAGAGCAGACCGCGGAGCTCGGCGGCCTCCTCGCGGGGCATCTGCGCCAGCAGGGTCTCCCGCTCGCGGGGCGCCAGGTCGCGCAGCGCATCGGCGGCTTCGTCGGGTTCCATCGCGTCGACCAGTTGGGCGGCATGCTCCGGGCGGGCCTCGCGCAGGAGGTTCTCCAGCTCGGCGGGCACCATCTCCTCCAGGGCGTCCGCGGCGCGCTCCGGCTCCAACCACCCCAGGAGCTGCTGGCGTTCGCTGCGGCCGAGGTCCTCCAGGATGTCGGCCAGATCGGCCGGGCGGAGCCGGTGCAGGGCGGACCGCGACGCACGCAGCCGCACCTCCGCCGGACCGTCGGTGGCCTGCTCGCCGAACGGAGCGACGGACTGCCAGTCGAGGACCCGGTCCGGTGTCGGCCGGGCCTGCCAGCGGCGCGGGCCGAGCCGGCGCAGCAGCGTCGGGAGCGAGACGTCCACCCCGACGAGGACCACCCGGCCCACCAACGGCGCCAGGTACAGGTCGGCGGCCCGGGTCACCTGGACGCCGTCCACATCGACGAGTTGATGGTCCAGCACATCACGGGCCAACAGCACCTCGCCGGGGCGGCGCTGAAAGTCCCGCAGGTCGACCCGGGAGGCACGCAACCGGACCTGCCCGGCTGCGAGGCGTCCGATCGCGTCCGCCGGCAGGAAGGCCCGGCGACGTCCGATCCGCAGGATCAGGCCGGTCATCGGCGGATACGGCTCCGGGCCGTACAACCGGGCGACCACGTCGGCGAGCCGTCCGACTTCGCCGCCGGCTTGGTTGGTGACGGGTGCCCCGATCAGCCCGGCCAACGATACGAGGGAGGAACGCACCGCACGGCCGGCGGTGGCGCGGTGGTTCAGGTCGGTTCGACGATCGCGAAACCTGGAGGTGGTTGAACTGAAGAGTGTGTTGGTGGCCATGGTGAACACCCCTCTGCCCCGGCGAGGCGGGGCCGACGGGCGGCTCGGGGCAGTTCCTCGCGAGCTCCGATCAACTTCCGTGAACGGCCTGCCCACCGGCGCGGACCGATCCCACCGGACCAGCCCTGAGGATCAACCCGGTCGAGACCGGTCCGGCCGCAGACCGGCCGGACCGGGACGGCCAGGCCCGGGCCCGGTCGGGGCGGTCCGGTCGAGGGCGCGGTCATGGGCTCGGCCGACGGCAACGGGCTGCCGGTCGCGGGCCCACGGCAGGCAGCGGGAAGCCGTGGTGGAAGACCATGGCGTGGCCGGCATCGGGCGTGCCAGGACCGCAGACCGGTGCAGCCGCGGCCAGGGCATGTCGAAGGCCGGTAACGGCAGCGCCGACCGCAGGCCGTGCCGCCGGTGGAACGACGAGTCTGCCGCATGAAAGCGGAAGGCACGGCGGACAACCGGAGGCGTTCAGCCGCACAGCGTCACGGAATCAGAGAAGGGAGAACTGCCTCGAACCGCAGAACAACGGCGAGGACAAAACGGGAAGGGGCCGACTGTGCCCCGGACTACTGCAGTCCATCTCGCCTCCTCCCGTTCTTGGCCGACGAGTACCACTCGCGGCCGCGCGGCAGGCGACCGGGCGCTGAGGGCCCGGCACACCCCAACTCGTCAGAGCTTTGGCACTCCACGGCGTGTCCCCGACTCTGGGGAAGCCACTTGGGATCACCCCTTGGGCCGGGGAGACCTGTCCTGATCCGGAGCGTCTCTCGACGGGTGGGATCAGTGGCCTGTGTCCGTGAAGACGCCTCACCGAACGAGGTGTCTGTCCTTACCGGACCAGGATAGGGCCACCGATGCCCCAGTCACTGCACCCTTGACCAGGGTTTGACTCCGACCTGGTCGGACCTGGGGAAACGACCGGGGTGGGGCCCGCCGTCCGGACGGAGAACTCGGGGGCGTGGACGCGGGACGGAAGCAGGGATCGGGCGGGCGGGAGTTGAGGCTGAACCGCAACGCGCCGGGTGGGGCGGCCGGGAAAGGTGACCGGAGATGATGACCGACATGGGGGAGAGGGGAACGAAGTGAAGGAAGCGTCGGTGCGCAGCGGGTACGTCGACCTGCTGCGGGCGGTGGCGATCGTGTTGGTGGTGGTCGGGCATTGGCTGATCACCGCACTGGAACGGAGGTCCGACGGGTCGTTGGCGGCACCCGAGTTGATGGTTGCCGTGCCGTGGACCCAGTGGCTGACGCCGCTCTTCCAGATCATGCCGGTGTTCTTCCTGGCCGGGGGCTATGCGGCGGCCGGCTCCTGGAGTGCCTGCCGCACAGAGGGTGGCACCGCGGCCGGTTGGATCCGCGGGCGGGCCCTGAGGATGCTGCTGCCCACCGGTGCGTACCTGGTGCCGGCCCTGGGCGGGCTGCTGATCGCCGCGGCCCTCGGAACGGACCCGGCGCTGCTGGGGATGATCGGCTGGGCGCTGGCGATGCAGTTCTGGTTCCTGCCGGTCTACTTGACGATCAGTGCGCTGACACCGTGGCTGTACACGCTGTACCGGCGGTGGGGTCTTCGCCCGGTGGCGGTGACGGCCGTTGCGGCGGTTGCCGTGGACCTGGTGGTGCGCGGAGCGGACGCGGAGTGGGCAGGGCGGGTCGGCTGGCTCAACTACCTGCTGGTGTGGGCGGTCGCGTACCAACTCGGCTTCGACTGGAAGGACGGCGGGCCGGCAACTCGCCGGTGGTTCGGGGCCGTTCTGGCCCTGGGTGGTGCGGCAGGCTATGCGGCGCTGGTGGGGTTCGGGCCGTTCCCGGTCAGCCTCGTGCTGGTCACCGGCGAGGAGGTGTCCAACACCAACCCGCCCTCGCCGGCCATGTTGGCGTGGCTGGTCGCCCAGTGCGGGTTGTGCCTGCTGCTCGCTCCGTTCGCGGAGCAGGCGCTGCGGTCGGCGCGTCGCAGGCGATTCGTCGAGCCGCTCGGCAGGGTCAGTATGACGCTCTACCTGTGGCACATGGTGCCGGTCCTCGCCGCTGGTGCCGCGTTCTACCTGACCGACCTGGCGCCCGAGCCGGAGGTGGGATCGGCCGCCTGGTGGGCCTGGCGGCCCGCCTGGATCCTGGTGCTGGCCGCACTGTTCGGCTTCCTGCTGGCAGTGCTGCGGCCGGTCGACGCTCTGCTGATACGCACGGCCCGGTGGGCCCTGCCGGGGGCCGCGATCAACGGGGCGTGGCGGCCGCCCCTCCTGATGGCCGGCCTGGCCGCGACCGTCTGGTCGCTGGCTCACTGGGCGGTACAGGGCCTTGCCAGGGACGGATCGCCGGACTGGCAGGTGGTGCTGGCGTTCGTCATCGGGTCGGCGCTGGTCGGCGCCGCCGCCACCCGGTGGGCAGCGGCGGAGACGAGGGAGGCGACGGAGGTGGCGACACAGGCCGGAAGTTGACCGGACGTCAGGGACGGTCGGACAGGTCAGGGTCGGAGCGAGAGGCGGAACTCGATGGAGCGGTGCGTGGCACGGTAGCCGAGGGCCCGGTTCACGGCGAGCATGCCGGTGTTGTGATCGGCGGTGTCGGCGAGCAGGCCGGTGATCCCCGGCTGCTCGGTGCGGCACCAGCGGACGGCCTCGGCCTTCATCGCCAGGGCGAGGCCCCGCCGACGGTGGGCGGGCAGCACGCCGGTGCCGTAGTGCTGGGCGTCGCCCGAGCGGTCGGCCGGAAGGACGAGCTCGGTGAAGCCGACGATGCTGCCGGTCCCCTCCTCGACCGCGGCCACGGTGTGCAGGAGTTCACCGCGGTCGGCCACGGCCTTCGCGGCGGCGAGGACCCGGGCCTCGTCCCAGACGAGCCGACCGAAGTCGGTGTCGCCCATCGGCATGTCGTCCATGGCGGTGCGCGAAACGGTGAAGGTGGGCAGCCACTCGTCGGGGCAGCTGCCGAGCCACGAGATCAGCCGGTAGCCGGGGTGGATCGGGGCGTCATCGGCGGCCGGCGGGTCGGCAGGTGCGGTCAGGTCCAGTCGGACGTACTCGAGGACCAGGGCCCGTTCGAAACCCCGCGCCGTGAGGAACGCATCGCCCGGGGAGCCCTCGACGGCCTGGACGAGCAGTACCCGGCGGCCGTCCTCGACGGCTGCGGCGGTGGCGGCGGACAGCAGTGCCGAGGCGACGCCGCGCCGGCGTTCGGCGGGGTGGACGTTCAGCGTCAGCGAGGACAGGTGGGCCTGGTCGGAGGAGGTGAACAGTCCCAGGACGGCGGTTCCGAGCGGAGTGCCGTCGGGCGCGGATGCCAGCCAGGTGAGGCGGCGAGAGTGCGCCAGCAGGGCGGGGTCGGTGAGGAGGGTCAGACGGAACGTCACGGGTGGTGAACTCCAGTGGGATAGACGGCAGGGCAACTGATCGTGCACGCGGCACGGAAGCAGGCGGGCCGGACCGCCGCAAGCGATTTTCGATCTCCGTCGGATGCCGACCGGGCGAGGGACACCGATGTGGGGCGGCGGGTGCAGGGGGTGCGGAGGGCGTTCAGAGCGGGTTGAGAGGAGTGGTGCAAAGAACTGATGCAGCGTCAAAGTGCCGTGAAGAGTGATGATCTGACGATGAATCAGTTCGGATCGACACGCACGCAGCCACTGGTGCAGGCAGGTCCGGGGCGGGATCATCGTCGCCGTGGTGGTCGGCGTCACGGCAGCCGCACGAGGCTGCCGGGGCGCACTCGGGGTGGCGGAGGTGGAGGGCGGATGACCGACGCGCGACTCACGGTGGAGCGCCTGCGCAGTCTGGTGGCCGAAGGCGCCGTGGAGACGGTGGTGCTGGCCGTCACCGACATGCAGGGACGGCTGCAGGGCAAACGGCTGGCGGCGGAGTACTTCCTGAACGAGGTGCTGGACGGCGGGGCCGAGGGCTGCGGGTACCTGCTGGCGGTGGACGTCGAGATGAACACCGTGGACGGCTACGCCGTGTCCTCGTGGGAGACCGGCTATGGAGACCTGGTGTTCCGGCCCGACCTGACGACGCTGCGGATGGTGCCGTGGCATCCGGCCACCGCGATGGTGCAGTGCGATCTCGTCCACCGGGACGGCAGCCCGGTCGCGGTGTCGCCCCGCCAAGTGCTGCGTCGTCAGCTGGAGCGCCTGGCCGGCTACGGGTGGCAGGCGTACGTGGGGACCGAGTTGGAGTTCATGGTGTTCCGGGACAGCTACGAGCAGGCCTGGGAGAAGCACTACCAGGACCTCGCGCCCGTCAACCAATACAACGTGGACTACTCGATCCTCGGCACCGGTCGGATCGAGCCGCTACTGCGCAGGCTGCGCACCGGGATGGCGGGCGCAGGGCTGGTGGTGGAGTCCGCGAAGGGCGAGTGCAACCTCGGGCAGCACGAGATCGCCTTCCGCTACACGGACGCGCTCAGCTGCTGCGACGACCACGCCGTGTACAAGACGGGGGCGAAGGAGATCGCCGCCCAGGAGAGCGTCAGCCTCACCTTCATGGCCAAGTACGACCAGCGGGAGGGCAATTCCTGCCACATCCACCTGAGCCTGCGCGACCAGCAGGGCCGGCCCGTCTTCCCCAGGAGCGGTACGGAGGAGGCCGTGGGCGGGCACGGGCAGTCGGCCGGTTTCTCCCGGACGATGGAGCACTTCCTGGCGGGCCAGCTCGCCTGCCTCGGCGAGTTCGCGCTGCTGCTCGCGCCGACCGTCAACTCCTACAAGCGCTACGTGTCGGGCAGCTTCGCCCCGACCGCGATCGCCTGGGGCCGCGACAACCGGACGTGCGCGCTGCGGGTGGTCGGGCACGGCGGGTCGCTGCGCTTCGAGAACCGGGTGCCGGGCGGGGACGTCAACCCGTACCTGGCGGTGGCCGCGCTGATCGCCGCAGGGCTGCACGGCGTGGAACACCAGCTGCCGCTGGAACCGGAGTTCACCGGCAACGCCTACGCCTCCGACGCGCCGCGGGTGCCCGCCACGTTGCGCGAGGCGATCGAGTTGTTCGACCGCAGCGAGGCCGCCACCGTGGCATTCGGCAAGGACATGGTCCGGCACTACGCCCACGCGGGGCGCGTCGAACTCGCCGCCTACGACGCTGCCGTGACGGACTGGGAGCGCCGCCGCGGCTTCGAGCGGCTGTAGGGCGCGAACACCCGGCGCTGCCACCACGGCGCGGGCCCTGCCGACCCTGCCGCGCGGACACCACACCAGAGGAGAGCGTCGTGACCGACCAGCCCGATCCGTACCAGGTGGTCAACCCCGCCACCGAGGAGGTGATCGCCACCGTCGAGTTGGCCGGCCCGGAGGCGGCCGACGCCGCGATCGCCCGCGCCAAGGCCGCGTTCGAGAGCTGGCGGGCCGTCAGCCCGGGCGACCGGGCCCGGCTGCTGCGACGCTTCGCCGCCGAGGTGGACGCCGATCGCGAACAGCTGGCCGCGCTGGAGGTCGCCAACGCGGGCCACACCATCGGCAACGCCCGCTGGGAGGCCGGCAACGCGCGCGACGTCATCGAGTACTACGCGGGCGCGCCCGAGCGGCTGTTCGGCCGGCAGATCCCGGTCGCCGGCGGCCTCGACGTCACCTTCCACGAACCGCTCGGCGTGGTCGGAGTGATCGTCCCGTGGAACTTCCCGATGCCGATCGCCGCCTGGGCCCTCGCACCGGCCCTCGCCGCAGGCAACACGGTGATCCTCAAGCCTGCCGAGCTCACCCCGCTGACCGCGCTGCGCCTCGCCGAACTCGCCCTGCGTGCGGGCCTGCCGGAGGGCGTGCTGCAAGTCCTGCCCGGACGCGGGCCGGTGGTCGGGCAGCGCTTCGTCACGCACCCGGACGTCCGCAAGGTGGTGTTCACCGGTTCCACCGCCGTCGGCAGGTCCGTGATGGCCGGCTGCGCCGCCCAGGTCAAACCGGTGACGCTGGAGCTCGGCGGCAAGAGCGCCAACATCGTGTTCGCCGACGCCGACCTGGACAAGGCGGCCGCCACCGCCCCGTACGCGGTGTTCGACAACGCGGGGCAGGACTGCTGCGCCCGTTCCCGGATCCTGGTCGAGGCGAGCGTGTACGAGGCGTTCATGGCCAGGCTGGAGAGCGCGGTGCGATCCGTGCGGGTCGGCGACCCGGCCGACGAGAAGACCGAGATGGGCCCGCTGATCTCGGCCGCGCACCGGCAGCGGGTCGCCTCCTACGTGGACGGCGACACCGAGGTCGCGTTCCGCGGCAGCGCCCCGGAAGGGCCCGGGTTCTGGTACCCGCCGACGGTGCTCGCGCCGATCGAGCCCGAGCACCGGGCGTTCACCGAGGAGGTGTTCGGGCCGGTGGTCGCGGTGGTGCCGTTCCGCGGCGAGAGCGACGCGGTGCGGATCGCCAACACCACCGACTACGGCCTGTCCGGCTCGATCTGGACCCGCGACGTGGGCCGGGCGCTGCGCGTCGCCCGCGCCGTCGAGGCGGGCAACCTGTCCGTCAACTCGCACTCCTCGGTGCGGTACTGGACGCCTTTCGGCGGCTTCAAACAGTCCGGCCTGGGCCGCGAACTCGGCCCCGACGCCCTGCACGCCTTCACCGAGACCAAGAACGTCTTCATCGCGACGGAGGAATGAGCTTCATGACCAAGCGACTTGACGGCCGGGTGGCCGTCGTCACCGGCGCGGGCAGCGGCATCGGCCTGGCCACCGTGCGCCGGTTCGCCGCCGAAGGAGCGAAGGTGGTGTGCGCCGACATCGACGAGGAGACCGGCGCCAAGGCCGCCAACGAGGTCGGCGGCCTGTTCGTGCGCACCGACGTCAGCGACGAGGAACAGGTCCGGGTGCTGTTCGACACCGCCGTCGAGCACTACGGCAGCCTCGACGTGGCGTTCAACAACGCCGGCATCTCGCCGCCCGACGACGACTCGATCCTGGTCACCGGACTGGAGGCGTGGAAGCGCGTCCAGGACGTCAACCTGACCTCCGTCTACCTGTGCTGCAAGTACGCGATCGGGCACATGCGGCGCCAGGGCAAGGGCTCGATCATCAACACCGCGTCCTTCGTGGCGGTGATGGGCGCGGCCACCTCGCAGATCTCCTACAGCGCCTCCAAGGGCGGGGTGCTGTCGATGAGCCGCGAACTGGGGGTCGAGTTCGCCCGGGAGGGGATCCGGGTCAACGCCCTGTGCCCGGGCCCGGTCAACACCCCGCTGCTGCGCGAGCTGTTCGCCAAGGACCCGGAACGGGCCGCCCGCCGCCTGGTGCACATCCCGCTCGGCCGGTTCGCCGAGCCCGAGGAGATCGCCGCCGCCGTCGCCTTCCTGGCCAGCGACGACTCCTCCTTCATGACGGCCAACACCTTCCTGGTGGACGGCGGCATCTCCGGCGCCTACGTCACTCCGCTCTAGCCGTCGGGCGCAGCGCAACGGCCGGGCGGGTCGCGAGGACACCGCCCGGCCGTGAGGCCCTGCGCCGGTCAGCCCGGACGGGGCGTCGGGGGTGCGGTCACTCCGAGGAGAGCGCGTCCCCGCCGACCGCGATCGCGCTGCCGCCGTAGGCCAGCGCGTCGCCCTCGACGGCGTCGGCGTTGCCGCACAGTGCCTCGGCGTTGCCGTCGATCGCGATCGCGTCGCCGCCCTCGGCCCAGGCGTCGCCCTGGACGGCGTCGGCGTCGCCGCCCAGCGCACCCGCGTCGCCGTTGACGGCCGCGGCGCTGCCGCCCGCGGCCCAGGCGTCACCGTCGATCGCCACCGCGTCACCGTTCTGCGCCACCGCGTCGCCGCCGACGGCGATCGCCCCGTGCGGGTATTCGTCGGCGGAGGCAGTGCCCGCGGAGCCGAACAGGGCGAGCCCGGTGAGGAAGGCGGCGGTGGTGAGCTTGGCAATGCTGGAACGCATCTGTTCCTCCATGGTTGGTGCCGAACGCGACCGGTCGCGACCGATCCTGGAGGAGGCCCGACCTGCGGCGCGCGCCTTCGCCCGTGTCGTCACCCGCCCGGGGCAACGCCAGTGCCGTGACGGGTGAGTGGGGTACCGCCGGATGACGTACCGGATGGAGGTGCGGTGGATTCCTGTTCAGGAGAAGGGAGTTGAGGAGAAGCGGTATGACGATCGGATCAGCGGGCCGGGAGTTCCATCTCGAACCAGACCACCTTGCCGTCCCGGGTCGCCCGACTGCCCCAGCGGTGCGCCAACTCATTGATCAACTGCATACCCCGGCCGCCCTTGTCGTGCGGAGTCGACGGCCGCAGCCGCGGCTCCCGACTGTCCGCGTCCGACACCTCCACCGTCAACAGCGCGCCCCGGAACACCCGCAGTTGCAGCGGCGAACCGGCGTGCATCAGGGCGTTCGCCAGCAACTCCCCGGTCAGCAGCACCACCGGCTCCACCAGTGAGGTCAGGCCCCAGCCGGTCAGCGTCCGCCGGGTGAACTCCCGGGCGTGCCGCAGCAGCGCCGGATCGCCGGACAGCGGTAGCGTCGCCAACCGGTCCTCGCCGACCGGCCCGGCATGCGCCATGATCACCGCGACGTCGTCCTGCCCCATCGTCGCCCCGAACGCGTCCAGCACCACGTCGCAGCCGCGCTCCAATGTGCCCTGCCGGTGCGTGACCGTCTCCCGCAGCAACTCCAGGCCCTCGTCCAGGTCCTGGCCGCGCCGCTCCACCAGCCCGTCCGTGTACAGCACCAGCAGCCCGTCCTCGCGCAGCGGGAACCGGATCGACTCGAACGGCACCCCGCCCACGCCCAACGGCGCCCCCGGCGGCGGCTGGACGAGCCGAGCCTGCCCGTCGTGCTCGGACACCACCGGCGGCAGATGGCCCGCCGAGGCGAGGATGCACTCCTCGTCCACCGGGTCGAACACCGCGCACACGCAGGTCGCGAACTGGCCCTCGCCGAGCTGCGCCGTCGCGTCGTCCAGCCGGCGCAGCACCCGCGCCGGATCCAGGTCCAGCGTCACCAGCGTGCGCGCCACCGTCCGCAGTTGGCCCATGGTGGCGGCCGCCCGGATGCCGTGGCCCATCACGTCGCCGACGATCAGCGCCACCCGGCCGCCGGTCAACGGCACCACGTCGAACCAGTCGCCGCCGATCTCGTCGCCCACCGTCGACGGCAGATATCGGTGCGCGATCTCCAACCCCGGTGTGTGGTGCACGTCCTGGGGCAGCAGGCTGCGCTGCAGGGTCAGCGCGGTGTCCCGCTCGCGCCGGTACAGCCGGGCGTTGTCGATGCACACCGCCGCCCGCGCCGCCAGCTCCTCGCCGAGCGCCAGGTCCGCTGCCGTGAACGCCTCCGGATTGGCCATCCGCGCGAACTCCACACCACCCAGCACCTGTCCGCGCGCCAGCAGCGGCACCATCAGGTACGAGTGCAGGCCCGCGTCCAGGCTCGGCTGCACCCGCTCCGGATAGGTGACGATCCGGCGCAACGCGAACTCGTCCACGTGCGGCACCAGCACCGACCGCCCGGTGCGCATCGCCTGCGCGTACAGGTGCGCGGAGTGCGAGGACCCGCCGACCTCGTCCGCCGCACCTGCCAGCTTGGCGTCCTCGCCGTCGCCCGTGCGCTCGCCGATCGCGACCGCCCGCAGCAGCACCGACCCCGACTCGGGCACCGGCTCCGGATCCTCGTCCGCCATCACCGCCTCGCGGATGTCGACCGTGACGAAGTCCGCGAACCGGGGGATCACCACGTCCACCAACTCCTGCGCCGTCCGGTGCAGGTCCAGCGTGGTGCCGATCCGGGTGGACGCCTCGTTCAGCAGGGCCAGGCGCTGCTGCGCCGCCTCGGCCGTCTCCAACGCGCGCTGCCGCTGTTCGGCGGCGTCCCGTTCGCGGGTGTACAGCAGCGCGTTGTCGATCGACACCGCGGCCCGGCCCGACAACTCGGACGCCAGCGCTACGTCCGCCTCGTCGTACCGCGCCTCGGTGTGCGAACGCAGGAACGTCGCCGTGCCGATCGCCGAACCGCGGGCGATCAGCGGCACCACCATGAACGACCGCACCCCCTGCTCGTGGATCGCCGACGCCCGCACCGGGTCCCCGTCGAACCACTTCATCGCGGGGGAGTCGGCGTGCGGCACCAGCACCGGCCGGCCGTGCGCCAGCGACCACGCGTACGGGCTGCCCGGGCCGTAGTGCTGCACCGTGCCGACCGGGCCGATCGATTGCATCCCGCTGTCCGGAACGGTGTGGAACGCCAAGCGGCGCAGCACCGCGGACCGGTCGGAGCGGTCCGGCAGCGCGACCTCCGCGCCGCTCACCATCGACTCCAGTACCTCGACCACCACGGCGTCCGCCAGCTGCGGCGCCGCCGTCTCGGCCAGCTCGCGGGCGGTGGTGGCCAGGTCCAGGGTGGTCCCGATCCGGGCGGACGCGTCGTTCAGCAGCGCCAGCCGCTGCTGGGCGGCCTCGGCGGCGATCTCCGCCTCGAACCTGTCGGTGATGTCCACGACCGTCACGCAGACCCCGAGCACCTTGCCGTCCGGCCGGTCCAGCCGGAAGCACGCCACCGACCAGGCGTGCTCGCGCTCCGGGTCGGCCGGCGTCCAGCCGTGCGTGCGGGCGTCCAGCACCGACTCGCCGTCGGCCAGCACCTGCGCCATCATCGCCTCGACCTGCTGCCCGTCGATGCTCGGCAGCACCTCGGTCAGCCGCCGCTTGATGCTCTGCTGCCGCGACACCCCGTTGAACCCGGCCAGCGCGTCGTTCAACCGGACGAACCGCAGCTCGGTGTCGAACACCGCCATGCCGACGGGGGACTGGGTGAAGAAACCGTCCAGAATGGCCAGGTCGGAGGCGAGTCTGCGCACCGAGCTGACGTCGGACGCCACCGCCAGCACCATCGGGACGCCACCCGGGCCGACGATGGGAAAGGTCCGGAACTCCAGCCGCACCAGGTGCCCGTCCCGGTGCCGCACCGGGAAGATCCCCGAGAACGGGCGGCCGTCGAGGATCCGGGAGAACACCTCCAGCACCTCCGGACGCCGGTCCGTACCGACCAGCAGGTCCGCGGCCCGGGCTCCCACCGCCTGCTCGGCGGCGAAACCGAGCAGGGTCTCCGCATCCGGACTCCAGTGCAGGATCCGGCCGTCGGCGGCGACCAGGGCCGTCGCGACCGGAATGGCCAGCAGGCCGTCCGGCAGCTGCGCACCGCCCTCCGCGAACGGAGAAGTGGGGCGGATCCGGTGAATGCCCTGCTTGTCGGTGTCCATCTGGCCACCTGCCGTTCCGGGGGCGGGTACCGCCCTGCCATCGTCGCACGCCGGGCCGCCCGCGCCCAGACGGGTGATCGGCCGCTATCGTGGACCGGATGGACACCCGTCGGACCGACCACCGGGCGGCGCCCGATGGCGCGTAGGCCCCCCGCCCCCGTCAGCCCCCTGCCGCAGCGCGACGGCATCGACCCCGTCCACGTACGCCTGCCGATCGACGAGCCCTGGCCGACCGTCCGGGCCTACCTGGAGGAGCGCTACGGCACCGCCGCCGGGCCGGGACGGATCGCGGCGATGCTCGACGCCGGCGAGTTCGTCGGCACCGACGGGCCGATCGCCCCCGCCACGCCCTACCGGCCCGGCGGCCACGTCTGGTTCCACCGCGAACCCGGACCGCCCGAACCCGTGGTGCCGTTTCCCGTCGAGGTGCTGTACCGCGACGAGCGGATCGTCGTCGCCGACAAGCCGCACTACCTGGCCACCACGCCGCGCGGCAGCCACGCCACCGAGACCGCGCTCGCCCGGCTGCGCCGCGACCTCGACCTGCCCCGGCTCAGCCCCGCGCACCGCCTGGACCGGCTCACCGCCGGCGTGGTGCTGTTCGTCGCCGACCCCGCCTGCCGGGGCGCCTACCAGGGACTGTTCGAACGGCGGGAGACCGTCAAGACGTACGAGGCGATAGCCCGCCACGATCCGTCGGTGAGCCTGCCGACCACCGTGATCGACCGGCTGGTCAAGGACCACGGCCGACTGGACGCCTACCGGGTGCCGGGCGAGCCGAACGCCGAGAGCAGGGTCGAGCTGATCGAGACCTGCGAGGGCCTCGGCCGCTACCGGCTCGCCCCGCGCACCGGCCGCACCCACCAGCTCCGGGTGCACATGAACGGGCTCGGCCTGCCGATCCTCGGCGACCCCATCTACCCCGAACTGCTGCCCGAGCAGGACCCCGAGGACTACCGGCGTCCGCTCCAACTGCTCGCCCGCTGCCTGGAGTTCACCGACCCCGTGGACGGCACAGCACGGCGCTACGTCAGCGGACGGGTCCTGGCGGCATGGTCCGACCCGGCCGGCTGGCGCGGCTGACGGACCCTCGGAAGGGCGGCGGGCGCCGTCTTCTGCGCATTGTATTGACGGACAGTCTAATAACTTCTACCTTCGCGGGCAGTGGCACCGTTCCACTCCACCCCACCGCGAAGGAGCCGGCATGCCGCCCCAGCCCGCCGCCACACCCGGCGCCCCCGACCGCGAGCGCACGGCCCCCGATCGGGAACGCACCGCCGAACGTCTGCTCGCCTCCTCCGCGAAGCTCTCGTTCGACCCACTCAAGGACGTCGACTGGGACGCCGACCCCGTCCCGGGCGCCTACTACTGCCCGCCCCGGCACCTCTCCCTCTACGGCACCGGCCTGTGGGAGCGGATGACCGAGGACGAGCGCATCGAGCTCTCCAAGCACGAGGTCGCCTCGATCGCGAGCGTCGGCATCTGGTTCGAGGAGATCCTCATGCAGATGCTGCTGCGCCACGCCTTCGACCGGGACCCCACCAGCAACCACGTCCAGTACGCGCTCACCGAGATCGCCGACGAATGCCGGCACTCGATCATGTTCGCCCGCATGATCGCCAAGATGGGCGCTCCCTCCTACGGCGCCGGATTCGCCGCCCACAACCTCGGCCGGCTGTTCAAGGCGATCTCCACCCACAGCCAGACCTTCGGCGGCACCATGTACGTCGAAGAGATCCTGGACGCCTTCCAGCGCGAAGTGATGAACGACGACACCCTCCAGCCGCTCATCCGGCAGGTCTCCCGGATCCACGTCATCGAGGAGGCCCGGCACATCAGCTACGCCCGGGAGGAACTCGTCCGCAAGCGCCTCGGAATGGTGCAGCGGCGCTGGGAGCAGCTCTTCCTCGGCGTGGTCATCTACTTCGCCACCACCGCGCTGATCCACCCCCGGGTCTACGCCGCCGTCGGCATCGACCCGAAGGCCGGCAAGGCCGTCGCCCGGGCCAACCCGCACTGGCGCAGCACCAAGATCGAGATGGCGCGGAAGGTGATCGGCGTCCTGGACCGGGCCGGACTCGTCGGCGGCGCCAACCGCTGGCTGCTGCGCGCCGCCGGAGTGATCGCCTGAGCGACGGGGGCTGTCGGCGGCCCGGTTGTGACCGTTCGGTGCGGAAGCGGCCTTCCGGTGCGGAAGTGGCGAAGATACAGTGCGACGCACCGAACGATCCGGGGGGATCACCATGCGCCGCGCACCACTCGGCACCGCCGCTGTCGCCGTCCTGCTGCTCACCGCCGTCGCCGGGTGCGGCGGACCGACACCACCGGGCGGAGACGGGACGACGGCCACCGCCCCCGCCGGGGAATCCGCCGGGGGCACGTCGTCTGCGGTGCCCGGCAACGGCGGGGCGGAGGCCAGTGCCGGGGCGAGCGCGGCATCGAGTGCCGGGGCCGGTGTCATCACGGTCGCCTTCGCCGGCGACGTCCACTTCGAGGGCCGGACCGCCTCCCGGCTGACCGCCCCCACCGCCGAGACCGCGTTCGGGCCGATCGCCAAGACCCTGGCCGCCGCCGACCTCGCGGTGCTGAACCTGGAGACCGCGATCACCGGCCGGGGCAAGCCCGAACCCAAGACCTACACCTTCCGCACCGGCCCCAAGGCGCTCACCGCACTCAAGGACGCCGGAGTGGACGTGCTCTCCCAGGCCAACAACCACGCCGTCGACTTCGGCGCCGACGGCCTCGCCGACACCCTTGCCGCCAAGGCGAACTCTCCGATCCCGCTGATCGGCATCGGCAGGGACGCGGCCGAAGCCTTCGCACCGCACATCGCCACCGTGCACGGAACGAAGGTCGCCGTGCTGGCGGCGAGCCAGGTCGACGACCTCACCAACCAGAAGTGGCGGGCCGGCGAGCACAAGGCCGGCATCGCCTCCGCGTTCGACGAGAAGTCACTGCTGCACGCCGTCACCGAGGCCAAGGCGCAGGCACCCGTGGTACTGGTCTACCTGCACTGGGGCGAGGAAGGCGTGGCCTGCCCGACCGCCGCGCAGAAGGCGATCGCCAAGAAGCTCGCCGCCGCCGGAGCCACCGCAGTGGTCGGCACCCACGCCCACACCATGGTCGGCGCGGGCATGCTCGGGAACACCTATGTGGCGTACGGCTTCGGCAACTTCCTCTGGTACGGCACCTCGAACTACACCGCCTCCGACGAGACCGGCGTCACCACGCTCACCATCACCGCGGACGGGCGGGTCACCGGAGAAACGTTCACTCCCGCGCACATCGACGGTCGGGGCGTGCCCGTTCCACAGACCGGCAGCGCGGCGCAGGCTGCGCAGAAGCGCCGCGACGGACTGCGCGGGTGCACCGGGCTGGCCGCCGTCCCGAACTGACGGCGGCCGGCCCGGGCGGGCGTCAGCCCAGGTTCAGCACCTGGCCCGGGCGGATCAGGTCCGGATTCTCGCCCACCACCTGCTGGTTGCCCTTGTAGAGCTCGGTCCAGCCGCCGCCCAGCTCGTGGCTGCGGGCGATGTTCGCGAGGGTGTCGCCCGGGCCGACGGTGTACGGCTGCGGGGACGGAGGCGTGGTGGCCGGGGCGCTCGATGCCGGCGGGGCATCGGTGGCCGCGGGCGGGGCCGTGGGCGCGGGCGTGCTCGGGTCCGGGGTGGTGGGTGCCGGGTCCGGGGCGGGCGAGTGGCCGTTGCCGTTGTTGCCCTGGCCCTGGTTGTTGCCGTTGCCGTTCTCGGCGCCGTTCCCGTTGCCGTGCTGGTCCTCGGGGGGCGTGGTCGGGCTGGGGGTGGCGCTCGGATCGGCCGGAATGCCCGGCGCGGGCGGGGTGGCCTGGGCGTCCGGGGTGGTGGTCGGGGACGGCGTGGCCGTGGGCGGCTGAGGATACGTCAGCTGCATGTAGCGCTCGTACAGGCTCTGGTGACTGGTCCAGAACCAGGCGCCGTTCTTCTGGTACCAGTACACGTGGTAGATCGGGTCGTAGCCGGGCAGGCCGGAGAACACCGGCGCGGCGTTCGGCGCGGCGACGGTGCCGTCCGCGGCGGAGTTGACGGCCGCTGCGCCGCGGGCACCGCGCAGCGCACCCGACTCGT
Organism: Kitasatospora sp. CB01950; assembly: GCF_001905465.1. GTDB lineage: Bacteria > Actinomycetota > Actinomycetes > Streptomycetales > Streptomycetaceae > Kitasatospora. The sequence continues at coordinate 711,587 of NZ_LISX01000003.1, forward strand.
CCGCGGAGTCGTTGTTGTCCACCACGCCGGGGGCGCTGGCCGTGCGCAGGTCCGCGGAGTCCACGCAGGAGGCCCACGGCTGCGGGCCCTCGGTGGCCAGGATGCGTTCGGCGACCGCGATCTGCTGGCTGCGGGTGGCCCCGCTGGGCAGCTCGGCGTACTGGGCGCCGCCGTAGTCGATCCAGCGCTGGGCGGTGATCTGGAGGCCGCCGTACAGGCCGTTGCCCGAGTCGGAGGTCCAGTTTCCGCCGCTCTCGCAGGCGGCGACCCGGTCCCAGACCGAGCTGGGTGCGGCATGTGCGCCCGTCGTGGCGAGCAACGGCAGGGCGAGGCCGACGCCGGCGACGCCTGCTGCGACGAGCGCCCGCTCGGCGGCCTTCTCCGCCGGGCTCTGCCGACGGTGGCGCCCGGAACCCGTGAAGAGCATGTCCGGTCCTCTCCGCACGCCTGCGAGGTGAGCTGTCGGGTTCGGACCGGGAGGAGGCCCGGCCGCCGCGGGCCGGTCGGATCCGGTGCGGGCGGCTTCACCCCTAGCCGTGGGGACGGCGATGTACCTGGTTCCCCCGTCCCTGTCCAGGGTTGTGGTGGTCGACCCGGCAACACGGCGGACAGGGTTCGGCGTTGCCGCGCGCGGGACCCGGCGGTGCGGGCGGGACCGAGCCTATTCACTCGAACGGACCAATCACAAGCTCATCGCGCCCGGATCACGGGTGCGTCACGTGGGCTCGGGCGCCCGTCGGGCACGGAACATCCTTGTGGGAGCGGGGGAGTGCGGCGTCCGTGCGTGAGCGACCTGTTGACGGTCGTTCGGGGCGTCGGGCGCGGCCGGGCGCGCTTGGGGCGTTGGGCGAGGTCGGGCGATCGGACGGCCGGTCGGTCGGAAGGGTGGGTGCGAAAGTCTGGCCGATCGGTGGGATTGGGATGCGGGAAGGAGGGAAGGCGGGCGGCCGGTTTCGGGAGAATCGGGCTGGATGGCAGTCAACTCCGGTGATGGTGGCGGTAGTTGAGGTAAATCAGGGCATTGGCCGCGTTGTGGATAAATCACGCGACAGGCCGCTCCGGGGCTTCCTACCATCGCGGTGATCGCTGTTCCCCGACCTGTTGTGGAGGTGCCCGTGGCTGTGCTGATTCCCGAAGTGCTCCGGGTGGAGCGCCAGTTCGCCCGCCTGTTCATCGGCCAGTCGCTGTCGATCCTGGGTGATCGGGTGTCGTTCGTGGCGCTGCCGTTCGCGGTGCTGTCGATCGGCGGCTCGGCCGTCGATGTCGGGCTGGTGACCGCGGCGGGCCTGCTGCCGGTGCTGGTCTTCACGCTGATCGGCGGGGTGTGGGCAGACCGGATACCGAGACAGTGGATCATGCTGGTCTCCGACCTGGTGCGGTGCGCTGTCCAGGCCGCCGTCGCGGTGCTGCTGCTCACCGGGACGGCCCGGGTCGGGGTGCTGGCATTGCTGATGGTCGTGTTCGGAGTGGCGGACGCCTTCTTCCTGCCGGCCTCCACCGGGCTGCTTCCGCTGCTGGTGCCGAGTGAACGGCTGGGCGAGGCCAACGCGTTGCGCGGGTTCGTGCACTCGGTGGGCCTGGTGGTCGGTCCGGCATTGGCCGGCGCGCTGGTCGCCCTGGTCGGGCCGGGCGGAGCCCTGCTGGTGGATGCCGTGAGTTTCGCGGCCAGCGCCGCCGTGCTGGCGAGGCTCGGCGCGGTGGGCGGCCCGGCCGTCGCGGAGCGGGCCGAGCGGCTCGGGTTCCTGGCTGAACTCCGGGTCGGCTGGCGGCAGGTGCGGGAACGGACCTGGGTGTGGTCGGGGATGCTCGCCATGGCGGTCTACCACGTGGTGGTGCTGCCCTCCGTCTTCGTGCTCGGCCCGGTCCTGGCGGATCGCGAATGGGGCGGGGCCGGCGCCTGGGCCGTGGTGGTCGCGGCCTTCGGCCTCGGCTCGATCGTCGGCGACGTCTGCGCCTACCGCCTGAAACCGGCCCGGCCGATGGCTGTGGCTGCCGTCGCGATGGCGATCGCCTCCTGCCAGGCGCTGATCATCGGCTCCGGTGCCCCGGTCGCAGTGATCGCCCTGCTGGAGGCCTGTACGGGAGTCGGTGTCTCGCTGTTCTTCGTGCTCTGGGAGACCGCGCTCCAGGTGCACATACCCGAGCAGGTGCTGTCCCGGGTCAGTTCTTACGACCACCTGATCGCGGTGGCGCTGATGCCACTCGGCCTGGTGCTCGCGGGCCCGCTCTCGGACGGGATCGGCGTCCACCGGACGCTGTTCGGCATGACCGCGCTGGCCGTTCCTGCCGCCTTCCTCCTGCTCGCCCTGCCGGCTGTCCGGAGGCTGCCTGCGCAGCCACTGGCGGATACGAGCTCCACTCATCCATGAAAGATTGGAATATCATCGCGATGATGCTCCGCCGCTCGACCGACGCCCGTGGAGCTCCGTTCCTCCACGCACCACGATCCACGCACCATCCGGGAGCCACCCATGTCCATCCAGGCCAAGCGCCCGCTGCCGCCCCCGGCAGCCGCGCCCAGCGCCGCTCCGCGCACCGCCCCGGCCGGCGGGGCCGCGACCCGACCGATCCGGCTCGGACTGCGCGCCAACCTCGCCCAGTTCGGTCTGCTGGTGGCGGTCAACGCCCTGGTCGGCGGCATGCTCGGCCAGGAGCGGACGGTCCTGCCGCTGCTCGCCGACCAGGTCTTCCACCTGTCCGCCTACACGGGGGCGTTGACGTACATCCTGGCGTTCGGCGCGACCAAGGCGGTCACCAACTTCTTCGCCGGCACCCTCTCCGACCGGTACGGGCGCAGGCCGGTGCTGATCGCAGGCTGGCTGGTGGCCCTGCCGATACCGGCGATGCTGGCCTGGGGGCCGACCTGGGGGTGGATCGTCGCGGCGAACATGCTGCTCGGCGTCAACCAGGGCCTCACCTGGTCCACCACCGTGATCATGAAGATCGATCTGGTGGGCCCGGCCCGGCGCGGCCTCGCGATGGGCCTCAACGAGGCGGCGGGCTACCTCGCGGTGGCCGTCACCGCCACCGCCACCGGCGCCATCGCGGCGCAGTGGGGTCTGCGCCCGCAGCCCTTCCTGCTCGGCGCGGCCTACGTCGCGCTCGGCCTGGGGCTGACAGTCGCCGCCGTCCGGGAGACCCGCGAACACGCCCGGGCCGAGGCCGCCGCACACGCGGCGTCCAGTGGCACGCCGTCGGAGGGAACGGCCACTGCCGGTGCAGCGGTGCGTGCAGTCGACGCGACGCCCGATAGCGCGGCCGCGGCGGCGTCCGAGAGCACCGGTACGGCTCCCGCGCACGGCGGACCGGACGACCCGGCGAGGTTCAGTACGGCCCGAATAGCCCGGATCACCAGCCTCGGCGACCGGGCGCTGTCCGCCGCCAGCTGGGCCGGCATGGTCAACAACCTCAACGATGCCCTCGCCTGGGGCATCTTCCCGCTGCTGTACGCCGCGCACGGACTGGAGCTCGGCCGGATCGGCATCCTGGCCGCGCTCTACCCGGCGGTCTGGGGCGCGGGGCAGATGCTCACCGGCTGGTGGTCGGACCGCATCGGACGCAAGCACCTGATCACCGCGGGCATGCTGCTGCAGGCCGCCGCCCTCGGCCTGGTCGCGGTCGGAACCAGCTTCCCGGTGTGGGCCGCCGCCCAGGCCCTGCTGGGTGCGGGCACCGCGCTGGTCTACCCGACGCTGCTGGCGGTCGTCGGAGACGTCGCCCACCCTGCCTGGCGGGCACGCGCCGTCGGCATCTACCGACTCTGGCGCGACGGCGGCTTCGCGGTCGGCGCACTGCTGGCGGGCATCCTCGCCGACGCGTACGGCGTGACCACCGCGATCTGGGCGGTCGCCGCACTGACCGCCGCGGCGGGCGTCACCGTGGCGGTGCGGATGTACGAGACCCACCCGCGCAACTGATCAACAGAAAGGTCTGAAGGACGATCGGGACGATGCCCAGCACCAGCGCCAGGACCGGCAGCACGACGAGCCAGGTGATGACCAGGCGGAGCGGCATACCGATGTCGTGGTGGGGCAGTCTTCCCGTGCGCCGGAGCTTGGTGGAGCGACGGGCGCTCAGTGTCAACAGCACGAGGCCGGGAGTGAAGGAGAACAGCCACAGGCCGAACAGGAACTTGGCGGCGTCCCCGACCCTCGTGGTCCGTTCCGGACGCGACACACCGGCCGGCCGGCTTGCAGCTCACCTCCACCACGGTGCCGGGGGAGTAGCGGAGAGGGCTCTTCGGCAGTCGCCGGCGCCCCTCCGCCAGGTCGGCATCGGGGCACCGGTCGGCCGCTACCGGCGCTCCGGGGAGTGGAACTCGGCACGCAGGGAGGCGAGTTCGGAGGTCCGGGCACCGTGGGCGCGCAGGTGGTCGTCCAGGGTGCCGTGGTGGGAGCGGACGGAGATCAGGGCGCGTCGCAGGAGGACGGCCGTGACCGGGCGGGTGGCGTGGCCGGGGGCGTCGGGGCCGGGCGTGGTGAGGCCCAGCGCGGTGTTGGAGTGGAGGAAGTCGGCGAGGATCTCCGGCTCGGCGGCTCCCAGCAGCGACTGCACCAGGGCGACCACCAGGCCGGTGCGGTCCTTGCCGGACGCGCAGTGGACGAGGACGGCCCGGCGTTCGGCGGTGAGCAGGGCGCGGACCGCCGCGACGGCGGGGCGTCCGGCGTGTTCGGCCATCAGCGGGTACAGCTCGGCCTGCTCCTCGGGCCAGCGCTGCTCGGGGAAGACCGGGACGTGCAGGTGACGGATGCCGCTGTCGCCGAGTGCATCCGGGCGGGCGGCGGTCTCCGGAGCGCTGCGCACGTCGATGACGGTGCGCACGCCGAGGTCCCACAGCTTCTGCGCGCCGTCGGGCGTCAGTCCGTCCAGGGCGCCGGAGCGGTACAGCACTCCGTGGGGGAGGGCCCCGAGACCGCCCGCGTCCCGGAAGTTGCGCACCCCGGGGACGGTGAGGCCGGCCACGTCCGCCGCCGTAGATTCGTCTGCGATCATGGCGGCCATCCTAGGCAGCCCGGGCTCGCCGACGGCCGGGCGGGCCGGGCAGCCCGGGGCGCGGCAGGGGAGGCCGCGGCCCGGGCCGCCGGGCGAGTGGCGGTCAGGCGAGGGTGATGCCGGGGTAGAGCGGGTACTCGGCGAGCAGGTCGACGGCGCGCTTGGCGACCGCGTCGCGGACGGCCGTGTCGAGCACGTACTGCGCCTTGGACGTGCCGGCGGCGGAGGTCGAGGACAGCACGGTGTGGATCAGGTCGGCGACCTCGTCCAGCTCCGCCGTGCCCAGGCCGCGGGTGGTGAGGGCGGGGGTGCCGAGTCGGACGCCCGAGGTGTACCAGGCGCCGTTCCGGTCCTGCGGCACGGAGTTGCGGTTGGTGACGATCCCCGAGTCCAGCAGCGCCGCCTCGGCCTGCCGGCCGGTCAGACCGTAGGAGGAGACGTCCGCCAGCACCAGGTGGTTCTCGGTGCCGCCGGTCACCAGTCGGGCGCCTCGCTTCAACAGGCCCTCGGCCAGCGCGTGCGCGTTGTCCACCACCTGCTGGGCGTACACCCGGAACTCGGGACGGCGGGCCTCCGCGAACGCGACGGCCTTCGCGGCCATCACGTGCGACAGCGGGCCGCCGAGCACCAGCGGGCAGCCCCGGTCGACGTGCTCGGCCAGCTCGGAGGTGCACAGCACCATGCCGCCGCGCGGGCCGCGCAGGGACTTGTGCGTGGTGGTGGTGACGATCTGCGCGTGCGCGACCGGGTCGAAGTCGCCGGTCAGTACCTTGCCCGCGACCAGCCCGGCGAAGTGCGCCATGTCGACCATCAGGGTCGCGCCGACCTCGTCCGCGATCTCCCGCATCTTGCGGAAGTTCACCAGCCGCGGGTACGCCGAGTACCCGGCGACCAGGATCAGCGGCTTGAAGTCGAGGGCGATCCGCCGGACCTCGTTGTAGTCGACCAGCCCGGTCACGGGGTCCGTCCCGTAGCTGCGCTGGTCGAACATCTTGCCGGAGATGTTCGGGCGGAAGCCGTGCGTCAGGTGCCCGCCGGTGTCCAGCGACATGCCGAGCATCCGCTGGTTGCCCAGCTCGTGGCGGAGCTCCGCCCAGTCCTGCTCGCTCAGGTCGTTGACGTTGCGCACGCCCGCCCGGTGCAGCGCCGGGCTCTCCACCCGCTGCGAGAGCACCGCCCAGAACGCCGTCAGGTTGGCGTCGATCCCGGAGTGCGGCTGCACGTACGCGTGCTCGGCGCCGAACAGCTCCCGGGCGTGCTCGGCGGCCAGCAGCTCCACCGTGTCGACGTTCCGGCAGCCCGCGTAGAAACGGCGGCCGGGGGTGCCCTCCGCGTACTTGTCGCTCAGCCAGTTGCCCATCGCCAGCAGCACGGCGGGCGAGGCGTAGTTCTCACTGGCGATCAGCTTCAGCGAGGCACGCTGGTCCTCGATCTCCGCGCCGATCGCCGCGGCGACCCGCGGTTCGACGGCGCGCACCACGTCCAGGGCGCTGCGGAAGGCGGTGTCGGCGGCAGGGCTGCCGAAGGTGTGCGGAAGCAGGGACTCGGCCAAGGCGGTCTCCTCGTACGGAACGGCGACGATTCGGACGGCCCAGGCGCTCGGCTACAGCACAACGGAACCCGCGGGTTCCGTGCGGAGCCGCTCCCCGATGGTGAGTTCCATCCCAGCGCGCCAGTCACGGCTCACCGCGATGGTACCAACCCGCCGCGACCGGTCCGTCCGAGCCCGCATCGTCCGAGCTCGTATCGTCCGAGGCGGCGAGGACGTCCCGCCGTTGCACTTCGTCGAGGGCCACAAGGGCGCCGACTTCGACCTGCTGGACCCGGCGCGCGCCGAGCAGGAGTACCGGCAGCTGCTGGAGGAACAGCGCCTCGCCGACCTCGCGGTGGCCGGTGCCTCGCTGGACGCCACGCTGGTCGTGTGCGACGAGGAGCAGTCGCTGCGGATGACGTTCCTGCACGTCATCGCCGAGTACGCCCGGCACAACGGTCACGCGGACCTGCTGCGCGAGCACATCGACGGGGTCACGGGCTCCTGAGCGAGGCCGAAGTGCCGTGCGGGGCAAGGGGAATGGAGGGGCCCCGGCGGACGTACCGTCAGATGACCGGATAGCATACTGAGTATGGGACCTCTCGAACCGAATGTGCCCGAGCTGATCCTCGGTCTGATTGTCTTCTTCCTGCTGTTCGCGGTGCTCGGCAAGGTCATACTGCCGCGCATCGAGCGGACTCTTGCCGAACGCCACGACAAGACCGACGGCGGTCTGGTCCGCGCGGAGGCCGCCCGGGCCGAGGCGGAACGGATACGCGACGAATTCCAGGCCGAGCTGAGCGCAGCCCGGCACGAGGCCGCCGCGATCCGGCAGACCGCCGCCGAGGAGGGCGCGGCCCTGATCGCCGCCCTGCGCGCCGAGGGTCTCCAGCAGCGTGAGCAGTTGGTGGCCGAGGTACACGTGCAGCTGGCCGCCGACAAGGTGCTGGCCGAGGCCGAACTGCGCGAGGACGTCATCAAGGTGGCGACCGAGCTGGCCTCCCGGGTGGTCGGCGAGCCGCTGACCGACCTGCCCTCCACCCGTGCCATCGCGGAGGAGTACCGCAACCGCGCCACCGTCTGACGCACTGCCGCACCGGCAGTCGAAGGACGCCAACGGGCCGCCCGCCCCCGGAAGTTCCGGGAGCGGGCGGCCCGTTCGGCGTCACCGGGGACGCGCACGAGCGCCGGCGCTCACGCGCACGGGCCGTCGTCCGCCCACACGCCCCACTGGCCGCTGGCGGACGGATTCTCGTTCAGGGTCCACCACTTGGCGTGGTAGTTGTGGCCGCTGTAGCTGACCTTGTCGCCGGCCACGTAGGTGGTGGTCGCCAGCCAGGCCGGGTTGCAGGTGCCGCCGGTCGACGGGCTGGAGCTGCCGGTCGGCGAGGGCGAGGACGGGGTGGTGGGCGGGGTCGCGCCGGCGAACCGCACCGTGAACTTGGTGAAGTCCCAGTCGTTCTGCGCCACGCTGGAGCACGACCCGGACAGGCCGGGGTCCACCGTGCCGGGGCACTGCCGGTCCCGGTTGACCGACCAGTAGGTGTAGCGGGCGAGCTTGTGCGCGGTCGCGAAGTCGAGGACGGTCTGGAAGTCGGCCTGCCGGAAGTACTCGGCGGCGTCGGTGCGGCCGTTCATCATCGACACGCCCTCGTGGGCGTACGCGGTGGCCTCGTTCCAGCCGAAGGTGCTCTGCAGGATCTGGTTGAACTTCACCAGCGCGTCGGTCTGCGCCGCGGCCCCGGCGAAGCCGCCGTCGAACGGCATGATCGAGTAATTGTCGGGGGTGAATCCCTGCGACTTCGCCTCGAGGAGCATCTGGGTGCCGAACCAGCCGGTGCCGGCGTTGGTGCCCGCGGTGGTGATGGAGATGTAGATGCCCGGGTTGTTCTGCTGGAGGATCCGCGCCGCGCCGATCTCGTTGTGGATCGCGGCGGTGTTCTCGTACTCCGGCTCCTCCAGGTCGAAGTCGATCGCCTTGAGGCCGTACTTGGTGACCACCTTCTGGTAGGCGGCGGCGGTCGCCTCGGGAGTGCCGCAGGTCTGGCCGAGCTTGGTGCCGCCGTATCCGCCCACCGACACCGACACGTCGCCGCCCTTGGCGCGGACGGTCTGGATCACCGCCGGCATGGTGGTGTCGGAGTCGATCGAGGAGGTTCCGCCCCAGGCCGGGCTGCAACTGCTGCCCTGGGCCAGGATAAAGGCCAACTGGAAGGCCTTCTGGCCGGTGGCGTCCATCACCGCGGCGGCGTCCGGCGGGCTGTTGTCCTCCGGCATCAGGTACGGCGCGGAGGCGTACCAGTTGGAGCCGATCCCGGCGGTGGTCGCGGCGTTCGCCGGTCCGGACGCGGTGACGGCGGCCACCGCGCCGGCCAGCAGGCCGAACACGGACAGCGCGACGGCGAGGGCGCGGCGCGGCCGGCGGCGGTGCGCCGGGACGTCGACGGCAGGGGGGTGTGGGGGAAGTGCGCGTTCCATCGAGAACCTCTCCAGGAGGCGGCGAGGACGGCGGGCCCGGGGCGCGAAGTGGGGGCGCGCAGCCGGGTCAACGGTCGGGTACCAAGCCGAGGTTGACGTGACTGCCCATTGGTATAGACCTGCGCCGGAGTGTCGTCAACCCTTGCCGACGCACCACGCGACGCACCACGACGCACTGTGACGCCCGGCGGCCGACAGCCGGGTCCCGGGCGCCCGTTCCCGGCGCCCGTTCCCGGCGCCCGGAGCGCGGCGTCCGGACGGCTCCGACGGCCCGTCAGCCGCGTGCCTCGGAGGCCCCGCCGCCGTGCCAGGCCTGCCCGTCGGACGCCGGGGCAGGGCGGCCCGGAGGCGTCGCGGGGGCGGGCGCGCCCGCCGGGAGGAAGGACTCCAGGCCGCGCAGGAACACCTCGATCTTGAACGCGTACCGCTGGTCGCCGTCGCCCGTCACCATGGTGTCCGCCATGCGCTGCAGGGTCGGGAAGCGGTCGGCCGGCAGATCGTGCAGGTAGCCGCGCAACTGGTCGAAGTAGGCACCGATGTCGGTGCCCCGGGCCATCCGCTCGTGGTACACCGAGGCCTCGTACGCGTCGGTGTCGATCAACTGGCCCAGCCCGTCCAGCGCCCAGGCCGCCACCTGCGGCGGCATGCCCACCTGGAGCAGCAGGTCGAGCAGGAACTCGGTGATCCGCAACTGGCTCTCGCCCACCGGGATGCTGCCCAGCGACACCAGCGACACGTCCCGATGGGCCGTCAGCACCCGCTGCGCCTCGAAGCAGATCTCGGTGATCTGCTCCTTCCAGCGTGCGGGCTCCGGCCGGAGCGGCAGCCGGATCTCCGACACCACCCGCTCCAGCATCAGGTCGAACAACTCCTCCTTGTTGGAGACGTGCGCGTACAGCGAGGCGGGGCCGGTGCCGAGCTCGTGCGCGACCCGCCGCATCGTCACCCCGGACAGGCCCTCGGCGTCCAGCACCCGGATCGCCGTCTCGACGATCAGCGAGCGGCTGAGCGGCTGGCGCGGGTCGGCCTTGCGTGGCTTGTGCCACGGGATCGCGGGCATCTGCGCGGGCATCGGGCCACCTGCTTTCGCTGAACGTTCCACTGTCGATCATCGTACTCCGGACGAACGCCGTTCGAGCAGTGGGCGAAGCGTCCGTTTCCGGGGCGGGTCGCAGGAGGCGCGTGCGGCCCGTCGAGGCAGGTTGGGTGGCCGTGCGCGGTCCGGGGAGCCCCTCGGGGAAGGGTCAGGGACGGACTCGGGGAGAAGTCAGGGTAAAACCGTTTGACGGGAACGGCGCTCGACTCGTAGAACAGTGTTCGTTCGAAGAAACACCGTTCACTGCGCGGCCCCCGTCCACCGCGCCCTGGCATTCAGCAGGAGTATGCAAATGACCGACGCGGTCGGACTCTCCCCTTCGGCGCCGCCCTCCGCGGGCGCGGCCGGACCCTACCGTTGGCGCTGGGTCGCGCTGTTCGTCATCCTCGCCGCCGAGGTGATGGACCTGCTCGACTCGCTGGTGACGAATATCGCCGGGCCCTCGATCCGGCAGGACATCGGCGGCGGCGAGTCCACGATCCAGTGGCTCGGCGCGGCCTACACGCTGGCGATGGCCATCGGCCTGATCACCGGCGGCCGGCTCGGCGACATCTTCGGCCGCCGCCGGATGTTCATGATCGGCGCGGCCGGATTCACCCTCGGCTCGCTCGCCTGCGGCCTGGCCCAGGAGCCCTGGCAGCTGATCGCCGCCCGGGTCGCCCAGGGCCTGCTCGGCGCGGTGATGCTCCCGCAGGGCCTCGGCATCATGAAGGAGATCTTCTCGCCGAAGGAGCAGGGCGCGGCCTTCGGCATGTTCGGCCCGGTGATGGGCCTGTCCACGGTCGGCGGCCCGATCCTGGCCGGCTGGCTGATCGACGCGGACTTCGCCGGCACCGGCTGGCGGATGATCTTCCTGATCAACATCCCGCTGGGCCTGTTCGCCTTCATAGGTGGACGGATCTTCCTCCCGGCCCGGGCGGACGGCCGGACGGTCCGGCTCGACCTGGTCGGCGCGCTGCTGGCGGCCGTCGGCGCAGCCGCCGTCATCTACCCGCTGGTCCAGGGCCGTGAGAACGACTGGCCGCTGTGGGCGTTCGCGCTGCTGGCGATCGGCGTGGCGGTGTTCGGTGTGTTCGGCTGGTACGAGGCGCGGCGCAAGGCCGCCGGGGCTGACCCGCTGGTCGAGCCGAGCCTGTTCGCCAAGCGCGGTTTCAGCGGCGGCATGGTGCTGGGCCTGATCTTCTTCACCGCCATGACGGGCTTCTGGCTGACGTTCAGCCTCTACACCCAGCTGGGTCTGCACTTCACTGCGCTGAAGTCCGGCCTGGCCGGGGTGCCCGCCTCGGTCGGCATGGTGATCGCGTTCGTCGCCTCGCAGGCACTGCAGCGCTTCGGGCGCAAGGTGATGCACGCGGGTCTGCTGGTGATGGTGGCCGGTGTGCTCGGTCTGATGTACACGCTGCACAGCCAGGGCGAGGCCGTCACCCCGTGGCAGACAGTGCCCGCGCTGGCGGTCGCCGGTCTGGGCATGGGCCTGGTGATGGCACCGTTCTTCGGCATGGTGCTGGCCTCGGTGGACGCACACGAGACCGGTTCGGCCTCGGGCACGCTGACGGCCGTTCAGCAGCTGGGCGGCGCACTCGGCAGCGCCATCCTCGGCACGGTGTTCTTCGAGCGGCTGAAGACCGCCGACTTCGCCAGCGCCGAGCAGATCACCCTCTGGACCGAGGTCGGCATGCTGGTCGCGGTCTTCGCCGCGATATTCCTGCTCCCCAAGCACGCCCGCCCCGAGGACGGCGAGGGCGCGCCCGAGGGGAGCGACGAGGAGAGCGCGGCCGTGCCCGGCCCGCGCAAGGACGGGGAGCGCCAGTCGGTGTGACGCACGGTCGACGACCGACCGGCCGGCCGCTCCGGGCATCAGCTGCCGGGGCGGCCGACCGGTCGGGTCGGTCGCGGGTGACGGCCGTCGGCCGTCACCCGTCGGCCGTCGGCCGTCACCCGTCGGTCATCGGTACTCAGCCGTTGTAGGCGGCGAAGAGCTTCGAGAACTGGTAGGGGGTCTGCGGAATGTTGGTGCACTTGGGCAGCGAGCCGGTGCAGGCGTTGGCGTCCCGGGTCATCTCCCAGAAGGCCAGCTCGCCGAGGTGGTTCTGCTGGGCGAAGGCGATCAGCTGCTGGGCGTCGGAGATACCGAACACCTCGGAGCTGGTGTCGTTCTGGCCGAGCATCGGGGTGACACCGACCATGGCGTACGCCTGAGCATCCGTCAGGTTGGTCCACACGGAGCGGATCTGCGCCTGGGTGGACTGGGCGGACTGGATCGCGTAGGCGCCCATCTTGCCGGCCGGGCTCGGGGCGGCCCAGTCGCCGAAGTCCATCGCCATGACGTTCACCAGGTCGACGACCAGGCCGGCGTTCTTGGCGGACTGCAGGATGTAGACGCCGTCGGCGGTGAGGCCGCTGGGCAGCACCGGGAGGGTCAGGCTGACCTTCAGGTCACGGCCCTTGGCGCGCTGCGCGGCCTGCACCTGGGCGAGGGCGGCGGAGCGGCGGTCCACGGAGGCGTGGTCGGTGACGGCGGTGCCCTCGATGTCGAAGTCGACCCGGTCCAGCGCGTAGACGTCCACCACCTTCTGGTACTGGGCGGCGAGCGAGGCCACGGTGGTGCAGGACTGTGCCAGTTCGGTGCCGTTGGCACCGCCGAACGACGGGCGGACGTCGCCGCCGGCGGCCCGGACGGCGTCCATGTCGTCCTTGTCCCAGCCGGTGGCGGGGTCGTACGCGCCGAACCAGCTGGCGGTGCACGGCTGGCTTCCGTTGATGATGAAGGCCAGCGAGAACTCCTTGATCCCGCTGGCGGCGGCGAGTGCGGGCAGGTTGGGCGTCGGGTAGGCGCCGAGGTCCACGTAGGGGGCTGCGGTGCCGGGGGTGGTGCCGGTGCCGGCGGTGGCGGTCACGGCGGCGGAGGCGGCGGACTCGTTGCCGGCGGCGTCGAAGGCGCTGACGGTGAAGGTGTGGCTGCTGCCCTGGAGCAGGCCGCGGACGGTCGCGCTGGTGCCGGTGACGGTGGCGACGACGGCGCTGCCCTCGCGCAGGTGGTAGCCGGCCACGCCGACGTTGTCGGTGGAGGCGCTCCAGCCGAGGGTGACGCTGCCCGGCCCGCTGCCGGTGCTGTGCAGGTTGGCGGGGACGGACGGCGCGGTGCTGTCGGCGGGCGCGCCGGCACACGGCTGGTTGTTGATGGTGCAGTTGGCGGGCGCGGTCTGGGTGGCGCCGGTGGTGACGCCGAAGCCGATGGCGGGGGCTCCGGCCCCGGGGGCGAGCGGCGCGGCCCAGGTCGGCGAGGTCACCGTGTAGTGGGTGCCGGAGGAGGTGGTGGTGGAGGTGAGGGTGCCGTTCCACAGGCTGGAGACGGTCTCGCCGGTCGGCAGGTCGAAGGCGAGCGACCAGTTGTTGACCGTCGCGTTGGTGTGGTTGGTGACGGTGTAGGTGGCCTGGAAACCGTTCGACCAGCTCTGGGTCACGGCGTAGTCGGCGACCAGTCCGGAGACTCCGGCGGCGTTGGCCGTGCCTGCCGTGGTGGCGGCCAGCGGCGCGACGAGCAGGGCCGCGGTGGCGGCGAGAGACAGGGTGACGCGCCTCATGGGCGGGTTCTCCTCGACGGTGTGGGGGGAGTGGGGCGGTGCGCTGGTGCTGGGGGCGCACTCAAGATGGTCCAGACCAATTGGGGCCGTCAAGGTGGGAACCTGCGGTTTTGCAGAGAGTTGACGGTTCATCAAGGTGCGGGAGGAGCATGCAGGCAGGAGCGGCCGGAGCGGGAGCGGCAGCGGCAGGTTCGACGGGTGCGCACGGGTTGCTCCGGCGCGAGCGGCTGCGGGCCCGCGACAGGCCGCGGCGGATCGCGGGCCGCTGTGCGGCGAGCACGGCGAGGCGTGGCGGTGCGTGGCGGTGCGCGGTGGGGCCTGCGGGCTGGTGGGTGTCACGCAGGAGGAGGCGGGTGACGACGGAGGGCGCGGCCCCCGAACTGTGGGGGATGGGGCCGCGCCACCCGCCCGACCCTCACGGGTCAGGCGTTCATGGGCCGTCAGGCGGTGACGGCGGTGTTGCGCATCCGGCGGGCCAGGAGCACGCCCGAGGCGGTGGCGGCCAGCAGGCCGGTGCCGGCCATGCCGAGCAGCAGGTTGCTGGTGGAGTTGTCCACCGGCAGGGTGGTTCCGGTCGTGGCGGTGCCGGCGGCGGCCTCCTGGGCGGTCAGGGCGTCGCCGCCGTGGCCGTAGTGGGAGACGGAGGAGTGTCCGGTGCCCGCGGCGATCTGCGCCTCGGTGGGCGCGTTCGGGGCCTGCGCGGCGAAGGCGCCGGCGGCGGCCGCGGTGCCCGAACCGAAGTCGACGTCGGAGCAGCCGAAGAACGCCTCGGGGCTGTCGGTGCGCTGCCACACCATGTAGATGAGCTGGCGCCCGGTGCGCTGCGGCAGGTTGACGTTGACGTTGTAGTAGCCGTTGTCCGAGGTGCGCGGGCTGGCGAAGGTGGCGATCGGGTTCGCCAGGTCCAGGTTGGACCACTTCAGCGGCTGGGTGGGGTTGTAGCTGCTGTTGGTGATGTACAGCTTCATGACGCCCTGGTGGGGCGCGGTGACGCGGAAGTTGAAGGTCTTCGCGCCGGCCGTCACCGAGGTGGCGGGCCAGTCGGTGCGGGCCCAGTCCAGGGCGCGGTACTTGTCGCGGTTGGCGGAGCACAGGTGGCCGTCGGGGATGATCTGCTGGGCCTGGCCGTTGGCGCTGGCGATGTTGACCTCGTTCCAGTCGTACAGCGGCTGGGTGCCGCTGTCGGCGACGAGGTCCTTGCAGACCTGGGACTTGGGGGTCTCGGGGCCCTCCGCGTAGCAGGCGGCGACGCGGCTGGCGGGGCCGAACATGGCGCCGTGGGCTCCGGCGGTGCCGGCGGCGAAGGTGGTGGCGACCAGGGCGCCCGCGCCCACCGCGGACGCAGTGAGCAGACGACGGGACCAGGACATGGTTCTCCTCGGAAAGGTGCCGGGTCGATGGTGGGGGAAAAGGCGGACATGCGCCCGCCCGGCGCCCAGGGAGCTACCCGGGGCGGCGCGGTGTGGACCCGGCACACCGCGAACGGACCGAAGGCTACGATTGGCCTATACCAATTGACAAGTGTCTGCCATTTTTGATCGGCCCCCCGCTGGCGGCATTCGGCCAACCGCAACGCCCGTGGCGAGCCTCCGACCTGGCGTTGCGTCAGAACCCGATGGGCACCCGCTCGGCGAAATGCACCAGCGGAATCGGCCTCCCACCAGCCCCGCGACCTACCGCCGTCGTACCCGCGCGGCTACGTCCGCCCACCCGCCCGGCCACCTCCACCGTCCGCCGCAGGGGCGTGATGCCGTCGGCGGATAAGGAGGTCATAAGCCACCGCTAACCCTGCCCCAAGCCGCCCGAACCACCGTCAGCCCATCGCCCGAACCACCGTCGCCCTAAGCACCACCGCCCGAACCGCCACCGCCCGAAGCACCACCGGCCCGCACGGTCGGCCCGCCGCTCGACGCTCCGTCAGCCCCAGGGGGCCGTCAGCGAGCTGAGCAGTCGCGCCGTGTCGAGGCCGGTCTCCAGGTAGGCGACGAAGAGTTCGTTGTTGAGCGCCCAGGGCGAGCGCCGCGCCCGCACCCGGCGGATCGCCTCGGCGGTGTCCGTGCCCACTCCGATCAGCGCCTGCGCCACCACCAGCCCGGACCGGTTGTAGCCGGAGTGGCAGCGCACCAGCACTCGGCGTCCGGCCGCGACCGCCGTCGCGGTGTACTCGGCGGCGGCCTGGACGGCGGCCAACTGCTCGGCGTCCAACGGCCCGTCCGGCACCTCGGCGACCAGGTGTTCGACGCCCGGTGCGGGCCCGTGGCCGGGGGCCGTGTACAGGCTGACCACCAGGTCGAATTCGGCGCCGACGCACACGAATCGGAGCTCCCCGGCCGGGTCGTGCCAGTAGTGGCCGCCCATCCACAGGCCGGGTGCGACCTCGTTCCACGGCGCCTCGGGCGGGCCCGGTAGGTCGGGGCCGTCCTTTCGACGGGTCTTCATGTCACTGCCCCCCGCCGGAGAACGTCACCGCGGGCGCGGCCGTTCCCGTTTCGGGGGCGGCGGGTGGGGGTTCGCCGGGCGTTCATGGCGGGAACAGGTGGCGGTGGGGCGTCGTTCGGGCGGGGTCGGGAGGTTGGTCGGCGCCGTGTTCACACCGAACCGAGGGACGGAAACCGTGATCGAACCGCGCGCCCCCAGGTGGCGTCGTCGCCTCTCCCTGCTGCTGGCCGCCGTCGCTCTGCCGGCCGTCGGCGTGGGAGTGCTGACCGCCCCGCCCGCCGCCGCCGCCCCGCCCGCTGCAGCCTCGCCCGCCGCCGCGCCGGCCGACGACATCCGGATCAACGAGGTGGTGACGACCGGGTCGGTCAACGACTCGATCGAGCTGTACAACAAGGGCACCGCCACGATCGACCTGTCCGGGTGGGTCCTCAAGGACGACAACGACAGCAACAAGTACAAGATCGCCTCCGGTACCAGCCTCGCCCCCGGCGGCTTCAAGTCGTTCGACGTGCACGGCAGCTTCGGCCTCGGCTCCGCCGACAGCGCCCGCCTGTACCTGGCCGACGGCACCACCCCGGTCGACTCGTTCAGCTGGACCTCGCACTCCAACCCGTCCTGGTCGCGCTGCGCCGACGGCACCGGCGGCTGGACGCAGGCCGCCACTCTGACGCTCGGCGCCGCCAACAACTGCGGCTCCAGCGGCGGCGGTTCCACGACGCCGGTGGCCTGGCCCGGCGGTTCGACGGTCGCCACCGCCGACGCGTCCAACGTGTTCGGCACCGACCTGTCCGGCCTCTACCAGGAGGGCGGCGTGATGTGGGGCGCGCAGAACTCCGGAAAGCTGTGGCGGCTGGTCCCGAACGGCTCCGGCGGCTGGACGCCCGACACCGCCAACGGCTGGGGCTCCGGCAAGGCGCTGCGCTTCCCCGGCGGCACCGGCACCCCCGACGACGAGGGCGTCACCGTGACCGGCGCCGGTTCGGCCGGCGGCGTGTACGTCTCCAGCGAGCGCAACGCCGACGCCTCGTCCACCAGCCGGCTGTCCGTGCTGCGCTACGACGTGTCCGGCACCGGCACCACGCTGACCGCCACCCGGGAGTGGAACCTCACCCCCGACCTGCCCGCCACCGGCTCCAACCTTGGCCTGGAGGGCGTCACCTGGGTGCCCGACAGCTACCTGACCGGCGCGGGCTTCAAGGACGCCTCCACCGGCGCCGCCTACGACCCGAGCCGCTACGCCGCGCACACCGGCGGCGTGTTCTTCGTCGGCGTCGAGGGCTCCGGCACCGTCTACGGCTACGTGCTGCTGGAGGCCGGCGGCTTCACCAAGGTCGCCACCGTCAGCAGCGGCATGGCCGGCGTGATGGAACTCCAGTGGGAGCCGCAGGCCAACCGCCTCTGGGTGGTCTGCGACGACACCTGTTCCGGCCAGCACCGCACCTTCCAGGTCGGCGCGAGCGGCGCGTTCGCCGTCACCGCCGTCCACAACCGCCCGTCCGGGATGCCGAACATCAACAACGAAGGCTTCACGCTCGCCGGCGCAGACGAGTGCGTGAACGGCAGCAAGCCCGTGTACTGGTCGGACGACAGCAACACCGGCAACCATGCCCTGCGCAAGGGCAGCGTCACCTGCTGACGAGGTAGCGGACCCCGTGACGGCCCCGGCTGCCCAAGTGGCTGCCGGGGCCGGCGCGTCGTCAGAGGTCGGTGGGCGGCGGGGTGTCGGTGGCGGGGCCGTACTCGCCGAGGCCGGTCTCGGAGCGCAGGCGGTAGCCGTCGGCCTCGCAGGTCAGCGTCAGCCGGGACAGCCGGCCGCCGGCGTCGAGCAGCAGATCGGTCGCGCAGTCCGGCACCCGGTGCTGTGCCAGCCGCTCGCGGGCGGTGGCGTCGAGGAACCCGGAGACCTGCGCCACCGGGAGCCGCCCGACCAGGTGGAAGCCGGTGCCGCCGTGCAGGCCCCCGATCCTGGCCGGGCCCCGGAACGACCCCGGGTCGCTCCGCAGCAGCGCCTCGGCGGCCGGGCGGTGGTCGGCGAGCACCGGCTCCGCCGGGCGCGGCGACGTCCGCCACGTACCGCCGCCGGTCCGGGTGTAGGCGGTGTCCCGGGTCACCGTCAGGTAGGTCTGCCCGGTGTCGGACGTCCGGACCGTCGAACTGGTCTGCACGTCAGAGACGTTGACCGTGCCGGTGCTGCGCGCGGTGGTCGCGCCGTCCTCGACCTCGGTGCGCAGAACGGCCGAGAACGGCTGTGGCGGCGCGGCGATCGCCGCGCGGAGCCCGGCCAGCTCCTGCGCGGGGTCGCCCGGCCAGGACGCGGACGCGGAGGGCGAACGGGACGGCTTGGGCATGCTGGTCGAGGACGCCCACGAGCACCCCGTCAGCACCAGAGCCAGCGCCGCCGCCACCGCGACCCGGCCACCCCCGCGCACCGCCACCGACACGATCCCCACCCCCACGCAGACACCCGGACACCGCCCGGCGGCGGATACGTTCTCGCAGCTCACGGGCGGCGCGCAAACCAATTCGCGAGCGAGGGGCTGACGATCCGTCAAAGTGCGGAAGGGGATCAGGAAGTGAACCCGGCGTGCACGTGGTCGTGGTGCGTCGGGTCGCTGAAGAACTGGTTCGCCGTCGCCCCGCCGGACAGCTGGCGCGGGCCGCCCACGTTGTACGAACCGGCGGCCGCGGCGGCGCGCATGAAGGAGTCGACCAGGTCGGTGGGGGTGGCCGGGTCCACCACGGGGTGGCCGTCGATCTGCCAGGTGTCGAAGGCCTTCCCCAGCGGGTGGTCGCTCGGCCGGTCGGTGCCGAACACCATGAGCGGATGGCCGGAGCGCACCACGCTGATCTGGAAGCTGTACGGTCCGGCCAGCGTCAGCATCGCGTTCAGCGCCGAGTCGTGGACCTGCCCGCTGCGGATGTCCGCGGCGGCGGCCGGCGGCAGCACGATCCGCGGCTGGGCGAGGACCCGGGTCGCCGGGTCGGGGAGGGCGGCCACTGCCTGGCCGGGGTCGGCGGGGTGCAGGGCGGTGACGTCCCAGCGGGGCGAGGCCTGCGACAGCCGGACGTCGACCGTGGTGCCGGCCGACTGCGGAACACCGTCCGGCCCGGCCAGCCACTGGCGGCACACCACCAGGACGCTCGCCGAGTCGCTGAGCAGCCCGCCGTACTGGGCGTAGACCACCTCCACCGCCGCCTGCGGGCTGTCGGCCAGCAGCGGCCCGCCCTGCTGGGCCAGCCCGGCCGGCAGCCCGAGCGCCGCCACCCGCTGTCCGGCCGCTGCCGCGCCCTGCCCGCCCGGCGGCCAGGTCCCGATCGCCTCCACCACCTGGACCGCCCGGAGTTTGACGTCCGGTTGGAGCTCGCCCGGCCCCGGCTGCCAGGCGGCGGGGGCCGGGAACGCGGAGCCGGCCGGTGACGGGGACGGCGAGGAGTCGTTCCGGGCGGTCGGGCGGGACGAGGAGCAGGCCGTCAGGACGCAGCCGAGCCCGCCCAGCAGGACGGCCCGGCGACCGGGCGGGGACGAAGGGGCGTTCATCCGGCCAGTGTCGGACGCGCGGACGCGATCCCGGCGGCCGACCCGCCGCGAGCGCCTGTCCCGGCCCCGGGCGGACCGTTACAGCAGGACGGCCGCGACGGTGCCGCCCGCGACGATCGCGAAGAAGACCACGAGGGTGGTGACCACCGTGGACCGGCGCAGGTAGAAGTCGTCGCGCCAGGGCGCGTAGCGGTTGACGAGGACCCGGCTGCCGGTGTACCCGCCGGCGGCGAACAGCAGGAGGCCGAAGGTGAGTTGGAGCGCTCCGGGCAGGCCCCAGTCGTCGAGGCCGGTCCGGCAGGAGCCGTCGGGCGTGCAGCGGACGTTCACCACCTGGCCGCTCTGCAGGACGTGCGGAGCGTCGAGGTGCCACGGCTCGGCGGTGACGCCGGACGGGCCGTCGGCACCCCGGCCCTCGCAGGTGACGTCCGGCCTGTGGTCGCGTCCGAGCAGCTTCGGGACGGTCCGGCAGGAGGTGACGGTCATCCGCAGCTGCGGCAGGCCGGCGGCGTCGGACCGGTCCCACAGGTTGCCCGCCCCGAACACGAGCATCAGGGTGCCGACGCCCAGACCGAACAGGCTGATGAAGGCACCGAGACGCGGGTTGTCGCGGTCGAACGGGTCGCGGCCCCGCCACATCCGCGGCCGCTTCTTCCGCACGGCCTCCCGCTCGCGCCGTGCGGCGGCCCGCCGGGCTTGTGCCTGTCGTCTCCGTCGCGCCACGTCGATCCCCGCTCCCCCCGGTCGTACGAAGACCGTGCGGCCCACAACGTACTCGCACCGCAGCGGAGTTGGGGCGGGGGGTGGTCAGATGAACATGTACAGCAGCGACCCGGCGACGGTGAGCAGAACGGCGCCGACGGCGGACCGGGCGAGGGCGCGGCGGACCCGGCGGCTGCGGAGGAGCTCGGCGCGGTGCGGGGCGTACCGGTCGACGGCGCGGACGGTGACGGCGGCCAGGCCGGCGCCGGCGAGCAGGAGCCCGCCGACGGTGGAGAGGATCGCGAGGACGTGGCGGCCGACGGTGAGGGCGTCGCAGACGCCGTCCTCGGTGCAGCGGACCTTCACCACGGTGCCGGCCGGGTACTCCTGCGGCGCGTCCTGCAACTGCCGGCGCCTGCCCGTGAGGCCGGTGCCGGCCGGGTCGGCGGTGCCGTAACAGGTGGTGGTCGAGGACTTGGCGTGGTGCTGGGTCGCGCAGGAGGTGACGGTCATCCGCAGCTCCGGTCGGTGGTGCTGGTCGGCGAGATCCTGGGTGAGCAGGATGCCGCCGAACAGCAGCAGGGCGCCGATTGCCGTCTGGATCGCTGGGAGCAGCAGCCTCGCGGCCCGGTTCCTCGGCCCGGCCGGCCGGGGCTCGCCGCGTTTCGGAGTGGGCCCGTTCTTCGTCCGGTCGGGCTTCCTCGTCCGGTCGGGCTTCTTCGGCTGCCGCTGGGTGGCCATGACGGCCCTCACCCCTTCCCCCGTGCGAGGCGCGCTGGTGCGGGGCGCGCAGGCACAACCTACTCCCGCGCCGGGGCCGCGGATAGGATCATGGAATGACCGAGTTCCGCATCGTGGAAGCAGTGGGGCTGTCGTCCCGCGAGACCTGGCGGCGCGTCACCGACTGGCCCCGGCACGGCGAGGCGGTGTCGTGCACCGTCGTCACCGGCGACGCACGCACGGTCGTCGCGCGCACCGGGATCGGCCGGTTCGCGTTCGCGGACGTGATGGACGTCGAACGGTGGGAGCCCCCGCAGGGCCCCGACGGGGTCGGGCGGTGCCGGCTGGTCAAACGCGGGCCGGTGGTGACGGGCTGGGCCGAGATCGAGGTGCAGCCGTACCGGGGCGGCAGCGCCGTCCGGTGGCGCGAGGAGCTGCGGATCGGGGTGCTGCCCGCACTGTTCGACCGGCCGACCGCGTGGTGCGGCCGGGTGGTGTTCCGGCGGGCGCTGCGCAGGCTGCTGCGCCGATGAGAAGGGCCCGGACCGCCGCCGCGGTCCGGGCCCTCACGGGTGGCGATGCGTCAGATCAGGCCCTGGGCGAGCATCGCGTCGGCGACCAGCTCGAAGCCGGCGATGTTCGCGCCGACCACGTAGTTGCCGGGGCTGCCGTACTTCTCCGCGGTGGTGAAGCAGGAGTTGTGGATGTGCTTCATGATCTCGCCGAGACGGGCCTCGGTGTGCTCGAAGGTCCACGAGTCGCGGGAGGCGTTCTGCTGCATCTCCAGCGCGGAGGTGGCGACACCGCCCGCGTTGGCGGCCTTGCCGGGCGCGAACGCCACGCCGGCCTCCTGGAACACCCGCACCGCCTCCGGGGTGGTCGGCATGTTGGCGCCCTCGGCGACGGCCTTCACGCCACCGCGGACCAGCGCCAGCGCGTCCGCCTCGTGCAGCTCGTTCTGGGTGGCGCAGGGCAGCGCCACGTCGCACGGGACGTTCCAGACGCCGGTGCCCGCCACGTACTTGACGTGCGGGCCGCGCGCCTCGGCGTAGTCGGAGACCCGGCCGCGACGGGACTCCTTGATCTCCTTGAGCAGGGCCAGGTCGATGCCCTTCTCGTCGACCACGTAGCCGGTCGAGTCGGAGCAGGTCAGCACCGTCGCGCCCAGCTGCTGGGCCTTCTCGATGGCGTAGATCGCCACGTTGCCGGAGCCGGAGACCACCACGCGCTGCCCGTCCAGGCTCTCGCCGCGGGTGCGCAGCATCTCCTCGGTGAACATCACGCAGCCGTAGCCGGTGGCCTCGGTGCGGGCCTGCGCGCCGCCCCAGCCCAGGCCCTTGCCGGTGAGGACGCCGGACTCGTAGCGGTTGGTGATGCGCTTGTACTGGCCGAACAGGTAGCCGATCTCGCGGCCGCCGACACCGATGTCACCGGCCGGGACGTCGGTGTACTCGCCGAGGTGGCGGTGCAGTTCGGTCATGAACGACTGACAGAAACGCATGATCTCGGCGTCCGAACGGCCCTTGGGGTCGAAGTCGGAGCCGCCCTTGCCGCCGCCGATCGGCATGCCGGTCAGGGCGTTCTTGAAGATCTGCTCGAAGCCGAGGAACTTGACGATCCCGAGGTTGACGGACGGGTGGAAGCGCAGTCCGCCCTTGTACGGGCCAAGGGCGCTGGAGAACTCCACCCGGAAGCCGCGGTTGACGTGGATGTCGCCCTTGTCGTCGGACCACGGCACGCGGAAGATCAGCTGCCGCTCGGGCTCGCAGACCCGCTCGATGATCCGGGCGTCGACGAGCTCAGGACGCTGCAGCAGGACCGGGCCGAGCGTTTCGAGGACCTCGCGGACCGCCTGGTGGAACTCGTTCTCGCCCTGGTTGCGCCGCAGGACTTCCTGGTACAGCGGCTCGATCAGGCGGGCGCCGGCGTCGATGGACGCGGCAGAGTTGGGGGTGGCCGGCATCAAGGCACAACCTTCCGTGGATCGGATGGTGCACGAGGGCGCCCCCGTCCCGGGGGCCGCCCTTGGTCCTCCTCGCCGTTGAGGATCGCCGCCGGCACGCCTGATGCGCGCCGTGCGGCGGGGTGGGACCTATGGTCCACACCATTGTCCCAGTGCTGACCTGGATTCATCGACATCGTGTCCAGCATGTGAACACCCGATCAGGTGATTTCGGCCGCCCGGCGGTCTCCGGGAGCCAAACTCAACGAATCGTGTGGATCCGGTGACGGTTCGGTGCTGCCGATGCCGTGGCCCGCCAAGTGCCCTCCCCCTCGTGTGCGTTCGGGGCAGGGCGCCTGGCGGGGCGCGCTACGTCCGGGGCTGGATCCACCAGGCGGTGGTGGCCGGGGGGAGGGTGTCGGGCGGACAGGGGGCGGAGGAGAGGAGGGGGGCGCCGGTGACGGGGGCGAGGGCGGGGGTGGTGCCGAAGTTGGTGGCGACCAGCAGGCCGTCGCCGCGGGTGAAGGCGAGGACGTTGGGCGGGGTCTCCAGCCAGCGGAGCGTGCCCTCGCCGAGCTGCGGGAGCAGGCGGCGCAGGTGGAGGGCCTCCCGGTACAGGTGGTAGGGGGAGGCGTGGTCGGTGAGGGCGCGCTCCGCGGTGTGCGCGGCGAACGACGGGGGCTGCGGGAGCCAGCTGGGAGCGGAGCCGTCGGGGCTGAAGCCGAACGGGGCCTCGGTGCCGGACCACGGGAGCGGGACGCGGCAGCCGTCGCGGATGCCCTTGCGGCTGCCGGTGCGGAAGAAGATCGGGTCGGTGATGACGTCGTCCGGCAGGTCGTCGACCTCCGGCAGGCCCAGTTCCTCGCCCTGGTACAGGTAGGCCGCGCCGGGCAGCGCCAGCATCAACAGGGCGGCGGCGCGGGCCCGTTCGGGGCTGCCGAAGCGGGTGGTGGTGCGGACCTGGTCATGGTTGTTGAGCACCCAGGTGACGGTGGAACCGGTGGCGGTGATGTCGCGCACCGCCGCGTCGATCACCTGGTGGAAGTGCTCGCTGTCCCACGGGGCGTGCAGCAGGTGGAAGAAGAACGCCTGGTGCAGCTCGTCCGCGCGGACGTACTTGGCCTGTTCGGCCGGGGTCGGCACGGACGCCTCGCCGACCAGCAGCCGCTGCCGGCCGTCGAGTTGGGTGTACTCCTCGCAGATCGCCCGCCAGGTCCGCCAGATGTCGTGCACCTCGGGCTGGTTCCAGGCCAGCGGGTTGACCGAGTCGCGGGTGCGCTCGTCGGCCTCCGGGTCGGGGGAGTCGGGGAGTTCGGGGTGCTTGAAGAGGCCGGCGGCGACGTCGATGCGGAAGCCGTCCACGCCGCGGTCCAGCCAGAACCGCAGGACCTTCTCGAACTCGGCCGGGACCTCGGGGTTGCGCCAGTTCAGGTCGGGCTGCTCGGGGGTGAACATGTGCAGGTACCACTGGCCGGCGGTGCCGTCCGGCTCGGTGATCCGGCTCCACGCGGGGCCGCCGAACATCGCGCGCCAGTTGTTGGGCGGCAGTTCGCCGTCGGTGCCGCGGCCGTCCGCGAAGTGGAAGCGCGTCCGCTCGGGGCTGCCGGGGGCGGCGAGCAACGCGTCCTGGAACCACGGGTGTTCGGTGGAGCAGTGGTTGGGCACGGTGTCCAGCACCAGGCGCAGGCCCAGCTTGCGGCAGTCCTCGACCAGCAGGTCGAAGTCCTCCAGGGTGCCGAACATCGGGTCGACGCCCTTGTAGTCCGCGACGTCGTAGCCGTGGTCGTGCTGCGGCGACGGGTAGAACGGGTTCAGCCAGACGCCGTCCACGCCGAGGCGCTTGAGGTACGGCAGGCGGGCCCGCACGCCCGGCAGGTCGCCGATGCCGTCGCCGTTGGAGTCCTGGAAGCTGCGCACGTACACCTGGTAGATCACCGCGTCGCGCCACCACAGGGCGTCCGGCGCGACCGGCGCCTGCTGCTCGGCGGGGAGCTCGTGCTCCGTCGGAGCGGCGGCGGACGGGCCGGGGACCTGGGCGGGGCGCGGCGGGTCGCCGGGGACGACGGACGTGATCATGCGTCACCTTCACGGAAGCGCGCGAGGGAGGTCGCGCTGGCAGGCGCGGGAACCGGCTGACTGGCCGTCAGTTCCTCTGGGATACCTGCATGTTAGGTATGAGGCCGAGTGCATGTCCAGGAGACTGCCGGGACGGTTGTCACTTCCCGTGCCTCAGGGTGTCACCTCTCGGGCGGATCCGGGTGCGGTTCCGGACGAATAACCGGGCGCGCATCGGGGTAGGGCAGCGCCCAGGAGCGCCGCCCCGGCGCACGGCCGACCAGGGCCCGACCGCCCGGCGCACCCCCGAAGTTCAAGGAGGCACCCGCGTGCGGCTACCCCTGCTCGCACTGCTCGCCATGGGACCCGCGCACGGTTACCAGCTCCGCCGGTCCCTGGAGACGACCTTCGGCCCGGCCTACCCGCGCACCAACGACGGGCAGGTGTACATCACGCTCGGCCGGCTGGAGAAGTCCGGCCTGATCGAAGGCCAGGACGTCGCCCAGGACGGCCGCCCCGCCAAGCGGGTGTTCGTGCTCACCGACTCCGGGCGGCGCGAGCTCGCCGACTGGTTCGCCCGGCCGTCCGAGGGCGCCAAGGTCCGCGAGGAGTTCTTCCTGAAGCTCGTGCTCGCCCCGCAGACCCGGCTCGCCGACCGGCGCACGCTGATCGACGTGCAGCGCTCGCACTGCCTGGCCGCCCTGCGCGGACTCGACGCCAGCGCCGACCGGTCCCGCGAACACGACGTCTCCCGGCTGCTGATCGAGGGCGCCGTGCTGCAACTCAAGGCGGAACTGGACTGGTTGGAGCGCTGCCAGCAGGAGTTCACCTAGGCCTGCGACCGGAACGGGCGCACGCGCAACGGCCGGTACTGCTCACGCGCAACGGCTGGTATGACTGGGGCATGCAGGAAGAGACGGCACGCACCGCGATCGACACGTTCATCTCCGCGTTCAACGCCTCGGACGACAGCTATGTGACTGCCCTGCTCTCGCAGGCGCTGACCTCGGACGTGGTCTTCTGGGGGCCGTTGGGCCGCAGCGAAGGAATCGCGGCGGTCGAGCGGTTCGTGCTGGACATCCGGCACCACCCGGCGGGGACCGGCACGATGGCGCGCTGCTCGGCGGTGGACATGCCCGACGAGTGGGCCCGGTACCGGTGGGTCTTCACCACGCCGGACGGAGGCCCCCGCCTGGCGGGAACGGACGTCGTCCATCTGCGGCGGAGCCTCATCGACCAGGTCATCGTCTTCGCGGGGGAGATCGAGCCGTCCGCCGCCTGAGCCGTCCGTCTGTCGCTGTCCTTCTCGCGCACGTGTCCCGTTCGGCACTCCGGGGCTGCGGTTCGAGGTCGGTCAGGCCGGGGCCTGGGAGGACCCGGCCCGGGAGGCTCCGGTCCGGGAGACTCCGGCCTGGGCGGCGGAGGCCGTCATGCCGGTCAGCATCCAGTCCAGGGCGCGGTGGAAGTGCTGTTCGCGCAGTACGGCCTCGGGCCCCTTCGGGCGTTCCGTCAGCGCGCCGGACTCGGCGATCGACGGGACCTTCGTGACCGCCTCGGTGATCTCGGCGATCAGGCCCTCCTCGGTGGTGCCCGCCGCGTCCGCCTTCTCCTGCCAGTTGACCTCGACGGCGGTGAAGCCGTACGTGTACTGGAAGATCGCCGAGAGGGCGGCCATCGCGTCGGCCTCCGACAGCGGCGAGCTGCGTGCCACCTGCACCGCCCGGGCGGAGTACCGCACCGAGTTCGGGCCGATGTTCAGATAGTCGTTGAAGAGCCGCACCGCCCACGGGTGCGCCAGCATCGCCGCCCGCCAGGTGACCGCCAGCGCCCGCAGGCCGTCCTGCCAGCCGAGGCCGTCCTCGGGTCGCGGCAGCTCCATCTCGCCCGACACCACGTCCAGCGCCAGCTCCAGCAGGTCCTCCTTGTCGGCGACGTACCAGTACAGCGACATCGGCGTGACATCGAGCCGGGCCGCCAGCGCGCGCATCGAGAACTTCGTCTCGCCGTGCTCGTCCAGCAGCCGCACCGCCGCCGCGACGATCACCTCGCGGTCCAGCCCGCCCGCGCCGCCGGCCGCGGGGCTCGCCGCGCGGGTGCTGCGGCGGCCCCGGGCGGGCTGCGGGGTGAGCCAGACGCTCTTCTTGACCTGTGAGGCGCGCTTGACGGCCACGCTGCTCCTTCGCGTAACGGGGGCCGGGGGCTGGACAGTGGGACCACGGTACGCGTTCGGGCCCGCGCGAGGTGCGCGGGCCCGGGGTGCTCGGTGCTGCTAAGCCGCAGGTGAGGGCTCCGGCACCGGAGCGGGAGCGGCCGGCGGATCGGAGCGGCGCAGCAGCGCCGCCGAGACCAGGCCGCCGAGCAGGATCGCGGCGGCGCCGATCAGCTGGCTGGAGGTCAGCCCGTCGGAGAACGCCGTCCGCACCACCTCGCGGACGCCGTCGTCGGGTGCGGCGGCCAGCGCGTCCGGCAGCGACTTGGCGGCCGAGTCGGGCACCTGGGCGGGCAGGCCCGACGCGAAGCGCGAGCCGAGCACCGCGCCCAGCACGGCCACGCCGAGGCCGCCGCCGAACTCGGTGGCGGTGCCCTGCACGCCCGCGCCCGCGCCGGCCCGCTCCGGCGGGATCGAGCCCATCAGGGCCGTGGCCATCGCCGGTTGGGCCACCGCGATGCCGGCGCCCATCAGCAGCAGGCCCGCCAGTAGACCGGTGTACCCGTGTGCCGAGCCCGTCACGGCGATCAGCGCGAGGCCGCCGGACAGCAGCGCCATGCCGAGCGCGACCGCCCCCGGGAAGCCGAGCTTCGGCAGCAGCCGGGCGCCGACACCCGTCAGGTTGAGCAGCACGATCATCAGCGCCAGCGGGGTCATCCGCAGGCCGGCCTCCAACGGGCTGTAGCCGAGCACCAGTTGCAGGTACTGGGTGAGCAGGAACAGCGAGCCCGCCATGCCGAAGGCGACCAGGACGCCGCCCGCCGCCGCGCCGTTGAACCGGCGGTTGCGGAAGAAGGCCATGTCGAGCATCGGCGTCGGGGTGCGCAGCTCCCAGGCCACGAACGCGGACAGCGCCGCCACGCCGATCGCCGCGGCCAGCAGCACCTGGCCCGAGCCCCAGCCGTGCACCGGGCCGGAGATGATCGCGAACACCACGCCGACCATGCCGACGGTGGACAGCACCGCGCCCGGGATGTCGGGCCGGCGGCCGGCCGGGTCGCGGCTCTCCGGCAGCAGGCGGGCCACCGCGAACAGGCCGATCAGCGCCACCGGAAGGTTGATCAGGAAGATCGAGCCCCACCAGAAGTGCGCCAGCAGCACGCCGCCGAGCAGCGGGCCGCCCGCGAACCCGAGCGAGCTGACGGCACCCCAGATGCCGATCGCCTTGGGCACCTCCTCGCCCTGGAAGACCTGCATCACCACGGCGAGCGTGGTGGTCATCAGCAGGGCGCCGCCGATGCCCATGCCGGCCCGGGCGGCGATCAGTTGGCCGGTGGACTGGGCGAAGGCCGCCGTGGCGGAGCCGATGCCGAACAGCGCCAGCCCGGCCAGCAGGGCGCGCTTGCGGCCGTACCGGTCGGCGAGGCTGCCGGCCGTCAGCAGCAGGCCGGACTGCACCAGCGAATAGGCGTTGATCATCCACTGGATGTCGGCCGTGCCCGCGCCCAACTCCTCGGTCAGCGAAGGGATCGCGACGTTCAGCACGGTGTTGTCGAGCAGGACCACCAGGGTGGCCAGGCACACCACCGCCAGGATCACCCAGCGGCGTGGGTGCGGGGTGGGTGCGGGAAGGGACGGCTGTGACAAGGGGACCCCCAGGGCGGACACGGTCGGGCATGCGTTGTACACCGTAGAGGAATCCTTCTACGATGTACAACGCATATGCGCGACAGGGCCCCGGAGGTTGTAGGCTAACGCTAATAGCCTTAGCTTCAGGGGGGTTGGCGAGAGGAGAGAGCAGTGGCCATGGGGGAGTTGACGGACCGGAAGGACACCGGACCGGGCGCGGCGAGCCGGTCGGGATGGGCGGTGCCGGCACTGTTCACCGCCGCCCTCGGCCGGCTCGCCGCCGTCGCGGTCAGGCGTGCCAGCGCTGGTCGTTCGCGTCGTTGCAGTACCACTGGATGATCGGCGTGCGGAGCGCGGCGCTGCCGCTCTGCACGCTGATGCACAGGTTGGAGTTCTTGTTCCGGAAGCGCATCTTCCAGGCGTCGGCCGTCATGTAGTTGTCGATGTACCAGGTCTGGTTCGCGCCGCCGTGGCACCCCCACTGGCCCAACTGTGCGCCCGCCGCGGTGGTCCAGCCCGGGGCCTCCAGGCACTTGCCCCAGTTGTTGACGATCTCGT
Source organism: Kitasatospora sp. CB01950 (assembly GCF_001905465.1). Taxonomy (GTDB): domain Bacteria; phylum Actinomycetota; class Actinomycetes; order Streptomycetales; family Streptomycetaceae; genus Kitasatospora. The sequence goes on from NZ_LISX01000003.1 coordinate 741,000, forward strand.
AGGCACCGCCGCCCGTGTTCTCGAACGTCCACAGCTGGTCGTTGTTGTTGTTGCAGTACCACTGGACCGCCAGGGTGCCGTCGCCGTTGCCGCCGCCGTCGTTGCCCAGGCACAGGTTGGTGGCGTTGCTCTTCAGGTTCCCCAGGAAGTCGCTGGCCGCCGAGGCCGAGCCGGTCGAGGTCAGCGACAGCGACACGGTCAGCGCGGTGACGGCGCCGGCGGCGGTGAGCAGACGGCCGAGGCCGGTCCTGCGGGTCATGGATCCTCCAGTTGTTGCTGCGTGGTGCGATGCCGGGCCAACCTAGGCGAACGCCGGGGCAGGCCCGGTGCCGAGCTGCCCAGTGAGCCGGGCCGGGCGGTGTCGAACTGCACACCGAGCGTGTTGATCTTCCGTTCGCGGCGCGGATAGCCTGGGCACGAATCGATCACGGATGTCACCCGGGGGGAAGCGACATGCGCGAGACGCCCCCACCCGGAGGCCGCAACCTCCAACGCCTGCGCCGCGCCGACGACGTCCTCGACCTCCAGGCCGCCGGCCGACGCGGCGGCACCGCCGCCGTCCTGCGCCGACTCGCCGCCCGCACCCGCGCCGGCGTCCTGCTGCTCCACCCCTCCGGCACCGACGCCTGCCCGCCGCCCACCCCCGTCACCACCGCCGAACGCGCCCTCGCCCGCGCCGCCGTCCGCGAAGCCCTCACCCGGTCCGCCGGATCCGCCGCCGTCGGCCAGGACGCCCTGACCTGCCTGGTCGTCACCCTGCCCGGCCGGCCCGGCACCCGCCCGCCCGTCCTCGCCGCCGTCGCCCCCCGGCCCGCCCCGCCCGAACTGCCCGTGCTGCTCGCCGATGCCGCCTCCGTCCTCGGCCTCACCTGGGAGGCCGAACACGGCCGCCGCCAGGCCCGCCGCGCCCGACTGGCCGACACCGGCACCCGCGAAGCCGTCCTGCACCTGCTGCTGGACGGCCAGACCGCCGTCGCCCGGCGGCTCGCCCGTACCCTGCGCCGCGAACTGCCCGACACCGTACGGATGTACGCCCTCGAGGGGCCCGCCGACGCCCGCCGCGAAGCCGCCGACTGGGCAGCCGCCACCGGCGCCGCCTGGACCGGCCGCGACCCCGGAGCCGCCCGCACTCTCGTCCTCGCACCCGCCGTCGACACCCGACCGCTCGCGCCCTGGCTGCACCACCCCGCCGTGGCCGACACCTGCCACGTCGGCGTCAGCCTGCCCGTGCCGCTCGACGACACCGCCACCGCCCACCGCCAGGCCCTGCACGCCCTCACCGCCGCCCGCCGACACCCCGAACGCCGCGCCACCCACGCCCCGCCCGGCGACCTCGCCGCCGCCCTCGGACCGGCCGGAACGCAATGGGCGGCCGCCACCCTCGCACCCCTGCACGCCTACCGCGCCGCCCGCCCCCAGGACCCCGACGGCCCCGCCCTGCTGGCCACCGCCGCCGCCTGGCTGCAGCACCCCGCCGACGCCGCCGCCCGCCTCGGCATCCACCGCAACACCCTGGCCGCCCGACTCGCCCACCTCCACCACCACCTCGGCCTCGACCCCCGCCGCCTCGCCGACCGGGCCACCCTCGCCCTCGCCCTGTCGGTCGTTCCTGACGGCTCGTCAAATCAGAGGGACTGTGAGGGAGTTGACGAGCTGATGGGCCGGCCCCTGGTGGTCGAGTGGGCGCGCCGCCGACTCCACCCCCTGCACACCCCCGACACCCCGCCCGCGCTCGCCCGAACCCTCGCGAGCTGGCTCGGCAGCGACGCCCGAATCGCCCCCACCGCACGGGAGTTGGGACTCTCGCCGGCGGCCGTCCGCAAGCGCCTCACCCGGATCGAGACGCTGCTCGACTGCGCCCTGCTGCGCCCGCCGACCGCCGTCCACGAGCTGTGGTTCGCCCACCGCGCCCTGGAGCGGGCCGGCCGCCCGTCCTGAGCGGCGGGCGCAATCGGCGGAGTCGGCAGGCGGCCCGCGCGGACGTGTGCGCAGCATGTCTGCCGGGGGGTTCTTCACGGGTCGTGGCCGCCGGGCCGGCCCGCTCTTCAGGAGGCAGTGCATGAGACTACGGGCATGTTCGAGCGCGCTGGCGACCGCCGCGCTGACCGTCGGCCTGACCGCCGCCGCACCCCCGGGACAGGCCGTCGGACCGGGCGCGTTCCTGGACCGGCTGCACACCGTCGCCCCCGTCGCGTCCACCGTGCCTGGCAACGGCGACGTGAACCCGTACGGCACGTTCACGATCGAGCGGAGCATCGGGGACCTGCGCCGCGGCAACGTCCTGGTCAGCAACTTCAACGACCAGGCGAACCTGCAGGGCACCGGCACCACCCTGGTGCAGATCGCCCCGAACGGCACCGCCACGACCTTCGCCACCATCGACCCGGCCCACCTGCCCGGGCCCTGCCCCGGCGGCGTCGGCCTCACCACGGCGCTGACAGTGCTGCCCGGCGGCTGGGTGGTGGTCGGCAGCCTGCCCACCGTCGACGGAACCTCCGCCACCGCCAAAGCCGGCTGCCTGCTGGTGCTCGACAGACACGGCACCGTCCGCGAAACCATCGCCGGGGACGGCATCAACGGCCCGTGGGACATGACCGCCGTCAGCTTCGGCGGGCGCAGCGAACTGTTCGTCACCAACGTGCTCAACGGCACCGTCGCGGCGGGCGGCGCGGAGGTCGACCGGGGCACCGTCCTGCGGATCACCCTGTGCGACGAGGGCGACCGGCCGCCACGACGGATCGCCACCACCGAGATCGGCTCCAACTTCCCCGAACGGACCGACCCGGCCGCGCTGGTGGTCGGCCCGACCGGCGTCGGGCTCGGACGCGACGGCACGCTGTACGTCGCCGACACCGTGCTGAGCCGGATCACCGCCATCCCGCACGCGCTCACCCGCGACCACAGCGCCGGGACAGGCCGGGTCGTCACCTCCGGCGGCAGCCTCAACGGCCCGCTCGGCATGGCCGTCACGCCCGGCGGTGACCTGCTGACCGTCAACGGCCAGGACGGCAACATCGTCGAGACCACCCCCGGCGGGCGGCAGATCGCCACCAAACAGATCAACGCCGAGGGCAACCCGGCCGGCGCGGGCGCACTGTTCGGCCTCGCCCTGGACCTCGACCACGACGCGGTCTACTTCGTCAACGACGCCGACAACACGCTGGAGGTCCTGGAGTGAGCGGGTCCGTCGCCGGGGAACCGCGGTGTCGCGGCAGGGAGTTGAACCCGACATGGTGGCTCTGGTGGCGGTGATGGGCAGTCTGGTGTTCCCGGCGGCGTTGGTGCTGGCGGGGTTCGCGGCCTCGGCGGCGCGGCGGGCGGCGACGCGGTGGACCGGCCCGGTGGGGGCGGAACGCGGGGTCGGGGCGCAGGCCGGGGAGGAACTGCACGCGCTGCTGTACCCGGGCAAGCGGGTGCAGTTGGAGCAGCGCCGGATCGAGCTGGTGCTGCGCGACGACGACCACGACGGCGCGCCGCCGCGCACCGGGATCGACCTGGCGGCGGGCACGGCACGGATCCGGCGCTCCGCGGGCTGACGGGCGGACGCCGGCCCTCGGTGGATCGTCGGTCCCGCACGGGAGTTCCCGGGTTCGCCGGTTGTCGTCCCGTCTGCTGCGCCGCCTGCTGCTCCGTCTGCTGCTCTGTCAGTGCGGGGCGACCCGCAGGCGCAGGCGGCGCGGGCGCAGCACGGTGGCCAGCGGTACCGGGCGCAGGTCGGCGTCCGGTTCGGGGACGAGGCGGTGGCGGGAGAGCAGGGTGGCCAGCGTCAGGACGCACTCGGCGCGGGCGAACAGGTCGCCCACGCACTTGCGGGCGCCCGTGCCGAAGGCCAGGAATGCTTGGCGGGCGGCCGGAGTGAGGCGCTCCGGCCGCCAGCGGTCCGGGTCGAACTGGGCCGGCGCCAGGTACGCGGCCGGGTGGCGGGAGACCGCCGCCGGGGACATCACCACGGTGCTGCCGACCGGGAGGGCACGGCCCGCCAGCACGGTGGGCGCGGTGGTGACCCGGGTGAACAGCCAGCCCGGCGGGTGCAGGCGCAGTGTCTCCGTCACCACCCGGTCGACGGCGCCCAGCTGCGGCAGGTCCGCCCAGCCCGGGGTGCGCCCGTCCGGCAGTGCCCGGGCCAGTTCGGTCCGCACCTGCTCGGCGGCCGCCGGGTGCTGGGACAGCCGCCACAGCGACCAGGTGAGGGTGGCTGCGACGGTCTCGGTGCCCGCCGCGAGCAGGGTGATCACCTGGTCGTGCACCTCGGCGTCGGTGAGCCGCGCGCCGTCGTCGTCGCGGGCGGCGAGCAGCGCGGCCAGCAGGTCGGGTTCGGAGCCGCCGGCTCCGGTGCCGCCGGCTTCGGCCGCAGATCGGTGAGTGGCGATCAACTGCCGGGTGGCGTCGTGCAGATACGCCAGTTCGCGGCGGTAGCGCAGGTTGCTCGGCAGGGGCAGGCGGCGGACCGGCCCGGGCAGGAACATCTGCCGGAACAGGCCGTTCAGCACGGTGTCGAAGGCGTGCTCGATGCCGCGCGCCTGCTCGGCGTCGATCGCCGTCGAGTACAGCGCCCGGCCCAGGGTGCGCAGCGCGATCCCGTGGAAGACGGGGAAGGCGTCGATCACCCGGCCCGGCCGCCAGTCGGCGGTGGCGGACGCGATCTCGGCCTGAACGGCGAGTGAGTAGCGCTCCAACTGCGAGCGGCGGAACGCGGATTGGACCAGACGGCGCTGATGGAGATGGTCGCGGTACGGGCAGGTGACCAGGCCGTTGCCCGCGACGTCCCGGGCCCGGTCGTAGAACACCCCGCCCTTGTCGAACAGCCGGTGGTCGGCCAGCACCTGGTTCAACAGGTCCGGGTGGCACGGCACCTGGGCGGTCGTCGGCCCCAGCCGCACCGCCACCAGGTCGCCGTGCAGATGCAGCGAGGCCAGGTACTCCGCCGACCCGCGCAGCAGCCGGTGCCCGTGCCCGATCAGCGGCAGGGCGCCCGGCGCGACGGCGGCGGAGTAGGTCGGGGGCTGCGACGAGGGCGGCATCCCTCCACGGTAGGCAGCGGCCGGATCGGCGGCGGACCGCGACGCCCGGCCCGGGAGACCGCGCTGCCGCTCCGGCCGGCGGGCCCGGGCGTCCCGGGCCGGGCGGGGCCGGGAACGGTGGGTCGGTGGACGGCAGTTCGTGGGGTTGGTCGTGGTGTGCAGAGTTGACGGGACGGCCGGCGACGACGACTGGCGGCGGCAGGCCGGCTGGCTGTGGCGACGGCTAGCGGCGCGGGCGGTCGGAGCCGAGCAGGGCGGTCGGGCCGAGGCCCTCCGGGGCGAACGGGGTGCCCGAGGTGAGTCCGCGCCGGCCGACCACCAGGGCCTCGCCCAGGAAGCCGATGCCGATGGACAGTTGGAGCGGGCGGGCGTCGGACGGCAGCCCGGAGTGTTCGGCGAGGAACGAGAACCCGGCCATCAGCCCCAGCGAGAGCGCGGCGACCAGGAACGTCCGTGCGGTGTAGCGCTGCCACAGCACACCCTCGCGCGCCTCGACCCGGACGGTCGCGCCGCGCAGGGCGCCCGTCGCGAGGCCGAGCGCGAGGCCCGCGACGATCCAGGCCCAGTCGCCCGGGCCGAGGTCGTCCCGCAGGTTGTGGCGCTGCCAGAGCGCCCACCCGCCGAGCGCGGTGAGCACCACCGGCGCCCCGAACAGGTCCCGCGCGTTGAGCGGTTCGCCGCGCAGCCGCCGGACCACCACCACGACGACCACCACCGCGATCAGGGCCGCGCTCATCCATCCGTGCATCGTGCTGTTCCCCCATGGACCTTTTTTAGCTCGACTGTGCCAAAAAGAAATTTAGCGCGCCCGTGCTATAACGGCAACATGCCGAAGATCGTGGACCCGGCGGAGCGCCGGCAGGCCGTCGCGGACGCCGTCCTGCGCGTCGCCGCCAGAGAAGGACTCGACCATGCCTCGCTGCGCAACGTCGCCGACGAGGCCGGGCTGGCGATCGGCTCGGTGCGGCACTACTTCGACGGCAGCTCCGAGCTGATGATCTTCGCGATGGGGGAGCTGGCGCGCCGCATCGAAGCCCGGATCAGCACCCGCGCGGCCGCCCTGCTCGACCCCGCCGCGACCGGCGACCGGCGCGAACGGACCGTCCAACTCCTCGCCGAGACACTCCCGTTGGACGCCGCGCGCCGTGAGGAGGCCGGCGTCTGGCTGTCCTTCGTCAGCGCCGCCCGCACCCGCCCCGAACTGCGCGGCCGGCTCGCCACCATGCAGGCCGGCCTTGACGACCTCGTCCGCCGCGTCCTCACCGAGACCGACCGCGTCGGTGCCCTCGTCCCCGGGCTGGACCTCGACCTGGAGACCCGCCGGCTCTCCGCCCTGCTCGACGGCCTCGCCCTCCAGGCGGTCCAACACCCCCTCCTGGTCGGCCCGGACGAGCTCTGCGCCGTCCTCCGCCGCCACCTCGACACACTGGCCGCCCCGCGACCCTGACGCCGCAGGGGGGCCCGGTCGAGCGCTGCGCCACGCCGGGCGGCGCGGTGCCCGGCGGAACGCCCGGCCACCGGCCTACCCTGGGCAGCACGGAAGGACGGGGTTGGCGAACGTGGCACACCGGATCGACGGCAGCGCGGGGGACGTCCTCACCGCACGCCTGCGCGACCAGAGCGCGAAACTCGTCGCCCTCGAACCCGACGTCCGCGCCGACCGCCCCGACGCCGTCCACCAGATGCGCATCGCCGCCCGCCGCCTGCGCAGCGCCCTGCGCACCCACCGCCGCCACCTGACCGGCGACCACACCGCCCTCGAGGACGAACTGCGCGTGCTCGGTCGGAACCTCGGCCGCGCCCGCGACGCCGAAGTGCTCGGCGAACACCTGCTCGCCCAGGCCCGCGAACTCCCCGACGGTGGCGACCGCGAACGCGTCCTCGCCGAACTCGCCACCTGGAGCACCCGCGAGGCCCGCGAGGCCCGCACGACCGTCCTCGGCACACTCGACAGCCGACGCTTCCACGACCTGCTCGACGCCCTCACCGCGCTCGCCGCCGACCCCCCGCTCAACGCCCGCGCAACCAGGCCCGGCGGGCCGGAACTCACCCGCATCCTGCGCCACGAACACCGCCGCACCGCCCAACGCCTCGCCGCCGCCGAGCACACGCCCGACGGCCCAGCCCGCGACCGCGCCCTGCACGCCGCCCGCAAGGCCGCGAAGCGCGCCCGCTACGCCGGCGAGACCGCCGGCCGCCCGGCCCGCAGCTACACCCGCCGGATGAAGGCGCTGCAGGACGTCCTCGGCCGCCACCAGGACGCGATCGTCGCCCGGGAGGCGGTGCGGGGGTTGTCGGACGGGGGGTTCGGGTACGGGGTGTTGTTCGGGCGACAGGTGGGGGAGGGGGAGTTTGCGAGGGAGTTGCTGCCGGGGGTGTGGAGGCGGGCGGCGCGGGGGCCGAAGCGGATTCGGTGAAAGGGAGTTGAGGGCGGGGGCTGTCGGGCGGGGGCGGTGACGGGGCGTCAGGGCTTGAGGTGGCGGAGGGTGAACTCGGGTGCGGCGTACGGGCCGGCCTGGGGGGCGGTGGGGTCGGTGGGGCGGTCGGCGTCGGGGACGGTGGCGGCGTGGGACTCGGCGTCGTCGACGGGTGTGTAGGCGAGGACGGCCGGGTCCGGGAGTTCCCAGAAGCGGCGGGTGTTGGCGGAGACGGCATACGCGGTGGCGAAGCGGACGGACTCCGGGGCGGTCAGCGCGGCCCGGACGAAGCCGACGCAGTCGCGCGGGCTGAGCCACGTCGACAGGTGGCGGTGCTCGGTGGGCGCGGGCTCGAAGCTGCCGATGCGCAGGCAGATGACGGACAGGCCGAACTTGTCGGCGTAGAGCTGCCCGAGAGCCTCGATCGCCGCCTTGCTCACGCCGTACAGGCCGTCCGGCCGGACCGGATCCTGCGGCCCGGTGAGACGCCCGGCTGGGTGGAAGCCCGTCACCCGGTTGCTGCCGGCCAGCACCACTCGCCGGATGCCGGTGCGCCGTGCGGCCTCCAGGACGTGGTGGGTGCCGAGCACGTTGACGTCGAGCAGGTCCGGGAGTGGCGCCTCGTCGGGAATCCCGCCCAGGTGGAGCACCTGATCGGCGCCGGCGAGCGCGGACTCGACGGCCGCCGCGTCCCGCAGGTCGACGGTGTGCGCCTCCTCGTTGTCGGCCTCCGGCCGCAGCGGTACCCGGTCGAGCAGGACCACGTGCTCGGCCTCGCCCCGAAGCGCTCTGCGGACGACGGCGCCGATGTTCCCCGCCGCACCCGTCAGCGCCACCGTGCCCAGCTGCACTGTGCCTCCTCGTCCCGCCCGTCACGTCCCTCGCAACGGTCCTCGCATTGTTTGCCACCGGACTTCGATCGATCAAGCGAGTTGATCAGGGGCGGGACGTCAGGCCGGTGGTGGGGCAGTGGGGGCGAGGCCCGATGCGGTGGCGGCGGTGCGGAGGAGGGCGTCGAGCATGGTGGGGGTGAGGCGGCCGGTGTAGGTGTTGCGGGGGCTGACGTGGAAGCAGCCGTAGAGGTGCAGGGGCGGGCCGGCGTCGGTGGCGGGGAGGAGGGCGTGGGCGCCGTGGCCGAAGGCGGGGCGGGGGCGGGGGATCTGCCAGCCTGCGGCGGCGAGGGCGGGGAGGACGGCCTGCCAGGCGAAGCCGCCGAGGGCGACGACGGCGCGGACGGTGGGGCGGAGGTACTCGAACTCGCGGACGATCCAGGGGCGGCAGGTGTCGCGTTCGGTGGTGGTCGGCTTGTTCTCGGGCGGGGCGCAGCGGACCGGGTCGGTGATGCGCACGCCGAACAGTTCCAGGCCGTCGCCCCGCCAGGTGGAGTGCGGTCGGGAGGCGAGGCCGAGTCGGTGCAGGGAGGCGTACAGCAGGTCGCCGGACGGGTCGCCGGTGAAGATCCGGCCCGTGCGGTTGCCGCCGTGCGCGGCGGGGGCGAGGCCGACGAGCACCAGGCGGGCGTCGGCGGGCCCGAAGCCGGGGACCGGGCGGGCCCAGTAGTCCTGGTCCTGGAAGGCCCGGCGCTTCACCCGGGCCGCCTCCTCCCGCCATTCGACCAGCCTCGGGCAGGCCCGGCAGTCGACGACCAGTTCGTCCAGCTCGGCCAGTCCGTGGACGCGTTCGACCTGGGCGGAGGGCAGTTCCATGGCCCCGATCCTATGGGCGCGCAGCAACGGGAAAGCGTTTTCCGTCCGGGTCGGGAGAAGCCGGAGGACGCGGAGTAGCGTGGAAGTACGAGTCTGCGTGCCGTAGGGGTCGAGGTGACGGCGATGATCGTGGTCGACGTGGTGATTGTGCTGCTGGTGCTGGTGGCGGTGCTCGCCGGGTTGAGTGTGCGGATGGTCCAGCAGTACCAACTCGGGGTGGTGTTCCGGTTCGGCCGGGTGCTGGACGAGGTGCGGGCGCCGGGGCTGGTGCGGATCCTGCCGGTCGCCGACCGGCTGCGAAAGGTGAACGTGCAGATCATCACGATGCCGGTCCCCGCGCAGGAGGGCATCACCCGGGACAACGTGACCGTGCGGGTCGACGCGGTGGTGTACTTCAAGGTGGTCGACCCGGTGAAGGCGATCATCAACGTGCAGGACTACTCGTTCGCGATGTCGCAGGTCGCGCAGACCTCCCTGCGGTCGATCATCGGCAAGAGCGAACTGGACGACCTGCTGGCCAACCGCGAGCCGATCAACCAGGGCCTGGAACTGATGCTCGACAGCCCCGCACTGGGCTGGGGCATCCAGATCGACCGGGTCGAGATCAAGGACGTGGCGCTGCCCGAGTCGATGAAGCGCTCGATGGCCCGGCAGGCCGAGGCGGACCGGGAACGGCGGGCCCGGATCATCACCGCAGACGGCGAGTACCAGGCGTCCGCGCGGCTGTCGGAGGCCGCGAAGGTGATGTCCGCGACCCCGGCCGCGCTGCAACTGCGGCTGCTGCAGACCGTGGTGGAGGTCGCCGCGGAGAAGAACTCCACCCTGGTGCTGCCGTTCCCGGTCGAGCTGCTGCGCTTCCTGGAGAGCTCGACCGAGCGCAACTCCGCGCAGGCCGTCGAGGCCACCGAGGTCGCGGCGCAGCTCGCCGAGGCCGAGGTCGAGGAACGCGGGCAGGACGAACCGGTGCCGGGCATCGATCAGTTGGAGCTGCCGCAGGTCGCGGTGGGCGTCGACGAGACGGCGCTTCCGAAGCGTCCGGTGCGCGTCGAGCCGCCCAAGCCACAGCCCAAGCCGAAGCCACAGCCGCCGCAGTCGCACGTGCGGCACGCGGCGTGAGCGGGCGAGTGCGGTGCGGCCAGGGGTGGCGGGCGGGGCGGTGGCAGGGCCAGCATGGAAGACGGCCGATGGACACAACCAGTGGACCCAACCAGCTCGGGAGGTCCGGCCATGACCACCGCGAAAGAGATCATGCACCCGGGAGCGGAGTGCGTCACCGGTGAGCAGACCCTCGCCGACGCCGCCCGGATCATGCGCGAACGCGACGTCGGCGCGCTGCCGATCTGCGGCGAGAACCAGAAGCTGCTGGGCATCGTCACCGACCGCGACATCGTGCTCAGGTGTGTCGCCGAAGGGCGCGACCCCAGCACCGTCCAGTGCCTCGAACTCGCCCTCGGGCGCCCGATGGTGATCGAGGAGAACGAGGACGCGGACCTGGCACTGGGCCTGATGGAGGACCACCGGGTGCGCCGGCTGCCGGTGATCAACCACCCCGATCACAAGCTGGTCGGCATGATCAGCGAGGCCGACATCGCCCGCCACCTGTCGCAGGAGCGCCTGGCGGAGTTCGTCACCGCCGTCACCGCGCGCTGACCGTGCGCCTCCCGCCGCACCTGGGTATCGGTGCGGCGGGATCGGGCTGATGGTCCGTCAGTGCATGTACTGCTTGGGCAACTTGGCGAGGAACGCGTCCGCGATCACCTGGTAGCCGGCGTCGTTGGCGTGGATGTCGCCGCGCGCCATGTTGGTCCACTGCATGACCCGGGCCACGTTCAGCGGCACCTGCTGGCCGCCCAGCGGCACCAGCGGCGCGAACGCGTCGGTGTCGAACGCCCCCGCCACGTCGACGGTCGGGACGCGGTGCGCGGCGTCCACCGTCTCGATCACCGAGTTGAGCGCGTTCGCCAGCGGCACCGACGCGGTCGCCACCGCCTTGCCCTGCTCGCCCGTCATCCAGGCCGCCAGGAACGGGTCGTACAGGTTCATGCCGACGATCCGGGTGTGCGGTCCGGCCGCCTGCTGGAGCTCGCCGAGGATGCGGTCCAGGCCGGTGCGGACCTGCTCGATGCCGTTCAGCGCGCACGGCAGGTCCAGCGAGCCGCCGGCCGCGCAGCGCTGCACGTCGTTGGCGCCGATGTCGATCGTCACCAGCACCTCGTCCTTCCAGTGCGCCTTCAAGTAGGCGACCGCGGCGTCCAGTTGGGAGCCGCCGAAGGAGTGCGGGTACGGGCAGCCGCCGTTCGCCATGGTGCCGGTGGTCTCGCCCGGGCAGCCCAGGTCGGTGAACTCGAACGGCCGGCGGTCGTCCGCCGCCCGCTCGCCGAGCGTCCGCGCCAGGTCCTGGGCGTAGCCGCGGCCCACGACGTGGCCGCCGGTCGGCGTGGACTGGTAGCCGGCCGCCAGCGAGTCGCCGATCGCCAGGTAGTACGCGGTGGCGTGTTGCCCGCCCGGCGCCGCCGACGCGGGAACGGCCGCCGCGCCGGTGAGCGTCAGAGCGGCGAGCGCGGCCGCAACGAGCGTGCGACGGCGGGGGATTGGGCGCATGGAGCCTCCAGGGCGAATGATCGCGATCAGACGGACCCGGAGAGGCTACTGCCGGGTACGGCCCCGGGGACAGGGGTGTGCACGTACTTGATCACCCGGTGATTCAGCCGGTGACGCTCAGCCGGTGATGTTCGGCCGGTGACGTTCAGCCCGGGAAGGCGTAGACGGTGGTTGCGTGCGCGACCGGGTCGTCCGGGGCGTCCGGCGTGGCGAGGGTGATCTCCGCGAACGCGATCCGGCGGCCCAGCTTGGTCAGCCGCGCCGTGACCAGCAGGTCGGTGTCGCGGGCCGCACGCTGGAAGGTGATCGACTGCTGGACGGTGGTCATCGGCGCGAAGCCCCCCAGCGCCGAGGAGATCGCGACGACCGTCGCCGTGTCGGCCGCCGCCATCATCGCCTGCCCCGACAGCCCGCCGCCGTCCCGGGCCAGCTGGTCCGACCACGGCAGGCGCAGCACCGCGTGCCTCGGCCCGGTCTCCACCACCGACAGCCCCAGTGCCTGCACCCACGGCGCGAAACGCTCGGCGAGGATCGCGTCGCCCTCGGCGGGCGCCAGGCCCTTGGAGGGCGCAGGGTTCGGTGAGGTCGTCATGGCGGGATCGTAGGGGCCGCCGGTGACGCAGCGCCATACCGTGCGAGCGGAGCGTGCACCGGGTCGTGGGCAACCCCCGTGCGAGGCATGGTGGTGGGGTGGGAGTGCGGCGGAGGCTGGCGGACCTGCGGAGCGAGTGGCGCACCGGACACCTGATGGTGCTGCTGCCGCTCGGCCTGATCGTGCTGATCACCGCCACCGACCTCGCGATCTCCCCGAACATCCACCTCGGCCCGCTGCTGGTGGTCGCCCCCGCGATCACCGCGTCGTTCGCCGGCACCCGCCTGACCCTGCTGGTCGGCATCCTCGCGCTGGCCGGCCAGATCCTCATCGCCGTCTACCACGGCGGCCTGTTCACCGCCAACCACCAGGCCCAGGTCGGCGCACTCGCCCTGGTCACCGCCGCCGTCGTCGCCTACTGCCGGGTCCGCGAACGCCACGGACGCGAACTCACCCAGGTCCGCACCGTCTCCGACGCCGTCCAGCGCGTCCTGATGCGCCCGCTGCCCGAACGCGCCGGCCCGCTGCGGATCGCCACCCGCTACCTCGCCGCCGCCGACGAAGCCAACGTCGGCGGAGACCTGTACGCGGCCGTGCGCACCGGCCACGCGACCCGCCTGCTGATCGGCGACGTCCGCGGCAAGGGCCTGGACGCCGTCGGCGACGCCGCCGCCCTGCTCGGCGCCTTCCGCGAACTCGCTCACCAGCACGAGGACCCGGCACGCCTGGCCGACGCCGTGGAGACCTCCTACCAGCGCCACCTCGCCGAACTCGCCGAGACCGGCCACGACATCCGCGAGAACTTCGTCACCGCACTCGTCCTCGACCTGCCCGACGACCACCCCGTCATCCGGCTCGCCGACTGCGGGCACCCGCCGCCCCTGCTGCTCACCCCCGGCGGCGCCCGGCTGCTCCCCGTGCGCCGCTCAGGCCCCCCGCTGGGCATGGGCGACCTCGCGCCCGTCGAACGCCGCACCGAGGAGTTCGCGTTCCCGCCCGACAGCACGCTGCTGCTCTACACCGACGGCGTCACCGAGGCCCGCAACCGCGACGCCGTCTTCTACCCGCTGCCCGCCCGCGCCGCCGACCTCGGCCGGGCCGCCACGCCCCGCGAGTTCCTCGACCGCCTCCGCCGCGACCTGCTGGCGTACGTCGGGGGACGGTTGCTGGACGACGCGGCGCTGGTCGCGGTCGGGCGGGACGGCTGAGGGGACGGGAACGAAGCGGAGGGCGCGGTCGGGCGGGAGAGTTGGCGGGCCAGGGGGACGGCTGTTGGACGACGCGGCGCTGGTCGCGGTCGGGCGGGACGGTTGAGGGGGCCGGGGCGAAGCGGGGGCGGGACGGAGGCTTGGGGGTCGGGGGCCGCGGTCGGGTGGGAGGGCTGGGGGTCAGGGGGCGGGGACGAGGCGGGTCAGGCGGGGGGCCAGCCAGGGGCGGCGGCCGGAGGCGCGGAGGCGGCCGAGGGCGATGGCTCGCCACTGCGGGGTGCGGTGGAAGGCCACCATCAGGAAGGTGACAGGGTCGGTGGAGATCCGGCAGTCGGGTGTGCGCAGTGGGGCGTCGCGGGTGACGGTCAGGGTGGCGTCCCGGAAGGTCAGGTAGAGGCGCGGGCCGCCGCGGACGGCGAGGTCGAGGACGAGGTCCGCGTCGCGGGCGGCCACGCGGTCGAGGGCCAGCGGCATCATGGTCGTCAGGGCCTGACCGATCACCAGCCGGGCGTGGTCCGGGTCGATCCGCCACGGGCGGCCGGTGGCGCGGGCGATGTCCAGGCCGTGCATCAGGCACTCGCTGAGCAGCAGGCCGGTGGAGGCGGCGACGGTGAGCGCCGGGTCGGGGCCGTACCAGGGTGTCGCGACCGGGGCCTCCAGGTCGAGGTCCGCGGTGGCCCGCAGGAAGCGGTCGGCCCGTTCGGCGATGAAATCGGCCGAGTCGCCGCCGATCTGCTCTTTGATCATGGTCACGGCGCGGCCGTTGACGACGGCCATCCGGGGGCCGAACGGCAGTTCGGCTTCCGGGAGTATCCGGTCCCAGTCGACGGTTTCCTCGGGTGACACGCTGGAGCAGTACACCAGGAACACCGCCGCGACGTGCGCGCCGACGTCCGGCGCCGACCACGCGGGCAGTGCGCGGGGGCTGCCGAGCCCGCGGGTGTCGCGCAGCAGCCGGACCAGGCGGTCGGCGGTCTCGGCGAGCGCGGCACGGGTCCGTCGGTGCTCGGCGATCGGATCGTGGCGCTCGGTCATGGCGGCTTCCCCCGTCGGGTGGTGGATGAGGCGGTCGGGACGAGGCGGAAGGCTACCTCCCGGTAAAACCCGGCGGAAGGGGGTGCGGACGGCGAACCGGCCTGCGGGCCACGGGAGTCGGACGGTGCGGGGGTCTGCCGGCGGGGCTGTTGCCGCAGGTGGAGCGATGGATAGGCTGGGCCGGCCCGCATGCCGCGCCGTCGCGAAGGACCACCGTGCAGCCGATCACCGACCGTCCGATCCGCTGGGGCATTCTCGCCACCGGCGGCATTGCCACCTCCTTCGTCGAGGACCTCGCCGCCGTGCCCGGCGGGCAGGCCTTCGCGGTGGCGTCCCGGCGCGAGGAATCCGCCCGGGCGTTCGCCGATCGCCACAACATCTCACGGGCGTACGGGAGTTGGCAGGAGCTGGCGGCCGACCCCGAGGTCGACGTGGTGTACGTGGCCACGCCGCACTCGGCGCACCACGGCGCGACGAAGCTGCTGCTGGAGGCGGGGAAGGCGGTGCTGTGCGAGAAGCCGTTCACGCTGAACGTCGACCAGAGCGCCGAACTGGTCGCGCTCGCCCGCAAGCGCGAGGTCTTCCTGATGGAGGCGATGTGGACCTACCTCGACCCGTCCGTCCGGCGGATCACCGAGCTGATCGCCGACGGCGCGATCGGTGAAGTGCGGTCCGTGCAGGCCGAGTTCGGTTTCGTCGGGCCCGCCGACAGCCCGGGTCACCGGCTGTGGGACCCGGCGGCCGGCGGCGGCGCCCTGCTGGACCTCGGCGTGTATCCGGTGGCGTTCGCGCACCTGCTGCTCGGCGAACCGGAGACCGTCCAGGCGCAGGCCCGCCTCACCGCACGCGGGGTGGACGCGCACACCGGCATGCTGCTCGGGTACCGCAGCGGCGCGACCGCCCTGCTGTCCTGCTCGCTCGACGCGCAGTGCGGCCAACGCGCCTCGATCCAGGGCGACTTGGGCCGGATCGAGATCGATCGGGACTTCTTCCGCCCCACCGGATTCACCCTCCACCGCGACGGCCGCGAACCGGAGACCTTCCACGGCCCCGCCCTCGTCGGCCACGGCTACGGGCTGGAGGCCGCCGAGGTGATGCGCTGCCTGCGGGCCGGAGCCACCGAGTCCGCGCTCGTCCCGCTGGACGGCACCCTCGCCGTGATGCGCACGCTGGACGCCGTCCGGGAGCGGATCGGGGTGCGCTACCCCGGCGAGTGACCGGCCTGCCCGATCGCCCGAAGGAGCACTTCGGCGAGGTGCAACGGCCTTGCCGAAGGCTCCAGTTGGGTGAGTTGAGTGCGGCAGCTGAGGCCGTCCGCGAGCAGCAGGGTGCCGGGCGCGGCGGCGCGGACCGCCGGCAGCAGAGCGCGCTCGGCGACGGCCACCGACACCTCGTAGTGGCCGCGCTCGAAGCCGAACGCCCCGGCCAAGCCGCAGCATCCGGCATCGAGTTGACGGTTCGTCAGGCCGAGGCGCTCGGTCAGGCGCCGGTCGGCGGCGGTACCGAGGACGGCGTGCTGGTGGCAGTGCACCTGGGTCATCGCCTCGCCGGTCAGCCGGGGCAGCGCGACCTCGCGCTCGTCCAGGAACTCGGCCAAGGTCCGTACCCGGGAGAGGAGTTCGAGAGGGCCGTCGAGGAGCTTCGGCCAATCGCCGCGGAGGGTGGCGGTGCAGGACGGCTCCAGGCCGACCACCGGCAGGCCCGGCGGCAGGTGACGCAGGCTGCGCCGGATCACCCGCCGGGCCGCGTCGAGTCGGCCGCTCGCGATCCGCGTGAGCCCGCAGCACACCGGGCCGCTCGGCAGCTCGACCCGGAAACCGAGCTGCTCCAGGACCTGGACGGCGGCCATCGCCGGTGCGGGGTCGAGGAGTTCGGACATCGAGTCGGGCCACAGCAGCACCGCGGGCGCGGCCGGGTCGGCGGGACGGGCGGCGCGGTGAGCGCGGAACCAGGAGCTGAAACGGCGCTCCGGCAGGGCGGGCAGGGCGCGCCGCGGGTCGATGCCGCCGAGGCGTTTGAGCAGTGCGCCGCTGAACCGGCCGTGCAGGGCGGCGTTCGCGGCGCGCGGCGCGAGATGCGCCAGGCGCAGCCACAGCGGCAGCAGGCCGAGCGAGTAGTGGGAGGCCGGTCGAGGCCTGAACCGGTAGTGGTGGTACAGGAATTCGGACCGGTAGGTGGCCATGTCCACCTGAACCGGGCAGTCGCTCGCGCAGCCCTTGCAGCCCAGGCAGAGATCGAGCGCCTCCCGGACCTCCGGGGAACGCCAGCCGCCGGTGACCAGTTCGCCGCGCAGCATCTCGCCGAGCAGCCGGGCGCGGCCGCGGGTCGAGTGCCGCTCCTCCTCGGTCACCATGTAGCTCGGGCACATCACACCGCTGCCGGTGTCGACGCACTTGCCGACGCCGACGCAGCGGTGCACCGCGTTCAGCAGGCTGCCGGAGTCCTGCGGGTACGCCAGGACGAGCGGCAACTCCCGCCCCGCGAACCGCAGATCGGCGTCCAGCGGGCGCGGGTCGACCAGCAGGCCCGGGTTGAGCAGGTTCTCCGGGTCCCAGATCTGCTTGAACCGGGCGAACAGGTCGATCACCTGCGGCGGGAACATCCGGGGCAGCAGCTCGGCGCGGGCCTGCCCGTCGCCGTGCTCGCCGGAGAGCGAACCGCCGTGCGCCACCACGAGATCCGCCGCCTCGGTGAGGAACTCCCGCATCACCTGCGGTCGTTCGCGCACCGGGAAGTCGAGCCGCAGGTGCACGCAGCCCTCGCCGAAGTGGCCGAACGGCACGCCGCGCAGTCCGTGACGCTTCAGCAGGGTCCGCAACTGCCGCAGATAGGAGCCGAGTTGATCGACAGGGACGGCCGAGTCCTCCCAGCCGGGCCAGGCCGCGCCGCCCGGTGTGCCGTCCGAGGCCGGCGGGAGGCGGGTGACGATGCCCGCGCCGGCCTCCCGGATCGACCAGAGCGCGCGCTGCTCGGCCGGGTCGGTGACCAGGGCGACGGTCGCGGTGCGTTCTCTCCGCACCGCGTCGGCGAGTCCACGGGCCCGGTCGGCGGCCTCGGCGGCGGTGTCGCCGCCGGTCTCCAGGAACAGCCAGCACGCACCGTCCGGGAGGCGGTCGAGCACCGGCGGACGGGGGCCGGCCGCGAGCAGCGCGGCGACCAGGTCGGCGGCCATTCCCTCGCAGGTCAGTGGCCCGAACGGCAGGAGCGCGGGCACGGCGTCGGCGGCGGCCGTCTCGTCCGGGTACCCGGCCACCACCAGCGCACGGTACGGCGGTTCGGGCACCAGGCGGACGGTGGCGCCGAGCAGCAGGGCGCAGGTGCCCTCCGTGCCGGTGACGGCCCGCACCAGGTCGTAGCCCCGCTCCGGGAGCAGCGCGTCCAGCGGATAGCCCGAGCCGCGACGCGGCAGCGTCGGCATGGCGCGGCGCAGCAGGGGCAGGTTGCCGGCGGCGAGGCCCTGCAACTCCCGGTGCAGGCGCGGCAGTCGGCCGTGCCCGGACGCGAGGGCGGCGCGTTCGGCGGGCGGCAGGGGGCCGGTGGCGGTCAGTTCGGTGCCGTCGGCGAGCAGCAGGTCCAGGCTGTGCAGGTTGTCGGAGGTGCGGCCCCAGGCGAGGGAGTGCGAGCCGCAGGCGTCGTTGCCGATCATGCCGCCCAGCGTGCACCGGCTGTGGGTGGACGGGTCCGGTCCGAACCGCAGCCCGAACTTCCGTGCGGCACGCTGGAGTTCGTCCAGGACGGTGCCCGGTTCGACCCGCGCGGTGCGGGCGTCCGGGTCCACCTCCAGCACCCGGCCGAGGTGCCGCCGGAAGTCCAGCACCACCGCGCCCTGCCCGATGGCCTGCCCACCGATGCTCGTCCCCGACCCGCGCGCCACCACCGGCACCCCGAACTCCCGGCACACCGCCAACGCGGCCCGCACATCGTCCACGTCGGCCGGCTTCACCACCCCGCGCGGCACCTGCCGGTAGTTCGACGCGTCCTGCCCGTACACGGCCCGCTCGGCGACACCGAAACGGACCTCACCACGGACGACATCGGCGAGGGCGCGGGCGAGATCGGAGGCCATCCGCCGATCATCCCAGCCGGGGGCAACCAGCACCGGACGCGGGCCCACGAACGGCGGGTCGGCATGGTGGGAGGGGGGTGCTGACGGCTGGCGGATCGGCTTTGCGCGGGCGATCGGTGACGGGCCGTATGCTGCACTCGCATGAAGGGTCTCGGCGATCAGATCGCGTACTGGAACGGCGTCGGCGCAACGAAGACGTTCACCCACCCGGTGAACCCCGACCGGCTGGCGGAGGTCGGCCCGGACGCGCGGATCCTGGACTACGGCTGCGGATACGGTCGCGTCATGGCCGAGCTGAGCGAGCACGGCTTCCGTGACGTGTCCGGTGTCGACCCGTCGCCCGCGCTGATCGAGCGGGGCCGGCAACTGTGGCCCGAGCTGCGCCTCGCCGTCCTGGAGTCCCCGCCGGCCCTGCCGCACGCGTCGGGGAGCGTCGACGTGGTCCTGCTGTTCGCCGTACTGACCTGCGTCCCCGACGGCGATGCCCAGGCGGCGTTGGTCGCGGAGCTGCACCGCGTCCTCGCGCCCGGCGGGCTGCTGTACGTCAGCGACGTGCTGCTGCAGGACGATGAGCGGAACCGCGACCGCTATGCGGCCCATGCGCGGCAGTTCGGCACTCCGTACGGGGTGTTCGCCACGGACGACGGCGCGGTGTGTCGGCACCACGAGATCGCCGAGTTGCGCACGCTGCTGTCGGCCTTCGACCCGGTGGACGAGCACCGGTTCGAGGTGGCCACGATGAACGGCCACCGGTCCCAGGCGGCGCAGCTGCTGGTCCGCAGGCGGTAGCCGTCGCGGCGGCGGCGGTTGGGTTGGGGCCATGGAGAACGAACATCCCCTGGTCCGTGACGTCCTTCCGGAGCCCGTGGACGAACTCGTGGCGCTGCTGGAAGGCGAGGGTGAAGCACAACTGGCGCTTGGTGTACGGGAGGTGCGAGTGGCGGAGGTGCGCGGGACGGCGGTGTGAGCCGCCCCGCGCAGGCCGGCAGTGGGGTGTCGCTCAGCCGAGTGGCAGCTCCAGGAGGGCTTCCTCCCCGACCGGGGAGGTGACGGTGGTGGTGCTGTCCGCCTTGCCGGTGAAGGCGTAGAGCAGGTCGCGGCTGTTGACGACCAGGGCGAGGCGGTGGCCGTCGGGGAGGTCGTAGGCGGCGGGCTGGAGCGTCCAGCTGAGGGTGCGGTCGGCGCCGGGGTGCAGGTCGGTGGCGGTGAACGGCTCGTGGGTGATGATCTTGGCGTTGCCGTCGGGGGCGATGTCGAAGAGGTAGGCGACCAGCGTCAGGGCGTCGGCCTCCTCGGCCCGGGCCGTGAGCCGGAGCTTGGTGGCGCCGCGGATCCGGCGGCCGCCCGCCAGCGGCTCCGTGGACCAGAGCAGCAGGCGGTCCCGTTCGAAGCCGGCGGTGTCGTACTTCCGGGGGTTGCCGAACCACTCCTTCTGCCCGGTGTCCATGATGTCGTCCATCGCGGTGGCGGCGGTCAGGTGGCCGGCGGTGAAGTCTCGGGCCCAGCCGTTGGAGGGCTTGTCGGACAGCGTGCCGTCGCCGTTGTGGCCGTTGCCGTTCAGGTACCACGTCTCGTGGTCGACGGTGGCCTCCGCCCAGGAGCCGAGCGGTTCGCGCCGGGCGGGCTCGGTGATCCGCCGGCCGCCGCCGATGACCGGGGCGGTCTTGTAGGTGAACATCACCTGGCTGTTGACGACCGGCCAGTCGGGCACGCCGTTGTCTGCGCCCAGCAGGTGGTGGTCGAGCCAGTCGAACGCCTCCCGCGTCGGCGTCAGCAGGCCGGGGAAGGCCACGCCGCCGGGCACGCCGGTGAAGCCGGCGCCCTCGGGGGCGCCGTGGTCGCCGATCCACATGTTCAGGTGCTTCGGGACGGTGAGCTTCTCGAAGACGTCGATCGCCTCGCCGGCCGCGAACAGGCTCTCGTGCCAGGTGTTCGAGTAGAAGGTCGGGATGCCACGGGCGTTGGTGGCGTTCAGGTACGTCTCCGGGGAGCGCACGGTGCCCCACTCCACCACCTTCTCCATGTTCCGCCCGGCCCGGAAGTCCTGGAGGACGGCCCACGTCTCCGGGTCGAACCGCTCCGACTCCTTGCCCTTCTCGGCCCCGGTGAACCCGATCAGCAGCTCCACGGCCTTCACGTGGCGGGTGCCGTGGTCGTAGAGGCTGGTGGCGAGGTTGCCCCAGGTGCTGAGCGCGGCCACGGCGGCGACCCGGCCCTCCTCCGGGTCGTGCGCGGCGACCAGTTGGCTGATCCCGGAGCCGTAGGACAGGCCCATCAGGCCGACCTTGCCCGGCGCGAACTGCTCCTGCGCATACGTGATGACCTTCGAGCCGTCCGCCCAGTCGTTCGGCCCGGCGACGTCGATGAACCCGTTGGAGGAGTAGAACACGCCCGCCTTGCCAAACCCTCGTGGGGTGTAGGCCAGGACGTGGTACCCGCGTGCCGCCAGCGACAGGTAGCCGGCCATGAACGGCAGCCAGCCGTACGGGTTCCACCCGGCCGGCACGATGACGACCGGGCGCGGCTCCGAGACCTGCTGCTTGATCGCGAACGCGGAGAGGCCGACCTCGCCCGCCACGGGAATGCGCGGGAAGGAGATCCCGGCCTGCCGCTTGACGCGGGCGACCAGCTCCGCCAGGTCCTCCGGGAGCGTGCCGGCCGGCGCGGCGCCCTGGAGTGCCGCGAGCAGCGCCCGGGCGACGGCGAGCACCGCCGGGTTGATGTCGAGGCTTGCGCCGCGCCAGATGCCGTTGGCCGCGATGTCGGCGAGAGTCGCCTCGGTGATCGCGGCGATCGGCTCTCCGTCTGCTGTGGTCATACGAACCGCCCTTCCTGAAACCCCGGACGCCCGGGAGGGCGTCGTCCGGGGCTGATCATGGGCCGGAGCGGAACCGTCGAAACGGAGAGGCGGTCAGTTGTACCCGAACGGGTTGTTGTGGGCGGGAGTTGACGATCGCAGGTTGACGAAAGGGCCGGAAGACGGCGGTTCGCCGATGATCGGACGATCGGTCAAGCCTGGTGCAGGTCAGGCGGATTCGGCCACCGGGCCGGGCTGCTGAGGAACGGTGATCGCGGCAGGCTCGGAGGCGGCGGGCTGCTGCTTCGTGAGGGGACCGCCGGAACCGGTGGTCGGCTCGGGCCCGGTCGGCGAAGTCGGGGCCGTGGGCTGGATCTTGTCGTCGCGTTCGTCGTCGCCCGCCCCGTCGCGGGTGGTGAGGACGGTGTCGAAGATCTCGCGGAGCTTGTCGGTCGCCTGCTTGGAGAACAGTCCGCACAGCCCGGCGATCCCGGCGAAGCCGTACGGATTGGTGGCGGTGCCGTCCGTGCCGTTGGCGAACAGGCCGCCGCGCAGCAGGAAGTAGACCAGCAGCGCGAGGGCGCCGCCGATCGCCGTGCGCAGCAGGTACCAGGGCAGCCAGCTCGGCAGGAGTTGGCGGTTGCCCGCGTAGGTGGCGAAGGAGGTCGCGGCGTGCACGAAGCTGCCGAGCCCGCTGGCGGCCAGGACGGCGATCAGCATCGCGGTGTTGGAGGTCAGGTGCCAGGGGCCGAGGCCGAACACCGACCACAGCTCCGGGTCGCCGGCCGGCGCGCGTTCGGCGGTCAGCGTGGTGAGCGGCGTCCAGACGCTGATCAGCGCGGCGATGCAGATGAACGCCTCGGCGAGCAGCATCACGCCGAGCAGCAGGACCGCCCAGCCGGCCATCTGCTGCTGGGGCGGGAGTGGGGCGACCTGCCCCGGCGCGGGGCCGCCGTCGGCGGCGAACGGGTCCGCGAGGGCATCCGGGGCGGAACTCGGAGTGGGATCGGCCGCCGGGGAGACAGGGAGAGTCATCGAGGAGTTCGCCTTCCGGTCCGGTGGTGCACGAAAGGAAGTGCACGGAGGTGGCGCGGCCGGAGCCGGGCGCGGGGAGGGACTCTACCCTCCCGGACCGACCCGACGGTTCGTCAGGACACCCGGGTGGAACGCGAGATGGCGTCGCCCTCGGCGCGGAAGGCCCGACAGGACCGGCCCCCTCGGTGAGTGCTTACCCGTCAGGGGCGCGCGGAAGCGCCGGCCGGGGGAGTTCAGCGGCGGGCCAGCCGGGAGAACTTGGCGACCTCGAAGGTGGCGTACGAATTCGACGCCAGCAGCGAGAACTTGATGCCCTCGCGGCCGTCGGGCCGCTTGTAGCCCTCCGGCAGGAAACGCTTGTAGTGTTCGGCGGCCCGCTGGAAGAACTGCGGGCGCTCGGCGCGGGTCAGACAGCCCGGCAGGTCGAAGACGAACAGGTAGTGGCGGACCATCCGGGTGAACAGGTGCGCCCGCAGCTCCGGGTGGACGGGCGGGGCCTCGGCGGGCCGGGCGTCCAGCAGCTCGAAGCTGCCCTCGTAGCGGTCGAACAGGTCGAAGTGGGAGGCCCCTTCGCTGCCCGCCGGGTGCAGGGTGTGGCGGCGGCGGATGGTGACGCACTCGCGGTCCAGCACCGCGATCCGGGAGGCGGCCAGCAGCGAGCGGTGCACCGCCGGGACCTCCTCGTAGAAGCCGTCCGGGAAGACCGGGGCGGTGCCGGTGCGCAGCAGCCGGTCCCAGATCAGCGGTGGCGCGCCGAACAGCTCCGGGTGCTCGTCCGGGCCGAACACCTCCGGCCCGACGGTGGCCAGCAGCTCGGCCGCGTTGCCCTGCCACACCTTGCCCCGGTACTCGCGGTTGTGGCCGAACAGCAGCAGATCGACCTCACCGGTCTCGGCGAGGCGGGCGGCCATCGCCTCCAGCGCGTCCGCCGACAGCAGGTGGTCGGCGTCCAGGAACAGCAGGTAGTCGCCGCGCGCGTGCGTCGCGCCGGCCATCCGGGCCCGCCCGATGCCGGGCTCCGCGTCCAACCGCAGCACCCGTACCCGGGCGTCGCGCAGTTCGTACGCCTCCACCAGCCGCTCCTCCGGGCAGTGCGGGGAGGGCGTCTGGACCACGATGATCTCGAACTCGCGGAAGGACTGCCCGAGCAGGGAGTCGAGACACTCCTTCAGTTGTTCCTGCTCGTCGTAGGCGGGGAGAACGACGGTGATCAGTGGTGGGGCCATGGGCGGGAGGCTAGGGGCGGGGACAGCCTCAGGCAAAGGTCGGAAGCCGCTCTAAAGCGGCTATTCCGGACAGTGGCCACGGGAAGTTCGCCGAATCTTCACCAAACGAACACGCCCGTGCGATGAAATGTCCGGATAGGGTGCGGAACGCCGCGACTTGCTGACTATTCGTCAGATGTACGCATGGTGGCGGAGCTGCACACACACCGTGCCGAAGGCGCCCGAGCGGCCGTGCGCCCGCCCCGCTCAGTACCAGTTGTGGGCCTGCCAGAACGACCACGCCGCACACGGGCTGCCGTACGTCTGGTTCATGTACTGCAGGCCCCACTTGATCTGGGTCGCCGGGTTGTCCCGCCAGCCCGCGCCCGCCGACGCCATCTTCGAACCCGGCAGCGCCTGCATCAGGCCGTACGCGCCCGAGGACGGGTTGGTCGCGTGCACGTTCCAACCGCTCTCGCGCTCCACGATGTTGGTGAAGCACTGCAACTGACCGGCCGGCACGAGTTGCGCCGCGATCTGCTGCGGCGTCCCGCCGAGCGCCTTCGCGACGGCGGACGCGGAGACGGACGGGGATGCGGACGGGGACGGCTTGGCGGTCGGTGCCGCCGCGCGCTGCTGCGAACGGGACGCCGCCTCGCTCCGGGCCTTCGCCTCCGCCGACGCCTTCGCCTCGGCGCTCGCACTCGCGCTCGTCTCCGCGTCCGCCTTGGCCTTCGCCTCCTCCTCGGCCTGCGCGCTCGCACCGGCGCTCGCGTTCGCCTCGGCGGCGGTCGGAGTCGCGAGGGCGTCCGACGCGAGCTGCTGACCGTTCGCCGACGCGGCCGAGGCCTCGGCGGGACCGGAGTGCTGCGGCAGGGCGATGGCCAGCGCGGCCGTGCCCGCGACCGCGAGAGTCGCCACACCCGACACCACGGCGCGGCGGTGACGGCGGAAACTCCCCGAGAGGCTGGACGTGCTGGGATGCGGCATGAGCGATCTCTTCTTGTACGGGCCGGACGGCCGGTGGGACACGGCGGCCCGCCGACCGGCACGCACCCGCACGACACCGACGCGACAAGGCGCGGGGAGTCGGACGGAGGTGGCAGCGGGGCGGTGACCGGGCAGGACCGGCCGGACCGCCCGACGGACGGGGGACATTCTCGGCAGATCACGGAGAGTGGCTCAAAAGCCCCGGAAACTACCCGGCGTAGTAGCGGGGGCTGCTGCGGACGTGCGGACGGGCCCGGTTCCGGTGGCGCTCCGGCACACCGCGTCGATGGGGCTGGACAGGCCGCTGACCTGCGATGATGCGATACTCTCCGGTGAGCGGACGAGGCCGGGCGAGCACCGTTCGACGGGTGCGCCGCCGCATCGACTATCGAGGATCGTAGAAGCCCGCCGCGGTGTGGGAGGACTCACAGGAACCGAACGCGCACCGGCACACCCCGCACCCGGACGACCACACCCGGTCGCACGGAACGGCACCCCGGTCACAGCCCGCGATCACCGCGCCCCGATACTGGCCGCATGGTGATCGCGGTGGTGGGGGTGGCAGCGGCGGTGCTCGGGCTGCTCGGGGTGGCGCACTGGTACGTGTGGCGCAGGTTGGTCCGCGACGTCTCCGCGCCCGGCGGCCGGTACCGGCGGGCGGGCACCGTGCTCGTCGTCCTGCTGCCCGTCCTCTCCCTCCTCGCCCTGCTCGGCGGCCGGGCCTTCCCCCTCGCCGTGGAACGCTGGTTCGCCTGGCCCGGCTACCTCTGGCTGCCCGTCCTCCTCTACCTGCTGCTCGCGCTGCTGGTCGGCGAGCTGCTGCGCCCGCTGCTGCTGCGCCTGCTGCGGCGGCGCGAGACGGTGGCGGCTCCGGAGGCCGTGCTGGCTTCGGCGGGGGACGTCCTGGAGGACGCCCCGGCGGAGCAGGAGCCGCCGGAGACGGTTGCCGTGGAGCCGTCGCGGCGGCTGTTCGTGTCGCGGGTGGTGGCGGGGGCGGCCGCCGGGGTCGCCGTCGGCGTGGTCGGCAACGGCGCCTACGGGGTGCTGCGCGGGCCGCAGGTGAAGCAGGTGACGGTGCCGCTGGCGAAGCTGCCGCGCGCCGCGCACGGCTACCGGATCGCCGTGGTCAGCGACATCCACCTCGGCCCGATACTCGGCCGGGCGCACACCCGCCGCATCGTCGACACCATCAACGCCACCCAGCCCGACCTGATCGCCGTGGTCGGCGACCTGGTCGACGGCACCGTCCCCGAACTCGGCCCCGCCGCCCGCCCGTTGGCGGACCTGCGGGCCAAGGACGGGGCGTACTTCGTCACCGGCAACCACGAGTACTTCTCGGGCGCCGCGCCCTGGGTCGACTTCGTCCGCGAACTCGGCGTCCACCCGCTGGAGAACGCCCGCGTCGAACTCCCATGGTTCGACCTCGCCGGCGTCAACGACATCGCCGGCACCTCGCAGGGCCAAGGCCCCGACTACGCACGGGCGTTGGGCGACCGCGACCGCGGCCGGACCGCCGTCCTGATGGCCCACCAGCCGGTGACCGTCCACGACAGCGTCCGGCACGGCGTCGACCTCCAACTCTCCGGCCACACCCACGGCGGACAGCTCTGGCCCGGCAACTACCTCGCCGAACTCGCCAACCCGACCGTCGCCGGCCTGGAGCGGTACGGCGACACCCAGCTCTACGTCACCCGCGGCGCCGGCGCCTGGGGCCCGCCGGTCCGGGTCGGCGCACCGTCGGACATCACGGTCGTCACACTCGCCTCGCTCCAGGCCTGACGCCGCTGTTCGGCGGGGCGGCCGGTCTTCACGGGTGCATGCGCGCGCCCTTGAGCACCTTGTCGACGGCGTTGCGCGGGCCGTGCAGGGCCAGCCCCACCAGGTCGAGTGCGGCGGTCGGCACGGCGCGGACCGCCGCCCGGTTGTCGCGGTCGTTGCCGGTGCCGAACAGTTCGGCGGTGAACACCGCCACCGGCAACGAACGGGACAGCGCCCGCGCATGGGCGGACGACAGCAGTTCCCCGCCGCCCTCGAACACCAGTACCGGCTGACGGAACATCGGCAGGTACGCCGTTCCGTCCGCGTCCGCGTACGGCTCACCGATCAACTCCGGTACGGCGGTGCCCAGTCCGCTCACCAGGAAGGCCGTCACGTTCAGGCGCTGCCAGGGTTCGAGATCCTCGCGCAGCAGGACGGCGATCTTGGTGTCGAAGCGCGGTGCGGGGGCTGGCGCGGGGGCAGGGGCTGAGGCTGGGGCGGTCAGGATGTCCATGGAGTGAGCGTGCCGGACGGGGCGCAGCCAGGTCTTGTACGTTCTTTGCATGACAGCGGCACCGGCCAGGCAGCAGATCACCGCCTGGCGGCCGCGCGTCCCCGGCGTCGTCGAAGTGCTGCACGCACACCTCACCGAACACCGCTACCCCATGCACGTCCACGACTCCTGGACGCTGCTGATCGTCGACGACGGCGCCGTCCGCTACGACCTCGACCGCCACCGCCGGGGCACCCCGCACGACACCGTCAGCCTGCTGCCGCCGCACGTCCCGCACAACGGATCGCCGGCCGGCGAAGGGGGCTTCCGCAAACGTGTTCTCTACCTCGAACTCGGGCAACTGGGCGCGGAGTTGATCGGACCGGCGGTGGACGGGCCGGACCTCGCGGACCCGCTGCTGAGACTCCGGGTCGGGCAACTGCACACGGCGCTCCGTGCGCCGGGGGAGGAGTGGGAGGCGGAGAGCCGGCTCGCGCTGATCAGCGCGCGGCTGCGGGAGCTGCTCCGCCCGCGAACGGCGCTGCCCGCCAAGCCCGTCGACCGGGGGCTCGCCCATCAGCTGCGCGACCTGCTGGACGCCCGGCTCGCCGAACGCACCACGCTCGACGAGGCGGCTCGGCGACTGCACGCCCACCCCGCGCACCTGGTCCGCGCGTTCACCACGGCGTTCGGCCTGCCCCCGCACCAGTACCTGACCGCCCGCCGCATCGACCGCGCTCGCCACCTCCTCCTCGACGGCCACCCCCCGACCACCGTCGCCACCACCCTCGGCTTCCACGACCAGCCCCACCTCACCCGCCACTTCCGCCGCATCCTGGGCACCACCCCGGCCCGCTTCGCCCGCGGGGGCGGCAGGTAGGGCGTACGAGGTGATCGGGCGGGGCGGGTGGTGAAAGTTTCGGGGGTGGAGTGCGGCGGTGGGGGGTTTGAGGGGCCGGGGGTTGACGGGGGGTTGGGTGGGGTGGGTGCATGGCGGCCTTGTCGGGTGTCGGATTGTGTGGGGAGAGGGCTGCCGTGCGTCGTTCAACCCGTTGTGTGCGGGCCGTGTTGGCGGTTGGTGTGATGGTGGCGTCGGGGCTGGGGATCGGGGGTGGGCAGGCCGGGGCGGCGGGGTCGGGCTCGCGGATGTTGGGGGCTGAGTCGCGGTTCTACGTGGACCCGGGGAGCAAGGCCGTCCAGCAGGCGTGGACGGATCTGCGGGCGCACGACCTGGCGGGCGCGAAGGCGATGGCGGAGCTCGGGTCGTGGCCGGTCGCGCAGTGGTTCAACGGGACGGCGACGGCGCAGCAGACCACGGACGCGATGGCGGAGCTGCAGGGGAAGGCGGCCCGGGCGCGGCAGGTGCCGGTCGCGGTGGCGTACAACGTGCCGGGGCGGGACTGTTCGCAGTACTCGGCGGGCGGGGCGGCGAACAGCGCCGAGTACGCGGCGTGGATCGACGCCCTCGCGCGCGGCATCGGGGACCGGACGACCGTGGTGGTGCTGGAGCCGGACGGGCTCGCGCTGTCGCCCGCGTTCTGCGGCGGCACGGCCGCCCAGCAGCAGGACCGGCTGGCGGAGATCGGGGCGGCCGTGGACCGGTTGGCGCAGCAGCGCGGCACGCTGGTCTACCTGGACGGCGGCCACAGCGGCTGGCAGAACGTCGGCACCCAGGCCCGGTTGCTGATCGACGCCGGGGTGGGCCGCGCCCAGGGCTTCTTCCTGAACGTGTCGAACTACATGGCCGACGCGTCGCTGATCCGGTACGGCACCCAGGTGTCGAAGTGCGTCTGGTACCTGGAGCACACGCCCGGGGCGGG
The DNA here is from genome assembly GCF_001905465.1 of Kitasatospora sp. CB01950. GTDB lineage: Bacteria > Actinomycetota > Actinomycetes > Streptomycetales > Streptomycetaceae > Kitasatospora. Next base: position 769,744 of record NZ_LISX01000003.1, read on the forward strand.
CGCCGACAGCTGTGCCAACCAGTACTGGCCGGCCGCCGACGCGGACGCCTGGTACGCGGCGCACGTCCCGGCGGACGCCACGCTCACGCACTTCGTGATCGACAGCAGCCGCAACGGCCAGGGCCCGTGGACCCCGCCGGCCGGCAAGTACACCGGCGACCCGCAGGTCTGGTGCAACCCGCCCGGCCGCGGCCTGGGCACCCGTCCGACGGCCGCCACCGGCGTTCCCCTGCTCGACGCGTACCTGTGGGTGAAGGTCCCGGGCGAGTCCGACGGCAGCTGCACCCGGGGCACGGCCGGCCCCCTCGACCCCGAGTACGGCATCGTCGACCCGCCGGCCGGCGGCTGGTGGCCCGAGCAGGCGCTGACCCTGGCCCGCAACGCCACGCCGAAGCTCGGCTTCAACACCGGCGCGCTGCCCGGCCACTGACGGCGGCGCAGAGGCGGGTGCCTGCGGGTGCCCGCCCACGCCGCCGCCGGCCGTCAGTCGGTGTGGCGGGCGACCAGAGTGCGCATGGAGGTCAGGAAGCCTTCCACGGCGGCGAGTTCGGCGGGGGAGAGGCCGTCGACCAGGGCGACGGTGTCGGCGATGAGCGGGCCGAAGAAGGTCTCGCCGAGGGCGACCGCCTGCTCGGTGACCTCCAGCAGGACGCGGCGGCGGTCGTGCGGGTCGCGGGTGCGGCGGAGGTGGCCGTGGCGTTCGAGGCGGTCCAGGACGGCGGTGGTGCCCGCGGAGTTCAGGCGCAGTTCGCGGCCGAGCAGGCCGGGGGTGGCGGCGGTGCCGGTGCGGGCGGCGTCGAGGAGGGCGATCAGGGCGCGCAGGTCGGTGGGGTGAAGGCGGTTGCGCTGGGCGAAGGCGGCGGCGAGAAGGTCCAGGTCGACGGTGAGGGCGCGGAGTTGATGGACCGTCCGGAGACCTGGGCGGTCCGGGAGCTGGTCGGTCATGCGGGGCGTCCTTTCGACGGGGGTGCCTTCGCGGACGGACGGACAGGTGCATAGTATCTCGCCGAGCGAGACACTCGTTCGGCGAGACAATCCTGCCCGCGGAGGCTGCTGCCATGGCGTTCGACCGTTCCGCCTTCCTGTCCGCGTACGACACCCTGCTCGACCGCTGGCCCGTGCCCGTCGACACCATCGACGTCGGGACGCCGTACGGCACCACCCGCGTGAACGCCGCCGGACCGACCGACGGGCCGCCGCTGGTCCTGCTCCACGGCGGCGGCTCCACGGCGGCGAGCTGGTGGGCCAACATCGGCGAACTAGCCCGCGAGGCACGGGTGTTCGCCGTGGACCGGATCGGCGAGGCAGGCCGCTCCGCGAGCAGCGGCCAGCGGCCACTGCGGGACGTCGAGGACCTGCACGGCTGGCTGGACGCCGTCCTGGACGGGCTCGGCCCGGACCGCGTCGACCTGTGCGGGCACTCCTACGGCGGCTGGATCGCGCTGAGCCACGCGCTGCGCCGCCCGGAGCGGATCGACCGGCTCGCGCTGCTCGACCCCACCGGGTGCTTCACCGGCTACGCGCCCCGCTACCTGCTGCACGCTGCGCCGATGCTGGCCCGCCCGAGCGAGGCCCGCGCCCGCAGGTTCCTCGCCTGGGAGACCGGCGGCGTCCCGCTCGACCCGGACTGGACGCGCCTGTACGGCCTCGCCGCGACCTTCCCCGCCGCCCGCCCGATCACCGGCCCCCGCCCCACCGCGGAGGCCCTCGCCGCCCTGCGCGCCCGCTGCCTGCTGCTGGTCGCGGGCGACAGCCGCTCCCACCGCCCACGCACCCTCGCCGCGAACGCCGCCCGGCTGCTCCCGCAGGCCGAGCTCCGCACCCTGGACGGCGTCTCCCACCACGCCCTGCCGTACACCCGGGCGGCGGAGCTGAACGCGGAGCTGATCCGGTTCCTGCGCAGGTAGCGCTACCAGCCGGTGCGCAGGCGGTACGACGAGGTGAGGTCGCGGACCTCGGCGGAGCGGACGACCTCGCGGCCGAGGACGGGCCGCAGGTGCTTGTCGAGCAGGCGCAGCACCTCCTCCGACAGGCGGGCCTTCAAGCCCTCCGGCCGTCCCGGCAGCAGGCCGATCGCGATGTGCACGAAGGCGGTCAACTGGCCGTCGGCATCGTCCACCCAGGTCTCCGCGGCCTGCCGGAAGAAGGTCTTGCACACCCCTCGGGAGGTCACCCACTCGCGCACCAGCGGGTGCAGCTCGCGGACGAATCCGGGGCGGTCGAAGGAGTCGGCCAGCTGAGGCGAGTAGTCGACGGTGATGTGGGGCATGGCGGGGACCTTCTTCGCGCAGATGCTTGGCTTCTACACCTGCCATCTAAACCCCGCCCACCCCCGGGCCCGCGCCCGGGGTCCCACATGGTGGACGCGGCGCCGCCCACCCGAAGGCCCATCCACAAGACGCCAGGAGAATAAAGGCGCGGGCCTGTCCGGTCGATCCTGCCGGGCGCGCGACGCCGGATCATCCCGGCTGGACGCACCGCCGAAACATCCAAGTACACCCAGTACGAGGACGTTCCGGCGGCACGCCCAGCCGGGCGCCCGCCGCCGCGCGCTGATCCGACAAGATCGACCGGACAGACCCTAAAAGCGGCACATCAGCGGGGGAAGTCCGGGCGCGGCCATTGGCCCGCCCGGAGCGGGGAGTGTAGGAATGGGCGTATGACCCGGTTTCGGGCAGCACCCGGCGGACCACCCAGCGCGGCGGGCCACACCTTCCCGCGCCGGACGTCCATGGGCCCCCGCCCGACACCCCCGTCGGCAGCCGCGCCCACCGGGCCCGGGCGGCGCGGATGACCGGAGAGACGCACGGCGCACACGCCGAACCGACCGTCGTCCGGGAAGGCCTGCTGCTGGTCGACGCCGACCGGCGGCTGCTGTACGCCAACGACGAGGCCCGGCGACTGCTGGAACTGCCCGCCGACTGCGAGAGCCGGCCGGTCGGGGCGCTCGGACTGCCGGCCGGCCTGCTCGCGCTGCTGGACGGCGGACGCGACCTCACCGACGCGCCGATCACCATGCACGGCCGCACCCTCGGCCTCGACCTGCGCCACACCGACCGGGCCGGCGGCCCCGCCCACCGGGTCGCCACACTGCGCGACACGGCCGTCCTCGCAGGCCCGGACACCGCCCGCCGCCGCCTCGAACTGCTCTATCGGGCCGGCGGCTCCATCGGCACCACCCTCGACATCACCCGCACCTGCCAGGAACTCGCCGCAGCGCTCGTCCCGGCGTTCGCCGACTACGCCTGCGTCGACCTCTGCGAAGGCGTCCTCGACGGCGGCGAACCCCGACCCGCCCGGCACGGGACGATGCACCGCGCCGCACTCACCGGGATCACCGCGCAGCCACCGCTGCTCCCCCCGGGCTCGTCCGTGCCGATCGTCCCCGGCACCCCGCGCGCCCGTGCCGTCGACACCGCCCGCGCGGTGGTCGAACCCGACCTCTCCACGGCGCTCGACGTCTGGGACGACGTCCAGCCCGGAGCCGTCGACGCCATGCGCGGCGAGCAGGTGCACACCCTGATCGCCGCGCCGCTCACCGTCGGCGACACCATGCTCGGCCTCGCCACGTTCTGGCGGTCCCGGCCGCGGCCCGCGTTCGACGAGGAGGACGGCGCCCTCGCCGAGGAACTCACCGCCCGCGCCGCCGTCCTGGTCGACAACGCCCGCCGCTTCACCCGCGAACACACCATGGCGGTCGCCCTCCAGCACAGCCTGCTGCCCGCCGGGCTGCCCGAACAGCAGGCCCTGGAGGTCGCCTCCCGCTACCTGCCCGCACAGGCCGGCGTCGGCGGCGACTGGTTCGACGTGATCCCGCTGTCCGGCGCCCGGGTCGCCCTGGTCGTCGGCGACGTGGTCGGCCACGGCGTGCACGCCGCCGCCACCATGGGACGGCTGCGCACCGCGGTGCACACCTTCTCCTCGCTCGACCTGGCCCCCGAGGAACTGCTCGGCCACCTCGACGCCCTGGTCAACCGCCTCGACCAGGAGAACCCCCGCCCGGACGGCGCCGAACGCCCGATCACCGGCGCGACCTGCCTGTACGCCGTCTACGACCCCGTCACCCGACGCTGCAGCTTCGCCCGGGCCGGCCACCCGCCGCCCGCCGTGGTGCGCCCCGACGGACACGTCGAGATCCCCGACCTGCCCGGCGGACCTCCCCTCGGGATCGGCCAACTGCCGTACGAGACAGCCGAATTGGAGCTCCCCGAGGGCAGCCGGCTGGTGCTGTACACGGACGGGCTGGTGGAGTCCCGCTCGCACGACCTCGACCACGGCATGAAACTGCTGCGCGCCGCCCTCGCCCACCCCGGCCGCAGCCCCCGGGAGACCTGCGACGACCTGCTCGACGCGCTGCTGCCCGCCAACCCCGCCGACGACATCGCCCTGCTCGTCGCCCGGACCCGCGCCCTGCCCGCCGACCACGTCGCCGACTGGGACGTCCCCGCCGACCCCGCCGCCGTCGCCCGGGTGCGCGCCGCCGTCACCCGCCGACTCGACGACTGGGGCCTGACCGAGCAGGCGTTCGCCGCCGAACTCGTCCTCAGCGAACTCATCACCAACGCGATCCGGTACGCCAGCGGACCGATCCGGGTCCGGCTGCTGCGCGACCGCGCACTGATCTGCGAGGTCTGGGACGGCTCCGCGACCTCCCCCCACCTGCGGCACGCCACCGACACCGACGAGGGCGGACGCGGCCTGTTCCTGGTCGCCCAGCTGGCGGAGCGCTGGGGCACCCGCTACCCCGCCAGCGGCAAGGTCATCTGGGCCGAACTGCCGATCGGCGCAGGCGAGTCGGTCACTCCTCGCACAGCTGCTTGAACAGCTCCAGGTCCGTCCGCACCGCCTCCTCCACCGCCCGGCTCTGCGCGAACCCGCGCGGACCGCCCAGCGCCTCCTTCAGCTCCTCCGGGTCGTACTCCAGCCGCACCTGAACCTGGGTGTGCACGGCGTCCAGCGGACGCAGCGCGAACGTGCCGCGCAGCGGCGGCCCGTCCACCGTCTCCCAGCTCATCACCCGGCCCCGGCCGTGATCGGTCAGCTCCGCGTCCACCCGGTGCCGCTCCCCGCCGAACTCCACCTCCAGATCCGCGTGCCGCCGGCCCCGCGCCGTGGCGTGCACCACCCCGCCGACGAACTCCGGATACTCCGCCACCCGGTGCAACTGCGACCACGCCGTCCCCACCGGGGCGGTCACCTCGATCTGCTCCTCCAGGGTCCGCATCGCGCGCACCTCCGCATCCTCGACGCATCCCCGACGCTCCTCCCTCCAGCCTGCCAGCGCGGACAGCACCCCGCCCCCGACGGACGGGACGCCGTCGGGGGCGGGGCGGAACGGGCAGCCGGTCAGTCCTGCGGGAACGTGCCCTCGAACGCGGCCGCCAGGCGCAGGTACGGCACCGCCTCGGCGTGCCGGCCCTGGCGCTCCAGGACGCGGCCGAGGACGAGGTGCGCGTAGTGCTCCACCGGGTCGCGCTCGATCACCGCGCGCAGCTGCTCCTCGGCGCGGCGCAGCTGGGCGGAGTGGTAGTAGGACCGGGCCAGCAGCAGCCGCGGGCCGACCTGCTCCGGGGCCTCCTCGACCAGCTCGACGAGGATTCGCGCGGCGTCCGCGTAGGCCTTGGAGTCGAAGAACAGCTGGGCGCGGGCCCAGCGCTCGGCGACCGACCCCTGGTGGAGGGTCGCCTGCGCGGTCGGCAGGCCCGTGGTCTGCGGGTGGAAGTCGGTGGTCATGCCCTGCTCCTTCCCGTGTCCGGGTCCGTCGTCGGACCCCGGGTCGGGCCTCCGCGGCCCGGCAGGTGGTTGAACCTTCACCTATTGGGTTCTATTCCACGCCCCGAACGGAGGCGCTCAGGCGCCCGCCGCGAGGTCCAGCAGCCGCAGCATGAACCCCACCGGCAGCGCCGGATTCGCCGCCGCCGCACCCGGCCGGGCGCCCGACTCCAGCAGGCCCAGCAACACCTCCAACGGCAGCCGCGGATCACCCGCCGCCGCCCGCGCCACCGACGCGTCCGGATCCTCCGCCAGCCGCGCCAACACCTCCGGCGCCAACTCCGGATCGCGCAACGCCGCCAGCCGCAGCGCAGGCTCCGGCCGCTCCGCCCACCGGGCCAGGCCCGGCGCGGCGAACCGCTCCAGCCCGGGCAGCGAGGACGGGCCCAGCAACTCCGCGTACACCGACCGCAGCAACTCGCCCGGCGCGTCCGCACAGTGCACCGCCAGCGCCAGCCGCACCGACGGCTCCGGATCCTCCGCCAGCACCGCCACCGCCTCGCCCGGCAGATGCCGCAACGCCGCCACCGCGCGCCGCACCAGCGGATGGCCCGAGCGCGCCAGACGCACCAACTCGGCCGGATCGCCCGCCCGTTCGGCCACCCACGGCAACTCCGCCGACACCTCCGACGCGCCGTGGTCCACGGCGGAGCGCTGCTCCTCCGTCAGGTCCGGCCGCAACGACACCGCCAGCCGCACCGCGGCGTCCGGGTCGGCGGCCAGGGCCAGCGCCAGATCCGTCGGCAGCCGCGGATTGCCCGCCGCCGCCCGCCGGATTCGCGGGTCGTCGTCCAGCACCAGCCACTCGCCGAGCGCGCGTTCCAGGGCGGCCCCCGCCGCCGTCCGCTCCCGGCGCACCGGGTCGCTCTCCGCGATGTACCCCGCCAGCGTCACCGGCAACGGACGCTCCACCCGCAGTGCGCGCTGCACTGCCGCCCGCACCGCCGGATCGCGGTCCGCGCGCAGCGCCGTGCGCACCCGGGGCGGCAACCGGCACCAGCTGTTCGCCGCCACCGCCGCCGCCCGCACCGGCGGAGAGCCGTCCTGCGCGAGACGCACCAGCAGTTCCACCGGCAGGCCCGGGGCCCCGGGCACCCGGCGGCGGGTGTCCGGATCGCGATCGGCCGCCAGCGCCGCCAACACGGACTCCGGAAGTGGCACTCGGTGCGCGGCCGACGCGGCGGCCCGGCGCACCCGGCGGTCGCGGTCCGCGGCCAGTGCCGTCAGCACTGCGGGATCCAGCGCCGGCCGCTCCGCCAGCGCCGCCCGCACCCGCCAGTCCGGGTGCCCGAGCGCCGCCTCCAGCACGCCGTCGGGCAGCTCCGGACGGCGCGCCAGCCAGCCCGCGCCGTCACCCTCGGCCGTGTCGTCCAGCAGCCTTCTCAGCACCTCGGGCGGGGCCGCCGGGTTGGCCGCCAGACCGGCGAGCCACTCCCGGCCCGGTGGCGGATCGGACAACGGTCGCCAAACGGCGGCCGGCTGATGGGCGCTCAGATCGAGCACGTGAGTACCTCCCCCGGAACAGCAAACGTCACCGACCCTACCCGCGTGGTGGCGCTCCGTGCACGGGATCACGCCAGGCCTGCGCTTTCGTGCCGCAGGATGGCGGAAGTGTGCAGGAGGTGCGGACCGTCGGAGGAGAGAGCGCGGCCCGCACGCGCCTCCGCTCCGTGGCACCCGGTGCCACGGAGCGGAGGAGGTGGTGCGTCAGGAGCGGGGCACCAGGCGGAAGGTGAGCACCCGGCCGCCCTCCTCGCTGGTCACCAGCTGCACCCGGGCCCCGATCGGCACCGCGCCCGGCAGCCCGCCGAGCACCGACGCCTGCACGGTGAAGCCCTCGTCCAGCACGATCAGGTACGGGCGTTCCATCAGCGCGCCCCGGCGGGTCGGACGCAGCAGCCGCTGCACCGTGCCCTGCCCGGCCGCCACCGCCGGCTCCAGGTCCGCCGACCCGCACACCGGGCACAGCAGGCAGGTCGTCGCACTGGCCGAGTGGCACCAGTGGCACCGGCGGTAGCGCAACTCCGTTTCGGCGGCCGGGAGTTCGGGCTGTCGACGGAACGCGAACGGGGAGTCGAGCGGGTGGGGGTCGCCGATGGTCGTCGGGGCCGTCGTCGGTGCGGCCGGGGCGAGGGTGGGGGTCATGGCCGTCTCCTTACTGAGCCGGGTGCGCCGTCGTACCGCCGCCGGGCGGGCGTGCGGTCGGGGCGGTCTGCCATTGCCAGTAGGAAGGTATGGCACTCAGTGCCCCGTGTAAAGGTACCGAGTGCCAGTCGGTACGTCGGATCATCGGCGCGGCGAACGAGGTCCGTCCGGCGGCGCGGGGGAGCGGCGGCTCACTGCTCCAGGGCCGCCTCGACGCCCTGCACCACCCGCCACATCGGCGTGCCGCGGCGGGCCACCATCACCACCACCTCCTCGTCCTGCGACTCCGACCGGCCCTCGGCCGCGCCGTCGCCCCAGGTGTCGACCACCAGCTGCAGCGCCTCGTCCACCGCGGCGCCCACATCGCCCTCGCCGCCCGAGCGCAGCCAGGCCCGCAGCGCGTAGTTGTGCGCCGCGACCACCGCCGCCGCGATCACGTCCGCGCGCAGCGCGCCGTCCGCGCGGGCCGCGTAGCGGGTGCGCAGGTGGCCCGCCAGGGTGCGTTCGTAGCGCCACACCACCGACAGCTCGTGGGTGCGCAAGTTCGGTACCTTCTTGGTCAGTTGGTACCGGCCGACGGAGAACGCCGGGTTCCCCGCGTACATCCGCAGCACCAGCCGGGCCGCGTCGCAGACCTGCTCCACCGGGTCGCCCGCCGGGTCGGCCTGCTCCAGGAACGCCGTCATGTCCGCCAGGCAGCCGTCGTGGTCCGGGAAGACCACCGCCTCCTTCGACGGGAAGTACCGGAAGAACGACCGCCGGCCGACCCCCGCGAGCGAGACGATGTCGTCGATCGTGGTCTGTTCGAAGCCCCGATCCGAGAACAGCCCGAACGCCGCCTCCACCAGGGCGTCCCGCATCGTCGGCCGGGTCGCCGTGGTTCCGCCCTGCTCATGCACCTCGCTCATACCTCGGACGGTAGCACCGACCCGGGCCCGAAGACTGGGCGAGGCTGCACTCAGTGTGCATAATCGGGGGTACTGAGTGCCATCACCGAGGAGACTGCCATGACCCAGGACTTCGACCTCTACCGGCTG
>NZ_LISX01000030.1:2044-5345 GCF_001905465.1 Kitasatospora sp. CB01950
GAGTTTGGGTGTCTGGTCGTTGTTTGAGAACTGCACAGTGGACGCGAGCATCTGTGGCCAAGTTTTTAAGGGCGCACGGTGGATGCCTTGGCACCAGGAACCGATGAAGGACGTGGGAGGCCGCGATAGGCCCCGGGGAGCTGTCAACCGAGCTTTGATCCGGGGGTGTCCGAATGGGGAAACCCGGCAGTCGTCATGGGCTGTCACCCGCTGCTGAACACATAGGCAGTGTGGAGGGAACGCGGGGAAGTGAAACATCTCAGTACCCGCAGGAAGAGAAAACAACCGTGATTCCGGGAGTAGTGGCGAGCGAAACCGGATGAGGCCAAACCTTGAGCGTGTGAGACCCGGCAGGGGTTGCGCTCAGGGGGTTGTGGGAAAGTTCTTCAGTCGTCTGCCGGCGGCTGGGCGAGTCAGAAACCGTATGGGTAGTCGAAGGACATGCGAAAGGTCCGGCGTAGAGGGTAAGACCCCCGTAGACGAAATCTGTACGGCTCGCTTGAGCTTCTCCCAAGTAGCACGGGGCCCGAGAAATCCCGTGTGAATCTGGCGGGACCACCCGCTAAGCCTAAATATTCCCTGGTGACCGATAGCGGATAGTACCGTGAGGGAATGGTGAAAAGTACCGCGGGAGCGGAGTGAAATAGTACCTGAAACCGTGTGCCTACAAGCCGTGGGGGCAGTCTTCGGACTGTGACTGCGTGCCTTTTGAAGAATGAGCCTGCGAGTTTGCGGTGTGTAGCGAGGTTAACCCGTGTGGGGTAGCCGTAGCGAAAGCGAGTCCGAATAGGGCGTTTGAGTTGCATGCCCAAGACCCGAAGCGGAGTGATCTAGCCATGGGCAGGTTGAAGCGCGGGTAAGACCGTGTGGAGGACCGAACCCACCAGGGTTGAAAACCTGGGGGATGACCTGTGGTTAGGGGTGAAAGGCCAATCAAACTCCGTGATAGCTGGTTCTCCCCGAAATGCATTTAGGTGCAGCGTCGTGTGTTTCTTGCCGGAGGTAGAGCACTGGATAGGCGATGGGCCTCACCGGGTTACTGACCTTAGCCAAACTCCGAATGCCGGTAAGTGAGAGCACGGCAGTGAGACTGTGGGGGATAAGCTCCATGGTCGAGAGGGAAACAGCCCAGAACACCGACTAAGGTCCCTAAGCGTGTGCTAAGTGGGAAAGGATGTGGAGTCGCAGAGACAACCAGGAGGTTGGCTTAGAAGCAGCCACCCTTGAAAGAGTGCGTAATAGCTCACTGGTCAAGTGATTCCGCGCCGACAATGTAGCGGGGCTCAAGCACATCACCGAAGTCGTGTCATTGCAGCAATACTCCCAACGGAGGCTGTGATGGGTAGGGGAGCGTCGTGTGCCGGGTGAAGCAGCCGAGGAATCGAGTTGTGGACGGTTCACGAGTGAGAATGCAGGCATGAGTAGCGATACAAGAGTGGGAAACTCTTGCGCCGATTGACCAAGGGTTCCTGGGTCAAGCTGATCTGCCCAGGGTAAGTCGGGACCTAAGGCGAGGCCGACAGGCGTAGTCGATGGACAACGGGTTGATATTCCCGTACCCGCTTTGAAGCGCCAACGCCGAACCTCTTGATGCTAAGCCCGTGAAGCCGGCCCGGAGTCTTCGGACAAAGGGACGTGGTGGAGCCGGTGACCCAACGGGGTAGTAGGTGAGCGATGGGGTGACGCAGGAAGGTAGTCCAGCCCGGGCGGTGGTAGTCCCGGGGTAAGGGTGTAGGACGTTGCGTAGGCAAATCCGCGCAACACATAGTCTGAGACCTGATGCCGAGCCGATTGTGGTGAAGTGGATGATCCTATGCTGTCGAGAAAAGCCTCTAGCGAGTTTCATGGCGGCCCGTACCCCAAACCGACTCAGGTGGTCAGGTAGAGAATACCGAGGCGTTCGGGTGAACTGTGGTTAAGGAACTCGGCAAAATGCCCCCGTAACTTCGGGAGAAGGGGGGCCATTGCTGGTGACGGGACTTGCTCCCTGAGCTGGTGGTGGCCGCAGAGACCAGCGAGAAGCGACTGTTTACTAAAAACACAGGTCCGTGCGAAGCCGTAAGGCGATGTATACGGACTGACGCCTGCCCGGTGCTGGAACGTTAAGGGGACCGGTTAGTCACGATTCGTCGTGGCGAAGCTGAGAACTTAAGCGCCAGTAAACGGCGGTGGTAACTATAACCATCCTAAGGTAGCGAAATTCCTTGTCGGGTAAGTTCCGACCTGCACGAATGGCGTAACGACTTCTCGACTGTCTCAACCACAGGCCCGGTGAAATTGCATTACGAGTAAAGATGCTCGTTTCGCGCAGCAGGACGGAAAGACCCCGGGACCTTTACTATAGCTTGATATTGGTGTTCGGTTCGGCTTGTGTAGGATAGGTGGGAGACTTTGAAGCCGTGACGCCAGTCATGGTGGAGTCGCCGTTGAAATACCACTCTGGTCGTGCTGGATGTCTAACCTGGGTCCGTGATCCGGATCAGGGACAGTGTCTGGTGGGTAGTTTAACTGGGGCGGTTGCCTCCTAAAGAGTAACGGAGGCGCCCAAAGGTTCCCTCAGCCTGGTTGGCAATCAGGTGTTGAGTGTAAGTGCACAAGGGAGCTTGACTGTGAGACTGACGGGTCGAGCAGGTACGAAAGTAGGGACTAGTGATCCGGCGGTGGCTTGTGGAAGCGCCGTCGCTCAACGGATAAAAGGTACCCCGGGGATAACAGGCTGATCTTCCCCAAGAGTCCATATCGACGGGATGGTTTGGCACCTCGATGTCGGCTCGTCGCATCCTGGGGCTGGAGTAGGTCCCAAGGGTTGGGCTGTTCGCCCATTAAAGCGGTACGCGAGCTGGGTTTAGAACGTCGTGAGACAGTTCGGTCCCTATCCGCTGTGCGCGTAGGAGTGTTGAGAAGGGCTGTCCCTAGTACGAGAGGACCGGGACGGACGAACCTCTGGTGTGCCAGTTGTCCTGCCAAGGGCATGGCTGGTTGGCTACGTTCGGGAGGGATAACCGCTGAAAGCATCTAAGCGGGAAGCCTGCTTCGAGATGAGCACTCCCACCTCCTTGAGAGGGTAAGGCTCCCAGTAGACGACTGGGTTGATAGGCCGGATATGGAAGCCCTGTGAGGGGTGGAGTTGACCGGTACTAATAGGCCGAGGGCTTGTCCTCAGTTGCTCGCGTCCACTGTGTTGTTCTGAAACAACGACCCCCATCGATACGGGTGGGTGGCACACAGTTTCATAGTGTTTCGGTGGTCATAGCGTGAGGGAAACGCCCGGTTACATTCCGAACCCGGAAGCTAAGCCTCA
>NZ_LISX01000031.1 GCF_001905465.1 Kitasatospora sp. CB01950
ACCCACCGCCGACTCCGCACCCACACCCCACGCCACCAGCAAACGCGCCAGACGGTTCGCCCGCGCGTCCAACTCCCCGTACGACACCTCCACGCCCTCACACACCACCGCCACCGCATCCGGCGACTCCACCACCCACCGCGCGAACGCCACCGGCACCAGCACCCGAACCGGCTCGTCCGCCCCCCTTCCCTCGCCCAACAGCAGCCCGCGCTCGTGCTCGTCAAGCACCTCCACTGCGGCAAGGCGGGTGCCCGGTGCCTCGTCGAGGGTGGTGACGATCCGGTCGACCGCCGTCCGCAGCCAGGCGCAGAGCCGCTCGGGGTCGGCCGGGTCTGCGGCCTCGATGCTCAGGGAGAAGCCGGCGCCGTCGTCGTCGACGGCCACGGTGAGGGGGTAGTTGGTGCGCTCGCGCATGAGCAGGGTGCTGATCCCGGCGAGGCCGTCGGGGCCCGGCCCGGCGGTGGCTGCCCGCCGCTCGGCGCCTTGGTGGTGCCGGTAGTTGAAGACGGAGGTGAACAGCGGGTTCGAACCGGGCAGTCCGCTGGCCCGCTGGGCGAGCGAGAGTGGCGCGTGTTCGTGCACCAGGAGCTCGGCCAGCTGGTGGCGCAGTCCGTCGAGAGCCCGGTCGACGTCCGTCCCGCCGATCCGGACCCGCACGGGAAGGGTGTTGATGAACAGGCCCGGAACGCGGTCGGAGCCGGCGCCGGAGTTCATCCGGCCGAACAGGACGGTGCCGAACACCACGTCGTCCCGGCCGGACACGGTGGCCAGCACCCGCGCCCAGGCCAGGTGGAACAGGGTCGCCGGGCTCACTCCGTGCGAGCGGGCCGCGCTCCGGATCCGGTGGCCGAGTTCCGCATCGAGCGGAAGCCGGGCTTTGGCCGAGTTGGCTCCGCCGTCGCGCACGTCCGTCAGACCGAAGGGCGCCGTGGTCTCGGTGACGTCGCCGAGCAGCTCGGCGAAGTGGCGCAGGTGCTCCTCGCGCGGGACGCCGAGGTGGGCCTGGGCGACGAAGTCGCGGAACGGCAGCGGCTCGGGCAGAGCGTCGGCGGCGCCGGACAGGATGGTCCGCAGCTCGCCGATCAGCACCTCCAGCGCCGTGTGGTCCTGGACGAGGTGGTGGATCCTGAGCAGCGCCAGTCGGTGCCCGCTGCCCGGTTCGGTGGTGGTGTGCACGTCGATCAGCGGGGCCCGGCCGAGGTCCATCGGTCCGCTGCCGGCGGCCAGCAGCTGTGCCACGGGTTCCGTGCCGTCGGCGGCCGGTTCGACCTGGTGGACCGGTATCGTGGCGTTCCGCGTGACGACCTGGACGGGTTCGCGCAGACCGTCCCAGACGATCGCGGTGCGGTAGATGTCGTGCCGGTCGACCACCTGTTGCAGGGCGTGCAGGAAGTCGTCCAGCCGCTCGCCGCTCTCGAAGCGCAGGACTGTCGGCGAGGCGTACACGTCGGTGTCCCGGCCCGATTCGAGCAGGTGGTGGAAGAGGATGCCCTCCTGGAGCGGGGCGAGCGGGTAGATGTCCGCAATGTTGGCCGCGCCGCCCGGGATCCGGGCGGTCAGGCGCGCGAGCTCCGCTTCGTCCAGGTCGACCAGGGTCAGCATCGACGGGGTGAGCTCGCGCGCGCCATCGGGGATCAGGTTCGGCGGCACCTCCACCCTCCCGGGTGCGGCGGCGGCCGCCAGGCCCGCCGGGGTCGGCGTCTGGAACAGCGCCTTCACCGAGACCGGGACGCCCTTCGCTCGCAGCCGCTCGACCAGCGAGACCGCCAGCAGCGAGTGGCCGCCGAGGGCGAAGAAGTCGTCGTCGACGCCGACGCTCTCCAGGCCGAGGATCTCGGCGAACGCCGCGCACAGGATCTCCTCCCGCACCGTCGCCGGCCCACGACCCGCACCCGCCGCCGCCGTGAAGTCCGGTGCGGGCAGGGCCCTGCGGTCCAGCTTCGCGTTCGCGGTCAGCGGCAGCGCGTCCAGCACCACCACGGCCGACGGCACCAGGTACGAGGGCAGCCTGGTCGCCGCGAACTCCCTTACGGCGTGGCCCACTTCGTCGCCCGAGCCGGGCGCCGGCACCACGTACGCCACCAGCCGCTTGTCACCGGGAACGTCCTCGCGTGCCACCACCGCCAGCTGCGCGACCCCCGCACAGCCCGACAGCACCGCCTCGACCTCGCCCGGCTCCACCCGGAACCCGCGGATCTTCACCTGCTCGTCCGCGCGGCCCACGAACACCAGCTCGCCGCCCGCCGTCCACCGCACCAGGTCGCCGGTGCGGTACATCCGCTCGCCGGACTCGAACGGCGACGCCACGAACCGCTCGCCCGTCAGCGCCGCACGGTTCAGGTACCCGCGCGCCAACCCCGCTCCCGCGACATACAGTTCACCCGCGACACCCACCGGCACCGGCCGCAGGCGCCCGTCCAGCACCAGGACCCGCGTGTTGTCCAGCGGCCGGCCGATCGGTAGCACCACCGCCGGGCCGTCCGGCCCCGCCACCTCGTGCTGCGTTGCGCACAGCGTCACCTCGGTCGGCCCGTACAGGTGCCGCACCAGCACACCCGGGCAGGACTCCAGCACCCGCCGCACAGCACCCGCCGGCACCACGTCACCGCCCGTCAGGACCTCGCGGACCCCCGCGAAGCACCCCGGGTCGGCCTCGGCCACGACCCGGAACAGGCCCGCCGTCACATGGGCGTGCGACACCCGCTGCGCGCGAAGCAGTCCACGTAACGTCCCCGCGTCCACTCCGCCCGCCGGAGCCGCCACCACCGTCGCCCCCGACAGCAGCGCCACCCACAGCTCGTACGACGAAGCGTCGAACGCGTGCGGCGCCACGAACAACACCCGGTCGCCCGCGCCGACACCCCAGTGCGAGGCCGACACCAGCTCCACCAGGTCCCGCTGGGTCGCCATCACGCCCTTCGGCACGCCGGTCGACCCGGAGGTGTACATCACGTACACCGGGTTGTCCGGCCGCACGCCGACGCCGGGGAGCGGCGACGCGTCCGCCCCGGCCAACTGCCCCCGCACCTCCGCCCCGTCCAGCACCAGCACCGCCGTGCCCGCCGTTCCCGCCGTTCCCGCCGTTCCCGGCACCAGGGGCGCGCACGCGGCCGAGGTCAGCACGCACGGCGGCGCCGCGTCCCCCAGCACCAGCGCAACCCGCTCGGCCGGCCACCCGGTGTCCACCGGGACGTAGGCGCCGCCCGTCTTCAGCACGGCCAGCAGCGCCACCAGCAGGTCCGGCCCGCGCTCCAGCACCACGCCCACCAGCGACTCGGGGCCCACGCCCCGCTGCGCCAGCAGCCGCGCCAGCCGGTTCGCCCGCCCGTCCAGCTCGGCGAAGGTCAGATCTCCCCCGTCCGACACCAGCGCCACCGCGTCCGGCACGGCCGCCACCCGCTCCGCCCACAGCCCGGCCGGCGACCCCGCGCCCACCGGGCGCTCCGCTCCCGCACCGCACTCCGCCACCAGCCGCGCCCGCTCGCCCGGGACGAACACGTCCAGGTCCGCGACCCTCAGCCCGGGGCGCTCGGCCACCGCACCCAGGACCTTCGTCCAGCGGGCGGCCAGGGTCTCCGCGGTGCCGGGGTCGAAGAGGTCGGCGGCGGCGATCAGGGCGCCGCGGAGGCCGGCGGGCGCTCCGTCGGCGTCGAAGGTCTCGACGACGGACACCTCAAGGTCGAACTTGGCCACGGACAGCGCCGCGGACGCCGTGCTCTCGGCCCGCACGCCCGGCAGCGGCAGCACCGATCCCCCGTCGCCGGGAGCGGCCCGGGCGGTGTTCTGCACCGTCAGCATCACCTGGAACAGCGGGTGGCGGGCCAGCGACCGGGCTGGCGCCAGCTCCTCGACCAGCCGCTCGAACGGCACGTCCTGGTGGCCGAGCGCGGACAGTCCGGCCTCCCGGACCCGCTCCAGCACCTCGGTGAACGCCGGGTCGCCGGACAGGTCGGCGCGCACCACCACGGTGTTGACGAAGAACCCGACCAAATCGTCGAGAGCCTTATCGGCACGGCCCGCGACAGCCGCGCCGATCGGAATGTCGGTGCCCGCACCGAGCCGGTTCAACGTCACCGCCAGCGCCGCCTGTAGCACCATGAACAGGGTCGCGCCGTGTTCGCGGGCCGTCCGGGCCAACTGCCGGTGCAGCTCGGCCGGGACGTCCAACGCCACCTGGTGGGCCCGATGCGAGGACACCGCCGGACGCGGACGGTCGACCGGGAGCTCCAACTCCTCCGGCACACCCGCCAGTACGGCCCGCCAGTGCTCGGTCTGCCGGGCCAGCAGGCTCTGCGGGTCGGCGGCCTCGCCGAGCAGCTCGCGCTGCCACAGCGCAAAGTCGGCGTACTGCACCGGCAGCGGCGCCCACTCGGGGGCCCGGCCGTCGATCCGCGCCGCGTACGCGGTGGCGAGGTCACGGGCGAACGGGGCGGCCGAGGAACCATCCCAGGCGATGTGATGGGCCGTCAGGACAAGCAGGTGTTCCTCGGCGGCGGTGCGGAACAGCCGCGCCCGCAGCGGCATTTCGGTGCCGAGATCGAAGACGTGCCGGCCTTCGCGGGCCGCGGCATCGGCGAGCTCGTGCGGCGCGATCTCGGTGACGGCCAGCTCAAAGCCGCTCTCCGCCACCGACATGATCCGCTGGTAGGGCTCGCCGCCGGCCTCCGGGAAGACGGTGCGCAGGACCTCGTGACGGCCGATCACATCGAGCAGCGCGGCGTTCAGCGCCGCACTGTCCACCCGGCCGGACAGCCGCAGCGCGGTCGGCACGTTGTAGACGGTGCTCGCGCCTTCCAGCTTCGCCATGAACCAGAGCCGACGCTGAGCGAAGGACAACGGGATCATCGGGACTCCTCCTGCTTGCGCATCGGCCGCAACACCGGCCTGGCACTGGTTGGTTGGCTGATGTTCTGGACCAGCCACGCCGCGATCGCAGCGGGCGTCGGAGCGGCGAAGACCGTCCGCAAGGGCAGTTCCAGTCCGAGTTCGGACCTGACTTCGTTGACGATCCGGGTGGCCAGCAGGGAGTGGCCGCCGAGCGCGAAAAAGTCGTCGTCGACACCGACCG
>NZ_LISX01000032.1 GCF_001905465.1 Kitasatospora sp. CB01950
TTGCCTGCCGCTGCGCGGGGTTCAGGTGGGTGGTGATATCGGTCGTTGCTGGTGCTCTTGTGGCTCTCTTCCTGGACTTTTGGCTCTGCCGACGTGTCGGTGAGGGCTGGGAGGATGGGGGTGTTGTGTGGGAGTGAGTGTGGAGGTGACGCGGGTGCCCGAGGGGCATGTGGTGCATCGCTTGGCCGGGCTGAACGGGGAGCTGTTCGGGGGGCGGGCGGTCAGGGTTTCTTCGCCGCAGGGGCGCTTCGCGGAGGGGGCGGCGCTGTTGGACGGGCGGGTGTTGGACGTGGCGGAGGCGCACGGGAAGCACCTGTTCCTGGGGTTCGGCGACGACTGGCTGCATGTGCACCTGGGGTTGTACGGGAAGTACGGGTTCGGGGTGGGGGAGCCGCCGGAGCCGGTGGGGCAGGTGCGGTTGCGGATGGTGAACGAGGAGGGGTTCGCGGATCTGCGGGGGCCGGCGGCGTGCGAGGTGGTGACGCCCGCGGAGAAGGCGGCGCTGCACCGGCGGCTGGGGCCGGATCCGTTGCGGGCGGGGGAGGTCGGGGACGCGGCGTGGTCGCGGATCTCGCGGAGCGGGACGACGGTGGCCGCGCTGCTGATGGACCAGAAGGTGCTGGCGGGCGTCGGGAACGTCTACCGGGCGGAGGTGCTGTTCCGGCTGGGGATCAGTCCGCACCGGGCGGGCCGGGATCTGAGCCGGGCCGAGTGGGACGCGATCTGGGCGGATCTGGTGGCGCTGATGCACGACGGCGTCGCGGCGGGCCGGATCGACACCGTCCGGCCGGAGCACACGCCGGAGGCGATGGGGCGTCCGCCGCGGGTGGACGACCACGGCGGCGAGGTGTACGTGTACCGGCGGCAGGACCAGCCGTGTCTGGTCTGTGAAACCCCGGTGCGGACGGAGGAGTTGGCCTCCCGCAACCTGTTCTGGTGCCCGCGCTGCCAGCAGTCCTGACGCGGCACCCGGAAGACCGGGGCGGCTGTGGGACACCTCCGATCTGACATCGGCAACGCTGGGACGCGCCGAGGTCCGGGCCGAAACGCTCTGCCGGGCAGCCTGCTGTGTCGGAGGCCGCCCGGCTGGGCGAACTGAAGTGCCGTCAGTCACTCACGGTCAGCAGGAGTACGGCGACGCGGCGTCCGTCGCGCTCGTACTCGATGTGGCTGCCTGCCGCGCGGCCGGCGAGAGCCTGCCCGAGCGGGGTGAAGGGGCTGAGCTTCTCGATGCCGGCGGTGTGCGGTTCCTGCGAAGTGATTTCGTACGTCTCCTGCTCCCCGTCGAAATCGACCTGAACCAGTCGGCCGGGGCACACCGCACCCGTTACAGCCTTGCGGTCGCCGGTCAAGTAGGCCTTGAGCAGGGCGGCGCGTTCCTCCAACTGTTCCGTGAGTTCGCGCTGCCTGCGCTGCTGGTCGGTGCGGGCCCGGGGACGCGAGTTGTGGTCGGCCGGATCGGACTGCTGCTCCAGCTGTGTGCGCAGCTGCTCCAATTCGTGGCGGATGCGCTGTTCCGTGGAGCTCGGGAGGGCATTCGGGCCCGGAAGCTCGGAGCCGGGCGAGGACTGCTGTGGCGTGGGTGCGGCCGCCGGGGGGATTGTGTTTGTTGCGGTTCTGGCGGTCTCCGCCACGATGACGGGCCGCAGAGCAGCGTCGACACCTCGGGTGACGGCTTGCTCGACGGCGGTTCGCAGTCGGGTCTCCGCCGCCGCCCGGTTGCGGTACCAGTCGGTGCCCCAGATTCGATGCAGTGTCCAGCCGAGACTGCCGAGCATGGATTCCCGCAGCCGGTCCCGGTCACGGGCGGTTTTGGAGGAGTGGTACATGGCACCGTCGCACTCGATGCCAAGGGCATAGCGTCCGGGCCGCAGCGGGTCACGC
This sequence comes from Kitasatospora sp. CB01950, assembly GCF_001905465.1. Taxonomy (GTDB): domain Bacteria; phylum Actinomycetota; class Actinomycetes; order Streptomycetales; family Streptomycetaceae; genus Kitasatospora. The sequence goes on from NZ_LISX01000032.1 coordinate 1,885, forward strand.
ACTCCCAGGTCGATGCGGTAGCCGGCGACACCTACCTGGGGCTGAACGATGTAGCCCCAGCTGCGCAATACCTCCAACACCGATTCCTCGAAGGGGCTCTCGGGTTCGGCGTCGTTGTCGGTGCTGTCCTGAGCGAGTGCGACCGGCCCGTGCTTTGCGTATCTGAGGTACCGGGCGAAGTGTTCGAAGCTCGCGCTTTCGGACGGCCTGAGTGCCTCGGGTTCGAAGGAAGCCACCACCTCGACCCGGTACCGGGCGCGGGTGACAGCGACGTTGAGGCGCCGCCAGCCGTCCTTGCGGTTGATCGGCCCGAAGTTCTGGTTGACTCTGCCGTTCTCATCAGGGCCGTAGCCAACTGACATGATGATCACATCACGTTCGTCACCCTGTACCGCTTCGAGGTTCTTGACGAAGAATCCGTCCAACCGGTCGTCTGAGAAATGCTCGTCCAGACCGGGGTTCCGCCGACGTTCCTGCTCGACCGCCTCTCGGATCACGTCGGCCTGGGACTGGGAGAGCGCGACGACACCCAGTGACCGGCCGGGGCGGGTACGGAAGTGGTGGATGACGCGTCGGGCCACCGCGGCGGCTTCACCAGGGTTGTTGCGGGCCGCCGCACCCGAGCGGTACACGCCTTGTTCGGCCGTGAAGAAGGCCACGCCCACGTCAGGACCTTCGGCGAATGCCCCGGGGAAGGTGGTCATCGAGCCCCGGTAGAACTGCCTGTTGCTGAAGGCAATCAGGTGTTCGTGCCGACTCCGATAGTGCCAGCGCAGCGAGAGTTCCTTGAGCATCCCGTTGCCCTTGGCGAGGGAGAGCAGGGACTCGTACCGGGGAATCTCGTCCTCGGCGTACGGGTCGTCCTCCTCGTCCTCGCCGGCGGTGAAGAATGCGGTGGGCGGCAGCTGGTTCTCGTCTCCGGCGACGATCAGGGACTTGGCCCGGTAGATGCAGTTGATTGCGTCCTGGGGCAGCACCTGGGATGCCTCGTCGAAGATCACGACATCGAAGGTGAAGTCGGGCGGCAGGAACCGGCTGACCGTCAGGGGGCTCATCATGAAGCAAGGCTTGACGCGCAGTGCCTCAGCGCCGGCTTCGCGAAGGAGCACATGCACGGGCTTGTGCCGGATTTTCTTCTTGCCTTCGTGTTGGATCAGCCTTGTACCGGGGCTGCTCAGCACAGCAGGCCGATTCAGATCGCAGGTCCGTGCCACCCGGTTCCGGGCCTGCTCGGCCAGAGACAGGTCGATGTCGCGGAAGGCGGCAACCTTGTCGTCGCGGTCCTCAGCCCGGTTCCACACCAGACGGGGATCCTTCTGGAGGACACGGTCGATCCAGGAGTGCAGCACAGACTTCTCGACAACCTGCGGGAAGTCCTCAGGCATGATTCCGGCCCGGACGGCACGGAATGTCAGGTCACCCAGGCCGGCTTTCTCCAACGCTTGTTGGCCGCGCTGGTAAGCCGCCCACTCGTCAGGTCCGCCGCGGTCGCCGTCCAGCAGCGCAAGGAGCTGCCCGGCCGAGGCCGTCATGGACAGGGCGGCGCGCAGTTCACGTCGTCGCGGCTCGTCGAACAATCCGGCAAGCCTGGCGCAGGAGCGGTCCCAGTACCCCTTGGCTTCTTCCAACTCCGGGTCCGGAAGCGTCCGATGGAGGATCTGGGCCGCCTCGGAAGGGAAAGCTTCGTCATCGAGCAGACAGCTCTTCCGCAACTGCCGCAGCCAGACCGAGGCTTGGTCCAGCGCAGCGCGTTGTGTATCACGACCTGCGTACAGCACACCGAGAAGGGCACCGTCCTGCGCGGCGTGGGCGGCGAACTCTTCACCGGCGACCCGTGCGGCCAGAGCGGCCACGATCGCGGAGCGTGCCTCCGCCAGGGTACGGCCGTCTCGTCCGGAGACGGCGCGGACCGTTTCGAGCAGCTGCGCGGCTTCCTGCAGCGGCGTCACGTGCGCACCGCTCCAGCGGGCGGCGTCGGCCAACGGGCCGTCCTCCAACTCGCAGGGTGCGCCGAGGTGAGGGGGAAGCACCAGCGAGTCGCGCCATGTGGAGAGCGCCTCGCCTGCGCGCTGAGCTGCCTCGCGGGCCGTCGTGCGGGGCTCGCCGCCATGAGCGAGTTGGGAGCGGAACGCCTCGGGATCCAGTACCAGTGGGGCCAGTTCGGCGGCCTGCTCCGCATGGCCGAGTGCTTTCTCCGCCGCGGCGAAATCAGTCTCCTCGCCCCGCCAGAAGTGGCCGAGGAGGTCTCCTGCTAGGCGGCTCTCGTGATCCAGCCGTTGCTGGGCCTGTTGCCAGGCCACCGCATCCGGAAGCGCAGCGATGACGACCTTCGTGCACTTGGCGCCTTCGGGGAGTAGGCCCCGGACGGTGCGACGGTCGGCCCGGTACACGGAGGACAGGCGAGCGGTCAGCGAACGGTGCACGGTGGCGAAGCGTTGGGCTACATCCGCAAGCGTGGACTCCTCCAGGGTTCGTTCGGTGAACCGCCGGCGGGCTCTGTCACGCGTCGCCCGCAGATTGGCGATCGTGTCGGACAGTTGATCCAGGGCAGTGCGGGCCTGGGCTGCGCCCACCGGGGTGAGCCATCTCGCGGGAGGCTTGTCCGTCTGCTCCGGCAGAGACAGCTCGGTCAGACGAGTCAGGCGCAGGCCCTGTGCGCAGCTCTCCGGCGCGGGGACGCCGTACACGCGGGCGGTGCGGGCCAGCTGCTGCAGTACCTGTTCCAGGTTCTGCGCGTCGGCGGCCATCCGGTCCGCAAGCGCACTGACCTGCGGAGCGGTGGCATCGGACAGCTTCATACCTGGGGGAGAGAGTTCACCCAGTGCCTGCTCCTTCGGCCCGGGCTCGGGAGAAACCGGTGCGACCGGCCTCGCAAGTTCGGCCCATTGCGGTCCGAGCAGGTCGTGCGCCGCCTGTTCGGCGGCCTCCACTGCGTCCAGCCGACGTTCGAACGTTCGGATGTCATCGGTGAGAGCTGTTGGCTCGGTCTCCAACCAGGCGATGGGGACAACGGGCCTGTGGGCGCCCAGTCGTATCGCATTCATCAGGCATTCGGCGTCGTAGAGGCCGTCCCAACCCATGGCTTCCATCAGTAGCCGTTGCTCTATCGAGT
>NZ_LISX01000033.1 GCF_001905465.1 Kitasatospora sp. CB01950
AACGATCCTCAAGCTCACGGCCTGCTCTCCTGTTACTGGTCCGATCCGGCGGCTGCGGCTGCGTCCGTGCGTGTCGAGCGGTCTCGGCACACGCGCGGGGGCCGCGGTCCGGGCGGCTCGCGCCGGTACCCTCCGGAACTCCCCGGCAGCATACTCATGAGTAGCTCAGCCGTCACTACTCGCCAGTAGCTTACGCTGCCGCAGGTCCGGCCGGGCACGGTCGCCGCCGCCTTGGCCCATCCTGCCCCAGGGCGGCCCGACTGCCACCTGACCTGGCACCAGATCCGCCTGTGAGATTGAACGCTAGACGGCCTCGCCGAGTGCCACGATCACGTCCACCCGACGCGGCTGGCCTGCCGCCCGACGCACCACCCGGCCCCCCGCGTCCAGCACCAGCACGGTCGGGGTGCGCAGGATCTCCAGGCGGCGCACCAGCTCCAGCTGCGACTCGGCGTCCACCTCCACGTGCGCCACCCCCTCGACCATGCCCGCCACCTCGGCCAGCGTGCGGCGGGTCGCCCGGCACGGCTGGCAGAAGGAGGTGGAGAACTGCACCAGCGTCGCCCGCTCCCCCAGCGCGGCGCCGAGCTCCGCCCCGGTCAACCGCACCGCTCCGCCCTCACCCTGCACCGCGCCGCCTCCCGTCGAACTCATCACCGACCCAGTGTGACAAACACCGCGCCGGGCCCGGACAGTCCGCCCGGCACCGCTGTCATGACCACTCTCCGTACCGCCTCCGACCTCCGCCGACCTCCGCCGCGGCAGCCCGGAACACCGCCTCGGCCCGTCGCCCGGGCCGCCGTTCCACCCCATCCGATACCCGGCCCGCACCCGCCGGACCGACCTGCGCGGTGCGCGGGCGTGACAGACCTTGCCCGTTCGGGGGATTATCGGGGGGAAACACCCGTGGCCGCCGCGGCGTGCCGCGACCCGTCGGCCCTGCCACCACGCCCCGGGATCCACCGCACCGGGCAGCAGGCCCGTGGGAAGTAGGACTGACCCGTGGCAGAGTTCGTGTACCCGCCGGTGATCCGCACCGCGCTCACCGCGTTCAAGGCGCTGGACCTGCGGATCTCCATCGTCGGCGCCGAGCACGTCCCCGCCACCGGCGGCGCCGTCCTGGTCAGCAACCACATCAGCTACCTGGACTTCATCTTCGCCGGCTTCGGCGCCTACCGGGTGGCCCGCCGCAAGACCCGCTTCATGGCCAAGGACGACGTGTTCCGGCACAAGATCTCCGGCCCGCTGATGCGCGGCATGAAGCACATCCCGGTCGACCGCACCGACGGCCAGCCCGCGTACGAGGCCGCGGTCAAGGCGCTGCGCGAGGGCGAGGTGGTCGGCGTCTTCCCCGAGGCCACCATCAGCCGCTCCTTCATGCTGAAGAAGTTCAAGACCGGCGCCGCCCGGATGGCCGCGGACTCCGGCACCCCGCTGCTGCCCGTCATCCTCTGGGGCACCCAGCAGCTGTGGACCAAGGGCCACCCGAAGACCCTGACGAAGCGCCACGTCCCGGTCACCATCATGATCGGCGAGCCGATCCACCTCACCGAGGCCGACCGTCCCGTCATGGTCACCCGCCGCCTGCGCGCCGCCATGTCGGAGATGCTCGACCGCGCCCAGCGCGAGTACCCCGCCAAGCCGGCCGGCCCCGACGACGCCTGGTGGGTCCCCGCCCACCTCGGCGGCACCGCCCCCACCCTGGAGCAGGCCGAGGCCGAGGACGAGGCCGAAGCCACCGCCCGCGCGGAGCGCCGCGCCGCGCGCTGACCGCCGGCACCCTTCCGGCCCGCCGCCCGCCGCCCGCCGCCCGCACTGACGGGGCGGCGGGCCCTCGGCGTTCCAACACCGGTTCCGCTCAGCCGGCGAACCAGCCCGCCGCGTCCAGCCGGAAGCCGGACGGCCCGGTCAACTCGGCGATGCCGTCCTCCAGTTCGCGCAGCCGCTGCTCGCCCAGGGCCGCCGCCCAGCGCCCGCGGATCTGCTCGAAGACCACCGCCGACCGGGCCAGCACGTCCAGCCCGCGCGGGGTCAGCCGCACCACCTTGCGCCGCGCGTCGCCGGGATCGTCCGCCCGCTCCGCGTAACCGAGCGCCTCCAGCCGGTCCACCGTCTTCCCGGCGGCCTGCTTCGACACCCCCAGCCGACGGCCGATCTCGCTCGCCGTCGCGCCTTCCATCCCGATCGCCTGCAGCGCGAAGCCGTGCGCGGGCCGCGCGTCGGGGTGTCCCTGCCGGGCCAGTTCGGCGTGCAACTCGTCGATGATCGTGCGGAATCCGGCGAACAGCAGCAGCGGCAGCTCGAACCCATTGCGCCGATCGACAACCTGGTTTACGTTTTGGTCAACCACGTTGTCCATTCTAGGACGCGCAGCCGAGGAACGCCCCCGGCCGCCCCGGCACGCCTTCCGCCACCCGAAAGGGACCACCATGTCCACCACCACCGGCACCGCCCAGTACTTCCCGACCCTCACCCCCGAGACCGCCCCGCCGGCCGCCCGCCGCTCCCTGGAACAGGTCACCCGCCACCTCGGCCACCTCCCCGAGGCCGCCGGACGCCTCGCCCATGCACCTCAACTCCTCGACGGCTTCCTGAAGTTGACCGCGCTCTTCGATGCCACCGAGCTCGACCCGCTGGTCCGCGAGACCGTCGTGCTGACCATCGCCACCCGCAACGGCTGCCACCTCTGCGTGGCCATGCACACCGCCACCCTCACCCGACTCGCCGCCGACCCCGAACTGATCGCCGCCCTCCGCGCCCAGCAGCCCCTCCCGGACGCCCGTCTGGAGGCCGTCCGATGCTTCGTCCACTCCGCCCTCGACCACACCGGCGCCGTCCCCGAACCCGACCTCGCCGCCCTCTTCGCCCACGGCTTCACGCCCCGCAACGCCCTGGAGATCGTCCTCGGCATCGGCGCCTACACCCTCTCCACCTTCGCCAACCGCCTCACCGGCGCCCCGGTCGACCCCCAACTCGCCCCCTACGCCTGACCTTCCACCCGGTACGCTCCCCCGGTGATCGACCGCGGCCTCACCCTCCCCGCACTCCGGCACCAACTGGTGACCGCGGTCCTCACCCTGGCCGCCTCCGGCCTCCAGGACGCCGACTTCGACCCGGCGCCGCACCTGGCCACCCTCCTCACCGACGCCTGCGACGCCACCGCCCCCGTCCCCTGGCTCGGCCACACCCTCCGCACCCCCGAGGAGGCCGCCCTCACCGCCGACCTCGGCACCGCCCTCCGCGCCCACCTCACCGCCCTCCCGCCCGACCCCACCCTCACCGACCACCTCCACGCCCCCACCTGGCCCCCCATCACCACAACCGCCGCCCACCTCGCCCGCCTCCTCCTCCACAACGACCACCAGGCCCACACCCCCTGACCGGCACAGCCTCGGGACCCCGCACCGCTACGCCCCTCCCCGAGAGACCCCGGCCGGCCCGCCACCGGCCCGCATGCCCTGGCCCTCTCACCACCCCCGCCGCCCTCTCCGCCCACAAAAAGGGGGCCCCGACCGAACCGGGGCCCCCACCACATCCCATCAGCGACCCGGGCCGTCACCCTCGCCCGGCAGCGTGTCCGGCAGCACGAAGTGCGGGTTCTCGATCAGCCCGACCACCGCCCCGGCCGGCTCCACCACCGCCGCCACCCGAATCCCCCCACCGACTTCCTGCACCGCCTGCCGCACCGTCGCCCCCGCGGCCACCACACCCTTCAGCGCCACATCGACGTCCCGCACACCCCAGTACGTCACCGGCCCGACCGCCGGATCCCCGTTCGGATCGAGCGACAACTCGTAACCCCCGACGTTGAAGCCCACATAGAACGGCTCGTCGAAGTACGGCTCGAATCCCAGCACCGAGGACCACCACGCCTTCGCCGCAGCGAGATCCGGCGCAGGATAGATCACCGTCCGAAGCCCAAGAAACACGTCAACACCCTTTCACTTCAACCCAGTTCTTCCCACCGCGAGCGTACGACCCCACACCGACACCCCCCTCGCCCCAGCTCCGACATCGCTTCCCCCGTCGGTCCAACCTGCTTGGATCGGCGCATGACCACGGACTGGCCGACCCTCAACGACGCCTGCGGATCGGCAGCACACGTACCGGCCCTGCTGGACAGCTTCGAAGCCGACCAGGCCGGCGTCTGGTCGGAGCTACTGGACCACCTGTGCCCGCACCTGGACACCGCCTACCTCGCCGGCTTCGCTGCACTGCCCAGACTGGCCACCCTCGCCACGCGCACAACCACGGAGGACCGCCCCTGGGTGCTGCTGGCAGCAGGGGCAATCATGTCCTGCGCCCCCACCGGCGACGCCGTGTTCGAGAACCTGGCGACACCGCTCGCAGACCTGCGCCGACTGACGGACCAGCTCCTCCCGGCAACCGCGGCCCCGGAGGACTACATCAGCCTGCTGCAGGCCCTGCTGTCGTTCGAGGGCGTCGAAATCTGGGACCGCTGCCTCGAAGGCCTGCAGACCGGCGAATACGAAGTCGAATGCCCGTACTGCGGCGTCAACATACTCCTCGCACTCGGCGAGGACGAGTGCTTCGCCTCCAGCGACGACCACCCCCTGCGCGATGCAGAGAAAACGCCCCTTCGCCCTTCCGCCCCCGAACAGTTGGAGGGCCTGGCGAGGCGCCTGTACAACCGCGCGCTCGCCGACGGCCAACAGCTTGTGGCACAAGGCCTGCCGTACCTGTTCGGCTGCGCCACCTGCCCTGACTGCGGAACCGCATTCTCAGTGGCCGACCGGGTCTCAGCCCGCTGGCGCTGAATCACAGAAATACCCGAAAATGGTCCGGGAACGCGAAAAAGCCCCCCGCC
>NZ_LISX01000034.1 GCF_001905465.1 Kitasatospora sp. CB01950
GTCGGTGTCGACGACGACTTCTTCGCCCTCGGCGGCCACTCCCTGCTCGCCACCCGGTTGGTCAGCCGGGTGCGTGTGGTGCTGGGCCTGGAGCTGCCGATCCGGGTGCTGTTCGAGCGTCCGACGCCGGCCGCGCTCGCGGCCTGGCTGGCGGGCTCCGCCCGGTCGGACGGCGAGGGTGCCGACGGTGCCTCGACCGGCCGTCGCGCCCTGGTGCCGATGCCGCGTCCGGAGCGGCTGCCGCTGTCCTTCGCGCAGCGTCGGCTCTGGTTCCTGGAGCGGCTCGCGGGTCCGAGCAGCACCTACAACCTGCCCAGCGTGGTGCGGCTCTCCGGTGAGCTGGACGACGCGGCGCTGGTCGACGCGCTGCGCGATGTGATCGGCCGTCATGAGGTGTTGCGCACCGTCTTCGTGGAGGCGGACGGCGAGCCCTACCAGCGGATCCTGCCAGTGGCGGAGAGCGGCTTCGAGCTGGCCGTCGCCGACCTGACCGGCGCGGACCCGGCCGTCGTCGCCGAGGCGGTCGCCGGTGCGGCGGGCGGTGTCTTCGACCTGGGCGCGGAGATCCCGTTGCGGGCGAGCCTGTTCCGGGTGGGCGAGGACGAGCACGTCCTAGCCCTGACGATCCATCATATTGCCGGTGACGGCTGGTCCAGCGCTCCGTTGGCGCGCGACGTCTCGACGGCGTACGCGGCACGGCGTGCGGGCCGGGCACCCGAGTGGGCGGCGCTGCCGGTGCAGTACGCGGACTACGCGCTCTGGCAGCGCGAGCTGCTCGGGGACGAGCGGGACCCGGGCAGTCCGCTCTCCCGGCAGGTGGCGCACTGGCGTGCGGCGCTGGCCGATGCGCCGCAGGAGTTGGAGCTGCCCTTCGACCGGGCGCGGCCGGCGGTGGCGAGCCATTGCGGTCGGTCGGCCGGGATCGAGATCTCTCCCGAACTGCACGGCAGCCTCGCCGAGTTGGCCCGGGCCGAGGGCGTGACGCTGTTCATGCTGCTACATGCGGCGCTTGCCGTTCTGCTGTCCCGGCTGGGCGCGGGCACCGACATTCCGATCGGTGCCGCGGTGGCCGGCCGGACCGACGAGGCGATGGAGGACCTGGTCGGGTTCTTCGTCAACACCCTGGTCGTCCGCACCGACCTGTCCGGCGACCCGAGGTTCGTCGAGGTGCTCGGGCGGGTGCGGGAGTCGAGCCTGTCCGCGCTCGACCACCAGGACGTGCCGTTCGAGCGGCTGGTCGAGGAGCTGGCGCCGACCCGGTCGCTGGCCCGCCACCCGCTGTTCCAGGTGATGCTGACGGTGCAGAACACCGCCCGGGCGGCCGTCGAGCTGCCGGGCCTGGAGACCGGCCGCTGGTCGGCGGGATCCACGGCGGCGAAGTTCGACCTGGACCTGACGGTCGGTGAGTTCACCGGCCCGAACGGCCGGCCCGGCGGACTGCGGGGCACCCTCACGGCGGCCGCCGACCTGTTCGACCAGGCTTCGGTCGAGCGGATCGCCGAGCGCTGGGTGCGGGTGCTGGAGGCGTTGGCGGCCGACCCGAGGCTGCGGCTGAGTGCGGTGGATGTCCTGGCGGAGAGCGAGCGCGGGCGTCTGCTGACCGAGTGGGCGGGTACCGCCGGTGCGGCCGCCGACGCCTCCGCGACGCTGCCCGAACTGTTCGCGGCGCAGGTGGCCCGCACGCCGCAGGCCGTCGCGGTGGTCTTCGGTGACACCGAGCTGACGTACGCGGAGCTGGACGTGCGGGCCGAACGGGTGGCGCGGCGGCTGATCGGCCGGGGCGTCGGGCCGGACACGGTGGTCGCGGTGGTGCTGGAGCGCGGCATCGATCTGGTGGTGGCCCTGCTTGCCGTACTGAAGGCGGGCGGCGCGTATCTGCCGATCGATCCGGAGTCTCCGGCGGAGCGGATCGCGTTCACGCTGGCGGACGCGGGTGCGGTGGCCGTGCTGACGTCCGCCGGGTGTGCGGCTGTGCTGCCGCAGCCCGTCTCGGCGCCGCTGCTGGTACTCGGCGAGGAGGAGGGCGAGGGTGAGGTGCCCGTCGGACGCCGGGGTGTGCTGTTGCCCGGGCACGCGGCGTACGTGATCTACACCTCGGGGTCGACCGGGACGCCGAAGGGCGTCGTGGTCACCCACCAGGGCGCGGTGAATCTGCTGGCTGCCGGCGGCTGGGAGGTGGATGCCAACAGCCGGGTGCTGCAGTTCGCGTCGGTGGGATTCGATGCGGCGACCTGGGAGCTGCTGACCGCCCTGTGGTCGGGTGCCCGTCTGGTGCTCGCTCCGGCCGGGCAGCTGCTGCCCGGCGGCGGGCTCGCCGAGGTGGTGGAGCGGCACGGTGTCACCCACCTGCTGCTGCCGCCGACCGTGCTGGGGGTGATGGCGCGCGAGGACCTGGCGTCGGTGACCACGCTGTTCTCCGGCGGTGAGGCGCTGGACGGGGCCCTGGTGCGCCGTTGGGCGCCGGGCCGGCGGCTGGTCAACGCCTACGGACCGACCGAGGCGACGGTCTGCGTGACCACGGCCGGGCCGCTGGCGTCGGACGACGAGCCGACCATCGGGCGGCCGCACGCCGGTACCGGGGTGTTCGTCCTCGACGAGCGGATGCAGCCGGTGCCCGTGGGCGTGGCCGGCGAACTGTACGTCGCGGGCGGGCAGTTGGCCCGCGGATACCTGGGCCGCTCGGCGCTCACGGCGGAGCGTTTCTTGGCGAACCCGTACGGCCCGGCCGGGTCGCGCCTGTATCGCACCGGCGACCGGGCCCGCTGGGACCGGCACGGACGGCTGGTGTACGCGGGGCGGGCGGACGACCAGGTGAAGATCCGCGGGTTCCGGATCGAGCCGGGCGAGGTCCAGGCCGTCCTGGCGGGGCACCCCGGGCTGGCCCGGACCGCGGTGCTGGTCCGGGAGGACATCCCGGGGGACAAACGGCTGGTCGCGTACGTGGTGCCGACCGGTCGGGCGGGCGGTGAACTCGTCGATTCCGTACGGGAGTTCGTCGCCGACCGGCTGCCGCAGTACATGGTGCCGTCGGCGGTGGTGGTGCTGGATGCGCTGCCACTGACCGTCAACGGCAAACTCGATCGCAAGGCCCTGCCCGAGCCCGCGTACCGAGCCGGGCCCGGCCGGACCCCGGCGGGGCTGCGGGAGGAGCTGATGGCGGAGGTGTTCGCCCAGGTCCTCGGTGTGCCCGCGGTCGGGGTCGACGACGACTTCTTCGCGCTCGGCGGCCACTCGCTGCTGGCCACCCGCCTGGTGAGCCGGGTGCGCGGGGTGTTCGGTGCGGAGGTCGCGCTGCGGACCCTGTTCGAGACGCCGACGCCCGCCGGGCTGGCCGCGGCACTGGGCGGGGCCGGTGCGGCCCGGCCCGCGCCGACCGCCGCCGTCCGGCCCGAGCGACCACCGCTCTCCTTCGCCCAGCGCCGACTCTGGTTCCTGGACCAGCTGGAGGGCCCGGGCGCCACGTACAACATCCCGCTCGCCCTGCGGCTGTCCGGCCGGGTGGACAGCACGGCGCTGAACGCCGCGTTGCTCGACGTGATGGGCCGTCACGAGGTCCTGCGCACCGTCTTTCCCGTCGTGGACGGCGAACCGTACCAGCGCGTCATGGACCTCGGCGAGCTGGAGTGGGAGCTCGCCACGGCGCGGGTCGGCCGGGAGGAGCTGGCCGAGCTGCTTGTCCGGGCCGCGGCGCATCCGTTCGACCTTTCGGCGCACGCCCCGATCAAGGCCTGGCTGTACTCGGTCGCGGACGAGGAACACGTCCTGGTGCTGACGGTGCATCACATTTCTGCGGACGGCTGGTCGATGGCCCCGCTTGCCCGCGACCTGGCGGCTGCCTACGCGGCCCGCCTGGCGGGCGCGGCTCCCACCGCAGTTCCGCCGGCCGTGCAGTACGCGGACTACGCGCTCTGGCAGCGCGAGCTGCTCGGCTCCGAGGACGACCCGGACAGCGTGCTGTCCGCCCAGGTCGCCCACTGGCGGCAGGCGCTCGCCGGCCTCCCCGAGGAGCTGCCGCTGCCCACCGACCGCACCCGCCCGGCCGAGGCCACCCACCGGGCGCACCAGGTGCCCCTGGAGCTGCCCGCCGACCTGCACCGGCGGCTGCTGGCCGTGGCCCGGGAGCAGGGAGTGACCCTGTTCATGCTGGCCCAGGCCGCGCTGGCGGTGACGCTGCACCGCCTCGGCGCGGGCACCGACATCCCGGTCGGCACGGCGATCGCCGGCCGCACCGACGAGAGCCTGGACGACCTGGTCGGCTTCTTCGTCAACACCCTGGTGCTCCGCGCCGACCTGTCCGGCGACCCGACCCTGGCGGAACTGCTGCGACGGGTGCGGGAGAGCGGCCTCGCGGCCTTCGAGAACCAGGACGTGCCGTTCGAACGACTGGTCGAGGAGTTCGGCCAGGTTCGCTCGCTGGCCCGCCACCCGCTGTTCCAGGTGCTGTTGACGGTGCAGAACACCGCCGGTGCCGCGCCGGAACTCGCGGGCCTCACGGTCACCGGCCTGAACACTGGCGTGGCCACCACGAAGACCGACCTCGACGTGAGCCTCGGCGAGGAGCGCGACGCCCAGGGCGCCCCCGTCGGCCTGCGCGGAACCCTGAAGGCCGCGGCCGACCTGTTCGACCCGGAGACGGCCGAAAGCCTGGCCGCCCAACTGATGCGGGTGCTGACCGCGTTCACCGGCGACCTGGAGGTCGTCGTGGGTGATGTCGAGGTGCTTGATGCGGGTG
>NZ_LISX01000035.1 GCF_001905465.1 Kitasatospora sp. CB01950
GTCCTGCACCAGGTGATGGATCTTCAGCAGTGCCAGTCGGCGGTCGGTGCCGGGCTCGGCGGCGGTGTGCACCGCGATCAGGGGGGCGCGTCCGAGGTCCATCGACCCGCCGCCGAACGCAAGCAGCTGTGCCACCGGGTCACCTGCGGCGGGGTCGAGCACCGTCCGCGCGATCGGCAGCCGGGCGTGCCGCAGCACCACCTGGACGGGCTCGCGCAGGCCCTCCCACACGATCGCGGTGCGGTAGATGTCGTGCCGGTCCACCACCTGCTGGAGTGCCCCGAGGAACGAATCGAGCCGCTGCTCGGAGTCGAAGGCGAGCACCGTCGGCACCGTGTAGACGTCGATCTCGCCCTGATCGGCCATCAGATGGTGGAAGAAGATGCCCTCCTGGAGCGGCGCCAGCGGATACACGTCCGCGATGTTCGCCGCACCACCCTCCACCGCGGCCGCGATCCGAGCGATCTCCGTCTCGTCCAGCTCCACCAGCGGCAGCATCTCCGGGGTGATCTCCACCGCGCCCGCCGGAATCAGGTTCGCGGGGACCACCAGGAGTTCCGGGGCGGTGGCCGCCGCCAGGCCCGCCGGGGTCGGGGTCTCGAAGAGCGCGCGGACCGAGACCGCGACACCGCGTCCGCGCAGCCGCTCGACCAGCGAGACCGCCAGCAGCGAGTGCCCACCGAGCACGAAGAAGTCGTCGTCGACGCCGACCCGCTCCACACCGAGGGCCTGCGCGAACGCCTCGCACACCACCTCTTCCCGCACCGACGCCGGCCCGCGCCCCGCTCCCGCCCCGAGATCCGGCACGGGCAGCGCCTTGCGGTCGACCTTCCCGTTGGCGGTCAGCGGCAGCGCGTCCAGCACCACCAGCGCCGACGGCACCAAGTGCCCCGGCAGCCGGCCGGCCGCGAACTCGCGGACCAGCGGGCCCAGCCCGTCGGCCGGTGTCCCGTCCTGCGGCACCACATAGCCGACCAGCCGGCGGTCTTCGGCGCTGTCCCCCAGCGCGGCCACCACGGACTGCGCCACCCCCGGGTGGGCCGACAGCACCGCCTCCACCTCGCCCGGCTCCACCCGGTAGCCCCGCACCTTGACCTGGCCGTCGGCCCGGCCGGCGAACAGCAGCCGGCCGTCGGCGGTCCAGCGCACCCGGTCGCCGGTGCGGTACATCCGCACGCCCGGCTCGAACGGTGACGCCACGAACCGCTCCGCCGTCAGACCCGGCCGCCCCAGGTACCCGCGAGCCACACCGGCGCCCGCGACATGGAGTTCACCCACCACACCGACCGGCACCGGCTCCAGCCATTCGTCCAGGACGTACACCCGCATGCCGTCCAGCGGGCCGCCCAGCGACAGCGCCCCGCCCGGCACCCGAGGCCCGGCCAGTTCCTCCTGCGTCGCGCACAGCGTCACCTCAGTCGGCCCGTACAGGTGCCGCACCCGTACACCGCCGCACGCCTCCAACACCCGCTCCACCGAGCCGGCGGGCACCACGTCACCGCCCGTCAACACCTCCCGCACACCGCCGAAGCAGCCCGGATCCTGCTCCGCGAGCACCCGGAACAGCCCCGCCGTCACATGCACATGGGTGACCCCGAAGCCGTCGATCCACTCCCGCAGCACCCGGCCGTCGGCCGCGCCGTCCAGCACCGGGGCCAGCACCACGCACGCGCCCGACAGCAGCGCCACCCACAGCTCGTAGGACGACGCGTCGAACGCGTGCGGCGCCTGGAACAGCACCCGCTCCCCCGCCGACAGGCCCCAGTGCGAGGCCGACGCCAGCGCCACCACGTCCCGGTGCGTCGCCAGCACACCCTTCGGCAGACCCGTCGACCCGGAGGTGTACATCACGTACATGCCGTTGTCCGGCCGCACCCGCGGCGCCTGGACCGTCCGCGGCAGCCGGGCCGCCTCCGCCCCCACCGCAGGATCATCGACGACCACCAGCGGCACGCCCACGCCCGCCGGCACCGTGCCGGCCCACTTCACGGAGGACACCACGCACACCGCGCCCGCGTCCCGCAGCACGAACTCCAGCCGCTCCGCCGGCCAGCCCGTGTCCACCGGCAGACCGACGCCCCCGGCCTTCACTACGGCCAGCAGCGCCACCACCAGGTCCGCCCCGCGCTCCAGCACCACCCCGACCCGCGACTCCGGCCGCACCCCGCGCGCCACCAGAACCCGCGCCAACTGCTCGGCCCGCGCGTCCAGTTGGGCGAACGTCAGCTCCACGTCCGCGCCCAGCAGCGCCACCGCGTCCGGCGAATCGGCCACCCGCCGGCCGAACACCTCGCCTACCGTCACACCGTCCGGGACACCGCCCGTCCGGTTCCGCTCCACCAGGAGCCGCCGGCGCTCCGCCGCGCCGAGCAACCCGAGCCGGCCCAGCCGCCGCCCCGGATCGTCCGACGCCGCTTCGACCACCCGCACCAGCCACTCGGCCAGCCGCTCGACCGACTCCCGGTCGAACAGGTCCGCCGACCCCACCATCCAGCCGCTCACCCCCGCCGGGGCGCCGTCGGCGTCGAAGCGCTCGCTCACCGACACGTCGAGGTCGAACTTCGCCGGCTGCTCGCCCACCGGCAGCACCTCGGCCCGCACGCCGGGCAGGTCGAGCACCGCCGGGCCCGTGTTCTGCACCGTCAGCATGACCTGGAACAGCGGGTGCCGGGCCAGCGAGCGGGTGGGCACCATGGCCTCCACCAGCCGCTCGAACGGCATGTCCTGGTGGTCCAGCGCGTCCAGCCCCTGGGCGCGGACCTGCTCCAGCACCTCCAGGAAGGTCGGGTTCCCCGACAGGTCGGTCCGCAGCACCAGGGTGTTGACGAAAAGTCCGATCAGGTCCTCGAAGGACTCCTCGGTGCGTCCGGCCACCGCCGCGCCGATCGGAATGTCGGTGCCCGCGCCGACCCGGTGCAGCGTCACCGCCAGCGCGGCCTGCAACACCATGAACAGGGTGACGCCGCGCTCCCGCGCCAGCTCCGCCAGCCGCCGGTGCGTCCCGGCCGGTATCCGCAGCTTCACACCGTGCCCCCGGTGCGACGCGACGGGCGGACGCGGCCGGTCGAACGGCAGCTCCAACTCCTCCGGCGACCCCGTCAACGCCCCGCGCCAGTACGCCGCTTGCTCGGCGAGCAGGCTGTCCTCGCCGTCCTCCTCGCTCAGCAGCTCCCGCTGCCAGAGCGTGTAGTCGGCGTACTGCACCGGCAGCGGCTCCCAGCGCGGCGCCCGACCCGCGCGGCGGGCCGCGTACGCCTCCGACAGGTCACGAGCCAGCGGGCCCGCCGACCAGCCGTCGGTGGCGATGTGGTGAAGCGTCAGTGCCAGCACCGACTCGTCGCCGCCCAGCACGAACAGCTCGGCCCGCACCGGAATCTCCACGGACAGATCGAAGACCCGGGTCGACGAAGCGGCCAGTGCCGCGTCCAGCCCACCCCGGGGAACCTCAATGACCCGCAGGCCGAAGTCCGCCTCGCCGACGGCCAGGACTTGCTGGCGGGGCTCGCCGTCCACGGTCGTGATCAGGGTCCGCAGCATCTCGTGCCGGCCGATCACGTCCCGCAGGGCCGCGGCCAGCGCCTCCCGGTCGAGGGCGCCTGTCAGCCGGAGCACCAGCGGGACGTTGTAGGTGGCGCTCGGACCGTCCAGCTGCTCCAGGAACCACAACCGGCGCTGCGCGAAGGACAACGGAACCATCAGAACTCCCCTTGCTGACGCACCGGCCGCACTGCGGGCCGGGCCTTCTTCTTGATCTGACCGGTCCGACCGTCACGGCCGTCCTGACTGCTGATCCAGGCGGCGAGGCCGGCCGGGGTGGGAACGTCGAACAGCACCCGGATCCGGACGTCGACCCCCAGCGCCGCGCGCACCCGCCCGACCAGGCGGGTCGCGAGCAGGGAGTGGCC
>NZ_LISX01000036.1 GCF_001905465.1 Kitasatospora sp. CB01950
GCGAGCAGGGAGTGGCCGCCGAGGGTGAAGAAGTCGTCATCGACACCGACGTCGGGAAGGCCCAGCACCTCGGCGAACGCCGCGCACAGCACCTCCTCCCGCGCATCGGCCGGCGCCCGGCGCGACGCACCCGCCACCACCTCCGGCACCGGCAACGCCCGGTGGTCGACCTTCCCGTTCACCGTCAGCGGCAGCGCCTCCAGCACCACCACCACCGACGGCACCATGAACTCCGGCATTCGCGCCCGGACGAACTCCCGCACCACAGACGGAAGCTCACTACCAGTACCGGCTTCGGCAGGCACCACGTACGCGACCAGCCGCCGATCACCCGGCACGTCCTCACGCGCCACCACCACCGCCTGCGCCACCCCCGGGTGGGACGCGGCCACCGCCCCCACCTCACCCGGCTCCACCCGGTAGCCGCGGATCTTCACCTGCTCGTCCGCACGCCCCACATACACCAACTGCCCGTCCGCACCCCACCGCGCAAGATCACCCGTGCGGTACATCCGGGCCGCCGGCTCGAACGGACACGCCACGAACCGCTCCGCCGTCAGACCCGGCCGGCCCCGATACCCGCGCGCGACCTGCGTACCGGCAACGTAGATCTCGCCCACCACACCCACCGGCACCGGCTCCAGACCCGCGTCCAGCACATACATCCGGGTGTTCGCGATCGGACGGCCGATCGGCACCACTTCGCCGACCTCCTGACCCGCCCTCACCTCGAAGACACAGCAGCCCACCACCGTCTCCGTCGGCCCGTACTCATTCACCACCACCGAGTCCGGAACCCGACCCAGCCAACCCCTCACATCCGCGCCCGCCAGCGCCTCACCACCCACCACCAGCCGCCGGCTCGAACCCGCCGCCCGCTCCGGCGTCAACAACTCGGCCAACAACGGCAGATGACCCGGCACCGCCTTCACCAGACCGAACCCGCGGTTCACGCCCAGGAGCTCGGCCAGAGCCTCCGCACCACCAGCCGCACTCGCCACCACCGCCGACCCCGACACCAACGGCACCAACAGACTCGTCACCGTCAGATCGAACGCCAACGACGAATGCAACGGCGCCCCACCACCACCCGCCATCCCATACGCACCGACCGCCCACCCCACATAATTCGCCAACCCCCCATGCGTCACCGCCACACCCTTGGGACGCCCCGTCGAACCCGACGTATACATCACATACGCCAACTGGCCCGGCACAAAAGGCGGAACCGAATCCACGGACAGACCACCCGCCAACGCCCCCACCACCAGCGGATCGTCCAACGCCACATACCGGTTCCGATCCGCCGGCAGGTCCTCCAGGATCTCCTCCGTCGTCAGCGTCAGCACCGCACGGCTGTCGGCCAGCATGAACGCCAGCCGCTCCGCCGGATACTCCGGATCCAGCGGCACATACGCCGCGCCCGCCTTCCACACCGCCAGGACCGACGCGACCAGATCCACCCCACGCGGCAAGCACAACCCCACCAACGACTCCGCACCCACACCCTGCGCCCGCAGGAAGCCCGCCAACCGGCTCGCCCGCGCGTCCAACTCCGCGAACGACACCCGCGCGTCCCCACAGATCACCGCGGCCGCATCCGGAGTCCGCACCACCTGCGCTGCGAACAACTCCGGCACCGACCGCTCACCCACCTCCGCCGACACCACGCCGTTCCAACCCACCAACACCCGCTCACGCTCCGCCGCACCCAACACATCCACCCCGGAGAGCCACCCCCCGCCCCCCTCCTCCAACGCCCCCACCAACCCACCCAACACCGTCTCCACCAACCCGCACACCACACCCGCATCGGCCGGCACCGCCGCATGAACCGTCAGGGCGAAACCGGTGCCGAGGTCGTTGACGGAGACGTTGAGGGGGTAGTTGGAGCGGTCCCGCAGGTAGACCAGTTCGACACCGTCGAGGCCGCTGCCGTGCGGCTGGTCGGGGCCGCCGTCGGGCATCCGGCTGTAGCGGTAGTTGAAGACGGAGCTGAACAGCGGGCTCCCGCCCGGCACCCCACTGGCCTGTTGGGCCAGCGCCAGCGGCGCGTGCTCGTGCACCAGCAACTCCGCCAGCTGACGCCGCACACCCTCCAACGCCTCGCCCACACCGACGCCACCCGTCCCCACCCGCACCGGCAACGTGTTGATGAACAACCCCGGCACCCGGTCCGAACCCGCACCCGCATTCATCCGCCCGAACAACACCGTCCCGAACACCACATCGTCCCGACCCGACACCGCCGCCAACACCCGCGCCCACGCCAGATGGAACACCGTCGCCGGACTCACCCCCAGCCCACGCGCCACCACCCGCACCCGACCCGCCAACTCACCGTCGATCTCCCGCTTGACCTGCTCCGTCCCCGAACCGTCCCCATGCACCTCCACCAACCCGAACGGCGCCGTCGTCTCCACCACATCACCCAACAGACCCGCGAAATACCGCTCGTGCTCCTCCCGCGACACCCCCAACCGCGCCTGCGCCACGAACGACCGGAACGGCAACGGCTCCGGCAACAACCCACCCCGACCCGCCATCAACTCCCGCAACTCACCCAACAACACCTCCATCGTCGTGTGGTCCTGCACCAGGTGATGGATC
>NZ_LISX01000037.1 GCF_001905465.1 Kitasatospora sp. CB01950
GCGTATGTGATTTATACGTCGGGGTCGACGGGTGTGCCGAAGGGTGTGGCGGTGGCGCATGCGGTGTTGGCGGGGTTGGCGGCGGCGCAGGTGGAGCGGTTCGCGGTGGACGGGTCGAGTCGGTTGTTGCAGTTCGCGTCGGTGTCGTTCGGTGCGGGTGCCGGCCGGGGGCCGGCGGGTGTGCAGGAGGAGTTGGTCTGCGCGGTGTTCGCGGAGGTGCTGGGGCTGGACGGCGTCGGTGTCGACGACGACTTCTTCGCGCTCGGTGGGCACTCGTTGCTGGCGGTGTCGCTGGTGGAGCGGTTGCGGGCGCGCGGGTTGTCGGTGTCGGTGAAGGCGTTGTTCCAGACGCCGACGCCGGCGGGTGTGGCGGCGGTGGCGGGTCCGGAGCCGGTGGTGGTGCCGGGGAATCTGATTCCGGAGGGTGCGCGGGAGATCACGCCGGAGATGCTGCCGCTGGTCGAGCTCGACCGGGCGGCTGTGGATCTGATCGTCGGCCGGGTCGAGGGCGGCGCGGCCAACCTGGCGGACGTGTATCCGCTGGCTCCGCTCCAGGAGGGCATCTTCTTCCACCATCTGATGGCCACTCAGGATGGCGGGAGCGGAGCCGATGTGTATGCGGCGCCGATGGTCGTGGGCTTCGACTCCCGGGACCGGCTGGATGCGTTCCTGACCGCTCTTCAGCGGGTGGTGGACCGGCACGACATCTATCGCACGGCGATCGTGTGGGAGGGGCTGCCGGAGCCGTTGCAGGTGGTCTCGTGCAAGGTGGTGCTGCCGGTGCGTGAGGTGGTGCTGGACGCGCAGGCGGTCGATCCGGTGCAGGAGCTGCTCGCGGTGGGCGCGGAGCGCATGGATCTGGGCCGGGCGCCGCTGCTGCGGGTGGCGGTCGCGGCCGAGCCCGGTGGTGACGGCTGGTTGGCGCTGCTGACGATCCATCACCTGGTCCAGGACCACACCTCGATGGACATTCTGCTCGGCGAGCTGCGGGCGTTCCTGTCCGGGACGGACGACAGCCTGCCGGAGCCGCTGCCCTTCCGCGACTTCGTCACTCAGTCCCGGGCGGGTGTCGCGGACCGGGAGCACGAGCGGTTCTTCACCGAGCTGCTCGGCGACGTCGAGGAGACCACCGCCCCCTTCGAGCTGTTGGACGTGCACGCGGACGGAACCGCCGTTGCCCTGGCGGAGCTCGAAGTCAACGGTGAACTGGCGGGCCGGATACGGGCGTTGGCCCGTTCGCACGGGGTGAGCCCGGCGACGGTGTTCCATCTGGCGTGGGCGCGGGTGCTGGGTGCGGTGTCGGGTCGGGACGACGTGGTGTTCGGCACCGTGCTGTTCGGCCGGATGAACTCCGGCGCCGGCTCCGACCGCGTCCCCGGTCTGTTCCTGAACACGCTGCCGGTCCGGGTGAAGCTCGGCTCGGCGAGCGTCGCGGAGGCGCTGGACGGGATGAAGCGCCAGCTTGCCGACCTGCTCGCCCACGAGCACGCCCCGCTGGCACTCGCCCAGCAGGTGAGCGGGGTGCCGGGCGGCAGCCCGCTGTTCACCGCGATCTTCAACTACCGGTACGACCAAGGTGCCGCCCGCCCGGCCGAGCCGACGCTCGCCGGGATCCGGATGCTCACCTCGTCGGACCGCACCAACTATCCCCTGGGCGTGGCGGTCGACGACCGCGGCGTCGGCTTCACCCTGAGCACCCAGGCGGTCGGGACCGGACCCGAGCAGGTCTGCCAGCTGCTGCACACCGCCGTGCGGGCCCTGGTGGCCGCCCTGGAGGAGACGCCGGAGCGGCCGATCTCCTCGGTGGAGGTGTGGGAGCCGGCGGAGCGGGAGCGGGTGCTGGTGGAGTGGAACGGGACGGGTCGTGCTGTCTCGGAGTTGTCGGGTGCGGGGTTGTTCGAGGCGCAGGTGGTGCGGACGCCGGATGCGCCGGCGGTGGTGTTCGACGGGGGTTCGGTCTCGTACCGGGAGTTGGACGAGCGGGCGAACCGGCTGGCGCATCTGCTGATCGACCGGGGTATGGGGGCGGAGTCGGTGGTGGGTCTGTGTCTGCCGCGCGGCGTGGAGATGGTCGCGTCGGTCCTGGCGGTGTGGAAGGCGGGCGCGGCCTATCTGCCGCTGGACCCGGAATACCCGCTGGAGCGGCAGGAGTTCATGCTCGCCGACGCGGGTACGGCGGCACTGGTGGGGCTCGGGGAGCTGACGGCGGGTCTGGCCGCGCCGGTGATACTGCGGCTGGACGACCCGGCGGTGGCGGCCGAGTTGGCGTCGGCTCCGGTGGTTGCTCCGGAAGTGCCTTTCATTC
>NZ_LISX01000004.1:0-307581 GCF_001905465.1 Kitasatospora sp. CB01950
TCAATTACGAGACAGAGCCTAGGGCCCGTCCTGGCCCTTCGGGTACGCGGCGACGACCTGGGCGAGCATCTCCTCCCAGGGCGTCGGCACCAGGCCGAAGGTCTCACGGGTGGCGGTGTCGTCGATCACGAACGGGCGCTCGAACTGGTAGGCCGTCCCCCGGGCGGAGCGGATCGTCGGGTTGGCCAGGCCGAGCAGGGCGAGCACCGGGCCCGGGATGCGGGCGACCTTGGCGGCGGGCCGGTCGGCGGCCGCGCACAGCTCGGCGATCACCTGCCGCTGGCTGCGCGGCGGGTTGCTCGGCACGTGCCAGGCCCGGCCCCAGGCGCGCTCGTCGGTGCCGACGGCGGCCAGCAGGCGGGCGACGTCCTGCGGGGCCGTCCAGCTGTGCGGGGCGTCCGGGTCGCCGAGGACCTGCACGGTGCGGCCGGCCAGCGCACGGGAGAACGCCCGGCCGTCGAACACGCCGGCGGCGTTCGCCGCCAGGTAGTCGGAGCCCCGCACCTCGGTGGCCCGCACCCGCCCGGCCCGGTGCGCGGCCAGCGCGTCGCGCCACATCGTGGCCCGCACCTCGCCCTTGGGATCGACCGGCCGCAGTGGTGTCTCGGGGCTCATCGGCCCGTCCACCGCGCCGTAGCCGTACAGGTTGGAGACGGTGGCCAGCACCGCGCCGCTGCGCTCGGCGGCGGTCAGCAGCGCGGCGGCCAGTGGTGGCCAGACCTCGGGCCAGCGGTGGTACGGCGGGTTGGCGCAGTTGTAGAGCACCTCCGCGCCCTCGACGGCCTCGCCGAGCACCTGCGCGTCCGACGCGTCCAGCTGCCGGCGCCGGACGCCCTCCAGCGGGACGGCGGAGGCGGCGGTGCGGGTGACCACCACGACCTCCTCGCCGCGCTCGGCGAGCAGCCGGGCGGTGGCCGATCCCACCGGCCCCGCGCCGACCACCACGTGCTTGCCCATCGGACTCCCCCGCCCCTCGGAACCGTCTCGAACACCTGCGCCACAACCGACGCAGGTGTGCTTTTCCGCACCGATGGTGACGCAAAACCGCCCGACCGGGGGAATCCCCTGGTCGGGCGGTTGACGATCCTTCAGCGGCCGATCAGCGGCCGATCAGCGATCGATCAGCAGCCGATCAGTAGACGGGCTTCTCGGGCTCGATCTGGTTGACCCAGCCGATCACGCCGCCGCCCAGGTGCACCGCGTCCGCGAAGCCCGCGGCCTTGAGCACGGCCAGCACCTCGGCCGAGCGGACACCGGTCTTGCAGTGCAGCACGATCCGCTTGTCCTGGGGAAGGTCCTGCAGGGCGTTGCCCATCAGGAACTCGTTCTTCGGGATCAGGCGGGCGCCCGGGATGCTGACGATCTCGTACTCGTTGATCTCGCGGACGTCGATGATGTCGATCGGCTCGTCGTTGTCGATCCACTCCTTGAGCTGCTTGGAGGTGATCGTGGAGCCGATGGCGGCGGCCGAGGCCTCCTCCGAGACGACACCGCAGAACGACTCGTAGTCGATCAGCTCGGTGACGGTCGGGTTCTCGCCGCACACCGCGCAGTTCGGGTCCTTGCGGACCTTCACCGAGCGGTACTGCATCTCCAGGGCGTCGTAGATCATCAGACGGCCGACCAGCGGCTCGCCGATGCCGGCCAGCAGCTTGATGGCCTCGTTGACCTGGATCGAGCCGATCGAGGCGCACAGCACGCCGAGCACGCCGCCCTCGGCGCAGGACGGGACCATGCCCGGCGGCGGGGCCTCCGGGTACAGGCAGCGGTAGCACGGGCCGTGCTCGGCCCAGAACACGCTGGCCTGGCCGTCGAAGCGGTAGATCGAGCCCCACACGTACGGCTTGCCGAGCAGCACCGCGGCGTCGTTCACCAGGTACCGGGTGGCGAAGTTGTCGGTGCCGTCGACGATCAGGTCGTAGCCGGAGAAGATCTCCATCACGTTGTCGTTGTCGAGGCGCTCCTCGTGCAGCACCACGTCGACCAGCGGGTTGATCTCCTTGACGGAGTCGCGCGCGGACTGGGCCTTGGAACGGCCGATGTCGGACTGGCCGTGGATGATCTGGCGCTGCAGGTTCGACTCGTCGACGGTGTCGAACTCGACGATGCCGAGCGTGCCGACACCGGCGGCGGCCATGTACATCAGGGCCGGCGAGCCGAGGCCGCCGGCGCCGACACAGAGCACCTTGGCGTTCTTGAGCCGCTTCTGCCCGTCCATGCCCACATCGGGGATGATCAGGTGGCGGGAGTACCGGCGGACCTCTTCGACGGTGAGCTCGGCGGCGGGCTCGACCAGGGGTGGCAGCGACACGGGGACTCCGATGGTCGTCAGTTTCTCGTTCGACTACGCCAACAGTGTCACGTGCCGGGGGTATTCCAAGACAGCAGGTCCACTTGCTGAGATGCGCGACGCCGGATGGCGAGACATCGCGCCCCCAGGCCGAACCCCCTGGTCAGGCCCCGGCCGGACGGATCAGACCCGGCAGGCGGTCTCCAGCCAGACGTCCCCGAGGGACTCCTCCAGCGGCACCTGTGTCCGCCATCCGAGACGGTCCCGGGCGGTCCGGACGTCCGCCTGCCGCCACTGCACCGGCTCGGCGGCGGCCCGCGCCTCGACCGCCCTGACCCCGTCCGCGACCGCCTGCTGCGCGGGCAGCACCACCTGCCGGGCGTCCTCGCTGATCGTCCCCTCGAAGCCGGACGCCCGGACCAGCAGGTGCGCCGCCTCCCGGGCCCGCACCGCGTGGCCGCTGCCGATGTTGATCACCCCGGTGGCCGCGGACACCGCCGCCGCCTGGATCGCCCGGGCGACGTCCCGGACGTCCACGAAGTCCCGGTAGCCGGACAGGTCCGGCATCCGGACCTGTCCCTCCTCCTGCTCCAACGCCCGCCGCAGGCCCTCGGCCAGCCGCCCGAACAGCGAGGCCGTCGGCGAGCCCGGCCCGACCACGTCGAACACCCGCAGCACCAGCGCGTCCAGCCCCGAGCTCAGCACCAGCTCGGTACCCGCCAGCTTCGACACCCCGTACGGCCCGACCGGACGCGGCTCCGCGTTCTCCGGGATCGGCCCGCCGGGCTGCGCCGGACCGTACTCGGCGGCCGAGCCGACGTGCACCAGCCTGGCGGGTTCCCGGCTGCGCCGGATCGCCTCGCAGACCGTCGCCACCGCCAGTGTGTTCGCCCGGATCAGCGCCCGGGACGTCCCGTAGGTGGCTCCCGCGCAGTTGATCACCACCTGCGGGGCGACGGCGTCCAGGAACCGGGCCAGCGCGCCCGGACTCCCCGCAGCCAGGTCGAACCTGATGTCGGCGGAATCGCCCCGGCCCAGCACGGTCACCTGGAGCCCTTCCTCCGCCAGCAGCCGGTCGGCAACCCGCCGGCCGATGAACCCGTCGGCTCCCAGCAACAGCACCCTCATCGGGCCCAAGTCCTTCCATCAGGCCCGGCACCGGCCGGGCAACGAGAACTGATCGACAAGTCGGAACAACCGCCGCTGCCCGCCGGCGAGAGCTCGCCGGCACCGGCCACGGCCTTCGGCGCGACGTCCGCCTCGCTTCCCGGCAGCCGCCCGGACCGCACCGACCGACGCGGACGGCCCGGCGAACACCGGCAGCCCGGCCCACGCAGTGCCGAAGCAGCCCCGGCGAACACCGTCCGCCGCTTCGGCACCCGCACCGCCGGGGCAGCCCACCGCCGACTGAACTCCCGTCTGCTGCAAGCGAGTTCAGGAGCAGACGGAGGCCTCCTCACACCGCCTCCGCGAGCGCGGGCCGCGCGGCGGCCACCCAGTATTCGGCGGGGCGGGCGAACGGCTGCGCAGGGGCGCCGGGCCGGGCCGGGAAGGCCGGGTAGCGGGAGGCGAGTTCGAGGTAGATCTCGCGGAACGCGCCCACCGTGGGCTCGACGCCGAAGCGTTCCTGCGCCCTCAGCCGACCGGCGCCGCCCAGCCGGGCCCGCCGTTCGGGGTCGCGCAGCAGCGCCAGGCAGGCCCCGGCGAGGGCGCGCGGGTTGCGCGGCGGCACCAGCAGCCCGGCGGGGCCGAGCACCTCGCGGGCCGCACCGGTCTCGGTGGCGACCACGGCGCGACCGCTGAGCATGGCGTCGGCGAGCAGTCGCGGGGCGTGCCGGTCGTGCGCGCCGAACACCACGGCGCTGCCGGACGCCCAGGCCGCGGCCGGGCTCTCCGGCCGGCCGGCGAACTCGACGGCGTCGGCGATGCCGAGCCGCCCCGCGACCGCCTCGCAGTGCGCCAGGTAGCCGGGCGCGCCCTCCTCGCCGTACATGGCCAGCCGGGCGTCGGGCAGTTCGGCGCGGACCAGCGCGAAGGCGTGCAGCATCAGTTCGGGGTCGTGCCCGGGTTCCAGCGCGCCGGCCCAGACCAGGGTGGGCACCCCGGGTTCGTCGGCGGGCGCGTCCTCATGGCGACGTCGGCCGGGGGTGGGCGCGGCGGCGTGCCGGCGGGTCTCCTCGGCGAGCTGCCGGAGGAACGACAGCAGCAGCGCGCGCACCGGCCCGCGGTAACGGGCGGCGCGGTGGCCGCCGTCCCGCGCGAGCAGGTGTGGGCCGTTCCCGGTGACCACGAACGGGACGCCGTGCAGTTCGCGGGCGACCAGCGCGGGCAGCGCGGCCGGCCCGCCGCCGACCACGTGGCACAGGTCGGTGCCGCCGAGCCCGGCCGGGCCGGTGCCGTACCAGGGCGCGGACAGCGGCCGCAGGCACTGTTCCAACAGGTCGGCGGCGACCAGCACGTCGCAGACCTGCGGCTCGCCGGCGGCGGTGTCGGCGCCGGGCGTCTGCCAGATCCGCTCCAGCACCCGGTGGGCGTGGCCGGAGCCGAGGAACGCGGGCAGCGCGTCGTCGCCCCGCCCGAGCGCGGCCAGCCGGTACAGCGCGGACCCGAACCCGTCCTGTTCGCCGGGCATCACCAGGGCGCGCACCAGTTCCTCGTACGCCTTCAGGTACCCGCGGCGGCGTAGCGCGGCGGGTCCGCGCCCGGCCGGGCGGCGGCCCCCCATGGGCAGTTCGTGGACGCCGCGCAGGCCGCCCACCCCGGCGGGCGGGGCGGGCCGGTCGGCGGGGAGCAGCCGGTAGAGCCGGAACTCGTGCTCGGGCAGGCCGTCGACCAGGCGGCCGCACCAGCCGCCTTCGCCACGCTGCGCACCGGTATGACCGCTCTCGGTGAGCAGAGCTATGCGCACGACGCCTCCTGAGCACGAGCGTTTCGACGGGGTTCCGGCCCTACGACACAGGGAGTTGCGTCCGTGCTCGACGGTCGTCCGGCCGGCGTCCGCTCCCCCGCGTCCGCCGCCTTCGCCGTCTCGCCCCCCACACCTGTTCGGTCCGACAACACGACGGTAGAGCGCCGGGCCGGAACCCCTGGGGGCCCGGCCCGGCTTGCCACCTGATCGAGTGAACGGCCGTGACCTCGCAGGTCTCCGTCGCGTTTTCGCCGCTCGCGCCCGGTGCGCGGGCGCGGTCAGCGCCCGGCGTCGGCCCCGGCTTCGGCTTCGGCTTCGGCTTCGGCTTCGGCTTCGGCGAGCAGTTCGCGCACCGCGCGGGCGACCGGCTCGGGGTGCTCCAGCATCGCCACGTGTCCGGACTCGGGGAGCACCAGCAGTCGGGCGTCCCGGAACGCGGCGCAGGCCCGCCGGGCGGAGCGGTAGGAGACCAGCTTGTCCTTGAGCCCGTACACCAGCAGCACCGGCACCTCGATCTGCCGGGCCTGCCGCCACAGCGACTGCTCGCCGCGCTCGGTGTAGGCGCTGACGATGCCGCGCGCCGAGCCGACCATCGCCTGCAGCGCGTACGGCAGCGCGGTGCGGCGCCGGTACTCGGCGACGGCCCGGGCGCGGCGGTGCGCGGGGATGTTCTCGGGGTCGGCGTAGACCAGGCGCAGCAGTTCCGCGGTGACGCTCTCCGGGTCGCTGCCGGCGCTGCGGCGGCGGACCAGTTCGGCGACGCCGGGGACGGCGAGCATCCCGGTGGGCCAGGCGGTGCGCTGCGGGGGCAGCTCGGGCAGCGCCGGGGAGATCAGGGTGAGGCTGCGCACCAGGTCGGGGCGGAGCGCGGCGAGCCGGACGGAGACCGCGCCGCCGAGCGAGTTGCCGAACAGGTGGACCGGTCCGCGGCCGGTCTCCTCCAGGTAGCCGATGACGGCCCGAACGTGGCCGGAGATGCTCAGGTTGCCGTCCAGCGGCGGCGCGGACCAGCCGAATCCGGGCAGGTCGACCGCCTCGCCGTCGACGTCCTCGGAGAGCTCGCCGAGCAGCTCCAGCCAGTTGTCGCCGGAGCCTCCGAGCCCGTGCACGAACAGGGCGGGCGGCAGTCCTTCGCGGGGTTCGGAGTGGCGGCTGACGGCCACGGCCGCCCCCGGCACCTCGACGGTGCGGTAGGGCTCCAGGGCGGCGAGAGGGTGCTGGGCGGCGCTCATGGAGCACGATGGTAGTGAGGACGGCCCGCCACCGGTGCGATTCGGCCCGTCCCGACCCGGTCCCGGGTCCGTCTCGACCTGTGGACAGTCCTGGTCCGGGCCGTATTGTGGGCTCCCGACAAGGGTGGTGGTGCGCTTTACTCGGCTTCACCCGCGCGCGTGCGGGTTACCGAAAAGTAGAATCAATGCCTTGCCAGCCCATCGCAGACCGTGAAGTGAGGAGCGCCGTGACGGCCATCCAGGAGGCGCAGGAGCGTCCGCGCGGTGCCCGCCTGCCGCGAAGCGCCCGCCGTGAACAACTGCTCGGAGCGGCCCAGGAGGTGTTCGTCGCCCAGGGCTACCACGCGGCCGCCATGGACGACATCGCCGAGCGGGCCGGTGTCAGCAAGCCGGTGCTGTACCAGCACTTCCCGGGGAAGCTGGAGCTGTACCTCGCGCTGCTGGACAAGCACTGCGACGCCCTGGTCGACGGCACCCGGGCGGCGCTGGAGGCGACCAACGACAACAAGCAGCGCGTCGCCGCGACCATGGAGGCGTACTTCCACTACGTCTCCAGCGAGTCCGGCGCGTTCCGGCTGGTCTTCGAGTCGGACCTGACCAACGAACCGGCCGTGCGCGAGCGGGTCGAGCGGGCCACCGACCTGAGCGCCACCCTGGTCTCCAAGGTGATCGCCGAGGACACCGACCTGCCGGCGGCGGAGGCCAAGCTGCTCGCGGTCGGCGTCTGCGGCATGGCCCAGATCACCGCCCGGTACTGGCTGTCCCAGGAGTCCGAGGTCCCTCGCGACGAGGCGATCCGGCTGATCGCCAGCCTGGCCTGGCGCGGTCTGAAGGGCTTCCCGATGCACCCGATCCTGGACGGCTCCGGCGCCGCCGGCGAGTGACCGCCGATTCGGCCCTGAGCGGACCGACCCGGGAGCTTCCCCTCCCAGCCGCTCGGCTGCCTTAAGGTGAAGCCCGTACGGCGCGCCACCCGCGAACGGCGGTTCGAGCGCGCGGGCTGCTACCGGAGGGACGGAAGCCGTGGAGGTCAAGATCGGCGTGCAGAACGCGAGCCGGGAGATCGTCCTGGAGAGCGCGCAAACTGCCGAAGAGGTCGCGGACGCGGTCGCCAAGGCCCTGGACGGCAGCTCCAAGCTGTTCACCCTGTCCGACGAGCACGGCCGCAAGGTGCTGGTCCCGGCGGAGCGCCTCGCGTACGTCGAGATCGGCGAGCCGTCCGTCCGCAAGGTCGGCTTCGGCACGCTCTGACACGCACGCCACCGGCGCCCCGTTCCCCCAGCCGGGGGGACGGGGCGTCGCGCTGTGTACCGGCGGGTCCGGGCGGGTAGGCGGTGGGTGCCGCAGCGCCGCACTACCCGGGGAGACAGCTGTGTGGGAGACGTCCGCGTTCGTCCTGATCGGCCTCGTCGTCGGGTTCGGCGCCCTGCTGGCGCGGCCGGAGCTGTTCCCGACGCGTTCCCTGCCGGTGGGTGCCGCCCTGGTGTCGGCCGTGCTGTCCGGTCGGCTCACCCACTACGTGCTGGACGGGCACGTCCCGGCGGTGCAGCTGGCGGTGTCCGCCGTGGTGGCGGCGCTGCTGGTGTCGGTGCCGGCCCGGCCGGACCTCGCGCCCCGCCGCGGCGGCCGGCACCGTCACGCCTGAGCGTTTGAGCGCTTGAGCGTTCTGAGCGTCAGGACGCCAGGCCGAGCGCCGCCATCCGCTTGGTGTGGGTCTCGGTGATCCGGTTGAACATCTTGCCGACCTCGACGAGGTCGAAGCCGCGCACGTGCGCGCCGCCGACCAGCAGGTTGGACAACGCGTCGCGCTCGGCGACCACCCGCTGCGCCTGGCTGAGCGCCTCGCCCATCAGCCGCCGGCCCCACAGCGCGAGCCGGCCGCCGACCCGCGGGTCCTCCTCGATCGCCTGCCGCACCCGGTCCACCGCGAACTCGGCGTGCCCGGTGTCGGCCATCACGCGCAGCACCAGGTCCCGGGTGTCGTCGTCCAGCCGGACGGCCACCTCGCGGTAGAAGTCGGTCGCGATGGCGTCGCCGACGTACGCCTTGACCAGGCCCTCCAGCCAGTCGGCGGGGGCGGTCATCCGGTGGAAGGCCTCCAGCGGCTCGACGAACGGCTCCATCACGGCGACCGGGTCGGCGCCCACCTCGGCCAGCCGGTCGTGCAGCAGCTGGTAGTGCTGGAACTCGGCGGAGGCCATCCGGGCCAGCGCGGCCTTCTCCGCGATGCCGGGCGCGAACTTGGCGTCCTCGGCGAGCCGCTCGAAGGCGCTCAACTCCCCGTACGCGAGCGCGCCCAGCAGGTCGAGCACCGCCGCGCGGTACTGCGGGTCGGCGGCCCGGGCCGTCCAGGGCCCGATCGAGTCGGTGATCCCGTCAGCGGGTTCCTGAGTCTCCATGGCACCTGACCTTAGTGGTCCCGACCGGTGCGAGGACCGTCCGCAGACGTCCCGCCACCCTGGCGCGGCCGGTCGGAGTATTCGCCGTCACGTGTTCGAGTCGTCGCTTGACTGTATGGTAGGTAGCGAGGCCAGGTGTGAACCCGCGCGGCCCGTCCGTTCATCGGCAGGCCGCGCAGTCGTACCCGGTGGCGTTCCGCCGCCCGGTGCACCGCCCCCGGCGCTCACGTACGCGGATGCCCGGTCGGAGACCCGATCGGCTCCGACCTGGCCCGAGCCTCGGGCCCAGGCACCGCATCAGGCCGAGCGAGGGCCGCCGCGGACGGCGCCAGGACGCGCCGGGCCGCACGACCCCGTCAAACGGGACGCCCTCCCCCGCGCCGCCCGCCCGACGCGCCCCTCACCGGGCAGCGCGGGCACGGCAGGACGCGCTCGAACTCGGCCCCTCCACACGGAAGAGGCAGCACCCTGTCCACCACCGCCGAACCCACCAAGATGACGTTCCGGGACCTCGGGATCCTCCCGGAGACCGCCGAGGCCTTGGAGGCCGTCGGGATCGTCCACCCCTTCCCGATCCAGGAGATGACCCTGCCGGTCGCGCTGACCGGCCACGACGTCATCGGCCAGGCCAAGACCGGCACCGGCAAGACCCTCGGCTTCGGCCTCCCGCTGATCGAGCGGGCCGTGGTCAAGGCCGACGTCGCCGCCGGCCGGGCCACCGCCGACCAGCTCACCGAGAGCCCGCAGGCGCTCATCGTGGTCCCCACCCGCGAGCTGTGCACCCAGGTCACCAACGACCTGCAGACCGCCGGCAAGGTCCGCAACGTCCGCGTCCTCGCCGTGTACGGCGGCCGCGCCTACGAGCCGCAGGTCGAGGCCCTGAAGAAGGGCGTCGACATCGTCGTCGGCACCCCCGGCCGTCTGCTCGACCTGGCCGGCCAGCGCAAGCTCGACCTGTCCCAGGTCCGTGCGCTGGTGCTGGACGAGGCCGACGAGATGCTCGACCTCGGCTTCCTGCCCGACGTCGAGAAGATCATCACGATGCTGCCCGCCAAGCGGCAGACCCTGCTCTTCTCCGCCACCATGCCCGGCCAGGTCATCTCGCTGGCCCGCCGGTACATGAGCCAGCCCACCCACATCCGGGCCGCCGCGCCGGACGACACCGGCGCCACCGTCGCCAACATCGAGCAGCACATCTTCCGTGCCCACTCGCTCGACAAGGTCGAGATGGTCTCCCGGATCCTGCAGGCCGAGGGCCGCGGCCTGGCGATGATCTTCTGCCGCACCAAGCGCACCGCCGCCGACGTCGCCGACCAGCTCACCAGCCGCGGCTTCGCGGCCGGCGCGGTGCACGGCGACCTCGGCCAGGGTGCCCGCGAGCAGGCGCTGCGCGCCTTCCGCAACGGCAAGGTCGACGTCCTGGTCTGCACCGACGTCGCCGCCCGTGGCATCGACGTCGAGGGCGTCACGCACGTCATCAACTACCAGTGCACCGACGACGAGAAGACCTACCTGCACCGGATCGGCCGCACCGGCCGGGCCGGCGCCTCGGGCACCGCCGTCACCCTGGTCGACTGGGACGACATCCCGCGCTGGCAGCTCATCAACAAGGCGCTGGACCTGCCGTTCAACGACCCGGAGGAGACCTACTCCACCTCCCCGCACCTGTACGAGCTGCTCCGCATCACGCCCGGCACCAAGGGCATCCTGCCCCGCTCCGAGCGCACCCGGGCCGGCCTGGCCGCCGAAGAGGTCGAGGACCTCGGCGAGACCGGCGGCCGCGGCCAGCGCCCGGCCCGCACCGGTGGCGGTGGCGGTCGCGGTGGACGCGGCGCTGCCGCCCCCGAGGCGCCGGCTCCGGCCGAGCGTCCGCGCCGCAACCGGGAGCGTCGCCGTACCCGCGGCGGCGGCTCGGCCGCGCCCGACACCGCCGCTGCGCCGACCACCCCCGCGGTGCCCGCCGCCGAGCAGCCCGCGCCCGGCGAGGGCCGCAGCTCGCGCCGCCGCAACCGCAACCGCCGCAACTCGGCCGCCGCCCCGGCCGTGGTCGAGACGGCCGTGGTGGAGACCGCCCCGGCCACGCCGGTGGTCGAGGTCGCGCCGGTGGCCGTCGAGGCCCCGGTCGCGGAGACTCCGGCCGCGCGCACCCCGCGCAAGCGCACCCGCAACGCCGCCGCGCCTGTCGTCGAGACGGTCGTCGAGGCCGCGCCGGTGGTCGTCGAGGCCCCGGTCGCGGAGGCCCCCGCCGCCCGCACCCCGCGCAAGCGCACCCGCAGCGCCGCCGCCCCCGTGGTGGAGACGGTCGCCGAGATCGTCGTCGAGACGGCCGCCCCGGCGGTCGTGGAGCCGGTCGCCGAGACCCCGCGCAAGCGCACCCGCAAGGCTGCGGCCGCGCCGGTCACCGAGGTGACCGTGGAGACCGTGGAGGCTCCCGCCCCGCGCAAGCGCGCCGCCAAGAAGGCTGCGGTTGCCGAGGTCGTCGCGGAGGAGGCCGTCGCGCCGGCTCCGCGCAAGCGGGCCACCAAGAAGGCCGTCACCGCCGTCGAAACCCCGGCGGAGGAGGCCCCGGCGCCCCGTAAGCGCGCGACCAAGAAGGCCGCCGCTGCCGAGGTCGTCGCGGAGGAGGCCGTCGCGCCGGCTCCGCGCAAGCGGGCCACCAAGAAGGCCGTCGCCGCCGTCGAAACCCCGGCGGAGGAGATCCCGGCGCCCCGTAAGCGCGCGACCAGGAAGGCCGCCGCTGCCGAGGTCGTCGCCGACGAGGCCACCCCGGCCCCGCGCAAGCGCACTGCCAAGAAGGCCGTCGAAACCCCGGCGGAGGAGGCCCCGGCGCCGCGCAAGCGCGCGACCAAGAAGGCCGCCGCTGCCGAGGTCGTCGCCGACGAGGCCACCCCGGCCCCGCGCAAGCGGGCCACCAAGAAGGCCGCCGCCGCGCCGGCCGCGGGCGAGGAGATCCCGGCCCCGCGCCGGACCCGCAAGGCCGTCGAGAAGTAACCGCACCACCCACCCGCCGGGGAGGGCCCGACCGTCACCAGGTCGCGCCCTCCCCGGCGGCATTCCCGCCCAGCCCCGTACCGCCCGCAGCCACGACACCCCGCCCACGCGTTCCAGCACTCCGCCTGGGCCCCCGCAGCCGCCGCATACCCGCTCAGGTGGTGACTCGCAGGGCGGCTCCCTCGCCCTCCGTCGTTTCGCCCGCCCCGCCGGCCCGCGCCAGCGACAGGTCTGCCCGGGCCCCGAAGCCTCACCGGCCCCCGGCCCCGGCCGTACAGCTCGCGGCCTGGGCAGCGCTGCCCAGGCGTTTCAGCGCGTCGACTGCTCCGCCGTCCCCGGCGGCAGTGCTGCGGCACGTTCCGCCGCCCCGCCCCGCCGCGTCTCCTGCGGCCTCCCCGCCCAGACGAATGAGGCCCTCGCAGCGCGGCTCTCCCCCGCTCCTGGCGTTTCGTCCGCTCCGCGCGCACCGGGCGGATCTTGGCTGCATAGGGTGGCCCCGATTGTCGGGTGATCTTCCGGGAGGTACGGAGAGATGAGTACGCCGCCGTTCTTGAAGCTGCCGGGGTGTGTGCGGGCGGTCCGGGTGGGTGGGCTGGCGGCGTTGTGGGGGGAGCCGGTGGGGGCGGCACGGGGGACGGCGTTGCTGGTGCCGGGGTTCACCGGGAGCAAGGAGGACTTCATCGCGTTGCTGGAGCCGCTGGCGGAGGCCGGGTTCCGGACGGTCGCGGTGGACCAGCGAGGTCAGTACGAGTCGGGCGGCCCGGAGGACCCGGAGGCGTACACGGTGCGGGCGCTGGGCGCGGACGTCCGGGCGCTGTCCGCCGAGCTCGGCGTGGAGGGGCCGCTGCACCTGGTGGGGCACTCGTTCGGCGGCCAGGTGGTGCGGGAGGCGGTGCTGTCGGTGTCCGGCGCACTGCCGTGGCAGTCGTTGACGCTGATGTCGACGGGTCCGGGGTCGATCGACCCGGCGGAGGCGGCGCGTACGGCGCTGCTGCTGGACGCGCTGGAGTCGATGGACCTGGAGTCGATCTGGCAGGTGATGCGGCAGCTGGAGGGCGAGCGGGTGCCGCCGCTGGAGCCGGAGATCGCGGAGTTCCTGCACCGCCGTTGGCTGGCGAACCTGCCGCAGGCGCTGAAGGCCGCGGCGGCCCACCTGGTGGCGGCCCCGGACCGGGTGGACGAGTTGGCGGCGGTGGGTCTGCGGACGCTGGTGCTGTCGGGCGAGCGGGACTACGCCTGGCCGGTGCCGGAGCAGTCGCGGATGGCGGAGCGCCTGGGCGCGCTGCGCACCGTGGTGGCGGGCTCGGGGCACTCCCCGAACGCGGAACGTCCGGCCGAGACGGCGGCGGCGCTGGCCGCGTTCTGGTCCGCGTAGCGTCCGACGCGCCGTTTTCCCGACGGATCGGGGCCATCGGCGGGCCTTCTGACGGTTGATCAGAAGTCGGCCCCCGTTTTCGCGCGACAAGGATCGTTAGCTCGGGTAATATTTGATTCAGTCCGGAATCAGAACCGTACGACGGCCGCACCCTCCTCCGGCCGTCGAAACGACGGATCTACCCGCGGGCAACCGCCGGGTAGCAGGGTCGCGGCACAGTGAGTCATCGAGGCAGAGTCGCCTCGCTCCGCTTGCCGCACCGTAAGTGCCGCTGAAGAAGTCCTGCTTGAGAGTGGGGGGAGCGACAGGTGACTGCACCTGCCGGACGTCCGACCCAGCCAGTGCCGGCAGGCCATCGCGCGATGGCCTACCGCCGGCCGAGTCCGCCTCGGAGCCCGAGGACGGGAAGGGAGAGGCCCATGCGTTTCGAGATCCTTCGCCTGGATCACGCCGGAGCGGAGACCGATCGGCTGATCGCCGATGCGGCGACCGTCTCCGAGTACCTGAAGACCGCCGCGCAAACCGGCGAACGCCTGTACATCCGTCCGTGCAAGGCCGTGTGACCGAACGCGGACGAGCCGCCGAGCCGTCCGACGTTCCGATACCCAACTGACGCCCCGTCACCGCAGGAGACCCCTGGGAGGCGGGGCGTCAGTGTGTTCGGGGGCCGCGACCTGCGGGGGTTTGGCGCCCGGCCGCCCGGGACATCACCCTGCCGGACCCGGGCCGTTGCCGGGGCGGCTGGTGGCGGACTCCTTACGGGTGATCGTCCTTGACGCAGCAGTCCGGAGGGAGGACCGTTGTCGGTTATGAGGGGCGAGCCAAGCTGTCCGCGGTGTGCCGGTCGGGTGCGCGCCCCCGGTCTCTTCTCCGACACCTGGCAGTGCGACCGGCACGGTGCCGTGCACCCGATGCAGCCGGTGCTGCCCCCCAGTGTCGAGGCCCTGAACGTCGCAGTGAACCGCTCGCAGGTGCCGGTGTGGATGCCCTGGCCGCTGCCGGTCGGCTGGCTGTTCACCGGGATCGCGCACGCCGGTGACGACCTGTCGGGGGCCCGCGCCACCGCCGTCGCCTGCTCCGGGCCCGCCCCGCTCGGCGGATTCGGCGAACTGGTGCTGGTGGCCGAGGAGTTGGG
Source organism: Kitasatospora sp. CB01950 (assembly GCF_001905465.1). Taxonomy (GTDB): domain Bacteria; phylum Actinomycetota; class Actinomycetes; order Streptomycetales; family Streptomycetaceae; genus Kitasatospora. Next base: position 14,331 of record NZ_LISX01000004.1, read on the forward strand.
CATCGGCCTGGGCGCCCGTTACGCGGGGCTGGACGGGCCGGACCCGGGCGAGTCGGTGGCGCTGTACAAGCCCGCGGACGCCAAGCTGATGGCGGCCGGCCGACCGACCCCGATGTTCCACGTCCCGGGTGCGCCGGACGACCGGGCGGTGTACGTCGGCGAGGCGCGCGGCCTGTGGCTGTGGGCGATCGCCTGGCCCGAGCAGTCCGCGCTGCTGATGCACGACGAGCTGGTGCTGACCGATCTGCGCGACGCGGGCGCCGAGCTCGGCCTGCTGCCCTGCGGGGCGCTCTCCCCCCGCCTGCTGGGCTGACCCGCTCCCTATCCTGGGCGGCATGCGTATCGATCTGCACGCCCACAGCAATGCCTCGGACGGCACCGACTCCCCCGCCGAACTGGTCGCCAACGCGGTGGCCGCGGGCCTGGACGTGGTGGCGCTGACCGACCACGACACGGTGGCCGGGTACGCCGAGGCGACGGCGGCGGTGGCCGGGACGGGGCTGACCCTGGTGCCGGGCGCCGAACTCTCCTGCCAGGTGGGCGGAATCAGCATGCACCTGCTGGCGTACCTGTTCGACCCGGCGGAGCCGGCCTTCGCGGCGGAGCGGGAGCTGGTGCGCAACGACCGCTTCCGGCGCGGGCGGGCGATCGTGGAGCGCTGCCGGGAGCTGGGCGCGCCGATCGACTGGGCGCAGGTGGAGCGGATCGCCGGGGACGGTTCGGTGGGCCGTCCGCACATCGCGTCCGCGCTCGTGGAGGCCGGCGTGGTGGCGAGCGTCTCGGACGCGTTCACGCCGGAGTGGCTGGCCAACGGGGGGCGGGCGGACGTCCGCAAGCACGAGACCGACCCGGTGCTGGCGGTACGGCTTGTGCGGGCGGCGGGGGGCGTACCGGTCTTCGCTCACCCCGGAGCGGTCAAGCGCGGGCAGACGGTGTCCGACGAGGTGATCGCCGATCTCGCGGCGGCCGGGCTGGCCGGGCTGGAGGTCGACCACACCGACCACGACGACCCGACCCGGGCCCGACTCCGCGCTCTGGCAGCCGAGTTGGGTCTGCTGGTGACGGGCTCCAGCGACTACCACGGCAGCCGGAAGACCGTCCGGCTGGGCGAGCACACCACCGACCGGGCGGTGTACGAAGCACTGGTGTCGCAGGCGACCGGAGCCGCGCCCGTCGCCGGATGAAACCCCCGGCGCGTCCCATCGCACCCGAACGATCCGGGCGCGCACAATTGCCCGCCATGGGCACCGTCATCGACGGCAAGGTCTTCGGCTCACTGTTCGTCACGCTTTTCGTGATCATGGATCCGCCGGGCATCATGCCGATCTTCCTGGCGCTCACCTCCGGGCGGGCGCATCGCGTGCAACGTCGAATGGCCTGGCAGGCCGCACTGGTGGCACTCGGGGTGATCACCTGTTTCGGACTGTTCGGGCACCAGATCCTGGACTACCTGCACGTGTCGATCCCGGCACTGCAGGTCTCCGGCGGGATCCTCCTGCTGCTGATCGCGCTGGACCTGCTGACCGGCCGGATCGAGGAGCCGAAACAGACCAAGGACGTCAATGTCGCCCTGGTCCCGCTCGGCACTCCGCTGCTGGCCGGGCCGGGGGCGATCGTCGCGGTGATCCTGGCCGTGCAGCAGGCGCAGACCGGGACGCAGCACGCGGCGCTCTGGGCGGCGATCGTGCTGATGCACCTCGTGCTCTGGCTGACCATGCGGTTCTCGCTGGCGATCATCCGGGTGATCAAGGAGGGCGGCGTGGTGCTGATCACCCGGCTGTCCGGCCTGCTGCTGTCGGCGATCGCGGCGCAGCTGGTGGCCAACGGGGTGTTCGGCTTCATCGAGGGCCACCCGCATTGACCGGCTCTCAGTCCAGCGGGACGCCCCGGCGGTTCGGGTCGCGCAGGTCGGTGCCGTGCTTCAGCCAGCGCTCCTCCAGCGCGGCCGCGCCCTGGACGCGCTTGAACGCGGCCTCGTTGGGCGTCATCGGCAGCAGCGGCAGGAAGCGCACCGCCTCGGCGGGGGACGGGAGTTCGAGGTCCTCGACCAAACCGCCGGGCTCGGCGGCCAGCACCGAGGTGAACGGCGCACCGGTCCACAGCGGGGAGCCCAGGTCGAGCGATCCGCCGGGGGCCACCACCAGGCCCTCCACCTGCGGGCTGGCGGCGAACACCACCAGCGCCCGGTGCACCTCGTCCTGCCCGCCGCGGACGGTCAGCACCAGCTCGGCGCGCGGACCGCGCACCGGGTCGGCGACCGCCGAGGACGGGTCGGCCATCGGGGCGGCGGACATGCCGAGCGTCGCGTAGCGGACCAGGCCCTCGGCGTCGGGGCCGAAGCGCAGCACCTCGATCCGGTCCGCGCCGACGAAGGTGACGGCGGCGCGGCCGGAGGGCTCGCCGAAGGTGGTGATCAGCCGGGCCTCGACGGCGGCCAGGACGGTCTGCCGGGTCGGGCCGGAGCCGTGGCCGGCGTCGGGATCGGAGAAGTCGCCGAAGAGCGGGAAGTCGTGCGCCATGCCGCGACCTTAGCGCGCGGTGCGCGGGCAAGCCTTGGCGCGACCTTTACCCGGCGTACCCCGAACTCCGGGGCTCGACACGGGGAAGAGCTGTTAATGTGAGCGGTCGGCCTTGTGAATACGCACCAAGGCCGCGACGGCCCCCGCGCGGGCCCCGGCGTGGAGGAGGTGGTCACGGTGGACAGCAGTCGACCATGCAGTACCGGCAGCTCTCTCCGGCCCACCCCGGCCCGCCGCCTGCACGGCTGACCTGGGCTCGCACGCAGCGTGGCGTCCGGCCGGGAGAGCACCTTCCCCGGGGTCGAGCCGTCGAAACCCGCCCAGCAACGGCTTTCTGACGCATCATCGGCCCCGGCGTGTCCACCGGTGTTTCCCGCCGTCGCGTTCGCCCCGCCCTGCCGAGGCGCGCGCCGGTCCGGCCCAAGGAGTCCGCGCCATGTCGATGATCAACAACCTGCGCGCCGCCGTCGTCCGTCCTGCCCGCCGACGGACCGGTGACGATCTCGGCCTTCCCCCCGGCGACACGCCGTCCGCGGTGGTGGACTGCGCCGTCTACCAGCAGGGCCGGCGCACCGGTGAAAGCTGCAGCCCGCGCGAGGCCGCCCGCCAGGTGAAGGCGGCCCACCAGACCGGGCCCGGTTCGTTCAGCTGGATCGGCCTGCACGAGCCCACCGGCGCCGAGTTCGAGGGCATCGCGCAGCGCTTCGGCCTGCACCCGCTCGCGGTGGAGGACGCGGTGCACGCGCACCAGCGCCCCAAGGTCGAGCGATACGACAACATGCTCTTCGCGGTGTTCAAGACCGTCCGCTACGTCGAGCACGAGCAGCTCACCCCGACCAGCGAGGTGATCGAGACCGGCGAGCTGATGGCGTTCGCCGGCCCGGACTTCGTGATCACCGTCCGACACGGCGCGCACTCCTCGCTGCGCGCCCTGCGCCTGCGGCTGGAGGCCGACTCGGAGGGCACCGGCCTGCTCGCCAAGGGCCCGGCCGCGGTGCTGCACGCGATCGCCGACCACGTCGTCGACAACTACCTGCTGGTCGCCGAGCGGCTGCAGAACGACGTGGACGAGATCGAGTACGGCGTCTTCGCCAACCGCGGCGGCAGCGGCGCCGACGTCGGCCGGGTCTACCAGCTCAAGCGCGAGGTGCTGGAGTTCAAGCGCGCCGTCACCCCGCTGCTGCGGCCGATGCTCCAGCTCGCCGAGCCCGTCGCCCGGCTGGTCGACCCGGAGATGCAGAAGTACTTCCGGGACGTCGCCGACCACCTGGCCCGGGTCAGCGAGCAGGCGCAGGGCTTCGACGAGCTGCTCAACTCGCTGCTCCAGGCCAACCTGGCGCAGGTCTCGGTCGCCCAGAACGAGGACATGCGCAAGATCACCGCGTGGGCGGCGATCTTCGCCGTCCCCACCATGATCACCGGCGTCTACGGCATGAACTTCGAACACATGCCGGAGCTCCAGTGGACGTACGGCTATCCGACCGTGCTCGGCGTGATCGCCCTGATCTGCATCGGCATGTACCGGGGCTTCCGCCGCAACGGCTGGCTGTAGGGCCCGGACGGGCGGAGCGTCAGCGGCGCTCCGCCCGGGCCACCAGGACCAGGCCCACCAGGATCAGCCCGACCGCCGGGTAGGCGACGACCGGCGGCCACTGGCCCAGCCACACCGCCGCGATCAGCGCCGCACCCGGGGTCTCCAGCAGGATCGCCGTCGAGGTGATCGACGGGCCGAGGGTGCGCACCACCCGGTTGCTCAGCGAGTGTCCGAGCAGCTGCGCCGTCACCATCAGCAGGAAGATCTGCCACCACGCCCCGGCCGGCCAGCCCGCCAGCCGCGTGCCCGTCAGCAGACACCCCGCCAGCAGCGCCACCGCGCAGGTCGCGTAGCAGACCAGGGTGTACGCGGTGGTCGACACGGTGCGCCGCACCTCCGCGCCCAGCAGCATGTACCCGGCTGCGGCCGCGCCCGCGCCCAGCGCCAGCCCGTCCCCGAGCAGGGCGCGCGGCGAGACCGACAGGTCGACGCCGGTCAGCACCAGCACGCCCGCGAACGCCAGCCCGACGCCCAGCCACACCAGCCGCGGCGCGCGCACCCCGAACAGCCGCATCAGCACGATCGTCCACAGCGGAGTGGTCGTCACCAGCGCGGTCGCCGACGCCACCGACGTCATCCGCAGGCTCGGCATCCACAGCGCGAAGTGCAGCGCCAGCAGCACGCCCGCCGCCATCGCCAGCACCAGCGCCCGGCGGGAGATCGCGCGCAGCTCGGCCCGGTGCCGCCACAGCGCGTACGGGCCCAGCACCGCCACCGACATGCCGTTGCGCCAGAACGCGATCGCCAGCGCGGGCGCGGCCGTCGCGCTGATCAGTGGCGCGGACAGCGAGATGCCCGCGATCGACACCGCCAGCAGCAGCAGGTCGGTGCGCGGCAGCGCCCCTCGCTGATCGACCGCCGCGGGCGCGGCGGGGGCGGTCGTGGTGACGGCGGGCACGGTTCTCCCTCTGCGGACGACGGACGGGCGGATACACCGTAAGGGCTGTCCGGCCGTCATGGAACTGTCGTCCCGGGGGATGGGACCGTCCGCCCACCGGGCAGGCCGTACGCTGTGCGGCATGGAGCGTACGACGACCGCGAGCGCGGCAGACTTCCTGGACCGGGCCGTGGTGGAGGAAGCCGCCAAGAAGTCCGGACTGCTCTGGGTGCAGCCCGCCGGACAGCCGCACGCCCGCCCGCTCTGGCACGCCTGGCACGACGGCGCCGTGATCGTCGTCGGCGACGGCGCCGAACAGCCCCTGCACGGCCTCGCCGCCGGCGCCACCGCCGCCCTCACCCTGCGCAGCAAGGACAAGGGCGGCCGCCTCGTCGCCTTCACCGCCGCGGTCACCGCCGTCGCCCCCGGCAGCCCCGCCTGGGACGGCGCCGTCGAGGAGCTCAAGGGCAAGCGCCTCAACGCCCCCGACACCGACACCATCGGCGACCGCTGGGCCCGCGAGTGCCGCATCCTCCGCCTCGAACCCACCGGCCCCCTCACGCCCCACCCCGACACCGCCCTCACCGCCGCCCCCATGCCCAGCCCGGCCACCACCCGCAAGCCGATCCCGGCCGGCCTCCCCAAGCTCCTCTTCAAGAAGAAGCGGTAGACGCCCGCCGGAAAGCTCGCGGCACCCCGATGACCTGCCGCCCCGACTCGCCCTCGTCGCGCAGTCACCCGCTAGATTTGGGTGGCTATGTCCGTTTCCTCCGAGGGAGTCGAATTGGCGGGCCCAAGCAGCCGGGTGTTCATCTCCCACCTCTCCGGGGTCGCGGTCTTCGACCCGAACGGCGATCAGGTCGGCCGGGTCCGCGACGTCGTGGTCTCGTTGCGGCTGGGCGGCAGCCCGCCCAAGGTTCTCGGGCTGGTGGTGGAGGTGATCGGCCGCCGCCGGATCTTCCTCCCGATGACCAGGGTGACCAGCCTGGAGTCCGGCCAGGTGCTCTCCACCGGCCTGCTGAACATGCGTCGTTTCGAGCAGCGCCCGTCCGAGACCCTCGTCCTCGCCGAGTTGCTCGACCGCACCGTCACCCGCACCAAGACCTCCGACGAGGTGACGGTGCTGGACGTCGCGATGGTGCAGACCCGCCTGCGCGAGTGGGAGATCGACAAGGTCTTCGTCCAGCTCGGCAGGCCGGCGTCCCGGCTCCGCAAGGCCAAGGGCGAGCAGGTGCTGCTCGACTGGTCCGCCGTCACCGGTTTCTCGCTCGCCGAGGAGGGCCAGGGCGCGGCCAACCTGCTCGCGACGTTCGAGCAGCTGCGCGCCGCCGACCTGGCGAACGTCATGCACCACCTGTCGGCGAAGCGCCGCGCGGAGGTCGCGGCGGCCCTCGACGACGACCGGCTGGCGGACGTCCTGGAGGAGCTCCCCGAGGACGACCAGGTGGAGATCATCGGCAAGCTCAAGGAGGAACGGGCCGCCGACATCCTGGAGACCATGGACCCGGACGACGCCGCCGACCTGCTCTCCGAGCTGCCCGAGGAGGACGCCGAGCGGCTGCTGCGCCTGATGGAGCCGGCCGAGGCGGCGGAGATGCGCCGGCTGCTGTCCTACGAGGAGGACACCGCGGGCGGTCTGATGACCACCGAGCCGATCGTCCTGGAACCGGACGCCTCGGTCGCGGAGGCGCTGGCCCGGGTGCGGGTCTCCGACACCAAGCCGGCGCTGGCCGCGCAGGTGTACGTGTGCCGCCCGCCGAACGAGACCCCGACCGGCACCTACCTGGGCACCGTGCACTTCCAGCGGCTGCTGCGCGAACCCCCGTACACGCTGGTCGGCTCGATCGTGGACGACGACCTCGACCCGCTGCCGCCGAACACGCCGCTGCCGCTGATCACCTCCTACCTGGCCACGTACAACCTGGTGGCGGCGCCCGTGGTCGACGAGGACGACCACCTGCTGGGCGCGGTCACCGTGGACGACGTGCTGGACCACCTGCTGCCGGACGACTGGCGCGAGGGCTCGGCGCACGGCATTCCCCCCCACGAGGTGTCCGATGGACAGTGACCGCAAGCGCCAGCACGACTCGCCGGGCCAGCGGATCCAGGGCGAGCTGCGGGAGCTGCGCAGCCGCAAGCAGCGCGTCCGCCGCGAGGAGCGGCCGGGCCTGCCCCCGGCCTCGCGGACCCGGCTGGACCAGCCGCGCACCGGCCGCCCCGGCCTGATGAGGCTGCCGGAGTGGGACCCGGAGGCGTTCGGCAAGCTGTCCGAACGGATCGCCCGCTTCCTGGGCACCGGACGGTTCATCGTCTGGATGACGGTGGTGATCATCGTCTGGGTGGCCTGGAACACCCTGCTCCCGACCTCGGCCCGCTTCGACAGCTACCCGTTCATCTTCCTCACCCTGGTGCTGTCGCTGCAGGCCTCGTACGCGGCCCCGCTGATCCTGCTCGCGCAGAACCGCCAGGACGACCGCGACCGCGTCAACATGGAGCAGGACCGGGCCCGCAGCGACCGCAACATCGCCGACACCGAGTACCTGACCCGCGAGGTCGCCGCCCTGCGCCAGGGCCTCGGCGAGGTCGCCACGCGCGCCTTCATCACTTCTGAACTGAGCAGCATCCGGTCCGAACTGCAGTCGCTGCTCCGGGAGATCGAGGAACGCCGGGAGCCCGCCGACCCGTTGTGACCCGCGGCACGCTACCGGCGAGTCGGGGGCGGGGCGCAGCGCCGTACCATCAACACATGGCCAACGAGACAGAGGTGGCGGCCGGGGTGACGGAGCAGTCCGTCCAGGATGCCCTGGCGACCGTCCACGACCCGGAGATCAACCGTCCGATCACCGAGATCGGCATGGTGAAATCCGTCGAGATCGGCGACGGCGGCGCGGTGAAGGTCGCGGTGTACCTCACCGTCTCGGGCTGTCCGATGCGCGAGACGATCACCCAGCGGGTCACCGACGCGGTGTCCGCGGTTCCCGGCGTCACCGCAGTCTCCGTCGAGCTCGACGTGATGAGCGACGAGCAGCGCCGCGAGCTCTCCCAGCTGCTGCGCGGCGGCGCCCCGGAGCGGGAGATCCCGTTCGCGAAGCCGGGCACGCTGACCCGGGTGTACGCGGTGGCGTCCGGCAAGGGCGGCGTCGGCAAGTCCTCGGTGACGGTCAACCTGGCGGCGGCGCTGGCCGCGGACGGGCTGAAGGTCGCCGTGGTGGACGCCGACATCTACGGCCACAGCGTGCCCCGCATGCTGGGCGTCGAGGGCCGGCCCACCCAGGTGCAGGACATGATCATGCCGCCGGCGGCGCACGGCGTGAAGGTCATCTCGATCGGCATGTTCACCCCGGGCAACGCCCCGGTGGTGTGGCGCGGCCCGATGCTGCACCGCGCGCTGCAGCAGTTCCTCGCGGACGTGTACTGGGGCGACCTGGACGTCCTGCTGCTGGACCTGCCGCCCGGCACCGGCGACATCGCGATCTCGGTCGCGCAGCTCGTCCCGAACGCCGAGATCCTGATCGTCACCACCCCGCAGATGGCGGCCGCCGAGGTCGCCGAGCGGGCGGGCACCATCGCCCTGCAGACGCACCAGAAGATCGTCGGCGTCATCGAGAACATGTCGGGCATGCCCTGCCCGCACTGCGACGAGATGATCGACGTCTTCGGCACCGGCGGCGGCCAGACCGTCGCGGACGCCCTCACCCGCTCGGTCGGCGCGACCGTCCCCGTCCTGGGCTCCATTCCGATCGACGTCCGCCTCCGCGAGGGCGGCGACGACGGCCGCCCGGTCGTCCTCTCCAACCCCGACTCCCCCGCCGGCGCCGCCCTGCGCACCATCGCCGGCAAGCTCTCCGGCCGCCAGCGCGGCCTGTCCGGCCTCTCCCTGGGCCTGACCCCGAAGAACAAGTTCTGACGGATCCTCAGCACGACGAACGGCCCCGGGCACCCGCCCGGGGCCGTTCACGTTTCCGGAGCCGCCAGACCCTAGCGGCCGTCGTAGGTCTCCAGGTCGGGGACGGTGGTGAAGCCGATGCCGTACGCGGAGACGGAGCGGCCGTAGGCGCCGATGAGGACGCCGGGGGCCTCGCCGGCCAGGACCCAGCCGTACTCGGACTCGCGGTAGCGGAAGGGCTGCGGGACGCCGTTGACGGGGAGGGTGAGGGAGGACCAGGCGGGGCCTTCGAGGTCGTCGGCCAAGTCCCAGGCGAGGGTGGACTGCTGGTCGAGCCAGTGCTGGCGCAGGGTGCGGTCGAGGTTGCCGGGCCAGGTGGCGGCGAGCAGGCCGGCGCCGGCCAGCCAGGCGGCGGAGGACGCGGAGGTGGCTTCCAGGATGCCGGTGTTGTCGGCGCTGCGGCGTACCTCGCGGCGGGCCACCGTGACCACCACCGCGAAGCGCCGGGTGTCGCGGGGTTCGGGCCCGCGGGCGGGTTCGTCGCCGTGGCCGAGGGTGCCGTAGTCGGGGGTGTCGGACGGCGTGGGGCGCGGGTTCTGGCCGTTGCCGACCTGGCCGAGCCAGCGGCGGCCGGTCCAGCCCTCGTCGAGGCCGTACCAGGGGAAGTCGGCGGCGCGGTAGGCGGCGAGGGGGTCGGCGGCGGGCCGACGCGTGGCGGCGGGGTCTGCGGTCGTTTGCGTGGCGTCCACTGCGGGGCCTCCTCGGCTGTGCTCCTGCCACGGGCGGGCTCCATGGTGGCGCACCGCGGCCCCTCCGTCCGGAAGAACCGGGCCGGACACGGCCTGGCGTGACGGACCGCACAGCGCCCGCCTCCGGGGAGGTAGAGGACACGATAGCGGCGCGAACGACGACGCCCCGCCTGCCGGGCGGGGCGTCGGGGTCGTGCGGGGGGCCGGTCGGTCAGGTGGCGTCCGGGTCGAACGGGGGACGCTCGCCGGCCGAGAGGGCCGGGCCGCTGCTCGCCGGGGCGGCCGGCTTGGAGAAGTCGACCGAGGCGGTCGGAGTGCGGGTGGGCTCGCCGTTCAGCGCGGACTTGATGTCGACGCTGTCCTTGAGGTCCTTCAGTCCGAGCGGGTCCTCGCCGTCGCCGAGCAGCTGCTTGCGGACGAAGGTCTTCGGGTTGAGGTCCTCGAAGTCGAAGTTCTGGAAATCCGGTCCGAGCTCGCTGCGGATGTCCTCCTTCGCGTTGTCCGCGAAGGAGCGGATCTTGCGAATGAAGCCCATGGTGTCCTGGATCAGCTTCGGGAGCTTGTCCGGACCGAAGATCACAATGGCCATGATCACGATGGTCAGGACCTCGAGTCCGCCTATGTCTCCGAACACCTGAACTCCCAGCACCCGACAACGCTGAACCAAGGGTAAACGCGGGCGGCCGTTTCCCGGTCTCCCGGAGGTGAATCCGTGGTAAAGACCACCCGGGTGACCGGCATCGACGACGTGCCGGTGAAGGCAGGCTAGCGCAGCAACTGCCGCGGGTCACCGCTGGGCGACGGCTGCGGGCTGGACTGCAGGCGGGCGCGCATCGGATAGTCCGGGATGTCGGCCTGCTGCTGCGCGTTGACGGGGACGATCGCCCCGCCGACCGGGGTGACGCTGGTGGGCCGGTTCGGACCGGACTGACCTGCGGTGAGGCCGCCGAGGGTGACCGCCGCGACCGAGAACGCCCCGGCGGCGGCGAACACCAGCCGACGCCCCCGTGCGGGGGCCTGGCGGGGGGTCGGAAGTTCGGCGAGCGCAGCCAGCGGACGCGCCACGGCGGACGGGCGGGAGCCGAACAGGCCGGCCCGCGGGTCGATCCCGGGTATCGGGGCGTCGGCGCCCAGCGCGCCGCCGCCGAAGCCCGCGCCCCGGCCGAAGGAGCCGCCGGTGAGCCGGCTGCCGCCGAACACGGCACCCGACGGCCCTTCAGGGTCCGAATCGTCCTCCGGCAGCGCGGCCACGGCCATCAGCCGGGCCATCAGCCCCGCGGACGGGCCGGGCATCACGGCGCTGCTGAGCGTCCGCTTGACCGCGCGGGCGCCCTCCGCCTCGGCCAGGCACTCCGGGCAGGTCGCCAGGTGGGCCTGCACCCGCTCGCGGGCGTCGTGGCCGAGTTCGCCGTCCAGGAAGGCGGTGAGGCGGTCGCCGAGGTGGTGGTGCTCCTCGGCTGCCGGCTCGACCGGACGGACCGCCACGGGCCGCAGCTCGGACCCCGCCGGGGTCTGCTCGGCACGGCGCAGCGACGCCCAGCGCGAGCGGCCGTTGGCGTCCGCGCGCTCGGGGGCGTGATCGCTCATGACCCCCTCCGGTCGCTACCGGCCGGTTCGGCGCCGACCGGCACGGGGTCGGCGGAGCCGCCCCGGCGCGAACGGCCCGCGGCGGCGTTCGGCGCCCGGTGCTTGAGGGCGGCGCGCAGGTGCGAGCGGCCGCGGTGGATCCGGCTGCGGACGGTGCCGAGCTTCACCCCGAGGGTGGCGGCGATCTCCTCGTACGAGAGGCCCTCGATGTCGCACAGCACCACGGCGGCACGGAACTCCGGGGCGAGGGTGTCCAGCGCCTGCTGCACGTCCGCGTCGAAGTGGGTGTCGCTGAAGTGCTGGGCGGGGCTGGGCTCACGGCTGGCCAGGCGCTCCGCCGCGTCCTCGGCGAGGGCGTCGAAGCGGATCCGCTGGCGGCGGCGGACCATGTCCAGGAACAGGTTGGTGGTGATCCGGTGCAGCCAGCCCTCGAACGTGCCGGGGGTGTAGGTGGACAGCGAGCGGAACACCCGGACGAAGACCTCCTGCGTGAGGTCCTCCGCGTCGTGCTGATTGCCCGTCAGCCGGTACGCCAGGCGGTAGACCCGGGCGCTGTGCGCCTCGACGATCTCTTCCCAGCTGGGCGGCGTCCAGCTCTGCGCGTCGGGCCCCTCCGCGAAGGACGCGAGCGTGCCGGTGGTCTCGGCCACCGAGTCGTCGGCTGCGGCCGACTTGTCCAGGGGGGAGTGCACAGACTGGTTCATCACGGGCTTCGGCGTACGGGCCGACGTGGTGCCGCGGGAGTGCCGCTGCACAGGGACGTCGCCCTCGGCCACACCTCCTCGGTCGGCTCTTCTGCCCAGCAGAGCCACCACCATATCCACCTCACACGTCAAGCCCGGATAAGAGCGGTCGAACAGCGGCCGCCGCAGGTGGTCCGGCCACCCACGACAACTCAACGGCCAGCCGTCGAACGCGGTTCCCGGACGGCCAGTAGTCTGTCGCTGGAATTTGTCGACTTCCATCGACATCGGCGCTCCGGAAGAGGCAGCCATCACCGAGTTCGGGCCCCAGCGAGTGGCCCTCGCCGACACCTACATCGGCGAGGACGCGGTGCTGACCTACGCCCGGGCCCAGTCGGCCCGCACCGGCATACGCGCGATCGGCCCCAGCGGCGGCGCGGCCCTGCGCCTGCTGGCCGCCGCGCTCGACGCCAAGGCGGTGGTCGAGATCGGCACCGGCACCGGCGTGTCCGGCGTCTACCTGCTGCGCGGCATGCGGCCCGACGGCGTGCTCACCACCGTCGACTCCGAACCCGTCCGCCAGCAGTACGCCCGCGAGGCCTACCTGGCCGCCGGGTTCGCCGCCAACCGGGCCCGCTTCATCCCCGGCCGGGCCCGCGACGTGCTGCCGCGACTCGCCGACGGCCAGTACGACCTGGTGTTCTGCGACGGCGACCCGGCCGACTCCGGTTTCCACCTCACCGAGGCGATGCGGCTGCTCCGGCCGCGCGGCGTGGTCTGCTTCGAGGGCGTCTTCCAGGAGGGCCGGCTCGCCGAACCCGAACTCGACGACCCGCAGACCCGCGCCGTGCGCGACCTGGTCGCCGACATCCGCGAGCAGGGCGACAGCCTGCTGCCCGCGCTGCTGCCGGTCAGCGACGGCCTGCTCTGCGCGGTCAAACGCTGAGCACGGGCCGCCGCCGGGGCCCGGTCCCCCGGTTCGCGGGCAGCGGAACGGGCCCGCTCCCCGCGAACCGGGGGACCGGGCCCGTCGAACACTCCCGGAGCGCCCGGGATGTGCGAGTGGCAGTACCTGCCTGAGTCAGCCGCAGGCCTTCTTCAGCGCCTCGCCCAGAGCATCGGCCTCGTCCGGCGTCAGCTCGACCACCAGGCGCCCGCCCCCTTCGAGCGGAACGCGCATGATGATGCCCCGCCCCTCCTTGGTTACCTCCAGCGGGCCGTCACCCGTCCGCGGCTTCATGGCCGCCATGCTCGTTCCCCTTCCTGCAACCGTTCAGGTACGCACCGGCAGTCCGTCCACCGCCGGTATCGAACGCATTGATCGGAAGCCATTATCCCGCATGCGACCGCTCGATGACCAACATCACTCTCTGCGCCAAGCCTCCCGAACCTGCATCAAGGCAGCGATTACCAGCCGAAAGCCGCATCCCGTCGCACTCCGACACGCCTTCCGGAGGTGCGCCACCTCACACTCCCCCACCCGGCCGCACTCCGGCATGCTGTGCCCACGACAGCCCACCGCCAGCCCACCGCGACCCGGGAGCCCTCACCGATGTCCGACACCGTGCGCTACCACCGCGACGGCGCCCTCGCCGTCCTCACCATCGACCGCGCCGACGCCATGAACGCCCTCGACGTCGCCACCAAGGTCGCCCTCCGGGACGCCGTCACCACCGCCGCCACCGACCCCGACGTCCGGGCCGTGCTGCTCACCGGCGCCGGCGAGAAGGCCTTCTGCGTCGGCCAGGACCTCAAGGAGCACCTCGGACTGCTCCACCACCAGCAGGAGACCGGCGAGAGCGCCCTGCGCACCGTCGCCGAGCACTACAACCCGCTGGTCCGCGCCCTCGCCGGGATGCGCAAGCCCACCGTCGCCGCCGTCAACGGCATCGCCGCCGGCGCCGGCGCCTCGCTCGCCTTCGCCTGCGACTTCCGGATCGTCGCCGACACCGCCGGCTTCAACACCTCTTTTGCCGGCGTCGCCCTCACCACCGACTCCGGCGCCTCCTGGACCCTCCCCCGCCTGGTCGGCCACGCCCGCGCCACCGAGCTCCTCATGCTCCCCCGCACCGTCCGCGCCGAAGAGGCGCTGGCGCTGGGCCTCGCCACCCGGGTCGTCCCCGCCGCCGAACTCGCCACCACCGCCCACCGGTTCGCCCTCACCCTCGCCGACGGCCCCACCGTCGCCTACGGCGCGATCAAGGAGTCCCTGGCCTACGGCGCGTCCCACTCGCTGACCGAACTCCTCGACAAGGAGGAGGAGTTGCAGACCATGGCCGGCAACAGCGAGGACCACCGGATCGCCGTGGACGCCTTCGTGGCAAAGCAGAAGCCCGCCTTCGTCGGCAAGTAACTCCCAAGGGGTGGAGCTCCCTTCACGCCATTCTCACCCCGCACTCCTGGCGAAGCCAGGGGCGCGGGGAAGTGCGCGAAGGGGAACGGCACTCTCGGTAGGTCCGTGGACGGCGAGCCGTGGCTGCTCGGGCGGCCTACCGCGCGTGGCAGTCGGCCAGGTGGTCGTTCACCAGGCCGCATGCCTGCATCAGTGCGTAGGCGGTCGTCGGGCCGACGAAGCGGAAGCCGTTCTTCTTCAGGGCCTTCGACAGCGCGGTGGACTCCGCCGTCACCGCCGGGACCTCTGCGAGCGTCCGGGGCGCGGGCCGGGTCGGGTCGCCCGCGTGGTTCCAGACCAGGGTGTCCAGTTCGCCGGGGCCGAGCTCAAGTGCCGCCCGTGCGTTGGCGATTGTGGCCAGGATCTTCGCCCGGTTCCGGATGATCCCGGTGTCGGCCAGCAGCCGCTCCACGTCGGCGTCCCCGAACTCCGCGACCTGCTCGATCGAGAAGTCCCGGAACGCCGCCCGGAAGCCTTCGCGTCGGCGCAGGATGGTGATCCAGGACAGCCCGGACTGGAACGCCTCCAGCGAGATGCGTTCGAACAGGGCCTGGTCCCCGTGGACCGGGCGGCCCCACTCGGTGTCGTGGTAGATCCGGTAGTCGTCCGCCGAGTCGCCCCACCCGCACCGCAGCAGCCCGTCCCCGCCGAGCACCGCGCCGGTGGTCACGAGTGGTCGCTCTTCTCGGCGTCCGAGGAGCCTTCGGAGGAGTCCTCGGAGGAGTCCTCGACGGAGGGCTTCTTCTCCAGCACCGCCGTGAACGACTCCAGCCCCGGCAGCGGCTCCCCGCCGGCCGCGCCCGTCGCCTCGACCGAGCCGCGCACCGCGCCGACCGCCTCCAGTTCGGCGATCCTCGCGTCGCGGAGGGCGAGTTCCGCGCCGAGCCGGTCGAGGACGTCGTCGACCTCGTCCATCCGGTAGCCGCGCAGCGCCATCGGCAGGCGCAGGTCGTCGACGTCGGTGCGGCTGAGCGGGCGGTCCTGCGGGAGGCGGGCGGTGACGCGGTCGTGCTCCGCCTCCGGAAGGGATCCGCCGCCGCCCAGCGCCACCAGTGCGGCGCCACCGACGACCACGGCCATCGCAACCACGATCACCCAGAACACGAGCTGTCCTCCGTCAGTCCCCGGTCGCCCGGTCGTCCCCGGCAATTCCCGTCGGCTTCGGCCCTCTGGCGGGATCAGGTGGGATCATGGTCCCGTACAGGCCGGGGCCCATCATTGCACCCGGGAGCGCTGAGGAGGAGACACCGGTGGCACTACGCCTCGGCACGCGGGAGTTCGGTCCGGACGAGCTGCTCGTGATGGCGATCGTCAACCGCACTCCGGACTCGTTCTTCGACCGGGGGGCGACCTTCGCCGACGAGGCCGCGTTCGCCGCCGCGGACCGGGCGATGGCGGAGGGCGCGGCGATCCTGGACATCGGCGGGGTGAAGGCCGGCCCGGGCGAAGAGGTCACCGTCGAGGAGGAGTTGCGGCGCACGGTGCCGTTCGTGGCGGAGCTGCGCAAGCGCCACCCGGACGCGGTGATCAGCGTGGACACCTGGCGGCACGAGGTCGGCGAGGCGGTCTGCGAGGTGGGCGCGGATCTGCTGAACGACGCGTGGGGCGGTTTCGACCCGAAGCTCGCGGAGGTCGCGGCCCGGTACGGCGCGGGCCTGGTGTGCACGCACGCGGGCGGCGCGGAGCCGCGGACGCGTCCGCACCGGGTGGGGTACGAGGACGTGATGGCGGACATCCTGGCGGTGACCGTCGGGTTGGCCGAGCGGGCGCTCGAACTGGGCGTGCGCCGCGACGGGTTGATCATCGACCCGGGCCACGACTTCGGGAAGAACACCCGGCACTCGCTGGAGGCGACCCGTCGGCTGCCGGAGATGACGGCGACCGGGTTCCCGGTGCTGGTGTCGCTGTCGAACAAGGACTTCGTCGGCGAGACGCTGGACAAGCCGGTGGACGAGCGCCTGCTCGGCACGCTGGCCACCACCGCCGTCTCGGCCTGGCTGGGCGCGCAGGTCTACCGGGTGCACCAGGTCGCGGAGACCCGTCAGGTGCTGGACATGGTGGCGTCGATCCGCGGCACCCGTCCCCCGGCGGTCGCCCGCCGGGGGCTGGCCTGACCGGCGGGCCGGCCCGGGCCGTCGGGGGCGGCTACGCTTCCGTCCCCTGCGGCTTGCGGGCGTCCTCCAGGACCTTGAGCACGTCGGCGACGTCGTCGGTGACGTGGAACAGGTCGAGGTCCTGCGGGCCGGCCTTGCCCTCTGCGACCAGGGTGTTCTTCAGCCACTCCACCAGCCCGCCCCAGTAGGCGCTGCCGAACAGGATGACCGGGAAGCGGGTGACCTTCCGGGTCTGCACCAGGGTGAGCGCCTCGAACAGCTCGTCCAGGGTGCCGAGTCCGCCGGGGAGCACCACGAAGCCCTGGGAGTACTTCACGAACATCGTCTTGCGGACGAAGAAGTAGCGGAAGTTCAGGCCCAGGTCGACGTACTCGTTGAGGCCCTGCTCGAAGGGCAGCTCGATGCCGAGGCCGACGCTCAGCCCGCCGGCCTCGGTGGCGCCCTTGTTGGCGGCTTCCATCGCGCCGGGGCCGCCGCCGGTGATCACCGCGTAGCCGGCCTCGGCGAGGGCCCGGCCGATCTCCACGCCGGCCTCGTACTCGGGCGAGCCGACCGCGGTCCGGGCGGAGCCGAACACGCTGATGGCGGTGGGGAGTTTGGCGAGCGCGCCGAAGCCTTCGACGAACTCCGAGGTGATCCGCAGCACCCGCCACGGGTCGGTGTGCAACCAGTCGGTCGGCCCGGTGGTGTCCAGCAGCCGCTGGTCCGTCGTCTCCGTCTCGACCTGGTCCCGCCGGAGCAGCACCGGGCCCTTGCGCTTCTCGGGCCACGGCTTCTTGGTCCTGCGGACGTGTCCTTCTCCGTTGGCTGTCATGACGAAACCCTACGCCTGACAAGGCAACTTTCCGAGGAACAACGGAAAACGGCTGTGCGACACCACCGGGCGCGGACATGCCGCTCCGACAAGCTACTTGGTGAGCCAGGCCCGCAGTCGCGCCTCGACGTCGGCGATCGCGGTCAGCGAGCAGTGCTCCTCGCGCTTGTGGGCCAGGTTCGGGTCGCCGGGGCCGTAGTTGACGGCGGGGACGCCGTGCGCGGAGAACCGGGCGACGTCGGTCCAGCCGAACTTGGCCCGGGGCTCGCCGCCGACGGCGGCCAGGAAGTCCTGGGCGGCGGGCTGGGAGAGGCCGGGCAGCGCGGCCGGGGAGGCGTCCACGATGTCGACCTGGTAGCCCTCGAAGACCTCCCGCAGGTGGGCCTCGGCCTGCTCCAGGCTGCGGTCGGGGGCGAACCGGAAGGCGACGTGGATCCGGCACTCGTCGGGAATGACGTTGCCGGCGACGCCGCCGTCGATGCGGGTGGCGTTCAGGCCCTCGCGGTACTCCAGGCCGTCGATGACGACCCGTCGCGGCGTGTACTCGACGAGCCGGCGGAGCACCTCGGCGGCCTTGTGGATGGCGTTGTCGCCGAGCCAGCTGCGGGCGGCGTGGGCGCGGACGCCGGTGAGCGTGATGTCGGCGCGCAGGCTGCCCTGGCAGCCGCCCTCGACGACGGCGCCGCTGGGCTCCATCAGGACGGCGAAGTCGCCGGCCAACCAGTCGGGGTGGGTGGCGAAGAGGTGGCCGAGGCCGTTGCGTTCGGCCTCCACCTCCTCGTTGTCGTAGAAGACGTAGGTGACGTCGTGGTTGGGATCCACCACCGTGGCGGCGAGCCGGAGTTGGACCGCGACGCCGGACTTCATGTCGGACGTGCCGCAGCCGTAGAGCAGGTCGCCCTCGACGTGCGAGGGCACGTTGTCGGCGATCGGGACGGTGTCCAGGTGGCCGGCGAGCACCACCCGCTGGGCCCGGCCGAGGTGGGTGCGGGCGACCACGTTGTTGCCGAACCGGTCGACGGTGAGGTGCGGGTAGGCCCGGAGCGCGGCCTCGACCGCGTCGGCGAGAGCGGTCTCCTCGCCGCTGACGGACGGGAAGTCGACGAGGCGGGCGGTCAGCGTCCCGCCGTCGAGGGTCAGGTCGAGGGGCTCGTTCGGGCTGCTCATGGCCGCCACCCTACCGAGCGGCCGGACGGCCCGGCAGCGGGGCACGCAACCGCACGGACCCGTACGACCGTCCGAGCGGTTACGGTGTCCGCGAACGGCGCGGACCCGATTCGGACCGCCGCGACAGGACGACGAGGGACGACGAGGAGAGGGGCGACCGTGGCCACAGACGCCGAGTACCCGGGGGGTGGCGCGTCCGAGCGCCGTCGGCGGCCGTGGTGGCGAATCCTGGTCGGGCTGCTGGCGCTGTCGGTGGTCGGCGGCCTGGTGGTGTGGCTGAACCGGGACAAGATCAGCGTCCCGGAGGAGGGGTGCAAGGTCGCCACCGCAGCGGGCTCCGGCAAGCTGGAACTGGGCGCGGCGGCGAACGCGGCGACCATCACGGCGGTGGCGATGTCCCGCGGCCTGCCCGAGCGGGCGGTGACGATCGCACTGGCCACCGCCATACAGGAGTCCAAGCTGCGCAACCTGGAGGGCGGCGACCGGGACTCGGTGGGCCTGTTCCAGCAGCGCCCCTCGCAGGGCTGGGGCACGGTCGACCAGATCATGGACCCGGTGTACGCCACCAACAAGTTCCTGGACGCCCTGGTGAAGGTGAACGGCTACGCGCAGATGCCGCTGACCGACGCCGCCCAGCAGGTGCAGCGCAGCGGCTACCCGCAGGCGTACGCCAAGCACGAGAACAACGCGACGCTGCTGGCGACCGTGCTGATGGGCCGTGAGCCGGCGTCGCTGAACTGCGTGGTGCACGAGCTGCCGCAGCCGGACGCGGCGGCCCCGCCGGCCACCGGCGTCTCGGAGCGGGTGCGCCGCGAGTTCGGCAAGGCGGTGACGGTGGCGGGCGCCGACCGGGCGCCCAAGGACCCGCGCGAGGTGCTGGCGTTCACCCCGCAGCCGACCGCGAGCACGGCGGGCGCGGGCGGCACCCAGCAGACCGGCTGGGCGCTGGCCCAGTGGTCGGTGGCGCGGGCGGCGGACCTGGGCATCGGGCAGGTCGCCTACGACGGCAAGGTGTGGCGGGTGGACCGCCCCAACGACGGCTGGAAGCCGCTGCCGAACGCCCCGGCGGACCGGGTGCTGGTGACGCTGGGCGCCCCGGCGAAGAAGAAGTGACGGCACCGACCGTGCGTTGACGCACAGATGCGCGGGTGACGGCCCACCGGGTGATTCGCGTCAACTCCCGCTGACGGCACGGCACTCGGCCGAGAGCCGACACGCCGGCCCGTCCGGCGCCCGGCGAATTCCTTCCCCGCCAAGGGAAGTGACGATTCTTCAGCACGTCGATCGTGGACGATCCGCACGGTTTGCCGGAAAGCGGATCGTCCGATCTTTGCCAACCCTTGACCTTGACCGGCCGAAACCTTCCCGGTGCTCTTGCGGTCATACACGTCGCCCGTGGGGCGAGCCGGACAGCTGTCCCGGCCGTCCGCCCGGCGGACCGTAGACCTCACCTCTTAGGAGCACCATGTCCCTCCCCCTCACGCGCCGGATCGCCCAGGCCGCGCTGATCGTCGCCGCCACCGCGGCGCCGCTCGCGGCCGCCGGTGCCGCCTCCGCCACCGAGGTGGTCCCGCAGACCGACCTGGGCGCGGGCGTGACCAAGCTGGCCAACGTCCCCAACTCGGGCGACACGGTGCAGGGGGCGACCCACGAGCTCGGCCAGATGGTCGGCACCACCGGCAGCGCGGCCCTCGCGGCGGGCGGCCCTGCGGCCGGCGACGCGGCCGGCAGCACCGTCGCGCACACCCTGCCGTCCACCGACGACGCGCTCGGCCACCTCGGCCCGGCCGCCAAGGCGGGCGAGCTGACCGGTGCGCTCGGCACGCTGTCCGACCGGGTCGTCCCGACCGTCGAGCAGAAGGTCGGCCCCACGGTCACCGACAAGGTCCTCCCGGCCGCCCAGAAGGCCACCGCCACCCCGATGCAGACCGTGGCCAAGGGCCTGCCGGTGGACCGGCTGGCGCACAGCCTGCCCGTCGCCGAGAAGCTCGACCCGGTCCTCGCCGCCGCCAAGTCGCTGCCCGTCACCGGCGCCGTGGCCGGCCTGGCCGAGCACGAGTCCGCCAACCGCCTGGGCGCGATGCCCTCGCTCGGCGGCGGCAGCAGCCCGCTGGGCGGCCTGCTCGCCGGCACCCCGCTGGGCGGCCTGCTGGGCGGCGGCCTGCCGATCGGCTGATCGCCACCGCACGCCCACACGCGGAAGGGGCGGAGCCGACCGGCTCCGCCCCTTCCGCATACCCGCGCGTCAGCGCTTGAGGCGCTCCACGGCGGCGGCCACCCGCTCGTCGGTGGCGGTGAACGCCACCCGCACGAAGCGGTCGCCCGCCGGGCCGTAGAAGTCGCCGGGGGCCACCAGGATGCCCAGCTCGGCGAGTTCGGCCACGGTCTCCCAGCACGGCTTGTCCTGGGTCGCCCACAGGTACAGGCTCGCCTCGGAGTGCTCGATCCGGAACCCGTACGCCTCCAGCGCGGCCCGCAGCGCACCGCGCCGCTTCGCGTACCGCTCCCGCTGCTCGGCGACGTGCGCGTCGTCGGCGAGCGCCACCGCGGTGGCGGCCTGCACCGGCGCGGGCACGATCATGCCGCCGTGCTTGCGGATCTCCAGCAGCTCGCGGACCACCACCGCGTCACCGGCCACGAACGAGGCCCGGTACCCGGCGAGGTTGGAGCGCTTGGAGAGCGAGTGGACGGCCAGCAGCCCCTCGTGGGCGCCGCCGCACACCGACGGGTTCAGCACCGACACCGGCTCGGCCTCCCAGCCGAGTTCGAGGTAGCACTCGTCGCTGACCAGCAGCACCCGGTGCTCCCGGGCCCACGCGACGGCGCGGCGCAGCTCGTCCGCGCCGAGCACCCGTCCGGTCGGATTGGACGGCGAGTTGAGCCAGAGCAGCCGGACCTTGCTGCCGTCCAGCTCGTCGATGTCGTCGTAGGCGACCGGCTCGGCGCCGCAGAGCAGCGCGCCGACCTCGTAGGTGGGGTAGGCGAGCTTCGGGTAGGCGACCTGGTCGCCGGGGCCGAGGCCGAGCTGGCCGGGCAGCCACGCCACCAGCTCCTTGGAGCCGACGGTGGGCAGCACCGCCTCGGGGCCGATCTCGGCGCCCATCCGGCGGTTCAGCCAGCCGGCGATCGACTCGCGCAGGGCGAGCGGGCCCCACACGGTCGGGTAGCCGGGCGTGTCGGTGTGCGCGGCCAGGGCCTGCTGGATCAGCTCCGGCACCGGGTCGACGGGGGTGCCGACGGAGAAGTCGCACAGCCCGTCCGGGTGGCTCTCGGCGGTGCGCTTGTACGGCTCGAGCTTGTCCCACGGGAAGACCGGCAGGCGGTCGGATACGCGGCGCGCCGCCCCCGGGTGGCCCGGGAACGGCGCGTGCGTGCTGTCGTTGGTGCTCACAGCGTGGATGCCACCGATCAGTGGTCGGCGTTCTGCGGGGGCAGGGCCGAGATGAACGGGTGGTCACGCTCGATCAGGCCGAGCTTGGAGGCACCGCCGGGCGAGCCCAGATCGTCGAAGAACTCGACGTTCGCCTTGTAGTAGTCCTTCCACTCCTCCGGAGTGTCGTCCTCGTAGAAGATCGCCTCGACGGGGCACACCGGCTCACACGCACCGCAGTCCACGCACTCGTCCGGGTGGATGTAGAGCGAGCGCTGGCCCTCGTAGATGCAGTCGACGGGGCACTCCTCGATGCACGCCTTGTCCTTCACGTCGACACAAGGCTGCGCGATGACGTAGGTCACGCTGTCGTTCCTCCTCGGAAGGGCTGCCGCCCTACTGTTTACTCGGTCGCGCGGTGCGCGCGGCGTCGTCGATGCCCGCACCTAGTATCGCGGGTCGGGGGACGCAAATGCACAGGAGGTGTGCTTGATGGTCGGCGGAAAGCCGCTCAGGGACCGTCCGGAGGTCCGGATAGACCCGTCTGACGTGGGAAGACGCGTCTCGGTACGGCGTGTTGACGGCGTGGCGGACGGACGGCCGGTGTTCCGCGATGTGATCGGCGTGCTCACTTCCTGGGACGACGACGGGTTGACGGTGGAATCCCGCGGCGGCGTGTCGGCGCACTTCGGGTCCGAACTGGTGGTCGCCGGCAAGCCGGTTCCGCCGTTCCCGGCCCGGAACGTCCCGGTGCCCGGGGCCACCCCCGCCGAACTCCAGCGCACCGCCGGCCGCGGCTGGCCCGCGATCGAACAGCAGCCGCTCGGCGACTGGCTGTTGCGCGCCTCGGCCGGCTTCACCCGGCGCGCCAACTCGGTGCAGGCGCTCGGCGACCCGGGCCTGCCGCTGGACGAGGCGCTGGACGCCGTCCGCGACTGGTACGCGGCCCGCGGCCTGCCCGCCCACATCGAAGTGGTCGAGGGTTCCTCGGCACCCGAACTCGACGGCCTGGGCGAGCACTTGGCCCCGACCACGGTCCGCACCGCCCCGCTCGGCGCACTGACCGGGGCGGCCGCCCCGGACAGCTGGCGGCAGGTCCGGCTCTCCCGCACCGCCGACCGCGACTGGCTCTCGCTGTACCGCCGCGTGGGCGACGACCCGGCCCTGGAGTCCGCCGCGAGCGCCGTCCTGCACGGCGGCCCCTCGGTCTGGCTCGCCCACGTGCCCGGCCCCGACGGCACCCCGCTGGCCATCGGCCGCATCGTCGTGGACGGCGCCTGGGCCGGACTCTCCGCCGTCGAGGTCGTCCCGGCCGCCCGCCGCCGCGGCCTGGCCACCACCGTGATGGCCGTGCTCGCCGCCCGCGCCGCCGAGGAGGGCGCCACCGGCGCCTACCTGCAGGTCGAGGCCGACAACCACGGCGCACAGGCGCTCTACGACCGGCAGGGCTTCACGACCAGTCACACTTACCACTACGCCCGCCTCTCCCAGCGGTAGCGTGCACCACCAGAACCGAGCCACGACCCCGCTGCCGAACCGAAGGCCGCAGTGACCGAGCAGAGCAGAATCCGCTTCCGAGACGAAGCCCGGGCCGAAGACCCCGACCCGGTGCTGCTGTGCCTGCTCGCCGCCGCCGAGCACACCCTCGGCGACCCCGGCGACAGCGCCGAACCGCCCGACCTGGACGCCGTCCTGAGCGCCTGCCGGACCGCCCTGGACCGGCACGCCGCCGCCATCCGCCAGGCCGTCGCCGAACGCCGCCCGAGCAGCCCCGAGGAGACCGCCGCGCTGCTCGCGGCGGTGCTCGGCGGCCGGGAACGCTTCCACGGCCGCCAGTCCGACTACCTGCGGCTCGAATCCTCCCTGCTCCCGGAGGTCCTCCGGCGCCGCCGCGGGCTGCCGATCATGCTCTCCCTGGTCTGGTCCGCGGTCGCCGCCCGAGCCGGCCTGACCGTCCACGGCATCGCCCTGCCCGGCCACTTCATCGTCGCCGTCGGCGGCCCCGCGAGCGGCGACGACTACGTCCTCGCCGACCCCTTCCACGGCGGCCGCATCCTCGACGTCCCCGACATCGAACGCCTGGTCGCCGCGGCCGGCGGCCGCTTCACCCCCGACCTGCTCACCCCCGCCCAGCCCCTCGACACCGTGCTGCGCGTGCTCGCCAACATCCGCCACTGGGCCGCCGAACGCCCCGAACACGCCCGCACCCAGCTCTGGGCCACCGAACTCGCCCTCCTCTTCCCCCGCCACCCCGCCCAACTCCGCCTCGAACGCGCCGAGTTGCTCGTCAAGACCGGCGATTTCCTGGGCGGCGCCGCGGAGATGGACGCGTACGCGGAAATCCTCGACGCCTTCGACCCGGACAGCGCGAGGCGCGTCCGCCAGGAAGCGAAAGCCTCGCGGCACCGGCTGAACTGAAGCACCGCCAGGGGCGCGGGGAACTGCGCGACCAGCGCACACCACGTCCGCAAGGTCGCGATCACGTGCAGGTCATTGTCCTGCGTCGCGATCTTGCGGTGGGGCGCCTTCCGCTTCGCGCGGTTCCCCGCGCCCCTGGTTGTTCTCCTACAGCCAACCTTTTTCTCTCGCGACCCGCACCGCCTCGGCGCGGTTGCGCGCCGAGGTCTTCTGGATCGCCATCGACAGGTAGTTCCGCACCGTCCCCTCGGAGAGGTGCAGCCGGGCCGCGATGTCCGCGTTGACCGCGCCGTCCGCCGCTGCCGCCAGGACGTCGCGTTCGCGGGCGGTGAGCGGGTTGGGCCCTTCCGAGAGGGCCGCCGCGGCCAGTTTCGGGTCGATGACCTTCTCGCCGCGCAGCACCCGCCGGATCGCGTCGGCGAGCTCCGCGGCCGGCGCGTCCTTGACCAGGAACGCGTCCGCGCCGGACTCCATCGCGCGGCGCAGGTAGCCGGGCCGGCCGAAGGTGGTGGCGATGACGACCTTGGTCTGCGGCCGGACACGGCGGATCTCCGCGCAGGCGTCGATGCCGGTCATGCCGGGCATCTCGATGTCGAGCACCGCCACGTCGATCCGGGAGTCGACCACCGCCGCCGCCACCGCGTCCCCGCGGGCGACCTGTGCGACGACGTCGAGGTCGTCCTCCAGCGAGAGCAGCGCGGCGAGCGCCTCCCGCACCATGCCCTGGTCCTCGGCGAGGAGTACGCGTACCTGTCCGTCCGTCACGGGGCGCAGCCTATTCCCCGGTGGGGCCGGGTCGCAGCGGGACGAGGGCGCGCAGGCGGAAGCCCTTGCCGCGGTCGGCGGGGCCGGCGTCGAGGCGGCCGCCGACCTGTTCGAGGCGTTCGCGCAGGCCGGAGAGGCCGTTGCCGGGGAGGGACTTGCCGGGTCCGGGGCCGTTGTCGACGATGTCCAGGACGGCGTGGCGGCCGTCGTCCTCCCAGGTCTCGTCGAGGTGGACGGTGCAGCGGGTGGCGCCGACGCCGTGCCGGACGATGTTGGTGACGGCTTCGCGCAGGGCCCAGGCGAGGGCGACGGATTCGTCGGTGCCGAGGCCGGGGCGTTCGTCGAGCAGCCGGGGGTCGGCGTCGAGTTCGATCTGGCTGGCGCTCAACGCGGTGCGAGCGGCGGCGAGTTCGACGGCCAGGGTGGGGCGGCGGAAGCCGCTGACGGCTTCCCGGACGTCGGTGAGGGACTGCCGGGCGACCTGTTCGATGTCGGCGACCTGGGCGCGGGCCTCGGTGGCCTTCCCGGCATCCATGAGGCGGCCGGTGAGTTCGCTCTTGATGGCGATCAGCGAGAGCGAGTGGCCGAGCAGGTCGTGCAGGTCGCGGGCGAGGCGCAGCCGTTCCTCGGAGGCGGCGAGGTGGGCGACGGCGGTCCGGGCTTCGCGCAACTCCCGCATGGTGGCGACGAGTCGTTGCATGCCGAGCATGGCGAGTCCGGCCAGCACGCAGGGCAGGCCGATGCTGACCAAGGTCCCGAGGTCGGCGTGGCTGGTGATCCCGACCGCGGCGAACAGGCCGGTGGTGGCGAGGACGCCGATGGGGCCGAGCCGTCCGGGCAGCAGGACCGCGACGCACACCGAGGTATACGTGAACAGGGTCAGCCAGGCCTCGCCGAGGGCGTACGAGGTGCCGACGGCGATCGCGGCCATCAGGCCGAGCGGCAGGTAGCGCTTGGTCTGCCGGACGCCCGGGTGGTGGCGGATCACCACCAGGGACAGGTAGGCGGTGAGGAAGACGGCCAGCAGGACGGCGCCGGCGGTGGTCGCCGCGGGGGTGTGCTGACCGGTCGCCAGGTCCTGGACGGGGTAGGCCAGGTAGACCGCCCAGACGGAAGTCCAGGCGAGCTTGGCGAGCAGTTGCCGGCGGGTCTCCACGGGCGCGCCCGGGTACGTGGTCCAACGGCCGTCCGGCCCGTCCTCCCCGTACTGGTCGGGGCGGCGGGCCGGGCCGGTGGTCTGCATGCGGGCCATCATGCCTGCTGCGCGTCCTTGCGGTACAGGTAGGCCGCGGCGGCGGCGAACAGCGCCAGGAAGCCGGCGAGGGCGAGGACGGCGGAGGTCGCGACGGCCTGGCCGTGGATGAACGTGGCCAGCTGGTTGTAGTCGTAGACGGGGTTGAACCGGGCGTAGGTCTTCAGCGAGTCGCTGACCGGGAACCAGGTGCCGCCGAACAGCGCCATCAGCATGTAGACGATCATCACGGCGGGCTGGACGGCGTCCGGCTGGGCGGCGTAGCCGAGGGCGACGCCGAGCGCGGCGAACACGAAGCTGCCGAGCCACAGGGCGGCGGCCAGGCCGAGCCACTGGACGGCGGTGAGGTCGACGCCCTCGATCGCGCCGATCGCGAAGACCACGGCGATGGCGGGCAGCGTGGTGACGGCGCAGGCGGCGATCTTGCCGATGGTGTAGGCGTGGCCGGGCAGTGCGGTGAGCCGCAGTTGGCGGGTCCAGCCGCTCTTGCGCTCCAGCGAGATCCGCTGCGCGGAGCCGGTGAGGACGGCGCCGACCGCGCCGAAGGTGGCCATCGAGACCATGAAGTACGACTTGACGGAGACGCCGCCGGCCACTGTGCCGCCGCTGCCGTAGGCGCTGATGAAGAACACGTACAGCAGGGCCGGGTAGAGGACGGTGAACATCAGGTACCGCTTGTTGCGCAGGGTGCGCAGGATCTCCAGCTTGATCAGGGTGGTCATCGCGCGCTCTCCTCGTCGTCCTTGTCCTGCTCGCCGGTGATGGTCAGGAAGGCCTGCTCCAGGCCGAGGCTGGTGACCTCCAGCCCGCGCGGGTACAGGCCGGCCTTGTAGAGCGCGGCGACGCCCGCGTCGGCGTCGGTGGAGCGGATCCGGACCGTGTGCACGCCGTCGGTGCGGGTGCCGATGTCGAGTCCGACGGTGCCGGGCAGGGAGCGCAGCAGGGCCTCGTCGAGCCGGCCGCCGTCGGAGGGGTGCAGTTCGAAGCCGATCCGGCGGGCGCCGGCCTTGGCCTTGATCTCGGCGGAGGTGCCGTCGGCGATCAGTCGGCCCTTGTGCAGGACGAGGACGCGGTCGGCGATGGAGTCCGCCTCCTCCAGGTAGTGGGTGGCGAACAGCACGGTGCGGCCGGCGGCGGCCTGGGCGCGCATGGCGTCCCAGAACTGTCGGCGGACGGAGACGTCCATGCCGGTGGTGGGCTCGTCCAGCACGATCAGGTCGTTGGCGCCGGCCACCGCGAGGGCGAACCGGACGCGCTGTTCCTGGCCGCCGGAGAGCTTGTCGACGCGGCGGTCGGCGATCTCGGTGATGCCGGCGGTCGTCAGCACCTCGTCGGGCGTGTGGCCCTTGGGGTGCACCTTGCAGGCGAGGGTGACCAGTTCGCGGACCTTGACGTCGCTCATCAGGCCGCCGCTCTGCAGCATCGCGCCGACCCGGCCGGAGGTGATCGCGTCGCGCGGGGCGCCGCCGAACAGTTCGACGGTGCCGCTGTCGGGTTCGCGCAGGCCGAGCAGCAGGTCGAGGCTGCTGGACTTGCCGGCGCCGTTCGGGCCGAGCAGGGCGACGGTCTCGCCCGGCCGCAGGACCAGGTCGAGCCCGTTCACCGCCTTCACCCGGCCGTAGTTCTTGCTGACGTTCCGGAAGGCCGCGACCTCCCCCGTTCCCGTACCCATCTGTCTCTCAGTCCCTTCGGAGCCGTTTCTCTGCGACTCCTCAAGACTCCTCGGAACGGGGGTGTCGGCGGCAGTGTGCACCGTCGTGACGTCCGCATGACGGATGTCACGGGCGCACCCGTTACGCCATGCCCAGGGCGTCCTTCAGGAAGCGCACCTGGAGCAGCAGCAGGTTCTCGGCGACGTCCTCCTGCGGCGTCATGTGGGTGACCCCGGACAGCGGCAGCACGGTGTGCGGGCGGCCGGCGGCGAGCAGCGCGGTGGACAGCCGCAGGCTGTGCGCGACGACGACGTTGTCGTCGGCCAGGCCGTGCACGATCATCAGCGGTCGGCGCAGCGAAGGCGCCAGCGCCACCACGGAGTTGGCCTGGTACGCCTCCGGCTCCACCGCGGGGTCGCCGTAGTAGCGCTCGGTGTAGTGGGTGTCGTACAGGTCGTGCTCGGTGACGGGCGCGCCGGCCACCGCGGCGTGGAACACGTCGGGTTCGCGGAGCACGGCGGCGGCGGCCAGGTAGCCGCCGTAGGACCAGCCGCGGATGGCGACCCGGCCGAGGTCGAGCGGGAACTCCTCGGCGAGCGCGTGCAGCGCGTCGACCTGGTCGGTGACGGTGATCTCGGCGGTGCGCCGGTTGATGGACTTCTCCCAGGCGGGGCTGTGCCCGGGGGTGCCGCGCCCGTCGGCGACGATCACCGCGAAGCCCTGGTCGGCGAACCACTGCGAGGTCAGGTGCGGGTTGTGGGCCTGCACCACGCGCTGCCCGTGCGGGCCGCCGTACGGGTCCATCAGCACCGGCAACTGCCCGTCGGTGTCCGGGTCGTAGCCGGTGGGAAGCAGCACCGCGCAGGGGATCCGCCGCTCGCCGGCGAACCGGAACAGCGGGCGGGCGGTCAGCAGCGGGGTGGCCGCGTGGGAGGCGATCACCAGCGGTTCGGCGCCGTCCCGCAGCACCTGGACGACGGTGCCGGGGCGGAGCGGGTCGGCGGTGGTGAGCACGGTGGTGCCGCCGCCGCGCACTGCGCCGAGCGCGCCGTCGCCGAGCTCTCGCACGCCGTCCGGGCCGTACGCGAAGACGCCGAGCCAGCCGGGCGCGCGGCGCTCGAACTCGGCGGCGCCGCAGGAGGCCGAGAACAGCACCTGCTCGGCGTCCACCCCGAGCACCGCGCGGACGTGCAACTCGGCGTCGGTGACGGCCTGTTCGCCGATCATCAGGACCCGGACGCCGTCCTGGTCGGCGATCCGCACCAGCTGCCCGTCGGTGCGCCGCACCGGGACGCCGTCGAACAGCTCCAGCCAGTCCTCGTCCCGCTCGGCGAGCAGCACGGTGGTCGCGCCGGTGCTCGGCTCGACCTCAAGCACCAGCTGTTCGCGCTGGTCACGGGCCTGCACCTGGAGCAGCGGCAGGCCGCCGGCCGACCAGTGCACGCGGGCCAGGTACGGGTAGGCGGCGCGGTCCCAGCGGATCTCGGTGCGGGTGCCGTCCAGGCCGAGCAGCCAGAGGCCGACCTCGGCGTTGGGGGTGCCGGCCGCGGGGTAGGCGATCTCGACCGGCGGTCGCTGGGGGTTGGCGGGGTCGGCGATCCACCAGCGGCGCACCGGCGTGTCGTCGACCCGGGCGGCGAGCAGCGCGCTGCCGTCGGGGGCCCACCAGTGGCCGCGGTCGCGGCCCATCTCCTCCTGCGCGACGAACTCGGCCTGCCCCCAGGTCACGTTCTCGCCGTCGGGCCCGGCGAGCAGCCGGTCGCCGCTGCCGTCGAGGGCGGTCACCCGCAGCTCGCCACCCGGCGTGGCATAGCCGACGTGGCTGCCGTCCGGGCTCGGCCGCGGGTCCAACAGCGGTGCGGCGGAGGGAAGTTCACGCGCCTCGCCGGTCTCCACGTCGACCGCGAACAGCCGGCCGGAGAGGACGAACACCGCGGCACGCCCGGCGGCGTCCAGGGCGTAGCCGACGATTCCGGCGGAGGTCTCCCGGCTGCGTTCACGGCGGGCCTTCTCGGCGGCGGACAGCTCCTCGGCGCCGCCGCCGAGCAGCACCGCCGGGTCGGCGAGCACGGTCTCGACACCGGTCGCGACGTCCAGGCTCCACAGCAGGTTGGCGGGCGCGTCGACGCCGCGGGAGCGCAGGAACAGCACCCGGGCGCCGTCCGGGGAGACGGTGAACGACCGGGGCGCGCCGGTGGTGAACCGGTTGGTGCGCGCGTACTGCCGGGGGAAGGTGTCGTGCGGCTTCTCGGTGGTCATGGCGCCGAGACTAAGCCCTGCCCGGCCGGCCCCTCACTCGTACGGCGCAGCCGTCCCGAACCGCGACGTACGGCCGTTCGGACCGCCCCTGACCGGGGGCGCTGTACCCGAACGAGGCCGTCGCGACACCCCGGGGAGGCTCACGGAACGTCACCCTCCGGTCACCGATCGGGTATCTGTTGACCATCGTTCGCCCGCTGCCCCTCCCCCGGGGGCGGCGCACCCGAGGAAGGGTGTGAGCCGTCATGGCTTTGTCCGTCTCCGTCGCTGTCCTGATGCTGTTCGTGGTCTGGCTCCTGGTCCGCCGGTCCGGCCTGAAACTCGGCCACGCGCTGGTGTGCACCCTGCTGGGCTTCTATTTGGCGTCCAGCTCGGTCGCGCCGTCGATCCAGGAGGTGACGGCCAACCTGGCCGGGATGATCAACAGCCTGAGGCTCTGAGCGCCGCCCGCGTGCCGCCACGGCCTGTCCGGGGAGTCCGCTCCGGGCAGGCCGTAAGCTGCCGGGCATGACCTCCGTACCCCCGGCCGACGAGCGCGGGCTGCTGCTGGTGCACGCCCACCCCGACGACGAGTCGATCAACAACGGCTCCACCATGGCGCGGTACGCCGCCGAGGGCGTCCGGGTCACGCTGGTGACCTGCACCCTGGGCGAGGGCGGTGAGGTGATCCCGCCGGAGCTCGCCCACCTGGCGCAGGACCGGGACAACACCCTCGGCGCCCACCGGATCGGCGAACTGGCCTCCGCGATGCGCGAGTTGGGGGTCACCGACCATCGCTTCCTGGGCGGCGCGGGCCGCTACCGGGACTCCGGGATGATGGGCGTGCGGGACAACCACGACCCGTCCTGCTTCTGGCAGGCCGACGTGGACGAGGCGGCCGGCCACCTGGTCGCGGTGATCCGCGAGGTCCGCCCGCAGGTGCTGGTGACGTACGACGAGCAGGGCGGCTACGGCCACCCCGACCACATCCAGGCGCACCGGGTGGCGCTGCGCGGCTACCGGCTGGCCGCCGACCCGGCCTTCCGCCCGGAGCTCGGCGAGCCCTGGCAGGTCGCCAAGGTCTACTACAACCGGATGCCCCGCTCGGTGATCGAGGCCGGGCTGCGCCGGACGGCCGCCGAGGCCCCGTTCAAGGGCGCCGCGCCGGTCGACCAGATCCCCGGCGTGGTGGACGACCGGGTGGTCACCACGGCGCTCGACAACGCCGCGCACGCCGGTGCGAAGGCCGCCGCGATGCGGGCGCACGCGACCCAGATCGTGGTGGACGGGCAGCACTTCGCGCTCAGCAACGACCTGGGCCAGCCGCTGCTGGCCACGGAGTACTACGAGCTGGTCCACGGCGCGCTCGGCCCTGGCGGCCCTGGCGGCCCGGAGAGCGACCTGTTCGCCGGAGTGGCGACCGGGGTGGCCCGGTGAAGTTCCTGCACCCCTTCCTCGGCAGCCGCGAGGACCGCCTGGCCGAGCCGCTCCCGCCGCGCGGCGTCCGGATCGGCCTCTACGCGGTGCTGTTCCTGCTGGGCGCGGCGCTCTCCGCCTGCGGAGCTTTCGTGCAGGCCCTGTGGCCGCCGGTGGGCGTGCTGCTGGCCCTGCTGGCCTGCCTCGGCCTGTTCTACGGCGGCCTGCGGGTGACCGGCACCAAGCTCGGCGCGGGCGTGCCGCTGGCCGGCTGGTTCGTGGTGCTGGCGGTGCTGCTGGCGCCCCGTCCGGAGGGCGACGTGGTGCTTGCCGCGACCGCGAGCGCGTACGCCTACCTGTTCGGCGGCTCGATGCTCGGCGTGGTGTGCGCGACCCTGCCGACCCGCTCCGGGTTCCTGTTCGGCGTACCGGCGCCGGAGCCCCGACGGACTGTCAAGGACGGCGACCGCTAGCCCCATACCGGGGGGATTCGGACCATTGGGATCCTCCGGTCGTCCGACGGGGCGGATTCGCAGTCGGTATGGTGGTGCCTCGGCGGGCCACCCCCACCGTCCGGCCCTCGTGGGCAGGACGGTACCTTCGGCACCACTCGCGTGACGGGGCGTTGCCGCAGCCGACATGTGAACAGCTGATGTCCCCGGGGCCGTTCGGCCCGCACGCCGCCGTACGGCGGCCCGACCCGCCCCATACGCAGCGGACGGCCCAGCCGGCCCGGCCGCGAACCCGGAGCAGAGCAGCATTGAGCAGCCGCGAATCTGACAACGCCCACCCGCAGCCCCGCCGCGGCGCACCCGACGCGTATCCGTCGGGCACCCCGCCGTACGGCACCGGCCTGCCCGGTGGGCTTCCGGACCCGGCCGCCGCCGCACGGACCGCTCCCGGCCCGCGCGCCGACGAGGCCGAGGTGCCGAAGACGGAGACCACGCTGACCACCCGGGTGCGGATCAACATCCCCGGGTCCCGGCCGATCCCGCCGGTCGTGGTGCAGAGCAAGGTCAAGGACGAGAAGGCCGCCGAGCCGGCCGGTCCGCGCCACCGCGGTGGGGCCGGCGACCCGGTGCTCGGCGTGATGGACGCCGGCCAGGGCCGCGCCGCGGCCACCCCGCCGAACCTGCCGCCGGAGTGGCAGGAGCCGGCCGCGCCGAAGGCCTCCGAGTCGGAGTCCACCGGCGAGTGGTTCAAGCCCCGGCAGAAGAGCCGTCAGGAGCCCGGCGCGGCACCCGCGCCGGCCGAGCGGACCGCCCCCGCGGCCCCGATGGCGGGCGGCCCGGCGGGCGGCCCGGCCGAGCGCCCGCAGGCTGCCGCGCCGCGCCCGTCCGGGGCGCCCGCCTCGCCGTTCGCCCCGGCCGACCCGTTCGTCGCCGAGCAGCTGTCGCAGCAGACCCAGCAGATGCCGCTGCCCGGGCAGCAGCAGGCAATGGCGGGTCAGGACCCGTTCGCGGCGGCCGAGCAGCAGCCGCAGCAGCCGCAGCAGGCCGGACAGCAGCAGCCGATGGCCGCTCAGGACCCGTTCGCCGCGCAGCCGCAGGGCGCCGCGCCGCACCAGCACCCGCAGGGCGCACCGTTCAACGGCGCCCAGGACCCGTTCACGCCCCAGGCCCCGGGCGCGGCCCGTCCGCAGCGCGGCGGCGCGCCGGCCGGCCAGGGCGCCCCGTTCCCGGGCGGCCAGGGCCCGTTCGCGGCCCAGCCGGCCGCCGGCGCCCCGGGCGCGGAGCCGGAGGACACCCAGATCGGCGGCTTCGACCCGATCACCGGCGAGGAGCCGCCCGCGGGCGGTGCGATAGCCGCTGACCCGCCGACCACCCAGCTGTTCCTGAACGCCGCGCAGCCGCCGCAGCGTCAGACCCCGGGCCAGGATGCTGCCGACCGCCCCCGCCCGGCGGCCGGCAACGGCAACGGCGGCGGCCGTTTCGCCGACCTGCCCGAGGCCCAGCCGTTCCCCGGCGGCCCGCGGGCGGCGACGCCCAAGCGCGCGGTCCCGAACGACCCGCCGCCGCCGGTGGAGGAGGACGACGACGAGCCCGCGCCGAAGGCCGCCAAGCGCGGCGGCGGCCGCCTCAAGAAGCTGATGGTGACGGGCGTCGGCGGCGTGATCTTCCTGGGCGCGGCGGCGTACGGCGCGGGCCTGATGATGAACCAGTCCGACATCCCGAAGGGCACCACGGTGCTCGGCACGGACATCGGCGGCGACTCCCGCGACCAGGCGGTGACGGCGCTGGACGGTTCGGTCGGCAAGGCCGGGCTGCAGCCGCTGCGGCTGAAGATCGGCGAGCAGTCGGTGACTCTGGACCCGGCCAGCGCCGGTCTGAGCTTCGACACCACGGCGACCGTGGACGGCCTGACCAAGCACAGCTACAACCCGGTCGAGGTGCTCTCCTCGCTGACCGGCGGCGGCAAGGCCGTCGAGCCGCAGGTGCGGGTGGACAAGGCGAAGCTGAAGGCGGCGCTGGACGACCTGGCCGCGAAGTCCGGGCAGGGCCTGCAGGAGGGCTACGTCCGCTTCACCGAGACCAGCACCGAGGTGGTGCCGGGCAAGGCCGGGCAGGGGCTGGACTCCTCCTCGGCCGCCGACAAGGTCGAGCAGGCCTACCGGGACCGCGCGGCCGGCAAGCCGGACGCCGAGGTGACGCTGCCGCTGACGGACGCCCAGCCGAAGGTCGGCGAGGACGCCCTGAAGGCGGCCGCGAGCACCCTCGGCAAGCAGGTGCTGAACGGCAACGTCATCATCAGCGCGGGCCCCGGCGCCAAGCCGGTGCAGTTCACCTTCGGCGGCAAGACCGCGGCGAAGGCCCTGGTGCTGGCCCCGGACGCGTCCGGCACGGTCACCCTGAAGTGGGACCTGGACGTTCTGGCCACGTCCGTCGGCACCACCTTCGACAAGGTGAAGACCACCAAGAACGGCCAGCCGACGGCGATCACCGCGCAGGACGTGGCGGACGCGATCGGCCAGAGTATCGCCAAGACGGGCAAGGACCGGGCGTACAAGTTCCCGGCCTGACCGGCCCGACCGGCCTGCCCCGGCTCATCGGGCCCACCGGCCCGATCGCCTGATTTATCGTCAGCACCCGTACCCGGCCGGGGCTCCGCACGCGGAGCCCCGGCCTTCGGTCTGCTGGCGAGTCCTCGCCAATGGCGTCACAGAACGGGACAAACCGGTCCGCGGCACCGGGTGCCGCGACGCGTTATCAAGACTTGATCGGCCGCTGGTCGACAAGCTGATGTACCGGTACGCAAGATGTGCCGCGTGCCGAGACCCACCGTTCCACGTAGCCGCCACCTCCTCGCCCTGACCGCGTCGGTGGCAGCGCTGTCCTTCGCGCTGTGCTCCTGCGCCGGCTCCGGCGGTTCGGGCGGTGGTTCGGACGGGAGCCCGGCGGCGGCGACCGGCGGCGAGGCACCCCGGATGACCCAGCAGGCGCTGAACGCGAAGCCGCGCACGGCACTGCGCCAGGGCGGCACCCTGAACTGGGCGATCGACCAGTACTCCGGCCAGTGGAACCCGCTCCAGGCGGACGGTTCCGAGGCCTCCACCATCGACGTGATCAAGGCGCTGCTGCCGACCTTCTGGCGCTCCGACGCGGGTGGCACGCAGTCCCCGAACCCGGCCTACCTGACCGACGTGAAGAGCGAGCTCCGCCAAGGCAAGCAGACCGTGGTGTGGACGCTCAACCCGAAGGCCCACTGGTCCGACGGCACCCCGATCACCTGGCGCGACCTGCAGGCGGAGTGGCAGGCGCTGAGCGGCCAGGACCCGGCGTACCGGACCGCCTCCACCAACGGCTTCGACCAGGTGGAGAGCGTGGTCCGCGGCCAGGACGACCACCAGGCCGTGATGACCTTCCGGGAGCCGTACGCGGAGTGGCAGGCGATGTTCAACAACGCCGGCAACGCTCCGCTGCTGCCGGCGAAGTACATCGCCACCCCGGAGCTGTTCAACACCTCCTTCAAGGGCCGCTTCCCGGTCACCGCCGGCCCGTTCAAGGTGGAGCGGATGGACCCGGCGGCCCGCACCGTCACGGTGGTCGCCGACCCGGACTGGTGGGGCGACCGGCCGCTGCTGGACCGGATCGTCTTCAAGGCGCTGGACACCGGGAAGATGCCGCAGGCGTTCGCCGCCGGCGAGGTCGACTACTACAACAACGGGCCCAACGTCGAGGGCTACCGGACCATCAACTCCACTGCGGACGGCGAGGCCCGCCGGGCCGGCGGGCCGAACCTGCGGCACCTGGTGCTGAACGGCCGCAGCCCGCTGCTCGGCGACCCGAAGGTCCGTCAGGCGCTGATCATGGCGATCGACCGGGCCGAGATCACCCGGACCGACCTGACCGGCCTGGACTGGCCGTACGTCCCGATGAACAACCACTTCCTGGTGCCGTCCCAGCACGGCTACCAGGACAACTCGAACGGCCTGAGCCGCTTCGACCCCGACGCCGCGAAGGCGTCCCTCGACTCGCTGGGCTGGAAGCTCGGGCCCTCGGGCGTCCGCACCAAGGACGGCAAGGAGCTGGCGCTGCGGTTCGTCGCGCCGGCCGACAACAACCTGGCCGCCAACGAGAGCGCGCTGGTCACCCGGATGCTGGGACAGGTCGGGGTGAAGGTCACGGTGCAGACCGTGCCGGCCGGCGACTTCTTCGACAGCTTCGTGAACAAGCACGACTTCGACCTGACCGCGTTCGCGTTGATGGGCACCCCCTTCCCGGTCTCCAACTCGATCAGCACCTTCCAGCAGGACTCCGGCACCAACTGGTCGCAGGTCGGCAGCAAGGTGCTCGACCGGGCGATGGCGGACGCCGCCAAGGCCGACACCGCCGACGACGAGACGACGGCGCTCAACCGGGCCGACGCCGAGGCGTGGGAGGTGGCGGGACTGGTTCCGCTGTACCAGCGGCCTGCCATTTACGGCGTCCGCAAGAACATCGCCAACCTCGGCGCACCCGGGCTCGGCGACCTCGTCTACGAGAACATCGGCCTACTGAAGTAACGCTTCAGCAACGCCCGCACGGCGAAGTCCCGCCAATGGCGGGAAATTGCCAGACGGCCGGCGGCGTGCCCGCCGCCCGAATTGGGTGCCCCCTACCCATGAATTCGCTCCGGCATGCCCGAAAACGGAGGTGTCCGATAATCGGACACTCAATTGCCGACCTCATTTCCCCTGAAGAGCCTCAAAACGGACACGCGGTCTACGCGCGTCGTGCGGTCGCCTCGCCGAAGTAGCCGTCCTGATAGCGGACCTGACAGTTCATCGTTACGGACACGTGAACGAGCCTTGATCACGTTTGTCCGGTTTTGACCGTCTCGACCGGAGGCTGTCAAGAGTTCAGGAACTACGAAGTGGTTGACATTCCAGCACGAAGTTGGAAATGGGCCGCCGACAACTGAGGAACTCTTGACGTTCGATAAACGACTTGCAAGAGTCCATTCATCCAAGTTCTTACTCCTTGCTTCTGCACGGACCACGGTCGGGAGCTTTAGCACCATGACGACGCCTACTGGGGCCACGACGGGCGGGGACACCCCCGGGTCCACGTCGGACCTCGCGGACAACGCCCCCGCCGACGCGCCCACCGATTCCGGCTTCCGCGGCCTCTCTCCCGGGAAGCTGATGTGGCGCCGCTTCCTCCGCGACCGCACGGGCGTGGTGAGCGCCGGTGTCGTGCTGTTCTTCGTCCTCGTGGCGGTCCTCGCGCCGGTCATCTCGATGATCTACGGCAAGGACCCGCAGACCCACTACGGCCAGAACGACCCGACGCTGCTGACCGACTCCGGTCTTCCGGTGGCCCCCAACGGCGGCATGAGCGGCGACTTCTGGTTCGGCCTGGAGCCGGGCCTCGGCCGCGACATCCTGACGCAGCTGGTCTACGGCATCCGCACCTCGCTGATCATCGCCGTCGCCACCTCGGTGCTGACCACCGTGATCGGTGTCGCGCTCGGCATCGCGGCCGGCTACCTCGGCGGGAAGATCGACTACTTCATCGGCCGGGTCATCGACGTCCTGATGTCGTTCCCGTCGCAGATCTTCCTGATCGCCACCATGCCGGTGGTCACCAGCCTGCTGGTCGCCCCCAACGAGAAGATCCCGGAGTGGCTGCCGTTCGTGGCCGTCACCATCGTGCTGTCGCTGCTCGGCTGGATGGGTCTGGCCCGCATCCTGCGCGGTGTCTCCCTCTCGCTGCGTGAGCGCGAGTTCATCGAGGCCGCCAAGGTCACCGGCGCTTCGCCGATGCGGATCATCTTCAAGGAGATCCTGCCCAACCTGTGGACGCCGATCCTGGTGCAGTCCACCCTCGCGCTGCCGGCCTTCGTCACCGCCGAGGCGGGTCTGTCCTACCTGGGTGTGGGCGTCTCCGAGCCGACCCCGGACTGGGGCCGCATGATCGCCGACGCCGCGAGCTACCTCCGGACCGACGTCACCTTCCTGCTGTTCCCCGGTCTCGCCATGGTGGTGTTCGTTCTGGCCTTCAACCTGCTGGGCGACTCCGTCCGGGACGCCTTCGACCCGAAGACCAGCCGCTAGCAGACCCCAAGACTCCGGGGGGATGGGAAAGCCAGGCCCCGGGCACACCCACGAAGATTTCCACTCACCTAACCCCAGGCAGGATGAAGATGAGCTCTCGCAAGATGCGGCTCGCGGCCGCCGTTCTGGTGGCCGGGGCCCTGACCGTCACCACGGCGTGCTCCAGCGGCCACTCCAACGGAAGCGGCACCCCCGGCGCTTCCAAGGAGCCGGTCAAGACCACCGCGATCACGATCGGCTCCGCCGACGACTCGAAGGGTCCGGCCATCGCCGAGCCCAACGCGAAGAAGGGCGGCACGGTCAACATGATCGACCGCGACGACTTCTCGCACCTGGACCCGGGCCAGATCTACATCAACACCAACGCCGAGGTCTCGCTGCTCTTCACCCGTCAGCTGACGGGCTACAAGACCATGGCCGACGGTTCGCAGAAGCTGGTCGGTGACCTCGCCACCGACACCGGCTCCACCACCGACGGTGGCAAGACCTGGAAGTTCACGCTGAAGGACGGCGTGAAGTGGCAGGACGGCTCCGCGCTGACCTCGGCCGACGTCAAGTACTCGATCGAGCGCACCTACGCGAAGTTCATCAAGTCCGGCCCGACCTACATCCAGAGCTGGATCTCGGGCGACAAGTACCGCGACGCGTACCAGGGCCCGTACGAGGGCCAGCACCTGGACGCGGTGCAGACCCCGGACGCCAAGACCGTGGTCATCACCTTCGCGGACGTCCACCCGGACGCCAACTTCACCCTGGCGATGGCCGGCTACGGCGTCGTGCCGCAGGCCCACGACACCAAGGAGGAGTACGACAAGAAGCCGTACTCCTCGGGCCCGTACCAGATCACCGAGCACGTCACCGACCGCTCGCTGGACCTGGAGCGCAACCCCAACTGGGACGCGTCCACCGACCCGATCCGGAACGCCTACCCGGACAAGTGGCACATGACGTTCGGTGTCCAGGCGCAGCAGTCCACCGAGCGCTTCATGGCGGACAACGGCGACGACAAGACCGCCTTCTCGTTCCACAACACCGTCTTCCCGGCGTACATCGACCAGGTGAAGAACGACGAGAAGCTGAAGCCGCGTACCCTCCAGGGCCTGACCCCGTACGTGGACTACTACTACATCAACAACACCCGGATCAAGGACCAGAAGATCCGCGAGGCCATGGTCCGCGCCTTCCCGCACCAGCAGACCCGTCAGCTGCAGGGTGGCTCCTCCTACGGTGACTACGCGACCTCCTACATGAGCCCGAGCGTCATGGGCTGGGAGTCGTACGACGCCTACGGCATCAACAAGAAGCCGGAGGGCGACCCGGAGGCCGCCAAGAAGATCCTGACCGACGCGAACGCGCTGAACACCACCATCACGTACGCGTTCAACAACACCCCGCTGCAGCAGAAGGTCACCGAGGCCATCCGCGACGCGATGACCAAGGCCGGCTTCAACTTCGTCCCGAAGCCGATCGACCCGAAGACGTACTACGACGTCATCGGTCTGCTCAACAACGAGTACGACCTGTACTGGGGTGGCTGGGGTGCCGACTGGCCGACCGGTTACACCGCGCTGCAGCCGGTCTGGGACGGTCGCGCCATGGCTGACGGCGCCTCCAACTACGGCCACGTGGACGACCCGGAGATCAACGCCGCGATCGACGCCGCCGCCAAGATCGCCGACCCGGTCGCGGCGGGCAAGGCCTTCGCCGCCATCGACAAGAAGCTCCAGGACAAGGCGTACGCGATCCCGGACGTGTACCAGCGCTCGCTGAGCCTGTACGGCTCCGGCCTCGGCGGCGTCAAGTACGACAGCCTGGCCGGCCTGCAGTCCCCGCTCAACATCTACGTCAAGTAGTAGTCATCACCGAGCAGTAGCTCACGGTGGGGCACCGGCACGACCTGCCGGTGCCCCTCCCCGATCAGGAGAGCCCGTCCGATGCTCCGATTCCTCGTCCGCCGATCACTCGGCGCTCTCGTCATTCTGGTGATCGTCTCCATGGTCACCTACGCGCTGTTCTTTGCGATCCCGGCGGACCCGGCGCGGCTCTACTGCGGCAAGACCTGCACGCCCGAGACGCTCGCCATGATCAGGCACGAGATGGGCTTCGACCAGTCGACGCTGGCTCAGTACTGGAACTGGCTGAGCACCATCTTCACCGGCGGCACCTTCAACAACGTGCAGTGCTCCGCCCCGTGCTTCGGCTACTCCTTCGACAAGAAGGAGCTGGTCGGCGGCCTGCTCGCGGACCGCTTCCCGACCACCCTGTCGCTGACCGTCGGCTCCGCCGTCATCTTCCTGATCTTCGGCATCGGCACCGGCATGCTGGCCGCCCACAAGCAGGGCAAGGCCGCCGACAAGATCGCCAGCGCCGCCTCGCTGCTGGCCTCCTCGCTGCAGATCTACGTGGCCGGCCCGCTCGCCCTGTGGGCGCTCTGCTACAGCACCAACCTGCTGGAACTGCCGAAGTACGTCCCGTTCACCGAGGACCCGCTCGGCTGGGCCAGTGGCCTGCTGGTGCCGTGGATCGTGCTCTCGCTGATCTGGACCGCCAACTACACCCGTATGACCCGGTCCTCGATGGTCGAGCAGCTGTCCGAGGACTACGTGCGGACGGCGCGGGCCAAGGGCATGTCCGGCACCTCGGTCTTCATGCGCTACGCCTGGCGCGGCGCGATGGGCACCATCGTCACCGTCTTCGGCATCGACCTGGGTGTGCTGCTCGGTGGCGCCATCATCACCGAGACCACCTTCGGCCTGCACGGCCTGGGCCAGCTGGCGATCCAGTCCTTCTACGACTCCGACCTGTCGCTGCTGGTCGGCGTCACCGTGGTCGCGGCCACCCTGATCGTCTTCTTCAACATCATCGTCGACGCGGTCTACGCCCTGATCGACCCGCGCATCCGCCTGGCCTGACCGGCCGCACCCCAGGCCGACCCAGCAGTCCCGACCTCACGTACCGCACCGAGGAGCCCAGTCCATGACCACCCAGGCCAAGCCCGAGGGGGCCTCGCCCGCCGGCAGCGGCGGCGACAAGCCGTTCCTCTCAGTCCGCGACCTCTCGGTCCGTTTCAGCACCGAGGACGGCGTGGTCCGGGCCGTGGACAACCTCTCCTTCGACGTGGAGCCGGGCAGCACCCTCGGCATCGTCGGTGAGTCCGGCTCCGGCAAGTCGGTGACCAACCTGGCCGTCCTGGGCCTGCACAACCCGGACCGGACCCAGATCACCGGCTCCATCAAGCTGGACGGGCAGGAACTGGTCGGTGCGCCCAACCGCGAGCTGGAGAAGCTCCGCGGCAAGACCATGTCGATGATCTTCCAGGACCCGCTGACCGCGCTGTCGCCGTACCACACCATCGGCAAGCAGATCGGCGAGACCTTCCAGAAGCACACCGGCGCCTCCAAGAAGGAGGCCCGGGACCGGGCCATCGAGATGCTGACCAAGGTCGGCATCCCGCAGCCCACCACCCGGGTCGACGACTACCCGCACCAGTTCTCCGGCGGTATGCGCCAGCGCGCCATGATCGCCATGTCGCTGGTCTGCGACCCCAAGCTGGTCATCGCCGACGAGCCGACCACCGCGCTGGACGTCACCGTCCAGGCCCAGATCCTCGACCTGCTGAAGGACCTCCAGCAGGAGATGGGCACCGCGATCATCCTGATCACCCACGACCTGGGCGTCGTGGCGCGCACCGCGCAGAAGATCATGGTGATGTACGCGGGCCGGGCCGTCGAACGCGGCACCGTCCGCGAGGTGCTGAAGGCCCCTCAGCACCCGTACACCTGGGGCCTGCTGTCCTCGATGCCGAGCCTGAGCGGCGACGTGGACGTGCCGCTGCGGCCGGTCCGTGGCACCCCGCCGAGCCTGATCAACCTGCCGACCGGCTGCCCGTTCAACCCGCGCTGCGACTTCCGCGAGCAGGTCATCGGCGGCGGCTGCACCTCGGAGCGTCCGCCGCTCTCGCCGGCCACCGGGCACGCTGCCGCCTGCCACCTGAGCGTGGCCCAGCGGCAGGACATCTTCATCGACCAGATCAAGCCGCGGCTCGGCTGAGAGGGACACCATGAGCAACGAACTGACCCTCCCCAAGCCGTCCGGCGCGGCCGCCGGTTCCGGTGACCCGCTGCTGACCATCAAGGGCGTGCAGAAGCACTTCCCGGTGATGGACGGCTTCCTGTTCAAGCGCCAGGTCGGCGCCGTGCACGCGGTGGACGGCGTGGACCTGGAGGTCTTCCCCTCCGAGTCGGTCGGTCTGGTCGGCGAGTCCGGCTGCGGCAAGTCGACCCTCGGCCGTCTGGTGACGCGTCTGCTGGAGCCGACCGGCGGCGAGATCCGCTACAACGGCCAGGACATCACGCACGCCGGCCGCAAGGAGCTCGCGCCGATCCGGTCCGAGATCCAGATGATCTTCCAGGACCCGTACTCCTCGCTGAACCCGCGGCACACCGTCGGCTCGATCATCGGCGCGCCGATGGAGATCAACGGGATCAACCCGAAGGGCGGCATCCAGCGCCGGGTCCAGGAGCTGCTGGAGACCGTCGGTCTCAACCCGGAGCACTACAACCGCTTCCCGCACGAGTTCTCCGGCGGCCAGCGCCAGCGCATCGGCGTCGCCCGCGCGCTGTCGCTGAGCCCGAAGCTGATCGTCGCGGACGAGCCGGTCTCGGCCCTGGACGTCTCCATCCAGGCGCAGGTCGTCAACCTGCTCCAGGATCTGCAGCGCGAGCTGGGCATCGCCTTCCTGTTCATCGCCCACGACCTGTCGGTCGTCCGGCACTTCTCGCAGCGCGTCGCGGTGATGTACCTCGGCAAGATCGTCGAGATCGCCGACCGCAGGTCGCTGTACGAGTCGCCCCGTCACCCGTACACCCACGCGCTGCTGTCCGCGGTGCCGGAGGCCGACCCGGACGACGACCGCGAGCGGATCCGGCTGGTCGGTGACGTCCCGTCGCCGCTCAACCCGCCGTCGGGCTGCCGCTTCCGCACCCGTTGCTGGAAGGCGCAGGAGAAGTGCGCGACGGAGGAGCCGCCGCTGATCCAGCTGTCCGGCAACTCCGCGGGCCACCTGACCGCCTGCCACTTCCCGGAGGACGGCAACGCCGCCGTCGTTCCGGACCAGCGCGCCGAGGTCTGATCGCTGTGAAGAGGGCCCCCACCGACCGGTGGGGGCCCTCTTCGCGTTCCGTCAGATGTTCTCCCGTTCGGCGGCGAAGTGGCAGGCCGAGTCGTGCCGGGCCCGTCCCTCCAGCCACTCCCGGGCGGTCAGCGCCGGGTCCTCCCGCTCGCACTTCTCCTGCGCCTTCCAGCATCGGGTGCGGAAGCGGCACCCGGACGGCGGCTTGGCCGGCGAGGGCACGTCGCCGACCAGCACGATCCGGTCCCGCGACTCCCGCGCGGTCGGGTCGGGCACCGGGACGGCGGACAGCAGCGCCTGCGTGTACGGGTGGGTGGCGTGGTCGTAGATCTCCAGGTCGCTGCCGATCTCGACCATCCGTCCCAGGTACATCACGCCGACCCGGTCGGAGATGTGCCGGACGATCGACAGGTCGTGCGCGATGA
This sequence comes from Kitasatospora sp. CB01950, assembly GCF_001905465.1. Classification (GTDB taxonomy): domain Bacteria; phylum Actinomycetota; class Actinomycetes; order Streptomycetales; family Streptomycetaceae; genus Kitasatospora. The sequence continues at coordinate 57,915 of NZ_LISX01000004.1, forward strand.
ACATGTAGGAGAGCTCGAACTCCGCCTGGAGCTGCTCCAGCAGGTTGATCACCTGCGCCTGCACGGACACGTCCAGCGCGGAGACCGGCTCGTCGCAGATGATGATCTCCGGCTTCAACGCCAGGCCGCGCGCGATGCCGATCCGCTGCCGCTGGCCGCCGGAGAACTGGTGCGGGTACCGGTTGATGTACTCCGGGTTCAGGCCCACCACGTCGAGCAGGTCCTGAACGGCCTTGCGCCGGTCGCCCTTCGGGGCCACCTCGGGGTGGATCTCGAACGGCTCCCCGATGATGTCGCCGACCGTCATCCGCGGGTTCAGCGAGGTGTACGGGTCCTGGAACACCATCTGGATGTTGCGCCGCACGGCCTTCAGCGCGGAGCCCGACAGCCGCGAGATCTCCTCGCCCTTGTACTTCACCGACCCGGCCGAGGCGGGCTCCAGGTTCATCAGGACCTTGGCCAGCGTCGACTTGCCGCAGCCGGACTCGCCGACGATGCCGAGGGTCTCACCCTGCATCAGGTCGAAGGAGACGCCGTCGACGGCCTTGACCGCGCCGACCTGCTTCTTGAACAGGACGCCCCTGGTCAGCGGGAAGTGCTTGCGCAGGTCGCGCACCTCGAGGATGGGTTCGCCGCGCCGCACCTCCTGGGCGAACGCGACCTCCTCGGGGGTGGTCGCCCCGAGCGGCGTGGCGCCGTTAACCGTCATGGAGGGTCTCCTTCCAGAAGAAGCACGCACTGCCCCGCCCGGCCACCGGCGTCCCGTCGTCCTCGGTCACCTGCGCCAGCGGCGGCACCTCGTGCCGGCAGATCTCCTGCGCCCGCGGGCAGCGCGGGTTGAACGCGCAGCCGGGCGGGATGCGCAGCAGGTTGGGCGGCAGACCCTTGATCGCGTAGAGCTCCTGGCCCTTCTGGTCGAGGCGCGGAATGGAGTCCAGCAGGCCGCGGGTGTAGGGGTGGGCGGGCCGCGCGTAGAGGTCGTGCACGGGCGCGGTCTCGACGATCCGGCCGGCGTACATGACGGCAATCTTGTCCGCGACGTCGGCGACCACGCCGAGGTCGTGGGTGATCAGGATCAGACCCATGTGGTACTCGGCCTGGAGCTCCGCCAGCAGGTCCATCACCTGTGCCTGGACCGTCACGTCCAAAGCAGTCGTGGGCTCGTCCGCGATGATCAGGTCCGGCTCCAGGGCCAGCGCCATCGCGATCATGATGCGCTGCCGCATGCCGCCGGAGAACTGGTGCGGATAGTCGCCCACCCGCTCCCGGGCGGCGGGGATGCGGACCCGGTCCATCAGCTCGATCGCCTTGGCCTTGGCCTCCTTGCGGTTGCTGCCGCGGTGCGCCCGGTACATCTCGCCGAGCTGGAAGCCGACCGGCAGCACCGGGTTCAGCGAGGACAGCGCGTCCTGGAAGATCATCGCGATCTTCTGGCCGCGGATCTTCCGCCGCTCCTCCTTGGACATCTTCAGCATGTCCCGGCCGCGATAGAGGATCTCCCCCTCGGGGATGGCGGCGGGCGGCATGTCGAGGATGCCCATGATGGCCTGCGCGGTGACGGACTTGCCGGAGCCGGACTCGCCGAGGACGGCGAGCGTCTCACCGGCCGCGACCGAGTAGTTGACGCCGTTGACGGCCCGGACCACGCCGTCCCTGGTCCGGAACTCCACGTGCAGGTTCCGGACGTCCAGCAGCGGCCCGGTCCAGGGCTCCTCGCGGGCCGGTCGGGTCTGGTCGGCGACGGTGCTCATCTGCCTGTTCCCCTCGCTCAGCGCAGCTTCGGATCGAGGGCGTCGCGCACCGCGTCGCCCATCATGATGAAGGCCAGCACGGTGATGGAGAGCGCCGCGGCCGGGAAGAACAGGACGAAGGGCGCCTGCCGGATCACCTTCTGCGCGGAGGAGATGTCCACGCCCCAGGAGATGGTCGGGTCCTGGAGGCCGATGCCGAGGAAGCTCAGCGTGGCCTCCGCCGTGATGTAGCCGCCGAGCGCGATGGTGGCGACCACGATCACCGGCGCGATCGCGTTCGGCAGGATGTGCCGGAACATCAGCCGCCCGGTACCGGCGCCCAGCGCCCGCCCGGCCACCACGTAGTCCGACTGCTTGACGGTGATCACCGAGCCGCGCATCACGCGGGCCAGCTGGGTCCAGCCGAGGAAGGCCAGCGCGATCACCACCGACCACACGTTGCGGGTGGCGAACGCGTTCAGCAGCACCAGCGCGCCGAGCAGCAGCGGGATGCCGAAGAAGATGTCGGTGATCCGGGAGATCACCGCGTCCATCCACCCGCCGAAGTACCCGGCGGACATCCCGGCCAGCCCGCCCAGCAGGGTCACCGCCAGGGTGACGCAGATGCCGACGGTGATCGAGGCCCGCGCCCCGTAGATCACCCGGGCGTAGATCGACCGGCCCTGCCCGTCGTAGCCGAACCAGCCGGCCCCGAAGAAGTCGCTCCAGTCCGGCCGCCGCAGGTAGTTGTTGGTCAGGTCGGACGCCCGCGGGTCGGTGCTGGTGAACAGGCTCGGGAAGATCGCGATCAGGATCAGCAGCACGATCAGCACCGCCGAGATGATGAAGATCGGCCGCCGCCGCAGGTCGCGCCAGGCATCGCCCCACAGGCTGCGTGCCTGCTCCCGCTTGCCCGGGTCCGGTTCGATCAGCGTCTCCTGCTCCACGGCCAGGCCCTGCTGGCCGACGTAGTCCAGGTGGTCGCTGTCGGTGGGCGCGATGTTCCGCAGCGGGTCGTGGTCGTCGGGGATGGACTCGTTCCGGTCAGGCATAGCGGATCCTCGGGTCCAGGACGGCGTACAGCAGGTCGACGACCAGGCTGGCGACCAGGTACACGATCACCAGCACGGTGACGATGCCGACCACCGTCGGGCCTTCCTTCTGGTTGATCGCCCGGTAGAGCACGTTGCCGACGCCGGCGATGTTGAAGATGCCCTCGGTGACGATCGCGCCGCCCATCAGCGCGCCCAGGTCGGTGCCCAGGAAGGTCACCACCGGGATCAGCGAGTTGCGCAGCAGGTGCCGCCCGATGACGGTCCGCCGCGGCAGGCCCTTGGCGACCGCGGTGCGCATGTAGTCGGCCCGCAGGTTCTCGCCGATCGAGGTCCTGGTCAGCCGGGCCACGTACGCCAGCGACAGCGACGCCAGCACCAGGCCGGGCAGGATCAACTGGGTGATGTCCCGGGAGTCCTGGACCGTCGCCGTCACCCAGCCCAGGTTGATCGCGAACACCGTCTGCGCGATGTAGCCGAGCACGAACACCGGGATCGAGATCACGATCAGGGTGATCAGCAGCACCAGGGTGTCCGCGATGCTGCCGCGCTTCAGGCCGGCGATCAGGCCCAGCGGCAGGCCGATCACGATCTCGAAGAAGAACGCGACCAGCGCGAGCCGGATGGTGACCGGGAAGGCGTCCTTCATGATCTCGGAGACCGGGCGGCCGGTGAAGCTGGTGCCGAAGTCCAGGTGGAGGATGTTGTTCATGTAGTGCAGGTACTGCTTCCACAGCGGCTGATCGAGGTAGTACTGGTGCTTCAGGTTGGCCACGGTCGCCGGGTCGGCCGCCTTGTCGCCGAACATCGCGGCGATCGGGTCGCCCGGCAGGCTGTACACCATCAGGAAGATCAGCAGTGTGGCCCCGAAGAACACCGGGATCATCTGGAGCACGCGCCGCAGGATGTAATGGCCCATGGAGGCCTCCCTCCGAGAGGTGACTGACCTGGTAGCGGGGCCCCGCCCCCCGGGTGCGGAGGGCGGGGCCCTGGTCGGACCGGGTCAGCTCTTGACCTCGACCTGGGTCCAGGCCGGGTTGCCGAAGGAATCGAACGCCACGTTCTGCACCTTGGTGGAGTAGCCGGAGTTCGTCCGGTAGTACCAGAGCGGGATGGCCGGCATGTCGTTCGCCAGCTGTTCCTCGGCCTTCTGGTAGCCGGTCGCGGTGTCCTGGATCGAGGCGGCCTGGTCGGCCTCGGAGGCGAGCTTGTCGAACTCCGGGCTGGAGTAGCCGGTGTCGTTGGACGCCGCGCCGGTGCGGTACACGTCCGCCAGGAAGTTCGCGTTCAGCGGGTAGTCCTGCACCCAGCCGGTGCGGAACATGCCGTTGATCTGGTGCCCGGTGATCGCCGCCCGGGCGGTCTTGAAGTCGGTCTTCGGGTCACCCGCGCAGTTCACCCCGGTCGCCTGCCGGATCGAGTTGCAGACCGCGTCCACCCACTCCTTGTGGCCGCCGTCCGCGTTGTAGGTGATCTTCAAGGAGTTCCCGGGGACGCCGCCGCCCTCCTGGATCAGCTGCTTCGCCTTGTCCACGTTGTAGGTGCAGAAGTCTCCGCAGGTGCCGGCCTTGTAGCCCTCCACACCCTCGGCGACCCACGCGCTCGCGGGCGCCCGCGAACCTTGCAGCACCGTCTTGGTGATGGTGTTCCGGTCGATCGCCATCGACAGCCCCTGCCGGACCTTGGCCTTGTCCGCCCCCTGCCAGTCCGGCTGGTACAGCGTGAACCCGACGTTCTGGATCGCGCCCTGCGGCGCGTCGATCGCCCGGTCCCCCAGGTCGTTCTTGTAGTTCGCCAGCGCCGACGGCGGCACCTGGTCCATCACGTCCAGGTTGTTCGACTGCAGGTCCGCGTAGGCCGCCTCGGCGGTGGTGTACATCTTGAACACCACGCCGCCGTTCTTCGGCTTGTCCACACCCTGGTAGTTGGCGAACGTCTTGGTGACCACCTGCGAGTTGTGGTCCCAACTCACGAACTGGTACGGCCCGTTGCCCACCGGCTTCTGCCCGTAGCCCGCCGGGTCCTTGTAGAACCCCTCCGGAAGCGGCGAGAAGGCCACGTACCCCAGCTTGTACGGGAAGTACGAGACCTTGTTGTTCAGCTTGATCGTGAAGTGCGTGTCGTCCTGGACGGTCAGCCCCGACATGGTGTCCGTGGTCGGGTTCCCGCTCGACGGGTGGACGTCCGAGTAGCCCTGGATGTCCGCGAACCACGAGCTGTTGATCTGGTTGTTCTTGGTGTTCGCCGCCCAGTTCCACGCGTCCACGAAGCTCTTCGCCGTCACCGCCGTCCCGTCGTGGAACGTCCACCCCGACTTCAGCGTCACGTTGTAGGTCTGCGCGTCACTGCTGTCGATCTTGTCCGCGGCCTGCATCCGGAGCTTCCCGTTCGACGGGTCGTAGTCCGCCAGCCCCTTGAACAGGTTCTGCACGATGCGCCCGCCGCCGGTCTCGTTGGCGTTGGCCGGCTGCAACGGGTTCTGCGGCTCGCTGCTCTGGTACGTGAACGTCTTGCTCGCATCCGACGGACCGCTGCCGGAGCCACCACCGCCTCCGCAACCCGTGGCCATCAGGGCCACGGACGTCGCACTGACAACGGCCCAGCGCACACGAGTGCATGCAGGCATGGAGCCTCCTCCTCAAGGGGTGTATGAGACGCATCTCACCCCATGAGAAGTGCCGCGAAGCGCCGACGCGACCAGAGTGCAGCCGGACGGGTGCGAAAACTGTGCGGGCACGAAGACAGGGGCGCGGGGAACTGCGCGAGCAACCGAGAACCCATCAGCCAGGTCGCGATCAAGTGCAAGTAATTGCCCTCGTCGCGACCCAGCGGTTGGATGCCTTCCGCTTCGCGCAGTTCCCCGCGCCCCTGGCCGTTCGCGCGCTACGCGGCAGCGACCTCTCGCTCTGCGGCGAAGTGACAGGCCGAATCGTGCCGCGCGTCACCCGTGAGCAGCGTCGGCGCAGCCAGCAACGGCACCTCGGTCGCGCAGCGCTCCTCCGCCTTCCAGCAGCGGGTGCGGAAGCGGCAACCGGACGGCGGGTTGGCCGGCGAGGGGATGTCGCCGGAGAGGATGATCCGCTCGCGGCCCTCGCGGCCGGTCGGGTCGGGCACCGGCACCGCCGACAGGAGCGCCTGCGTGTACGGGTGGGTGGCGTGCTCGTAGATCTCGGCGTCCGTGCCGATCTCCACCATCCGTCCCAGGTACATCACGCCGACCCGGTCGGAGATGTGCCGGACGATCGACAGGTCGTGCGCGATGAACATGTACGACAGCTCGAACTCGCCCTGGAGCTGCTCCAGCAGGTTGATCACCTGCGCCTGCACGGAGACGTCCAGCGCTGAGACCGGCTCGTCGCAGATGATGATCTCCGGCTTCAGCGCGAGACCCCGCGCGATGCCGATCCGCTGCCGCTGGCCGCCGGAGAACTGGTGCGGGTACCGGTTGATGTACTCCGGGTTCAGGCCCACCACGTCCAGCAGGTCCTGAACGGCCTTGCGCCGGTCGCCCTTCGGGGCCACCTCGGGGTGGATCTCGAACGGCTCCCCGATGATGTCGCCGACCGTCATCCGCGGGTTCAGCGAGGTGTACGGGTCCTGGAACACCATCTGGATGTTCCGGCGCACGGCCTTGAGCGCGGCGCCGGACAGTCGCGAGATGTCCTCGCCCTTGTAGAGGACCTGCCCGGCGGTCGCCCGCTCCAGGTTCATCAGGACCTTGGCCAGCGTCGACTTGCCGCAGCCGGACTCGCCGACGATGCCGAGGGTCTCGCCCTTGGCGAGGGTGAAGGAGACGCCGTCGACGGCCTTGACCGCGCCGACCTGCTTCTTGAAGAGGACGCCCTGGGTGAGCGGGTAGTGCTTGACCAGGTCGCGGACCTCCAGGATGGGCTCAGCCATGGAGGGTCTCCTTCCAGAGGTGGCAGGCGCTCTTGCGGCCGGCGAGCTCGGCCCCGTCCCGGTCGGTGACCTGGTGCAGGGCGGGGATCTCGGTGCGGCACAGGTCCGTGGCGACGTCGCAGCGCGGGTTGAACGCGCAGCCGGCCGGGACCTTGTAGAGGTTGGGCGGCAGGCCCTTGATCGCGTAGAGCTCCTCGCCCTTCTGGTCCAGTCGCGGAATCGACCGGAGCAGGCCCTTGGTGTAGGGGTGGGCGGGGCGGGCGTAGAGGTCGTGCACGGGCGCGGTCTCGACGATCCGGCCGGCGTACATGACGGCGATCTTGTCCGCGACGTCGGCGACCACGCCGAGGTCGTGGGTGATCAGGATCAGACCCATGTGGTACTCGGCCTGGAGCTCCGCCAGCAGGTCCATCACCTGCGCCTGGACGGTCACGTCCAGCGCCGTGGTCGGCTCGTCCGCGATGATCAGGTCCGGCTCCAGGGCCAGCGCCATCGCGATCATGATGCGCTGCCGCATGCCGCCGGAGAACTGGTGCGGGTAGTCGTTGACGCGCTGCGCGGCGGCGGGGATACGGACCCGGTCCATCAGCTCGATGGCCTTGGCCTTGGCCTCCTTGCGGGAGGCGCCCTCGTGCACGCGGAACATCTCGCCGAGCTGGTAGCCGACGGAGAGCACCGGGTTGAGCGAGGACAGCGCGTCCTGGAAGATCATCGCGATCTTGCGGCCGCGGATCTTCCGGCGCTCCTCGTTGGACATCTTCAGCATGTCCTGGCCGCGGAACAGGATCTCGCCGGCGGTGACCCGGCCGGGCGGCATGTCGAGGATGCCCATGATGGTCTGCGCGGTGACGGACTTGCCGGAGCCGGACTCGCCGAGGACGGCGAGGGTCTCGCCGGCCGCGACCGAGTAGTTGACGCCGTTGACGGCCTTGGCGACGCCGTCACGGGTCTTGAACTCGACGTGCAGGTCGCGGACTTCGAGCAGCGGGGTGCCGGGGACCAGGCGGTCCTGACCGGCGGTGGTCTTCTCGGGTGCGGTGGTCATGGTGCGGGCCGCCTCTCTCAGCGCAGCTTCGGGTCGAGGGCGTCGCGGACCGCGTCGCCGAGCATGATGAACGCCAGCACGGTGACGCTGAGCATGCCCGCCGGGAAGAACAGGGCGAACGGCGCGGTGCGGATGACCTTCTGGGCCGAGTTGATGTCGATGCCCCAGGAGATGGTCGGGTCCTGGAGGCCGATGCCGAGGAAGCTCAGCGTGGCCTCGGTGGCGATGTAGCCGCCGAGCGCGATGGTGGCGACCACGATCACCGGGGCGATCGCGTTCGGCAGGATGTGCTTGAACATGATCCGGCCGGTGCCGGCGCCGAGCGCCCGGGCCGCGGTCACGAAGTCGGACTGCTTGACGGTGATCACCGAGCCGCGCATCACGCGGGTCATCTGGGTCCAGCCGAGGGCGACCAGGGCGAAGACCACCGACCAGACGGTGCGGGTGGTGAAGGCGTTCAGCACGACCAGCGCGCCGAGCAGCAGCGGGATGCCGAAGAACATGTCGGTGACCCGGGAGATCACCGTGTCGACCCAGCCGCCGTAGTAGCCGGCGGCCATGCCGGCCAGGCCGCCGAGGACGGTGACACCCGCGGTGACGCAGATGCCGACCACCACGGAGGCGCGGGCGCCGTAGATCATCCGCGCGTAGATCGAGCGGCCCTGGCCGTCGTAGCCGAACCAGTCGGCCTGGAAGAAGTGCAGGTAGTTCGGCTTGGTCAGGTAGTGGTGCTGGAGGTCGCCGGCCCGCGGGTCCACCGAGGTGAACAGGCTGGGGGCGATCGCGAACGCGACCAGCAGCACGATCAGCGCCGCCGAGATGATGAAGACCGGACGCTTGCGCAGGTCGTGCCAGGCGTCCAGGCCGAGGCTGCGGGGCTTCTCCGGCTTCGGCTCGGCGGAGCCGGCGGCACCCTGCGCCGGGACGTTCTTCTCGATCAGGTCAGGCATACCGGATCCTCGGGTCCAGGACCGCGTAGAGCAGGTCGACGATCAGGCTGGCGGCCAGGTACACCAGCACCAGCACGACGACGAAACCGGAGACGGTCGCGCCCTCGTTGAGGTTGATGGCGTGGTACAGCGCGTTGCCGACGCCCTTGACGTTGAAGATGCCCTCGGTGACGATCGCGCCGCCCATCAGGGCGCCGAGGTCGGTGCCCAGGAAGGTCACCACCGGGATCATCGAGTTGCGCAGCAGGTGGGTCCCGATGACCTTGCGGCGGGGCAGGCCCTTGGCGATCGCGGTGCGCATGTAGTCCGACTTGATGTTCTCCGCGATGGAGGTGCGGGTCAGTCGGGCGACGTAGGCGAGGGAGATCGAGCCGAGCACGATGGCGGGCAGCATCAGCTGGCCGAGGTTCATCGAGTCCTGAACGGTCGGGGTGATCCACTTGAGCTGGATCGCGAAGACGTTCTGGAAGATGAAGCCGAGCACCGGCACCGGGATGGAGATCAGCAGCAGGGTGAAGACCAGCGCGGTCTTGTCGAAGGCCTTGCCGCGGCGAAGGCCGGAGAACAGGCCGATCGTCACGCCGACAACCACTTCGAAGACGAAGGCCAGCAGGGCGAGCCTGATGGTGACCGGCAGGGCCTCACCGATCACGTCGATGACCTTGCGGCCGGCCATGGTCTCGCCGAAGTTCCCGGTGAGCAGGTTCCCCATGTAGTCGAGGTACTGCTGCCCGGTCGAGACGTCGAGTCCCATCCGGTGCTTGAACGCCGCGAGCTGGGCCGGGTCGGCGGCCTTGTCGCCCCACATCGCCGCGGCCGGGTCTCCGGGCAGCATGCGGGTCATGAAGAAAATGATGGTCACGGTGCCCAGGAACACCGGGATCATCTGGAGCAGTCGCCTTGCGACAAAGCGCCCCATCGTGCCTCCAATTTACTGCTCTGACGGACCGTCATCCCGATCAGAGTTCTTGGCGTGACAACGGCCGGTGCCGGTCCGCCCGGTGGGGCGGGGTACGGGCACCGGCCGTGTCGGTTCGAGCCGTGCGGTGCCGGCTCGGTTACTTCTGCTTGACCTCGACCTGGGTGAAGACCGGGTCGCCGAACGAGTCGTACTTCACGTTCTGGACGTTCTTCGAGTAACCGGCGGTGGTCTTGTAGTACCAGAGCGGGATGGCCGGCATGTCCTTGGCCAGCTGCTCCTCGGCCTGCTGGTACAGCTCGGCGGTCTTCTCCACCGTGGTGGCCTTGTCCGCCTCGGCCGCCAGCTTGTCGAACTCCGGGCTGGAGTAGCCGGCGTCGTTGGCCGCGGCACCGGTGCCGTACACGTCGCGCAGGAAGTTGGCGTTCAGCGGGTAGTCCTGCACCCAGCCGGTCCGCATCAGGCCGTCGACCTTCTTGTTCTTGACCAGGTCGCGGGCCGACTTGAAGTCCGGCTTCGGGTCGCCGACGCACTCCACGCCGGTGGCCTGACGGATGGAGTTGCAGACCGCGTCCACCCACTCCTTGTGGCCGCCGTCCGCGTTGTACAGAACGGTGATCTTGTTGCCGGGGACGCCGCCGCCCTCGGCGATCAGCTGCTTGGCCTTGGCCGGGTCGTAGGTGCAGGCCTCGCCGCAGGTGTTGTCCTTGTAGCCCATGGCGCCCGGGGCGACCCAGGAGTTGGCGGCCTGGCGGGAGCCGTTGAGCACCGTCTTGGTGATGGTGTCGCGGTCGATCGCCATCGACAGGCCCTGGCGGACCTTGGCCTTGTCCTGGCCCTTCCAGGAGTCCTGGTAGAGCGAGAACGAGATGTTCTGGATGGCGCCCTGCGGCTGGTCGACGGCGCGGTCGCCCAGGTCGCTCTTGTAGGAGGCCAGGTCGCTCGGGTCGACCTGGTCCAGCACGTCCAGGTTGTCGGAGACCAGGTCCTTGTAGGCGGCCTCGGACTGCGAGTAGTTCTTGAAGACGATGCCGGAGTTCTTCGGCTTGTCGACGCCCTCGTACTTGTCGTACGCGGCGACGGTGATCGCCTTGTTGTGCTCCCACGAGACGAACTTGTAGGGGCCGTTGCCGATCGGCGACTGGCCGTACTTCGCCGGGTCGGTGAAGAACACCTTCGGCAGCGGCGAGAAGGCGGTGTAGCCGAGCTTGTACTCGAAGTACGAAACCGGGCCGGTCAGCGCGATGGTGAAGTGCGTGTCGTCGACGACCTTCAGACCGGACATGGTGTCGGCGGTCGGGGCGCCGGACGCCGGGTGGACCGCGTCGTAGCCCTGGATGTCGGAGAACCAGTCGGAGTTGATCTGGTTGTTCTTGGTGTTGGCGGACCAGTTCCAAGCGTCCACGAAGGACTGGGCGGTCACCGGGGTGCCGTCGTGGAAGGTCCAACCGGACTTCAGGGTGACGGTGTAGTTCTGCGCGTCGGTGGTCTCGATCTTGTCGGCGACCTGGTTGCGCAGCTTGCCGGTCGCGGGGTCGTAGTCCACCAGACCCTTGAACAGGTTCTTCAGGACACGGCCGCCGCCGACCTCCATCGCATTGGCGGGCTGGAGCGGGTTCTGCGGCTCGGAGCTCTGGTAGCTGAACGTGCCCTGGGCATTGACCGGACCGTCCGAAGCGCCGTTCGACGAGCTGCTGCCGCAAGCGGTAGCGGCGAGGGCGACCGCGACGGCTGCGACAACCCACTTGGCCTGGCTGGCACCGCGCATGGGTGTGCCTCCTGAAATCGTGTTGCAGATCGCTCGCGGCCTGGCGCGCACCCCTGCGCAGGAGCCTCGACCCGAGCTCGACTGCACCCACTATCGGTCACTCTTGGATACGGAATTGACCAATACGGATTTCAATTTGGTCACATGAACGGTGCGTGAATCTCAAAAATCGGACATTACAGACATAGCCAGACAGGGGCGAAACGGACAGTTGTCACGGATGACGATCGGTGACGTCCGATTAACGAACACCCTCCCTCCGGCCGCTCGTGACGGATCGTCACCAAAAAGCCGACCGGCCGGCGTCCCGAAGGACACCGGCCGGTCGGCCGAAACGGGCGGGCGTCAGCCCTTCTTGGCGCGCGACGCGGTGCGGCCGCGCTCCTTGGCGTCCAGGACGACCTTGCGGATGCGCACGGTCTCCGGGGTCACCTCGATGCACTCGTCCTCGCGGCAGAACTCCAGCGACTGCTCCAGCGAGAGCTTGCGCGGCGGAACGATCGACTCGGCCACGTCAGCGTTCGAGGAACGCATGTTGGTGAGCTTCTTCTCCTTGGTGATGTTCACGTCCATGTCGTCGGCGCGCGAGTTCTCGCCGACGATCATGCCCTCGTACACCTCGGTGCCGGGGTCGGTGAACAGCACGCCGCGCTCCTGCAGGTTGGTCATCGCGAAGGCGGTGACCACGCCGGAGCGGTCGGCGACCAGCGAACCGTTGTTACGGGTCGTCAGCTGGCCGAACCACGGCTCGTAGCCCTCGTGGATCGAGTGCGCGATGCCGGTGCCGCGGGTGTTGGTGAGGAACTCCGTCCGGAATCCGATCAGGCCGCGGGACGGCACCACGAACTCCATCCGGACCCAGCCCGAACCGTGGTTGGACATGTTGTCCATCCGGCCCTTGCGGATGCCCATCAGCTGCGTGACGGCGCCCATGTGCTCCTCGGGGACGTCCACCGTGAGGCGCTCGACCGGCTCGTGGGTCTTGCCGTTGACCTCGCGGGTGACGACCTGCGGCTTGCCGACGGTCAGCTCGAAGCCTTCCCGGCGCATGGTCTCGATCAGGATGGCCAGCGCCAGCTCACCGCGGCCCTGCACCTCCCAGGCGTCGGGACGCTCGGTCTCCAGCACGCGCAGCGAGACGTTACCGATCAGCTCGCGGTCCAGGCGGTCCTTGACCTGGCGGGCCGTCACCTTGCGGTCGACCTTGCCGGTGGACTTGGCGTCCGCGCCCTTGCCGGAGCCGCCCTTGCCGACCAGCGGCGAGGTGTTGGTGCCGATGGTCATCGAGATCGCCGGCTCGTCGACGGTGATCAGCGGCAGCGCGATCGGGTTCTCGGGGTCGGCGAGGGTCTCGCCGATCATGATCTCGCCGATGCCGGCGACGGCGCAGATGTCACCGGGGCCGGCCACCTCGGCGGGCTTGCGGGTGAGCGCCTCGGTCATCAGCAGCTCGGAGATGCGGACGCTCTGGATCGAGCCGTCGCGCTTGATCCAGGCCACCGTCTGGCCCTTGCGCAGCTCGCCCTGCTCGACACGGAGCAGCGCGATGCGGCCGAGGAAGTTGTCGGCGTCCAGGTTGGTGACGTGGGCCTGCAGCGGGGCGCCCTCGTCGAAGGTCGGGGCCGGGACGTGCTCCAGGATGGTGGAGAAGAACGGCTCCAGGTTCTCGGAGTCGGCCGGCACGGTGCCGTTCTCCGGCTTGGTCAGCGAGGCGACGCCGTCACGGGCGCAGGCGAAGACGATCGGGAACTCGATCTGGTCCTCGTCCGCGTCCAGGTCCAGGAACAGGTCGTAGGTCTCGTTGATGACCTCGTCGATCCGGGCGTCCGGACGGTCGGTCTTGTTGATGCACAGGATGACGGGCAGGCGGGCGGAGAGCGCCTTGCGCAGCACGAAGCGGGTCTGCGGCAGCGGGCCCTCGGAGGCGTCGACCAGCAGGACGACCGCGTCCACCATCGACAGACCGCGCTCGACCTCGCCACCGAAGTCGGCGTGGCCCGGGGTGTCGATGATGTTGATGGTGATCGGCGCGCCACCGGCCTTGGGGTGGTACTTGACCGCCGTGTTCTTCGCGAGAATGGTGATGCCCTTCTCGCGCTCCAGGTCGTTCGAGTCCATCATGCGGTCGTCGAGGTGCTGGTGGGCCGCGAAGGCACCCGCCTGCTTGAGCATGGCGTCGACCAGAGTGGTCTTGCCGTGGTCGACGTGGGCGACGATGGCTACGTTGCGGATGTCGTTGCGCGTGGGCATGCGGCGCTGATTCTCCCGGAATCGTGGGTCACGGTGCCCGGCCCGCGTCAGCATTCACCGGTCCACCCACCGGGCACGGCACATGCCTCGGCTTCTCCCCATCGTACGGGGAAGGCCGCAATGGAGCAGAAACGGGCAGCCTGTGGAGGTTTGGATCACAGGCGCGCGGGACTGCTCCCGGTACGAACGGTTGCCCCTGCGGCTACAGCGAAAGCTCGAACCAGACGATCTTGCCCTTGGGGGTGCGGCGGCTGCCCCAGCGTTCGGCCAGCAGGGAGACGAGCTGCAGGCCGCGGCCGCCCTCGTCGGTCTCCTGGGCGCGGCGCTGGCGGGGCTGGGCGTAGGCGTCGTCCCAGACCTCGCAGACCATGGTCCGGTCGCGCAGCAGGCGCAGCCGGATCTCGCCGCGGCCGTGCCGCAGGGCGTTGGTGACGAGTTCGCTGACCAGCAGTTCGGAGGTGTCGACGAGTTCGTCGAGGCCGCGTTCCAGCAGCCAGCCGCAGGCGGCCTCGCGGGCCCGGGCGACCGAGGTCGGCTCGGGCGGCAGCCGCCAGTCGCCGACCGAACCGCTGGGCAGGGCCTGGACCTTGGCCATCAGCAGGGCGATGTCGTCCTCGCCGTGGTGCGGGTTGAGCTCGTCCAGGACCTGGTCGCAGAGCTCCTCCAGGCGGTCGGAGCCGTTGGTGAGGGCGGTGCGGAAGGACTTGAGGCCCTCGTCGAGCTGGTGCTTGCGGGACTCGACCAGGCCGTCGGTGTACAGGCCGAGGACGGCGCCCTCGGGCAGGTCGACGGTGACTTCCTCGAAGGGTTCGCCGCCGACGCCGAGCGGCAGGCCGGGCGGCACGTCGAGCATCCGGGCGTGCCGCCCGGGTTCGAGCAGCACCGGCGGGAGGTGGCCGGCGTTGGCGAAGGTGCAGCGCTGCTTGACGGCGTCGTACACGGCGTACACGCAGGTGGCGAGGTAGACCTCGGCGCCGGAGCGGTCCGGTTCGGCGTCGTCGTTGCCGAGGCCGCGGGCGATCTCGTCGAGGGCGGTGAGCACCTCTTCGGGGTCGAGGTCGAGCATCGCGAGGGTGCGGACGGCGGTGCGCAGCTGGCCCATCGCGACGGCGGCGCGCAGGCCGCGGCCCATCACGTCGCCGATCACCAGGGCGGTGCGGCTGCCGGGCAGCGGGATGACGTCGAACCAGTCGCCGCCGACCTCGGTGTTGTTGTTGCTGGGCAGGTAGCGGCGGGCGATCTCCAGGCCGGACGCGGCCGGGTTGCCCGGGGGCAGCAGGCTCCGCTGCAGGATCAGGGCGCGTTCGTGCTCGCGGCGGTACAGGCGGGCGTTGTCGACGCAGACGGCGGCGCGGGCGACGAGTTCCTCGGCGATCGCGACCTCGCGGGCGTCGAACGGCTCGCTGCCGATCGCCCGGGACAGCTGCACCAGGCCGAGCACCTGGTCGCGGGCGACCAGCGGCACCACCAGGGTGGAGCGCAGCAGCGGGTCGGGTCCGGGCTGCGGGACGACGCTGCGGCCGGTGCGCAGGGCGCGGGCGTGCGGGGAGCGCGGCGGGTAGCAGAGCGTGCCGCCGGCCTCGGCGGTCCGCACGCCGCCGCGTTCGGCGCCGAGCACCGACGGGGCGTTGCCGACCACGCTGGAGACCGCGACGCGGCGCAGTTCGCCGTTCTCGGGGTTGGCGATGAGCGAGGTGTCGCCGGTGAGCAGCGCGGTGTACAGGTCGACGGTGGCGACGTCGCAGAACTGCGGGACGATCACGTCGAGCAGTTCCTTGGCGGTGGTCTCCAGGTCGAGGGTGGAGCCGATGTGGGTGGAGGCCTCGTTGAGCAGGGCGAGGCTGCGGCGGACCCCGGCGGCCTCGCGTTCGGCGAGGTGCCGGCTGGTGACGTCCTGGACCTGTCCGGCGACGCCGATCGGGCGGCCGCCGGCGGCGGTGAGGCGGTACAGCGAGACCGCCCAGGTGCGCTCGTCGTCGCGGCCGCCCGGGCGGCCGGGGCGGGCGGGGGCGGACATCCGCAGGTCGAGGACGGGCTCCTGGCCGGTGAGGACCTTGCGCAGGGCGAGCAGCAGCCGGTCCGCGTCGGAGGGCCGGAACACGTCGCCGGGGGCGAGGCCCTGCAGGGCGGCGGGGCTGCGGCCGACGCCGGTGGCGAACGCGGCGTTGACGCGCTGCAGCTTCAGGTCGGTGTCGAACAGGAAGAACCCGGTGGGGGTCTGCCGGATGACGGCCTCGGAGGCGGCCAGGTCGGTCTCGATGGCGCGCAGCCGGCCGAGGTCGACGGCCAGGCAGGTCGCGGAGCCGTCGGCGCTGTCGGGCATCGCGTAGACCTCGGCGAGGCTCTCCGCGCCGGACTGGTCCCGGTAGGGGGCGGTGCCCACCCACTCCTCGCCGGACAGGATGCGTTCCAGCCGGGCCCGGCCGCGCTGCCAGAGTTCGCGCGGGACGAACGCGGTGATCGGGTCGGCGCCGACGGCCTCGGCGGCGGGCACGCCGAAGAACTTGGCGGCCCGGTCGCTCCACTGCGCGATCCGCCCGTCGGGGCCGATGGCGAAGGTGGCGACCCGGATGTAGTCGTAGATGGTGCCGGCGGAGCCCTGTTCCCGGCTGTCCGGGAGGGTGGCAGGCACCGTGGGGGCACCCGGTTGCTCCGGCAGCGCGGCACGGCCGTTGCTGCCGTGCGTCGTGTTCCGTGCCGGGAAGCTGTTCAACGGACCGACCCCTCCAACCCGCGCGCCCATCCGGTGTCGAGACGACCGAGTATTCCGATGTCCGAGTATTCATCATTCGGGCGTGGGCGCACACGCCCTTCAACGTCACAACATCGACTCGGGTGGTTGAACGTCCGAGTCTGCCAGCTCGAACCAGACGACCTTGCCCAGCCCCTCGGCCCGCGTTCCCCAGCGCAGGGCGAGCCGGCGGACCAGTTCGAGACCGCGTCCGCCTTCGTCGCCGGCGCTCGCGTGCCGCTCCCGGGGCGGGTCGGGCAGCGGGTCGGAGATCTCCACCAGCAGCAGGTCGCCGAGCGTGAGGCGGACTCCGATCGGGGCGCTGGCGTACCGGACGGCGTTCGTGACGAGTTCGCTGACCAGCAGTTCGGCGGTGTCGGTGAGGCTTTCGGCGCCCCAGTCGGCGAGGGTGTGGCGGACCAGGCGGCGGGCCCGGGAGACCGCGGTCGGTTCGGCGGGCAACGTCCAGCCGGCGGTGGGGGCGTCGTCGCGTTCCTGGCCGAGCCGGGCCAGCAGCAGGGCCACGTCGTCGGGTTCGCGGCCCTGTTCCATGGTGTCGAGGACGGCCTCGCACGCCTGCTGGATCGAGGCGTACGGCTGTTCGAGCACGCTGATCAACCTCCCCAGTCCCACGTCCAGATCCTTGTCCCGGGACTCCACCAGCCCGTCCGTGCACAGGGCGAGCAGGCTGCCGTCCGGGATCTCCATCTCGATGGACTCGAACGGCACCCCGCCGACGCCGAGCGGCGCGCCGGAGGGCAGGTCGAGCACCTGGCCGGCCCCGCCGGGCAGCGGGCCGCCGGAGCGGGCCGGCCGGGCGTCGGCGCCGGGCACCACCAGGACCGGCGGGATGTGACCGGCCTTGGTGGCGGTCAGGATGCGCCGCGCGGGGTCGAACACCGCGTAGACGCAGGTGGCGAGCAGGGCCTCGTCGGGGCCCTGGGCGAGGTCGTCGGCGAGTTCGTGGACGTGCCGCAGGACCACCTCGGGCGCGAGGTCGAGGGCGGCCAGCACCCGGACGGCGGTGCGCAGCCGGCCCATGGTGGCGGCGGCCCGCAGGCCGTGGCCCATCACGTCGCCGACCACCAGCGCGGTGCGGTCGCCGGGCAGCGGGATCACGTCGAACCAGTCGCCGCCGACCTCGGTGCCGCTGGAGCCCGGCACGTACCGGTAGCCGACCTCGATGCCGGCGGGCTGCGGCACCTGCTGGGGCAGCAGGGTGCGCTGCAGGGTGAGCGCGGCCGTCCGCTCGCGGGCGTACAGGCGGGCGTTGTCGAGCGAGCTGCCGGCCCGGTCGGCGAGTTCGACGGTGAAGGCGAGGTCGTCCCGGTCGAAGCCCTCGCGGTAGCCGGCCCGGCTGACCACCATCAGGCCGATCACGATGCCGCGGGCCCGCAGCGGCACCACCAACCGGGAGTGGATGCCGAGTTCGCGGGCGGCCTCGACCTTGGGGTCGTCGGGGAAGGACATCGCGTCGAGTTCGGCGCCGGTGAGCAGTTCGGGGACGCCGCGACGCAGCACCCGGCCGAACGCCGACTCGTCCTCGAAGGTGATCCGGGCGCCGTGCCGGAGCATGGTCTCCACCGCCGGGCCGTCCTGGACGGCGGCGACGCCGAGCTGCAGCAGCGAGGTGCGCCGGTCGTGGCCGTGCCGGGGCAGGTCGTCGCCGTGCGCGACGGCCTGCAGCAGGATCACCGCCGCGTAGTCGGCCAGCCGCGGGACGACCGCGCCGGCCAGCTCCTGGGCGATCATCGAGGCGTCCAGCAGGTCGCCGACCCGGGAGCCGAACTCGTTGAGCAGCGACAGCCGGCGGCGGGCGCCCTCGACCTTGGCCACCGCCCGGTAGCGCTCGGTGACGTCCATCGCGGTGCCGGAGATGCCGAGCACCCGGCCGGCCCGGTCGGTCATCCGGCTGAACGAGATCGAGCGGTAGCCGGCCCGGCCGCCCGGCGAGGCCAGCGTGACGTCGATGACGGGCTCGCCGGTGGCCAGCACCTGGCGCTGCAGGGCGGTGACCTCGTCGGCGGAGCGCTCCGGCAGGGTCTCGCCGGTGGTGCGGCCGATGTGCGCCTCGGCGGGCAGGCCGTTCATCTCGGCGAGGGTGCGGTTGACGGCGGTGTAGCGCAGGTCGGTGTCCAGCACGGCGATGCCCAGCGGGGACTGTTCGAACAGGGCGTCGCGGACGGCGAGGTCGCGTTCGACGGCGCGCAGTGCGGCGGCCTCGGTGAGCGCGGCCTGCACGTAGGGGGCGCCGTCGCCGTCGACCAGCAGCGACATCCGGACCTCCACCTCGACCGGTACGCCGTCGCGGTCGCTGATGCCGGTGAAGCCGTGCCAGGAGCCGCGGCGCAGCGTCTCCTGCAGGGCGGCCCGGGCGCGCTGCTGGTCGTCCGGCTCGGCGAGCAGCTCTTCGAGCGCCCGGCCGACCAGGACCTCGCTGGGCCAGCCGAGCATCTCCTCGGCGGTCGGGCTCCACAGCACCACCCGGCCCGCGGTGTCCAGGATGACGATCGCCACCCGGACCACGTCGAGCAGGCTGCCGCCCTCGGTGCGGCGGCTGGGGTGGAGGGTGGTCGGCGCGGCGTCGGCGCGGGCGCCCGAGTGCCGGCCGGGCCCGCCGGGGAACGCCCGGACGGGGCGGCCGCGGGTGCCTCGGGCGCTCGGGGTGTTCGGGTCGGGCGGTTCGGGGCCGGCGGACGGCCCGGCGGTGGGCGGCGGCGGTTCGTGGCTGCCGGGGCGGCGGCGCAGGCGGGCGCGGGCGGCCGCGCCGCCGGACCGGCCGCCGGCCGCGGGCGGCGCGGAGCCACCGGGCCGCCGTGGCCCACGCGGGGGCAGGCCGGACGCCTCGTCTTCTTCCCCGCCCCCACCCGGCTTCGCCACCTGCGGGGCCTCCGGCCGTCGCTGGAACGCGCCGCCGACGGGCCGACGGGGCACGGGCCGTCGCCACGCCTCGCGCCGAGCGCTCACTGATCGTGACGAATGCAGCCGAACACTGCCATACCCAGGGAAACGCGCAGCTATCCCGGCATACGGGTCGTCTGTCCGATTGGCGTACAGAACGGGCATTTCCCTGGATCTTCGGGCCTCCGAGGGTGTAACGGGGGCCCCTGGCCTCAGTGCAGCAGGCCGTCGCGGTGCAGGTCGTCGAAGAGCAGCTGGTCGACCGGGGGGACGCGGTCGCGGTCGGCGTAGCCGAACCACTCGACGTCCTCGATCTCGCTGCTGGCGGCGAGGGTGCCGGTGTAGTCGGCCAGGTAGCAGGCCATCCGGACGGTGGGGCCGCCCGGGTGGGCGTCGGCGTCGTAGGTGGCGACGTGGGCGACGGTCTCCGGGCGGATGGCGACGGTGAGCTCCTCGGCGATCTCGCGGGTGAGGGTCTGCAGGTCGGTCTCGTCGCCCTCGCGCTTGCCGCCGGGGATGTAGAAGACGTCCTTGCCGCGGGGGCGCGCGCAGAGGATCCGGCCGCCCTCCAGTCGGACCCACGCCACCGTGTCGATCAGCTCTGCCATTGCCGCCCTTGCCATCGTGCCGTTCGTGCCGCTCGTCGGCTCCCGACCCTATGTCAGGGGCCGGGCGGCCCGGCGGCCGTGGCGAGGTGCTGGTTCTTCAGGTCGGCGCGGTCGGTGACCTCGGGGCCGAACCAGGACGGCGGGGTGAAGGCGGCGGCCTCCTGCGGGTCGGCGAACTCGACCTCGACGGTGCGCAGGCCGGCCAGTCGGCCGTGGAAGGTGTCGACCACGGCCTCGTGCCGGCCGAGCTGCACCACCCGGCGGGTCTTGGCGATCCGGGCGTGCTCGGTGGCGGGCCACAGCGCCTCGAACTGCTCGGCGGCGAGCGGGGTCTCCCACTCGCCGCGGACCAGGCCGGTGCCGCGCTTGACGGTCAGCGAGCATGCGCCGCCCTGGTCGCGCACCCGGGCCTCGGCGCCCTCCGGGCCGATCACCAGGTAGCCCTGCCGGACCTCGAACTCGCGGCCGGCGGGGACGGTTTCGCCGTCCGGAACCAGGAACTTGCGCTCGATCTCCACAGCCAACGGGTCCTCCTCGTGTCCGGTGGGGACCACGCTACGGCGCGACGGGCGCCGCTACTCGGACCGCGCGGGCTCTTCCGCCGCCCCGGGCTCTTCCGCCGCCCCGGGCTCCTCCGCCGTCTCGGGCTCTTCGGGCTCTTCGGGCTCTTCGGGCTCGACCCAGTAGAGCTGCTTGTGACCGCGGGCCTCGAACTCGGCGGCCAGGGCCTCGGCGGCGGGGCGGGTGAGGCCTCGGGCGAGCAGGAAGCGGTTGCCGTTGTCGTCCTGTCGCATGACGCGGTGGGCGGCGGGCGTGCGGTCCGGATGTCCCATGGCGCCACACGGTAGCGGTCCGGCCCGATGGGGGGCAGGCCGGACCGGGCCGCCGGGCGGCGAGGCGACCGGCGACAGGGCCAACTAGCTTACGCTCACCAGGAGTTCGCCGTGCAGTACGGCGAACCAGGCGTCCGGGTGGGCGGCCCAGCGGGGCCAGCCGGCGGCGATCCGGGCCAGCTCGGCGGGGGTGGCGAGGCCCTCGGCCAGCGCGGTGGCGGCGGTGTTGGAGCGCAGGGTGCGCTCGGCCCAGCTCTCCGACCACCAGGCGCGCTCGTCCTCGGTGGCGTACGTCCAGGTGCTGGAGGACGGCCGGGCCTCGGTCAGTCCGGCGGCGTGCGCCCAGGACAGCAGGCGGCGGCCGGCGTCGGGTTCACCGCCGCAGGCCCGGGCGGTGCGCCGGTAGAGCGCCAGCCAGTCGTCCAGCTCGGGCAGTTGGGGGTGCCAGGCCATCGCGGCGTAGTCGGCGTCGCGGACCGCGATCACCCCGCCGGGGGCGGTCACCCGGCGCATCTCGCGCAGCGCGGCGACCGGGTCGGCGAGGTGTTGCAGCACCTGGTGGGCGTGCACCACGTCGAACGAGGCGTCGGCGTACGGGAGCCGGTACACGTCGGCGACCTCGAAGCTCAGCTGTTCCAGCCCACGTTCGGCGGCGAGCGCGGCGGCCTGGGCGAGCACCTCGGCGGACGGGTCGATGCCGATCGCCCGGCCGGTCGGTCCGAGCAGTTCGGCCAGGTCGGCGGTGATCGTTCCGGGCCCGCAGCCGACGTCCAACAGTCGGTGCCCAGGGCGGAGTTCGGGCAGCAGGTAGGCCGCGGAGTTGGCGGCGGTGCGGGTGCGGTGCGAGCGCAGGACGGCGGCGTGATGCCCATGGGTGTAGCCGGCCACGGCGGTTCCCCTCTCGTTCGAAGGCGGCCTGCCCAGGATAGGGAAATGTTCCACAGGTCGGACACTCTCGTCTTGCCATGTGGGACGCCGAGGAAATCTCCTCGCCCGCGGGGCCGGGCCGGGCGCAGAATCGCCGGTATGGGAAAGACCTACGAACGCATCGACGACCGGCTGCGCGCGTTCATCGACAGGCAGCCCGTGTTCTTCGTGGCCACCGCCCCGCTGTCCGGCGGCGGGCACGTCAACCTCTCCCCCAAGGGCCGCTCCGGCACCCTCGCCGTCCTCGACGAACTCACCGTCGCCTACCTGGACTTCGGCGGTTCGCACGCCGAGACCATCGCCCACCTGCGGGAGAACGGGCGGATCACCCTGATGTGGTGCGCCTTCGAGGGCCCGCCGACGGTGCTGCGGGTGCACGGGCGGGGCGAGCCGGTGTTCCGCGACGACCCGCGGTTCGCCGACCTGCTCGGCCACTTCGACCCGGCCGCGGACGGCGAGGCGCTGCGCGCGATCGTCCTGGTGCGGGCCGAGCGGGTCAGCGACTCCTGCGGGTACGCCGTCCCGTTCATGGACTACCGCTCCGACCGGGAGATCCACCGGCAGTACTTCGCCCGCAAGGGTGAGGAGAACTTCAGCGACTACTGCGAGAGCAAGGACTACGTCGCCGCCAGCATCGACGGCCTGCCCTCGGTGCCGCTCCCGCTGCCGCCGCGTCCCGTCGCCTGAGCCGGCTGCTCGTACGGTAGGGACGTCCGCCCTTCCCACTCCGAGGAGTCCGCCGATGACCACCGACCTGGCGTGGCTGCGCCGCGCGATCGAACTGTCCCGTCGCTGCCCGCCGTCGCGGACGGCGTTCTCGGTGGGCGCGGTGATCGTCGGCGCGGACGGCGAGGTGCTGGCCGAGGGCTTCAGCCGGGAGGTCGACGCGGTGAACCACGCCGAGGAGGCCGCGCTCGGCAAGCTCGCGCCCGGCGATCCGCGGCTGCGCGCCGCCACCGTCTACAGCACCCTGGAGCCGTGCGGGCAGCGGGCCTCCCGTCCGCACCCGTGCGCCGAGTTGATCGTCGCGGCCGGGGTGCCGCGGGTGGTGGTGGCGTGGCGGGAGCCGGCGCTGTTCGTCGCGGACTGCCAGGGCGCCGAGCTGCTCGCCGCGGCGGGCGTCGAGGTGGTGGAGCTGCCGGAGCTGGCCGCGGAGGCCCGGGCGGTGAACGCGCACCTGCTGGGGTGAGGGCCTCTCCGTCCCCTCCGTCGAGTTTTGTACACTTGCGGAACAAACAGTCGCCCGAGGCCCCCGAGGAGCCCCGATGCCCGTCCTCACCCCGCCGGTCCGGGCCGTCCTGCTCGACATGGACGGCACTCTGGTCAACTCCGACGCCGTGGTCGAACGCTGCTGGCGGCGCTGGGCCGAACGGAACGGCCTCGACGGCGACGAGGCGATGAAGACCGTTCACGGCCGGCAGGGCCACCTGACCATGGCGCTGCTGCTGCCCGACCGCCCGATGGAGCGGAACCTCGCCGAGAACCGGCAGATGCTCACCGAGGAGACCGCCGACACCGACGGCGTGGTCGAAGTCCCGGGCGCCCGACGGCTGATGGAGTCGCTGGCCGGGCTGCCGCACGCCCTGGTCACCTCCGCCGACGACCGCCTCGCCCGGGTCCGGATGGCCGCCGCCGGCGTCCCGCTGCCGCCGCTGATGATCACCGCCGACCTGGTCGGCGCCAGCAAGCCCGACCCCGAGGGCTTCCTGAAGGCCGCCGCCGAGCTGGGCATCGCGCCCGCCGAGTGCCTGGTCCTGGAGGACTCCGAGGCCGGCATCGCCGCCGCCCGCGCCGCCGGCATGCCGGTCCTCGGCGTCGGCCCGCGCGCGGCCGCGTTCTCCCCCGACCACCTGGTGGACGACCTCACCGGCGTCACCGTCACGGCCGACCCGACGGGCGGGCTGATCGTCCGCCTGCCCTGACCGGTTCCCGCCCCCGTCGGGACCGTCAGGCCTCCGAGAGGAGCGCGGCGGCGACCAGGGCCCGGTGCTCCGGGTGCGTGCTGAGCCAGCCGCCGAGCTGGTGGTCGGCTCCGGGCAGGGTGAGGCGGGTGTACGCGGCGCGGGTGCGCAGCGCGGCGTCCAGCGCGTCCGTCACCTCGGCCGGGATCACCTCGTCCGTCTCCGGCAGCACCAGCACCGCCCGGCCGTCGAACGCCGCGAAGGTCTCGAACGCGGAGCTGCTGCGCCAACTGCCCGGGGTGCGCAGCGTGGCGGTGAACTCCGGCGCGGCGAACGGGAGTTCCCGCACCTCGCGGGCGTACGCGGCCGGTGCACCGAGGGCCAGTGCCTGCACCCGCCCGCCGATGTCCGGATCGCCCAGCAGGTCCGCGACGGTCTGGCCGCTCATCGAGAACCCGGCCAGCAGCAGCGGCCCGTCCGGCGCGTACCGCGCCAGGACGGCGCGGGCCTGACGGGCGCGGCGGGCCAGCGAGAGCTGCCCGAGGTCGCCGGTGCTCTCGCCGTGCCCCGCGAAGTCGAACACCACCGAGCGGCAGCCGGCGGCCGCCAACTCCTCTGCCAGCGGCAGGCACCGGTGCTTGCCGCTGCTCCCCGCACCGTGCATCAGCAGCGCCGCACCCCGGCGGACCGGGGCCGCGGGCTCGACCACCGTGCACGCCAGCCGCTCGCCGTCCGCCTCCAGGGTGAACGTGCCGACCGCCGCCGTCACTCGGGCACCGCCAGGCAGAACGGGTGCCCGTCCGGGTCCAGCAGCGTCACCCAGTGGTCGCCGCCCGCCTGATGCTCCGGCTTCGTCGCGCCCGCCGCCAGCAGCTCCGCCACCGCCGGCCCCAACTCCGGTACTGTGAAGTCGAGATGGGCCCGCGCCCCGTCCGACGGCCACACCGGCGGCCGGAACCCCCCGACCCGCTGGAACCCGATCCGCACCGGACCGTCCCCGATGAACACGTAGGCCTCACTGCGGTACGTCACCTGCCAGCCCGTCAGCCGCCGGTAGAACGCCGCCAGCCGCTCCGGGTCCGGGCAGTCCAGCACCGTCGAGCTGAGCGCGCCGATGGGCCGGTGCCCCATTGTCTGCTGTTCCGTCACCGGGCCAGCGTGTCACGCGCCACCGACGGCGGCTTCCCGACACGGCAGGGTCGGCGGCGGCAGGCGTCGGAGCGGCGCGCCGGGGAGGGCGGCAACGGCCGACGGTGCCGAACCGGCAATCTGCTGCCGGGCCTTCCAGCACCGGCCCGCGCATCACCCACCCGAGACCACGGCCTCCCGGCGCGGCCAGTGCCAGGCGACAAGGGGCCGATGCCCAATGCCAATGGCACGGTGGCCAGACCGGACATCTCCGCTCTCGGCGCGGTAGGCACTGCGCAGCGAGCAGGCCGGCCAGGCCCGACGATGGCCGAGCCCGACGACCTGACGCCCCGCTGCCGCCGGCTCTACGGATCACTCGGAACCACAATCCCCTTGCGCGACCCGCGCCGTACGGCGGGCAGCGCCGCGGCCGGGAACAGACCGACGGCGGCCACGGCGGCGAGGGCCGGGAGGGCGGTGTGCGGGCCGACGCCGGAGGCGGTGGCGATGCCGAGGGTGGGGCCGATGTTCATCGCGGTCTGCTTCAGTCCGCCGACCGCGCCCGCGCAGCCCGGCGGGGCATCGCCGACCACGCTGCCGGTGGCCGTCACCATCACCACTGCGAATCCCGCGCCCAGCAGGGCGGAGGCCACCGCCGTCGCGACCGTTGCCGCTCCGCCGCCGCCCGGACCGGCCAGTGCTCCAACTCCCGTCACCAGCAGCAGTGTTCCGGCGAGCGCCGTGGCGCGCGGACCGTACCGGCGCAGCGCGCATTCGGCGGCGGGGGCGCCCAGCACCATCAGCGCGGTCAGCGGCAGCATCCGCAGCGCGGTGTCCAGCGGGCCGAGGCGCAGGGCGTCCTGGAGACGGAAGGTGGTGCTGAAGAGGGTGCCGAACAGTCCGGCGGAGGACGTCAGGAGCAGCGCCAGCGAACCGATCACCGGACGCGACCTGGCCACCGGTCGCGGCACCACCGGTTCGGCGGCGCGCCGCTCGTGGCCGATCAGGACCGCCAACAGGACGATGGACAGCGCGAGTTCGGCGAGTGTGCCGGTGGCGGCCCAACCCCGGCCGGGCACCTCGGCGAGCGCGTGCACCAGGACGGCGAGCGCCGCGGCGAGCAGCGCCGCTCCCGCCAGGTCGAGCCGCGAGCGTCCCCGTTCGACCTCGGGCAGGCGCAGGGCGAGCGTCAGGGCGGCGATCAGGACGGCGACCGGCACGTTGATCCAGAACACCGCCCGCCACCCGAACTGACCCACCAGCACGCCGCCCAGCAGTGGGCCCGCGCCGGCCGCGACGGCGATCGCGCCCGTCCGCACCGCGATCGCCCGGCCGAGCCGCTCCGGCGGGCAGCACAGCCGCAGCAGCGCGAGCGTCCCGGGCTGCAGCAGCGCGCCGAACGCGCCCTGGGCGACCCGCAGTCCGATCACCCAACCGACGGTGGGTGCGAGAGCGATTCCGGCCGAGGCCGCACCGAACCCGAGCACCCCCGCCAGCAACGTCCCCCGGTGCCCGTACCGGTCGCCGAGACGGCCGGACACCACCAGCAGGGCCGCGACGGCGACCAGGTAGCCGGTGCTGGTCCACTGCAACTGCGCTGCTCCTGCACCGAGTTCGCGCCGCATGCTGGGCTGGGCGATCAGCAGCACCGTGCCGTCCAGGGCCACCAGCATCGCGGCCGCGGCACTCACCGGCAGCGCGAGCCGGCTCACCGCGCGCCCAGGTGCGCCGTCAGGACCGCCTCCAGCAGCGCGTCCTCCCGCCCCGGCCCGAGCATCAACTCGACGCTCCCCCAGCCCTGCAGCTGCGCCAGCCCGTGCAGGTTCGCCCACAGCGCGGCCGCGACGACCGGTGCCCGCTCCCCGTCCCCGGTGCACTCCGCGACCAGCCCGACCATCCCCCCGAACAGCGGGCCCGTCGCCTCCCGCAGCCTCGGCTCCGCCGTCTCCGCCCCGTCGCTGCTCAACAAGTCATGACGGAACATCAACTCGAACATCCCGCGCCGCTCCGCCGCGAACGCCAGGTACTCCCGCGCCACCCCCTCCAGTCGCCCCCGCGGCCCCTCCGCCCGCACCCCCGCGAACCGCCGCCCCAGCTCCTCGAGCCCCCGCCGCGCCACCGCCGACAGCAACTCCCGATGCGTACCGAAATACCGCCGCGGCGCCCCGTGCGACACCCCCGCCCGCCGCGCGATCTCCCGCAACCCCACCGCCCCCGACCCCTCCGCCAGCACCAACTCCACCCCGGCATCCACCAGGCGCTCACGCAGGGACGTCCGCTCATCATCCATAGACAGTGTCTACCAACACCGAGTAGACACTGTCTACCCACTACCCTGAGGACATGACCTCACTGCCCGACTGGATGCGCCCGCCGCGCGCGGAGGGCTGGTTCGCGGAGGATCTCGACCGCCTCCCCGAGGCGCCTCGACACACCGAACTGATCGACGGAGCCCTCGTCTTCATGATGTCGCCGCAGCGCTGGTGGCACGGCCACCTCGTCACCATGCTCACCGTCGCGCTCATGGGCCAGTGCCCGCAGGGGTACAAGGTCGGCAGAGAGATGACCATCCGACTCGACTCCCGCAATCGGCCCGAACCGGATCTGCTGGTGACCGACGCCCCGATCGACCGCGACCGCACATGGCTCGCCCCCGAAGAGGTCGCGCTGGCCGTCGAAGTCGTCTCCCCCGAATCCGCCCACCGCGACCGCACGGTCAAGCTCCACAAGTACGCAGCGGCCGGAATCCCCCACTACTGGCGAATCGAGGACGAGGACGGTCGCCCCGTCGTCCACGTCTACGAACTCGACGCCCCGACCCGGAGTTACGTCCCGACCGGCATCTTCCGAGGCACGCTGCAGGTCCCGGTACCGTTCGAGATCGATCTCGACCTCGACCAACTCGTCTCCGGCCTCTGACCGGTACGACAAAGGGACCGGCCATCGGCCGGTCCCTTCTGGTGTCGACTGAACGTCAGACGTTGAAGCGGAACTCCACCACGTCGCCGTCCTGCATGACGTAGTCCTTGCCTTCGATGCGGGCCTTGCCCTTGGCGCGGGCCTCGGCGATGGAGCCGGTGGCGACGAGGTCGTCGAAGGAGGTGACCTCCGCCTTGATGAAGCCCTTCTGGAAGTCGGTGTGGATGACACCGGCGGCTTCGGGGGCGGTGGCGCCCTGCTTGATGGTCCAGGCTCGGGCTTCCTTGGGACCTGCGGTGAGGTAGGTCTGGAGGCCGAGGGTGGCGAAGCCGACGCGGGCGAGGGTGGCGAGGCCGGGCTCCTCCTGGCCCATGGACTGGAGGAGTTCGAGGGCCTCGTCGTCCTCGAGTTCGATGAGCTCGGACTCGATCTTGGCGTTGAGGAAGATGGCCTCGGCGGGGGCGACCAGGGCGCGCTGGGCGTTCTTGAAGTCCTCGTCGGAGAGGGCGTCCTCGTCGACGTTGAAGACGTAGAGGAACGGCTTCGCGGTCATCAGGTGGAGGTCGCGGACGAAAGTGGTGTCGAAGCCGGCCTCGAAGAGGGTCTTGCCGGTCTCCAGGATCGCCTGGGCGGCCTCGGCGGCGGCGAGGACGGGGGCGGTGTCCTTCTTGAGTCGGGCTTCCTTCTGGAGCCGGGGCAGCGCCTTCTCGATGGTCTGCAGGTCGGCGAGGATCAGCTCGGTGTGGATGGTGTCGATGTCGTCCTTGGGCGACACCTTGCCGTCCACGTGGACCACGTCCGGGTCGGTGAAGGCGCGGACGACCTGGCAGATCGCGTTGGCCTCGCGGATGTTGGCGAGGAACTTGTTGCCCAGGCCCTCGCCCTCGCTGGCGCCCCGGACGATGCCGGCGATGTCCACGAAGTCGACGGTGGCGGGCAGGATGCGCTGCGAGCCGAAGATCTCGGCGAGCTTGTCCAGCCGCGGGTCCGGAACGCCGACGACGCCCACGTTGGGCTCGATGGTGGCGAACGGGTAGTTGGCCGCCAGCACGTCGTTCTTGGTCAGGGCGTTGAACAGGGTCGACTTGCCGACGTTCGGCAGGCCGACGATTCCGATCGTGAGCGACATGGAGAGTGGTGTCCCGTGGCTTGGAGGGCGTCGAGGTGGCCCGGTGCCGGGCCGATCCCCCAGTCTACGGGGCGTGCGGGGGCCCGAGGCAGCGCGGTGGGGCGCGCACCGGCCGGACACGGATCAATTGCCGGGAAGCCATTACACAGGGTGTCGATGATCGGACCGTACGTTGGTCGGGTGGAGCAGAGCACCCGTACCCAGCCGCCAGGGCCGAGACGACGAGCGCCGGGGCGCGGCGCCGACGAGGCCGCCGTTCCGGGGCAGAGCCGACCCCCCGAGTCCCGGTTGCGGACGGCCTCCGCCGGCCGGTCCGCACCGCTCGCCGCGCAGGTGCTGCAGCGGCTGCTGAACCGGCTGCTGACGCTCCGTCGGCGTCGGGCCGGCGGGCCGCCGGCCCGGTTGACGGCGGTGGGCACCGGGGTGGTCGCCGCGGCCGGGACGCTGGCGTTCGCCGCGCTGGACCGGCTGGTGTTCGGGGGGCTCGGGGTGCTGTTCGGGCTCGGCTATCTGGTGGTGTGCTTCCAGCTGGCCGTGCGGGTGCGGTACCCGGACCTGCCGGCCGCGCCGATCTGCGGGCCGATCGCGTTCGCGGCGGCGCTGGTGCTGCTGCAGCCGGGCAGCACCAGCGGCATCACCGGCCAGGTGGTGGCGCTGGCCGGCGGGCTGGCGCTGCGCGCGGGCTGGCTGTTCGCCGGCACCGGCCTGGCCACCGCGATCGTCACCGCGCGTTACGTCGCCCAGCGCCGCCGCCACCGCAGCCGGTAACGACTCAGCGGCCGGTAACGACTCGGCGGCCGGTAGCCAGCAGCCGACGCCCGGCGGTCAGCCGCTCGGCGGCTCAGCGCCCGGCGGCCATCGCCGCGCCGACGATGCCCGCGTTGTTGCGGAGTTCGGCGGGGACGACCTCGGCCCGGCGGTCCTTGAGCAGCGGCAGGAACTTCTCGTGCTTGCGGCTGACGCCGCCGCCGACGATCACCAGCTGCGGGGAGAAGAGCATCTCGACCAGGTCGAGGTACTCGTCGACCCGCTCGGCCCACTGCGGCCAGCTGAGGTCGTGGCGTTCCTTGGCGGCGGAGGAGGCGCGCCGTTCGGCGTCCTTGCCGCGCATTTCGAGGTGGCCGAGCTCGGTGTTGGGGACGAGCACGCCGTCGGAGAACAGCGCGCTGCCGATGCCGGTGCCGAAGGTGAGCAGCAGGACCACCCCGGAGCGGCCGCGGCCGGCGCCGTGGGTGACCTCGGCGAGGCCGGCCGCGTCGGCGTCGTTGACCACGGTGGCGGGCATGCCGAGCGCGTCGCTGAACCGGGCGGCGGCGTCCAGGCCGATCCAGCCCTTGTCGACGTTGGCGGCGGTGCGGGTGTGGCCGTCGACGACCACGCCGGGGAAGGTCAGGCCGACCGGCCCGTGGTGGTCGAAGTGCCGGACGACCTCGCAGACCGTGTCGATCACCGCGTCCGGGCCGGACGGGTGCGGGGTGAGTACCTTGTGCCGCTCCTGCGCGAGCACGCCCCTGTCCAGGTCGACCGGTGCGCCCTTGATGCCCGAGCCGCCGATGTCCACGCCGAAGACCGTCGTCACTGCCGTCGCCTTCCGTACCGCCGGTGGCGTCCGCTGCCCGCCGGCCCTCGCACCAACGTACGGGCGTGCGGGGGCGGGCGCAGCCGTTCCCGGACGGTGACGGCCGCACGGACGACGCCCGGGCCCCTCGGGGGAGGGACTCCGGGCGTCGGACGGGACGGGCGGGGGCTCAGAGCTTGCCGGCGGCCTCGGCGCGCAGGTCGCGGCGGAGCTCCTTGGGGAGCGAGAAGATGAGGTGCTCCTCGGCGGTCTTGACGATCTGCACGTCCTCGAAGCCGTGTGCGGCGAGGAGCTGCAGCACGCCCTCGACCAGGATCTCCGGCACGGACGCGCCGCTGGTCAGGCCTACCGTCTGCACGCCCTCCAGCCAGGCGAGGTCGATCTCGTCGGCGAAGTCGACCAGGTGGGCGGCCTTGGCGCCGTACTCCAGGCCGACCTCGACCAGACGGACCGAGTTGGAGGAGTTCTTGGAGCCGACCACGATCAGCAGGTCCGCCTCGGGGGCGAGCTGCTTGACGGCGACCTGGCGGTTCTGGGTGGCGTAGCAGATGTCGTCGCTGGGCGGCGAGACCAGCAGCGGGAAGCGCTCCTTGAGGGCCCCGACGGTCTCCATGGTCTCGTCCACGGAGAGGGTGGTCTGGGAGAGCCAGACCAGCTTGGACTCGTCGCGGACCTTCACGTTGGCGACGTCCTCGGCACCGTCCACCAGGTGGATCCGGTCCGGGGCCTCGCCCATGGTGCCGACGACCTCCTCGTGGCCCTCGTGGCCGATCAGCAGGATGTCGTAGTCCTCGTCGGCGAACCGGCGGGCCTCCTTGTGCACCTTGGTGACCAGGGGGCAGGTCGCGTCGATGGTGGCGAGCTTGCCGGCCTCGGCCTCGTCGTGGACCGACGGGGCGACACCGTGCGCGGAGAACACCACGATCGCGCCCTCGGGCACCTCCTCCGTCTCGTCGACGAAGATCGCGCCCTGCTTCTCCAGGGTCTGCACGACGTACTTGTTGTGGACGATCTGCTTGCGGACGTAGATCGGCGCCCCGTACTGCTCCAGGGCCTTCTCCACGGCGATCACGGCGCGGTCGACGCCCGCGCAGTAGCCACGGGGGGCGGCGAGCAGGACACGGCGCTGAGCAGTGGTGGACATGGCTCCATCGTACGGGCGAGTCCCGCCCGCGTGGACGCGCGTCGGCACTGTCGCGGCGGGGACGGCCGGGTGGAATGGCGAGGGTGAGCACACAGGCGCGGACGACGGAACTGCGGCGCACTCTCGGGGTGCGCGATCTGATGGTGTACGGGCTGCTGTTCATCGCCCCGATGGCGCCGGTCGGCGTGTTCGGCGTGCTGGACGCGAAGAGCCACGGCGCGGTGGCCGCCGTCTACCTGGTGGCCACCGTGGCCATGGGATTCACCGCCCTCTCCTACGCCGAGATGGTGAAGGCGGTGCCCCGGGCCGGCTCGGTGTTCGCGTATGCCCGGGCCGGGCTGGGCGAGGGGCCCGGGTTCATCGCCGGGTGGATGGCGATGCTGGACTACCTGCTGATCCCCGCCGTCGCGTACCTGTTCTCCGGGATCGCGTTGAACTCGCTGGTGCCGGGCGTCTCCCGCTGGGTGTGGACGACGCTGGCGGTGCTGGTCACCACCGCGCTCAACCTGATCGGGGTGCGGACAGCGGCCGTGGTCGGCTTCGCGGTGCTGGCGATGGAGATCGTGGTGCTGACGGTGTTCGTGGTCGCCGCGTCGGTGGAACTGGCCCTGCACGGCGCCGCCCGCGACTGGGGTTCCCCGTTCGGGGGAATCGGCGGGTTCTCGTTGACGGCGGTGCTGTCTGCGGTGTCCGTCGCCGTGCTCTCGTACCTGGGCTTCGACGCGATCGCCTCCTTCGTCGAGGAAGCGGTCGGCGCGTCGGCCGCGGTCGCCCGGGCGGTGCTGTGGTGCCTGGCGCTGGCCGGGCTGCTGTTCGTCGTCCAGACCTATCTGGCGGCGGTGCTGGAGCCCCTGACGCCCGATCAACTGGCCGCCGACCCGGCCGCGCAGGGGTCGGCGTTCTACGACACGGTCGAGGCCGCCGTCGGGCACTGGCTGCACGTGCTGATCGCCGTGTCCAAGGCGATCGGCGCCGCGTTCGCCGCGCTGGCCGGGCAGGCCGCGGCCGGGCGGCTGGTGTTCGCGATGGGGCGGGAGGGGCGGCTGCCCCGGCGGCTCGGGGTGGTCGAGGAACGCTCCGCGACTCCTCGGCGGGCGCTGCTGACGGCGGCCGTCATCACGCTGGTGGCCGCGGTCTGGGCCGCCCGCCGCGACGACGGGCTCGACCGGCTCACCTCGGTGGTCAACGTCGGCGCGCTCACCGCGTTCATCCTGCTGCACGCCTCGGTGGTGGGCTGGTACGTGGTGCGCGGCCACTCCCGCGACTGGCTGCGCCACGCCGTCGTTCCGCTGCTGGGCGTCGCGGTGATCGTCGCGGTGCTGGTGGAGGCGTCGCACACGGCGCTGATCGTGGGCGGGATCTGGCTGGTGGCGGGGTTGCTGGTGCTGCTGGTGGGGACGCGAACCCGGGGAGAGCACCGCTAGGGACGCGCCCGACCGTTCGCGCGGGTCTTTCCGGCCCCGTGCCCCCGGTTTCCCGTCGGCCCGAAGGGCTAGCCTCGGGGGATGGCTAATGCGAGCAGTCCGGAAGCGCCCCTGCCCGTGGGGAAGGTCTCGGCGCTGATCGGCGGGTGGGTCGATCGGCTGGGCGAGGTGTGGGTGGAGGGGCAGATCGCCCAGCTGTCCCGGCGGCCGGGGGCCGGGATGGTGTTCCTGACGCTGCGTGATCCGGATCGGGACGTCTCGTTGACGGTGACGTGTTTCCGGTCGGTGTTCGAGCAGGTCGCTGATGCCGTGCAGGAGGGCTCGCGGGTGATCGTGCTGGCGAAGCCGGAGTGGTACACGGCGCGCGGCACGCTGTCGTTGCGGGCGTCCGAGATCCGGCTCGTCGGCTTGGGTGAACTGCTGGCCCGGCTTGAGCAGTTGAAGCGGAAGCTGTTCGCCGAGGGCCTGTTCGAGGAGTCCCGGAAGAAGCCGCTGCCGTTCCTGCCGGGCTGCGTGGGTCTGGTGACGGGCCGTGGTTCGGCGGCCGAGCGGGACGTGCTGGAGAACGCCCGGCGGCGCTGGCCGGCGGTGCGGTTCGAGGTGCGGAACGTGCTGGTGCAGGGGCCGCAGGCGGTGTCGCAGGTGTGCGCGGCGGTGCGGGAGTTGGACGCGCGGCCGGAGGTCGAGGTGATCGTGGTGGCGCGTGGCGGCGGCAGTGTGGAGGACCTGCTGCCGTTCTCCGACGAGGAGTTGGTGCGGACGGTGGCGGCGGCCCGGACGCCGGTGGTGAGTGCGATCGGGCACGAGCCGGACCAGCCGCTGCTGGATTTCGTCGCGGACCTGCGGGCGTCCACGCCGACCGACGCGGCGAAGCGGGTGGTGCCGGACGTCGGCGAGGAGCTGGCGAAGGTGCGGCAGCTGCGGGACCGGGCGCGGCGGTACGTGGTGCACCGGGTGGAGCGGGAGACCGCGGGGCTGGCGTCGGTGCGCAGCCGTCCGGCGCTCGCGGCGCCGACCGAGGCGGTGGCGGCGCGCGGCACGGAGGTGACGGCGCTGCTGGAGCGGGCCCGGCGGGTGGTGGGGCACCGGCTGGACCACGCGCAGACGGATCTGGGCCATGCGCTGGCCCGGGTGGTGGCGCTGTCGCCGCTGGCCACCCTGGAGCGCGGGTACGCGGTGCTGCAGCGCGAGGACGGTTCGGTGGTGACCGATCCGGGGCAGGTCGCCGACGGCGAGGCGCTGCGGGCCCGGGTGGCGGGCGGCGGCTTCGGGGTGCGGGTGGCCGAGCAGGGCTGACGCCTCAGTGGAGCAGCCGCTCGCGGGAGAGCGCGGTGGAGTGCTCGTGGAAGCCGAGGCTGCGGTAGAGCGCTTCGCCGCCCTCGGTGGCGTGCAGGTCGATCCGGGTGGCGCGGCGCTCGTCGAACCAGGCGAGCAGGGCCTCGGTGCAGGCCCGGGCGTGGCCGCGGCCGCGGTGGTCCAGGTCGGTGCAGATGTTGAAGACGAACCCGAACAGGCCGTCGGGATGGCCGGGCGCGGGCAGGCGCTGTTCGAGCGTGCCGACGGCGCAGCTGGCCAGTCGGCCGGGCCGGTCGGGGTCGTCGACGACGTAGGCCTGCAGGCGGCGGTCGGGTTCGGCGAGTTGGCGGGCCACCAGGTCCTCGGCGGTGTGCTGCCACGCGCCGGGGCGCGGTTCGCCCTGCATGGATTCGAACATCAGCGCGCGGAGGCGGACGAGTTCGGCGGCGTCCTCGGGGCGGGCAGGGCGTGGGGTGCTCATGTCCGGCAGCGTAGGCGGGGGCGCAAGGGGTTTGTCCGCCACGAGCCCTAGGCTGAGCGGCATGGCTGATCAGGGTGTCGAGCAGGGCCTCGGGTACGAGCAGGCGCGGGACGAGCTGCTGGAGGTGGTCCGGCGGCTGGAGACCGGGGGGACGACGCTGGAGGAGTCGTTGGCGCTGTGGGAGCGCGGCGAGCAGTTGGCGAAGGTCTGCCAGCGCTGGCTGGACGGCGCTCGGGCCCGGTTGGACGCGGCGCTGGCGGCCGAGGAGTCCGCGGGCGAGTAGCCGCGCCGGAGTGTGGCCCGGATCACAGGCGGTCCAGGGAATGGTTTAACTTTCATCGAAGTTGGATCGGGGTGTACGGCACCCGCCGTGCCTGACAGCCCCCAGCTTTGAGGTAGGACACCGTTATGACCCTGGCCCTCGACGCCGCCGCCCAGGACCTGCTGTTCCGCGAGGCCCGCACCGCCAACACCTTCTCGGACGAGCCGGTCGGCGACGAGCAGATCCAGGCGATCTACGAGCTGGTGAAGTTCGGCCCGACCGCCTTCAACCAGCAGCCGCTGCGCATCGTCCTGGTCCGCTCCGACGACGCCCGTGCCCGCCTGGTGCAGCACATGTCCGAGGGCAACCAGGCCAAGACCTCCGG
Source organism: Kitasatospora sp. CB01950 (assembly GCF_001905465.1). Taxonomy (GTDB): domain Bacteria; phylum Actinomycetota; class Actinomycetes; order Streptomycetales; family Streptomycetaceae; genus Kitasatospora. The sequence goes on from NZ_LISX01000004.1 coordinate 93,177, forward strand.
CGCGCCGCTGGTCGCGATCCTGGCCGCGGACAACGAGTTCCACGAGGAGCTCCCGACCCAGCTGCCGCACTTCCCGCAGGCCAAGGACATGTTCTTCAGCGAGCGCTCGGTCCGTGAGGCCTCCGCGACGCTGAACGGCGCCCTGCAGGCCGCGTACTTCATCGTCGGCGTGCGCGCCGCCGGCCTGGCCGCCGGCCCGATGACCGGCTACGACGCCGCGGGCATCAACAAGGAGTTCTTCGCCGACGGCGAGCACTCGGTGCTGGCCGTGGTCAACATCGGCAAGCCGGGCGAGGACGCCTGGTTCCCGCGCAGCCCGCGCCTGGCCTACGACGAGGTCGTCACCACCGTCTGAGTCCGGCCCGCGACAGCGAAAGGCCCCCGCCGTGCGGCGGGGGCCTTTTCGTGTCGGCCTGCTTCGGGGCCGACCTACTTCAGGGCCGGCCTACTTCAGGGTCCGGGCGAGCTCCGCGAGCTCCTCGTAGGAGGCGGTGCCGGTGAGCACCGTGGTGCCGGTGCTGCCGGCGGGGCGGGTCAGCGCCCGGTAGCGGTCGCCCTGCACCCGCTGCCACTCCTGGTCGTCCACCGTGGAGCTGCCGTCCGGCTTGCCGCCGGGGACGTTCTTCGCCACCACGTCCTGGGGCTTGCCGTCGCTCTGCTCGATCGCCGCGTACTGGCCGGAGGCGGTGCTGAGGCCCAGGTGCCACACGGCGTGGCCCTTCTCGTTCGGGCTGTAGCTCACCGAGGTGGCCTGCCAGCCGTCCGGCAGCTTGTCCGGGCCGAGCAGCGGGTACGGCGCGGCGCGCTTCGCCGACGCCACCTCCACCTGGTACGTCACCGGGTGGACGCCGCTCTTGCTCTCCGCGCTGGGGATGCTGAAGTACGCGACCGCGACCACGATGCCGACCGCCGCCATCGACAGGACCATGTCCCGTACCGTCTGACGGCCCCTCTTGCTGCTGTTGCCTGCCACCCGCCCATGGTAGGCGGCGCTTACGGAAAGCCCCTCCACCGGCCGCCCCGCAGCGGTGCGCGCGGAGTGCGCCGCAGACGACCGTCCCACCTGCCGATACGATCGCAGCATCCCTCATCGCAGCGCCGGTGACCCTCCGCGACCCGGCGCTGACTGGCCGTCGCGTACAGAGAGGTAACGACGATGACCACGCAGTACCCGCACCACCTTCCCAGCGCCCTGGAGGTCGCGCCGGAAGCTCCCGATCGGAACCTGGCCCTCGAACTGGTCCGGGTCACCGAGGCCGCGGCGATGGCCGCCGGCCGCTGGGTCGGCCGGGGTGACAAGAACGGCGCCGACGGCGCGGCCGTGAAGGCGATGCGCACCCTGGTGTCCACCGTCTCCATGAACGGCGTGGTCGTCATCGGCGAGGGCGAGAAGGACGAAGCCCCGATGCTCTACAACGGCGAGCGGGTCGGCGACGGCACCGGCGCCGAATGCGACGTGGCCGTCGACCCGGTGGACGGCACCACGCTGACCGCCAAGGGCATGAACAACGCCGTCGCGGTCCTCGCGGTCGCCGACCGCGGCACCATGTTCGACCCCAGCGCGGTCTTCTACATGGACAAGCTGGTCTGCGGCCCCGAGGCCGCCGACTTCGTCGACATCACCGCCCCCGCGGCCGTCAACATCCGCCGGGTCGCCAAGGCCAAGGGCTCCGCCGTCGAGGACGTCACCGTCGTCGTCCTCGACCGGCCGCGCCACAACGACCTGGTCAAGGAGATCCGCGAGGCCGGCGCCCGGATCAAGTTCATCTCCGACGGCGACGTCGCCGGCGCGATCATGGCGGCCCGCGAGGGCACCGGCGTGGACCTGCTGATGGGCATCGGCGGGACCCCCGAGGGCATCATCGCGGCCTGTGCGATGAAGTGCATGGGCGGCACCATCCAGGGCCGGCTGTGGCCCAAGGACGAGGCCGAGAAGCGCAAGGCGCTGGACGCCGGCCACGACCTGGACCGGGTGCTGCACACCGACGACCTGGTCAGCGGCGAGAACGTGTTCTTCGTCGCCACCGGCATCACCGACGGCGAGCTGCTGCGCGGCGTCCACTACCGCTCGGAGACCGCGACCACCTCGTCGCTGGTGATGCGCTCCAAGAGCGGAACGATTCGGCAGATCGACTCCACCCACAAGCTGGCCAAGCTGCGGGCCTACAGCGCGATCGACTTCGACCGGGCCAACTGAGCCCGCCCGACGCGTCCAGGGGCGGGCCGGGGAGCTTCCTCCCCGGCCCGCCCCTGCCGTGCGTCCGGCCGGCTGTCTCAGCCGGCTATCCGGGCCGTCAGGCGCCGGGCGTCCAGCAGTTCGGCCTCGCGGCGGCGCCGGCGGGCGAGCACCACGCGGCGCTCGGCGGCCGTCAGCCCGCCCCAGACACCGTACGGCTCGGGCTGGGCGAGCGCGTGCTCGCGGCATTCGAGCAGCACCGGGCAGCGGGCGCAGACCCGCTTGGCGTGCTCCTCGCGGGCGAGCCGGGCGGCCGTCGGCTCCTTGGAGGGAGCGAAGAACAGCCCGGCCTCGTCGCTTCGGCAGGCGGCAGAGGTGTGCCAGGGGCTGTCGTCCGGATCCGGTGCCGCAGGGCGGCGAGCGGCGGCGGTGGACTCGATCGGATGCAGCACGGTGACTCCTGACCAGGCTCAAGGCTCGAGGATCGGTCGCCTCCTGCCCGACTGCCCCGTGCTCCCTCGCCGTGGCACCGTCGCCGACCCGCGGGGTCACAGCCGTACAGGAACGATGTGCGATTGGAACTACCCCGCCGCCCCCGGATTCATGCACACCGCACGCAACTGACTACCCGCTGCACTCGGAACAACGACGAGTGCCGCCAAGCGAGTTGACGATTCGCCGGATCGCCGCAGGTCAGCCCTCCAGCTGCCGCCGGACCCACTCCTTGAGCTTCTTGCCGCGCTTCGGCTTGGCCTCGCAGCCGCCGAACACCGCCACACCCTTGATCCGCACCACCGGCGCGTACGGGTCCGGCGAGGTCTGCTCGCGGACGTCGAAACCGCCGAAGATGCCGGCGCCGCTGCCCTGCAGGCTGACGTTCTCCGGGACGCGCACCTCGACGCCGCCGAACACCGCGATCACCTCGATGACCACCTCGGGCGACTCGAACACCGCGTCGGTCAGGTCGATCTCGACCCCGCCGAACACCGCGATCGCCTTCAGGTGCGAGCCGACCCGCCAGCGGCCCTTGCGGGCGGCGCCGCCGAACACCGCGACCATGGTGGGCGATTCGGCCCGGGCCGGCGGCAGCGCCGGCTGCGGGGCGGGGGCCGGGGTCTCCAGCGGCGGCTTGGTCAGGTTGTGCCGGAGCGGGCCCGGGTGGCTGGGCAGGTCGCGGGTGAGCGGCTCCAACTCGCCGAAGGTGCGGGCGTTGTAGGCGGCCTCGATCCGTTCGGCGTGCTCGTCGACGGTGAGCCGGCCCTCCGCGTAGGCGTCGCGCAGCAGGTCGGCGACGCGTTCGCGGTCGGCGTCGGCGGCCCGGAGCTCGGCGGCCAGGTCGGTACCGGGGGCGGGAGCGGGAGCCTGCGCGGGCTCGCTCTTCTTCATCGGGGCGGGCGGCTGGCCCTGCGGCTGCTGAGCGGGAGAGTTGTCCACGTCACAAGCCTAGCGAGCCCGCTCAATACCCGAACGCCGGTTCGACGCAAAGCGGATGGCCGCGGAACGGGCGGCCCGGCGTGAGCCGCGTCACGCAGGCCGACCCGAGCGCCGGGGGCGTGCTCCGTGCGCCTAACCTGGAGGGTGCCTCGTCGACGACGCCGAAAGAACTGAAGGATCTCCCCCATGGCTTCAGAGTTCGCCTACCGCGACCTGCTCCCGCTCGGTGCGGACACCACCCCGTACCGCAAGCTCACCTCCGAGGGCGTCTCCACCTTCGAGGCCGGCGGCCGCACCTTCCTGCAGGTCGAGCCGGAGGCCCTGCGGCTGCTCACCGCCGAGGCGATGCACGACATCTCGCACTACCTGCGCCCGGCCCACCTGGCCCAGCTGCGCCGCATCCTGGACGACCCGGAGGCCAGCCCCAACGACCGTTTCGTCGCGCTGGACCTGCTGAAGAACGTCAACATCTCGGCCGGCGGCATCCTCCCGATGTGCCAGGACACCGGCACCGCGATCGTGATGGGCAAGCGCGGCCAGAACGTGCTGACCTCCGGCGAGGACGAGTCGGCGATCGCCCACGGCGTGTACGACGCGTACACCAAGCTGAACCTGCGCTACTCCCAGATGGCCCCCGTGACCATGTGGGACGAGAAGAACACCGGCAACAACCTGCCGGCCCAGATCGAGCTGTACGCCACCGACGGGGACGCCTACAAGTTCCTGTTCATGGCCAAGGGCGGCGGCTCGGCGAACAAGTCGTACCTGTACCAGGAGACCAAGGCGATCCTCAACGAGTCGTCGATGCTCACCTTCCTGGAGCAGAAGATCCGCTCGCTGGGCACCGCGGCCTGCCCGCCGTACCACCTGGCCATCGTGGTCGGCGGCACCAGCGCCGAGTTCGCCCTGAAGACCGCGAAGTACGCCTCCGCGCACTACCTGGACAACCTGCCGACCGGCGGCGACGCCAAGACCGGCCACGGCTTCCGCGACCTGGAGCTGGAGCAGAAGGTCTTCGAGCTCACCCAGAAGATCGGCATCGGCGCGCAGTTCGGCGGCAAGTACTTCTGCCACGACGTCCGCGTCATCCGCCTGCCCCGGCACGGCGCCTCGCTGCCGGTCGCGATGGCCGTCTCCTGCTCGGCCGACCGCCAGGCGCTCGGCAAGATCACCGCCGAGGGCGTGTTCCTGGAGCAGTTGGAGACCGAGCCGGCGAAGTACCTGCCGGAGACCACCGACGCCCACCTGGACGGCGACGTGGTGCGGGTGGACCTCGACCAGCCGATGGCCGCGATCCGCGAGCAGCTGTCCAAGTACCCCGTGAAGACCCGGCTTTCGCTCTCCGGCACGCTCGTCGTCGCCCGCGACATCGCGCACGCCAAGATCAAGGAGCGGCTGGACCGCGGCGAGGGCATGCCGCAGTACATGAAGGACCACCCGGTCTACTACGCGGGCCCCGCCAAGACCCCCGAGGGCTACGCGTCCGGCTCCTTCGGCCCCACCACGGCCGGCCGGATGGACTCCTACGTCGACCAGTTCCAGGCTGCGGGCGGCTCGATGGTCATGCTCGCCAAGGGCAACCGCTCCAAGCAGGTCACCAAGGCATGCAACGAGCACGGCGGCTTCTACCTCGGCTCGATCGGCGGCCCCGCGGCGCGACTCGCCCAGGACTGCATCAAGAAGGTCGAGGTGCTGGAGTACCCCGAGCTCGGCATGGAGGCCGTCTGGCGCATCGAGGTCGAGGACTTCCCGGCGTTCATCGTGGTGGACGACAAGGGCAACGACTTCTTCGCCGAGGTCACGGACGGCCCGCTGATCACCAACCTGCGGGTGCGCTCGGCGCAGTGACCCGCCGAAACGGGACGAGCCCCGGCCGGTGAGGGTCGGGGCTCGTTCTGCGAGTGAGGGCGTCGATCACGGGCAGTTGATTACGGAGCCGAGCGGTTCGAAGGTCTCGTCGTCCTTCGGCGCGACCGGCTTCTCGATCTGCTCCACGGACGGGGCGGACGGCTGCCCGGCCAGGACCTCAAGGGCCTTTTCGAGCGCGTCCGGGTCGGCGGGAGCAACGGTGTGCTCGATCTGGGGCGTAGCCGTGAGAGTCTCGTCGGCCATGGGGTGGGCCGCCTTTCAGCTGAGGGAGGATCACCCGGACGACGTTCTCCGGGCACGCGGCCAGTATCGTAGAGGCCGCTAAATGTCTCATAAACGTCGTACCCTGCATCCGCTTGGTGGACGTTTGCTCGCACACTCATAAGCTGACGCCCCCACACGACCGGCGGCAGCGTGGGGAACAGACGGTTCATCGGCCACAGGGGAGGACATGGAGCTTCAGGGCACGCGCTCCGCAGAGGCGTTGCGCTTCCAAGTGCTCGGCCCTGTCCAGGCATGGCGCGGTGACGCTCCCTTGGCGCTCGGATCGCCGCAGCAGCAGGCGGTCCTGGTCGCCCTGCTGCTCGGCGAGGGCCGCCCGGTGACCACCGACGACCTGGTCGACGGCATCTGGGGCGACCGCACCCCGCCGCAGGCGGTGGCCGCGCTGCGCACCTACATCTCCCGGCTGCGCTCGGTGCTGGAGCCGAACCGCGAGGTCCGCAAGCCGGCCGAGGTGCTGATCTCGGTGAGCGACGGTTACGCGCTGCGGATTCCGTCGGGCTCACTCGACCTGGTGGTTTTCGAGCAGCGTGTCGCGGAGGCGGCGAACGCGCGCTCCGAGGGAGCGTTCCGGGCCGCCCACGACGGGCTGGTCTCGTCGCTGGATCTGTGGAGCGGACGCCCGTTGCCCGGAGTTCCGGGTCCGTACGCCGAGGCGCAGCGCAGCCGGTTGACGGAACGTCGGCTCGCCGTCGCCGAGGAGCGCTGCGCGATGGCGCTGGAGATCGGCCTGCACGCCGACGTGGTGGCCGAGCTCAACTCGCTGTCCGCCGCCAACCCGTTGCGCGAGCGACTGCGCGAACTGCTGATGCTGGCGCTGTACCGCAGCGGCCGACAGGCCGAGTCGCTGGGTGTGTACGCGGACACCCGGAAGCTGCTGATCGAGGAACTGGGTGTGGAGCCCGGCACCGCGCTGGCCGCGATGCACGCCCGCATCCTGGCCGGCGACCCGGAGCTGATGGCGGCGCTCGCCGCCCCGCCGAAGGCCTCTGCGGAGGAGACGGCATCGTTCGTCCCTCCGGCCCAACTCCCGGCCGACGTATCGGACTTCGCCGGACGCAGCAAGATTGTCAACGAGCTGCGGGACGTGCTGAGGGCGGGTTCCGGCCAAGCCGTAGTGGTCACCTCGCTGGCCGGCATCGGCGGCGTCGGCAAGACGACCCTCGCGGTGCACGTCGCGCACTCGCTGCGCCCGGACTTCCCGGACGGGCAGCTGTACGTGGACCTGCGCGGCGCGGGTGCCTCGCCCGCCGACCCGGCGGTCGTGCTCGGTGACTTCCTGCACGCCCTCGGCACGCCCGAGGCCCCCGACTCGCTGGACCAGCGCGCCGCGATGTACCGCTCGCTGCTGGCGGACAAGCGGATGCTGATCCTGCTCGACAACGCCCGCGACGCCCAGCAGTTGCGCCCGCTGATCCCGGGTGTCTCCGGCAACGCCGTGATGGTGACCAGCCGTTCGCGGCTCGCGGAGATCCCCGGCGCGCACCTGGTGGACATCGAGGAGCTGACCCCGGACGAGGCGCTGGCGCTGTTCTCGGCGATCGTCGGCGTCGAGCGGGTCGCGGCCGAGGCCGAGGCCGCCCTCCAGGTGGTGACGTCCTGCGGGTTCCTGCCGCTGGCGGTTCGCATCGCCGCCGCCCGACTGGCCAGCCGGCCGCGGTGGAGCGTCTCCGACCTGGCCCGTCGGTTAGCGGACCAGCGCAACCGACTCCAGGAGCTCCAGCTCGGCAACCTCGCCGTGGAGACCACCCTGGGGCTCGGTTACGCCCAGCTCCAGCCCGAGGAGGCCCGGGCGTTCCGGCTGCTCGCCCTGGTGGACTCCCCCGACCTGCCGCTGGCCGCCGTCGCCGCGCTGCTCGGCGCCGAGGAGCAGGAGGCGGAGGACCTGGCGGAGGCACTCGTCGAGGCGAACATGCTGGAGTGCTTCACCCCCGGCCGGTACCGCTACCACGACCTGCTGCGGCTCTACGCCCAGCGGCAGAACGCGAAGACCGCGGACGTCGAGGTCCAGCAGGCGGCGCTGCTGCGGCTACTGGACCTGCTCCACGCCACCATGCGCAACGCCGCGCACGTGCTGGAGCCCGACGACATCCTGATGGAGCAGTTGCACACCGCACAGTCGTCCGGGCTTTCGTTTCCCGACACGGCGGCGGCCCGCGAGTGGCTCCGGTCGGAGGTCGCGGTTCTGCTCGGATCTGTCGAGGCCGCGGCCAGTGCGCCGCTGGAGCTGGTGCAGCCCGCCGTCGAGATCCTCCAGAGCATGACCAGCGTGGTCGAGGATCCGTCGCTGGCTCCCCGCATTCGCAGTGTGCTGCACGCGGCCGCCGCGAATCCTGCGGCCCGGAGTGACGCAGGGACCCTCTCCCGGGTGCACTACGCGCTCGGCCACATGCACCAGGTGGCGGCCGAACTCGCCGAAGCAGGCGAGGCGTTGGCAGCCAGCCTGGCCCTTCAGCCGGCCGAGCAGGTCACCATGCTGCGGTTGATCACGGCCAATGCGCTGGCGATCGTCCTGATCATGGAAGGCCGGCCTGCCGAGGCCCTGCCCTTCTACGAACAGGCCCACCGGATCGTCCGCCAGACGGACGCGCCGACCAGCGAGGCCAGGCTGCTCGGCAACATGGCCCGGGCGTACGTCGGGCTGGACCGGCACGAGGAGGCGGTGGAGGCGGCCCGGGCGGCGGTGACGGCGGCGCGGGCGTCCGGCAATGTGCCGTGTTTGGCGGACACGCTCTACCAGTTGGGCGTGGTGCTGCGGTCGACCGGTGAGCCGGGCGAGGCGGCCATACATCTCCGTGAGGCGCATCAGCTGTACCGCGCCCACCAGCATCCGATCTGGGAGGGCTACTCGCTCGCCCGGCTGGCGGCCTGCCTGTTGGCGGACGGTCAGTTCGCCGGCGCGGCCGAGGCGGCGGAGGAGTCGTTGTCGATCGCGCAGGAGATCGAGGCGGCGTACTGCCAGGGCATGGCGAACGCGGCGCTCGGCGAGGCGCTGCTCGAACTGGGGCAGCCGTCGCGTGGGTTGGCGTGTCTTCAGGAGGCGTTGACGGTGTTCACGCGGCTCGGTGTGCCCGAGGCCCAGCCCGTGCAGGACCTCATCGACTCGCGGCACACCGAGCCTTCCCCTCCCCCCGCGCCGTAGGCCTTCGTTCCCCCCCTGGTTTCCCCCCTGGTCCCCCCTGGCGAAGGCCTGTCCCCCCGGGGCGTCAGCGCCCCCGCAGCCCCCCGGCTGCGGGAACGCTTTGACGCTTCCCCGGCGCTGAGGAAGACTCTGCCAGGCCGCAATTGACGTTCGATAAACGTCGGCGGCAAGCGAGTTGATTCAGCATCGAAGCAGGTCAGGGGTGTGGCGCAGGAGCGCCGGGAGGCGCGCGGGGGGCTGGCGCGCTCCCTGGCGGGCGATAATCGCCCAACGGCGCACGAGTTGGCCGGAAACGGACTCCACAGTGCGGTGATCGCGTTTATTCTCATAGGCCAGGGTCGGGAGTGGTGTGCGGACCACGACGGGTGGGGCAGGACGCGCGCGGGAGAGGTGCCCAGATCACGTGACGGATGAACAGATTGCGGAACCCGCCGACGCCGAACGGGCGTCCGCGGGTGAGGGTCGCCGGGCCGAGCGGGCGGGCCAGGCCGCCGCGTTCGATGCGATGGGGGCGCAGTACCAGGAGGTGTTTCCGGCCAGGTCCGGGCAGTTCGCCTGTGCCGGTTGGCTGCTGGAGCAGCTGCCGGCGGGGGCCCTGGTGCTGGACGTGGGCTGTGGGGCGGGCGAGCCGACCGCGCGGCAGCTGGTGGACGGCGGACTCCGGGTGATCGGCGTCGATCTCTCTGCGGGCATGCTGGAGCAGGCCCGGAAGGCGGTGCCGGAGGCGGAGTTCCACCGCTTCGACGTCGTCGACCTGGCCACCGAAGGTGCCGAACAGCGCTGGGGCGTACCCGAGTTGGGGCCGGCCGGGGCGGGGGCGCTGGACGGCGCGGCGGCGTTCTTCTCGCTGCTGATGCTGCCGCGTCCGGAGATCGCCGTGGCGCTCGGCCGGATCCGTGAACTGCTGCGTCCGGGCGGCCTGCTGGCGCTGGGCATGGTGGAGGCGGACCTGGACGATGCGCCGTTGCCGTTCCTGGATCAGCAGATCCGGGTCAGCGGCTATCTGCGCGAGGAGCTGACGGGGCTGCTGGAGCGGTCGGGGTTCGCCGTGGAGGGGGTGGACAGCCAGTCGTACGCCCCGGCGGGGTCCACGCTGCCGCCGGAGACCCAGCTGTACCTGCGCTGTCGGCGCACCGGCTGACCTGGCGCCGCCTCCGTCTTCGAGTCCTCCACATCTGCACAGAATCGGGCAGCCCGTGCGCGACCAACTGGAGCCCCTGGCGGGGCAGCAGCCCGCCGTACCCGTCCAGCGGCATCCGCCGCCGGACGGGCGGCCCCGGCTTGCCGAACGCCTGGCGTACCTGGACGGTGCGGCCCGGCGGATCAACAGTGCGCTCGATCTGAAGGCCACCCTGCGCAACCTGGGCCGGGTGCTGGTGCCCGAACTCGCGGACGCCCTGGTGGTGCTGGTCCGCGACCCGCTGCCGGACGTGGAGCGCGACCTCGGCCGGCCGCGCGCGCTGCGGGTGCTGCACACCTGCGGGACGCGGCTGGGCCGTCGCGGCGGCCTGCGCCCGGTGGAGCCCGGCAGCGTGCTGGAGCGAGCCTTGGAGCGGCGCGCCCCGCACGGTCCGACGGTGCTGGACGGGGACGGGCGGCGCGGCGGCCTGCCCGCCGAGCTGCTCGGCGCCCGGGCGCTGGGCCGGCTGCCGGAGGGGACGGCGCTGCTGGCGCTGCCGCTGCACGGGCGGCAGGCCGCGCTCGGCATGCTGCTGCTGATCCGGCGCCCGACCGACGGGCGTCCGGCGTCGTTCGACCCGGCGGACACCGCGACGGCCGCGCACCTGGCGACCCTCGCGGGCCTGGCCGTGGACACCGCGCTGCGCTACACCCGCGAGTGGGAGATCGCCGACGAGCTGCAGCGCTCGATGCTGCCCGCGGAGCTTCCGCAGCCGCACGGCGTGCGCCTGGCGCACCGCTACCTGCCGGGCGAGCGCGGGGCGCAGGTCGGCGGCGACTGGTACGACTCGATCCCGCTGCCGGGCAACCGGGTGGCGCTGATCGCCGGTGACGTGATGGGCCACTCGCTGACCTCGGCGGCGGTGATGGGCCAGCTGCGCACCTCCGCGCAGACCCTGGCGGGCCTCGACCTGCCGCCGCACGAGGTGCTGTACCACCTCGACGAGCAGGCCCAACGCCTGGGCCGCGAGCACCACTTGGCGACCTGCGTGTACGCGGTGTACGACCCGATCGCGGGCCGGGTGGTGATCGCCAACGCCGGGCACGTGCCGCCGGTGCTGGTCGGCCCGGACGGCACCAGCGAGCTGCTGGACCTGCCGCCGGGCGCGCCGATCGGCGTCGGCGGGGTCGACTTCACCTCGGTGGAGCTGGCCGCGCCGCCCGGGTCGGCGCTGCTGCTGTTCACCGACGGTCTGGTCGAGACCCGCCGCCGCCCGCTGGGCATCGGCCTGGAACTGCTGCGGGCCCGGCTGGAGGGCGCGCACCGGCTGACCCCGGACCAGCTGTGCCAGGAGGCGCTGCGGATCCTGCCGCCGGGCGACCGGGCCGACGACATCGCGCTGCTGGCCGCCGCGTTCGACGGCATTCCGGCCAGCGACGTCGCCTACTGGTACCTCCAGCCGCGGCACGAGACCCCGGGCCGGGCGCGCCGGCTGGCCGGGCACGCGCTGCACAACTGGGGCCTGGACCATCTGCGCGAGAACTGCGAGCTGATGGTCAGCGAGCTGGTCACCAACGCGATCCGGCACGCCACCCGTCCGGTGACGCTCCGCCTGGTCCGCACCTCCCGGCTGCGCTGCGAGGTCGGCGACGACTCGGCCGCCCTCCCCCGCACCCGCCGGGCCGGCCCCGACGAGGAACGCGGTCGCGGCCTCCAGATAGTCGCCCGCTGCGCGGACCGCTGGGGCGCGACCCGGCTGGGCGCGGGCAAGGTGGTCTGGTTCGAGCAGCGGCTGTGAACCGTCCGGGCCCTGCTGCCTGTCAGGTGGCGAACCTGCCGTCGGTGGCGGCGAGTCGGTCCAGTGCGGCGAGGACGGCCGGGCCGAGGACGGCGAGTGCCAGCGGGCGGGAGCGGCGCAGGCCGAGGACGCTGCGCACGACGTCGGCGTGGTGGATCTCGTGGAGGGCGGCGGCGTACTCCTCGGCCTCGGCGGGGGCCTCGGCCGCCTGCCAGGTCAGCAGGAGTGCCTTGACCACGGCGAACATCAGCCGTCGGCCGCGTACCAGTTCGGGGCGTTCGTTGAGGCCGAAGACCTCGATGGTGGCCTCGCCGCGGACGGTCAGCGGGTCGTAGGCGCCGGAGTCCAGGTAGAGCAGCAGGTGGTCGGCCGGGTCGTCGCGGCACGGGTCGATCAGCAGGGCGTCGCCGGTGGCCGGGTCGCGCGGGAAGCGGTCGCGCTTGCGGTTGCTGTTGCAGTGCGCGCAGGCCAGCAGGTGGTTCTGCCAGTCGAAGGTGCGCAGCGGGGCCTGGGCGATCGGCTCGAAGTGGTCGATGTCGGTGCCCAGGTTGTCGCCGCAGTACATGCAGCGTTCCAGCCCGGGCGCCATCTGCCGCAGCATCAGGCGCAGTTGGGCCTTCGGGCGGGCGGCTTTGCGCCACGCGGCGCGGCCGGACGCGGTGCTGGGGCCGGCCGCCCGGATGCCGGCGGTGGCGCGGTCGAGTTGGGCGGCCAGCCCGGGGTGCAGGGCGGGCCGCTGCAGCGGGATCACTCGTCCCGGCCGAGCAGCCGCGCGGTGACCTCGTCGACCCGGGCGGTCAGCGAGCTGTTCAGCTTCGCCCCCAGCTCCCGGTACTCGGCGAGCTCCGCGTCGGTGGCCCGGCCCGCGTACATCTTGCGTTCCAGCCGTACCAGCAGCCGGCGTTCGGCCTCGGCGGCCGGCGAGTAGGCGCTCGGCAGCCCGAACAGCTCCGACAGGACGGTGTCCTCGCCGCTGCCGTACAGCACCCGCTGGCGGAGGTCCTCGTCCAGGCGGTGCGGCGCGAAGTCCTCGGCGGGGCCGGGGAGGCGGATCAGCGCGCCCGGGTCGGCGGCCTGGCAGACGTACGGGCTGTGGGTGGCGACCAGGAACTGGGTCTGCGGGAAGCGCCCGGTCAGCCAGCCGCCGATGCGCTGCTGCCACACCGGGTGCAGGTGGCGGTCGACGTCGTCGATCAGCACCGGGCCGGGGTGCGGGGCGGCGGCGGTGAGCCGGGCGACCAGGCGGGCCAACGTGGCTGTGCCGTCGCCGAGTTCGGCCAGGGGGAGGTCGAGGGCGCCGTTGCTGACGTGGTGCCGGTCGGGGTCGCTGACCCGCCAGCCCTCGGGCAGCACGGCCGTCACGGCGTCGGCGTCCAGCGGGACGGCGTGGCCCTGGGTGTGCCCGACGAACAGCGCTCGCGGGGTGCCCTGCGGTTCGCCGAGCCGGTGGCGGGGGGCGGGGGACGCCTCGACCCAGCCGTCGACCCAGCCGTCGACCCCGCCGTCGCCGCCCGCCGTGTCCGGCAGTGCGCCGAGCGCGACCGCGACCGCCCGCAGGAGCGTGCTCTTCCCGCTGCCGTTCGGCCCGGCGACCACCGTCCAGCCCGGGCCCGGCGGGATCGCCACGTCGACCTCGCGCGCACCGCTGAAGCACTTCACGCCGGACACCCTGATCCGCGACACGTACACCGGCCACCCCCTGCGTCGGTCCCACCGGACCTATGCCCCGCCGTGCGGCCGCCCATCCGCGCGCAGCGGGTTCAGGGGGCGAGGCGGACGGGGAGCTCCCGGAGGGCGTCGCGGAGGGCGGCGGCGAAGCGGTCGTACTCCGGGGTGCGGGCGGAGCCGGGGCGGTGGGCGAGGCCGATGCGGCGGCCGGGGGTGGGGGCGGCGAAGCGGACGGCGGCGAGCCGGTCGGTGCGCCCGGTTTCGACGTCGAGCGCGGTGGCGGGGAGCAGGGTGACGCCGAGGCCGCCGGCGACGAGTTGGACGAGGGTGGAGAGTCCGGCGGCGCGGGTGCTTCCGCCGGAGGCGTCGGCGCCGACCTCGCGGCAGATGTCGAGTGCCTGGTCGCGCAGGCAGTGGCCTTCTTCCAGGAGCAGCACGTCGAGGTCGAGCAGGACGTCGCGCGGTACGTCGACCCGTCCGGCGAGTTCGTGCTCGGGCGGCACGATCAGCACGAAGTCCTCGTCGAACAGCGGGATTTCGGCCACCGGGACGCCACCGCCGGCGGGCAGTGCGAGCAACAACAGATCGAGTCGTCCGGTGGCGAGGCCGTCGAGCAGCGAGGGGGTGCGTTCCTCGTGGACGTGGAGTTCGAGGTCGGGGTAGGTGTCGCGGACGAGTCGCAGCACGGCCGGCAGCAGGTAGGGCGCGACGGTGGGGATGACGCCGAGGTGGAGCGGCCCGGTGAAGGGGCGGCGGGCGGCTTCGACCTCTTCGGTGAGGGCGTGCAGCGCGGAGAGCACCTCGCGGGCGTGGACGGCGACGCGTTCGCCGAGCGGTGTGATCATGACGCGGCGGGTGGTGCGTTCGACGAGTTGCGCGCCGAGGCTCTCCTCCAGGGCGGCGACCGCGCCGGACAGTGCGGGTTGGCTGGTGCCGATCGCGGCGGCGGCCTCCCGGAAGTGCAGGTGTTCGGCGACGGCGGTGAAGGCCCGCAGCTGGGAGACGGTGGGGGTGCGTTGCGTATGGTGCTTCACGGTGCGCTTCCTGCGTGGTCCGGGTACTGCGTCCAGTGTGCCGCACTGATCGGGATTGCCTATCAGGCAATGCGGTAGATCCGATTTCACTGATCAGTGGGGCCTGTGCGACGCTGGGGATTGTCCGCAATTCGGACAACCCTCATCTCAACCCTTGGAGTAACGACGTGCTGACGATCGGCGACAAGTTCCCCGAGTACGAACTCAACGCCTGCGTTGACCTCGACGCCGCGAACGCCTTCGCCGAGATCAACCACAAGTCCTACGAGGGCAAGTGGCGCGTGGTGTTCTTCTGGCCCATGGACTTCACCTTCGTGTGTCCGACCGAGATCGCCGCGTTCGGCAAGCTGAACGAGGAGTTCGCCGACCGTGACGCCCAGATCCTCGGCGTCTCCGGCGACTCGGAGTACGTGCACCACGCGTGGCGCAAGGACCACAAGGACCTGCGCGACCTGCCCTTCCCGATGCTGGCCGACATCAAGCACGACCTGATGCGCGCCTGTGGCGTCGAGGGCGAGGACGGCACCGCGCAGCGCGCCGTGTTCATCGTCGACCCGAACAACGAGATCCAGTTCGTCATGGTGACCGCCGGCTCCGTCGGCCGTAACCCGAAGGAGGTCCTGCGCGTGCTGGACGCCCTGCAGACCGACGAGCTGTGCCCGTGCAACTGGACCAAGGGCGAGGACACCCTCGACGCCCAGGCCCTGCTGGTCGGCTGATCCCGATGGCTCTCGACGAACTCAAGGCCGCCCTGCCGGACTACGCCAAGGACCTGAAGCTCAACCTGGGCTCGGTCATCGGCAACTCGGACCTGCCGGAGCAGCAGCTCTGGGGCACCGTCCTCGCCTGCGCGATGGCGACCGGCTCCCCGGCCGTGCTGCGCGAGCTCGAGCCCGAGGCCAAGTCGCACCTGTCCGCGGAGGCCTACCAGGCCGCCAAGGGCGCCGCCGCGATCATGGCGATGAACAACGTCTACTACCGGACGCTGCACCTGCTCTCCGACAAGGAGTACGGGACGATGCGCGCCGGTCTGCGGATGAACATCATCGGCAACCCGGGCGTCGACAAGGTCGACTTCGAGCTGTGGTGCTTCGCGGTCTCCGCGATCAACGGCTGCGGCCAGTGCCTCGACTCGCACGAGGGCGTGCTGCGCAAGGCCGGTGTCGAGCGCGAGGTCGTCCAGGCCTCCGTGAAGATCGCCGCCACCGTCCAGGCCGTCGCCTCGGTGCTGGACGCCGAAGCGCAGCTGGCGTAACGACAGCGAAAGGTCCGCCCGCGGAAGGGAACTCCCTTCCGCGGGCGGACCTTTCGGCGTTCCCGGCTACTGCTTGCGGGCCGCCTCGATCGCCTGGAAGACCTGTTGCCCGGCTGCGTTGCGCTGCCTCAGGTGTCCGGTGACGGTGTTGGTGACGGCGATCAGCGGCACCGCCACGATCGCGCCGGCGATGCCGCCGATGATGGAGCCCGCGGCGACGCCGAGCACCACGGCCAGCGGGTGCACCCGCACCGCGCGGCCGAGGATCAGCGGCTGCAGGATGTGGCCCTCCAACTGCTGGACGGCGACCAGCACCGCCAGCGCGATCAGCGCCTTGACCGGTCCGACGGTGACCAGCGCGATCAGCACCGCGATGGTGCCGGTGACCAGCGCGCCGACCAACGGCACGAACGCGCCCAGGAAGATGATCACCGCGAGCGGCATCGCCATCGGCACGCCGAGCAGCTGGAGACCGATGCCGATGCACAGCGCGTCGATGAAGGCGACGATCACGGTGCCGCGGACGTAGGCGGTCAGCGTGGTCCAGGCCTTGGGCCCGGCGCCGGCCATCGCGTACCGGGAGTGCCGGGGCAGACCGCGCAGCATCCAGCTCCAGATCCGGGCGCCGTCGTAGAGCAGGAAGAACGTGGTGAAGGCGGTCAGCGCGATGCCGGTGAGCACCTCGACGGCGATGCTGACGCCGGTGAAGCCGGCCGAGGTGAGCTGGTCGGAGTTCTTGCCGATGGACGTGGTGATCTGGTTGGTGAAGCTGTCGAGCTGGTCCTGCGTGAGGTGGAACGGCCCGGTGACCAGCCAGTCGCGCAGCTGCCGGACACCGTCCTGGGCCTTGACGGTGACCCGGTCGAGGTTGGTGGACACCTGCCAGAACACGAACCAGCCGACCAGCCCGATGCCGGCCAGGCCGGACAGGAAGGTGCCGGCGGCCGCCACCGAGCGCGGGACGCCGTGCCGGCGCAGCCAGGAGACGGTGGGCTCCAGCAGTGCGGAGATCAGCAGCGCGGCAAGGGCCGAGAAGGCGACCAGCCGCAGCGTGTCGATGACCCGGAACACCACGTACAGGGCGACGCCGAGCAGCAGCAGGCGCCAGGTGGACTCGGCGGCGACCCGCAGCGTCCACGGCACGGCGTCCACCGGGTTGGCGGGCCGGCCGGGCGGGGCGCTGCCGGCCGGCTGTTCGGTGCTGTGCGGGGCGCGCGGGGGCGGCACGGTCTCCTCGGTCCGCACGGGCGCTCCTTCCGGGGGTGCGACGGCGAGGGCCCGACCACCGTCGGCCGGGGCGCCGGCGCCGTGTTCGGCGAGTTGGCGGGCGGTCTGTTCGGCGGTGCGCCGGGCGGCCCGCTCGGCGGCGAGTTCGACGGCCTGTTCGGTGGCGAGCGCCTGCGCCTCGGCCGAGATGGCGGCGCGCCGGCGGCGTTCCGCGGCGGCGAACAGGCCGGCCGCCACCGCCCCTATCTTGGCGAGGCCGCGCCAGCGGCCGCCGCTCGTCTCTTCCGTCACTGCCCCGGTCTCCCCCGCGTTCGTCCACTGCGCGGCCGCGGGTCGCGCGGCCGTCGGTGAGGAACGCTACCTGCCGTCGGGGGCGCCGGTCGCGGGGGTATCAGCGACCGCTTCCCGGAGATTTCCGGCAAATCCCACCAATCATCCTGTTTCGCCCGCCGGGGTCGGGGAAGGGGCCAGGCAGACCACCTGTCCGCGGACCGGCCGGGAGCGGAGAGACCAGGACCCGCTCCGCTCCCCCGCGTCCGCACCAGGCCGCGCCGTCCGCTGCGCACTGGTCAGCGCCGCCCGGGCGGCACGGCCCGTCAGCTGTCTCGCGGCAGCACGAAGGGCCCCGTTCTCGACCGTGCGAGAGCGGGGCCCTTCCGTGCGAGCTGTGGGCAGGCCGGGCAGGCCTAGTACCAGTGGTGGGACTGCCAGAACGACCAGGCGCCGCAGGGGCTGCCGTAGCGGCTGTTCATGTAGTTCAGGCCCCACTTGATCTGGGTCTCGGGGTTGGTCCGCCAGTCCGCGCCGGCCGAGGCCATCTTGGAGCCCGGCAGCGCCTGGACCAGGCCGTAGGCGCCGGAGGAGGCGTTGGTGGCGGTGTAGTCCCAGCCGCTCTCGCGCTTCACGATCTGGCTGAAGCACTGGAACTGGTTGCTGTCGCCGACGATGCGCAGCGCCATTTCCTGGACCGAGCCGGGGCTGACGGTGGCGAGCACGCTGCGGGCGGAGGCGCGGTTGGCCTCTTCCTTCGCACGCTTCTCCTCGACCGCCTTGGCGGCCTTCTCCGCGTCGGCCTTCGCCTGGGCGTCGGCTGCGGCCTTCTGCCGGGCCGCCTCTTCCGCGGCCTTCTTGGCGGCGGCGTCGGCGGAGACCTGCTGGGCGTTGGCCTGACGGTTGATGCCGTCGCTGACGTTCTGGGCCTGTGCACCGGTGGGCGCGTCGGCGAGCAGGGTGGCGCTCGCGACGTCGACCGTCTGAACGGTCTTGCCCTCACTGCCAGAGGCCGCACCCACGACAGCACCGACGGCGGTCACCGCGGTGGCGGAGGCGACAGCGACTCCCCGGACCGAGATCCGAGTCACATGGTTTCCTTCCAGCGTCGCCCGGCGTGTGACCGTCCGGGCGCATATCTGCCCCCTGGTCACTGGCCTCCGTAGAGCTCTGGTCACGGGAGGCGCTGGCTCGGCCGTCCCCCCGGGCGGGCCCGGAGCGGCGGTGGAATCGAGCGGCGTACGGCCTTTCGGTGTTCAGTTTTCCGCCCGCCGACCGGAGTTGGCGGGTGTGGTATTGCCGTACGCGGGGCCTGACAGAACCCTCACCATGCCGCACGCGATGGTGTCTACGCAATTCCCTGTGCCGTGGCGGATCTCACAAACTTTCCCACCAGGGAGTTTGGCGAACGGTCCGTCGAGAGGCCGTCAGCAGTGCTGACAGCGAAGGGGCCTGACGGTAGGTGTCAGGCCCCTTTGCCCCGGTACGTCCGGTTATGCCTACGGCTGGATGTCCTCCAGCATCTCGGTCACCAGCGCGGCGATCGGCGAGCGCTCCGAACGCGTGAGCGTCACGTGGGCGAACAGCGGGTGCCCCTTCAGCTTCTCCACCACCGCGACCACGCCGTCGTACCGGCCGACCCGCAGGTTGTCCCGCTGGGCGACGTCGTGGGTGAGCACCACACGGGAGTTCTGGCCGATCCGGGAGAGCACCGTGAGCAGCACGTTGCGCTCCAGCGACTGCGCCTCGTCCACGATCACGAAGGCGTCGTGCAGGGAGCGCCCGCGGATGTGGGTGAGCGGCAGGACCTCCAGCATGCCGCGGGAGATGACCTCCTCGATCACGTCCTGGGTGGTGACGGCGGAGAGGGTGTCGAACACCGCCTGCGCCCAGGGGCCCATCTTCTCGGCCTCGCTGCCGGGCAGGTAGCCGAGTTCCTGGCCGCCGACCGCGTACAGCGGGCGGAACACCATCACCTTGCGGTGCTGGCGGCGCTCCAGGACGGCCTCCAGGCCGGCGCACAGGGCGAGCGCGGACTTGCCGGTGCCGGCCCGGCCGCCCATCGAGATGATCCCGATCTCCGGGTCGAGCAGCAGGTCGAGGGCGATCCGCTGCTCGGCGCTGCGGCCGCGCAGGCCGAACGCCTCGCGGTCGCCGCGGACCAGCCGGACCCGGCCGTCGGAGGCCACCCGGCCGAGCGCGCGGCCGCGTTCGGAGTGCAGCACCAGGCCGGTGTGGACCGGGAGTTGCTCGGCGCCGTCGACGGCGAGCGCGTGGTCCTGGCCGGCGAACAGCTCGTCCACCTGGTCGGCGGGGACGTGCAGTTCGGTCATGCCCGTCCACCCGGAGGTGATCGCCAGCTCGGCCCGGTACTCCTCGGCCAGCAGGCCGACCGAGCTCGCCTTGATCCGCAGCGGCAGGTCCTTGGAGACGACGGTGACGTCGTAGCCCTCGGCCTGCAGGTTGCGGGCGACCGCGAGGATTCGGGTGTCCGCCTCGCCGCCGCCGGCCCGGTAGCCGGCCGGCAGGATCGACAGGTCGGAGTGGTTCAGCTCGACCCGGATGCTGCCGCCCAACTCCCCCACCGGGATCGGCTCGTCGAGTCGGCCGTGGCGGATCCGGTAGTCGTCCAGCAGGCGCAGCGCCTGGCGGGCGAAGTAGCCGAGTTCCGGGTGGTGCCGTTTGGCCTCCAACTCGGTGACCACCACGACCGGGAGGACGACCTCGTGCTCCTCGAAACGCGTCATGGCGAGGGGGTCGGCCAGGAGCACGCTGGTGTCGAGGACGTACGTGCGCCGGTCAGGTGTCCGGCGGCTCTTGGAACTGACCACTAGCCCTCCAGAGCGGGTGACCCGACGTCACCCGCGGCCCACCGGTCCCCGCGGCCCCGCTGGCCGGGGGGACGGTCTGGAGGGAGTCTTCCCAGGCGAGGAGGCCCGCATTCGCGCCGGAGCGAACGGCAGGAACACAACCGATGAACGTTTTCGTGTCTGCCGGACGGGTATGGGGAATTGACCGGCTGCCGATGCCCGTCCCCTTGCCGACAAAGGGAGTTGAGCGCGCGTCAGCGACCCAGCCGCCGGTTGCGCAACTGGTAGTCGCGCAGCGCCCGCAGGAAGTCGACCTTGCGGAAGGCCGGCCAGTAGGCCTCGCAGAAGTAGAACTCGCTGTGCGCGGACTGCCAGAGCAGGAAGCCGGACAGCCGCTGCTCGCCGGAGGTGCGGATCACCAGGTCCGGGTCGGGCTGGCCCTTGGTGTACAGGTGCTCGGCGATGTGCTCGACGTCGAGGATTTCGGCCAGTTCCTCGATCGAGGTGCCGCGTCCGGCGTGCTCCTGGAGCAGCGAGCGGACGGCGTCGGCGATCTCCTGCCGGCCGCCGTAGCCGATGGCGACGTTGACGGTGAGCCCGTCGATGTGCGCGGTCTGCTGTTCGGCGCGCTTGAGCACCTCGGCGGTGGGCGCGGGCAGCAGGTCGAGCGCGCCGACCGGGTGGACCTTCCAGCGGCCGGCGTCGACCAGGCCCTGGACGGCGTCCTCGATGATGCCGAGCAGCGGGACGAGTTCCTCGGCGGGGCGGGCCAGGTTGTCGGTGGAGAGCATCCACAGGGTGACCACCCGGACGTCGGTCTCCGCGCACCAGCCCAGGAACTCGCTGATCTTGTCGGCGCCGCGCTGGTGGCCGTACGCGGTGGTGCCGCCGGTGGCCTTGGCCCAGCGGCGGTTGCCGTCCAGGATCACGCCGATGTGGTGCGGGGTGTTGGCCAGGTGCACCTCGACCCGGCGGCCGTACAGCCGGTAGGCCCTGTCCAGCAGGGTGCGCAGTCCCGGCGTGCGCTCCACCACATCGCGCAGACCCATCGTGAACGGCCCCTCCGTGCTGATTGCTCCGGGTGCGAAATCCCTGCGGCAGCCTACTCCGCCCGGCATTACCGGAGGTAAAACCGCAGGTACCGGTCTTGTCACAGTGGGCGCACGGGGCGGGATACGGAACGGTCTCCGAATCCTTAAACGGTCCCTAAACCGGATTCCGGGTCTTGACGCTTGCCATTGGTCTAGTCCAGCGTGTGGTCAGCACCACAGCGGACCACCCCCACAGCGGAGCCGCCGCGACCCCCACCGCGGCGGCTCTCCCTTCCCCCGCCACGTCTGCTTCCCCCACACCCCTCCCCCATCTCCTGTTCTGGAGCCTGTCATGGCCCGTACCCTGCAGCAGCCGTCCCACCGGCGCCGCAACAAGTTCCCGGCGGTGCTCGCCACCGCGACCGCGCTGGCGCTGGCCGGCACTGGACTGGCCCTGTCCGCCGGCGGCGCGAACGCCGCGGTCGGCAACCTGGTGAGCAACGGCGGCTTCGACTCCGGCCTCTCCGGCTGGACCTGCACCGGCAGCACCACCACGGTCTCCACCCCGGTCCACTCCGGCACCGGCGCGCTGGCCGCCACCCCGGGCGCCGGCGACACCGCCGAGTGCACCCAGACCGTCTCGGTGCTCCCCAACACCGCCTACCAGCTGAACGGCTGGGTCCAGGGCTCGTACGTCTACCTGGGCGCCCGCGGCACCGGCGGCACCGACCCGTCGACCTGGTCGGCGCAGAGCAGCTGGAACCAGCTGAACACCACCTTCACCACCGGCGCCAACACCACCAGCGTCACCCTGTACGTGCACGGCTGGTACGGGCAGCCCACCTACTACGCGGACGACATCCAGCTGATCGGCCCGGGCGGCACCGCCACCCCGACGCCGTCGGCCTCCGCCACCTCGGCCTCGCCGAAGCCGTCCGCCTCGGCCTCCGCGTCCGCGTCGCCGTCGCAGAGCGCCTCGCCGTCGGCGTCCAGCTCCCCCAGCCCGTCCAACTCGCCGAGCCCGTCCGGCTCCGCGACCAGCCCGCCGCCGAACACCGGTCTGCCGAAGCACGTGCTGACCGGCTACTGGCAGAACTTCGACAACGGCTCGACCGTGCAGAAGCTGCGTGACGTGCAGAGCGCGTACGACATCATCGCGGTCTCCTTCGCCGACTCGACCACCACCCAGGGCGCGATCTCCTTCACCCTGGACCCGGCGCTGGCCACCAAGCTCGGCGGCTACACCGACGCCGACTTCAAGGCCGACATCGCCGCCAAGCACGCGGCGGGCAAGAAGGTCGTCCTCTCCATCGGCGGCCAGAACGGCGCGATCTCGGTGGGCAGTTCGGCCGCCGCGACCGCGTTCTCCGACTCGGCGTACAAGCTGATCCAGCAGTACGGCTTCGACGGCATCGACGTCGACCTGGAGAACGGCGTCAACGCCACCTACATGGCGCAGGCGCTGCACACCCTGCAGGCCAAGGTCGGCTCCGGCTTCGTGCTGACCATGGCGCCCGAGACCATCGGGATGTACTCCACCGCCGGTGCGTACTTCCAGCTGGCGCTGGCCACCAAGGACATCCTCACCGTCGTCAACACCCAGTTCTACAACTCCGGTGGCATGAACGGCTGCGACGGCAAGGTCTACACCCAGGGCACCGTCGACTTCATCACCGCGCAGGTCTGCACCCACATCCAGGGCGGTCTGCGTCCGGACCAGGTCGGCATCGGCGTCCCCGCCTCCAGCAAGGCGGCGGGCGGCGGCTACGTCAACTCCACCGTGGTGAACAACGCGCTGGACTGCCTGGCCACCGGCAACCACTGCGGCAGCTTCGTCCCGCCGGCCAAGTGGCCGACCATCCGCGGCGCGATGACCTGGTCGACCAACTGGGACGCCAACAACGGCAACGACTTCTCCAACAACGTCGGGGCGTTCGTCCGCGGCATGCAGTGACCTTCCGTCGGTGCGCCGCTCCTTGAGGGTGGAGCAGGTGCACACCAGGGGCCCGTCGTACCACTGGGGGTACGGCGGGCCCCGCCCTTGTGTCAGGACGTGAGCAGCACCGCCGCCAGGGTGCCCAGCAGCATCGCCGGGCCGAACGCGAACTCGCTGCGGCGGCCGGCCCGGCGCAGCACCAGCAGGGCGACCGCCCACAGCGCGGCGATCAGCCACATGTACAGCAGACCGGCGTAGAACGTCCGCCGGCCGGCCAGACCGAGCACCGCGCCCAGCGACGGGGCGAGCTTGGCATCGCCGAGGCCCATCGGCGCGAACAGCGCCATCAGCAGGAACAGCGCGCCCAGCGCGCCCGCCGCCAGCGCGCAGCGCAGCCACACCGCCGGGCGGTGGTCGGCGAGCGGGACCAGCAGGGCCGTCCCGGCCAGCAACGGCAGGGTCAGGGCGTCCGGCAGCCGCTGGACGCCCGCGTCCACGAAGGCCAGCACGGTGCCGAACAGCGCCACCCACACCAGCAGCGGCAGCAGGCCCTGCGGGGCGTGCGCGGCAAGGACGGCGCCGACGGCCGCGGCGGCCAGTTCGACGGTCAGCGGCGGCGGCCAGGACCGCCCGCCGCAGCGCACGCAGCGGCCCAGCGGCGTCACCGCGCAGGACCGCCACGCCTCGCCGGCCGGCACCGCGAACCGCACCACAGCGGAGCGCAGCAGCACCCCGGCCAGCAGGCCGAACACCGCCCCCAACGTCGTTCCCAGCATCCGGCGCCTCCCCTAGGACCCGCCGCGACCCTACCGCCGCACCGCCGTTCGCCCGTCCGTGTCCAGGTGGCGAACACCACGCCGACACCCGCCCCGCACGGCCGTAAAGTAACCGGGCATGCAGGTCATCCAGTCCAGCAAACTCGCCAATGTCTGCTACGACATTCGCGGCCCGGTGCTCGACGAGGCGATGCGGCTGGAGGAGCAGGGCCACCGCATCCTCAAGCTCAACACCGGCAACCCGGCCGCGTTCGGTTTCGACGCCCCGCCCGAGATCCTCCAGGACATCCTCCGCAACCTGTCCTCCGCGCACGGCTACGGCGACTCCAAGGGCCTGCTGTCGGCCCGCCGCGCCGTGGTCATGCACTACGAGGAACGCGGCCTGCACGGACTGTCGGTCGAGGACGTCTACCTGGGCAACGGCGTCTCCGAGCTGATCCAGCTCGCCATGACCGCCCTGCTCGACGACGGCGACGAAGTCCTCGTCCCCGCCCCCGACTACCCGCTGTGGACGGCCTCGGTCTCGCTGGCAGGCGGCACCGCCGTCCACTACCGCTGCGACGAACAGGCCGAGTGGTACCCCGACCTCGCCGACATCGCCGCGAAGATCACCGACCGCACCCGGGCGATCGTCGTCATCAACCCCAACAACCCCACCGGCGCGGTCTATCCGCGCGAACTGCTGGAGGGGATCGCCGAACTCGCCCGCCGGCACCGGCTGGTGATCTACGCGGACGAGATCTACGACAAGATCCTCTACGACGGCGTGGAGCACACCCCGCTCGCCACCCTCGCCCCGGACCTCTTCTGCGTCACCTTCAACGGCATGTCCAAGTCGTACCGGGTGGCCGGCTTCCGCAGCGGCTGGATGGTGCTCTCCGGCGACCGGCAGCGCGCCCGCTCCTACATCGAGGGCCTCAACGTCCTCGCCTCGATGCGCCTGTGCGCCAACATGCCCGCCCAGCACGCGGTCGCCGCGGCCCTCGGCGGACGGCAGTCCATCCAGGACCTGATCCTGCCCGGCGGCCGCCTGCTCGCCTCGCGCGACGCCGCCCACCGGCTCCTCAACGAGATCCCCGGCGTCTCCTGCGTGAAGCCCAAGGGCGCGCTGTACGCGTTCCCGCGGCTCGACCCGCAGGTCTACAAGATCAAGGACGACGCGCGGATGGTCCTCGACCTGCTGCGCGCCCAGCGCATCCTGATCGTCCAGGGCACCGGCTTCAACTGGCCCACCCCCGACCACTTCCGCCTGGTCACCCTCCCCCGCCCGGAGGACATCACGGACGCGGTCACCCGCATCGGCGACTTCCTCTCGGGCTACGTCCAGGCGTAACGCGCAGCAAGGTCCGGCCGAGGACGGGACTTCCCGCTCCGACCGGACCTTGCCGTACGGGTCTACCGCTCAGCGCAGCGTCACTCGCCGAGGCGCTTGACCAGGGCCTGGTACTCGTCCCACAGCGCCTTCGGCGTGTGCTCGCCGAACAGCTCCAGGTGGGCCGGGACCAGCGCGGCCTCCTGCTTCCAGATCTCGTTGTCGACCGAGAACAGCAGCTCCTGGTCGGCCGCCGGGATCTCCAGCCCGTCGAGGTCGAAGCCCTCGACCTTCGGCAGGACGCCGATCGGGGTGTCGACGCCCTCGGCGGTGCCTTCGAGGCGCTCGACGATCCACTTCAGGACGCGGCTGTTCTCGCCGTAGCCGGGCCACACGAACTTGCCGTCGGCGTTCTTGCGGAACCAGTTGACGTAGTAGATCTTCGGCAGCTTGGCGGCGTCGGCCTCGGCGCCGATCTTCAGCCAGTGCGCGAAGTAGTCGCCCATGTTGTAGCCGCAGAACGGCAGCATGGCGAACGGGTCGCGGCGCAGCTCGCCGACGGTGCCCTCGGCGGCGGCGGTCTTCTCGGAGGCGATGTTGGCGCCGAGGAAGACGCCGTGCTGCCAGTCGAAGGACTCGGTGACCAGCGGGACGGCGGTGGCGCGGCGGCCGCCGAAGAGGATCGCGGAGATCGGGACGCCCGCCGGGTCCTCCCACTCGTCGGCGATGGTCGGGCACTGCGAGGCCGGGACGGCGAAGCGCGCGTTCGGGTGGGCGGCGGGGGTGCCGGACGCGGGGGTCCAGTCGTTGCCGCGCCAGTCGGTGAGGTGCGCGGGGGCGTCCTCGGTGAGGCCCTCCCACCACACGTCGCCGTCGTCGGTGAGCGCGACGTTGGTGAAGACGGTGTTGCCCCAGAGGGTCTTGATGGCGTTGGCGTTGGTGTCCTCGCCGGTGCCGGGGGCGACGCCGAAGAAGCCGGCCTCGGGGTTGATGGCGTAGAGCCGGCCGTCGGCGCCGAAGCGCATCCAGGCGATGTCGTCGCCGATGGTCTCGACCTTCCAGCCCGGGACGGTGGGCTGGAGCATGGCGAGGTTGGTCTTGCCGCAGGCGGACGGGAACGCGGCGGCGACGTACTTGACCTCGCCGGACGGCGGGGTGAGCTTCAGGATGAGCATGTGCTCGGCCAGCCAGCCCTCGTCGCGGGCCATGGTGGAGGCGATGCGCAGCGCGTAGCACTTCTTGCCGAGCAGGGCGTTGCCGCCGTAGCCGGAGCCGAAGGACCAGATCTCGCGGGTCTCGGGGAAGTGCGAGATGTACTTGGTGGTGTTGCACGGCCAGGCGACGTCGGCCTCGCCCTCGGCGAGCGGGGCGCCGACGGTGTGGACGGCCTTGACGAAGTCGCCGTCCTCGCCGAGCTGGTCGAGCACGGCCCGACCCATGCGGGTCATCACGCGCATCGAGACGGCGACGTACGCGGAGTCGGTGAGCTCGACGCCGTACGCGGCCAGCGGGGAGCCGACCGGGCCCATCGAGAACGGCACCACGTACATGGTGCGGCCCTTCATCGCGCCGCGGAACAGGCCCTTCTCGCCCTGGAAGATCTCCCGCATCTCGGCGGGGGCCTTCCAGTGGTTGGTCGGGCCGGCGTCCTTCTTCTGCTCGGAGCAGATGAAGGTGCGGTCCTCGACGCGGGCGACGTCGGACGGGTCGGAAGCCGCGTAGTAGGAGTTGGGCCGCTTGCTCTCGTCGAGCTTGGTGAAGGTGCCCTGGGCGACGAGCTGCTCGGCGAGGCGGTGGTACTCCTCCTCGGAGCCGTCGCACCACACCACCTGGTCGGGCTCGGTGAGGGCGGCAATCTCGTCGACCCACTCCACCAGACGCTGGTGGCGGGTGGGCGCGGACTCGGCGAGCGCAGAGATCTGAGGCGACACGATCGCTCCGTTTCACACCATCTCGGCCAGGAGACGGCTACGCGGGGGTTGAGGGTCCTTACACGGTAGACCGGTGAACCCTCCCTCCATTCGTCGAAATGGCGCTATTGACGAGATCTTTACTACGTAGTGTCTGGTTCGGAGGCCAGGAATCGCCCCGCCGACGCCCCGAACGGCCCCCTCCGACACCCCTCGAACACTCCAGAACGTCTAAAAGTGAGGATCGCCACTTTCCTACGAGCCGGTAACCTACGGTTCCGTAAGATGTTGCCCATGACCGCGGAAGCCCTCGAACTCGTCAAGCCCAAGTGGCGCGGCTGGCTCCATGCCGGCATGTTCCCGGCCTCGCTGGCCGCCGGAATCGTGTTGATCTGCCTGGCCGAGTCGACGGCGGCGCGGGTCGCCTGCGTCGTCTACTCGGTGAGCGCCTGGATGCTGTTCGGGGTGAGCGCGGTGTACCACCGCTTCACCTGGGGTCCGCGCGGCGAGGCGGTGCTGCGCCGGCTGGACCACGCGAACATCTTCCTGATCATCGCGGGGACGTACACCCCGTTCACCATCCTGCTGCTGGACGGCGCACGGCAGCAGATCCTGCTGTGGCTGGTGTGGGGCGGGGCGCTGGCCGGCATAGCGTTCCGGGTGTTCTGGGTCGGCGCCCCGCGCTGGCTGTACACCCCGTGCTACCTGGCGCTCGGCTGGGCGGCGGTGTTCTTCCTGCCGGACTTCCTGCACAAGGGCGGCGCGGCCGTACTGACGCTGATCGTCGTCGGCGGCGCGCTCTACACCATCGGCGGAGTCATCTACGGCATCAAGCGCCCGA
Source organism: Kitasatospora sp. CB01950 (assembly GCF_001905465.1). Classification (GTDB taxonomy): domain Bacteria; phylum Actinomycetota; class Actinomycetes; order Streptomycetales; family Streptomycetaceae; genus Kitasatospora. Next base: position 121,068 of record NZ_LISX01000004.1, read on the forward strand.
ACCCGTCACCGCGCTGGTTCGGCTTCCACGAGGTGTTCCACGCGTTCACCCTCGGCGCGTTCATCGTGCAGTACGTGGGGGTCTCGCTGGTGGCGTACACCGCCGCCGGCTGACCGCCGCAGAAACGCTCCTGCTCCACTCAGTACCGCACCGGCTGGGCCGCCCGCGCCTCCAGCCGCTCCCGGGCCCGACGGCAGCGCTCGCAATGCGCCGCGTCGGGCCCTTCGCCTGCCGCCCGCTGGTGGGCCCGGCCGCGGAAGCGGTACCCGACCCAGACCATCACGGCCGCCACCTCGACCGCCGACACCACCCAGACCAGGCGGGCTCCGCCGATCAAGTACCCGGCTATGACCGCCAGCGCGGCCAGCACACCGACCACGCCGCTCCAGAACCCGGTCGCTCCGTACTCCATTGGCAAACCTCCCGCCGGCCGACAGGTTATCTGACAGGTCGTCAGAGAACTCCCCACCTACAGTGACACGTCCGGCACGCAGCGCGGGCGAACAGGGGATCAACAGCGCATCAATTCCAGACGTGGGGATCTCGCAGCACGGGCTTCGGTTGACACCTGCCGTCTTTTGACAGTTACTCTCATTCGAGAGATGCCATCGGATGGGGGTTCCGTCATGTCCGCTCCACACCCACGGCGCTGGATCGCGTTGGTCGCGGTCGCACTCAGCGTTCTCGTCATCGGCTTCGACACCACGGTGCTGAACGTCGCCCTGCCCGACCTGGCCCGGCAGTTGAACGCCGACACCGGGCAGCAGCAGTGGATCGTCGACGCCTACACGGTGGTGTTCGCCGCCGCCATGCTCCCGGCCGGCCTGCTGGGCGACAGGTTCGGCCGCCGCCGCACGCTGGTGCTCGGCCTCGCCCTGTTCGGTGCGGCCTCGGTGCTCGGCACCCTGGCCGGCAGCCCCGCCACGCTGATCGCGGCCCGCGCCGCGATGGGCCTGGCCGCCGCGTTCGTGATGCCGATGTCGATGGCGGTGATCCCCGCGATCTTCCCGCCCGCCGAACAGCGCCGCGCCACCGCCCTGTTGAGCACCATGACCGCGCTCGGCGTGCCGCTCGGGCCGATCATCGGCGGCTTGCTGCTGCGCGGCTTCTGGTGGGGCTCGATCTTCCTGATCAACGTGCCGCTGGTGCTGCTCGGGGTGGTCGCCTGCCTGCTGCTGCTGCCGGAGTCCGCCGACCCGGCCGCGCCCCGGATCGACCTGCCGTCCGCGGGCCTGGCCGCCGGCGGTCTGGCCGCGCTCACCTGGGGCATCATCGAGGGCCCCGAACGCGGCTGGGGCGACGCCCTGGTGCTCGGCGCGCTGATCGGCGCCGCGGCCGCACTGACGGCGCTGGTACTGCGCAGCCGCCGCCGGGAGCACCCGATGCTCGACCTGCGGCTGCTCGCCGAGCCGATGTTCCGCTGGTGCGCGATCGCCGTCACGCTGGTCTCGATCGCCCTGTTCGGCGGGTTCTTCGTGCTGCCGGCGTACTTCCGGAGCGTGCTGGGCGCCGACGCGCTCGGCAGCGGCCTGCGGCTGATGCCGATGATGGGCGGCCTGCTGGTCGCCGCCCGGCTCGGCGAGCGCCTGGTGCGCCGCTTCGCCCCGCGCGGCGTGATCACCGCCGGGCTGGCGCTGATCGCCCTCGCGATGCTGCTCGGCAGCCGCACCTCGGTCGGCGACGGCTACGGGTGGACGGCGCTGTGGCTGGTGCTGTTCGGCGCCGGACTCGGCCTGGTCCTGATCACCGCGACGGCGTCCGCGCTGCTCCTGCTGCCGCCGGCCAAGGCCGGGGTCGGCGCCGGGCTGGTGCAGACGCTCCGCCAGGTCGGCGGCGCGATCGGCGTCGCCGTGTTCGGCAGCCTGCTGGCGGCCGGCTACCGCTCCGGACTGCACCTCCCGGCGCTCCCGGCGGACGCCGCGCAGCGGGTCCGCGGTTCGGTGGTCGCCGCCGACGCGGTCGCCGAGCGGCTGGCCGATCCGGGGCTGGCCGCGGCCGCGCACGGCGCGTACGTGCACGGCATGGGCCTGGTGCTGCTGACGGCCGGGCTGCTCGCGGCGGTGTCCGCCGTGCTGGTCGCGGCCCGGATGCCGGGCGCCGGCGACCCGGTGGCCGCAGACGCCCCCGAGGTGCGGCCGGTGGCCGCGGCGGCGGGTGATCCCGGAGAATCGACCGCATGACCACCCCGCGCAGCGCCCGGCCCCGCCCGTCCGACGACTCCTCCGGTTCGTTGGAGGAGCTGGTCGAAGCACCGCTGTCGCTGCGCGAGCGCAAGAAGCTGAAGACCCGCCAGTCCCTGCGCCGGGAGGCGTTCCGGCTGTTCGCGGAGCAGGGCTGGGAGGCCACCACCGTCGACCGGATCGCGGCGGCGGCGGAGGTCTCCCCGTCCACCTTCTTCCGGTACTTCCCGACCAAGGAGGACCTGGTCCTCAGCGACGAGTACGACCCGCTGATGGCCGCCGCGATCCGGTCCCGACCGGCGGACGAGCCCTTCCTCACCTCCGCGCGGGCGGTGCTGGTCGGGCTGGTCCGCCGGATCGACGAGCGGGAGCACGCCGAGCTGTACCAGCGGATGCAACTGACCGCCTCGGTCCCGAGCCTGCGGGCCCGGATGCTCAACGGCTCCGGCCAGCCGACCGGGATGCTGCTCGACCTGCTCACCGAACGGGCCGGCCTGGACGCCCCCACCCTCGAACTGCGGATCACCGCCGCCGCGGTCTCCGCCGCGCTCACCGAGACCTCGCTGTACTGGGCCGACAACGGCGCCCGGGACAACCTGGCGGACCTGCTCGACCGGGCCCTCGCCCACCTGCAGAACCTCTGACGCCGGGTCAGTCCACCAGCAGCACCAGCTTGCCGGTGGTGCGGCCGGTGTCGCCCAGGGCGTGTGCCTTCGCGGCCTCCTCCAGCGGGAAGACGTCGGCGATCTCGGCCCGCAGCAGGCCGCGTCCGGCCAGGTCGGCGACGGCGGCCATCCCGGCGTGGTCGGCCTCCACCAGCATCATCGCGGTACGCACGCCGAGCCGGTCGGCCTCGGCGGCCAGCCCCTCGTACGGCACGGGCAGGATCGACACCAGCAGGCCGCCCGGGCGCAGGGTGCGCAGGGAGCGCAGCTGGTACTCGCCGCCGATGGTGTCCAGCACGACGTCGACGTCCCGGACGGTCTCGGCGAAGTCGGCGGCACGGTAGTCGACCGGCTCGTCCACGCCGATGCCGCGCAGGAAGTCGTGCTTGGCAGCGCTCGCGGTGCCGATCACGTGGGCGCCGCGGGCCTTGGCGATCTGCACGGCGAGGTGGCCGACGCCGCCGGCCGCGGCGTGCACCAGCACCCGGTCGCCGGCCTTCACCCGGGCGGTGTCGACCAGCGCCTGCCAGGCGGTCAGCGCGGCCAGCGGCAGCGCGCCGGCCTGGACGACGTCCACCCCCTCGGGCCGGGCCACGAACGCCCGGGTCGGGCCGGTGACGTACTCGGCGTGGGCGCCGACGCCGTGCGGGTAGGGCAGCATGCCGAAGACCTCGTCACCGGGCTTGAACAGGGTGACGCCGAAGCCGACGGCCTCGACGGTGCCCGCGACGTCCCAGCCGAGCACGAACGGGGGCTTGCCGAGGAAGAGGCCGTTCGCCCGGTGCTTCCAGTCCGTCGGGTTCAGGCCGGCCGCCCGGACCTTGACCAGGATCTCGCTCGTTCCGGGCTCGGGACGCGGGAGTTCCACCACATTCAGGACTTCGGGGCCGCCCAGGACGTCCTGGCTGATCGCACGCATCGTGTTCGTCGTCATGCCCTCAGCCTGTCCCGACCGGGGCGGGCGCGGCAGTGGCATGATGGCCACTGTCCGATGGGATTCTGCCAGGAGGCTGCCGTGCCGAACGCCGCGAAGACACCGCCGCACCGGATCGCCGTGCTCGCCCTGGAGGGCGTCTACCCGTTCGAACTCGGCATCCCCCGGCGGGTGTTCGCCGCCGCGGGCGACCGCTACGAGCTGGCCACCTGCACCGTGGACGGGCGGCCGGTGCGTTCGGACGCGGACTTCACCATCGGCGTCGAGCACGGCCCGGAGATCCTCCGCGCGGCCGACAGCGTGGTCATCCCGCCGTTCTCGCCCGCCCTCGCCACCGCCGACCTCGACCCCGCCGTCGCCGAGGCGCTGGCGCTGATCCGGCCCGGCACCCGGCTGATCTCGATCTGCACCGGCGCGTACGTGCTCGCCGCCGCCGGCCTGCTGGACGGCCGGCCCGCCACCACCCACTGGGCGCTCGCCGACCGCTTCCGCCGGCTCTTCCCCCGGGTACGGCTCGACCCGGACGTGCTGTTCGTCGACGACGGCGACATCCTCACCTCGGCGGGCGCGGCCTCCGGCGTCGACCTGTGCCTGCACGTGCTGCGCCGCGACCACGGCGCGGCCGTCGCCAACCACGCCGCCCGGCTGGCCGTCGTCCCGCCGTGGCGCGACGGCGGGCAGGCCCAGTACATCGAGCAGCCCGTCCCGGCGGCGGGGGCCGCCGGCACCGCCGCCACCCGCGCCTGGGCGCTGGAGCGGCTGCACCTGCCGCTGACCCTGGCCGAGCTGGCCGGGCACGCCGCGATGAGCACCCGTACCTTCGCCCGCCGCTTCCACGACGAGACGGGCCAGAGCCCCGGCCGCTGGCTCACCCAGCAGCGCGTCGCCCTGGCCCGCGACCTGCTCGAATCCACCGACCTGACCGTCGACCGGATCGCCGGCCGGGTCGGCTTCGCCAACGCGGTGTCGCTGCGTCAGCACCTGCACGCGGCGATCGGCGTCTCTCCGCTCGCCTACCGGCGGACCTTCGCCGGGAATTAGCCCCTGCGGCGGCGGCGCACCCCGATCACCGTGCCCGCCAGGGCAGTTGCGCCCAGTGCGGTGCCTGCGGCGAGCAGCGGTGCGGTGTTCGCGGAGGCGGTGGGCGCGTCGGCCTGGAAGCCGCCCGCCTTTCCGGCCCGGTCGTACGCGGAGCCGGGCAGCTTGTCGCCGTACCGCTGGTGGACCAGCTGCTGGTAGGCGGCGACGGTGGTGCCGTGCGCGCCGACCGACCGGCGGGCGGTGTCGTCGAGCGGCAGGACCCGGCCGTCCTTGAGCTCGTACCAGGCGCCCAACTGCGGTTCGCGGAAGGCGGTTCCGCCGTCGGCGGCGGCCCGGGCCGCGTAGTCGGTCTCGTCGCTGCCGGAGGCGATGTTGACCACCCGCCAGCTGCCGTTCTGCTGCGCCGTCCAGACCGAGGCGCTCTGCCCGTCGGCGGCGACGGCCTTGGTGGCGGTGAACTCGACGGTGGCGACCGGTGCGCCGGGCCGGCCGGCCACGAACCCGGCGTCGAGGGTGCGGACCGGCACCGTGTCGCCGCTGAGCCGGGGCGCGGCGACGCTCGCCGCCCGGGCCTCGTCGCTCGGGCTGAGCCCCAGCGGCTGGGTCGGCGGCACCCCCTTGCGGGCGAAGAAGTGCCCCAACTGGTCGAGCACGGACGGGTTCTGGGCGGCGGCCCGGGCGGCGGCGAGGTCGCCGGAGCCGAGCTGCTGATCGGCGGCCTGCGCGAGCGGGGCGGCGGCGAGGCCGAGGGCGGTGGCCGCGGCGAGTGCGGCGGCGGCGCGGGCGAGTCGGACGCGGTGGCTGCTCATGACGGGGCTCCTCACGCGCCGATCCGGTACAGGGAGTGGGTCCAGGAGAACGACCCGTTGTTCACGTAGTAGTTGTAGTCGCCCCAGTTGTAGCGGTAGTTGGACGGCCACGGGTCGCCCCAGTACAGCCAGTTGTTGCCGCTGTCATAGCCGTACAGCACGTTCATGTGGCCGCCGCCGGAGCTCCACTGGATCCGGGTCTCCACCGGCCGGCCGGCGTCGATCTCGCCCTGCACGGTGGAGTAGCGCAGGTAGCCGCTGACGTACGAGCCCGGGTTGATGCCGATCGTGTCCAGCGCGTTCTGCACTTCGGCCAGGCTGGCCTGGCTGTTCGGGCAGCTTGCGTTGGTGGAGCGGCCGAAGGCGGCGTTGCAGAACTGGTTCTGGCTCCAGGTGTAGCCGTAGTAGGAGGCGATGGTGTTGCCGGAGGCCGCCCAGCACCAGTTGCTCTGCTGCTGGGCCTGCATGGTCAGGTTGAGGGTGCGCGCGGTGCCCGCGGCCAGCGGGGCCTGCGGCTTCGCGGCGGTGGCGGGCTGTATCGCGGCGGGCTGTATCGCGGCGGGGGCCTGAGCGGCCACCGCGGGGGCGGCCACGGCCGGGGCGGCGGCGGCCGCGCTCAGCGCCGGGGCGAGAACGCCCAGGGCGAGTACGGCGACCGTCCGACGCAGCCGCATCGGGGTGAGTGGCATGGGCGATGTCCTCCTGGCAGAGGAGTGGGGGGTGTGGGGGCGGCGTCCGGACGCGCTGCCGACGAGCATCCGGCCGTTGCCGCCGGGCGGTCAACGGCCTTGCCCGGCCGGGGAGTCGAGGTGTGAACGGCCTCCGCCGGGTGTGAACGCGCCCCCGCTGGGCAGCGCGAATATCGACCGGGGCGGCGACCCGCCGTCCACAAGGTGTGAATATTCACGCTCAGTTGAGGAGCCGGCCTTGCCGCAGCCGACCGCACCGCCCGAACTGGCCCTGGCCCTGCGCACCGGACCGTTCCACCTCGCCCTGCGGGCCGCCATCGCCGCCCGCGGCCTCGCCCTGCACCGGCTGCGCCGACACCTCGCGCAGCGCGGCGTGCACGTCGGCGTCACCAGCCTCAGCTACTGGCAGCAGGGCCTGCGCCGCCCCGAACGGGCCGAGTCGCTGCGCGCCGTCGCCGCGCTCGAAGAGGTGCTGGAGCTGCCCGAGCACTCGCTCACCCGACTGCTCGGCCCCCGCCGCACCGCCCCCGACCCCGCCTGGCCGCCCGTCCGCCCGTACCGCGACCTGATCACCCCCGCCGAGGCGGTGGACGGCCTGCTCGCCGTCCTCTCCGGGCCGCCCGACACCGGGCTGCACACCGTCACCCACATCGAACGGATCCGGGTCGGCGCGGACCGGCGGCTGCGGCGCCGCGACTCCCAGCACGTGCTGCGCGCCCACCGCGACGGCATCGACCGCTACCTCGCCATCCACCAGGGCGACCCGGGCTGCGACATCGACCGGGTCCGGGTCCGGGCCGAGGAGAACTGCCGGGTCGGCCGGATCCGCCGCGACCCCGCCGCGCACCTGCTGGTCGTGGAACTCCTGCTGGACCGGCGGCTGCGCACCGGCGACACCCACCTGCTGGGCTACGGCTTCGACGAGTCGCCGTCGCCGCAGCCCAGCCGCGAGTACGTGCGCGGCTTCAACGCGGGGGCCGGGCAGTACGTGCTCCAGGTGACCTTCGACCCGGCCGCGCTGCCCGTCCGCTGCGACCGGTTCACCGTCCGCACCCCCGGCCAATCCCCCCTGGAGACCGAGGAGTTGACCCTCGACGGGCACCACTGCGCGCACCTGGTGGCCGAGGGCCTGCCGCCCTGCCTGCTCGGGCTGCGCTGGGACTGGGAGTGAGCCCGGCCCCAGGGCCTGCCCGCCCCAGTTGGTGATCCGCCCTAGTTGGTGATCCGCCCGCCGGCCACGTCGACCGTCAGTCCGGTCAGCCAGCCCGCGCCGTCGGAGGCCAGGAACAGCGCGGCGTCCGCCACGTCGGCCGGGGTTCCGAGCCGGTTCAGCGGGTGGGTGGCCGCGACCCTGGCCTGCACCTCGGCGGGCATCCGCTGCTGCACCCGTTCGGTCAGGATCGCCGACGGGGCAAGGCAGTTGACGCGGATGCCGTGCGGCCCGAGCTCGGCCGACAGGTGCCTGGTCAGCATCACCACGCCCGCGTCGGCCACCCCGTACGCCAGGTTGGCGCCGCTGGGCTGGCGGCCGGCCGCCGAGGACATGGTGAGGATGCTGCCCGTGCCGCGCTCCAGCATGCCCGGCAGGAAGGCCTGCACGGTGAGGAACACCGAGGTCAGGTCGGATTCCAGCACCTCGCGCCAGCGCTGCTCGGACAGTTCGGCCGTCGGCACCGGGAAGCCCTGGCCGCCGGCGAACGCCGCCAGTACGTCCACCGGGCCGAACCGCTCGTCCACCGTCCGGCGCACGCCGTCCAGCGCCGCACTGTCCGTCACGTCGGCGACGGCAGCCACCGCCTCGCCGCCCGCGGCGGTGATCTCGGCGACCACCGCCGCCAGCGCCGTCTCGTCCCGGCCGACCACGCACACCGACGCGCCCTGCGCGGCGAACGCCCGCGCGGTGTGCGCCCCGATCCCGCGCGAACCGCCGGTGACCACCACCGTCCGGCCCTTCAGTTCCGCATACGTTCCGGTCATCTCACTCAACTCCCCTGTGATCAGTGTTCGGTGCTGCGACGGCGGGTCTTCGGCAGCAGAGCGGCCACGAACAGCAGCCACACCAGCCCGCCGAACCGGACCACCGGCAGCAGGTACATGAAGCCGTCCGCCACCAGGGCGAACAGCGCGAGCATCCCGGCGGCGGCCACCACCAGGCCGGACCAGGTCACGGCGCGGGGCAGCAGGTCGGTGAGCATCGCCGACACCGAGACGCCCGCCGCCAGCAGACCGAAGCCCGCCGCGAACGCGGGCCCGCCCGCCAGGAAGGACACGTCGGCCAGCGCCCGGCCCAGCGCGGGCGGCGCGTCGGCCGACAACCGCCCGCCCGCCCACGCCCCGGCCGCGCTCAGGAACAGCGCGGACGCCGCCAGCACGCCGCCGACCAACGTGATCGCGGAACCGGGCGCGGTGATGCCGAGCGCCCGCAGCCGCCGGTAGAGCAGCGCCGCGCACAGCGCCAGCGGCACCGCGGCGGCGAGCAGCAGCAGCGCGCCGAGACGGGCCGTGCCGCCGTGCTCCTGCGCGTACCGCACCACCTCGGCGCCGGTGGCGTCCGGGTGCGGGGTGGCCCGGTTGACCACGGTGTAGGCGATCGTCAGCCCGGTGACCGAGAGGGTCGGCGCGAGCAGCGGCGGGCCGGTCTGCGGGCCGCCCTTCGGCCGGGCGGCCGGGGCGGGGCGGGGCTGGGCGGTGGTGCTCATGGTTCCTCCATGACATCCGTCGACGCGCATCCATCGATACACTCGGAATAATGATTACATCGTGGAACGATTGTCAAACGGGTACGATGTCGGCATGAGCATGAATCGAGAGGCGGACCGCCAGGACCGGCCCGACGGCACCCCGCAGGCAGCGCCCGGCCCGGGCGGGCCGCCCGGCGGCGGTGCGGCATTCCTGCTGGCCCAACTGGGCGCGCACGCCGCCGAGCGCTTCGCCGAACGGATCGCCGCACTCGACCTCACCCCCGCGCAGGCCGGCCTGCTCCGACTGCTGGTGCAGAACCCGGGCCGCAGCCAGCGCGAGCTCGCCGACGCGCTCGGCATGCCCCCCAGCCGCTTCGTCCCGTTCGCCGACGGCCTGGAGCAGCGCGGCCTGATCGAACGCCGCCGCAACGCGGAGGACCGCCGCCTGTACGCACTGCACCTCACCGACGACGGTCTCGCCCTGCTCGGCCGCCTGCGCGAAGCGGCAATGGCCCACGAACAGGACGTCACCCAGGCCCTCACCCCCGAGGAGCACGCACACCTGACATCCCTGCTCGGCCGGATCACCGCACAGCAACACCTCACCCCGGGCATCCACCCCGGCTACCGCACCATGCGCCCCCGCTGACTGCCCCTCAGGGACGCGACAGGGGCCTGGGCCCTCACCCCCGAGGGGCGGCCGGCGGGGTGGCAGCCGACCCAGGGCAGGCGGCAGAGCCGGGGGCCCCAAAGCCCGTTCGTGGAGCGCTACTTGAACGCCGACAGGTAACCTCGCCCTGCCAGGCCGCCCGCACCAGACCACGGCCGCCCGCGCCCCCGCCCCCGGGAAGCGCGCACAACCGACATCGCCGGACCGCCGCGCAGCGGCAGCTCACCCAGGGCGCGCGAAAGAACCCGAGGACGCTCCCCAAAGACCCCCCACGGAGCGTCACTTGAACGCCGACAGGTAACCTCGCCCTGCCAGGCCGCCCACACCGGACCACGGCCGCCCGGCCCCCCACCCCCGGAAAGCGCGCACAACCGACATCGCCGGACCGCCGCGCAGCGGCAGCTCACCCAAGGCGCGCGAAAGAACCCGAGGACGCTCCCCAAAGGCCCTCCACCGAGCGTCACTTGAACGCCGACAGGCAACTTCGCCCCGCCAGGCCACCCACACCAGACCACGGCCGCCCGCGCCCCCGCCCCCGGGAAGCGCGCACAACCGACGCCTCCGGACCGCCGCGCAGCGGCAGCTCGGCCAGGGCATGCGAAAGGGCCCCGGAGGGTTCTCCCCCAAGGGTCCTTCGTGGAGCGCTACTTGAACGCGACCTCGGCCGCGTCGGTGACGGGCCGGTAGCCGAGGCGGGGGTAGATCGCGTTGCTGACCGGGTTCGCGAGGTCCGTGTAGAGCAGGACCTCGGCCGCGCCGCGGGACTGCGCGTGCCGGGTGGCGGCGGCCGTCAGGGCGCTCGCGTAGCCGTGGCCGCGGTCGGCGGGCGGGGTGTAGACGGGGCCGATCCGGGACATCCCGGCGACGGCGGGGCTGGCTCCGGCGAGCGAGACCGCCCGCCCGTCCTCGGTCTCCCACAGCAGCAGGACCTCGGCGGCGATCCGCTGCTCGGCGTCGGCCGCCGGGTCGGCGGGCGGCAGGATCTCGGCCTCGACGCAGAAGTCCACCAGCCAGCGGGCGACGGTCTCCCGGTCGGCGGGCCCGGCGAGCCGGAAGCGGCCGGCGGGCGGCACCGTCGGAGGCGTCAACTCGCCCAGCCGGTACAGTCGTTCGCTCCGCTCCAAGTGCCAGTCGACGCCGGTGGCCCGGTGCCATTCGGCGGCGAAGGCCAGGGCGGTGTCGTGGTCGCCGGCCACCGTGTCGGGGTGGTCGGCGGCGTCGCCGGCGGCGAGCGTGCGGGCCAGCTCCTCGGCGGCGGCCACCGGCATCGGCCCGAGGCGCTGCCCCCACGGCGGGGTGCGCACGCAGGTGCCGGCGACCTCGCCGTCCGGGCCCTGCCACCAGCCGAAACGCGGCGGCTGCGCGCCGTACGCGTGCAGGCCGTCCCGGGTGAGGCGGTCGAGGATGGTGAGCAGCACGGTGTTCGCGACGGGGTCGGCCGCGAGGAACTCCCCGGCGGCGGCGCGGAAGTCGTCCGGTGATGTGGTCAGTGTCCAGCCCATGACTCATCCTGCCCTGCGGACAGTGCCGCCGACCAGCGCTTTTCGGTCGGCGGCACTGCCGTTCCGGTCACTTGCCGCGCAGGCGTTCGGCCAGTTCCGCGGCGTCCGCGACGGGTCGCTCGCAGACGAAGTGCCGGCAGACGTACGCGGCGGGCTTCCCGTCCAGCAGCGGGCGGCCGGCGAGCAGCGGCACCTCGGTGTCGCCGACCTCGCCGACCGCGACCACCGCGCCGGGGGCGGTGGAGCGCAGCGCCGCCAGGTGCAGCGCAGCGCGCCCGGCGTCGCCGACGGGGCCGACCACCGCGACCTCGCGCGGCCCGTCGAGCAGCGCCTCGGCGACGGCCAGCCCCCAGCCGGTGAACCGCGGCGCGCGCGCCCCGAGCGTCGAGACGATGCCCAACGCCCGTTCGGCGGCGGTGCGGTGGCGCGCGGAGCCGGTGTACGCGGCGTAGCCGAGCAGCGCCCCGGCGGCGGCGGTCCAGCCGGACGGGACGGCGTTGTCGGTGGGGTCCTGCGGGCGGCGGATCAGCTGTTCGGCGTCGTCGGCGGTGTCGTACAGTGCGCCGGACTTCTGGTCCGCGAAGTGCAGCAGCACCAGGTCGAGGAGTTCCCCGGCGAGTTGCAGCCAGGCCGCCTCGCCGCTGACCGCGTACAGCGCGAGGAAGCCTTCGGCGGTGTCCGCGTAGTCCTCCAGCACGCCCGCGTTCGCGCCCGCGATGCCGTCCCGGGAGGTGCGCAGCAGCCGTCCCTCGGGCGTGAGGTGGACGGCGATCAGCAGGTCGGCGGCGCGCTCGGCGGCCTCGATCAGGTCGGGGCGTTCCAGCAGCGCGCCGGCCTCGGCGAGGGCGGCGATCGCCAGGCCGTTCCAGGCGGCGACCACCTTGTCGTCCCGGGCCGGGGCGGGGCGCTGCGCGCGGGCCTCGAAGAGCTGCTCGCGGATCCGCCGGTAGGCGTCCATGTTCTCGGGGTCGTGCGGGAGTTGCAGGACCGAGGTGCCGTGCTCGAAGGTGCCGGTGACGTCGAAGAGCCGCACCGCGAGGTCGGCGTCCGCCTCGCCCAGCACCTCGGTCAGCTGCTCGGGCGTCCACGCGTAGTACGCGCCCTCGGTGGTCTTCCCGCTCGCCGGGTCCAGCGAGTCGGCGTCCAGCGCGGAGGCGAACCCGCCCTCCGGGGTGCGCAGGTCGCGCAGCAGGAAGTCGGCGGTCTCCAGCGCGACCCGGCGGGCCTGCTCGTCGCCGGTGGCGCGCCACAGGTGCAGGTACACCCGCAGCAGCAGCGCGTTGTCGTAAAGCATCTTCTCGAAGTGCGGGACGGTCCAGGTGGCGTCCACCGCGTACCGGGCGAACCCGCCGCCCAGCTGGTCGTAGATCCCGCCGCGGGCCATCGCCTCGCAGCTGCGCCGCACCATCTGCAGCGCGGCTTCCGAGCCCGTCCGGGCGTGGTGGCGCAGCAGGAACTCCAGCACCATCGACGGCGGGAACTTCGGCGCCCCGCCGAACCCGCCCCGCCGTTCGTCGAACGACCGGGTCAACTCCACGACCGCGCCGTGCAGTTCGGCGTCGCCGGGCGGCTGGGCGATGCCACTCCCGACCGCGTACACCGAGGCCCGCTCCGCGAGGTCCTTGCTGATCCGCGCCGCGACCTCCCCGACCTCGGCCCGCCGCCCCGTCCACGCCTTGTCCACGCCCTCCAGCACCTGCCGGAACGACGGCATCCCGTGCCGGGGCTGCGGCGGGAAGTACGTCCCGAAGTAGAACGGCTGCTTCTCGGGCGTCAGGAACACCGTCATCGGCCACCCGCCCTGCCCGGTGGCCGCCTGCACCGCCTCCATGTACACCGCGTCGACGTCCGGCCGCTCCTCCCGGTCGACCTTCACCGCGACGAACCGCTCGTTCAGGTACCCGGCGGTCTCCTCGTCCTCGAACGACTCGTGCGCCATGACGTGACACCAGTGGCAGGCCGCATACCCCACCGAGAGCAGTATGGGTACGTCCCGCCTGGCTGCCTCCGCCATCGCCTCCTCTCCCCACTCCCACCAATCCACCGGATTGGTGGCGTGCTGCTGGAGATACGGCGACTGCGCGTGGGCCAGGCGATTCACCATGAGGGCAGTATTCCAGGCTCCCGGTGCTCTGCGGGAACGGCCCCGTCAACACGCCGAGGACGACCGGCGCGCATGACGGGCCGTCATGTCCGGATCTGACAGCAGACCGTCATTGTCGCGGCGAGCGACGCGGGTCAGGATGGACCCATGTCCAGCACCCGCCGTGTCGTCATCGCGGTCTTCCCGGGCGTCGACCTCCTCGACGTCACCGGCCCGGCCGAGGTCTTCGCCCTGACCAACCGGGAGACCGGAGGCGCCGCCGGCTACCAGGTCGAGCTCGTGGCGCGAACCCGTGGCGAGGTCGCCACGTCGGCGGGGCTGCGGCTGGTCGCGGACCTTGCCTTCGCCGAGGTGGACGGCGTGCTGGACACGCTGCTGGTCCCCGGAGCGGTCAATGCCGGCCCCGACGACCGGGCCGCCGGTTCGGACGACGTGGTGGCGTGGGTCGCCAGGGTCGCGCCGCTGGCCCGGCGGGTCGTGTCGGTGTGCACGGGCACGCACCTGCTGGCCGCCGCCGGGCTGCTCGACGGCAGGACAGCGACGACGCACTGGTCGACCGCGGCGCGGTTGGCGGCCGAGCATCCCGGGGTCACCGTCGACCCCGACCCGATCTTCGTGCGCTGCGGCAACGTGTGGACCGGCGCCGGGATCAGCTCGTGCGTGGACCTGGCACTGGCGCTGGTCGCCGAGGACCTGGGCGAGGAGGTCGCCCTGGCAGTGGCCCGGCAGCTGGTCATGTACCTCAAGCGCCCGGGCGGCCAGAGCCAGTTCTCGGCCCCGCTGAGTCGACCGCCCGCGACCCGCCGCGACATCGACGATCTGCGGATGTTCATCGTCGACCATCTGGACGGCGACCTGTCCGCCGCCGCCCTCGCGGCACGCATGTGCCTGAGCGAGCGTCACTTCGCGCGGGTCTTCCGCCAGCAGACCGGGACCACTCCGGGCGCCTACGTCGAAGCGGTGCGGGTGGAAGCGGCCCGCCGGCTCCTGGAGGACACCGACCGGACCTTGGACCAGGTCGCCGCCGAGTGCGGGCTCGGCTCGGTGGAGACGCTCCACCGAGCGCTGCGCAAGCGGATCGGCACGACGCCCGCGGCCTACCGGCGGCGGGTCCGCACGACCGCCTGACGACTTCCTCCCCCGATCCCGGTCCACCCGTGCGTGGGACGGCGATGCTCCCTGCCCGGAAGACCGTCCTCGACGACGGCGGCGAGGGCGCCCCTTGTCACTTCTCCGCCTGTCGTTTCGCTGCGCCCCATGGCAGTTCCGCGAAACCCGTCGCCCGGAAGGTAGCCCACCCATGCCCTTGCCGAAGTCGTTGCACATACTGCGAGATCGCCCCTTCCGGCTCCTGTGGACCGCTCGCAGCATCTCCGCCATGGGCAATGCCCTGATGCCGGTGACAGTGGTCTTCGCCATCCTGCGCTCGGGCGGCAGCGCCCTGGACGTCGGTACCGTACTGACCTGCCAAGCGGTCGGCCAGGTGGTGATGCTGCCGGTGGGCGGGGTCTGGGCGGACCGGCTGTCGCGCAAGCTCGTCCTGATGGCGACCGACGCCGTCCAGGCGGTCTGCTACGGCCTGCTCGCCGTGCTGGTGTTCCTGCACCACGCCGCGGTCTGGCAGTTCGGCGTCGCCTACACGGTGGCCGGCATGGCCTTCGCCTTCTTCACCCCGGCGTCCAGGGCTGTCGTGCCCGAGCTCGTCGATGCCGGGAACCTGCAACCGGCGAACGCCCTGCTCGGCCTGACCGACAGCACCACCAAGGTGGTCGGTCCGGCCCTCGCCGCGCTGCTGCTGGCGGTCTCCAGTCCGGGCACTGCGATCCTGGTCGATTCCGTCAGCTTCCTGGTGAGCTTCGTGCTGGTCTCCCGGATGCACCTGTCCAGGCCGGTGGAACGGGCCGAGAAGCACCATTTCTTCGCAGAGCTGCGCGACGGTTGGGTGGTGGTGGCCCGGCGCCGCTGGTACCTGGCCAACCTGCTCGCCTGGGGCATCTGGAACTTCGCGATCGCCTTCTTCTTCGTCCTGGGACCGGTCGTGATGCAGCACGGCCATGGCGGGGCCACCGCCTGGAGCATCATCCTGATCACCGGCGCGGTGGGCTCCATCGTCGGCGGGCTGGCCGCACTGCGTTACCGGCCGCGCCGTCCGCTGGTTGTGGCCAACGCGACCGCCGTGTTCGGCATCGGCCCACTGGCCCTGCTCGCTCCCCCTGCCCCGGTGTTCGTCATCGCCGTCGGCGTGGCCGTGGCCTTCCTCATGACCGCGCTCGTCAACGAGGTCCTGGCGACTGTTCAGCAGCAGCTCTTCCCCAAGGAGATGCTGGCGCGGGTCAGTTCACTGGACTGGATGATCTCGTTCATCGCCATGCCCGCCGGCTACGCCGCCGCCGGTCCGGTCGCCGAGTTCCTCGGGACGCGCACGACACTGCTGGCCGCCGCGGCCCTCATCGGCACGCCGTGCGTGCTGCTGAACCTGCTGCCCGGCGTGCGCTCGGTCCGGCTCCTCCCCGACGGCACCATCGGCATCACCGGCGAGCGGGGCACCGCTGCGCCCCTCCCCGGGGACATCTCGGCTCCCGTTCTGACGGTCTCCACCGAAACACCCGGTTCGCCGGCTCGGTGAACGGCCGATCTGCCGACTCGCGCGGCGGCCGCCGGTCGAGGTCGTCGTGCCAGTGCCGGAGCGACTCGGCCGGGTACGCCGGGTCGGTCCCGGCGGTCCACGGCGGCCCAGGCGTCGGCCGCGGGAGCCGTACCGGGGCGAGCCGGTCCCCCCGGGGCGTCGAGGACGGCGACAGTGACAGCAGCACCGGCACCCCGCGCCGCTCCGCCTCGGCGAACGCGTCGGGAGACCACTGCCACCAATCGACGGGGTTCTCGGCGTGTTGCTGGAGGTAGGGGGACGTGGCATCAGCCAGACGGTTCACCATGCGCGCAGGGTCTCAACCACCGCAACGCTGCGGGCCGCACCATGCGCAAGCGGCTTCGGACCGTAGTGGATGTGCCGGTGGGCCGGTTTCCCGTCAGCACCGGAGAACACCACGCACCCTGCGACCGAACAGTACGCTGGGCCCTGCAGCACCGGGCCCGTCGAGCCCCCGAGGAGGTACGCCGATGACCGCCGGGATGGTCGCTCCTGAGTGGATGCACCAGCAGATCACCGCGGACGAGTACGACTCCTGGTCCGCGGAACAGTGCGCGGGTGTCGAGATCGTGGACGGGATGGTCGTCGTGAGCCCGAGTGCCTCCAAGCGGCACAACCGCCTGGCCCGAATCCTGGCGAACGCCCTGGATGCAGCCGCCGGTCCGGACTGGAACGCCGACACGGCCTTCGACGTCCGGTTGCAGGACGTGCCCCTCACCAACCGGCGGCCCCACGTCGTGGTCTACCGGGCCGAGACCATCGACATCACACCCACCCGCCCGGAGCACGTTCTCCTGGTCGTCGAGGTCGTGTCACCGGGTTCGGAAACCACCGACCGCATCGTGAAGGTGGATCAGTACGCCCAGGCCGGCATCGCCTTCTACTGGCGGATCGAGCAGACCGCCAACGGCGTTCCCCTCGTCTACACCTACATCCTCGACCCTGCGAGCCGGTCCTACCGCGACGCCGAACTGTTCACCGGCACGATCCGGACCGCCGCTCCGTTCGCGGTCGAGATCGACCTCACCGCGATCTGACTCGCACTCAGGACATGTACACGGCCTGACTTCGGGCGAGGCTGCCAGCCGGTCCTCGGCCAGGCGTCCATCTCCCCGCACCACCACTCACCATGCGTTGTCGATTCCGGCACTCACTGGAAACGCCCCGGGCCAGAACCACCCGGCGGTACATCCGGTCACATGCTGGTGCGGCGGCGGGGGGCGGTGAGGTCGTCGAGGTGGCGCAGGGCCCGGTCGGGCAGGTGGACGGCGGCGGCCGCGATGTTCTCGCGCAGGTGGGCGACGGAGGAGGTGCCGGGGATGAGCAGGATGGCCGGGGAGCGGTGGAGCAGCCAGGCCAGTGCCGTCTGCCGGGCGGTGACGCCGAGGTCGGCGGCGACCCGGTCCAGGGCATCGGCCTGCAGGGAGCGGATGCCGCCCAACGGGTAGAACGGCACGTAGGCGATTCCCTGGCCGGCGCACCAGTCGACGAGCGCGTCGTCGTAGCGGGAGACCAGGTTGTAGTGGTTCTGCACGGCGGTCACGGGGGCGATCCGCTGAGCGGCCCGGACCTGTTCGGCGCTGACGTTGCTGACGCCGAGGTGCCGGATCAGGCCCTGCTCGCGGAGTTCGGCGAGCACGGTGAAGGGATCGACGATGTCGGCGGCCGCCCTGGACCTGGTCATCCGCAGGTTGACCAGGTCCAGCGCCGGCACGTCCAGGCGGCGGAGGTTGTCGTGGACGGCCTGGACGAGTTCGCGGCGCGACAGCGCGGCGGGCCAGCCGCGGTCGGGGGTGCGGCGGGCGCCGACCTTGGTGGCAATGTGCAGATGCTCGGGGTAGGGGTGCAGGGCTTCGCGGACGAGCTCGTTGACCAGGTGGGGGCCGTAGTAGTCGCTGGTGTCGATGTGCGTGATCCCCGCCTCGACGGCGGTGCGCAGGACGGCGAGCGCCTCGGCCCGGTCGTACGGCGGGCCCCAGGCGTTCGGGCCCGCCAGCCGCATCGTGCCGTAGCCGATCCGGGTGAGCTCCAGGCCGCCGATCTTCCAGGTGCCCGAGGCGGCAACGGTCATTGTCTCCGAGGTCATGTCGGAATGATCGCGGTGCAGTACGCTGGCCGCCACTGATTCGGCCACGGGTGAATCCTGGGGGGCGCCATGGTCGTTCTGGCGGAACTCGAGTTCTCGGCGAGCGATCTTGCGCAGGTGCGGTTCGCCATCTCGCCGATGTGGGAGGTCGGCCCCGGTCTCCGGCTGCTGCGCTCCGGTTCCGACCATCCCGTGCACCGGTCCTGGGTCGACCAGGTGCGGCCGCGCATGGCGGCCGTCGGCCTCGACCGGGGCTGGCTGGCCGAGTTGGTCCCGCCCAAGGGGTACGTGCCCGACTTCCTCAACCCGGCACCCGCGGGGCCGTCCCCCACACTGGCGGAGGAGCTGGCCGGAATCCTGGCCACACCGGCTGCCCGGGTGCGCATGGACCTCGACCACCTGCGGTACCACACCGGCGGCCTCAGCCCGCGGCTGCGCGCCCTGTACGCCGACCCGGAGGCCCGGCTGGCCCGGGTCACCGAGGAGATCGAGACGTACTGGGAGGTGGCGCTCGCCCCCTACTGGGCGCGGATCCAGGCCGTGCTCGACGCCGACGTCTTCCACCGGGCCCGGCAGGTCGCCGAGCACGGTACCGGCCATCTCTTCAACGACCTTCACCCTTCGGCCAGTTGGGGGGACAATGCGCTGCGGCTGGCCCGCCGGAAGCGGACTCTGAACCGGCAGACCGCAGGCACCGGGCTGCTGTTGATCCCCTCGGTCTTCACCGGCCCCGGCCTGCGTACCCGGATCGCCCTGCCCGAACCGCCCCAACTCGCCTACCCGGCACGCGGCATCGGTACGTTGTGGGAGCCGCGGCCGGTCACCGGGACCGCCGCCACCGCCGCTGTCCTCGGCCGCTCGCGGACCCTGCTGCTGACCGAACTGGAGACGCCTGCCTCCACCACCGAACTGGCCCTGCGCACCGGGCTCTCTCCCGCCGGGGTGTCCCAGCACCTGACCGCGCTGCGCGACGCGGGACTGGTCAGTGCGCATCGGGCCGGCCGCTCGGTGCTCTACGCCCGGACGTCCGTCGCCGACTCCCTTCTCGTCGCCGCCGGCGGCTCCGGCACAGCGCCCCCGGCCCGACCCCACCACCGCTGAGGAACCCGGCCGGGGAACCCCGGCTAAGCGGACCCGGTGCCGGGCCCGGTTCCCCGGCGGACCGCGTTGCGGAGCGCCACGCCCGGATCGACGGCCAGGTCGGTGTCCAGCGCGGTGGCGTTCTCGATGAGGCGTCGGCCCTGCACCATGTCGCGGGGCCGGTCCACGGTCAGGAGCGCCACCAGCCGGTCGCCGCTCAGCCAGAGCACCGCCCAGTCGGGGCCGTCGGGCGAGCCACGGAAGACCATCCGTTCCGCCGCCGGGTGGTGGCCGGCGTACTGGACCATCCGTCCGAACTGTTCCGACCAGAAGTACGGCACCGGGTCGTAGACCGCGTCCTGTCCGAGGAGCGACGAGGCCGCGACCGCCGGGGCGTTCAGGGCCGTGTCCCAGTGCTCGACCAGCAGCCGCCGTCCGTACCGGTCGGACCACCACGCGGCGCAGTCGCCCGCAGCGACCACTTCGGGCCGGGACGTACGCAGCGAGGCGTCGACGACGACGCCACGCCCGACGTCGAGCCCGGAGTCCGCCAGCCAGTCGGTCTCGGGCCGCACGCCGATGCCGGTCACCACCGCGTCGGCGGCCACGAACTCGCCGCCCACCAGGAGCAGTCCGCCGCGGTCCACCGAGGCGACCTTCACCCCGCATCGCAGTTCGACGCCGGCCTCGGCGTACCAGCGGGCGGTCAGCTCGCCGAGTTCCGGCCCGATCGCGCCGGCCAGCGGCGTGTCGGCGGCCTCCAACACCGTCACCCGGCATCCCTTCCCGGCGGCCACGGTCGCGACTTCGGCTCCGATCCAGCCGGCCCCGACGATCACCAGCCGGGCGCCCTCGCGGAGCGAGTCCCGCAGTCCGCGCACGTCGTCCACCGTCCGGACGACGTGCTGGGGCCCCTCGCCGGGCAGTCGGATCGGTGTCCCTCCGGTCGCCACGACCAGTCCGTCGAATTCCAGCGCCCCGGCCGTCGTCTCCAGGATGCCGCCGGGCCGGTCGCCGTGGAGCCGCAGCGCCTCGGCCCGCTCGCCGAGCCGCAGCGCGCAGCGCAGGTGCTCCCAGTCGGCGGGAAGGGCGGTGTCCGTGCTCTCTCCCGTCAGCACGGACTTCGACAACGGCGGCCTGTCGTACGGCTCGTGCACCTCCGCCCCGACGAGCGTCAGGTTGCCGGTGTAGCCCTGCGAGCGCAGCGCCTCGACCGCGCGCAGGCCGGCGAGCCCGCCGCCGACAACGATCACGCTCTCCATCTGCTCGTCCCCCGTCCTCCGTGCGGCCTCCGGCGGCCGGTACAGGCTTCACCGGAGCCGTGCTGTCCTGCGGCTGTCGTGCCGCGGCCCGACCGTCCGGCGGTCATCGGACCTCCAGGGCGTACATCATCGGGTGGAGCTTCGCGCAAGTCTCGGCGTACTCGGCCTCGGGGTCGGAGTCGGCCACCAGGCCGCAGCCCGCGTACAGCGAGGCGGAGTCGCCGTCGAGCAGTGCGGAGCGGATGGCGACGGCGAACTCTCCCCGGCCGGAGCGGTCTGCCCAGCCGACGACTCCCGCGTACCAGCTGCGGTCGATTCCTTCGTTCTCGGCGAGCCAGCTCAGCGCCTCCCTGCGCGGGTGGCCGCCGAGGGCCGGCGTCGGGTGGAGGCGGTCGACGAGGTCCAGGATTCCCGTCCCGGAGTCGTCCGCGAGCAGGCCGTGTACCTTCGTGGACAGGTGCTGGACGTTGGCGAGTTTGACCACGGCGGGCGGTGTCTCGGCGGCAACGTCGTGGCAGTGGTGTCGCAGCGCGTCGAGGAGCATCTGCACGACCACGTCGTGTTCGTGCTGGAGTTTGGGGCTCCCGAGGAGTTCCCGTTCGAGGGCGTCGTCCTGTTCCGGGGTGGCCCCGCGCGGTGTGGTGCCGGCCAGTCCCAGCACGTGCACCGTGCGGCCGTCGATCCGCACCAGGTACTCGGGGGTGGCGCCGAGGAAGGTGACGTCGCCGTGGTCGACCACGAAGAGCGTGGTGCCGGGGTTGGCGGCGCGGAGTCTGCCCACCACGGCCGGTACGTCGAACGGTGCGGACGCGGTGACGCGTAACTCGCGTGCCAGCACGACCTTTTCGAAGTCCCCGTCACGGATCCGGCCGGTGGCGTCGCGGACCAGCTGCTTCCAGTCGTCGGCAGCCGGGATCTCGGTTCCGGTGACGGTACCGAGATCGGTGCCGGTGCGGGCGGCGGTTCGCGGGGCCGGCCGCGGTACGCCGTCGGCCGCCCCGAGGAGGCACCGGTCGGCGAGTCCGGCGAGTTCCGCGGCCACCTGTTCGGGGTCGCTGTCGGCCGACAGCGCCGCGTTGAGGGTCAGTTCGGCCGGTCCGGTCCGGTCCGCGGCGCCGGGGTCGGCCACCCGGCTGCGGAGTTGCAGCGCGGGCACCCACATCAGGGCGTCGGGCAGCCGTCCCTGCTGGGGGCCGGTGTCGGGGCTGAAGGCGAAGCCGCCGATCGCCAGCGGCCCGTCACCGGCGGGCAGCGACGCGACCGCCGTGCCGCCGGTCACCGCGTCCCGCGCCAGTGACGTCCAGGCCTCCCCGACCGACTCCACCCGGGTCTCGCCGTGTCCCCGCAGGTCGTGGGCCGTCCCGACACCGACCACGGCACCGTGGTCCCACGCGGACTGCCAGAGCAAGGACCGCCGGGTCTCGCGCCGGCCCCGGCCCCAGACCGTCAGGGGATCGGCCGGGGCGACCGGTTTGGCCCAACTGGCGAGTACCGGTCGCCCGCTCCGGCGGGCCCGGTCGAGGGCGCTTCGGCAGGTGGCGAGCAGACTCGCCCGGTCGGACGCGTCGAGGACGCCGCCGGTCAGTTCCCAGGAGTCCGGGAAGACGGTGGTGGTCACTCAGTACACCCCTTCCACGGCCTTCTCACCGTCGTTCGCCGTGAGGGGCTGGATGTCGGCCAGGCCGTCCTGGGGGTACGCCTCAGTGGGGGCGATGCGGAGCACGGAGTCGCGCTCCAGCGTCCAGGGCAGCAGCAGGTCCCGGGAGACCAGGCTGACCTTCGCCTGTCCGCGCTCGCCGTAGCCGACGGACGCGTCGGTGTTCTCGGGGTCCACCACCGTCACCCGGCTGAACGGGTGGAAGGGCACGAACACGCAGCGCTGCTCGTCCTGTTCGAGCCTGGGGCGCTGCGGGGCGATGCCCATCATCGTGTTGCCGTACAGGCCGACCACGGCGGCCTGCGGGAAGAGCTCCTCCTCGAAGACGTGGAGTGTCTCGGGGCTCACGCTTGTACCCGCCCAGATGATGCCGCGCACCTTCCGCTGGACGAGGTCGAGCAGCTTCTCGTCGGCGGCCAGCGCCTCCAGCACCGGCGGGGTGGCGAAGAGCACCGAGACCGGCTGGGTGGCCAGCACGTCGTGGGCCTGCGCCAGGATGTGCTTCACGTAGCGGCCCGCCTCCTCACCGCGGCCCTGCTTCACGCTGCTCTTCACCCAGCGCGGGTCGAAGTCGATGTAGTGGCAGAACGTGCCGCGCAGTTGGGCCAGCAGCCCGACGGAGCGGCCGACGATGTGCGGCCCGGTGGGGCCGATGTGCAGCCAGTGGCCGTCGCCCTCGCCGGGGAAGCCGTGCTGGGCGAGGACGTCGCTGACCCACAGGACGCCGTTGCGCCGTGACCGCGACTCCACGATGCGCTTGGGCCGCCCGGTGGTGCCGCCGCTGTCGAAGACCTGGAAGTCCCAGCCCTCCCGACCGATCCCCGCCGGCACCAGGGCGTCGACGGGGATGTCCCGCCACTCCTCGCTGACGTCCGGGAAACGGGCGAGGTCCTCCCAGGTGTGGATGTCGGTCAGCGGGTCGAAGTCCAGCTCGGCAGCGCGCTTCACCCAGTAGGGGGAGCCGGTCGCCGGGGAGAAGTGCCACCGCATGGCGGCGTGGATGAAGTCCTCCGGCGCGAGGCCGGCGTGGAAGGGCTCCGCAGTGTTGTCCAGCATGTTCTGTCTCCGAGGGGCGTAGTCGGGTCAGACCGAGGAGAGCGAGTGCGAGCGGACCTGCGCCAAGGTCCGGCCGACGGCCTCGACGACGGGGGTGAGTTGGTCCATCAAGGAGGAGAACTGCTCCCCGCTGAGCGCCTGGGCCCCGTCGCACAGCGCGGTCCGCGCGTCGGCGTGCACGTCGACGATGAGGCCGTCCGCACCGCAGGCGGCCGCGGCCAGGGACATCGGCGCCACCAGGTGGGGCTGTCCGGTGCTGTGGCTGGGGTCGACGATCACCGGCAGGTGGGTGAGCCGCTTCGCCTCGGCGACGGCGCTGAGGTCGAGGGTGAACCGGGTGCTGCGGTCGTAGCTGCGGATGCCGCGCTCGCAGAGGACCACCCGGCTGTTCCCCACGTGCATCAGGTACTCGGCCGCCAGCAGCCATTCCTCGATCGTGGCGGACATGCCGCGCTTGAGCAGGACGGGCCGCCCAGAGGCACCGGCCTCGCGCAGCAGCTCGAAGTTCTGCATGTTGCGGGTGCCGATCTGGAGCATGTCGCTCTCCTCGGCGACGAACTCCACGTCCTTCGGGGTCACCACCTCGGTGACCACCGGCAGGCCGGTGCGCTTGCGCTGCTCCGCGAGGAGGGTCAGCCCGGCCAGTCCCAGACCCTGGAAGCTGTAGGGCGAGGTTCGGGGCTTGAACGCGCCGCCCCGCAGCATGACCGCGCCGCTCGCGACCACCGCGTCCACAGCGGCGTTCATCTGCGGTCGGCTCTCGACGGCGCAGGGGCCGGCGATCACGACGAACTCCGGACCACCGAAGACCGTCTCGCCGGCCGGGCCCACCTCTACGCGGGAGTTCTCCGCCCGGAAGGCCCTGCTGGTGAGGCGCTGTGCACCCTGGACGACGATGACGCGCTCGACGGACGGAAGCTCGTCGACGGCGGAGACGACAGCCGGCGCGACGGTTCCCTCGACAATGATCATCGAGGAATTCATCACCACACAGGAATTCGGATTCAATCCATACCCACGGAGGATTTCCGCTACGGAATCCATCTCTTCGCGGGTGGCGTGCGGACTCAGTACCACAATCACGGCTTAGCGCCTTCCCATGGATTTAATTGTGACTTTTTTGCCCGATTGCCAACAGGCTAGCCCGCACCCCTTTGACATGGCAAGGGATTTCTGCCACGGCATCATCACACACATTTCACACAAGCACCCCATTGGGTTTTTTTCCGCAAACCGGTCCACACCCCCGGAACCGGACAACCCCCGCAGAGAGTGACAGACCGTCAGAAACGCGCAACCCTTTGCCAGAACTTGACGGATCGTCAACTCTGGCTGTTCACATGGGACTTATCCGTGCCACCTAGGCCCCACCAGCCCCGCATGACGCTCAGGATTGCCCTGTCCGCAGCCGCGTTCCGTGTGGTACAACTCGACTCGCGGAGGCCTCATCGGCCCGCGGGACTTCCGTTGTCCGTCACAAACGGAAGATGTAATTTCCCTGCCACATTGGCTCGCATCGAGCGTGCTACCGTCCCGACGCCGCCCTCCTTTCCGAAGGGCGGTTCTTTTGCTGGTCCAACTGAGGAGCAGGCCGTGAAGATGATCGACATCAGTCAGGGCTGGCACGAGGGGATGCCCTCGTACGACGCGCCCTGGTACCCCAAGTTCGGAATCCGCCGTGCGATGACCCCCGAGACGGACCCGGCCGGCGGCGGCCGGACATTCTCCGATCTGCATCTTTTCCCGCACAACGGCACCCACGTGGAGTCCGGATACCACTTCTTCGAGGACCGCGAGAAGATCGACGAGGTCCCGCTGGAGACGTTCGTCGGCCGCGCATGCATCGCGGACCTCTCCCACAAGGGCGACCTCGACCCGGTCACCGGCGAGGACCTGGAGAAGGCGCTGCGCGACGTGTGGCAGCCCGGAGACCGCCTGCTGATCCGCACCGACCACCCGAACCGCTACCTGGGCCGGGACGACTACTGGGACCGGCCGCCGTACCTCACCGTGGACTCCGCGGACTGGATGGTGGACAACGGCGCCGTCCTGGTCGGCATGGACTGCATCACCGAGCGTCCCGACGACCGCAGCGGTCAGGTACACCGCCGCCTGCTCTCCGCCGGCATCCCGATCCTGGAGAACATCCAGAACCTCGACCAGGTGACCAACCGGGTCGCCCAGCTGATGGCCCTGCCGATCCGGATCGCCGGCGTCGAGGCCGCGCCGGCCCGCGCCGTGGTCTTCGACGGCTGGCAGTTCTGACCCACGTCCCAACGGTCCCGCGCAGGTGACGGTCGGCTCCGGACCGGTGGCCCACCGGCCCGACCTGCGCGACGTGGTGGTCCGGTGGCCGGTCCGCAGTGCGCGGTCCGGCGTCCCGCCGTCCGGGCGGGAGCCCGCCCGGCTCCCGCCCCTTGGGCCGGCACAGCAAGTCCACCGATCCCCAAGTCCGTTCGGCACCAGAGGAGTTGATCTGAATGCTGTCCATACCCGTCTTCCGTGGCGGAGAAGAGCGGACTTCGCAGGACACCCGGACGCTGCACGGCGTCGACGGCACCCCGCTCGCCACGGTCCACGAAGCACCCGCCCTGGTGACCCGGATGGCCGTGAAGGCCATGCGCACGGCACCGGCCATGTCCACGGACGAGCGACTGGCGGTGCTCGCCGCGGCGGGCCGACTGTTCGCCGAGGCCACCCTCGGCGGTCTGACGCCCGACGCCTACTGCCACGCCCAGGCCCTGGCCTCGGGCGTCCCGATCGGCGTGGCCCGTCAGTCCCTGAACCGCGTCGGCGACGACTGCGGCCGGCTCGGCGAGGTCGTCGCCCGGCAGGCGCCGGCCGGCGCCGGCCGGACCGCCCGCTGGATGCGCCGCGGTTCGGTCCTCGGCGTGGTGGCCCCCAGCAACCACCCGGCGACCCAGGGTGCCTGGCTGCAGGCCGTCGCCATGGGCTACCGGGTCGCCGTCCGGCCCGGAACCCGCGATCCGTTCACCCCGCTCCGGCTGGCGCTGGCGCTCACCGAAGCCGGCCTGGGCGCCGGGTGGATCAGCGTGCTCCCGGGGCCGCACGCGGCCGCGGACGCCCTGGTCGACGCGTCCGACCTGGCCCTGGTGTACGGCAGCGAGGACACCGTCGCCCGGCTGCGGGGCAACGACCGGGTGCTGGTCCGCGGCCCGGGCCGCAGCAAGATCCTGGTCGACCGGCCGGTGGACGACGAGCTCCTGGACCACCTCGTGGCCGAGATCGCCTCGGACGGCGGCGTGCGGTGCACCAACACCACCGCCGTCCTCTGCTCGGGCGACCACCGGGCGCTGGCCGAGGCCCTGGCGGAACGGCTCGCGCAGCTGCCGGCCCACCCGGTCACCGACGACGCCGCCGTCCTGCCGGTACGTCCCCGGAAGGAGGCGGAAGGCCTCCGGGCGGCCCTGGACCGGAGCGCCGGGGGAGCCGCCGACCTGGTGCAGAAGTTCCACGGCGACGGTCCGCTCGCCGAGGTCGGCCAGAGCGCCGTGGCGATGCGGCCCGCCGTGATCTGCGTCGACAGTTCCACGCATCCGGGGCTGGGCACCGAACTGCCCTTCCCCTGCGTATGGGTGGCGCCCTGGCGCCGCGAGGAGGGCATCGGCCCGCTGGACAACTCGCTGGCGCTGACCCTGCTGACGGACCACGCCCCGTTGGTCGCCGAAGCACTGGATACCCCCGGCATCCGCACGGTCCTGCACGGCGCCGTCCCGGGCTGGTGGAAGGACCCGTTCCTGCCCCACGACGGGTACCTCGGGCAGTTCCTCCAGGAGGCCCGCGGCTTCGCCGCCGCCTGACCGCGCCACCGCACCGACCCGCCCCTGACACGAACGGATTTTGAGGAAACCGAGATGGCTTCTGCCTGCCCCGACATCCCCCTCGTCGTTCTCCCGGCCGACAACGTGGTGCACTGCCGCACCCGTCCGACCGCGCCGGTGGCGGCCGCGCTCACTGCGGCGATCGACGCACTGACCCACCTCCGCGCCCAGCTGCAGGACCCGAACGGGGCCGGCGACTCCGTCAAGGAGGCGATGGACGCGGCGGTGGCCCGGTCCGGGGAGCTCGCCGCCGAGGCGGCGGTCCCGACGATGGACACCGCGCCGCTGGTGCCGATCGTGCCCAACCACGAGTACTTCGGGGTGCGGACCGCGGACATCGACGACGCGTACCGCGTCTCGGAGATCACCACCGTCATCGCCCGGACCCTGGTGGACCTGCGGGGCGCGCGGCTGGACCTGAACGACCAGGCCTCCGAGGTGCGGGCGATGATCCTGATCCTCCGGGGACTGGACCCGCAGGAGGGCCCGTTCGCCGAGGCCCGCCCGGCGGGCGAGGCGCTGCTGCGGGTCGGCGCCGACGAGCTGTCCCGCTGGGTCGTCACCCACCACTTCTACTTCGTGCTCAACCTCGCGGCGGCGGCCGCCGTCTCCCGGGCCGTCGCCGCGCTGGCGGACGCCGACCGGGACGCCGCGACGGCGGCCTTCCAGGAGGCGGCGGTCCTGGTGCGCGGTTTCACCGCGGCCATGATCCACTCCGGTGACATGTCGGCGGCCTGCTACGACGCGAAGGTCCGGCCGACGATGGCGCCCCCCGCCGTGCCGGCCGCGCTCACCGGCCGGACGCAGCCGGAGCACAAGGCCTTCCGCAAGGCGATACGCAAGCTCGTCGCCGCCTCTCCCGAGCCGTTCGCCAAGCTGGCCGCCACCGGCCCCGAACTGGCGGTCGCGCGCGACTCCGTGCTCGACGCCGACCTGCTCGACATCGAGCGCCACATCGTCATCACCGCGGCACTGGTCGGCGACGACTCGTCGATCATCCAGGGCGACGAGTCCGCCGAGAGCGCCATTGCGATCCTGCGCACGATGCGTCACACCCGAGCGATGGCCTACTACGGCCTGATGCGGTTCGGCGACAACGTGGAGATCGCCGGCGCATGACCACCAGGCCTGTTCACTCACGCGGCTCTGCCGCACGTCCGGAATGACGGTGGAATGACAATGAGTTCCGACACGACTCGTCGCACGGTGGTCATCGTCGACGCCTTCGCGAGCGCACGCTGCCTCGCTCCGCTGTTCCGCGCGCGCGGCATCGACTGCGTGCACCTGCAGAGCACGCCGACGATTCCCGATGTCTACGCGGCGAGTTTCCATCCCGACGATTTCGTCGCCAACATCGTGCACGACGGAGATGTCGCCGCGACGGCCGCGTCCGTCGCCGAGCACGCGCCGATCGGACTGCTGCCGGGCATCGAGCGCGCGGTCATGCTCGCCGACGACCTGAGCGAGCGGCTCGGCCTGCCGACCAACGGGACGGCGCTCAGCCTCACCCGGCGCGACAAGTTCGAGATGATCGAGACGGTCCGGCGGGCCGGCGTCCCGGGCACCGAGCAGCTGCTCGCCGCCGACCTGGACACCCTGCTCGACTGGTACGCGAAGAACCCCGGCCGCATCGTCCTCAAGCCGGTGAGCAGCGCCGGCAACGACGGCATCTACTTCTGCGACACCGCGGACGAGGTCCGCGCGGCGTTCGGCAAGCTGCTCGGTGCCCGCAGCGTACTGGGCCAGGAGAACCGGGCGGTGCTGGCGCAGGAGTACCTCGTCGGCAACGAGTACATCGTCAACACCGTGAGCCTGCACGGCCGGCACCACGTGACCGACATCTGGAAGATGCACCACCTCCACGCGAACGGCGTGCGCGACCTGCCCGCCGGCGCGGAGTTGATGCCCCGTCACGGTGTCGAGCAGGAGGCCCTGGTCGAACACACCCTGCTGGTCCTGGATGCCCTGGGCATCCAGAACGGGCCCGCGCACTCCGAGCTCAAGCTGACCCCGAAGGGGGCCCGCCTGGTCGAGACCGGCGCGCGGGTCTGCGGCGCGGACGTCCA
The DNA here is from genome assembly GCF_001905465.1 of Kitasatospora sp. CB01950. GTDB lineage: Bacteria > Actinomycetota > Actinomycetes > Streptomycetales > Streptomycetaceae > Kitasatospora. The sequence goes on from NZ_LISX01000004.1 coordinate 150,039, forward strand.
CGTGCCGGCCGATGCCGCGATCGGCGAGAGCCAACTGGACTGGACCGTCGACGCCTACGCCGACCCGGAGCGGTTCGCGGCCCGGTGGGACGCCGACTACGTGCTGAACAAGCACGCCCGGATCGTCAACATGGTCTCGCCCGTCGAGGGCACCCTCGCCGACTACCCCAAGCTGGCGGAGCTCCAGGAGCTGGAGAGCTTCCACGACGCCGTGTTCCGGGTCCGTCCCGGTCAGGCAATCAGCCGCTCCGTCGACGACTGGACCTTCCCGCTGCGGGTGTTCCTGGCACACGAGACGGAGGCGTCCGTCGCCCGCGACTGCTTGTCGGCGCACTACCTGGACGGCCCCGGGTTCTACGACGTCTCGTAGCGCCACCCCGGAGCGCTTCCCTCGGAGAGTTGAGAGTAAATGTCGTTTCTGCGCCCCTCCTTCAAGGGGGAACGTGCCCTGGTCGCCGGCATCGCCATCGACGCGACCGGGTCAGGCATGTACGTCCCCTTCAATCTGATCTTCTTCATGCACGTCACGGGCCTGCCGCTGTCGTCGATCGGCCTGGTGCTCACCGTCACCAGCCTGATCGCGATGGCGGCGCTGCCGCTGGGCGGGGCCGCCGTGGACCGGTTCGGCGCGCTGAAGGTCATGATCTTCCTGTACCTGGTCCGCGCCCTCGGCTTCGCCTGCTACCCGCTCGCGCACAACCTGCCCGTGTTCGCGGTGCTCGCGCTGATCACCGCTGCAGGCACCCGGGCCGCGCCCTCCACGCTGCAGGCCCGGTTCGCCGAACTCCTCGGGGGCACCGACCGGGACCGGATGCAGGCCCTGTCGCGGAGCCTGGGCAACGCCGGACTCGGCGCGGGAACACTGATCGCCTCGCTGCTCCTCGGCGTCGCGGGCAACACCGGCTACCTCGCCGCGGCCTGGCTGAACGCCGGGTCCTTCGTCGTCGCGGCGGTGCTGGCCACCCGTACCCCGGTCAGCCCGCTGGCCGAACGCAACCGGGCCAGCCGGAAGGGCGGCTACCGGCTGCTCGCCAAGGACCGGCCGTTCCTCACCCTCACGCTCTCCAACCTGCTGCTGGCCATCGGCTACACCTCCCTGACGGTGCTGCTCCCGCTGTACGCGGTCGGCTGGCTGCACGTGCCCCAGGGGATGATCGGCAGCGCGTTCGTCGTCAACACCACGATCTGCGCGTTCCTCGGCGTCCCGATCGCCGCGCTCGCCCGGCGCCGCTTCCGCACCCGTACCCGCACCGGAGTGGTCGGGGCGGCGATGTTCGCGGTCGCCTTCGTCGGCCAGATCGTCCTGGGGACGGTCCGGCCGCACAACACCGCCGTGGTGATGGCGGCCCTGATCGCCTGTGTGGTGGTCGCCACCTTCGCGGAGCTCGTCCACAGCCCGGCCTCGGGCACCCTCGCCCAGGCCGCGGCACCCGCCGAGCTGCGCGGCCGGTACCTGGCCGCGTACCAGTCCTCCTGGGCGCTGGCCTACGCCCTGACGCCCAGTCTGTTCACCGTGCTGGTCGGCATGGACGGTCGGCTGCCCTGGCTGGTGATCACCGTCACGGCGGTCCTCGGCGGGGCCCTGCTGTGGATCACCGAGCGCTCACTGTCGGCCGACGCCGTCCACTACGAGCCGCCCGTTCCCACCGCAGACGCGTCCGCGGCAGTGCCGGCCGGTTGACGGCCGGACCGGGCGCGGACGCCTGCGGGCCGGCGACCTGCCGGCCCGCGACTTCCACGCCCACGGCTCCCACGACTCCCACGACGACAAGGAGGACTCCCATGGACCGCGAGTCACTGGCAACGGAATATCTGAACAGGGTGACCGAGAACGGCGCCAAGGCCCCCGAGTTGGTGGGGAGGCTGCCGGAGTCGGAGATGCTCCAGGCGTTCTACAAGGGCACGTTCCTCTCCCGCCCGGTGTTCCTGGGCCACGCCGAACAGGTCCGGGCCTTCGGCGACGTGTCCAACGTCCTGGGGGCGTTGAACAGCCTGCCCGACAAGCTTTTCGGCGGTGACTTCGCCGCGTTCGCACGCGCGGCGGGCCTGACCGAGAGCCAGGTCTCCGCCGCGGTGCGCGGCCGGGGGACCTCGATGACGCGTCAGGCGCGGGCCGACCTGTACGTGCAGGACGGCGTGTTCAAGCTCCTGGAGCTGAACATCGGCAGCTCGATCGGCGGCATGGACAACGCCGACATCTGCCGCGGCATGCTGGAGCACCCGCTGCTCGCCCGGTTCGCCGCCGACCGCGACCTGGGCTACGTGGACACCCTGCGCGAACAGGTGAACAACGTCCTGGTGGAGTGCGGGTTCGAACCGGGCGACCGTCCGGTGGTCGCGCTGACCGACTGGCCGGCCAACTTCGAGAACGAGATCGCCTACATGCGGCAGCTCTGCGCCCGCTGGGCGGAGATCGGTCTGGAGGCCCACCCCTGCCACATCGGGCAGTTGGAGGTCCGCGACGGCCAGGTCTGGCTGGACGACAAGCCGGTCGACATCGTCTTCCGCACCTTCGCGATCTCCCAGATCCTGGACGCCCCCGAGCTGCTGGACCCGGTTCTCGGCGCGGCGGACCGCGGCGAGGTCAAGATCTTCACGCCACTCGACACCGCCGCGTACTCCAGCAAGGGCGCTCTCGCGATGCTCTCCGACGAGGAGAACCGCGGGGTGTTCAGCAGCGCCGAGCTGGAGAGCATCGACCGCCTGCTGCCGTGGACCCGGATGGTCCGCGCCGGCCGGGTGACGCTGGAGAACGGCGAGAGCGTCGACCTCGTCGACTACGCCCTCGAGAACCGGCACGAACTCGTCCTCAAGCCGACGTCGCTGTACGGCAACCGGGGCGTCGTGCTCGGCTGGAGCCCGGAGGTCACCGCGCAGGAGTGGCGCGAGCAGCTCGACTCGGCGCTCGACGCGCCCTACGTGGTGCAGCGCAGGGTCCGGCCCACCGCGGAACTGTTCCCGGACGAGAACGGCGAACTGCACCCCTGGAACGTGCTGTGGGGGATGTTCTCCGTGGTCAACGGGTACGGCGGCGCCAACGCCCGGGCCACCCGCGCGGAGCTCGGCGACGTCGTCATGAACCGCGCGCACGGCATCCACTCGGGTCCGGCGCTGTACGAGCTGTCCGAGCCGGGTGCCTGAGGCACCGGACCGACCGCCGGGCCGGCGGCGTCCTGGACGCCGCCGGCCCGGCGCCCTCCCCCTGGTTGGATCAGAAGAAAGCAGTCACAGATGCCCGACGAGGCCCCCGCCGTGCCGGTACCCCGCTTTCGCTCGGTCCTCGACCGGATCGTCGGCTACCGGCCCAGCAAGGCGATGCCCTCGCTGACCGGCCCGACGTACCAGCTGGCGGCCAACGAGTCCCCGTACGGGCCGCCCGCCGCGGTACTGGAGGCGATCGGCCGGGAGGCACTGCGGATCAACCGCTACCCGGACAACGGCTGCGCCGGCCTCATCGCCGAGATCTCCGCACGGTTCGGCGTCCCCGAGGACGGCGTCGCCGTCGGCTGCGGCTCGGTCGGCGTCGCCCAGATGCTGATGGCGGCGGTCGCCGAGCCGGGAAGCGAAGTCCTCTACGCCTGGCGCTCGTTCGAGGCCTACCCCATCCTGACCAGGCTCTCCGGCGCCACCTCCGTCGAGACGCCGCTGCGGGACGGGGTGCACGACCTCGACGCGATGGCCGAGGCGATCACGGACCGGACCCGGCTCGTCTTCGTGTGCAACCCGAACAACCCCACCGGGACCGTCGTGGGCGAGGCCGAACTCGCGGCGTTCCTCGACCGGGTGCCCGCCGACTGCCTGGTGGTCCTCGACGAGGCCTACCGCGAGTACGTCCGCGACCCCGGATCGCCCGACGGCCTGCGGATCGCCGCCGGGCGCCCGAACGTGGTGGTCCTGCGTACCTTCTCCAAGGCGTACGGCCTGGCCGCGCTCCGGGTCGGCTTCATGGTCGGGCACCCGGTGGTGGCCGGGGCGATCCGCAAGACGTACCTGCCGTTCAGCGTGAACGGCATTGCCCAGGCCGCCGCGATCGCCGCGATCGGCGCGGAGCCCGAGCTGCTGGCCCGGGTGGACACCACGGTCGGGGAACGCGAGCGCCTCCGGGCCGCCCTGGCCGCCCGGGGGTGGACCGTCACGCCGAGCCAGGCCAACTTCCTCTGGCTGCCGCTCGGGGAGCGGGCCGCCGCCTTCGGCGAGCACTGCGGGCGGGCCGGGGTGCTGGTGCGGGCGTTCGCCGGCGACGGGGTCCGCGTGTCCGTGGGCTCCGCGGCCGAGAACGACGCTTTCCTGACGGCCGCCGCCTCCTTCGGGCCATGATGCGGAAAACAGACGACGAGGAGTTCGGTCATGGCATACAGAGGACAGGTAGTCCGCTCGGAATGGGTCTCCCCGCACCTGATCCGGGTCGTGCTGGGCGGCGAGGGGCTCCGTGAGTTCCGCGCCGGAACCTTCACCGACCACTACATCAAGCTGCACTTCCCACGGCCGGGCGTGAGCTACCCGGACCTGCTGGACATCGCCGGCATCCGCAAGAAGATGCCGCGGGACCAGTGGCCGCTGACCCGGACGTACACCGTGCGGAGCTGGGACCCGGAGACCGGGGAGATCGCGGTCGACTTCGTGCACCACGGCGACAGCGGCGTGGCCGGTCCGTGGGCGGCGGCGGCGAAGCCCGGTGACGAGCTGGTCTTCTCCGGGCCGGGCGGCGGGTTCGCACCCGACCCCGAGGCCGACTGGCACCTGCTGGCCGGCGACGAGAGCGCGCTGCCCGCGATCGCGGCGGCCCTGGAAGCCATGCCCGCCGGCGCGCAGGTCAAGGCCTTCGTCGAGGTGAGCGGCCCCGAGGAGGAGCTGATCATCAAGTCGGCGGCCCGCTTCGACCTCAGCTGGCTGCACCGCGGCTCGCGGGCGGTCGGCGACGCGCTGGTCGAGGCCGTCACCTCGCTGGACTTCCCGGACGGCGCGGCCCGGGTCTTTGTCCACGGCGAGGCCCACTTCGTCAAGACGCTCCGCCGCCACCTGCGCCTCGACCGCGGGCTGCCGCGCGAGGCGCTCTCCGTCACGGGGTACTGGCGGCTGGGCGCGGACGAGGACGACTGGCAGCGGACCAAGGGCGAGTGGAACCGCGACGTCGAGCCCGCCACCGAGCCGTCCGGTCCGGCCGCCTGACTGCGGCGCGCCCGGCCCGGCCGCACGCCTTCGCACAGAGCTCCGATCCTTTCGACTCCAGGGGATGAACCGATGCTTGCTGCCGTCTACCACGGGCGACGTGATGTCCGGATCCAGGAGTGGCCCGACCCTCCGGCTCCCGGCGCGAAGGAGCTCCAGCTGGAGATCGAACGGGCCAGTATCTGCGGCACCGACGTGGAGGAGTTCGTCTCGGGCCCGCACCTGATCCCGATCGACGCGCCACATCCGGCGAGCGGCCACGTCGGCCCGCTCGTGCTCGGCCACGAGATGGTCGGACGGGTGGTGGCAGTGGGATCGGAGGTCACCGGATTCACCATCGGGGACGTGGTCGTGCCGGGTTCCGGCGTCTCCTGCGGGACGTGCCAGTGGTGCCGGGCCGGCCGGACCAACCTCTGCGCGAGCTACTTCACGCTCGGGCTGCACGCGGACGGCGGCCTGGCCGAGCGGGTGAACGTGCCCGCGCGGATCAGCCGCTCCGTCGGCGCCTGCCCGGTGGACGTGGCGATCATGGCCCAGCCGCTCGCCGTGGCCCTGCACGCGGTGCGCGGCACCGGGGCGGAGCCGGGCGCGAGCGTCGCGGTGATCGGCCTGGGCGGGATCGGTTCGCTGGCGGTGGCCGCCTTCACCGCGCGCGGCATCGACACGATCGCCGTCGACATCTCCCCCGGCCGTCTGGAGACCGCGGGGCGGAGCGGGGCCTCCCTCCTCATCGACGCGTCCCGGGAGGACGCCGTCGCCGCGATCCGGCGTGCCACCGGAGGCATCGGCGCCGACATCGTCCTGGAGACCGCGGGCACCCCCAAGAGCCTGGAGACCGCGATGAAGGCGGTCAGCCGCGGTGGGCACATCCGCCTGGTCGGCCTGCACCGCGACCCGTCACCCTTGAACCTGACCCGGCTGGTCCTCGACGAGATCCAGCTGTCGACCTCGAAGGTGCACATCTGCGACCAGGACCTGCCCGAGGCGCTGGCCATGCTCCACGACCACCCACAGATCGCCGCCACGTCGATCGGCGCGGTCATCGACCTCGCGGACGTCGTACCGGACGGCCTGGTACGGATGGCCGACGGGAAGGCGACCGGCAAGATCGTTGTCAAGTTCTGAGCACCCCGGGTGGGGTGGACCCGGGGCTCAGTCGTCCTTCGGGTCGGGCTGTTCGGTGAAGTCGATCTTCTTGAAGCGGGCGTTCATCGACTTCAGGAGGAACCAGGTGGCGATGCCGAGCGCGGCGAAGACGACGAAGCCGAGCAGGCCGGGGGTGACCTTGGTTTCGTCGAGGGCGAGATCGGCGGCGAGCTGGGTGACGTTCACGGGGGTGCTCATTCATCCATGGTGACCCGGCCCTACGCGGGCCGGGTCACCGGGGGGTGGTACGGGATTATTTGCGGAGGCCTGCGAAGAGGTCGGACTCCGGGAGGTCGGTGTCGATCAGGGACTTCGCGAGTTCGTAGTCCTCGGTGGGCCAGACGTCCCGCTGGATGTCGATCGGGACGCGGAACCAGGGGCCGTCGGGGTCGATCTGGGTGGCGTGGGCGATCAGCGCCTTGTCGCGGACCTCGAAGTACTCGCCGCACTCGACCTGGGTGGTGATCTCCCGCTCGGCGCGCCCGGACTTCTCCCAGCCCTCGATCCACTCGCCGTAGGGCGAGTCGTGGCCGTGCTCGGTGAGGTAGGCGTGCAGGGCGCGGATCCGGCCCATCGGGAAGCCGTGGTTGTAGTACAGCTTCAGCGGCTGCCAGGGCTCGCCGGTCTCCGGGTAGGCCTCCGGGTCCGCGGCGGCGTCGAAGGCCGCCATGGTGATCTTGTGGGTCATGATGTGGTCGGGGTGCGGGTAGCCGCCGTTCTCGTCGTACGTGGTGATCACGTGCGGGCGGAACTCGCGGATCAGCTTGACCAGGGCGCCCGCGGCCACGTCCACGTCCACGAGGGCGAAGCAGCCCTCGGGCAGCGGGGGCAGCGGGTCGCCCTCGGGAAGGCCGGAGTCGACGTAGCCGAGCCACGCCTGCTGGACGCCGAGGATCTCCCGGGCGGCGTCCATCTCCTTGCGGCGCACTTCGTGAATGTTCTCCTCGACCCACGGGTCGCCCTGCAGCTTGGGGTTGAGGATCGACCCCCGCTCGCCCCCGGTGCAGGTGGCGACGAGGACCTCCACCCCCTGGGCCACGTACATCGCCATGGTGGCGGCGCCCTTGCTGGACTCGTCGTCCGGGTGCGCGTGTACCGCCATCAACCGCAACTGCTCGCTCAACGCCTGGGTATCCCTTCCAGGTACAGGTATGTCCGCTTCGTCGGGCCGGCTCCCCCGCCGCCTGTGGCGCGGACGTGCCCCTCCTATAGTGACGGACTGGAGGGCGCGTCCATTCCCGCGGACGGCCGAACGTTCCTCCGCGAAAGGACCGAGCCGCACCATGGACCAGAGCCCTACGCCCCAGCCGCCCCTGGCGCCCCCCGCGGGCCGCTACAGCCGTTCCGACGACCGGACGACCGACCGCCGGCTGCGGATCGCCGGCGCGCTGTTCGGCGCGCTGCTGGTGGGCGTGATCGCCTGGCTCGGCTCCTCCTACCTGCTGCGCGAGACGAAGCTGAACGGTACGGTGCCGACTTTCCAGACGGTGTCCGACAGCGAGGTGCAGCTGCAGCTGTCGGTGCGCAAGGGCGAGGGCGTCTCGGGCGTGTGCACCGTCCGCTCGCAGGGCACGGACGGCGCGGTGGTCGGCCAGTCCGACTTCCAGGTGCCGGCCGGGGGCACCACCTACGACAAGGTCGTGACGCTGCGCACCACCGCCCGCGGCTCCACCGCCGAACTGCTGGGCTGCACCCCCGACAAGACGTAACCCCCGCCGAAACCCCGTCCGGTCCCGCTCGGTCCCCGCCCGGTTCCTGTTCGGTCCCCGCCGAGGGCCTTTGCTCCGCTCACCCTTTCGAGCGCATAGTCGAAGGAGCGGCACGCCCTCGACGCCCACAGCCCTTCCCGCCCGCGCGAAGAACTTGTTAGGCTCGTGATTTCGCCCCTTCCCTGCCGAACGGCACGGAAGCGGGCGTTGCTTTGCATCTGCCCAGAAAATCGACCCACTGCTGCCGAACCACCCTCACAGCAGCGCCAGCACCGACGAGGAGCACCCTGTGACCCAGACCAACGATGACGTGACCTGGCTCACTCAGGACCACTACAACAAGCTCAAGGCCGAGCTTGACCACCTGACCGGGCCCTGGCGCATCGAGATCGCCCAGAAGATCGAGGCGGCGCGCGAGGAGGGCGACCTCAAGGAGAACGCCGGCTACCACGCGGCCAAGGACGAGCAGGGCAAGACCGAGGCGCGCATCCGCCAGCTGTCCCAGCTGCTGGAGCGGGCGAAGGTCGGCGAGGCTCCGGCCGACTCCGGCGTGGTGGCCCCCGGCATGCTGGTGAAGGTGGCCTTCGACGGCGACCTGGACGACACCATGGAGTTCCTGCTGGCCTCCCGCGAGGTCACCGACGGCGACATCGACGTGTACTCGCCGCAGTCCCCGCTGGGCCGCGCGATCATCGGCAGGTCGGTCGGCGAGGACGCGCAGTACGAGCTGCCGAACGGCAAGAAGGCCGGCGTGAAGATCGTCGAGGCCAAGCCGTTCTCCGGCTGACCGCGAGCTGACGACGGACGGCCGCTCCCCCGGGTGGGGGGAGCGGCCGTCCGGCCGTTTCCGGGTGGGCCCGGCGGCCCGCCGCCGCAGAAGGCCTCGGCCCGCTGCGGGGAGGGCCTCAGCCCGCCGCGCGCCGGTACTTGCGCACCGACAGCCAGGAGAACACCACCGTGATCAGCACCGACCAGCCGATCGACACCACCACGGCGTGCTGCATCGGCCAGACGTCGGGGGCGGGGCCGATCTGGTTGCCGAACAGGCTGCGGCAGGCCTGCACGGTGGCGGAGAACGGGTTCCAGTAGGCGATCGGCTGCAGCCAGCCCGGCATCGAGCCGATCGGCACGAAGGCGTTCGAGATGAACGTCAGCGGGAACAGCCAGATCAGCCCGGCCGAGGTGGCGGCCTCGGGGCTGCGCACGGACAGGCCGATCAGCGCGCCGATCCAGGAGAACGCGTAGCCGAGCAGCAGCAGCAGGCCGAACGCGCCGAGCGCCTTCAGGAAGCCGTCGTGGATCCGCCAGCCGACCAGCAGCGCGACCAGTGCCAGCACGACCACGGTGATCGCGGTCTGCACCAGGTCGGCGAGGGTGCGGCCGGTGAGCACCGCGGCGCGGGACATCGGCAGCGAGCGGAACCGGTCGACCAGGCCCTTGGTCATGTCCTCCGCGATGCCGGCCGAGGCGCCGGCCACCGCGAAGGTGACGGTCTGGGCGAAGATGCCGGCCATCAGGTACTGGATGTACACGTCGTGGTTGGGCGCGGCGCCGGGGATGGCGATCGCGCCGCCCATCACGAACGAGAACAGCAGCACGAACATGATCGGCTGCATGAGCCCAAAGACGACAATTTCGGGAATCCGGGTCATTCTGCGCAAATTGCGCTTTGCGACGACCCAGGAGTCGTGCAGCATGGCGACGGCGCCGTGCCGGGGGGTGACGGGGACGGGGCCGATCGCCGCGTCGGGCAGTGCGGTGGCCATCTCAGGCGTCCTTCCCGTGGCCTCGGCGGCCCTTCTTCGCCGGCTTCCCGTCCTCGTCGGCGCCCTTCCCGTCCTCGGTGGCGTGGCCGGTGAGGGAGAGGAAGACGTCGTCGAGGGTGGGGCGGCGCAGGCCGATGTCGTCGATCTCTATGGAGCGGGCGTCCAGTTCGCGGATGACGGCGGCGAGCACCTTGGCGCCGCCGCTGACCGGGACGGTGATCCGGCGGGTGTTCTTCTCGACCGCCGGGTCGCCCTTGGCGTAGGGGGCGAGCGCGGCGACCGCCTCGGGGACCAGGTCGGAGCGGTGCACGACGACCTCGATGCGTTCGCCGCCGATCTGCGCCTTCAGGTGGTCGGCGGTGCCGCGGGCGATCACCTTGCCGTGGTCGACCACCGCGATGTCGTGGGCGAGGCGGTCGGCCTCCTCCAGGTACTGGGTGGTGAGCAGCAGCGTGGTGCCCTGCTCGACCAGGGTCTCGATGACCTCCCACAGGGCGAGCCGGTTGCGCGGGTCGAGGCCGGTGGTGGGTTCGTCGAGGAACATCACCGGCGGGCGGACCACCAGCGCGGCGGCCAGGTCGAGGCGGCGGCGCATGCCGCCGGAGTAGGTCTTGGCGGTGCGGTCCATGGCATCGGACAGGCCGAACCATTCGAGCAGTTCCAGCGCCCGCTTCTTCGCGTCGCGGGCGCTCATCTGGTAGAGCTCGCCGACCATCTGGAGGTTCTCGCGGCCGGTGAGGTACTCGTCCACGGCGGCGTACTGGCCGGACAGGCCGATCAGGCTGCGTACCTGGTTGGGGTTCTTGAGCACGTCGACGCCGGCCACGGCGGCCCGACCGGAGTCGGGTTGGAGCAGGGTGGTCAGTACCCGGACGGCGGTGGTCTTGCCGGCGCCGTTGGGGCCGAGCAGTCCGAGCACGGTGGCTTCGGGGACGTCCAGGCTCACGCCGTCGAGGGCGCGGACGGGGCCGAAGGTCTTGACCAGGTTCTCGGCTTCGATGGCTGACGCCATGGTCCTGCCTCATCTCCCTGAGGTCGGATGTGCACACACGATGCGAGCCGGATTTGGGCGCAGATCACCCGAATTGATACCCGGATCCGCCGATGGCGAAGCTCGCGATATATCGCAAGATGCTGCCACTCGCGATATATCGCGTCAACCCGGAAGGTGACGCCGGTCTCGGCCGACGGGCGTCAGTGCGTGACCACGAAGCCGTCCTCGCGCAGCTCCCCGATCACCGCCGCGCAGTGCTCCGGCCCCTTGGTCTCCAGGTGCAGGTCCACCTCGACCTCGGTCAGGCCCAGCTGCGGGTCGATCCGCACGTGCGCCACGTCCAGCACGTTGGCGTCGACCCGGGTCAGCACGCCGAGCAGGTCGGCCAGCGCGCCCGGCTTGTCGGCCAGGCGCACCCGCAGCGACAGGTAGCGGCCGGCCGCGGCGAGGCCGTGCCGCAGCACCCGCTGCATCAGCTGCGGGTCGATGTTGCCGCCCGACAGCACCCCGACCACCGGGCCCTCGAACCGTCCCGGCTCGGCCAGCAGCGCGGCGATCGGCGCGGCCCCGGCGGGCTCGACCACCAGCTTGAGCCGCTCCAGGCCGACCAGCAGGGCCCGGGACAGCTCGTCCTCGGAGACCGTCCGCACGCCGTCGGCGAGGGAGTTGACCACCTCGAACGGGATGTCGCCGGGGCGGCCGACCATGATCCCGTCCGCCATGGTGGAGAACCGCTCCAGCGAGACCGGACGGCCCGCGGCCAGCGACAGCGGGTACGCGGCGGCGGCCGCCGCCTGCACGCCGATCACCCGGACGTCCGGGCGCAGCGCCTTGATCGCGATCGCCACGCCGGCCAGCAGTCCGCCGCCGCCGGTGCCGACCAGCACGGTGCGGACCTCGGGGCACTGTTCGAGGATCTCCAAGCCGACGGTGGCCTGGCCGGTGATCACGTCCCAGTGGTCGAAGGGGTGGATGAACACCGCGCCGGTGGCGTCGGCGTACTCGCGGGCCGCCTCCAGCGCCTGGTCGACGTTGGCGCCGTGCAGCCGCACCTCGGCGCCGTACTCGCGGGTGGCGGCGACCTTCGGCAGCGGCGCGGCGAGCGGCATGAAGACGGTGGAGCGCACCCCGAGCAGCGCGGCGGCCAGCGCCACGCCCTGCGCGTGGTTGCCCGCGCTGGCGGCGACCACGCCGGCGGCGCGCTCCACCGGCAGCAGGCCCGCGATCCGCAGGTACGCGCCGCGCAGCTTGAACGAGCCGGTGCGCTGGAGGTTCTCGCACTTCAGGTGCACGGGCGTGCCGGCCACCCCGGACAGGTGGCGGCTGCTCTGCATGGGGGTGACCCGGGCCACCCCGGCGAGCATCTTCTGTGCGCCGCGGACGTCGTCCAGCGTGATCGGCCAGTTCTGCATGAAGATCAGCCTAGAGCCGGGCAGTTCCGGTACCCACCCGGCGCGCGTACGCTGCTGGGCACGAGTCGCCCGCACCCCCGTGAGCCGCGATGAGCCTTTCCCCGCCCGATGCCCCCGATCCCGAGCCCGAGCCCGATTGCCGACTCCCCTACCAGGTCGCGGTGTTCGCCCGGCGGATCAGTGCCGCCGGGGAGTTCGACCGGGCCACGTTCCTGTTGCTGGATCAGCTCGCCGCCGGCGGGCCGGCCAATGTGAAGACGCTGGCGGCCGCGCTGGGCGTGGACTCCTCCACGGTGACCAGGCAGGCCGCGCCGCTGCTGCGCGAGCGGTTGCTGGCCCGGGTGCCGTACCCGGCGGACCGGCGGGCGGTGCGTCTGGCGCTGACCCCGCTCGGCGCGGGCCGGCTGGCGCAGGTGCGCGAGCAGCGGCTGCGGCTGGTCGCCGAGTTGACGGCGGCCTGGACGGCGGACGAGCGCGCGGTGTTCTGCGCGCTGTTGGAGCGGTTCAACGACGGTCTGCGCAAACGCCGTTGAACCCCGAGAGGCCCAACGGCAGTCTGCGCAGCCGCCTTTGAAGCGCCGACGGCTCAACGGCGGTCCGCACCGACGCCGTTGAGCCACGTCCGGTGAGGTCAGCCGAGCGCCTGCTCCAGGTCGGCGAGCAGGTCGGCGGCGGACTCGATGCCGACCGAGATGCGCACCAGGTCGGCGGGCACCTCCAGCGGGGAGCCGGCCGCGGAGGCGTGGGTCATCCGGCCGGGGTGCTCGATCAGCGACTCGACGCCGCCGAGCGACTCGCCGAGGGTGAACAGCTGGGCGCGGTTGCACACCTCGACGGCGGCCTGCTCGCCGCCGGCGACGCGGAACGACACCATGCCGCCGAACGCCTTCATCTGCTTGGCGGCGATGTCGTGCCCGGGGTGGGTGGGCAGGCCGGGGTACAGCACCTGCGTCACCTTCGGGTGGCCGGACAGCAGTTCGGCGATCCGGGCGGCGTTGTCGGAGTGCCGGTCCATCCGGACGCCGAGGGTCTTGATGCCGCGCATCACCAGCCAGGCGTCGAACGGCCCGGCGACGGCGCCCATCGCGTTCTGGTGGTAGGCGACCTCCTCGGCGAGGCCGGCGTCGGCGACCACCAGGGCGCCGCCGACCACGTCGGAGTGGCCGCCCATGTACTTGGTGGTGGAGTGCACGACGACGTCCGCGCCGAACGACAGCGGCTGCTGCAGGTAGGGGCTGGCGAAGGTGTTGTCGACGACCAGCAGCGCGCCGGCGGCGTGCGCGATCTCGGCGACCGCGGCCAGGTCGGTGATGCCGAGCAGCGGGTTGGACGGGGTCTCCACCCACACCGCGCGGGTGTTGGGGCGGATCGCCTCGCGCACCTTCTCGGGATGGTGGGTGTCGGCGACGGAGAAGTCGACGCCCCAGCGGGTCAGCACCTTGGCGAACAGCCGGAAGGTGCCGCCGTAGGCGTCGTTGGGGATGACGATGTGGTCGCCGGGCTTGAGGACGGTGCGCAGCAGGGTGTCCTCGGCGGCCAGGCCGGAGGCGAAGGCGAGGCCGCGGGAGCCGCCCTCGATCGCGGCGAGGCACTCCTCCAGGGCGGTGCGGGTGGGGTTCGCGGAGCGGCTGTACTCGTAGCCCTCGCGCAGTCCGCCGACGCCGTCCTGCTTGTAGGTGGACACCTGGTAGATCGGTGTGACGACTGCCCCGGTCCGGGGGTCCGCTTCCTGGCCCGCGTGGATGGCGAGGGTTTCGAAGCCGTGGGAAAGCTGGTGCTCGGTCATGTCGTCGAGCCTAGTGCGGCGGACGGATCACCGGCGGCGGTTGCGCGGGTGCGCCCGGTCGGCGCGTCAGGTTGCCGTTCCGACACCTTTTCTGCCTCGCGGGATGTCGGGTCGTACCGCTACGATCTGCCAGCCGCACACATGATCGACACACTTGGGGGCGCGGACATGTCCACCGAGCGCACCGGCATGCGCACATCCACCCGGGCCCTGCTGGCGGTCGCGCTGCTGGCCGGGTTCTACCTGCTCGCAGCGGCCGTCGTGGTCGGCCTGGTCTGGCTGAACGTCGAACTGGTCGTCAACTCCGACCACCTCCGTCCGGCCATGATCAAGATCTGGCTGCTCAGCGCCGCCATCGCCTACCCGGTGCTGCGGGTGGTGTTCCTGACCCGCCGTCGGCGCGACGACAGCGACGAGGGCCTGCCGCTGACCCGCGAGGAGCAGCCCGAACTGTGGGCCCGGGTCGACCGGATCGCCGAGGCCACCGGCGTCCGCGGCCCGGCCGAGATCCGCCTGGTGCCGCAGGTCAACGCCGGCGTGTACGAGGAGACCAGGCTGCTCGGCCTGATCCCCGGCCCCCGCCACCTGATCATCGGCGCGCCGCTGCTGATCGGCCTGACCGAGGCCGAGCTGGACTCGGTGCTCGCCCACGAGTTCGGCCACTACGCCAACAACGACGTCCGCCTGGCGGCCGTCACCGTGTCCGGCCGCACCGCGATCGGCCACACCATCGCCACCCTGCACGCCCGTGCCGACCAGAACGTGGCCGACAAGGCCCGCGAGATCGCCGAGGACAACGCCTACCGGTCGGCCCGCGGCCGCAAGACCCGCAACGACGAGGACACCGGGAACGGCGGCATCGAGCGCTTCCTCGCCAAGTTCTTCACCCTGTACGCCAAGCTGTACTTCCGGGTCTCCGAGTCGATCAGCCGCAGCCAGGAGTACGCCGCCGACCGGCACGCCGCCCGGATCGCCGGCCGCGACGCCACCGCCTCCGCGCTGCGCCGCATCCCCGTGCTGGACGCCGCGCAGAGCTTCTACCTGAACAGCTACGCCACCATGGGCGTCGACGCCGGACTGCTCCCGCTGCCCGGCCAGTTCTTCGGCGGCCTGGACCGCCTGCTGGCCGATCCGGAGCGCCGCGAGGAACTCGCCGAGCTGGGCCTGGAACTGCCCGACGAGCAGCCCGATCCGTACGACTCGCACCCGCCGATCAGCCAGCGGGTCGCCGTCGTCGAGGCGTTGGAGGATACCCCGGGCCTGCGCGGCCTCACCTCGGACCGGCCCGCGCTGGCGCTGCTGCGCGACCCGCAGCAGCGCCTCGCCGACCTGGAGACGCTGGCGCTGATCCCGGAGGCCCGGCAGATGCGCCGGCTGGACTGGCCGGACCTGGTCCACGAGGCGATGCTCGCGCACGCCCGCGAGAACGCCCAGCCGGTGCTGCGCGCCCTCACCGACAGCGGCCTGCACGGCACCGTCGAGGCGATGCTCGACGCGCTGGACGCCGGGCGCTCGGCGGAGCTCGCGCAGCGGCTGCCGCAGAGCGAGGAGGCCGCGCAGGCCACCGGCCGGGCCGCCCGCGAGTTCCACCGCCCGCTGCTGCGGGGCGCGCTGCGGTCGCTCACGGTGCTCGCGCTGGCCTCGAAGAACGCGGCCCGCTGGGAGCTCTCGTGGAGCCGCCCGGCCGCCCTGGTGCTGCCCGGCGACGCCGACCGGCGGCTGACCGAGGCGCTGGACGCCGCGGTCGCCGACGCCCCGGACACCGCCCCGCTGCGCACCCTGCTGGCCGAGCTGACCGCCGCCCGGTCCTGACCCCCTGGAGCTGATCCGTCCGATGGCCCGTCTGATCGTCATCATTCCGCTGCTCCTGATCGTCGGGATCAAGCTCGCCACCTGGCTGATGAAGCGCCGCGTCGCCTCCCTCAACACCCGCACCGAGGCCGCGCAGGCCACCATCGACCGGTACGAGAAGGCGAGCCTGCCGGTCATCCGCCCGACCCAGCACGGCATGCTCCACCGGGACGACCTGTTCGTCGACCCGGGCCTGAGCGGCCCGGACGTGGACGCCGCGCTGGCCGCGGTGAAGGGCGGCGACTGGCGCCCGGCCGCCGAACTCCTGGCCGCCGCCGCGGGCGACCACGACCGCCGCCGGGGCCTGCTGCGCCGGTTCGCGGACGTCGCAGCCGAGGACGACGCCTGGCTGCTGGCCTGGCGCGCCGAGCAGCCGGAGAGCGCGGACGCCGCGCTGCTCGCCCAGGACGGGCTGATCGTCCTGGCCTGGAACGTGCGCACCAGCAAGCGCGCCCACCAGGTCACGTCGGAGCGCTGGGCCGCCTTCGGCAAGGTGTTGACCGACGCCGAGGCGGCCGCCGCCGAGGCCGTCCGGCTCGCCGACCCGGCCGACCCGCTGCCGTTCGTCCTGCAGATCCCGCTGGCGATGGGTCAGAGCTGGGACAACGAGCGCTTCCGGGCGCTCTGGCAGGAGATCGTCTCCCGCGACCCGCACAACTTCTCGGCCCACACCGGCGCCCTGCAGTACTGGTGCGCCAAGTGGAAGGGCAGCCACGAGCAGATGCACGCCTTCGCGGACGCCGCGATCGCCGCCGCCCCGGCGGGCAGCCTGCTGACCGCGCTCAAACTGGACGCGTACTTCGAGCAGTTCACCGGGGAGAAGGAGCCGTACACCTCCCCCGAGGTGCGGGCCGCCGCCGACGCGGTGGTCGCCGACCTGGAGCTGGCCGACCCCGACGACCGCCACCGCGCCTACGCGCACGGCTGGCTGGTCTGGGTGCTGGCCCAGTCGGGCCGGGACGCCGACGCGATGCCGCACCTGCGCGCGCTCGGCCCGATCGTCCCCGAGCCGTGGACGTACTGGGAGAACCCGGTCGACCGGTTCGCCGACCGGCGGGTCTACATCGTCACGGCGGCCACCGCGCAGTGACCGCCGCGCCTGGCGCGGAACGCGCCGGGTCACCAGGATGGGAAGCGTCAGCCGCGCCCCCGTCGCCGAGCCCGGCGACGGGGGCGCGGGGCGTTGTCGGCCGGAGGTGAGCGGTGATGGCCGGGTTGGTGCGGATGAGTCTGGACTCCCCCGAGGAGGTCCGCCCGTTCGAGGGCGGCAAGGGGCAGGTGGCGCTGGTGAACCTGAAGGCCGGCGGCGTCGGCCGGGGCGTGTTCGAACCGGGCTGGCGCTGGTCGCAGCACGTGAAGCCGATCGCCGGCACGGACAGCTGCCAGGCCTCGCACGTCGGTTACGTGATCTCCGGCCGGATGCGGATCGAGATGGACGACGGCCAGGCCGAGGAGTTCGGGGCCGGCGACGTCATGATCTGCCCGCCCGGCCACGATGCCTGGGTGATCGGCGACGTGGCCTGCGTGGTCGTCGACTGGCAGGGCTTCACCGACTACGCGAAGCGGAGCTGAAGCCGGGGTCGAACCTCAGGCGGCCCGCCGCACCTCGTGCATGAAGCAGCCGTACTCAACGGCCCGCACGTGCACCACGGCGATCTCCGGGTCGGCCAGCAACTCGGCGGCCAGCTTCGGCAGTTCGTCCGGCTCGCCGACCCGGCCGCCGAGAATCCGGCCGTCCTTCGAGTAGGCCCGCACCACGCGCTGCCCGCCGTGGAAGCCGTCCGGCCAGCCGCCCTCGAAGCCCTCGCACGGGTCGGCGTGCACGAACACCGGCCCGGTCTCCAGGTACGCGCCCGGGTCGCAGCCCGCCGCCTCGGCCCAGCGCCGCAGCGGCGCGTACGACAACAGGACGACCCGCTCGCCGGCCCGGGCCCGGGTGAGGCAGCAGCGCAGCGGCGCGCCGGCGCCCTCGGTGACGGTGACGGGGTGGCAGCGTCCGCTGTCGTCGAGTCGGCGCAGTTCGGCGAGCGTCTCCGCGGGGACGGCCCGCACGTCGAGGGTGGTGTCGGTGGTGTTCATGCACCTCAGCCTGCGCCCGCCGCCCTCCGCGTTCCGGCGGGTTCCGGACATCGCGTCTGCCGGGTCGGGGACGTGCGACGGCCCGCCGCAGCCGGAGCTGCGACGGGCCGTGGTGCGGACGCCCGCCGTCGGGCGGTCAGCCCTTGATGATGTCCTTGAGCTCGATGATCTCGTCGAAGGAGAGACCGGCCTCGTTCATGCTCTTGGCCTGCGCCCGGTCGATGCCCGCGGCGGCCAGCTTGGTGTACTGCTCCTCGGTCAGCGGGGTGGCCGGGGTGCCCGGGCCGTCCGAGCTGTCCGAGCCGCCCATGCCGTCGGCGGAGGCCAGCTCGGAGAAGGTCTTCTCCAGCTGGGCCAGGTCGATTTCGGTGGCGCCGGTGGGCGCGGCGACCGCCGGGGCGTCGGCGGCGAAGCCGAGCCGCAGCGGGAAGTGCGCCGACGCGTCGGGCTTGTCGGCGAACTGCATCAGGTCGAAGGTGACGGCCTGCGCCTTGCCGTTCTTGATCAGCACGTCGGCGGAGAACTTGCGGTCCGGCACCTTGGGCATGTCCTCGGACGGGACCGGCGGGAAGCCGGTGGTGCCGGCGGCCAGCTTCTCGACGGCCTTCAGCAGGCCCTCGACCAGCGGGCGGGCGGGCGCGGAGACCTGGATGACGTCGGCGTCACCGGACTTGCCCTTCTCCTCCACGGTGACGTTCTTCGACAGCACGGACTTGACCGTCTTGCCGAAGCGCTGCAGCTCGGCCGGGTCGAGGTCCGGCACGCCGCCGCCGAACATCGGGTTCAGCGGGTTGGCGCCGGCCTGGCCGGAGCCCTGCTGCTTCTTTCCGAGCTCGTTGAGCTTCTTCAGGTCCAGCGAGATCCACTTGCCGGCGAAGACGTCCTTGATCGGGCCGGCCTCGGCGGGCAGCGCGGAGACGAACTGGTCCATCTCCTTGGTGTCCTCGCCGCTCAGCGCGGCGATGCCCTTGACGTCCGCCTGGACGTACATCTTGTCGCCGACCAGCCGGATGTCCGCGAGGGTCTTGCCGGACTTCTTGCCGCTCAGCGAGTAGCCGATCGCCACGCCCTTGAGGTCGTACGTGTCGTTCAACTGGTCGGCGCGGTACGCCTTGAACGCCTCGGTGTCCTTGAGCGGCTTGTCGGCGCTCATCGACACGGACAGCGTCAGGTCCGAGAGCAGCTCGGCGTCCTTCTGCTCGATCGGGTCGCCGACGGCCTTGCCGAAGGCGACGATCTGCTCCGCCGTGGCGTCGGCGGACAGCTGGAAGCTCAGCGACTTGGCGTCGCCGAGCTTCTCGAATGCGCCGGAGAGCTTCTCGCCGGCGCTCAGCTGCTTGGCGGTACCACAGGCGGTGAGGCCGGCGGCGAGCACAACGGCTCCGGTGGTGACGGCTATGCCGGCGCGGACGGACCGGCGAAGGGCGATGTTGATGGCTGAACTCCTGTGCCTGAACGCGGAACTCGGGCCCGATCGGCCCTGCCGCGGAGGCCACCTCAGCACATCGACGCATCCCCCCGCACGCGAGTATTTTTTACCATTCGTTTAGGACACTCTCACAAACGCCCCCACCCCTGACGCCCGTCCGCACGGTGCGTCAGAGTGCGCTGCCGGCCTTCCAGTCCGCCCAGGACATGTTCCAGCCGTTCAGGCCGTTCGACGGATTCACTGTCCTGTCACCGGAGTTGACCACCTCGACGACGTCGCCGACCATCGAGCTCGCGAAGAACCGGGCGCCGTTGGTGTTCGGGTTGTTGCCGCCCTGCACGTCCTGCAGCGCGATGCAGCCGTGGCTGGTGTTGGAGTTGCCGAACTGTGATGCCGCCGACCAGTAGTTGCCGTGGATGAAGGTGCCGGAGGTGGTGAGCCGCTGGGCGTGCGGCACGTCCGGGATGTCGTACTCGCTGCCGAGACCGACGGTGTTGGAGTTCATCCGGGTCTCCTTGTACCGCTCGGAGATCACCATCTTGCCGGCCCAGGTGCGGTGCTCGGGCGACCCGCCGATCACCGGGTAGGTGGCGGTGACCCTGCCGTCGGTGGTGACGGTGAGCGTGTCGGCCTTCAGGTCGGCGACCGAGACCTGGCTGCGGCCGACGGTGAAGGTGACGTTCTTCGACTGCGTGCCGTAGACGCCCTTGGCGCCGGCCACGTCCTTCAGCCGCAGCTTCAGCGTGACGGTGGTGCCCTTCGCCCAGTACTGCTGCGGGCGGAACTCCAGCCGGGTCGAGTCGTACCAGTGGCCGACGATCTCCACCGGCGGGTCCGCGACCACGGTGATCGCCTGCTGCACGGCCCTGCGGTCGGTGATCGCCTTGTTGAAGTTGATCGACACCGGCATGCCGACGCCGACCGTGGAGCCGTCCTCGGGGGTGAAGTAGCCGACGAAGGTGTTGGCCGGGGAGGCGGTGGAGAAGCTCGCGTTGGCGTCCGCCGGGCGCTTGTCCTTGTCCTGGGCGGCCGCGGCGACGCTGTACGTGCTGCCGCTGGCGAGCGGGTCGCTGGAAGTCCAGCTCGCACCGTCGGCGGCGAGCTGCCCCGCTATCTGCTTGCCCGCGCCGTCGGTGACGGTGACGGAGGTCAGCGTGCCGTCCTGCACGGTGACGGTGACCGGCGCGGTGAACGGCGCGGCGGTCGCGCCGTCGGCCGGGGTGATGGCGATCTTCGCGACGGACGCCTTCGGGCTGACCGACGGGCTCTCCCCGCCCGCACCGCCCGCACCGCCCCCGGCGGGCTTGGAGCCGCCGCCGCTCTGGCAGGCGGCGAGCAGCAGCACGGGGGCGCCGAGCAGCCCGCCGAGCACGCCGCGGCGGCTCCAAGTGCCGCCGAGCGGCCGGTCCTGCTTCTCCCCTGCGCCCACGTCCATGCTCCTCGGTACCCGGATCACTCAAGATCGCTCAAAAATGTGCAGATCATACGAGAGTACTCAAGGAGTCCAAAGAACGGACAAAAGGCCCGGTCCGGGAACCCCGGACCGGGCCTTTCGCGCGTGGGCGCCTACTGCACCTCGTACTCGTCCCAGCCCTCGTCGTCCGGGTCGTAGTCGGTGGTGGCGGACTCCCAGGTCGCGGAGGCGAGCTCCACGCCGGGAACCTCGCCGAGCAGCGCCACCGGGTCGACGAAGTGGGCGAGCGAACCGGTCGGGTCCACCTCGATGGCCTCGACGGCCTGGGCGCGCTCCTCGTCGTCCAGGTACTCGTCGTCGGCGACCTGGGTCAGGGCAGCGGCCTTCAGGGCCCGCTCGTCGGTGATTTCGGCGATCAGCTCGATGGTGAGGCGAACGTAGCGCGGGGCGTCCTGCTCGGGCAGGTCAGTGCTGGTCATGACAGCGAGCGTAGGGGGTCGCCCGGTCCATCGGAAACGGCGGCCCTGCTCCGGCAAGCGGCGAGGGCCGGCCCGGAGCAACCGGACCGGCCCTGCCGCCTCGCGCGCACTCCCCCACCCGGGACTGCGCGGAAGCCGCGCCTCACGGCGCGTGGTGTGACCGCGGGGGTCGGAGAGCCGCTCCCGACCCCGCCGTCACCGTGCTCGGCTTCTCTTGCCGTGACCACCACAATGCCCGAGCCGTGTTAACCCGATGCTGCGCGCTTGTGACGTCCACGTTCCGTCGACCGAGGGGCGATGACGGTGCGTCAGTGGCCGGCCCGGGCGGTCAGGAAGGCCAGCAGGTCCTGGCGGGTGACGATGCCCTGCGGCTTGCCCTCCACCAGCACCACCACCGCGTCCGCCTTCTCCAGCACGGACATCAGGTTGGTCACCGACTCACCGGAGCCGACCACCGGCAGCGGCTTGGACATCGCCCTGTCCAGCGTGTCGGTGAGCTCGATCCGCTTGCTGAACAGGCCCTCCAGCAGCTCCCGCTCGACGATCGAGCCGATCACCTCGCCGGCCATGATGTCCGGGTGGCCGGCGCCCGGCGACACCACGGGCATCTGCGAGACGCCGAAGTCGCGCAGCACCCGCACCGCCTCGGCGACCGTCTCGCCCGGGTGCATGTGCACGAACTGCGGGATGCCCTCGTGCTCCAGCGCGTCCTTGCGGGCCAGCACCTCGCCGATGTGCGCCTCGTCGGTGGCGGTCGGCAGGAAGCCGTAGTCGGCCATCCAGTCGTCGTTGAAGATCTTCGACAGGTAGCCGCGGCCGCCGTCCGGCAGCAGCACGACCACGACGTCGTCCGGACCCAGCTCGCGGGCCACCTCCAGCGCGGCCACCACGGCCATGCCGCAGGAACCGCCGACCAGCAGGCCCTCCTCCTTCGCCAGGCGGCGGGTCATCCGGAACGAGTCCTTGTCGGAGACCGCGACGATCCGGTCCGCGACCTCGCGGTCGTAGGCGGTCGGCCAGAAGTCCTCGCCGACGCCCTCCACCAGGTACGGACGGCCGGTGCCGCCCGAGTACACCGAGCCCTCCGGGTCCGCGCCGACGACCTGCACCGTGCCGCCGGACGCCTCCTTCAGGTACCGGCCGGTGCCCGAGATGGTGCCGCCGGTGCCCACGCCCGCCACGAAGTGGGTGATCCGGCCCTCGGTCTGCTTCCACAGCTCCGGACCGGTGGAGTGGTAGTGCGACGCCGGGTTCTCCGGGTTCGAGTACTGGTCCGGCTTCCAGGCGTTCGGGGTCTCACGGACCAGCCGGTCGGAGACGTTGTAGTACGAGTCCGGGTGCTCCGGAGCGACCGCGGTCGGGCAGACCACGACCTCCGCGCCGTACGCCCGCAGCGTGTTGATCTTGTCCGTGGACACCTTGTCCGGGCAGACGAAGATGCACTTGTAGCCCTTCTGCTGAGCCACGATCGCCAGGCCCACACCGGTGTTGCCGCTGGTGGGCTCGACGATGGTGCCGCCCGGCTTGAGCGCACCCGAGGCCTCCGCCGCCTCGATCATCCGCATAGCGATCCGGTCCTTCACCGAACCGCCCGGATTGAAGTACTCGACCTTCGCCAGCACGGTGGCGCTGATGCCTTCGGTGACCTTGTTGAGCTTCACCAACGGGGTGTCGCCGACCAGCTCGATGATCGAATTGTGGTACCGCACGGGGGTCCTCCCGGTAAATGGCAGCCCTGATTGCCGAAACCCCCAGCCTAGGGCCTGCCCGGCTTCCCCCACCGCGTCCGACCGCCCCACCCGGCAGGCCCGAAGCACCCGGCCGTGCGGGGCTCCGGCCGGGTGGTTGGCAGGGGCGGACGGTAGGGGATCGGGGGGAGCGGGTACGAGCAGGGGGAAAGGGAGAGGGGGTGGCCGGATGGCCGGCTCGCAGGCGTCGAGGGCGCGGGTGGCGCGACGGATCGCCACCGCCGCAGCGTACGGCGGTGGCGGCTTGGGGCTGCTCGGGGTCGGGCTGGCCGGGGTGCTGCTGACCGAGAGCCGGATGGCGATCCGGGCGATCGGCAATCTGGACGGCGATCCGCCGCGCGCCGACGGCCTGCACGGCGAGGCGTTCGCCGATCCCGCGGACGCCCGCCCCCCGTTGGTGATGGCGTTCCTGGGCGACTCGACGGCCGCGGGCCTGGGCGTGCAGCGGGCGCAGGAGACGCCGGGCGCGCTGCTCGCGTCGGGCCTGGCGTCGGTCGCCGAGCGCCGGGTGCGGCTGCTGAACGTGGCGAAGTCGGGCGCCCGCTCGGGCGATCTCACCGGCCAGGTGGAGCGGGCGCTGCCGCACCTCCCGGACATCGCGGTGCTGATGATCGGCGCCAACGACGTGACGCGGCACGCCCCGGCCGCCCGCAGTGTGCGGGAGCTGGGCGAGGCGGTGGGCCGGCTGGTCGCGGCGGGCTGCGAGGTGGTGGTCGGCACCTGCCCGGACCTGGGCACGATCAAGCCGGTGCACCCGCCGCTGCGCTGGGTGGCGCGCCGGCTGAGCCGGCAGCTCGCGGCGGCGCAGACCATCGCCGTGGTGGAGGCGGGCGGCCGGACGGTCTCGGTGGGGTCGCTGCTGGGCCCGGAGTTCGCGACCCGGCCGGAGCTGTTCTCGGCGGACCGCTACCACCCGTCCGCGCAGGGCTACGCGACGGCGTCGATGGCGATGCTGCCGTCGGTGTGCGCGGCGCTGGAGCTGTGGCCGCAGGACACCCCGGCGGCGGCGGGCGGCCCGGTGGAGCCGCAGGCGGTGCTGCCGGTGGCGGTGGCGGCCGCGGCAGCGGCGGGGCGCTCGGGCACCGAGGTGACGGCGGCGGGCCCGTCGAACGGCACCTGGCGGTGGGCGACGCTCAAGCAGCGGTTCCGGCTGGCGCTGCCCGGCGGCGAGGACCCGGAGCCGGACGCCCTCGCGGACGGTGCGCGGCCGCGGGAGATCGCGTCGGCCAACTCACAGCCGGAGGCGGATGACGCCGGAGCTACCAAGCGGTAACTTTCCCGGGAGATCCACCGGATCGCGTCCCGAGGTCACTCAGCGAGGAGCCCGCCATGCCCGAAGCCGTCATCGTCAGCGCCGCCCGTTCGCCGATCGGCCGGGCCTTCAAGGGCTCGCTGAAGGACATCCGCCCGGACGACCTGACCGCGCAGATCATCGGCGCCGCACTGGCCGGGGTTCCGCAGCTGGACCCGCGCCAGATCGAGGACCTGATGCTGGGCTGCGGCCTGCCGGGCGGCGAGCAGGGCCACAACCTGGCCCGGATCGTGGCCGTCCAGATGGGCATGGACTACCTGCCGGGCGCCACCATCACCCGCTACTGCTCGTCCTCGCTGCAGACCACCCGGATGGCACTGCACGCGATCAAGGCCGGCGAGGGCGACGTCTTCATCTCGGCCGGCGTGGAGACCGTCTCGCGGTCGATCCACGGCACCTCGGACGGCATGCCGGGCACCATGAACCCGCTGTTCGCCGACGCCCAGGCCCGCACCGCGCACCGCGCCGAGGTCGGCGGCGGCGAGTGGCACGACCCGCGCGAGGACGGCCTGCTGCCGGACGCGTACATCGCGATGGGCCAGACCGCGGAGAACCTGGCCGCGCTGAAGGGCATCAGCCGGGCCGAGCAGGACGAGTTCGGCGTCCGCTCGCAGAACCTCGCCGAGGCCGCGATCAAGGCGGGCTTCTGGCAGCGCGAGATCACCCCGGTGACGCTGCCGGACGGCACCGTGGTGAGCGCGGACGACGGCCCGCGCGCGGGCGTCACGGTGGAGGGCGTGTCCGGCCTGAAGCCGGTGTTCCGCCCCGACGGCACCGTGACCGCCGGTAACTGCTGCCCGCTGAACGACGGCGCCGCCGCGCTGGTGATCATGTCGGACACCAAGGCCCGCGAGCTCGGCATCACCCCGCTGGCCCGGGTGGTCTCCACCGGCGTCTCGGCGCTGTCGCCGGAGATCATGGGCTACGGCCCGGTGGAGGCGTCCAAGCAGGCGCTGAAGCGGGCCGGCCTGTCGATCGGCGACATCGACCTGGTGGAGATCAACGAGGCGTTCGCGGCGCAGGTCATCCCCTCCTACCGGGACCTCGGCATCGACCTGGACCGGCTGAACGTCAACGGCGGCGCGATCGCGGTGGGCCACCCCTTCGGCATGACCGGCGCCCGGATCACCACCACGCTGATCAACTCGCTGCAGTGGCACGACAAGCAGTTCGGCCTGGAGACCATGTGCGTGGGCGGCGGCCAGGGCATGGCGATGGTCATCGAGCGCCTGAGCTGATCGCGGCGGTGACGCCGTGACGGACGTCTCACCCGTCCGGAGTCACCGTCCGTAATTGAGGGCCGGATCACACCCGAGGTGCGATCCGGCCCGTTTTTCTGCCGTCCGGGACCGAAATGGCGACGCACCGGAATGGATCAACTCCGCTGCGTGGAACGGTATTACCCAACAATTTAAGGACAAGTAGGAAAGTCACCAGCAAATCGGACATCAGCCTCTGCAGTAACGGCCGCCAATACGGCAGTGTGGAGCCGTAACCCCGTTCCGCTCCTCGTTGGGAGTACGTTCCGTGAGCGTCGTCCACACCTCCCTGCTGCTGGCCCTGATCGCCCTGACCGCCGCCGTCCTGCTCCACCTCCGCGCCCTGGGGCGGAAGTTGGACGCCGTGCAGCGCACCGCGCAGCCCGCCCCGCAGCTCGACGAGGCGCTGATACGCCGTGCCGTCGCCGAGGCGCTCGCCACCGACCGGGAACGGGAGATCACCGAGGCCCGGGCGTTCTGGGCCGAGCAGGAGGCGCGCGCCGCCGAGGACGCGCCGTTGTTCGACACCCCGTTCACCACCACCGGCGAGGAATGGCCGATCTTCTTCCCGCGTCCGACCGGCCCGCAGGAGGCCGCCGACAACCACGGGGTGATGGACCCGGAGTTCGGCGAGGCGCTGCGGAACGCTCTGGAGGACCTGGTCAAGGACGGCCCCGCGGACGGCAGTTCGACCGACGGCGGAATCCGGCACCCGAGCCAGGGCGGCGGCTTCCCGGCGCCCGGCGACAACGGGGACGTGAAGGCCCGCCGGGAGGCCGACCTGCTCGCCACCGGCCTGGAGGCCGGGCTGCTGGACGCCGAGGCCGAGCCCGCCGCCGCGCCCGACCCGCGCCGCCACCCCTCGCACCCCGACTTCGTGCCCAGCCCGACCCCGTCCCGCGAGTGGACCGACGACCGGCTCGCCGCGCTCGCCGAGGAGCGGATCGCCCTCACCGACGTCCGCCCGGGCCCGCTCGGCACGCTGGACGTGTACGCGTTCGCGGACGGCACCACGCTGTGCGTGGCCCCCGGCGACCGGGAGGCGGCGTACCGGCTGATCGACGCCGTCCGGGCCGGCGAGGACGTCCGGCTGCTGGGCGGCTCCCGGTTCTCCGGGTCGTACTCGCTGACCTTCTCCACCGACGGCGACACCGTCTACGTGCTGGCCGACCGGGTGGTCGCCTCGATCTGAGCCACGCCCGAAGGGGCGTCGACCGCGCGACAAGGGGTTGCCCGCGCGGATCGGCGCCCCTTCGGCGTTCTCGCGAGCATCCTCCCGGCCGGTCCCGCAGGGCGTTCCCCGGCGGTGTGTCAGGCGGCGCGTCAGGCGGTGGTCCGGTCGGTCTCCGCGAGGTCGGCGAGCGCGTCGGCCAGCACCTCGGGGTGGTCGGCGGCCGCGGCGGCCAGGTCGTGGCCGGTGACGGCGAGTTGGTCGCCGACCGCGAACGCCCCGCAGTCGGGGACGGGCAGCGGCGGCAGGCCCTCCAGCGCGCGGCCGGCGTCGGCGAGCCGGCCGGCCAGCGCGAGCACCGCGGCGGCCCGCGAGGGGTGGCCGGGGACGGCGGCCAGCAGGCGGCTCTGCGGCAGCGCCCGGAAGCGGTCGGCCAGCCGGTCCACGGCGGCGGTCAACTGGGCGGGGGTGACGGGATGCTCCTCGGACATGGCCCCGAGGGTAGCCAAGCCGGGGCGGAACGGAACGCGGCGGGCCCCGGAGGAAGCTCCTCCGGGGCCCGCCGCTCGTACCGCCGCAACTGCTAGTCGTCGCCGCGCAGGATGGCGATCAGGCGCAGCATCTCCAGGTAGATCCACACCAGCGACAGCGTCAGGCCGAAGGCCGCCCGCCAGGACTCGCGCTCGGGGGCGCCGTGCCGGATGCCCTCCTCGACCTCGTTGAAGTCCAGGGTGAGGAAGAACGCGCCGAGGGCGATGCCGACCAGGCCGACCACGATGCCGAGCGGGCCGGAGCGCAGGCCGAAGTCCGCGCCGAACATGGTGGCGATGACGTTGACGAACATCAGGATCACGAAGCCGATCGCGATCGAGATGCCGATCCGGGTGTACCGCGGGGTGACCCGGATCCTGCCGCTCTTGTAGGCGATCAGCGTGGCCGCGAAGACCGCGGTGGTGCCCAGCACGGCCTGGATGGCGATGCCCGGCAGCAGGGTGTTGAGGGCCTTGCTGATCGCGCCGAGGAAGAAGCCTTCCAGGCCCGCGTACGTCAGGATCAGCGCCGGGTTGACGCTCCGCTTGAAGCTGATCACGAGGCCGATGACCATCGCGGCGATCGCGGCGACGCCGGCCAGCGCGTAGTTCTCGACCGGCACCACGAACCAGGCCACCGCGCCGGCGGCGACCAGCGTGAGCAGCGTCATCGCGGTGCGGGCGACCACGTCGTCCAGCGTCATCCGGCCGGTCTGGGCCGGGCCCGCGGCAGGGGCGGCGTACATCTCGACGAGCTGCTCGTCGGTCAGCGGCCCGCCGCCGGCGGGCTGGCCGTAGGCGTTGTTGCCGTACGGGTTGTTGGCGTACGGGGTGCCGTACGCCTGGGCCTGCTGCCCGGCCGGCTGCGTGCCGAACCCCGCGTACTGGTTGTCGCGGGTGAAGGACCCCTCCCGCGAGAAGACCGGGTTTCTGCTTCTCATCACATTCCCTCCGGGGCGGTACAGCACCACCCACTCAGACCACAACAGTAATGGTTTGGCAAAGTATTCCGCGTCAGCCGTGAGGAGGATCCCGTGTCGCCTGCGCGCGGGGCCCCCGAGACGGCAGGGTGGGAGACGCAACTGACACCCGATCAGAAAGGCGGCCCTCCGGATGGCCGAGGAGCTGTACGCCACCCTGAAGACCAACAAGGGCGACATCGTGGTCCGGCTGCTGCCGAACCACGCCCCGAAGACGGTCAAGAACTTCGTGGAGCTGGCGACCGGCGAGCGCCAGTGGATCGACCCGAACACCGGGCAGCCCAGCAACGCGCCGCTGTACGACGGAACGGTCTTCCACCGGGTCATCGAAGGCTTCATGATCCAGGGCGGCGACCCGCTGGGCAATGGCACCGGCGGCCCGGGCTACAAGTTCGCCGACGAGTTCCACCCGGACCTGGCGTTCACCAAGCCGTACCTGCTGGCGATGGCCAACGCGGGCCCGGGCACCAACGGTTCGCAGTTCTTCGTCACGGTCGGCGCGACCACCTGGCTGACCGGCAAGCACACCATCTTCGGCGAGGTCGCCGACGAGGCGAGCCAGAAGGTGGTGGACGCGATCGCCACCACCGACACCAACCCGCGCAACGACCGCCCGGTGCAGGACGTGGTGATCGAGAAGGTCGTGATCGAGACCCGCTGACCGCGCCACGACAGCGCCGCCCGACCCCGGTTGGAAGGGGACGGGCGGCGCTGTCGTCGACCGGGCGTCAGTCGGTCTTGATGCTGCTCAGGATGTCCATCCGGGAGGCCCGGCGGGCCGGCCAGAGGGCGGCGACGATGCCGACCAGGGCGGCCAGGGCGAGGAACAGCAGCACACTGCCGTAGGGGATCACGGTGGTCAGGCCCTTCAGGTCGGAGGAGAGCACCCGGGTCGCGGCCCAGGCCAGGAAGACGCCGAGCCCGACACCGACCAGGGCGCCGAAGACCGAGATCACCACGGACTCCAGGCGGACCATCCGCTTGATGCCGCGCCGGTCCAGGCCGATCGCCCGCAGCATGCCGATCTCGCGCTTGCGCTCGAACACCGACATCGCCAGCGTGTTGATGACACCGAGGACGGCGACGATCACCGCCATGCCCAGCAGGCCGTACATGATGTTCAGCGCGGTGGTGATGATGCGGCTGAACTGGTCGACCATGTCCTTCTCGGTCAGCACCTCGATCACCGGGTTGCGGCCGGTCGCGTCCTTGATGGACTGCTTGAGCTCGGCGGACGGGCCGTTGGCGCCCTTGACCATGATCTCGTTGACGTAGGCGTCGGGCTCGTACTGGTCGATCAGCGCGTTGGCGGCGATGATCGGCGACAGGCTGTCGTTGCGCTGGAAGACGCCGCCGACGGTGACGTCCGCCGTCTTCCCCTCGGCCACCTCGATCTTGACGGTGGAGCCCTGGGCCACGTTGTGCTTCGCGGCGTACTCGTCGTTGACCAGGATCTGGCCCTGCTTCAGCGCGCCGGTGGAGCCGGAGTTCAGGTCGATCTTCACCAGCTGGTCGAAGGCGGCGGCGTCCAGGCCCGTGACGGCCCGGTCCTCGCCGTCGACCGTCCACATCACGTTCGCGACCGGGCTGACGGCGGTCACGCCGTTCGCCTTGGCGATCAGGCCGGGCAGGTCACGGGAGAGCTCGTGGCCGTTGGCCATCGAGACCACGTAGTCGGCGTTCATCGAGCCGCTGACCATCTTGGTGACGGTGGTGGTGACGGAGCTGCCGATCACGGTCAGCGCGGTGACCAGGGTCAGACCGATGGTCAGCGCGGCCGCGGTGCTGGCGGTGCGGCGCGGGTTGCGGACGGCGTTCAGCCGGGCCAGCTTGCCGGGGGTGCCGAACACCTTGCCGAGCAGCGGGCCGACCAGGGCGACCACCGGGCGGGACAGCAGCGGCAGCAGGACGAACACGCCGATCAGGGTGAACGGGGCGCCGATCTCCAGCATGGCGCGGGCGCCGGCGCCCTTGCCGAACGCGCCGGCCAGGATCAGTGCGATGCCGCCGCCGGCGATCACCGCGCCGATCGCGTTGCGGATCACCAGGCCGCGCTGGGTGCTGGGCAGGTCGCCCGCGCTCATCGCCGCCACCGGGGGAATCCGGGAGGCCCGGATCGCGGGGAACAGCGCCGACAGCACGGTGACCACGATGCCGACGATCACGGTGGTGACCACGGTGACCGGGGCGATCACCAGCGAGCCGGTGGGCATGCCCTCGTTCATGGAGTGGATCAGGGACTGCATGCCCGCGCCGATGCCGACACCGGCGAGCAGGCCGGCCGCGGAGGAGAGCACGCCGATCAGCAGCGCCTCGACCAGCACCGACTTGGTGACCTGGGCCCGGCCGGCGCCGACCGCGCGCAGCAGCGCCAGTTCCTTCAGGCGCTGGGCGATCAGCATGGTGAAGGTGTTGACGATGATGAAGATGCCGACGAACAGCGAGATGCCGGCGAACACCAGCAGCATGGTCTTGGTGCCCTTGACCGAGTCGGCGACCATTTTGGCCTGGTCGTCCTTGAGCTGCTGACCGGTCTCCAGCGAGACCGAGTCGGCGGGCAGCTTGGCCCGGACGGCGTCCAGCAGGGCGCTCTCCGAGGTGCCGGGCTTGGCGGTCAGCACGATCGAGCTGTAACGGCCGGGCTCCAGCATGCGCTGCTGGGCGGTGGCGGTGTCCATCAGGACCAGCGTGCCGCCGGAGGTGACCTGCGGGTCGTCGGTGGTGAAGACGCCGACCAGGGTGACGTCCTCGGCGGCGCCGTTGCCGGCCACCCGGATCTTGTCGCCGACGTGGTAGCCGGTCTTGTCGGCGGCCTGCTGGTTGAGCGCGACCTCGCCGGCCGTCTTCGGGCCGCGGCCCTGTGCGATCGGGTAGCGCGGGTCCTGGCCGGAGCCGTCGGGCACGAAGTTGGCGCCGCGGGCGCTCCACGCCTCGCCGACCAGGTTGCCCTTCTTGTCGGCGACGCCGGTGAACGCGTAGACCACGCCGCGGGCCCGCTCGACGCCCGGCAGGGCGGTCAGGTCCTTGAGGGTGGCGTCGTTCAGCGTCTCGCGCTTCTTCTGGTCCGGCGTCTGCGCGCCGTCGTTGTGGTTGAGGTTGCCGACGCGGTGGTCGGAGACCTGCACCGAGACGTCGGAGTAGCTCTTGGAGAAGCTGTTGCTCATGGCCTGGCCCATGGTGTCCGAGAACACCAGGGTGCCGGCGACGAAGGCGGTGCCCAGCATGACGGCGAGTGCCGTCATCAGCAGTCGGCCCTTGTGGGCCAGCACGTTGCGCAGTGCGGTGCGATACATGGGTCAGTCCTGGGGTGGTGTGGTCGGGTCGGCGCTGTTGCGGGCCATCAGCTGGTGCGGCCCTTGGCGTCGAAACGACGCATCCGGTCGAGGACGGAGTCGGCGGTGGGGTTGGCCAGCTCGTCGACGATCCGGCCGTCGGCGAGGAACACCACGCGGTCCGCGTAGGAGGCGGCGACCGGGTCGTGGGTCACCATCACCACGGTCTGGCCGAGTTCGCGCACCGAGTTGCGCAGGAAGGAGAGGATCTCGGCGCCGGAGCGGGAGTCCAGGTTGCCGGTGGGCTCGTCGGCGAAGATGATCTCCGGCTTGGAGGCCAGCGCCCGGGCGCAGGCGACGCGCTGCTGCTGGCCGCCGGACAGCTGCGCCGGGCGGTGCGAGAGCCGACCGGAGAGGCCGACGGTCTCCACCACGCGGTCCAGCCAGGGCTTGTCGACCTTGCGGCCGGCGATGTCCATCGGCAGCGTGATGTTCTCCAGCGCGGTGAGCGTCGGCAGCAGGTTGAACGCCTGGAAGATGAAGCCGATCTTGTCGCGGCGGAGCTTGGTCAGCTGCTTGTCCTTCAGGCCGACCAGTTCGGTGTCGCCGATGGTCGCCGAGCCGGAGCTGACGGTGTCCAGGCCCGCCATGCAGTGCATCAGGGTGGACTTGCCGGAGCCCGAGGGGCCCATGATCGCGGTGAACTCGCCCTGGCCGAAGGAGACCGAGACGTTGTCGAGCGCGACGACGCGGGTGTCGCCTTCGCCGTAGACCTTGTTGAGACCGGTGGCGCGGGCCGCCGCCAGACCGGTGTGGGCTGCGTACGCGGTCGAGGTGCTCACGAAGGGGACTCCTTGTCCGGGAGGTGCTGGGATCGTCACTGGAGGGCGGTCCGCACGTACGTCGACCGCTACTCCATCCTCTCCTTCGTGATCATGGAGTTCGTCGATCCGCCGAACGGTTGCCGCCCCGCCCGCAGGCGTACGGACGCCGCCGGGGTCTCCTCCTTCGGTATGACTCGCACCCCGAGAGCCCGCGGTGGCCGAGAAGCGCCGAAGGGTGGCCGAAATGACAGACGCTTCGTCAGATCGCATGGAAGCATGACAACTTCCGTCCCAGGAAATATGCGAAACCCTCGCCCGGCCGACTAGGCTCAGTGGTCGAGCTCATTGCGCTCCCAGGCCCAGATGGTGGAACGCAGACACGGGCAGCTTAAAACTGCTTGGCCGGAAGGCCGTGCCGGTTCGAGTCCGGCTCTGGGCACCAGTCTGCATATATGCCGTGACCTGCGGTGATGGCCCGACTACGGGCCACCGCGCGGCAGCCTGCGGCGGGAGCTCCCGGCCGGGCCCACCGGCTCCGGAACCGTGCCGCGTGCGGGCAGGCCTGCGGCCCGGCCGGGGTCGCCCGGCCGGGCCGTCGGTCGGTCCGGGTCAGGTGGCCGTGATCGACAGTGCGTGGTGGAACACGTTGGTCGGGTCCCAGGCGGCCTTCACCTGCTGCAGACGGGGGTAGTTGCCCTTGTAGTAGAGCGTCTGCCAGGACACGCCGGAGGTGTTCCACTGCGGGTCGGCGAGGTCGACGTCCGGGTAGTTGATGTAGGAGCCGTCGTTGGCCGTGTTGCTGACCGGCACGCCGCCGGTGGCGGCGTACACGTCCCGGTAGAGCGCGCGCATCCAGGCCACGTGGCGGGCGTCCTGGGAGGGGTCGGCCCAGTAGGTGGTGAAGTTGGCCTTGAGGATCGAGTCGCGCTGCGGCATCGCGGTGGCGTCGGGGGCGACGGCGTTGGCCTTGCCGCCGTAGGAGTAGAGCAGGATCGAGCTGTGCCCGTCGTAGCCGGGGTCGGAGAGGTACTGGTACAGGGTCGATATCTGGCCGGCGTCCCAACCCTTGCGCAGGTAGGCGCCCTTGGACTTGGTGCGGTTGAACGCGCCGGTGTCGTACGGGTCCTTGAGGGTGGCCTTCAGCCACGGCGAGGTGGACTGGGTGCGGGCGGCGGGCGCCTGGACGCCGGCCGCGACCGCGTCGAGGTAGCCGGTCATCAGGCCGGCCGGGTTGGCGACGGTGCCGTCGATCTGGGCGCTGAGGGTCAGGGTGCCGACCGCGGCGTTGCCGAGGATCAGCACGCTGTGCAGGCCGGCGTAGGGCGAGCCGTCGGCGCTGTTGGCGGCGTGCCAGGCGCCGTGGTTGCGGACGACGGCGGCGAAGTCGGCCGCGTTCAGGTCGCTCCACTTCCACACCGCGGTGGCCTTCAGCAGGGTGGCCGGGGGCTTGGGCAGCAGTCCGGCCGGGTCGGTGCCGGTGGCGCCGGGGGTGCGGAACCAGTAGCGGGTGACCACACCGAAGTTGCCGCCGCCGCCACCGGTGTGCGCCCACCACAGCTCGCGGTTGCCGTCGCCCGGGTCGCTGGTGGCGACCACCGCGCGGGCGGTGCCGGAGGCGTCCACCACGACCACCTCCAGCGCGTACAGGTGGTCGACGATCGAGCCGTAGGCGCGGCAGAGCGCGCCGTAGCCGCCGCCGGTGACGTGGCCGCCGACGCCGACGGTCGGGCAGGTGCCGCCGGGGACGGTGACGCCGAAGTCGAGGTAGAGAGTGCGGTAGACGTGGCCCAGGGTCGCGCCGGCCTCGACCATGAAGGCGCGGCGGGCGGAGTCGTAGGAGACCGCGTTCATCTCTGACATGTCGATCAGCGTCCGCACCGCGGGGTCGTCGACCAGTCCGTCCAGGCAGTGGCCGCCGCTGCGGACGGCGATCCGCCGCCCGCCCTGCACCGCCTCGTTCACCACCGCGATCACCTGCGCGGTGGTGTACACCACGCGCACCGAGTCGGGCTGTCCGACGAAGCGTCCGTTGTAGCCGCGCGAGGTGAGATCGAGGTAGCGCGGGTCGGTGGGCGGGACGGTGCGGGCGGGCGGCGTCCACACCGTGGCCGAATCGACAGTGCTGTTGACAGAGTCGGCGGCAAAACTGTCAATCGCGGGGAGCGCGACAGTGCCACCGAGTGCGGCGGCCACCCCGAGGAACCCGCGACGAGTCGTTTCAGCCAAGGTCAACACCAGCCCTTTCCCATTGTCGCGGCCGCCCCGCCGAATGGCCGGAATGCGCGCGATCGGAACGAATACCGGGCACGATACGCAGCCCTGTCGGCAGGCCGTCGCCCACCGCGGGCCGGATACGGTACTGCGTCAGGTGCGGTGGGCGACTATCGGATACCCGGGCTTTTCGGAGGGGCGAGTTCCGGTCAGTACCGGGCGGTGTGCAGGATGGGCCAGCCGCAGTCGCGGGCCAGTTCCGTCATCAGCGGATCGCGGCCGACCACCCGCGGATTGCCGACCACCCGCAGGATGGTGAGGCCCTCGCGGTGGTCGCCGTACGCGAAGCACTGGGCCGGGTCCAGGCCGAGCCGGGCCATCGCCTCCACCACCACCTCGGAGCCCGCCTCGTCCGGCGCGTCCGTGTACAGCACCAGATCCGCCGCCAGACCGGCGCCCGAGACAGTCGGACGGCCGACGGCCGGGCGGGCGGCGGGGACGCCGGGCGACGGACCGCCGGCGACGCAGACCAGCAGGTCGCCGGCCGAGCGATGGTGGGCCGCGGCCTCCAGCACGGTGAGTGCCGAGCCGGCCGACAGCAGGTTGTGTCTCACGTCGAAGAATGCCGCGCGGCGGCCACGCCGGATGATCACGCTCCTCCGTTCCCGTGCTGCTCTCGCTCTGTTCGCGCGCGGGGCGCTACCGACCGGGTAATCATGCCGCACGCATTTGCCGTCGTGAAGTCTCGACTTCGGCGGCAGCAGATTCCCTATTCCCGGCGGAATAGCATTCCGGCCGATATTGATTCGGTCCCCGCTCGTCACGGGGCACATGACATGGGCATGCCCATGAACTTTACAGCCTCCCTTGACACGATTTGACATCTGGTGTTGTATCTGCCGCACCAAGGTCGCCTAGTCAGGGGAAGCGAGATGGCCGAGCGAGACGGCGGGACGGTCGGGATCATCCTGGCCGGCGGACGAGGAGAACGCGCGAAGCCCATCACCCTCGAGTCCGCGGACTACATCCGGAGCAAGGCGCTGATCCCGTTCGCGGGCCGACGGCTGATCGAGTGGGTCATCGACGCCTGCCGCGAGCAGGGCATCCGCCGCTTCTACGTGGTGGCGCAGGGCCTGGAGAACCGCAGCCAGATCAAACTGCTGCTGGGCCACGGCGAGCAGTACGGGGTCGAAGTGCGCTATTCGCGCTCCAGCTTCGACCGGTACAACGTCGGGTCCGGCGCCGCCACCCTGCACAACCTGGAGCAGTGGGACCTCGCCGAGCGGGCGCTGGTGCTCCCGGTCGACTCGGTCTTCGACTTCTCGCTCGCCGAGCTGGAGGCCACCCACGAGGCGACCAACGCCGTGGTCACCGTGGCCGCGGTGGCCCGCAGCCCGCTCGAAGTGGCCGGCAAGTACGGCGCGATGCGCACCGACGCCGACGGCCTGGTCTCCGGCTTCGTCGAGAAGCCCAGCCTGGCCCGGGTGCACGAGATCTTCCCGGAGGCGACCAGCGACAACTGCGCCCTGGTGCCCACCAACGCGGGCATGTACCTGGTGGACTGCCGCCGGCTGCGGCTGGCCGCCCGGGAGCCGCAGCTGATGCGGCAGGCCCAGCAGCGCCTGGACTGGGGCGGCGACCTGCTGCCCTGGCTGGTCGAGCACGGCCGCGCGGTGGCCGCGCACCACATCGCCCGGCTCGGCGACCTCGGCAACGTCGAGGACTACCTGGTGACGCTGCGCCAGGTGCTGGCCGGCGACTTCCACCAGATGAACCAGCTGATGCCCGCGCCGCGCAGCGACCGCCCGCGGTACTGGATCCACGAGAGCAGCCTGCACACCAAGGACGACGTCTCCGGCACCACCCTCGCCGACAAGATCGCCAGCGGCGACGTGGTGATCGGCCAGGGCGTACGGATCGGCCGGCACGTCGCCATCGGCTCCGGCGTCCGGCTGGAGCACGCCGACATCGGCGACGGCGCGGAGCTGCGCGAGGGCGCCCGGCTGAGCGGAACCTCGCTCGGCGACTCCTCGATGGTCGGCCCGTACGCCCGGATCAGCGACTCCTACATCGGTCCGATGGCCGACATCCACTCCACCCGGGACAACCCGGTCCGGATGGACGGCTACTGCGCGGTCGGCGACGGCGTGCACGTCTGGCAGGGCACCCGGCTCACCGGGGTGAGCATCTACCCGCGGCTGCGGGTGCCGGCCCTGGCCAACCTGCCCTCGGGCACCCGGCTGACCAACTCCGACGACATCCTGCGCTGGATCTGAGCACACCCGAGCAGCCCGACAGACCCCGAGCAAGCCCGAGAGACGAGGAGCAAGCGATGGACAACCCCGTGGCGGTGATCGGCGGCTCGGGACGGCTGGGCCGCCTGATCGCCCAGCGTCTGCTGGACCGTGGCGAACCGGTCCGCGCGATCGGCCGCAGCGTGCAGCACGCCCGGCGCAGCCTGCCGCCCGGCGCGCTCTACTTCGAGGGCGACGTCCGCCGGCCGGAGACCCTGATCGAACCGTTGGCCGGCACCTCGGCCCTGGTCTACTGCGTCGCCCCGGGCACCGCCGACAGCGGCCCGGACCGGCCGGAGACCACCGTCTACCAGGGTGTGCGCAACGCCCTGGCGGCCGTCGCCGAGGGGGGCCACCGCCCCCGGGTGGTGCTGGTCAGCCAGATCCACGCGACCCACCTGGCCCACCCGCTGAACGCCTACGGCCGGGTGCTGGAGTGGCGGCTGGCCGGCGAGAACGCGGTCCGCGACTCCGGCCTGCCGTACACCGTGATCCGGCCGGGCTGGCTCACCGACACCCGGGAGGCGGGCGAGCGGGTCCGGCTGGAGCAGGGCGACCAGGGCTTCGGCCAGGTCTCCCGGCCGGACCTGGCCGAGGCCTGCGTCCAGGCGCTGCTCCAGCCGGCCGCGGACGGCGTCACCTTCGAGATCTTCAACGAGCCCGGCAGCATCTTCCCGGCGTGGAGCGAGGCGTTCGCCGGGCTCCAGGGCGACCGGACCCCGGTGGGCTGACGACGACATGAGCGAACACCACGAGGCTCGCAGGGCCGAGATCGAGGCGGCCGAGATCGGACCCGGTCACGCCCAGCCGCTCGGCGCCACGCTCGACGGCGACGGCGACGGCGTCAACTTCTCCCTCTACTCCGAGCACGCCACCCGGGTCGACCTGCTGCTCTTCGCCCACCACGAGGACCTGGCGCCGACCCGGGTGATCCCGCTCGACCCGGAGCGGCACCGCAGCTACCACTTCTGGCACTGCCACCTCTCCGGCCTGACCAAGGGCCAGGTGTACGCGTACCGGGTCGACGGCCCGCGCCGCACCAAGGACTCCGGCACCTTCTTCAACCCCCGCAAGGTGCTGATCGACCCGTACGCCCGCGCCAACGTCAACTCGCTGTGGGACCGCACCCGGGCGATCGGCACCGAGGACAACTGCGCGTACTCGATGCGCAGCATGGTGGTCGACCTGGACGGCTACAACTGGGAGGGCGACGAGCCGCTGCGCACCCCGCTGGCGGACACCGTGATCTACGAGATGCACGTGGGCGGGCTGACCGCCTCGCCGTCCTCGCACGTGGTCCACCCCGGCACCTTCAACGGGGTGGTGGAGAAGATCCCGTACCTGAAGGAGCTCGGCGTCACCGCGGTCGAGCTGCTGCCGATCTTCGACTTCGACGAGCGGCAGGTGCTGCGGATGGGGCCGAACGGCGCGCCGCTGTACAACTACTGGGGCTACGACCCGTTCGGGTTCTTCGCCCCGCACACCGGCTACTGCTCGGACCCGTGCGAGTGCACCCACATCACCGAGTTCCGCGACATGGTGAAGGCGCTGCACCGGGCCGGCATCGAGGTGATCCTCGACGTGGTCTTCAACCACACCTCGGAGGGCAACGAGAACGGCCCGGTGATCAGCTTCCGCGGCCAGGCCAACGAGGTGTACTACCACCTGTGGCCGCAGGACCGCCGGCACTACATGGACTTCACCGGCTGCGGGAACGCGATCAACGCCAACCACCCGGCGGTGGCCAAGTTCGTCATCGAGTGCCTGGAGTACTGGGTGACCGAGCACCACGTCGACGGCTTCCGCTTCGACCTGGCCTCGGAGCTCTCGCGCGGGGCCGGCGGCTACGAGATGGACGTGCCGCCGGTGCTGTGGGGGATCGAGCTGTCCGGGATCCTCTCCGAGTCAAAGATCATCGCCGAGCCGTGGGACGGCGGCGGCCTCTACCAGGTCGGCCGTTTCCCGGGGAAGCGCTGGGCCCAGTGGAACGGCCCGTACCGGGACGACATCCGGCGCTTCGTGCGCGGCGACGCCGGCCTGGTCGGCACCGTCGCCACCCGGCTCGGCGGCTCGCCCGACCTGTTCGGCCGGAACGGCGAACTGCCCACCAACAGCGTCAACTTCATCACCTGCCACGACGGCTTCACGCTCAACGACCTGGTCAGCTACAACGAGAAGCACAACTGGGCCAACGGCGAGGCCGACGCGGACGGCGCCCACGAGAACTTCAGCTGGAACTGCGGCGTGGAGGGCCCCAGCGACTCGGCGGACGTCGAGCGGCTGCGGGTGCGTCAGATCAAGAACCACCTCGCGGTGCTGCTGCTCAGCCGGGGCGTGCCGATGCTGCTGGCCGGCGACGAGTTCCGCAACAGCCAGGGCGGCAACAACAACGCGTACTGCCAGCACAACGAGACCGCCTGGCTGGACTGGAACCAGGCCGAGAAGGAGACCGAGGTCCGGGACTTCTTCCGGAACATGACCGCGCTGCGCCGGCGCTTCCGCGCGGTGCGCGAGGCCCGGTTCTTCTCCGGCCGCACCAACCCCCGCGGCCTGCCCGACGTCACCTGGCACGGCACCCGGCTGGAGCAGCCGGGCTGGGACGACCCGCAGGCCAGGGTGCTGGCGCTCACCCTGGCCGGCTTCGACGGCGACCCGGACCTGCACGTCATCCTCAACATGTTCCACCTGGGCCTGGACTTCGAGCTGCCGTCGATCGACGGCCACCGGTGGGCCCGCCTGGTGGACACCGCGCAGGGCGCCGGCGAGGACGTCCTCGCCCCCGGCGCCGAGGCGCCCGTCCCCGGCCACGCCTTCCATGCCCAGGGCCGCAGTGTCGTCGTCCTGGCGGCGCTGCCCGATGAGGGAGGAACGCACCGATGAACGCACCCGACACCCGGCGGATGTACTCCGACAGCATCGCCGGCTATGTCACCAACTACGACCCCGCGCACGACCGGTTCGGCCTGCGGACCTCGGACGGGCGCGAGTTCACCATCCACCTGAACGGCTTCCTGAGCTCCGAAATCGTCCGCAACCTCGGCGACGGCCCGCGCGACACCGGCGAGGCCACCCGCGACATGCTGGCCGAGGGCCGGTACGTCTTCGTCTACGGCCTGTTCTACCGCTGGGACGGCGGCGAGCGGATCGAGGCCCGGCAGATCACCTTCCCGGAGACCAGCCGCGGCAACTACGTCTTCGAGCACCCCAATTGGTGGGTGCAGCAGGCGGCCGAGATCGCCGACTTCTACCTGCGCGGCCACTTCCCGGACGGCCCCGACAAGGACGGCCGGTACGACTGGCGCAACTTCCGCACCCGGCTCACCCTGAGCGGCACGCACGTCCCGGACTTCACCGGCGAGGACGTGCGGCAGGAGACCGACACCATCTCCCGGCTGGTCTACGGCCTGGCCACCGCCTTCCTGCTCACCGGTGAGGAGCGGTTCTTAAGCGCCGCCGAGTCCGGCACCGAGTACCTGCGCGAGCACATGCGGGTCGCCGACGACTCGGAGGGCGTCGTCTACTGGTACCACGGCATCGACATCACCGAGGCCGGCCAACGCAAGGTCTACGCCTCGGAGTTCGGCGACGACTTCGACGCCATCCCGATGTACGAGCAGATCTACGCGCTGGCCGGGCCGACCCAGACCTACCGGATCACCGGCGACCCGCGGATCCTCGACGACATCGACCGCACGGTCGCCCTGTTCGAGCGCTTCTTCCGGGACGAGGACCAGGGCGGCTTCTTCTCCCACCTCGACCCGATCACCATGGACCCGCGGGCCGACTCGCTCGGCCGCAACCGGTCCCGCAAGAACTGGAACTCGATCGGCGACCACGCCCCGGCGTACCTGATCAACGCCTATCTCGCCACCGGCCGGGAGGACTTCTCCAAGCTGCTGGAGGAGACCGCGGACACCATCGCCGAGCGCTTCCCCGACGAGCCGGCCAGCCCGTTCGTCCAGGAGCGCTTCCACGCCGACTGGAGCGCCGACCGCACCTGGGGCTGGCAGCAGAACCGCGCGGTGGTCGGCCACAACCTCAAGATCGCCTGGAACCTGACCCGGATCCGCGCCCTGCACGACAAGGAGCGCTACTCCGAACTGGCCGAGCGGATAGCCGAGTTGATGCCGCCG
This sequence comes from Kitasatospora sp. CB01950, assembly GCF_001905465.1. GTDB lineage: Bacteria > Actinomycetota > Actinomycetes > Streptomycetales > Streptomycetaceae > Kitasatospora. The sequence continues at coordinate 191,007 of NZ_LISX01000004.1, forward strand.
GTCGGCAGCGACCAGCAGCGCGGCGGCTGGTACGACGTGGTGGAACGGGTGGCCGACCCGGACACCGGCGCCCACCACCTGGTCTGGCACGACCGCAAGGCCTGGTGGCAGCAGGAGCAGGCGATCCTCGCCTACCTGATCCTGGCCGGCGTCTCCGGCGACCCGGAGCACCGCCGCCTGGCCCGCGAGTCGGCGGCCTTCTACAACGCCAACTTCCTCGACTACGACGACGGCGGCGTGTACTTCAACGTGCTGGCCAACGGCATCCCGTACCTGCTCGGCACCGAACGGCTCAAGGGCAGCCACTCGATGGCCGGCTACCACGCGCTGGAGCTGTGCTACCTGGCCGCCGCCTACACCGGCCTGCTGATCACCTCGGCGCCGCTCACCCTGCACTTCCGGCCGCAGCCCGGGGCCTTCCCGGACCGCCTGCTGCGGGTGTCGCCGGACCTGCTGCCGGCCGGCTCGGTCCAGATCGACCGGGTGTGGATCGACGACGAGCCGTACGAGGACTTCGACCCCAAGCAGCTGACCGTCCGGCTGCCGCTGAGCAACCGTCCGCTGAAGGTCCGGGTGGACGTCGAGCCGGCCGACATGCGGCTGCGGGTCTCCAGCGACTTCGACGGGAAGACCGCGCACATCCACTGCGAGGGCGTGATCGACCGCGAGGAGCTGGAGAAGTTCCGCCGCTGCCTGACCGAGGCGCTGTCGGTGGAGCCCCGCCGGGTGGAGTTCCACCTCTGCAAGGTGACCGAGATCGGCCGCCCGGCCATCAACGAACTGCTGTTCCAGCGCGCCAAGATGGGCCTTGAGGTCGACTTCGTGATCGTCGGCTGCAGCCTCCCCGAGGTCACCCAGGCCCTGCTGGCCACGGACGCCTTCCTGGTCGACGACGACCGGACCTGCGTCACGGACTGACCCGTCGCCCCGCTCCCGCCGCCCCCACCCGGCGGGAGCCGGGCCCGCCCCGCCCCCGCCGGCCCCACCTGGCGGGGGCGGAGCCCGGCCCGACCGCCATCGCGCCAGAACCTCACCCAAGGATCGATGTGTCCATGATTTCGAACTTCCGTACACCGCACGCCGGCCTGCGGCAGGACGGAATCTCCGCATACTGCCACGAGCTCTTCAGCTGCTTCGCCCGCTCCGACCAACGGCGCTGGGGCGAGGTCTACCTCCGCGGCCTGCGCCAGGCGGACGGCCGCAAGACTCCCGCCAACATCTCCGAGCAGGTGCTCGGCCAACGCATGGTGCAGCCCATCCAACAGTTCGTCAACCAGTCCACCTGGGGGGTCGGCGAGGTCCGCCGCCGGCTCGCCGAGCTGGTCGCCTCGGCCGCCGCCCCGCACGCCTGGGCCGTCGACGACGTGGTGTTCGCCAAGAACGGCACCCGCTCGGCCGGCGTCGCCCGCCAGTTCGTCCCCGCCGAGGGCCGCACCATGAACTGCCAACTGGCGATGGCCACTTCGCTGATCCACCCGCACGGCGCCCAGCCGGTCACCTGGCAGCTGGCACTGCCCCGGCACTGGGACACCGACCTGGAACTGCGCACCCAGGCCCACCTCCCCGAGGAGGCCCGGCACCTGCCGCGCTGGCAGCACCTGCTCGACTCGGTCGACGAGATACTGGGCTGGGACGTGCCCAGCGCCCCCGTGCTCGCCGACTGGAGCAACGAGAAGGAGGTCGAGCCGCTGCTGCTCGGCCTGGAGGACCGCGGGCTCGGCTACCTGGTCCAGGTCGGCGCCGGCACCGCGCTGCCCGCCTGCGCCACCGGCGCCCAGCGGGCCCTGCCGGTCACCCACGGCGCCCACGGCGCCCAGCCGGTGCGCCGGCCGGCCGCCACCGTCCGGCGGCGGGCCGCCGAGCTCGCCGACGAGCTGGTCCCGCAGGGCGACCGCGCGGTGCTGGCCTGGCGGGAGGAGCCGACCGCGCGGGTGCGGCACTCGCAGTTCCTGGTGGTCCCGCTCACCGACGGGCGCAGCGCCCGCCGCGGCCGCTTCGCCGAACTGGTGCCCGCCGCGCCCCGCCACCTGGTGGTCGAGTGGCCGTTCGGGCGTTCCCAGCCGCGCACCTACTGGGTGACCAACCTCCCGGTGCACCGGCTGCCCGAACTGGTCGCCCTGGCCGAGCTGCGCGGCCGCTCCGCCGACACCGTCGAGCGGCTGCACCGCGACTACGGGCTCGGCGACTTCGAGGGCCGCTCCTACCGCGGCTGGCACCACCACGTCACGCTGGTCGCCGCCGCCCACGGCTACGACCTGCTGGACCGACTGGCCGACCTGGAGTCCGCCCGCGAGACCTCGGCCACCGGCTGACCGGCGGCGGCGGTGCCGCCGGTGCTTCGGGGGCGGCCCGACGGGCCGCCCCCGAGTGCCGCGTCCGGTGGCGTGTCCGGGCCCGGCTCAGCGCGCCGCGCCGAACGGCACCCCGGTCAGCTCTTCGCTCAGCAGGCGCAGTCGCGCCCGCGCGCTGCTCTCGTAGGCCTGGCTGCTGGCCCGGGCCTCGTCGGAGCGGTTGAAGTACCGTCCGGTCACCCCGTCCAGCGCCGGGTCGGTGACCAGCCGCAGGGTGTGCCGCACGCCCTCGGCGACGGTGCTCTGCGGGGTGAAGAGGTTGACCACCATCTTGGTGGGCATGTACGACGCCGGGTGCAGCGCGTTGACCGTCACCCCGGTGCCGGCGAGCGCCTCGGCCAGGTCGAAGGTCAGCATGATCTGGGCCAGTTTGGCCTGGCAGTACGCCTGGACGCCGTCCCAGCGGCGGCGCAGCATCACGTCGTCGAAGTTGATGGGCGCCTGGCCGGCCGAGGTGACGTTGACGATCCGGGCGGGCGCGGAGAGGGCCAGCAGCGGGGCGAGGCGCACCGCCAGCACGTACGCGGCCAGGTAGTCGACCTGGAAGGTCATCTCGTGGCCGTCCCAGCTCTCCTGGCGGTCGAGCTCGACGCCGATGCCGGCGTTGTTGACCAGCGCGTCGAGCCGCTCCAGGCCGGACACCCGCTCGGCCAGCTTGTGGACGTCGGAGAGCCGGGCGAAGTCCGCCAGCAGGTAGCTGATCCGGTCGTTGCCGGTCTCGGCGCGCAGCTCGGCGAGGAGGGCGTCGCCGCGTTCCTGGCTGCGGCCGTGCAGTACCAGGGTGGCGCCCTGGGCGGCGAGTTCGCGGGCCATGGCGCGGCCGAGGCCGTCGGTGGCGCCGGTGATGAGGACGGTCTGTTCTTCGATCGGGGTCACAGCAGCCTCCGGGGTCTGGAGAAGGGCGCTGCCCGGAAGCGCCGTCGGTGCTTCCGGGCAGCAGATGGCCGATCAGACGATCGGGTGGCCACTGGCGGTGGTCTCCGGGACGTTCTCCTTGACGTCCCAGTGCTCCGCGATCAGGCCGTGCTCGATGCGGAAGACGTCCACCACGGCCATGCCGCGGTCGCCGTCCTGCGCGGTGAAGTGGCTGTGCACGAAGACCAGGTCGTGGTCGGAGACGATCCGCTGGATCGTGAACCGGCCTTCCGGGACCTGGGTCTTGAAGCCGGCGACGAAGTCGACCACCGGCTTGCGGCCGTCGGGCAGGTTGGGGTTGTGCTGGATGAGGTTCTCGGCGAGGAAGCGGTCGGCCTCGTCGGCCTTGCCCTCGTTCCAGACGGTGTCGAGGTACTGGGTCACCAGCTGCTTGTTGTGCTCGGACATCGAGGACTCTCCCGTTCGTGGGTTTCGGTGGTGTCTGGTGGTCATGAGTTGGATGGTGCGGGGACCGGTGCCTCGGCCGGGGCCGGGGCCGCCGGAGCCTTGGTGCCGCGACCGGACAGCACGTGCGCGCCGGCTGCCGCGACGAGCAGCAGCAGGGCGAGCCCGGGCATCAGGGTCGCGCCGACGGAGGGCAGGAAGGTGGAGCCGAGCAGGCTGCCCAGGCTCATGCCCAGGTACAGCGCGGAGGCGTTCAGCGCCAGGATCAGCGCCGGGTGGGCGGGCAGGACGGCGATCAGCCGGGCCTGTTGCGGGGCCTGGTACATCTGGCTGAAGAAGGCCCAGACGGCGAACAGCACCAGGCCGGCGACCGTCAGTTTCGGGGTGACGACCAGCAGGGCCAGGGCCACGCCCAGGCCGGCCAGCGACACCGTGATGGTGCGGGTGCCGCCGAGCTTCTCGCTGATCCGCGGCGCCAGCGCGTTGCCGAGCACGCCGACGACGCCGAAGGCCATCAGGGTGCCGGAGACCACTCCGGCGCTGGCGTCGAAGCGGGCCGCCAGGTAGGCGCCGGCCACGCCGTACACGGTGAACTGGGCGGCCATGAACAGCAGGGTGGTGGTGACGGTGGGCAGCGCGCCGGGGGTGCGCAGCGCGGCCCGGTAGGCCTGGGCGGTCGGCGGTTCGCCGGCCGGCAGGTCCGGTACCAGCACCGCCACCAGCACCAGGGACAGCAGGGAGAGCGCGCTGACGCCCAGCAGGGCCGGGCGCCAGCTCATCGTGGAGCCCAGGAAGGAGGCGAGCGGGACGCCGAGCACGGAGGCGGCGGTCATGCCGGCGAACACCGTCGCCAGGGCACGGTGGCGCCGCTCCGGTCCGACGATGGCCGCGCCGGCCGCCGAGGACGCCGGTCCGAAGATCGCCGCGCCGATCGCCCCGAGCACCCGGGTGAGGGTCATCGTGGTGTAGTCGGGGGCGACGGCGCTGAGCCCGCCGCCGACGGTGAGCAGTGCCAGGCCGAGCAGCAGGACCTTCTTGCGGTCCATCCGGCGCAGCAGCGCCGGCGCCGTCGGCGCGCCCACCGCGAAGGTGAGGGCGAACACGGTGACCAGCAGGCCGACGCTGGCCGGGGCGACCTCCAGGCTCTTGCCGATCGGGGCGTTGAGGCCGACGACGGCGAGCGAGATGGTGCCCAGGCTGAAGTAGCCGAGTGCCAGCGCGAGCAGGGCAGGGGTGGGGTTTCGAGGATTCACGGGACCTCGTTTCGCAGGTGGATTCCGGTGCACGGTGAGCAGATTCGGGTGACGGCATCGGCTGGGCGTGCCCGCGTCCAAAACGCTAGCCAGGTGGCCGAAGTCCAGTGCTTGGACCGCTCCCCCGCAGGGCACTGTGAAAGGTCGTCAGCGGCACTACGTCAACTCGTGACCGGTGGGGACAGGACGGTGGAACAGCAGCGGTACGCGGCGCCCGGTGGCGACCAGCCAGTGCTCCAGGCCGCTGACCGCGACCAGCAGGACGGCGGTCGCGCCGAGCGTGGCGATCGCGGGCATGTGCGGGGCTCCGGCGGCCAGGCCGAGCAGGCACAGCCCGGCGCCGACCCGGGTGGCCGAGGCGGCGCCGAACATCCGCCAGCGGGTGTAGCCGAACGTCAGCGCGAATATCGCGGCGCCGATCGGGAGCAGGGCCGCGCTCGGGTCGTGCGAGACGCCGGTGGGGTGGGCGACCGTGTTGCCGGTGCCGACCGCGACCAGCAGCAGGCCGAGCACCAGCACCAGGTGGCCGTAGCTGAGCACGTCGCGCACCACGGTGGCCGGGGTGCGGTGGGTGCGCATCGAGTGCTCGACGGCGGGAGCGGCGAGGTGGAAGTACAGCCACCACATCGCGCCGCCGATCACGAAGCTGAGCACCAGCGCGGCGACCAGCGCGGCGGTGAGCGCCCCGGCCGAGGCGCGGGCGCCGACCGCGAGGATGTTCTCGCCGAGCGCGATGATGATGAACATGCCGAAGCGCTCCGGCAGATGGGCCGCGCTGTAGGTCATGGCGTGCAGCCGGCGGCTCATCACTGCGGGCAGCACCGCCTCGGCCAGGATGGCGGCGGCCCAGATCGCCGCCCGGGCCGGGCCGCTGACGAAGGCTCCGACGGTCAGCGCCAGCGCGAACACCACGCCGACCGAGTAGGGGTGGATGGTGCGGGCGAAGGGGCGTTCGCGGCGGGTGGCCTCGCCCATCAGCAGCCGCAGCACCAGGTAGGAGCCGGCGAACAGCGCCGCCCCCGCGTGCCCGGACATCGCGCTCGGCGCGGCCACGCCCATGCCGTAGGTGGCCAGGCCGGCGGCGAGCAGCAGCAGGCGCTCGACGTGGGTCTCCTCGACCATGGTGACGGCCAGCGCGACGTCCACCCAGGCCCACCACAGCGGGGTGAGCATCAGCAGGGCCTGGCCGAACGTCGCCCAGCTCGGCGAGTGGCCGATGATGTGGGTGGTCTGGCTGACGCCGAAGGCGAGCACGATGTCGTAGAACAGCTCCGCCCAGGTGGCCCGGGAGCGGGTGCCGTCGGCGGCGCGCTCGTGGCGGTGGTGGTGGAACATCTTCCTCACCCTCTCTGCCCGGACGCGGACGTCCGGGCGGTACGGGCAGTGGCCGGTCCGCCCGCCGCAGGGGAGGACGGACCGGCCGGTGGGGGTCAGGCGTCGTACCGGGCCAGCTCCTCGGGGGTCTGGTCGGTGTAGCCCTGGCTCACCTCGATGACCACGCCGTCCGGGTCGGTGACCCAGACCGTGCGCCAGCCGGTGATGTACTCGTCGAAGCCGAGCGGGCCGAGCGAGATGCTCAACTCGCCGTCGGCACCGGCCAGGAAGGCGTCCACGTCGTCCACCTGGAAGGCCAGGTGGCGGACCGTGCCGGGGTTGGCCGGGCCGTCGTCCTTGGCCGCCGGGGCGGGCTCGGCGTCGCTGGCGAACAGCTCCAGCCAGGCCTCGCCGCGGCGCAGGAAGACCACCTGCCAGCCGTCGCCGGCCACCACCCGGGCCCGGCGGAAGCCGAACCAGCGGGTGTAGAACTCCTCGGTGGCCGCCTGGTCGCGGCAGTTGAGCCCGACGTGCGCCCAGCGCAGAGCGGCGGGTGCGGTCATCGCGGCCTCACTTTCCGAAGGCGGGGGCGAACGGCACGCTGTCGTGGAAGTTCGCCATGTAGACGATCTCGCCGCCGACGACGCGGAAGTAGTTGCACACCTCGGCCTCGATCTCGACGCCGCCGTGGGTGCGTCCGGCGATGTGCGAGACCACGGCCGCCTGTTCGCCGTCGATCACGACGTGGACCGGCTTGTTGGCGAACTCGGCGTACATGTCGGGGAATCCGCGCATCATGTCGCGCAGCGTCTCCCGGCCCTCGACGTGCCCGGCGAGCTGCTCGTCCATCACCGTGTCGACGGCGAACAGGTCGCACCACGGGTTCCAGTCGCCCGCGTTGGCGAGCTCGTAGTAGCGGTCCACGACACCCCTGGTGTCCATGGGTCTCCTCCTGGTCTGGGGTGAACTCGGTGGGTGGGGGCGGGCGTTACGGGAGCTCGACGCCGATCTGGCGCATCAGGCCGGCGGTGTCGGCCTGCACCCAGCGCTCGACGACCTTGCCGTGCTCCAGCCGGTAGACCTCCAGGCTGGTCCAGCTGACCTCCTTGCCGGTCGGCTCGACCCCGAAGAACGGGCCGACGTGCCGGCCGGTGAAGGTGATGTGCATGATCACCTTGTCCGGGTCGGCCGGGTAGAGGGCGTCCAGGTGGGCGTGGAAGTCCAGCGCCTCGTGGGCGCCGATGATGATGCCCTTGAGCTCCTCCAGGCCGGCCACGTTCCAGGCCGGGTTGTTGTCCCGGAACCCGGGGCCGAACAGCTCGTCCAGGTCGTCGTAGCGGTGCTCGTTGACCGCGTCGCTGACCTTCTGCACGACGGCGGTGTTCTCCACGCCGCGGGCCAGCTGCGCCTTCAGGCCGAGCAGGTCGTCCTGCGCCCAGCGCTCGGCGAGCAGGCCGTCCTCGGCGCGCCAGATCTCGGTGGTGGTCCACTCGACCTCCTGGCCGGTGGCCGGGATGCCGAGCAGTTCGCCGCGGTGGGTGCCGGTGAGCTTCACCCGGGTGACCACGCGGTCCCCGGCGGTGAACGCCTCCTGCAGTTCGCCGCGCAGGTCGAGCGAGTCGTGCGCGGCCTTGAGGGCCTGCTGGTAGCTCTCCAGGCTGCTGATGTCGAAGCCCGGGTGGTGGTCCTGGAACGCGGGGTCGATCACGGCGGCGATGCCGTCGGAGTCGTTGCGGTTCAGCGCGTCCAGGAAGCGCCGGTACAGGTCGAGGTTCGCCTGCTGGTCTGCCATCGTCGGCCTCCTGCCGAGAGATCAGGAACGGTTGAGGATCAGATCGGCGGCCTTCTCGCCGATCATCACGCTGGGGGCGTGGGTGTTGCCGGCCACCACGGTCGGCATCACCGAGGCGTCGGCGACCCGCAGGCCGTCGATGCCGTGCACGCGCAGGTCCGGGTCGACCACGGCGTCCGGTCCGGCGCCCATCCGGCAGGTGCCGGCGGGGTGCCAGAGCGTCGTGGCGTTGGCGCGGACGTACGCGCGCAGCTCCGCGGTGTCGACGGCCCCCTTGCCGGGGCCGTACTCCTTCCCGCGGAAGTCGTCGAAGGCCGCGGTGTGGGCCAGTTCGCGGGCCAGCCGGACGCCCTCGACCAGGACGTCCAGGTCGGCCGGGTCGCTCAGGTAGCCGGGCCGGACCACCGCGGTGGAGCGCGGGTCGGTGTCGCGCAGGGTCACCGTGCCGCGGCTCGCGGGCAGCAGCGCGATGGGCGCGAACGTGAAGCCGGGGCCCTGCCACAGCTCGGCGGGGGCGTCGGCGGGCAGGAACTTCACCGGCCCGAAGGTGAATTGCAGGTCCGGCCCGCGCGAGGGGTCGGCCGCGGCGGTCCGGGTGAACAGGCCCGCCTCGGAGAGCGGCGCCTCGGGCGGCAGCTCGCGCAGCGACTCGTAGCAGACCGGCGCGAACAGGTGGTCCTGCAGGTTGCGGCCCACCCCGGGCAGGTCGAGGAGCACCTCGACGCCCGCCGCGCGCAGTTCGTCGGCCGGGCCGATGCCGGAGAGCATCAGCAGCTTGGGGCTCTCGAACGCGCCCGCGCAGACGATCACTTCGCGCTCGGCCCGCAGGGTGTGCGTCCGGTCGCCCTGGACGTACTCGACGCCGACCGCGCGGCCGTCCTCGACCAGGATTCGGGTCGCCTGGGCGCCGGTCTGCACGGTGAGGTTCGGGCGGCCCAGCGCCGGCAGCAGGTACGCGGTCGCGGTGCTGGACCGGCGGCCCTCGGGGGTCCGGGTGTGCTGGTAGTGGAACCCGAAGCCCTCCTGGTGCTCGGCGTTGTAGTCGCCGCCGCTGCGGTAGCCGGTCTCCCGGGTCGCCGCGACGAACGCCTCGGCCAGCGGGGTCGGCTCGGCCGACGCGGCGACCTGCACCGGGCCGTCCTTGCCGCGCCAGGCGGACCCGCCGCCGGCGAAGTCCTCCGAACGCCGGAAGTACGGCAGCACGTCCTCGTAGCCCCAGCCGGGGTTGCCCAGGTCGCGCCAGCCGTCGTAGTCGCGGCGGCTGCCGCGCACCCACATCAGCGCGTTGACCGTGCTGCAGCCGCCGGCCACCCGGCCGCGGGCGACCGGGATCCGGCGCTCGTTCACGCCGGGCTCCGGCTCGGTGGCGTACCCCCAGTCGATGCTCGTGCTCCAGTCGGCGGTGAGCAGCGCCAGCACCGCGCCGGCGTCGGTGCGGTGCAGCTCCTCGCGCTCGGGCCAGCCGCCGGCCTCCAGCAGGACGACGTTCGCGGAGCCGTCCTCGCTGAGCCGGGCGGCCACCGCGGCGCCGGCCGAGCCGGCGCCGACCACCACGTAGTCCGCCGCCATCAGCCGGCGTCCTCGGCGGGGGTGAGGGTGACGACCCGGTAGCGGGCGATCCGCAGCACGCCGGTGGCCGGGTCGCGGGTCAGCTGCCAGGTCTGCCGGACCCGGAACGCGGCCCGGTGGCCTTCGGCCAGGTGCTTGGCGGCCCAGATCACGGTCAGCTCGATGTCGACCGGGCCGTCCGCCTCGGTGGCGGTGAACGTCTCCAGCGTGTGGCTCTGGTCGGCGAAGGCCTCGCCGACCACGGTGTACCAGTCCCGGAAGTCGGCGTGCGAGCGGAGCGTGCGCTCCGGGAACGCCATGTCCAGGCCCTCGTCCACCACCAGCGGCAGGAGGTCCTCCACCGGGTCGTGACGGCTCAGCAGATCGAACCAGTTCTGTGCGAATTCCCTGATTTCCGGGTTCTCCCCGGAGTTGGCGTCGGACATTTCCGCCTCTCCTTCCCGCAATTAGTGAGCGCGGCTGAGAGGGACGCTAGAATCCGGCCCGCCGGAGCGTCAACGGCCTTCTCCGCCGACCCCCGCACTGTGCAAAGTCCCCTCCCGTCCTTCGGCAACTCGGCCACTCATTCGGCTACTCAGAGGCATCTCGGCACGCCAGGACGCCGGGCCGGGGGACATGCCGAAGTGCTTTCACCGACTTCGCAGTGTCCCGACGGGTGGGGCGGCGACTCTGGTGTGAATTCCGCGACGGCTGTTAGACAGTAATCCCCGCCGACTTCCGACGGGAATTCGCAAGGCAATCGAAGGAGAACATCGCCGATGGCGAAGAAGCGAATCCTCATCGTGCTCTCCGAGTACGGCTACTGGGGTGAGGAGCTGGTCGGACCGCTGGAGACCTTCGACCGGGCCGGCTACGAGGTCACCTTCGCGACCCCGACCGGCAAACGCCCCGCGGCGCTGCCGCCGAGCATGGACCCCGAGTACATCGACCCGCCGCTGGGCCGCTCGGTGACCAGCACCGAGATGGCCGAGAAGGTCAAGGTCCTGGACCGCTCCAGCCGGCTGGACGAGCCGCTGGACCTGGCCTCCTGGCTGCCGGACCGCCCGTACCGCAGCCGCAACGACTTCCTGCGCGCCTGGGAGGGCTACAACACCCGCCGCGAGCAGGTGCAGGAGCAGATCGCCGAGCGCTACGACGCCCTGCTGATCGTCGGCGGCAGCGGCCCCATCGTCGACCTCGCCAACAACTGGCGGATCCACGACCTGATCCTGGCCTTCCGCGACCTGGACCTGCCGATCGCCGCCGAGTGCTACGGCATCGCGGCGCTCGCCTTCGCCCGCGAGCAGGACGACCGGACCAGCATCCTGCGCAACAAGCACGTCACCGGGCACTGCATCGAGTACGACTACAAGGACGGCACCGGCTTCATGGGCACCGACTTCGTGATCGGCCCGCCGCCGTACCCGCTGGAGTACATCCTGCGCGACGCCACGCTCCCCGAGGGCGCCTTCCACGGCAACTTCGGCAAGGAGACCTCGGTGATCGTCGACTACCCGTTCATCACCGGGCGCTCCACCCCGGACTCCTACCTGACCGGCCAGAAGCTGGTCGAGGTGCTGGAGGACGGGCTGCGCCAGTGGGGCTTCAAGGCCTGACCCCGCGCCGGCCGCGGGGAGCAGGGCGGGCGCCCGCCCTGCTCCCCGCGGCCCACCCACCCCCGAACCGGAAACCCCCAGCTCACACGAGGAGGCACAGGCATGGCCAGCAGGCCCGCACGGGTGGCGATGCTCGAACAGTTCAAGGCCGACGGCGTCACCCACATGTTCGGCAACCCCGGCACGGTCGAGCAGGGATTCCTGGACGAGCTCCGCGACTTCCCCGAGATCGAGTACGTGTTGGCGCTCCAGGAGGCCGCCGTGGTCGGCCTGGCCGACGGCTACGCCCGGGCCACCCGCCGGCCGGCCCTGCTCCAGCTGCACTCCGGCGTCGGCCTCGGCAACGGCATCGGCATGCTGTACCAGGCCAAGCGCGGCCACGCCCCGCTGGTCGTCCTGGTCGGCGAGTCCGGGCTGGCGTACGACGCCATGGAGGCCCAGATGGCCGCCGACCTGGTCGCGATGGCCGAGCCGGTCACCAAGTGGGCGACCCGGGTGGTCGACCCCCGCTCCACCCTGCGGGTGCTGCGCCGCGCCTTCAAGGTCGCCGCCACCCCGCCGTACGGCCCGGTGATGGTGGTGCTGCCGGCCGACGTGATGGACGCCGAGACCGACGAGCCGGTCGTGCCCACCTCCTACCTGGAGACCGCGGCCGTCCCCGCCCCGGAGACCGTCGGGCGCGCCGCCGACCTGCTGGCCGGCGCCGAGCGGCCGCTGGTGATCGTCGGCGACGGCGTGCACTTCTCCGGCGCCCAGGCCGAACTGGCCCGCCTCGCCGAGGTGTGGGGCGCCGAGGTGTGGGGCGCGGACTGGGCCGAGGTCAACCTGCCCGCCGACCACCCCGCCTACCGCGGCCAGTTGGGCCACATGTTCGGCACGTCGAGCCGCCGGGTCACCGCGGCCGCCGACGCGGTGCTGATCGTCGGCACCTACGCGCTGCCGGAGGTCTTCCCGGCCCTGGAGGGGGTGTTCGCGCCCGGCGCGCCGGTGGTCCACGTCGACCTCGACAGCGGCGCCATCGCCAAGAACTTCCCGGTCGACCTCGGCATCCTCGCCGACCCCCGCCAGTCGCTGGGCCGGATCGCCGCCGCCATCGACGCCCGGCTGACCCCCGAGCAGCAGCGGCGGGCCGCCGACCGGCTGCGCAGCTGGGGCGCCGAGAAGGCCGCCGCCCGCGTCGAGGCCGAGGAGCGCGACGTCCGCGAGGCCGCCGGCGCGCTCACCGCCGCCGACTTCGGCCGCGAACTCGCCGCGCAGCTGCCCGCCGACGCGATCCTCTTCGACGAGGCGCTGACCTGCTCGCCCGGCCTCTTCCGCCACCTGCCGCCGAACACCCCCGGGGAGTGGTTCCAGACCCGCGGCGGTTCGCTCGGCGTCGGCATCCCCGGCGCGCTCGGCGCCAAGCTCGCCCACCCGGAGAAGACCGTGGTCGGCTTCACCGGCGACGGCGGCTCGATGTACACGATCCAGGCCCTGTGGACCGCCGCCCGCTACGACATCGGCGCCGTCTTCGTCATCTGCAACAACGGCCGCTACAAGCTGCTCGACGACAACATCGCCCAGTACTGGGGCACCCAGGGCATCGAGCCGCACGCCTTCCCCGAGCTGTTCGACCTGAGCCGCCCGGAGATCGACTTCGCCGCGCTCTCCCGTTCGCTCGGCGTCCCCGCCGTCCGGGTCGACAAGCCCGACCAGGTCGCCGCCGCGATCGCCGAGGCGCTGACGAGCGGCGGACCGTTCCTGATCGACCTGGTGGTGGGCCGGTGAGCACCACGACCGAACACGGCGGCCGACTGGCCGGCCGGAAGATCGCCGTGCTGATGGAGAGTGACTTCTACGAGCCCGAAATCCTCTACTACCAGCGGCGGTTCGCCGAGGAGGGCGGCAGCGTCCACTTCCTCACCCGGCTGTGGGGCAACGACCGGCTGGTCTTCCGCGGCCACGAGCACGGCATGCCGTTCGAGGTCAGCGAGTCCTTCGAGGACGTCGACGAGTTCGGGCTCCGCCAGTACGCGGCGGTGATCGTCCCGTCCGGGATCGTCGCCGACCGGCTGCGCTACACCGAGGCCGTCGACCGGCTGCCGCCCGCCGCGCTGTTCCTGCGCCGTGCCTTCGCCGACCCGGCGATCGTCAAGGGGATCATCTGCCACGGCATGTGGCTGGCCGCCCCGGTCCCCTCGGTGATCCGCGGCCGGCAGGCCGTCGTCCACAACAACCTGCTGGGCGACCTGCGGAACATGGGCGGCGTCTTCGTCGACCGCGACGTGGTGGTCGACGACGACCTGGTGACCGCCCGCACCGGCAACCACTGCCACCTCTTCGCCCGCACCATCATCGACCGGATCGGCCAGCGCTGATCCCCTCCCCCTGCGCGTCCCGCCACCGAGAGGAGTCCCGCCATGTCCGCCCGTACCGCCGTGTTGTCCCCCCGTGCCGCCTCAGCAGTCCGCCATCGGCCGGAACCGGTCGGGCGGATCCCCGTACTCGACGTCCGGCCGGCCGTCGACGGCGGCCGCCGGCCCGCCAAGGCGGTCGAGGGCGAGACCTTCGAGGTCTCCGCCACCGTGTTCCGCGAGGGCCGGGAGGCGGTCGCCGCCAACGTGGTGCTGCGCGGGCCGGCCGGCCGCCGCGGACCGTGGACGCCGATGCGCGAGCAGGCCCCCGGCACCGACCGCTGGACCGCCGAGGTCACCCCCACCGTCCCCGGCCGCTGGACCTACACCGTGGAGGCCTGGAGCGACCCGGTGACCGGCTGGCGGCGCACCGCCGCGGTCAAGATCCCGGCCGGCGTCGACGTCGAGGTCACCCTGATCGAGGGCGCCGAGCTGCTGGAGCGGGCCGCCGAGAACGTCCCCCGGGGCCGCGGCCGCAGCGTCCTGCTCGGCACCGCCGCCGCGCTCCGCGCCCCGGCCCGCCCCCCGCTGGAACGGCTGCTGCTCGCCCGCCGCCCCCGGGTCACCGCCGTCCTGGAGCGCTACCCGCTGCGCGAACTGGTCAGCCGCTCGCAGGAGTTCGAGCTGGCGGTCAGCCGGAAGCGGGCGCTGTTCGGCGCCTGGTACGAGTTCTTCCCGCGCTCGGAGGGCGCGGTGGTGGACCCGAGCGGCGTGCAGCCGCCGGTCTCCGGCACCTTCCGGACCGCCGCCGAACGCCTGCCCGCGGTCGCCGCGATGGGCTTCGACGTGGTCTACCTGCCGCCGATCCACCCGATCGGCCGCGCCTACCGCAAGGGCCCGAACAACAGCCTGATCGCGGGCCCGCACGACGTCGGCTCGCCGTGGGCGATCGGCTCCCCGGAGGGCGGCCACGACGCCGTCCACCCCGACCTCGGCACCATCGAGGACTTCGACCACTTCGTCGCGGAGGCCGGCGCGCTCGGCCTCGAAGTGGCCCTGGACTTCGCCCTGCAGTGCTCGCCGGACCACCCGTGGGTGCACACGCACCCCGAGTGGTTCACCCACCGCCCGGACGGCACCATCGCCTTCGCCGAGAACCCGCCGAAGAAGTACCAGGACATCTACCCGGTCAACTTCGACCAGGACTTCGACGGCATCGTCCGCGAGACGGTGCGGATCCTGCGGTACTGGACGGGCCACGGGGTGCGGATCTTCCGCGTCGACAACCCGCACACCAAGCCGGTCAACTTCTGGGAGAAGGTGCTCGCGGACATCGCCCGCACCGACCCCGACGTGCTGTTCCTCGCCGAGGCATTCACCCGGCCCGCGATGATGAACACCCTCGGCAAGGTCGGCTTCCACCAGTCCTACACGTACTTCACCTGGCGCAACGACAAGGCCGAACTGACGGAGTACCTGACCGAGCTCACCGGCGACACCGCCGCCTGGATGCGCCCCAACTTCTTCCCCACCACCCCCGACATCCTCCCCGAGCAGCTCCAGACCGGCGGCCCCGCCGCGTTCGCCCTGCGCGCCGTCCTCGCCGCCACCCTCTCCCCCAGTTACGGCATCTACGCCGGCTACGAGCACTGCGAGAACCGGGCCGCCCACCCGGGCTCGGAGGAGTACCTCGACTCGGAGAAGTACGAACTGCGGCCCCGCGACTGGACCCGCACCGACACCCTCGCCCCGCTGCTCACCGCGATCAACCGGATCCGCCGCAGCCACCCCGCCCTCCAGCAGCTGCGCGACCTGCGCTTCCACCCCACCGACAACGACCAGATCCTCGCCTTCTCCAAGACCGCCCGCACCACGGACGACCTGGAGGACCGGGTCGTCACCGTGGTCAACCTCGACCCCCACCACCCCCAGGAAGCCACCGTCACCCTCGACCTGCCCGAGGACACCAAGGTCCGGGACGAGCTGACCGGCGAGCTCTACCTCTGGGGCCGGCACAACTACGTCCGGCTCGACCCGGCCGTCGCCCCCGCCCACCTGCTCACCCTCCGTCAGGACATCTGAAATGCCCACCGTCGCCTGCGCGTCCTGCCTGGCCGCCGAACCCGGGCAGGCCCTTCGGGGTGACGAGCTGCTCCGCCCGCTGCTGCCCGCGCTGCGGCCCTGGCTCGTCACCCGCCGCTGGTTCACCCACGAGAGCGGCTGCCTGCAGGACCTCTCCCCCCTCACCGACACCGTGCTGGAACAGCCCCGCGGCGAAGCCGTCCTGGTCCACGCCCTGCTCACCGCCGTCCACACCTCCGGGGCCGCCCGCCGCTACCAGTTACTGCTGGGGCTGCGCCCCCGGCTGGCCCCGCGCCTCAACGCGGCGGTGGTCGGCCAGGCGGTCGGCGGCCGTTGGGACGGCTGGTGGATCTACGAGGCCACCGACGACCCCGAGCTGATGTCCCTGCTGCTGGAGCGCACCCAGACCGCCCGCCCCGGCACCCCCCGGCTCGCTCTGACCCGCCCCGGCTCCGTTCCCGGCGGCCTCGTCCCGCGCCCGCTGAAGGCCGAACAGACCAACAGCGCCGTGGTGTTCGGCAACCGGCTGATGCTCAAGCTGTTCCGCCAGCCGCAGCCCGGCCCGCACCCCGAGGCCGAGGTGCTCACCGCCCTCACCGCCGCCGGCAGCATCAGCACCCCCCGCCTGCACGGCCGCCTCACCGTCGGCGACTACGTGCTCGGCGTGCTCCAGGAGTTCCTGCCCGCCGACGGCGACGGCTGGGACCTCGCCGTCCGGCACGCCACCGACAGCCTGCGCGGCCACGAGGGCGCCGCCGGCCTCGGCGGATTCAGCGCCGACGCCTACGCCATGGGCGAGTCCGTCGCCCGCACCCACCGCCTGCTCGCCGAGACCTTCCCCCGCCGCTACCTGACCGAGAAGCAGATCTGCGGCATCGTCGACCAGCTCGACGAGCGGCTGCGCGACGCCGCCGGCCGGGTCCCCGAGCTCGTCCCGCACACCGAGCGGATCGCCGAGATCTACCGGGACTTCGCCCGCGCCGCCTGCCAGGGCCGCGGCCTCGACGGCCAGCGGATCCACGGCGACCTCCACCTCGGCCAGGTCCTGCGCACCCAGACCGGCTGGAAGGTCATCGACTTCGAGGGCGAACCCGGCGGCGCCGCCGACGACCAGGGCCGCCCGCAACCCGTCCTGCGCGACGTCGCCGGCATGCTGCGCTCCTTCGAGTACGCCGCCGAACACGCCCTCGCCGCCCTCCTCGCCGAGGACCGCGAACTCCTCGACCCCGCCGACCGGCTGCACCACACCCGCCGCGCCCGGGCCTGGTCGCTGCGCGGCCGCCGCGCCTTCATCGCCGGCTACGCCGCCGGCGGGCAGGTCGACCCCTACTGCCACCCGGCGGTGCTGCGCGCCTTCGAGACCGACAAGGCCGTCTACGAGGCCGTGTACGAGACCCGGTACCGCCCCGACAAGCGGTTCATCCCGCTCAACGCGATCCAGCGGCTGGCCGCCGGCCGCTGACCTTCCCCCCGCCTGAACCACCCGAGAGGACGCCCTCCCGTGACCGTGCAGCTGACGGCCCCGCTTCTGCTCCCCGAAGCCCCGCCGCCGCCCGACGATGCCGAACGGCTGCTCGCCGGCGCCCACCACGACCCGCACGCCGTCCTCGGCGCGCACCCGGTCGAGGACGGCGTGGCCGTCCGGGTGCTGCGGCCCTGCGCGGAGAGCGTGGTGCTGGAGACCCCGCTCGGCGACGTCGCCCTGGCGCCCGGCCCGGGCGGCCTGTTCACCGCCCTGCTCCCGATCACCCAACTGCCCCAGTACCGGCTGCGGGTGTCGTATCCGGGGGGTGAGCCGGTGGTGCAGGAGGACGGGTACCGGATGGCTCCGACGCTGGGTCAGCTGGATCTGCATCTGATCTCGGAGGGCCGGCACGAGCAGCTGTGGACGGTGCT
Organism: Kitasatospora sp. CB01950; assembly: GCF_001905465.1. GTDB lineage: Bacteria > Actinomycetota > Actinomycetes > Streptomycetales > Streptomycetaceae > Kitasatospora. The sequence continues at coordinate 208,512 of NZ_LISX01000004.1, forward strand.
CGGCTCGCACGTGCGCACGGTGGACGGGGTGGCGGGCACCTCGTTCGCGGTGTGGGCGCCGAACGCCGTCGGGGTGCGGCTGATCGGCTCGTTCAACCACTGGGACGGCACCGCGCACCCGATGCGCTCGCTGGGCTCGTCCGGCGTGTGGGAGCTGTTCGTACCGGGCCTCGGCGAGGGCGAGCGGTACAAGTACCAGATCCTGACCCGCGGCGGCGCGATCGCGGAGAAGGCCGACCCGCTGGCCCGCGCCGCCCAGTGCCCGCCGGACACCGCCTCCGTCGTCCACACCTCGACCTACGCGTGGGGGGACGCCGGGTGGATGGCGGCGCGGGCGGGTGCGGTCCACCACCGGTCGCCGATGTCGGTGTACGAGCTGCACCTGGCGTCCTGGCGGCCGGACCTCACCAGCTACCGGGAGATCGCCGAGGTGCTGCCCGGCTACCTGACCGAACTCGGCTTCACCCACGTCGAGTTCATGCCGGTGATGGAGCACCCGTTCGGCGGCTCCTGGGGCTACCAGGTGTCCGGCTTCTACGCCCCGACGGCCCGGCTCGGCGCCCCCGACGACTTCAAGTACCTCGTCGACGCCCTGCACCGGGCGGGAGTGGGGGTGATCGTGGACTGGGTTCCGGCGCACTTCCCGAAGGACGACTTCGCGCTGGCCCGCTTCGACGGGGAGCCGCTGTACGAGCCGGCCGACCCGCAGCGGGCGGAGCACCCGGACTGGGGGACGCTGGAGTTCGACTACGGCCGTCCCGAGGTACGGAACTTCCTGGTCGCCAACGCGGTGTACTGGTGCGAGGAGTTCCACGTCGACGGCCTACGGGTCGACGCCGTCGCCTCGATGCTCTACCTCGACTACTCCCGTCCGGACGGCCGGTGGACGCCGAACCGGGACGGCGGGCGGGAGAACTGGGACGCCGCCTCGTTCCTGCAGGAGATGAACGCGACGGTGTACCGGCGCTGCCCGGGCGTGCTGACGGTCGCCGAGGAGTCCACCGCCTGGGACGGCGTCACCCGGCCCACCGACGCCGGCGGACTCGGCTTCGGCCTGAAGTGGAACATGGGCTGGATGCACGACTCGCTGGCCTACCTGGGCAGAGAGCCGGTGCACCGCAAGTACCACCACCACGAGATGACCTTCGCGATGGTGTACGCGTACTCGGAGAACTACATCCTGCCGATCTCGCACGACGAAGTGGTGCACGGCAAGCAGGCGCTGGTCTCCAAGATGCCCGGCGACTGGTGGCAGCAGCGCGCCAACCACCGCGCCTACCTCGGCTACATGTGGGCCCACCCCGGCAAGCAACTCCTGTTCATGGGACAGGAGTTCGCGCAGGGCACGGAGTGGGACCACGAGCGCGGCCCGCAGTGGTGGGTGCTCGACGAGGGCTGGCCCGCCGCGGCCGAGCACCGCGGCGTCCGCGACCTGATCGCCGACCTCAACCACACCTACCGCGCCACGCCCGCGCTGTGGGAACAGGACACCGTCCCCGACGGCTTCCGCTGGCTCGACGCCGACGCCGCCGACGAGAACGTCATCGCGTTCGTGCGCCGCGCAGCGGACGGCAGCCCGCTGGTCGCCGTCTGCAACTTCTCGCCGGTCGTCCGCCGCGACCGGCGGATCGGGCTGCCGCTGCCGGGCCGCTGGCGGACCGTGCTGGACACCGACGACGCCCGTTACGGCGGCAGCGGCGCCGCCGCCGCGACCCGCCGCCCCGAGGCCGAACCCGTCCCGTGGCACGGCCAGGACCACAGCGCCCCGCTGACCCTTCCCCCGCTGGCCACCATCTGGCTGACACCCGAGGAGCATCATGGAGCCTGAACTCGCCCGCCGCCTGGTCAAGGCGTACGACATCCGCGGCCTGGTGCCGCAGGAGCTGGACGAGGCCGCCGCGTACCGGATCGGCGCCGCCTTCACCGAACTGACCGGGGCCGCCGAGATCGCCGTCGCCCACGACATGCGCGACTCCTCGCCCACCCTGGCCGCGGCCTTCACCCGCGGCGTGCTGGACCAGGGCGTGGACATCCTGGACACCGGCCTCGGCTCCACCGACTACCTGTACTTCGTGGCCGGGCGGCTCGGCATCCCCGGTGCGATGTTCACCGCCAGCCACAACCCGGCCGCGTACAACGGGATCAAGCTGTGCCGGGCCGGGGCCGTGCCGATCGGCGAGGGCAGCGGCCTGGAACGGATCCGGGCCGCCCTGGTCGCCCCGGCGCCGGTCGTCGCCGACCCGGTCCCGGGGACCCGGCGCGCCGAGAGCCTGCTCGACGAGTACGCCGCCCACCTGCGCTCGCTGGTCGACCTGTCCGGGCTGCGTCCGTTGAAGGTGGTGGTGGACGCGGGCAACGGCATGGCCGGGCTGACCGTGCCGCTGGTGCTGGACCACCCGCTGCTCGACATCGTCCCGATGTACTTCGAGCTCGACGGCAGCTTCCCGAACCACGAGGCCGACCCGATGAAGCCGGCCAACGTCGCGGATCTGAAGGCGCGGGTCCGGGCGGAGGGCGCCGACCTGGGCCTGGCCTTCGACGGGGACGCCGACCGCTGCTTCGCGGTCGACGAACGCGGCGAGGCGGTGCCGGCCTCCTCGGTGATCGCGCTGGTCGCCGCCCGGCTGCTGGCCGGCGAGCCCGGGGGCCGGGTGGTGCACAACCTGATCACCTCGCGGTCCGCGATCGAGGTGATCGAGGAGAGCGGCGGCGTGCCGGTCCGCTCCCGGGTCGGGCACTCCTTCGTCAAGGCGCTGATGGCCGAGCACCTGGCGGTCTTCGGCGGCGAGCACTCCGGGCACTACTACTTCCGCGACTTCTGGTTCGCCGACACCGGCATGCTGGCCGCCCTGCACATCCTGGCCGAACTGTCCGACGCGAACCGGCCGTTGTCCAAGCTGGTGGCCGACTTCACCCGGTACGCCACCGCGGCGGAGACCAATCTGGAGGTCGCCGACCCGGCCGCCGCCCTGGCCGAGGTGGAGCGCTCGCTCGGCGACGGCGCCGTCCTGGACCGGCTGGACGGCCTGACCGCCACCTTCGCCGACGGCGCCTGGTTCAACCTGCGCGCCTCCAACACCGAGCCGGTGCTGCGGCTGAACGCCGAGGCCGCCGACGGCCGCCGCCTCGACGATCTCCGCGAGCGGGTGCTGCGGATCGTCGCCGGCTCCTGAACCGGCGGTCCGGCCCCGGAGACACCCCTCCGGGACCGGACCGCCCACGAACCGTCCGCGTCTACCACCCGCTTCCACCGGCCACGCCGGTCGCCCCGGCCACGCCGGTCGGCACCCGCCGGGAGGCGGTCAGCGCCTGGTCCGCCCGGGCCGCGGCGTGGGCGCCTCGTTCACGCTGGGCAGCGCCCGCAGGCCGACGCTGGTCAGCGCCCGCTGGTAGGCGCTCATCGCCTCCTCCGCCCGGCCGAACCGCTGCCAGAGGTCGCCGACCTGCCGCCAGACCTCCGCCGAGCCGCGGTTGGCCGCGAGCTGGCCGAGCTGCCGCTCGACCGCGCGCAGCGTGGCTCCGCCGCTCTCCGGGTCCCCGCCGAGGAACTGGGCCTCGGCGAGCAGCACCCGTGCCTTGGCGGCGTCGAACCGCGGCTCGGCCCGCAGCAGCCCGAGCGCCCGGTTGGCGTGCGCCGCCGCGTCGTCGAACTGCCGCAGCTGGATGGACAGTTGGGCCAGGCTGGTCTCGCTCCAGGCCTGCTCCGCGGCGGTGCCGGCCTCCAGCAGCCCGAGCTGGGACTCGTCCAGCAGGGTGCGGGCCCGCTCCAGGTCGGGCGAGTCCGACTCCAGGATGAGCCGCCCGTACACGCCCTTGAGCAGGGCCAGGTGCCGGACGTTGTCGGTCTCGGCCATCATCATCAGCGCCCGCTCGGTGAGGCCGAGCGCCTCGTCCACCCGCCCGCGCGACTTGGCGACCAGCGCGGCGTTCCAGTAGACCGAGCCGCGGGCGACCCGCGAGCCGGTCTGCTCGGCGACCAGCAGCAGCCGGGCCGCGACCAGGTTGGCCTGGCCGAGGTCGCCGCGCTCGCGGTAGCAGTCGATCAGGGTGGCGCCGAGTTGGATGTGGTCGTCGGTGACGTCCAGGCCGAGCGAGTCGAGCTTGCGCATCGCCCGCTCGCCCACCTCGACGCTCATGATGTGGTCGCCGGACTCCCGGTAGCAGCGACACAGCGCCACCGCGAGCTGCGCCCACTGCGCCGAGCCGGCCACCGTGGCCGGGTCCTCGAAGAGCGTGGTGAGCAGCTGGATCGCGGCCTCCAGCCGGCCCAGCTTCTCGAACGCCAGCGCCTGGCCGAGCCGGGCCCGGTGCACCATCGCGTCGCTGAGCAGCGGCGACGAGGCCAGCGCCTCGCTGAAGGACTGCAGCGCCTCCCCGTTGGAGCCGTTGCGCAGCGCCATGTCGCCGAAGGCCACCTTGAGTTCGAGCTCCTTGACGGTGGCGTCGTCGTGCCCGGTGCGCAAGTACTCCACCGAACAGCCCACCCGCTCGGCGAGGCTCTTCAGCACGGCCTCGGACGGAGCTCGCTTGCCGGTCTCGATCAGGGACACATAGCTGACCGAGATGTCCTCCGAGGCGAGGTCCTGCTGGTTGAGCCCGCGCCTGAGCCGCAGCTCGCGCAGGCGCTGACCGATTCCACCCGTCCCGCTCTGCGTCTGGTCCACGCTGTCCACCTCCGAGGTGCCATTTGACTACCCTTTTTACAGGATCGTCCCCAGGCCGCCAAGAAGTCTCCAGCGGCTTCGTTCTCGACTTTTTTCAGGCCGACCTGCCGTTGTACGACGCATCGGGCTTTCCCTGCGGCCGATGCATTGACAGAGTCTGTCAAGCCGGATTGACTCTCCATGTCAACTCGATGAGGCCCACGGAGGGCCCACCCAGGAAGGCACAGCCATGTCCAAGACTCTGATCGCCCGCCTCGCCGCCGTGCTCGCCGTGACCGCTCTCGCCCTGGCCTTCGGCCCGCTCGGCGCCGACCAGGGCGCCACGGTCAAGGCGGCCCCCGTGACCGTCGTCGTCTCCGACGACCCCGGCGCCGGCGGCTGCTGCTGACCTGCGGCGCCCGGACTCCCGGAAGCAGCCCACCAGCCCGGACCAGAAGGGATCCGCCATGCGCATCTCGATCCTGACCAGGGAGTACCCGCCCGAGGTGTACGGCGGCGCCGGCGTCCACGCCACCGAGCTCACCCGGGCACTGCGCCGCCTCGCCGAGGTGGACGTCCACTGCTTCGGCGAACCCCGCGACGAGAAGGGCGCCCGCGCCCACGCCGTCCCCGAGACGCTGCGCGGTGCCAACCCCGCGCTGGGTTTCCTGGGCGCCGGCCTCGAAGCCGCGGCCGAGTGCGCCGACTCCGACCTGGTCCACAGCCACACCTGGTACGCCAACGGCGCCGGCCAGGTGGCCGGGGTGCTGCACGGCATCCCGCACGTGATGACCGCGCACAGCCTGGAACCGCTGCGGCCGTGGAAGGCCGAGCAGCTCGGCGGCGGCTACGCGCTCTCCTCCTGGCTGGAACGCACCGCCGCCCTGTCCGCGGACGCCGTCATCGCGGTCTCCCGGGCCATGCGTGAGGACGTGCTCGCGGTCTACCCCGAGATCACGCCCGAACGCGTCCACGTGATCCACAACGGGATCGACACCGACGCCTACCGGCCCGACCGCTCACCCGCGGTGCTGGAGCGGTTCGGCCTCGACCCGGACCGGCCGATCGTGCTCTTCGTCGGCCGGGTCACCCGCCAGAAGGGCCTGCCGCACCTGCTCCGGGCGGCCTTCTACCTCCGCCCGGAAGCCCAGCTGGTGCTGTGCTGCGGGCAGCCCGACACCCCCGAGATCGCCGCCGAGGTGGACACCCTGGTGGCCGATCTGATCCGGCGGCGCAGCGGCGTGGTCCGGATCGACGGGATGCTCGACCCGCTGAGCGTGCGCCAACTGCTCAGCCACGCGGCGGTGTTCGTCTGCCCCTCGCTGTACGAGCCGATGGGCATCGTCAACCTGGAGGCGATGGCCTGCGAGACCGCCGTGGTGGCCACCACGGTCGGCGGCATCCCCGAGGTGGTCGAGGACGGCCGCACCGGACTGCTGGTGCCGTACGAGCAGCGGGACGACGCCACCGGGGAGCCGGCCGACCCGGCCGCCCTGGCCCGCGGTCTCGCCGCAGCCGTCAACGCGCTGCTGGAGTCCCCGGGGACGGCCGAGAAGTTCGGCCTGGCCGGGCGGGAGCGGGCGGTCCGGGAGTTCTCCTGGGACCGGGTCGCCGAGCGCACCCTCGACGTCTACCGTGCGGTGCTGGCCGCCCGCTGACCGGTGCCGGAGCCGATGCTCAGCCCGTCGGGGCGAGCACCGGCTCCGCCGCCGTGGCCCGCGGCCGGTCGCGCAGCAGCAGGAGCGCGGGCCCGGCCAGCACGGTGGCGGCGACCGCGACCACCAGCAGCGCCGCGTACAGCCGGGGGCTGATCAGGCCGGCCTGCTGGCCGACGGTGAGCAGGACGAGTTCGGTCAGGCCCTTGGTGTTCATCAGGACGCCGAGGCGCAGGCTGTCCCGCCAGGGCATCCCGCCGCGTCGCCCGACCGCGGCGCAGGGCAGGATCTTCGCCGCGGTCGAGACCGCGAGCACCGCCCCGACCAGGGCGAGGAAGCCGGGGTCGGTCAGTTCGGCGCCGAGGTCGACCTGCTGGCCGGCCCCGAGGAAGAAACAGGGCAGCAGCACGGTGGACAGGGTGCCGAGACCGGTGGCGGCGGTGGCCGGCAGCTCGCCGTGCGGGCCGAGGGCGGAAGGCCAGAGCAGGCCGAGCACCAGGCCGCCGAACAGCGTGTGCAGGCCGAGCGCGGAGGAGAGCGCGGCGGCCAGGCAGACCGCGCCGAGCAACAGGGCGGCGCCGGGACGGGCGCCGGTCGCGACGCGGGCCGCGGTCCGGGACGCGTCGCGACCGGCGCGGGCGCGGCGGCGGGCGAGCAGTCCGGCGCCCGCGACGCCGGCCAGGGCGAGGGCCAGGTGGCCGGCCGGCAGGGTGCCGGCCAGCCAGAGGGCGAGGGCCAGCAGCGTCCAGCAGGCGCCGTCGCCGACGGCCGCGGCGGCCAGGCCGAGCCGGCCCTCGGGTGTCCCGTCCAGGCCGCGGTCGTGCAGGATCCGGGCCAGCACGGGCACGGCGGTGACGCCGAGCGCGGCGGCCAGGAAGACCGCGAAGGAGCCGGGCGAGCCGTGCGGCCCGACCCCGCCCGAGCGGACCAGCCAGGGTGCGAGCGCGAGGCCGACCGCGGCCGGCACCGCCACCGACACCGCGGCCAGCGGCAGCGGCGAGCGGTGCCCGGCGCTCCGGCGGGTCCCGGCCTCCGCCGTGAGTTGCGCGCCGATCTCGAAGGCGTAGAGGGAGACGGCGAGTTGGGCGAGGCCGCCGAGGACGGTCAGCGGTGCGCCGGTGAACAGCTGTCGGTGCAGGTCGGGCAGGACGCGTCCGAGCAGGGTCGGTCCGAGCGCGATCCCGATCGCGATCTCGCCGATCACCGCCGGTTGGCCGAACCGCTGGGCGAGCCGGGCGGCGCCGAGGCTGAGGGCCAGGACGGCGGCGAGGGCGAGGAGGAGCCGGGTGGTGGGATCCAAGGACATCTGCAGCCCCCGATATTTACTTAAGGATTGACAGCCTGAAATCTAGGTCGTCACATCAAATGCTGTCGATGGACCGTCACAACCCGGACCGTACTGTGGAAAGTCGGCGCCGGGGTCGTCGGAGAAGCGCGACCTGGATGACCTCCCGGGCCCGGTCAGGCGATCGTCGCGAGCCGGGGCGTACGCCGGTCGCACTCGCGGCGGACCCAGTGGGTCAGGGTGTCGTGGTTGCCGAGCCAGCGCAGGGCGAGCGGGCAGCGGGCGGCCGGCTGCCAGTGGGCGGCGAGTTCGGCGAAGAAGGCGTCGTCGGCGCAGAGGCCGCCGGGGCGGTCGCCGAGGTGGATCAGGTGGTCGCCGCGGTAGGCGCGCAGGGCCTCCAGGGCCATCGGGTCGCGGTGCGGGGGCCAGATCAGGGCGAGCGCGCGGTCCGGGTGGGCGGCGGCGTCCTCGGCGGCCCGGCCGGGGCGGACGTCGGTCCAGCGGAACCGGTCGGTCCAGCCGTTGAGCTCGGTGCGGGCCTCGGCGTCGGTGGCCAGCACGTCCACGCCGTGCTCCCGCAGCCGGGCGGCCCAGTAGCCGCTGCCGGCGCCGACCTCCAGCAGGCCCCGGCCGGCCAGCCGCCCGGCGATCCAGTCGAGGGCGGTCCGGGTGACGGGCGCCCAGCTGTAGATCCGGGACAGCTCCTGCCGGCGCGGCAGCGGCGGCCCGGCGTCCGCCGGGAGGTGGTCGAACACCTCGACGACGGTGCCGTGCGCGCTCTCCCGGCGCAGTGCCGGGTACCAGAGCAGCGGCACCATCTGCGGGTTGTGGACGGCGAATTCGACGTCCGATGCGGGCAGCAGCTCGGCGAGTTGGCGGAACGGCCGACCCCAGCCGGGGTGGTGGAGCTCCCCGCGCTCGGCCCAGAGCCGGATCAGCCGCTCGGCGGTCTGCGCGACCAGCTGCGCCGCCGGGTCGTCGACTGCTGCCCGCACGGCGGGGTCAGAGCCCCATGTGGTCGGTGACGGCGAGCGCCATGTGGTCCGGCGTGACCAGCGCCATGTGGTCCGGCACCACGACGTCGCCGGCGGACTGCTGCACGTAGCCGTGCGCCTCGACGGCCGCGCCGGCCGGGGCGACCGTCCACTCCACGGCGGAGCCGCCGACGACGGCCGCGGCGGCCAGCGCGGTGGTGGCGGCGGCGATCAGGGCGGATTGACGAGTGGTCAGTTCCATTGCGGTACCCCCAGGTTGAGTGTCGATGATGATCGCCATGCTAGGCGGCGACCCGTCCGTGATCAATCCATTTTTTGAACGAACCGTTCAACACGCCCCATTGACGCCCACCGGTTGATCACCGCATGCTGTCCCCATGACCGACACCTCCCCGCAGCCCGCCGACCCGTTCGCCCTGCCGGACCCGGAGGCCGCCCGGACGCAGCGCGTCTACGCCTCGCTGTTCCGGATCGCCGAGCGCCACGCCGCCACCGACGAGCAGCGCCGCCGCCAGACCAACCCGGCCATGGTCGCCCCGCACGAGGCCGTCCGCCTGGTCGCCTTCCTGCTCAGCGGCGCCGCCCTCGCCGAGGACGGCGAACCCGAGGTCGACCGCGCCGACCTGACGGCCGCCCTCACCCTGCTCCCCCTGGTCCGCGCCGAACTCGACGAACTGGAGGCCGGCCTGCTCACCATGGCCCGCGGCCGCGGCATGACCTGGCAGGACATCGCCTTCGGCCTCGGCCTCGGCACCCCCCAGGCCGCCCGCCAGCGCCACGAACGCCTCAACGACCGCACCGCCACCACCGACCGGCCCTGACGGCGGCGGTCCCGGAAAAGCCCGAAGGCCCCCACCCGGCGGGGGTGGGGGCCTTGGTCAACCGATTGCTGTACTCCGCCCGGCAGCAAGGCCGGCTGAGCACCACGGAGGACGTGGTCCGGCGACGTTGCCAGGCGGAGGGCCTCCGACTCATCGACCCGAAAAGACGGGTCGGCCGCTTACTTGCTGGAGGCGAGTTCCTTCTTGGGCTCGGCCGCGGCGGCGGGCTTCGGCGGAGCGGTCGCCTCCTGGAAGGCGTCGAACGGCTTCTCCATCTCGGAGAGACCGACGGTCTCGCGCTTGAGGAACATCGCCAGCGTCCAGTCGGTGAAGACCCGGACCTTGCGGTTCATGGTGGGGACCATCGCGCCGTGGTACAGGCGGTGGAAGTACCAGGCGAGGCGGCCCTTGAGCTTGACCTTGCCGAACAGGATCGCCACACCCTTGTGCAGGCCGAGGCCGGCCACCGCACCGAGGTTCTTGTGCTTGTACTCGGCCTGCGGGAAGCCGCGCATGCCGGCCACCACGTTGTCGGCGAGGACGGCGGCCTGACGGACCGCGTGCTGCGCGTTCGGCGGGCACCAGGCGCCCTCACCGGCGGCCAGGTCGGGAACCTGGGCGTTGTCGCCGGCCGCCCACACGTAGTCGAAGCCCTGGACCTGCAGGGTCGGCCTGGTGTCGACGTGGCCGCGCGGGCCGAGCGGCAGACCGAAGCGGTTGACGATCGGGTTCGGCTTCACGCCGGCGGTCCACACGATGGTGGAGGCGTCGAACTCCATGCCGTTCTTCAGCACCACGTGCTGGTCGACGCAGGAGTCCATCGAGGTCTCGATGTAGACCTCGATGTTGCGCTCCTCCAGCCGGCCCTTGGTCCACAGACCCAGGTCGGGACCCATCTCGGGGAGGATGCGGTTGGCCGCCTCCACCACGACGAAGCGCATGTCGTCGCGGCTGACGGTCTTGTAGATCTTGGCGGCGTCGCGCGCCATGTCCTCGACCTCGGCCACCGTCTCGATGCCGGCGAAGCCGCCGCCGATGACGACGAAGGTCAGCGCCTTGCGGCGGACGTCCTCGTCGGTGGTCGACTCGGCCTTGTCCAGCTGCGCCATGACGTGGTTGCGGAGGCTGATCGCCTCTTCCACCGTCTTCATGCCGATGCCGTGCTCCGCCAGGCCCGGGATCGGGAAGGTGCGGGAGACCGAGCCGGTCGCCACGACCAGGTACTCGAAGGGCAGTTCGTAGGCGTCGCCGGCCGCAGGCTGGATGGTGGCGACCTTACGGGCGTGGTCCACCTCGGTCACGTGACCGGTGAGCACCTCCGCCTTCTTCAGGGCGCTGCGCAGGGGCGCGACGAGGTTGCGGGGGGCGACGTTGCCGCCGGCCGCCTCCGGGAGGAAGGGCAGGTACGTCATGTACGACCGCGGGTCGACGACCGTGACGGTCGCTTCGCCGTAGCGCATCTTCTTGAGGATGCGCATCGCGGCATACAGGCCGACGTAACCACCGCCGACAATGAGGATGCGAGGACGCTCCGTGGTGCTCATATCCGAAAGTATCCACCCCCGCCTGACGGACCATTCGTGAGGCCCATCACAAGCTCCTGGACACCGGCTGCTACACTGCGCGCCCACACTTCCGGCCCCGGGCCTTCCCCCGACCCCCGCCGACCGCCTTCGGTGACCGCCGAGGCACTCGGTGCCGCGCTGAGCAGCAACGATCCTTGCGGCGCACGGGTTCCCGAGTGCCCTTTCGATTTCTTCGGTGTGAACCGCAGGTTGCCTGCGATCCCATGAACCACCCGCCCCGGGCGCCTTCGGTCCCACATATCGGACGGACCGGACACCCCGCTGGGCCGAAAGGCCCGATCGCCATGTGAAGAAATTCACGAAGCTTCTTGCCGGGACACGCCGGGAGGCCCGCGCCGGGCCTCCCGGGGCGCCCGGGTCAGGCGATCGACCAGGCGATGCCGTCGAGGATGTCGTGCTCGGAGACCAGCAGCTCGGCGGCCCCGGTGCGCTCCATGATCTCCAGCAGGACGAGTGCGCCGGCCGCGATCACGTCGACCCGGCCGGGGTGCATCACGGGGACGGTGGCCCGCTCGGCGTGCGAGGAGTGCAGCAGCCACTGGGCGGTCTCGCGGACCTGCTCGACGGTCAGCACCGCGTGGTGGATCTGCTCGGAGTCGTAGCCGGGCAGCTCCAGCGCGATCCCGGCGACCGTGGTGACGGTGCCGGCCAGGCCGACCAGGGTGGCGCCCTCGGTCAGCGGGACGCTCTTCCCGACGGTGTCCAGCGCGGCCCGGATGTCGGCCCGCGCGGCGGCGATCTGCTCCTCGACGGGCTGCCCGCCGACGAAGTGGCGCTCCGTCATCCGCACGCAGCCGATGTCCATCGAGTACGCGGCCCGGACGTCCTGCTCGCCGAGCACGAACTCGGTGGAGCCGCCGCCCAGGTCGAACACCAGGTACGGCGGGCGGTGCGGGCCGCCGAGCAGCTCGCGGGTGGCGCCGGTGAAGGACAGCCGGGCCTCCTCGTCGCCGCTGACCACGCTCGGGGTGATGCCGAGGATCTCCTTGACGCCCGCCGTGAACTCGGCGGCGTTCTCGGCGTCCCGGGAGGCCGAGGTGGCGACCATCCGGATCCGCTCCGGGCCGACGCCGTACGCGGCGATGACCTCCGCGTACTCGCGGCAGGCCGCGAAGGTGCGGTCCAGCGCCTCGGGGTGCAGCCGGCCGGTCCTGTCGACGCCCTGGCCGAGCCGGACGATCAGCATCCGGCGGTCCAGGTCGACGATCTCGCCGGTCTCCGGGTCCAGATCGGCGATCAGCAGGCGGATCGAGTTGGTGCCGCAGTCGATCGCGGCGACCCGGGTGGTGGTCACGACTCGTCACCCTCCTCGGCCAGGCGGGCGGCGCGCTCGGCCCGCTCGGCGGTCAGCGCCTCCTTGGCAGCGATCGTCGCGGCGTGGTCCTCGGCCTTGGCGCGGTTGCGGGCGACCCGCGCACCGGCGGCCTCGACCTCGGCCGGGCTGACGCACGGGCCCTTGGCCCACCAGTCCTCCAGCATGCCGATCGCCTCGTCGCCGAGCGGGTTGACGCCCTCGCCGGCCGCCAGCGAGTGGCCGACCAGCACGTGCAGGCACTTGACCCGGTCGGGCATGCCGCCGGCGCTGGGGAAGCCCTCCAGCACCTCGATGGCGTCCCGGCGGGCGATGTAGTCCTCGTGCGCGGCCCGGTACGCGGCGGCGAGCTCCGGGTCCTCGGCGAGCCGGGCGGTCTGCTCCTTCATCACGCCGCCCGCCTCCAGGGTGCCGATCAGCGAGGCGGCCTTGGGGCAGGTCAGGTAGTAGAGCGTCGGGAACGGCGTGCCGTCGGGCAGCCGGGGCGCGGTCTCCACCACGTCCGGGTTGCCGCACGGGCAGCGGTGGGCGACGGCGCGCAGCCCGCGCGGCACCCGGCCGAGCTGGGCGGCGATGGCGGCGACGTCGTTGTCGGAGACGAGAGGGTTCTGGTTGCTCATCAGCAGTCTGTTCGTCAGGTGGGGGGCGGGTGGGGTGGCGGAGTTCAGGGAGCGGCGGGCGGGGCGGCGAGCGCGGTGTCGGCGGCGTCCACCGAGTCCCAGAACGCGCTGTACCAGGGACGGGCGGCCTTCGGCTTGCCGGCGGCGTCCGTGGAGGACTGCTTGTCGCCCGGCGCGGGCGGCGGGGCGACCGAGACGAACGGGGTCTCGCCCGGCAGCGCGTAGTGCAGCCGTTCCCGGGCCTGGGCCTTCAGGTACTCCGGGTCCTGCCAGCGGGCCTTCGCCCGGCGCAGTTCGTCGACCTGCTGGCGGGCGTGTTCGGCCTTGGCCCGCTGATCGGCGATCTCCGCGCGCTGCGCGATGTACTGCCGGGTCGGGTAGGCGAGTATCGCCACCAGCGAGCACAGGACGAGCACCAGCACGGTGGCCCGGCTGGTGAAGCGCGGGCGCGCCGCCAGTCCGGGAATCCTCCACTTGGCCATCTGGTCGCCCCTCCTGCGCATGCCGGTGCCCCGGCCCCACCCTACGCGGTGGAGGCCGGGGCACCGGTCACAACAGGCTCAGTAGCGAATCAGCCCTTGCTGTGCTTACTTGTCCGCAGAGCGGAACCGCGGGAACGCGCCGCGGCCGGCGTACTCCGCGGCGTCGTCGAGGATCTCCTCGATGCGCAGCAGCTGGTTGTACTTGGCGACGCGCTCGGAGCGGGCCGGGGCGCCGGTCTTGATCTGGCCGCAGTTGGTGGCGACGGCGAGGTCGGCGATGGTGACGTCCTCGGTCTCGCCGGAGCGGTGCGACATCATGCAGCGGTAGCCGCTGCGCTGGGCCAGCTCGACGGCGTCCAGGGTCTCGGTGAGCGAGCCGATCTGGTTGACCTTCACCAGCAGCGCGTTGGCGGTGCCGGTCTCGATGCCCTTGCGCAGGCGCTCCGGGTTGGTGACGAACAGGTCGTCGCCGACCAGCTGAACCTTGTCGCCCAGCTTGTCGGTGATGGCCTTCCAGCCGTCCCAGTCGGACTCGTCCAGCGGGTCCTCGATGGAGACCAGCGGGTAGTCGGCGACCAGCTCGGCGTAGTACGCGATCAGGTCGGCGGCCGACAGGGCCTTGCCCTCGAACTGGTAGGCGCCGTCCTTGTAGAACTCGGACGCGGCGACGTCCAGGGCGAGCGCGACGTCCTTGCCCGGGGTGTAGCCGGCCTTCTTGATGGCCTCGGTGATGAGGTCGAGGGCCTCGCGGTTGGAGTCCAGGTTCGGGGCGAAGCCGCCCTCGTCGCCCAGGCCGGTGGACAGCCCGCGCTCCTTCAGCACGCCCTTGAGGGTGTGGTAGACCTCGACGCCCCAGCGGACGGCCTCGGAGAAGGACTCCGCGCCGATCGGGGCGATCATGAACTCCTGGATGTCGACGTTGGAGTCCGCGTGCGAGCCGCCGTTGAGGATGTTCATCATCGGGACGGGCAGCACGTGGGCGTTCGGGCCGCCCAGGTAGCGGAACAGCGGCAGGTCGCTGGCCTCGGAGGCGGCGTGCGCGACGGCCAGCGAGACGCCGAGGATGGCGTTGGCTCCGAGCGAGGACTTGTCCGGGGTGGCGTCCAGGTCGAGCATGGCCTGGTCGATCAGGCGCTGCTCGGTGGCGTCGTAGCCGACCAGCTCCGGGCCGATCTGCTCGATGACGGCGAGGACGGCCTTCTCGACGCCCTTGCCGAAGTAGCGGTTCTTGTCGCCGTCGCGGAGCTCCAGCGCCTCGAAGGCGCCGGTGGAGGCGCCCGACGGGACAGCCGCACGACCGGTGCTGCCGTCGTCGAGACCGACCTCGACCTCGACCGTGGGGTTGCCGCGGGAGTCGAGGATCTCACGGGCTACGACGACATCAATGGACGGCACGAGGCATCTCCTAGCGGAAGCGGATGTGTGGTCGTTACGCCCAGAGCCTAGCCGCAGACCTGCCCGCGGCCACGCCCGGCCGGGCCCCGTCTCACCGTGTGGCCCGGCTACTCACTGGTAGTTCACCTGTTTGCCCGCCGACGGACCGCCCCGGGCGGCGCGAACTGCTCGGCGCACGCCCGGAGCGGACGGATCGTCAGGCGGATCGGGGGCCCGAACCGGCGGTCAGAGCGAGAGCACCTGGCCGGGGACGATCAGGTCGGGGTTGGCGCCGACCACGTCCCGGTTCGTCTTGAACAGCTGCTCCCAGCCGCCGGAGACGTTCCGCGCACCGGCGATCCCGGACAGCGTGTCGCCCTGCTGCACGGTGTACGTCCCGGCGGCCTGCGAGGAGGTGGCCGGCTTCGGGGACTTGTAGCCCTGCTGCGGCGTCTGCGTCTTCGGGGCCTGCTGCTGCGCCTTCGGCTGCGACTTGGTCGACTTCTGCTGGGGCGCGGTCTGGCGCTGCTGCGAGCGGGAGGCGGTGTCCTGGGAGCTGCTGCCGCCGCCCTTGGCCAGGCCGGCCTTGGCCGAGCAGACCGGCCAGGCGCCGGGGCCCTGGGAGGCGAGCACCCGCTCGGCGACCGCGATCTGCTGGGAGCGGCTGGCCTGGTCGGCGCGGGACGCATACTGCCCGCCGCCGTAGGCGCGCCAGGTGGAGGAGGAGAACTGAAGCCCGCCGTAGTACCCGTTGCCGGTGTTGATCGACCAGTTGCCGCCGCTCTCGCACTGGGCGACGCGGTCCCAGGTGTCGACGGGCGCGGCCGCCGCTCCGGTGGCGGACAGCAGGGGCAGGGCCAGGCCGACGGAGGCGACGCCGGCGGCGGCGACGACCTTCTCGGCCTTGGTGCTACGTCGGTGGCGGCCAGTACCGGTGAACAGCATGGGACTTCCTCTCCGCACGCCTGCGAGGTGAGCTGTCGGGTTCGGACCGGGAGGCTGGCCCGGCCGCCGGGGAGGGGGGACGCGACTGCGTCCGCTCCCGGGCGGCTTCACCCCAAGCCGTCGAGACTGCTACGGCGTTCACACCTGGGTCCCCCACTCCTGTCCGAGTTCCTGGTCGGTGTCCCGAGGTCGCGGCGGACAGGACTCGGCGTGCCGCGTTCGGGGCCCACGGCTGCGGGCAAATCGGAGAGTAAGCAGAGCTGATGAACAATCACAAGCTCATATCACCGACATCACGCCGAAATTACGGACCTTCACTTTCTGCACACAAACCGTCCATGTATGTCCGCTTTGCCCCTGACGGGGGCGCACCACGCGCCCCCGCCGGGCCAGTTGGGGGTTCCGGGCGGACGCTGGGCGGCTGCGGTCGAAACCGGGTCAGCGGGGCGTGAAGGAGACCGGGAGTTCGCGCAGCCCGCGCATGATCAGCCCGCCGCGCCAACGGAGTTCGGCGGGATCGGCCGCCAACTGGAGGTCCGGCAGCCGTGTCAGCAGTGTGCCGATCGCGCGCTGCCCCTCCAGCCGGGCCAGCGGCGCGCCGATGCAGTAGTGGATGCCGTGTCCGAAACCGAGGTGCGGATTGTCCGCGCGGGCCAGGTCCAGGGTGTTCTCCGCGGCGAAGCGCGCCGGGTCGCGGTCGGCGGCGGCGAGCACCACCAGCACCGGATCGCCCACCGGGATGTCCACCCCGCCGATGCTCAGCGGCCGGGTGGCGAACCGCCAGGTCGCCAGCTCCACCGGCCCGTCGTAGCGCAGCAGTTCCTCGATGCCGGTCTCCAGCAGGCCGGACTCGCCGCGCCCCAACGACTCCTGGAGCAGGGCGCGTTGGCCCGGGTTGCGGAACAGCGCGTAAAGCCCGTTCCCGACCAGGTTGATGGTGGTCTCGAAGCCGGCGAACAGCAGGATGAAGGCCATCGCCGCGGCCTCGTTCTCGGTCAGGTGCTCGCCGTGGTCACCGGCCCGGATCAGGCCGGAGATCAGGTCGTCGCCGAGGTCCGCGCGCTTGCGGTGGATGAGGTCGGCCAGGTAGCCGCGGATCTGCTTGACCGCGCGGCCCACACCCCCGCGCTTGCCTCCGGTGTGCCGAATCATCATGCCGGCCCAGTCCCGCAGCTCGTCCTGGTCCTCGGCGGGGACGCCCAGCAGGTCGCAGATCGCGTAGATCGGCAGCGGGAAGGCGAACTCGTGGATCAGGTCGGCCTCGCCGCGCTCCGCGAAGGAGTCGATAAGGCGGTCGGTGAGCTGCTGCACCCGCGGTTCGAACTCGGCGACCCGGCGCGGCGTGAACGCCTTCGACACCAGGCGGCGCAGCCGGGTGTGGTCCGGCGGGTCGATGTTCAGCAGGTGGGTCATCAGGTCGGCCTGCCGCTCGCCGGGGATGCCCACCCGGCCGGTGCGGTGCGCCTGTTCGCTGTGGTGCGCCGGGTTCTTGGAGAGCCGGGAGTCGGCCAGCGCCTGCCGGGCGTCCGCGTACCGGGTGACCAGCCAGGCCTCCACCCCGCTGGGCAGCGTGGTGCGGTGCACCGGGGAGTGTTCCCGCAGCCAGGCGTACGCGGGGTACGGGTCGGCGGCGAACTCCCAGGTGAAGAGTTGCGGATGGGTGGCGTGGGGCTGATCTGGCATGTCTTGACCGTATCTGGAACCGGCGTCGCGTGAGTCTGGTCACCTGACGGGTAATCCCTGTTGCGGAGCGTCGGGGCGAGCCTACGATCCTCCGATGAACCACAGTGGGCGGCGTGCGGGCCGCCCCGGTTTCGCTCTGAAAGGGGAGCAGACCATGCGAGTAGCCGGTGCAGTGGTGGTCATCGCGGTGCTCGACGGGGGCGAGGGGGCCGACCTGGCCCGCCGGTTCTCCGCCGCCGGCGCCGCCGGTCTGCTCATCGCCGATCTCCGCCCGGGTGTCGCGGAGGACCTGGCCGCCGAACTCGACCGTCCCGGCTGCCCGGTGGTCGGGGTGTCCGGCGACGTGCACCACCCGGCGGACATCGCGGCGCTGGTCGCCACCGCCGTCAAGCACCTCGGCCCGATCGACCTGTTCGCGGTGGCCGGCCCGGACGGCGAGCGGATCGTCCAACTCTCCGAGCTGCCCGGGCACTTGGATCCGCTGGCGGAGCTGCTGGCGCTGGTCGGCGAGGCGATCGGCGAGGTCGTGCCGACCCAGCGGCGCCCGGTGTCGGACGTCCCGCTGGCCGGCTGACGACGCCCGTCAGTCCGTCTCGGGCAGGCCCTCGGCGGCCCGCACCGCGCGGCGGTAGCGGCGGGCCGCCGCCCGCAGTGCGGCGTCCACGTCGACGCCCTGGTCGTAGCCGCGCTGTGCGACCGCCAGCAGCAGGTCCCCGGCGGACTCGGGGGTGAGCTCGGCGGGGAGCTCGTACGGCGCGTCCGGCACTCCGGTGAACCGGGCGCGGCGCACCCGGGAGACCAGCTTGGCCGCGTAGGCCAGCGCGGGCAGGCCCGCGGGGACGCCGTCCAGGACCGATTCGCGCTGCTTCTCGGCGGCCTTCAGCTGCTCCCAGTTGGCCTCGGTCTCGGCGGAGTCGCGGACGCTGACGTCGCCGAAGACGTGCGGGTGGCGGTACATCAGCTTCTCGACGATGTCGCCCGCCACGTCGTCGATCGAGAACGGGTCCTCGGCGTGCTCCTCGGCGATCCGGGAGTGGAAGAGGACCTGGAGCAGCACGTCGCCGAGCTCCTCGCGGAGGGTCGGCCGGTCGTCCTCCTCGATCGCCTCGACGAGTTCGAAGGCCTCCTCGACCAGGTACTTCACCAGGCTCTCGTGGGTCTGCTCGGCGTCCCACGGGCAGCCGCCGGGCGAGCGCAGGCGGTCCATCACCGAGACCAGGTCGAGCAGCCGGGCGCCGGGCAGGTCGTACGAGCCGGGCAGCACCTCGATCTCCGGGTGCTGCCCGGCCTCCTCCACCGCGATCCGGGCCAGCGCGTCGGTCAGCCCGGGGTCGCCGTCCGGGCTCTCCAGCCACACGGCGGGGGCCTCGGCGAGCAGCTGCCGGGCCAGCGCCGGGGCGGTGCCGCGTTCGATCAGCCGGGGCTCGACACCGGCGGCGCGCAGCGCGGGCAGCTGCGGGTGGTCGGCGGCGCCGACCAGCACCGCGGGCGCCGAGCGGAGGGCCTCCCAGGCGGGCCAGGAGAGCAGGCCGGGGGCGATGCGGTGGGTGGTGGTGAGCAGGATCAGCTTCGGAGTGTCCACGCCACCGAACCTACAACGAGCGTCCCCGCGGCCGACGAGCGCTTTTCTCCCGGGGCGGGCGTCACGCCGCGGGCCGGACCATGAGCTGTCGGGTGACGGCCGGCAGCGTGGTGGCGTGCTCGATCGGCGCGGCGGCGGCCCCGGTGAGCGCGGCGTCGTCCGGCGGGCGGCCCGGCAGCGGGAGGCCCTCGGCGAGCATGCTCTGCACGACGGTGTACAGGTTGGCGCCGGCGGCCTCCCTGATGGTCGGCGAGAGGTGGGCGGACGGCGCGACGCCGTCCGGCGACACCTCCTGGGGCGGCTCGTGCGAGCTGCCGCTCTGCCGGCCGTACCTGTACTGAACGGGCTCAGAGCGGGCGGACGTTCTTCGGCAGCCAGTCGTCGACGGTGTCGGTGAGCCCGATCCGGGCGGTGTCCCACGTCCCGTAGCGCGGGTTGACCTTGATGTGCAGGGCGGTGCCCGCGTCCACCAGGGCCTTGCGGATGGCGGCGTCGCCGGCCGTGCCGGTCGGGTCCTGGCCGCCGGCCAGCTTGGTGAGGCCGAGCTGCTGGCGGTAGAAGTCGTCGATCCCGGCGGCCGGGACGCCCTGCTTGACCCGCAGCAGTTCGGCCAGCTTGGCGTCGCCGCCCACGACCTTGCTGTCCGCGGACCGGGCCGCGCCGATCTCGCCCGCCTCGACGGTGAGCCGGCGGTCGGCCAGCGCCCGGACGATGACCTTGTCGAGGATCAGGTCGTTCACGGCGTGCCGGGCCAGCCCGGGCTGCTCGTTCGTCGCCGGTGCGCCGTCCTGCGCGGTGCCGCCCTCGCGGACCGCCGTCATCCGCGCCTGCACCTGGGCGATGGTGATCCGCTCGTCGCCGACCGTGGCGGCGGCCCCCTGGTGCGCCGGCGCCCCGCCGCAGGCGGTGAGCGCGGCGGCGGCGGCCGCGAGCCCGATGGCGGCACGCAGTCGGCGGACGGAGCTGATGCGGATCACTGGGGCCTCCTGGTCGATGGAGCGCTTTCCGGTGGTGCTTCGCGTTCACGGCTGGGACGAACAATAGGCAGCCCCGCCCCCGGGTGCCAGACCCCGCGCGCACGGTCGCCCGTCCAGGACCGAACGTTCCGTCCCGCCGTGGACGAACGTCCGCCTGTGATCTGCCGCGACTCGTTCGGCCATCGGGGGCGCGGAAGATGACGACGCGACGGGATGTCCTGCGGCTGGCCGCGGCCGGAACGGGGCTCGGGGCGGCGACGGTGGTGGCGGGCGCCGGCAGCGCGGAGGCGGCCGCGGATCCGGCCCGGCCGCTGGGCTGGATCGACGTCCGGGAGCCTTCGGCGCGAAGGGCGACGGTGCCGCCGACGACACGACGGCGCTGCAGAACGCGCTGAACGCCGCCGGCCCGGGCGGCGTGGTGGTCCTCCCGAACGGCAACAGCAACAACCAGCTGGCGCAGTGCCGTTCCGAGCACAGCAAGCGGCACGGCTTCGAGTGGACGGACGACAATCCGATCGGCGCGGTCGTCCTCACGGCCTGCACCACCGACCAGAACGGGCAGGACGGCTTCCACCTGGAGCGGATCGGCGGTGTCGCGGCGGTCCAGTTCGACGGCTGCTGCGCCCGCCGGGACGGCAACACCAAGGACGCCCGGTTCTCCGGCGTCAGCGTCACCGACTGCACCGCCCCCGTCCTGCTGACCGGCCTGGCGGTCACCGCGTTCCGGGGCGACGACACCGCGCCGGACACGCTGGTGGAATCCCCGTACTACGGCCTCACCGTGGCGCGTTCCGCCTCGGTCGGGGTCCAGGCGGCGGCGCTGTCCACGACGGCGGGCGGGCAGGCCGTCAACTGGGACGGGCAGGGCCGGCTGAGCACCGGCCCGAACCTGGTCACCGGCAGCTACCAGAACAACGCCACCGTCCGGAGCCCCGCCGACGGGCTGCGCAGCGGCCCCGACCAGCTGTCCTTCGCCAGCGCGGGCACCGTCACCCCGCTGCTCGACCCGACCCCGCAGCCCGCCGACCAGGGGCTGCTGACCTGGTCGTTCGACCCGTCCGCGATCGGCAGCACCGGCGTGCCGGCGACCGGGACGCTCCAGCTGGTCCGGGTGCTGCTGCGCACCCCGCAGACGGTCTCGGCGGCGCTGGTCGCCGTCACCGGCGCGGGGGCCGGGCTGACGGCGGGCCAGAACCAGGTCGGCCTGTACGGGGCGGACGGGTCGCTGCTGGCGACCGGCGCGGACCAGAGCGCGGCGTGGGCCGCGACCGGCCTGAAGTCCGTCCCGCTGACCATGGCCGCGGGCGTGCCCGCGGTGCTGCCCGCCGGGTCGTACTGGGTGGCGTTCCTCGCCAACAGCGGCGCCGGCGGCACCGCCCCCGGGTTCGGCCGCGGCGCTTTCCTCAGCACCTCGGCCATCAACGTGGGCCTGCCCGGGCCGGCCGCCGCGCTACGGCCAGTACGGCACCGGTCTGGGCGCGCTGCCCGCGAAGGTGACGTTCGGCCAGGCCGCCAACTCGACCAGCTTGTTCTGGGCGGCGCTCCGCTAGGGCCGTCCCCCGGCGTCAGGTCGCGTACGGGTTGGTGGTGGTGCGCCGGGCGCCGAGCTGTTCCAGGTGGGTGCGCAGGCGGCGGACGTCGGGGTGGTGGGGGCCGCGGCGGCGTTCGGTCTCCAGGAGGAGTTCGAGCAGGGTCTGCCAGGCGGCCTCGGCGTGGCCGGTCGCGGCGAGCAGGATGCCGATGCGTTCGCGCAGGTCGGGGGCGTGCGGGGAGTCCGGCGGGAGGGCCGCGAGGACGGCCCGGTACTCGGTGAGGGCGTCGTGCGCGAGGCCGAGCTGCTCCAGGCAGCGGGCGGCGTGGCGGCGGTGGTCGAGCACGGCCGGGTCGTGCGGGCCGCGCTCGGCGGCGGCGGTGGCGGCCAGCAGGCGCAGCTCGGGCAGCGCCTCGGCCCACTGGTGTCCGGCGAGCAGGGTGCGGGCCCGGATGGCGCGCACGGTGTGCACCAGCGGCGCGGACTCGCCCTGCTCCGCGACGGCCCTGGGCAGCAGCCGGGCGGACAGCTCCAGCACCTCGGTGTGCCGGCCGGCCGCGACCAGGTCGGACAGCCGCGCGCACGCCCCGGCCAGGGTCTCCGCGGCGAGCAGGGGCACCGGGGGCGGGCCGGCCGGCCTCGGCGGCGTCGGCGCAGGCGCTTCGTGGACGAGCTCGGGCTGGTAGGGGTGCCGGTACGGGTCCGTCGGGTCGGGGACGGCGGGCAGCCGGGTGCGCGGGCGACCGGTCGGGGCGGGCAGCAGCGGCAGCAGCAGGACGTGCACCTCGACGGCGTCGACGGGCCGCCGCTCGGGCTGCTTGGCGAGCAGCCGCAGCACCAACTTCTCCAGCACGGCCGGGACTTCGGCCCGCAGCGTGCGCAGCGCCCGCGGCGGGTCGTCGAGCTGGCGGCGCAGCACGCCGAGTGCGGTGGGCGCGGGGAACGGGGGTGCGCCGGCCAGCATCTCGTGCAGCATGCAGCCGAGCGCGTAGAGGTCGCTGCGTCGGTCGGCGCCGGTGGCCATGGCCTGCTCGGGGGCCATGTAGGCGGGGCTGCCGATCGGGCTGCCGGTGAGGGTGAGGCGGGTGGCGGCGGGGTCGACGGCGGCGGCTATGCCGAGGTCGAGCAGGATCACCCGCCCGTCCGGTCTGACCATCACATTGCTTGGCTTGAGGTCGCGGTGGACGACCCCGGCCCCGTGCACGGCGGCCAGCGCGGCGCACAGCTGACCGGCGACGGCGGCGGCCTGTTCGACGGGGAGCGGGCCCTCCTCGGCGATCAGGTCGGCCAGGCTCATGCCGGGGATTCGCTGCATGACGAGGTAGAGCTCGTCCCCGTCCGTGCCCGCGTCGTACACGGTGACCAGCCCGGGGTGGTCGAGGGCCGCGCCGATCCTGCACTCGCGCAGGAACCGCTGCCGCAGCATGTCGCCCTGGCTGTCGCCGCGCCCGGCCGGGTACGGCACCGCGTCGGTGCGCAGCAGCTTGACCGCGACCGACCGGCCCAACTGCTCGTCCCGGGCCGACCAGACCTGCCCCATCCCGCCGTGGCCGATCTTCTCGTCGAGCAGGTACCGCCCGCCGACGGTGCGGTTCACGGCTGCCCGTCCCCGGCCTGACGTCGCAGCAGCTCACCGAGCTCGCGCAGCTCGGCGGTCCCGGTCGCGGCCCCGGGCGGCACCGCCCCCGGCTGTCCCGCTCCCGGCTGCCCGCCGACGGGCGGTGCCGGGTAGGCGGCGTGCGGAGCGACGGGGTAGGTCGGCGCCGCCGCCGGATACCCCTGGTAGGCCCCGTACCCGGGGTACCCGTACGGCTGCGGGGCGGCCTCCGGCCAGAACCGGCGCTGGTTCATCACCAGGAAGTGCACCGGCGCGCCGATCCACAGCGGGATCACCAGCAGCGCGGCCCAGGTGCCGACCGCCCCGCCCTCCGGGGCCAGCCCGAAGGTCACGAACATCCCCAACTGCATCAGCCCGATGACGACCGCGGCCACGATGTCGGACGGGCGCCGCCGCCCGACGGCGAGCACCGCCGAGGGCACCATGCCGAGGAGCCCGAGGGTCAGCACCGGCAGCGCGACGCACAGCAGCGTCACCCAGATCCGGTAGGGACCGGACACGGCGCGGGCGGACATGGGCGCTCCTCGACGACGGCGGGGCAGTGCTTCGCACACGCTACCGCCACAACCCGCCGCGCCACCGGCGGACCGGGAGTCAGGCCGGCCCGGCCGCCCCGGCGGCGAGCGCGTCGGTGAGCGCCCGGGTCAGGGTGCGGGCCTCGACGGCGGCCCGGGTCAGCGCCGCCTCGTACTCCGCGATCCGCCGGAACGCCGCGCCCAGCGCCCGCTGTTGCTCGACCGGAACGCGCGGCACCTCGACCCGCCGGATGTCCAGCCGGCTGGTGGTGGACGCGTAGCTGCTGGCCCGCCGCCCGGCGCCGGTGGCGCGCAGCTGGCCGGCCAGGAAGTCCGGGTCGAGCAGCGCCGGGTCGGGCCGCAGCAGGTGCAGCCGGGCCCCGATCGCCGCGCCCGCGTACGGGCTGCCGGGGTGCACCGCCTGCGCGCCCTCGCCGCCCAACGCCGGTACCAGCACGTCCCCGTGACGGATCACCGGCACGTCCTCCGCGTCCGTCGCGGCGCTCGGCGGGGCGCCGGTCTGGAGGTCCTGGTCGGTGAGCAGCGGGGTGCGGCCGCCCGGCCGGGCGGGGGCGCCCTGGCCGGAGGAGTGCACCTCCAGCGCGCCGGAGCGGGCGAGTTCGCCGATGCCGACCTGCGGGGGCGCGGCCGCGCCGGTGACGGCGAGGGCGGGCAGTTCGGCGTCCAGGTCGGCCAACCGGGCGAGTTCGGCGGCCAGTCGGCCGCGCAGGGCGGTCAGCGCGTCGGGGGCGGCCTCGGCGGGCAGCGCGGGCAGGTGGCGGGCCGGGGTGAGGTCGGTCTCGTCGTCCAGCAGGTCGAGCGCGGGCACCGCCCGCGAGCGGCCGGGCCGGTCGGCGGGCAGCGGGCCGCCGCTGCGGGCGGCCGCGTCGAAGGCCTGCCACGCCGTCAGGACGTCCTCCTGGAGCGCGGCGCGGTCGATCCGTTCCCGGCCGCCGTCGGCGGCGGCGTCCAGCAGCAGCAGGTGCCGGAAGTCGTCGCCGGGCTCCGGCCCGCGCAGCACCCACACGTGCAGCGGCACCCCGTACGGCGGGGCGACGCCGGCGGGCAGCGCGATCACGGCGCGCAGCGCGCCCGAGCGGACCAGTTCGGCCCGCACCCGGCGTCCGGCCCGGCGGGACGCGACGGTGGGCGGCAGCAGCAGCACGGCCGTCCCGCCGGGGCGGGTGTGCGCCAGGCAGTGCAGCACCCACGCCAGTTCGGACTCGCCGCGCGGCGGCACCACCCCGCCCGGCCAGCGGCTGTCGTACTGCAACTGGTCGTGGCCCCAGTCGCGTTCGTTGTACGGCGGCCGGCACAGCACCGCGTCCACGGCCGCCCCGGGGAACGCGTCCGCCCGCAGCGCGTCGCCGGGCCGGACGTCCAACGCCGACGGTCCCGGCCGGTCCGCGGGGACGGCCAGCGCGAGCCGCAGCAGCGCGACGCCCGCCAGCCCGGGATCGGCGTCCTGCCCCCACCGCGCCGCGGGCGCGGCGGCCAGCAGCACCCCGCCGGTGCCGCACGCCGGGTCCAGCACCGTCCGGTCCTCGCCCGGCGGGCCGGCCAGGGCGGCCATCAGCGCGGCCGTCCCGGCCGGAATCGGCTGCTGCAGACGGGGGTTGGCCTCGGTGTACCTGGTCAGCAGCTGCTCGAACGCGGCGGCCGGGGCGCTCTCCGCGACCAGCCGGGCCAGCAACCGCGCCAGGTCCAGCTGTGTGGCGCCGGCGATCACCGGCAGCCCGAGGGCCGCCACCGCGTCCGGCCCGAACAGCCCGGCCGCGGTGCGCCGCAGCGCCTTGGGCAGCGCGGTGGCCAGCCGGGTGTCCGACTGCTCGACCAGCTCCGTCCACGCGGCGGGCTCCCGGTGCGCGAGCAGCAGCAGCGAACCCGCCTGCACCAGCGGGGCGACGGCGCTTCCGGACGGGTCGCGGAGCATCTCCAGCTGCTGCCAGACCCGTTCCAGCAGCGGCAGTTCGGCGAGTTTCCCCTGCGTCCGCAGCCACTGCTCGACCTGGTCGAGCCGGAACGTCGGGCTGGTCTCGGTACCGCCCGCGGGCCGCGGGAAGTCGGCGTGGCGGCGCCGCCAGTTGGACACGGCGGCCCGGCCGACCCCGGCGAGCCTGGCGATCTCGGCGGCCGTGACCTCGGGACGTTCCGACATGCGCGGGCTCCTTCGCGGCGGGTGTGGCCACACAGCATAGCCAGACCACCATTCCGGAGCGTTCACGCGTGAACAGAGATGTTTTGTGAATCACCGTTGACATCGTTCACAGCGCTTGGCTTTACTTGAGCCATCGCCGGAACCCCGGCCCCACCGCAGAATCCCTGGGGGAGAGCCCGCCATGTCCGTCCGCACCCGCACCCGCCGCACCGCCGCCGTCCTCCTCGGCGCCTGCCTGCTCGCCGCCGCGACGGCCTGCGGCCCCGAGAACACGGTCTCCACCACCCCCAAGAGCGCCGCCCCCGCGAGCGCCGCCGACGCCTCCGGCGAGGCGCCCAAGTCCGGTGCCCAGACCGCCAAAGTCGGCGACACCCTCGCGCTCAAGGGCGTGGAGAAGTCCAACGCGGCGGACGTCACGCTGGTGAAGGTCGTCGACAACGCGGAGGGCGCAAACGAGTACACGAAGCCCGCCGACGGCAAGCGCTTCGTCTCCGTCCAGTTCCGCGTCAAGGCCACCGGCAGCGCGGCCTACGCCGACGCCCCGGCCAACAGCGCGAAGATCCTCGACGACCAGGGCCAGGGCTACAGCGCCACCGTCGCCGAGACCAAGGCCGGCCCGGAGTTCCCCGTCCCCGCGAACATCGCCCCCGGCGAGAGCGCACTCGGCTTCATCACCTTCGAGATCCCGTCGGGCGCGAAGCTCGACAAGGTCCAGTTCGCCCTGAACAGCGGCTTCGCCCAGCAGACGGGCCAGTGGAAGCTGTAACGGGCAGGGGTACGAGAAAAGGGGCGCGTGGGGGTACCCCCACGCGCCCCTGGTTTCGTGCCCCTGCTACCTCTTCAGGTCGTCGAACATCGTGGTCAGGAACTCCGTGCACCACGACAGCAACTCCCGGCCCACCAACGGCTTTCCGCCGATGCGCCCGCCCGAGCCGGGCCGCGGGACGAGCAGTTGCCGGGCGGTGGACTTGATCTGGGTGCGCGGGTAGAGCCGGTTCAGTCGGAGCTGCTGCGACTCCCGCAGGTCGACGGGGCCGAAGCGGACGAAGGTGCCCTGCAGGGTGATGTCGCCGATGCCGCAGCGCCGCGCGAACAGTCGCAGGCCGGCCACCAGCAGCAGGTTCTCCACCGGCTCGGGGAGCTTGCCGTAGCGGTCGGTCAGCTCCTCGCGGACCTGCGTGATGTCGTCCTCCGAGTTGACGGCCGCGATCGACCGGTACGCCTGGAGGCGCAGCCGCTCGCCGGGCGCGTAGTCGTGCGGGACGTGCGCGTCCACCGGCAGTTCGATCTTCACCTCCAGCGGCTCTTCCTCGGGCTCCGCGCCGCCCGCCTCCAGCGACTGCCGGAAGTCGGCGACGGCCTCGCCGACCATCCGCATGTAGAGGTCGAAGCCGACGCCGGCGATGTGCCCGGACTGTTCGCCGCCGAGCAGGTTGCCCGCGCCGCGGATCTCCAGGTCCTTCATGGCGACGTACATGCCGGCGCCCATCTCGGTGTGCTGGGCGATGGTGGCGAGCCGTTCGTGCGCGGTCTCGGTGAGCGGCTTCTCCGGCGGGTACAGCATGTACGCGTATCCGCGTTCCCGCCCGCGGCCGACGCGTCCGCGGAGCTGGTGCAGCTGGGAGAGCCCGAAGGTGTCGCCGCGTTCGACGATCAGGGTGTTGGCGTTGGAGATGTCGATGCCGGACTCGACGATGGTCGTGGAGACCAGGACGTCGAACTCCTTCTCCCAGAAGTCGACGACGACCTTCTCCAGGTGCGTCTCCCCCATCTGCCCGTGCGCGGTGGCGACCCGCGCCTCGGGCACCAGGTCCTTGAGTCGTGCCGCGGCCTTGTCGATCGACTCGACCCGGTTGTGGATGTAGAAGACCTGTCCCTCGCGCAGCAGTTCGCGGCGGATCGCGGCGGAGATCTGCTTCTCGTCGTACGGGCCGACGAAGGTGAGGACGGGGTGGCGTTCCTCGGGCGGGGTGGTGATCGTGGACATCTCGCGGATGCCGGTGACCGCCATCTCCAGGGTGCGCGGGATCGGGGTGGCGGACATGGTGAGCACGTCCACGTTGGCCCGGAGCTTCTTCAGCTGCTCCTTGTGCTCGACGCCGAAGCGCTGTTCCTCGTCGACGATGACCAGGCCGAGGTCCTTGAACTTGGTCTCCGAGGAGAACAGCCGGTGCGTGCCGATGACCACGTCGACCGAGCCCTCGAACAGGCCCTCCAGGACGGCCTTCGCCTCGGTGTCGGTCTGGAAGCGGGACAGCGCCTTCACGTTGACGGGGAAGTTCGCGTACCGCTCGGCGAAGGTCGAGAAGTGCTGCTGCACCAGCAGCGTGGTCGGCACCAGCACGGCCACCTGCTTGCCGTCCTGCACGGCCTTGAACGCGGCGCGGACCGCGATCTCGGTCTTGCCGTAGCCGACGTCGCCGCAGATCAGGCGGTCCATCGGGACGGACTTCTCCATGTCCGCCTTGACCTCGCCGATGGTGGTCAGCTGGTCGGGGGTCTCGGCGTACGGGAAGGCGTCCTCCAACTCCCGCTGCCAGGGGGTGTCCTGGCCGAAGGCGTGGCCGGGGGCGGCCATCCGCGCCGAGTACAGCTTGATCAGGTCGGCGGCGATCTCCTTGACGGCCTTCTTGGCGCGCTGCTTGGTCTTGGCCCAGTCCGCGCCGCCGAGGCGGTGCAGGGTCGGGGCCTCGCCGCCCACGTACTTGGTGACCTGGTCGAGCTGGTCGGTGGGCACGAACAGCCGGTCGCCGGGGTGGCCGCGCTTCGCGGGGGCGTACTCCAGCACCAGGTACTCGCGGGTGGCGCCCTGCACGGTGCGCTGCACCATCTCGACGTACCGGCCGACGCCGTGCTGCTCGTGGACGACGTAGTCGCCGGCGGCCAGCGCCAGCGGGTCGATGGCGTTGCGGCGGCGGGACGGCATCCGGCGCATGTCCTTGGTGGAGGACTTCTGGCCGGACAGGTCGGTCTCGGTGATGACGGTGAGCCGGAGGGCCTCGTCGACGAAGCCGTGCTCGATCGAGCCGCAGGAGACATGGACGACGTCCCGGGTGGGGGCCTCGGCGAGGTCGGCGACCAGCCGGGCGGGGATGCCCTCGTTGCCGAGCACCTCGGCGAGCCGGTTGGCCGGGCCGTGGCCCTCCGTCACCAGCACGACGCGCCAGTCGGCGGCCAGCCGCTCCCGGGCGTCGGAGATCGCCCGCGCGGTGTCGCCCCGGTACGCCTCCACGGCATGCATGCCGAGCGTCAGCGTGTCGGCATCGAACTCCAAAATCTCGGAGACAGTCGAGTCACTGGTCGCGAACGGGCTGACCGACCACCACGGCAGCCCGATCTCGGCGGCGTGCTCGCGGACGTCGGCCAGCGGCCACAGCGACGCGGCGGAGACGTCGATCGCCTCCAGGTCGATCGGCCGGTCGGCGCCTGCGGCGGCGGCCACCCAGGACGCGGCCAGGAACTCCTGGCTGGTGGCGACCAGGTCGGCGGCCCGGGTGCGGACCCGCTCGGGGTCGCAGACCACGGCGATCGAGCCGGTGGGCAGCACGTCGAGCAGCAGTTCCATGTCGTCGACCAGCACGGGGGCCAACGACTCCATGCCCTCGACCGCGACGCCCTGCGCGATCTTGTCCAGGATCTCGCCCAACTCCGGGTGCTGCGCGGCCAGTTCGGCAGCACGGGCGCGCACCTCGTCGGTCAGCAGCAGCTCGCGGCAGGGCGGCGCCCACAGGCCGTGCTCGGCGATCTCCAGCGACCGCTGGTCGGCGATCTTGAAGTAGCGGATCTCCTCGACGTCGTCGCCCCAGAACTCCACCCGCAGCGGGTGCTCCTCGGTCGGCGGGAAGACGTCCAGGATGCCGCCGCGCACGGCGAACTCGCCGCGCTTCTCGACCAGTTCGACCCGCGCGTAGGCGGCCGCCGACAGCTTGCGGGCGATCTCGTCCAGGTCGTGCTGCTCACCGCGCTGAAGGGCCACCGGCTCCAGCTCGGCCAGGCCCTTCACCTGCGGCTGCAGGACGCTGCGCACCGGGGCGACCACCACCTGCACCGGGCCGGCGGCGGGGTCGTCGGCCCGCGGGTGGACGATCCGGCGCAGCACGGCGAGGCGGCGGCCGACGGTGTCCGAGCGCGGGGAGAGCCGCTCGTGCGGCAGCGTCTCCCAGGCCGGGAACTCGGCGACCGCGTCGAACGGCAGCAGCGAGCGCAGCGAGGCGGCGAGGTCCTCGGCCTCGCGGCCGGTGGCGGTCACCGCCAGGACCGGGCGGCCGTTCCCGTCGGCACGGGCGGCCAGCGAGCGGGCCAGCGCCGCGATCGCGAACGGCCGCGCGGCGGGCGGGCCGACCAGGTCGAGGTGCTGCCTGTGCCCCGTGGCGGCCGCCTCGATCGCCTCGGCGAGGGCGGCGTCCCGTACGACGACATCGAGCAGTCCGGACAGGCTCATACGTCAAGTTCTCCACGGCGGGGAGTGGCCCGGCAACAGACGGCCGCCGGGCAGCGCGACAGTCCCGGAACGCGGTGCGCCCGGGGGGTGTCCAGCCTACGCCGCGCGGGGGCCGGGCACGCTGCGCGCCGTCCCGACCGGCGACTCACCGGTATGCGTACGGGCTCGTCCAGAGATCATGCAGCCGACACACTCCTGTCACTGTCCGTCCATGGTGGCCGAGCAGGATGGAGAGCAGCGCAGGCCGCATCCAACCGTGGGGGATGGCTGCGGAACGCGCGATCGCACCTCGATGGGGGTCGGGAGTGCGAAGGCCGGGCGACCCTGGGTGGGGGCGCCCGTGCCACTCACGCCGGGACTCGCGGCGCCCGCCTGGGGCGGGTGCCGCGAGATCTCGGCGTCGGCGTGTTGTCCGCCGGACCACTTCCCGCGAAGCGCCGCGCGCAGCGGGCGGGGCTCCGTACTCTCTTGTGAAGAAGGTGTGGGGACACCGGGTCTTTTCCAGGGGGTTGGGTTCGTCATGCGTGTCGTCATCGCAGGTCAGGGCTATGTCGGTCTCCCGCTCGCGGTCCGGGCGGCGGAGGTGGGGCACCAGGTCGTCGGGTACGACGTGGACGAGCGGCGGATCAAACGGCTCGCGGTCGGCGAGTCGTACGTGGAGGACATCCCGGGCGAGCGGCTGCGGCCGCTGCTGGACGGCGGGCGGTACCTGCCGACGGCCGATCCGGGCGACGTGGCGGGCTTCGACGTCGCGGTGATCACGGTGCCGACGCCGCTGCGGGACGGGGCGCCGGACCTGTCGTTCATCGAGGCGTCCGCGAAGCTGCTGGCCCGGCACCTGAAGCGCGGGGCGACGGTCGTCCTGGAGTCCACCACCTACCCGGGGACCACGGAGGAGTTGCTCGCGCCGCTGCTGGAGGCCGGTTCGGGGCTGCGCGCGGGGGCGGACTTCCACCTCGGGTACAGCCCGGAGCGGATCGACCCGGGCAACCCGCAGTGGAAGCTGGAGAACACGCCCAAGGTGGTCTCCGGCACCACGCCCGAGGGCCTGGCCGCCGTGGACGGCTTCTACGGGCAGCTGGTGGAGCGGACGGTGCCGGTCTCCTCCTGCAAGGAGGCGGAGCTGACGAAGCTGCTGGAGAACACCTTCCGGCACGTCAACATCGCGCTGGTCAACGAGCTGGCGATGTTCGCCCACGACCTCGGCATCGACGTCTGGGAGGCCATCGACGCGGCCTCCACCAAGCCGTTCGGCTTCCTGCGGTTCACGCCCGGCCCGGGCGTCGGCGGCCACTGCCTGCCGATCGACCCGTCGTACCTGTCCTGGCGGGTGGAGCGCGCCCTCGGGCAGTCGTTCCGCTTCGTCGAGCTCGCCAACGACGTCAACAGCCACATGCCGGACTACGTGGTCCGCCGGCTCGCCGAGGCCCTCAACCAGCGCCGCCGCAGCGTGAACGGCTCCCGGGTGCTGCTGCTCGGCCTGGCGTACAAGAAGAACACCGGCGACGCCCGCGAGACCCCGGCGGCCCGGATCGTCGAACTCCTCACCCGCCAGGGCGCGGAGGTCCGCGCCGCCGACCCGCACGTCGTCGCGGGCGTCCACGTCGCCGAACCCCACGACGCCGGGCCCCTCGCCACCGTCCACCGCGTCGAGGCCACCCCCGAGGAACTCGCCGCCGCCGACGCGGTCGTCCTGCTCGCCGACCACGACGAGTTCGACTACGCCGCCGTCACCGCCCACGCCCGGTACGTCCTGGACTGCCGCCACCGCCTGACGGGAGCCGCGGTCGAGGTGCTGTGACGCCTCAGGGGCGGCGCGCGGCGTCCGAGCGGCGCACGAGCACGGTCACACCGGCCGCCGCCACGACCGACAGCCCGCCGGCCGCCGCCCACCACCGCCAGGCCCCCGGGTCGTCACTGGCCACCGGCGGGGCGGCGGCCGACGTCGTCGTCGGGGACGCCGTCGGGCGGGCCGGGGGCTGGGTGGGGGCGGCCGGGTCGGAGTTGGTGAAGGTGAAGCGGCCCTGGAGGGGAGCGCCGTCGGCGGCGACGGTGCGCCAGCTGACCTGGATCGGGCCGCGCGGCAGGCGGCCGACCTTCTGCTGGATGTCGTGGCCCGCCGCGGTCGGCGCGCCGTCGGCGTACGCCGTCCCGTCGGTGCCGACCACCGCGACCGTGGTGTAGCCCGGCTGCACCGCGCTGTCGAAGGTCAGCGTGACCACCGTCGGCGTCTCGGACACCACGGCGTCCGCGGCCGGGCCGGAGGAGAGCAGCTGCGCGTGCGCCGCCGCCGGGGGCGCGGACACCACGACGGACAGCGCGGCGGCCGACAGGGCCGTCAGGAACGAGAGGACTCGGGGCTTCACAGCAGAGTGGTCGGCCGCGACGAACGGGAAGTTCCCGACGAATCCCGGGAACTTCCTGCCCTCCCGGCCCGACCACTGCGGTATCTGCGGGACGCGACCCGCAACCGAGCCGAAAGCCGATGCACCCCATGTCGATCACCCCCGCCCCCGCCGCTCCGGGCCGCTCCCCCCGGCTCCGCCGCCTCGTCCTCGCCACGACGGCGGGGGCGATAGCCCTGTCCGGCCTGGTCGCCTGCGGCAGCGACTCGTCCCCGGCCAAGAGCTCCCCGAGCGCGCCGTCCGTCGCGGTCGAATCGGCGCCGGTGACGGTCAAGGACCCGTGGGTGAAGGCCTCCGACTCCGGCATGACCGGCCTGTTCGGCACCCTGGTCAACACCACCGGCGCCCAGCTCACCGTGGTCTCCGGCACCGCCACCGTCGCGGAGAAGACCGAGCTCCACGAGGTCGCGGACGTGGACGGCAAGCCGATGATGCGCCCGAAGGCGGGCGGCTTCGTCATCCCGGCCAACTCCGGCCACGAACTCAAGCCGGGCGCCGACCACATCATGCTGATGGGCCTGACCCAGCCCCTGAAGCCGGGCGACGAAGTCGCCGTCACGCTGACCCTCGACGACGGCCGGACGGTGAAGTTCACCGCCGTCGGCAAGGCGTTCGCGGGCGGCAAGGAGGACTACAACCCCGGCATGACGAAGGGCTGAGTTCCGCACCATGGACACCAGCCCCACCGCAGACACCAGCCCCACCGCCCCCGCTGCGGTCGGCCGCCGCCGGCTGCTGACCGGCGGCGCCCTCACCCTCGGCGGGGCGCTGGCCGGCGCCGGCCTCGGCACCGCCGTCCGCCGGCCCGCCCGGGCCGTCGACCGGCCGCCCGAGTACGGCCGGCACCAGGTCCCGTTCCACGGGCCGCACCAGGCCGGGATCGACACGCCCGCCCAGGCCCACGGCGTGTTCCTCGGCTTCGACCTGGCCGACGGCACCGACCGCGCGGCCCTCGGCCGGATGATGCGGGTCCTCACCGACGACGCCGTCCGGCTCACCCGGGGCGAACCGGCACTCGCCGACACCGAGCCCGAACTCGCCGCGCTACCGGCCCGGTTGACCGTCACCTTCGGGTTCGGCCCAGGCCTGTTCCGGGCCGCCGGACTCGACGACCGGCGGCCCGCCTCGCTCGAACCGCTGCCCCCGTTCGCCGTCGACCGGCTCCAGGACCGCTGGTGCGGCGGCGACCTGCTGATCCAGATCTGCGCCGACGACCCGCTCACCGTGGCCCACGCCCAACGGATGCTGATCAAGGACGCCCGCACCTTCGCCCGGCTGCGCTGGGCCCAGCGCGGCTTCCGCAACGGACGCGGCATGCAGGACGAGGCCACCACCCAGCGCAACCTGATGGGCCAGATCGACGGCACCGCCAACCCGGCGCCCGCCGGCGACATCTTCACCCGTGCGGTGTGGACCGACACCGGCCCCGACTGGCTGCACGGCGGCACCACCCTGGTCCTGCGGCGCATCCGCATGGAGCTGAAGACCTGGGACGTCGCCGACACCAGGGCCAAGGAGTTCTCCGTCGGCCGGACCCTCGGCACCGGCGCCCCGCTCACCGGCTCCGCCGAGCACGACGTGCCCGACTTCGACGCCAAGGACTCCCTCGGCTTCCCGGTCATCCCCGACTTCGCCCACATCCGGCGGGCCCATGTCGCCGACCCCCGGCTGCGCATCTTCCGCCGCCCGTACAACTACGACGACGCACCGGCCCCCGACGGAACCCCCGACACCGGCCTGCTCTTCGCCTCGTTCCAGCGGGACATCGCCGAACAGTTCCTGCCTGTCCAGCGCACCCTGGCCGCCTCCGACCAGCTCAACCAGTGGACCACCCCGATCGGCTCCGCCGTCTTCGCCGTCCCCCCGGGCTGCGAACCGGGCGGCTGGATCGGACAGACCCTGCTGGGCTGACCCGGAGACGGCGAACCGCCCCGCTCGGTCGAGCGGGGCGGTTCGCCGTGGTCCCCGAGGCTCAGCCCCGGCGCTGGATCCGGTCGCGGTTGGGGCGGGTGTCGTGGTTCAGACCGTCGTCCACGATGACGATCTTGGGCACGATGCGGGTCTCCGCCTCGGCCTTCGCGTCGGCCTCCGACGCGGCCTTGGCATCGACCTTGGCATCGACCTTGGCGTCGACCTTTACGTCGGCCTCGGCGTCGACCTTTACGTCGGCCTTGGCATCGGCCTTGGCGTCGACCTTTACGTCGGCCTTGGCGTCGGCCTTTGCATCTGCCCCGGAATCCGTCTTCGGCTCGGCCGCCGGCGGGTTGGCGGGCTTCGGCGGCAGCGGGTCCTTGGCGAAGCTCGCGGGCTTGGGCGGCGCGGCCGGGGGCTCCACCACGGTCGGGGTGTAGGGCTTGCGGGGGTCGCCGGCCTTGGGCGCGGCGTCGGCGGGCTCGTCCTTGACGCGGCTCAGCACGGCGGTCGGCTGGTCGGCGGCGGGCTTGGTGGCGGCCGTCGCGGTGGCGGGCTTGGCGGCGGCCGTCGCGGTGGCGGGCTTGGTGGCGGCCGTCGCGGTGCCGATGGGGGCCTTGCCGAGGTCGGCCTTCTCCGCGGGCGCGGGGGCGGCCGGCTTCTCGTCCTCCGGCTCCTCGATCGCGCCGACAGCGGCGCCGGTCAGCGAGGCCAGGGTGCCCTTGATGTGGTCGAGGTGGGTCTGCACCTTGTCGAGGCGCTTGCCGAAGTCGATCTGCTCGCGCTCGCTGGCGACCTTGATCCGGGCGGCCTTCTCCTTGGCGGCGGCAAGCTCGGCGTCGGCCTTGGCCTGCGCCTGGGTGTCGAGGCGGCGGGCCTCGGCGAGCATCGCCTCGCGGTGCTGCTCGGCCTCCTTGACCTTGGCCTCGGCGGCGGCGGTGATCTTGGCGACGGCCGCGTCGGCGTCGGCCTCGGCGGTGGAGAACTCCTCGTCGGCCTTGCGGCGGCGGTCGGCGAGGGTGACCTCGGACTGCTCGGAGGCGTCGGCGGCGGAGACCCGGATCCGGGCGGCGTGGCCGGTCGCGGCGTGGACGACGGCGCGGGCCTCGGCGTCGGCGTGGGCGCGGACCCGCTCGGCCTCGGAGCGGCTGCGCTCGTCGGTGCTGCGGGCGGAGCGGGCGGCGTCCTCGCGCAGCTTGGCGGAGTGGTCCTTGGCGGACTTGGCGGCGGCCTCGCCGGTCTCGTGGGCGGCGTCCCGGGCGTCCTCGCCGGAGCGCTTGGCCTTGGTGTGGATCGCCTCGGCCTCGTTCTGCGCGATCTTCAGCAGGATCGCGGCCTGCTCGCTGAGTTCGGCGTAGTCGGGGTCGGGCGCGTCCTCGGCGGCCTGCTGGATGTCGCCGAGGCGCTTCTCCATCTCACGCAGGCCGGAGCCGAGCACGCTGAGGCGTTCCCAGGCCTCGTCCCGTTCGCGGCTGAGCGCGGTGACGGCCGCCTCGACCTGGTCCGGCGCGTAACCGCGCCGGGAGACGGTGAAGCCGTACTGGGACACGGCGTCGCTCATTCGGCTGTTCTCCTCGTGCTCGCGGGCCGCGCAGCCCCGCCGGGTGCGTGGTTCGGTGGGACGGCGGCACCGTCCCATTGACCTATTTTGCGCAGATACGAACGCAAACCAAACAGGCCGCCGCCGCGCGGCCGGGCGAACCGGCCGTGCGGGAGGCGCCAAGGCCTGTCCGGTCGATCTTGTCGCGCGCCCGGCACGATCGACCGGACAGACCCTAGAGCAGGCCGTCCCACAGCTGTTCGACCAGGACGGCCCACCAGCTTTCGGGCGTGTGCACGGCGGCCGGGTCGGCCGCCAGCAGCTGGGCCTGGAAGTCCGTGGTCCAGCGGCCGGCCTGCTCGGGCGTGAGGCCGTGCCGAAGGTGCCACATCCGGGCCAGCACGGCCAGGCAGCGGACGAACTCGGGGACGCCGGTGTTGACGAACCGCGGCGGCTCGGCCGGGTTCTCGATGTCCACGGCGACGACCGCGGCGGTGCCGTACTGGACGCACAGCTGGCGGCCGTAGTCGTTGCCGAGCACCAGGTACCCGCCGAAGTCCGGGCCGGGCTGCAGACCGCGCTCGGCGGCCAGCTCGGCCAGCGTCGGGATCGGCCGGCCCTCCTGGGCCTGCGCCCAGAAGAACGGCGGGAACTCGCGCGGCAGGCCGACCCACATCAGGGTCTGGGCGACCGGGTCCGGCACGCCCTGCCGGGACACCGCGCGCTGCTCGAAGCGGAACATGCCGGGCCCGAAAAGCTGGCCCAGTTCGGCGGCCAGCTGCTGCGGCACCATCGGCGGCAGCGGCGGCAGCGAGCCGGGCGGCGGCAGCGGCACCCGCTGGGTGCGGGGGCGCGGCGGCGCGGACACCAGCTGGTGCAGCTGCTCGACGTGCTCGCTCAGCACCGCCATGCCGGACTGCCGGGCGGCGGTGTCCCGGCCGTACGGGGCGGTGTGGCTGATCCGGGCGTTCGGCCAGGACGCCTTCACCATCCGGGCGCAGTAGCCGCCGGGCAGGTCGCACAGCTCCAGGTCGGTGTGCACCTCCAGCACCTGGTCGGCGGGCACGCCGATCCGGCGCAGCTCCTGCAGCGCCTTCCACTCCGGGTGCGGGGTGCCGAGCTCGGACAACATCACCAGGCTCCGCTCGGAGCCGTCGGGCGCCCGGTAGTTGACCACGGCGGTGGTGCCGGGACCGGTGGTGGGCACGCCGGACGGCGGCACCGGGGCGACGGGGGCCGGGCCGGGGCCGGGCGGCGGCGGGAACGCCGGGCCGGGCGGCGGCACCGGCCCACCCGGGAACGGCTGCGGCGGCATGCCCTGCGGCGGTCCGGGGAACGGCGGCGGGGCCTGGAACGGCGCACCCTGCTGCGGGCCGGGCGCGGGCGGGAACGGCGGCGTCGCCGGGCCGCCCGTCGGCGGCAGCTCGATCGCCGGGGCCAGCTGGGTCGCCTGGTAGGCGACCGCGGCGGCCTCGGGCGCCGGAGTGGCAGGCGGCGCGGCAGCCGCGTCGGCGCGCAGCCCGTCGGGTGCGGGCGGCGGCGGGACGCCGGGGCCGCCACGGCCGCCGGGGCCCTGCACCGGGCCGCCGGTGTTCGGCAGCAGGTCGGCGGGCGGGGGCGGCGGCGGGGCGGTCGGACCGGACCGGCCGAGCCCGACGTGCGCGGGCCCGCCGGTGTTCGGCAGCAGGTCGGCCGGCGGAGGCGGCGGCGGAGCGGTCGGACCGGACCGGCCCAGCTGCACCCCGTGCGCGGGCGTGCCGGGCGCACCGGGCGTGCCGGGCGCACCGGGCAGCCCCATCAGCCCGGGCGGGCCGTCGCCGGCCAGCATGGTCGGCGCGTAGTCGATCGACGGCCCGCCCGCGTCGGGAACGGGCGTGCCGGGAACGGGCGTGCCGGGCACGGGAGTTGCCGGACTGCCGAGCGGGAACGGCGGCGTCGCCCCGATCGGCGGCACGGGCGTGCCGGGCACGGGCGTGCCGGTCGGCGTGTAGGAGCCGGGCCCCGCATCCCCCTCCGCGGGCGGCGCGGGCGGCACCGGCACCGGCACCGGCGCGGGAGGCACCGGCGCGGGAGCCGCCCCGGACAGCTGCGCGTTCTCGGCGGCCACCGCGGCAGCGCCGGCGTCCTGCAGCCACTGCGGCGGGCTGAGCAGGAACGACGTCGCCTCGACCGCCCCGCGCACCGGCTTGGCCGCGCCGGCCGGGTTCGGCTCCGACGCGGTGCCGTAGAGCTCCTCGAACTCCCGCACCACGTCGTTGATCGGCAGCGGCGGCCAGAGCATGCCGGCGCCGCTGTCCCGGGCGATCACCAGCCGCGGCGAGGTTCCGGGCCCGCCGTCGTGCTCGCTGCCGTCCACCGCCCAGCAGACGTAGCCGAGGTCGAACTCCCGGACCCGCACCTCGCGTTGGAGCGAGCGCGGTACACCGGCGTTGATCCAGTCCTCGGCGGTCTCCTGCGCCTGCGCGTACGTGGTCACCACGTCTCGTCCCACCCCTGTCGTTCGGTCAGTTCACCGGGACGGCGCGCGCGAAGCCGCCGTCCACCATGAGTTCGGCGACGGTCTCCAGCTCCGGGGGGCTGCCCGCGAGCCGCAGCAGGAAGGCGGCGAAGCTGTCGCCGCAGGGCAGCAGCAGCCGGGCCACCCGTGCCTCCGGGGACTCGTCCGCGCCCTCGTCCCGGGCGTCGTCGTAGGGCAGGAACCAGACCGAACCGGTCTGCTCGCCGCGGACCTTGAGGGCGAGCAGACCGCCCTGCTGGTAGGCGATCGCCAGGTAGTCCTTGGTCAGGTGGTCGCGCAGGCACTTGTTGGCGTACACCAGGTCCTGAGTGCCGTACTCCTCGGAGAGGGTCAGGAACGGCTGGTCGACCAGCAGGCCGAGGTCGACGTCCAGCGCCGCGGAGGCGGGGACGCGGCCGCCGGCCAGCTTCAGGAAGTCGCGGTAGACGGGCGGCAGCGGGTGGCCCAGGCGCTGTTCGGCGCGCTGCACCAGGTCCTCGGTGACGGCCAGCGGGTCGCCGCCGTCCTTCGCCAGCGGGAAGTGCACGGGGCGGCGCTCCTGGAGCGGGCGGGTGCCGCGCCGAAAGTGGTCGGCGGTGGAGATCGCCAGACCGCCGTGGTGCCGCAGCAGGGCCTTCACCTCGACCGGGACCAGCTCCATCCGCCGCCAGCCCTGCGGGGCGCGGCCGACCACGTGGTGCCACGTCCAGCCGGGCGGGGTGGCGACGGCGGTCTCCAGGTCGGCCCACAGCTCGTGGCCCCGGGTGTACAGCGCGGCGTTCGCCGACACGTAGTCGGTGAGCCGCAGCTCGTCCACGCCGAAGCCCTGCGGCGGGTCGGCGACCTCGGCGGCGGCGACCGCGTACGGCGAGAAGTCCGGGTACCCGTGCTCGTCGACGCGAACGCCCCCGGGGTGGCGCTCCGCCCGGACCGGGTCCGGGAATTGCACCACCTGGCCCGCGTACGCCGCGTTGGGCACGGCGGCAGTGCCGGGCCGACCTGTCGTCATCTGGGGTCCCCCACAGCAGAAGCCGAAATCCTCGGAGACCAAGCCTAGGGCAACGACCGACGGCGCTCGGGGTCACGGGGGTACCCGACCGACCCCTGCCCGGCCGGGTACCGACACCGCGTCAGCGTCGGCGCACCGCGGCGGACAATGTCTCCGCCACCCGCACCTGCTGTCCCTCGGTCAACTGCGGGAACAGCGGCAGTGTGAGCAGCTCCCCCGCCGCCCGCTCGGTGACCGGGAACGCGCCTTCCCCGTGCCCCAACTGCCGGAACGCCGGCTGCAGGTGCACCGGCACCGGGTAGTGCACACCGGCCCCGATCCCCGCCTGCTGCAACTCCGCGAGCACCCCGTCCCGGTCCCGTTCCACCCGCACCGCGTACAGGTGCCACACGTGCTCGTTGCCGGGCAGCGTCCGCGGCAGCGTGACGCCCTCCAACCCGCCCAACAGCTTGTCGTACCGCTCCGCCGCCGCCCGCCGGGCCTCGTTCCACGCCGGCAGCCGCCGCAACTTGCTGCGCAGCACCACCGCCTGCAAGGTGTCCATCCGCGAGTTGAACCCGAACCGCTCATGCACGTACTTCCGGGCCGACCCGTGGTCCCCGATCAGCCGCACCGCCTCGGCCAGCCCGGCGTCGTCCGTCACCACCGCGCCCGCGTCCCCGTACGCGCCCAGGTTCTTCCCCGGGTAGAAGCTCGTCGCCGAGATCCGCCCCCAACTCCCCGACGCCCGCCCGTGCCGCGTCGCCCCCTGCGACTGCGCCCCGTCCTCCACCACGGGCACGCCGCCGGCAACCTCCACCACCTGCTCCATCGGCGCGAGTTGACCATTCAGGTGCACCGGCATCACCGCGACGGCGTCCCCGATCTTCTCGGCCACCTGCTCGACGTCGATCAGCAGATGCTCCTCGTCCACATCCACCAGCACCGGCGTCAGCCCGGCCCGCACCACCGCCTCCGCCGTCGCCACGAACGTGTTCGCCGGCAGCACCACCCCACCACCGGGTGCCAAGTCCAGTGCCCGCAAAGCAAGTTCGAGCGCATCCGTGCCATTGGCCGTCCCAACGGCATGCCCCACCCCGCAGAACGCCGCGAACTCCCGCTCGAACGCGACGACATCGGGACCCTTGATATAGGCCCCACTCGCCAACACAGCCTCGAACCCCGCCCGAACCTCCTCGGCGATCTCGGCATGGGCGGCGTGCAGATCGACCAAGGGAACGTCATTCATTGTTGATCAGACCCTCCAGAGCAGGGGCGCGAGGAACTGCGCGAAGCGGAAGAAACCCGTCGGAAAGATCGCGTCGGAGAGAACAGGTTGCACGTGCGGGCGCCCCGACCGATCAGAGCGCTCCCTTCAACGCACCCACCACCCGCCCCTGCTGCTCCCCCGTCAACGAGTGATACAGCGGCAGAATCAAAGTCCGCGAAGTCAGCAACTCCGTTACAGGCAACGGCACCCGCGCCGCTCCCTTGTACGGCGCCTCCAGATGCGCAGCCATGATCCCCCGCCGCGCCGAGACCCCCTCCGCCGCCAGCCGGCCGAGCACCTCACCCCGGTCCGGCGCGTCCTCCGGCAGCAGCAGCCACAGCGACTGGAAGTTGGACGTCCCGTACGCCGGTTCGGCGACCAGCCGCCCCGCGAGCTCCGCCCCCAGCAACTCCCGGTACCGTGCGGCAAGTTCACGTCGCCGCGCGACCATCGCCGGAAGCTTCCCGAGCTGCACCAGCCCGATCGCCGCCTGGACGTCCGTCATCCGGTGGTTGAACCCGATCTCGTCGTACGTCTCCAGCATGCCCGCCCCGCCCGCCCCGGCGTGCCTGTCGGCGGCCGAGACACTCATGCCGTGCTCCCGCAACCGCCGCAACCTGGCCGCGAGTTCACCGTCCTGGCAGGTGACCATCCCGCCCTCGCCGGTGGTGAGCAGCTTGCGCGGGTGGAAGGAGAACGCGGCGATGTCCGCGCCCGCGCCGACCGGGCGGCCCCGGTAGACGGACCCGGCGGCGCACGCGGCGTCCTCGACCACGGCGATGCCGCGCGGTTCGGCCAACGCCTTGATGGCGTCGAGGTCGACGGGGACGCCGCCCTGGTCGACGGCGATCACCGCGCGGGTGCGTTCGGTGAGCAGCGGCGCGACGGTCTCGGGGGTGAGGTTGCCGGTGGCCGGTTCGACGTCCGCGAAGACGGGGGTCGCGCCGACGTAGGTGACGGCGTTGGCGGTGGCGATGAAGGACAGCGACGGGACGACGACCTCGTCGCCGGGGCCGACGCCCGCACCCACCAGCGCCAGGTGCAGCGCGGTGGTGCAGGACGAGACCGCGATGGCATGCGGCACTCCCACGGCCTCGGCGAACGCCCGCTCGAACGCGGCCACCCGCGGGCCCTGGGCGACCCACCCGGAACGGACGGCTTCCGCTGCCGCCTCGGCCTCTTCCTCGCCGAGCCACGGGATCATGACGGGGATGGTGGACATCGGGTTGCTCCTCTGCTGGGTCGCGCCCACGTGCAAGTCACTCGTCCTGCCGCGATCTCTCCGGCGAGATCGCCGCGGTCTCTCCGGCTAGCTCTGTCCGTCCCGCGCGGTTCCGTCCGCCCCGGTCGTCGTGTCCTTCCACCAGTCGACGAGCTTCCGCAGCCCGTCCGTCAGCCCCAGTTCCGGCTTCCACCCCAGGTCGCGTTCGGCCGCCGAGATGTCCGCGAGCCGCCGCACCACACCGCCCGCGGTGTCCCGCGCGGGCCCGTGCTCGACGTGGAGGTCGGAGTCCATCGCCTCCAGCAGCGCGTCCGCGAGCCCGCGCAGCGAGACCTCGCTGCCGGACGCGATGTTGTAGACCCGGTCGGTGACGGGCGCGGTGGCGGCGAGCAGGTTCGCCCGCGCGATGTCCTCGGTGTAGACGAAGTCCATGGTCTGCGCGCCGTCGCCGAAGATCAGCGGCGGCTGCCCGCCCGCGATGCGCTCCATCCATCGGATGAAGACCTCGGTGTAGCGGCCGTGCACGTCCATCCGGGGCCCGTACACGTTGAAGTACCGCAGCGCGACGTAGTCCAGCCCGTACATGGTGTGGAAGCTCCGCAGCAGGCCCTCGTTGAAGACCTTCGCGGCCCCGTACAGCGTGTCGTTGTTGTAGGGGTGCTGGCTCTCCGGCGTCGGGAACGCGTCCGCCAGCCCGTACACGGACGCCGTCGACGAGGCGACGACCTTCCGCACGCCGGTCTCGGCGGCGGCCTCCACCACGTCGAAGGTCCCGTCCACCATGACCTCCAGCGCCAGCCGGGGTTCGGCCGCGCACTGGGTGATCCTGATCGCGGCGAGGTGGAACAGCACGTCCGCGCCGGGGGCCAGGAGTTCACGCAGCAGGGCCCGGTCCCGGATGTCCCCGTCCACCACCCTCAGCTGCCCGGGCGCGGCCAGTTCGCGGGCGCGCGCCAGGTTCTCGGCCCGGCCGCGGACGAAGTTGTCGAGCACGACCACCTCACGGGCGCCGGCCTCGATCAGCTGGTCGACGACGGTGGAGCCGATGGTGCCGGCGCCGCCGGTGACCAGACAGCGGGAGCCTTCGAGCGGTACGGCGGCGTTCATCGGACGGTGGCCCTCTCCTGCACGGGACGCTGACGGGCGGTCGGCTCGACGGGGACGGTCACGCCGCCGAGTTCGAGGCTGAGGGACGCGGCGTGCAGCAGGCGCAGCACGCGCAGGCCGGCCCGGCCGTCGGTGAGCGGGGCGCGGCCCTCGGCGATCGCGGCGGCGAATTCGGCCATCACGTTGCGCAGGGCTTCCTGTTCGACCAGGGCGGGGGCGATCATGTCGCCGACCCGGTAGGAGATCAGGGCGCGGTGCCGGATGGCGTCGGTCAGCTCGTCGGGCGGGGTGAGGTCGACGCCGCGGTCGTGGATGGCGAGGCGGGCCTGCGGGTTGAGGTCGTCCCAGACCAGGGTGCGGCGGGAGCCGCCGATCAGGGTGGTGCGGACCTTGGTCGGGGAGAGCCAGTTGACGTGGCAGTGGGCGAGCGCGCCGTTGGACAGGCGGACCGTCAGGTAGGCGACGCAGGCCCGGCCGGCCCCGATCGGGTCGGCGGCCTGGGCGCTGACGCCGACGGGTTCGACGCCGGGCGGCAGCACGAAGTCGAGGATGGACAGGTCGTGCGGGGCGAGGTCCCACAGCACGTCGACGTCGGGTTGGACGAGTCCGAGGTTGATCCGGACGGAGTCGAAGAACTGGATGTCGCCGATCTCGCCGCCGTGCACCAGTTCGCGGATGCGGCGCACCACGGGGGTGTAGCAGAAGGTGTGGTCGCACATCAGGACGAGGCCGCGTTCCTCGGCGAGGGCGACCAGGTCGGCGGCCTCCTCGACGGTGGTGGTGATGGGCTTCTCGACCAGGACGTGCTTGCCGGCCTCCAGGGCGGCCCGGGCGAGGCGGTGGTGGGCGGCGGCGGGGGTGGCGATCGCGACGGCCTGCACCCGCTCGTCGGCGAGCACCTGTTCGTAGGAGGTGGTGGAGGCGACGGTGGAGTACTCGCCGAGGACCTTTCGGGAGCGCTGTTCGTCCAGGTCGCACAGCCAGTGCAGTTGCAGGGCCGCAGTCTGTTGGGCGTTGCGGACCAGGTTCGGACCCCAGTAGCCGGCTCCGACGACGGCGAGTCCGATCCGCCGGTCGGGCTCTCGATCGGTGCTGCCCGGTGTGGGCACGTGTTCCCCTGGCGCCTCGTGCGCCACGACGTTCGACCCCATTGCAAGACCCCCCTTGCCGCCGCGTCGCTCGAACGGTACCGGCCCGGCCGGGCCCGTCGAGGCACAATCGGAAAAACCGGTGAACGCCACCAGGGGCGTGCGAGGCGGAAGTTGGGCCCTCCGTATGCCTCCGTGCGCCCCCGTGTCGCACCCCGGCGCGGCGCATGTCGGATCGGTTTGGCAGGCTGGACGCTTCCGGGCGAGGATTCACCGTCCGTCAGCAGACCCCCGGCAGCGGAGAACTGCCGGTGCGCCGCACAACGTCGAGGAGCAGTCATGGACCAGTCGGGCCCGCCGCCCGTGTTGCGCCACCAGCGCGACAGCCTGCTGCCCGCGGTGGCTGCGGCGCTGATGCTGCGCGGCGGCGAGGTGCACACGCTGGCCGGGGAGAAGTCCGAGCTGGCGCCGATGCTGCACCCGCTGGTCGGCGAGTTCCTGACGGCGCTGCCGGTCGACAAG
Source organism: Kitasatospora sp. CB01950 (assembly GCF_001905465.1). Lineage (GTDB taxonomy): Bacteria > Actinomycetota > Actinomycetes > Streptomycetales > Streptomycetaceae > Kitasatospora. Next base: position 253,285 of record NZ_LISX01000004.1, read on the forward strand.
CGCGAGCGTTTCCTCGGCCGCTGCCCGGAGCCGGCGCTGCTGTCGCAGTTCCTGGGGCAGGTCGACTCGTCCCGCTCGAAGCGGGCCTCGCGCAAGCCGATGACGGTTCAGGAGGCCCGCAAGGCGCTCAAGGGGGCCCGGATGACCACGGTGCGGATCCGCGAGGAGGGCGATCCGGCGCACGGCACGCACGCGCCGCAGTGCCGTTCCTGCGCTCCGCTGCTGGATCATCTGAACGTGACTGTCGTCGCGGTCGGGCCGCCCGGCCGCCGGTCCCCGTCCCCCAGCCCCCGGAGCACGTCCTGAACGCCAGCACCGTCCGCACCCAGCCCCGCTTCCCGGCCGACGTGGCCGCCGCCCTCAAGCAGGCCGGCTGGCACCCGGGCCGGTGGGAGATCCGCCAGGCCGAGCAGTGGGCCGATGCGATGGTCGCGTACGGCGGTCCGCTGGACCCGCAGCACTCCGTGTTCCCCGCCGCGATCGAGGCCTGGGCCGAGTTCGGCGGTCTGGCCTTCGACGTGCCGGGTCCCGGGCGCACCCAGGCCCGCACCCCGTTCCTGCTCGACCCGCGCTGCGGCCTGCACGCCCCGCGCACCCTCGCCGACCTCGGCCGCGCCCTGGACACCCGGCTCGCCCCGCTCGGCGAGGAGCTGTACGGGCAGGCGCTGCTGGCCATCGACGAACAGGGCCGGGTCTACGGCCTCGACCACGCCGGCGAGTGGTTCCTCGGCCACAGCGTCGACCAGGCGCTGGCCACCCTGGTGCTCGGCCTGGCCCCGCACCGGCTGCGCACCGCCGAGAGCTGAGCGGTCAGTTCAACGGTTCGACGGCCAACCGCAGCCGGGACGGCAGCACCGCCTCGACCCGGAACCCGCCGTCGCCCTCCGGCCCGGCGTGGAACATCCCGCCCAGCGCCATCACCCGCTCGCGCATCCCGACCAGGCCGTTGCCGCCGCTCGGCAGCGCCACCGGCAGCGCCGCGCCGCCCGGGCAGTCGTTCACCACCGACACCCGCACCCCGTTCGGCACGTACGCCAGCAGCACCACCACGCGCGCCCCGCCGGCGTGCTTGTGGGCGTTGGTCAGGCCCTCCTGCACCACCCGGAACGCGGTCTGCTCGGCCTCCGCGACGTACGCCAGGTGCTCGCCGCTGACGGTCAACGAGACCGCCATGCCGGCCACCCGGGACTGCTCCACCAGCTCCGGCAGCTCCCCCAGACCGCCGACCGGCGCCTCCACCTGGTCCTGCGGCTCCGTCATCCGCAGCACGCCGAGGATCTCCCGCAGCTCGTCCAGCGCCTGCCGGCCGACCTCGCCGATCAGCTTCGCCGACTGCTGCGCCTTCGCCGGGTCCTTCGGGACGATCCGCTCCACCGCCGCCGCGTGCACCACCATCAGGCTCACCCGGTGCGCGACCACGTCGTGCATCTCCCGCGCGATCCTGGTCCGCTCCTCGGCCCTGGCCCGCCACGCCCGCTCCCGGGCCTGCTCGGCGAGCATCGTCAACTCGGCCTCCAGGCCCTCCGCCCGGTCCGTGAGCGACTCCACCAGCCGCCGCCGCGCCCCCACGTACAGGCCGGTCACCACCGGGGCGACCGCCATGCCGACCGCGACGAACGCGGACACGATCACCAGCACCCAGCCCGGCGGCAGCGGTTCCGGAGACGGCGTCGGGGGCGGCGCGAACATCGCGAACAGCACCATGCCGAACGTCTCCGCCGTGGCGACCGCCGACAACCCGACCACCCGGGCCCGCCGGGACGGCCACTCCCAGGTCGCCGCCAGCGTGTACAGCGACACCACCAGCAGGATCACGCCGAAGAACCCCGGCACGAACACCAGCGCCACCACCACCGGAAACGCGGGCCATCTGCGCCGCACCACCAGCGAGACACCCGCCAGCGCCCCCAGCACCACCGCGACCACGGCTGCCGCGAGGCCCAGCTCCAGCCGGACCTTGACCAGCGCGTACGCCCCGGCCGCACACTCCGCCGCCGCCGCCAGCGCCAACGCCACGTCGAGCGCCGCGCCACGCCTCCGCGCCCACCACCACAGGCCGTCCCCCGCCGGCTTCTTACTCATGGGGACACCATACGCAGTGCGAGATGCGCCCCCCGGTCGGTGCTCTCCCTGTCTCCGTGCCCGCGCGCTCTCCGCTGTCCGCCATCCGGCCACCTCTCCGGTCTGGCACCGGGTGCCACCTATGCTGTTGCCCGTCGGACAGTGCGGTCCGCACCTGCAGAGCCGTTGCCGAACACCCCCACCACCACAGGGAGCCAGCCGTGACCGCTCCGGACAACTCGTCCCCGACCGCCGACCAGGCCGCAGAGAATGCCGCGTTGCGTGCGGACATCCGCCGCCTCGGTGACCTGCTGGGAGAGACTCTCGTGCGTCAGGAGGGCCCGGAACTGCTGGGCCTGGTCGAACAGGTGCGCCTGCTGAGCCGTACCGACGGCGAGGCGACGGCCCAGCTGCTGGCGGAGATCGACCTGGCGACCGCCGCGAAGCTGGTGCGCGCGTTCTCCACCTACTTCCATCTCGCGAACGTCACCGAACAGGTGCACCGCGGGCGGGAGTTCGCGTCGCGGCGGGCCCGCGAGGGCTCGGTGCTGTCGCAGACCGCCGACCAGTTGAAGGACGCGGACCCGAAGCACCTGGCGGACACGCTGGCGAACCTCGCGGTGCGTCCGGTCTTCACCGCGCACCCGACCGAGGCGGCCCGCCGCAGCGTGCTGAACAAGCTGCGCCGGGTCGGCGAGCTGCTGGAGCGGATCCACCGCGAGCAGGCGGCGACCGGCCAGGTGGACAGCGCCCGGCAGACCTCGGCGCGCCGGCAGGCGGACCGCCGCCTCGCCGAGGTGATCGACCTGCTGTGGCAGACCGACGAGTTGCGGATCGCCCGCCCGGAGCCGACCGACGAGGCCCGCAACGCCGTCTACTACCTGGACGAGCTGTACCGCGAGGCGGTGCCGGCCGTGCTGGAGGAGTTGCACGAGGAGCTGGCCCGGGTCGGCCTGACCCTGCCGGACGGCGTCCGTCCGCTGACGTTCGGCACCTGGATCGGCGGCGACCGCGACGGCAACCCGAACGTCACCCCGCAGGTCACCTGGGACGTGCTGAACCTGCAGCACGAGTACGGCATCAAGGACGCGCTGGCGGCCATCGACGACCTGCGGGCCTCGCTGTCGACCTCGGTGCGGCTGGCGGGCGCGTCGGAGGAGCTGCTGGCCTCGCTGGACGCCGACCTGACGCACCTTCCGGAGCTGAGCCCGCGCTACAAGCGGATGAACGCCGAGGAGCCGTACCGCCTGAAGGCCACCTGCATCCGGATCAAGCTGGAGAACACCCGCGAGCGGCTGGCCGCGGGCACCCCGCACGTGCTGGGCCGCGACTACGTCGGCACCCGGGACCTGATCGCCGACCTGCGGCTGATCCAGGACTCGCTGCGCGCCCACCGCGGCGGCCTGATCGCCGACGGCCGGCTGGCCCGGGCGATCCGCACCATCGAGGCGTTCGGCCTGCAGCTGGCCACCATGGACGTCCGCGAGCACGCCGAGGCGCACCACCACGCGCTGGGCCAGCTGTTCGACCGGCTCGGCGAGGAGGCGTGGCGCTACACCGACATGCCGCGCGAGTACCGCCAGCGCCTGCTGTCGAAGGAGATGCGCTCGCGCCGCCCGCTGGCCCCGATCCCGGCCCCGCTGGACCCGGCTGGCGCCAAGACGCTGGGCGTGTTCAGCACCATCCGGCAGGGCTTCGAGCGGTTCGGCGACGAGATCGTCGAGTCGTACATCATCTCGATGTGCCAGGGCGCGGACGACGTGTTCGCGGCCGCGGTGCTGGCCCGCGAGGCGGGGCTGATCGACCTGCACGCGGGCATCGCCAAGATCGGCATCGTGCCGCTGCTGGAGACCACGGACGAGCTCCAGCAGGCCGACCGAATCCTGGAGGAGATGCTCTCCGATCCGTCGTACCGGCTGCTGGTGTCGCTGCGCGGCGACATCCAGGAAGTCATGCTCGGCTACTCGGACTCGTCGAAGTTCGGCGGCATCACCACCTCGCAGTGGGAGATCCACCGCGCCCAGCGCCGGCTGCGCGACGTCGCGCACCGGTACGGAATCCGGCTGCGGCTGTTCCACGGCCGCGGCGGCACCGTCGGCCGCGGCGGCGGCCCCTCGCACGAGGCGATCCTCGCCCAGCCGTGGGGCACCCTGGAGGGCGAGATCAAGGTCACCGAGCAGGGCGAGGTGATCTCCGACAAGTACCTGCTGCCGTCGCTGGCCCGGGAGAACCTGGAGCTGACCCTCTCCGCCACGCTGGCCGCGTCCGCGCTGCACACCGCGCCGCGCCAGGCCCCGGAGGAGCTGGCCCGCTGGGACGCCGCGATGGACCGGGTCTCGGAGGCCGCGCACACCGCCTACCGGGGGCTGGTGGAGCAGGAGGACCTGCCGAAGTACTTCTTCGCGTCCACCCCGGTCGACCAGCTGGCCTCGCTGCACCTGGGCTCCCGTCCGTCCCGCCGCCCGGACAGCGGCGCGGGCCTGGACGGCCTGCGGGCCATCCCGTGGGTGTTCGGCTGGACGCAGTCCCGGCAGATCGTCCCCGGCTGGTACGGCGTCGGCTCCGGCCTGGCGGCGGCCCGCGCGGCGGGCCTGTCGGACGTGCTCGACGAGATGTACGGGAACTGGCACTTCTTCCGCAACTTCCTGTCCAACGTCGCCATGACGCTGGCCAAGACCGATCTGCGGATCGCCCGCCACTACGTCGAGCAGCTGGTCCCGGGCGAGCTGCGGCACGTGTTCGACCAGATCGTCGCCGAGCACGAGCTGACCCTGCGCGAGGTGCTGCGGCTGACCGGCGAGTCGGAGCTGCTGGAGCACAACGAGGTCCTGAAGCAGACGTTCACCGTCCGCGATGCCTACCTCGACCCGATCTCCTACCTCCAGGTGGCGCTGCTGCGCCGCCAGCGCGAGGAGGTCGCGCTCGGCCGCCCGGAGGACCCGCTGCGGGCCCGTGCCCTGCTGCTGACCGTCAACGGCATCGCGGCCGGCCTGCGCAACACCGGCTGACCGGCCCGCGAAAGCACGGCGAGGTCCGCTCCGCGCGTCTGCGGAGCGGACCTCGTCCGTTGTGCGGGCTCAGGCCTTCTTGCGCTTGCGCAGCCAGGTCGCCGCGCCGCCGGCCACCACCACCAGGCCGCCGCCGACGGCGTACACGCCGGCCGAGCCGACGGAGCCGGTGGGCGGGGCGAGCTTGGCCGCGGCCGGCTCGGGAGCGACGGTGCTGACGGGTTCGGCGGCCAGCGCGGGCGTCCCGGCCCATGCTCCGGCGGCCAGGCACAGCACGGTGCCACCGACGACCTTGCCCACACGCTTCGAGCGGATCACGCCCCATACCCCCAGTGACAGCACTTCAACCCTTGTGCACCGGGACCGACGGTATCCGATTCCTGGCAGGTTCTGACCACCAGTCAGCTTCCATCGGGCAAGCGTTGTCCGAATGTTGTGTACGGAGGGTGGCCGAAGCCGATCAGGAGTTGTAGTTCTGCTGGGCGCGTTCCAGGCCGTCGGCGAGCAGCGCTTCGACGGCGTCCGCGGAGCGGTCGACGAACCAGTCGAGGTCCTTGCGCTCGGTGGACGAGAAGTCCTTGAGCACGAAGTCCGCGACCTCCATCCGGCCGGGCGGGCGGCCGATGCCGCAGCGCACCCGGTGGTAGTCGGGGCCGAGCGACTTGGTGATCGACTTCAGGCCGTTGTGGCCGTTGTCGCCGCCGCCGAGCTTGACCCGCAGCGCCGAGTAGTCGAGGTCGAGCTCGTCGTGGACCGCGACGATCGCCGAGGCCGGCACCTTGTAGAAGTCCCGCAGCGCGGTGACCGGGCCGCCGGAGAGGTTCATGAAGGTCATCGGCTCGGCCAGGATCGCCCGCTTCCCGGAGAGGCGTCCCTCGGCGACCTGGGCGCGGCTCTTGTGGGTCTTGAACTTGGCGCCCATCCGCTGGGCCAGCAGGTCGACCACCATGAAGCCGATGTTGTGCCGGTTGCGGGCGTAGCCGTCACCGGGGTTGCCGAGGCCCACCACCAGCCAGGGGCCGTCGTACTCGCTCATGCCGCTCCTCACGCGGGTGTCGTTGCGTCGTCCATCATCCCGGACATGCCGCTGCCCCGGCCGCCCGCAGGGAAGCGGGACGGCCGGGGCAGCGGCGTTACGAAGATCGCGAGGATCAGGCCTCGACAGCGGCCTCTTCGCCCTCGGCGGCCTCGCCCTCGGTCTCGGCCTCTTCCTCGGTGGCCTCGGGGGCCTGGGCGCCGATGACCTGGAGGACGACGACGTCGGCCTCGACGGCCAGGGTGACGCCGGCCGGCAGGGCGATGTCACCGGCGGTGATGGAGGCGCCGGCCTCCAGGCCCTCGACGGAGACGGTGACCGACTCGGGCAGGTGGGTGGCCTCGGCCTCGATCGGCAGGGCGTTCAGGGCGTGCTCGAGCAGGTTGCCACCGGGGGCCAGCTCGCCCTCGGCGTGGACCGGGATCTCGACGGTGACCTTCTCGCCGCGCTTGACCAGCAGCAGGTCGACGTGCTCGATGCTGCGCTTGATGGCCTCGCGCTGGACGGCCTTCGGCAGCACGTACTCGTCCTTGCCCTCGATCGGGACGACCAGCAGCGCGTTCGGGGTCTTCAGGGCCATCATCAGGTCGTGGCTCGGCAGGTTCAGGTGAACCGGGGTGTGGCCGTGGCCGTAGACGACACCGGGGACGAAGCCGGCGCGGCGGGCGCGACGGGCGGCACCCTTGCCGAACTCGGTGCGGGACTCAGCGGCGATGCGGATCTCGGACACGACTGCACTCCTCGAAAATGCGCAGGGGTGCAGGAACGACAGAACCGCCGGGCCACACCCTCAAGTACGTTTGGGGGGACACTCGGCGGTTCGATCAAAGCGCATCGTTCACGCGCGTCGATCACGGAGCCCCGAAATTGGACATCCCTCGCCGAGCAGTCTCCCCAGCCTAACCGGGCGGTGGCGCGGACGTGAAATCGGCCCCCGGTTCCAGGGCGGAACCGGGGGCCGATCAAGGGTCTGACGAGGGGTCAGCCCACCCCTCGGGAGCGCGGTGTCAGTGCACGCCCTCGAACAGGCTGGTGACCGAGCCGTCCTCGAACACCTCGTGGACGGCGGCGGCGATCGACGGGGCGATCGACAGCGTGGTGATCTTGTCCAGCTGGAGCTGGGCCGGGGTCGGCAGGGTGTTGGTGAACACGAACTCGCTGACCCGGGAGTTCTTCAGACGGTCCGCGGCGGGGCCGGAGAGCACGCCGTGGGTGGCCGCGACGATGACGTCGGCGGCGCCCGCGTCGAACAGCGCGTCGGCGGCGGCGCAGATGGTGCCGGCGGTGTCGATCATGTCGTCGACCAGCACGCAGGTGCGGCCGCGGACGTCACCGACCACCTCGGCGGAGAGGATGGTGTTGGCCTGCGTCATGTCGCGGCGCTTGTGGATGATCGCCAGCGGGGCGTTCAGGCGGTCGCACCACTGGTCGGCGACCTTCACGCGGCCGGCGTCCGGCGAGACGATGGTCAGCTTGGACCGGTCGGCGACCCGGTTGCCCACGTAGTCGGCGAGCATCGGCAGCGCGAACAGGTGGTCCACCGGGCCGTTGAAGAAGCCCTGGATCTGCGCGGTGTGCAGGTCCACGGCCATCAGGCGGTCGGCGCCGGCCTGGCGCAGCAGGTCGGCGACCAGGCGGGCCGAGATGGGCTCGCGGCCGAGGTGCTTCTTGTCCTGCCGGGCGTAGCCGTAGAACGGGAGGATCGCGGTGATGCTGCGGGCCGACGCGCGCTTCAGCGCGTCGATCATGATCAGCTGCTCCATGATCCACTGGTTGATCGGAGCCGTGTGGCTCTGGATCACGAAGCAGTCGGCGCCGCGCGCGGAGTCCAGGAAGCGGACGTAGATCTCGCCGTTGGCGAAGTCCAGGGCCTTGGTCGGGACGAGTTCGGTGCCCAGGGCGAGGGCGACCTCCTCGGCAAGTTCGGGGTGGGCTCGACCGGAGAAGAGTTTGAGCTTCTTCTCACCGGAGGTCGTGATCCCGCTCACTGCACCGTCTCCTCGTGTTATTGCCACTCAGGGTGAGTACGCCGAGGCACGGCCCAGCAGGCCCGATGGCGCACGTATGTACTTCAGGTTACGCGCCCCGGACCGCAGTCGACGGCCGGGGACCTCTGTTCAAGATCCCCGGCCGCCCCGTCCGACTATTCCGCCGAGGACGCCTCGGCGGCCGCGCGGGCGGACGCCGAGCCGGGCCGCTTCCGCTCAACCCAGCCTGCGATGTTGCGCTGCTGGGCCCGCGCGACGCCCAGCGAACCGGCCGGAACGTCGTTGGTGATCACGGATCCGGCGGCGGTGTAGGCCCCGTCACCCACCGTGACCGGAGCGATGAACATGTTGTCGGAACCCGTGCGGCAGTGGGCCCCGATGACCGTCCGGTGCTTGTTCACGCCGTCGTAGTTCACTGTGACCGACGCCGCACCGACATTGCTGCCCTCGCCGATCGTCGCGTCCCCGATGTACGACAGGTGCGGCACCTTGGCGCCCTCGCCGAGCTCGGAGTTCTTGATCTCCACGTAGGTGCCGGCCTTCGCCTTCCGGGCCAGCTTGGTGCCCGGCCGCAGGTACGCGTAGGGGCCGACCGAGGCCTCCGGGCCGATCTCGGCGCGCTCGGCCGTGGTGTTGCTCACACGGGCGCCCGCGCCGACGACGGTGTCGGTCAGCGTGGTGTTCGGGCCGACCTCGCAGCCCTCGCCCAGATGGGTCGCGCCGCGCAGCTGGGTGCCGGGGTGCACCAGCGCGTCCGGCTCGTAGCCGACCTGGACGTCGATCCAGGTGCTGGCGGGGTCGACGACCGTCACGCCGGCCCGCATGGCCCGCTCCAGCAGGCGGTCGTTGAGCAGGCGGCGGGCCTCGGCCAGCTGCACCCGGTCGTTGATGCCGACGATCTCCCGGTGGTCGGCGGCCACCACGGCGCCCACCCGGTGGCCCTCCCGGCGGAGGATCTCCAGGGTGTCGGTCAGGTACTCCTCGCCCTGCGAGTTGTCGGTGCCGACCAGCGACAGCGCGTGCGCCAGCAGCTTGGCGTCGAACGCGAACACCCCGGAGTTGATCTCGGAGACCGCCAGCTGCTCGGGGACGGCGTCCTTGTGCTCGACGATCGCGGCGACCGCGCCGTCGGCGTCGCGCAGGATCCGGCCGTAGCCGGTGGCGTCCGGGACGAGCGCGGTCAGCACGGTGACGCCGTTGCCCTGCTCGGCGTGCGCGGCGGCCAGCGCGGACAGCGTGCCGCCGGTCAGCAGCGGGGCGTCGCCGGTGGTCACCAGCACGGTGCCGTCCAGTTCCACGCCGTCGGCGGCCAGCGCCTGCAACGCGGTGCGGACCGCGTGGCCGGTGCCGAGCTGCTCGGCCTGGACGACCGGGCGGGCCGCCGGGCAGTGCTCGGCCAGGTGCGCCTGCACCAGCTCGCGCAGGTGGCCGATCACCACGACGAGCTGATCCGGCGTCAACTCCTGAGCGGCGGCGACCGCATGGCCGACCAGTGAGCGGCCGCAGATCTCGTGCAGCACCTTCGGCAGGGCCTTGGACTTCATCCGCGTACCGCCCCCGGCGGCAAGCACGATCACGGCAGCTGGCTGGTTGGCAGTCACGCGGAGAGACTCCTCGGTCGATGCGGGGTGAGGGTGCACCGAGAATACCGAGACGAGGCGGAGGGGAAACGACCGACAACGGTCGGGAGGGGCTCCGCCGCTAGGATTCGAACCCAGACAAAGGCCTCCAAAGGGCCCTGTGCTGCCATTACACCACGGCGGAAAAGCGCGATTGCCCGCGCCGAGCACAGCCTACGGGTTGACGGCCCGTAGCTCCACCACCTTCCGCGAAGCACACGAACGACGCCCCGGCCCCGGGTGGCCGTCCGCGAGGAATCCGGCGGACGAACACCGCGACACGTCCGCGCACGGGTCTTCCGCCTACCGCCGTTCGGTACTTACGATGCCGTAGGTTACGGAAACGTAGGTATCCGTTGGCACCACCCTCCTCCCCCCGGGACGCGCCATGACCATCCAGGCTGGGCAGGCGCCGCCGAGCGCCGCCGAGGACCTCATCCCCCGACTGTCCGCCACCAGGGGCGGCGAGAAGCAGGGCCCGCTGGAGCGGATCACCCTCGCCCTGTTCATCGCGCTGCCGTTCCTCGCCCTGCTGGCCGCCGTCCCGCTGGCGTGGGGCCGCGGCCTGTCCTGGCTGGACGCCGGCCTCGCCGTCGCCATGTACTTCCTCACCTGCCACGGCATCACCGTCGGCTACCACCGCTACTTCACCCACAGCGCGTTCAAGGCCAACCGGCGGCTGCGCCTGGCCCTGGCCGTGGTCGGCTCGCTCGCCGTCGAGGGCCCGCTGGTGCGCTGGGTCGCCGACCACCGCCGCCACCACCGTTTCTCCGACAAGGAGGGCGACCCGCACTCGCCGTGGCGCTACGGCGAGAGCGTGCCCGCGCTGCTCAAGGGCCTGTGGTGGGCGCACATGGGCTGGATGTTCGACGAGGAGCAGACCCCGCAGCTCAAGTACGCGCCCGACCTGGTCCGCGACCCGGCCATAAGGCGCATCTCCCGCCTGTTCTGGCTCTGGACGATGCTGTCGCTGGCGCTGCCCGCGGTGATCGGCGGCCTGGCCACCTGGAGCTGGCAGGGCGCGCTGTCCGCCTTCTTCTGGGGCTCGCTGGTCCGGGTCGCGCTGCTGCACCACGTCACCTGGTCGATCAACTCGATCTGCCACGCCGTCGGTTCACGGCCCTTCAAGTCCCGCGACAGGTCCGGCAACGTGTGGTGGCTGGCCGTGCTGTCCTGCGGCGAGTCCTGGCACAACCTGCACCACGCCGACCCGACCTCGGCCCGGCACGGCGTGCTGCGCGGCCAGGTCGACTCCTCGGCGCGGATCATCCGCTGGTTCGAGCGGGCGGGCTGGGCCACCGACGTCCGCTGGCCGGGTGCGGAGCGGATCGCCGCCCGCCGCGCCGCATGAGGCAGCGCCTACAGCATGATGGAGGGGTGAACGGGACCAACGGAGACAGCGCCGGCCATCAGCAGCCTTCTCAACGCGGCGGAGCCGCCGGCGGCAGGAAGAGCGGCGGCCGGGTGCGGATGACCGGCAAGCAGCGCCGCGAGCAGCTGCTGGAGATCGGCCGGTCGGTCTTCGCCGAACGCGGCTACGACGGCACCTCGGTGGAGGAGATCGCGGAACGCGCCGGGGTCTCCAAGCCGGTCGTCTACGAGCACTTCGGCGGCAAGGAGGGCCTGTACGCGGTGGTCGTCGACCGCGAGATGCAGCTCCTGCTGGACATGGTCACCGGCGCGCTCACCGGCGGGCACTCCCGGGAGCTGCTGGAGCAGGCCGCGTTCGCGTTGATGGACTACATCGACACCTCCACCGACGGCTTCAAGATCCTGGTCCGGGATTCGCCGGTGGCCCAGTCCACCGGCTCGTTCGCGTCGCTGATCAGCGACATCGCCACCCAGGTCGAGGACATCCTCGGACTGGAGTTCAAGTCCCGGGGCTTCGACGCCAGGCTGGCGCCGATGTACTCGCAGATGCTGGTCGGCATGGTGGCGCTGACCGGCCAGTGGTGGCTGGAAGTGCGCAAGCCCGCCAAGGCGGAGGTCGCCGCCCACCTGGTCAACCTCGCCTGGCACGGCCTGGAAGGCCTGGAGCGGCACCCCAAGCTGGTCGGCGACCGCAGGAACTGACCGGCCCGGCCCCCGCCACCGGGGCCGCCGGGCCGACACGCACGACAGGGGAACCCGTTGGCGGTCTTCCTGCTGGCCCTCGGCGCGGCCTGCTGCCTCGGACTCGGCTTCGTCCTGCAGCAGCACGCCGCCCAACGCGCCCCCAGCGGCGACCTGCTGCGCTGGCGGCTGCTGCTCGACCTGATGCGGATGCCCGACTGGCTGCTCGGCATCGGCTTCATGATCGCCGGCCAGGTGCTGTCCGCGCTGGCGCTCAGCCAGGGCGAGGTCACCCTGGTCGAACCGCTGCTCGCCACCAACCTGGTCTGGGCGATGCTGCTGGCCCGCCGGATCACCGGCACCCGTCTCGGCCGCTCCGGCTGGATCGGCGTCGCACTGATCGCCCTCGGCGTCACCGCGTTCATCGCCGCCGGCCAACCCCAGGGCGGCGGCCCCGGCGTCGGGCCGCTCCGCCAGTGGCTGGTCATCGGCATCGTCGCGGGCCTCGCGCTGGCCCTGGTCTCGACGGCCCGCCACCTCCCGCTGTTCGAGGAGGCCACCCTGCTGGCCCTCGCCGCCGGCCTGCTCTACGGCCTCCAGGACGCGCTCACCCGCGCCACCTTCGACCTGATCGACGAGCACGGCGCCCGCGCCGCGTTCCTCTCCTGGCAGCCCTGGACCGTGGTCGGCATCGGCGTGGTCGGCCTCCTCCTGGTCCAGTCCGCCTTCGAGGCCGCCCCGCTGCGGATGTCGCTGCCCGCCCTCACCGCCGCCCAGCCGCTGGCCGGCATCGCCTGCGCCGTCGGCTTCCTCGGCGACCGGGTCCGGATCACCCCGGCCGCGCTGGCCTGGCAGTGCGCCGGGCTGGCCGCGATCGTGGTCGGCGTCGTGGTGCTGGGCCGCCACCCGGCGATGCCCGGCGCCAAGTGACCTCCGGTCAGTTCTTCACGGCCACCGCGAAGACCCGGCGGAACGGGAACACCGTGCCGTGCCCGGTCGCCGGGTACGCCTCGCGCAGCAGCGCGCCGTACTCCGCCAGGAACTCCTTCTGCTCGGCCGCGTCCGGCAGCCGCTCCAGCACCGGCCGCAGCGTGCTGCCCTTGACCCACTCCAGCACCGGGTCCGGGCCCTGCAGCACCGTCAGGTACGTGGTCTCCCAGACGTCGGCGGTGCAGCCCGCGGCCAGCAGCGCCTCCAGGTACCGACCCGGGGCGTGGCAGGACGCGTCCGGGCGGACGGTGCCCAGCCGCTCGCGCCAGCGGACGCCGTGGCGCAGCTCGGCGAGCAGGGCGTGGCTGGGCGCGGCGAAGTTGCCGGGCAGCTGGAACGCGATCACCCCGCCGGGGCGCAGCGCCGCCGCCCACCGGGCCAGCAGGGAGAGGTGGTCGGCGGTCGGGGTGTCCATCCAGTGCAGGGCGGCGTTGGACGCGATCAGGTCGGGCCGTTCGGGCGCGGGGTCGTACGCGGTGACGTCCTGCAATCGGTACTCGGCGGTGGGCTCGCCGGTGGTGCGGGCGGTCTCCAGCAGGGCGGGCGAGGTGTCCAGGCCGAGCAGGCGGGCCTCGGGCCACCGGCGGCGCAGCACGGCGGTGGAGTTGCCGGGCCCGCAGCCGAGGTCCAGCACGGTGGGGCGGTCCGGGAGTTCGGGGACCCGGGCGAGCAGTTCGCCCAGCGGCCGGATGCGTTCCTCGGCGTAGCGCAGGTACTGGCGGGCGTCCCAGTCGGCGGGCACGGCGGACCTCCTGAGGTATCTCGACGTCAAGATATCTTTCGGACGCCGAGCGTTCCTTTGTTATCTCTTGATGTCAAGAGACTTCACATCGACACATCCCCCGATACACTGATCGTCATGGAGGACGAGGTCGACCGCCTGGTCGCAGCATGGCGCCGAGAGCGCCCCGACCTCGACGTGGAACCCCTTGAGGTCCTCAGTCGGGTGAGCCGGCTCGCCCGCCACCTCGACCGCGCCCGCCGCACCGCGTTCGCCGAGCACGGCCTCGAACCCTGGGAATTCGACGTCCTCACCGCACTGCGCCGGGCGGGCGACCCCTACCAGCTCTCCCCGGGCCAGCTCCTCACCCAGACCCTGGTCACCTCCGGCACCATGACCAACCGCATCGACCGGCTCACCACCAAGGGCCTGGTCGTCCGCCTGCCCGACCCCGACGACCGCCGCGGCGTCCTGGTCCGCCTCACCGACGACGGCCGCGACAAGGCCGACCAGGCCCTGGCCGGCCTGCTCGCCCACGAACGCGAGATCCTCGCCCGACTGGCCCCCACCCAGCGCGGCGAACTCGCCTCCCTGCTGCGCCAGTTGGTCATCCCCTTCGACCGGGCCGGCTAGCCGGCCCGGGGCCCGGGCCGCTGCCTGTCAGAACCCGTCCGGGTAGAGGCTCGCGAGCGCCGGAGGCTTGTCCGGGGCGCTCTTGTAGCCGGGCAGCAGGGCCGTCAGGCAGTCGCGAACCAGCGGGTCCGCATTGGTGGTGGCCGCGGCGTACAGCGACGTGAGTCCCCCGGCCAGGTCCTCGACGCCGGTCGCCGCCTCTGCGGCCGTCGCGTAGATGCGCGGGTGGGCGGTGGGCAGTCGCACCTCCGTGTCCGAGAACAGCGCCTCGTTGAGCTTCTCGCCGGCCCGCAGGCCCGTGTAGCGGATCTCGACCTCGTCCGCCCCCAGTTGCACCTGCTCCGCGTAGTTGTGGACCAGGTCCACGATCCGCACCGGCTCGCCCATGTCGAGGACGAAGACCTCGCCGCCCTCGGCCATCCGTCCGGCCTCCAGCACCAGCCCGACCGCCTCCTCGATGGTCATGAAGAAGCGGGTGACGTCGGGGTGCGTGACCGTCACCGGCCCGCCGCTGCGGAGTTGCTCCTCCAGCACCGACAGCAGCGAGCCGCGCGAGCCGAGGACGTTGCCGAAGCGTACGGCGGCGAACGCGCCGGTGCCGAGGTTGCGGGCGTCCTTCGCGTTGGCCTGGACGATCAGCTCGGCGAGGCGCTTGCTCGCGCCGAGGACGGAGGTGGGGTCGGCGGCCTTGTCGGTGGAGATGAGGACGAAGCGTTCGACGCCGGTGGCGAGTGCCGCCTCGACCAGGTGGTCGGTGCCGAGGACGTTGGACTTGACGGCCTCGCTGGGGTGGCGCTCCAGCAGCGGGAGGTGCTTGTGCGCGGCGGCGTGGAAGACCACGTCGGGGCGCAGGTCGCGGAAGATCTGCTGGATCCGGGGGCGGTCCCGGATGTCGGCGATCACCAGGGATTCGTCGGTGAGCAGCGCCTCGCCCCAGATGTCGAGTTGCAGCCGGTGCAGGTTGGACTCGTCGTGGTCGAGCATGTAGAGCGCGGCGGGCCCGAACGCCTGTACCTGGCGGCAGAGTTCGCTGCCGATGGAGCCGCCCGCGCCGGTCACCAGCACCCGGCGGCCCTCGATGACGGTGCGGACGTCGGGCGAGACGACATGCACCTCGTGGCGGCCGATGAGCCGGTTGACGTCGAGGGTGCGCAGGTCCGAGCCGACGACTTCGCGGCGCAGCGCGGACAGGAACGACGGCAGGTAGCGGACGGCCGCGCCGGCGGCGGCCGCGGCGGTGGCGAGTTCCCGGACGCGCTGGTGCGGCAGGCCGGGGATGGCGAGGACGACCACCTGGGCGCGGTGCGCGAGGGCGTGCGCGGTGAGGTCGGCGAGCGGGCCGAGGACGGGGCTGCCGGAGACGTTCCGGCCGGCCTTGACCGGGTCGTCGTCCAGCACTCCGACGGGAGTGAGGCCGAACTCCGGGGTCCGGTCCAGGTCGCGGACCAGGGCCGTGCCGGCCGACCCGGCCCCGACGACCAGGGTACGCAGGCCGGCCGGATCGGCGCGCTGCTCGGGAATGCGAGTGCGGGCTGCGTGCGGGCGTGCGGAAGCGCGGTTCGGCGACATCTGACCTCCGGTCTCGCTGACTCACGGAGTGGAAACCTGCTCGGAAGGCGGGGCTCGTTCAGCCCGCGCCGGGGCCTGCGGTCGAGGCGACGGTCGGTGGGGGGACGGGGACGGGCACAGCGGGCACAGCGGGCACAGCGGGCGCGGCGGGCTCCGAGGGGGCGATTCCGGCGCGGCGGGCGACCGCGACCGCCGCGAGCGTGGAGTGCACCCCCAGTTTGCCCAGGACGTTCTGCATGTGGGTGCGGACGGTGTGCGGGGAGAGGAACAGCCGCTCGGCGACCGCCTGCCTGCCCAGGCCGGCGACCATGCAGCGCAGCACCTCCTCCTCGCGGGGGGTGAGCGCGGCGACCAGGCGTTCGCTCTCGGAGCGGTCCCGCCGGGCGGAGGTGAGTTCGCGGACCACGCCGGTCAGCAGGGCCGGCGGCAGGTGGGTCTCCTCGCGCAGGACGCCGCGGATCACGGCCATCAGCGCGCCCAGTGAGCTCTCCCGCGCCACCCAGCCGCCGGCTCCGGCCTGCAGGGCGCGGACGGCCCGCTGCGGGTCGTCGGCGGTGGCCAGCACCACGGCGCGCAGCCCGGGGTGGGCCCGGCAGGCCCGGCCGACCAGGGCGATCCCGTCGCCCGGCGGCCGGGTCGGGTCGACCACCGGAGGTCGCCTCAACTGCCCGGCCACGGGCTGCTGTTGGGGTGGTACGGCGGCGCGCCTGGGCGGCGGTACGGCACCGCGGGCCGCAAGCGGCGGCACGGCGCCGAGGTCGGCGTCGACCAGCACCACGTCGTACGGGCGGCGTTCGGCCGCGGCCCGTTCCAGCGCGCGTTCGGCTGCCGCGGCGCTGCCGGCCGCCCCGACGTCCACATCGGGTTCGGCGGCGAGTGCTGTGGCCAGCGCCTCGGCGAAAATGCGGTGGCCGTCGACCACCAGGACGCGAATCCGCCCCATCGTCCTGCCCCCCTGCTCCTGGCCCGACCCCCACCGGTGCCTCACTCAGCGTACGGGCGGCGCCGGTCGGCCGTGGGGATTTGGTGAAGTTCCTGTACGCAGGGACTTCAGGGGTCGGGGTCGGGTCGGGAGCGGGGCTGGTCAGGCGCGGTGGGCGAGGGTGAACTCCCAGGCGTCGGCGACGATCCGGTCGAGCTCGGGGTGCTTCGGCGTCCAGCCGAGGGCCTCCCGGGCGCGGTCGGCGGCGGCCACCAGCACCGCCGGGTCGCCCGGGCGGCGGCCGGCGACCTGCACCGGGATCTCCCGGCCGGTGACCCGCTTGACCGACTCGATCACCTCGCGCACCGAGAAGCCGGTGCCGTTGCCGAGGTTGCAGATCAGGTGCTCGCCCGACTCGGCGGCGTCCAGCGCCAGCAGGTGCGCGGCGGCCAGGTCGGCGATGTGGATGTAGTCGCGGATGCAGGTGCCGTCCGGGGTCGGGTAGTCCTCGCCGAACACCGCGATGTGCGGACGCTGACCCAGCGCCGCCTGGAACACCAGCGGGATCAGGTGCGACTCCGGCTCGTGACGCTCGCCGTAACGGCCGTACGCCCCGGCCACGTTGAAGTAGCGCAGGCTGACGGCGGCCAGGCCGTGGGCGATCGCCTCGGAAGTGATCAGGTGGTCCACGGCGAGCTTGGTGGCGCCGTAGGCGTTGGTCGGCGAGGTGCGCGCGGTCTCCTTGATCGGCACCTCGTCCGGCTCGCCGTACACGGCGGCGGTGGAGGAGAACACCAGCTTGCGGACGCCGGCCTTGCGCATCGCCGACACCAGCTCCAGCGAACCGGCCACGTTGTTGCGCCAGTACTTCTCCGGGTCCACGACCGACTCGCCGACCTGCGAGGAGGCCGCGAAGTGCAGTACGCCGTCGAAGGAGGCGTCGAGCACCTCGGCGGCGTCCTGGATCCGGCCGCGCACGAACTCCGCGCCGTCCGGCACGGCCTCCGCGAAACCGGTCGACAGGTCGTCCAGTACCGTCACCCGGTGGCCCGCCTCCAGCAGGTGCGCCGCCACCACGCTGCCCACATAGCCGGCTCCGCCCGTGACCAGGTACTTGCTCATGCCCTCGACCTCCGCACACTCGGGTGTTCCTCGTCCGGAGCATATGGCACTCGGGTCAACGAACCGGTTCGGCGGCCCAGCCGGGGTCGCGGCCGGTGAGCGCGAGCAGCGCCTCGAACGGGTCCGACCCTGCGTAGGCGACCGGCTCGGCGAACATGCCCATCTGCCGTCCGTTCGGCGCCAACTCCTCGGTCAGCGGCCCCAACACGGCGACCGTCTCCGGGGCCGGCCGGTACGGCAGGCCGGTGGCGCGCGCCAGATCCCAGCCGTGCACGGCCAGGTCCATCAGGGCCAGCGCGCCGACCGTCTCCGCGGGCATCGACATCGACCCGAGCAGGCCCTCGTCCGCGCCCGGCTCGCCCCACGCCGCGACCAGCTCCGCCGCCTCGGCCGCGAACCGCTGCCGCCAGTCGCCGTCCAGCTCGGGCGCGGGCCCCGACCAGTCGGGCTGCCCCTTCGCGGCCAGCACCTGGAAGTTCACCACCACCTGGAACAGGTGCCGCGTCAACTCCCGCACGTCGTACTCCCCGCACGGCGTCGGCGCGCCCAGCGCGGCGTCCGGCAGCGCGAGGATCACGGGGACGGTCCGCTCGGTGGCGGCCTGCAGCAGGGCGGCGATCTTCGTGGTCATGCGGCCGACGCTAGCGCGGCCGACCGGGGGCCGGCTTGAACAAACGCGACACCATCTAGCCTGTCCGGATGGCCGCTCCACGTCGTGACACCCGGGGAATCCTCGACCCGGACGGGCTGCTCTCCCGGGTGCGGTTCCGGCGTCGCGAGCCGGCCGCCGCGCTGCGGCCGTACCTGGAGCACTACTGGCTGATCGACTGGGACCTGCCCCGGCCGTACACCACCTCCGTGCTGCCGCACCCGTCCGTGAACGCGGTGTTCCAGCCGGGCGGCGCCGAACTGACCGGCATCGGCGCCGACGTGTTCCGGCAGGAACTGACCGGGCGGGGCTGGGTGGTCGGCGCGCAGTTCCGGCCGGGCGGCTTCGCCGCGTTCGACCCCGGCCTGCCGGTCTCCGCCTGGACCGGCCGCCGGGTGCCGCTCACCGACCTCTGGCCGGACGCGGAGCTGCCCGCCGGGGACGACGACACCCGGGTCGCGGCCCTCGACGCCCTGCTGCTGGCCCACGGCCCCCACCCGCACCCGGACACCGACACCGCCCTGCGGCTGGCCGAACTGGTCCGCCACGACCGGACGATCACCCGGGTCGACGACCTCGCCGCCCGCAGCGGCCGCACGGTGCGCGCCCTGCAACGCCTGTTCTCCGCCCGGGTCGGCGTCCCGCCGAAGTGGGTGATCCTGCGCTACCGGATCCACGAGGCCCTGGAGGCCGCCGAACGCCCGGACGCCCCGGACTGGTCCCGGCTCGCCGCCGACCTCGGCTACAGCGACCACGCCCACTTGACCCGCGAGTTCACCCGGACCGTCGGCGTCCCGCCCTCCGCCTACGCCGCCCGCTGAACACCCTTACGTTTCACGCGAGTTGATCGAGCATCCCGGTGCGGGCGGCCAGTGCGGCGGCCTCCAGCCGGGAGCGCGCGCCGAGCTTGCTCAGCACCCGCTGGACGTGCGTGCGCGCCGTGGACGGGGCGATCCGCATCGCGGCCGCGATCGCCGCGGTGTCCTCGCCCTCCGCGATCCGGGCCAGCACCTGCACCTCGCGGCGGGTCAACAGCCGCAGCAGCCGCACCGCCTCGTCGTCGGGCTCCAGGACCGGCCACAGCAGGTGCTCGAACGCCGCCCGCAGCACCTCCACCGCGACCGCGGCCTCCCCCGCCCGGACCCGGGCGATCGCCCGGTCCACCACCTCGATCCGCTCGTCGCTGCGCACATAGCCCGCCGCGCCGGCCGCGAACGCGGCCGCGACCCGCCCGGGCGCACCCAGCGGGCCCAGCACCACCACGGAGATCTCCGGCCGCTCCCGGCGTAAGCGGCGTAACGCCTCGAACGGATCGTCCGGGCCCGCCGCCGTCCCCAGCAGGCAGACCTCGGGACGGCGCCCGGCCACCAGGTCCAGCACCGAACCGCACGGCGAACCCACCCCCAGCACCCGGTGGCCGCGCTGCTGCAGGGCCGTGCCCAGGGCCTCGGCCATCAGCCGGTGATCGTCCGCGACCACGAGTCGTACGCTCATCCGCCACTCCCCGGTCCGGCCGACAGACGCACCATCACAGCGCATCCGTGCGCGGGCCGCCAGGGGACGTACCGGGTCGTCCCCCGGTTTGGCGAAGAGTTGGCGAAAACGCCGAAGGCCCCGCGGGTGGCGGGGCCTTCGTCTGCTGAGCCCCCATGCGGAATCGAACCGCAGACCTTCTCCTTACCATGGAGACGCTCTACCGACTGAGCTATAGGGGCTTGTTGCTCAGGTTTCCTTGCGGTCCCCTTTGCGACGAGGAAGACATTACATGGTCCGCGGACCCCATGGGAAATCGGCTCCGCGCCGGCCAGCGGGCTAAACTGCCCGAGAAGACCCGATCTGCCGTGCAATGTCGCCCAGCAGCCGCGAACCTCTCGTGCAGCAAAGGCGCGTGATTCCGTGTCAGCCCCCGGCCGCAGTGGCGCGTCCCGCGCCCCCCGTTCCGCCTGGTGGGCGTTGGCCCTGCGGCCGGCCCGGCCGCCGGTGCCGTGGCGGCAGACGGTCCGGGCGGCGGTCGGGATGGCGGTGCCGCTGCTGGCGGGCCTGCTGGGCGGACGGCTGGACCTCGGGGTGTTCGCGGCGCTGGGTGCGATGCACGCCACCATGAACGACCGGGTGGAACCGCTGCGGCTGCGCGCCCCGCGGATCGCCCTGGCACTGACCGCCTCCACCACCGGCATGCTGGTCGGGGCCGCGCTCCAGCACCTCGGCGCGGGCGGCGTGCTGGTCGGCGTCGCACTGACCGTGATCGGCTTCGTCGGCGGCGCACTGTCCGCGACCGGCCCGCGCGGCTCGGCGGCCGGGATGCTGCTGCTGGTGTCGGCCTCGCTGGGCGGCGGCATGGCGCTGCCGCACCCGTGGTGGGCGGCGCCCGCGATGATGCCGTGCGGCGCGGCCCTGGTGCTGCTGCTGGGCCTGCGCTACCGCACCGACGTCCGCACCGACCCGCGCACCGTCGCCCTCGCGGGGGTCTACCGGGCGCTCGGCGGGATGCTGGCCGCGCTCGGCACCCCGGACGGGGCAGCGGCCCGACGGGTGCTGACCGCCCGCCTCAACCTGATGCAGGACCTGCTGCCGCCGGCCCGCCCGGGCCGCCACGAGTCCGAACGCCTGCGCTGGCTGCGCCGCTCGTACGAGGCCGCGCTCGGCACCACCGAGGCCGCCGCCGGGCTGCTCTGGGCCTGGCGTCCGGTGCCGCCCGAACTGGTCGAGTTCCCGGCGGCGCTGGCCCGGCAGATCACCGGCGGCCCCGAGCCCGACTACCCGGACTGGCGGCCGGACACCCCGTCCCGGACGGCGTTCGACACCGCGCTGCGGGCCGCCGCCGACACCGTCGCGGGCCGCTGGGCCCCGCTGGACACCGCCGCTCCGCCCCCGCCCGACCCGTGGCGGCTGCGCGCCCGGCTGCTGTCGGCCGGCTCGGTCCGCTACGGCCTGCGGGTCGCCCTGTGCGTGGCGGTCGCCGAGACGGCCGTCAACGCGCTGACGCTGAGCCGCAGTTACTGGGTCCCGCTGACGGTGGCGTTCGTCCTGAAGCCGGATCTCGGCTCGGTGTTCCAGCGCGCCGTCAGCCGGGTGCTCGGCACCCTGCTCGGCATCGCGGCGACGGCCGCCCTGCTGGGCCTGACCACGAACGAGTGGACGCTGAGCGTCGTGGTGTCGCTGTGCGTGGCGCTGCTGCCGTACTCGACGGCCGCGCACTACGGACTGAACACCGCGGTGATGACGCCGGTGGCGCTGATCCTGGTGCAGCTCGGCGGCGAGAGCGGCGCCGCCGAGTTCTGGCCGCGGATCCTGGACACCACGCTGGCCAGCGCCATCGTCCTGGTCTTCGGCTACCTGCTGTGGCCCGAACGCACCCCGCACCGGATCGAACCCGGCATCGTCTCGGCCGCCGCCACCGTCCGCGAGTACCTGGCCGCCGTCGCCCGGGTCGAGCCGGTCGCCGAGGTCTGGCTGCGCCGCACCGCCTACCGGGCCCTCGCCGACGCCCGCCGCCAGGTCGAACTCGGCCTCGCCGAACCCCCGCCCGCCGGCCGCCTCGCCGAACAGTGGCTGCCCGCCACCGCCGCCCTCGAACGCCTCTCCGGCGCGGTCGCCGCCTACGCCGCCCAACTCCGTTACGGCGGACGGGAACCCGAGCCGGAGGTGATCGAACGCGTGCTGCGCTCCCTCGACCGCCTCACCGAAGCCGCCCGCGCCCACCACCCGCCGTCCGGCCGGGCCGCCCGCCCGACCGGACCGCACGACCCGACCCGCAGCGCCCTGGCCCGCGCCGCCGACGAACTGGACGTCCTGCTCGACTGAACCTCAGACCTGCTCGGCCAGCTCCAGCCAGCCCATCTCCAGCTCCTCCTTGTCCTCGCGGACCTTGCGCAGCTGCGCGTCCAGCTCGGCGACCTTGGAGAAGTCGGCGGCGTGCTCGGCCAGTTGGACGTGCAGCTTGGACTCCTGCTGGTCCAGCTTGGCGATCTGCCGCTCCAGCTTCTGCATCTCCTTCTTCGCCGCCCGCACGTCGCCCGCCGACAGGCCGGACGCCGTCTCCGCGGCGGCCGGGACCTGCGCGGCCGCGGCCGCGGCGGCGGCCTCCGCCATCGCGGTGCGGCGCTCCAGGTACTCGTCGACGCCGTTCGGCAGCATCCGCATCCGGCGGTCGCCGAGCAGCGCGTACGCGGTGTCGGTGGTCCGCTCGATGAAGAACCGGTCGTGGCTGATGACGACCATCGAGCCGGGCCAGCCGTCGAGCACGTCCTCCAGCTGGTTCAGGGTCTCGATGTCCAGGTCGTTGGTCGGCTCGTCGAGGAACAGCACGTTCGGCTCGTCCATCAGCAGCCGCAGCAGCTGCAGCCGGCGGCGCTCGCCACCGGACAGGTCGCCGACCGGCGTCCACTGCTTGTCCTTGCTGAAGCCGAACTGCTCGCACAGCTGCCCGGCACTCATCTCCCGGCCCTTGCCGAGGTCCACCCGGCCGCGCACCTGCTCGACGGCCTGCAGCACCCGGATGGTCGGGTCCAGCTCCGCGACCTCCTGCGAGAGGTACGCCAGCCGCACCGTCTTGCCGACCTTGATCACGCCGCCGGCCGGCTGCACGTCCCCCTCGGTCGCGTACGCGGCCTGCATGGCCCGCAGCAGCGAGGTCTTGCCCGCGCCGTTCACACCCAGCAGACCGATCCGGTCGCCCGGCCCGAGCTGCCAGGTCACCCGCTCCAGCAGCAGCTTCTCGCCCGCCTTGACGGTCACGTCCTCCAGGTCGAAGACCGTCCGGCCCAGCCGCGCGTTGGCGAACTTCATCAGCTCGGACTTGTCGCGCGGCTCCGGCACGTCCGCGATCAGCGCGTTCGCCGCCTCGATCCGGTACCGCGGCTTGGACGTCCGCGCCGGGGCGCCGCGACGCAGCCACGCCAGCTCCTTGCGGGCCAGGTTCTGGCGCTTCTGCTCCTCCGTCGCCTCGATCCGCGAGCGCTCGGCGCGCGCGAACACGTAGTCCGAGTAGCCGCCCTCGTACTCCCGCACCTCACCGCGCTGGACGTCCCACATCCGGGTGCACACCTGGTCCAGGAACCACCGGTCGTGGGTGACGCACACCAGCGCCGACCGCCGGTTCTGCAGGTGCTTCGCCAGCCAGGCGATGCCCTCCACGTCCAGGTGGTTGGTCGGCTCGTCCAGCACGATCAGGTCCGGCTCGCCCAGCAGCAGCTTCGCCAGCGCGATCCGCCGACGCTCACCGCCCGACAGCGGACCGATCACGGTGTCCAGCCCGTCCGCGAACCCCGGCAGGTCCAGCCCGCCGAACAGCCCCTGGACGATGTCCCGGATCCGCGCGTCGCCCAGCCACTCGTGGTCCGCCCGGTCCGCGATCACCTCGTGCCGGATGGTCGCCTTCGGGTCCAGCGAGTCGTGCTGCGTCAACACCGCCATCTGCAGCCCGCCGGAGTGGGTGATCCGCCCGCTGTCCGGCTCCTCCAGCTTCGCGAGGATCCGGATCAGCGTCGTCTTTCCGTCACCGTTCCGCCCCACCACCCCGATCCGGTCGCCCTCGCTGACGCCAAGGCTCACCCCGTCCAGCAGGGCCCTGGTGCCGTACACCTTGCTGACGGACTCGATGGTGGCGAGATTGACGGCCACGAAGCTGCGCTCCTGGGGAAAGGGGGAAGAACACCCCCAGCCTAGTGGCGGTGCAAAACCAGGCAGCGCACAACCAGGGGCGGGTGGGGGTACCTCCCGGCCCGCCAGGGCTGGGGGAGAACTGCGAGGGTGCGAACCCGCCGTTCACCGTGCAGCGTCGAGAACCGCCCGCTGCTCCACCGTCAGCTCCAGGTCCAGCGCCCCCAGACTCTCCTCCAGCTGCGCCACCGACGAAGCCCCCACCAGCGGAATCACCGGCAGCTCGCCGCCGAGCAGCCACGCCAGCACCACCTGGTTGCGCGTCGCCCCGGTCTCGCGGGCCACCGCGTCGAGCGCCGCGAGCCGGACCGGCGTCCCCGCGTGGTCGAAGGACGGGCCGAGCGGCTTGTCGTCGCGGACGTAACCGCCGCCGAGCAGCGGGGAGTAGGCGACCAGGGTGAGTTCGGGGCTCTCCTTGAGGTATGTGATCAGGTCGCCCTGGACGGCGGCCTGGTCGCCGTCCCGGTTGAGCAGCCCGGGCCAGTCGCCGCGCCGCCGCAGGTAGGTGTGGCCGTACTGGAGCACCTCGTACCCGGGCAGTCCGGCCTGCGCAGCAAGGTTGCGGGCCCGCTCGACCCGCCAGGACCAGTGGTTGGAGACGCCGAGCAGCCCGACCGTCCCCTCCTCGACGAGTTCGCCGAAGGCCTGCACGGTCTCGGCGAGCGGCACCTTCGTGTCCTCGACGTGCGCGTACAGCAGGTCGAGCTTCTCCACCCCGAGACGCTTCCTACTGGCCTCGGAGGACGCCCGGATCACCTCGGCGGACAGCCCCTCGCCGTTCTCGATGAACCCCGTGCCGGGGGCCTTCGGCCGCGCCCCGAGCTTGGTGGCGATCACCACCTCGTCGGTGATCCCCCGGCTGGCCCGCCACCGGCCCAGCACCTCTTCGCTGATGCCGCCCTGGCTGCCGTCCTGCCAGTACGCGTAGTTGTTGGAGGTGTCGATGAACGTGCCACCCGCCTCGACGTACCGGTCCAGCACCGCGAAGGACGTGGCCTCGTCGGTGAGCGTGCCGAACAGCATCGCGCCGAGGCTGAGCACACTCACCTCGCGACGGGTGCGCGGATCGGTTCCAATGGTGCGCTTGCGCATCCGGGTTCCCCTCGTCTCCGCAGCCCGCCCACTGCGGGCCACGGAGAGGAGTCTGAAACCCGGAGCGCGCTCCAGGTCAAGCAGAGGTCTGAACCACCTGCGCGCCGGGCACCGGGCCGTGGGTGGGGTGGGCCGCGCGGCAGGTGCCGGAGGTGCGGAGGGCGGTGGCGATGTGGGCGGCGGCGTCGGCGTCCTTGGCCAGGAAGGCGCAGGTCGGGCCGGAGCCGGAGACCAGGGCGGCGAGCGCGCCGGCCTCAGTGCCCACGTGCAGGGTGTCGGCGAGGGACGGGCGGAGCGAGACGGCGGCGGCCTGCAGGTCGTTGCTGAGGGCGGCGGCCAGCGCGACGGGGTCGCCGTCGGCGAGGGCGGCGAGCAGCTCGGGGTCGGCGTCGGGGTCCGGTACGTCCGCAGCGGACGACCCGAGACCGGACTCTTCGCGCAGCCGGTCGCACTCCCGGTAGACCGCCGGAGTGGACAGCCCCCCGTCGGCGACCGCGAACACCCAGTGGAAGGTGCCGGAGACGGGCAGCGCCTCCAGGATCTCGCCGCGCCCGCGGCCCAGGGCGACGCCGCCGAGCAGGGCGAACGGGACGTCGGAGCCGAGTTCGGCGGCGAGGTCCAGCAGGGTCGGCAGCGGGGTGTCCAGGCCCCACAGGGTGTCGCAGGCGAGCAGCGCGGCCGCGCCGTCCGCGCTGCCGCCGGCCATTCCGCCGGCGACCGGGATGGCCTTGTTGATGTGCAGGTGGACGCCGGGCTCGGGCAGGCCGTGGTGGGCGGCGAGCAGGCGGGCGGCCCGGGCGGCCAGGTTGGTGTCGTCGAGCGGGACGGCGTCCGCGTCGGGGCCGGTGCAGGTCAGGGTGACGCCGTCGCCGGGGGTGGCGGTGACCTCGTCGCCGAGGGCGACGGCGAAGAACACGTTCGCCAGGTCGTGGTAGCCGTCGGGACGGACCCCGCCGACGCCGAGCTGCACGTTGACCTTGGCGGGTACGCGGACGGTGACCATCACTGCTCCGGAGTCTTCGGCTTGTGCTCGGCGATCGCCGCGAACTGCTCCACCGTCAGCATCTCGCCGCGCAGCGTGTGGTCGATGCCCGCGCCGCGCAGCGCCTCCTCGGCGGCGGCCGGCGAGCCGGCCCAGGACGCGAGCGCGGCCCGCAGGGTCTTGCGGCGCTGCGCGAACGCGGCGTCCACGACGGCGAACACCTCGCGCCGGGTGGCGGTGGTGGACGGCGGGTCGCGGCGGATCAGCGAGACCAGACCGGAGTCGACGTTCGGCGCGGGCCAGAACACGTTCCGTCCGATCGCGCCGGCCCGCTTCACGTCCGCGTACCAGTTGGCCTTCACGGACGGCACGCCGTAGACCTTGTTGCCGGGCTTGGCGGCGAGCCGGTCGGCGACCTCGCTCTGCACCATCACCAGGGTGCGTTCGATGCTGGGGAACATCTCCAGCATGTGCAGCAGCACCGGGACGGCGACGTTGTACGGCAGGTTCGCCACCAGCGCGGTCGGCTCGGGGCCGGGCAGCTCGGTGACGTCCATGGCGTCGCTCAGCACCAGGTCGAAGTTGTCGGCCTTGCCGGGCATCCGGCCCTTGACGGTGTCCGGCAGGTGCCGCGCCAGCACCGGGTCGATCTCCACGGCCGTGACGTGCCGCGCGACCTCCAGCAGCGCCAGCGTCAACGACCCGAGCCCCGGCCCGACCTCGACCACCGCGTCCTGCTCCGTCACCTCCGCCGCCCGCACGATCCGCCGCACGGTGTTCCCGTCGATGACGAAGTTCTGCCCGCGCTGCTTGGTCGGCTTCACGCCGAACGCCTCGGCCAGCGCACGGATGTCGGCAGCGCCCAGCAGGTGGCCGTCGGAGGTGGGTTCGGTGGTGCTCACCCGCCAAGGATACGGGTCAGAACTCCACCAACTGCTTGAGATCGATCTCAACGGGGAACGGCAGGTCGGTCCGCAGCAGCCCTTCGTGCACGGCGACCGGAAGGTGGACGCCCTGCGCGTCGTCGAGCCGGAACTCGTGCACGACGGGAAGGTCGTTGTCACCGCGCTCGACCCGCCAGTAGGACGGGATGCCGGCCTCGGCGTACTGCGCCGGTTTGCGGAACCGATCGGTGCTGCGAGTGGCCGGAACGACCACCTCAACGGCAAGCAGCACGGACCGCAGCGGCAGGGTGTCCATGGTGCGGACGTCGAGCCCCGACTCGTCGTGCACCACCACATCGGGTCGAACCCAGTTCCGCGAGTCGAACACGCGGCTGGCGTAGCGCCGCAAGCGCTCTCAGTAACCGAACGCCCGTGCCGTGTTGGCGGCAATCGCCGTCGCCAACTCGTCCTCGCCCAGGGCCAGATGGGCCGCCATCGCGCGCAGGGTCACCGGGATCAGGTAGGGGGCGTTGGGGCGGCCGCGGTAGGGGTGGGGGGTGAGGAAGGGGGCGTCGGTCTCGATCAGGATGCGGTCGAGGGGGGTGGCGGTGAGGGCTTCGCGGAGGGGGTGGTTGGCCTTGTAGGTGACGGGGCCGGCGAAGGAGAGGTACCAGCCGTGTTCGGCGCAGGTTTTGGCCATGGCGGCGTCGCCGGAGTAGCAGTGGAAGATCGTCCGTTCGGGGGCGCCCTCTTCGAGCAGGACGGCGATGACGTCCTCGTGGGCGTCGCGGTCGTGGATGACCAGGGCCTTGCCGTGGCGCTTGGCGATCTCGATGTGCCGGCGGAAGGACTCCTTCTGCAGGTCGACGCCCTCGGGGCCGGTGCGGAAGTAGTCGAGGCCGGTCTCGCCGACGGCGAGGACGTGCGGGAGGGCGGCGAGGCGGTCGATCTCGGCGAGGGCCTCGTCCAGGGCGGCCTGGCCGCCGGGCGAACGGCGCTGGCCGGACCAACCGTCGGGGTCTCCGAGGAAGATCCGGGGGGCCTCGTTGGGGTGCAGCGCGACCGCGGCGTGCACCTGCTCGTACTCGGCGGCGAGGTCGGCGGCCCACTGCGAGCCGGGCACGTCGCAGCCGACCTGGACGACCGTGGTGACGCCGACGGACGCGGCGCGGGCCAGCCCTTCGGCGGGGGTGCCGGACTGCATGTCGAGGTGGGTGTGCGAGTCGGCGACGGGTACCGCGAGCGGCTCGGGGAGCGGCGGCGGGGTGGAGCGGTCGTCGTTCTTCTTGGCGGCCATCGGAGCGCAGTCTTCTCTTCGGGAGAACGGGGAAGGTCGCGGCGAATCCTACGTCCCCGGACATGCCGCGGCCCCGGACGTGCCGCAGCCCCGGACATGCCGCGGCCCCGGACGTGCCGCGGCCCCGGATCGCGGGTGGCGGTCCGGGGCCGGCGGGCATCGGAGTGGTGGGTGTCAGTCGGTGTGGTGGCGCCGGAACAGCCGGTTCCACCAGTGCCGGCCGCGCGGCTTGCGCCGCCGCTGCGGGCCCTCGGGTTCGGCGGTGGGCGCGTAGCCGGGGGCGACGCTGGCGGCGAGGGCGGCGACCCGACCGGCCCGCATGATTCGGACCCGTTCACCGCCGCAGCCGGGGCAGACCAGTTCGCGCAGCGGGGACGGCACCTTGACCCCGTTCGCCTTGTACTCGACCACGGTGTGTCCGTCGCGGCCGGTGTGGTGCTCGATGTCGTACGCCTGCTCCCAGCCGTAGCCGCAGTTGAGGCAGACGAAGGAGTAGGCCTCGCGGACCGTCTCCACGGGGATGCGCGGCCGGGTGGTCAGCCCGAGACCGCTGGGTGCTCCGCCGTCCAGGGGGCTGTCGATCGTGTCGCTCATGCGCCACCTCGCTTCGCTCGGAGCCCGTCGCCCGACCTGGCGGGCCCGGCGCGGGTCTTTCCATCCCAGGGAATGCCCGGGAGGGTCCGTCCGATGCCCGGCTTGCCAAGTCTTGGTTCCGAATTGGCCCTCCGCTGGGGTGCTCATTCCAACGTACGACCGTTTCCGGCCACGGGCACACGGCCGATCGAACAGCACGCTCGACCGGCCGACGTGTTCAACCGGCCGACGTGTTCGACCGGCCGACGCGCTCAGCCCGCGTGCTTGGCCGCCACCACGGCGTCGAAGACGACGGACTTGCGCAGGCCGAGCTCGGTGGCGACCGCGGCGATCGCCTCCTTGCGGCGTTCGCCGGCCTCCTCGCGGGCGGCGACCCGGCGGGCGAGTTCGGCGGGGCCGACCTCCTCGGGGGCGGCGGGCGGGGCGCCGGCCACCACGACGGTGATCTCGCCCCTGACGCCGTCGGCGGCCCAGGCGGCGAGTTCGGCGAGCGGGCCGCGCTTGACCTCCTCGTAGGTCTTGGTGAGTTCGCGGCAGACCGCGGCGGACCGGTCGGCGCCGAAGGCCTCGGCCATCGCGGCGAGGGTCTCGGCGATCCGGTGCGGGGCCTCGAAGAAGACCATGGTGCGGGGTTCGGCGGCGATCTGGGCGAGCTGCCGGGAGCGGTCGCCGGCCTTGCGGGGCAGGAAGCCCTCGAAGGTGAAGCGGTCGACGGGCAGCGCGGACAGCGCCAGCGCGGTGAGCACGGCGGACGGGCCGGGAACGGCGGTCACCTTGATCCCGGCGGCGACGGCCGCGTCCACCAGCCGGTAGCCGGGGTCGGAGACCGAGGGCATGCCGGCGTCGGTGACCAGCAGCACCCGGGCGCCGCCCTGGAGCGCGGTGACGAGTTCGGGGGTGCGGCCGACCTCGTTGCCCTCGAAGTAGGACACCACCCGGCCGGTCGGCGTCACGCCGAGCGCCTGGGTGAGCCGGCGCAGCCGCCGGGTGTCCTCGGCCGCGATGACGTCCGCCTCCGCGAGTTCGGCGCGCAGTCGGGGCGGCGCGTCCTCGACGTCGCCGATGGGGGTACCTGCCAGTACGAGAACACCAGTCACGGGACCATCCTCCCCTACCGGCGGGGGTCCTCACCGGGACGGGACCCGGTACGGTGCGGCGCGGGCCTCGCGGGGACCCCTTGTGACTTCAGCCATTGCCCCTACGATGTGGCCCGTGAGCGGCGACATGGACAGTGGTATGGACCACCCCGGGCGGGGCGGCGTGACGGTGCTGGAATCGGCCGATCCGGCCGCCGTTCCGGGGCCGCGCGCCGAGCCCGAAACGGCCTCCCGGTGGGCCCGGGCGCTGGTCGGCGTGGGTTACCGCGCGCCGTTCCGCCGGCCGGCGGTCGAGCAGTTGGTGCCGCCGATGCCGGACGGTCCGGGCGTCACCCCGGAGCTGGTCCCGCCGTCCCCGGTGCTGGTCAGGCTGGGCATCCGGCTGCCGGACGCGCTCTGGTCCTGGCTGTGCCGCTGGTCGGGCTGGCTCGGCCCGATCGCGGTCGCGGCGTTCGCGGGCGTGCTGCGTTTCGTCGGCCTCGGCGGGCCGCACGCGCTGATCTTCGACGAGACGTACTACGCCAAGGACGCGTACGCGCTCTGGCAGGTCGGCTACGAGACCAACTGGTCGGACGACGCCAACGCCCTGATCACCGGCGCGAACCCGAGCGTCCCGTTCCGCACCGACCCGGCGTACATCGTGCACCCGCCGGTGGGTAAGTGGATCATCGGGCTGGGCGAGCAGATCTACGGCATGAACCCGTTCGGCTGGCGGTTCATGATGGCCGTGCTCGGCACCCTGTCGGTGCTGATGCTGGCCCGGATCGGGCGGCGGCTGTTCCGCTCGACCCTGCTGGGCTGCGTGGCCGGGCTGCTGATGTCGGTCGACGGCCTGCACTTCGTGCTCAGCCGCACCGCGATCCTCGACCTGATCGTGATGTTCTGGTTCCTCGCCGCGTTCGGCCTGCTGCTGATCGACCGGGACCGCACCCGGGCGCTGATCGCGCAGCGGCTGGAGGCGGGGCTGCCGACCGGCTGGTGGCAGCTCGGCTGGCGGCCCTACCGGCTGGCGGCGGGCGTCAGCCTCGGTCTGATGATGGGCACCAAGTGGAGCGGCGCCCCGGCGATCGCCGCGTTCGTGCTGCTCACCGCGTTCTGGGACACCTCGGCCCGCCGCCTGGCCGGCCGGATGCGCACCGCCGCCGGGCAGCCGGTCGACGAGCGCGGACGCCTGCTGCGGCACTGCTGGGACTTCGTCTCGTCCGGCCTGAGCATCGGCATCACCGCGCTGGCCACCTACCTGGTCACCTGGACGGGCTGGCTGATGTCCTCGACGCAGCCCGGCAAGGGCGGCTACTTCCGCGACTGGGCGGTTCAGCACCCGGGCGGCTTCGGCCCGGACTGGCTGCGCAGCCTGTGGCACTACCACTACACGATGTGGGACTTCCACACCCACCTGCACAGCCCGCACACCTACCAGTCCAACCCGTGGAGCTGGCTGGTGCTGGGCCGCCCGGTCTCGTTCTTCTACGAGTCGCCGAAGAACGGCCAGGACGGCTGCACCGCCGCCGACTGCGCCCGCGAGGTGCTGGCGATCGGCACCCCGCTGCTGTGGTGGGCGGGCATCGCCGCGCTGCTGTACTGCCTGTACCGCTGGCTGATGCGCCGCGACTGGCGGGCAGGGGCGCTGCTGAGCGGCGTGGCGGCCGGCTACCTGCCCTGGTTCATGTACCAGGAGCGGACGATCTTCCTGTTCTACGCGGTGTGCTTCGTACCGTTCCTGGCGCTGGCGGTGACGATGATGATCGGCGCGATGCTGGGGCCCGCGGAGGCCTCGCCGGACCGCCGGATGGCGGGCGCCACGGCCGCCGGTCTGCTGGTCACGGCGATCATGTGGAACTTCCTGTACTTCTATCCGCTCTTCACCGGCCAGACGATCCCACTGTCGGACTGGAACGGCCGGATATGGCTCAGCACCTGGCTCTGAGCCACACCGAGGAGCGTGTACCGGATGTGTCACAAACCGACGGCGTGTCGTGAGTGCACGGATGGTGTCTGCTTATGGTGTCGTGGCCGCTGAATCCCGACGGCCACGACACATTCTGGGGGGCTCCACGTGAACAACGGCGCGAAGATCGGCATCGCCTCGGTCGCCGCTCTGCTGCTCCTCGGCGGCGGCTACGGGGCCTACGCCCTGATCTCCGGCGACTCCGGTGGCAAGGAGTCCGCCAAGCCCCGCACCGTGGTCGCCGAGCCCCCCGGCCCCGAGCTCGCCGCATCCGGCGCCAAGGCGTTCCTGGACGCCTGGGCCAAGGGCGACCTGTTCGGCGCGGCCAAGCTCACCGACGACCCGGACAAGGCGCAGGCCGCACTGCAGGCCTTCCAGAGCAACGTGAAGCCCAGCGCGCTGCACCTCACCGTCGGCGGCCCCACCACCGCGCCCAGCCCCAGCCCGTCCGCCTCCAAGTCCTCCGCCGCCGGCGTCGGCGACGGGACGGCACCGCCCTCCTCGACCGCCTCCCCGGCGCCGACCGGGGTGCTGGAGAGCTTCAAGGCGTCGATGGAGTTCGCCGAGACCGGCAGCCCGTGGAACTACGACGGCGTGCTCGGGGTGGTGAAGATGAGCGACGGCACC
Organism: Kitasatospora sp. CB01950; assembly: GCF_001905465.1. Classification (GTDB taxonomy): domain Bacteria; phylum Actinomycetota; class Actinomycetes; order Streptomycetales; family Streptomycetaceae; genus Kitasatospora. The sequence continues at coordinate 285,837 of NZ_LISX01000004.1, forward strand.
GCCGCCGTGCACTGGGCGCCGACCGTGATCCACCCGAAGCTGGACGGCACCGAGACCATCGGCATCAAGCCGGTGTTCGCCGCGCCCGCCGCCGTCACCGACCGCAAGGGCAAGCCGCTGAGCAGCTACCCCTCGCTGGGCCCGTTCCTCGCGCAGCTGAAGGCCGCCGCCCCGCAGGGCGGCAACCCGGAGGACGCCGGCACCGCCGTGGTGATCTCCCCGGCGTCCGGCAACGGCGCCGCCGAGAAGCTGTTCACGCTGAAGGAGCCGAAGGCCGTCCCCAACCTGAAGCTGACCCTGGACGCGGACCTCCAGGCGGCCGCCGAGTCCGCGGTCGCCGCGCAGGGCAAGCCGGGCTCGCTGGTGGCGATCGAGCCCAGCACCGGCGGCATCCTGGCCTACGCCTTCTCCCCCACGACCGGCCAGAACCGGGCGTTCTCCGGGGCGACCGCGCCCGGCTCCACCATGAAGGTGCTGACCGCCGCCGCGCTGCTGGAGGCCGGGGTCACGCCGAGCACCACCATGGCCTGCCCGGAGACCACCATGGTCACCGGCAAGTCCATCAGCAACGACTTCAAGGGCGCGCACCCCGAGTACACGCTCACCGACGCGTTCATCAACTCCTGCAACACCTCCTTCATCGAGAAGGGCAAGGACGTCCTCAAGCCGAGCAGCCTGCCCTCGCTCGCCAAGGACGTGTTCGGCATCGGCCTGGTCTGGAAGACCGGCCTGTCGAACTTCGACACCGAGATCCCGGTCGAGACCAGCATGGCGGGCGCGGCCAGCGAGTTCATCGGCCAGGGCAAGATCCGCGCCAACCCGCTGGGCATGGCGTCGATCGCCGCGACCGTGCAGTCCGGGGTGTTCCGGCAGCCGATCCTGGTGCCCGGCATGGACCAGGTGAAGGCCTCCCGGACGCTCTCCGGCGACGTGCTCACCTCGCTGCGGTCGCTGATGACGCAGACCGTCAAGTCCGGCACCGCCGCGAGCGTGAAGCCGGCCCTGCCGTCCGGTTCCGGTGCGAAGACCGGCACCGCCGAGGTCGACAGCACCACCGACGCGAACTCCTGGTTCCTCGCCTACTCGGGCGACCTCGCGGTCGCCGCCGAGTTCCAGGGCGCCGGGCACGGCGCGGCGGCAGCCGGACCGGCCTCGTCCAAGGTGCTGGGAGTCGGTAACCACAAGTGACGGCGGGCAGGGGCCCCTGCCCGCCGTCCGGCGGGCAGGGGCTACTGCGCGAAGCGCCGCAGCAGGTTCTCGGTGACCTGCCGGGTGAACGCGCCGGCCCGGCCGTCGATGCCGTGGATGCCGCCCTGCCCGGTCGCCTCCAGCGACTCCACCCACCGCATGGTGCCGGTGGCGAAGACCAGCGCGCCGCTGCCCGCCGTGTACAGCGCGGTGTCGGCGAACGAGGCCCGGCCGTCGCAGACCACCGGGGAGTGCGACAGCACCTCGATGCCCTGCGGCGTCGGGAAGGACGTGTTCACCCGGTCGTACTCGACGCCGACCAGGTGCGGGAAGCTGTCGCCGGCCTTGGCGCCGGTGCCCGCGAACAGCCAGTGGTCGGGGGCGGTGACCACGTACGGGGCGTCCACCGGGTAGCCGTCGTAGATGACGCCGAGCAGCGAGGACTCCGGGTCCGCGCCGGGCGGGGAGCGGAAGTCGGTGGTCGCCGGGTGCCCCGCCCGGTAGCCGGGGTCGTCCTTCCAGGCGCCCTTCCAGCACACCACGGTGCGGTCCGGCCCGGTCGGCGACGGCTCGTAACGCACCCGCCGGAAACAGCAGTTGGCGCCCAGGACGGCCAGGTGGGTGCCGGCGTCGCGGGCCGCGGTGAAGTGCGCGCGCTGCTCGGGCGACCAGTACTCGTCGTGGCCGAGCGAGAGCGCCGCCTTGGCGCCGCGCAGCAGGTTCGGGTCGGCGGCGACGTCGATGCAGGTGGTGTACGAGAGCGGGATGCCGAGCTTCTCGGCGAGCGCGATCAGCGGGGCCTCGTAGACCAGGAACAGGCCCGCGCCGTCGTCGTACTGGTAGGGCCGGTCGAAGCTGACCTGGTACGAGCGGGTGGGCAGCCCGCCGGACGGGCCGTTGTACAGGTTGTAGCCGCCCCACTCGTTGTAGGCCTGCCAGGTGGCGACGGAGTTGACCACCACGGTGGTACCGGCGGTACTGCGCGAACGCACGGTGAGCGGCACGTAGCGCTGCCCGGCCCCGCCGTCCGCGTCCAGCCGCAGCAGGTAGCAGCCCTCGGGCCAGCCGGTGGTGTCGACGGCGGTGCTGCGCGGCCAGGAGGTGATCACCGTCCGGGTGGCGGGCTCGACGGTGAACGGCTGCTGCTTGGCGCCGGGCAGCCGGTCCGACTTCCACACCTGCCGGGCGCGTGCGCCGCCGTACCAGCCCATCCGATAGGCGGTGACGGTGAAGCCGGGCGCGGTGGTGGAGACGTGCAGGCCGACCTGCTCGCCGGGCAGCACGCTGACCCGGTCCGCCCAGCCCTCGATCGCGTCGGCGGGGCCGGCGTGGGTGATCGCCCAGTCGGCGTTGCCCGGTCTGGCGTTCTCCGCGGCGGTGCCGGACGGTTCGGGGCTCGGCGCGGCGGCCGTGCCGCCGCCGGTGGGTGCGGCGGCGCCGGTGGCGGTGCGGCCCGGGCCGCAGGCGGTGAGCGAGGCGGCCGCTCCGGCGGCCAGGCCCAGGAAGCGGCGTCGTCCGGTGGCGCCCAAGATCACTCCCGTGTTCGAACGGTGTCCCGGGACACCTTAGGCACTGCCGGGACCCGGCGTTGCGCAGGCCTGCGCCGGGGCACCGGAACCAGTCGTCCGGGTGCGGCCGCCAGCCGCGGCCACAGCACCAGCACGGCGGGCAGCGCCAGGTAGCCGAACCGGCCCGCCGGGGCCAGCGCGAACGCCACCGTCAGGCCCGCCGCCAGCAGGTCGCAGGCGGCCACCGCGGTGGCCGGCGGGTGCAGCGGCAGCCACAGCGCGACGGCCAGCGCGCCGACGCCCAGCAGGGTCAGCGACAGGGTGTGGCCGAACGGGCCCAGCCCCGCCAGCACCTTGCCCGGCAGCGGACTGCCGGCCGGCGTGCGGATCGCCGTCAGGCCGAGCGGGAAACGCACCACCTGCTCGTACAGCTCCCGCGGGTGCAGCAGCACGAACGGGGCGACCACCGCCCCGCCGACGGCCAGCGCCGGAACGGCGGCCCGCAGCGCAGGGCGGAGGCCGTGGCGGCGGTGCAGCAGCAGCAACGCGACCGGCAGCGCCGGCCAGGCCGTCCACTTCAACGTGCAGGCCAGCGCCAGCACCAGGCCGGTGCGCAGCGGGCGGCCGCGTTCGGCGAGCGCCATCGCCAGGCAGCACACCCCGATCAGCGGCAGGTCGACGCCGCCGACCACCAGCGCCAGCGCGATCAGCGGCGACGCGGTGAGCACCGCCAGCGGCAGCACCGACCCGAGCGCCCGGCCGGGGCGCAGCAGCCGCCACCCGGCCAGCAGGCAGGCCAGGAACGCCACCGCGAACCACACCCGCGCGTCCCCCAGCACCCGCGCCGCCGGGCCGGCCCCGCCGAACAGCAGCCGGGGCAGGCCGAACAGCGACATCGCGGGCAGGTACGGGTTGTAGTCGACGACGTGCGACGGATGCGGCAGGTACGGGCTGCCGGTGTGCAGCAGCAGCGCCGCCGACCGTTCCACCACCGTCACCTCGGACTGGTGCCGCCCGGTCAGCGCCAGCGCCCCGAGCGGCAGCACCACCGCCCCCAGCCCCGCCGCCGCGGCGGCCGCCCGCGCCCCAGCCCCGCGCGGCAGCGTCAGCGCGAGCACCGCGGCCAGCAGGTACCCGGGCGCCGCGAACCACCCCCAGGCGACCTGATTCGCCAGCTGCGACACCAGCGGAAACGCGCCCGCCCACCCCGCAGCCACCAGCCACCCGCCGGCCTGCCCCACGGGATGCCCGAACAGCCGCCGGACCCACCGGGTGCTCGCCATGGCCCGAAGGCTAGGGCGAAAGCCACGCTCTGTCGCGAACGACGAGCCGATTCCCCCGCATCTGTCCGGTCTTCGACACCGACCGGTCCACCAACCGTCACCCCCCGGTACCCGACAGCCCCTGGAGCGTCAGCTCCGGCCGGCCTGCTCCTCCTCGTTCCGCCCGGTGGCCAGGCGGGAGTGCTTGACGCTGTAGCCGAAGTACAGGACGGCGGCCAGCGCCAGCGCGATCGCGAAGGCGATGAAGGTGTCGCGGTGCAGCTTGGTGACGAGGTAGACGCAGAAGCCGGCGCTGAGCAGCGGGGTGACCGGGTAGAACGGGACCTTGAAGCCGCGGGGAAGGTCGGGGCGGGTGCGGCGGAGCACGATGATGCCGAGGGACACGGCCGTGAACGCCACGAGGGTGCCCATCGAGGTCATGTCGGCGAGCAGCCGCAGCGGGAAGACGGCGGCCAGCAGGGCGACGGCGACGCCGACCACGACGGTGTTCCACACGGGGGTGCCGGTGCGCGGCGAGACCCGGGTGAAGGGTCGCGGCAGCAGGCCGTCGCGGCCCATCGCGAACAGGATCCGGGTCTGGCCGTAGATCACCACGAGGGTGATGGAGAAGATCGAGACGATCGCGCCGCCGGCGAACACCAGCGCGGGCCAGGACTGTCCGGTGACGTCCTGCAGGATCTGCGCGAGGCCGGCCTCCTGGCCCTCGAACTTCTCCCAGGGCTGGGCGCCGATCGCGGCGACGGCGACCGCGATGTACAGCACGGTGACCACGGTGAGCGAGATCAGGATGGCCAGCGGCAGCGTCCGTCGCGGTTCGCGGACCTCCTCGCCGGCGGTGGAGACGGCGTCCAGGCCGATGAAGGAGAAAAAAATCGTGGAGGCGGCGACCTGGACGCCTTCCCAGCCCTTGGGGGCGAACGGGGTGAAGTTGCCGGCCTGGAAGCCGGTCAGGGCGATGGCCACGAACAGCACCAGGATGGCCAGCTTGATCGCCACCATCACGGCGTTGACCTTGGCGGATTCGCCGATGCCGCGGATCAGCAGCACGGTGACCAGGGCGACCAGCACGACTGCGGGCAGGTTGAGGACGCCGCCCTCGCCGGGCGGCGCGGTGAGCGCTGCGGGCAGGTGCAGGCCGAACGCCAGGTCGGCGAACTGGTTGAGGTACTGGCCCCAGGTGACGGCGATCGCGGAGGCGGAGACGCCGTACTCCATCAGCAGGCAGACGCCGACGCCGAACGCGACGGCCTCGCCCATGGTGGCGTACGCGTACGAGTACGAGGAGCCGGCCACCGGGATCGCGGAGGCCAGTTCGGCGTAGCAGAGCGCGGTGAGGCCCGCGGTGACGGCGGCGATCACGAAGGACATCACCACGGCGGGCCCGGCGACCGGGACGGAAGTGGTGAGGACGAAGAAGATGCCGGTGCCGACGGTGGCGCCGATGCCGATCGCGGACAGCTGCCAAAGGCCGATGGATCGGCGCAGGTGGCCGGCTCCGGTTCCGCCCGCTTCGGCGATCAGGGTGTCCACGGGCTTGCGCCGCAGCAGGCGGGTGGTGCTCATCGGTGTCCTTCTGGTGGGGATCAGGGAGGGACTGTATCAAATACACCGGTATGCATAATTATGAGGCCTTGATCGCGAATATCACCGATTCAGCACGGTCTGCATGACGGACTTGGCGATGGGTGCGGCCAGCCCACCGCCCGTGACGTCGCTGGCCTGGCTGTCGGCGATCACCACGGCGACCGCGACCGGCGGGACGTCGGTGGAGCCGGCCGGGCGGGCCCAGGCGATGAACCAGGCGTACGGGGTGCCGGTGTTGTCGACGCCGTGCTCGGCGGTGCCGGTCTTGCCGCCGACCTCGGCGCCGGGGATCTGCGCGTTGGCGCCGGTGCCGTTGTCGACCACGTCGACCATCAGCCGGCGCACCTGGGCGGCGACGCCGGGCCCGAAGGCCTGCCGGTACAGGGTGGGTCGCATCAGCTGGACCTGGGTGCCGTCGGCCTTGGTGAGCCTGTCCACAAGCTGTGGATACATCACCTGGCCGTTGTCGGCGGCCCCGGCGGCGACCATGGCCATCACCAGCGGGGTGGCGGCGGTGTTGTACTGGCCGATCGAGGACAGCGCCAGCTGCGAGGCGTTCATGTCGGTGTCGAAGTTGGAGCGGGCCGCGCGCACCGGGATGTCGAGCTTGGCGTCGTCGAAGCCGAAGTTCTTCGCCATCGCGACCATCCGGTCGAGGCCGGTCTGCACGCCGAGCCAGCCCATCACGCTGTTGCAGGACATCGTCATCGCGTCGTCCAGCGACAGCCCTTCCTGGTTGCAGGCGCCGGTGTCGTTGTTGAGCGTGGTGGTGGTGCCGGGCAGCACGTACGGGTAGGGCGCACCGGTGGGGGCCTGGATGTCGGTGACGGTGCCGTTGGCGAGGGCGGCCGCGGCGGTGACCACCTTGAAGGTGGAGCCGGGCGGGTAGATCTGGCGCAGCGCGCGGTTGAGCATCGGCTGGTCGGGGTCGGCCTGGAGCTTCTCCCAGGCGGCCTGGTCGGTGGTGCCGGCGATGCTGCCGGGGTCGTAGCTGGGGGTGGAGGCGAGGGCAAGGATCCGGCCGGTGGCGGGTTCGATCGCGGCGACGGCGCCCTTCTGGTTGCCGAGGCCCTGCATGGCGGCGCGCTGCACGGCCGGGTCGATGGTGGTGACCACGTCGCCGCCGGGCTGCTGGTGGCGGGTGATGGCGTCCCAGACCGCCCAGCCGGCCAGCCGCGGGTCGGTGCCGGTGAGCAATGCGTCGTAGACGCCTTCGAGTTGGGTGTTGCCGTAGATCTGCGAGGAGTAGCCGGTGACGGCGGCGTACAGCGGGCCGTCGGTGTAGGTGCGCTGGTAGGCGAGGCGGCCGCCGGTGGCGACGGAGCCGGTGACGGGCTGTCCGGCGATCAGGTTGCCGCGGGGCTGCGCGTAACGCTGGACGGTGGCGCGCTGGTTGGCGCTGTTCTGGTCCAACTCCTTCTTCTGGAAGACCTGGACGCGGGTGCCCTGGACGGCCAGCACGATGATCAGCAGCATGCAGAAGGTGGCGGCGCGGCGTCCGGTGGTGGAGATGCCGGGCAGGCCCTGCGGCCCGCCGTTGGTGCCCTCGGGGCGGGTGAACCTCATGCCGGCTCCCCGGGGTCGGGGCGGCGGGCGAGGTCGCTCATCCGCACCAGCAGCGCCACGATGATCCAGTTGGTGACCACCGAGGACCCGCCCTGCGCGATGAACGGCAGCGTCATGCCGGTCAGCGGAATCAGGTCGAGGACGCCGCCGGCCACCACGAACACCTGGATCGCGACCAGCGCGGCCAGGCCGATGGCGAGCAGCCGCCCGAACGGGTCGCGCAGCGCGATGCCGGTGCGGAAGCCCCGGGAGACCAGCACCGCGTACAGCAGGAACACCGCGAGCAGGCCGGTCAGGCCGAGTTCCTCGCCGACGGTGGCGAGGATGAAGTCGGACTTGGTGGCGAAGCCGATCAGCGCGGAGTGCCCGAGGCCGAGGCCGGTGCCGAGCTCGCCGCCCCAGGCGAACGCGAACAGCGACTGGGCGATCTGGTTGGCGCCCTGCCCGGCCTCGATCGACGCCAGCGGGTGCAGCCAGTCGGTGACCCGGCTGTGCACGTGCGGCGACAGCCAGCCCACCCCGACCGCGGCGACGGCCGACAGCAGCAGGCCGATGACGATCCATCCGGTGCGGGCGGTGGCCACGTACAGCATCACCACGAACAGGCCGAAGAACAGCAGCGAGGTGCCGAGGTCGGTCTCCAGGACCAGCACGCCGACGAACGCCGCCCAGATCAGCAGCACCGGCCCGAGCACCCGGCCGAGCGGCAGCTGGAACCACAGCACCCGGCGTCCGGTCAGGGCGAGCGCGTCGCGGTGCGCGGCCAGGTACGCGGCGAAGAAGATCGCCAGCAGGATCTTCGCGAACTCGCCGGGCTGGAAGGACAGCGGGCCGAGCGTGATCCAGATCCGCGAGCCGTACACCGGCGGGAAGAACACCGGCAGCACCAGCAGGACGAGGGCGACGAACGCGCCGATGTACGCGTAGCGCTGGAGCCGGCGGTGGTCGCGCAGCAGGAGCAGCACCGCGATGAACAGGCCCACGCCGAGGGTGGACCAGAGCAGTTGGGTGGGGGCGGCCTCGTGCTGCGGGGTGTTGCGGTCGAGCCGGTAGATGACGACCAGTCCGATGCCGTTCAGCAGCAGCGCGATCGGCAGCAGCAGCGGGTCCGCCCACTTCGCCCGCCAGCGGACCGCGCCGTGCGCGAGCAGGGCCAGCACCCCTAACGCGGCGCCGTACTGGGCGGCGTCCGGCGGAGCCTTGCCGTCGATGTTGACGCCGACCTCGACGTAGCCGAACACCGCCAGCCCCACCGCGGCCACCACCAGCAGCAGTTCGGTCCACCGCCGGGGCCGCCGCCCGCCGGGCGCCCAGGTCGCGGAGTCAGTGGCCACCAGTCGTCCTCGCCGGCTCGTAAGGGCAGGGACGGCGGGGTGCCGGGCGATGCCGCCCGGCACCCCGCCGGTACTTCCTGGGGGAGCGTCAGAGCGTGGACGCGGGGTTCGCCGCCTTGGCGATCTCCCGCAGGTGCTCCTCCTCCTCGTGGCTGAGCGAGGTCTGGATCAGCTCGCCGCCGAACTGGGCGACGGCCGGGATCACCTTGTCCTGGGTGGCGGTGCGGACCAGCGCGAACACGGCGGCGCTGCCCGGGGCCAGCTTCTCGCCGACCTGCCGCATGAAGTTGTCGTCGACGCCGGTGTCGGTGGAGGAGCCGACGGCCGCGCCGGTCGCGCCGCCGATCGCCGCGCCGATGAACGGCATCAGGAACAGCAGGCCGATGACGCCGCCCCACAGGGCGCCGGAGGCCGCGCCGACGCCGGTGTTGGAGACCGCCTGGTGGAGCTTGATCTTCCCGTCCTCGCGGCGCTCGACCACCACGATGTCCTCCAGGTCGATCAGCCGCTGCTTCTGCAGGCCGATCAGCTCGTCCCGGACCCTCCGCGCGGTGGCGACGTCGGGGTAGGCGATCGCGAACAGGTTGCTCACAGCGGGGTCCTTCCGGCAGGGCATTCGGGCACGTCACCAGCACCCTAGCCAGGATTCGCCATATTTAATCCGATCCGCTGCGGTGTGTCCGGTTCCCCGGCCGCTCACTCGCCCCGGCGCACCGCCACCGCCACGGCCGCCCACCAGGCGGCGGCCGCGAGCAGCACCGCGCCCGGCAGCGTCCACCACGGCGCGGACAGCCCGCCGTGCCGCGCGCCCAGCACCAGCGCCCGCACCACCGCGTTCGCCGGCGACCCCGGCACCAGCAGCACCAGCACCATCGCGCCCAGCGCCAGCGGCACCGCGTACTGCGCGGACGCCACCACCGGACGGTTGCACACCGCGCCGACCGCCGCGCCCGTCAGCACGCACACCAGGGTGGCCAGCACGCCGCCCGCCGCGGCCGCGCCGCCACCGCCGCTGCCCACCAGCAGCACCGCGGCCAGGCCCGCCACGCCCAGCGCCAGCCCGGCCAGCGCGGCCGCCAGCAGCGCCGACAGGTGCACCCGCCGCCGGCCCGCGGCCGCCACCAGGCAGGCCCGGGACTGCGCGGGTTCCGCCGTCACCGCCGACCGCACCAGCCAGCCCGTCACCGGCACCAGCAGGCCCGCCGAGAACGCCGCCGCCGACAGCGCGTCGTCGCCGCCGGACACCCCGAGGCCCATCAGCACCAGGTACGCCAGCCCGGGCGCCAGCCAGCGCTGCGAGCGCAGCAGCAGCTCCAGGTGGTAGCGCGTCAGCATCCGCAGCGTCATTGGGCGTTCTCTCCCCGGACGGACCGGATGTGCACCGGCGGGTGCGCGGCCAGCAGGCGGCGCAGCAGGGCGTCGGAGTGCGCGGCCGGCACGTCGAGCCGGGTGGCGCCGTCGGCCAGCGGTCTGCGTTCGGGGCGGCCCGGCAGCCACTCGGGGAGCGCCTCGGCCTCGACCACCAGCACGGTGCGCGGCCCGTCCGGGTCGGCGGCCTGCACCGGGACCTCGTGCAGCACGCCGTCGCCGACCCGGTGTGCGCCGGTGGTCAGGCCCGCGAGGCGGGTCGGGTCGTGGTCGACGAACACCACCAGGCCGCCGGCCGCGGCGCGTTCGGCGACGGCGGCGTCGAGTTCGGCGCGGGCGGCCTGGTCGAGGCCGGTCCATGCCTCGTCCAGCAGCAGCAACTCGGCTTCGGCGAGCAGGGCTTGGGCCACCGCGACCTTCTGGCACGTCCCCTTGGAGAGGCGGCCGATCGGGGTGCTCGCGAAGCCGGCGATGCCGAACCGTTCCAGCCAGTGGTCGGCCCGCCGGCGCGCCTCCCCGGCGGCCAGGCCGCGGATCCGGCCCAGGTGGCACAGGTAGTCGCGGGCGTCGAACGGCAGCGCGGGCGGGAACCGCTCCGGGACGTACGCCCGGCTCTCCGGCGCCTCGACCGTTCCCCGCTCGGCGCGCTCGATGCCGGCGAGCAGCTTCAGCAGCGTCGACTTCCCGCTGCCGTTGGCGCCCTCGATCCGCACCAGGCCGCCCGGACGGAGCGTCAGCTCCACCTCTCTCAGCACCCACGGACCGCCGCGCGCGTAGCGTTTCCCGACCCCCGCCAGACGCACCGTCATGCGCTCTCCCCGCCTGCTGTGCCGACCAGTTCAGGGTACGTCGCGCCCAGCACCCGCATTGGGCGATTGCAACTGACGGTCCCTAGGATGCGGACGGTGATCACCCTTACCAAGAAACGACGGACGGCCCGCGGGGCCGCCCTGCTCGGGGCGCTGACGATAGTCGCGGGCACCGTGCTGAGCACGCTGCCCGCGTTCGCCGACGAGCCCGGTGCCCCGCCCGCCGCGACCGAAGCGCCCAAGGTCGACCTCGTCCTGGACGGGTCGGGGTCGATGCGGACCGCCGACATCCAGGGCAAGAGCCGGATCTCGGTGGCCCAGCAGTCCATCAACGAGGTCATCGACGCGCTGCCCGCCGAGACCGAGTTCGGTCTGCGCACCCTCGGCGCCACCTACCCCGGCAACGACCAGAAGGAAGGCTGCAAGGACACCCAGCAGCTCTTCCCCGTCGGCAAGACCAACAAGGTCGAGGCCAAGACCGCCGTCGCCACCGTCCGCCCGAGCGGCTGGACCCCGATCGGCGTGGCGCTGCGGGCCGCCGCCCAGGACCTCGGCACCGGCCCGACCACCCGCCGGATCGTGCTGATCACCGACGGCGAGGACACCTGCGCCCCGCCCGACCCGTGCGACGTGGCCCGCGAACTCGCCAGCCAGGGCATCCACCTGGTGATCGACACCCTCGGCCTGGCGCACGACGACAAGACCCGCCAGCAGCTGCTGTGCATCGCCAACGCGACCGGCGGCACCTTCACCGACGTCCGCTCCCAGGAGCAGCTGACCCAGCGCGTCAAGCAGATCGTCACCCGCGCGCAGGACACCCACACCATCACGCCCGCCAAGGTCACCGGCGCCGAGCAGTGCACCAACGCGCCGATCCTGACGCCCGGCGTGTACAGCGACCGCGAGAAGTTCTCCGAGCACCGGGTGTACCGGGTGCCGGTGAAGGCCGGCCAGGAACTGCGCGCCTCCGTCAGCGTCACCCCCGACCGGGCCGTCGCCCGCGACTACGGGGTGATGCTGCAGGCCACCGACACCAGCGGCCAGGAACTGGTCCGCGGCAACGACGCCGGCTCCGGCCGCACCGACGTGGCGTCCACCGGCCTCCGCTGGTCCGCGCCCGGCGCCGAATCGGCCTCCCCGTCGCCGAGTTCCAAGACCGGCGCGGCGAGCACCGACCGCACCGTCTGCCTGATCGTCAGCAACTCCTTCGCGGGCCAGAGCAGCGTCCAGGCCGACGCCGGCCTGCCGCTGGAACTGACCGTCGACGTCGCCGCCGCCTCCCCCGCGCCCGACGGGCCCGCGATGGGCCTCGGCCGCGGCTGGATCCTGCTCGGCGTCCTCACCCTGGCCGGCCTGCTCGCCGGTCTGATCTTCGGCTGGCTGGCACGCTGGCGGATCGCCGTCTGGCGGGAGAACTGACGATGCGCAAGCTCTTCACCCTCGCGGCCCCGGCCGCCGCACTCACCGGGCTGCTCCTGCTGGCCCCCGCCGCGACCGCGGCCTCGCCGTCGCCCTCGCCGTCCGCTTCGGCGAGCGGCAGCGCGAAGCCGGTGGTCAACTCGGTCGGCACCAGCTTCCTGACTGCGACCACGCTGGCCGCCGGGCAGGACGCGGACGTTCCCGTCTCCACCGGTGACTACCTGTACTGGGCGTTCCCGGCCTCCGAAGGCCAGACCGCGACCGTCGAGGTCAAGGTCACCCTGCCGGAAGCCGCCGACCGGCACGGCGCGCAGACCTGGACCGTCGAGCTCTTCGACGGCCTGCGCCGCCGCCAGGCCTGCACCGCCGGACCGCAGAACGGCACCGCCGAACAGACCGCCACCACCCTGGCCCTGAGCTGCACCCTCCGGCAGATCCGCGCCTGGGCCGAACCCTGGTCCGGCGACCCGCTGGCCGGCACCTACTACGTCCGGCTCTCCACCAGCGACATCCCGCAGCAGGACCTCGGCCTCGCCTCCCAGGTCCACGTGCACGTCGCCACCAAGGGCGGCGTCAACGACGCCCAGCCCGAAGGCGGTTCGCTCAAGGCCCCGCTGGTGCCGCCGGTCAACGCCGGCTCCACGGCGACCGGCGCCGCGACGCCGGCGCCCAGCGCCGGCACCACCTACGCGGCGACCCCGGTGACGGAAGAGACCCACTGGTACTCGGACCTCTTCTCCGGCTGGAACACCCGCTGGTGGTGGACCATCGCCGGCGGCATCCTCGCCGCCCTCGCCGGCGTCCTCGGCTACACCCTCACCCGCCACCCCCGCGGCCACCGGCCGCACTATCACGGGCCTCAGCAGTAGGGCCACCAGGGGCGCGTGGGGCTGCGCGAAGCGGAAGGCCCCCACCGCAAGATCGCGACGCGGGCAATGACTTGCCATTGATCGCGACCTTGCGGTGGGGGGCCTTGCGCTTGTCGCGCAGTTCCCGTGCCCCTGCCCATTCACCCCCTGAGCGTCGCCAGAATCCGCACCGCCGACATCCCCAGTTCCGCCGTCACCGGGACCTCCGAAGCGAAGTGGCGCTTGAGCACGTCCTCCGTGTACCGCCTGCACTGCCGGTGCCAGTTCAGGACGGCGGCCATCCAGTCCTCCAGCTCGTGGACATACCCGTCGAGCGCCTCCGACGTCTCCCCGTCGATCGCGAAGTCATGCTTGAGCAGCGGGAGTTCACCGTTCACCACGTGCTGGAACTGGCTCAGCCGGGAGCCCATCAGGTCGGCGACGATGTCCACCGCGACGGGGTAGTCGCAGGAGAAGAAGTTCTCCACCACCCGGACCAGGTTGTGGACCTCGCCCTCGTACTCGATCTCCTTCTGGTACGAGTGCAGGTCGTTGACCAGGCAGGCGTAGTCCGCCGCGGAGTTCTCGATCGCCCGCATGGTGCCGCTCTCGTACACCTCGTCGGGAATGGTCTCGCCGCGGCCGAGCCGGGACAGGCTCATCGTCAGGTCGGAGCCGAAGGTGGCGCGTCGCATCTCGATGTAGTCGACGGGGTCGGGGATGCGGTTCTGCGCGCCGTTGGCGAGTTCCCACAGCCAGCTGTCGATCATGTCGCCGACGGCCTTGCGGAACTTGGACCGGGCACTGGTGGAGAACGGCACGATGGTGCGCTGCCAGAGGTCGGCGAGGCCGGCTTCCAGGGCGTTGCGCGGTTCGAACGGGAGGCTGCCGTCGAGCGTCATCAGCGCGTAGAGCCGCTCGTTGGCGGCCTTCGCGCCGGCCAGGTCGCGAGGGCGGCCGAAGACCGGCGGGTAGTAGTCGTCGGCGTAGGTGCCCCAGGTGAGCCAGGCGGAGCTGAGGTCGAGTTCGGCGGGGGTGCCGTCGGGGTCGATGCCCGCGGCGCAGAGCGGGAAGTCGTAGTCGCGGAGCTTCTGTTCGTTCCAGATGTCGGAGGCGGGGACGCCGGGTTCGGGGTCGAGCAGGCCGAACTCGCGGGCCCAGCGGACGACGTACTCGCGGGAGGCGTCCAGGTGCGGGTTGATCGAGAGGGCGTACGGCATCGGGAAGTCGGGCATCAGTGAGGGCCCGACCTTGCGGTGCGGGATGTTGGTGAAGCTGCGCAGGCCGCGGATGCCCGCCGCGAGGCGGATGTTGGCAGCAGAGGTGCCGAGGCCCTTGGGGCCGAGGACGGGGGCCGCGGCGCCGCCACCGTTCATGTAGCGGCTGGAGCGCAGGTGCCATTCGTGGCCGCCGGACTGCCAGTCCTGCATGCCCTTGACGTAGGCGAGGACGCGGGCGATCGCCTCCGGGTCCAGTGCGTACGCGGCGAACAGGCCGGGGAGTTCGGTGAGCGCGGTGTTCTCGAACTGCTGGAGGCGGGACGTCAGCAGGTCGTTGACGGCGTCCGCGGCCTGCTGGGTGGAGCAGCCCAGAAAGGTCTCCAACACCAGGACTCCGTTGGAGAGTTCACCCTCCTCGCCGATCTCGCGTTCGTACGAGAACAGGTCGTTGCGCAGGTGGACGCCGTCGGAGAAGGCGTCCCGCAGCACCCGCAGCGGCCGGGAGTACGCGACCTGCTCGGGCACCTCGGCGTTCGCGGCGTACTCGATCAGACCGGCCGACCAGGGCGCGCCGCCGACCTTGCGGCGCATCTCGATGTACTCGACCGGGTTGGAGACCCGGCCCTCGTTGATGTTGGAGAGCTCCCACAGCGATTCGTTCAGCAGGTGCCGGGTGGACTCGGCGAACCGGGCCCGCCAGTCCGCCGACATGTGCGGGACGGTGCGCTGCCAGAGGTCGGCGAGGCCTGCCTCGACGGGGTTGGTGGGTTCGGGGAAGCCGTCCGCGAGGTCCATCGGCATGAAGGCGGGCAGCCGGTCCAGGTACGCCTTGCCGCCCTCGCGGTCCAGGGTGCGCTTGAAGATCTCCAGGAAGTGGTCGTCGAAGAAGAACACCCAGGTGTACCAGTCGGTGACGAGGTCCAGTGCCTCGCTGTCGCAGTCGGGGTGGGTGTAGGAGCAGAGCAGCGCGTAGTCGTGCGAGTCGAGATCGTGCTCCTCCCAGATGCCCGACCCCTCCAGCATGCCGAAGTCGCGCGCCCACTCCTTGGTGTGCACCCGCGCCTTCTCGTAGTGCGGGTTGATGCGCGCCGGATACGGCACGTAGAAGTCCGGCAGTTCGAACGGCTGAGCCACTGGGTCCCGCCCCTTTTCGACGACAGAGATCGGCGCGATGCCTAACGAGCCCTCCGACCCTCGGTCACCACCACCCAAATCCGCCGCCCACCCGCCACAATCCACCCGTACGAGTGAACTCCTCGCCTTCGGCGCATGCGCGCCTTTCTGTAATAGTCCCAGTCGCACACTGGCGGCATGAAGCCCACTCGTGCCGGAGGCACCGAGAACATCTCCGTCTCCTTGCCCACCGACCTCCTGACGGAGCTCCGCTCGCGAGCCGGACGCCGCGGCGTGTCCGGCTACATCGCCGAGGCGGTCAGGCACCAGCTCGCCATGGACGGTCTTGCCGACATCGTCGCTGCGCACGAGGCCGAACACGGCGCACTGACGGAGCAGGAGGTGGAAGAAGCCCGCCGCGAACTGTTCGGGGAAGACAGCTTCCGGGAAACCGGGCGGGACGCCGCGTGAAGGACCAGCCTGTCCGCTCGCTGGTGCTCGATTGCCAGGCGTTCTCCCTGCTCCTCCGCAATGACCGCCGGATGGCGGCCCGCATCGAAGCCTCCCGGCAGTCGGGGGTTCCCGTCCTGGTGTCCGTCCTGACCATCGTCGAGGCGGTGCAGGGGAAGACGGACGCGGCCCGGTTGAACTGGCTCCTCTCCCGGCTGCGGGTGGAACCGGTCAGCCAGGAGGACTCGCTGACTGCAGTGGCACTCCTTCGGGACGCAGGAGAACTGCACGGACACAAGTACGCCATCGGCGCCCTCGTCTCGGCACTCGCGCTCCGCGCTCCGGGCCCCGTCGTTGTCCTGACCTCCGACCGTGACGACTGGTCGAAGCTCTGCGGAGACCGCGTCATCATCAAAGAGCTGTGACGGCCGCGACCCGACAGGGCCGCACGTTCGGCACCGACGGGCGATGTCCGACCCCTCCGGCAGACTTGGCGCCGCCCGTCCCCCGCGCGTGAGGAGTTCCGCATGGCGTTCACCGACGAGACCTGGCGCCTGATGCACGGGGAGGACGTGGTCGGCGAGATCCGCATCACCGATGCCGACTTCCCCTGGCTGTACGGCGACTTCCTGCCCGGCCCGGGCTGGGCGGCGGCCGAACCCGGGTTCACGGAGAGCCGGCGGCTGGCCCGGGCCGAGGAGTGGGAGGACTGGGACCCGTTCTACACCGCGCTGGAGAAGAACTACACCCTGCACGCCCCGGAGGGCCCGGTCGCCGAGTTCCTGCTGCACATCGATCCACCGCACGCGTGGTTCCGATTCAGCGAGGAGCCGTTCGAGGACGACTGACACCACCTCGGTCAGGGCTGCTGGGCGGTGAGCTCGACCGGGCCGTACTTGCTGCTGCCCCAGTCGAGTTGCCGGCCTCGGGCAGCGGCGAGGGCGGCGAGGCCTTGTGCCTCCAGGATTTTCGCGTCGCCGTCCCCCGTGGCCGTGCGCGCCACGCGAGGATGCCTTCGCCGCCTCTTCACAGGCGGTGCCCGAATCGCCGACGTCGCCGCGCCGACACCGGCGTTGACCTGAGCATCAGTGAAAGAGCCGACCGCCAGGGCGCGGTGACGTTCTCTGCCGAACCACAGTTCGATCTTCGAACATAAAGCGCAGGGTACCTTCCGCCGCCTAAGGGCCGTGTCAGGGCAGCAGGAGGGCGAGTGGTCGCGCGGAGCTGCGCGGGTCGAGGCGGAAGCTCCAGTCGGCGGGCACCAGCAGGCACTGGGCGGTGCGCAGGCGCAGGGTGCTGCGGTGGGCGGCGGAGCCCGGTGGGGGGCTCAGTCGGATCTCGGCGGCGCCGCTCCGCTGCACCAGCAGGACCGCCACCCGGCTGCGCTGCCAGGGCCCGGCGGGACGGTCGGGGACGGCGAGGACGGGGCGGGCCAGTTCGCGTTCGAGGGCGGCGGCGAGCTCGTCGGCGGAGGTACCGGGGGCGCCAGTTGCGCGACGATCGCCCGCCGGCTGGGCCTCGGCCCGCACACCGTCGACACCTGTCTGCGCCGGATCCGCGCCAAGTCCGGTGTCAGCTCGCAGGTCCAGCTCGCCCTGCCGGCCTCCCGGCTGCCCGAGCAGGCCGCGGCCTGAAGCCCCGGCGGGGGTGTATCTGGGTGCACCCCGGCCGGGCAGGTGGGTGCAGTGGCAGGGGGCCGTCGGCCCGGGATCGTCGTGGGTGACAACGACGGTCCCGTCCGAGAGGCGAACTACCCCATGCAAGAAGAACGACCCAGCTGGCTCGGCCCCGCCGGACTCTTCCTCACCGTGAGCTTCGTGGCCTCCGGCCTGCTGCTCGTGGTCCAGCCGTTCACCGGCCTGCCCGGCGAGGTCCTCGAACTGGTGCAGTTCGGCCCGGCGGTGGGCGTGGCCGCCGTCGCCCTGGTGCGGCCGTCGCTGGTGCGCGGACTGCTGGCGGGCGGCGGGGCGCGCGGCCCGCGGGCGGCGGTGCTGCTGAGCCCGTTGGCGATCGCCGCGCTGGCGGTGGCGGGCACGCTGCTGCTGCACGGCAGCGTGCCGATGCGCAGCCCGGGTTCGCTGGCCGCCCCGTTCGGGGTGGTGGCGGTGGCCCAGTTCGTGGGCGCGTGCGGCGAGGAGATCGGCTGGCGCTGCCTGCTGCAGCCGCTGCTGCGGACCCGTTTCGGCGCGCTCGGCTCGTCCGTGGCGGTCGGCCTGCTGTGGGGCGCCTGGCACGTGCAGGTCTTCGCCCAGGCCCCGGCGTACGCGGCGGGCTTCCTGGCGGCGACGGTCGCCATGTCGGTGCTGCTGGGCCTGGCCTGGGAGCGGATCGGCGCGCACCGGCTGCTGATCGCGGGCGGCTTCCACACGCTGATGAACCTGGGCATGCTGCTGTTCCTGAACGAGGAGTCCGGCGCGGTGGAGCCGATGGTGCTGTTCGGCGTGGCGAGCGCGCTGGTCGCGCTGCCCTGGGTACTGGCTGCCCGTCGCCCGGCCCGCACGGATAGGCTCGCGACGACATGACGGATCGACAGAAGCGCTTCGCGGGCCGGCTGGTCGCCCTCGGCCGCTGCCACGTGCTGTCGTTGGCCACCTTGGTCACGGCACTGCGCGGGCTCGCGGCGCTGGGCGCGCTGATGCTGCTGCCGGTCGGTCTGGGTCTGCTGCTGATGCCGTCCACCGCCCGGATGCTGCGCCGTGGCAGCGATCTCGAACGCGACCGCACCGCCCGCTGGACGGGCACCGTGATCGACGACCCGGAGCCGCTGCCCACCGCCCCGACCGCCAACGGCCGGGCGGTGGCGGTGCTCGGCTCGACGGCGTTCTGGCGCGACCTCGCCTGGGCCGGCCTCGGCCCGTGGAGCGCCGGCCTGCTGGTCGCCGTCCCGCCGACGCTGGCCGGCTTCGGCGCGTTCGGCGCGCTGGTGCAGCCGTTCCTGTGGCCGCACCTCGGCCCGGACAACTGGTACGCCTTCGTGCCGGTCGACTCCACCGGCACCGCGCTCGCCGCCGCCGCGCTCGGCGTGGCCTTCTTCGCGCTGGCGCTGTGGCTGTCCGTCCCGGTGCTGGTCCGCTACGGCACCTGGACGGGGCGACTGCTGGGCGACCCGTACGCGGCCCGACTGGAGCGCCGGATCGGCCAGTTGACGGACAGCCGGGCCGACGCGCTGGACACCCAGGCCGCCGAGCTGCGCCGGATCGAACGCGACCTGCACGACGGCGCGCAGGCCCGGCTGGTCGCGCTCGGCCTGACCATCGACCGCGCCGAGCGGCTGGTCGACAGCGACCCGGAGGCGGCCCGCCTGCTGCTCGGCGACGTCCGGGCCGGCTCCCAGCGGGCCCTTCAGGAGCTGCGCGACCTGGTCCACGGCATCCTGCCGCCGGTGCTCGCGGACCGCGGCCTGCCCGACGCCGTCCGCTCGCTCGCACTGGACGCCTTCCTGGACGTCGAGGTGGACGCGGAGCTGCCCGGCCGACTGCCCGCCGCCGTCGAGGGCGCCGCCTACTTCGCCATCGCCGAGCTGCTCGCCAACGCCGGCAAGCACTCCGGCGGCCGCACCGTCCTGATCCGGCTGCGCCGCACCGGCGACCTGCTGCGGGCCACCGTCACCGACGACGGCCGGGGCGGCGCCGACCCGGACCGCGGCTCCGGCCTGGCCGGGGTCCGCCGCCGACTGGCCGCCTTCGACGGCACCCTCGCCCTGGTCAGCCCGCCGGGCGGACCGACCACCGCGACCCTGGAGCTCCCGTGCGCGTCGTCCTCGCCGAAGACCTCTTCCTCCTCCGCGACGGCCTGAGCCGCACCCTCGCCGAGCACGGCTTCGAGGTCGCCGCCGCGGTCGAGACCGGCCCCGAACTGCTGCGTGCCCTGCGCGAGTTGCGCCCGGACATCGCGGTGGTCGACATCCGCCTGCCGCCCACCCACACCGACGAGGGCCTGCAGGCCGCGCTCACCGTCCGCCGCGAACGCCCCGCGCTGCCGGTGCTGGTGCTCTCCCAGTACGTGGAGCAGCTGTACGCGCAGGAGCTGCTCGCCGACGGGCAGGGCGCGGTCGGCTACCTGCTGAAGGACCGGGTCACCCACACCGCGCAGTTCGTCGACGCCGTCCGCACCGTCGCCTCCGGCGGCACCGTGATGGACCCCCAGGTGATCGCCCGCCTGATGGCCCGCTCCACCGCCCGCGGCACCACCGCCGAGCTGTCGCCGCGCGAACTCGACGTGCTGCGTCTGATGGCCGAGGGCCGCTCCAACGCCGCCGTGATGGCCGAACTCCACATCAGCGAGAGCGCGGTGGCCAAACACACCGCCGCGATCTTCGGCAAGCTCCGGATCGACAACACTCCGGACGCGAACCGCCGGGTGCTGGCCGTGCTCGCCTACCTGAAGCGCTGACGGAAGCACCAGCGGAAGCACCGGCGGAAGCACCAGCGGAGGCGCCGGCCGAGCCCGCCCGGCCCGGGCCGACCGGGCTCGTAGAGTCCCGAGGGTCCGCCGCCCGCCGCCCCCGGAGTCCCCCTTGCTCGCCGAACCCTCGTCCGTGCCGCCGCCGCCCGCCGCCGACGAACGCCGAACCGACCGGGGCCGCGAGGCGTTCTTCGACAACGCCAAGCTGCTGGCCCTGGTCCTGGTGGTCTGCGGGCACTTCTGGGAGCCGCTCGCCCGCCAGTCCGGCCACCGCGCGGTGCACGCGGCCTACCTGCTGGTGTACGCCTTCCACATGCCGGTGTTCGTGTTCGTCTCCGGCTGGTTCTCCCGGTCGTTCACCGGCCGCCCGCAGCAGCTGAACCGGCTGATCGGCGGCGTGCTGGTGCCATACCTGCTGTGGACGACGCTGCTCGGCGGGTACACGGCCCGGCTGGACGGGCGTCCGTTCGCGCTGGACCTGCTCACGCCCGCCTGGGTCACCTGGTTCCTGCTGTCGCTGTTCCTGTGGCGGCTGAGCGCGCCGCTGTGGCGGCAGCTGCGCGCGCCCGTCACCGTCGCCGTCGCGGTGTCCCTGCTCGCCGGGGCGCTGCCGCTGACCCCGCAGCTGTCGATCGGCCGGACCCTGCAGTTCCTGCCGTTCTTCGTCGCCGGCCTCACGCTGGACCGCGACCGGGTGCTCGCCCTGCGCGGCAACCGCACCCTGCGGGCGGCCGCCGTCCCGCTGTTCGCGCTCGCCGCCGTCGCCGCGTACTGGGTGGCGCCGCGCCTGGACGCGGCCTGGCTGTACCGCAGCGCGAGCGCCGCCGGCCTGCACAGCGGCTACCTGCGCTGGGCGGCCCTGTCGCCGGCCGTCAACCTCGCCGGGGCGCTGCTCGGCGCGGCCTTCCTCGCGCTCACGCCGACCCGGCGCGGCTGGTTCACCGCACTCGGCGCGGCCGGCATGTCGGCCTTCCTGCTGCACCCGTTCGTCCAGCTCGCCCTGGTCCACCGGGGCGCCTACACCGGGGCGTTCCTCACCTCCGCCGCCGGCCAACTCGCCCTCACCGCCGGGGCCGCCGCCCTCGCCCTGGTGCTGTCCGCTCCCCCGGTCGCCCGCCTGCTGCGTCCGCTGCTCGCCCCACGCCTGGGATGGCTGCTGCGCAACTGAGCTCCCGCGCCCGGGTATTGACGGAACCGGACCGCCGCCGCACGAGTGATCGCTAAGCTGCGGGGCGGTGGTGGAGCGATCACGGAGGAACGGCTTGCACGGCGAGTGGATCAGGGTGCCGGTCGGCGACGACTCCGCCCGGTGGACCACCCGGGGCGAATGCCGGCGGGTCCTGCTGGTGGTGCACAACGTCACCGCGGCGACCCGGCTGCTCGACGTGGTCGGCCTGTTCCGCGACGACCTGCGGGTGCAGCTGCTCGCCACCTGCCCGGGCAGCTCGCCGTTCCGCTCCGGCCTCGCCGAACTCCTCGCCGCCCTGGGCGTCCCGGTCGTCCCCTGGGAGCAGGCCCTGTCGCTCAGCCCCGAGTTGGCGATATCGGCCAGCTTCGGCGGCCAACTCCACGCGCTCAAAGGCCGGTTGACGGTCCTCTCGCACGGCGTTGGCTACAATAAGAAGCTGGCCGCAGACCCGCAGACCCGCAG
>NZ_LISX01000004.1:307666-563102 GCF_001905465.1 Kitasatospora sp. CB01950
ACCCGCAGACCCGCAGACCCGCCGGTGTTCGGGATGTCCCGCGAGTGGCTGCTGCACGACGGTGTCCCGGTCGCCGATGCCCTGGTGCTGTCCCACCCCGGCCAGCTCGACCGTCTCGCCGCGGCCTGCCCGGAGGCGCTCGGCACGGCGGTGCTCGCAGGTGACCCGTGCTTCGACCGGATCCTCGCGGCCCGCCCGCGCCGGGACGCGTTCCGCCGCGCGTTCGGGGTGCGCTCGGGCCAACGGCTGGTGGTGCTGAACTCGACCTGGAACCCGACCTCGCTGTTCGGCGACGGCGGCCCGGACGACGTCCTGCCGCTGCTGCTGTCCCGCCTGCCGGAGCTGCCGTTGGACGAGTACCGGGTAGCCGTGGTGCTGCACCCCAACGTGTGGCACGGCCACGGCCCGGGCCAGGTCCGGCTGTGGCTGGACGGGGCGCGCCGGGCGGGGGTGACCCTGGTGGATCCGGTCGCGGACTGGCGGCAGGCGCTGATCGCCGCGGACGCCGTGATCGGCGACTTCGGTTCGGTGAGCTACTACGCGGCGGCGCTCGGCACCCCGGTGGTGCTGGCGGCGGCCGGGTCCTCGGTGCTCGCCGACGGCTCGCAGGTCGCCGAGTTCGTCCGGGAGGCCCCGAGGCTGGACCCGTACGCGGCGCTCGCCCCGCAGCTGGCGGAGCTGCTCGGCCGGGGTCAGGTGCCCAGCGGCCCGGCCGGGTCGACCACGTCCTGCCCGGGCGAGTCGGCCGGGCTGCTCCGCGCCCTGTTCTACCGTTCGCTGGGCCTGCCCGAGCCGCCCGCGCCCGCCCTGCTGGACCCGCTGCCGCTGCCCGACCACCAGCCGTCCGAGGTGACGGCGCCGGTCCGGGTGCTGGCCGACGTCCGCGCGGACGGCACGGTCGACGTGCGGCGGTTCGCCGGGGCCCGGTACGAGCCGGAGGGCCCCGGCGCCGGGCAGCTGGTCGTGCACGAGGACACCCTGGACCCGTCCGCCCTGGCCCTCGCCGACGCGATCGTCCGGCACGGCGGCACGGCCGACCCCCGGCTCGGCCCGCCGCTCGCCTGGGCGAAGCGCGCCCTGGCCCGGCACCCGGGCTGTGCGCTGGCCGTCCAGGTCACCGGCCCGACCACCGCCACGGCCCGTCACCGCTCGGGCGTCGAGCTGGAGTTGTCCGCCGAGTTCGAGGGCGTCGACCCGCTCGCGGCGGCCTCCGCGCTGCTGGCGGCCGGACCCGTCCCTGGGGTGCTGACGGTCCGCACCGGCGGGGCGGTTCACCGGGTGGCGGTCACTCGTCCTCGTTGACGCACAGCGAGCGCAGCACCGCGATCGGCATCAGGTGGAACACCGCGCCGCCGCGCTCCAGCAGCACCCCGGCCTCGTCCAGCAGTGGCAGCGCCTGCGGCCCGTGGCCCTGGTCGACGAGGGTCTGCGCCAGGTCGGTCAGCGCCCGGGCGGTGTTGTACGCCTCGCCGGTGCCGCGGAAGTACGCGACCGCGCGCTCGATCGCCGCCCGGGCCTCCTCGAACCGGCCCGCCCCGCGCAGCGCCCGCCCGCGGTGCCGGTCGAGCAGCGCCCGGGCCCGCGGCAGGTCGGCCTGCCCGACGCCGTCGGCCCCGATCCCGTCCAGCAGTCCGGCGGCCTGCTCGAAGCACGCCAGTGCCTCGGTGTAGCGCCACTGCCGCAGCCGCAGCAGCCCGAGGGTCTCCACGGCGGTGGCCTGCCCGCGCAGGTGGCCGACCGTCCGCTCGGCGTCGGCGGCCAGTTCGAGCTGCTGCTCGGCCGCCGCATACTCCTGCAACTCGGTGAGCGCCAGCGCGAGTTGGACGTGCATCCGGGCCGCCGTCCGGGCGTCGGCGGCGGCCCGCGCACCGGCCCGCAGGGCGGGCAGCAGCTCGTCGTGCCGCCCGGCCTTCAGCTGCACCGCCCACAGCGCCTCGACCAGCTGGCACACCAGCTCGGGCGCGGCGAACTCCTCGGCGGCGGCCACCGCCTCGACCAGGTTGGGCAGTTCCGCCCCCAGCACGGCCAGCGCCTCGGCCTCTCCGGGGTAGCGGTCCGGCCCGATCTCCGCATACAGCGGTCCGAGGTGCCAGCGCTGCGGCAGCGCCGCGTGATCGGCGCCGACGGCCAGCCGCAGGTAGTGCTCGACGGTGCGCCGCACGGCCGCCGCGCAGGCCGCCAGCCCGTCCTCCTGGACCGCCAGCGCCTCGGCATGCCGCCGGACGGCCGGCCGGTAGCGGTGGCGGCCGTCGAGGGCGGTCTCCAGCAGCCCGGCGTCGGCGAGTTCGGCCAACGCCTCGACGGCCTCCGCCTCGGTCAGCCCGCTGGCGGCCGCCGCCGCGGCCGACCCGATCGCGGGCCACCGCCGCAGCGCACAACTCCGGTACACCAGCGCCGCGTTGACGGCCAACCTGGCGTACCGGTCGGCGTTGGCGGCCTGCACCGGATCGGCCGGGAACGGCCCGGCGACCGCCCTCGGCGCACTGTCGCCGAGCACGGGTGCGGCGGCCCGCAGCGCGAACGGCGAGCCGGCGCAGCGCTCCAGCACCCCGGGCAGCGCGGCCTTGGCGGCGCCGACGGCGTGCTTGCCGGCCAGGTCGGTGAGCAGCCGCCGGGCGTCCTTGTCGGCGAGCGGCCCGACGGGGACGTTCAGCGCGTCCAGCCCGGCCAGCGGACGGCGCGCGGTGACCACCGTGACCACGCCGGGCGCGGCAGTGAGCAGCGGCCGCACCTGGGCCGCCGAGTGGGCGTGGTCGAGGACGACCAACAGCCGCCGCCCGGCGAGCAGTTGGGCGTAGCGTTCGGCGCGGTCCTCGACGGTGGCGGGCATCCGGTCGGCGGGCACGCCGAGCTTCTGCAGGAAGCGGCGCAGCACGGTGGCCGGGTCGGCGGCGCCCTGCGGCCCGGCGGCGCGCAGGTCGGCGTACAGCTGCCCGTCGGGGAAGCGGTGGGCCTCCCGGCCGCCCCAGTGGATCGCGACGGCGCTGGTGCCGATGCCGTCCGGACCGTGCAGCAGCACCTGCCGGGGCCGCCCGTCGGCCTTCCGCCCGGCTTCCTTGTCGAGCGCCGCCAGCGGCCCCTTGCGGTCGGTGAAGTACCGGGTCGAGGCGGGCAGCAGCCGCGGCGCCTCGTCCGGGGCCTTCGCTTCCCCCTCCGCCAGGCCGTTCAGCCAGGCGGCCAGCGCCCGGGCCTGCGCCGGGTCGCGGTGGGCGCCCTCGACCAGCAGCCGGGCGAGCTCCTCGCGCTCCTCCGGACCGTCGGGCAGGGCGAGTTGACGCCCGGTCACCCGCTGGGCGAGGTTGCCGATCGACTCCCACGCCCACTTCCCGGCCTCCCCGGCCATCGCCGACCCGACCGCGCCCAGCACCCCCGCGACCGCCGAGACCGACAGCGGATCGATCATGCCCACCCCTCAGAACCGTGCCCGAGCCTTCCGCGCACACCACCTGACGCGCCCAACGGTAGCCTGCACACCACCCTCCGTCAGCACACGCCGCGTCAGCCCGCGGGCTCCCGGGGAACGGCCGCGGGACCGGGCCAGTCGTGCCGGGGCAGCCGGGTGCCGAGGTCGGTGAAGAACCGTTGCGGGGTCCAGAGTTCGTGGTTGCCGACGACGAACAGCCGCCGCTTGGCGCGGCTGACGGCCACGTTCAGCAGGTTCGGCCGCTGCGCCGCCCACTCCCGCGCGCCGGGCGAACGCGGGTCGGTGCCGAGCATCAGCACGACCACGTCGGCCTCCTTGCCCTGGGTGGTGTGGACGGTGCCGACCCGGTCCCCCGTCAGCAGCCCCCGACTCGCCCGCCGGGCCCCGGTGACCACCGCCCGGAACGGGCTGATGACGTACACCTCGCGGTCCAGGTCGATCCCGTCCCGCCGCAGCCGCTCCAGGATCTGACGCAGCGCCAGGCCCTCGTCCGGAACCCAGTGCCCCTCGTTCTGCGCGGAGCCGACGTGCACCCAGGAACTGCCGGGGCCGTACGCGTACGGCTCGGGGTAGTGGGTGCCGTTGACCATCAGCCCGTCGTAGGCGATCACGTTGCTGACCGTGAACATCGGGTTCTCGCACCGCCGGTGCACCCGCAGCGGCGCGCCGACCCACACCTCCGTGGAGCCGTCGGGCAGTTCGGCGGGCAGCGTGGTGCCGTACCGGGTGGCCCGGTCGGCGACCTGCTGGACGGACGTCCAGCCGGGCAGCCACTCCTCGGCCACGCCGTACTGCCGGCGCAGCGCCTGCTGCGCGGTGAACGGGACGGTCACCACCGGCTCCAGCTGCAGCGGGTCGCCGACCACCACGGCCCGGCGGGCCCGCCACAGGCCGCCGACGGCCAGCTGCGGACTCGCCTGGCCCGCCTCGTCGATGAACAGCCAGCCCAGTGCCTCCGCGCCGAGGCCGGTGAACACCCGGTCCAGCGAGGCGAAGGTGGTGGACAGCACCGGCACCACCAGGAACAGGCTCTGCCAGGCCGCCAGCCGCGCGTCCTCCGGCACCGAGCCGGGGGCGGCGCCGCGCACCACGTCCATCGCGGCCCGCAGGTTCTCCACCATCGTCCGGGCCGTGCACTTCAGGAACGCCTTGTGCAGTTCCAGCGCGGCGAGGAAGACCTCGGTGCGGGCCGCGGAGATCTCCTCGTCGGCCCACGGCGAGGACAGTTCGCGGGCCTCCTCGTCGTGCACCGCGGCCGGGTCGGGCACGTGCGCACCCCAGCGCCCGCGCCCCCGCTCGGCCGCCTGCTGCGCCGCCTCCGCGTCCGCCCGGGCCGCCGCCAGACCGGCCGTCAGCCGCTCGTACGCGTCCTCGGCCCGCGCCGCCCCGGCGGCGGCCTCCCGCTGCCGGGCGTGCGCGGCGTCCGCCCCGCCGAGCGCCAGGCCCTCGCGCTCGGCGTGCTGCTGGTCCAGGGCGTTCCAGTCCCGCGCGGCCCGGCCCACGGTGACGAGGGTGTCCATCAGGCCCGGACGGCGCGCATGGTGGGCCTGCCGCAGCTCCGACACCCGGTCCAGGTGCGCCTGCGCCTCGCGGGCCGCGCCATCGGCCTCGCCCGCCTCCCGCCGACAGCGGTCCCGCAGCCCGGCGGCCGCGGCCTCCTCCTGCTCGGCCCGCGCGACCCGAGCGAGCGCGGCCGGGCCCTCCCGGAGCGCCTCGGCACAGGCGGCCCGCTCCGCGACCATCCGGTCCACCTCGGCCAGTGCCCGCAGGAACCGGTCCTTGGCGTCCTTCCAAACACCCTTCTGCGACTCGCCCTTGTACGCCGACAGCACGTGCGACAGGCCCTGCCCGGTGTCCTGCCAACCCGATCCCCTGACCGGCGGCAGGTCCGGGGACTGCGGCAGCGTCGGGTCGCTCGGCAGGTACTTGCCGTGCCAGAGCCGGTTGACGAACGCGACCCGGTTGGCCTTGTTGCCCAAATGCGCGGCGATCGTGCCCCAGGCCGGCGTCCCCTGGAGCAGCCGGGTGCCCTGCTCGGCGAAGTAGTCGGCGCCCTCGCGCCACTGCGCGGCCAGCGCGTCCCGGGCCGGGATCTCCTTCGAGATGTTCTCCACCGCGCCGTTGTTGGCCGAGGCGACCACCATCTCGAACCCGGTCAGCTCCGGCCGCAGCGGCACCACCTTGCGGGTGTAGTCGCCGCTCTTCCACACCAGTGGGGCGCCCACGAACCCGTCCGACGGCAGCCGCAACGCGGCCAGCGCCCGCGCCCGTTCCACCACCCGGTCCGCGATCGCGTCCCGCAGCATCGTGGTCTTGCCGGTGCCGGGCGGGCCGTTCACCGCGAACACCCCGCCCGCGGACGTCAGTTCGGCCCGGATCGTGTTCACCGCGAACTGCTGGCTGAGCGCCAGCGGATACTTCGCCGCCGCCGGCCACCGCCCCGCCGGCGACAGCCCCGGCTCGACCCTCCCGAGCGCGACGCCCGGGTGCTCCCGCAGATCGATCCGGGCGGCCCGGTCCCGCGACGCCCCCGGCGTCAGGTACTCGGCCAGCGCCCGGCCCGGCGGCCTGCCCGCGAGCGCCTTCGCGACCCGCTCCAGGTCCGCCGCGACGAAGCTGTTCAGGAAGTCCTGCTGATCCGCGTCCTGCGCCCGGTCCTTGCGCACCTGCACGCTCCGCACCCGCAGACCGGCCGGCCCGAGACCGTTCTCCACCCCCCACGCCCGGGCGAGCTCCCCGACGAACGCCAGCAGGTCCGCCGCGTCCACCACCGAACGGTCGTCCGCCACCCGGTGCCCCAGCCGGGCGGCCCGGCCCACCCACTCCGCCTCGTCCGCCGCGAACCCGTCCAACCACCCCGGCCGGTTCACGTCCCGCCCCAGCGCCCGGCCCACCGCCCAGCCGCACGTCGACACCACCGGCGAATCCGCCAGCACCGACCCGCGGTCGTCCACCGTCAACGCGAACAGCGCGGCCCGGCTGTCCAGCCGCCCGTCATGACTCTCAGGGTCCCGGCCGAACACCTCCATCAGCACCCCGCGCACCTTCGCCAACGGGAACAACCCGCCGTACACCACGTGCTGCCACACGAACCCCGGCGCCGGCTCGCCCCGCCGCAACCGGTGCCCGTCCTCCCACGGAAGCAGCCCGCCCCCGTCCACCTCGAACACCCGCTGCTGCTCGTCCACCCCCGGCACCGCCTGAGCCCCGAACAGCTCCACCGCCCGCCAGAACTCGACCACGGCCGCCGCCCGTTCGACCCCGCCCGCCATGCCGGCCTCCCGAATCGCCCCTACAACGCAAGAAGTCCCGCCCGGATACCCGGGCAGGACTTCTGTTGGTGGAGCTGAGGGGATTCGAACCCCTGACCCCCTCGATGCGAACGAGGTGCGCTACCGGACTGCGCCACAGCCCCAACAAGAAGAACTCTATCACCCCTGAAGGGATACTCATGACCACCCCCGCACCACCCCAATGACACCCCGTCCGAACCCCCACCTGCGAAACAACCAAAGACGGGCAACCAGCAACCGCCACCACCCCACACCCCGACCACCCCACTGCCACACCGGCCGCAGGCAGGCACACCGGCCGGCGCCCACATAGAAGACGCCGACACCCCGGGCACCGCCACAGGCAGCCGCACCGGCTGGCGACCGTACAGAACCAACCTCCCCGCGCACCGCCGCAGGCAGGTGCCCGAGTGGGGCAGGCGGGCAGGGAGCGGTGACGCCCCCGCACTCCGAACACCCCACCCCCGCACCACCGCAGGCGGGTGCGGGGGCTGGTGGGCAGGGAACGTCGGCACCCCGCACGCAACGCACCCCGCCGCCGTCCGGAGGTGTTCCTGACGGCGGCGGGGTGCACGGGTGGGTGGGTGGGCAGGAAGGCGGAGGGACGTCCGGCGGTGCGGCCTACTCGTTCGCAGCCCTGGGCGGCCGGTACTCCTGCGCCGCCTGCTGCCCCGCCTCGCCGTACTGGTCGAAGAGCGGCGTCGCAGGCCGCCCGGAGTCCCAGGTCCCGGGGGCGGAGAGGTCGAGGCCGCGGGTGGTCCGGGGGGCCACCGGCGCGGTGACGTAGGTGGGCAGCGGGACGGGGACGGGCTCCCAGGAGTCCGGCCCGGCCGCCGCGCGGGCGCGGACGCCGTCGACCCACTCCTCGTGCTCGGTGGCGTCGGCGAGTGCGCTGGCCCGGGCCGCGGGTTCGGTCGGCACGTCGGTGGCGTGGGGGGCGGTCGCGGGCTCGGCCGCCCGGGCCCGCTCGCGTTCGCGCAGCCGCTCGGCGGCCTGCGCGGCCCGGACCCGGTCGAACTTGACCTCGTAGCGCTGCCGTTCGAGCCGCCGCAGGTGCCCGATGTACAGGGTGAGCAGGACGCCGGGCACGGTCGGCACCCAGAGGAACGCGAACCCGGCCACCGCGGCGACGACTGCGCCGAGCGCGAAGGCCAGGAAGAGCAGCGTCACCATCCGCCGCCGCCGTGCGAGCAGTCGGGCCCGCCGCTCGGCGGAGCGCCGCTCGTCCTGCTCGCCCCAACCCCGGTCGCGCTTCCCGCCCCGGTCCGTCTCCGCCGCCGCTTCGACCACCGGAACAGGCCCGGGCTCAGGCGAACGCTCGGGCTCAGGCTCAGGCTCGGTCGAACGCTCGGGCACCACCGCCACCGGCACCGCCCCGGAAGCGTCCGCGGGATCGCCAGGGCCCCCGTCCGGCTCCCCGGCGGGGTGTTGCTGCTCGGCGGTCTGTTCGCCGAGGGCTCGGGCCGCGCGCCGTTCCATGGCCGATCGGCCGGCCAGCAGGCGGATCGCGGTACTGAAGCGTTCCGTCGGACGCGACTCGTTGAGCTCGTCCTGCCTGCGGAGCCACATCGGCACCAGATAGGCGGCCCAGGCCCCTACGATGACCGCGTAGATAAGGCCGCTGCTGCTCACGTTTCACACGGTACGGGCGCGGGGTAAGGCGCTGCAGCAATTTGGGACGGCGTGTCGTCCGATCAAGCTGATTCTCAGACTATTTTGCCGGTATTTGTGACGGCTCGCCCCGGCCTCGGCGACCCGCCGATGCCATATTGATATCTATTTATCGAACACATATTCAATTTCCCTGTGTCGGCCCACTCCTGAGCGAGCGCCAGCGACGCAACAGCCCGTCGGCGGCCTCGTCGGCGGTGAGCGCGTACACCAGGTGATCGCGCCAGTCGCCGTCGATGTGCAGATAGCGGGGGCGCATTCCCTCCGAGCGGAAGCCGAGTTTCTCCACCACCCGGCGGCTGGGCCGGTTCTCGGGGCGGATGCACACCTCGACCCGGTGCAGCCCGAGGTCGCGGAAGCAGTGGTCGACGGCGAGCGCGACGGCGGTGGGCATGATGCCGCGGCCGGCCACCGCCTCGTCCACCCAGTAGCCGACATTGGCGGAGCACATCGAGCCCCAGGTGATCCCGCCGACGGTCAACTGGCCGACCAGGCGGCCCTGGTGGAGGACCACGAAGGGCAGCATCCGGCCGGCGGCGGCCTCCCCGCGCAGGTAGCGGACCATCTGCCGGAAGGTGGGCCGGGGCAGCGGCGCGCGGCCGGGCGGGCCGGGCGGGACGGTGGCCTCCCAGCGGCGCAGCCAGTCCCGGTTGCGCCGGCTGACCTCCTGCCATTCGGCCTGGTCGCGGCGGCGGATGGGCCGCAGCACGACGTCCCCCTCGGCCAGTTCGGCCGGCCGCCCCGCGTTCAGTGCGCACCGCCTGCGGGTCGCGGGTGGTCGCCGCCGGCCAGTTGGTCGACGGCGTGCGGCAGCAGCGGGGCGAGCACGGCGAGGCCGTCGCGGACGCCTCCGGTGGAGCCGGGCAGGTTGACGATCAGGGTGCGTCCGGCGCAGCCCGCCAGGCCGCGGGAGAGCGCCGAGGTGGGCACCTTCTCGCGGCCGTACGCGCGGATCGCCTCGGGGATGCCGGGGATCTGCCGGTCGACGACCCGGGCGGTCATCTCGGGGGTGAGGTCCTGCGGGGAGATGCCGGTGCCGCCGGTGGTGAGCACCACGTCGTATCCGGCGGCGACGGCTTCGCGCAGCACGGCCTCGACGGGGTCGCCGTCGGGGACGACGGTGGGGCCGTCCACCGCGAAGCCCAGCTCCCGCAGCCCGGCGACCAGCAGCGGCCCGCCCTTGTCCTCGTACACGCCGGCCGCGGCCCGGTTGGAGACGGTGACGGCGAGCGCCTTCACTGCTCGCCCTCCCGCACCCAGTCGCCGCTCTTGCCGCCGGTCTTGCTGAGCACCCGGACGTCCTCGATGGCGGCGGCCTTGTCGACCGCCTTGACCATGTCGATGACGGTGAGCGCGGCGGTGGCGACGGCGGTGAGCGCCTCCATCTCGACGCCGGTGCGGTCGGCGGTGCGGACGGTGGCGGTGATCTCGACGGCGGTGTCGGTGACCGTCAGGTCGACCTTGGTGCCGGTGAGCGCGATGGGGTGGCAGAGCGGGATCAGGTCGGGCGTCCGCTTGGCGCCCATGATGCCGGCGATCCGGGCGACGGCCAGCGCGTCGCCCTTGGGGACGCCCTCGCCGCGCAGCAGTTCCACCACCCGGGGGGCGACCCGGACACGGCCGGCCGCCACCGCGACCCGGGTGGTGGCGGCCTTCTCGGAGACGTCGACCATCCGGGCGGCGCCGGTGTGGTCGACGTGCGTGAGGCGGTCGCCGGGGGGTGTGTCGGTCACGAATGGGCTCCAGTAACACGGTGCGAATCTCGCGCTACGGTACCGCCCCGTCCGGGTCAGTCCGTGAGAAGGACCACATCGACCGTGCTGCCGGCGGGCAGCGCGGTGGTGTGCTCGGGCACCGCGATCAGGCAGTCGGCCTGCGCCAACGCCCCGACCAGGTGCGATCCTTCGCCGCCGACCGGGCTCACGGTGCCGTCCGCCGGACGGTACCGCCCGCGCAGGTACTGCCGTCGTCCGGCCGGGGAGCGCAGCGAGGCGGTGGTGGCGGCGCGCACCACGGGTCGGTGCACGTCGGGGGCGCCGAGCATGGTGCGGATGACGGGGCGGACGAACAATTCGAAGGAGATGTACGCGCTCACCGGGTTGCCGGGCAGCGCGAGCAGCGGCACGCCCCGGTCGCCGCCGATCCGGCCGTAGCCCTGCGGCTTGCCGGGCTGCATCTTCAGGCGGCGGAAGTCCACGCCGGCGTAGTCCGCGAACACTTCCTTGACCACGTCGTACGCGCCGACCGAGACGCCGCCGCTGGTGACGATCAGGTCGGCCCGGCCGAGTTGATCCTCCAGGACGGCACGGAGAGTTGACGCCTCGTCGGGAACGCCGCCGACCCGGTAGGCGACGGCGCCGGCGGCGATCGCGGCGGCGGTCAGGGTGAAGGAGTTGGAGTCGTGGATCCGGCCGGGGCCGACCTGTTCGCCGGGCTGGACGAGTTCGCTGCCGGTGGAGAGCACCACCACCCGGGGCCGGGGGCGGACCCGGACGGTGGCCCGGCCGATCGCGGCCAGCAGGCCGATCTGGGTGGGGCCGAGCACCGTGCCCGCGTCCAGCACGGTGTCCCCGGCAGTGACGTCGCTGCCCCGGCGGCGGATGAACGCGCCCTCGGCGACCGGTCGCAGGACCCGCACCTCGTCGCCGAAGTCGCCCTGGTCGCCGCCGCCCATCGCGTCGGCGGCCTGTCCGGTGCCGGTGCCGCCGTCGGTCCACTCGACCGGGGCGACGGCCTCGGCGCCGGGCGGGACGGGGGCTCCGGTCATGATCCGGGCGGCCTGGCCGGGGCCGACCTTGGGCAGGTCGCCGGCGCCGGCGGCGATGTCGCCGACCACTCCGAGCACCGACGGGTACTGCTCGGTGGCCCGCACGGTGTCGGCGGTGCGCAGCGCGTAGCCGTCCATCGAGCTGTTGTCGAACGGCGGCAGGTCGGCGCCGGCCCGGACGTCCTCGGCGAGCCGGCAGCCCTGGGCGTCGAGCAGTTGGAGCTCGATGGGCGGCAGCGGCGTCGCGGCGAACAGCACGTCGGCGAGGTGCTCGTCGACGCTCCACAGGCGCGGCGAGGCCGGGGAGCCGGCACCCTCTCCGCAGGGGTCGTGCTTCCCGGTCATCGCCTCACTCGCCTTCGTGGTGGGTCAGCCCTGCATCTCGACGGCGACGAACTGCCGCAGCCAGGTACGGAATTCGGGGCCGAGGTCGTCGCGCTCGGCGGCCAGGCGGACGATCGCCCGCAGGTAGTCGGCGCGGTCGCCGGTGTCGTAGCGGCGGCCCTTGAACAGCACACCGTAGACCGGGCCGCCGGCGTTCTCGTCGCGGGTGGCGAGCTCGCGCAGCGCGTCGGTCAGCTGGATCTCGCCGCCGCGGCCGGGCGGGGTCTCGCGCAGCACGTCGAACACGGCCGGGTCGAGCACGTAGCGGCCGATGACCGCGTAGTTGGACGGGGCGTCGGCGGTGTCGGGCTTCTCGACCAGGTCGGTCACCTGGAAGACGTCCTCGCCGAAGCCGTTGGACTTGACGGCGGCGCAGCCGTAGAGGTGGATCTGCGCGGGGTCGACCTCCATCAGCGCGACCACGGAGCCGCCGAGTTCCTGCTGCACCTCGATCATGCGGGCCAGCAGCGGGTCCCGGGGGTCGATCAGGTCGTCACCGAGCAGGACGGCGAACGGCTGGCCGGCAACGTGCTGTTCGGCGACCGAGACGGCGTGGCCGAGGCCCTTCGGGTCGCCCTGGCGGACGTAGTGCATGTTCGCCAGCTGCACGGACTCCTGGACGCGCCGCAGCCGGTCGTGGTCGCCCTTGCGGGTGAGCAGCTCCTCCAGCTCGTAGGCGCGGTCGAAGTGGTCTTCCAGAGCACGCTTGTTGCGACCGGTCACCATCAGTATGTCGGAGAGGCCGGCCGAGGAGGCCTCCTCCACGACGTACTGGATGGCCGGCTTGTCGACGACCGGGAGCATCTCCTTCGGCGTGGCCTTGGTGGCGGGGAGGAACCTGGTGCCGAGACCAGCAGCGGGGACGACTGCCTTGGTGACCGGCGTGCGGGCGTGCTTGTTCGTCATGCGTCGACCTTACTAAGGCGGGGATTCCAGCCTGATGAGAGGCAGGTGAATCGGTTCTCAAGGCCTGTCACCGGTCGCGCGGGGGCCGACGGTGGTCGCGTGCGGGGTGAGGGGGTCCTCGCCGGGGCCGGGAGACACCCTACCGGGCAGCGGTGAAGCGTCCGGACCGATCGACGAGGGCGAAGCGGGCGGTGCGGGACGCCAGCAGTCACCGCCGGCGGCCCTGGCGACGGCGAGTGCCCGGTCGGCGGCCCGCAGCAGGACTGCGGCGTGTGCGCCGTCCCGGGGCAGCACCGCCAGGCCGATCGCGGCGGTCAGTCCGCTGCGCGCCTCCGGGTCGGCCTGCTCGCCGGGGTGACGGTCCGTCAGTCGGTGGCGGCGCACCGACCAGCACAGCCGCTCGGCGACCTGCTCGGCGCCCTCGGGCGCGGTGTCGGGCAGCAGCACCAGGAACTCCTCGCCGCCGTATCGGCCCAGCGTGTCGCAGCTGCGGATCTCCACGGACAGCCGCTGGGCGAGGTCGCGCAGCATGCCGTTGGCGCGGGGGCGGCCGTGCTCGGCGACCACCGCGTCGAAGCCGACCAGCTCCACCATCAGTACTCCCAGCGGACGCGGCTCGACGGCGGCCGCCTCGGCCCGGCGGGCCCGTTCGATCTCCTGGTCCAGGGTGAGCTGGAGGTGCCGGTAGTTCCACACCCCGGTGAGCGGGTCGCAGGACGCGGTGCGCCGCAGCTCGTCCCGTTCCGCCATGAGTTCCGCGATCTTCGCCAGAAGTTCCGCCTCCTTGCCGCCTCCCGCGCCCCCGGCCGTGCGGCGGCGCAGCACGGTGGCGCCGACGGCGACCGGGGCGGCCGCGCCGAGCACGGCCAGGGCCTGGAGCAGGAGCGGGGTGGACATGCGGCGGCCTCGACGTGTCAGGCTCGTGTCACTGCGAATGACGGAGCTGAAGGGATGCGAATGGTGTCTGCGGATGGGTTGTCCAACGACAAGGCGGCACTGAGGTCACGGCTGCTTGCCGAACGACGGGCCCTCACTCTCGAACAACGGGCCTCTGCGGCCCGGGCGATCGCCGCCCACGCGACGGGCCTCGTCCCGCCGGGCAGCACCGTCGCCGCGTACGTCTCGGTCGGCGGCGAACCCGGCACCCGCCCGCTCCTCGCCGCGCTCGCCGCCGCCGGCACCCGCGTCCTGCTGCCCGTGCTGCTCCCGGACAACGACCTCGACTGGGCCCCCTACGAGAGCGAGGCCCGGCTCGCACCCGCCGGCCGCGGCCTGCTCGAACCCCTCGCCGCGCCGCTCGGCCCCGACGCCGTCTGCACCGCCGACGTCGTCCTCCTCCCCGGCCTGGCCGTCGACCTCCGCGGCACCCGTCTGGGCCGCGGCGGCGGCTCCTACGACCGCGTCCTCGCCCGCCTCACCCGCGCCGGCGCCCGCCCCCTGCTCGCCACCCTCCTCTACTCCCACGAACTCCTCCCCGCCGTCCCCACCGAACCCCACGACCTCCCCGTCCACGCCGCCGTCACCCCCGCCGGCATCACCCGCTTCGCTCCCTGACGGCAAGCCACCCGGGCGGGACCTCGACGACGCCGGCGAAGCTCGGGAGGCGGCCCCGGGACGCCGCAGGCGAGCGGCCTTCGGCCCGGAAGCCGCCCGCCGATCCGCCGGACAGGCCGGGTCCACCTCCTGCGGTGGACCCGCCTCCGGCGTCGCGCCCGCCGCAGGCGGCATGCTTCCGCGCATCCCAGGGGCCCCGCGACGGTCGGCGTGCGGTCGGCGTTCTCGGCTTCTTCCGAGCCTCGTGCTCCGGAAAGCGCCGGAGGCGGACTCCCGTTGTGGGGGTCCGCCTCCGGCGTGGTTCGGGGCAGGGGTCGTCAGCCGGCGCTGAGGGTCAGGGTGTTCTGGCCGGACTTGGTGACGGCGTCCTTGGTGTAGGCCCAGGGGAGGAGTTCGCCCTTGGCCCAGAGGTCGGTCTGGTCGTTGTAGTTGGGGTGGAAGGCGTGGCCGGAGGCGCCGCCGACGTTGATCCACTGGGAGGCGTCGAAGTTGCTGAGGTCGACGACCATGCGCATGGAGGGAATCCAGTCGACGTCGTAGCCGGCCGCGGCGTTCCAGCCGGTGGCGTCGACCGCGGCGCTGCCGCCGGAGAGCTTGTAGGGGCCCCGGTTGAGCAGCTTGCGGATGGCCGGGGAGGCGATCGACGAGTCGTCGGAGCCGAGGGTCTGCTCCTGCAGGGTCAGCTGGTGGAGGCGGCCCCAGCTCCAGGTGGAGATGTCCTTGCCGAGGCGCGAGGTGAGGTCCTGGCGGGCGTCCTTGAGCGCTTCGGCGAGCAGGTTGCCGAGGCCGTGCTGCTGCTGGTGGTTGGAGTCGATGTAGTCCCACCAGGTCGACTTCGGGTTGGCGAGCTGCTGGCGGACGACCTCCATCCAGCGGTCGCCGCCGTCGGGCTGGGCCAGCGAGGGCTTGCGGGTGCCGCACTCGGTGACGGCCTGCGCGGCGCCGCCGAGCGCGTCGTCGGGGAGCGTGTTGTCGCGCTTCTGGCGGACCAGCAGGCAGTCGCCCTCGACGCGCAGGTCGGCGGGGAACTTCTGGCCGAAGGAGAGCGTGAGCAGGGCCCGCCAGACGCCGTTGTAGTACGCGGCGGCGGCGGAGTCGGCGTCCTGGTGGTAGTTCCAGTCCTTGAGCAGGTCCTGGGCCTCGCGCACGTACGGGTCGTCGATCTTGACCTTGAGCAGCAGCGGGACGAGGTCCTTGGCGAGCACGCTGGTGTTGTCCAGCTGCATGGACTGCATGTCGTTGAGGGAGATCTTGCCGCCGTTCTTCAGCTTGGCCTGGATCTGGTCGGTGATCTCCTTGGCGCGGGTGCCGTACTCCCAGTCCTTGGTGAGCATCGGCTTGTAGACGCTGTCGTCGACGACGGCCTGGTTGGCCGTGACGATGTAGCCCTCGGGCGGGTTGTACGCGTAGGGCAGCGACTTGAACGGCAGGTAGTTCGCGTTCCAGGCGTAGGCGGAGTCCCAGCCGGGGGCGGGGTAGCGGCCGTCGCCCTTGCCGCGGACGGGGATCATGCCGGGGGCCTGGTAGCCGATGTTGCCCTTGGTGTCGGCGTAGATCAGGTTCTGCGCGGGGACGGCGAAGTCCTGCGCGGCGGACCGGAAGGAGGTGAAGTCGGTGGCGCGGTCGAGCTTGAAGACGGCGTCCATGGTCTTGCCGGGGACGAGCGCGGTCCAGCGCATCGCGATGCCGTAGCCGGCCGCCCGGTCGGGGGCGGCGTTGCTGCCGGCGGGCGCGTTGCTGCCGACCTTCTGCTGCTCGGAGGACTGGTCGGAGATCAGCGGCATGCCGTCCTGCGTGGTGCGGACGGT
Organism: Kitasatospora sp. CB01950; assembly: GCF_001905465.1. Lineage (GTDB taxonomy): Bacteria > Actinomycetota > Actinomycetes > Streptomycetales > Streptomycetaceae > Kitasatospora. Next base: position 323,474 of record NZ_LISX01000004.1, read on the forward strand.
GATGGTGCGGTCGGAGCCGCCGGCGACCTTGATGGTCTCCTTGCGGACGTTGAACTTCACGTCCTTGCCGTCGAGCAGGTAGGTGTCGGGGCCGGTGACCTTCTCCAGGTACAGGTCGGTGACGTCGGCGCCGAGGTTGGTGAAGCCCCAGGCGATGTCCTTGTTGTGGCCGATGACGACGCCGGGCATGCCGGCGAAGGTGTAGCCGGCCACGTCGTAGCCGCAGGTGGCGGAGGCGGCGCGGCAGTGCAGGCCCATCTGGTACCAGATCGACGGCAGGCCGGGGCCGAGGTGCGGGTCGTTGGCCAGCATCGGCTTGCCGGTGGTGGTGTTGGCGCCGGAGACCACCCAGGAGTTGGAGCCGATGCCCTGCCCGTTGGGGCCGAGCAGCTGCGGCAGCGCGCCGGTCTTGCCGGACAGGTCGCCGAGCAGCTCCTGGGTGACGGCCCGGGCCTGGGCGGTGTTCACCGGGGCGGCGCCGCCGGGCTGGGTGGGCAGTATCCCGCCCTCGCCGGGGACGTAGGTGCCGTCGGCGTTGACCTTGCCGGTCTTGACGATCGTGCCGTTGCGGTCGACCGGGTAGTCCGGGTAGAGCTGGGCGATCTGCTCGGTGCTGAAGTTCTGGGTCAGCAGCGAGCGGTCGATCTCCTCCTGCAGGTTGCCGGACAGGCTCCAGGCCATCGCCTTCAGCCAGGCCACCGAGTCGACCGGGTCCCACTTCTCGGGCGTGTAGCCGGAGTTGACCGCCCCGAGCAACGCGTACTCGACCGAGGCGCCGGCCCCGCCGGGGTGCTCGGCCAGCCAGGCGTTGACGCCCTCGGTGTAGGCGGTGAGGTTGCGCTTGGTGTCCTCGGACAGGACGGTGTCCCACTCCTTCTGGGCCACCTGGCGCCAGCCCATGGTGCGCAGGAAGCTGTCGTTCTCCACCGCGCTGGAGCCGAACATCTCGGCGAGTCGCCCGGAGGTGATGTGCCGCCGGACGTCCATCTCCCAGAACCGGTCCTGGGCCTGGACGTAGCCCTGGGCGCGGAACAGGTCGGCGTCGGTGTCGGCGTACAGCTGCGGGATGCCCTTGTCGTCGCGCACCACGTCCACCGGGGCGGACATGCCGGGCACCTTGACGGTGCCGCTGAGCTGTGGGTACGACGATCGAACGGTGTCGACCGCCCACCAGCCGCCGCCTGCCAGACCCGCCACCAGCAGCACGGCCAGCAGGATCACGATCAGACGTGCGCGCCGGAACTTCTTCGAGCGGGGCATCCGAGTCCTTGTATGAGGGAGCGTGCGGCGGTGACAGGTCACCACATTAGGGCGACGGCAGCGGCGGTCGTGCACGGGGGACACCGGCAGGCCTGCGGCGGCGTGGTTCGGACCCTACCGGGCCGGGAGAAAAGCGGGGACTAGCGTAAAGATCAAGTAAAATGTTAGACTGAGTAACGATCCGTCAGCCGCCCCTTCCCTGCCAGAGGTGCCCCTGCGTGACCGTTGACCACCTGAACGAACTGCTTCTCGAGTCCGCCGTCATCCTGCTCGTCGCCGTCGGCGCGGTCAGGCTCTCCACCCGCACAGGACTGCCGTCCCTGCTGCTGTACCTGGGCATCGGCGTTCTGCTGGGTCAGAACGGCATCGGCATAAGTTTCAACAACGCCGAACTCACCCAGGTCCTCGGCTACGCGGCCCTGGTGGTCATCCTCGCCGAGGGCGGGCTCAAAACCAGTTGGAAGGCGATCAAACCGGTCGTGCCGGCGGCGGCCGTGCTCGCCACCGTGGGCGTCGCCGTCTCGGTGTTCGTCACCGCGGCGGGCGCGCACTGGCTGGTCGGCCTGGAGTGGCGCACCGCGCTGCTGCTCGGCGCGATCGTCTCCTCCACCGACGCCGCCGCGGTGTTCTCGGTGCTGCGGACGGTCCCGCTGCCCAAGCGCCTGACCGGTCTGCTGGAAGCCGAGTCCGGCTTCAACGACGCGCCCGTCGTGATCCTGGTGGTGGCCTTCGCCACGACCGGCGAACTCGACTCCTGGTACGTGCTGCTCGGCACCATCGCCATGGAGCTGGCGATCGGCGCGGCCGTCGGCCTCGCGGTCGGCAAGCTCGGCGCGTACGCGATGCGCCGGATCGCGCTGCCCTCCTCCGGCCTGTACCCGATCGCGGTGCTGGGTCTGATCGTGCTCGCCTACGCGGGCGGCGCGCTGCTGCACGCCTCCGGCTTCCTGGCCGCGTACCTCGCCTCGGTGATCCTCGGGAACTCCAAGCTGCCGCACGGCCCCGCGGTGCGCGGCTTCGCCGACGGACTCGCCTGGATCGGCCAGATCGGCATGTTCGTGCTGCTCGGCCTGTTGGTCACCCCCGCGACCATGGGCTCCGCGATCATCCCCGGCCTGGTGGCCGGCGCCGTCCTGGTGTTCGTCGCCCGGCCACTGTCGGTGCTGGTCAGCATGACGCCGTTCCGGGTCCCGTGGCAGGAACAGGCCCTGCTGTCCTGGGCCGGCCTGCGCGGCGCGGTGCCCATCGTGCTCGCCACCATCCCGCTGGTGGCCGGCGCGGCCGACGCCCAGCAGCTGTTCAACGTGGTGTTCATCCTGGTCGTGGTCTTCACCCTGCTCCAGGGCCCGACCCTGCCGATGGTCGCCCGCTGGCTGAAGATCGGCGAGGGCGACATGGGCCAGGACCTGGGCATCGAGTCCGCCCCGCTGGAGAAGCTGCACGGCCACCTGCTGTCCGTGCAGCTGGCCACCGGCTCCCGGATGTCCGGCGTCGAGGTCTCCGAACTGCGCCTGCCCAAGGGCGCCGCCGTCACCCTGGTGGTCCGCGAGGGCTCCAGCTTCGTGCCGGACCGGATGACGGTGCTGCGCGAGGGCGACGAACTGCTGGTCGTCACCACCGACGAGGTCTCGGAGGCCGCCGAACACCGGCTGCGCGCCGTCGACCAGGGCGGCAAGCTGGCCGGCTGGCTGCACAATGCGGAAGCTTCACCTTCCGTTCCCAGAAAGAAAGCGGTCTGAGCCGCTAAGCTGAAGGCAGAAACCCCGATTCCCCCGCATCTGCCTGATGCAGAGTCGGCGCGACCGCTCGGCGGCCGGGCCCCGAGGCGCACCGCCCGGGCCCGGTAACAACCCCGGTCGACGCGCGAGAGGACGACTCTCGGCGCCGGTCCCGGTCCACATCTGCACGCCCGGTCCCGCGCTACCAGGCAGCAGAGAGGACCGACCGTGGCGGCTCGCCGACCGGTCGACGACACCACCGCCCCCACCGGCTACGGGGCCCTGCTGCGCACCCCCCGCGCCTGGACGTTCCTGCTTCCCGCCCTGGTCGCCCGACTGCCGTACGCCATGCTCGGCCTCGGCATCGTGCTGCTGGTGCGGGACGCCACCGGCTCCTACGGCCTGGCCGGCGCGGTCGCCGCCACCGCCGCCGTCGCGCAGGCCCTGGTCGGCCCGCAGACCGGCCGGCTCGCCGACCGGCACGGACAGGCCGCGGTACTGGTCCCCGCCGTCCTGGTGCACGCCGCCGCGGTGGGTGTGCTGATCGCGCTCGCCCACGGCGGCGCCCCCGAGTGGACGCTGTTCCTCGCCGCCGCCCCGGCCGGCGCGTCCGTGCCGCAGGTCGGCGCGATGGTCCGGGCCCGCTGGGTGCACCGGCTGAACGAGCAGCCCGCGCTGCTCAACACCGCCTTCGCCTTCGAGTCCGTCACCGACGAGTTCACCTTCGTCATCGGCCCGGTGCTGGCCACCGGCGCCGCCACCGCCGTCAACCCGGCCACCGGCCTGATCGTCGAGGCCACCCTCACCGTGCTCGGCGGCCTGGCCTTCGCCGCCCGCCGCTCCACCGCCCCCTCCCCCAGCGGCCCCGCCGAGCCCGGCCACCGCCAGGCCTCGGCGCTGGCCTCCCCCGGCGTGCGACTGCTGGCCGGCGGGTTCCTCGGCCTCGGCACCGTCTTCGGCGCGCTCCAGGTCTCCATCACCGCCTTCGCCGAGGACGCCGGCACCCCCGGCCTCAGCGGCGCGGTCTACGGCCTGTTCGCGGCCGGGTCGATGGTCGCCGGCGTGCTCTACGGCCTGATCCCCTGGCGCAGCTCGGCCCGGCAGCGGATGCTCGGCTGCTACGCGCTGCTGGTCCTCGGCTGCTCCACGCTGTGGGCGATGCCGAACCTGGTCGCGCTGGCCGTCGCCGGCCTGTTCTGCGGCCTGGCCATCGCCCCCACCCTGATCACCGGCTACACGCTGGTGGAGACCCTGGTCGCGGACGGCGCCAAGACCGAGGCGTTCACCTGGCTGACCGGCGCGATCGGCCTCGGCCTGGCGATCGGCTCGACCGCCGCCGGGCAGCTGATCGACCACTCCGGGCCCACCCTGGGCTTCACCGTCCCGCTGATCGGCTCCGGCCTCGGCCTGGTGGCGCTCGTCACGATGCGGGGTCTGCTGCTCGCCCCGGCACCCCGCGGCCGTACCGTGGCCGGGGGCGCCGCCGCCGTCCGGCAGGAGCCGGCCGGAGCGGGTCTCCACGGCTGAGCCGCTGGACTCCACCAGCGGAATGCCGCATCATGGACCGTCGTTAGCACTCATAGCGTGAGAGTGCCAGGGGGAGTGCAGGAGGAAGCGGAAAGTGCCCACGTACCAGTACCAGTGCACCGAGTGCGGCAACGGCCTCGAGGCGGTGCAGAAGTTCAGCGACGACGCGCTGACCACGTGCCCCGACTGCCAGGGGAAGCTCCGTAAGGTCTTCTCGGCCGTGGGCGTGGTCTTCAAGGGCTCCGGTTTCTACCGCACCGACAGCCGCTCCAGCTCCAGCAGCTCGCTGAGCTCGTCCTCCGGCTCGTCGGCCTCCGGCTCGTCGACCTCCGGGTCCTCGTCCTCGACGCCCTCGTCCTCGTCCTCGACGAGCAGCAGTTCGGCCCCGGCCGCGAGCTGATCGTTCGACTTCGCGCAGCAGGCCCCGCCCGGTCCGACCGGGCGGGGCCTGTTCGCGTGTCGGGGGCGGTCGCGGGGGCGGTGGCGGGGGCCGTTGCACGGATTGCTCCGGACGGCGCAGCGGTTCAGCCCTGCGGGTGACGGCGGTTTTCCACAGGGCGGGGTTTTCCACAGGGTGCGGATATCCGCGGGCGGGGGTCGGCGGGCGGTCGCAGGATGACTGCGGCGACCCCGGCCGGGGCCGCCGTTCCCGAGGAAGGGACTGCCCTCGTGACCGCCTTCGTGCTTCCCCCGCTGCCCGCCGCACTGGTGCCGCCGCGCCGCGAAGTGCCCGATTTTCCGCCGATCCGGGGCACCGCGCGGGGCCGCCACCGCTTGCGGCAGGCCGTGCGCCGGCGTCCGGGCCTGCTGGCGGCGGTCTGCCTGGCGGTGGCTGCCGCGTTCACCTCGGGCCCACTGGGGCCCGCCCCGCCGCCCGGTCCGGGGCCTGCCGGGTGCCCCCGGGCGTCAACCGAAGGGCTGGGGGTTCACCCGTGACCTTTGCGTACTGCCGCCGTTCGACGCGGCATGAAAGGCTTCAAGGAATTTCTGCTCCGCGGCAACGTCGTGGACCTGGCCGTCGCCGTCGTCATCGGCGCGGCGATCACCAACGTCGTCAATGCGTTCGTCAAAGGCGTCATCAACCCGCTGCTCGGGCTGATCGGCACCAAGGACCTGAACAGCTACGCGTCCTGTCTCCGGGGGCCGTGCTCGATGGACGCGAGCGGCAACGTGACCTCCGGCATCTTCATCCTCTGGGGCTCGGTGATCAGCGCCGTGATCAGCTTCATCATCATCGCGGCTGTCGTGTACTTCCTGATCGTCCTGCCGATGAACCACTTCCTGGCGAAGCGCAAGACGGTCGAGGAAGAGGCACTGGAAGTCGAGGTGAAGGAGGTCCAGCTGCTCACCGAGATCCGGGACGCGCTGGTCAGCCGCTGAGGGCTGCGCCGCTACTTCTCGCCGTGGTGCGGGGGCCGCTGGTCGAGGTACCAGTCCAGCCCTCGCCTGCCCGACGCCTCTCCCCAGCCGCGGTCGGTGTCGTCGCCGGTCTGCTGCTCGAACGGGTCCTTGAAGACCAGTCGCGGCGCGGGCCTGCTCTTGTCCTGCTCAGTCTTGTCCTGCTCGGTCATCCGTCCACTGTAGGACTGCCGGGCACCCCCGCGGGGGTGCCCGGCAGCCGGGGGCCGGTCTCAGGCGGCTTCGAAGCCCGCGTGGTCGGCGATCTTCTTCAGTTCGGCGAGCGCGTGCTTCTCGATCTGCCGGATCCGCTCGCGCGTCAGGCCGTGCTGCTTGCCGACCTCGGTCAGCGTCCGCTCGCGGCCGTCCTCTATGCCGTAGCGGCTGCGGATGATGGACGCGGTGCGGTCGTCGAGGCGGCCGATCAGGCCGTCCAGCTCCTCGCGGCGGAGCATGACCAGCACGGCGTCCTCCGGGGAGACCGCGCCGGTGTCCTCCACCAGGTCGCCGAACTGGGTCTCGCCCTCGTCGTCGACCGCCATGTTGAGGCTGACCGGGTCGCGGGCCCAGTCCAGGACGTCCTTGATCCGCTGCTCGGTGGTGTCCAGCTCGGCGGCGATCTCGGAGGGCTCGGCCTCGCGGCCCAGCTCCTTGGACTTCTCGCGCTGCACCCGGCGGATCCGGCCGAGCTCCTCGACCAGGTGGACGGGCAGCCGGATGGTGCGGGACTGGTCGGCGATCGAGCGGGTGATCGCCTGCCGGATCCACCACGTCGCATAGGTGGAGAACTTGAAGCCCTTGGAGTAGTCGAACTTCTCCACCGCGCGGACCAGGCCGGCGTTGCCCTCCTGGATGAGGTCGAGCAGCGGGAGGCCGCTGCGCGGGTAGCGGCGGGCGACGGCGACGACCAGGCGCAGGTTGGAGCGGATGAAGACGTCCTTGGCGCGCTCGGCGTCGTCGGCTATCGCCCGGAGCTCCTCCGTGCTGACGCCCTCGAGCTGCTCCCCTTCCTCCAGCAGGTGCTGGGCGAAGACCCCGGCCTCGATGCGCAGGGACAGCTCGACCTCCTCGGCGGCGTCGAGCAGGGGCGTCCTGGCGATCTCGTCGAGGTACATGCCGACCAGGTCGCGGTCGGCTTCGAGGTTGGTCGGTCGGGCGGCGCGCGTCCGATCGGCCCTGTCGCGTACGACGGCACGGGTGGCCATGCTTGCTCCTCACTGACGAGGCCGGGGGCGCTCCGTTCCGCCGCCTGGCACAACCGTGTGGGCCTGTTCCCGGCTCACACGTAACGATCCAACGCACAGAAATCGGACAACATTCCCAAGTGGCTCAGTTTTTCGGGAGGCATGCAGTATCCTGCCGATTTTCATCCGACCGATACACGCAGCGTGATGCGGCTCGCACACCGTGCGCCCACCCGCCGCCACCGAACCGGTGCGGAGCCTTCGCGACACATCCGCACAACCGATGCCGAATCGCTATCGCCGGACCACCGGTCGGGCCCTGCCGCGGGGAAGGTGACTGTCATGCACCAGCCCACTGATGGCTCTCCGGCGCCCGAACGACCCCCGGGCGGCGACCGCGGCGACCTCCGCTCTCCGGTTCAACGCCGGACACTGCTCCGTTGTGCCGGGATCGGCCTGGCGAGCCTGCTGCTGTTCACGGCGCTGCTGGTCCTGGTGAAAGCCGACTGGTCGCCGCTGGCCCGGCTCGACCACGGCTGGGTGGCGGCACTGCACCGGTACGCGGTGCGGCACTCGGTGTGGACGGCGGCCATGCAGACCATGGCCGACCTGGGCGCGCCGTGGACGATGCGCGCCCTGCTCGGCGCCGCCGCGCTGTGGCTGTGGTGCGTGCGCGCCCGGGTGCTGGCGGGCTGGGCGGTCTCGGTGGGCCTGCTCGGCTGGGCGGCCAGCGGCGGCGGCCGGGCGCTGATCGGGCGGCCCCGGCCGCACTTCGCCGACCCGGTCGCGATCGGCTCCGGCGCGGGCTTCCCGTCCGGGCACGCGATCGCCTCTGCGGTGACCTGCGGGGCACTGCTGGTGCTGCTCTGGCCGCGCGCGGACCGGGCGGTGCGCGCGGTCGCGGGCACCGGCGCGGCGCTCACCGTCCTCGGCGTCGGCTGGACCAGGCTCGCGCTGGGCGTGCACTACCCGAGCGACGTGCTGGCCGGCTGGGCGGCCGCCGCCGCAGTACTGGCCGGGGTGACGCTGGCCGTGGAACTCTGGCTGCCGGGCCGGTTCGGCCGGGACGTCCGACGGCTGCACTGGCGGCTGCGCTCCCGGGTGCAGCGGGTGCTGGCCCCGCCGCTGCCGCTGGAGCCGGACCATGAACCGGGCCGTTCCTGACGCCGTTCCTGACGCCGTTCCTGACGGTTCGTGAGCAACGTCACACTCCGCATCCGCCACGTTCGGGGGAGGGAACGGACGTGGGCGACATTCCGCGTGATTCCGGGCGGAAACGGGGCTGGGCGGCCGATCCGCCACCGCCGCCGCCACCTGCCGCGACGGGCCGGACCGGCCCCTGTCCGACACCCGACTCCCCATAGGGTGCCGAGTTACGGCAGACTTCTGCGGCTGGATGCACCCTGCAACCGGCAGGTGGAGCCCGGCCGGACCGGAGCTCCCGCACATTCCCACGCAACGCCGCACGGGCACCGATCGACGGGGGGTCCGATGACCACGCACACCGCGGACGGCCCGACCGACCCGTACGACCCGTACGCCCAGCAGAACAGCCAGTACCCGCAGCAGGGCGGTCCGTACGCTCCGCAGGGTGGCCAGTACCCGCAGCAGGGCGGTCAGTACGCCCAGCAGCAGGGTGGTCAGTACGCGCAGCAGGGCGGCCCGCAACACCCTCAGCAAGGTGGCCAGCACCCCCAGCAGCGCGGGCCGTACCCTCCGCAGGATCCGCCGACCATGCAGTTCAGCCGGATCTCCGACCAGTTCGGCCAGTACGACCAGGTCGGCTACCCGCCGCCCCCGCCGCAGGCCCCGGTGCCGTCGCCGCGGGCGAGCGAGGAGCAGAAACAGGAGCAGGGGGCGGCGAAGCCGGACGCCAAGCCCGCCGCGTCCACCGGCCGCAACGGCCTGATCATGGCGCTGGGCTCGCTGGCGTCCCGGGCGCTGGGCTTCGTGCGCAGCGCGGTGATCGTGGCGGCGCTGGCCACCGGCACGGCCGGTGACGCGTTCAACGTGGCGAACTCGCTGCCGAACATCGTCTACATGATGCTGCTCGGCGGTGTGCTGGCCTCGGTGTTCGTGCCGGAGCTGGTGCACGCCATGCAGACGCACAAGGACGGCGGCCAGGCGTACACCGACCGGCTGCTGACCCTGTGCGGCGTGATCCTGGTGGTGCTGACAGTCGGTGCGTGGCTGCTCGCCCCGCAGATCGTCGACTTCTACGCGCCCAAGTTCAGCGGCGTGCAGCGCGAGCTGGCGATCACCTTCGCCCGGTACTGCCTGCCGCAGATCCTCTTCTACGGCGTGTTCACCCTGCTCGGGCAGGTGCTGAACGCCCGTGACCGGTTCGGCGCGATGATGTGGACGCCGGTCCTCAACAACGTGGTGGCGATCGGCGTGTTCGGCGGCTATCTGGCAATGGGACACCACGCTTACAGGGCCGAAGAAGTGAGCAGCGGCGACGCGATGCTTCTGGGCATCGGCTCGACGCTGGGCATCGTGGTGCAGGCCGCCGCGCTGCTGCCCTCGCTGCGCAAGGCCGGTTTCACCTACCGTCCGCGCTTCGACTGGCGTGGCGCGGGCCTCACCCGGCCACTGCGCGCGGCCGGTTGGGCGCTGGCCCTGGTGGTGGCCACCCAACTGTCCTTCGCGGTGATCACCAGCCTGAGCTCCGGCGCGGGCACCGCGGCGGACCACGCGGGCATCCCGGGCGGCCGCGGCTTCTCCGCCTACAACAACGCCTACGCGCTCTTCGTAGTCCCGCAGGGCGTGATCACGGTGTCGCTGGTGACGGCGCTGCTGCCGGGCATGGCGCGGGCCGCGACGGCGGGCGACTACCGGAAGATCGGCGAGGACCTGTCGGGAGTACTGCGCTCCTCGGCGGCGATGGTGGTCACCGCCGCCGTGCTGTTCTTCGCGCTGGCCCCGCAGATCGCGATGGCCGCGTACGGCTACGGTGCGCGGGCCGGCGTGCACGACGACGCGATGGTGATCGCCTCGCTGCTGATGGCCTTCGCCATCGGCATGCCCGCGTTCTGCGCCCAGTACGGCCTGGCCCGCGGCTTCTACGCGATGGGCGACGCCCGGACGCCGTTCTGGCTGACCCTCATCAGCACGGGCACCAACGCCGCGCTGTGCTGGGTGGCGTACCAGGTGCTGCCGCTGCAGGACAAGGTGATCGGCATGGCGGTGGCGCACACCGTGGCCGCCACCTTGTCGGTGGTGGTGACCGGCGTCGCGCTGGGCCGCCGCCTGGCGAAGGGCGCTCCCCCGGCCCCGAAGGCCGAGGCGGGGGCGGTGGACTCGACGATGGTGCTGCGCACCGATGCCTTCGCGCCGGGTGCCAACGCCACCGTGGACCTGGGGACGCGGCGTGGCGCGCGGCGCGGCAGCGGGCTGGAGGGCTTCCGGCTGGTGACCCTGCACCTGGGCCTGATCCTGGCGTGCCTGCCGGGCGCGCTGGCCGCGCACTGGCTGGCGGGGCAGTTCGGCGAGGGGCTGTTCGGCAGCCTGGCAGGGCTGGCGGCGGGTTCGCTGGCGGTGCTGCTGTCGCTGTTCGTGCTGGCCCGTCCGCTGGGCGTGGGGGCGTCGGTGGCCCCGTTCGCCCGCAAGCTGCGGATCCCGTACCCGACCCCGGCCCCGGCCGCCGGGGGCAAGCACCGCCGCTAGCCCGCCGCTAACCCGTCGCCAGCCCGCCGTCGGAACGTCAGGCGGGGGCGTCCTCGGCGGCGGCCAGCCAGCCGAGGGCGGCGACCTGGATGCCGGCCTGGAAGCGGCTGCGGGCGTCCATCCGGACCATCAGGTCGGCCATCATCCGGCGGACGGTGCGCAGCGAGACGCCGAGGCGTTGGCCGGCGCGCTCGTCGGTGAGTCCTTCGGCGAGCAGGCGCAGCAGTTCGCGTTCCTGGCCGGTGAGGCCGTGCGGGTCGCGCCGGTCGGGTTCGCCGAGCGGGCGGGCGTGGTCCCAGACCTGGTCGAACAGGGCACGCAGGGCGGCGACCACGCCGGGGCTCTGCAGCAGGACGGCGCCCTTGCGGGGGTCCTCGGGGTCGATCGGGACGATGGCGGTGGAGTTGTCGACGACGATCATGCGCAGCGGCAGCGTGGGCGCGGTGCGGACGGCGCCGCCGAGGCCGTGCAGCCAGCGGGCGTACTGGACGGTGGCGGGGTCGTTGCGGACGCTGTCCTGGTAGACGGTGCGCATTCGGACGCCGCGTTCCAGGGTCTCCTGGTCGAGGGTGCGGCTGGCCTCCATGACCTGGGCGGGCTGCGGGCCGCCGGGGGCGAAGGAGAGCACTTCGGCGGTGGCGTCGGAGGCGAGCTGGATCAGCCGGTCGCGGACCTGGTCGAGGCTGACGAGCATTTCGATGCCGCGTTGTTCGCCGGGCGCGTGCAGGCTGGCGTACTCGGCGATCAGGCCGGCCATGGCGGAGCGGCTGCGTTCCATCTCGCGCTGGCGGCGGGCGGCCTCGGCCTCCTGGTGGGCGAGCAGGGCGGCGAGTCCGCGTTCGGGGTTGACGGCGCGCCAGCGGGTGCCGCAGCTGGTGGGGCGGGTGAGGGCGAGGTCGGCGAGGCGGTCGAGGGCGTCGCAGACGTCGGTCTCGGTGCAGTCGAGGTGGCCGGCGAGGCCGCCGGTGTCGAGGTCGGGGTGCAGCAGCATCGCCCGGTAGACGGCTTCGCCGAAGGCGTCGAGTCCGATCGGGCCGCCGGCGGTCAACGGGCGGTCTTCCGGGTGTCCTGTCCGGTGGCGGTGCGGATCGCTCTGTTCATTTCGGCCTCCAAAGCGCCGTTCTCGGCGCGCTGCCCCCGGGTTGGCGTTCCTGATCGGGCGTCAGGTTAGCGCCGCCCTGGTCAGTTATAGAACTGACTTGCGGAGATTCTGTCGGACAGGTGGCCGAACAGTGAAGGGTGCCGGGCAACTGTCATTTTCGTGCCATGCGGATATCTGTCACCCGTGACACGGTCCGGCGGGGGCCCGGGTTTGTCACGCTGGGGAGGTGTATGCGATCCGTCTGGAGCTGATCCCGCCGCGGCCCGTCCAGGGCGGGCCGGCGTTGGAGGCCGGTGCCGGTCCGGTCCGGCTGGCCCTGACCCGGCTGCCGCTGGACGGGGCCAGGGTCTGTCACGCCCGGGTGCTGGCCGGGCCGGACGGGCTGGCGGCGGTGTGTTTCCTGACGGCCTCTTCGCTGCTGGCGGCGGAACGGGCGCTGCGTTCGGGCGTGGGTGCGCTGGCGGAGCCGGGCGGGCCGTTGGCGGGCTGGTCGGTGGTGCGCTGCGAGGCCGATCCGTGGATCGCGCTCGGCATGGGGCTGGCCCGCGCGAGGAGTTGACGGCCGCCCGGACAGGCCCTGGGGGTGGTGGCCGTTCGGTGTCACGGCACTCTGGTGCCAGCTCCGGGTGCTGACGCGGGGGTGCCCGGCGGGCCACTCTTGGTGATGTCGGCAGGACGGCGGTGCGAGACCGCGGGAGCAGCCCCCGGCGGGGGCCGCGAATCGCACCAGTACCTGACTGCCGTTCACACCACAGGCCCCGGCGGCAGCCCGGGGATCGGTTGAATGCGAGAGGATCGGGCACTCCCATGACGCTGAACATCCGTTTTGTCACGATTGCCGCTCTGGGCGCGATGCTGGTGGGCGGCATCGCCACCGCCGCCGAGTTGACGGGCCCGACCCGGCCGGGCGCGGTGGTCACGGCGGACGGCGCCGTCGTGGGCGGGCCGCAGTCGCCGGCGGACGCCGGCGCGCAGGCGATCGTGGTCGGGCCGACCCCGGCGCCCACCCCGTCGCCGTCGGGCAGCCCGACCTCGACCGAGCCGCCGCACTCGGACACCTGGGGCTGGGGCTGACCGGGCCGGGCGACAGAGCCGGGGAGGTGTCCGGATGACCACCGCACTGGAACGCCCGCTGGTGCAGCGGGCCCTGTCCCCGCAGTTCCCGCTCGCCGCGACAGCGGCGGCGGCGAGCCCGACCCGGGTGCTGCTGGCCGACCGGCACCACCTGTTCCGTTCGGGGCTGGGGGCGTTGCTGGACCGGGAGGAGGACCTCGCGGTGGTCGCCGAGGCGGTCGGCGGCGAGGAGGCCGCGGCGGCGGCTCCCGGGGTGCGCCCGGCGGTCGCGGTGCTGGGCGTCGATCCGGAGCAGCCGGACCCGACGGCGGCGGCGCGGCGGCTGCAGCACGCCGTACCGGGCGCCGCGGTGCTGCTGCTGGTGCCGGCGCTGCCGCGGACGGCGCAGGACCGGCGGGCGCTGGTGGAGGGCGCGGCCGGGGTGCTGTTGAAGGACGTGCAGGCGCCGGCGTTGATCGCGGCGGTGCGCGAACTGGCCCGCGGCGGCCGGGTGTACGACCCGCGGCTGGTGCTGGAGGTGGTGCGCGGGGGCCAGTCGGGACCGCTCAGCCGCCGGGAGCTCGCGGTGCTGGGCGAGATCGCCGAGGGCAGCACGGTGCAGGAGGCCGCGGCGGCGCTGTCGCTGTCGCCGGGGACGGTGCGCAACTACGTGTCGGCGGCGATCGCCAAGACCGGTGCGCGCAACCGGTGCGACGCGATCCGGATCGCCCGCGAGTGCGGCTGGCTGTAGGCGCCGCCGAGAAGAGAACACGCAGACCCGCCGACGACCCGTCAGATTCCCGCTGACGGGTCGCAGGCATGCGCGCTTACGGACGGACGGGGCCTCGGAAAGGCTCGCTTCAGAAGGTCTCGCCGAGTCCCTCCCCGGCGCGGGCGGCGTCGACCACGTCGGCGAAGCCGTGCGCGGTGCGGGGCACGTCGGCGGGGCGGCTGCCGATCAGGAACTCGCCGACGGAGGATTCGGCGGTCCAGTCGAGGCCGAGGGCGCGGGCGGCGGCGTCGGTGTCGCCGGAGCCGAGTCCGCAGGGGGCCAGGCCCATGGCGGTGGCCACCAGGTAGAGGGTCTGGTAGAGCACGCCGACGTGCTTGAGGGTCAGCGCGTAGGCGATCTGGCTGTACTTCCAGGAGAGTCGGCCGAACCGGCTGGTGACGGTGAGCAGCACCTGCGGGTCGACGGTGCAGGCGGTGGCCCGCCAGGCCGCGGTGACGAGTTCGCTGAACGCCGTCTCCTCGCCGGGGTGTTGGAACGGCCGGGGGCGCAGCCGGTGGGCCGCGGCGTCGTACCGGTAGACGCCGGGTTCGAGGCCGACGCACTTGACCACCGAGAGGTAGATCTCCAGTTCGCCGGTGGCGCCGCCGGCCGGGTAGGGGCGTTCGACGCCGTCGTAGCCGTGCGGGTCGGCGGGGTCGCCGGGGATGACGCGGCGGACCCGGGCCACCCGGTAGAGCAGTTCGGCGAGTTGGTCGAGGGTGACGGGGGTCTCGGCGTAGGAGCGGACCGAGCGGCGGCCTTCCAGGACTTCGCTGAGGGCGGGGTCGCGGGCGACCACGGTGTCCCAGTCGGGGACGGGCAGGTCGATGCCTTCGGACTCCTCGCGGGCGCCGGGGCCGGAGACGGCGGGCAGTTGCGGGACGTCCTGGTGGGCGAAGACGCCGCCGGTCGGGTAGTCGTGCCGGCCGGGGCGGCTGCGGGAGTGGAACAGCAGGTCGTGGAAGTCCCACAGCGGGGCTTCGGCGCCCTGGCCGGCGTCCAGGAAGCCGCCGCCGGCGAGCAGTCCGGCCAGCGCCTCGCCCTCGGCGGCGGACATGCCGGCCAGCAGGGCGGCGTCCTCGGCGGTGCGGGAGGCGCTGAGGGCGGCGACGAAGGCCCCGGCGGCGGCCCGGTGGAGGACCAGCCGGAACGGCGCCATCGGGGATTCGAGGACGCAGGACTCGCCGTGGCCGTCCGGGAGCCGGCGCAGGTAGGCGAACCGGGAGAGCACCAACTGGCCGGTGGGGCGGGCGAATCCGGGCAGGGCGGCGGCGCGGGCGATCGGCACGGCGGTGGCCAGCGGGTCGCCGAGCGGGCCGGTGACGGTGGTGGTGACCAGGTACGGGAAGCGTTCGAGGAGCTTGAGCAGCCGGACCTGGTCGAGGGCGAGTTCGTCCAGGTCGGCGTCGGTGCGGGTGAGTTCGGCGAGTGCGGCGACGGTGCGCTCGCCGAGGGCGTGGACGCGCTGGCGGCCCCACGGGTGGGCGAGTTCGACGTCGGCGCCCTGGGCGGTGACGTCGACCTCGGGGCGCAGGCGGAGCAGCCGGCGGAGCGGTCGGTGGCCTCCGGTGGTGGCGACGGGTGGCAGGTGGTCGATGACGGTCATGGGTACCTCCCCGGGTGGGCGGGGCAGCCGGGCCCGGCTGCCCCGCACGTCGGTCAGATGAAGATCGGGATCGGGTTGAGCGCGCTCTCCGGGGTCGGGGTGTCCAGCCAGCCGAGCCGGACGGGGACGTCGTAGAGCCGGCCCGGCGCGAAGCGGGCCCAGAAGTGCCGCATGCCGGGGACGATCACCCGGGCGACGGGCAGGCCGACGTCGGGGCGGGTCTGGTCGGCCACCAGGAACTCCATGCCGTGGTCCTCGACGATCCGCTGGACGAGTGCCAGGTCGTCGGCGAGGTCGGCGCCGGCCAGCGGCAGCCAGGAGGCGGGGGTGGAGCGCGGGGCGTTCGGGTCGGGCAGCAGGTAGGGCTGGTTGGCGACGGTGGCGGTGGTCCACCAGGCCTTCTGCTCGGGGTCGGCGCCCGCGTAGGTGACCCGCCCGTGCTCGTCGCCGGCGACGGGGCCGAGGAACTGGTTCATCTCGGTGAGCGCCCGGGTGAGCGCGATGTGCGGGTCGAGGTGCGCGCCGAACGCGATCAGCACGTCCTCGTTGGTGCCGGAGCCGGGCTTCGCGTCGAGCCGGCGGGAGAACGCGCCGACCACCGGGATGCCGAAGTCGGCGGTCAGGTCGAGCGCCCAGATCTCCCGGCGCAGGCCGCGGTAGACCTCGCGCAGCTGGTCGATGTACGGGTCGCCGAAGGCGTCGAGGTCGATGCCGGGGCGCTGCACGCGGTTGTACCACCAGAGCGCGACGGCGTCGCGTTCGACGAGTTCGAGGAAGCCCTGCAGGACGGCGTCCTCGAAGGAGGTGCCGGCGGCGCAGCCGTTGGAGTCGCCGGCGGCGTAGAACCGGCCGCGGTGCCGGTAGCCGTAGTACATGGCCTGGGTGGGCAGCCAGCGGTGGCGCTGTTCGGTCAGCGACCAGGCCGGGGACCACTCGATCGGGTCGTCGGTGCGGAACGGCACGGGGACGACGTTGAACATCGACTGCTTGACGTTCCAGCGGTCGCGTTCGGCATACTGCTTGGCGGAGTACAGCAGGGTGCGTTCGGGGTGGACGGCGGCGTCGCCGAGTTCGGCGAAGGTGGCGAGGCGGCGGGCCTCGTCGCCCTGGAAGACGCCGGAGAAGCGTTCCATGGCCTCGCCGAGCGCGGAGGCCCGGGCCTGGACGTCGGTGCGGCCCTTGCCGCAGCTGACCGAGCGCAGGCCGGTGCGCAGCTGCTTGAGGTCGCCGCTCTGCCGGGACAGGTTCTGCCCGGAGACGTAGACCCGCAGGCCGGTGGGGGTGCGGGCGGCGGGGACGAGGGTGGTGACGACGCCGGTGACCGGGCTGAGCTGGGGGCGGTACTTCTCCAGCATGTCCTCGGGCGAGGCGGAGCGGTGGCCGCCGTCGGCGGTGAACGCCTTGGGGCGGGGCTCGAAGCGGACGGGTTCCAGCTGGCGGCGGGTCATCATCGCGTCGTCGCCGCAGGAGGCGCACTGCGGGCGGCGGACCAGGACGTGCTTCTCGCTCTCCAGCAGCACGGTGTCCAAGGTGGTGACGGCGGGCTGCGACGGGCGGGCGCCGGCCAGCCACTTGGCGGTCTCCAGGGCGGCGAGCTGGGTGCCGAGGGCGAGGGTGGCGGGCAGGTGGGCGCCGGCGGTGGAAATCGGCTCGTCCTGGCCGAGGCGGTGCTGCAGGTAGCTGAGCGACTGCCGGTTGGCGGACAGCCGGTGCGCCAGGCACTCCCAGCAGCCGGTGCCGTCCACGCCGGGGACGTCGGGGGTGAACACCGGGCCGACCCAGACGATGGAGCCGACCGGGCGGGCCAGCAGCCAGGGGCGGCCGTCGGCGAGGGCCTGCCGGTTGCGGTCGGCGAGGCCGGGGTGCAGGTAGTCCTCGGTGAGGGCGACGGTGAACGCGGCGTCCTGGTCGACGGTCACGCCGGCGGCGGTGAGCGCGGCCAGGAACGGGGCGGTGTCCAGTTCGCCGTAGACCTCGATGCGGACTCGCGCGCCGCGCAGCGCGGTCATCGCGGCGTCGCCGTCCTGTCCGGCCATCTCGAAGAAGGCCGCACCGGGCCGGTCGGTGGCCGGGTCGGCGGCGGTGACCCAGCCGCCGGCCCGCAGCTTGTCGACGCCCGCGTCGACCTTGTCGGCGGGGACGACGCCGTCGAGGGCGGCGCCGATCTGTTCAGCCGTACGGGTGCCGTCCAACAGCGGGGCGAGGGCCTGGGCGAGCCGGCCGTCGACCACCGAGACGCCGCGCTCGGAGACCAGGTAGACGGCCTCGCCGTCGACCACGTACGGGGTGAAGTGGCGTTTGAAGCCGATGAGTTCGGACATGGCGGGGTACTCCTCGAAGCGGCGCGGGGTCAGCGCAGGGTGGCGAGCGGGGCGGCGGACGTGTCGTGCAGGCGCAGCAGCAGCAGGCCGACGGCGACGGTGCCGTCCAGCGCGCCGAGGTTGACGGCGTCGTGCGCGGCCCGGTCGGGGAACCAGGTGCCGTGCAGGCGGTGCCGGGTGAGCAGTTCGCGGACCATCAGCGCGGCGGCCTCGCGTCCGTCGTAGAACGGGCCGGGCAGCAGGGCCTCGGTGTTCTCGGGGGCCT
This sequence comes from Kitasatospora sp. CB01950, assembly GCF_001905465.1. GTDB lineage: Bacteria > Actinomycetota > Actinomycetes > Streptomycetales > Streptomycetaceae > Kitasatospora. The sequence continues at coordinate 341,346 of NZ_LISX01000004.1, forward strand.
CCGGCAGGGTGTGGACGAGTCCGGCCTCGGCGGCGGTGAGCGCCTCGGTGGCGGCGGACAGCAGGGCCCGGCCGGTGAGCGCGGCCAGTTCGGGGCCGGTGACGGGCGGGGCGAGTGCGCCCAGGTCGGCGCCGTCGACGGCGTCCGCGCCGAGCGAGACGGCGGTGTCCAGGCAGGCGAGGCGGCCCGCCCGGGTGGCGGTGGCGAAGCGGTGGGCGCGCAGCCGGTCCCGGACGGCCTCGGGGTCGGCGAGCAGCGCGGGGGCCTCGGCGACGGTGCGGGCGAGGGCGGCGGCGATCGAGTCGGCGCCGCCGAGGACGAGCTGCCGGAAGTCGAACGGGGCGTGTTCCTCGCCGAGCCGGGCGAGCGCGCCGGCGGCCAGGGTGCGGATCGCCCGGTCGGTGTCGGCGTGGCCGGCGCCGGCGGCGCGGCGCAGCCGGAGCAGGTTGAGCAGCAGGCCCGCGGTGCCGAGCGGCACGTCGCCGTGCGGGACCTTCGCGCGGCGGCCGGGCCGGTCGGAGGCGGATTCGGCGACCGAGAGCGCGCCGGGGACCAGGGCCCGGGCGGCGGCCAGGAAGTCGGGTTCGCCGAGCAGCAGTCCGCCGCGGGCCAGGCCGTGGATGATCGCGCCGGGGCCGGCGAAGCCGCCGGGGACGGGTGCGCCGGAGGCCAGCCGGGAGTCGCCGGCGAAGGAGAACGCCCGCGGCTCGTTCGGGTCGATCAGCGCGGCGGCCTCGGACAGCAGGCCGTGCGCGGCCCGGTGGAAGCGGGGCTCGCCGGTGGCGGACCAGAGTTCGGCGAGCAGCACGGCGATGCCGAGGGTGCCGGACACCAGGTCGGGGCCGAGCGCCTCGACCTGCCGCAGTCCGGTGCCGGGGTACCAGCTCTGGCCGAGCCAGCCGGTGGGCCGCCGGTCGGCGAGGATCCGGTCGCCGAGCGCGGTGGCGGCCGTCAACAGCTCGCCGGGGGTGGGCGGTTCGGCGGCGTGTGCCTGACGCGGCACCGGCGGGCGGACGGCCGGGTCCGGGACAGGCTGTCCGGGGGCCTGCTCGGTGCCGGCCCGGGCGGCGTCGACGCAGCCGGACAGCACGGCGACGTGCGCGTCCAGGTCGAAGCCGTCGAGTTCGGCGACCCGCTGCTGGAGGCGCTTCCAGCCGGTGGACTGGAAGTGTCCGGGGATCTCCCGACCGTCGGCGGTGAACACCGAGGAGGAGGTGGTCAGCGAGCGGAAGAACGGGATGTCGAAGGTGCGGAACGAGTCGAGTTCGGCGAGCACCACCTCCAGCAGGTCGCTGCGGGCGGCGTCCCCGGCGCGGGCGACGACGGCACCGCGCAGCGCGCCGGCGATGACCGTCTCGCGGGTGGCGCCGTCGTCCAGCGCGAGCGGGCTGGTGGAGGCCCGCAGGATCTTGTAGCCGTCCCAGGTGTGCCGCCAGATGTAGCGCACCCAGACGCCCCGGAAGCCGCTCAACGGCCCTTCGGGGTCGGCGAGTTCGCCGCGCAGGCGGTGCAGGGCGGCGTGCATCTCGCGGTAGCCGTCGACCACCTCCTCGGTGTACTGCCAGGGGTCGGCGGGCTGCCCGTCGTGCACCGGGCGGTACGGGGGCAGCGGCAGGGCGGGCACGCCCGGGGCGGTCTCCAGGCTGCCGACCCGGGACAGGCAGCCGATGTCGAGGGCGTCGGTGCGGCCGGCGGGCGTCCAGGCCTGGAAGGCCATCGCGGTGCGCACCACGGTGGTCTCCAGCTCGTCCAGCAGCCCGTGCTGGGCGGCGGTCAGCACCGGCGGGGCCTGCACCCGCGGGTACAGCAGGCACTCCAGGTCGATCAGCACCGGGTGCTCGCCGTCGGCGAGCAGGTTGTCCGCCCACAGGTCGCGGCCCTCCAGCAGCTGGACCAGGCGGATCGTCATGCCGAGGCGGCGGTAGAACCGGGCGAAGCCGGCCGGGTCGGCGCAGGGGCGGGACGGGACGAGCTCCTCCCAGCCGTAGTCGCCGGAGCAGTCGGCGCTCAGCGAGGCGGCGTGGCCGTCGTCGCCGCGGTCGGAGCGGACCACCACGGTGCGCAGCGGAAGGTCCAGCGTCAGTTCGGAGTTGAGGCGTTCGACCAGGCCGAGGAAGGCGGTGGCGTGCCGCATGTCCTTGGGCTTGTAGACCACGCCCGCGCCGTGTTCGAAGTGCAGCAGTGCCACCGAGCGGCCCTGGGCGTGCCGGTCGCCTGCGTCGCCGCGCACGGCGGCGAGGGCGCCCGGGTCGACGCCGTGCCACATCCGCCGGACGAGTTCCGTGCGGTCGGCGGCGAGCCGGGCGAACATCTCGGTGTACATCTCCTGCCACTGCCGGCAGACGGTGCCGACCAGGTAGGCGAGGGCGGGCAGCCGCTCCAGGCGGGCCAGCCAGCCGGCGACGGAGGCGTCCGGGCCGCCTTCGGCGTTCCACTCGGTGGCGCGCGGGCGGCCGGTGACGAGCTGGAACTCGTGGCAGAAGGTCAGGTTGCAGGCCTCGGTGAGCCGGCCGGTCAGGGTCTTCGCCAGGTCGGCGCGGGCGGCGTCGGCGACCGGGACGCCGAGGATCCCGCCGGGCCCGGTGGGCAGCAGGGCGTCGGCGGCGGCCGCGAACCCTGCGGTCAACGCGCCCGGCGCGGTGGCGGGTTCGGTCTGCTGGGCGCGGAGGAAGGCGGCCAGGGCGTGCGCCCAGGAGGGCAGCTTGCCCGGGTCGGCGAGGCGGACCCGGCGCAGGCCCTCGCCGAGCGGGCGGCCGGTCTCGGCGAGGTGTTCGAGCAGCACGCCGGCGGAGCGCTGGTCGCCGGCGGCGCGGCTCAGCCAGGTCTCGACGGCGGCGGCGCGGCTGCGCCGGTCCTCGGCCGGGTCGGGGGTGAACAGCGCCTGCCCGTCGTCGCGGGCGGCGGCGCGTTCCTCGAAGCTCGCGGCGGCGGCGACGACCGCCCGCAGGCGCTCGTCGGCGCCGGGGACTTCGGGCAGCAGCGTGGCGGGCGGGGCGTCGGGGCCCGGACTTCCGGCGGTGCGGAGCCAGGTCTGCATTTCGAGCGACATCTCACATCTCCTGGAAACGGGCGAGGCGGGTGAACAGCGGGTCGGTGCCGAGCAGTTCGCGGTAGGTGCCCTCGGCGGACACCCGGCCCCCGTCCAGCACGCAGATCCGGTCGGCGGTGCGGATGGTGCTCAGTCGGTGGGCGATCACCAGGCGGGTGCGGTCGAGGCCGGCGACGGCCTCGGCGACCCGCTGCTGGGTGGCGTTGTCGAGTGCGGAGGTGGCTTCGTCGAGCAGCAGCACGGCGGGGTCGCGGACCAGGGCGCGGGCCAGCAGCAGGCGCTGCACCTGGCCGCCGGAGAAGCCCTGCGCGTCCTCACCCACACGGGTTCCCAGACCCATCGGCAGGGCGCGCAACTCGTCGGCGATTCCGGCGAGTTCGGCGGCGTGCCAGATCCGGTCCTGGTCGACGTCGGGGTCGGCGCCGGCCAGGTTCTCCAGCAGCGAGCCGCGCAGCATCCGGCCGTGCTGGAGCACCGAGCCGACCTGTTGCCGCACCAACCTGGCGTCCAGCGTGGCGAGTTCGCGGCCGTCGTAGCGGACCGCCCCGGACTCGGGCCGCTCGAAGCCGAGCAGCAGCCGGATCAGGGTGGACTTTCCCGCCCCGGACGGGCCGACCACGGCGACGAACTCGCCGGGTTCGGCGCGCAGCGACACCGCGTCCAGCGCGGGCAGGGCGCTGCCCGGGTAGCGGAACGTGACGCCGTCCAGGGCGAGTCGGCCCTTCAGCCGGCCCGGGTCGGCGAGCTGCCCGGAACGGTCGGCCCCGCCGCCGGCGCCCGGGGTCGGTTCGGCGAGGATCGGCCGCAGCCGCTCCAGCACCGGGGCGACGCCGTACGCGCTCGCCGCCGCGTGGGTGACCTGGCCGAGCGCCAGCGCGACCTGGCCGGCCGCGACGCCCGCCGCCATCAGGTGCCCGGCCGCGGCGGCCGGGCCGAACGTCGCCCCCGCCAGCAGCACGGCCAGCAGCAGCGGCTGGAGCGCGGTGGTCAGCGCCCCGGCGACCGCGTCGGAGCGCATCGCGGCGGCGTCGGCGCGCTTCTGCCCGGCGAACGGGGTCACCCAGCGGGCGAAGGCCTGGATCTCCCGGCCGGCAGTCTGGATCTTGTCGATGCCCAGCAGCAGCCCGTACAGCACCCCCTGGAGCTGTCCGTGCGCCTCGAACACCTGTGACTCGAACTCCTGGCGGCGACGGCCGAGCAGCAGCAGCACGGCCGTCACCGCCAGCACGGCGAGCAGCAGCAGCCCGCCGAGCCGCCAGTCCACCAGCAGCAGCACCGTCAGACCGGTGACGGCGAACACCGCGCCCAGCACGGCGCCCACCAGCACCTCCGAAAGGGCCTGTCGGGCCTGCGCCACCGCGTTCGCCCGGTGCACCAGATCACCCGTGGTGAAGTCGCGGAAGAACCGCGCGTCCTGGGCCAGCAGCCGGTCCCAGACAGCGGGTTCGAGCGCGTGCTGCACCCGGCTGGTGAGCCGGACGGCCGCGGCGTTGCGGACCAGCGTGAGCAGCCAGGACGCCACCACCGCGGAGCCCAGCAGCACGGCCAGCCAGCGCACCGGGTGCTTGTCGGCCAGCAGCAGGCCGGGCAGCAGCACTCCGGTGGACAGCGGGACGAGCAGACCGAGCAGCGCCGAGACCAGCCCCGCCACGCTCAGCACCGCGAGGTCCCGGCGGGCACCGGGAACGGCGAGGGCGAAACGCAGCAGGACTGCCGGGGTCGGGCGCCCCGGTGGCAACGGCGGGTACAGCAGCAGCGCCTGGCGGCTCAAAGCCGAACGGGATGCCCCCCGTTCGGAGGCCGGGTCGTGACGGCGGTGCCGTCCGGCCCGGGGAATCAGGGCGATCGGTCGGCCGTCCTCGGCGGCGAACGCCACCATCGGGCCGGCCGTGCCGGTCTCGTCCCCGTCGGCGAGGGTGACGGGACGCCAGCGGACCCCGGCCCGGCGCAGCAGCGCCGTGACCGGATCGGCGGCGTCCCGCACTGCGGCGGGGATCTCCTCGGGAACGGCCACTCCCAGCGCCCGCAGCACCTCCCGCGCCTGGTCCGCGCGGTGGCGCGGCGCGAACGGCGAGGTCTCGCCGCGGCGCGGGAAGGCGTGCGGACGGGTGGTGGCGGCGGTTCCCAGTTCGGCCAACGCGTCCGCGAGTGCGGTCCGGTTGGCAGCCGCGGTGGCGTCGGCCCGGGTCGCCGGGTCGCGCTCCTCGTCCGCCGCGGCAGTCTCTGTCCCGCCATGGCGGGCGGCGGTCATCGTGCTCATGCCTGCACCTCCGTTCGGGCGGGTCGGTTCTCGGTGGTCGTGTCGGTCCGGGAGGTCTCGGCGGTCTCGGCGGTCTCGGCGGTCTCGGCGGTCTCGGCGGTCTCGGTCCCGCGTGCGGCTTCGCGCAGCAACTCCCGGTACGGGCCGTCCTGTTCGGCGAGTTCGGCGGGCGGGCCCTGCTGGACGATGCGGCCCGCGGCGATCACCACGACCCGGTCCGCGGCCTGGATGGTGCTCAGCCGGTGGGCCAGCACCAGGCAGCTGACGCCGCGCCGCCGGAGGTGCTCGTTGACGGCGGCCTCGGTGTGCGCGTCCAGTGCGCTGGTCGCCTCGTCGAGCACGATCAGCGCCGGGTCGAGGGCCAACGCCCGGGCCAGTTCCAGGCGTTGGCGTTCGCCGCCGGACCAGTTGCGGGCGTCCTCGTCGATCTGCGCGTCCAACCCGCCGCGTCGGCGCACCAGTTCGGCGGCCTCGGCGTCGGCGAGGGCACGCTGCAGGGCGTCCTCGGCGGTGGTCGGGTCCCAGAGCGTCAGGTTGTCCCGGACGGTGCCCTCGAAGAGCCTCAACTGCTGTTCCACGTAGGCGACCTGGCCGGTGACGACGCCCCGGTGCCAGGCGTCGCGGGGGCGCCCGTCGAGCAGCACCTCGCCCTTCCAGGGGCGCAGCACGCCCGCCGCCAGCCGGGCCAGCGTCGACTTGCCGCTGCCGGAGCCGCCGACCACGGCGACCCACTCGCCGGGGGCGATCCGCAGCGAGATGCCGGACAGCGCGGGCGGCCGGTTCGGGTCGTAGCCGAACTCCAGGTCGCGCAGCTCCAGTTCGCCGCGCAGCCGGACGGGCTCGGCGGGGCTGTCGAGCACCGGTGCGAGGTACGGGTCGACCTCGCTGCTCGCGACGTCCTCCAGCAGCGCGTTCTGCGCCCGGGCGACGGTGAACTCGGAGCCGGTGCCGACCAGTTGGGAGATCGGCAGGAGGAACCCGTTGAGCAGCAGCAGGAACGCCAGCAGGGTGCCGAAGGAGAGCGAGCCGGCCAGCAGCAGCACCGTTCCGGCGACCACCGCGACGGCGGCGGCGGCCGAGTTGAGCGCGCCGGGCAGCGAGAGCGGCACCAGGACGGCTTCGGCGACCCGCTGACCGGTGTGCGCGGCACGGGCCTGCCAGCCCGCCCAGGAACGGAACAGCGCGTCCTCCGCCCCCTCCGCCTTCACCGTCTCGATCGCCGACACCCCGGCGAACGCCACCCCGTCGCGCTTGTGGCCCTCCGCGTGCAGCCGGTGCATCAGGCCGCCGCGCCGCCGGTCGGCGGAGCGCAGCGCGAGGGTGTCGAGCACCGCGACCGCGATCGGGATCGCGGCGAGCTTCGGGGCCAGCCAGAGCAGCGCGACCAGGTGCACGGCGGCGGCGGCCAGCGAGGACGCGGCGCCGGCGACCCGATAGGACAGCAGGTTCGCCAGGCCGTCGTTGAGCTGCACCCGGGTGACCAGTCCGCCCAGCTGCCGACGGTGGAAGAACGCGCCCGGCAGCCGCAGCATCCGCCACAGGAACGCCGCCGAGGAACGGGCGGCCATCGCCTCCAGCACCCGGTTGACCATCGCGGAGCGCAGCCAGTTCCCGGCCAGCACCAGCCCGGCCACGGACAGGCCCGCCACCGTCAGCGGCACCGCCCAGCCGGCCTGGCCGCCGTTCACCACGGCCGCCAGGTACGTACGCAGCAGGAACGCGCCCGCCACGCCCGGCACCGTCATCAGCATGCCGACCAGCACCGCGACCAGCAGCGGCCACGCGTACGGCCTCATCCGGGCGGCCAGCGCCCGCAGCAGCGGAAAGCGGACGCCGCCACGCTCGAAGTCCGGGCCCGGCTCGAAGCCGACGGCGATGCCCGCGAAGGACTCCCAGAACTCCGCCGGCGTCGCCGAGTACGAGCCCAGCGACGGGTCGTTGACATACACCCGGCCCCGCTTGACGCCCTCGAACACCGCGAAGTGCGGGCCGGTCACCAGCACCATCGACGGCACCGGCACCTCGCCGAGCCCCTGCAGCCGGTCCTCGCCACGCACCACCCGACGCCCCCGGGCCACCAGCCCGTACCGCCCGGCAGCCCGCGCGACCGCCGCCGCACTCACCCCGTCCCGCGACACCCCACACGCCCGCGACGCCTCGTGCAACGTCACCCGCCGCCCGAACGCCCCCAACACCACGGCAAGGCACGCGGCCCCGCAGTCCTGCTCCTCCATCTGCGGAACGACAGGCGTCCGGAGGTACGAACGGCGCTTGCGCCCGGCCGCCTTGGCGGACTTGGCGGACTTGGCCGATGCCGGCCCTGAGTCACTGCCGCCGGACGCGCTGCCTCCTGCCCGGCCGCCGCGCGAAGCGGAGCCGGAAGACCCGGCACCCTCCCCACCGCACGCCGCACGAGCACGCGGGGCGGAGGCGTCGGCCTGCCCAGCCCGACCGCTGCGCGGCGCAGCCTCGGCGGAGCCGGGCGACGCAGCAGCCGCCCCGCCACGCGCCGCACCGGCGTGGTGGGCGGAGGCGTCGGCCTGCCCAGCCTCACCGCTGCGCGGGGCAGACTCGACAGCACCAGAGACCGCAGCGCGTCCGGGCGCCTCCGCCCGACCGACGGACTTGCTGGGCAGCGCACTTGAGCGCTCAGCCGCCCGGCCTTCGCGACCCGCCCGCGGGGCGGGGCCCTCGGTCCGGCCGCCGCGCGAAGCAAGTCCGGCGGAGCCGGACGACGCAGCACCCTTCCTGCCGCGCGCCGCACCGGCGTCGTGGGCGGAGGTGTCGGCCTGCCCAGCCCGGCCGCTGCGCGGCGCAGCCTCGGCGGGGCCGGGGACCGCAGCGCGCTCGGAGGCCTCGGCAGCCTCCGGCCGACCGCCGCGTCCCGCACGCGGCGCAGACTTCGCGGAGCCGGGAGAGGCAACGCCCCCCGACACCCGTTCCCGGCGTCCAGCGGCCTTGCCGCGCACGTCGGTTGAGCGCTTGCTCTGTCGGCCGCCGCGTGGCGTCGTGTCGCGGTCGGTCGTGGTCGGTGGTGGCTCTGCGGCTTTGAGGCGGGTGGGCTTCATCGCTTGGGCTCCTTGCCGAGGACGGCCTGGTACGGGTGGCGGCTGCCGAGGTCGACGCGGACGTCGAGGGCCAGGGGGCCGGTGAGGCGGGTGTCCTGGGGCAGGTGGGCGTAGGCGAGCCAGACGGGGGCGGGGCCGGTGGGCAGGCCGGGGACGGCGACGGGGAGGGTGCCGTCGAGGGTGTCGGCGCGGACGGGCATCGGGTCGATGCGGTCGATGACGGCGCGCAGGGCTCCCCCGCCGGGCACGGGCACCAGCACCTGCTGGCCGGGGGCGAGCTTCGCGGCGTCCTTCGGGTCGGTGAGCAGCAGCCGGACGGTGGCCGGCGCGTCGACCGGGTCGAGGGCCAGCACCGGCGTGCCGGGGGCGAGTTGAGCGCCGGGGGCGGCGAGCAGCGCGCTGACGGTGCCAGTGGCGGGGGCGGTCAGTTCGGTGGTCGTCCCGTCGGGCCCGGTCACCTGCGCCAGCAGCTGGCCGGCGGTGACGGGCTGCCCGGGGCGGACGGAGAACGCGAGCAGGCTGCCGGTGTGCGTGGCGGCGACCCGGACGGGCGCGGTGCCGTGCGCGGCGACGGCGGGCACCGTCAGGGTGTTCGGCAGGGTGCCCCACACCGCCCAGCCGGTGCCCGCGCCGACGGCCAGCAGCAGGGCGACGCCGGCCAGCCAGAGGCGTGCGCCGATCAGCCGCACCGGCTGGTCGAGGCCGGGCTCCAGCACGGCGGCGGCCCGCGCGGCGGCGACAGCGGCGACGGCGGCGGTCTGCGGGGCGGTGTCCGAGTCCGGACGTTCGGTCACGGTGGTCATGCGGCCACCCCCACCAGGTGGTCCCGCAGCGGGCAGACGACAGGCAGCTCGCGGATGCCCCCGAACGCGAACTGTTCGTGGCGGCGGGCGGTCGCGTCGGTCAGCGTGGTGCTCAACTGCCGTACGGCGTCCGCCTCGGCGAGGCCGCGCAGGACGGCGGCGCCGGCGATCAGCGAGAGCGGGGCGCCGAGGCAGTGGTGCGGGCCGTGGCCGAAGGCGAGGTGCTGGCGTTCGGGGCGGTCGGGGTCGAAGCGGTCGGGGTCGGCGTAGCGTCGCGGGTCGCGGTTGGCGGCGGCGTACAGCAGCATGGCGACGCTGCCGGCGGGGATCACGGTCCCGCCGAGGGTGATTTCGCGGGTGAGTGCCCGCGCGCTGGCCCGGACGGGGCTGCCGAGGCGCTGGGCCTCGTCGAAGACGTCGGCGGCGAGCGCGGGTTCGGTGCGGATGCGGGCGGCCAGGCCGGGGGTGCGGATCAACTCCCAGGCGGCGACGGCGAGTCCGGAGGTGAGCGTCTCCAGGCCGTTGGCGAGGAGCATCACCACGAAGGCGAGCAGTTCCTCGGTGTCGAGCCGGCCGTCGTCGCGGGCGGCGGTCAGCCGGGAGATCAGGTCGTCGCCGGGCGCGGCGGCCCGGGCGGCGCACAACTCCTCGACGTAGGCCTGGAATTCGGCAAATTCGGCGTCGAGCGCGGCGGCCTCGGGGCCGTCCCCGAAGGGGTCGAGGAGGGAGCGGGCGACGAGCGAGGCCCAGCCGGTGATCCGGTCGTGCTCGGAGTCGGGGACGTCCAGGACGGCGCAGGAGACGGCGACCGGCAGCGGTACGGCGAGGTCGGCGACCAGGTCGAAGGAGCCGGAGGCGATCAGCGGGGCGAGCAGGCGGGCGGCGGTGGTCTCGATCCGCTCGCGCATCTGCTCCAGCCGGCGGTGGCTGAACGCGGCGGTGGCGAGCCGCTTGAGCCGGGTGTGGTCGGCGCCGTCGCGCATCGGCAGCATCCGGTTGACGACCTTGAGCAGGGCGGTGTTGCCGGCCCGGGGCAGTCCGACGGTGGTCGGGTCGACGTGCGTGCCGGGGTTCATCAGGACGGCGAGGATCTCCTGATGTCCGGAGACCACGTACAGCGGGCCGAGGTCCAGGACGGGCGCCTCGGCCAGCAGCCTGCGGTAGAGCGCGGGTGGGTCCTGCTGCGCGGTGGGCTGCTGGATGAACCGCGTCAACTCGTGCCGGAGGCTGTCCATGCCCGGCTCTCCTTCAATCCGACAGTGGGGCAACGGCGTTGGGGCCGGGTGGGGGTGCGGGGGTGGGCCGCCGGAGCGGACCACCCCCGCACAGTCCCGAATTACTCGGCGGCGGCGTTCGAGATGGAGCTGAAGCTCGACACCGGGCAGGCGGCGGAGAGCAGCGAGGAGACGGAGACGCCGCCGTTGACGGTGTCCAGCTCCTCGACCTCGATGTCGAACTGCTCGTCCTTGTTGATCTCGTTCTGCGCCATGGGAATCTCCCTCTGTTTCGCGACGCCGGCCCGCTTCTCGGGTCGGTCGCCTCGCTTTCACTGCCTCGCCGATCGCTTTCCCGGTTTTGCTTTTCTCCGGTTCCGCTCTCGGCGATGTCTCAACTATGACCGACTCCCGAAAGCCTGTGCAGTAGGAGATGTCAGATTCGCGGGAGGGGAAATGTCACTGCCCGATATGACATTTTGCACGTACTCTGACCTGCGACGATGCGCTACTTGCACATACTCGCACGCACCCGTCACGCTGCATTCATGACACCTCTTTCCGAGAATTCCCCGGCCGTGGAGGTAGTGGATCTGCGGCGCAGTTACGGCGGCTACGAGGCGGTGCGCGGCATCTCCTTCTCCATCGCCCGAGGCGAACTCTTCGCCCTGCTCGGCACCAACGGCGCGGGCAAGACCACCACGCTGGAGGTGCTGGAGGGCTACCACCCGCCGACCTCCGGCTCCGTCCGGGTGTTCGGCCTGGACCCGTTCACGGCGGGCGCGCGGGTACGCCGGCGGACCGGCACGATGCTCCAGGAGGGCGGGTTCTTCAAGGAGTTGACGGTCAAGGAGACGGTCGACTGCTGGCGGACCTTCACCAGCGGGGCCCGGCCCACCGCCGAGGTGCTGGCCCGGGTGGCGCTGGAGCCGAAGGCCGGCACCCGGGTCGGCCAGCTGTCCGGCGGCGAGCGCCGCCGACTGGACCTGGCGCTGGCGGTGCTCAACGACCCGGAGCTGCTGTTCCTGGACGAGCCGACCACCGGCATGGACCCGGAGGCCCGCCGCACCACCTGGCGGCTGGTCGAGGAGCTGCGGGCGGGCGGCACCACGGTGGTGCTGACCACCCACTACCTGGAGGAGGCCCAGCAGTTGGCCGATCGGGTGGCCATCATGGACGGCGGCGTGATCGCCGCCGAGGGCACCGTCGACGAGGTGCTGTCCGGCCGCGGCGACCTGATCACGCTGCCGCTGCCGGCCGGCCGCCCGCTCGACGCCCTCCCGGAACTGCTCGGCGCCGCACCGTCGTTGGCGGACGGCCGGGCGGTGTACCGGGTGCCGCGCTCGGCGCCCGCGCTGGCCGCGCTGCACGCCTGGTCGGCCGCGCAGGGCGTCGAGCTCGACGGCCTGGAGGTCCGCTCCAGCTCCCTGGAGGACGTCTTCCTGGACCTCGCCGCCGCCCACCGCCGGCCCGCCGCCCACCGCCAGGCCACCGCGCCCGCCGTCACCGGACCCACCGCCGCCGCACCCGCCGCCACCGGGCCCACCGCATCCGCACCTGCCGCCGTCCACCGCCGCGCCGTCCCCGAGGGAGCGTCCCGATGAGCTGGTTCATGTACGCCAAGGGCCAGTTCGGCCTGTCCTGGAAGGTGTTCTGGCGCAACCGCCGGTCCACCTTCATCGGGTTCCTGCTGCCGGTGCTGCTCAACCTGGTGGTCGCCGCGCCGCTGCGCGACAAGCAGATCGGCGGGGTGAACGCCGCCGGCTACGTGGCGGTCGGACTGCTCGGGCTGGCGCTGGTGACCTCGTTCGTCAACCTGCTGGGCAGTGTGGTGGCGCGCCGCGAGGAGCTGGTGCTGAAGCGGCTGCGCGGCACCGAGTGCCCGCCGAGCGCGGTCTTCGCCGGACAGTTGGGCGCGGGCGGGGTGGTGGTGCTGCTCCAGGCGCTGGTGCTGGGCGGCGTCGCGGTGGGCTGGTTCGGCGCGCCGCTGCCCGCCGATCCCGTGCTGCTGCTACTCACCCTGCTCGGCGGCTACCTGCTGTTCTCGGTGCTGGCGGTGGCACTGTCGGGGCTGACCCCGACCACCGAGACCGCGCCGCTGGTGGCCACGCCCGTGCTGGTGCTGTGCATGTTCGGCGCGGGCGTGTTCACCCCGGTCTCCGCGCTGCCGGACTGGCTGCACGGCCCGGCGGGCGCGCTGCCGCTGTCGCCGGTGATCCGCGGGCTGCGCACCGCCTGGTTCGGCCGCGAGTTCGGCGCGGAGAGCTGGGCCGGCGGCCCGCTGCGCGAACTCGACCTGCTGCACGGCTGGACGTCCGCCGCCCCGTCGCTGCTGCTGGTGGCCGCCTGGCTGGCCGCCGCGTTCGTCCTCTCCCGCCGCCTGCTGCGCTGGGAGCCGCGCCGCGGCTGACGCCCTCTCCGACCGGCCCGCCCCTCCCCGAAGTCCTTGCCCCCGCACGGGACTTCCGGGCGCGGCGGGCCGTCGGCGTCCCACCGGTCGGCCGCCGGACAGGCCGGACGGGTGAAACCCGACGAATTTCCCGGCCCGAAGCTGCCGGTTGGACATAATGGAACGTCAACTCCACGCGGCATAGGCTTCGTTGTGCGATCAATTCCGAACGGCGCAGGGCCCGCCTTCGCCGCTGTCGAGACCGGAGACGCCGCGTGACCTCCAGCACCACCCCGACCAGCACTGCCCCGACCAGCACCGCCCCGACCGCGAAGGTCGACTTCTACTTCGACCCGACCTGCCCGTTCGCCTGGATCACCTCGCGGTGGATCCTCGAAGTGCAGCAGCTCCGGGAGCTCGACCTCAGGTTTCGGGTGATGAGCCTGTACGTGCTGAACGAAGGGCGCGAACTCCCCGACTGGTACCGCGAGTTGGTGGACAGCTCGCTGATCCTGACCCGGATCTGCGCCGCCGCCGCGGCCCAGCACGGCGAGGAGGTGCTCCCCGCCCTCTACACCGCCATGGGCACCCGCATCCACAACGGCGGCAACAAGGACTTCCCGGCCGTCGCCGCCGAGGCCCTCGCCGAGGCCGGCCTGCCCGCAGAGCTGCTCGCCTCGGCGGACACCGACAAGTGGGACGAGGCGCTGCGCAAGAGCCACCACGAGGGCATGGACCCGGTCGGCGAGGACGTCGGCACCCCGACCATCCACATCGACGGAGTGGCGTTCTTCGGCCCGGTGCTGAACTCGATCCCCCGGGGCGAGCAGGCCGCCGCCATCTTCGACGGCGCCCGGGCGCTCGCCAACTTCCCGGACTTCTTCGAGCTGAAGCGCACCCGCACCGGATCGCTCGACTTCAGCTGACCCACCGCATTCCGCATCGGCACCCGTATCGACGAGGAAGAGGAGAGCCCTGATGGCCACCACCATGAGCGCCGGAGAGTTCCTGGCCCTGCACGATCGCACCGAACACCCGGACCCCCTGGTCCTCCCGAACGCCTGGGACGCGGTCAGTGCCCGCGCCCTCGCCGACGCGGGCTTCGCCGCACTCTCGACCTCCAGCGTGGCCGTCGCCGCCGTCCTCGGCTACCGGGACGGCGGGGACACCCCCGCCGACGAGATGTTCGGCGCGCTCAAGCGGATCACCCGTGCGGTCGACGTCCCCGTCACGGCCGACATCGAGGCCGGCTACGGCCTGGCCCCCGCCGAGATCGTCGAACGCCTGCTGGACGCCGGCCTGGTCGGCTGCAACCTGGAGGACTCCGTCGACCGGCAGCTCAAGGACCCGGACGAGCACGCCGACTGGCTCTCCCAGGTGCGCGCCGCCGCGGGCGACCGCCTGGTCCTGAACGCCCGGGTCGACACCTTCCTGGTCGGCGACCGCTCGGTCGAGGACGCCGTCAAGCGCGCCGCCCTCTACATCGACGCGGGCGCCGACGTCATCTACCCGATCTTCGCCCCCGAGTCCGCGCTCCCCGAGCTCACCTCCGGCATCCCCCGCCCGGTGAACGCCGTCTGCATCCTCGGCCAGTCCACCCCCGCCCACCTCCACACCCTCGGCGCCTCCCGGGTCACCTACGGCGGCTCCCTCCAGTTCCACATCGCCAACGAGATCACCGCCCTCGCCCAGCGCATCGCCCAGTAACGCAACACAAACCCGCAGGGCCCTCCCCGCCGCACCGGCAGGAGGGCCCTGCGCCCGTCCCAGGCCGGCCCGATCAGCCGCCCGCCCCGCGCCGAAGGTGCGCCGAAGGTGCGCCGAAGGTGCGCCGAAGGTGCGCCGAAACGCCACAGGCCCTCCGACCCGGATGGGCGGAGGGCCTGCGACCTGCGGTTCTGTTGTGCCCCAGGCAGGATTCGAACCTGCGACACCGGCTTTAGGAGAGCCGTGCTCTATCCCCTGAGCTACTGAGGCGGGGCCGGCGAAACACCCCGCCGACCGGTCACAGCCTAGCGGATCGGGCCCGCACGGTGGTTCGCCGTTTCCCCCGCCCCGGGACGGCCGCGCCCGGTCGGGCGCGTTCTGCGACGGAGGGATGGGGACGGTGCGTGGCCTTACGGTGGATTTGTTCGTTCTTGTGGCAGATCCGACCTCTCCGAAAGGCCCCGGCCCGTGACTTCCTCTCCTCAGACCCCGTTCGGTGGGCTCGGCAGGATTCTGGTGATCATTCCGACCTACAACGAGGCGGAGAACGTCGAACGGATCGTCTCCCGGGTCCGGGCCGCCGTCCCGGAGGCCCACGTGCTGGTGGCGGACGACAACAGCCCTGACGGGACGGGCAAGTTGGCGGACGGGCTGGCGGACGCCGACGAGCAGGTGAAGGTGCTGCACCGGAAGGGCAAGGAGGGTCTCGGCGCGGCGTACCTGGCCGGGTTCCGGTGGGGCATCGAGAACGGCTACGACGTCCTGGTCGAGATGGACGCCGACGGCTCGCACCAGCCGGAGGAGCTGCCGCGGCTGCTGACCGCGCTGCACAGCGCGGACCTGGTGCTGGGTTCGCGCTGGGTGCCGGGCGGTGCGGTGGTGAACTGGCCGAAGTCGCGGCTGCTGCTGTCGAAGGGCGGCTCGACGTACTCGCGGCTGATGCTGAACGTGCCGATCCGCGATGTCACCGGCGGCTACCGGGCGTTCCGCAAGGAGACGCTGCTCGGCCTGGGGATGGACCAGGTCGCCTCGCAGGGCTACTGCTTCCAGGTCGACCTGGCCTGGCGGGCCGTCAAGGCCGGGTTCAAGGTGGCCGAGGTGCCGATCACCTTCGTGGAACGCGAGCACGGCGCATCGAAGATGAGCCGCAGCATCGTCGCGGAGGCCCTCTGGCGGGTCACCGCCTGGGGCGTCGCCGACCGGGTCGCCCGGCTCACCGGCAAGCGCTGACAGACCCGGCACGGAAAAGCCTCCGCGGGCCGGCGACAGCGGGTGTCGCCGGCCCGCGGAGGCGGGTGCGGGGCCCGGACAGGCCCCACGAGCTCAGCCGAGACGGAACAGGCGGGCGCCGATCGACGGCGGCGCCAGGTCCGACTGGAGGGTGACCGGGACCTCGATCCGGTCCTCGCCGTCGCCCGCCGACAGCGTGCCGACCTGGGTACCGGCCGACAGCGTGTGGGCGATCTTGCCGACCGGGGTGAGGGTCAGGTGCGCGGTGATGCCGGACCAGCCCGCCACCGTCAGGTCCTTGGCCGCCACCACCGGCACCTTGCCGCCGACGCCGTCGCCGACGTAGCCGACCACGTCGCCCTGCTTGGCCAGGGTCTGCCCGGTCAGCACGGACTGCGCCGCCACGTTGATCTTCTGGCTGAACGGCTGGGCCGCGTTCACCAGGCTCGGCTCCTCCTTGGTGGCCGGCTGGCCGAGGGTGACACCGACCAGGGTCCGCTTGACGCCGCCGATCTCCTTGACCGCCGCCCACATGAAGCAGGACTGCGCGGGCGTCGACGAACCGGTCTTGCCGCCGATCATGCCGTTCTTGCCGAGCACCTTGTTGGTGTTGTAGATCCGCTGGCCCTTGAAGTTGGTGTCGGGCTCGGCGATGACCTGCCGGAAGATCTCGTCCTTGATCACCACCTGGGCCAGCTTCAGCTGGTCCTTGGCGGTCGACTTGGTGTCGTTGTTGTAGCCGGCCGGGTCGGCGTAGGTGGTGTTGGTCATGCCGAACTGCTTGGCGGTGTCGTTCATCTTCTTGACGAACGCCTCCTCGCTGCCGGAGTCCCAACGCGCAAGCAGCCGGGCCACGTTGTTCGCGGACGGCAGCATCAGCATCTCCAACGCCTCGTACTGGCTGAGCTGCTGACCCTCGATCAGGGTCACCTTCGACTCGTCGGCGTTCGACGACTCCTCGGCGGCCTGCTTGTCGACCGTGAGCATCGGGCCGGCCTGGCCCTTCTTCAACGGGTGCGCCTGCAGGATCAGGTACGCGTTCATCACCTTGGTGACGGACGCGATCGGCACCGGCGTCTCCTGGCCGGACGCGCCGAGATCACCCACCCCGATCACCTCGGCCGCAGCCTGCCCCTTGGCCGGCCACGGGATGTTCAACTGCTCGCCCTGGAACGTGAACGAGTCCGCCAGCCCCAGCTTCGCCTTCGGCGTGGGCAGCGGACGCAGCAACTGCGCGGCCGCCAGCACCCCGAGCACCACCGCCAGGAAGACGCCCCAGATCACCACCCGCTTCATCGCCCGCCGGAACGGGGTCATCGGCCGGGCACTCAGCGCCTTCAGCACCTCCAGCGCCTCGACGGTGCTCTCCGGCCCGGCATCCGCCTGCGACGCGACGGCCTGCGGCGCAGCGACGGGAGCGGGCGCAGGCGCAGGCGCGGCCTTCGGCGCGGAACCGGGCTTCGCGACCGGTGCCGGAGCGGGCGGCGGGGTCGGCTTGGCCGGGGCCTCGTCCTTGGGCAGCCGCAGCATGACGGTCTGCTCGGGCTTGGCCGGCGCGTCCTCCTCCGCCTTCCCGATGCGCAACGTCATCGTCGGCTCGGCCGCGACCGGAACGGCCTTCCCCTCGGCGGCCTCCTCGGCCTCCGGCTCTTCGACCTTGCCGACGCGCAGCGTCATCGTCGGCTCGGCCACGACGGGAGCAGCCTTCCCCTCGGGGGCTTCCTCGGCCTCCGACTCCTCCGCGTCCTCCGCGTCCTCCGCCTCTTCGGCCTTCTCCGCCGTCTCGACGCGCGGCGTCGCCTCCGGCTCCTCGACCTTGCCGACGCGCAGCGTCATCGTCGGCTCGGCCACGACGGGAGCGGCCTTCCCCTTGGGAGCCTCCGCGTCCTCCGACTCCTCGGCCTCCGACTCCGCAGCCTTCGCCGCCTTCGCCGCCTTCGCCGCCTTCGCCGCCACCTCAGGCACGGCTGGAGCAGCCCCCTCCTCGGCGTCCTCCTCGACCTTGCCGACGCGCAGCGTCATCGTCGGATCGGGCGCGACCGGACCGGCCTTGTCCTTCGGTGCCTCGACCTTCGCCGCACGCAGCGTCGGCACCGGCTCGGCCGCGACCGGAGCGTTCTCCCCCTCGGTGGCCTCCCCAGCCTCCGACTCCTCCGCGTCGTCCGACTCCTCGACCTTCGCCGCCACCTCGGCCGCGACCGGAGCAGCGCCCGCCCCAGCCTCCTCGACCTTGCCGACGCGCAGCGTCATCGTCGGCTCCGCCGCGACGGGAACGGCCCCCTCCTCGCCCGCCGGCTCCGCAGCCGGCTCGGCCGCGACCGGAGCTTCCTCCGCCTCGGCGGCCTCCCCAGCCTCCTCGACCTTGCCGACGCGCAGCGTCGCCGCCGACTCGGCCGCGACGGGAGCAGCCTCGGCCTCCTCGGCGTCCCCCTCTTCCTTCTCCTCTTCCTTCGGCTTCCCCGCCGAAACCCGCCCCAGCCGCAGCGCCGGCTTCTCGTCGGCGATCGCGGCGGCGGCCTCCGGCAGGTCGAGGTCGGACGCGGACCCGGACCCGGACGTGGACCCGGACGTGGGCTCCTCCTCGTCGCGCACGCGGAGGTTCACCGTGGAGCCGCCCTCGCGAGGAGCTCGCTCCTCGGCCTCGGCCTCGGTCGGCCGTGTCTTGCCGTCGCGCGGCTCGCTCTGCGGGGACTTGCCCACGTAACCCACTCCTCCTCGTCCGCCCCGGCGGTTGCCGGTCCGATCAGTCCGATCACACAAGCTGGTTTTTTTCGGGTGGGCTCTCGACCCGCCCGAGTACCTGTACAGTCTCCGGCACCGTGGCCGTGATGGCCCGCCGCACCCCGCCCCACCGGCCGTTTTTCGTGGCTGCAGGGGTCGTTGCCGGGTCAGACGCGGGGGCGTCGGACGGCGGTTCCAGCCTGCCGGGCCAAGGTCACGATTCGGAGGCGTACTCGACAAGCCTGTGTGAGAGGCGTCACCCTGTCATTCATCCACGCGGGGAGGCTTGGATGGGCAGGAGCCGCAGAACTATTCCCGAGGAGCTGTTGCTGCTCGCACTGGACCCGGCCACGGGTACCACCGCGCAGCCGCAGACCCTCGACCTCGGACTTGCCGGGGCGCAGCTCGTCGAGCTGTCCCTGGCCGGAAGGATAGTCCCGGACGGGGACCGGATCGCCGTGGTGGTGCCACGGCCGACCGGTGACCCGACGCTGGACCACGCGCTGGAGCTGTTGCGCAGGCGTGGCAGTCCGGTGCGCGCCGCGCACTGGATCGGCGGGCCGCGTCTTGGCCTGAGGCAGACGTACTTGGCGCACCTGGAGCGGTGCGGCATGGTGACGGCGGTGTCGGGTCAGGTGTGCGGCGTGCTGCCGACGACCCGCTATCAGGCGTCGGACGACTGCACCAACGCGGCGATCAAGCAGCGGCTGGACACCGCGATCCGCACCGGCGTGCCGCCGGACCCGCGGACGGCGGCGTTGGCGGCGCTGGCGCACGCGGTGGGTCTGGGCAAGCACCTGTATCCGGGCAACGAGGGACGGTCCTCGCGCTCCCGGTTGCGGGATCTGATCAGGTACGACCCGCTGGGCGGGATGGTGGCCCATGCGGTGATGGATGTGCAGAACGGCCTGCCGGCCCAGCAGAGCAGGCCGGCGCCCGCGGGTTCACGGGGTCCGGCCGGTCGGCCCGCCGCCTCGGGGCGGAGTGTGGCCAGCCGGGTGGGCGCGCGGTGAGCGACGCGCGCCGCTAGGGCCTGTGCGGACAGGGCCTGTGCGGACCCTGGGTGTTCGAGCAGTGGTGACAGGGCGGTCGGCCCGGTGCGATGCACCGGGCGGCCGCCCTTCACCGTTGGCCCGTCGGGCCGGTGCCGGTCAACCCTGCTGCGTCCACTATTTTCTGACGGACCGCCGGAAGCGGAGGGGCGCACGGGATGCCCATTAGCGCGCGGGGCGCATGGTGCGCAAGAGGCACTGCCTCGATTGAGCTATTTTCCGATGATCTGTTCTACCGCGCTGCCGTGAATCCCGGGCGTGGACCGCAGTTGAAGTGGCATGCTGCTCAGCGTCAGGGGGTTGGTACCAATTACCGCACTGTTGCCAGAAGTAGGGCCGGAGGTCGATGTGTCCGCCAGCGTGAATCCGACGGTTCGCCGTCGCAGGCTCGGTGCCGAGCTCCGGCGGCTGCGCGAGTTCCGCGGGATGACGGCCGAGGAGGTGGCCGGCCGTCTGATGGTCTCCCAGTCGAAGATCAGCCGACTGGAGAACGGCCGCCGCTCGATCAGCCAGCGTGACGTCCGGGACCTGTGCGACGTCTACCAGGTCGAGGACGAGCGGGTCCGCAACGGCCTGATGGAGATGGCCAAGGAGTCGCGCCAGCGCGGCTGGTGGCACGAGTTCGGGGACATCCCGTACAGCGTGTACATCGGGCTGGAGGCGGAGGCCTCGTCGATCCGGGCCTACGAGTCCTCGTTCGTGCCGGGCCTGTTGCAGACCCCGGAGTACGCGGAGGCGGTGGTCACCGGCACCCAGCCGGACACCGATCCCACGGCGATCCGCCGCCGGGTGGAGGTGCGGCTCAAGCGCCAGCACCGGATACACGGCGAGGACCAGCTCGGCAGCCTGTGGGTGGTGGTCGACGAGGCGGTGCTGCGGCGCCAGGTCGGCGGCCCGCAGGTGATGGCCGAGCAGCTGTTCCAGCTGGTCGAGCTCGGTGAGCGGCCCAACATCAACCTGCAGGTCATACCGTTCAAGCACGGTGCGCACCCCGGTATGACCGGCACATTTTCCCTGATGGAGTTCCCCGAATCAGCGGATTCCACGGTCGTCTACTTCGAAGGAGTGACGAGCGATCTCTACCTCGAGAAGGAAGCCGACGTACGCCGCTATACCAATCTCTACGACCACCTGCGAGCCGCGGCGCTGAGCGTCACGGAAAGCCGGTCGATGATCACCGAATTGGCAGAGGAGTTCATGAAATGAGCAAGGCCATCGAGACCCTGACCTGGCGCAAGAGCAGCTACAGCGGCGGCAACGGCGCGTGTGTGGAGATCGCTGTGCCGGGTGCTGCCTCGATCGCGGTCCGGGACTCCAAGGACCCGCAGGGCCCGCAGCTGCGCTTCTCCAGCGCCAGCTGGGCGGCGTTCGCGGCTGCGGCCGGTACGGGCGCGTTCGGCGAGGTCTGATCCGCGGCTCCCTGTGCGTCCTCGGTGCCCGCCGCCTCTCCGCGGCGGGCACCGTCGCTCAGCAGGGCTCAACTGCAGGCCGGGTAGCGGGTGTTCCAGCCTTCGGTGCCGTGCAGGGCGGGGCCGTGCAGGAGTTCCAGCACCAGGTCGTCGGCGAGTTCCAGGATCGCGCCGCGGCCTTCGAGTTCGGCGAGCAGCTCGGGCGGGAGTGCGGTCTCGCCGTGCAGGGCGCCCAGCAGGTTGCCGCAGATGGATCCGGTGGAGTCGCTGTCGCCGGAGTGGTTGACGGCCAGCAGCAGGCCGCTGCGGACGTCCTCGGCGACCAGGGCGCAGTACAGGCCGATGGCGAGCGACTCCTCGGCGGTCCAGCCCTCGCCGAGTTCCTCGACGCGTTCGGCGGACGGCACGCCGGCCCGGACGGCGTCCAGGGCGGCGCGCAGGGCGGCGGTGGTCTCGTCGTGGCCGGGGCGTTCGGACAGCAGCGCCAGGGCGAGGTGGACGCCCTCCTCCAGGGTGCCGCCGCCGGCGACGGCGTGGACGATCACGGCGAAGGCCCCGGCGGACAGGTAGCCGGTGGGGTGGCCGTGGGTCAGTACCGAGCATTCGACGGCGAGTTGGAAGACCAGGGCCGGGTCCCAGGCGGTGAGCAGTCCGAACGGGGCGGCGCGCATCACGGTGCCGCAGCCCTTCGAGTCGGGGTTGCGCGGCTCCTCGACGGTGGGCAGCGGCCCGTCCTCGGTGCCGGCCAGGCCGGACAGGCAGGCATTGCCGGGGGCGCGGCGTTCGTACAGCCACTCCTCGCGGCCGAGCCAGCCGAGGTCCTTGCGGCGCTCGTCGGGCCCCCAGTCCTGCTGGGTGGCGTACCAGCGCAGGTAGGCGCGGTGCAGGTCGGACGGCGGGTGCCAGAGGCCGCTGTCGCGGCCGATGTGGGAGCGGATCAGGCCGTCGACGGTGAACATGCTCATCTGGGTGTCGTCGGTGACGGCGCCGCGCCGCCCGTAGGCGGGGACGTAGCCGGTGACGCCCGCCTCGCCGTGGGTGGCGCGGATCTGCTCCAGCTGTTCGAACTCGATGCCGGCGCCGAGGGCGTCGCCGATCGCACCGCCGAGCAGACAGCCCCGCACCCGGCTGCGGAAGTCCTGCTGCTGGGCGCGTGACCACAGGGGCATCACGGGTGGGGGCCTTTCGGTCGGCGGCGTCGGACAGCAGACGCACTGTATTCGAAGGTCCGGTCGAAACCGCCGGGCTCCACCGAACATCCATCCGCCCGTGGTCGGGAGGCCTCCCCAGGGCCTCAGTCGAGCACGGGCAGCAGCCGGGGCAGGTGCCCGTCGGAGGCGAGGGCGGCGGCCCGCCGTTCGGCCGGCACCTGCCCGTAGTCGGTGGTGCGCTGCCGGGCGGGACGGCCGGCCAGGGCGGCGATCGCCTCCAGGTCGCGGACCGACTTGTAGGAGCCCCAGGAGGAGCCCGCCATCCGGGAGATGGTCTCCTCCATCAGCGTGCCGCCGAGGTCGTTGGCGCCGCTGCGGAGCATCTCGGCGGCGCCCTCCGCGCCGAGCTTCACCCAGCTGGTCTGGATGTTGGGGATGTGCGGGTGCAGCAGCAGCCGGGCCATCGCGGTGACCGCCCGGTTGTCGCGCGCGGTCGGGCCGGGCCGGGCGATGCCCGCCAGGTACACGGGCGCGTTGGTGTGCACGAACGGCAGGGTGACGAACTCGGTGAACCCGCCGGTGCGCTGCTGGAGTTCGGCGAGCAGCCGCAGGTGGCCGAGCCAGTGCTTCGGGGTGTCGACGTGCCCGTACATCATGGTGGACGACGAGCGCAGGCCCAACTCGTGGGCGGCGGTGACGACTTCGACCCAGGTCGCGGCGGGCAGCTTGCCCTTGGTGAGGATCCAGCGCACCTCGTCGTCGAGGATCTCCGCGGCGGTGCCGGGGATGGAGTCAAGCCCGGCCTCCTTCGCGGCGGCCAGCCAGTCGCGGATCGACAGGCCGGTGCGGGTGGCGCCGTTGACGACCTCCATCGGCGAGAACGCGTGCACGTGGATGCCGGGGACGCGCTGCTTCACGGCCCGGGCGATGTCGAAGTACGCGGTGCCGGGCAGGTCGGGGTGGATGCCGCCCTGCATGCACACCTCGGTCGCGCCGACCTCCCAGGCCTGCTCGGCCCGTTCGGCGACCTGGTCCAGCGAGAGGGTGTACGCGTCGGCGTCGGTGCGGCGCTGGGCGAACGCGCAGAACCGGCAGCCGGTGTAGCAGACGTTGGTGAAGTTGATGTTCCGGGTGACGCAGTACGTCACCTCCTCGCCGACGGTGTCGCGGCGCAGCTGGTCGGCGATCCGGGTCAGCGCGTCCAGCGCGTCGCCGTCCGCGTGGAACAGCGCCAGGGCCTGGTCGTCCGTCAGCCTGGTCGGGTCGTCGGCGGCGGTGGACAGCGCGGCGCGCACGTCGGTGTCGAGTCGGCGCGGGACGGGGGCGGCGGCCTGTTCGCGCAGGGTGTCCCAGTCGCCGTAGACGTCGTCGAAGTCGGAGCGGCGGTCGCCGGTGCGGCCTTCGGTGTCGACGGTGCGGAACAGGTCGGTGCGGCCGCCGCCGGTCATCGGCTCGTCGGGTTCCTGCCAGGGCAGGCCGGCGGGGCGGCGGCCCTCGACGGCGAGGCCGGTGGCGGGGTCGGCGAGGGCGCGGACGTGCGGCAGCAGGCGGGGGTCGAGCCAGGGCTCGCCGCGCTTCAGGTACTCGGGGTAGATCGTCAACCGCTCGCGCAGCGTGTACCCGGATTCGGCGGTCCGCTCGGCCAACTCTTCGATGTGCGGCCAGGGGCGTTCCGGGTTGACGTGGTCGGGTGTCAGCGGGGAGATGCCGCCCCAGTCGTCGAGTCCGGCGCCGATCAGCAGCGCGAACTCGGCGTCCACCAGGTTCGGCGGGGCCTGGATCCGGGCGGCGGGGCCGAGCACCAGCCGGGCGACCGCCACCGCGGCGGCCAGCTCGGACAGTTCGGCGTCCGGCATGGCCCGCATCGCGGTGTCCGGCTTGGCCCGGAAGTTCTGCACGATCACTTCCTGCACGCCCTGGTAGGCGCGGGCCACCTTGCGGATCGCCAGCAGCGATTCGGCGCGTTCCTCGTAGGTCTCGCCGATGCCGATCAGCACGCCGGTGGTGAACGGGACGGCGCTGCGTCCGGCGTCCTCCAGCACCCGCAGCCGGACGGCCGGCTCCTTGTCGGGGGAGCCGTGGTGCGGGCCGCCGGGCTCCGACCAGAGGCGGGTGGCGGTGGTCTCCAGCATCATGCCCATCGACGGGGCGACCGGCTTGAGGCGCTGGAAGTCCGTCCAGGACAGCACGCCGGGGTTCAGGTGCGGCAGCAGCCCGGTCTCCTCCAGCACCCGCACGGCCATCGCCCGCACGTACGCCAGGGTGTCGTCGTAGCCGTGCGCGTCCAGCCACTCGCGGGCCTCCGGCCAGCGGTCCTCGGGGCGGTCGCCGAGCGTGAACAGGGCCTCCTTGCAGCCGAGTTCGGCGCCCCGGCGGGCGATGTCCAGCACCTCGTCCGGGGACAGGTACAGCCCGTGGCCGTCCTTGCGGAGCTTGCCCGGCACGGTGACGAAGGTGCAGTAGTGGCAGCGGTCCCGGCACAGCCGGGTCAGCGGAATGAACACCTTGCGCGAGTACGTGATGACCCCGGGGCGGCCGGCCTGCTCCAGCCCGGCGTCGCGCAGCCGCGCGGCCACCCGGCACAGCTGCTCCAGGTCCTCGCCCCGCGCCCGGAGCAGCACCGCGGCCTCCGCGACGTCCAGCGCCACCCCGTCCCGGGCCCGGCGCAGCGCGCGCCGCATCGCGTTCGGGGTGGGGTAGTCGGACTGCGGAGGCTGCTGGCTCATGGATTGGACCCTACGCGAGGCGTACACCTGCGGGACGACAGAACCCTGAGGGTGTCTCAGGGTCGCAATGCGCCGGATACAACGCGAGACGTACCGCGATCTGCTGCCGCCGGGCGACGCGCCGAACGGGCGTGCGGGGCTTCAATGGACAGTGACAGCAGACGGACTCTGAAGGGGGCCGCAGTGGAGCAGGAATCCACCGCAGTACAGGACTTGACGCCGACCCGTCCCGGTCGTCGGCGCACCGCCGTGCGGATCGGCGTGCCCGCGGCGATCGCCACCGTCGTCGCCGTCGGCATCGGCCTGGTGCCCGCGCTGGCCAGCGACGAATCGCCGAACCTGCCCGCGATCAGCGCCCAGGACCTGGTCGCCAAGGCCCTCTCGGCGAACACCGACACCTTCACCGGCACCGTCCGGATCAACGCCGACCTGGGCCTGCCCACCGCGCTGACCGACGTCGCCACCGGCTCCGGCCCGATCGGCGAGCTCGCCCGCGGCGCCGGTGCGAAGACCGGCTCCGCCGACCCGCAGACGAAGGCCGTCGAACTGCTCGGCGGCTCGCACACCCTGACGGTCGCCGCGGACGGACCGGACCGCCAGAAGCTCACCCTGGCCAGCCAGAAGTCCGGCTACGAGCTGGTCCACAACGGCGACCAGGTGTGGGCGTACGACCGCAACTCCCAGCAGGCCCTGCACCTGACCGGCGCGGGCGCCGACGGGCGCCACCCGGACGGCAAGGAGGGCATCGGTTCGGTCACCCCGCAGGAGATCGCCAAGCAGCTGCTCGAACACTCCGCCGACACCACCTCGGTGACGGTCGACGGCACCGAGCGGGTCGCCGGGCACGCCGCGTACAAGCTCAGCATCAAGCCCAAGCAGGCCGGCTCCACGGTCGCCGAGATCCGCGTCTCGATCGACGCCGAGAAGGGCATGCCGTTGGCCGTGCAGCTGCGCACGGTGGACGGCGCGACCGCGTTCGACGTGCGCTTCGGCACCCTGTCGTACGCCAAGCCGGACGCCAAGACCTTCCAGTTCAGCGCCCCCAAGGGCGCGAAGGTGATCGAGCGCTCGGACGGCAAGCTGTCCGACAACCCGATGCCGTCCGTCCCGGGCCTGCCCTCGCTGCCGACCGGCGACGGCGCCAAGGGCGGCGTCCTCGGCGAGGGCTGGACGGCCGTCGCGCACGCCGAGGTGGGCGCGGACGCCGCGAAGGGCCTCGCCAAGTTCGCCGGCCGTCCGGTCAAGGGCGGCACCCTGGTGTCCAGCCGGGTCGTCAACGCCCTGATCACCAACGACGGCAAGGTGTACGTGGGCGCCGTCACCCCGGAGACCCTGGAGCAGGTCGCCGCCTCCGGCAAGTGACCACCGTGCGGGGCCCCGGGGTCGACCGACCCCGGGGCCCCGCCTCGTCGTTCCGACCCTTGCGCGACCCTTGACGCGGCTCGGGCGAACCGGTGGGATGGTAGGCCGCCGCGGACCGTTCGTCCGCCGTTCGCCCACCCGTTCACCCGCCGCTGGGAGCACCGTGCCGATCCGCCGCCGCTCAGCCCTGTTCGGCGGGCTCGCGATCGCCTGCGCCGCGGCCCTGGCCCGCTGCGGACCCGCCGCCGCGGACGCCGGGAACCACCCCGCCGGGCTGCTGGAGGTGACCTCCGGCTGGACCACCGACCCCGACCGCACCGGGATGCAGGCCCTGCTCGCCGTCCTGAAGGGCCGGGCCCCGGACGTCACCTTCGTCTCCGGTGACGGCTCCACCGCGACCGACCCGGTCGCCCGCCTCGCCGACGGCCGCCCGCCGGACAGCCTCCACTGTTCCGGCGGCACCGAACTCGCCGAGCTGGCACCGCACTTGGAGCCCCTCGACAGTCTCGCCCGGAGCCGCCGGTGGACCTCCGGCCTGCCCGCCGGGCTCCAACCCCGACTGCGCGTCGGACACACCCTGTACGGCGTCCCGGCGGGCGTCCGCCGCACCAACCTGCTCTGGTCCAACCGCCAGGTGCTGGCCGACGCCGCCGCCGACCCCGCGCCCGCCGACCCGGGCCTGCTGATCGCCCAGCTGCAACGCGTCACCGCCACCGGCCGCACCGCCCTCGCCGTCGGCGGCCCCGCCGAGGTCCTCCACCTCGCCGAGACCGCGCTGCTGGCCGCCCACGGCCCCGACGCGTTCGGCGCCCTCTGGCGGCCCGGCGGCCCGTGGAACTCCCCCGCCACCACCACCGCCCAGCGCGTCCTGGACGCCCTGCTCGCGCACGCCGCCCCGATCACCCCGGACGCCGACTGGACCGACGCCGCCCGCCTCCTCGGCACCGGCCAAGCCGGCTACCTGCTCACCGGCGACTGGGCGGACGCCTGGCTGCGCACCGACCTCGGCCTGCGCGCCGACGCCGACTACCGCTGGGCCGCCGCACCGGGCACCGCCGGCCTGTTCCAGTCCCGCGCCGACGTCTTCACCCTCCCCCGCGGCGCCCACCACCGCACCGCCGCCCTCGCCTGGCTGGACGTCTGCGCCGGCCTCGACGGCCAGGTCGCGCTCAACGGCGCCCGCACCGCCGTCCCGGCCCGCACCGACCTGCCCGAACCGACGCTGGCCATGTTCGGCCCGTACGCCCGCTGGTCGCTGGACGAGTGGCGGCAGCGCCGCTCCCTCGACTCACTCACCCACGGCGGTCTGCTCGGCGGCCACCGCCGCGCCGCCGTGCTGGCCGCCGCCACGGCCTTCACCACCCACCGCGACAGCACCCGCCTGGCGCGCGACCTGGCCGCCGCCTGACCGCACCCGCCGCAACGCGTCCACGCTCAGCACCACCAGCGCCACCCACACCAGCCCGAAACCCGCCCAGCGGGCCGGCGACATCGACTCGTGGAAGACCGTCACGCCGATCAGGAACTGGAACATCGGCGCCAGGTACTGCAACAGCCCCAGCGTCGTCAGCGGCACCCGCAGCGCCGCCGCGCCGAAGCACATCAGCGGCACCGCCGTGATCACCCCGCTCGCCACCAGCAGCGCGGTGTGCCCCCACCCGTAGTGCCCGAGGCTGCCCTCGCCGCGCACCCCCAGGTACACCAGGAACCCCAGCGCGAACGGGAACATCACCGCGCTCTCCACCGCCAGGCTCTCCGCCCCGCCCAGCGCCACCTTCTTCTTCAGCAGCCCGTACGTCGCGAACGAGAACGCCAGCGTCAACGCGATCCACGGCAGTCGGCCGTACGCCACCGTCAGCACCGCGACCGCGGCCACTCCGACCCCGACCGCCGCCCACTGCGCCGTCCGCAGCCGCTCGCGCAGGACCAGCACGCCGAACGCGATCGTCACCAGCGGATTGATGAAGTACCCGAGGCTCGTCTCCACCACGTGCCCGGCGTTCACGGCCCAGATGTACACGCCCCAGTTCACCGAGACGGTGACCGCCGCGAGCGCCAGCATCGCCAGCCTCCTCGGCTGGCGCAGCAGCGGGCGTATCCACCCCCACTTCCGCCGCACCAGCAGCATCAGCACCACCGCGAGCAGCGACCACACCATCCGGTTCGCCAGGATGTCGGCCGCCCCGGCCGGCTCCAGCAGCGGCCAGAACAGCGGGAACAACCCCCACATCCCGTACGCCGCAAAGCCGTTCCACAACCCGACCCTGGCCTCCTGCGAACCCTCCGCCATGGCCCTGCCCTTCACCCGCGCACGAAACGTCCTCCGAAAGGTAGCGGCACGCGGGTGAAGGTGTCATCTCCAAAATGGAAAATGACTACTGACAAGTAATAGCGACCCGCCGGGAGCGGGCCCGTCCCGACGTCTCCGGTCCGCTACTCGGCCACCGTCCAGGTGCTCGACCCCGTCAGCAGACCGGCCAGTTCGCCCCGCCCCTTCTGCTCCTCCGCCAACGCCAACTGGTCTGCCATCTGCACGTCGTAGACGTCCCGGCGGACGTCCCGAAGGACACCGATCGGCGTGTGGTGCAGGGTGTCCGCATCCGCCAGCCGGGTCAGCGCGAACGCCGTGGCCGGGCTGCTCGCGTGCGCGTCGTGCACCAGGGCCGTCCCCTCCCCGAGCGGGGCGATCCGCAGCTCCCCGTCCGGCCCGCGCACCACGTGCCGGTCCGCGCCGACCAGGACCGGCTGCCCGTGCTCCAGCCGGACGATCGCCTCGTCCCGGGTGCCCGGCTCCTTCAGGATCTCGAACGCCCCGTCGTTGAAGATGTTGCAGTTCTGGTAGATCTCCACCAGCGCCGTGCCCTCGTGCTGCGCGGCCGCCCGCAGCACCGACTGAAGGTGCTGCCGGTCCGAGTCGATCGTCCGCGCCACGAAGCTCGCCTCGGCCCCGATCGCCAGCGACAGCGGATTGAACGGCGCGTCCAGCGACCCCATCGGCGTCGACTTGGTGATCTTCCCGACCTCGCTGGTCGGCGAGTACTGCCCCTTC
This sequence comes from Kitasatospora sp. CB01950, assembly GCF_001905465.1. Classification (GTDB taxonomy): domain Bacteria; phylum Actinomycetota; class Actinomycetes; order Streptomycetales; family Streptomycetaceae; genus Kitasatospora. The sequence continues at coordinate 370,536 of NZ_LISX01000004.1, forward strand.
GTCAGCCCGTAGATCCGGTTGTTGAACAGCAGGATCTTCAGATTGACGTTCCGCCGCAGCGCATGGATCAGGTGATTGCCGCCGATCGACAGTGCGTCCCCGTCACCCGTCACCACCCACACCGACAGGTCGGGACGGGACGCGGCCAGGCCGGTGGCGATCGCCGGGGCACGCCCGTGGATCGAGTGCATGCCGTACGTATTCATGTAGTACGGGAACCGCGAGGAGCAGCCGATGCCGGAGACGAAGACGGTGTTCTCCCGGCGGATGCCGAGCTCCGGCATGAAGGACTGCACGGCCGCGAGGATCGCGTAGTCGCCGCAGCCGGGGCACCAGCGCACTTCCTGGTCGGTCTTGAAGTCCTTCGCGGTCTGCGGTCCGTCGGCCTTGGGGACGAGCCGCAGAGCGGGGAAGTCGGTCATCGGGTCGCCTCCGCGTCGAGCGTGCCGATCGCCGCGTGCAGCACGTCGGCGAGTTGGGCGGCCTTGAACGGCAGGCCGCGCACCTGGTTGTAGGACTGCGCGTCGACGAGGTACTTGGCGCGCAGCAGCAGGGCGAGCTGTCCGAGGTTCATCTCGGGGACGATCACCCGCTCGTACCGGCGCAGCACCGTGCCGAGGTTGGCCGGGAAGGGGTTGAGGTTCCGCAGGTGGGCCTGGGCGACCTGGCCGCCGTCGGCCCGCACCCGGCGCACGGCGGCGGCGATCGGGCCGTAGGTGGAGCCCCAGCCGAGCACCAGGACGCGGGCCTCGCCGCTCGGGTCGTCGACCTCGACGTCGGGGACCTCGATGCCGTCGATCTTGGCCTGCCGGGTGCGGACCATGAAGTCGTGGTTGGCGGGGTCGTAGGAGATGTTGCCGGTGCCGTCCTGCTTCTCGATGCCGCCGATCCGGTGTTCGAGGCCGGGGGTGCCGGGGACGGCCCACGGGCGGGCGAGGGTGTGCGGGTCCCGCTGGTAGGGGCGGAAGGTGCCGTCGGGGCCGTTCGGCTCGGTGGCGAACTCGACGCGCAGGTCCGGGAGTTCGTCGATGTCCGGGATCTTCCACGGCTCGGAGCCGTTGGCCAGGTAGCCGTCGGAGAGCAGGAACACCGGGGTGCGGTAGGTGAGCGCGATCCGGGCGGCGTCGAGCACGGCGTCGAAGCACTCGGCGGGCGTCGCGGGGGCGACGATCGGCACCGGGGCCTCGCCGTTGCGGCCGAACATCGCCTGCAGCAGGTCGGCCTGCTCGGTCTTGGTCGGCAGGCCGGTGGACGGGCCGCCGCGCTGGATGTCGACCACCAGCAGCGGCAGTTCCAGCGACACGGCGAGGCCGATGGTCTCCGACTTCAGCGCCACGCCGGGGCCGGAGGTGGTGGTCACGCCCAGCGCGCCGCCGAACGCCGCGCCGAGCGCCGCGCCGATGCCGGCGATCTCGTCCTCGGCCTGGAACGTCCGGACGCCGAAGTTCTTGTGCTTCGACAGTTCGTGCAGGATGTCCGAGGCGGGGGTGATCGGGTACGAGCCGAGGAACACCGGCAGCCCGGACCGCTCCCCCGCCGCGACCAGGCCGTACGACAGCGCCAGGTTCCCGGAGATGTTGCGGTACGTGCCGGCGGGCAGCTTGGCCGGCAGGATCTCGTAGGAGACCGCGAAGTCCTCGGTGGTCTCGCCGAAGTTCCAACCCGCCCGGAACGCCGACACGTTGGCCTCGGCGATCTGCGGCTTCTTCGCGAACTTCTGCCGCAGGAACAACTCGGTGCCGTGGGTGGGCCGGTGGTACATCCACGACAGCAGGCCGAGCGCGAACATGTTCTTCGCCCGCTCGGCGTCCTTGCGGGCCAGCCCGCTGTCCTTCAGCGCCTCCAGCGTCAGCGAGGTCAGCGGGACGGGGTGCAGCCGGAACGCCTCCAGCGAGCCGTCCGTCAGCGGGTCCCTGTCGTAGCCGACCTTCGCCAGCGCTCGCTTGGTGAACTCGTCCGTGTTGACGATGATCTCGGCGCCCGCCGGCAGGTCCGGCAGGTTCGCCTTCAGCGCCGCCGGGTTCATCGCCACCAGCACGTCGGGGGCGTCGCCGGGCGTCAGGATGTCGTGGTCGGCGAAGTGCAGCTGGAAGCTCGACACGCCCGGCAGGGTGCCTGCGGGGGCGCGGATCTCCGCCGGGAAGTTCGGCAGCGTGGACAGGTCGTTGCCGAACGCCGCCGTCTCCGAGGTGAAACGGTCGCCGGTGAGCTGCATCCCGTCGCCCGAGTCGCCGGCGAACCGGATGATCACCCGGTCCAGCCGTCGGATCGGCTTGGCCGCCCGCCCGCACCCGTCCTGCGGGCCCGAACGGGGCGAGGCCGGGCCCGTCCGGCGCTCGCCGTCCGGGCCGTCCACTGCCTCTGACTGATCGACCTGACTGGTCACTGCCGCGGACCTCCTCGAAAGGGAGCCAGCAGCGGGCGTGAGCCGTGTGCCCCGTCCGCCTGGCGCACCAAAAGGAATCCTAAACAGGTAAAGCACGACGGGAAGGGAACTCGCGAAGACCGCCACGGCGGGTCCCCCCGCCGGTCACGACTCCAAATACGCGAGCACCGCGAGAACCCGCCGGTGATCCTGCTGGCTCTGGCCCAAACCCAGTTTCTGGAAGATGTTCGACACATGCTTCTCGACCGCACCGTCGGACACCACCAGTTGCTTGGCTATCGCGGCGTTGGTCCGGCCCTCCGCCATCAGCCCCAGCACCTCGCGCTCACGGGGCGTCAGATTCGCCAGCGTGTCGACCTGCCGGCTGCGGCTCAGCAGCTGCTGCACCACCTCCGGGTCCAGCGCCGTCCCGCCCTGCGCGACCCGGGTCACCGCGTCGACGAACTCCCGCACGTCGGCGACCCGGTCCTTCAACAGGTACCCGACCCCGCGGGTCGAACCCGCCAGCAGCTCGCCCGCGTACTGCTCCTCCACGTGCTGCGACAGCACCAGCACACCCAGCTGCGGATACCGCTTGCGCAACTCCACGCACGCCCGCACCCCCTCGTCGGTGTGCGTCGGCGGCATCCGCACGTCCGCCACCACCACGTCCGGCAACGAGCCCTCCTCCTGCAGCCCGTCCACCACCCGCAGCAGAGCGTCCCCGTCCCCGACCCCCGCCACGACCTCCATCCCCCGGTCCGTCAGCAACCGCGTCAACCCCTCCCGGAGCAACACGGAATCCTCGGCGATCACCACACGCAACATGCACCGAACCCTAGCGGGCGCGAGAGCGCGAAACCGCGCCCGCCTGCGTCCCGCACCCGCACCCGTCTCACATGGTGCGAATCGCCACCGTGTCGCAGAGCTCCTGCAGCGCCGCCTTCGCCGAGCACTCCGGCAGCGGGTCCAGCAGCGCCCGCGCCTCCTCCGCGTAGCGCAGCGTCTCGCGGCGCGCCCGCTCCAGCGCGGGGTGCCGACGCAGCAGGCGCAGCGCTTCCGCGTGGGCGGCGTCGTCGGACGCCAGGTCGCTGTCGAGGAGTTCCCGCACCCGCACGTCCTCCGCGTCCGCCGGGTCGACGGGCATCTGGCGCAGCAGCAGCACGGGCAGCGTGGGGACGCCTTCGCGCAGGTCGGTGCCGGGGGTCTTGCCGGATTCGTGGCCGTCGCTGGCGATGTCGAGGACGTCGTCGGCGAGCTGGAACGCGGTGCCGATGCGCTCGCCGTACTGGGTGAGCAGGTCGACGATCCACGGTTCGGCGCCGGCCATCATCGCGCCGAAGCGGCAGGAGACGGCGATCAGCGAGCCGGTCTTGCCGGAGAGGACGTCCAGGTAGTGCTGGAGCGGGTCGTCCTCGGGGCGGGGCCCGACGGTCTCCAGGATCTGGCCGGTGACCAGTCGTTCGAACGCGTCGGCCTGGACCTTGACGGCTTCGGGGCCGAGGTCGGCGAGCACCTGGGAGGCGCGGGAGAACAGGAAGTCGCCGGTGAGGATGGCGACCGAGTTGTCCCAGCGGCTGTTGGCGCTGGGCGCGCCGCGCCGTACGGGGGCCTCGTCCATGACGTCGTCGTGGTACAGCGTCGCGAGGTGGGTGAGTTCGACCACCACCGCGGACGTCACGACGCCGGCGGCGGCCGCGTCGCCGAACTGGGCGGCGAGCATCACGAGCAGCGGCCTGAACCGCTTCCCCCCGGCCTCGATGAGGTGGCTGGCGGTCACCGTGATGAAGGGCACGTCGCACTTGACGGCCTCGATCAGCGCGGCCTCCACGGCCTCCATCCCGGCCTGGACGTCGCGGGTCAGATCGCGGTCCTGCACGCTCAGCCCGAAGGGCCCCACGACGGTCACGCTGACCACTCCTGTCCCTGGTCGATCCAGCGGGCCGGTCCCTCAGCGCCGCCGATGCACATACAAGGCAGCGTATCCGGTCCCGAGTGGATCACTGCACGGGCATGGGCCTTCCTCCCCTGGTGGCGGGAGGTGGGCCCGGTACGGACCGTCCTCCCGCCCCGGGAACGATCAGCGAATGAAGATCGAGGCCTTGGTGGCCAGGTCGAGGAAGTACTGCGGGAGCAGGCCGAGACCGAGGGTGACCAGGACGCCGAAGGCGATGGTGGTCGCGGTGAGGGCGCTGGGGACGGCGACGGCGGGGCCGGAGGGCTGGGGGTCGGAGAAGAACATCAGGACGATGACGCGGATGTAGAAGAAGGCGGCGATCGCGGAGGACAGCACACCGACGATGACGAGCGGGGCGGCGCCGCCGCCGGCCGCGGCCTGGAAGACGGCGAACTTGCCGGTGAAGCCGGAGGTGAGCGGGATGCCGGCGAAGGCCAGCAGGAACAGCGCGAACACCGCGGCGAGCAGCGGTGAGCGCCGGCCGAGTCCGGCCCAGCTGGACAGGTGGGTGGCCTCGCCCTTGGAGTCGCGCACCAGGGTGACCACGGCGAACGCGCCGAGGGTGACGAAGGAGTAGGCGAGCAGGTAGAAGAGGACGGCCGCGACGCCGCGCCGGTCGGTGGCGATCAGGCCGGTGAGGATGAACCCGGCGTGCGCGATCGAGGAGTAGGCGAGCAGTCGCTTCACGTCCTGCTGGGTGACGGCGAGGATCGAGCCGACCACCATGGTGAGGATCGCGACGCCCCACATGACGGGCCGCCAGTCCCAGCGGATGCCGGGGAAGGCGACGTAGAACAGCCGCAGCAGCGCGCCGAACGCGGCGGTCTTGGTGGCGGCGGCCATGAACCCGGTGACGGGGGTCGGCGCGCCCTGGTAGACGTCCGGCGTCCAGGAGTGGAACGGCACCGCGCCGACCTTGAAGAGCAGGCCGACGCTGACCATGGCGAGGCCGATCAGCAGCAGCGCGTCGTTCTGGGTGGTGACGGCGAGCGCGGGGGTGACGGGGGCGACGCCGGAGACGACGTCGGCGATCTCGCCGAGCCGGAGGCTGCCCGCGTAGCCGTACAGCAGGGCGGTGCCGAACAGGAAGAACGCGGAGGCGAACGCGCCGAGCAGGAAGTACTTGACGGCGGCCTCCTGCGAGAGCAGGCGGCGGCGCCGGGCGATCGCGCACATCAAGTACAGCGGCAGGGACAGCACTTCGAGCGCCACGAACATGGTGAGCAGGTCGTTGGAGGCGGGGAAGAGCAGCATGCCGCCGACCGCGAACAGGGTGAGCGGGTAGATCTCGGTGGTCCGCAGGCCCTCGCGGGTGGCTTCGCGTTCCTGTTCGCCGCCGGGGACGGCGGCGGCCTGGGCGGCGAACGCGTCGATCCGGTGGCCGTTGATGCGCGGCTCCAGGCGGCCCTCGGCGTAGGTGAGGACGGCGAGGACGGCGGTCAACAGGATGACGCCCTGGAGGAACAGCGCGGGCCCGTCGATGGCGACCGAGCCCATCGCCAACAGGCCTGCCCGGGTGGAGGCGTGGCCCTGGGCGGCGAGCACCACGACGGCGACGAAGCCGCCGACCAGGCCGGCCAGCGAGATGCCCAGCTGGGTGGCGGCGCGCAGCCTGCGCGGCAGGAACGCCTCGGCCAGGATGCCGACCAGGGCGGCGCCGAACACCACCAGCATCGGCGAGAGTTGGCCGTACTCGATGTGCGGGGCGGGGATGCTGGGGCTGTTGCCGCCGGCGGCGGCCAGCGCGTGGGTGGCGATCACTTCTGCTCACCTCCGGTGGTGGCGGCCACCGGGTGGGCGGGCGCGGGGTCGGTCCGGTGGATCTGACTGAGGGTGTCGTTCACGGCCGGGTCCACCATCCGGGTGAGCGGCTGCGGGTAGACGCCGAGCAGCACGGTGAGGGCCACCAGCGGCGCGACGACGGCGAGTTCACGGGCCTTCAGGTCGGGCATGCCCGTGACGGAGGCCTTCACCGGCCCGGTCATGGTGCGCTGGTACAGCATCAGCGAGTACAGCGCGGCCAGCACGATGCCGAAGGTGGCGATGATGCCGATCACCGGGTAGCGGGTGAACGTGCCGACCAGGACCAGGAATTCGCTGACGAACGGGGCCAGGCCGGGCAGCGACAGGGTGGCCAGGCCGCCGATCAGGAAGGTGCCGGCCAGTACCGGCGCGACCTTCTGGACGCCGCCGTAGTCGGCGATCAGGCGGGAGCCGCGGCGGGAGATCAGGAAGCCGGCGACCAGCATCCACGCGGCGGTGGAGATGCCGTGGTTGACCATGTAGAGGGTGGCGCCGGACTGGCCCTGGCTGGTCATCGCGAAGATGCCCATGATGATGAACCCGAAGTGCGAGATGGACGCGTAGGCGACCAGCCGCTTGATGTCCTTCTGGCCGATGGCGACCAGCGCGCCGTAGACGATGCCGATCAGCGACAGCACCAGGATTGCCGGGGCGAAGGTCTTCGAGGCGTCCGGGAACAGGCCGAGGCAGAACCGGAGCATCGCGAAGGTGCCGACCTTGTCGACGACCGCGGTGATCAGCACGGCCGTTCCGGCGGTGGACTCGCCCATCGCCTTGGGCAGCCAGGTGTGCAGCGGCCACAGCGGGGCCTTCACCGCGAAGGCGAAGAAGAAGCCGAGGAACAGCGCGCGCTGCGCGGTCGGGTCGATCACCAGCTTGCCGGAGGAGATCGCGTCGGTCAGCGCGGGCAGGCTGAACGTCGCCAGGCCCTGGTCGCTCGCCACCACGTACAGGCCGATCACGGCGGCCAGCATGACCAGTCCGCCGAGCAGGTTGTACAGCAGGAACTTGACGGCGGCGTAGGAGCGTTGGCGGGCCGAGTCCGGTCCGCCGGCCCGGTCGCCGAAGCCGCCGATCAGGAAGTACATCGGGATCAGCATGGCTTCGAAGAACACGTAGAACACGAACACGTCGGTGGCCAGGAAGGACACCAGCACCATCGCCTCGACGGCGAGGATCAGGGCGAAGAAGCCCTGGGTGCGGCGCTTGGACTCGAACGTGCCCTCGGGGGCCGAAGGGTCGGCGTCGTGCCAGCCGGCCAGCATCACCAGCGGCACCAGCACGGCGGTGAGCAGCGCCAGCACGGTGCCGATGCCGTCCGCGCCGAGCGAGAAGTCGATCCCGAAGGAGCGGATCCAGCTGTAGGACTCGGTCAACTGGTAGCGGGCGCCGCCGGGTTGGAAGGACGCGGCGATCGCGGCGGCCAGGCCCAGGGTGGCCACCGAGAAGCCGAGCGCGACGGCCTTGGTGGTGCGCCGCCGGGCCTCGCCGGTGCCGGCCGGCAGAGCGGCGGTGACCACCGCTCCGACGGCCGGGACGGCGCAGGTGGCGGAGAGGAGGTAGCTCATCAGACCGACCTCATCAGGAGAGTGGAGGCGACCAGCACCAGCGTGCCGCCGAACATGGAGAGCGCGTACGTCCGGACGTAGCCGGTCTGGATCCGGCGCAGCCGTCCGGACAGGCCGCCGATGGCGGCGGCGAGGCCGTTGACGAAGCCGTCCAGGCCCTTGCTGTCGAACCAGACCAGGGTGGCGGCGAGCGCCGAGCCGGGCCGGACCAGGACGGCGTGGTTGAAGTCGTCCTGCAGCAGGTCGCGGCGGGCTGCCCGGGTGAGCAGCGAGCCGACCGGCGGCTTCACCGGGACGGGGCTGCGGCCGTACATCAGCCAGGCCAGGCCGACGCCGGCCGCCATGCAGACGGTGGCGATGGCGCTGACGGTGAGGGCGTTCAGCGGCGAGTGGCCCTCCTCGAAGCCGGTGACCGGCTCCAGGAAGTTCAGGAAGGAGTCGCCGAGGCTGAAGAGTCCGCCGGCGAACAGCGAGCCGAAGGTCAGCACGACCATCGGGATCACCATGGTCTTCGGCGACTCGTGCGGGTGCGGCTCGTTGCCCTCGGCGTCGGGCTGCCAGCGCTTCTCGCCGAAGAAGGTCAGCAGCACCACCCGGGTCATGTAGAACGCGGTGACGGCGGCGCCGAGCAGCGCGCAGCCGCCGAGGATCCAGCCCTCGGTGCCGCCCTTGGCGAGCGCCGCTTCGATGATCTTGTCCTTGGAGAAGAAGCCGGACAGGAACGGGAAGCCGATGATCGCCGCGTAGCCGGCCATGAACGTCCAGAAGGTCCACGGCATGTACTTCCGCAGGCCGCCGTAGTGGCGCATGTTCACCTCGTCGTTCATGCCGTGCATGACCGACCCGGCGCCGAGGAACAGTCCGGCCTTGAAGAAGCCGTGGGTGACCAGGTGCATGATGGCGAAGGCGTAGCCGACCGGGCCGAGGCCCGCCGCCATGATCATGTAGCCGATCTGCGACATGGTCGAGCCAGCCAGCGCCTTCTTGATGTCGTCCTTGGCGCAACCGACGATGGCGCCGAACAGCAGCGTCACCGCGCCGACCACCACGACGGCGGTCTGCGCGTCGGGGGCCAGGTCGAAGATCGCCGAGGAGCGGGTGATCAGGTAGACGCCCGCGGTGACCATGGTGGCGGCATGGATCAGCGCGGAGACCGGGGTCGGGCCCTCCATCGCGTCGCCCAGCCAGGACTGCAGCGGGACCTGCGCGGACTTGCCGCAGGCGGCGAGCAGCAGCATCAGGCCGATCGCGGTGAGCTTGCCCTCGGTGGCGTCGCCCGCGGCGGAGAACACCGGGTGGAAGGCGAAGGAACCGAACTCGGCGAACATCAGCATGATCGCGATCGACAGGCCCAGGTCGCCGACCCGGTTGACGATGAACGCCTTCTTGGCGGCCGTCGCAGCGCTCGGCTTGTGCTGCCAGAAGCCGATCAGCAGGTAGGACGCGAGGCCCACGCCTTCCCAACCGACGTACAGCAGCAGGTAGTTGTCCGCCAGCACCAGGATCAGCATGGCGGCCAGGAACAGGTTCAGGTAGGCGAAGAACCGGCGGCGGCGCTCGTCGTGCGCCATGTAGCCCACCGAGTAGAGGTGGATCAGGGTGCCGACGCCGGTGATCAACAGGACGAAGACGATGGACAGTTGGTCGAGCTGGAAGGAGACGTCGGCCTGGAAGCCGTTCACCGGGATCCAGCTGAACAGCCGTGTGGTGACGGCGCGGTGCTCGGTGTCGCGGCCCAGCATGTCGAAGAACAGGACGAGACCGAAGGCGCAGGACAGCGCCGCGAGTGCGGTCGCGATCCAGTGCCCGAACCGGTCCAGGGCCCGTCCGCCGAGCAGCAGCAGGGCAGCGCCGGCCAGCGGCGCCGCGATCAGCAGCGGAATGAGAGAGTTCACTGAAGGGCCCTCCGCCTACAGCTTCATCAGGTTGCTGTCGTCGACCGAAGCGGAGTGCCTGGTCCGGAAGATGGAGACGATGATGGCGAGGCCGACCACGACCTCGGCCGCCGCGACCACCATGGTGAAGAACGCGAGGATCTGGCCGTCCAGGTTGCCGTGCAGCCGGGAGAACGTGACCAGCGCCAGGTTCGAGGCGTTCAGCATCAGCTCCACGCACATGAACAGCACGATCGCGTTGCGGCGGATCACCACGCCCGAGGCGCCGATGGTGAACAGCAGCGCGGCGAGGTACAGGTAGTTGACCGGGTTCACTCCGCCTCCTCCTTGGTCGGGGTCGGCACGGTCTCCAGCGCCTGGCGGGGCCCGGCCACCTGCGGGCGGGCGGAGGACGGGCGGCCGAGCCAGTCGGCGGTGCTCTCCTCCAGTTCGGCCATCCGCTGCAGCATCTCCTGGCTGACGTCGCGGATCTGGCCGCGCTCGCGCAGGGTGCCCATCACGGAGTCCTCGGCGACGGTGCCGTCGGGCAGCAGCGCGGGGATGTCCACCGCGTTGTGCCGGGCGTACACGCCGGGCGCGGGCAGCGGCGGCAACTGGATGTTGTCCCTGACGCGCCGGTCGGCGAGTTGACGCTGCGTCAGCGGCTCGCGGATCTTCTCGCGGTGGGTCAGCACCATGGCGCCGATCGCCGCGGTGATCAGCAGCGCGCCGGTCACTTCGAACGCCCAGACGTACTTGGTGAAGATCAGCCGGGCCAGGCCCTGCACGTTGCCCTCGGCGTTCGCCTCGGACAGGCCGGTGAAGTGCGACAGCCGGGCGTTCGCCAGGCCGGCGATCAGCAGCACGCCGAAGCCCAGGCCGCAGAGCACGGCGCCGATCCGCTGGCCCTTCAGCTGTTCCTTCAGCGAGTCCTCCGAGGTGACGCCGACCAGCATCACCACGAACAGGAACAGCATCATGATCGCGCCGGTGTAGACGACGATCTGCACCACGCCGAGGAACACCGCGCCCTGCGCCAGGTAGCAGATCGCCAGCGAGAGCATGGTGGCGGCCAGGCAGAGCGCCGAGTGCACCGCCTTCTTCATCAGCAGCATGCCGAGCGCGCCGCCGACCGCGATCACGGCCAGCACCCAGAACTGCACGGCCTCGCCGGTGGAGGTCATGACTGCGCCTCCTTGTCGTGCGCGTGCTTCTCCTGCTGCACGGTGCCCGGCGCGGCGCCCTTGATCTCGCCCCGGTAGTAGGCGCCCTCGTCGGCGTCGGGGAAGATCGCGTGCGGCGAGTCGACCATGCCCTCGGTCAGCCCGACCAGCAGCTGTTCCTTGGTGAAGATCAGGTCCTGCCGGCTGGAGTCGGCGAGTTCGTACTCGTTGGTCATGGTGAGCGCCCGGGTCGGGCAGGCCTCGATGCACAGCCCGCACAGGATGCAGCGGGCGTAGTTGATCTGGTAGACCGCGCCGTAGCGCTCACCGGGCGAGTAGCGCTCGTCGTCCCGGTTGTCGGCGCCCTCGACGTAGATCGCGTCGGCCGGGCAGGCCCAGGCGCACAGCTCGCAGCCGATGCACTTCTCCAGCCCGTCCGGGTGCCGGTTCAGCTGGTGGCGGCCGTGGAAGCGCGGAGCCGTGGGCTTCTTGTACTCCGGGTACTGCTCGGTGAGCCGCTTCTTGAACATGGCCTTGAAGGTCACGCCGAAGCCGGCGGCCGGACCGAGGATCGACTTCTCCGAGGATTCGTCGGACATCGCGGCTCAGCTCCCTTCGGAATGGTCGGCCCCGTTGAGGGCGTCCTGGAGTTGCGGGGTCCGGCGGCGGCGACGCGGGACGGGCGGCAGTTCCTGACCGGGCAGCGGCGGCACCGGGTAGCCGCCGGCCATCGGGTCGAAGGCCGCGGGCGGGGCGGCGGCGGGCGGCTCCTCGGGCTTCTTGCGGACCACGTCCGCGATCAGCGCGACCAGCAGGACCGCCGCGAGCGGCGCGCCCACGTACAGCAGCACCTTGGTGAAGTCGTAGCCCTCGTTGCGCAGCGCCCGCACCGCGGAGACCATCACCAGCCACACCAGGGAGACCGGGATGAGCACCTTCCAGCCGAGCTTCATGAACTGGTCGTAGCGCAGTCGCGGCAGGGTGCCGCGCAGCCAGATGAAGAAGAACAGCAGCAGCTGGATCTTCAGCACGATCCACAGCATCGGCCACCAGCCGTGGTTGGCCCCCTCCCAGAAGGTGGAGATCGGCCACGGGGCCCGCCAGCCGCCGAGGAACAGCGTCGAGGCGACCGCCGAGACGGTGACCATGTTGACGTACTCGGCCAGCATGAACATCGCGAACTTCAGCGAGGAGTACTCGGTGTTGAAGCCGCCGACCAGCTCGCCCTCGGCCTCCGGGAGGTCGAACGGCGCGCGGTTGGTCTCGCCGACCATCGCGACGATGTAGACGATGAACGACACCGGCAGCAGCACCGCGAACCAGGTCGGCTGCTGCGAGGCGACGATCTCCGAGGTCGACATCGAGCCCGAGTAGATGAACACCGCCGCGAACGACAGGCCCATCGCGATCTCGTAGCTGATCATCTGGGCGGACGAGCGGATGCCGCCGAGCAGCGGGTACGTCGAGCCGGACGACCAGCCGGCCAGCACGATGCCGTAGATGCCCACCGAGGCGGTGGCCAGGATGTACAGCAGCGCGATCGGCAGGTCGGTGAGCTGCAGCGGGGTGCGGGTGCCGAAGATCGACACCTCGTTGCCGGCCGGGCCGAACGGGATCACCGCGAACGACATGAACGCGGGGATCGCCGCGACGATCGGCGCCAGGATGTAGACCGCCTTGTCGGCGCCCTTCACCACCAGGTCTTCCTTCAGCGCCAGCTTCACACCGTCGGCCAGTGACTGCAGCAGGCCCCACGGTCCGTGCCGGTTGGGGCCGATCCGCAGCTGCATCCAGGCGACGACCTTGCGCTCCCAGACGATCGCGATCAGCACCGTCAGCACCAGGAAGGCGAAGCAGAACACCGCCTTCAGCAGCACCAGCCACCACGGGTCGCGCCCGAAGAAGGCCAGGGTGTCGTACGCAGCAGCGAGGTGCATCACTGTTCCTCCGCCGGGGCGATGGTGACCAGGTGGCCCAGGGTGGTGCCGAGCGTGCGGTGCGCACCGCCGCCGGGCGTCGAGTTGAGCGGCAGCCAGACCGTGCGGTCCGGCATCGCCTCGGTGACCTCCAGCGGCAGGGTCAGCGACCCGGCGGGGCCGGTGATCCGCAGCAGCGGGCCGGTGGCGCCGATCTCGGCGGCGGTGGCGGCGGACAGCCGGGCGACGACGGGGTGCCGGGTGCCGGCCAGGTGCTCGTCGCCGTCCTGGAGCGTGCCGTTGTCGAGCAGCATCCGGTGCCCGGCCAGCACGGCCTGCCCGGTCACCGGGCGGGGCAGCGTGCCGGGGAGCGCGCCGGGCGCGGCCGGACGGTCGCCCTCCCACGGGGCGAAACGGTCCAGCTCCAGCCGGGCCGCGCGGACGTCGGGCAGGCCGATCGGCTTCTCCAGCGCGTCCGCGACCATGGACAGCACCCGGACGTCCGAGTGCAGGTGGCGGCCCATCAACTGGTCGGGCTTGATGGCCGGTTCGAACATCCGGACCCGACCCTCCCAGTCCAGGAAGGTGCCGGCCTTCTCGGCGACGGCCGCGACCGGCAGCACCACGTCGGCCAGCGCGGTCGCGGCGGACGGGCGCAGCTCCAGCGAGACCACGAAGGCGCGTTCCAGGGCCTGTTCGGCGAGCACCGGGTCCGGCAGGTCGTCCAGGCCGACGCCGCCGACCACCAGCGCGTCCAGGTCGCCCGCGGCGGCGGCCGCCAGGATCCGGTCGGTGTCGCGGCCCTCCGCGGCGGGGAGTTCGGCGACGCCCCAGTGCGCGGCGGCCTCGGCGCGCGCGGCGGGCACGCCGACGGCGCGGCCGCCGGGCAGCAGCCCGGGCAGCGCGCCCGCCTCGACGGCGCCGCGCTCACCGGCCCGGCGCGGCACCCAGGCGAGCTTCGCCCCGGTGGCGTGCGCCAGGCGCAGCGCGGCGGTCGGGCCGCCGGCGGTCTGGGCGAGTCGTTCGCCGACCAGGATCACCGCGCCGGGAGAGCGCAGCGCGTCGGCGCAGCGGCCCGCGTCGTCGGTGAGCACCTCCTCGCCGGCGAGCGCGCCGAGCCACTCGGCCTCGGTGCCGGGGGCGGCGGGCAGCAGCGCGCCGTGCAGTTTGGTCAGGCCCCGGGTGGCGTGCGAGGCGATCGAGAACACCCGCAGTCCGTGCGCCCGGTTGGCCTTGCGCAGGCGCAGGAAGACGATCGGCGCCTCCTCCTCGGCCTCCAGTCCGGCGAGCAGCACGGCCGGTGCGTCTTCGAGTTGGCGGTAGCTCACCCCGCCGCCGTCGAGGTCGACGCCCTGCCCGGCGACGACGGCGGCCAGGAACTCGGCCTCCTCGCCGCTGTGCGGGCGGGCCCGGAAGTCGACGTCGTTGGTGCCGAGCGCGATCCGGGCGAACTTGGCCCAGCCGTAGGCGTCCTCGACGGTGACCCGGCCGCCGGCCAGCGCCGCGGCCCGCCTGCCGCGCAGCCCCTCGGCGACCGCGGCGAGCGCCTCCGGCCAGGACACGGCGACGAGTTCGCCGTCCCGCCGGACCATCGGCGAGGCGAAGCGGTCACGCTGCTGGGCGTAGCGGAACGCGAACCGGCCCTTGTCGCAGTTCCACTCCTCGTTGACCTCCGGCTCGTTGCCGGCCAGGCGGCGCATCACCTTGCCGCGCCGGTGGTCGGTGCGCTGCCCGCAGCCCGCCGAGCAGTGCTCGCACACGGACGGCGAGGAGACCAGGTCGAACGGGCGGGAGCGGAACCGGTAGGCGGCGGAGGTGAGCGCGCCGACCGGGCAGATCTGGATGGTGTTGCCGGAGAAGTACGAGTCCAGCGGCTGGTCGACGCCGGTGCCGACCTGCTGGAGCGCGCCGCGCTCGACCAGGTCGATGAACGGGTCGCCGGCGATCTGCTGCGAGAACCGGGTGCAGCGCGCGCACAGCACGCAGCGTTCGCGGTCCAGCAGCACCTGGGTGGAGAGCGGGATCGGCTTCTCGTACGTCCGCTTGACGCCCTCGAACCGGGACTCCGCCGCGCCGTTGGTCATCGCCTGGTTCTGCAGCGGGCATTCGCCGCCCTTGTCGCAGACCGGGCAGTCCAGCGGGTGGTTGATCAGCAGCAGTTCCATCACGCCGTGCTGCGCCTTCTCGGCGACCGGCGAGGTCAGCTGGGTGCGCACCACCATGCCCTCGGCGACCGGGACGGTGCAGGAGGCGACCGGCTTGCGCTGCCCCTCGATCTCCACGATGCACTGGCGGCACGCCCCGGCGGGGTCGAGCAGCGGGTGGTCGCAGAAGCGCGGGATCTGGGTGCCGATCTGCTCGGCGGCGCGGATCACCAACGTGCCCTTGGGGACGCTGACTTCGACGCCGTCGATGGTGAGCGTGACCAGCTCGGTCTGGGTGGAAGGCTCGGTGACCGTCACGCGTGCACCTCCCTCTCGGTGGCGGACTCGTGGACGGAGGCCCGGTCGGCCCAGACGGTGGAGGCCGCCGGGTCGAACGGGCAGCGGTGCTCGTTGATGTGCTGCTCGTACTCGGCGCGGAAGTGCTGGAGCGAGGAGACGATCGGGCTGGCGGCGCCGTCGCCGAGCGCGCAGAAGGACTTGCCGTTGATGTTGTCGGCGATGTCCAGCAGCTTCTCCAGGTCGCCGGGGACGCCCTGGCCGGCCTCGATCCGCTTCAGCAACTGCACCAGCCAGTACGTGCCTTCGCGGCAGGGGGTGCACTTGCCGCAGGACTCGTGGGCGTAGAACTCGGTCCACCGGGTGACGGCCCGCACCACGCAGGTGGTCTCGTCGAACACCTGGAGCGCCTTGGTGCCGAGCATCGAGCCGGCCGCGCCGACGCCCTCGTAGTCGAGCGGGACGTCGAGGTGCTCGTCGGTGAACATCGGGGTGGACGAGCCGCCCGGCGTCCAGAACTTGAGGCGGTGCCCGGCCCGGATGCCGCCGGTGATGTCGAGCAGCTGGCGGAGCGTGATGCCGAGCGGGGCCTCGTACTGGCCGGGGTTGGTGACGTGCCCGGACAGCGAGTACAGGGTGAAGCCGGGCGACTTCTCGGTGCCCAGCGACTTGAACCAGTCCTTGCCGCGGGCCAGGATCGGCGGCACCGAGGCGATCGACTCGACGTTGTTGACCACCGTCGGGCAGGCGTACAGGCCGGCCACCGCCGGGAACGGCGGGCGCAGCCGGGGCTGGCCGCGGCGGCCCTCCAGCGAGTCCAGCAGCGCGGTCTCCTCGCCGCAGATGTACGCGCCGGCGCCGGCGTGGACGGTGATGTCGAGGTCGTTGCCCTCGCCGAGGGCGTCCTTGCCGAGGAATCCGGCCGCGTACGCCTCGGCGACCGCGGCCTGGAGGCGGCGGAGCACCGGGACGACCTCGCCGCGCAGGTAGATGAAGGCGTGGTTGCAGCGGATCGCCCAGGAGGCGATCGCCATGCCCTCGATCAGCGAGTGCGGGTTGGCGAACAGCAGCGGGATGTCCTTGCAGGTGCCCGGCTCGGACTCGTCGGCGTTGACCACCAGGTAGTGCGGCTTGCCGTCGTTCTGCGGGATGAACTGCCACTTCAGGCCGGTGGGGAAGCCGGCGCCGCCGCGGCCGCGCAGGCCGGACTCCTTGACCAGGGCGATCACGTCGTCCGGGGCCATGGTGAGGGCGGTGCGCAGGCCGTCGTAGCCGCCGTGCCGGCGGTAGGTGTCGAGGGTCCAGGGGCGGCGGTCGTCCCAGGACGCGGAGAGGACCGGGGAGAGGAGCTTCTCGGCCGGCTCGGCGGAGGTCATCACGCTTCCGTCCCTTCTTGCCGGGGGGAGACCACCTTGGCGCCCGGGGTGCCGGGCAGGGCCTCGCCCTTGGCCAGCCGCAGGCCGGCCAGCGAGGGTGCGCCGCCGGCCCCGGACTCGTCGACCGCGCCCTCGCGTTCGTCGGCGAAGCCGGCCAGGATCCGGGAGGTCTCCTTGAACGAGCAGAGCTTCGCGCCGCGGGTCGGCCGTACCTCTTCGCCCGCGCGCAGCCGGTCGACCAACTCCCGTGCGGACTCCGGGGTCTGGTTGTCGAAGAACTCCCAGTTGACCATCACCACGGGCGCGTAGTCGCAGGCCGCGTTGCACTCGATCCGCTCGATCGAGACGGCGCCGTCCTCGGTGGTGCGGTTGTTCTCGATCTCCAGGTGCTGCTTGAGCTCGTCGAAGATCTGGTCGCCGCCGAGCACCGCGCACAGCGTGTTGGTGCACACCCCGACGTGGTACTCGCCGGCCGGACGCCGGCGGTACATGGTGTAGAAGGTGGCGACCGCGGTGACCTCGGCGGTGGTGAGGTCCAACTGCTCGGCGCAGAACCGGATTCCGGTCGCCGAGACGAAGCCCTCCTCGGCCTGCACCAGGTGCAGCAGCGGCAGCAGCGCGGAGCGGGAGTGCGGGTAGCGGGCGATCAGTTCGGCGGCGTCGGCGGCGAGTCGCCGTTCGACGTCCGGCGGGTAGGGCTTGGCCGGCAGCGCCGGCAGGCCGAGTTCTGTGCTGCTCACCGGTCCACGCCTCCCATCACCGGGTCGATCCCGGCCACCGCGACGATCACGTCGGCGACCTGGCCGCCCTCGCACATCGCCGCCATCGTCTGCAGGTTGGTGAACGACGGGTCGCGGAAGTGCACCCGGTAGGGCCGGGTGCCGCCGTCGCTGACCACGTGCACGCCGAGTTCGCCCTTGGGTGACTCGACGGCTGTGTACGCCTGGCCGACCGGCACCTTGAAGCCCTCGGTGACCAGCTTGAAGTGGTGGATCAGGGCCTCCATCGAGCTGCCCATGATCTTCCGGATGTGGTCCAGCGAGTTGCCCATGCCGTCGGCGCCGACTGCGAGTTGGGCGGGCCAGGCGATCTTCTTGTCGGCGACCATCACCGCGCCGGGCCGCAGCCGCTCCAGGCACTGTTCGACGATCCGCAGCGACTGCTTCATCTCCTTCAGGCGGATCACGAACCGCCCGTAGGAGTCGCAGCTGTCGGCGACCGCGACCTCGAAGTCGTAGTTCTCGTACCCGCAGTACGGGTCGGACTTGCGCAGGTCGTGCGGCAGCCCGGTGGCGCGCAGGATCGGGCCGGTGGCGCCGAGGGCCAGGCAGCCGGGCAGGTCGAGGAAGCCGACGTCGACCAGGCGGGCCTTGAACACCGGGTTGTCGGTGGCGAGTTTGTCGTACTCGTGCATCCGGGAGCGGAGCAGCTTGACGCCCTCGCGGATCTTGTCGACGGCGCCGGGCGGCAGGTCCTGGGCCAGTCCGCCGGGGCGGACGTACGCGTGGTTCATCCGCAGGCCGGTGACCAGCTCGAAGATGTCCAGGACGACCTCGCGGTCGCGGAAGCCGTAGATCATCAGGGTGGTGGAGCCGATCTCCATGCCGCCGGTGGCGAGGGCCACCAGGTGCGAGGAGATCCGATTCAGCTCCATCATCAACACCCGGATCACGGACGCCCGTTCGGGGATGTCGGCGGTGATCCCGAGGAGCTTCTCCACGGCCAGGCAGTAGGCGGTCTCGTTGTACAGCGGAGTGAGGTAGTCCATCCGCGTCACGAACGTGGTGCCCTGCACCCAGTTGCGGAACTCCATGTTCTTCTCGATGCCGGTGTGCAGGTAGCCGATGCCGCACCGGGCCTCGGTGACCGTCTCGCCGTCGATCTCCAGGATCAGCCGCAGCACGCCGTGGGTGGACGGGTGCTGCGGGCCCATGTTGACGATGATCCGCTCGTCGTCGGCGCCGGCCACCGCCTCGGCGACCTCGCCCCAGTCGCCACCGGTGACGGTGAACACCCGTCCTTCGGTGGTGTCCCTGGAGCCCGCCTCGTCATATGTGCTGCTCATCAGGTGTACGACCTCCGCTGGTCGGGCGCCGGGATCTGCGCGCCCTTGTACTCGACGGGAATGCCTCCGAGCGGGTAGTCCTTGCGCTGCGGGTGGCCCAGCCAGTCGTCCGGCATCATGATCCGGGTGAGCGCCGGGTGGCCCTCGAAGACCAGGCCGAAGAAGTCGTAGGTCTCCCGCTCGTGCCAGTCGTTGGTCGGGTAGACGCTCACCACGGACGGGATCCGCGGGTCCGCGTCGGGCGCGGTGACCTCCAGCCGGATCAGCCGGCCGTGGGTGATCGAGCGCAGGTGGTAGACCGCGTGCAGTTCCCGTCCGGTCTCGGCCGGGTAGTGCACGCCGCTGACGCCCAGGCAGAGTTCGAACCGCAGCGCCGGGTCGTCGCGCAGGATCCGAACCGCCTTCAGCAGGTGCTCGCGCTCGATGTGGAAGGTCAGCTCGTCGCGGTCGACGACGGTCTTCCCGATCACCTCGGTCACGTCGAGGCCCTGCTCCTCCAGCGCGCCCTCGAACTCGTCGGCCACCTCGTCGAACCAACCGCCGTAGGGGCGTTCGCTCGGGCCGGGCAGCACGATCGGGGCGTTCAGCCCGCCGAAGCCGGAGGTGTCGCCGGTGCCGTGGGCGCCGAACATGCCCTTCCGGGTGCCGACCACCTCGACCGGGATCTCCCGCCTGGTGGCGGGGACTTCGGGCGTCTCCTTGTCCTGCTCGCTCATCGCAGCAGCCCCCGCATCTCACTGGTCGGAGTGGCGTGCAGCGCGAGCTGCTCGGCCTCCTCCTCGGCCCGGCGGCGGTTCACGCCGAGCTTCTCGTGCTGGATCTTGTCGTGCAGCTTGAGGATCGCGTCCAGCAGCATCTCCGGGCGGGGCGGGCAGCCCGGCAGGTAGATGTCGACCGGGACGATGTGGTCGACGCCCTGGACGATCGCGTAGTTGTTGAACATGCCGCCGGAGGAGGCGCACACGCCCATCGAGATGACCCACTTGGGGTTCGGCATCTGGTCGTACACCTGACGCAGCACCGGGGCCATCTTCTGGCTGACCCGCCCGGCCACGATCATCAGGTCGGCCTGCCGCGGCGAGCCGCGGAACACCTCCATGCCGAACCGGGCCAGGTCGTAGCGGCCCGCACCGGTGGTCATCATCTCGATCGCACAGCAGGCGAGTCCGAAGGTGGCCGGGAAGAGCGACGCCTTCCGCACCCAACCCGCGGCGGCCTCCACGCTGGTGAGCAGAAAGCCGCTCGGCAGCTTCTCCTCGATACCCATCAGTTCCCTCTCAATGCCT
Source organism: Kitasatospora sp. CB01950 (assembly GCF_001905465.1). GTDB lineage: Bacteria > Actinomycetota > Actinomycetes > Streptomycetales > Streptomycetaceae > Kitasatospora. The sequence goes on from NZ_LISX01000004.1 coordinate 390,350, forward strand.
TCGAGTCCGGTGGCTTCGTCCGCGCGTTCACAAACGGCGCGGCTGGGTCAGTCCCACTCCAGGCCGCCGCGGCGCCAGACGTAGGCGTAGGCGACGAACACGGTGGCGATGAACAGGAGCATCTCGACCAGCCCGAAGATCCCCAGGGCGTCGAAGCTGACCGCCCACGGGTAGAGGAAGACGATCTCGATGTCGAAGACGATGAACAGCATCGCCGTCAGGTAGTACTTGATCGGGAACCGACCGCCGCCCACGGGCTGCGGGGTCGGCTCGATGCCGCACTCGTACGCCTCCAACTTGGCCCGGTTGTAGCGCTTCGGGCCGGTGAGCGAGGCCATCACGACGGAACCGACCGCGAACGCCGCGGCAATGGCACCGAGTACGAGGATCGGCGCGTAGGCATTCATAGCCCCCGCTCCCTCCGTCCAGTCGTCCTTGACTGCAGATCGGAACCACCAGGTCACCAGGGGTGAACCGATGATCCACTTCGTGAGATCCGGCTCCATGTGAGGCAGTTCACAAAGCCAGGTTGGAGCGCATCCTATGCCTGTCCGCTTGTGATCTGCGACACGCAGTTCCCGACGATCTTTGTGATCTTCGCCACCCGACGAACCACGCAGAGCGGGATCGGGCACCACTGTTCGACCCAGAGCGGGCGAATGGCCACATACAGTCGCAACACACCGCGAAACGGCTGCTGTTCGACCACGGCCCATATCAATTCTGCTGCGGAACAAGCAAATTTCGGAGTGATCCGGTTTACGTGATAAAGAACCTCACCCGCGCGATGGACCCCGCCGGGCAGTCGCTTGACCCTTCGTTCACAAGCGCTCAGGAACGGACGCGCGCCGCCGCCCCCACTCGGTGCCGGCCAGCACCGCCACCGCGCCGAACACCGCCAACACCCCGGGCCGGTCGCCCGCCAGCGCGATCCCGAACACCGCCGCCCACAGCGGCTCGGTGCCCAGCAGCAGGCTCACCCGCGACGGCGACGTCGCCCGCACTGCCCACAGCTGCACGAAGAACGCGAACAGCGTGCACAGCAGCGACAGGTACAGCAGCAGCCCCCAGCTCGGCCCGTCGAAGGACGCCGCCACCGCCCACGGCGACGGCCCGGCCCACGGCGACGCCACCGCGAACACCAGTGTGGCGAAGGCCAGTTGGACCCAGGTCAGGGCCAGCGGATCCACCCCGCGCACCGCCCGCAGCCGGGCCGTCGCCAGCACGTTCACCGTCCGCGCGCCCGCCGCGCCCAGCACCAGCAGGTCGCCCGCCGAGGGCGCCCGCAGCCCGCCGTCGCCGGTCAGCAGCAGCACCCCCAGCACCGACAGGCCCGCCGCCGCCAGGAACGCCCCCGACGGCGCGCTGCGCCGCAGCGCCGCCTCGGCGAGCGGCGTGAACACCATGGTCAGGCTGATCACCAGCCCCGCGTTGGTCGCCGAGGTGTGCACCGCCCCGTACGTCTCCAGCAGGAACACCGCCCCGAGCACCAGCCCGAGCAGCGCCCCGCCGCCCCACTGACGCGCCGTCAGCCCGCGCAGCCGCCCCCACGCCGCCAGGCCCAGCACCGGCAGCACCAGCCCGAACCGCAGCGCCAGCACCGCCACCACGGTGTCCGGCTCCGCGACCCGCTTCACCACCAGGAAGCTCGAACCCCACACCACGGCCACCGCCAGCAGCGGCAGATCACGCAGCGGTCGAGGACGAGCAGCAACGGACGCGACGGCCATGACGGGACTCCCGGGAACGCCGTGGAAGCCCGTGCGCCGTCGAACAGGCCGAGGAAGATCGCCGCACACTGTCCCGCACGCGAAAGGCGGCGGGCAAGCGCTTTTCGCGCCCGCCCGCCGCCTCCGCCCGCCGCCTTCGACCGCCGGGTCAGGCCCGGGGCGCGACCTTCGCGAGGCCGTTGATGATCCGGTCCGCGGCGTCGCCGCCGGTCGGGTCGGTGAGGTTGGCCAGCAGCTTGAGGACGAACTTCATCAGCACGGGGTGGGTCAGGCCGCGCTCGGCGGCGATCCGCATCACCCGGTCGTTGCCGATCATCTTCACGAACGCCCGGCCGAGCGTGTAGTAGCCGCCGTAGGTGTCCTTCAGGATCTGCGGGTAGCGCGCCAGCGCCCGCTCCCGGCCCTCGGGCGTGATCCGGGCCATCGCCTGCACGATGACACCGGCCGCGATCTGGCCGGATTCCATCGCATAGGCGATGCCCTCGCCGTTGAACGGGTTGACCATGCCGCCGGCGTCGCCGACCAGCAGCAGACCCCGGGTGTAGTGCGGCTGCCGGTTGAACGCCATCGGCAGCGCGGCGCCGCGGATCGGCTCGGTCATGTTCTCCGGCGTGTAGCCCCACTCCTCGGGCATGCCGGCGCACCAGCTCTTCAGCACCTCGCGCCAGTTCAGGTCGCCGAACGCCGGCGAGGAGTTGAGGATGCCCAGGCCGACGTTGGAGGTGCCGTCGCCCATGCCGAAGATCCAGCCGTAGCCGGGCAGCAGCTTCTTCTGCCCGCCTCGGGTGTCCCACAGCTCCAGCCACGACTCCAGGTAGTCGTCGTCGTGCCGGGGCGAGGTGAAGTACGTCCGGTACGCGACGCCCATCGGCCGGGACTCGATCCGGTGCAGGCCCATGGCCAGCGACAGCCGGGTCGAGTTGCCGTCGGCGGCGACCACCAGCGGCGCGTGGAAGGCGACTTCGCGCTTCTCCGGGCCCACCTTGGCGGTGACGCCGGTGATCCGGCCGGTGCGGTCCTGGATCGGGCCGCTCACGTTGCAGTTCTCGTACAGCCGGGCGCCGGCCTTCTGCGCCTGCCGGGCCAGCAGTTCGTCGAAGTCGGCACGCTTGCGGACCAGGCCGTAGTCGGGGAACGACGCCAGCTCCGGCCAGTCCAGCTCCAGCCGGACGCCGCCGCCGATGATCCGCAGACCCTTGTTCGGCAGCCAGCCGTTCTCGCCGGACACGTCGATGCCCATGTCCACCAGCTGCTTGACGGCACGCGGGGTCAGACCGTCGCCGCACACCTTCTCGCGCGGGAACTCGGTCTTCTCCAGCAGCAGCACGTCCAGGCCCGCCTGGGCCAGCCAGTACGCGGTGGTGGAGCCGGCCGGACCGGCGCCGACCACGATGACGTCGGCGGTGGACTCCACGGCGGTCTCGGTCATTCGGCTCTCTCCTGAGCGCGTCGGGTCACGGGTGGTCGGGTCCGGACCCTCCGTCACCGAAGCGGTGCGGAGCGCCGAACCCTCGCAGTCTACGGGGCCTTGAAGCCGCGGTGGAGGGCCACGATCCCGCCGGTCAGGTTGCGCCACGCCACCTTCGTCCACCCGGCCTGCTGCAACTCGGCGGCCAGCGACGGCTGGTCGGGCCACGACCGGATCGACTCCGCGAGGTAGACGTACGCCTCCGGGTTCGAGGACACCCTGGTCGCCACCGGCGGCAGCGCCCGCATCAGGTACTCGGTGTACACCGTCCGGAACGGCGTCCAGGTCGGCGTCGAGAACTCGCAGATCACCACCTTGCCGCCGGGCTTGGTCACCCGCAGCATCTCCCGCATCGCGACCTGGTGGTCCTGCACGTTGCGCAGTGCGAAGGAGATCGTCACCGCGTCGAACGACTCGTCCGCGAACGGCAGCCGGGTCGCGTCGCCCGCGGTCAGCGCCAGCTCGGGGTGACGGCTCTTGCCCTCGCTCAGCATCCCGATCGAGAAGTCGCACGGCACCACCTCCGCGCCGGCCTCCAGGAACGGCAGCGAGGACGTGCCGGTGCCCGCACCGAGGTCCAGGATGCGCTGGCCCGCGACGGCGTCCACCGCGTCGGCCACCGCGCGGCGCCACAGCCGGGCCTGGCCCAGCGAGAGCACGTCGTTGGTGCGGTCGTACTTGGCCGCGACGTCGTCGAACATCGCGGCGACGTCCTGCGGCTGCTTGTCCAGATGGGCTCGGGTCACGCCCCCATTCTTAACCCAGCCCCACCTGTGGCCGTCACCAGGGCTCACCGCAACGCGCGGCGGCCCCCCTTGCGGCGCCGGCGCGACCGCTTGCCCTGCGTCAGCGCGGGCATCCCCTCGGCCGCGAACGCCACCGTGATCCCCGCCCCGACCTGCCCGTCCGCCGGGTACGCCCGCTTCAGCCGCCGGATCCGGTACACGCACACCAGGCACAGCAACGCCGCCAACGGCACGCTCGTCTGCGCCAACCCGACGCCCACCGGCTGCGGATACCGCTTCCCGCACACCCGCACCGCGCCCGCGTCGTCCGCCGCGTGCTCCAGACAGATCGGATCGCCGAGCTTCGCATCCGCCGGCAGCCACAGATCCGCGGCGGTCAGCCTCCGCCCCTCCGCGACGTACGACACCTGGCTGTACGTCCCACTGCCGCCCGGCAGTTGGGTCACCGAGCCCTCGACCCGCACCGGATGCGCACTGATCCGGTCCGCCTGGTCGGCCTGCCGCCATCCCAGCAGACACATCGTGACGGCCACCACCGCGCTCAACACGGCCCCCACGTACCACCCCCGGCCGGGCCTGGTCCGCAGACGATCGGAGGTGGCGGTTCCCATGCGTCCTGTTCCTGGCTCGGCGAAGTCCTGAACCGGGATCGTAGCCGCTGGTGGGCCATCAGGTCACGGGCAGTCAGGCCACCTGACGCGAACAGGGGAACCGGTGGGCACCCCGCGGGCCCCGAATGCCCCTACCGCCTCCGGAAGAGCAGCCGTCCGCCCAGGACCGTCGCCAGACAGCTCGCGTCCGCCCCCCACTCGTCGAACACCGCGAAGTCCGCCGCCCCGCCGACCGTCAACGGCCGATGCACCGCCGCCCCGAACGGCTGATTCTCCAGCGGCGAGAGCGCCCCCGGCGTCCCGTCCCCCGCCAGCACGTGCAGCCCCGACCGGGCCACCGCCGTCCGTACCGGGGCGCGGTCGAACGGCCCCGTCACCGCCGTCGTGCCGAAGCCGAGCATCCGCTGCAGCCCGCGCCTCGCGCTGCCGCCCCACCGCTCCTCGCCCAGGTCGCCGGCCGGCAGCAGCGGCCGGTCCCCCAACTCCTCGCGCGGGTCCGGGTGGTAGGCCGTCTCCAGCAGCCACCGCCCGCAGCGGTTGACCAGCCCGGGCACCAGCACGCCGTCCCATTCACGGACCCGGGCCGGCCCCCCGGCCAACTCCTCGAAGGACCCGATCGCGGCCACCACGGCCCCGTCGACCAGCACCGCCCCGTCGACGATCGACGGGGCGGCGGGGTCGGCCAGCACGAGCCGGGCGCGATGGAGCGTCAGCACGGATCAGGCACTCAGTTCGTCGCCAGAATGGTCAGTTCGGGGTGCGCCGTGCCGCCCTCGATCGCCGTGGAGGCGATGTGCGAGGCGACCCGCGGGTCCACCGGGTCGTTGGCCGGGTCGTCGAGGACCCGCAGGTGCTCGTACGTGGTGGAGCGCTGCGCGGGCACCCGGCCCGCGGTGCGGATCAGGTGGATCAGCTCGTGCAGGTTGGAGCGGTGCTTCGCGCCGGCCGCGGAGACCACGTTCTCCTCCAGCATGACCGATCCGAGGTCGTCCGCGCCGTAGTGCAGCGACAGCTGGCCGGCCTCCTTGCCGGTGGTCAGCCAGGAGCCCTGGATGTGCGCGACGTTGTCGAGGAAGAGGCGGGCGATGGCGATCATCCGCAGGTACTCGAACACCGTGGCCTGGGTCGAGCCCTTCAGGTGGTTGTTCTGCGGCTGGTAGGTGTAGGGGATGAAGGCGCGGAAGCCGCCGGTGCGGTCCTGCACGTCGCGGATCATCCGCAGGTGCTCGATCCGCTCGGCGTTGGTCTCGCCGGTGCCCATCAGCATGGTGGAGGTGGACTCGACACCCAGCCGGTGCGCGGTCTCCATGATCTCCAGCCAGCGTTCGCCGGACTCCTTCAGCGGGGCGATCGCCTTGCGCGGCCGCTCCGGCAGCAGCTCGGCGCCGGCGCCCGCGAACGAGTCCAGGCCGGCGGCGTGGATCCGGGTGATGGCCTCCTCGATGGAGACGCCGGAGATCTTCGCCATGTGCTCGACCTCGGAGGCGCCCAGCGAGTGGATCACCAGCTCGGGGAAGCGCTCCTTGATCGCGGAGAAGTTCTTCTCGTAGTACTCGACGCCGTACTCGGGGTGGTGCCCGCCCTGGAACATGATCTGGGTGCCGCCCAGTTCGACGGTCTCCGCGCAGCGGCGCAGCACCTCGTCGAGCTCCCGCGACCAGCCCTTGTCGCTCTTCGGCGGGACGTAGAACGCGCAGAACTTGCACGCCGTCACGCAGACGTTGGTGTAGTTGATGTTCCGTTCGATGATGTACGTGGCGATGTGCTCGACGCCCGCGTACCGCCGCCGGCGCACCGCGTCGGCGGCCGAGCCGAGCGCGTGCAGCGGGGCCGAACGGTACAGCTCCAGCGCCTCTTCGGCGGTGATCCGGCCCCCCTCGGCCGCACGGTCCAGAACGGCCTGCAGCTGGGCGGCGGAAAGGTTCTGCTCGGACACCTGGCGGGCCTGCTTTCATCGTCGGAGGGGCGTCCCGCCCAGCCTACGCCAGCGTATTTCCGCCCCTGCTCAGCCCCGCTCCCGCCCCGCTCCCGCCACCGCCCGCGGCTCCCGGCGCTGCGGACGGACCCCGCCGGCACCCGCCCGATCGTCCCAAGATGCTCGGACGGCGTGCCGCGATTCTCAGACGGCCACGGCCTGTTCCGCCGCCTTCTCGGCGCCGGCGGCCGGCTCCAGCAGCCGGATCGCCACGTCCGGCGCGAAGCCGCTGTCGTGGGCGACCCGGCGGGCGAACTCGGCCAGGCCCGCCAACTGGCGCTCGCCCAGCGAGAAGTCGAGTGCCTCGCTGAAGTACCGCTCCAGCAGCGGCGCGTCGAACGCCTCCCAGCGGGCGGCCTGTTCGGCCACCTGGCCGACCTCGGTCAGCGACAGGTCGCGGGACTCCAGGAACGCCCGGTGCACGGCGGCGGTCAGCTCCGGGTGCTGTTCGACGTACTCGCGGCGGGCGGCCCAGACCGCGAAGACGAACGGCAGCCCCGTCCACTCCTTCCACATCGCGCCGAGGTCGTGCACGGCCAGCCCCTGCCGGGGGGCCTGCTCCAGCGAGGCGCGCAGCGCGGGGTCGCCGATCAGGACGGCGGCGTCGGCCTCGGCGAGCATCGCGTCCAGGTCGGGCGGGCAGCTGAAGTACTCGGGGCGGACGCCCTCGCGCTCCTCCAGCAGCAGCCGGGCCAGTCGGACGGAGGTGCGGCTGGTCGAGCCGAGCGCGACCCGGCGGCCGTCCAGCCGGTCGAGCGGGAGCTTGCTGACGATCACGCAGGACATCACCGGCCCGTCGCTGCCGACCGCGATGTCGGGGAGGACCACCAGCCGGTCCGCGTTGCGCAGGTACTCCACGCAGGTGATCGGGCCGAGGTCGAGCTCGCCGGCCACCAGCCGGTCGCTCAGCTTCTCCGGGGTGTCCTTGGTGAGGTCGAGGTCGAGGAGGGTCCCCGTGCGCGCCAGCCCCCAGTAGAGGGGGAGACAGTTGAGGAACTGAATGTGTCCGACCCGCGGCCTGACCGCGGCCGCCGGCCGTTCGGCTTCCCGACTGCTCACCGTGTACTCCCTTGCCGTTGGTGCTCTCCCGGCAGGGTATGCCCGCTGCTCCCGAGGGCCCGCACCCGGTGCCCGACACACCGTTCGGGGGCCCTCCGACATGCCCTCCGACATGCCCTCCGACGCGCTCTCCGACACGCTCTCCGACACCGTCGTTGGCCCCTGGTCGGGGCCGCCACCGCGTGCTACCGTTCACGTCAGTTGCAGTTTGATTCCCCTTGCAGTACTTGGAGCCTGCGGAGCATGTAACCGCAGGCTTTTTGTAATTTTTCAGCAGTATCAGGCATCAATTGAGCATTGATTGAGACTGGTGCGAAAAACTCCGGGCTCGTCCGGAGGCAGGGCGATCAGCGCAGCGGACCCGGGCGCCACAAGGTGTGGTGTCCACTACGTCCCTTGCAAGGAGAACGGTATGGCGACCGGAACCGTCAAGTGGTTCAACGCCGAGAAGGGCTTCGGCTTCATCGCCCAGGAGGGCGGCGGCCCCGACGTCTTCGTCCACTACTCCGCCATCAACGCGAGCGGCTTCCGCTCGCTGGAGGAGAACCAGGCGGTCAGCTTCGACGTCACCCAGGGTCCGAAGGGCCCGCAGGCCGAAAACGTCGTCGCTATCTGACATCTCTCACTTCTGATCGCTCACGGCCCCTCGGGTCCGTATGAGTAGCAGTTCCCAAGGGGGCCCGCCGGACGGCGGGCCCCCTGCCTTTTCCCCACGCGCAATTACCGCCCGAGTTACTCGTCCGTATTCCGGACACAATTCCGGTGAATCGCTCCCGGCCCCGCCCCCACCCCGCTTCCCGAGGTGCACCCCGGCGGGGGGATCATCGAGGCATGCACCGCCTCCGGTCCGCCCACCGCACCCTCGATCGGACGCTGCGCCGGATCGGCATCGACACCTACCTCCTGCTGCTGCTCGGCACCGTCCTGCTGGCCACCGTGCTGCCCGCCCGGGGTGTCGCCGCGAGCGCCGTCGGCGTCGGCGTGCACCTGGCCGTCGGCCTGCTGTTCTTCCTGTACGGGGCCCGGCTGTCCCCGCAGGAGGCGCTGGCCGGCGCCCGGCACTGGCGGCTGCACCTGCTGATCCTGGGCTGCACCTTCGTGCTGTTCCCGCTGCTCGGCGAGGCCACCCGGCTGCTGCCCGACGCGGTGCTGCCGCCGGAGCTGTTCACCGGCGTACTGTTCCTGACCCTGCTGCCGTCCACCGTGCAGTCCTCGATCGCGTTCACCTCTATCGCCGGCGGCAACGTGGCCGCCGCGATCTGCGCCGCGACCTTCTCCAGCCTGCTGGGCGTCGCGCTGACCCCGCTGCTCGCCGCCTGGCTGCTCTCCGGCGCGTCGGGCGTCTCGGTGGACGGCGGCCAGGTGCTGGACGTGGTGCTGCAACTGCTGGTCCCGTTCGCCGCCGGCCAGCTGTTGCGCCGCTGGATCGGACCGTGGATCGCCCGGCACCGGCTGGTGACGCAGCTGGTGGACCGGGGCTCGATCCTGCTGATCGTCTACAGCGCGTTCGGCGAGGGCGTCCGCGAGGGCATCTGGAGCCGGGTCACCACGGGCCAGTTGCTGGCGCTGGCGGCGATCTCGTCCGTGCTGCTGGCCGTCGTCCTGGGCTTCACCCACGTGGTCTCCGGCCGGCTGGGCTTCGACCGGGCGGACCGGATCACCATCCAGTTCTGCGGCTCCAAGAAGTCGCTGGCCAACGGCCTGCCGCTGGCCACCGTCCTGTTCCCGGCCGGCGCGGTCGGGCTGGCGGTGCTGCCGCTGATGCTGTTCCACCAGATCCAGCTGATGGTCTGCACGGTGCTCGCCCAACGCTGGGCCCGGCATCGACCTGACGAACAGTCAACGGCTACGCTGCCCAGGTGACTTCACTGCCGGACTCCCCGCAGACCCGGGTCGGCGCGGCCGAGCGCGACGCCGCCGCCGAACGCCTCCAACAGGCCTACGCCGAGGAGCGGATCACCCACGAGGAGATGGAGCAGCGCCTGCAGCAGGCGCTCACCGCCACCACCCGCACCGAACTCGACCTGGCCACCGCCGACCTGCCTGCGAGCCCGTCGGACGACGACACCGCCACCATCGCCACCGCCGGCGGCCGGATCGTCCGCCGCGGCGCCTGGCGGGTGCCGCGGACGCTGAAGGTCGCCTCCGCGTTCGGCAAGGTCCGGCTCGACCTGTCGCACGCGATCATCGAGCACCAGGTGGTGGACATCGAGCTCGGTCTCGGCTTCGGCCGTGCCACCATCACCGTCCCGCACAATGCGACCGTCGACGTGGACGGCGTGCAGGGCGGCTGGCAGGACGTCCGCTACCGGCCTCCGCGCCACGCCGTCCCCGGCGGCCCGCTGATCCGCATCACCGGCGCCCCCGGCTTCGGCCGCCTGCGCGTCCGGCACGCCCGCAGCCGCTGACCGGCGGCCCCGCTCAGAGCCAGCCGCGCTGGGCGGCCTTGATGCCGGCCTCGAAGCGGCTGGCCGCGTTCAGCCGCTCCATGATCGACGCCATGTGCCGGCCGACGGTGCGCGAGGAGAAGCCCAGCCGCTGCCCGGCCGCGTCGTCGGTGAGGCCGGTGCCGAGCAGCCGCAGCAGTTCGCGCTCGGTGGGCGTGAGTCCGGTGGCCGGGTCGTCGGAGGTGGTGGCGCCGAGCGGGACGGCGGTGTTCCAGGACTGCTCGTAGAGGTCCAGCAGGGCGCGCAGGATGCCGGGCTCGGTGACGTGCAGCGCGCCCTTGCGGTTGTCCTCCGGGTCGATCGGGACGAGCGCCTCCCGCCGGTCCACCAGCACGATCCGCTGCGGGACGGTGGGCGCGGTGCGGACCTCGCCGCCCTGGCTGAGCAGCCAGTGCGCGTACCCGGACACGTGCGGCTGGTTGCGGGTGGAGTCCTGGTACAGCGTGCGGACGGCCACCCCCCGGCCGAGCACCGCGGCGTCGCCGGGCCGGGACGCGTCGAGGTCCTCCGCATGCTGCCGGCCCGGCTGGCTGCTCAGCACCTCGACGGCGGCGGTGCGGCCCATCTGCTCCAGCCTCCGGTGGATGGCGTCCAGGCCGGTGAGCCGCTCGCCGTGCGCGGCGTGCTGCTCGGCGCGGTCGGCGACCATCCGGGTCACCGCGGCCCTCGACGCGGCCAACGCGGCCTGCCGGGAGGCGAGTTCGGCCTCCTGCCGGGCCAGCATGTCGGCCAACCCCACCTCCGGGTCGACCGCGCGCATCCGGCCCGGGTGCTCGGCGGAGGCACGGACCAGCATCAGTCCGCCCAGTTCGTCGAGGCAGTCGTGAATGTGGCCGGGCGTCAGGTCGCAACGTCCCGCCAGGTCGTCGACGGAGTCGGTCGGGTGGTCCAGCATGGCCTGATAGACCCGGCCGGACCGGGCCGACAGTCCGAGCGCTTCCAACATGGTGGCTCGCCCCCCTCGGGCATCGCTGTGGAGACCCCGTGAATCCCCCCGCACGGAGCGTCACGAATCCTCCCAGGGCGGCCAATCGTCCACAAGATCGAATTTGCGGCTTTGCTGAGCTATCGCACCGGATGCCGGAAGGGTCCTGCGTGTGCGCCGCATCACCGTTCGAACACCTACGCCCAGTTTTTCGAACTGCTTAATGATGTGGACATGACACCGTGTCCGACATCGGACAGGCCGGTTGGCGCCATTCGGAACTCCTTCCACCCGCTCCGCCGGGCGACGAAAATAGTGCGTGCCGCCAGGGAGGAACACCACCGGGCGGCGGACCGGAGCAGACGTCAACCGCGGGACGTCGCACCGGGTCGATCAATCCCCCTGCCGAATACGTCAGTTGAGGAAGATACGCCATGAAGCGCACCCGCTCCCCCAAGGCCGCCGCGGTCCTGCTCGCCCTGGGCGCCCTGATCGCCGCCCCCGTCGCCCTGGCCGCCGCCGCCCACACCCCGGCCGCCACCACCACCCTCGCCGGCGACAGCCTCGGCTGGGGCGGCGCGCCCTCCGCCGACCCCACCCCCACCCCCACGGCCACCGCCACCCCGACCGGCACCGCCACCCCCGCCGGCGGCAGCCTCGGCTGGGGCGGCTGATCCCTGGTGGAGATCGTCTACACCAGCCTGCGCCGCAGAAGCACCGCCGACCCGGCACCGCCGGGTGAGACCAGCGAGGTGGTCGGCATCCTGTGGGCGCACGCCCGCCCCGAGGAGCGCCTCCAGCACCTGACCGCCCGCAGCGAGGCGGACCGCGTCGACCTGCTGGTCTACCTGCTCGGCCCCCGGCCCGACGCCGACACCGCCGACCAGCCGCCCCTCGCGGTCGCCCACGACCTGCTCGCCCGCAGCCACCGCGCCTCCCCCGTGCTGCACCGGCGCTACCTGCCGCCGACCCCGGCCCCCGGCCCGTCGGGCTGCTGAACCCCCGCACCCGACAAGCACGTCCGCCTCTCCGCGCCACCGACCGCCGGCCCTGCAGGACAGCCGTCCGCCCTCGCACGTCGGCCCGGAAAGGGTGCGGGCCGCTGCGCGGTCAGAACTCGGAGGTGTCCAAGCTCAAGCCGAACGGTTCCGGCAGGTCGATCGGCTGCCCGAACGGAAGCGGCCCCACCGCCCGGGTGTACCCGAGCCGGCCCGGCTCCGAGAACAGCGTGCAGGCGCAGTCCCGGCGGTCGATCAGCAGGTAGAGCGGAGCCCCGTACTCGGCGTAGCGTCGCGGCTTCACCACACGGTCGGTGTCGCCGCTGTCCTCGGACGTCACTTCGACCACCAGCAGCGTCTGGCCGGGGAGCAGCGCGCCGCCGCCCTTGGCCAGTGCGCACGGGACCACTGCCACGTCCGGGACGAACCAGTTGCTGGACCCCGGAAGATCGAGGTCGCCCGAGCCCATCACACAGCCGAGCGCGCGGACCTTGTCGTTCAGCCGGCACCGCAGGTGACTGGCGGTGGCCTCGTGGTCCCACCCCAGCGTCATCGGCTCGATGACCCCTTCGATGATCTGGACGCGCTCACGGGCGTGGTGCTGGATCGCGTACTTCAGCGCCTCTTCCGGATCGACGGAGCTGTACGGCAGTTCGCCGGGCAGAGCACTCATCGAGCCCTCCTTCGTCGGCCCCACGCTATCCATCGACCCCCTCGCGCCATAGGTCTCTCACTCCAACGAGCGACGGCCCGCACCCCGGGAAGGGGTGCGGGCCGTCGGGTGGAGCGGGAGCGTCAGGCGGCAGCCGGGACGGCGGCCGGACGGTCCTCGGCGAGGAGGTCGCCGGTGGGGCGGTTGTACGCGGCGAGGTCGAGGGTCTTCTCGCGGGCCGAGACCAGGATCGGGACGACGACCTGACCGGCCACGTTGGTGGCGGTGCGCATCATGTCGAGGATCGGGTCGATGGCCAGCAGCAGGCCGACGCCCTCAAGCGGGAGGCCCAGGGTGGAGAGGGTCAGGGTGAGCATCACGATCGCGCCGGTGAGGCCGGCGGTGGCCGCGGAGCCGATCACCGAGACGAAGGCGATCAGCAGGTAGTCCTTGATGCCGAGGTCGATGCCGTACACCTGGGCCACGAAGATCGCGGCGAGCGACGGGTAGATCGCGGCGCAGCCGTCCATCTTGGTGGTGGCGCCGAACGGGGCCGCAAAGCTCGCATATTCGGACGGAACGCCCAGGCGCTCGGTGACCCGGCGGGTGACCGGCAGGGTGCCGACCGAGGAGCGGGAGACGAAGGCCAGCTGGATCGCGGGCCAGGCGCCCTTGAAGAAGTTCAGCGGGTTGAGGCCGGCGACGAAGCGCAGCAGCAGCGAGTAGACGCCGAACATGACGATCGCGCAGCCGACGTAGACGTCGATGGTCAGGGTGGTGAAGGGCTTGAGCAGGTCCCAGCCGTAGAGCGCGACGGCCTTGCCGATCAGGCCGATGGTGCCGAGCGGGGCGAGCCGGATGACCCACCACAGGGCGGTCTGGACGAGTTCGAGCACGCTCTCGGAGAGCCGGCGGACCGGGGCGGCCTTGTCGCCGAGCTTGAGGATGGCCGCGCCGACGACCACGCCGAGGAAGACGATCTGAAGGACGTTCACCTTCAGGAAGGCGTCGGCGATGTTGGTCGGGATGATGCCGGTCAGGAAGTCGATCCAGCTGCCGCCCTTCTCCACGCCCTTGACGCCGGCGGTGGAGATATTGGCGCCCTTGCCGGGGTCGGTGAGCAGGCCGAGGCCGAGGCCGACGGCGACCGCGATCAGCGAGGTGGCGAGGAACCAGAACAGCGTGCGGGCGGCCAGCCGGGCGGCGTTGGTGACGTTCCGCAGGTTGGCGACCGAGACGATGATCGCGGTGAAGACCAGCGGCGGGACGGCCAGCTTGAGCAGCTGGACGAAGGTCTTGCCGACAGTGTCGAGGGTGGTCTTCAGCCAGGACACGTCGCCGGACCGGGCGATCCAGCCGAGCAGCAGGCCGAGGACCAGGCCGCCGACGATCTGGACCCAGAACGGGGTGCGTCGGATACGTCCCAGCAGGGTGGGCGCGGGCGCGGTGGACATGGGTGTGCGACTCCGGTGAGTGCGGGGGGTGGTGGGGAGGGGGAGGAGGCGGCGACACGCCGGACGCGGGGCCGGGTGGTGAGACCCGGCGACTGCCGGACAGCGGAGCTGCCGGGCGCGTCAGGAGCGGCGTGCCGCCCGCATACAGCCGCCGGAGCGACAGCGACACGGGCCGTCCACAGCACCGGGCAGACGCGGGCAGCGGGACATGAGCGGGGTGCTCGTCCCGGTACGGCGCGCGGCGTCTGCGGTGGTCATGGTCGGTAGATTAGCAATAAACCTTTGAGATGTTCAAAGTACTTGTTTGAGGTCGTCCCCGAACGACCCGCTACTGACGGATCATCAGCTCGAACGGCCTACATCCAGCAGCTTTGACGCCCATCCGGTTATACGTATAACTTGAGGCTCGACAGAGGCCTCGCCGGAAGGACGCCCATGGGCTACGCCGCACTGCTCCGCGCCCCGCACGTCACCCGGCTGCTGGTCGGCACCCTGGTCGGGCGCCTGCCCGCCGGCATGACCGCGCTGGTCATCGCTCTCGCCCTGCGCGAGGCCGGCACCCCCTACAGCCGGATCGGCCTGGCCACCGCCGCGTACGCGATCGCCGCCGCGGTCGGCGGCCCCGTCCTCGGCCGGATCGTCGACCTCACCGGCCAGCCCCGCGTCCTGCTCGCCTCCGCCACCCTGGCCGGCGGCGGCTACGCACTGCTCGCGCTCGCCCCCGGCTCCCCCGTCGCCGCCCCGCTCGGCGCGGCGATCGCCGGCCTGTGCATGCCGCCGCTGGAACCCTGCCTGCGCTCGCTCTGGCCCGACGTCGTCGAGGAGGAGCAGCTCGACACCGCGTACGCCTTCGACTCCGCCTCCCAGCAGGTGCTGTACGTCGCCGGGCCGCTCGCCGTCGCCGGGATCGCCGCCGCGTTCTCGCCGTCCACAGCCCTGTGGACAGCCGCCGTGCTCGGCCTGATCGGCTCGCTGGTGGTCGCCACCGCCGCCCCGGCCCGCCGGTGGCAGGCCCCGCCGCGCGCGGAGTCCGCCGGGCCGCTCGGCCCGCTGCGCTCCCCCGGGCTGGTCGTGCTGCTGGTCGGCCTGAGCGGCGCGGGCTGGTCGGTCGGCGCGCAGGCCGTGCTGTTCATCGCGTACGCCGAGCGGCACCCGGGCGGCCTGCCCGGCGGCGGCGGTCTGCTGCTGGCGCTGGCCGCGCTGGCCGGCCTGCTGGGCGCGCTCGCCTACGGCGCGGCGCCCTGGAAGGCCGACACCGCCACCCGCACCTGGGTGCTGGCCCTCGTCATGGCGGCCGGCACCCTGCCGCTCCTGCTGCTGCCCGGCCCGCCGGCGATGGCCGTGCTGGCGTTCGTCTCCGGCCTGGGTCTGGCCCCGCTGCTGGCCGCCGCGTTCGTGCTGGTCGCCGAGCTCGCCCCCGTCGGCACCGTCACCGAGGCCTTCGCCTGGCTGGTCACGCTGTTCGCCACCGGCAACGCGGCCGGTTCCGCGACCTCCGGCCTGCTGGTCGAGACCTCGCTGCCGGCGGTCGCGCTCTGCTCGGTCGCCGGCATCGCCGTCGGCGCCCTGCTGCTGTTCGCCACCCGCGCCCGGCTCCGCCCGGTCCCGGTCGCCCTGGCGGCCTGAGCAAACCGCTCGCCCGCACCGCCCGCGGCCTGCTTGGATGCGCCGCATGACGAGCATCCACCTGCCCACGGGCTACACGGTCTCCACCGATCCGACCCTGCTCGACCGCGAGTCGGTGCACCGCTGGCTCTCCGAGGACGCCTACTGGGCCCTCGGCCGGGCCCGCGAGAAGCAGGACCTGGCGATCGACCACTCCCTCAACTTCGGCCTGTACGAGGAGACTTCCGGCACCCAGGTGGGCTACGCCCGGGTGGTCACCGACCGTGCCACCTTCGCCTGGCTGTGCGACGTGTACATCGCCCCGGCGGCCCGCGGCCGCGGCCTGGGCACCGCGCTGACCGCCGCCGTCCGCGACGGGCTCGCCGCGCTCGGCCTGCGCCGCCTGATGCTGGCCACCCGGGACGCCCACGAGGTGTACGCCAAGGTCGGGTTCAACCCGCTCGCGCTGCCGGAGAAGTGGATGATCCTCGGCGAGCAGTAGCGCCCGTTCAGGCCGGCGCGGTGGACCGCCGCACCACCAGCGTGGTCGCCAACGGCTCGGCGGGCGGCGGCAGTTCACCGGCCAGCAGGGCCGCCAGGGTGGCCAGTCCGGCGCGGCCGAGCTGCTCTCCGGGCAGGTTGACGGTGGTCAGCGGCGGGCTGAGCAGCTCCGCGACCGGGATGTTGTCCATGCCGACCACCGACAGGTCGCCGGGGATCCGCAGCCCCAGCTCGTCGGCCGCCTGGTACAGCCCGGACGCCACTACGTCGTCGTCGCAGACCACGGCGCGCGGCCGGTCCGGTCCGGCCAGCATCTCCCGGGCCGCCCGCGCCGCCTCCCGGCTGCCCTCGTTCAGGCTCACCGCCCGCTCCTGCACGGCCAACTCGGCCGCCGCCGCCGCGAACGCCGCCTGCCGGACCCGGAAGGTGTACGCCGAGTGCACCGACCGCAGGTAGCCGATCCGCCGGTGCCCGAGCGCCGCCAGGTGGTCGACGGCGGCCTTCATGCCCGCCGCCAGGTCCAGTTCGACGGTGGGACGGCCGGGGTTGGCCGCCGGGTCGGCGTCCAGGAACACCGCCGGGGTGTCGGCGGGCAGCCCGCCGAGCTGCTTGTCGTCCGGGGAGCAGATCAGCAGCCCGTCGAAACGGCCTGCGGCGGCCGCCTCGGCGAGCGTCGCCGCGTCCCAGCCGCTGGAGACCACCACCGACAGGCCGTGCCGGGCCGCCTCCTCGTGCACGCCGGTCAGCAGCCGGCCGAAGAACGGGCTGAGCAGGTTCGGCACCGCCAGCAGCACCATGCCGCTCCGGCCCAGCCGCAGCTGCCGGCCGGCCGCCTGCGGGCGGTAGCCCAACTCCCGTGCCGCGTCGTGGATCCGCTGCCGGGTCGCGTCCGAGACCCGGTGCCCGGCGCTGCCGGAGAACACCAGCGAGACCGTCGCCTGCGACACTCCCGCCAGCCGGGCCACGTCCCGGCCGGTCGGCCGCCGCCGCGCCCCCTCGCCGGACGAGCCGTCCGACATGCCGTCAGCCGGCCTGCGCCTGCCGGGCAGCGGCCCGGGCCGCGTCGTCCGCCTCGTCCTCGGCGGCGTCCCGAACCGCCGCACGGGCCTTGCGGGACTCCACCTTCTCCACGATCTGCGCCGACATCTCGTCGCGCTGCTTGTTCAGCACCACGTAGCTGATCGCCGAGGACGCCACCATGGCCAGCACGAACACCAGGATCAGGCCCAGGTCGCCCACCACCGGGATCACCCCGAAGTGCGCCAGCAGCAGGGCGACGAGCAGGCAGGCCAGAAAGATGCTCGCCCGCAGCGAGGTGTAGCGGAGCGTGGCGCTGATCTTGCTGCTCACCGGGGAACGTCCTTCACTGCCGGGTCGCGCCACAGGACGCGAGGGGGTAATGGCCATCCCAGTGAAGCACGACCTCACATCGTTCAGGCGCGCAGGTCGAGCCACATCGTCACGTCGTCCCGGTCGTCGCCGGGCGCCACCCGGATCGCCCCGGGCACCCGGCCGACCTCGACGTAGCCGCTGCGGCCGTAGAACGTCTCCAGCCCGTGCCCGCCGCGCAGCGTCAGCCGCAGACCGTCCAGCCCCCAGCCGCGGGCGACCCGCTCGGCCTCGGCGAGCAGCTGCGCGCCGTAGCCGCGGCCCTGGAAGTCGGGGTGCACCATGACGCGCTTCAGCATCCGCCAGTGGTCCATCAGCCCGAACCGCATGTCCTCGACGAACAGCACCGCCGCGAGCCGCCCGTCGGGCTGGTAGCCCGCCAGCAGCCGGTCCGTCCCCAGGTCGGCGAAGTGCCGCTCCGCGACCGCCCGCACCTCGGCCACCTGCACCGGCGGCACGAACCCGACCGCACCCCCGGCGTTCGAGACGGCCGTCCACAGCACGACGATCTCCTCCCGCAGTTCGGGGGTGAGGTCGGGGTCGAGAACGAAGCGAAGTGTCATGATCGCCAGCCTAGCCGCGGCCCCGACGACCCCCCTGAAGGAACAGGCAGCACCCCACCGCCACCGCGCACAGCGCCCCCGCCGCGTACCAGGTCGCGTCGTAGTCGCCGAAGCGGTCCCGGGCCAGGCCTGCCAGCCCGGCGACCACGGCCGCGCCGATCTGGTGCGCGGCCAGCACCCACCCGAAGACGATCGGCGCGTCCGCCCCGAAGTGCCGTCGGCAGAGCGCCACCGTGGGCGGCACGGTGGCGACCCAGTCCAGCCCGTAGAAGACCACGAAGGCCAGGATCGGCGGCCGCAGGCTGTGTCCGAACAGCGAGGGCAGCAACAGCAGCGAGACCCCGCGCAGCGCGTAGTAGATGATCAGCAGCCGGGTCGAGTCGAAACGGTCGGTGAACCAGCCGGAGGCGATCGTGCCGATCACGTCGAAGACGCCGACCAGCGCGAGCAGCGAGGCCGCGGTGGTGACGGGCATGCCGTGGTCGTGGGCGGCCGGGATGAAGTGGGTGCCGACCAGGCCCGCCGTGGTCGCGCCGCAGATCGCGAAGGACGCGGCGAGCAGCCAGAACACCCGGCTGCGGGCGGCGTCGCGCAGCACCCGCAGCGAGCGGGCGATCGCCGAGCCCTCCACCACTGGCCGCGCGGGCGCCTCCGTCGCGCCGTAGGGCAGCAGCCCGAGATCGGCGGGCCGCTCCCGCATCAGCACCAGCACGGGCACGGCGACGGCGGTCGCGGCGAGCGAGACGACCACCACCGCGGTCCGCCAGCCCGCGCCCTCGACCAGCGCGGCCAGCACCGGCATGAAGATCAGATTGCCCGCGGCGCCGGCCGCGGTCAGCACGCCGGTCACCAGCCCCTGCCGGGCCTGGAACCACCGTCCGGAGATGGTGGTGGCGAACGCGCCGGCCATCGAGCCGCTGCCGAGCCCG
The DNA here is from genome assembly GCF_001905465.1 of Kitasatospora sp. CB01950. GTDB lineage: Bacteria > Actinomycetota > Actinomycetes > Streptomycetales > Streptomycetaceae > Kitasatospora. The sequence continues at coordinate 409,402 of NZ_LISX01000004.1, forward strand.
ACCAGCACGCCCCAGCAGAGGATCAGCTGCCAGGCCTCGGTCATCAGGATGGTGAGGCCGGAGCCGGTGGCGATGGTGAGCAGCGCGCAGACCACCACCAGGCGCACCCCGAACCGGTCCATCAGGGCGGCGGCGAACGGGGCGGTGAGGCCGTACAGCGTGAGGTTGACGGAGACGGCGCTGGAGATGGTGGCGTACGACCAGCCGAACTCGTTGTGCAGGGCGTCCATCATCAGGCCGGGCGCGGAGCGGAATCCGGCGGAGCCGACCAGGACGACCAGGGCGACGGCGGCGACGATCCAGGCGTAGTGCAGGCGGGGCGCGGGCCGGGCCGGGGCCGGCTCGGCGACTGACGTTTCGAGGAGTTCCTTCACCCGCCGAAGTCTGCGGTTCCGCGCCCCGTCCGCACGACGGGTTTTGCTGCCATCTCCCATCGAGATCCGGACGTCAGTGGCCCCCGGCGACCGGCCCGGCCTCGGGCACCCGCCGCAGCCCGCGGATGGGCGGGCTGAGCAGCAGGGCGGCGGCCGTCCCGACGGTGACGATGCCGCCGACCACCAGGACCTGCTGCGCGCCGAACGCCTCCATCGCCGGCCCGGCCAGGGCGGAGCCGAGCGGGAACATGCAGACGGAGCCGGCCACTTCGTACGCGTGGATGCGGTTGAGCACCTCGCCGGGCACCTGGGTCTGCACGCTGGTGGCCCACATGACGCCCCAGAAGCTGATGCCGATGCCGGAGATCAGCTGGGCGGTGCCGATCACCGGCCAGGGCAGGTCGAAGGCGAGCGCGAACTGCTGGACGGGAAAGGCGAGCAGGGCGAACGCCCCGGCGGCGAGCGGGCGGACGGGCTTGATCCGGATCGCGATCAGGCCGCCGATCACGGTGCCCGCGCCGAACATGCCGTTCAGGACGCCGTACACGGTGGCGCCGTGCGCGGGCACCACCAGCGAGCCGAGCAGCGGGGTGAGCGGGCCCCAGGAGAGCACCGTGAAGAGCATCCAGATCAGGATGACGCCCCACATCCAGCTGCGGGAGCGGAACTCGTGCCAGCCGACGACCAGGTTGCGCCACAGGCTGTCGCCGGGCGGCGGGGCGGGGACCGGGCCGAGCCGCAGGGCGAGCAGCGAGCTGGCGCTGATCGCGTACATCACGCCGGCGATGACCATCACCCAGCCGGTGGAGGCGGCGGCCAGCAGGCCGGCCAGCGGCGGCCCGGCGAGCGTGGTGAGCGCCTCGGAGATCCGCAGGATGCCGTTGGCGCCCTGCACGTCGCGGGCCACCAGCGGGACGGTGGAGGCGGCGCCGGGCTGGAACATGGCGGCGGCGGTGCCGGCCAGCGCGAGCAGCACGTACAGCTGCCAGAGCTGGTCGAAGCCGCGGAAGAACAGCACCGCGAGCAGCACCCGGGTGGTGAGGTTGAGCAGGTCGGCGAAGATCATCAGCCGCCGGGCGGTGAACCGGTCCGCGAGGACGCCGCCGACCAGCACCAGGCCGGCGAACGGGGCGAGCAGGAAGGCCATCGCGTAGCCGACGGTGGAGGCGGAGTGGCCGGAGGTGAGCAGGCCGGTGGTGACGGCCACGGGGAGCATCGCGTCGCTCAGCAGGCCGGCCGAGCGGGCGGTGAAGTAGAGCCGGAAGTTGCCCGACCAGATGGCGGGTTCGGCGGGGGTGCGGACGCGCGAGATGGGGGCAGTGTGGAGTTCTGGGGCGGTCACGTCCCACAGTTTTGGTCCAGACCACCACTGGTTTCCAGTGATTTTGGGTCACGATGCGGCGTCCGACCGGCAACTGACCGGACGGCGTCCCGCCGCGCGCGCCCCGAGCACGGCACGGCGGGACGCCGTCCAGGTCGGCGTCCGGGCCCTGAAGCCGTCACGCCCGGCGTTCCGATCTCGCCGAGGTTCCGGGCGGATGCGGCCAACGATCCCCTGAATGTCGGCACCGCCCGGGCTCCCTCGGCGTCCCCTCGCAACGGAACACCGCACCCAAGAGTGATCAGTCGGATACGTCACGTCAATGGGTTGTCCGAAATTCAGATGGATCATCCGGAGCGCGGACAGCGCACACGTGACATGCCACGACCCGCCGACGGGGGTTCAGCGCGCCGAGGCCACCGGCTGCGCCGCCCGCTCGCACAACGGCGCGACCGGGCCGATCTCGCACCACACCCGCTTGCCGGAGCCGTCCGGGTACCAGCCCCAGCGCTCGCACAGCAGCTCCACCAGCTCCAGGCCGCGCCCGTTGGTGGCCTCCGCGTCGGCCCCGGCGTGCCGCGGGGCGGGGGCGGCGCAGCTGGCGTCCGCGACCTCCACCCGGACCCCAGGCGGGGCGTCCGGCCCGGCCGGCATCAGCAGTCGCAGCACCGCCGGACAACCGGTGTGCACCACCGCGTTGGTGACCAGCTCGGAGACCACCAGCACCAGCGTCTCGGCGGCCGACGAGTCCGGGTCGAGACCGCCGGCCCGCAACCGGGCCCGCACCCAGCGCCGGGCCCGTGAGACCTCGGCCGGGTCCGCCTGGACCGCCAGCTGTACCTGAAGTACCTGCACCGTTCCACCACCCGCACTCGGTATTCGGCCCGCTTGATCCCGCCGGTCCGGTCGGCACGCCTCGTGGAGGGCGCCGATCCGCACTGCCCATGGCATCGACACGAATACGCCCCAGAATGATTCCGGGACCGGGTCGCAGCAAGAGCTTCGGGCATATTCCAGCGTTCGGGGGATGTCTCGGTGCATACTGTCCCGCTCACCCTGCCGGGGTTCGCACGACCGGTCGGCGGCACCGCCGCCGCGGGTACCCCCGACCGTACTCCCCACGCCCCGTCAGCACCGGGCCGCCACGAGCGAACCACCCTTCCTACAAATGTCCAGCGGCCCTCGAACGCCGCCGCCGGAGCACCGGTCAGGCGAACACCACGGTCCGGGTGCCGTTCAGCAGCACCCGCCGCTCGCTGTGCCACTTCACCGCGCGGGCCAGCGCCTGGCACTCGACGTCCCGACCGAGCGCCACCAGCTGCTCCGGCGTCACGTCGTGGGTGACCCGGGCGACCTCCTGCTCGATGATCGGGCCCTCGTCCAGGTCGGCGGTGACGTAGTGCGCGGTGGCACCGATCAGCTTCACGCCCCGGGCGTGCGCCTGGTGGTACGGGCGGGCGCCCTTGAAGCTCGGCAGGAACGAGTGGTGGATGTTGATCACCCGGCCGGACAGCTCCTTGCACAGCGTGTCGGAGAGCACCTGCATGTAGCGGGCCAGCACCACCAGCTCCACCCGCTCCCGCTCGACCAGGTCGAGCAGCTGCTGCTCCGCCTGCTCCCTGGTGTCCTTGGTGACCGGCAGGTGGTGGAACGGGACGCCGTAGGACTCGGTCAGCTCACGGAAGTCGGTGTGGTTGGACACCACCCCGACGATCTCCACCGGCAGCGCCCCGATCCGGGTGCGGAACAGCAGGTCGTTCAGGCAGTGCCCGAACTTGGAGACCATCAGCAGCACCCGCATCCGCTCGACGGACTCGTGGATCTGCCAGTCCATCCGGAACGACGCGCCGACCGCCGCGAACGACGCCCGCAGCTTCTCCGCCGTCACCGGCTGCTCGGCCGTGAAGTGCACCCGCATGAAGAACAGCCCGGTGCCGGCGTCGCCGAACTGCTGGCTGTCGACGATGTTGCAGCCCGTCATGAACAGATAGCTGGAAACCGCGTGCACGATGCCCTGCTTGTCCGGACAGGACAGCGTCAGAACGTACTGGGAGTGGGCAGTCTCTTCCATGTCGCGGGGTCCCGTTTCTCGGCTCTGGATGCGGACGGACCGCCCAGCCTCGCACAAATCACCCCGCCGCGCGGCGACCGCCCGCCACCCGAGACTGCCCGGCCCGGGCCGCGGTTCAGCCGCGCGCGGTCAGTTGCCGCAACTCGGCCAGCGTGGACGGCGGGAGGTCCGGATCCGTGCCGTCGTTGACGGCCAGCCGGTGGTGCGCCTCGCGGGCCGCCAGCACCGCCTCCGGCCAGTCCGGGTGCCCCAGGTACGCGGCCGCCGGGGCCTCCTCGCCGACCTGGTGCACGATCCGCAGCACCCGCAGCACCGCGGCGTCCACCGCGACCGCCTCCGCGGAGTCCCGGAACACCGAGCCGACGTACTTCTCCGCCGACCACCGGTCCAGCCAGCTGTCCTCGACCAGCCGGTACACCGCGTCCACGACGTCCCCGTAGCCGTCCCGGCCGACCAGCCACGCCTCCTGCTGGAAGCCGGGGTCGGAAAGCATGTGCAACGCCGAACGCATTCGGGCGCGCCAGCGCCACCAGGGCAGGTCAGTCAGGGGCATGACGCCAATCGTGCTGGAGCGGCCGCCCGTTCGAGAAGAGTTTCGGGCAGAACGGTACGGAGAATCCACGCTGTCGGACACGGGAGTCGATCGTACGTTCCCGGGCCGACCCTTCTCCACACGCGTCATCACATCCCCGCTCCCGGTGTTCCTCCCCCGTTGCCGGTCCGTTCACATCACGTCCCTCTCACCGTGTGCGGCCCGCACCACCCTTGACCCGCCGAGCCTGCGCAACGGAGCACGGGTCAGCCCCGCACCACGTCCAGGGAGGAACAGCGCACCATGACGCGGACCGGAACCCCCCACCCGTCACCCGCCGTCAGCGGCCGCCGCCACCGTACCGGCGCCGCGCTCGCCGCCGGCCTCGCCCTGCCCGCCCTGCTCTCCGCCACCGCCTGCGGCGGCCCGGCCGCCGCCGACGCCACCGGCAAGGACGTCACCGTGATGACCTTCGCCCCGTCCGGCACCGGCGCCGCCGACCGACCCGGCATGACCGCCCTCGCCGAGGCCATCGGCCGCGACCTGAACGCGCACGGCGGCCTGAACGGCCACAAGGTCCGCGTGCTCACCTGCAACGAGCACGACACCACCGACGGCGCCACCGCCTGCGCCGACCAGGCCGTCGGCGCCCACGCCGTCGCCGTGGTCGGCTCCGCCAGCCAGTACGGCAGCAACTTCATCCCCGTCCTGGAAGCCGCCGGCATCCCCTTCATCGGCGGCTACGGCCTCTCCACCCCCGAGTTCAGCAGCCCGCTGTCCTACCCCGTCAACGGCGGCACCCCCGCCCTGGTCGCCGGCAGCGGACGCCAACTGATCGACGCCGGCTGCAAGCAGATCGCCCTGATCCGCCCCGACAGCCGCTCCGGCGACGCCCTGGTCAGCTACCTCGGCACCGCCGTCAAGCAGACCGGCATCCGGATCGTCGACATCAAGGCCCCCGAGAAGTCCAACGACTACTCCTCGTACGCCAAGCGCGCCATCGGCGACGACCGCGCCGGCAACTGCGTGCTCTCCGCCCTCGGCGCCGAGCCCACCGCCAACCTGCTCGACCCGTACCGCCGCGCCAACCCGAAGAACACCCAACTCGCCTCGGTGATCGGCTCCTTCCAGCAGTCCGTGGTCGACTCCACCGGCGGCGACAACGGCCCGCTGCGCGGGGCGTACGCCACCGGGTGGTTCCCCGCCGAGAGTTCTCCCGTCTGGGACAACCTCCGCTCCACCGTCCGCGCCTACGGCAACGGCACCACCATCGACGTCACCGACCCCGGCGTCCAGACCACTTGGGTCGCCTACACCGTGCTGCGCCAGGCCGCCGGCCGCATCGACCCGTCCAAGCCGCTCACCGCGAAGGCCCTGCAGACCGTCCTCGACAGCGGCGACCCCATCGACACCGGCGGCACCACCCCGCCCCTCGGCTGGGGCGTCACCAACATGCTCCCCACCGCCGACTCCCCCCGCCTGGTGAACACCTCCGTCACCTTCCAACAGGTCCGCAACGGCCGCCTCGTCGAACAGCACCAGGGCTTCACCGACGTCCGCACCATCCTGGCGGGCTGAGGGGCGCGAAAGCAGGGAGAGCACAACCAGGGGCGCGGGGAACTGCGCGAATCGGAAGGCACCCACCCGCTGGATCGCGACGCAGGACAATGACCTGCACGTGACCGCGCCCCAGCGGACGTACGCTCCCCCTCCTCGCCCCCGCCCCGCGCCTACAGCTCGCTCGCGCCCTTGTTGGGAAGCCCCGACTTCGACGCGATCGCCCCCCAGAGCCCCGCCGCCTGCTCCTTCGCCGTCGTCGCGGAGCCACTCGCGGTGTTGCCGTTGCGGTAGTGGTCGTTGTCCTTCGCCTTGCCCCCGTCGCAGCCCGCGACCATGTCCCCGGCCCACAGGGCGTACTCGGAGTCGGCGGTGGAGGAGGCCTGCCACGCCTTCTGCAGCTGCTCCACCAGCTTGGCGCCGTCGGTGAGCTGATCCACCTTCAGGTCGCCGAGCTTCTTCAGCAGGTCCTGCCGCTGCGCGGCGGCAGCCGTCAGCGCGGCCTGCGAGTCCGGCAGGCTCTGGCACTTGCCGACGGCCGAGACGGAGTTGACGACCGACGTGCGGCTCGCACTCGCGGTGCCGAGCAGGTCGGACATCGCCTGCGCCTGCGCCTTCGCCTCGGGGCTCACCGCCCCGTTCCCGCCCGCGGCGGCGCCGCCGCCCCCGGCCGGCGCGGACGCCGACTGGCTGGTCGAAGCCTTGTCCTTGGCCTGGCCCTTGCCGCCCTCGTCGCCGCCGCCGGCGAGCACGCCGATCAGCACGCCGATCACCGCGACGCCCGCCACCCCGGCGCCGATCAGCACCTTGGTGTTCGGCTTCTTCCGCCGGTTGCCGCCACCCGTCTCCTGGTAGCCCGCCTGCGGCTGCTGCTGCGCCTGCTGCGGCGGAACCGCGCCGTACGCACCCCCGTAGCTCGGCTGCTGCCCGGACGCGGGCGGCGCAGCCGGCGCGGCGTACTGCTGCTGCCCGCCGAACGTCCCGCCGGCGTAGCCGGGTTGCGGGTAGCCGACCTGGGTCGGCGCGCCCGGGTCGCCGGCCGGGTAGGGCGGCAGGTACTGGGTGGCCCCGGCGTCCTCCTGCGCGGCCGGGACCGCGGCAGCGGCCTGCGGCGCGGTGCCCCAGTACTCGGGGCTGCCGCTCTGCCCGAGCGGCGGGGCGGACTGCTGCTGCGGGACGGGGTGTTGCGGCTGGGCGTACGGGGGCTGCGCGGCGGCCTGCGCCGGCATGCCCTGGCCGTCTGTGGCGGGGGGCTCCGGCCGGAACAGGTCGTCCAGATTGAAGTCGCCGGAGTTCGGATACGAGCGGCGCTGGCTCAACGCGATTACCTCACCTGTGCACGGCACCGGGATCCCGGGCCTTTCGGTTGCCCCGCCACGTTGCTGACGGCGGACCACAACTGCGAGGCCACGCTACCGGTTCACCGGCACAGGTGACTACGTGGGCCGTTGTTCTGTGCTATTGCTTCACGCCGTTCACGCGCTCCACCAGCACAGATCGCCCCGCAACCCCGCCGCGCCCGACCCCGCCCCCGACCCCGGCCGTCCCACGGCCCGGACCGCCTCACGGCCCGGACCGCGCCGACCCGCTACGCGGCCTCCCCGTCCATCCGGGCGTGGAACTCGCGTACCGCCCGGTGGCCCCGGTACGGCTCCAGGCGGCTGCGGAAGTCGTCCAGGTACTCCACGCCGCGGTTGGAGCGCAGCCCGCTGAGCAGGCGGACCGCCTCGGTGCCCGTCTCGCAGGCGCGTTCGAGGTCGCGCTGCTGGAGTTGGGCGGTGGCGAGCAGTACCAGGTCGACGGCGCGCCGGCGGACCCGGTGGGCGGGGTGCAGTTCGAGCGCGGTGCGGGCGTAGTGCTCGGCCCGTTCGCCCTGCTGGAGGTCCCGGTGGCAGTGCGCCAACTCGTCGGCCAGGTAGGCCTCGTCGAAGTGCACGATCCAGTCGGGGTCGTCGGCGGGGTTGCGGCGCTCCATCGCGGCGAGCGCCTTCGCGGCGACCGTCTCGCAGGAGTAGGCGTCGCCGAGCAGGGCGTGGCCGCGGGCCTCGGCGGCGTAGAACATCGCCATCGCGGTGGGGGTGGCGACCGTGCGGGCGCCTTCCTGGGCGGCGCGGGCGAGTTGGGCGATCTCCCGGGGGTTGCCGAGGGTCGCGGCGAGGTGGCTCATCGAGGCGGCCAGCACGTAGCCGCCGTAGCCGCGGTCGTCGGCGGCCTGGGCGAGGCGCAGGGCCTGGATGTAGTACCGCTGGGCGAGGCCGGGTTGGCCGGTGTCGACCGCCATGTAGCCGGCGAGTTCGGTCAGCCGGGCGACGGCGCCGAAGAGTTGACGGCCCGTCTCGTCCCGGTAGGAGCCGCCGAGGAAACCGGAGACCACGCTGTTCAGGTAGTGCACCACGACGGGGCGGACGTGGCCGCTGCCGAACCGGTGGTCGAGGTCGACCAGCATCTGGGTGGTGGCGCGGATCGCCGCCACGTCGGCGAGGCCGACCCGGGTGCCGCCGGTGCGGGCGACGATCGGGTCGGGCGGGGTGATCAGCCAGTCCCGGCTGGGTTCGACCAGGGCGGAGGCGGCGACGGTGGCGCCGGCCAGGAAGTCGCGTTTGCCGACGTCGCTGCGCCACAGTTCGCAGATCTGCTCCAGCGCGGCGGCCAGGCTGGGCGCGAACTGGAGCCCGACGGCGGAGCTGAGGCTCTTGCCGTCGGCCATGCCGATCTCGTCCACGGTGACACCGCGGCCGAGCTTGCGGCCGAGGGCCTCGGCGATGACGGCGGGCGCCTGCCCGCGTGGTTGTTGCCCGCGCAGCCAGCGGGCGACGGACGTCTTGTCGTATCGCAGGTCGAGCCCGTGTTCGGCTCCGCAGAGGTTGACCCGGCGGGCCAGGCCCGCATTGGAGCAGCCCGCCTCCTGGATCAGCTGCTGCAGACGCTCGTTCGGCTCTCGTGCGACGAGTGGTCTCGCGGCCATGGGATTTTTCCGCCTCCCCAACGCCGTCCGGACCCGACCGGAGGGCGACGACTGTGCAACACCATGCGGAATACCCACGGTGACGTACCCACTCCCCACGCGCCCTGATGAATGCCCCTGTGCGCCCCCACTGCGCCCGTTACCGCCCCTCGTGCGACGGGGGGTTCCGACCAGGATCACCGTCCCGGGTGACAACGCGCGACCCGTTCGAATCGTTCGGGTCGGGCCCGTAACCCCCACTCACGGGCGGTAGTTGTGCTCCACGTGGACAACGCCTCCCGAGACCCCGAACCCGACCCGCTGTCGCTGCTGGCCGAAGCCGTCCGCTGTGCCGAGGAGCGCCACTGGGAGGTGGTCCCCGGGACGTGGCTGCTCGACGGCGACGGCGCGGCCGTCTGCTGCTCCTGCGGCGATCCGGGCTGCGCGCTCCCCGGCGCTCACCCCGTCGGGGAGGACTGGGGGCTGCTGGCCACCGTGGGGGCGTCGGTGGTGCGCGGGTGGTGGACGGAGCGCCCGGACGCGTCGATCCTGCTGCCCACCGGGCGGGCGTTCGACGTGCTGGACGTGCCGGAGGTGGCGGGCTGCCTGGCGCTGGCCCGGATGGAGCGGATGGGGCTGCAGCTCGGCCCGGTGCTGGCCGCGCCGGCCGCCGGCGGGCGCCGCGGGCGGCGGCTGCACTTCCTGGTGCTGCCCGGCGCGGCCGCCAAGCTGCCCGACCTGCTGCGCCAGATCGGCTGTCCCCCGGGCACGCTGGACCTGGTGGCACGCGGCGAGGGCGACTGGGTGGCGGCGCCGCCGTCCCGCTTCGGCGGGCACGCCACGGCGCTGTGGGCCCGGCCGCCCACCCTGCTGAATCGTTGGCTCCCGGACGCGGTGGACCTGGTCGGCCCGCTGGCGTACGCCTGTCTGCGCGACCCGTCGGCCCCGCGCACCGTGCAGCGGGAGGCCGCCGCCGTGCGCTGAGCGCCCGCCACCCGCGTACGGAGCGTGATCTTCCGGAAATGAGTCGTCATACCCGCAGGTCAGCAAGGCAAGCCAACCTATCGGGTGACAGCGCTCAAGGATTGGCGGCGGTTGCCGAGGGGATCATCCTCAGCGTCGGCACGGGGTCGGTGGAGCGGAAGGAGCGGTCGGGCCGAAAGGGTCGAGAGAGACGTGGGGGGCTGCCGGGAGGGCGTTCGGTCGGGGAAGCCGAGTGCGGCGGCACGGGGGATCAGGGAGGGAACGAAGGGGGAGCATGCGGGGCCCGGTGCGGGGACACCGGGCCCCGATGCGCGTTCCACGACTCCCGGGGCGAATCCCGGGAGCAGTGCCGAGCGGCTACGGCTGGGCGACGAACACGTGCGCCGCGATGTCCTTGCCGAGCTCGGCAGCGCCGTCGCCGGAGCCGACCAGCACGCCGCCGGCCGCCTGCGCGACCCGCACCGTCGCGCCGGGGCGCACGCCCGCGCGGCGCAGGGTGCGCATCAGTTCCCCGTCGGTCTGGATCGGCTCGCCGATCCGGCGCACCACCACGTCCGCGCCGTCCTTGCCGGCCACCGACTCCAGCGTCACCAGCCCGGCGTCGTAGCCCTCGCCCTCGGCCTTGGTGTCGCCGAGCTCGTCCAGGCCCGGGATCGGGTTGCCGTACGGGGACTGCGTGGGGTGGCCGAGCATGGCGAGCACCTTGCGCTCGACCGTCTCGCTCATCACGTGCTCCCAGCGGCAGGCCTCCTCGTGGACCTGCTCCCACTCCAGGCCGATGACGTCCACCAGCAGGCATTCGGCGATGCGGTGCTTGCGCATCACCCGCACCGCGAGCCGGCGGCCGTCCTCGGTGAGTTCGAGGTGCCGGTCCTCGGCGACCTGGAGCAGGCCGTCGCGTTCCATCCGGCCCACCGTCTGGCTCACCGTCGGGCCGGACTGCTCCAGCCGCTCGGCGATCCGGGCGCGCATCGGGGTGATGCCTTCCTCCTCCAGCTCCAGGATGGTGCGGAGGTACATCTCGGTGGTGTCGATAAGCCCTGACATCGCCCCTGGCTCCGTTCTTCGGTGTCCTCACCGCCAATTCTGACGTACGGAGATGACAACCAGGTGCGGTCCGCCGTTGTGCCCCGGCCCGCGAAGGCCTTCGGACGCCCCGCGCGACGGTTGACAGCCGGGCGCGCCAGGGGCCACCGTGCACGCCGTAGCCTTCTCCCCCCACCGCGGCCCGGGCCCTCCGGACCGCCAGCGCTCGGACGGAGCACGAGATGACCGAACTGGTCGGCCGGTACCTGGACGCCGCCGTGGCCCACCTGGAACGGATCCGCGCCGAGGAGGGCGAGAACATCGACGCCGCGGCCGAGCTGCTGGCCGAGGCGGTCGAGCACGGCCGGCGGATCTTCACCTTCGGCGCCGGGCACTCCTCGCTGGCCGCCCAGGACGTGGTCTACCGGGCGGGCGGCCTGGTGGTGATGAACCTGCTCAACGTGCCCGGGATGACCGGCGTGAACGTGATGCCCGCACACCTGGGCAGCGCACTGGAGCGGGTCTCCGGGCTGGCCACCACCACCCTCGACCTGACGCCCGCCCGCAGCGGCGACCTGCTGTTCCTGATCTCGCTGTCCGGCCGCCAGGTGATGCCGGTCGAGCTCGCCCGGCACGCCCGGGACCGCGGCATGAAGGTGATCGGCGTGACCTCGCTGGCGTATCCCGCCGCGGTGAGCTCCAACCATCCGTCCGGCACCTACCTCAAGGACAACTGCGACCTGGTGCTGGACAGCAAGATCGCCCCCGGCGACGGCGAACTCGACCACCCCGGCGCGGGCGCCCCGTTCGGCTCGGTCTCCACCATCGTCACCAGCGCGCTGATGCAGTCGGTGATGGCCTCCGCGACCGCCAAGCTCGCCGACCGCGGCATCACCCCGCCGCTGTTCCGCTCCGGGAACGTGGACGGCGGCACCGAGTGGAACAACAAGGTGATCGCCGACAACGCGGAGCGCATCTTCTACGCCTGGTAACCGCCCGCCGACCGCCCCGCGCCCCCCGGCGCAACCCCGCCCATTCGGCCAACTCCCGTGCCGGTCGCGTAAGTTCCACCGACACTGGGAAGGACTCCCGAGACCGGTGAGACGGCGCTGCGGGGGCGGACATGGCGACTGGAGCGGGGCGACCGATCGGCTTCGTACGGGAGCAGGACCTGCTGCCGCAGCTGTTCTGGGCCGCCGACGGCGCGTCCCTGCAGGGTCAGGCCCGGGCGGTGGCACTCTCCCGGTGGGAGCTGCTGCTGCTGGTCGGCGCGGCCTTCGCCGGCTCCGCCGACGGCGCGCTGTACGCCTGGCTCGCCGCCGTCGCCTACCTCGGCGCGCTGTTCATCGCCGTCACCGTCGCCTGGCAGAACCCGCAGCGGCTCTGGTACGACGGCCGGGCGGTCGCCGAGTCCGTCAAGACCCTGGTGTGGAAGTACGCGGTGCGCGCCGACTCCTACCAGCCGCCGCCCCGCAAACTTCCCGACGCCGAACGCCTTTACGACATCCAACTCTCCGGCATCCTCGGCGAGTTCGACACCGATCGGGTCACCCCGGGAGTCTCCGAGGAACTGCGCACCTGGCGGGCCCCGGCCCGCCACCCGCAGATCACCGAGACCATGGAACGGCTGCGCGACCAGCCGCTGCCCGTCCGCCGCGAGACCTACCTGCGCGAACGGGTGCACAGCCAGCGCGAGTGGTACCAGGCCAAGGCCATCCAGTGCCGCAACGCCACCCGCCGGGTCGGCCGGCTCGCCATCGTGCTGCCCGCCGCCGGACTGCTGCTCGCCGTGCTGCGCGCCCTCGGCTCGTTCACCTTCGACGCGCTCGGCGCGATCTCCGCCGTCGCCGCCTCCATCTCGGCCTGGGCCCAGCTCCGCCAGTACCGCCCGCAGGCCGCCGCCTACACCCTCGCCGCCGCCGAACTCTCCAAAGTGGAAGCCCAGTTGGCGGCCGTCGACCTGTCCGCCCCGGACGCCGAGGAGAACTGGGCCCGGCTCGCCCGGGACGCCGAGGACGCCATTTCCCGGGAACACACCACCTGGCAGGCGCGCCGCGAGGTGCGCAGCCTGGACATCCCCAGCTGACCTGGAGGCACTGCGTGGCCACCCGAAGGATCGACACACCGGACGGGGGCATCCTCGCGGTGGAGACATCCGGAGACCCCTCCGGCAGGCCGGTGTTCCTGCTCCACGGCACCCCGGGCAGCCGGGTCGGCCCCGCCCCGCGCAGCGCCGTCCTGGCCCGGATGCGGGTCCGGCTGATCTCGTTCGACCGCCCCGGCTACGGCGACTCCACCCGGCTGCCCGCCCGCCGGGTCCGCCACGCCGCCGACGACGTCACCACCATCGCCGACGCCCTCGGCCTCGACCGCTTCGCCGTGGTCGGCCGCTCCGGCGGCGGCCCGCACGCGCTCGCCTGCGCCGCGCTCCTCCCGGACCGGGTGGTCCGGGCCGCCACCCAGGTCTCCCTGGCCCCCCGCGACGCGGAGGGCCTCGACTGGTTCGACGGCATGACCCCCTCCAACGAACGCGCCTACCGCCAGGCCGAGTTGGGCCAACCCCGGATCGCCGGCCCGTTCCAGGTCCGCTCCCAGGTGATCCGCCGCGACCCCGCCCAACTGATCCGCAACCTCGTCCCCGAACTCACCGCTCCCGACCGCACCGTCGTCGCCGACGTCGGCATCCGCCGGATGCTCCAGTCCACCTACCGCCAGGCCTTCCGCTACGGCGCCGACGGCTGGATCGACGACGTCCTCGCCTTCATCGCCGACTGGGGCTTCGCCGTCGACACCATCGGCGTCCCGGTCCGCATCTGGCACGGCGCGGACGACAAGTTCTCCCCCGTCGGCCACTCCGCCTGGCTCGCCGACCACATCCCCGGCGCCCAGCTCTACCTGGAACCCGGCGCGGCGCACTTCGGCTCCCTGAAGGAGATGACGGACGCGATCCGCTGGGCCGCCAACGCGTAGAGGGTGTGGGAGAGCACAACCAGGGGCGCGTGGGGGTACCTCCCGGCCCGCCAGGGCCGGGGGAGAACTGCGCGAGGCGGAAGGCACCCCACCGCAAGGTCGCGACGCAGGACAATGACCTGCACGTGATCGCGACCTTGCGGGCGGGCCTTGCGCTTGTCGCGCAGTTCCCGCGCCCCTGGCGTCCCTACAGCGGCTGCGGCTCCAGGTCGCGGTTGCTGCGCTGCCAGCTGCGGGCCGCGAGGACCGACGGGTGGTCCTCGCCGAAGAGTTCGACGAGCGCGGCGATGGCCTGCATGCGCAGGTTCTCCGCCTCGCTGCGCCGGCCGGCCACCCGGAGGGTGACGGCGAGGTTGGCCTGGCAGATCAGCGCGTCGGGGTGGTTGGCGCCGTAGCGGGTGACCAGCCCGCCGTACGCGGCGCGAGCCATCGCCTCGGCTTCGGCGAGCTCCCGGTTCTCCGCCAGCGCGTTCGCCAGGTTGATGCTCGCGTTGAGCGTGAACGGGTGTTCGTGTCCGAGCACCCGCCCGAGCCCCTCGGTCGCGCTGCGCCCGTGGCTGATCGCCCCGGCGACGTCGGAGGAGCCGCGCAGGTAGATGGAGAGGTTGTTCTCGCAGGCGTAGGTGAACGGGTGCTCGTCGCCGAAGAGCCGCCGGTGGCCCTCGTAGGCGTCGGTGGCGATGTCCCTGGCGGTCTCCTTGTCGCCGGCGGCGCTGAGGTCGGCGGCGAGGTTGAGCCGGCAGGCGAGGGCGTCGGCGAAGTCGGGGCCGAACAGGTCGATGTAGCGTTCGTAGGTGCGTTCGGTGAGTTCGCGGGCCTCGGCGTACTTGCCGGCGCGGCGGAGCGAGACGGCGAGCGACTTGGCGTTGCGGAGTTCTTCCGGCAGGTCGGACTGGGTGAGGTCGGCGAAGGCCTCGGTGACTTCCCGCAGCAGGTCCACGGAGCCCTTGTAGTCGCCGAGTTCGCGCAGGTCACGGGCGACGTTGGACTTGGTGCCGAGGGTGTAGGGGTGGTGCGAGCCGCGGACGGCGGAGTTGCGCTCGAAGGTGTCCTGGTCGAGTTCGAGGGCTTCGCGGCTGTTGCCCACCAGGCGGTGGTCGATGGCCAGGTTGTTGGCGACGGTGAGGGTGCGCGGGTCGTCCTCGCCGAAGAGTTCGACGAACTGGCTGTAGGTGTCGAGGTCGAGCGCGAGGGCTTCCTGGAAGCGGCTGAGGTAGCGCAGGTCGGCGGCCATCGAGTTGGCGGTCATCAGGGTGTACGGGTGGTGTTCGCCGAGCAGTTCGCGCTGTCCGGCGAGGGTGGCCTGGTCGAGTTCGAGGGCGTCGTTGTAGGCGCCCTGGGAGCGCAGCACGTTGGCGGTCTGGAGGCGCAGGCTGAGGATCTGCCGCTGCCAGGTGCGCTTCTCGACCGGGTCGGCCTCGCTCTCGGAGCGGACGGTCCAGGCCTCGTCGAGCTGGCGGCCGAGTTGCAGGGCCTGGGAGAGGTCGACGCGCTTCCACAGGTAGCGGACGCGGTCGATGAGGAGTTCGCGGACTTCGCGCTCGTCGCAGTCCTGCGCGCGGGAGGGCGCGAGGTGCGGCCAGATCTTCTCCAGGGTCGGCCAGTTGGCGGGGTCGTCGGTGTCGCCGCGGGGCGGCCGGGCGTTGACCAGGATGCGGTGCACCTGGTGCGCGGCGATGTTGCGGTCGGCGTCGGTCATGCCGCTGCGGACGACGGCCTGGACGAGTCGGTGGACCTGGAAGGAGTCGGAGCCGGCGTCGGTCTTGGCGAGGGCGTAGCGGCTGACGGCGCGCAGCACCTTGCCGAGCAGGAAGGTGTCGGTGAGTTCCTCGTCGTAGGGGTAGAGCGCGACGCGCATCTGCTCGGAGAAGAAGAACTGCTTGAGCGAGATCGGCTCGGGGGCGAAGAACGCGCAGAGTTCCAGCAGCCGGACGGCGGCGGGGGACTGTTCGCGCAGCCGGGTGATGGAGACGTTCCAGGTGAGGCCGACGGGGGTGGGGTAGTCGACGGGGGTCTCGCCGGCGGCGAGCACCCGGGTGGCCTCGGCCTTGAGCTGGCTGACGTAGGTGTCGACGGGGGTGCGGGTGGTCTCCAGCCAGGCGGCGGCGACCTCGACGGCCAGCGGGAGGTCGCCGACGGCATCGGCGACCCGGTCGGCGTCGGCGCGGGCGAGGCCGCGGACCCGGCGGGTGAGGTGGTCGACGGACTCGGTGCGGTCGAACACGTCGACGTTGAGCACGCCGGCCTGCCCGGACCAGCCCTGGTTGCGGGAGGTGACCAGGATGTGGCCGGGGCCGTCGGGGAAGAACCGGCGGATCTCGGACGGCTCGTCGGCATTGTCGAAGATCAGCAGCCAGTTGGGCGTGGGGTTGCCCTGGCGGAGCGCGTCGCGGGCGGCCTGGGCGGCCTCGTTGACGTTGTCGCCGACCCGCAGGCCGAGCCGGCTGGCGAGTTCGGCGAGGTCGACGACGACGTTCTCGCTCTGCTCGGCGTCGATCCACCAGACCAGGTCGTAGTGCGACATGTACCGGTGCGCGTACTCCAGCGCGACCTGGGTCTTGCCGACGCCGCCGAGGCCGTACAGGGTCTGCGGCGGCGGCAGCACGGCGGTGGTGCCGCCGGCGAGTTGGGCGCGCAGGTCGTCGAGGACCTTGACCCGGCCGGTGAACGAGTGGTTGCGCTGCGGGACTTCCCAGTAGGTGGGCTTGGTGCCGGGGAACCGGGGCGCGCCGGGGGTGCGTTCGGGCAGTTCGGTCTCGTTGCGGCCGAGGGCGCGCAGCAGGGTGGTGGCGGCGGCCTGTTCGTCGCGGCCGATCAGGTCGACCGGGTTGCGGCTGTTGTAGGGCGCGTTGAGGCGCACGTCGGAGACCCGGACGGGGATGAGCTGGCGGCGGGCGCCGGCCGGGTCGGCGAGCACGGTGCGGTCCCACAGCGCCTGGGCCTGCGGGGACTGCAGGTAGGCGGCGGACAGCAGGGCGACGGTGCGGTACGCGGAGTCGATCCCGCGGCCGGTGGCCTCGCGCGGGTTGGCGCCCGCGCCGACGTCGCGCGGCACGACCCGGTATCCGGCGTCGGCGAGCAGCGCGGAGACCCAGTCCGCCCAGGCCCGGTCCTCGGGGACGTAGCTGAGGTAGAGGTCGGCGGGGGCGGTGGGGCGGCGCCGGGCGAAGCCGTCGAGGTGGCGCAGCCGCAGGTCCTCGGGCATCGGCGGGAGTCCGGCGACCCGGCCCTGGGTGATCTCCCGGGTGAGGCGTTCGTTGGCGGCGAGCATGGAGCCGGGCAGGCCGGGCTGGTCGCCGAACGGGGCGAGGATCTCCTCGTAGGCGTAGAACGGCCGGTAGGGGATCTCCACGCCGGCCCAGTAGCGGGCGAGGTCGCTCTCGGCGAAACCGGCGGGCAGTCCGGCGAACTTGATCCGGGCGAGTGCGCGGCCGGCGTCGGCCTTCTCCTTCTCGCCCTCGTCGATGCGCATCGGGACGGGCATGATCCGGATGTCGCGGTCGCCGTAGCGGTCCTCGATGACCCGGGCGATCCGGGAGGAGCCGTCGATGGACTGGTCGCTGAGGGTGAAGCAGACCACCAGGTCGTCGGGCATCTCGACGGTGCAGATGTCCGCGGTGTCGGTGAGGCCGGTGCGGCTGTCGATCAGCACGTAGTCGTACCGGCGCTTCATGTCGGCACGCAGCGACTGGATGAAGCGCCGGCCCTCGTACCGTTCGTAGAGCAGGTCCCAGTCGAGCCGGGCGACGGAGTAGTCGCGGTTCTGCTGTCCGGCGGGGACGAGGTCGATCCGGCCGCTGCCGGGGAAGTGCGGCCAGGCGAGGGAGAGTGCGTGCGGGTGGATCCGCGCGAAGTCCTCGATCCACTCGGGGTCGCGGTCGATGGGGCGGCGGGCCTCTTCGAGGTAGTCGGCGAAGAGGTCCATGATGCCGGTGGTGGCGGCCACCACCTCGGGGTTGAGGAACGGCCGGAAGAACTGGGCGAGGCCGGGCGCTTCGAGGTCCCAGTCGACGACCAGCACCCGGTAGCCGTTGGCGGCCAGGATCCAGGCGGTGTTGGCCAGCGCCATGGTGCGGCCGGTGCCGCCCTTGTAGGAGTAGAAAGTGACGATCCGTCCGTGCCTGTTCTCGACGGTCGTGTCGCGGCGGCGCGCCTGGATCTGCGGGCCCTTCGCCGGCCTCTCGGTCATGACGTTCCCTCCCCCGGGCCCTTGGTGCCCGTTGTCTCCCGCACGCCGTGCCGTCGGACGGAGTCCCGACCGTCCGACGTTCTGCTGGTGTCGTTCAGGGGCCGATGCTGGGTCTGCGGTCGGTGGGTCCTTCGGGCGGTCGGTCCCGGTGCTGCTGCTCGTGGGCGGTGCAGGCGCGCATCACGGCGCGTTCCATCTCGCCGCGGAACTCCTCCAGGCTGCCGGGCGCGCCGCCCGGGCCTTCGTCGCGCAGGCTGGGTCGTTGGCGGGCGCCGCGGCTGACGGTCAGCACGCTGTCGCCGATCTCGTTGAGCATCCGTTCGTGGTCGCGGCTCTGCTGGTCGTCGCGGTTCCACGGTTCGAGGATGGCCACCGAGCCGAGGTTGCGGCGGTCGAGCCGTCGCACCGCCTCGGCCCGCCGCCCGTCCAGGAACGCCCACCGGTCGACCAGCAGGACGCAGGGTGCGGAGGGGCGTTCGCTGGTCAGCAGGTGCTCGGACTCCTCCTCGAACTCTCTTACGGTGGGCTGGAATCCCATGGTCCGGGCGACGTCGGCGGCGTCCTGGGCGAGCGGCCGGCCGGAGTCCGGCCGGAACGGCTGCCAGTCGGTGCGCTGCTCGCCGTACCAGGCGGCGCTGCGGTTCGGCGGGAGTTCGGGCTGCCGGTACGAGAACACCGAGATCCGCACGTGGTCGGCGGAGTCGGGCGGATCGAAGGCTGAGGGCTGCGACTCGAACTCCAATACCTGGCCCGTCGGTATGACGGTCTGTTCGGCGACGTCCACGATCCGCTGGGCGAGGCGCCACACCGCGGTGTGGTACTGCGAGCTGTACGTGGCGATCTTCATCAGCGCGTACAGGCCCTCGGCGGCGTAGTCCGGGCCGAAACTGTCGTGGTTGAACTGCAGTTCGCCGGCCACCCGGGGCAGCGGATAGTGGTCCATCGGCACCCACAGTGCGGGGACTATGCCGGTCATCCGCTCGGTGGTGGGCCGCCGCTGGTAGACCGAGCGGCGGCTGAACAGGTGCCATTCCCGGCCGCACGCCTCGGACTTGAAGTACCTCGGCGAGTACAGCGGCACGAACACCCGGCAGCTGGCCAGCTCCCGCGACAGCCGCTCGGCCCACTTCTGGCCCTGGTGCATCGAGCGGTCCATGAAGCCGATCGGGTGCCCGGCGGGTGCGTCGGTGATCTGCAGGATCGCCTCGCAGAGGTCCTGGTGCAGCTTCGCCACCCACAGGTTGGGGTCGGCCGCGCCCCGCGAGTTGACTCTCGGGGTGTGCGCGTAGCTGAGGAAGAAGTACGGCCGCGGCGCTTCCTTTCCCCGGACCGCTGGGCTGTTCACACGCGCCTCCCCCGAGCCCGCCTGTCACTGATTCCCCGAAAGGGTCTCAAGTGTAGGAAGGTCGACGGCCCGAATGGAATAGGGCCTTGATCTGACACATGTTCATATCGGCCTGTTCGGAAACCAGTTGGCGGCGAGATCGACGGCTCCGCGGATCGGCAGCAGGAAGCAGTCGGCGTCCCCGACCGAGCCGCGCCGCAGGTCGGGCAGGCCGCGTTCCAGCTCCCGTCCCATCGCCGGGAAATGTGCGTCCTCCAGCCGGAGGCCGGTGAACCGCTCCCACTTCCGGCCGCCGTCGGGGGTCCGCACCACGCAGCTGTACTGCTGCGGCGGCAGCTCCGACTGCCAGTACTCCAGCAGGTGGAGCGGGGTGCAGCACCACACCGGGACGCCGATCGCCAGGCAGCGCGCACCGGCCAGGTAGAGCCGGTGCGCGGGCGAGCCCTCGCCGAGGTGGCTGGCCAGCGGGTGGACGGCGGTCAGCTCCCCGGCGGCCGGGCCGTACGCGGTGAACGAGGTCTGCGGGTGCGGGCTGCGCAGCGCGCCGGGCAGCAGCCGGACCTCCTCGGCGAGTCGGCCCATGGTGGGCGAGGCGGGGGTGGTCGCGGCGTCCCAGGCGGGCATCCGGTCGTGGAAGAGCTCCAGCTCGGCGGGGGTGAGCCCGGCGGTGGCGGCCCGGTAGGACGGGGAGGTCAGCGAGTTCTCGGGTGTAGCGGTGTACACGACCAGCGTGCCGTCCGCCCCGAGCGCCGCCGTGAGCGCCTTCACCACCCCGTGCGCGCCGTCCGCGACCGGTCCGAGCGCCCTCAGCGAGGACTGCACGAGCAGCGTCTCGCCCTCGCGCACGCCCAGCGCCCGCAGGTCGTCGGCCAGTTGGCGAACGGTGCGGGCCTCGCCGGGCCGCCTCGCCGGGGCACCGGTGCGCGGGGCGGTGGCCCGCGCACCGACCGCCGTCACGGCCGGCCCGCCGCGTCCCGCCAGGCCGCCAGGCCGGCCGCGACCGCCTCCTTCGCGGCCCGCTCGGTGGCCGCGCCGACCGGCACCGCCAGCGAGGACGCCAGCGTCTCCCGCATGCCCTCGACGAAACGCAGCCCGAGCGCGGTGAGCGAGCCGGAGTCGGCCAGTGTCCCGATCGCGTCCGCGGTGTGCGCCCGCCAGGTGGCCAGCTGGAGGCGGGCCGTGGTGGCGGCGTCCCCGCGGATCCCGTCGAAGGCCCGGACCCGCCCGGCCCAGTACGCGGCGACCGCAAGGTGCGCGTAGGTGCCCTGCAGCAGCCCCTCCAGCGGACGCGGGTCGGGCCGCCACGGCGCGTAGTACAGCTGCTGGTCGTCCTTGTCGTACAGGTCGTACAGGTCGAGCACCGCGCCGAGCTTGACGTGCTGGAACTCGTGCGCGAGCAGCAGCGCCAGCACGGGCGAGGTGGTCGGCCGGGCGATGCCGACGGCGCCGAACGCCTGCCGGGCGGCGGCGCTGATGTCGCGCCCGGCCGGCCCGGGGGCGAGCGGGGTGACGGTGCCCAGACCCGCCGCGATGCCCTCGGCGTACTCCGGCAGGTCGCGCCCGAGCAGCTCCCACGCCTCCCGCAACGCGCCTGCCCAGTCCAGGAATTCGGCGTCGGCGAGGCGTTCGGCGACCGGCCACTGGTGGCTGTCGCGCTGCGGGTCGACGTCCTCCAGGGCGACCGTCCACCCGGTCAGCGCGACCCGCCGGACGGGCTGCCACAGGTGGTCGCCGGGCCGGTCCCAGCGGACGGTGTGCTCCCCGCAGTACAGCCCGTCGGCGTCGCCGCGCAGCACCGCCCGGGTGCGGCCGTCCAGCCGCAGCCGCCCGAGGGTCGGCAGGTGCAGCCGTCCGGAGCGGACCGGCAGCATCAGTTCGAACTCCGTCCGGGCCCGGGCCGCCGCGGCGGCGGCCAGCTCGTCCAGCGTGCCGAGGTCTCCCCCGTCGCCGCCCAGGCTGCGCACCGCCCAGGCGCGCGTGTACGGGTGGGCCAGCACCGCGTCCAGCGCGGCGGGCGCGCGGGTGTCGGTCTCGACCAACAGCTGCCAGGCAGGGCTGTTCCCGCTCGCCCCGACGGCGGTCACCAGCCGCCGGGAGAGCGCGAGTTGGGCCCCGGCGAGGGCGCCGACCGCGCCCGCGCCGCCCAGCCCGCGGGCCAGTTCGGCGAGGTGCTCGTCGGTCAGCGGCTGCCGGGCCCGGGCGGGCACGGCGACGGGGGCCGAGACCCGGTCACGGATGGTGGTGATGAGCTTCAAGAGGTCCCCGCAGTACACGGACGGGTGGTCGAAGCCCCCGCCGGTTCGGTATCGGTGGGCGTACAGGCCGCCGCCGCAGGACCTGACCACCGGGCAGCCGCGGCACTGCTCGGAGAGCCCGGCCAGACCGGACTGCCGCTCCACCATCCCCGGGTGCCGGGCGACGTCGTCCAGGCTGTGCGCGAAGACGTCGAAGCCGGTGGCGGGCGCGCCGTCGTAGGCGGTCTTCAGGCTGTCGGCCTGCTCCAGCGTTCCGTCGGTCTCGATCACCACCAGGTCCGCCGGGTCCAGCCCGAGCGACTCGGTGAGGCTGGAGCGGCCCCGCAGCGTGCGGTGCACGGAGTCGAAGATCCGCACCGGCACCGGGCGGCCCTGCGCCGTCCAGTGCCGGTGGATCGTCAGCAGCCAGTCGGCGTGCGGAGTCGGGCCGGCGCCCTCCGGTCGGACCGGCGGGTGGTCCCAAGTGGCGTGCGGCAGAAGGAAGTCGATCCTCGGCGGCTGCTCGGCGACCAGCGCCTCGTACACGGCGACCGGGTCGTTGGCGACGTCGATGGTGCACAGCAGCCCGGCGTACAGGTGCCGGTACTTCGGCTCGCGCAGCAGGGCCAGCGCGGCCAGCACCTTGGCGTGGCTGGAGCGGCCGTCGGAGAAGGTGCGGTGCCGGTCGTTGGCGGCGCGGTCGCCGTCCAGCGAGATGCCGACCTTGATGTCCTGCTCGACGAAGAGGTCGCAGAAGCGGCGGCTCAGCAGCACGCCGTTGGTGTGGATCCGCAGGTCCAGTGCACAGCCCTGCGGCAGTGCGGCGCGCAGCAGTTCGGCGGCCCGGCGCAGTCGGGCGGGGCCGGCCAGGAGCGGTTCCCCGCCGTGCAGTACCACGTGCACGGCGGGGAGCCGGTGGGTCGCGGCGTGCTCGCCGATCCGCCCGGCGGCCCGTTCCAGCACCTCGTCCGCGGCAGCCCGGGGCCGCCCGCGCCAGCTCGTGTCCGCGTGCTCGTACACGTAGCAGTGGTCGCAGGCCAGGTCACAGCGACTGTGGACCTTCAGCACGAATTGGCTGAAAGGAACGGGAACGGACATGACGGGCGAATCGGTCCGGCAACTCCTGCCCGGTCAGATCGATGACTGGAAGGCGGCCACCGCCACCTGACGGGCTGCCGCGGCCGGCAGTACCCGCTCGATCTGTGCGGTGAGATCTTCGACATCCAGTGCGGCGAGGTCGGCCAGCGTGGCGTGCTCAAGAGCGACCTGGGCCCCGGTCAGGTCTTCGGCCGGGCCGGCGGCGAGTGCAGTGGTCATGGCGTTGCCTTCTTCACTGAGGCGTGCGGAACGGGGGAAGCGCCGCAGCCGTCGTAACGCAAGCCGAAGCCGCAGTGTCGTTCACTGCGGCATGACACCTGGGCCAGCATAGCGCCGCCGCGATCCACCGGGCCTCTGATCGAAAACCTCGATTCGGGCCTTCTCCCGTGGGCCGCAAGGGAGTTGACGGAATGCCAGGAATTCGACAATCACCTGGTCGGCGGTACCTTCGCTCGCCTGTCCGTGCTAGAGCCCGAGTCTCGAACTGGCGGACCGGCGGCTCAGGGACAGAGCCGCTCGACCCGCCACCCGTCGCCCTCGGCGACGAAGCGGAGCCGGTCGTGCAGCCGGTTCTCCCGGCCCTGCCAGAACTCGACGGTGCGCGGGACCACCCGGTAGCCGCCCCAGAACGGCGGGACGGGGACGCCCTCCCCCTCGGGGTAGCGGGCGGCGAGGTCGGCGTAGCGCTGCTCCAGCACCTCGCGGCCGGCCACCGGGCTGGACTGCTCGCTGGCCCAGGCCCCGAGCTGGGAGCCGTGCGGGCGGGTGCGGAAGTACGCGGCGGTCTCGTCCCGGCCGACCTTCTCCACCCGGCCGCCGATCACCACCTGGCGGGCGAGGCCGATCCACGGGAAGAGCAGCGAGGCGTTCGGGTTGGCGGCCAGGTCGGTGCCCTTGCGGGAGCCGTAGTTGGTGAAGAACACGAAGCCGCGCGGGTCGTAGCCCTTGAGCAGCACGGTGCGCGAGGACGGCAGGCCCTCGGCGTCGGCGGTGGACAGCACCATCGCGTTGGGCTCGACCACGCCGGCCTCCACGGCCTCGTGGAACCAGTGGGCGAACTGCCGGAACGGGTCCTCGGCCAACTGGTCCTCGGAGAGGCCCTCGTGCTGGTAATGCTTGCGCATCACGGTCAGGTCCGGACCGGGCCGTTCCTCGGTCGGCGTGGACAGGGCGCTCGGGTGGCTGTGGCGTTCCGCGGTAGGCACGCCAACATCATCCCGTACGACAAGCGCCGAGCGCCGCTACGTCCGCGCAAACACCTGGGGATAAGGTGGCGCGCCACCGCAACCCGACCCACTGCCCGGGGATTCGTCCGGTTTCCACCGGAGCGCCCCGGAAAATCCGCCGACGATGCCGGAGACGCCAGGGGTTCGAGCGGCCCATGGGGGAAACATCACCGTCGTGGTGTATGGCGCAATGCACTCCGTGCCTGCCACTCTGACACCGAGTGCCAACCACCATCGGTCACCGGCGTGCCGCCCCACCACGGCCGTACGTCGTGTCGGATCACTGAAGGAGCCGTTCTACATGTCGGACTTCGTACCCGGCCTTGAGGGTGTCGTCGCCTTCGAGAGCGAGATCGCCGAACCCGACCGCGAGGGCGGCGCGCTGCGCTACCGCGGGGTGGACATCGAGGACCTGGTCGGCCAGGTCTCCTTCGGCCACGTCTGGGGCCTGCTGGTGGACGGCCGGTTCGCCCCGGGTCTGCCCGCCGCCGAGCCGTTCCCGATCCCGGTCCACTCCGGCGACATCCGGGTCGACGTGCAGTCGGCGCTCGCCATGCTCGCCCCGGTCTGGGGCCTCAAGCCGCTGCTGGACATCTCCGCCGAGCAGGCCCGCGACGACCTCGCCCGGGCCGCCGTGATGGCACTGTCGTACGTCGCCCAGTCGGCCCGCGGCCAAGGCCTGCCGATGGTCCCGCAGCGCGAGATCGACAAGGCCGAGACCATCGTCGAGCGGTTCATGATCCGCTGGCGCGGCGAGCCGGACCCGAAGCACGTCAAGGCCGTCGACGCCTACTGGACGTCCGCCGCCGAGCACGGCATGAACGCCTCCACCTTCACCGCCCGGGTGATCGCCTCCACCGGCGCGGACGTCGCCGCGGCGCTGTCCGGCGCGGTCGGCGCGATGTCCGGCCCGCTGCACGGCGGCGCGCCGTCCCGGGTGCTCGGCATGATCGAGGAGATCGAGCGCACCGGCGACGCGGTCGGCTACGTGAAGAAGGCCCTCGACAAGGGCGAGCGACTGATGGGCTTCGGCCACCGCGTCTACCGCGCCGAGGACCCGCGCGCCCGGGTGCTGCGCCGCACCGCCAAGGAGCTCGACGCGCCGCGCTTCGAGATCGCCGAGGCGCTGGAGAAGGCCGCGCTGGAGGAGCTGCACAACCGCCGCCCCGACCGCGTGCTGGCCACCAACGTCGAGTTCTGGGCCGCCATCATGCTGGACTTCGCCGAGGTCCCGGCGCACATGTTCACCTCGATGTTCACCTGCGCCCGCACCGCCGGCTGGTCGGCGCACATCCTGGAGCAGAAGCGCACCGGCCGGCTGGTCCGCCCGGCCGCCCGCTACATCGGCCCCGGCTCCCGCACGCCGCAGGAGATCGAGGGCTGGGACCAGATCGCCCGCTGACACCCGTTCGGATGAACAACTGACGGACCGTCATCATCCTTGACGCCGCCGCCGGGCGCGCGCACCACCCCTGACCAGGGGCTGCGCGCGCTCCGGTGAGCGCTGTCCGGTGCCGGAAAGATCACGTCTCAGCGGCCGGACGGCCTTACAGCCGGGCAATTCGGGGCGATAGGGTGCGGGCGTGGCTCAGATTCAGATCCCCGCCGACAATCTGCCCAACGACGGCCGCTTCGGCTGCGGCCCCTCCAAGGTGCGCCCCGAGGCCCTGAGTGCCCTCGCCGCCACCGGAACCTCCCTGCTGGGCACCTCCCACCGTCAGGCCCCGGTCAAGAACATCGTGAAGCGCGTCCGCCAGGGCGTCGCCGAGCTGTTCTCGCTGCCCGAGGGGTACCAGGTCGTGCTCGGCAACGGCGGCTCCACCGCGTTCTGGGACATCGCCGCCTTCGGGCTGGTGCGCGAGAAGTCGCAGCACCTGAACTTCGGCGAGTTCTCCTCCAAGTTCGCCTCCTCGGTCAAGGCCGCCCCGTGGCTGGCCGAGCCGACCGTCATCAAGACCGAGCCGGGCACCCACCCGCTGCCGGTCGCCGAGGCGGGGGTGGACGTCTACGCGCTCACCCACAACGAGACCTCCACCGGTGTCGCCATGCCGATCCGCCGCCCCGAGGGCGCGGACGCCGGCTCGCTGGTGCTGGTCGACGCCACCTCCGGCGCCGGCGGCCTGCCCGTCGACATCCGCGAGACGGACGTCTACTACTTCGCCCCGCAGAAGTCCTTCGCCTCCGAGGGCGGCCTGTGGCTGGCCACCTTCTCCCCGGCCGCGCTGGAGCGCGCCGCGGAGATCGCCGGCTCCGGCCGGTACATCCCGCCGTTCTTCGACCTGCCGACCGCGATCGACAACTCCTCGAAGGACCAGACGTACAACACCCCGGCGCTCTCCACCCTCTTCCTGCTGGCCGACCAGCTGGAGTGGATGAACGGCCAGGGCGGTCTGGACTGGGCGGTGGCCCGTACCGCCGAGTCCTCCTCGATCCTGTACACCTGGGCCGAGAAGTCCCCGTACGCGCAGCCGTTCGTCGCCAAGGCGGAGGAGCGCTCGCAGGTCGTCGGCACCATCGACTTCGACGAGTCGGTCGACGCGGCCGCGGTCGCCAAGGCACTGCGTGCCAACGGCATCGTGGACACCGAGCCGTACCGCAAGCTGGGCCGCAACCAGCTGCGCATCGCGATGTTCCCGGCGATCGACCCGGCGGACGTCGAGAAGCTCACCGGCGCGATCGACTACGTGGTCGAGCACCTGAACGACTGACACCCCGTCGCCCCTCGAAGGCCCCGGTCCGCGGACCGGGGCCTTCGTCGTTCCCGCACCCCGGGCCGCGTTCGGGGCCGATCCGCTACCAGGCGTAGGCCTCCGGCGCGGGGCCTCCGCCGTTCGGGCCGGGCGGCGGGAACAGCCGGTCCAGCTCGGCCAGCAGGGCCGCGTCCAGCTGCAGGTCGAGGGCGGGCAGGGAGCCGTCCAGCTGGGCCACCGTGCGCGGTCCGATGATCGGGCCGGTGACGCCCTCCTGGGCGAGCAGCCAGGCCAGGCCCACATGCGCCGGATCGGCCCCGGCCGCGGCGCACAGCTTCTCGTACGCCTCGATGGCCGCGCCGTGCTCGGCCAGCGCCCCCGCCGAGTGCCCGCTGCCGCCGCGCGCCGCCGTCCCCTCGCGCCGCTTGCGCAGCACACCACTGAGTAGTCCGCTGTTCAGCGGGCCCCACGGGATCACGCCGATGCCGTAGTGCCGGGCGGCGGGCAGCACCTCCAGCTCCGCCCAGCGGGTCATCAGGTTGTACCGGGACTGCTCGGCGACCAGCCCGAGGAAGTGCCGCTCGCGGGCCGCCTCCTGGGCCTGCGCGAGGTGCCAGCCGGCGAAGTTCGACGAGCCGAAGTACAGCACCTTGCCCTGCTGCCGCAGGACGCCGAACGCCTCCCAGATCTCGTCCCACGGCGTGTGCCGGTCGATGTGGTGCATCTGGTACAGGTCGATGTGGTCGGTGCCGAGCCGGCGCAGCGAGTCCTCGCAGGCCCGCCGGATGTGCAGCGCGCTCAGCCCGCCCTCGTTCGGGCGGCTGCCGGTCGGGATGTAGACCTTGGTGGCCAGCACCGTCCGCTCGCGGCGCTCCGGCGAGCCGGCGAACCAGCGGCCGATGATCTCCTCGGTCGAGGTCTCCCCCGGCCGGGTGCCGTAGACGTTCGCGGTGTCGAAGAAGTTGATGCCGTGCTCGTGCGCCCGCTCCATGATCGCGTGGCTGTCCTGCTCGGAGGTCTCGGTGCCGAAGTTCATCGTGCCGAGCACCAGCCGGGACACCCTCAGCCCACTGCGGCCGAGCCGGGTGTACTCCATGGAAATCCGCCCCCTGCGTCGCGGCGGGCCCCACGGTCGGGCCCGCGTCGCGCCCCACCCTACGGATCGGCCGCCCGCGAACCGGCCCCGTCGCCGAAACCGGCCGGGGCTACTTCTGCACGAGGGCGCTGATGATCACTACGGCGAGCAGCAGGACGAACGCGCCGGTCACGATCCGCATACGGGTCTTCGGGTCCACCCTTCGAGACTAGTCGGTCGCCCGGCCTACCCCTGCTCCGGCCCCTCCCCGACGGGCAGGGCGCCACCGCGGTACTCGCGCTGCCGGAAGACCGTCGGGGCGACGCCGACCCGGCGGGTGAACAGCCGGGTGAAGTACGCCGGGTCCTGGTAGCCGACCCGGCGGGCCACCGCGGAGACCGGCAGTTCGCTGGCCGCCAGCAGGTGTTTCGCCTCGTTCAGGCGGACGGTCAGCAGGTACTCCTTCGGGCTGGTCGCACCCTGCGCGCGGACCGCGCGGCGCAGCTCCTCCACGCCCATCCCGACCCGCCGGGCATGCTCGGACACCGACAGCGGCAGGCAGGCGTCCCGGCGCAGCACCTCCATCACCGGCGCGCCCTCCGGGCCCAGGTCGGCCCGCTGCCGGTGCAGTTCCACCAGCAGCTCGTGGACCGCCACCGACGCCTCCGTCCCCGCCGTCGGCCCGCCCCGGCGGCAGATCGCGGCGATCCGGGCGATCACCCGCTGCGCGGCCTCCGCGGAGTCCAGCGGCACCACCTCGGCCTCCGGCAGCAGCCCCAGTTCCGCGTACCCGGCCGTGCCCGCGCCGGTGAAGTCGACGAAGGACTCCGCCCAGCCGTCCCCGTCCGGCCCGTAGTGGTGCGGCACCCCCGGCCGCAGCCACAGCACCGCAGGCGCCGCCACCGGAAGCCGCCGGCCGCCCGGCAGCGCGTACCAGCCGCGGCCCGAGCCGACCACCACCGCCACCCAGTGGTCCAGCACCCGCGGCCCGACCACCGGCAGCCGCCCGCGCTGCAGGCCCACGCCCAGGCACGCCAGGCCGGTGCCCAACTGGGCCGGCCCGGGCGTCAGGTAGTGCCACCAGCGCTCCATCGTCCTCCGTCCACGGGAAATCCCCGGACAAGTCCAACACGCCGCCGGGCTTTGTCCATGGTCCGGGCCGGTGCCTTCTTGCAGGCTAGGACGCATGCTCACCTACGACTCGACCGGTTTCCGCCTCGACGGCCGCCCGCTGCGCATCCTCTCCGGCGCGATGCACTACTTCCGCACCCGCCCCGAGCAGTGGCCCGCCCGCCTCGCCGCGCTGCGCGCGATGGGGCTGAACACCGTCGAAACGTACGTGCCGTGGAACCTGCACGAGCCCGCCCCCGGCCGCTTCGAGCGCCTGGACGAACTCGGCGCGTTCCTCGACGAGGCGCACCGCCAGGGCCTGTGGACGATCGTCCGGCCCGGCCCCTACATCTGCGCCGAGTGGGACAACGGCGGACTGCCCGCCTGGCTCACCGCCGAGGTCGGGCGCCGCGCCCGCACCGGCGACCCCGCGTACCTGGCCGCCGTCGACGCCTTCTTCGACGTGCTGCTGCCGCAGGTCGTCGACCGCCAGTGGGGGCGGCCCGGCGGCACCGTGCTGATGGTCCAGGTCGAGAACGAGTACGGCTCGCAGGGCAGCGACAAGGTCTACCTCCAGCACCTCGCCGACGGCCTGCGCGAACGCGGCATCACCGTCCCGCTGTTCACCTCCGACGGCCCCGAGGACCACATGCTCGGCGGCGGCACCCTCCCCGGCATCCTGGCCACCGTCAACTTCGGCTCCAACCCCGAGGCCTCCTTCGAGGCACTGCGCCGCCACCGCCCCGACGACCCGCCGTTCTGCATGGAGTTCTGGAACGGCTGGTTCGACCACTGGGCCAAGCCGCACCACACCCGCGACACCGCCGACGCCGCCGACGCGCTGCGCCGCATCCTCGCCGCCGGCGGCTCCGTCAACCTCTACATGGCCCACGGCGGCACCAACTTCGGCACCACCGCCGGCGCCAACCACGAGGACGCGCCGTTCAACTCCACCGACTGGACGCACTCCCCGTACCAGCCGACCACCACCTCCTACGACTACGACGCCGCCCTCGACGAACGCGGCCTGCCCAGCGCCAAGTTCGACGCCTTCCGGCAGGTCATCGCCGACTTCGCGGCCGAAAACCCTTCGCTGGTCCACTACTTGGACGACCAGGTCGCCGAACTTCCGCCTGCCGCGCCCGTATTGGCCGCCGCCGAGGTCGAGCTCACCGAGGTCGCGGAGCTGCCGTTCGGGGACGCCGTCGCCTCGCCCGTGCCGCCGCTGTTCGAGGAACTCGGGCTGGAACAGGGCCTGGTGCGCTACACCACGACGGTGCCCGCGATCAGCTCCGCCCAGCCGCTCACCGTCGAGAACCTGCGCGACCGCGCGGCCCTCCACGTCAACGGCAAGCACGTCGCCTCACTCGAACGCGGCGTCACCGCGCCCGACGTCACCGCGACCGGCGGCGACCGGGTCACCCTGCTCGTCGAGTCCCTCGGCCGGGTCAACTACGGCCCGCTGGTCGGCGAGACCAAGGGCATCACCGGCCTCCGCCACGAACGCCAGTACCTGCACGGCTGGCACGCCCAGCCGCTCGCCCTCGACCCGCTGCCCGCCGCGACGTACGCCCCCGGCGAGACCGCCCCCGAACTCCTCGCCCGCGGCACCTTCCACCTCGACGCCACCGGCGACACCTTCCTCGCCGTCCCGGACGGCGACCACGGCTACCTGTGGATCAACGGCTTCCTCCTCGGCCGCTACGACCGCCGCGGCCCCCAGGTCACCCTCTACTGCCCCCAGCCCCTCCTCCACGAGGGCGCCAACACCGTCACCCTCCTGGAACTCGGCCAGGCCGCCCCCAAGCACATCCACCTCCGCGAGGCCCCCGACCTCGGCTGAAGGTGCACCACCAGGGAGAGCACGACCAGGGGCGCGGGGAACTGCGCGAAGCGGAAGGCACCCCACCGCAGGATCGCGACGCAGGACAATGGCTTGCACGTGCTCGCGACCTTACGGACCGGCTAGCGCTTGTCGCGCAGTTCCCCGCGCCCCTGGCTTCGCACCCTCTCCACGACCGTGTACCTCGCCGGACCGGACCCCGTCTCACTGCGCATCAAGTAGATCCACCCGGCCTCCCACTCCACCCCCCGGAAGCCCTTCAGCACATCGGCCATCCCCCGCATCCCTCGCGCCCCCGCGCGGCTCCGGGCCAGCGTCAGGTGCGGGTGGAACGGGTGGTCGTCCGCCACGTCCAGGGCGTCGCGGACCGCACCGGCGAGTCGCCGCAGTGCGGCCGTCTCGCCCTGGACGCCGCACCACAGCACCCGGTCCCCGAACGTCCCCCCGCCGGCCAGCCGCAGTCGAAGCCGGGGGTGCTCGTCGGCGACGGTCGCCAACTTCCCGGCGAGCGAGGGCACTTCGTCCGCCGGGACGTCCCCCAGGAAGGCCAGCGTGAGGTGCCACCCGGCCGTCTCGCTCCAGCGCAGCCGCTCCGCGCCGGGCAGTTCGCGCAGGGAGGAGCTCGCGGCGGCGAGTTCCTGGATGGCGCGGGCGGGCGGGTTCACGGCGACGAAGAGCCTCATCCGGTCATCCTGCCCTACCGTTCGACGGCCGCCACCGGATAGAAACTGATGTCATGCGCATTCGCACCGGAGGTCCCGACTCCGCCCCTGCCCTGCTGCACCTCATCGACGGCGCGGTCGCCTGGCTGACCGCGCAGGGCCGCTCCGGCCAGTGGGGTTCGGTGCCGTGGTCGCAGCGCCCGGAGTCGGTGGCGCGGGCCGAGGAGGCGTGCCGCGAGCAGCTGGTGCGGGTCGCCGAGCGGGCGGCCGGCGGGGGCGACGCGCTGGGCATGTGCGTCCTCTCCGAGGAGGCCCCGTCGTACGCCCCGCCGGTCGCCGAACGGGAGTTGTACGTCCGCTGGCTGGTCACCGACCGCGTGCACAGCGGGTCGGGCATCGGTTCGGCGTTGATCGCGGACGCCCTGCGCGAGGCCCGTCGTCGGGGCATCGACCTGCTGCGGGTGGACTGCTGGGCGGGCGGCGGCGGCCGGCTGGTCGAGCAGTACGAGCGGCTCGGGTTCACCCGGACCGCCACGTTCACCGTCGACCGGCCGGCCGGCCCGTGGCCGGGCCAGGTGCTGGAACAGCGCGTCCCGCACGACTGCTAGCAGGCCGGCGCCAGGTCGTCCTTCTGCACCACCGAGAACACCCGGCCGCGGGCCCGCACCGGGTGCAGGTCGAAGCGCAGGCGCAGGCCGCTGATCCGGCCGAGGACCAGGGCGACCACGCCGGCGGCCGCGGCGGAGACCAGTCCGCAGGCGAGCAGGCCGAGGCGGGGGCCGTACTGGGCGGTGATCCAGCCGACCAGCGGGGCACCGATGGGGGTGCCGCCGGTGAAGACCAGGACGAGCAGACCCATGACGCGGCCGCGCATCTCGGGGTCGGTGCCCAGCTGGAGCGCCGAGTTGACCGAGGTGTTGAAGGTCAGGCCGAAGACGCCGATCAGGGTGAGCAGCAGCGCGAACGTCCAGTAGCCGGGCGCGAACGCGGCCATGATCTCCAGCGCGCCGAACGCCAGCGCCGCGAAGACCAGGCGGCGCAGCCGGGGCGCGCCGCGCCGGGCGGCGAGCAGCGCGCCGGTGAGCGAGCCGACCGCCATCGCGGTGTTGAGCAGGCCGTACGCGCCGGCGCCGACGTGGAAGGTGTCGTGCGCGAAGCCGGCGAGCAGGGTCGGGAAGTTGAACCCGAAGGTGCCGATGAAGCCGGCCAGCACCATCGGCCAGAGCAGTTCGGGGCGTTCCCGGACGTAGCGCAGGCCTTCGCGGAGCTGTCCGCGTTCGCGGGCGATCCGCTCGACGGGGCGCAGTTCGCTGCTGCGCATGGCGAGCAGGCCGCCGATGACCGCGACGAAGGACAGCGCGTTGAGGGCGAACGCCCAGCCGCTGCCGACCGCGGCGATCAGCGCGCCGGCCACGGCGGGGCCGACCAGTCGGGCGGTCTGGAAGTTGGCGGCGTTCAGGCTGACCGCGTTGGCGAGGTCCTTGGCCGGGACCATTTCGCTGACGAAGGCCTGCCGGGTCGGGTTGTCGACCACGGTGACCAGGCCGAGCAGCAGCGCGAACAGGTAGACCGCGGCGGGTGTGGCGGTGCCGGTGATGGCGAGTACGGCGAGGCCGACGGCGAGCAGGCCCATCGCGCCCTGGGTGGCGATCAGCAGGCGGCGCTTGGGCAGCCGGTCGGCGAGGACGCCGCCCCACAGGCCGAACAGCAGCATGGGCAGGAACTGCATGGCGGTGGTGATGCCGACCGCGAAGGGGCTGCCGGTGAGGCTGAGGACCAGCCAGTCCTGGGCGATGCGCTGCATCCAGGTGCCGGTGTTGGAGACGACCTGGCCGGCGAAGTAGTACCGGTAGTTGCGGATGCGCAGGGACGAGAACATCCCTCCCGGGCGGGTGAACCGGCCCGGCTGAGCGGCGGGGATCTCCGCCGCGGTGCGTTCCTCGGGGTCGTCGTCGCCGCTGCCCGGCAGGCCCGTGGGGGCAGGTGCCTGGCTCTGTGCGGCGGGTGCGCCGGTGGGCGCGGGTGCGGCGGGGGCCGTTTCGTCGGTGAACGGTTCGTCGGTGCGCTGCCCGGCGGGGCGGGCGGTGATGCGTCGGGGGTCGGTGCGGAGGTCGGTGCGGATGGTCGCGGTGCGGATCGCGGCGGCGCGGGCGGCCGGCGGTGTCACAGTGTTCTCCCCTCGACGCGCCGCGACCGTGTGGACGGTCGCGGCGCGGTGTGTGGCGCTTGTCGATGCTGCGGTGATGCGGTTCTCCTTCGTTCGCCCTGAGACGGTCCGGGTGCGGTTTACAGGTGGGCCAGCTTGTAGAGCGCGGGCGCGGCTGCCTTCAGCCGCTCCCACTCGTCCTCGTCGAGGCCCTCGGCGAGTTCCGCCAGCCAGGCGTTGCGCCGGCGGCGGGACTCGTTGAGGATCTGCTCGGCCTGTTCGGTGCTGCTGACCACCACCTGTCGGCGGTCCTCCGGGTGCGGCTCGCGCCGCACCAGGCCCTTCTCCTCCAGCATCGCGATGATCCTGGTCATGGAGGGCGGCTGGACGTGCTCCTTGCGCGCCAGCTCACCGGGCGTCGCCTTCCCACAGCGGGCAAGCGTGCCGAGCACCCCCATCTCGGTGGGGCTCAGCGACTCCTCGACCCGCTGGTGTCGCAACCGCCGGGCCAAACGCATCGCGGACGACCTCAGCTGGCTTACCGCCACCAGGTCGTCCTCGGACATCTCGGGCATGTCCTTAGCCTACGTCATTACCAAGGCTAAGGAAAATTGATTTCGATCACGCCCGAGCGCCGCCCCGGCCGGGGGTCAGTCCGCGCTGAGGTGGAAGGCCAGCCGGCCGAAGCGGAGGCGGTCGCCGGGGCGGACGGCGGTGCCGCCGGCGACCCGGCGGTCGTTGACGAAGGTGCCGTTGCTGGAGCCGAGGTCGTAGAGGACCCAGGCGTCGCCCTCGAAGCGCAGTTCGGCGTGGCGGCGGGAGACGGTCGCGTCGCCGAGGCGCAGGCCGGCGCCGGTCATCCGGCCGATCAGCAGGCGGCCGACGCCGGGGTCGGGCAGCCGCAGGCGGGTGAGCTGTTCGGCGTGCCAGGTCTGCCGCAGGCGGACGTTCAGCGCGGAGACCTTGGCGACGGTGCGCAGCAGCAGCCGGGAGACCGGGCCGTAGGTGCGCAGGTCGCCGATCACCTCGGCGAGTTCGGCGCGGCTGCGGGCGGTGAGCACCAGTTCCATCCGGCGGACGAAGGTGTCGTGGGAGAGCCGGCCGCTGCCGACGCCGTCCCGCAGCACTTCCAGCGCGCTGTCCCGCTCGCCCTGTGAGGGGCGGGCCAGTTCGGTGCCGAACTCCTGTGCGCTCATGGCGCGATTGTCGGCCTGCCGGGGCGCGACTGTCCAGCGTACGGCGCACGGCCGGTCGGCGCAGTCCCCGACTGCGCCTCCACCGGCCTCTTTTCGGCGAATCACCCGTCAATTCGCCTGCCCGGCGCGGCCGTCCTGGCAGGATCCGGCGCAGCACGATCCACCCGTACGAGGGAGCACCGCCATGCCCGTGATAGCCGTGACCGGGCACCTGGACCTCACCCCGGCCACCGCCCGCGCGGTGCGCGCCGCCCTCGACGACCTCCTCGCGCCATATCCGGCAGGCGAGTTGACGGGCGTGTCCTGTCTCGCCCCGGGCGCGGACACGCTGTTCGCGGACGCCGTGCTGGCCCGCGGCGCCCGCCTGATCGCCGTGCTGCCCGGCCCCGGCCACCCGGGCCCGCAGGCCGACGCCGACTTCTCCCGGCTACGGGCCGCGGCCCACCGGACGGTGGTGCTGCCCGCCGCCGTCCTGGACGACGCCGCCTACGTCGCCGCCAACAACGAACTGCTCGCGCTGGCCGACGAGTTGGTCGCGGTCTGGGACGGCGCGCCGGGCAACGGCCCGGGCGGGACGGCCGACCTGGTCGCCGTCGCCCTGGCCGCCGGGGTGCCGGTGCGCGTGGTGTGGCCGCCCGGCGCAGACCGCACCGGGCGCTGAACCGAGCTGATGACCCGCCGGGCGGAACCTACGGCTCCAAGCGGTTCGGGCCGCGGAACAGGAAGACCGCGTCCCGGATCGAGGGCAGCCCGAGGGCCGGCATCAGCACCCGGCCCGGCCGCAGTCGCTCACGAACTGCGTCCTGCTCTGCAGCCGCAGCGTGTTCACCCACCCCTTGACCGTCACTGTCGCGTCCACCGAGGACGCCAGCTCACCGACGAGGGTACGCACCGTGTTCAGCAACTCCCTGGGTTGCGGACGCGTTGTTCGCGCCACAGGAAGAGCGGTAGACAGCCGCCCGAGGACGCGCCCACGCTAGCCGCCCGCCCGCTCCCGCCACCTCCGGTTTTCGCCGCCGCGACACCTGCCCGGGTGCGGCGGGCGGCCGTAGGATGGCCCGACTCGGCCGGAAACAGGGGGAGTTGAAGGCCGGCGATGACGCGCGCGCAGCTGGGGAGGTCGTCCGATGGGCGAGGATGCGTGGGACCGGCCGGCGGTGCGGCCGCAGACCCTGGAGGGGCTGATCGACCTGGTCGAGTCGCGGATCGAGGTGGCGGCCCTGCCCCGGCCGCAGACGCCCGTCCGACAGCTGGTGGTGTACGACCCGTTCGACCGGCCGATCGCCCGGGGCGACCTGGTGGTCGCCGCCGGCCTCGACTCGCACGGCATCGAGGCCGAGAAGCTGCTGCGCGCCGCCGGAAAGGCCGAGGCGGCGGGCGTGGTGCTGCGCGAGGCCCGCGAGCCCGGCCGCAAGCAGGAGCTGCGGTCGCTCGCCGAACAGGCCGGGACGGCGCTGCTGTTCCGCGCCGCGTGGATGAACTGGCCGCGGCTGATCGGCGCCCTGGGGGCCGCCGTCGCGATCGGCCCCGTCCCGGACGACGCCAACGTGCCGCTCGGCGACCTGGGCGGGCTGGCCCGCCTGATCGCCGTCCAGGTGCAGGGCGCGGTGACCATCGAGGACCCGGACTCCCGCGTCCTCGCGCACTACGCGGAGAGCGCCGCCCTCGACCCGATCCGGATCCTCACCATCTCCACCGGCCAGGTCCCCGAGGAACGGCGCCGGGCGATGACCGAGGACGGCTTCTTCAAGGAACTCTGGTCCACCGAACAGGTGTTGCACCGCCGCGCCGCCGGCGACATCCCGGAACGGATGGCGGTGGCGGTCCAGGCCGGCGGCGAACGCCTCGGCTCGATCTGGGTCGCCGCGCTGAACGGACACACCCTCCAGGACAGCGCCGTCGAGGCCCTGCGGATCGCCGCCCGGCTGGCCGCCGGCCACCTGCTGCACCACCACTCCCGCCACCACGGCCGCAGCGAACTACTCACCGAGGCCACCCGCGCGGTGCTGGACGGCCGCGGCTCCGGCGCCCTGCTCGCCCGCCACAGCGGCCTGCCCGCCGACACCCGCTGCGCGGTCCTCGCCGTCGGCGTCGCCGGTCCCCTCGACGACGACCTGCGGGTCCGGCTGGCCCGGCACGCCGGCTGGCACCCGGCCGGCCCCGGGCGCAGCTCCCTGCTGCTCCCGTCCGACCGCGGCGTGCTGATCCTGCTGGCCGGGCTCGCCGCCGACCTGCCCAGCGCCGAGCTCCAGGTCGCCGACTACGGCCGACGGCTGGCCGCCGACCTGTCCGCCCGGCTGAAGGTCCGCGCGCTGGCCGGCCTCGGCCCGGTGCAGGGCCGCCTCGACCACGCCTCCCGCTCCCGCGAATCCGCCGAACTCGCGCTCAGCGGACTGCTGTTCGGCCGCGCCGAGCTCGGCTGCGCCACCGTCGACCAGGTCGCCGACGCGGTGGCCCTGCGGCACGTCCTGGAGACCCTGCGCGACCTGCCGCTGCCGGTCCGGACCTCGGTGTCCCGGCTGGTCGCGCACGCCGAGCAGGGCGGCGACCGCAGCCTGCTGAACGCCCTGCGCGCCTACCTCGACCACTCCGGCGAACTCGGCCGCGCCGCAGACTCGTTGGGCGTGCCCCGCACCACCTTCGCCAACCGGTTCCAGAAGAAGGTCCTGGAGATCTCCCGCCTGAACGTCGGCAACCCCGACGCCCGCCTGCTCGCCCACCTCCAGCTGCGGCTCCTCGACCACGACGGCCCGGACGCGTCCTGACACCGCCCCGGGCCCCGGAACCGGTGTCCGGGCACGCTCTTCGGGCCCGTCCCCCGTCATCCGGCCGCTCGGACCCACCCGGACCGCCCCGCGCCGCCGCCCCGCGCCGCGCCCACCCGAACGGCCGCGCCGCGCGGTGCGCGCGCCCCGCCGGGCCCGCCGAAACCCGGCGCGGCGGGCACAGACACGGCACCGCCCCGGACCGCACGCTGGAACCACGGCCCGGAACCGCCTCGGGCCCGGTCCCCTTCCTGCCGACACCGCGCGGAGCGTGCCCCATGACCGACCACCAGCCCCTGATCGGCGCCGAACGCCGCGAACTCCTCCTCCGCGCCGCCGTCCGGGACGGGCTGCTCGACCCGGAGGACACCCCGCTCGCCGCCTTCCTCGACCTGGACGCCGTCACCGAGACCGTCGCCGCCCTGCACGCCGCGTTCCCCGCCCGCCTCGACGTCCTGCACGCCTTCGCCGCCAAGGCCAACCCGCTCGGGCCGGTGCTGCGGCGGCTGCGCGGCCTCGGCATGGGCTGCGAGGTCGCCAGCCCCGGCGAGTTCGCGCAGGCCCTCGCCGCCGGCTTCGCCCCCGACCGGATCGTGCTCGACTCCCCCGCCAAGACCCGCCGCGAACTCGCCCTCGCCCTCGACCTCGGTGTCGCCGTCAACGTCGACAACTGGCAGGAACTCGCCCGTGTCGACGACCTGCTGGCCGACCGCCCCACCACCTCCCGGATCGGCGTCCGGGTCAACCCGCAGGTCGGCGGCGGCAGCATCGCGGCGATGAGCACCGCCACCGCCACCTCCAAGTTCGGCATCCCGCTCGCCGACCCCGGCAACGCCGAGCGCCTGATCGACGCCTTCCGCGCCCGCCCCTGGCTGACCTGGCTGCACTGCCACATCGGCTCGCAGGGCATCGACCTGTCCCGGATGGCGGCCGGCGTCGGCGCGACCGTCGACTTCGCCGAACGCATCAACCACGAGCTCGGCCGCCGCCAGATCACCGGCATCGACCTCGGCGGCGGCCTGCCCGTCAACTTCGCCGACGACCGCGTCGCGCCCGGCTTCGACGCCTACGTCAACGAGCTCCGCCGGCACGCCCCCGCGCTCTTCGACGGCAACTACCGGCTGGTCACCGAGTTCGGCCGCTCGATCCTCGCCAAGGCCGGCTTCACCGCCAGCTACATCGAGTACACCAAGCAGGCCGGCGGCCGCGCCATCGCCGTCGGCCACGCCGGCGCCCAGGTCGCCACCCGCACCGTCTTCATGCCCGACAGCTGGCCGCTGCGGATCAGCACCCACCACCCGTCCGGCGCGGCCAAGCACGGCGCCCCCGTCCCCCAGGACATCGCCGGCCCCTGCTGCTTCGCCGGCGACCTGGTCGCCCGCAACCGCCCGCTCCCCCTCCTCGACCCCGGCGACCTGGTCTGCCTCCTCGACACCGGCGCCTACTACTCCTCCCACCACTTCAGCTACAACTCCCTCCCCGAACCCCCCGTCCACGGCGCCACCACCGACCTCACCGGCGCCGTCCGCTTCGAACCCCTCCGCCCCGCCCAGCCCCTCGACGCCCTCGTCGACCACACCGCCTGACCCCCACCGGCCACGCGAACGGCCCTCCCCCGCACAAGCGGAGGAGGGCCGTCGGACGACCTGGGGTCAGAGCAGGCCGAGGGCCGGCATCAGGTAGTAGAAGGCGAAGACCGCGGCGACGCAGTACATCGGGATCGGGACGGTGCGGGCGCGGCCGGCGGCCACCCGGAGGAGGCAGAAGGCGATGAAGCCGAAGCCGATGCCGTTGGTGATGGAGTAGGTGAACGGCATCATCGCGATGGTCAGGAAGGCCGGCATCGCGATGGTGTAGTCGGTCCAGTCGATGTCCTTGATGGAGTTCGCCAGGATCAGGAAACCGACGGTGACCAGGGCCGGGGTGGCGGCCTGGGCGGGGACCATGGTCGCCAGCGGGGTCAGGAAGAGCGCGACCATGAAGAGCGCGCCGGTGACGACCGAGGCGAAGCCGGTGCGGGCGCCCTCGCCGACGCCGGCGGTGGACTCGACGAAGCAGGTGTTCGCCGAGGAGGAGGTCGCGCCGCCGGCCGCGGTGGCGATGCCGTCGATCATCAGGACCTTGTTGATGCCGGGCAGGTCGCCCTTCTCGTCGAGCAGGTGGGCCTCGTCGGCGACGCCGAGGATGGTGCCCATCGCGTCGAAGAAGCAGCTCATCAGCACGGTGAAGACGAACAGGATGCCGGTCAGCACGCCGACCTTGGAGAAGCCGCCGAACAGGCTGACGTGGCCGACCAGGCCGAAGTCGGGGCTGGCGACCGGGTTGCCGGGCCACGCCGGGACGGTGAGGCCCCAGTTCTCGGGGGCCAGGTCCGCGAAGTTCTGGATGATCACGGCGGCGGCGGTCATCACGGCGATCGAGATCAGGATCGCGCCGGGCACCTTGCGGACGACCAGCGCCATGGTGAGCAGCAGGCCGACGATGAAGATCAGGACCGGCCAGCCGTGCAGGTGCCCGCCGACGCCGAGCTGCAGCGGGACGGTGGTGTGGGCGGCGTCCGGGATGCGGGTGACGAAGCCGGAGTCGACCAGGCCGACCAGCGCGATGAACAGGCCGATACCGATGGCGATGGCCTTGCGCAGCCCGAGCGGGACGGCGTTCATGACGCGCTCGCGCAGGCCGGTGGCGACCAGCAGCATGATCGCGAAACCGGCGAGCACCACCATGCCCATGGCGTCCGGCCAGGTCATCTTGGGGGCGAGCTGGAGCGCCACGATGGTGTTGACGCCCAGGCCGGCCGCGAGGCCGATCGGGACGTTGCCGATGACGCCCATCAGCAGGGTGGTCAGACCGGCGGTGAGCGCGGTGGCGGTGACCAGCTGGGCGCTGCTGAGGTGGGCGCCGTTCATGTCCGTCGCCGAGGCAAGGATGATCGGGTTCAGCACCAGGATGTAGGCCATGGTGAAGAACGTGGCGACGCCACCGCGGATCTCGCGGGGCAGCGTGGACCCGCGCTCGGAGATCCGGAAGAAACGGTCCAGCGCGCCGGCCGGGGGCTGCGGCGAGTGCTGGGGGGGCTCGGGCGACGCGGTGGCCGGCTGGGCCTGCGGAGACATTCGGGCGTCCTCGATCGGGTGAGGCAAGGGTGGGGGGAGTTTCAGTATGGCGATCCCCGTCGTGGACGCGCCATCTTCGCGCGTAGAGCGAGGCCCTTACGATCAGCATCGGTCGAATACGAAAGATCGGCCGCCTCTCCCGGTTCCCCGGACCCGCCCCGTACCCTGGGCACATGCCCAAGACCGCCCTGCGCTCCGCTCCCCCGCCGCTCGAAGCCAACGACGTCGCGATCGTCGGCGCCGGCACGGTGCTGTGGTTCGTCG
Organism: Kitasatospora sp. CB01950; assembly: GCF_001905465.1. Taxonomy (GTDB): domain Bacteria; phylum Actinomycetota; class Actinomycetes; order Streptomycetales; family Streptomycetaceae; genus Kitasatospora. The sequence continues at coordinate 450,140 of NZ_LISX01000004.1, forward strand.
GCTTCGTGGTGCTGGTGCCGTTCCAGGGCTGGCTGTCCGACCACGACCACGGCAGCTGGCCGTGGGTCTGCCTGTCCGGCGGGCTGCTCGGCCTGATCGGCCTGAAGTACTGCCGGGCCCGCCGGGACGCGATCCGCCGCGCCCGCGCCGCCGAGGCCGCGGAGACCTCCGACACCGTCCAGTAGCCGGAGTGTGACCTGCCACTCGTCCGGCACGAAACGGCCGAGGCGGGGCGCACCGCCCAAATCGCCCACCTAGAGTCGGTGCCATGACGCACCCAGCGGACGGCACCGCCCCTGCGAGCCCCGGCGCGCACCCCTCCGGCGCGGGCGGGGCGTACCAGCCCGGCCTGAGCGGCGCCGAGGTCGCGGAGCGGATCGCCCGCGGGCAGGTCAACGACGTGCCGGCGCGCTCCAGCCGGTCCGTGCGGGAGATCGTCCGGGCCAATGTGTTCACCCGGTTCAACGCGATCATCGGCGTGATGTTCGGCATCATCCTGGTGGTCGGCCCGCTCCAGGACGGTCTGTTCGGCCTGGTCATCGTCGCCAACACGGCGATCGGCATCGTCCAGGAACTGCGCGCCAAGAAGACCCTGGACAGCCTGGCGCTGATCGGCGAGGCCCGCCCGCAGGTGCGCCGCGAGGGCGCGGCCGTGCAGGTCGCCACCGGCGAGATCGTGCTGGACGACACGGTGCTGCTCGGCATCGGCGACAAGGTCGTCGTGGACGGCACGGTCACCGAGGCGGACGGCCTGGAGATCGACGAGTCGCTGCTGACCGGCGAGCCGGACCCGGTGCTCAAGCACCCCGGCGACCACGTGATGTCGGGTTCCTTCGTGGTGGCCGGCGCGGGCGCGTTCACCGCGACCAAGGTCGGCAAGGAGGCGTACGCCGCCAAGCTCGCCGAGGAGGCCAGCCGGTTCACCCTGGTGAAGTCGGAGCTGCGCTCCGGCATCGACCAGATCCTGCGGATCATCACCTACCTGCTGATCCCGACCGCGCTGGGCCTGATCATCAGCCAGCTCGCGGTGCAGCGCAACGACTGGCAGGAAGCCGTCCGGCGGATGGTCGCAGGCATCGTGCCGATGGTCCCGGAGGGCCTGGTGCTGCTCACCTCGGTGGCCTTCGCGATCGGCGTGATCCGGCTGGGCCGCAAGCAGTGCCTGGTGCAGGAGCTGCCCGCGATCGAGGGCCTGGCCCGGGTCGACACCGTCTGCCTCGACAAGACCGGCACCCTCACCGAGGGCGGCATGGACCTCGTCGACCTGCGCCCGCTGACCGCCGAGGACGGCGCGAGGGCCCGGCTCGCCGAGGCGCTGGGCGCGATCGGCACCGCCGACAGCCGCCCGAACCCGAGCATGCGGGCCGTCATCGACGTGTACCCGGCGCCCGAGGAGGGCCGCTGGCGGGTGCTGGAGGCGATTCCGTTCTCCTCCGCCCGCAAGTGGAGCGGCGTGCAGCTGCTGGAGCCCGGCGGCACCGAGGGCAGCTGGCTGCTCGGCGCCCCCGACGTGCTGCTGCCGACCGGCCACCCGGCGCTCGCCGAGGTCGACGAACTCGGCGCGAAGGGCCTGCGGGTGCTGCTGCTGGGCCGCAGCCCGCTGCCGCTGGACGCCCCCGACCCGGCCTCCCAGCTGGAGCCGCTGGCCCTGCTGGTGCTCCAGCAGCGGCTGCGCGAGGACGCCGCCGACACCCTGCGCTACTTCCGCTCGCAGGACGTCCGGGCGAAGGTGATCTCCGGCGACAGCGCGGTCTCGGTCGGCGCGGTCGCCGCCCACCTGGGCCTGCCCGGCGCGGACACCGCCACCGACGCCCGCACCCTGCCCACCGACCCCGGGCAGCTGGCCGAGGTCGCCGACCGCACCGCGGTGTTCGGCCGTGTCACCCCGCAGCAGAAGCGGGCGCTGGTCGGCGCGCTGCAGTCGAAGGGCCACACGGTCGCAATGACCGGCGACGGCGTCAACGACGTGCTGGCGCTGAAGGACGCGGACATCGGCGTGGCCATGGGCACCGGCTCGGACGCGACCCGCGCCGTCGCCCAGATCGTGCTGCTGGACGACCGCTTCTCCACCCTGCCCTCGGTGGTCGCCGAGGGCCGCCGGGTGATCGGCAACATCGAGCGGGTGGCCGGGCTGTTCCTGGTGAAGACCGTCTACTCGGTGCTGCTGGCGCTGCTGGTGGTGTTCACCCAGGTCCCGTACCCGTTCCTGCCGCGGCACTCGACGGTGCTGTCCTCGCTGACCATCGGCATCCCCGCGTTCTTCCTGGCCCTCGCGCCCAACAACGAGCGGGCCCGCACCGGCTTCGTCCGCCGGGTGCTGCGCCTGGCCGTCCCCGGCGGAATCATCTGCGGCACCGCCACCTTCGTCGCGTACGCCCTGGCCCGCGCCGACCACGAGACCGCGCTGAAGGCGGACACCTCGGTCGCCACCCTGACGCTGTTCATCTCCGCGATCTGGGTGCTCGCGATCGTCGCCCGCCCCTACAGCTGGTGGCGGATCCTGCTGATCGGCGTCATGGCGGGCGCGTTCGCCCTGGTGCTGGTGGTGCCGTTCCTGTCCGACTTCTTCCAGCTCCAACTGGTCGGCTGGCGCGACCCGTTGATCGGCGTCGCGATCGCCGGCATCGCCGGGTGCCTGCTGGAGATCACCTCACGGGTGTTCGTCGAACGGAAGGAACAGGAGGCCGACGCGACGGCGTAGGCCTCCCGCCCCCTCGACGTCACTCGTAGTCGCGCGCCGCCAGCAGCTCGTACGCCCGGTCCGGCTCGGTGAGCGCCGCCAGGATCTCGAACCGCCGGTGCCACTGCTGGACCGACCAGGCAAGACCCGCCGCCAAGCCCTCCGGGGTGGCGGCGTGCAGCAGCCCCGGCACCGGCGGGACGTCGAACTCGTCGTTCTCGTCCGCCTCGTCGGCGTCCTCCGGGTCGTAGGGGAGCTCGGGCGCGGTGGCGGCGGTGTCCCAGCGCCAGTCCACCCGGGCGTCCTCGCCGTCGGGGCCGACGACCAGCAGTTCCTCGTGCTCCTCGTAGACGGCGGGGCAGCCGGGCAGCAGTTCGCGGACCACGGCGGGGGTGCGGTGCAGGGTGCCCTCGGAGAGCACCCGGCCGCCGGCCACCTCGCTGGCCAGCGAGACGTGCAGGCGCTCGGCCAGCGCGGGGGCGAGCGCGGGGTGGACGGGCAGCACCGGGTGGTCGTGCAGCAGCTCGACCAGGTCGGGCGCGTCGGCGACCACTGCGGCGGTGGCGTCGACGATCACCGTGCGGTCGTCCCGCCGGCCGGTGCCGTCGTCCAGCGGGGCCAGCGCCCGCACCACGTCCAGCGCCTCCACCCGCTCGGCCGGCAGGGCCGCCAACGCGCTGTAGATGCCGTGCAGTTGACGGTGCGAGACCTCGGACACCGGGTCGGTGAGCCGGTCGATCAGCTCCTCGGGCCCGTGCGGCTCGGCGAGCAGCGCGGCCAGCGTGGTGCGCACCCCGAGGGCGTGCAGGAACTCCGGGTCCAGGCCGGTCCGCGCCTCGTCGTACAGGCCGCGCAGCAGCGGGTCGGCCCCGGCCGCGCGCAGCCCGGCGGGCTCCCGGCCGTCCAGCACGGGGTGGTCGCGCAGCCACCACGCGGTGTACGGCGGCAGGTCGGTGTAGCTGCCGTCGGGCAGCAGCGTGCGGACGGGCGTCACCACGGCGTCCCGGTACGGCGGACGGGCGAGCAGCGCCAGCGCCTCCGGCCAGGCGTCGTCGGCGACCAGGTCGAGGTCACGGACGGCCAGCAGTTCGGCGGCCACCGGCGGAACGCCCAACTCCCCCGCGTCGTCGGCGTGCAGGGACTCCAGCACGTCCTCGCACCAGTCGGCGAGGCCGTCGGGGGCCTCGTCGATCAGTCCGGTGGGGGTGCCGCCGGCCGCCCGGTCGGCGGGCGCGGTCGGGTCGAGCCGCTCCAGGTCGTCGGGGTCGAGGACGACGTCCTCGGCGTGCACCAGGGTGAACGCGGTGAGCACGCCGGTCGCGGCCAGCACCTCCGGGCCCCAGCGCTCCAGCAGGTCCTCGTCCACGAACGCGGCGTCGTCCTCGCCCGCCAGGTTCGCCAACGGGCTGTCGGGGAGCAGCAGTTCACCCGCCCGGGCGAGTTCGCCCTCGTCGTCGGGCAGCGCCAGCCGGGCCAGCCACGGGTACTCGCCGGGGGCGGGCGCGGCGGCCTTCACCACCGCCAGGACGGCGTCCGCGAGGTCGACCGCGGCGTCGTAGTCGTCCTCGCCGAGCTCCAGCGAACGGGCGACCGCGGCACGCAGTTCGGGCGTCTCCAGCAGGCCGGCGGGGGTGGCGGTGGCGGCGCCGAGCTTGGCCAGCAGCGGGTGCGCGGCCTCCGGGTGGGCCAGGCGCAGGTCGAGCAGGTCGAGGGCCTCGGCCAGCGACTCGGGGTAGCCCTCGAAGCCGGCCCAGTCGGCGGCGTCGGACGGCAGCAGGACCCGGCGCGGGCCGGTCACCGTCCGGCCGTCGGCGAGCGGGACGGGCAGCGCGCCCAGCGCCTCCGGGTCGGCGCCGGCCAGCGCCGCGTACAGGCCCCGCCACCAGGCGGGTTCCCGCTCCAGGCCGCCCAGTTGGTCGACCACCTCGGCCAGCGGCACCCGGCGCACCCCGAGCGTGCGCAGCTCGGTGCGGCGTTCCAGGCCGGCCGGCAGCAGGCCGGGGAAGATCGGGGCGAGCGCCTCCACCACCGAGTGGTCCGCGCCCTCCAGCACCACCGCGTCCTGCGGCCGCAGCGCGGGCGTGCCCTCCTCGGTGCCGCGCGGGTGCGGCAGGAACGGCGTGCCGGGCAGCCGGTCCAGGATCGCGGTGCGCAGCGCGTTGTCGAGCGCGCCCCCGCCGAGCGGCGACGGCACCAGGTCCAGCGAGTGCGCGTCCGCGCCGCGGGTGCGCACCAGTTCGGCGTACGCGTCGGCGGCGCGCTCGACCAGGAAGTCGGTCAGCGGGCCGGGCGCGACGTGCCGGCGCGTCGGGTCGAGCGGGAACGAGGCGATCAGCAGCGCGGGCACCCCGAGCGGCTCGTCGCTCGGCGTCGGCGCGTGCACCACGGCCGCCGTGCCGGGCCGCTGCGGCCGCCCGTTGCCGTCCACCGGCACGGCCCACGTCACCGTCCACTGCGGCCGGGCCCGCTCCTCGGTGGTGCGGTCCGCGAGCAGTTCCGCGGCCGCTGTGCCGGACGCGCCGACGGTCTGCCAGGTGGTGCTGCGCTCCCCGTCGGTGACGGTGACGGTCGGCAGCTGCTCGGGCCGCGACGCCTTCGCCTCCCGGGTCAGCGTCCGCATGCCGTCGGCGGTCTCCACGACCACCTCGGCCAGGCCCGGCAGGGTCAGCAGCAGCGCGTCGTCGACCGCCGCCAGCAGCCGGGCCGTCAGGTCCTCGGCGGCACTGTCGCGCAGCGGCAGCACCACCACCGTGTCATAGCCCTCGGGGGCCTCGCCCTGCGCCGGGAACGGCAGCCGCAGCAGCGGCACATGCCCCTCGCGGCGCGTCAACTCCTCGGCCAGCTCCGGCCGTTCCTCCACCAGCGCCCTGGCCTCGACGAGCGACCACCGCGCCCCGCCGGCCCGGCTCAGCACCGCCGGCTCGTCGCTGACGGCCAGCACCGCGGCGAACCCCACGCCGAAACGGCCGACCACCGGCCGCTCGTCCCCGCGCTTCGCCGACGCCCGCAGCGTCGACAGCGACTCCACCGCCTCGGCGTCCAACGGCGCACCGGTGTTCGCCGCCGCCAGCACCCCGTCCCGCAGTGTCAGCCGCAACCGCCCGGCGACACCCTCGCGGGCCGCCGCGTCCGCGGCGTTCTGCGCCAACTCGACGACCAGCCGGTCCCGGTACCCGCCGAGCGCGAGCTCCTCCTCGGCGTTGGCGTCCTCCCGGAATCTCGCCGGTGCAGCCGTCCACGCCGCCAGCACGGTGTGCCGCAGCCGGGCCGTGTCGAAGACATCCGGGTTTTCGGGGGACGCCGTGCTGCCGATGATCCGAGACTCCACGTGCCGAGCCGCCCTTCGCGTGGTCTGCGTACGAGTCGGCATTCTGCCAGGGCCCCACGACGACGGACGGCCACGAAGCCGGCGGGAGTGCAACCGGGGGCGCGGGGAACTGCGCGGGGCGGAAGGCGCCCACCCGCAAGATCGCGACGCGGGCAATGACTTGCCCTTGATCGCGACCTCGCGGATCGGTGCACAGCTGGGTCGTGGTGATCCCCCTGCCGAAGGCTCAGGAGTGCCCGAGCTCCTCCGCCGGCGCGTCCGGCTCGACCGAGCCCGAGGTGCGGTCCGGGTGGATGTGGAGCGGTTCGACGACGGTCTCGTCGAGGATCAGCTCGGAGGGCACCGGCGGAGCCGGCAGCACCGCGGCCTCGGAGTGCGCGCCGCAGCCGTAGGCGAACGAGACGACCTGGCCGTCGGCGGGGCCGAACTCGTTGCCGCAGACGCCGAAGGCCTGCCCGAGCGAGCCGCCGATCGGGACGAGGAAGCCGCAGGTGTTGCAGGAGGCGGGGGCGGACTGCGCCATCGGCGTCTGCGGCCCGTACGCGGTCTCCCAGCGTTCGGCGGCCTGGTGCAGGCCCATCCGGGAGAGCACGCGGGGCCGGCCGAGGCCCAGCTCGTCGGCCACGGCACCGATCTCGGCGCGGGCCGGCGGCGACTGGATGTCGGCGTCGGTGATCACCAGGTCGTCCTCGGCGGCTTCGACGAGCGCCGAGTTGGGGGCGGGTTCGTCCTCGCCGGTCCAGCCGGGTTCCAGGCGCAGGTCGTCCGCGTCGGTGGGCAGCAGGTCGCCGGGGCCGAGGTCGCCGGGCAGCAGGCGTTCGCTCCACGGCACCCACTGGGGGGCGAGGACGGCGTCGGCGCCGGGCAGCAGCGCGACCTCGTCGAGGGTGACGTTCTTGGCGCGCGGGGCGCGGGCCACGGTGACCGCCCAGTGCCAGCCCCGGTAGGCGGGGTCGAGGCACTCGAAGGTGTGGGTGACCAGACGGTCGGCGTCCGCGTTGGCTTTCAGGTGGGCGCCGACGACGGACTCTCCGACGCTCTCCACAACTGCCTGGCGGGCGAGATCGACGGCCTCGGCACAGAGCCGGTCAGGGGTACGGCTTCGCATCGCAGCACTCACGGCGTCGGTTCTCTCCCAGTCCTGTCATCCTGCGGTCTGTCCCGAGACGGCCCCCGCTGGGCGGGCTCGCACCGGTTGCCGCTGCCACGTCGCCAGCGCAACCCCCGCGGACGCGGGACCGATCCATTCTGCTCGACCGGGGACCGCTCCGTGGCCGGGCCGCGCCGCCCCGGTCCGCCACCCCCTGCGCAGACTGGGCAGGCGCGTAGTGCAGGCTACCCGCCGGTCGGCGGTGGAGCACAGTCCGGGGGCTGTGGGTGTGGGCGCGCCGTGCCGCAGTCAATCACTCGTACGGCGTGTGTTCGTCGGGCAGGATGGGTTTGTGGCGGAGGAGAACCCACCGCAGCACGGACTGAGACCCGGGCAGGACGAGAACCGGCCGGAGCCGTCGGACGCGCCGCGGCAGCATCCCGCAGCCCCCGGCGAGCCGGAGGCGGAAGAGCCACGCCCGATGGGCCGTCAGGACGCCGAAGTGCCGCCCCACGAAGCGGAATCGGGCCGGGAGCAGTCCGGCGAACCGGCCGGAGAACCCCCCACGGTGAAGACCCGCGGCGTGTGGGCGCGCGGCGCGTCCGCGGCGGGGGTGCGCACCGGCCGGGTGGTGCACGGGACGGGTCGGCGGATCCGGCGGGCGACGTCCGCGGAGGGCGCGGGCGAGTCGGGTCTGGCGAAGCTGATCGAGTTGCACGCACTGAATTCGTTCGGCGACATGTTGATCACGGTGGCGCTGGCGTCGACCATCTTCTTCTCGGTGCCGACCGGCGAGGCCCGCGGCCGGGTGGCGCTCTACCTGGTGATCACGATGGCGCCGTTCGCGTTGCTGGCCCCGGTGATCGGCCCGTTGCTGGACCGGCTGCCGAACGGCCGGCGTTCGGCGGTGGCGATGGCGATGCTGGCCCGGGCGGTGCTGGCGTGGGTGATGGCGGGCCTGGTGCCGGGCGGCGGGCTGGCGCTGTATCCGGCGGCGCTGGGTGTGCTGGTGTCGTCGAAGGCGTACGGGGTGGTGCGCAGCGTGGTGGTGCCGCGCCTGTTGCCGCCCCAGTTGTCGCTGGTGAAGGCGAATTCGCGGGTGACGCTGGCGGGTCTGGTGGCGACGCTGGTGGCGGGCGGCGTGGGCGGGCTGCTGCATCTGATCGGTCCGGCGTGGCCGTTGCGCGGGGCGTTCGTGGTGTTCATGATCGGCACCCTGATGGCGTTTCACCTGCCGCACCAGGTGGATTCGGCGAAGGGCGAGCAGCGGGCGGAGTTGCACGCGGAGCCGTCCGAGCCGCGTCCGAAGGGGGTGCTGCGGGCGGTCGGGCCGTCGGTGATCATGGCGTTGCGCGGGGTGGCGGGGCTGCGTTGGCTGGTCGGGTTCCTGGTGATGTTCCTGGCGTTCCTGATCCGCAAGCACCCGCCGGGCGGTCTGCCGGAGACGGTGGCGCTGGGGGTGGTCGTGGCGGCGGCGGGTCTGGGCAACGCGCTGGGTTCGGTGCTGGGTTCGTGGCTGCGCACCCGGGGTTCGGAGGTGACGGTGACGGTGATGCTGGCGCTGGCGACGCTGGCCGCGGGTGCGGCGGCGCTCTGGTACGGCATCGTCACGGTGACGGTGGTGGCGGCGACGGCGGGCATGGCGGCGTCGTTGGCGAAGCTGGCGCTGGACGCGCTGATCCAGCGGGACGTGCCGGAGGCGGTGCGGACCTCGGCGTTCGCCCGCTCGGAGACGGCGCTGCAACTGAGTTGGGTGCTGGGCGGCGTGGTCGGCATCTCGCTGCCGTTGGACCCGGAGCTGGGACTGTGGCTCGCGGCGGGGGTGACGACGGCCGTGCTGCTGTGGACGTTCCGGTCGTTGCTGCGGATCGGACCGCGCCGGGCGGCGGCGCGTCCGCGCGTGGCGTAACCTCGCGCGACTCGGGCACCCCGTTGTCATGTGATCGCGGAAGGCGAGTAGCCTCTTGCCCATGAGCCTCAGCACCAGCGTCACCGCCGGACTCGCCGCCGCCGCCGTCGTCGGCGCCGGACTCGTCGGTTACGGCGTCTACTCGGCCGTGGACAACGGCAAGCCCGCGAAGAACGAGGCCACGCTGGTCGTCGGCACCTCGTCGGTCCGCGCCGAGCCGACCTGCTACAACGACGGCAAGCCGATCTCGGACGCCGCTCTCACCAAGTGCGCCCAGCAGGCGTCGAAGGACTCCGAGAACAAGAAGCTCACCAGCCTGGACGTGCGCGCCAGCGACCGTGTCGGCGTGGGTGTGCCGAAGGACCTGGCGGACAAGGGCTGGTACGCGTTCACCGGCTCGGGCCAGAACCGCACGCCGATCATCGCTGGTGCGACCGGCCTGACCTACTCGGGTTCGGTGTCGGCCGCCGGTCTGATGACCAGTGACGAGCGGACCCTGGTGACGGTCGCGGCTGTCGACAAGGACACCAACGACTACTACGCGGTCTGGTTCTTCACCCTGAACAACCAGAAGAGCTGACGCACCGGTCGATGACCGCTGAGCGCCGCCCCGAGCAGTCCGGCCCCGCCGCCGGGCTGCTCGTCGTCGTTGCCGTCGGGGCGGAGGCCGAGGCGGTCCGCCGGGGGCTGGGCGAGGGCGCGCCGGTCGAGGTGCTGGCGGCGGGCGTCGGCCCGGCCGCCGCGGCGGCGGGCACGGCGGTGGCGCTGGCCCGCGGCCGGTTCCGGCTGGTGCTGTCGGCGGGCATCGCGGGCGGTTTCGCGCCCGCCGCGCCGATCGGGTCGCTGGTGGTGGCGGACGCCCTGGTGGCGGCCGATCTGGGCGCGGAGACGCCGGACGGTTTCGCCGACGTCGCCGAGTTGGGCTTCGGCACGGCGCGGCACGCGGTGCCGGAGGGGATCGCGAAGCTGGTCGCGGCGGCCACCGGCGGTGCGCTCGGCGAGGTGCTGACGGTCTCCACCGCGACGGGTTCGGCGGAGCGTGCCGAGCGGCTGAGGGCGCGTCATCCGCTGGCGCTGGCCGAGGCCATGGAGGGGTTCGGGGTGGCCGAGGCGGCCGCCCGTTTCGGGCTCGCGGCGGGGGAGCTGCGGGCCGTGTCCAACGCCGTCGGGCCGCGCGACCGCGCGGCGTGGCGGATCGGCGAGGCGCTGGCGGCCCTGGAGCGGGCCTTCGCGGCGCTGCCGGTGTCCCGTCTGCTCCAGGAGGTCTGACCGATGGCCGAGTCGCTGAGTGTCGCCTACTCGCCCTGCCCGAACGACACGTTCGTCTTCCACGCCTGGGCGCACGGCCTGGTCGCGGGCGCGGACACGCCCGCGGTGCGGTTCGCGGACATCGACATCACCAACGGGCTGGCCGAGCGCGGCGAGTTGGACGTCCTGAAGATCTCCTACGGCCAACTGCCGTGGGTACTGGACGAGTACGCGCTGCTGCCGTGCGGCGGGGCGCTCGGCCGGGGCTGCGGCCCGCTGGTGCTGACCGCGGGGCCGGTCGGGGCGGCCGAGTTGGCCGGTCGCCGGGTGGCGGTGCCGAGCGAGCGTTCGACCGCGTACCTGCTGTTCCGGCTGTGGGCGGCCGAGGCGGTGCCGGGCGGGTTCGGCGAGATCGTGGTGCTGCCGTTCCACGAGATCATGCCGGCGGTGCGGGACGGCCGGGTGGACGCCGGACTGGTCATCCACGAGGCCCGGTTCACGTACCAGCAGTACGGGCTGCACTGCCTGGCCGACATGGGCGAGGCGTGGGAGGCGGCGACCGGGCTGCCGATCCCGCTGGGCGCGATCGTGGCCCGGCGCTCGCTGGGCGCCGAGCGGCTGCGCGAACTCGCCGACACCGTGCGCTCCTCGGTCCGGCAGGCCTGGGCGGACCCGGCGGCCTCCCGGGAGTACGTGCTGGCGCACGCCCAGGAGATGGATCCGTCCGTCGCCGAGCAGCACATCGGGCTGTACGTCAACGAGTTCACCGCCGACCTCGGCGAGGACGGCTACGCGGCCGTCCGCGGCCTGCTCACCCGGGCCGCCGAACAGGGACTCGTCCCCGCCGTCGACCCGGGCGCGCTGGCTTTCCCCTGATCGGGGATCAGATGTCGAACTGGTCGGCGATCGCGCGCAGCACCATGGCGATCTTCTGGCCCTCCGGCTTGCTGGGGTAGCGGCCGCGTTGCAGGCCCGGCAGGACGCTGTCCAGCTTGGTGATCAGATCCTGCACGATCGGGGCCATGTCGTCGGCGCTCTTGCGCTGGTTCGCGGCCACCGACGGCAGCGCGTCCAGCAGCGTCACACTCATCGCCTGGTCGCCGCGGTGCCCTGCGGCGATGCCGAACTCGACGCGCTGCCCCGGCCTCAGGGTGGTGACGCCCGCGGGCAGCGCCTTGGTGTGGACGAAGACCTCGCCGCCTTCGTCGCGCGACAGGAAGCCGTAGCCCTTCGTCTCGTTGAACCACTTGACCTGGCCGGTGGGCATCTCGAAAAGTCCTCGGTGTCGGGTGCGAGCGACCTCGTCGGGTCGCGGATGGATGTGCGGCTCGGCTGCCGGGAACGGGCGGCCTGGGTCACTCAGTGGGGCAATGATCCCTCAGCGTGCGCCGGGACGGCGACGGGATTCCGGACCGGGGCGTGGCCGTGCCTCGCGCCTGTCGCGCCTTCCATCGGTCCACACCCCCATCGGCTCCGGGCGGGCATCTCGTGGACCAGCCGCTGGTCCGCCCGCGCGATGGCTGCATACCCGGCCCCGACGCGGGTCGAAACTCTTTGCGCGCACCGAGTTGCGCGCTGTGACGCAGCGCCGGTCAGACGGGGTCGGACAGGTGCCCGCCGAGCCAGCCGAGCGAGGCCGGGAGCATCCGGGACCAGGTGTTGAAGTTGTGCCCCCCGGTGTCCAGGGTGATCGCGGAGACGGTGGTCGCGGTGCCCTTGGCGGCGGCCCGGAACCGCTCGGTCTCGGCGTAGTAGTCGCCGTCGCCCTCCCGGCTGCCGCCGACCAGCAGCGCGGTGCCGGGGGCGGGCAGGTTCGCCAGCCGCCAGGTCAGGTCGGCCTGTTCGCGGCGCTGCTGGTCGCCGCCGAACAGGTCGCCGGTGGTCGGGTCCTCGGCCGCCTTGTAGTAGCCGGACAGCGACACCGCGGCGGAGAACACGTCCGGGTGACGCATCGCGAGCTTCAACGCGCAGTACCCGCCGGTGGAGTTGCCGATCACGCCGAGGCTGCCCGGGCCTTCGGCGATCCGGTACGAGGAGCGCAGCGCGGCCGGCACGTCGGCGCTGAAGTAGCGGTCGGACTGCGGGCCGCCCGGCACGTCCTCGCACTCGGTGTCGCGGGGCATCGCCGGCGACGGGCGCATCAGCACCAGGACGGTCGGCTTGGTCTTGCCCTCGGTGGAGAGCTTCAGCTGCACCGCCGGGTAGTTCAGCTTGGTGATCAGGTTCTTGGCGTCGCCGGGGAAGCCGGTGATGGCGATCACCGCCGGGAAGCGCTTGTTCTGGAAGGCGGGCTGGAAGTACTGCGGCGGCAGGTACACGTAGCCCTCGGTGGACAGGCCGGTGGCCGCGCCGGGCAGCCGGACCTTCTCCAGCCGGCCGACCTGCGAGGGGTCGCGGCCCATCGCGCCGGTGTCGCGGACGTTCTCGGCGCTGATCCGTTCCACGCCCTTGGTGCGGCCGAGCAGCTGGTTCTGGATGGTCACCGGGCCGTCGTCGTTGGTGCCCAGCAGGTCGGCCCAGCTGCTGTAGAAGGCGAAGTAGTTGTTGGCGACCAGGCCCAGCGTGCACATCACGGCGAGCTGAGTGCCGACGATGGTGGCCAGCCGGCCCAGCACCGCCCGCCAGCTCCGCCGGGCCAGCCGGGGCCACAGCCAGACGGTGCCCGCGACCATCAGGACGGAGAAAAGTGCCGACAGCGCAAGCACCTTGTGACTGGTCAGTCCCATATCGCCGTGCGCCTCGCTCCCCGCTGCTGTCCCCCCGGAGGTTTCAGGATGCCTGAGAGCTTCCTGGGAATCCTGAGCGTTCAGGTGGAGCGTGTACCGTCGCGCCCCCGCCGTTCGGCGGGGGGGTACGTGGGAAACTGGCACAAAGCCCGCGCGAAGGAGTGCAGAAGTGACCCGTCAGTCCCGCGATGCCGGTGAGGTCCTGGTCCGCGTCGGCGGAGTGGTGTTCGGCGTCGGCACGCTCGCCACCGTCGTGACCTTCGTGCCGTTCCTGTTCCACCTGCAGCGGCTGCCGTCCATCGCGTACGGCCTGTCCATGCTGATGCCGGCGGGCCTGCTGCTGGCGCTGGTCGGACTGTTCACCACCGCCCGCGCCGAGTCCCGCCGGCGGCGTGCGGCCCGCGAGGCCGCAGCCAGCAGCTGACCTGCGGTCAGACCGAGTGGGCGGCCAGGTGCCCGGCCAGCCAGTCGGGGAACTCGGTGAGGTCGCGCAGCACAACGTCCGCGCCCGCCTCGGCCAGTTCGGCGGCGCCGTACGGGCCGGTGGCGACGCCCACCGCGACGGCCTCGGCGGCCCGCGCGCCGCGGATGTCGCCCAGGTGGTCGCCGACGTAGACGTCCGCGCCGTGCGCGCGCAGCGCCTCGCCCTTGCCCTCCGCCCACAGGTCGCCGAGCAGGACGTCCACCTCCAGGCCGATGCCGTCCAGGTGCAGGCGCGCGTTCGGCTCCCACTTGCCGGTGATCACCAGCACCCGGCCGCCGACCGCCCGCACCGCCGCGACCGCCGCCAGTGCGCCCGGCAGCTCCAGCGAGCCCGCGATCGCGTGCTCCGCGTACAGCGCCCGGTACCGGTCGGCGACGGTCTCCACCTGCTCCGCCGGGAACCAGTGCGCCAGTTCGTGCAGCAGCGGCGGCCCGAGCCGGCTCACCGCGAGCTCGGAGTCGATGAAGGTGCCGGTCTCGGCAGCCAGCACGTCGTAGGTGTCCTTGATGCCGGGGCGGGTGTCGAGGAGTGTCATGTCGAGGTCGAAGCCGACGGTCAGAGCCATGCCACCAAGCCTAGCCAGCGCCGCTTTCGACCGGAAAAGCCGGACGGACGGGAGCAATGCGGACATACTGCTTAGGCCCTCTCGTTCCGCCGGAGGTCCCACGTGCCGCCGCCCCCGCTCTCCCGCCGCGCCGCCCTCGCCGGGCTCGGCGCCGTCCTGCTCACCGGCTGCGGCCCGGACGACCTGCCGCCGCCGCTGCCGCTCACCGGCGGCGCGCCGCCCACCCCGAGCCCGACGCCCAGCGTCACCGTCAACGGCGCGGACGGGCCGGTGGCCGTACCCGGCGGGGCGACCCGGGTCATCACGCTGGACACCGCCGAACTCGACTCCGCGATCACCCTCGGCATCCCGCCCGTCGGCGCCGCCAAGGCCCCGCTCGACGCCGGCCTGCCCGAGTACTGGCCGGCCTCCTGGCGGGCCCGGATCGCCCTGGTCGGCGACATCGCCGCCCCGCCCTCCCCGGCGGCGATCGCCCGCCTGCGCCCGCAGCTGATCCTCTCCAACCGCACCCGCGACGCCGCCCACCTGGACACCCTGCGCAGCCTCGCCCCGACCGTCCTCACCCAGACCACCGGCGCCCCCTGGAAGGAGAACTTCCAGCTGCACGCCACCGCCCTGGAGCGCCACGAACAGGCCGCCGCCGTGGTCGCCGCCTACGCCCGCCACCTCGACCAGGCCGGCCACGCCCTCGCCTCGGCCGGCCTCACCGGGCAGCACATCAGCCTGGTCCGGTTCGTCGAGGGCTCGCCCACCGTCCGCCTGTACGCCCGGGAGAACTTCCCCGGCAGCGTCCTCACCGACCTCGGCCTGGCCCGGCCCGACCCGCAGAACACCGACCAGTTCGCCGTCGAAACCACCCCCGACCAGCTCACCGGCGCCGACGGCGACCTGCTGCTCTACTCCGGCTACGGCCACCCCGACCGCAACGGCCTCACCGCCGCCCTCGCCTCCCCCGCCTGGCGCTCCCTCGGCGCCGTCCGCGCCCACCGCGCCTTCCCCGTGGACGACCAACTCTGGTTCCAGGGCATCGGCTACACCGGCGCGCACTTCCTGATCGCCGAACTCCTCCACATCCTCGGCGCGGGTTAGCCCGCCGCCACTGCGGCCGGCGCGAGCCCGGCTCCGCCGAACACCACCACGCGCCGGAGCCGCTGCAGCACCCGCACCCGCACCCGCACCCGCACCCGCACCCGGCACGCAAACGCGGACTCGGCGGCCGCCGGCAGCGCGGGCACCTCGATCCGCGCCGGCTCCGGGTCTCCCTTGCGGGCGAAGGCCGCACGGACGGACCGGACGGACCGGACGGACCGGACGGCGGTCAGGTTGCTGACGAGAATCAACAGGTTGACGACGATCACCAGGCCCAACGCCGCCCAGGTCGCTGCGGACGCCCAGGACGTGCCCGCCGGCTCGGCCCCGGCCGCGCCGGCCGGCACCGCGGCGATCGACACCGGCGCCCAGGTCTCGTGGCCGCCCGCGTCGAACCGCATGCCGTTCTCGGCGAGCACCGTGGTGCGCACGCCCAGGCGGCGCAGCTCGGCATGGGAGGCGGTGCTGGCGGCGGCCCCGACCTGCCCACGATGCTCGGCCGCCGTCCCTGGCTGGTGCCCGCCTTCGGCGCGTACCTGCTCTCCACGGCCCCGGCAAGGCCCGCTTCGACGACCGCACCCTGGCCCTGTACGAGCGGGCGGGCTTCGCCCCGACGACGCCGACGTGCCGGCCGGGGCGGTGTTCACCTACGTCCTCCGCAACGCCCTCCCGGCCGCCGCCACCGCCTCGTTGGAGCGCCGCCTCGCCCGCGACGGCGAGGACGCCCGGCCGCGCATCGACGCCACCATGGCCCTCACGGCCGACGTCGTCCGCGACCGCCCCCCGCCTGCGTACCCGCCTCGACCGACCGGCCGCCGCCGACTACGCCCGGGCCCCGAACGTACGCCCATGTCCGCCCTGCTCGACGACCTGGCGAACCGGCTGCCCTGCTGCCCGGCTGCCGCTAGGCCTTGCGGCGGCGCAGTGTGACGGCCAGCACGAGCAGCGCCGTCAGCACCGCGGCGGTCCGCAGGGCGCCCACGCCGGCGTTCATGGTGGCGTGGGCGGCGTCGGTGCCCGGGGCCAGGGCGGTGCCCCAACGGCCCTTCTCGCGGCCCCAGTTCCACAGCGACAGGCCGGTCACGGTGATCAGCGGGATGCCCAGCACGGCGAACTTCTTCAGCAGGTCGGGCAGCCCGCTCGACAGGTATGCCAGGCCCCAGCCCAGCACCATTGCCAGCAGCGAGCCGGTCACCGCGCCGCCGATCAGCACCGCCGCGCCGAGCAGCAGCAGTGGCGCGGGCCGCCGGGCCCCGCCGGCCGCCGTCGGGGCGGCCGGGGCGGGCTCCGCTGCGGGCTGCGGCTTGCCGAACAGGAGGCGCAGGGCGCGCACCGCGAGGCCCGGGCGCGGCTGCGGCGGGGCCTCCGGCTCGGGTTCGGGTTCGGGCTCCGGTTCGGGCTTCGGCGCGGGTTCCGGTTCCGGCTCCTCCGCCGGCAGGTCGAAGTAGACCTCCGTCCAGCCCGGGAACACCGAGGTGACGTCGGCCCGGCCGCGCCCCTCCGCCCACTGCGCCGCCCGGTCCACGTCCTCGTGGGACGGCCCCGGCGGCAGGTCGAACTCGATCGGGGGCGGCACCAGCCTGTCGAACTCGGGCCTGTCGAACGCGGGCTTGTCGAACGCGACGGGGCGCCGCGCCGGCGGGACGGCCGGCTTCGGCGGGACGTCCGGTTCGGGCGCCGGAACGTACACGCTCTCCCCGCTGTCCGGGCCGTCCGCCGCCCCGTCCTCGCGCCACCACGAGCCGCCCGCCATCGCCCCGCCACCCGCCCTCACGAAGTACCTCACGCCGCACCGAGACGGTACCCACCCGCACCCGCCCGAAGCGAGCCCCGTCGGGCCCGGACCGTTCCCGTTTCGCCGGGAGTTCTCCCCCCGTTCTGGGCCTCGGACGGGGGCGTTGACTAGGCTGGACCGGATGACCGCACCGCAGAGCGCTCCGCGCGCCACCCGCGCAGGCGCCCCCCGCACGCTGGCCGAGGAACTCCGCGGCCGGGAGGACGACGCTGTCGCCGCGCTGCTCCGGGCCCGCCCCGACCTGCTGAACCCGGTGCCGACCGACCTCACCCAGCTGTCCTCCCGGCTCTCCAGCCGGGCGTCCGTGCTGCGCGCGCTGGAACGGCTGGACCGCTTCACCCTGCAGACCGCCGAGGCGCTGGCCGCCGCCCCCGAGGGCGCGTCCGACACCGTGGTGCGCAACCTGCTGGCCGGACCCGCCCGGGTCAAGCCGCACCCCGGCGCGGACCAGGTGGACCGCGCCGCCGTCACCGCCGCGCTCCCCGGCGCGCTCGCCCGGCTGCGCGAACGGGCCCTGGTCTGGGGGCCGGACTCGGCGCTGCGGCTGGTCCTCGCCGTCCGCGAGGCGCTCGCCCCGAGTGCCGTCAACCCCGGCCGCACCGGCCTCGGCCCGACCTTCGCCGAGGCCACCGTCGGCATGTCGCCCGCCCGCCTCCAGCAGCTGCTGGCCGGCGCCGGACTGCCGCCCACGCCCGACCCGGTCACCGCCGTCGCCGCGCTCACCGCCCTGCTCGGCGACCGCAAGCGCCTCGCCGCACTGCTCGACCAGGCCCCGCCCGCCGCCGTCGGCCTGCTGGAACGCCTGGTCTGGGGCCCGCCCACCGGCACCGTCCCGGACGCCGCCCGGCAGGTCGTCGCCGAGGACGCGCACAGCCCCGTCGAATGGTTGCTGGCCCGCGGCCTGCTGCTGCCGTCCAGCCCCACCTCGGTGGTGCTGCCCCGCGAACTCGCCCTCCACCTGCGCGGCGGACGCACCCACCGCACCGTGGAACCCGCCCCGCCCGCCGTCGCCCCCGTCGTCGCCCGCGACCCCGCGCAGGTCGACCGCACCGCGGCCGGTCAGGCCGCCTCCGCCGTCCGCGTCCTCGACGAGCTGCTCGAAGCCTGGGGCCTCACCCCGCCGCCCACCCTGCGGGCCGGCGGCCTCGGCGTCCGCGACCTCAAGCGCGCCGCCCAGCTCCTCGAAAGCTCCGAGCAGGACGCCGCGTTCTGGCTCGAACTCGCCTACACGGCTGGGCTGTTGGCCCCCGACGGCGAGATCGACGAGGTGTGGGCCCCGACCCCCGCGTACGACCAGTGGCGGCAGCAGGACACCGCCGAACGCTGGACCCTGCTCGCCCGCGCCTGGCTCACCGCCACCCGGGTCGGCCGCCTCACCGGCACCCCCGACGGCAAGGGCCGGCCGCGCGCCGCCCTCGGTCCCGAGCTCGACCGCACCCTCGCCCCGTCCGTCCGCCGCGCCGCCCTCGCCCGGCTCGCCGAACTGCCCCCCGGCACCGCCGCCGACGCCTCCGCCCTGCTGCCCGCCCTGCGCTGGCACCGCCCGCTGCGCGGCGGACCCGTCGGCCCCGACGGCCACGACCTGCGCGACCAGCTCACCGGCTGGGCCCTGCACGAGGCCGAACTGCTCGGCGTCACCGGCCGAGGCGCACTCGCCGCCCACGCCCGCGCCCTGCTCGCCGGGGCCGACCCCACGGCCGACCTCGCGCCGCTGCTGCCCGAACCGCTCGACCACGTCATCCTGCAGCCCGACCTCACCGCGATCGCCCCCGGCCCGCTGCTCACCCCGCTCGCCCAGGCCCTCGCGCTCTGCGCCGACATCGAGTCCAAGGGCGGCGCGACCGTCTACCGCTTCACCCCCGACTCCGTCCGCCGCGCCCTCGACGCCGGACGCACCGCCGCCGACCTGCAAGGTTTCCTCGCGCAGCACTCCCGGACGCCCGTCCCGCAGCCGCTCGCCTACCTGATCGACGACGTCGCCCGCCGGCACGGCATCCTGCGCGTCGGCGCCGCGTCCTCCTACCTGCGCTGCGACGACCCCCGGCTGCTCGGCGAAGTCCTCGCCGACCGGCGCGCCGCAGAACTCCGCCTCCGGCTGCTCGCCCCCACCGTCCTCGCCGCCCAGGCTCCGCCCGACACCCTGCTCACCGTGCTGCGCACCATGGGCTACGCGCCCGCCGCGGAGTCCGCCGAGGGCGACGTCGTGATCACCCGCCCCGACAGCCGCCGCACCCCGCCGCGCACCGCGCCCGTCCCCGTTCCCGACGGACCCGCGCGCCCCGACGACGCGCTCCTCACCGCCGCCGTCCGCGCGATCCGGGCCGGCGACCGCGCCGCGACCGCCCCCCGCAAGGACGCCGTGGCGGGCCCCGCGAGCGCCGCCGTCCCCCGCACCGCCGCCGCCGACACCCTCGCCTCCCTGCAGACCGCCGTCCTGCTCGGCGAACGCATGTGGATCGGCTACATCAACGCGGAAGGCCTCGCCTCCCAGCGCGTCATCGACCCCGTCAAGGTCGAGGGCGGTTTCGTCACCGCCTACGACCACCTCTCCGACGAGGTCCGGACCTTCGCCCTCCACCGCATCACCGGCGTGGCCGAGGTCGACGACTAGAAAGCGCCTGCGGGCGGGCAAGCAGGCGCATCACCAGGGGCGCGTGGGGGTACCTCCCGCGCCCCCGTTCTCGCACCCACTCCCGCTACTTGCCGGCGTGCTGCTTCTTCGCTTCTTCGTCCGCCTTCTGCTGCTTCGCCTCTTCCATGATCGCGTGGGTGTCCGGCATCTTCGGCTCGACGCCGGTGAGCAGGCCGGTGCCGGTGAAGGCGAGGGTGCCGAGGAGGCCGCCGGGCTGGCCGACGTCGGCGACCTGGTCGAGGGCCGGGGTGGCGGTCGCGGCGTTCGCGGGGGCCGCTCCGAGGGTGGTGGCGAGGGCGGCGCCGGAGAGCGCGAGGCCGGCCAGGATTCGGTTGCGCATCGTCATGGCCTGCCCAACGATCCGGCCGCCCCGGGGTCACGTTCGACGATCCGCACCCGGGGACATGGGCGACGGTTAGACTGCGTGGCGGCCGGCCGGAACCGGGCCTTCGTCGGCCCCCGACAGGACCGGAACCGTGACCACTTCCCCCGCTCTGCAGACCCGTCTCGTCCGGGTGGCGACCGGCCGCGCGGCCGGGGCCCGTCCGGCCCGTCGACGCCGGACCGTCCTGTTCACCGTGCTGAGCTTCGCGGTCTGTCTGGCGCTGGGTATCCAGCAGTGGACGTCGCTCCAGCTGGGCGGTTTCGACCTGGGGATCTTCGACCAGGGCGTGCGCGGCTACGCGCATTTCGGGCTGCCGGTGTCGACGTTGAAGAGCGTGCACCACGAGTTCCCACCGGGCTTCTCGCTGCTGGGCGACCACTTCTCGCCGGTGCTGGCGCTGCTCGCCCCGCTGTACTGGGTGTGGGACGACCCGCGGATGCTGCTGGTCGGGCAGGCGGCGCTGTTCGCGGCGGGCGTGCCGCTGGTGCGCCGGATCGCGAGCCGGGCGTTCGCGGGGGCGGATGCGCGGGTCCGCACCCGGGTGCTGGACGTCGCGGCGCTGGTGTACGGGCTGGGCTGGCCGCTGCTGATCTCCTCGCGCGGCGGGTTCCACGAGGTGGGGTTCGCCGTCCCGCTGTTGCTGCTGCTGTTCGAACGGGCGGGGGCACGGCGCTGGGTCGGGGTGGCCGTCGCGGCGGTGCTGCTGTGCGCGACCAAGGAGGATCTCGGCCTGGCGGTGGGCGCGTTCGGCGCGGTGCTGCTGTGGCGCGGGCGCGGCGACGGCGACCGGTGGGCGAAGGTCCTCGGCTGGTCGCTGCTGGTGGGCGGGCCACTGGCGAGCGCGGTGGAGATCGCCTACGCGATACCGGCGATGGGCGGCGAGCCCGGTTACTACTGGAACTACGGGCAGTTGGGGGCGGACGGCGGCGAGGCGCTGCGGCACGTCCTCGGCAATCCGTGGCTGCTGGTGGAGTCGGCGTTCTCCAGCCCGCTGAAGCCGATGCTGCTGGGCTGGCTGCTGCTCACCACGGCTGCCCTGCCGTTCCGCTCGGCCACCTCGCTCGTCGCGCTGCCGCTGCTCGCGGAGCGGATCCTGTCCGACAATCCGAACCACTGGTCGATCGCCCGGCACTACGACGCGTTCCTGTGGCCGATCCTGGTGACCGCCGCGATCGAGACGCTGGGGGTGCTGTGGTCCCGCGGCCATCTCCGGCAGGTCCGCCGTCTGGGCGCCACCGCCGCGGTCCTGTCGCTGGCCGCGTCCGGCGCGCTCGGCCTCTACCACCTGGCGCTCCCGTACGAGTGGCAGCCGAAGGCCCCGACGGCGGCGCTGGCCCGGGCGGCGGAGCTGATCCCGGACGGCGCGACCGTGGAGGCCGACAACCAGGTCGCACCACGCCTCACCAACCGCACCCGGGTGATGCTGGCCGACGGCACCCCGCGCGGCCAGGACTACGTGCTCCTCCGCTACACCCAGCGCGCCTTCCCGTTCCAGAAGGACCCGGACCAGGCCGCCTACCGCGCCTTCCTGCTCGCCCACGGCTACACCGAGCTGTTCGACCAGGACGGCGTCACCCTCCTCCACCGCACCGGCCCCACCCCCGTCCCCGGCACCCACCTCCCCGGCCCCGGCTCCACCCCGTACCAGGAGGTCATCCCCCCGGACGTCGGCCACAACTTCTTCCTCGGCTGACGGCGCAGGTCGCGCGATGCGGCACACTGGAGGTTTGGCCCGCGCGGAAGGGGATGCACAGGCGTGAACGGACCGCTGATCGTGCAAGCGATCAAGTCTGATTCACATACTAGTGATGTGTCGTCCCCTGCCATGCGTCCCAACGGAGTTCAGCAGGGACGGCCACGATCCCACAGTTCCTCTGCATGGGCCGCGAACCGGTCGAACATCCCGTCCTCCTGCTGACGGCGCAGGTGCATCATCGGCGAGTCATGGCCGACGACACGGGCCAGGTGGGGCGTCACGAGCGCCTGGGAGTCGAACCGGAACACGGACAGGCCGACATGGTTGGTGGCGTCGTCAGCGGCGCTGTGGCGGGCCTCCACGCCCGTCACGTCACGCAGCTTTGCCAGGTTCTCCAGGGTGATCCGGATGCGGGTGGAGACAGTCAGGGCCACGTCCTCGATCGCCTCCCGTTGCCGCGTGACTTCCCCGTCCGGATCGCCCAGAAGGAACCGGACTCGGCAACCGGCCTCCGCCTTTCGACGCAGGCTCTCGACCAGGTTGGGCTGTTCCAGCCACAGGAAGTAGTTGGTGTAGCCCGCGAAGAGGAGATCCGTCCGAGCGTTCTTGATCAGGTCCCCCCACACGGTGGACGGACAGGCGGACCGGTACGGGTAGCTCCGGATGATCTCCCGATCCGGGCCGATCTTGAGTGCGTCCCGAACTACCTTCGGCCACAGCATCGTTGAATCAACTCCCAGCACCTTGGCGGCATCCTCGCGGTTGCGGGCGTGGGGGATCAGCCGGCCGTCGGACAACCACCGCTCAACGGTCTTGCCTGACACTCCCACCCGGCCCGCCAACTGACGCGGCGAGAGGCCTGCGGCAGACATAGCCGATCGTAAGGCGGCGTTCAAGACTTCTCCCAGGGACGTTTGGGCCTTTTCCGAACCTACTGCCACGACAGTCCAACTGTCTTACCTACATGCCGAATTCGCCCAAGAGGGCGCGCAAGTGTGGGCCGTGGACCGATCGGACGGAGGAGCAGCCCATGCCCACAACGCCCCATCAGCGCTACAGAGTGGTGCCCGCGCCGGCAGAACCTGGCGCACTGCTGACAGATCTCTGGGGCTTGGCCGACTGCGCCGATGCCGACAGTCTCGTCACTCGGCCCGACGGCGAACCGATGGTGTTCCCGTTCTTCGGAGATGCTGCGAGGTGGGCGGATGAGCACTCCTGAGCAGTGGGAGCCCCAGGAAGGTGGAGCGGCCTACGACCAGCGCTCCGAGCAGCCGGTGCGGGTGATGGCGGTACATGCCTGCGGCGTCTTTGTCCGACGACTGCGGGATGGACGGGAGAGCATCACCACGCTGGGCGAACTCGCCCCGCCGAAACGTACGGCTCCGACGCGGTGACGGATGCGCTGAGTCGGGCCTGGGATGCGGCTGCCCAGTTCGTTGCCCTGACGGGTGAGCAGGTGCGTGTGTCGCAGGTGGCGGGCGGCGTACAACTCAGCTTCCGCGTGGTGCCCCTCGCTGATGACTTGCACCTTGAAGTGCTTCGCGTCCTGGATGAGTCCGACCATTACGGGCACGACGGTTCATCCGATGGCACCGGAGAGCTGTGGGCGACCTACCGCGAGAGCTGCCCATGACTGGCCCGACAAAAAACGGGGTCACACCCAGGGCGCGTACAGCGAGCTGGGGCCGGGATCGCGGGGCGGCAGAACGCCGAACTTCCGCAGCGCCCCCGTGCAGACATGGCGAAGAGCCGCCCGCCTGCAATAGGTGGACGGCTCTGGGGCGTTGGCGCTTGCCCGGCTACTGGCCGAGATTGCGGTACAGCGTCGCACGGCTCACCCCGAGCGCCTTGGCGATGGCTGTGACACTCTCGCCGTTCGCCTTGCGGGCGCGGGCCGCAGCGAGCTTGTCCGCGTCCATGACGTTGGGCCGCCCACCGGTGCGCCCCTGCGCCTTGGCGGCCTCCAGGCCGGCCCGCGTCCGGTCCTTGATCAAGCTGCGCTCGAACTCCGCCATCGCGCCGACCACTTGGAGCATCAGACGGCCGTCGGGCGTGTTCGGATCGATGCTCGCCAGCGCACCCGTCAGCACCTTGAACCCGATACCCCGGGCCGACAGCGCGTCCACCATGGTCACCAGGTCGATCAGAGACCGAGCGAAGCGGTCCAGCTTCCACACGCACAGGGTGTCACCCGGGCGCAAGTAGTCCAGGACGGCGGCAAGCTCCGGACGGTCGGTGTTCTTGCCCGACGCCTTGTCCGTGAAGATCCGGGAGCAGCCCGCTTCGGCGAGTGCATCGCGCTGGAGCTGCGCCTCCTGGTCGTCGGTGGAGACTCGCGCGTAGCCGATCAGGTGTCCCGGGTTCTTCGCCATGACCCAACCGTCTCATAACTCGTCTCATAACATCAAGGGTTACTCATGGGTTTTGAGACGGGTTTTGAACGCCAGTGGGTCCCTTCTGCGGCCTACTCGGCTGCCGTCTCACAAACCATCGTTTCTGAGAGGGGCGAACGTGGTGACCCTCCGTCATACGATGGCCGGACCGGCCTGACACGGCGAAGCGGCGCAACCGGAGCACGGAGCCTCCAGCGTCCGGAGCTGCCCCGCATGCTGGAATGGCACCTCGCAGCCGACTCTCGTTTTAGCTATAGGTTTCTATGGTCATTTGGAATTTCGATCAAAAACAACACAACAGCACTCACCGCCGATAGGCGACGGTCCGCCTTGCGATGCCGGCCGAGCCAACGGCACCTGCGCGAACGAAGAGGCCCCGCCCGACCCTGGACAGGTCGGACGGGGCTCGGCTGACTACTGCACCGGCTACAAGCCCGCGCCGCCCGCCATCTCCTCCGCCCCCACCCGCCGGATCACGGCCTCCACGTCCTTGCCCTCCGTGTCAGCCCGCCGGATCTGCCCGTCCCCGCCGAACCGGACCGCCAGCCGTGAGGCGTCGAAAGCGGGGCCGCTCTTCGTCGCGGGCGAGACCTCCACGAACGCGCCCGCGTGTAGCAGCAGGTCCCGCTTGCCCGCCGTGTCCGCCGCCTTCCAATGCTGACGGAACGTCTGCCCGGTGGGCACCTCCACCACCCCGGCGGGCCTGGCGGTGCGCTGCTTCTCCTTCAGCGAGGCGACGCGTTCTTCGAGCTTGGCGTACTGCGCGGCATAACGGTCCGCGCCGTCGTCGCCCTTGAACAGCCCCCGGTCGTACCGGTCCTTCTCCAAGTTGGACAGTGCTTCCCGCGCCTGCCTGATCTGTGGGCGGAAGTCCTCTCCGGCCTGCTCGACCATGCGCACCACGGGCAGCTTGCCGAAGGACTCCAGGAAGCGGGCCTCCACGTGGTTCTCCATCGACTCCCCGGCGATGCTCACGCCATAGCAGTCGATCTGCTCCCCGCCCTGTCGCTTCTTCAACCGGCCGATGCACCGGTACCGGAGCCGTCCGCCCGCCACGTAGGTGTACATCCGGAAACCGCACAGCGCGCAGTGGACGATGCCCCGGAGCAGTGACGTGCCTTCGCGCCGCCGGTCGCCGGGGTTGCTGCGGCGCTCCAGTTCGTCCTGGAGGGCCTGCCAAGTGTCCATGTCCAGGATCGGCGTCCGGTTGACCAGTGGCAGGCCGTCCGTCCGCAGAATGGGCTTACCGTCCTCGATCACCTGGCCGAGCAACTGCGGGTTGGTGAGCAGGCTCCGCAGCGTGGTCGTGTACCACTTCTTCGAGTCGCTGCGCTTGCCGGTGGTCTGCCGGGAGGTGTGGCCGGGCGACGGGATTCCGGCCTTGCTCAGGTCGGCTGCGACGGTCATCAGAGAGTCCTTGGCGAGGATGCGCTCCACGATCCCGTGAACGGTCCTGGCCTCCTCCGGGTTGACCTCCAGCACCTTCCCCGGACCGTCCGGGTTGGGGGCCACGCGGTAGCCGTACGGGACGCGCCCGCCCGTATACCGGCCCTCCCGCCGCAGGTGTTCGTGGGCGCTGGAGACACGCATGCCGATGGTGTCGGACTCCAACTCGGCAAAGACCGCGATCACCTTCGCCATGGCGCGGCCCATGGAGGTGGTCAGGTCCAGTGGTTCTGTCGCCGACGCCAGCGCGACGTCCGCCGCCTCCGTGATCCGCATGATCTCGGCGAAGTCCACGGTGGAGCGGGCAAGCCGGTCGATCTTGAAGAATACGACGACGTCCAATTCGGTTAGCCTCGACAGAACCCGCTGGAGGCCGGGCCGTTCAAGCCCGCGCGAAAAGCCCGAGACGTCGATGTCCTCTTCGACGGCGACGACGGTCCACCCCCGGGCCTGGCAGAGCGCTTCACAGGCGGCGCGCTGCCGCTCGGGAGACGTCGTTTCCTCTGTCTCGCGCGATAGGCGAACATAGATGGCTGCGCGCAATCCGGTGGTGCCGGCCGGAACGCCCTTCGGGCGACGGGCACGGGGCATGGCCCGGACAGCGGCAGTTGTGGCGTCGGTCACTCGGCGATCCTAACCGTGGAGGTATGCGTGTCCTGCTTGATCGTGCAGAGCGACAAGACGCTGCTGTTGGAGATCGACCATCCGCAGGCGGCGGAGTGCCGGCGGGTGATCGCGCCGTTCGCGGAGTTGGAGCGCGCGCCGGAGCACATCCACACGTACCGGGTGACACCGCTGGGGCTGTGGAACGCGCGGGCTGCGGGGCACGACGCCGAGCAGGTGGTGGACGCCCTGGTGACGTACTCGCGGTACCCGGTGCCGCACGCGCTGCTGGTGGACGTCGCGGACACCATGGCGCGGTACGGGCGACTGCAGCTGCAGAAGCACCCGGTGCACGGGCTGGTGCTGTCCACCACGGACCGGCCGGTGCTGGAGGAGGTGCTGCGGTCGAAGAAGATCGCGCCGCTGGTCGGGGCCCGGGTGGACCCGGACACGGTGGTGGTGCACCCGTCGGAGCGCGGGCAGATCAAGCAGATGCTGCTGAAGCTGGGCTGGCCGGCCGAGGACCACGCCGGGTACGTGGACGGCGAGTCGCACCCGATCGACCTGGAGGAGAACGGCTGGGAGCTGCGCCCGTACCAGCGGCACGCGGTGGACGGCTTCTGGCACGGCGGCTCCGGCGTCGTGGTGCTGCCGTGCGGCGCGGGCAAGACGCTGGTGGGCGCGGCGGCGATGGCGGAGGCCAAGGCGACCACGCTGATCCTGGTGACCAACACGGTCTCGGCCCGGCAGTGGAAGCACGAGCTGATCAAGCGGACCTCGCTGACCGAGGACGAGATCGGCGAGTACAGCGGCACCCGCAAGGAGATCCGCCCGGTGACCATCGCCACCTACCAGGTGATGACCACCAAGCGGAAGGGCGTGTACCCGCACCTGGAGCTGTTCGACGCCCGCAACTGGGGCCTGGTGGTCTACGACGAGGTGCACCTGCTGCCGGCGCCGGTGTTCAAGTTCACCGCCGACCTGCAGGCCCGCCGCCGGCTGGGCCTGACGGCGACGCTGGTGCGCGAGGACGGCCGGGAGGGCGACGTGTTCTCGCTGATCGGCCCGAAGCGGTTCGACGCCCCGTGGAAGGAGATCGAGGCGCAGGGCTACATCGCGCCCGCCGACTGCTGCGAGGTCCGGGTGACGCTCTCCGACTCGGAGCGGCTGACGTACGCGACCGCCGAGCCGGAGGAGAAGTACCGGTTCTGTTCGACCACGGCGACCAAGCGCCGGGTGGTGGAGCGGCTGGTGGAGAAGCACAAGGGCGACCAGACGCTGGTCATCGGCCAGTACATCGACCAGCTGGACGAGTTGGGCGAGGCGCTGGGCGCCCCGGTGATCAAGGGCGAGACGTCGAACGCGCAGCGCGAGAAGCTGTTCGACGCGTTCCGCTCGAAGGAGATCGGCGTGCTGGTGGTCTCGAAGGTCGCGAACTTCTCGATCGACCTGCCGGAGGCCACGGTGGCCATCCAGGTGTCGGGCACGTTCGGCTCCCGTCAGGAGGAGGCGCAGCGGCTGGGCCGGGTGCTGCGGCCGAAGGCGGACGGGCACGCGGCGCACTTCTACTCGGTGGTCGCCCGGGACACCGTGGACCAGGACTTCGCGGCGCACCGGCAGCGCTTCCTGGCCGAGCAGGGTTACGCGTACCGGATCGTCGACGCCGACGACCTGTAGGCGAGGGGCTACATCTTGACGCCGTCGCGCCCGAGGAAGAGGACGCGCGCGGCGGTGTCGAGGACGATGCCGACGTTGCGGACGGCGTTGGCGAGGGGGTTCCGGCGGCGCTCCGAGGCGCTGTGGGAGCCGTTGAACTGCGGGTTCATGGGTGCGGTCGTCATGTCTCCACGGTAGGTTCGCGCCCCCGCGGCGGGCATCAGCCGAAAGGCCGTACCTGGCGGGCGGCCGGTCGTCCCGCAGGCGTAGCGACCCCTACTCCGCCCAGGGGGGTGATCCCCCAGGGGAGGCCCGGGGGAAAGGATTCGCCCCTCGGCGGCGGCGGGTCTAGGATCGTCCGTCTGCCCCTCCCGAAACGTGGTGCCGCGTCGGCAGCCGTGGGAGGGTGCCGGCCGCTCGGAAACCGGCCGGTGTCCCTTCACCGTGAGCCAAGACGAGTCCGCCGCCCCTGGATGCCGGGCGGCCGGGAAGGTCCGCCGTGCACTCCCCCACCCCTACCGACACGTTCGCCGCCGACACCGATCCGCTGGGCCGCGAACGCTCCCACCTGGCCGCCTCCCGGGCCGCGCTGAAGGCGATGCGGGAGGACGTCGAGGCGCTCGACCTGCGTGACGTCACCGGCACCTGGGTGTCCGCGCTGGTGCTGCAGAAGCAGATCGACGAACGGATCAAGGCGCTCGCCGACCTCGCGCACACCCCGCTGTTCTTCGGCCGGCTGGACTACCTGCACGCGATCAGCGAGGCCGAGTCGGAGGGCAGCGGCGGCGAGCAGTTCTACATCGGCCGCCGGCACGTCCACGACGCCGGCGGCGACCCGATGGTGATCGACTGGCGCGCGCCGGTCTCCCAGCCGTTCTACCGGGCCAGCCGCACGGACCCGATGGACGTCGCCAAGCGCCGCCGATTCGGTTACACCGGCGGCGAGTTGACGGCCTACGAGGACGAGAACCTGTCCGATCCGGACGAGAGCGACACGCGCTCCGCGCTCCTCGCCGCCGAGATCGAGAAGCCCCGCGTCGGCCCGATGCGCGACATCGTCGCCACCATCCAGCCCGAGCAGGACGAGATCGTCCGCGCCGACATCACCGGCACCGTCTGCGTCCAGGGCGCCCCCGGCACCGGGAAGACCGCTGTCGGCCTGCACCGTGTCGCCTACCTGCTGTACGCGCACCGCGAGCGGCTGGCCCGCACCGGCACCCTGGTGGTCGGACCGAACCGGTCCTTCCTCCAGTACATCGAGCAAGTCCTGCCCGCCCTCGGCGAGTTGGATGTCGCGCAGGCCACCGTGCAGGAACTCGTCGGCCACGTCGAGGTGCGCGGCGCCGACACCGCCGACGCCGCCCGGATCAAGGGCGACGCCCGGATGGCCCGGGTGCTGCGCAACGCCGTCCGGGCCGGGATCACCGTGCCGACCGAGCCCTGCATGGTGGTCCGCGGCTCCCGCCGATGGCGCGTCCCGGCGTACGAACTGGAAGAGATCGTCCGCGAGTTGATGGACCGCGACATCCGCTACGGCGCTGCCGCCGAGGCCCTCCCGCAGCGGATCGCGCACGCCATTCTGGTCAAGATGGAACACGGCGGCGAGGCCCCCGACGACCGGGTGCAGGACGCGGTCGCCCGCAACACCTCCGTCAAGGCTGTCGTCAAGGCCAGCTGGCCGGCCGTCGACCCGGCCAAGCTGGTGCACCGCCTGCTCACCGACGCCGCGTTCCTGGCCGCCGCCGCGGACGGCATCCTGTCGTCCGAGGAACAGGCCACGATCCGGTGGACCACGGCGCGCTCCGCCCGCACCGCGCCGTGGTCTGCCGCCGACGCCGTCCTGATCGACGAGACCGCCGACCTGGTCCACCGCACCCCGTCGCTCGGCCACGTGGTCGTCGACGAGGCCCAGGACCTCTCTCCCATGCAGTACCGCGCCGTCGGCCGCCGCTGCACCACCGGCTCCGCGACCGTCCTCGGCGACCTCGCCCAGGGCACCACCCCGTGGGCGACCGGCAGTTGGCAGGAGGCCCTGCACCACCTCGGCAAGGACGGCGCGCACATCGAGGAACTCACCCAGGGCTTCCGCGTCCCCGGCGAGGTCATCGCCTACGCCTCCCGCCTCCTCCCGGCGATCGCACCCGGGCTCGCCCCCGCGACCTCCGTCCGCGACGCGCCCGGCTCGCTCAGCATCCGCCACGTGCCCTCCGGGCGGGACGAAGCCGTCCTCGCCGCCTGCCGCGACGCGCTCCGCCACGAGGGCTCGGTCGGCCTGATCGCCGCCGACGCCCGCATCCCCGAGCTCGCCGCGGCGCTCGAAGCCGCGGGGCTGCCCTGCCTGGAGCCCGGCACCGAGACCACCGCCGACGCCCGGCTCACCCTCGTCCCGGCCTCCCTCGCCAAGGGCCTCGAATACGACTACGTCGTCCTCGACGAACCCACCGCGATCATCGCCGGCGAACCCGACCACCGCACCGGCCTGCGCCGCCTCTACGTCTCCCTGACCCGCGCGGTCTCGGGGCTGACGGTGCTCCACACGGACCCGCTGCCGGAAGAGCTGAGCTAGCGAGCACCACCAGGGGCGCGGGGAACTGCGCGACAAGCGCAGGTCACGTCCGCAAGGTCGCGATCACGTGCAGGTCATTGCCCTGCATCGCGATCTTGCGGACGTGGTGCGTTCCCCTTCGCGCAGTTCCCCGCGCCCCCAGTTGCTCACCCTCCGATCAGAGTTCGCCATTCTGCGACCTTGCCCGCGTCGACCGCCCCCGCCCAGCCGCCGGTGCGCGCCGCCCCGCCGATGTGGAACGCGTCGAGGCCCGCCGCCCGCAGTTCGGGGACGTGTTCGGCGCGGAGGCCGCCGCCGACCAGGATCTGCTGGCGGTAGCCGGGCTCGCCGGACTTGGCGAGTTCGCCGAGGAGGACCTCCCGCCCGGCGTCCACGCCGGTCGCCGCGCCGGAGGTGAGGAAGGTGTCGAGCCCGGGCAGGTCGGTGACGGCGGCGCGGACCTCGGAGCGGTCGACGCTGTGGTCGATGGCCCGGTGGAACGTCCAGCGGCAGCCGGAGACGGCGTCGGCGACCGCGCGGGTCGCTTCCAGGTCGACCGCGCCGTCGGGGGTGAGGAATCCGAAGACGAACTCCTCCGCCCCCTCGGCGCGGAGCGCCGCGGTGCGGGCCAGCAGCACGTCGAGGTCGCCGGGGGTGAAGCCGTCGCGGATGCGGAGCATGACCCGCAGCGGCAGCGAGACGGCGGCGCGGATCGCGGCGAAGTCCCGGACGGTGGGGGTGAGCCCGTCGGCGGCCATGTCGGTGACCAGTTCGAGGCGGTCCGCGCCGCCCGACTCGGCGGCCCTGGCGTCCTGGGGGGTCAGCGCGATCACTTCGAACATTGGTCTAGACATATCCGATAGCCTGCCACATCGACCCGCCCCGAGCGACCCCCATCGACCGTTCGGCCCCGCATCCTCCTCCGTTCGCTCCCCGCTGGTGTCCCGTTCGCCCGATCCGCTCCCGTTCAGCCCAACGGGGAGGCGATCTGACGCCGCGTCGGACGGACGGATCCGAGCAGCCGGTACGCCAGCAGCAGCCCCGCCGCGGTGCCGAACGCGTAGGGCGCGGCCCGCCACACGCCGCCGAGCTGCTCCCAGAGCGAGAACAGGCTGAAGCCCGCGGTCAGCGGCAGCAGGGCGAGGCCGAGCGCGGCGGGCAGCAGCCGGTCGCGGGCGGCGAACAGCACCAGCAGCAGCGGGATCAGCAGCAGCGCGATCGGCCACCAGCCGTCCATCAGGTTGCGGGTGTCGTAGCCGCCCTGGGCGCGGGTGACCGCGAAGCCGGCTGCCGCACCGGCCAGGATCAGCAGCCGGTCTGTTCGGCCGTGCGAATCGGCCGGGCGGGTCGGGGCGACGGCCAGCATCAGACCGCCCAGCAGGTAGGGCACCAGGGCGGTGGTCTCGTAGGCGAAGAACCAGCCGCTCCACACCCCGCTGGCCGGCAGGCTCAGCGCGGCGTACCCGATCCGGACGGCGCCGAGCAGCGCCACCACGGTGCCCAGGAGTCGGACGGCCCGCCAGGCGCCGAGCGCGGCGGCGGCGACCAGCAGCAGCGGAATGACGGCGAGGCCCAGGACGGCGATGTTCTCGACCAGTTGGGGCCACGGCAGGTCGGTCCCGGAGCGGGCGGCGCGAGTGATCCTGTACTCCCGCCAGTCGCCGACGCCGGGCAGGACGGCGAGGCCGAGCAGGGCGCCGACCAGCAGGGGGGCCGCGGCGGCCAGCAGCCGGCCGACCAGCGCGGTCTCGGTCAGGCCGGTGCGCAGCCGCAGGCCGTACGCGGCGAGGTCGAGGGCTTCGCGGGCGGTGGCGAGGCGGCCGGAGCCGGCGGTGGTGTCGGCGAACACCTCGGCGAGTTCGGCGCCCCGGTCGCGGCGGTAGTGGGCGGGGTAGAGCGCGAGGGCGGTGCGCAGGGCCATGCTCATGCGGTCGCTCCCCGGGGGCGGACGGCGCCGCCGAGGCGGCGCTGCGCCTCGGCGGCGACGGTGCGCAGCCGTTCGGCCTCGGTGGCCAGGATGCCCCGGCCGGTGTCGGTGAGGGCGTAGGTGCGGCGGGCCCGGCCGTCCACGATCTCCTCGGCGGCGACCTCGATCAGGCCCTGCTGGAGCAGCCGGTCGAGTGCGCCGTACAGGGTTCCGGTGCGGAGCCTCACCCGCCCCCCGGAGATCGCGTCGACCTCCTGGATCAGCGCGTATCCGTGCCGGGGGGCGTCCGCGAGGGCGGTGAGCAGCAGCAGGGTGGGTTCCTGCATGGCGCGTTCAGTCATACGACTACATATATCGCCGACCTGCCTATCCGCGCCATCCTGCGGGGTCGTCCCGGCGCAGCGCGCCGAGCACGCCGGCCAGCACCGGCAGCACCAGGGCGAGCAGCGCGATGGTGGTCCACGGGACGTCGGCGGGGTTGAGCACGGCGGGCGCGCCCATCATCCCGGACACCCGGGAGCGCAGCAGGGCGTACGCGGGGACGAAGCCGCCGACGGTGCCGAGCAGGCCGCCGAGCAGCGCGATCAGTCCGGCCTGGAGGCCGGCGACGGTGCGCCGGGTACGGGGCCGGGCGCCGATCGCGGACAGCAGGGCGCGTTCGCGGCGGGCGTCGGCGGCGGCCAGCGCGGTGGAGACCACGGCCGCGCCGAGCACCACCAGGGCGGCGAAGCCGCTGAGCGCGACCTGCACCACGCTGTCCTTGGCCCGGAAGCCGCGTTCCACCCCGAACTCGGAGCGCGGGGCGAGCCGGGCGACGGTGGCGGCGGCCCGCTGCTCGGCCTTGTCGGCGACCGGGGTGCCGGGCAGCCAGATCGCCCCGGTCGGCTCGACCTTCAGGCCGAGCCCGCGGATCGTGTCGGGCGCGATCACCACCGGCGCGTAGCGCTGCGCTCCGGGGCGGGCGACCAGGACAGCGTCGACGGCGACCTGCTTGGGCTCCATGTTGACGCCCCGCATCCGCAGCACGGCCTTGCCGTCGTGCAGGTAGGACGGGTCGGTGACCACGGCCTTCCCGGCGAGCAGCGCGGCCTCGGCGTCACGGTCGCGCAGCGCCAGCAGGTTGTGCAGCGCCGCGGCGTCGCCGACCACGACCGGCTTGGCGTCGGTCTGGCCGTAGCGCGGCCCGCCCTCCGCGTACACCACGTCCAGGCAGCCCTCGCAGAACACGTACTGCGCCTCGTACAGGTCGGCGCGCTCCCCGAGGTCCGGGATGTCCTGGACGATGGCGGTGCGCAGCTGGGGCATGGTGTCGGCGTCGCCGTGCAGGGTGAGCCTGACGGCGCCGACGGGCTGCTCCAGCCGGTAGGAGGCGCGGTCCTGGGCCTCGGCGCCGGCGGTGTGCACGCCGACCGCGACGGCTCCGGCGACGGCGGCGAGCACCGCGGCGACGGCGGGGCCGGTGCGGGAGCGGTGCCGGGCGGTGTCGCGCAGCGCGAGCCGCGGGCCGACCGGCAGCAGGCGGGCGAGCCGGCCGAGCAGGACCAGCAGCGCCGGGGTGAACAGCAGCAGGCCGAGTTCGGCGAGCATCGCGCCGCCCAGCACCGACAGGGTGCGGGTGGTGAGGCCGGCCAGCACCGGCATCGCGCCGGTCGGGGTGACCACCGCGCCGTACAGCGCGAGGCCGACGCCGGCCAGCACGATCACCACGCCGAGCACCGGCGTCCAGCGGGCGGAGCGGCGCACCGGGTCGCGGTCGGTCAGGCCGTCCAGCACCTCGCGGCGCCCGGCCTGCAGCGCGGGCAGCAGGGCCGCCAGCAGGGCGGTGACGGTGCCGACGGCGGCAATCGCCAGCAGGTCGGTCGGACGCAGGGTGAACCCGCCGAACCGGCTGCCGCCCCACTCCTCGATCCGGGTGCGCAGCACGGCGACCAGACCGGCGCCCAGCACTGCGCCGAGGGCCGCGCCGGCCGCGCCGAGCACCAGGCCGCCGCCGAGCACCACGGCCCGGACGTGTCCGGGGCGGCCGCCGGCCGCGCCGAGCAGGGCGAGTTGGCGGCGGGCCCGCCGGGCGCCGACCGCGAAGGCCGGGCCGGCCAGCAGGGCGACCTCCAACAGCGCCATCGCGGCGGTGGTGGCGACCGTCATCATCCTGCGCTCACGGGCGTCCTCGCTGCCGATGGCCTCCGCCACGGCCGGCGCGTCGGCCGGCGGGTGAGCGGCGACCTGACGGCCGGCCAGGGTGTAGCCGTGGCGGTTGAGTTCGCGGACCTTGTCCCAGCCGAGCTGCGCGCCGGCGGGCAGCTGGACCAGCCAGGCGTCCTTCTTGGCGGCGGCCTGCTCGGCGCTCGGGCTCTGCGGGGCGAGCCCGGCGGTGACCTGGGCGGCGTCCAGCTGCTGGTACAACTCGCCGGGGCGGGCGACCAGTTCGGACTTGTTCAGGTCGTCGGGGTGCTCCACGGTGCCGGTCAGCGTGAACG
Organism: Kitasatospora sp. CB01950; assembly: GCF_001905465.1. Lineage (GTDB taxonomy): Bacteria > Actinomycetota > Actinomycetes > Streptomycetales > Streptomycetaceae > Kitasatospora. The sequence continues at coordinate 484,814 of NZ_LISX01000004.1, forward strand.
GGGTGGACTCCAGGCCGCGAACGGTGACGGTGTCGCCGATCCGCAGGCCGGTGTCGGCGAGGAACGCCTTGGTGGCGGCGGCCTCGTGGCCGGCGGCGGGGGCGCGGCCGGAGACCAGGTTCAGGCGGCCCTTCCAGAGGTCGCCGCTCAGGTCGGCCTCGAAGGTGTCGACGGGGGCCAGGCCGTCGTGGGTCTGCACGGCCGCGACCGGGCCGGTGCGGGCCGGCGTCAGGGTGCTGCCCTGCGGGAGCAACTCGCCGAGCAGCGCGACCGGTTCGGTGCTCGCGCCGCGCTTCTGCTCGGGCGTCAGGCTGTCCTGGCGCTGCGGCAGGGTGCGGACGCCGTCGGCCGGGAACACCGACTGCTCGATGCTGCGGCCCGGGTCGTAGGCGCCGATCAGCGCGTCCGCCCGGCCCATCAGCCGGTCGGAGCGCTCGGCGGCGGTGAGCTGTCCGCTGCGGTGCACCACGTCCACGCCGGTCGCGCCGAGCACCGGCAGCGCGATCATCGCGACCACCAGTGCGCTGCGGCCCTTGGCCCGCAGGGCGTCGCGGCGCGCCATCCGCAGCACCGCCCGCCAGGCGCTCATCGCTCGGCCCCGGCGCGCTGCGCCGCCTCACGGAGGAACCGGCCGTCCCGGAGGAACACCACCCGGTCCGCCCACGCCGCGTGCGCGGGGTCGTGGGTGACCATCACCGCGGCGGCGCCGGCGTCGCACCGCGAACGCAGCACCTGCAGGACGGCCTCGCCGGTGGCCGAGTCGAGCGCGCCGGTCGGCTCGTCGGCCAGCACCAGCCGCCGCTCGCCCGCCAGCGCCCGGCCGATCGCGACCCGCTGCTGCTGGCCGCCGGACATGTCCTCCGGGAACCGGTCGGCGAGCTGGGCGATCCCCAGCTCCTCCAGCGCGGCGAGCGCCTCCGCCCGCGCGGTGCGGGCCGAGACACCGTCCAACTCCCTTGGCAGCGCGATGTTCTCCGCCGCCGTCAGCGCCGGGATCAGGTTGTACGACTGGAACACGTAGCCGACCGAGCGACGCCGCACATCGGCCAGCTTGGCCCGGCTCAGCCCCTCCAGCGGGGTGCCCTCGACCAGCACCCGGCCGACCGACGGGCGGTCCAGGCCGCCGGCCAGCGCCAGCAGCGTGGACTTCCCGGAGCCGGACGGCCCCATCACGGCCAGGAACTCCCCGGCCCGCACCTCCAGGTCGATCGGGTGCAGGGCGTGCACCTCGGCCTCGCCCCGGCCGTGCACCCGGCCGACACCTTCCAGGCGCAGCACGGCCTGCGCGCTCGATCCGGTCATGGATCCCCCTCGGAACAGCGGAACATCTTGCATACCGAGTATGTATAGCCTTCGCGCGACGACTACTCAAGTCTGCGGCATAAGTCGGTGAACTACATATAGCCTGGGTCACATCCGCGGACGGACCACGCCACCACGACGACGGCGGGGAGCAGAATGACCGTCATGACCGCATCGCTGTCCGAGCGCTGGCACGCCCTGCTCACCCGCTGCGGCGCCACCGTCGACCCGGTGCCCTACGCCCGCGACCTGCTTGCCCGCTGGGCCGAACCGCAGCGCCGCTACCACACCACCGACCACCTGCGGGCCGTCCTCGACCGGATCGACGAACTCGCCGACCACGCCGACGATCCCGACGCGGTCCGGCTGGCCGCCTGGTTCCACGACGCCGTCTACCGGCCCGACCGCTCCGAGAACGAGGAACGCAGCGCCGCCCTCGCCTGCCGCGCCCTCCGCGAGGCGGGCCTCCCCGAACCCGTGGTCCACGAGGTCGCCCGCCTGGTCCGCCTCACCGCCACCCACCACCCCGCGCCCGGCGACCGCAACGGCGAAGTCCTCTGCGACGCCGACCTCGCCGTCCTCGGCTCGCCCCCCGACCGCTACGCGGCCTACACCGCCGCCGTCCGCGACGAATACTCCTTCGTCCCCCCGGACGCCTTCCGCGAGGGCCGCACCGCGATCCTCCACCACCTCCTCGCCCTCCCCGCCCTCTACCGCACCCCCGAGGCCCACGACCGCTACGACGCCCAGGCGCGCGCCAACATGCAACGCGAGCTCAACGAGCTGGCCCAGTAAGGGGCGTGGGTGCGAAGACAGGGGCGCGAGGAACTGCGCGCAGCGGAAGGCACCCCACCGCAAGATCGCGACGCAGACAATCACTTGCACGTGCTCGCGCCCCAGCAGGTGAGCACCCTCAGCCGAGCTCCCCCACCGCCGCGACGACCAACCCCTTCTTGCCGCACACCCAGTGCGGATCCGCCCCCAACTCCGGCTCCACGCCGAGCGCGTGCGGGTCGTCGTCCTCCGCCGCGCAAGCGGAACAGAGCGGCCACCGCCCGTACGACTCCAGCAGCGCGTCCTGCACGTCCTGCGCGATCAGCCCGAGCACGAACTCGCAGCCGTCCGGCCACTGTTCGAGCCACCACCGCCGGTGGGTGACGGCGTCCTCGACCAGCGAGACGATCGCGGCGTCGGCGACGTCCCTCGCGGTGAGGTCGGCGAGGATCAGCGCACGCGCGTTGTGCAGGGCGGTTTCGATCTGGGGGCTGGCCATCCGCCCATTGTCCCAAAGAACGCCGCAAGGGCGGCCTCCCGAAGGAGACCGCCCTCAGCGTGAGAACGACAGATCCGTCCGAAGGGCCGGATCAGAAGTCCATGTCACCGCCCGGCATGCCGCCGCCGGCGGCCGCGGAGGCCTTCTCCGGCTTGTCGGCGATGACGGCCTCGGTGGTGAGGAACAGCGCCGCGATGGAGGCGGCGTTCTGCAGGGCGGAGCGGGTGACCTTGGCGGGGTCGATGATGCCGGAGGCGATCAGGTCGACGTACTCGTTGGTCGCGGCGTTCAGGCCGTGGCCGGCGGGCAGGTTGCGGACCTTCTCGACCACGACGCCGCCCTCAAGGCCGGCGTTGGTGGCGATCTGCTTGATCGGGGCCTCCAGGGCCACGCGGACGATGTTGGCGCCAGTGGCCTCGTCGCCCTCCAGCTCCAGCTTGTCGAACGCGACACCGGCCTGCAGCAGGGCGACGCCACCACCGGCGACGATGCCCTCCTCGACGGCGGCCTTGGCGTTGCGCACCGCGTCCTCGATGCGGTGCTTGCGCTCCTTGAGCTCGACCTCGGTGGCCGCGCCGGCCTTGATGACGGCCACGCCGCCGGCCAGCTTGGCGAGGCGCTCCTGGAGCTTCTCGCGGTCGTAGTCCGAGTCGGAGTTCTCGATCTCGGCGCGGATCTGGTTGACGCGACCGGCAACCTGGTCGCTGTCACCGCCGCCGTCGACGATGGTGGTCTCGTCCTTGGTGATGACGACCTTGCGGGCGGTGCCCAGCAGGTCCACGCCGGCGTTCTCGAGCTTGAGGCCGACCTCCTCGGAGATCACGGTGCCGCCGGTCAGGATGGCGATGTCGCCGAGCATGGCCTTGCGGCGGTCGCCGAAGCCCGGGGCCTTGACGGCGACGGACTTGAAGGTGCCGCGGATCTTGTTCACGACCAGGGTCGACAGGGCCTCGCCCTCGACGTCCTCGGCGATGATGACGAGCGGCTTGCCGCTCTGCATGACCTTCTCCAGCAGCGGCAGGAGGTCCTTGACCGAGGAGATCTTGGAGTTGGCGATGAGGATGTACGGGTCCTCGAAGCTCGCCTCCATGCGCTCCAGGTCGGTGGCGAAGTAGGCGGAGATGTAGCCCTTGTCGAAGCGCATGCCCTCGGTGAGCTCGAGCTCCAGGCCGAAGGTGTTGCTCTCCTCGACGGTGATGACGCCTTCCTTGCCGACCTTGTCCATGGCCTCGGCGATGAGCTCGCCGATCTGGGTGTCGGCGGCGGAGATGGAGGCGGTGGAGGCGATCTGCTCCTTGGTCTCCACGTCCTTGGCCTGCGCCAGCAGCTGGTCGGAGACGGCGACGACGGCCTTCTCGATGCCGCGCTTCAGGGCCATCGGGTTGGCGCCGGCGGCGACGTTGCGCAGACCCTCGCGGACGAGCGCCTGGGCGAGCACGGTGGCGGTGGTGGTGCCGTCACCCGCGACGTCGTCGGTCTTCTTGGCGACCTCCTTGACGAGCTCCGCGCCGATCTTCTCGTACGGGTCCTCGAGCTCGATCTCCTTGGCGATGGAGACACCGTCGTTGGTGATGGTGGGGGCGCCCCACTTCTTCTCCAGAACGACGTTGCGGCCCTTGGGGCCGAGCGTGACCTTCACGGCGTCGGCAAGCTGGTTCATGCCACGCTCAAGGCCGCGGCGGGCTTCCTCGTCAAAGGCGATGATCTTGGCCATAAGAAGTGGTCCTCCGGGACACGGTCGACTGCTCGGACCAAGGGGTGCCCGCGACGGACGGCCCAGGAGAGCGGGGGTCTCGTCCCCTACCGCTTCCGGGGCCTCACCGGCCCGGTCCGTTGTCACTCTCACGCTGTGAGTGCTAACGCCAATGATTAGCACTCGGGGGTGTCGAGTGCAAGCCCATTCGGCACCCTCCGACCCCCCTTCCGGGAAACCCGCAGGCCGGGCGGAGAACGCCGACAGGCCCGACCCCGGACGCGTCGCGCCGGGGCCGGACCTGTCGGTCGGATCCGTGGTGTGTGCGGTCTGCCGGGGCCGTCAGGCGCCGGCGGCGCGGACCATGTCGGCCTGCGGACCCTTCTGACCCTGCGAGATCTCGAACTCGACCCGCTGGCCCTCTTCCAGGGTGCGGTAGCCGTCCATCTGGATCGCGCTGTAGTGGACGAACACGTCCGCTCCACCGTCGACCGCGATGAAGCCGTAGCCCTTCTCGGCGTTGAACCACTTGACGGTGCCCTGAGCCATTCCGAACTCCCCTTGTGCTGTGCTGGCCCTTCAGAGATCCGCGGGACGCGGACCCGGAGGTCTGGAAGACCGGCCTTGTGGGGATCCCCCCCGTACGGCGCAGCCTCTGTCGCGGCTGAATGTATCCGGATATGCGCCCTCTGCAACAGGCCCTAATTTCGCGGAAAGTCCTTGCCCCGCAGGGGATATGACGGGGCGAAAGGTATGCGGCGCGACAATTGCCACCGGGCATAACGGACGTGTCACCGCAAATCGCCGGAAGAATTCTGACGGCGGCCTGACAGGCGGGGCAAGGAACGGTCCGGCGCATGTCTCGAAGCGCGGGACGGGGCGGGGCCTGCGCGAGGTGCGGTGCGGGGAAAAACGAGGATTGGAACGGGCCGTGGAGGGGAACGGCTTCCCCGGCACTCTACTCCCCCGGGGGTCCGGGAATTCCAGCGACCCGCCGGGCCGTAATCACGGCTGCCCGCATCCGGGAATCAGGTGGCGGGCACAGTGCGCGAAGCCGCCGCCAGGCGGCTCGGAAATCGAATTCCGAGGCCTGACGGCGGCAGGGCGAATGCACGGGGCGGCGTCAGCAGCCGCCGGCCACCGCCGGAATGATCGACACCGAGGCGCCGTCCTTGATCTCGGTCTCCAGGCCCTCCGCGAAGCGCACGTCGTCGTCGTTGACGTACACGTTGACGAAGCGGCGCAGCTTGCCGGTGTCGTCCAGCAGGCGGGCCGCGATGCCCGCGTGGTTGGCCTCCAGGTCCGCGATGACGGCGGCCAGGGTGGCGCCCTCGGCGGTCACCTCGGCGGCGCCGCCGGTGTAGGTGCGGAGGATGGTGGGGATGCGGACGGTGGCGCTCATGGGGGGTGCTCCTCGGAAGACGTGGGGGATCAGGCGGAGGCGAGGCCGGCGGCGCGGAAGGACTCCAGCGTCGGGCGGATCACGGCGGTCATGCCGGAGTCGGCGACCGCGTCGAGGGTCTTCAGGCCGTCGCCGGTGTTGATCGCGACGGTCTCCTTGCTCGGGTCGAGCTGTCCGGTCTCGACCAGCTTCTTCAGCACGCCGACGGTGACGCCTCCGGCCGTCTCCGCGAAGATGCCCTCGGTGCGGGCCAGCAGCCGGATCGCCTCGACCACCTGGGCGTCCGTGACGTCCTCGACGGCGCCGCCGGTGCGGCGGGCGATGTCGAGCACGTACGGGCCGTCGGCCGGGTTGCCGATCGCCAGCGACTTGGCGATGGTGTCCGGCTTGACCGGCTTGATCACGTCGCGGCCGGCCTTGAAGGCGGCGGAGACCGGGGAGCAGCCCTCGGCCTGGGCGCCGAAGATCTTGTACGGGCGGTCCTCGACCAGGCCGAGCTTGATCAGCTCCTGCAGGCCCTTGTCGATCTTGGTCAGCTGGGAGCCGGAGGCGATCGGGATGACGATCTGCTCGGGCAGCCGCCAGCCGAGCTGCTCGCAGATCTCGAACGCCAGGGTCTTGGAGCCCTCGCCGTAGTACGGGCGGAGGTTGACGTTGACGAAGCCCCAGCCCTCGCCGGCCGGGTCGCCGATCAGCTCCGAGCAGAACCGGTTCACGTCGTCGTAGTTGCCGTCGATGCCGACCAGCTCGCCGCCGTACACCCCGGCCATCACGACCTTGCCCTGCTCCAGGTCGTGCGGGATGAACACGCAGGACTTGAAGCCGGCCCGGGCCGCGGCGGCGCCGACCGCGCCCGCCAGGTTGCCGGTGGAGGAGCAGGACAGCGTGGTGAAGTCGAACGCCCGGGCGGCCTCGATCGCGCAGGCCACCACCCGGTCCTTGAAGGAGTGGGTGGGGTTGCCGGAGTCGTCCTTGATGTGCAGCTGCGCGGTGAAGCCCAGCTCGCGGCCCAGGTTGTCGGCCTTCACCAGCGGGGTCCAGCCCGGGTTCAGGTTCGGCTTGCCCGCGACGTCGGCGGGGACGGGCAGCAGCGGGGCGTAGCGCCAGATCGACGCCGGGCCGGCCTCGATCCGCTTGCGCAGCTCCTCGGCGTCGTGTCCCGCGTAGTCGTAGGCGATCTCCAGCGGGCCGAAGCACTCCAGGCAGGCGAAGCTCGGGCCGAGCGGGAAGCGGGTGCCGCACTCGCGACAGGACAGCGCGGTGGCCGGACCGAGGTCGACGGCGGCAGGTGCGGGGGTGTCAACAGCCATGGTGGCGAGGCCCTTTCTCCTCATCTTCCCCGGGTCGCGGTCGCGCCCGGGACGGAATTGGCACCTGTCCCGCCGGGCCTGCGAGGCCGCGCGGGAGGGTTGCCGGGACTTCGACGGGCCGTTCCCTCAGTCCCTCTGGATGAGCTCTGTGAAGTTGTGGTCGTACGCTGCGAGCGACCCCGACGTGCGAAGGTCCGACCGCAGTACGAAGACTGTAACCGAAGGCCCGTGCCGTCCAACCCCCCCGTCCGACACCCGAGACGGACCGAGACAGGGAGCGAGATCTTGCCCGAGCAGCCCGAGCCCGGGGTCCTGCCGGAAGTGGCCGACTGGCTGCGCCGCCGGTCCTGGGCGGCCGCCGACCGACCGCTCGACCGGCTGCTCGTCGCCAAGCGCGCCGCCGGCCCGGCGGGCACCGTCAGCGTGGTGCTGCCCGCCCTCGACGAGGAGCCCACCGTCGGCGAGATCGTCACCGCGATCCGCACCGAGCTGATGGAACGCGTCCCGCTGGTCGACGAACTCCTGGTGGTCGACTCCGGCTCGGTGGACGGCACCGCCGCCGCCGCGGCCGCCGCCGGCGCCCGGGTGGTGCACCGGGACGCCATCCTGCCCCGGCTGCCCGCCGCCCCCGGCAAGGGCGAGGTGCTGTGGCGCTCGCTGCTCGCCAGCAGCGGCGCGATCGTCTGCTACATCGACGCCGACCTGCGCGAATTCGACCCGGCGTTCGTCTCCGGCATCGTCGGCCCGCTGCTCACCGACCCCGCCGTGCACCTGGTCAAGGCCATGTACGACCGCCCGTTCGAGGCCGACGGCGCGATCGTCCCGGCCGGCGGCGGCCGGGTCACCGAACTGGTCGCCCGCCCGCTGCTCAACCTGCACTGGCCGCAGCTGGCCGGCTTCGTCCAGCCGCTCGGCGGCGAGTACGCGGCCCGCCGCAGCCTGCTCGAACGACTGCCCTTCCCGACCGGCTACGGTGTCGAACTCGGCCTGCTGGTGGACGCGTTGGAACTGGTCGGGCTGGACGCGCTGGCCCAGGTCGACGTCGGCGTCCGGCACCACCGCCACCAGGACGGCCAGGCCCTCGGCCGGATGGCCGCCACCATCTACCGCACCGCCCTGGAACGCCTCGACCGCACCCACCGCCTCAAGGCCGACGCCGACCTGGTCCGCCCGCTGCTCACCCAGTACACCCGCACCGCCGCCGGCTTCACCCCCCGCACCCACCCCGTCGCCGCCACCGAACGCCCCCCGATGATCACCGTCCCGGAGTACCGCAACCGCTGACCGCCCGCCCACATCTCGGGGAGGGGCCGTAATCGGTCGCAGAGGCCTGCTGATCGCCTTCGGCTTGCTGGGCACGGCCGGGTTGCCCCCCGCTGTTCACCCGGCGCAGGCCGCGCCGGGTGGTTTGGTCGGCTGATCACACGGCAAGGTTGGCTGTATGGCCGATCACGCGTCCGAACGCCCCACGCAGTCCGGAGCCGCCCCGATCCTGGTGGCCTCCAACCGCGGCCCGGTGTCCTTCCGCACGGAGGACGACGGCACGCTGAGCCTCCGCAGAGGCGGCGGCGGCCTGGTCTCCGGGCTCTCCGCGATCGACGACCCGAACGCCGTCTGGGTCTGCGCCGCCCTCTCCGACGCCGACCGCACCGCCGCCCGGCAGGCCCCCGACGGCCGCCTCGACCGGGCCGGCCACGACGTCGGCGGACAGGCCGTCCGCATGCTCGACATCGACCCGGAGACCTTCGCCCGCGCCTACAACGGCGTCGCCAACTCCACCCTGTGGTTCGTCCACCACCTGCTGTACGACATCCCCACCAAGCCCGCCTTCGACGCCGACTTCCGTGACGAATGGGCCGCCTACCGCGCCTACAACACCGCCTTCGCCGAAGCCCTCGCCGCCGAAGCCGCCCCCGGCGCGGCCGTCCTGGTGCAGGACTACCACCTCTCACTGGCCCCCGCGCTGCTCCGCGAACTCCGCCCCGACCTGCGCATCGGCCACTTCTCGCACACCCCCTGGGCCCCGCCCGACTACTACCGGCTGCTGCCCGACGACATCGCCGCCGACGTCCTCCTCGGCATCCTCGGCGCCGACCGCGCCGCCTTCCTCACCCGCCGCTGGGCCCTCGCCTTCGCCGACTGCTGCGAAGCCGTCCTCGGCGCGAGCGTCGACCGCGACGTCCTCGCCGTCACGCATGCCGGCCGCACCACCCGGCTCGGCGTCCACGGCCTCGGCGCCGACGGCGAGTTCCTGCGCGAACGCGCCCACCGGCCCGATGTGGACGAACGCCTCGCCGCCCTCCGCGAAGCCGTCGGCGACCGGCGCACCATCGTCCGGGTCGACCGCACCGAACTCAGCAAGAACATCGTCCGCGGCCTGCTCGCCTACCGGCACCTGCTCCGCACCCGCCCCGAATGGCGCGACCGGGTCGTCCACATCGCCTTCGCCTACCCCTCGCGGACCGACCTCGTCGAATACCGCGACTACACCGCGGCGGTGCAGCGGATCGCCGAGGACATCAACGCCGAGTTCGGCACCGCCGACTGGCAGCCGCTCATCCTGCACGTCAACGACGACTTCCCCCGCTCCCTCGCCGCGTACCGCCTCGCCGACGTCGCCCTGGTCAACCCCGTCCGCGACGGCATGAACCTGGTCGCCAAGGAAGTCCCCGTCGTCTCCGACAACGGCTGCGCCCTCGTCCTCTCCCGCGAGGCCGGCGCCCACGCGGAACTCGCCGACGACGCGATCACCGTCAACCCCTTCGACGTCATCGCCACCGCGGACGCGCTGGCGCTGGCCCTCGCCATGCCCCTCACCGACCGCGCCGACCGCACCAAACGCCTGGCCGCCGCAGCGACGGCGCTCCCGCCCCAGCAATGGTTCCTCGACCAGCTGAACGCGCTCTAGGGAACGGGTGCGAAACCAGGGAGAGCACAACCAGGGGCGCGTGGGGGTACCTCCCGGCCCGCCAGGGCTGGGGGAGAACTGCGCGAAGGGGAACGCACCACGTCCGCAAGATCGCGACGCAGGACAATGACCTGCACGTGATCGCGACCTTGCGGACGGGCCTTGCGCTTGTCGCGCAGTTCCCCGGGTCCATGCCGTCACACCCCCAGCCGCAACGCCAACTCGTTCAGCAGGTCCACCACCCCCGCCGGCCCCGCCACCACCAGGTCCGCCCGGTCCGCCAGCTCGCGTACCGGTGCCTCGCCGGTGACCGGACCGCTGCAGACCAGCAGCCCGGGGTGCCCCTGCGCCCTCCGCCGGGCGACCTCCTCGTACGCGGCGATGTCCCCGAGGTCGTCGCCCGCGAACAGCACCGGGCCGGCCTCCCGTTCCGCCAGGAACTTCCGGAGCGCGACGCCCTTGTCGACGCCCGGCGGACGGAGTTCGAGGACCATCCGCCCGGGTTCCACCACCAGACCGTGGCGTTCGGCGAGTTCGGCCAGCGGCTCGCGCAGCCGGGCGAGCTCGCCGTCGGGGTCGTCCGCCCGCCGTGTGTGCACCGCCAGCGCCCGTTCCTTGTCCTCCACGGAGACACCCTCCGCGGCCTTCAAGTCGCCCAGCAGCAGTGGGAGTTCGTCCCGCACGGCCGCCACCCCGGGCGGCGGCGGGGCGGCGGTGACGGCCCCGGTCCGCGCGTCCCAGCGTTCGGCGCCGTAGTGCCCGAGGACGGTGAGGTGCTCCAGGCCGGGGATGGCGGCGAAGCCGCCGTACGCGGCGGCGGTGGCAGCGGGCCGCCCGGTCACGACGACGACCGAGCCGACCAGCGGCGCAAGCGCGGTGAGGGCGGGGACGACGCCGGGGTGGGCGCGGGCCTGTCCGGGGTCGCGGACGATCGGGGCGAGCGTGCCGTCGAAGTCGAGTCCCACGACCGCGGAGCGTGGGTCGGCGAGCAGGCCCGCCAGTCCGGTCCGCCCTGCCTGGGACGTGATCTGCTCAGCAATTCCCATGCCCCAGACGCTACCTGGCGCACGCCGCCGGCGGGCGTCTCTCACTGCCGGGCGTCACGCCGGTTCTCCCGTACCCGTCGCAGCCGGTTGACCAGGACGGGCTGGTGGGCGAGCGCCTCCGGCCGGTCGAGGAGGGCGTTGAGCAGTTGGTAGTAGCGGGTGGCGGAGATGCCGAGTTCCTGCCGGATCGCCTGTTCCTTGGCGCCGGCGGTCCGCCACCCGCGTGCTTCCAGTTCGAGTACCGCCCGGTCGCGTTCGGTCAGTTCGGCCATGCGTCCAGGCTAAGCACCCCGACCGTCAGAGCACCGAGGGACACCCGAGCACCAAGGCGCGTCAGCCCTTGCGGGCCCGCGACGCCTCGGCCGCCGCCGCGGTCTGCAGTTCGCCGAGGACACTCTCGGCGCCCGGCCGCACGGCCTCGCCGATGCGCTGCTTGAGCATGCTGGAGACCTTGTCCCAGGAGGGGTCGCCGAGCGGGTAGAAGTTGGCACTGGGCAGCGCGTTGAGGAACTCGGCGAGGTCCTTGTGGACGGGGTTGGCGGACATCTCCTCAAGGGTGTCCTGGGTGACGGGCAGCATGTTGTACTGCTCGTCGAACTTGAGGGTGTTCTCCTTCGTGTAGGCGAAGTTGAGGAACTTCTTGATCTCGGCCTTGTGGTCGTTCGCCTTGAACGCCATGACCCAGTCGGCGACGCCGAGGGTGGAGGGCTTGACGCCGGCGTCCTTGCGCGGGATCACCGCGGTGCCGTACCGGATCTTGCCCGCGGCGGCCTTGCTGACCAGTCCGGGGTGGCCGTTGAGCATGGCGGTCTTGCCGGAGGCGAAGTCGTTGAACGCGGTCTTGCGGTCGACCTTGGCCGGGTCGTCGTAGGTGAGGTGCTTCTCGACCAGGTTGGTGCGCAGCCAGTTGAAGGTGGAACGGTTCTGCGCGCTGTCGATGGTGTAGTTGCCGGCGTTGTCGGAGAGTCCGCCGCCGCCGCTCATGGTCCAGATCATCGCCTCGCCCTGGGCCTCCTCGGGGCCGAGCGGCAGCGCGTACGGAATGACGCCGGGGACCTTCGACTTGATCAGTTCGGCGTCGCGGCGCAGTTCGTCCCAGGTGGTGGGCGGGTTCGCGATGCCGGCCTTGTCGAAGTAGTCCTTGTTGTACAAGAACACCCGGCTGGAGGAGATGAACGGTATGCCGTACTGGCTGCCGAGCACCTGGCCGGCCTTGGCGAAGGAGTCGAGGAGGTTGACCTGGGTGCTGTTGGAGAGCACCTCGCCGGCCGGGTAGAGGCGGTCGGCGGCGACCTGGTCGGCGTAGCCGCCGGTCTGGGCGATGTCGGGGGTCTTGCCCTTGGCGATCAGGTCGGCGAGGTGCTTGTCGATGTCGTTCCAACTGACCACGTCGACATGGATCTTGATGCCGGAGTTGGCGGCCTCGAAGCGGCGGGCCAGGTCGTTCCAGTAGATCGAGCTGGAGTTGGTCTCGTTGTCGCCGTAGTCGGCTGCGACCAGGTTGAGCGTGACACCCCCCGACATGTCCAGGGCCCCGCAGCCGGTGAGCAGCAGGGATCCGACGATGGGCAGGGGGAGCAGCGCTGATCGCTTCACAGATGGACCGCTTTCATAGGGTGACAGCGTGACCCTGTCAGGTGACCGGTTTGCGGTCCAGACCTGTCCTGGCGGAAGTTATCGAAGCGTCAGATCTTGTTGCGCTCAGCATGATGGACCGTCAGCGACTGTCCGGTAATGGGACATTCAAGCTTTCAGAACGGTGACCCCGGCGTCGGCGAAATCGGCTGCCAGACGGTCGTCGACCTGGTTGTCGGTGACCAGGGTGTGCACCCGGTCGAGGCCGCAGATCCGGGCGAAGGCGCGGTGGCCGAGCTTGGTGGAGTCGGCGGCGACCACCACCCGGCGGGCCCTCTCGGCGAGCAGTCGGTTGACCGCGGCCTCGCCCTCGTGGTGGGCGGTGGCGCCGTGGTCGGCGTCGATCGCGTCCACGCCGAGCACCGTGGTGTCCAGGGTGAGTTCGCCGAGCACCTGGGCGGCCAGCGGGCCGATCAGTTCGTAGGACTGCGGGCGGGCGACGCCGCCGGTGACGACGATCTTCACCTGTGGGCGGACCGTCAGTTCGTTGGCGATGTTGAGGGCGTTGGTGACGACGGTGAGGCTCTGGCCGTTCTCGGGGTGCTCGGCGAGGTCGGGGCGGACGGCGAGGGCGCGGGCCACCTCGGTGGTGGTGGTGCCGCCGTTCAGGCCGACCACCTCGCCGGGAGCGATCAGACCGGCCACCAGGGCGCCGATCCGCTGCTTGGCGTCGGCGTTCCGGGCGGTCTTGTAGCGCAGCGGCAGGTCGTAGGAGACGCTGTGCGCCACCGCGCCGCCCCGGGTGCGGGTGACCATCTGCTGGCGGGCCAGCTGGTCGAGGTCGCGCCGGATGGTCGCGGCCGAGACGTCCAGCGCGCCGGCCGCCTCCTCGACGTCCAATTTGCCGTGCTCGGCCAACAGTTCCAGCAGTGCGTTCCACCGCTCGTACCTGGACATCGTTCCGCTCCTTCCACACCCGCCGACGCGCGCCCCCGCGGCCGGTCGGGACAGCTTGGCACACCCCGGTCATGGCCGATGCATTGCGCAGTGATGCGCGAAACGGCTATAAAACAATCAGCTTTGCGCACCCCTCATGGTGCACACGTCCTCAAGTACAGCCACCCGCAGGCAGTCATAAGGAGTCCGCACCCATGCCGCACCTGTCCCTGACCGGCGAGGAGATCGCCACCCAGCCCGAGAACTGGCGCACCGCCGCGGCGCTGGCGGCGAGCGGCCCGGCCGGCCTGCCGCAGCGCGGCGAGCGCGTGGCCGTGGTCGGCTGCGGCACCTCGTGGTTCATGGCGCAGGCGTACGCCGCGCTGCGCGAGTCCGGCGGCCACGGCGAGACCGACGCCTTCGCCGCCTCCGAGTTCCCGCACGGCCGCCGCTACGACCGGGTGCTGGCGATCACCCGCTCCGGCACCACCACCGAGGTGCTGCGGCTGCTCGCCGACACCGACCTGCCGAGCACCGCGATCACCGCCTGCGTCGACCAGCCGGTCGCCGCGGACGCCGGCCACCTGATCGACCTGGGCTTCGCCGACGAGCGCTCGGTGGTGCAGACCCGCTTCGCCACCACCGTGCTGGCCCTGCTCCGCGCCCACCTGGAGCTGGAGGAGGCCCGCCCGGCGGGTGTCGCCACCGTCGCCGAGGCCGCCGCGGACGCCGAGCGCGCCGTCGCCTGGCAGGTGCCGCAGGAGCTGGTCGAGCTGGAGCAGATCTCCTTCCTCGGCACCGGCTGGACCAACGGCCTGGCGCAGGAGGCCGGGCTGAAGATGCGCGAGGCCGCGCTGGCCTGGACCGAGGCGTACCCGGCGATGGAGTACCGGCACGGCCCGATCTCGATCACCGCTCCGGGACGCGCCGCGTGGGCGTTCGGCGCGCTGCCGGTCGGCCTGGCCGACGAGGTGGCGGCGGTCGGTGGCCGGCTGCTGGCCGACTCCGGCGCGGACGGCCTGGACCCGCTGGCCGACCTGGTCCGGGTGCACAAGCTGGCCGTCGCGGTGGCCGAGCACCGCGGTCTCAACCCGGACGAGCCGCGCAACCTGACCCGCTCGATCGTCCTGGCCTGACCGCCCGCCAAGGCCCCGAAAACCCCCAGGAGTCGGCAAAGAGCGACAAAGCTCACCTCTCAGGACCAGACCAATCGATCGACTGGACTAGACCTCTTCGACCTGGCCAAGGGAAACTGTCCCCCGTGAAGCACGTCATCGCACTCGATGTAGGCGGCACCGGCATGAAAGCCGCGCTGGTCGCCCAGGACGGCTCCGTGCTGTACGAAGCACGCCGACCGACCGGGCGGGAGCACGGCACTGATGCCGTCGTCGCCACCATCCTCGACTTCGCCGCCGACCTGGCGCAGGAGGGCCGCACCCGATTCGGTGCCGCCCCCCTCGCGGCAGGCGTCGCCGTGCCGGGAACGATCGACGAGAAGAACGGGATCGCGGTCTTCTCCGCCAACCTCGGCTGGCGGGACCTGCCGATGCGCAAGCTCCTCGGCGAGCGCCTCGGCAACATCCCGGTCGCTCTCGGCCACGACGTCCGGTCCGGCGGGCTCGCCGAGGGCCGGATCGGCGCCGGTCGGGGGGTCGACCGTTTCCTGTTCATCGCGCTCGGCACCGGCATCGCCGGCGCGATCGGGATCGGCGGCACGATCGAGGCCGGCGCCCACGGCTACGGCGGCGAGATCGGGCACGTGGTGGTCCGCCCCGGCGGCCCGCAGTGCGGCTGCGGCGCCCGCGGCTGCCTGGAGACCCTGGCCTCCGCCTCGGCGGTGTCCCGGGCCTGGGCCGAGGCCGTCGGCGACCCGACCGCCGACGCCGCCGACTGCGCGCTGGCGGTCGAGACCGGCGACCCGACGGCCCTGGCGGTCTGGCAGAACGCGGTGGACGCGCTCGCCGACGGCATCGTGCTGGCGCAGAGCCTGCTCGACCCGTCGACGGTGATCGTCGGCGGCGGGCTGGCGGAGGCCGGTGACACCCTCTTCACGCCGCTGCGCGCCGCGGTGACCGAGCGCCTGACCTTCCAGATGCCCCCGAAGGTCGTTCCGGCCATGCTCAAAGACACCGCCGCGTCCCTGGGCGCAGGTTTGCTCGCCTGGGATCTGCTCTCCATGGAGGTGACCGCGTGACCGCGGACCGAACTGCACTGGCCGGAGCCCGACTGGTCCTGCCCGGCGGGGTGATCGAAGGCGGCCGGCTCACGGTCGGGGGAACCCGCATCGCGGACCTCGGCGGCGACCCGCTGCCCGGTGACCTCGACCTGACCGGGTACACCGTCGTCCCCGGCTTCGTCGACCTGCACGTGCACGGCGGCGGCGGGGCCTCGTACGCCTCCGGTGTCGCCGAGGAGGCGCTCACCGCCGCCCGCACGCACCTGGAGCACGGCACCACCACGACGATGGCCTCCACCGTCACCGGCGAGATCGACGAGGTCTGCCGCCAGGCGGCCGTGCTCTCCGAACTCGTCGAGGACGGCGTCCTGGCCGGCATCCACTTCGAGGGCCCGTTCATCTCGCACAACCGGTGCGGCGCCCACCGCCCCGACCTGCTGCGCGACCCCGACCCGGCGCTGGTGCGCAAGCTCGCCGACGCCGCCCGCGGCCACGCGAAGATGTTCACCCTGGCCCCGGAGCTGCCGGGCGGCCTGGAGTCCGTCCGGATGCTCGCCGACCAGGGCATCATCGCCGCCGTCGGCCACACCGACTCCGACTACGCGATCACCCTGGAGGCGATCGACGCCGGAGCCACCGTCGCCACCCACCTGTTCAACGCGATGCCGGGCATCCAGCACCGCGCGCCCGGCCCGATCGTGGCGCTGCTGGAGGACGAGCGGGTCACCGTCGAGCTGATCAACGACGGCATCCACCTGCACCCCTCGGTGCTCGAACTCGCCTACGGCACGGCCGGCGCCGAACGCGTCGCGCTGATCACCGACGCGATGGGCGCGGCCGGCATGGGCGACGGCCTGTACCCGCTCGGCCCGCTCCAGGTCCGGGTCGAGGACGGCGTCGCCCGCCTCGTCGAGGGCGGCTCCATCGCCGGCTCCACCCTCACCCTGGACGTCGCCTTCCGGCGCGCCGTCACCGTGCTCGGCCTGTCGCTGAGCCAGGCCGTCACCTCGCTGTCCACCGTCCCGGCCCGGCTGATGGGCCTGGCCGACACCCTCGGCACCCTGGAGGCAGGCAAGAACGCCGACCTGGTCGTCCTCGAATCCGACACCTACGAGCTCGCCGCCGTGATGCGCCGCGGCGAGTGGATCGTCGGCGCGGACCGCTTCACCGTGGCCGGCAACCCGGCCTGACCCGGCACCGCCCGCGAGGGCGGCTCTGCACGGGGGGTGAGCAGCGGAACCTGCGCCTCGTTGCTCACCCCACCCGGAGACCCCCTTGCCGCTCGCCGCTACCTCCGACCTGCTCGCGTCCGCCGCCGCCGACCGGCGCGGACTGCCCGCCTTCAACGTGATCACCCTGGAGCACGCCGAGGCGATCGCCGCCGGCGCCGAAGCCGCGGGGACGCCCGTCGTGCTCCAGCTCAGCCAGAACGCCATCGCCTACCGCGGCGGCCGTCTGCTGCCGATCGCCCGGGCCTGCGCGGAGATCGCCGCCGCTGCCCGCGTCCCCGTCTCGCTCCACCTCGACCACTGCGAGGACTTCGACCTGCTGCGCGCGGCCCCCGCCGCCGGGTTCTCCTCCGCGATGTTCGACGCCTCCGCGCTGCCGCACGACGAGAACGTCAAGGCCACCGCCGAGGCCGCCGCCTGGGCGCACCGGCACGGCCTGCACCTGGAGGCCGAGTTGGGCCGGGTCGGCGGCAAGGACGGCGAGCCGCCGCTGTCCGCGCACGCGCCCGGCGCCCGCACCGACCCGGCGGAGGCGGCCCGCTACGTCGCCGACACCGCCGTGGACGCGCTGGCCGTCGCCGTCGGCTCCTCGCACGCGATGACCTCGCGCACCGCCGCCCTCGACCTCGACCTGATCGGCGACCTGGCCGCCGCCGTCCCCGTCCCGCTGGTCCTGCACGGCAGCTCCGGGGTCCCCGACGAGCTGCTCACCGCGGCCGTCGCGGCCGGCATGGTGAAGATCAACATCGGCACGGCGCTCAACCTGGCCTACACCGCCGCCGTCCGCGAGCACCTGGCCGCCCACCCCGCCGCCACCGACCCGCGCAAGTACCTCACCGCCGCCCGGGACGCGATGACCCGCACCGTCGAACAGCTGTCCCGGGTGGTCGCCGACCGCTGACACGCCGACGGGGGCGCCGGGGTGTTCCCCGGCGCCCCCGTCGCGGTGGTCACTTGGCGGGGTACTTCTCCACCGAGAACGGCGTCACCGCGATCTGGTCGAGCAGCACCGTGCCCGCACCGGCCGGCAGGGTCACCGTGATGGTGTTGGAACCGGCCTGCAGGTCCGGCCATATGTTGGTGCTGTACCAGGACTGCGCGGGGTCCTGGTTCCCGCCCTTCGAGTAGTTCTTGAAGGTCACGCCGCCCGAGTGGTCCTTGCCGTTCACCGTGACCTGCGCGGGCTGGTCGGCTCCGGTGTTGTTGAAGTGCAGCCAGACCTTGGTCCGCCCGGCGGCGTCCCAGTTGACCGTCCAGGTGACCGACGAACCGCCTTGCAGCGTCAGGTACTTGCCGTCCGCGGAGGATGCGCCCTTGACCGCCGCGTCGAGGTTCGCGCCCTGCGCCTGCATCGTGGAGGCGTCGCCGATCGGCTCGTTGGCGGCGCTCGGGCTGGGCGCGGGGCTGGACGGGCCCGAGGAGCTCGGTTCGGCCGGGGCGGACGGGCTGTGGCTGTTGCCGGCGGCCTGTCCCTTGCCGGCGTCCGGGTCGCCGGTGGAGAGGGCGACGCCCGCGCCGATGGCGATCGCGGCGACCACCGCGACGGCGCCGATCACGGTGGCCTTGCCGCGGCCGGCCGGCCGGTCCTCACCGGGGCGCGGCCGGGAGCGCTCGGCGTACCGCGACTGCTGCGGCAGCGCGGTGGTCTCCTGCCCGGGCGCGGCGCCGGGCCCGGCCTGCGGGTGCCCGGGGCCGGCGGGCGGCGGGGCCTGCGGGTATGCGGGCCGCTCGCCGTAGGTGGCGCGGCCCACCTCCATCGGACGGCTGTAGCCGGTGCGGGGCCGCTCGGCCGCGGGTTGCTCGCCCTCGGCGGGACGGTAGAGGTACGCGAACGGGTCGTCCTCGCCCGCGCCGTCGTTGTTACCGGCGGTCGTCACGGTCAACTCCCCAGGACTGGATGCTCTCGTACCCAGGGCACCCTACCTGTCGCCTTTCGGCCCGGACCAAGCGGTTCAGCCCGCCGAGCGGTTCGACCCGGAGCGGTTCAGCCCGCCCGGCGGTGCGAGCGCTCGCCGCGCGAGCCGCGGGCCGTGCCGCCGCGGGTGCGCTTCTCGTCGTACATCCGCTCGTCCGCGGAGTGCAGCACCTCGTCGATGCTCATGCCGCAGCCGGCCCAGCCGATGCCGAGGCTGACGCCGACCCGGACGGCCCGGTTGTCGATCCGCATCGGCGGCAGGATGGCGCTGCGCAGCCGCCCGGCGAGTTCCTTGGCCTCCTCGCGGCCGATGGCGTCGGCCAGCACGACGAACTCGTCGCCGCTCATCCGGGCCACCGTGTCGCCCTCCCGGACGACCTGCTGGAGCCGGCGGGCGATCTCGATCAGCACGGCGTCGCCGGCGTTGTGGCCGTAGCGGTCGTTGACCAGCTTGAAGCCGTCGAGGTCGCAGTAGAGGACGGCGAGGCCCTTCTCCGGGCCGGGGCGGCGGTGGCCCTGCCAGAGCTCGCCGCCCGACGGGTCGGCGGGGACGACGGCGTGCACGTGGTGCGCGGCGGTGGCGTCGTGGCGGAGCATCTCACCGGCCGCGAAGGCCTCCCGGTCGCGCTCCAGGGCCTCGTCGGGGGGCGGGTAGCCGTGCGCCACGGTCACGGGGCCACCGGACGCCGGCGGGCCGTTCTGGACGGTGCCTGAGGGCGGGTGGCCGGTGTCGGGCGGACCGCCGGGGGCGGGCAGCTGGGCGCGGGAACAGAGCCGGCGGGCGAGCCGGGACCGCAGTTCGGCGCCGTTGGGCAGGCCGGTGAGGGCGTCGTGGCTGGCCCGGTGGGCGAGCTGGAGCTCGTGCCGCTTGCGGTCCTCGATGTCCTCGACGTGGGTGAGCAGGAAGCTGGGGCCCTCGGTGGCGTCGGCGACCACCGAGTTGCGCAGGCACACCCACTGGAAGCCGCCGTCGCGGCGGGACAGCCGCAGTTCGGCGCGTCCGCCCTCGGCGCTGGTGCGCAGCAGCAGCCCCAGGTCGTCGGGGTGGACCAGGTCGACGAAGCGCTGCTGGCGCAGGGTGGCCCGGGGGCGGCCGAGCAGCCGGCACAGGGCGTCGTTGACGCGGGTGAGCTGCCCGGTGCCGTCGCCGTGCAGTTCGGTGATGGCCATGCCGCTGGGGGCGTACTCGAAGGCCTGCCGAAAGGATTCCTCGCTGGCCCGCAGGGCCTGCTGCTCCTTCTCCAGGCGGGCCAGGGCGCGCTGCATCTCGGCCCGCAGCCGGGCGTTGCCGATGGCTATGGAGGCCTGCAGGGAGAACATCTCCAGTGCCTCGCGGGTCCATGCGCCGGGGCGTTTGCCGCTGCGCGGTCGGTCCACCGAGAGGACGCCGAGCAGGTCGCCGCCGGGGCTGTACATGGGCGCGAGCAGGACGTCGGCGGGGTGCCAGTCGTTGTCGTAGACGGGCAGCGGGCCGTCGCCGGTCCAGGTGGGGATGTCGGTGCCGATGGCCCAGCCGCGGTCGTACGGGAGGAAGCGCAGGGTGCCCCAGTGGTCGGCGACCTGCAGCATCCGGTCCCAGGACTCGCGGGAGCCGACCTGGCCGAGCAGCACGGAGGGCCCGCCGAAGGTGCTCTCCTCGATCTCCCAGACGGCGGCGATCACCAGGTCCCCGTCGGGCCGCACCAGGCTGACCGCGGCGGCGTCGAACCCGAGCCCGTGGACCGCTCCCTCGACGACCGCCTGCAGGGTTCCCGCCAGGCTCCGGGCAGCGTTGAGGTCCGCCACGACCCGGTGCAAGGTGCGGAGGGTCGCGAGGCGGACGTAGGGCTCCGACTCGGCTTCCATGCGGGGGCTCCCCGGCTGCTTCGGATGGTTCTTGAGAGGTGTCGTCCGATTGCCAGAAGAACTGAATCACAGCGAGCACTTCGATAGGCACGCTCGGTCAGCAATAGCCTGTCAGTGTGACTCAAATCACATAATGATCAAGTGATGATCGTATTCGGAAACGGCAGGGAACGACAGGACGCCCGGCAGGCGACTTCCGGCAGCACACCACCCCCACGCTCGGCCCAGCGACCGATCCGACCTACGACCAGGGCCCGATACCGCTGCGCCCGCGCGGAGACTACCGTGCGGTACGTGTACAGCTCCCCACAGTCCCCCGCCTCCCCCGCCGCGCCCGCCCCCGTTGCCGACGCCGGCGCCACTCCCGAGGAGTTCCGCGCCGCCCTCGGCCAACTGGCCGCCGGCGTCTCGCTGGTGACCGTGCACGACCCCGAGGACGGCGAGGACGTCGGCATGACCGCCACCTCGTTCCTGTCGGTGTCGCTGGAGCCGCCGCTGGTGCTGGTCTCGGTGCGCGAGGACTCCCGGATGGACGACCTGCTCGCCCGGGCCGAGACCTGGGCGGTCTCGCTGCTCGGCGAGGAGCACCGCACGCTGGCCTCCCGGTTCGCCATGAAGGGCCGGCTCAGCGACCGCCTGCTGTTCGCCGACGCCGCCTGGCAGCGCGGCCCGCACTCCGGCGCCCCGCTGATCGACGGCGCGCTCGCCACCGTCGAGTGCCGCACCGAACAGCGCATCCCGGCCGGCGACCACACCCTGGTGCTCGGCCGCGTCCTGGCCGCGCGAGTCCCCGCCCCGGCGGCCCGACCGCTGGTCTACTTCCGCTCCGGCTACCGCCAACTCGGCTGAGCCGAGGCCGCTAGTCCGGCTTGACCCGACCCCGCCCCTGCTTCAGCGTGGCGCGGTGCCGCTTGTTCTCCAGCCGCCGCTCGATCATGCCCCGGGTGGGCTTGGTGGCCCGCCGGGCCTTCGGCGGCGGCGCGGTGGCCTCGCCCAGCAGCGACGCCAGCCGGGCGGCCGCGACCTCGCGGTTGCGCCACTGCGAGCGGTGCTCGGAGGCGCGCACCACCAGCACCCCGTCGACCAGCCGCGAGGCCAGCCGCTCCAGGGCGCGGTCCTTCCACACCGGCGGCAGCGCGTCGGAGGCGGCGAGATCCCAGCGCAGCTCGACCTTGCTGTCGGAGGTGTTGACGTGCTGGCCGCCGGGGCCGGAGGAACGGGAGAAGCGCCAGACGAGCTCGGCGTCGGGGACGACCACCGAACCCCGTACGCGCACGGGCTCAGTCATGCCGCCCATCATCCCGCCCGGGCGCGGCGCCCGTCACCTGGTTAACCCGGCACAATGGCGGGCGTGATCGAGCTCGGCTACTCCCTCTCCAACCGCTTCCCCGACCCCCCGCAGACCGACTACCGCACCGCACCGGTCCGCGCGCTGCGCCACGACCTGTTCGCCGGGGACGTCTACCTGGAGAGCGGCGACGGCACCGGCGTCGAGACCCTCTGGGGCTGGGTGCCGGTGCTGGACTTCGCCTGGGCGCTGTGCGACGTCGTCGAACGCCTCGACGAGGACCCGCGCGGCAGCCGCGAGGCCCGGGTCCGCACCGAGGACCTCGACTTCACCCAGAACACCGAACTGCTGCGCTTCGCCCGCCGGTTCGGCTGGGTGGAGATCACCGCCACCTGGCGTCCGGACGACGAGCCGGTGGTGGTCCGGCACGCCGAGCTGCGCCGGGAGGCCCGGGACTTCCTCCAGGACGTGCTGGCCGACCTGACCGAGCTGCAC
This sequence comes from Kitasatospora sp. CB01950, assembly GCF_001905465.1. Lineage (GTDB taxonomy): Bacteria > Actinomycetota > Actinomycetes > Streptomycetales > Streptomycetaceae > Kitasatospora. The sequence continues at coordinate 507,207 of NZ_LISX01000004.1, forward strand.
GAGGACCTGGCCGACAATCCGAACATCTGGACCGTGCAGGGCCGGTACCCGAGAATCTGACCCGGCGTCGGACGGCCCCGCACCCCGCGTGGAACCAAAGGCCGCCCGTCCCGCGTTCTCTGGGCAAAACCGACCGAAGGGACACCACAGACCATGCCCGTGAGCCTCACCAAGGGTGGCAACGTCTCGCTGACCAAGGAGGCCCCCGGCCTGACGGCGGTCACCGTCGGCCTCGGCTGGGACGTGCGCACCACCACCGGCACCGAGTTCGACCTGGACGCCAGCGCGATCGTGCTGAACGGCGAGGGCAAGGTCTACTCCGACCGCCACTTCGTCTTCTTCAACAACACCAGCACCCCGGACAGCACCGTCGTCCACACCGGCGACAACCGCACCGGCGAGGGCGACGGCGACGACGAGCAGGTCAACGTCAACCTGGCCGCGCTGCCCGCCGACGTCACCCGGATCACCTTCCCGGTGTCGATCTACGACGGCAACAGCCGCGGCCAGAGCTTCGGCCAGGTCCGCAACGCCTACATCCGGGTGCTCAACCAGGCCGGCGGCGCCGAGCTCGCCCGCTACGACCTCTCCGAGGACGCCGCCACCGAGACCGCGATGATCTTCGGCGAGCTGTACCGCAACGGCGCCGAGTGGAAGTTCCGCGCCATCGGCCAGGGCTACGCCTCCGGCCTGGCCGGCATCGCCCAGGACTTCGGCGTCAACGTCTGACGCGCACCCGCACAGCCGGAAGGGCCCCCGCTCCGTCAGGAACGGGGGCCCTTCCGCGTGGTCACGGCCGGCCGGCCCGCAGCTCGGGCAGCTCCAGCAGCTCGGTCTCGTCGTGCGGGGTCAGGTCGACCACCTCGGCGGGCTCGGTGTCGGACTCCGCGTGCTGGTGGCTCGGCGGCTGCTCCACCGCGCGGTGCGCGGGCTGCCCGACGTCCACCGGCGCGGCGTCCAGCACCGCGTAGCGCTCGCTGTCGGCCAGCGCCTCGTCGCCCACCACGTCCGCCAGGTCGCCCACCGCCGGGGCCGGCGCGGCCGCCCGCAGCGCGGCCCGGGCACTGCCCGGCCGGCCGAAGAAGCTGAACGCCGCTCCCCGCGGCCGCTGCGGGGCAGCGTGCTCCGCGGCCTGCGGGCGCGGGCCGGGCAGCGCCGGACCGACCGGGCGCAGCGCCGCCGGACCGGTGGCCGGCACCGGCTCCGGCATCTTCGGCCGCAGCTCGACCTGGGCCCGCTCGTCCACCGCGCGCTGTGCCTCGGCGGACACCGCCTGCCGCTCCAGATGCCGCATCGCGGCCTGTGCGCGGACGAACGCGGCCGGGGTGACCGGGTGCTTGGGGCGGGACTCCTCGACGGCCCGGCGGGCCGCCTCGGCCTCCTTCAGCGCCTGCTCGGCGACCAGCACGGCACGCTCGCGCAGCAGCCGGGCGATCTCCGTCTCCGCCTTCGCCAGCCGGGACTTCTCCGCGGTCAGCCGCCGCCCGAAGCGGGTGGCCCGCTCCTCGGCGACCTCGGCCGCGTACTCGGCCTCGGCGATCTGCTCCTCGTAGCGCTCCTCGGCGCGCAGCCGGCGCGTCATGGCCAGCTCGACAGCGGCCCGGGCGGCCCGGTCGCGCTGCCGCAGCACCAGCGCCAGGCCGACCACCGCGACCACCGCGGCGACGCCGACCGAGCGGGCCACGATCTGGTCCGGACTGGCCACCAGCGCGGCCACCGCCGCGACCACGAGCACACCGGAGGCGACCGGTGGCAGCGACCGGCCCAGGACGGAGGAATGACGGTGGCGTCCGCGAGGCATGGCTAGAAACTAGCGTGCGAGTCGCGGCCCTGTCAGCCTCGCCCCCCATTCCGCCCTTGACACGCCGACAGAAACACGGGCCGCACTCGAACCGTCACGCAGTGCGAGTGGCGCGCAGTGCGAGTGGCGGCCTCAGCGGGGGGAGGCGGCCGTGCCGCGCGGGTGCTCCGGGTCGTCGTGGTCCTCCGGAAGCCGGCAGATGTGCTGCAGCCACAGCGCCACCGCGATCACCGCCGCACCGGCCAGCACCGCGAACAGCGCGGTGGCGGCCTGCGCCCGACGGGCGGCGACCTCCAGCGAGCCGAGCAGGAACACCCCGACGCCCGCGTACACGCCGGTCACCACCGACGACACCAGCGCGCTGGCCTGCCCCAGCACCAGCGCCCGCGCCGCGTGCAGCGGATCGACCCGCTTCGCGCCCGGCTGCCGCTCCCGCATCGCCTTCAGCCGCGACCGCAGCGAGATCGCCACGGCCAGCAGCACCACGGCGATCGCCGCAAGCACGTACGGCGCGTACGCGGGCACTCCGGGCAGCGTGCCCAGCGAGTCCCACAGCCGGGCACCGCCCCAGGACAGCAGCCCCGTGATGGCGGTGATGCCGAGCAGCAGGCGGAGACGGAGCGGCTTCACGCGGACGGGCTTCCTTCCAGTGGTTCGACCCGGCCCTGCACGGCCCGGGAGTTCGGCGCGGCGACCAGCCCACCGTACCGGCCGGGCCGCACCCGCAGGGAGCTACGGCCGTGGTCGGCCGGAAGTTCCCGGACGGCTCACTCCGGCAGTCGCAGCTGCAGGTCGGCGCGCAGCCGCACGCCCTGGCCCTCGGCCCCGCCGAGCGCCGCCAGCAGCTCCGCGACCGGCCCGTGCCCGGGCACCTCGGCCTGCGGGTCGGCGTCCTGCCACGGCGCCAGCACGAACGCCCGCTCGTGGGCCCGCGGGTGCGGCAGCGTCAGCTGCGGGTCGTCGCTGCGCACGCCCTCGTAGCTGAGGATGTCGACGTCCAGCGTGCGGGAGCCCCAGCGGACGGTCCGCACCCGGCCGAACGCGTCCTCCACGGCGTTGGCCCGTTCCAGCAGGTCCTGCGGCGGCAGCGAGGTGCGCAGCAGCGCGACGGCGTTGAAGTAGTTGGGCTGGTCGGCGGGCCCGCCGACGGCGTCCGTCTCGTACACCGCGGACAGCGCGGTCACCCGTACGCCGGGCGTGTCCTCCAGCGCGTCGACCGCGCCCTGCAGGGTCTCCAGGCGGTTGCCCAGGTTGCTGCCGAGCGCGATCGCGGCGTCCCGCGACTCGTGCATGGTGGCCTCCACGCGGTCCACCTTGCCCTGCAGGTCGAACGTGGTCGGCGTGGCGGTCGGGTCTGTGGTGGCCATGGGAGTTCCCTCCACTCGGGCTCCACCGGGCGCCATCAGGCGCGGCCCCGGCGGATCGTGATGGTGACGTCGTCGAACGGGACGGTGATCGGGGCATCGGGCTTGTGCACGACGACCTCGACCTCTTCGACCACCTCGTGCCGCAGGCACTGGTCGGCGATCCGCTGGGCCAGCGTCTCGATCAGGTCGACCGGATCGCCCGCGATCACCGCGGTGACCTCCTCCGCGATCACGCCGTAGTGCGCGGTGCGGGTCAGGTCGTCACTCGCGGCGGCCGGCCGGGTGTCCAGGAACAGCGTCAGGTCGACGACGAAGGTCTGCCCCTCGATCCGCTCCCGCTCGAAGACGCCGTGGTGGCCGCGGGCACGGAGCCCACGCAAGGTGACGCGGTCCAGCACAAGAATCACTGCTCCCAGCTGACGGCCCCGCCGAAGCGGGGACCGGCGGGCATCGTCGCCCGCCGCCCCTCGAATCTACCTTCGAGCGCCGACCCTCCCGGACCGCCTCCCCGGCCGCCCACCCGATCGGACCGGCCACCGCGGCCCTTGACGGGCGGCGATCACTCGTCCTCGTCGTCCTCGTCGTCGCCACTGGTGAGCACCGGCGAACCATGGTGCGACCACAGCTTCCAGCCGTCCGGAGTGCGCCGGAACAGGTTCGTCGACACCACCTTCCCGCCCACCAGTGGCCCCAACTCGCCCTCCTCCTCGGGCTCGCCGCCGGACAGAATGTTCTCCGTACAGGTGACCAGCGCCACATCGCCCTGCACGTCCACCTCCACATCCGTCAGGAAGAACTGGATGTACTCGGTGTTCGCCATGATCAACATGTACGAGCGGGTCACCTGGGCCCGGCCCACCAGCGCCGGCCAGCCCGGGTGCACACAGAACACCCCGCCCTTGTCGTCCGCCTCGCCCGGGCCCAGCCAGATCGACTCGACGGCGTCCAGGTCGCCGGTCTCCAGAGCCTCGTACAGCGCCTGATTGGCCGCCAGCACGGCCTCCTCGTCCGGTTCCAGCGCCGCCGCCCGGTCGTTGCCGCTCACTGCCTCCGCCACGTCTACCCCCTCTGCTCGGCCTGCTCCCAGGCCGCCACGACTCGTACGGCGTCAGCCGTGCCGGACACGTCATGCACCCGCACCGCCCAGGCGCCCGCCTTCGCCGACAGCACCGAGACCGCCGCCGTCGCGTCGTCCCGCTGCCGCGCCGGGCGCAGCTCCCCGGTTTCCGGGTTGGCCAGCAGCGTACCCAGGAAGCGCTTGCGCGAAGCCGCGACCAGAACCGGCCGACCGAGCGCCGTCAGCGCGTCCAGCCGACCCAGCAGCGCCCAGTTGTGCGCGCTCGTCTTGGCGAACCCCAGGCCCGGGTCCAGGATCAGCTGATCCTCCTTCACCCCCGCCGCGAGCAGCTCCTCCATCCGGTCGGACAGCTCCCGCACCACGTCCGCGACCACGTCGTCGTACACCGCCTGCGCGTACATGTCCGCCGACTGCCCGCGCCAGTGCATCACCACGAACGGCGCGCCGGTCTCGGCGACCACGTTCGCCATCTCCGCATCCGCGAGTCCTCCGGACACGTCGTTGACGATCGCCGCACCCGCCTGCACCGCGGCCCGCGCCACCGCCGCCCGCATGGTGTCCACCGACACCACCACTCCCGCCCGGGCCAGCTCCGTGACCACCGGCACCACCCGGCGCAGCTCCTCCTCCTCCGTCACCCGCACCGCCCCCGGCCGGGTCGACTCCCCACCCACATCGACCAGGTCCGCCCCCCGCGCCACCAGGTCCAGCCCGTGCGCGATCGCCTTCGCCGGATCCAGCCACATCCCCCCGTCCGAGAACGAATCCGGCGTGACGTTCACCACCCCCATCACCGCACAACGGTCCAGGACGGGCAGGCCAGGGAGGTTCTCGCTCATAAGACCCATTATCGACGCAGCCGGCCACCCCCGACCGGCCGGGGAACCCCGCAAGCGCAAAACCAGGGGCGTGGGGAACTGCGCGAGGCGGAAGGCACCCCACCGCAAGGTCGCGACGCCGGCAATGACTTGCCATTGATCGCGACCTCACGGACAGGTCTGCGCTTGCGCCCCTGCTCGTACTCCCCGCTACGCCGCCCTGTCGAGCTCGGCCGGAGCCTCCGGCATGAGGCCCTGCCGCTGCCGCTTGCGCCCGAATCGCGGCATGCCCAGCGTGATGAACGCCTCCGCCTGCATCGCTGCGAAGCCGATCCGCGGGAGGTCGCGGGTGTGCTTGTAGACCAGGAACCGCGGCTCCCAGGTCGGCTGGAACTTCGCGTTGAACTTGTACAGCGACTCGATCTGGAACCACCGCGACAGGAAGACCAGCAGCCCGCGCCAGGCCCGCAGCACCGGCCCCGCGCCGATCCGTTCGCCCCGGGCGAGCGCCGAGCGGAACATCGCGAAGTTCAGCGAGACCCGCCGGATGCCCATCGCGCCGACCTCCTGGAGGGCCGCGACGATCAGCAGTTCGTTGAGGCCGGGGTCCGCCTCCCGGTCGCGGCGCATCAGTTCCAGCGAGATGCCGTCCTCGCCCCACGGGACGAAGTGCAGCACCGCCTTCAGGTCGTCGGAGCCGCTCTCGTCGCCTTCCGGCGCCTTGTGCGCCGTGACGACGACGCACTCGTCGTCACCGACCTCGCCGAAGCGCCCGAGCGCCATCGAGAAGCCGCGCTCGGTGTCGGTGCCGCGCCAGCGGGCCGCCGCGTCGGCGATCTGCCGCTTCTCCTCCAGCGTGAGGTCGCCGACCCGGCGGACCTTGCAGGAGTAGCCGTTGCGTTCGATCCGCTTGACCATCTGGCGGACGTTGCGCATGGCGCGGCCGGAGAGCGAGAAGGTGGAGATGTCGACGATGGCCTCGTCGCCGAGTTCGAGCGCGTCGAGGTCGGCCTCGCGGGTCCAGACCTCGCCGCCGACCTCGGAGCAGCCCGTGACGGCTGGCACCCAGGCGTGTTCGCGGGCGGTGGTCATGAAGACCTTGATCGCGCCGGGCCAGGCCTCGACATCGCCGACCGGGTCGCCGGAGGCGAGCATCACGCCGGAGACCACCCGGTAGGAGATCGCGGCCTTGCCGGTGGGCGAGAACAGGACGCTCTTGTCGCGGCGCAGCGCGAAGTAGCCGAGCGAGTCGCGCCTGCCGTGGCGGGCGAGCAGCTCGCGGACCTTGAGCTCGTCCTCGGGGGTGAGCTCGGGTTCGGGCTTCTCGGGGCGGAGCGCCAGGTACGCGGTGGTGAGGGCGGTGAGCAGGCCGAGCCCGCCGAGGGAGTAGGCGACCAGGTCGCTGACCCACTCCTTGGTGTAGTGGATCGGGCCCTCGAAGCCGAACAGGCCGTAGCCGACGTGCTCCAGGCGCTGGAACAGCGTCGGGTCGCCGAGTTCGTCCTTCCAGCGGACGGACACGATGGCGAGGCCGATCAGCGCCGAGACGGTGCCGAGCACGACGAAGTTGACCACCGCGCGCCAGCGGGTGCGCGGGTCGGCCTTGGCGTAGAACTCGCGCTGGTGGATCAGCATCAGCACGAACAGCGCCAGCGAGATCGCGGCCTGGCCGAACTGGTGCCAGCGCAGCATGTGCAGCGCGGCGCCGACCGGCAGCAGCACGCAGACGGCGCGCCAGGCGCGGCGCTTGCGGCGGCGCAGGGCGTGCGCGAGCAGCACCAGCAGCATGCCGACCATCAGGGTGCCGGCGGCGGCCAACGTGGTGGTGCCGCCGGGCAGTTGGCCGGCCCAGCTGTGCATCCGGGTGGCCCGGAAGCGGGGGAAGATCCCGCCGACGATGTCGATCAGTCCGATCGCCAGGCAGGCGTACCCGACCGCGCCCGGCACCCATGCCCGCGGTACGGCGGAGGCCTGGGACCGGAGCGCCTTCAGCCCACGCCGGCGGGGCTGGTCGGACGTCGTCTCAGCGGACACGGGAGCGCTCATGAGAACCCAGCCTAGAGGCACCCGGGTGCTGCTCGCGCACCCTGGGAGCCTGGTTGTGATGAACCTTCATGACTGTTCCTTTTTCTGGCAATCCGCACGTCAAGAGGGGTCCACCGGACGGATGAGGGGGTCCGCCGGGGGCTCGGTTCGAACGGGTGCACTCATCGGACCGGGGGACGCGGCGGGTACTACCGATGCCGCACCCGTGGCCGCCGACTCGGCGGTTCGGCGCGATTCCAACCCGTGGACGCCGCATTCTAGGGCGACGGTTCCCGTTCGTGCAGTCATCCGGTCGTACTGGTTTCCGACGCTCGGTCAGACTACCCCCACTCGCACCAGACGGGCCGTCAGACAACGTTGACCGAGCGGGAGTCGAGGAGGGCCGGACGGCATGGAGCTGACCAGCCGGACACTGGTGTACGCGCTGATCGCGGTGGGAACGGCGGCCCTGGTGGCCACTCTCTGGCTGTGGCCGCGGCTGTCCGCGCAGCGGCCGCTGCCGATGCTGGGACGACTCGGACTGCTGGCCGTCACCCAGGTGGCGGTGCTGTCGGTGCTGCTGCTGTCGGTGAACAACGCGTACGGCTTCTACACCTCCTGGAACGACCTGCTGCGCCCCGGCGCAGGAGCCCCGTTGGCACTGACCTCCGGGCGCGCCCCCGGCGCCGCCCCCGAGAGCGACAAGCTGGTGCAGCCGACCACCGAGGGAGGGCTGGAGACGGTCAAGGACGTGCTGCCGCCCGGTCCACCCGAAGAGGTCGGCCGGATCGATTCGGTGAAAGTGACCGGCACCGAGTCCGGCCTGTCCGATCAGATGTTCGTCTATCTGCCACCGGAGTACTTCAACCCCCGCTACAACCGCGAGCACTTCCCGGTGCTGATCGCCCTGGCCGGCTACCCCGGTCCGACCCTGCACCTGGTGGAGAGCCTGCAACTGCCGCAGACCGCCGCCGAACTGCAACGCACCGGCCAGATGGCCCCCACCGTGATCGTGATGGCCCGCCCCACCGTCGCCCCGCCGCGGGACACCGAGTGCGTGGACGTCGCCGGCGGCCCGAAGACCGAGACCTGGTTCGTGAAGGACCTGCCGGCCGCGCTGCGCTCCGCGTACCGGGTCGGCCGGGCGGCGGAGTCCTGGGGCGTGTTCGGCTACTCCACCGGCGGGTCCTGCGCGCTGCGGCTGGCGATGCGTCACCCCGACGTGTACCGCAACGCGGCCGGGATGCACCCCGACTACACGGTGCCGAACGACCGCTGGACCGACGGCGACCTGTTCCGGGGCGACGCCGACGCGGCCCAGAAGTCCGACCTGAACTGGCGGCTGAAGAACCTGCCCGCGCCGTCCGCGGCCCTGCTGGTGGTCTCCACCCACGCCGAGGACGACTACCCGGCGACCGAGCGGTTCCTCACCGCCGCCAAACAGGCCTCCGACGACCACCCGGAATTCCTGGTGGACTCACTGCTGCTGCCGGACGGCGGCCACTCCTTCGACACCTGGCGCCGCGAGCTGCCGGCCACCCTGGAGTGGCTCAGCGACCACCTCACGCCCCCGCAGGACCGCGAACCGCGGCCCTGACGGGGGCGCACCCGATCAACGACCGATGATGAGGCTCATCGCCTCGGCCCGGGTGGCGGGGTCGCGCAACTGGCCGCGGACCGCCGAGGTGACGGTGGTCGCCCCGGGCTTGCGGATGCCGCGCATCGACATGCACATGTGCTCGCACTCGATCACCACGATGGCGCCGCGCGGCTCCAGGATCCGCATCAGCGCGTCCGCGACCTGGCTGGTGAGCCGCTCCTGCACCTGCGGGCGGCGGGCGAACACGTCGACCAGGCGGGCCAGCTTGGACAGGCCGGTGATCTTGCCGGTGGTCGCGGGGATGTACCCGACGTGCGCGACGCCGCGGAACGGCACCAGGTGGTGCTCGCAGGTGGAGAACACCTCGATGTCCTTGACCAGCACCATCTCGTCGTGGCCGAGGTCGAAGGTGGTGGTGAGCACGTCCTCCGGCTGCTGCCACAGGCCGGCGAATATCTCCCGGTAGGCGCGCGCGACCCGGGCCGGGGTCTCCAGCAGGCCCTCGCGGTCCGGGTCCTCGCCGACCGCGATGAGCAGTTCGCGGACGGCGTTCTCGGCCCGCTTCTGGTCGAACTCGCGGACGGGGGACTCACCGTCGAGCGTCACCGGATCGATCATGCGTGCCTCGCTGCTCGTGAAAGGGAAGAAGTTTCCGTGCAGCACGAATGCCGCGCCTCCAGGGTACAAACCCCGGAAACGCGGCATCCATTCCGAACAGGTGCTCGGGTCGATCAGCTCTCGACCTGGCCGCCGTCGGCCGGCGGGAGCTTCACGGTGTCGACCGGGCTGTCGGTGCCGGAGACGGCGCCGTTGGTCAGCGCCAGCTCCTTCGGCGACTGCACCGGCGGCCGGGTGGACGGGGTGCGGCGGGCCGAGCCGGTCCACGCCGGACGCGGGGGACGCTTGATGACCGGAGCGAAGACCTCGGCGATCTGCTCCTTGTTCAGCGTCTCCTTCTCCAGCAGTTCGAGGACCAGGTTGTCGAGCACGTCGCGGTTCTCGACCAGGATCTCCCAGGCCTCGTTGTGCGCGGTCTCGATCAGCTGCTTGACCTCCTCGTCCACCAGCCCGGCGATCTCCTCGGAGTAGTCGCGCTGGTGGGCCATCTCGCGGCCCAGGAAGGGCTCGGAGTCGGAGGAGCCGAACTTGATCGCGCCCAGGCGCTCGCTCATGCCGTACTGGGTGACCATGGCCCGCGCCGTGGCGGTGGCCTTCTCGATGTCGTTCGAGGCGCCGGTGGTCGGGTCGTGGAAGACCAGTTCCTCCGCCGCCCGGCCGCCCAGCATGTAGGCGAGCTGGTCGAGCATCTCGTTGCGCGTGGTCGAGTACTTGTCCTCGTCCGGCAGCACCATGGTGTAGCCGAGCGCCCGGCCCCGGGACAGGATGGTGATCTTGTGCACCGGGTCGGAGTAGTTGCAGGCCGCCGCGACCAGGGCGTGACCGCCCTCGTGGTACGCGGTGATCTTCTTCTCCTTGTCGGACATGATCCGCGAGCGCTTCTGCGGACCGGCCACGACGCGGTCGATCGCCTCGTCCAGCATGTTGTTGTCGATCAGCTTGAGGTCCGAGCGCGCGGTGAGCAGCGCGGCCTCGTTCAGCACGTTCGACAGGTCGGCGCCGGTGAAGCCGGGGGTGCGCTTGGCGACGGCCGAGAGGTCGACGTCGGGCGCGATCGGCTTGCCCTTCTGGTGCACCTTGAGGATGTCCAGGCGGCCCTGGAGGTCCGGGCGGTCGACGGCGATCTGCCGGTCGAAGCGGCCGGGGCGCAGCAGCGCCGGGTCCAGGATGTCGGGGCGGTTGGTGGCGGCGATCAGGATGACGCCGCCCTTGACGTCGAAGCCGTCCATCTCGACCAGCAGCTGGTTGAGGGTCTGCTCGCGCTCGTCGTGGCCGCCGCCGAGACCCGCACCGCGGTGCCGGCCGACGGCGTCGATCTCGTCGACGAAGATGATCGCCGGGGCGTTGGCCTTGGCCTGCTCGAACAGGTCGCGGACCCGGCTGGCGCCGACACCGACGAACATCTCGACGAAGTCCGAGCCGGAGATCGAGTAGAACGGGACGCCCGCCTCGCCCGCGACGGCGCGGGCCAGCAGGGTCTTGCCGGTACCGGGCGGGCCGTACAGCAGCACGCCCTTGGGGATCTTCGCGCCGACGGCCTGGAACTTGGCCGGTTCCTGCAGGAACTCCTTGATCTCGTGGAGTTCCTCGACGGCCTCGTCGGCGCCCGCGACGTCCGCGAAGGTGGTCTTCGGGGTGTCCTTGGTCAGTAGCTTGGCCTTGGACTTGCCGAACTGCATGACCCGGGAGCCGCCGCCCTGCATCTGGTTCATCAGGAACAGGAAGACCACGACGATGATCACGATCGGCAGCATCGAGAAGAGCAGGCTGACGAAGGTCGACTGCTTCTCGGGGCTGACGGTGTAACCGTCCGGGATCTGTCCGGCGGCGTACTTGGTCTGCAGGTTCTTGGCCAGGTCGGCTGCCTGGGCGTCGCCGGTGTAGGAAGCCTGGAAGTTGGAGCCGGACGGCGACTTGCCGTTGGCGCCCGGCTTCAGCTTCTGACCGTCCTGCAGCTTGATCTTGATGAGGTTCGAGTCACCGGTGGTGAGCTGCGCCGACTTCACCTGGTTGTTGTCGATCGCGCTGATGATCTGACCGGTGTCCGCCGTCTTGTAGCCGCTCGAATCCGAGACGAGCTCCATCAACGCGAACACGGCGAGGGCGGCCAGCACGACCCACATGATCGGCGCACGGAAGTATCGCTTGACGTCCATCCATGCGGGGCGTCACCGCCCCGTCCCTCCTGCCATTCAACGGGCGCTGCTCGGCTGGGGGCCGCGGCGCTTCCGATATGTGCTCGTCAGACGAGCGGTTGATTGGACCGTACCGCAGCGGGCCCCGCTCACGACGGGATCACACCACGGTGCGGCCTATTTTCCTACCCCCGCACAACGGGTGGGAACAGGGCCCTGTTCCCGCCGGTCGCCCGAACGGTTCAGCCCCCGTAGACGTGCGGGGCCAGGGTGCCGATGAACGGCAGGTTGCGCAGCTTCTCCGCGTAGTCCAGGCCGTAGCCGACCACGAACTCGTTGGGGATGTCGAAGCCGACGTACTCGACGTCGATCTCGACCTTGGCCGCGTCCGGCTTGCGCAGCAGGGCGCAGACCTTCAGCGAGGCCGGACCGCGCGAACCGAGGTTGCCGAGCAGCCAGGACAGCGTCAGACCGGAGTCGATGATGTCCTCGACGATCAGCACGTCACGGCCCGCGATGTCGGTGTCCAGGTCCTTCAGGATGCGCACCACGCCCGAGGACTTGGTGCCCATGCCGTAGGAGGAGACCGCCATCCAGTCCATGGTGACCTGGCTGTGCAGGGTCCGGGCGAGGTCCGCCATCACCATCACGGCGCCCTTGAGGACGCCGACCAGCAACAGGTCCTTCCCCGCGTAGTCCTGGTCGATCCGCGCGGCCAGCTCCACCAGCTTGGCGTCGATCTCGTCCTTGCTGATGAGCACCTTCGCGAGGTCTGCGCCCATGTCGTTCTGGTCCACCGGGGATACGTCCTCAAACGTTCGGGGTCTGGGTTCGGCGGCGGTAGTACGACTGGTTCGTGCTCAGTCGCCCTGCCGCCGAAACACCAGCGTGCCACACCGACGCACGGCTTCGACGCCCCCGGGTAGGTGCAGGGGGCCTTGGCCGCGCCAGCCGGTGACCAGCGAGTCCACGGTTTCCAGGTGCCTGGCGAACAGGTCGCCGGCCGGGCAGCCAGCGCGCAGGGCGGCGCGACGCAGCACCCGGCGGCGCACCGCGGGGGGCAGTTCGGAGAGCTTGCCCACGTCGAGCGCCCCGTCGGGGGCCCGCAGGTCGTGCTCGGCGAGGGCCGCCCACTGGTCCAGCGCGTCGGCGTCGTCGCGGAACAGCCGGGCGGTGCGGGCCAGCGCCTCCACCACGCCTCCGCCGAGGTGCTTCTCCAGCACCGGCAGCACCTCGTGGCGGACCCGGGAGCGGGTGTACGCCGGGTCGGTGTTGTGCGGGTCGTCCCAGACCGGGATGGACTGCGCGGTGCAGGCCTGCCGGGTGGCGGCCCGGTCCAGCTCCAGCAGCGGGCGGCGGTAGCGGCCCTTCTGGGCCGGCATGCCGGCCAGCGAGCGGGCGCCGGAGCCGCGGGCCAGGCCCAGCAGCACCGTCTCCGCCTGGTCGTCGCGGGTGTGGCCGAGCAGCACGGCGAGGGCGCCGAGGCGTTCCGCCGCGCGGTCGAGCGCGGCGTAGCGGGCCTCCCGGGCGGCGTTCTCCGGGCCGCCCTCGCGGCCGACGTGCACCGCGACCGCCTCCACCGGGTCCAGGCCCAGCTCGCGCAGCCGGACGGCGACCTGCTCGGCGCGTTCGGCGGAGCCGTCCTGCAGGCCGTGGTCGACGGTGACGGCGCCGACCCGCAGGCCGAGCTTGGGGGCCTCGAAGGCGGTGGCGATGGCCAGCGCCATCGAGTCGGCGCCGCCGGAGACCGCGACCAGCACCAGCGGGGAGCCGGGGGCGGCCGGGGTGCGGGGCAGGCCGGAGGGGTGGCGGCGGGCGTTGCCGATCAACGTGCCGGGCACCGTGGCGGTGGCGGCCAGCGCGGGCAGCGGGGCGGTCTGCGCCGACGGCGCGCTGCGGGCGCGCACCGGCCCGCCCGGGGTGACGCCGGCCTCGGCGGCGAGGTCGGCAAGGGTACGGCGGACGGCGAGGCGTATCGCCGCGACAGCGGGGTGTGGGCCCATGGTTGGCACTCCTTGGCGGAGGGGGTTCGGGACCGCCTGTCAGCTCTCGGTCACCAGGCGCTCACAGATGGTCGCAGAATCCGGCCTCCGCCCACGCCACCCGCGCCAACGGCGGATCCACGGTCCCACGTACGGGTGAATGGAGAAACGTTACGTCTGCCGCCAGGTGTACGACTCGCCCGCGTGACCGTCCACGCCGGGCCGCGCCGTGACCGCCAAGGGGGCCGGGCGTCAGCCGACCACCCGGGCCACCCAGGACGCCGGGTCGTGGATCTCGTCCTTGGTGGGCAGCGTGTTCGGCGAGGTCCACACCCGGTTGAAGCCGTCCATCCCGGCCCGCTCCACCACGCCGCGCACGAACACCGCGCCGTCCTGGTACTGGCGCAGCTTGGCGTCCATGCCGAGCAGGCGGCGCAGCACCAGGTCGAGCCGGCCGTTGCCGCGGTCGCGGCGGCGCTGGAACTTCTCCCGGATCTCGGCCACCGAGGGCACCACGGCCGGGCCGACGCCGTCCATCACCACGTCGGCGTGGCCCTCCAGCAGCGACATCACGGCGGTCAGCCGGGCCAGGATCTCCCGCTGCGCGGGCGTCTGCACCAGGTCGGTGAGGCTGCCCGCGGTGGAGCCGTTGCCGCGGCCGGCCAGGCCGCCGAAGGCCTCGCGCAGCCGGTCCAGCAGCGCCGACGGGTCGACGTCGGTCTGCGCCAGGAATTCCTGCACCTCGGACTGGATGTGGTCGCGCAGCCAGGGCACGGCGGTGAACTGGGTGCGGTGGGTCTCCTCGTGCAGGCACACCCAGAGCCGGAAGTCGTGCGGGTCGACGCCGAGTTCGCGCTCCACCTGGACGATGTTCGGGGCCACCAGCAGCAGCCGTCCGGGCGGCGTCGCCAAGCCCCGGCGCGGCTGGTCGAACAGGCCCTCGGGGCTGTCCGGGGCGGTGGGCAGCTCGGCGGGGGCGAAGGTCTCGTACTGGCCGAGCACCTTTCCCGACAGGAACGCCAGCACCGCGCCGACCTCCACGCCGGTGGCCTTGGCGCCCACCGAGCCGGCCGCCGCCGCGCCCGGGCCGTCCGGGCGGCGGGCCGCCAGGCGGTCCGTCAGCGGGCGGACCACGGTGCGGAAGCCCGCCACGTTGGCCCGCACCCAGCCGGGCCGGTCGACCACCAGGACGGGGGTGCCGGGAGTGTCCTCGCCCATCCCCATCCGGGTGAACTCGCGGACGTGCCGCTCGGCCTCGACGGCGTGCCGGCGCAGCTCGGAGACCACCAGGCGGGCCTCCTCCCGGCCGACCCGGGGCCCGGGCCGGGCGAGGCGCACCGCGGTCGCCACCGCGAGATCCCAGTCGACCATCTCCGCACCGCTGTTCGCGCTCGTCATGCCCTCACGGTACGTGCTCGCCACCCCCCGGGGGAGACAACGGCGGCGGCCGATCGACGGGCCGACGGGCCGTCAGCACCCGCAGGCGGCGATCTTCGCGACGATCCGGTCCATCGCGGCGCGGGCCACGAACGGGTCGGCGCCGGTCCGGGTCATCAGCGCGAACACCAGGACCCGGCCGTCGGCGTCGACCAGGGTGCCGGCCAGCGTGTTGACGCCCGCCAGGCTGCCGGTCTTGGCGCGCACGATGCCGGCCGCCTCGCCGGCCCCGGACTTCGCGCCGTACCGGCCGGCCAGGGTGCCGGTGAAGCCCGCGATCGGCAGGCCGGTGATCACCGGGCGCAGCTCCGGGTGCCGTGGGGAGGCGGCCTCGGCGAGCAGCTTCACCAGGACGGTCGGCGGCAGCTGGTTGGCCTTGGCCAGGCCGCTGCCGTCGGTGAGCACCACGCCCGTCAGCGGCAGGCCGAGCTTGCCGAGTTCGGCGGTGACGGCGCTCGCGGCGCCCTCGAAGCTCGCGGGCTGCCTGGCGGCGAGCGCGACCTGCCGGGCGACGGCCTCGGCGAGCTGGTTGTCGGAGGTGGTGAGCATCCGTTCCACCAGCCGTCCGATCTCCGGCGACTCCACCCGGGCCAGCTCGGCGGCCCCGGCGGGCGCGGTGGCCTGCCCGGCCTTGTTCTGCACCGTGATGCCTTCGGCCTTCAGCAGGTTCGCGAAGGCCTCGACGGCCTGCCCGGCCGGGTCGGACACCCGCTGCGGGGCCTCCTCCTGGGAGTGCGGGTCGGACCGGGCCTCGTCGACCATCAGCGGGGCGACCGCGGCGATGTTCGTCCCGTCGTGCTCCTTGTGCAGCAGCGGGCCGGTGTACAGCGAGGCGTCGTAGGAGAGCTTGACGCCGGTGGTGCCGGCCGCCTTCAGCGCGGCGGCGGTGCGGCGGGCCAGGTCGGCCAGCGAGGCGGGCGCGCTGTCCGCGTCCACGGGGGCGCCGCCGACCCGGACCTGGTCGACGGGCAGCACCGTCAGCGTGGGGTCGCCGCCGCCGACCAGGGTGATCTCGCCGGCGGCGCCCTGCACCACGGTGGTGGCGATCCGGCGGTCGGCCGGCAGCAGGGCCAGCGCGGCGACGGCGGTGGCCAGCTTGGTGGTGGAGGCGGGCGTCGCCGGGGTGTTCTCCTGGGCGCCTAACAGCAGCTCACCGGTGGCGGCGTCGGCGACCGCGTAGCTCAGGGTGCCCAGCGACTTGTCCTGGACGGTGCTGCCGACCGCGCTGCGCAGCGCGTTGCCGTTCGGGGCGCGGCTGTCCCCGGCGTCCCCGGCGGACAGCACCGGGCCCTTGACGGGCACCGCGCGCCGCCGGTCACCGTGCCGGTCCTGCCGGCCGTGCCCCTGCGGGTCCCCGTCCTGGTGGTGCCCGTCGTCCGGGCGTCTGCCGTGCCCGTCCGAGCGGCCTGCGCTCGGCGAGGGCTGCGCCGTCGCCGGGTCGGCGACGGTCAGCACCCCCGCTGCCAGCGCCACCCCCAGGACCCCCGCGAGCGCCGTTCTGCGCCCGCGTCCCACCCCTGTCCCTGATCTCACCGACCGGCCCCTTTCAAGAGCACTCCCCGTCGTAGGAGACACTTGGATTCTGTCAGTCCCAGACCTTGGAGGAACCGTTGGAGTTCGACGTCCTGATCGAGATCCCGAAGGGCTCGCGCAACAAGTACGAGGTCGACCATGAGTCCGGTCGCCTGCGCCTGGACCGCATGCTCTTCACCTCGACCCGCTACCCGGCCGACTACGGTTACGTCGAGGGCACCCTCGCGGACGACGGCGACCCGCTGGACGCCCTGGTCATCCTGGACGAGCCGACCTTCCCCGGCTGCCTGATCAAGTGCCGCGCCATCGGCATGTTCCACATGACCGACGAGGCCGGCGGCGACGACAAGCTGCTGTGCGTCCCGGCGACCGACCCGCGCTGGTCGCACCTGCAGGACCTGCACGACGTGTCGGAGTTCGACCGCCTGGAGATCCAGCACTTCTTCGAGGTCTACAAGGACCTGGAGCCCGGCAAGTCCGTCCAGGGCGCCGACTGGGTCGGCCGGGCCGAGGCCGAGGCCGAGATCAACGCCTCGATCAAGCGCCTCGAGGAGCAGGGCGGCCACTGAGCCGCGACGCCCTCCGGGGCGGCGCTCAACACCCGCGCGAGGGGCGGGAGTCCGGATTCGGACTCCCGCCCCTCGCAGGTTTTTCGGCGGTCGGTCAGTCGTTGTCGTCGAGCCGGAACCCGACCTTCAGACCGACCTGGAAGTGCTTGACCGCTCCGTCCTCGATGTGGCCGCGGACCTGCACCACCTCGAACCAGTCCAGGTTGCGCAGTGTGCGGTCGGCGCGGGTGATGCCGTTGCGGATGGCGGCGTCCACCCCCTCGTGCGAGGAGCCGACGATCTCGGTGACCCGGTAGGTGTGGTCGGACATGGCGAGTACTCCCTGTGCGGCGGTGGCGGGATCCCCCGCCGTCCACCGTGCACCAGCGGGCCGGGACGGGCATCCCGGCTTCACCCGGCGGGGCGTCAGAACGCCGCGCGGACCTCGCCGACCACCTGGCCGCCGCCGTGCAGCGGGGAGGCCAGGCGATCGGCAAGCCGCCCCATCTCCGGGTCCTGGACGCCCAGCCGGCGCAGCGCGGCGGCCAGCACCGGGCCGCGGGCCCGCTCCGCGCCGTCCTCGATCTTGAAGGCGAGGGCCCGGCCGTCGGCCAGTGCGACCACCTGGACGGCCTCGGCGCCCATCTTGGACAGCGCGCCGGGCACCGCCCGCATCAGCCAGGTGTCGGGGCGGCGGGTGCCGGCCACGTACTCGGGGTGGGCGCGCATCGCGTCGGCGACCCGGCGCTGCTCGGTACCGGGCTCGGCCAGCACCAGGGCGCGGTAGCCGCGGGCCAGGCCGGTCAGCGAGACGGCCAGCAGCGGGGCGCCGCAGCCGTCGGTGCCGGTGTGCGCGGCCTGCTCGCCGGTGGCCTCCTCCAGCGCCGTACGGGCCAGCAGCTGGATGGGGTGCTCGGGGTCGAGGTAGCTCGCCAGGTCCCAGCCGTTGGCGGCGCAGGCGGCCAGCCAGCCGGCGTGCTTGCCGGAGCAGTCCATCAGGATCGGCGCCCGCTCGCCGCCGGAGCGCAGCAGCTCCTCCGCCTCGACCTCGTCCAGCGGCAGGTCGGCGGGGGTGCGCAGGGCGGCCTCGGTGAGGCCCGCGTCGGCCAGCATCCGGCGGACCGCGGCCCGGTGGAAGGGCTCGGCGGAGTGGCTGGAGGCGGCCAGCGCGAGCTGTTCGCCGTGCAGGGCGAGGCCGGCCCGCAGGGTGGCCACCGCCTGGAAGGGCTTGGCGGTGGAGCGCGGGTAGACCGGCTGCTCGGGGGTGCCCAGCGCGTACGCGACGGTGCCGTCGGCGTCGAGCAGGACCAGCGAACCGCGGTGGCGGCCCTCGGTGAAGCCGGAGCGTATGACCTCGGCGAGGGCGGGCAGGACGGACTGCGACACGGGCGGGTCTCCAGGAATGCGACGAGGGTGGGTGCGGGCCCGGTCGCGTCCCGCCCGCTCAGCTCCCGCCGAGCAGGTCCTCGACCCGGGCCTCCCCCTCACGGTACCTGCGGGTGATCTCCGCGCCGCAGTCGTCCGCGGTCCGCTGCAGCGTCTGGCGGCGGTCGGACACCTCGCGTTCGTACTCGGCCAGCCGTTCGACGGCGGCCAGCAGGTCGGCGGTGGCGTGGGCGCCGAGGTCGGCCAGTTGGACGTCGCCCATCAGGGCGTCCGCCTCCAGCCGGTAGCGCTCGCCGCGCGGCGGGCCGAGGGTCAGGTGCCGGGCCGGGCGGCGGGTGGCGGACGGGGCGTCCGCGAGGATCGCGGGCAGCCGGTCGAGCAGGGCGCACTGCGCCTCGCTGGCGCCGGCCAACGGGATCTCCCGGCGCTGGAGCTCGGCCCGCAGGATGTCCATCCGGCCGTGCAGCAGGCGGCGCAGGTACGACAGGTCGGCCTCCTGCTCCAGGGCGTCCCGGCGCAGCACCCGCAGTTGCTCCAGGGCCAGGCCGGCCAGTTCGTCGATCGCGCTCACGTCCATCAGTCCGACCACCTGCCGTAGTACCTGTGCCCGCCGGTCGCGGGACCGCCCGTCATCCAGGGTTCCCCCGGTGGGCGATGCCACTCGTGCGGGTGACGCGGTTCGCCGGGACGGCGGACGCCCACTCGGGGCCCGGATGGCTCCGGGCCGTCGGACAGCGTGCCACCCCGGGACCCGGACCCGCACGCCCGAGTACCCGAACGGCCCCCTGGCGAACACCCCTGGCTAGTACGAAGAATCCGCGCCATGGGCTCACCTGCACCGATCGGGGCGCATCATGTGCGACCCCGGCGTGCAACTCGGGGCCACGCGCCCCCCGGACGGGCGTGCGGGCACAATGGGCGGCATGCGAGCAGTGGTGCAGCGGGTCGCCGAGGCGACCGTGACGGTGGACGGCGAGACGGTCGGCGCGATCGAGGGGCCCGGCCTGTGCGTCCTGGTCGGCGTCACCCACGAGGACACTCCGGCGCAGGCGGCCCAACTGGCCCGCAAGCTCTGGACGCTGCGGCTGTTCCCCGGCAGCCCCGAGCAGTCCTGCTCGGAGCTCGGCGCCCCGCTGCTGGTGATCAGTCAGTTCACCCTGTACGGCGACGCCCGCAAGGGCCGCCGCCCCACCTGGAACGCCGCCGCCCCCGGCCCGGTCGCCGAACCGCTGGTGGACGCCGTGGTGGCCGAACTCCGCGCGCTGGGCGCGAAGGTGGAGACCGGACGGTTCGGCGCCGACATGAAGGTCGCGCTGGTGAACGACGGCCCGTTCACCGTCCTGCTGGAGGTCTGAGCCGAGAGGCAGCCTCAGGCCGGGACGATCACGTCCTGGCTGCCGGGCACGCCGTCGGCCAGCAGCACCGCGTCGACCGGGGTGTTGCGCTTGACCAGGGCCAGCGCGACCGGGCCGAGCTCGTGGTGGCGGGCCGCGGAGGTGACGAAGCCGACCGGGCGCTCCTGGCCGTCCACCCGCACCTCGGCGCCGTGCGCGGGCAGCTTCTCCTCGGTGCCGTCCAGGTGCAGGAAGACCAGCCGGCGCGGCGGACGGCCCAGGTTGTGCACCCGGGCGACGGTCTCCTGGCCGCGGTAGCAGCCCTTGTTCAGGTGCACCGCGCTGCCCAGCCAGTCCACCTCGTGCGGGATGGTGCGGTGGTCGGTCTCGAAGCCCAGCCGCGGCCGGTGCCCCTCGATCCGCAGCGCCTCGTACGCCCACACGCCCGCGGCCGGGCCGAACTCGGCGACGGCCTCGGCCAGTTCGGCGCGCGGCAGGAACAGGTCGCGGCCCCACGGGAGTTCGCGCACCGCGGCGGCCCGGTCGGCGGCCGCGGTGGAGCCGGCCGGCAGGAACACCACGGCGTGGTCCGCGGTGGCGTCGGCGACCTCGGCCCGGTTCCAGAACTTCATCGACTCCAGGTACGCCACCAGCGCGGGCGCGGTGCCGGGCTCGACGTGGATCCAGGTGGTGGCGCCGTCGTCGACCAGGTAGAGCGCGTGCTCGACGTGGCCGTGCGGGGACAGCACCAGCGCCTCGGTGGCCTGTCGCGGCGGCAGTTCGCTGACGTGCTGGGTGAGCAGCAGGTGCAGCCAGCTCAGCCGGTCCGGGCCGGTCACGGTGATCACGCCGCGGTGCGAGAGGTCGACGAAGCCGCGGCCGGCGGCCAGTTCGCGCTGCTCGCGGAACAGGTCGCCGTAGTGGGCGGCGACGCCCTCGTCGGGACCTTCGGCGGCGACGGCGCCGGGCAGCTCAAGCAGCGGGCTCTTCATACCGGCCAGCTTACGACCGGCGGCCACGGTCCACGGCCGGGGTCCACGGCCGGGGTCCACAACGGCAGGCTACGACCGCGGTCTACGACTGCGGGTGCTCCGCCTTGGCCGTGCAGTCGCCGCAGCGGCCGAAGATGGCGAAGTGCTTCAGGTCGGTGTCGAAGCCGTGCTGGGCGCGCAGGCTGTCGATCAGCGGCGCGGCGATCGCGGTGTCGGTCTCGGTGACCCGGTCGCAGTCCCGGCAGACCAGGTGCAGGTGGGTGTGCCGGCCCGCCAGGTGGTAGGTGGGCGCGCCGTGCCCGAGGTGGGCGTGCGAGACCAGGCCGAGCTCCTCCAGGAGCTCCAGCGTCCGGTACACGGTGGAGATGTTCACGCCGCTGGCGGTGCGGCGGACGTGCACCAGGATCTCGTCCGGGGTGGCGTGGTCGAGCACGTCGACGGCCTCCAGCACCAGCTGGCGCTGCGGGGTCAGCCGATAGCCGCGCTCGCGCAGGTCGGCCTTCCAGTCGGTGGTGTCGGTGTTCGCCACGGTGTCCCTGCCCGTTGAGAGGTCGTGCCGACCAGTGTAGGGACCGACCGCCCGGTCGGTCCCCCACTCGGTCACGCTCAGCGGAAGAACGCGATCCCGTCGTCCGGGAGGTCGTTGACGTCCTTGATCAGCTGCGCCGGGTTGAGCACCTTCTTCAGCTGCGCCGACATGTACGGCCGCAGCGGCACCTCGGGAGCGGCCTTCTCGCCGACCCACAGCAGCTCGTCCTTGACGAGGCCGAACAGGCGCTTGCCGCCGCTGTAGGGGGCCGCGCCCTCGATCCGGGCGACCGCGTCGGTGGCCAGGTCGATCTGCGGCTTGCCGTCGTGCAGCTTGCCGTACCAGATCTCGACGGTGCCGTCGTCGCGCACCGAGGAGACCTCGATCTCGCGCTCGCCGCTGGTGCCGTGCTGGTTGCTGGTCACCCGCCAGAAGGCGTGCTCCATCTCCAGCGGGCGGACCTTCTCGCCCTGCTCGTCGAGCACCCAGGTACGGGAGCGGAACTCCAGGAAGGGTCGTCCGTCGTGGCGGAAGACGATCTCCTGGCCGAAGTTGCACTTCTCCGAGCCGGGGAAGTCGTGGACGCCCGCGCCCTCCCAGGTACCGAGGAGGAAGGCGAGCGGGACGACGTCCCGGTGGAGGTCGGAAGGAATCTCGATCATGGTCCTGGCTGCTGTCGTCGGACGGTTACCGGCTCAACCGTACGGCAGTGCTCAGCGCTGGCCCTGGTAGAGCTTCATCACGGAGAAGATGGCGAACCAGGTGATCAGCACGGCCACCAGAACCAGGACACTTTCGAAGAAGATCTCAAGACCGGACACGGTGTGCTCCCAGGGGCGGGTTCGACGGAGGAACGGGGCTCTCCACTACGGCCGGGAGTCTATCGGGCGGCCCCTGCGGCCGTAGTCTCTGGGGCATGTCGAAGAAGCTGGTCATCAAGGTCACCGCCGGTGCGGACGCGCCGGAGCGCTGCTCGCAGGCCTTCACGGTCGCCTCGGTCGCGGTCGCCAGCGGCGTGCCGGTCTCGCTCTGGCTCACCGGTGAGTCCTCGTGGTTCGCGCTGCCCGGCAAGGCCGCCGAGTTCGAGCTGCCGCACGCCGCGCCGCTGCCCGACCTGCTGGAGGCGATCCTCGCCGCCGGCTCCGTCACCCTGTGCACCCAGTGCGCGGCGCGCCGGGAGATCGGCCGGGCGGACGTCATCGAGGGTGTGCGGATCGCCGGCGCGCAGGTGTTCCTGTCCGAGGTAATGGCGGACGACACCCAGGCGCTCGTCTACTGATCCGCTACCGCTCGTCGGGGGGCTCGTGGTCCGGCCGGTCCCGGTCGTGGCCGCGCTGCTCCCAGTGCGGGTCGTCCCAGCGCGGGTCGTTCCACCAGTCGTCGTCCTTGTCGCGCCGGTTGGCGAGGACGGCGGCCAGCGGCGGTATCACCATGGCGACCACGCACATGCCGATGGCGGCGCCGACCGAGTAGAAGCGCACCACGCCCCAGGCGAGGACGAACAGCCCCAGGCAGACGCCCATCATCACGAAGTAGCGCACATGCCGCCGGTGTGCCTGCACGCTTCCAGGGTAGGCCGAGGGCCCCGGACGCCGTAAGACGTCCGGGGCCCTCTCCGCAGTCGTCAGACCGCGATCGCGACCTCGGTGAACTCGCCCTGGGTGGCGACCACCTGGCGGTCCACGGTGGCGCCGGGCACCAGGGCCCGCAGGGTCCACTTGCCCGGGCGGGCGAAGAACCGGAACTGCCCGGTCGCCGAGGTCGGGACCTCGGCGGTGAACTCGCCGTTCTCGTCCAGCAGCCGCACGTAGCCGTTGACCGGCTCCTCGTTGCGGGTCACCGAACCCTGGATGATCGTCTCGTTCGCCACGTCAACTCCTGCCAGGTCCGGGCCGCCGGCCTTCGCACCGCACATGTCTGTTCTCCCTCTTCCTTGCTTCGCGCGAGCCGGGGCTCAGTTGCCGAGCTCGATCGGCACGCCGACGAGGCTGCCGTACTCGGTCCACGAGCCGTCGTAGTTCTTGACGTTCTCCTGGCCGAGCAGCTCGTGCAGGACGAACCAGGTGAGCGCGGAGCGCTCGCCGATCCGGCAGTACGCGATGGTGTCGGTGGCCAGGTCGACGCCCTCGGCCTCGTAGAGCGCCTTCAGCTCGTCGTCGCTCTTGAGGGTGCCGTCGTCGTTGGCGTTCTTCGCCCACGGGATGTTCTTCGCGGTCGGCACGTGGCCGGGGCGCTGCGACTGCTCCTGCGGGAGGTGGGCCGGGGCGAGCAGCTTGCCGGAGAACTCGTCGGGCGAGCGGACGTCGACCAGGTTCAGGGTGCCGATCGCGTTGAGCACGTCGTCCCGGAAGGCGCGGATCGAGGAGTCGGCCGGCTGCGCGGTGTACTGGGTGGCGGCCCGCTCGGGCTGCTCGACGACCAGTTCGCGGGAGTCCAGCTCCCACTTCTTGCGGCCGCCGTCCAGCAGGCGGACGTCGCCGTGGCCGTACAGCTTGAAGTACCAGTAGGCGTACGAGGCGAACCAGTTGTTGTTGCCGCCGTACAGCACCACCGTGTTGTCGTTGGCGATGCCCTTGGCGGACAGCAGTGCCTCGAAGCCGGCCTGGTCGATGAAGTCGCGGCGGACCGGGTCCTGCAGGTCCTTCTGCCAGTCGATCCGGACCGCGTTGCGGATGTGGTTCTTGTCGTAGGCGGCGGTGTCTTCGTCGACCTCGACGACGACCACCTTCGGGTCGTCCAGGTGGGCCTGAACCCAGTCGGCATCGACCAGGACGTCGGTGCGGCTCATTGCTGATTCTCCATCCGGGGGCGGTTGGCGGAAGGCTGCTGGAGGGTCTCCCGGGCCGCGTTGCCCGCACACCTGTCCGCATGCTGGGACGGCGTGAGGTGCGGCAGAGCCGGGAGGTCGATCGTGAGAGGTGTGCTCGTCGTCCCCGACGCACCGGTGCGCAAATGCTGCCGGTTCGCGGCGTCGGGACGGGGGCGGGCGTGCCGTGACTGGGGTCAGGACCGCCCGGTCAGCGCATTCGACACAGGCAGCTCGACACGCGGCAGTGGTCTACCGCCCGCCGCTTTGTGAGGTCCGCCTGTCGCTTCATGACGACGATGCTAGGGACTCCGGAGGGGCGCTGTCATCATCGTGTCGAATACTGAGACCAGATCGCTCGAATCCTGGGATTTACCTCTTTTCCACCGCGCGCCGACGGGCCCGGACCCCGTGCGGGGACCGGGCGAACCGGTGCTGCGGAGGATTTCTCCGGCGGTGCTGGACAGACTGTCTCGCCCACCGGACAGGCGTCAGTGTCCGAGCGTGGTGCCGGGGGCGACGGTGAAGCGCAGCCGCACGCCGCCCGCCTCCGGGGTGGCCTCGGCCAGCGACAGGCCCTTGGGCAGACCGGTCAGCCGGAACTTCTGGGGCTTCAGCAGGTCTCCGGCCAGGCCCTTCAACGAGGCGGCGGTGCCGGTCAGTTGGAGGCCGTCGACGACGATCGTGTCGGGGCCCTCGCTGTGCAGCTTGCCCTCGATCCCGCCGCCGGGCACCGAGGCCTTCACGGCGCCGGGGCCGGCGTACTCCAGGCCGAGCAGGCCGCCGCCCTTCATGAACTTGGCGAGGTCCTTGTACTCGACCACGCCCTGGCCGTCGCCGCGTCCGACCGTCACGCCCCGGTAGGAGTCGGTGAACTTCACCTGGGACAGGTCGGCCTTGAAGGCGTGCACCGTCACGCGCTCCTTGCCGTCGGTGACGGTCATCCCGTCCGAGGAGAGCGTGACCTGGTCGAGCTCCCCGGCGACCGCGCTGGTCAGGAAGGGGACGTCGCCGATCTCGACGGTCGGCTTCTCGGTCAGCCAGCCGGAGGAGACCGCGGCGTCGGCGGCCTGGTCCTCCGCGACCCCGACGGCCACCCGGTCGGCGGCGACCAGCAGGCCGCCCACCACGCCGAGTCCGATCAGCAGCTTCACCGCGCCATGCATCGTTCCCCCTGAAAGGCTCCGGCCGGACCGCTCCGTCGACGAACCGGTCCCGGACATAGGACGATCGCACGGATACCCGGGTTCCGGCGCGACACTCCGCCGAACCCGCGGTCAACCACCGGCGAACGGCGGCAGCACCTCGACGGTGCCGCCCTCGGTCAGCGGCACCGAGGCGTGCTCCCGGCCGCCCACCGGGTCGCCGTCCACCAGGTACGAGCACATGCCCAGCACCCGCAGCAGCTCCGGCCGCCCGGCGTGCTCGGCCCGCACCGCGGCCAGCGCCTCGGCCAGCGTGACGGCCAGGTACGGCTCCTCGGCCCGGCCCGCCGCGGCCTTGGCGGCAGCCCAGTAGCGGACCGTCCCGTTCACCCGCACAGGTGAATCCGAGGTGGAACGGGCATCGGCGGTCGCGGTCACGGCAACCCCTCTCGGTGGTCCTCGCCCGGTACGGCGGCAGCGGCCCGGTGCGGCCCCATCATCGCCCCCGGCCCCCGCCGCCGGGCAAACCTCCCAGGTCATCACGGGGGCGCAAGGTGTCGTACCTCACCCGTTCCGGGACCCCTCGCGGGCCCGTGCGCCGCCCGCGCCACTCCCGACCGCAGGGGCGGTCGGCTATTCTCGATTCCGAGAGGGATCCGGGCAGAGTCGCCCCCGGGTCCTTTTGTGCTTTCAGGACGCCAGTCGGACGTTCCGGCGCACGGTGCCCCACCCGCACCGGCCGCCGGACCGACCCCGCCGCCGACCGCACGACGACGTGCCGGCAGCCGGCGGACAGAGCGGAGGGACCGCCGATGGACGAGGCAGCAGCGGGACGCCAGGGGATGCGCGAACCCCGGTCGGCCGCCGCCCCGTCCGCCGCCGCCCCCTCCGGGCCGTCGGCGCTCCCCCACCCTGTACCGCGCCCGCCGTCCCCGCGGCGGCCGCGACCGCGACGACCCGGAAAGGGGACTGGCCAGGTATGAGTTCACTGCTCCTGCTGACCAACGCCCTGCAACCCTCCGCCGAGGTGCTGCCCGCCCTCGGCCTGCTGCTGCACAGCGTCCGGGTGGCCCCCGCCGAGGGATCCGCCCTGATCGACACCCCGAACGCCGACGTGATCCTGGTCGACGGGCGCCGCGACCTGCCGCAGATCCGCAGCCTCTGCCAGCTGCTGCGGTCCACCGGCATCGGCAGCCCGCTGATCCTGGTCGTCACCGAGGGCGGCCTGGCCGCCGTCACCGCCGAGTGGGGCATCGACGACGTGCTGCTGGACACCGCCGGCCCGGCCGAGGTCGAGGCCCGGCTGCGGCTCGCCCTCGGCCGCCTCCAGGTCGCCGTGGACGACTCCCCGATGGAGATCCGCAACGGCGACCTGTCGGTCGACGAGGCCACCTACTCCGCCAAGCTCAAGGGCCGCGTCCTCGACCTCACCTTCAAGGAGTTCGAGCTCCTCAAGTACCTGGCGCAGCACCCCGGCCGGGTGTTCACCCGGGCCCAGCTGCTCCAGGAGGTGTGGGGCTACGACTACTTCGGCGGCACCCGCACCGTGGACGTCCACGTGCGCCGGCTGCGGGCCAAACTCGGCGTCGAGAACGAGCAGTTGATCGGCACCGTGCGCAACGTCGGCTACCGCTTCGTGGTCCCGGAGCGGAGCGACAGGAGCGCCGAGCGGACGGAACCGGGCAGAGCCGCCGCGCACCGCGAACGCTGATCGCCCGCGGGACGGGCCGGGCGGCGCCACCCCTCGCCCGGCTTGCCCGGATCGGTCCGATTCGGTCCCGATCGGTCCCCTCCGGCACCCCGTCCCACCAGGTCCGGCCCCGGCTCGACGCGCCGAGCCACCCGCGTAGACTCCCCCCGTGGCCAAGGTGACGCGCGACGATGTAGCCCGACTGGCTGGGACCTCGACCGCGGTCGTCAGCTATGTGATCAACAATGGTCCCCGGCCGGTCGCCCCGGCCACCAGGGAAAAGGTGCTGGCCGCGATCGAGCAGCTCGGGTACCGCCCGAACTCCGTCGCCCAGGCGATGGCCTCCCGGCGCACCAACCTGATCGGCATGGTCGTCCCCGACGCCCGGCAGCCGTTCTTCGCGGAGATGGCGCACGCCGTGGAACGCGCCGCCTCCGAGCGCGGCAAGCTCGTGCTGATCGGCAACTCCGACTACGTCGACGACCGCGAGGTGCACTACGTCCGCGCCTTCCTCGGCATGCGGGTCTCCGGTCTGATCCTGGTCAGCCAGGGCCCCTCGCAGCGCGCCGCCGAGGAGTTCGCCGCGATGGAGGGCGCCAAGGTGGTGCTGCTGCACCGCCGCCCCGAGGCGATCGACGACGTCGCCGTGGTCACCGACGACGTCGGCGGCTCCGAACTGGTCGTCCGTCACCTGCTCGAAGTGCACGGTCACCCGTACGTGGCATGCTTCGGCGGCCCGGTGGAGTCGCCCGCGCCCGGCGACCCGGTCATCGACCACGTGGCCGGCTGGGAGCTCGCGATGGCCGCGCACGGCCTGCCCACCGAACCGCACCTGATCGACGCCCCGTTCCACCGCTACGGCGCCTACCAGGTCGCGCTGGAGCTGCTCTCCTCCGACCGGCGGCCGCCGGCGATCTTCTGCTCCACCGACGACCAGGCGATCGGCGTGCTGCGGGCCGCCCGCGAACTCGGGCTGAAGGTCGGCAAGGACCTCGCGGTGGCCGGCTTCGACGACATCCCGGAGGCCGGGTTCGCCGACCCGCCGCTCACCACCGTCGCCTCCGACCGGGACGCGATGGCCCGGGCCGCCGTCGACCTGGTCCTCGACGACTCGCTGATGGTGCCCGGCAGCGACACCGAACGGGTCCGCAAGTTCCCGTCCCGGCTGGTCGTGCGGCGTTCCTGCGGCTGCTCCGGCGACCCTGCCTGATCTCCGTCCTGACCAGGCTTTATGAGAAGCTGACGCGCTTCTCGGGGAACTCGTACCGCCCTCTCATCGAACGTTCATGAAGCGGGCGGAACGTCATCCCCATGAGCGAGCACCGCAGCACCCACGAGCCTCACCCCCAGGACGGCGGCGCGGGCTGGCTCCCGCCGACGCCGCCGGCCGCGCAGCCGCAGCCGTACCCCGTGCACCCCGGGTACCCGGCCCTCCCACCCACCGTCTCCGGCCCTGAGCTGCCGCCGCCTCCGCCGGGCGGCCCCGGCCACCGCGCCCGCCGCGGCCTGCTGAAGAGCCGCCTCGCGCTGGTCACCGCCGTCGCCACGGTGGCCGCCCTGCTCGGCGGCGTCACCGGCGGCGTCCTGGCGAACGACCGCAGCAGCAGCTCCAGCACCGCCGCGGGCAGCACCCAGACCCGTCCGGTGGCGGCCGACGCCAACGGCAGCGCCAACGTCTCGGCGATCGCCGCCGCGGTCTCCCCCGCCGTCGTCCAGATCACCGTGCAGACCGGCAGCGGCACCGCGACCGGCACCGGCGTGATCCTCACCGGCGACGGCCAGATCCTCACCAACTACCACGTCATCTCCGGCGCGGTGAGCGACGGCGGCCGCACCACCGTCACCTTCCACGACGGCCGGACCGCCTCGGCCACCGTCACCGGCACCGACAAGTCCCTGGACACCGCCGTCATCACCGCCTCCGGCGTCAGCGGACTCACCACCGCCGTGCTCGGCGACTCCGACGCGACGGCCGTCGGCGACCCGGTGGTCGCCATCGGCAACCCCGACGGCCTCACCGGCACCGTCACCTCCGGCATCATCTCCGCCAAGAACCGCACCGTCTCCGTCCAGGTCGACGAGGGCACCACCAGCGGGAACGGCGGCTTCGGCTTCCCCAACCTGCCCGGCCTGCGCGGCTCCACCGGCGCCAACGGCAGCTCCGGCGCCTCCAAGGGCGACACCGCCGGCTACCAGGCGCTGCAGACCGACGCCGCGCTCAACCCCGGCAACTCCGGCGGACCGCTGATCAACACCGCCGGCCAGGTCATCGGCCTCAACTCGGCGATGTACTCGGCGAGCGGCTCCGGCTCCACCGGCTCCTCGGAGGCCGGCAGCGTCGGCCTCGGCTTCGCCATCCCGATCAACAGCGTCAAGCAGGTGCTGCCGCAGATGCAGGCCGGCAAGAACCTCTGACACCCGCCGGTTCCGTCCCCGAGCGACGGACAATGGCCACGACCGCACCGGACTCAGAAAGGGCCCCGCGCCGATGACTCCCCCCGCCGACGACCGCACTCCTGCCGAGGCCCCGGGCGGCGGCGCCCGCGTCCTCGTGGTCGACGACGAACCCGCCCTGCGCGACGCGCTGGAATCCAGCCTCGCCTTCGAGGGCTACCAGGTCACCACCGCCACCGACGGCTACGAGGCCCTCGCCGCCGTCGAACGCGAACACCCCGACCTGGTCCTGCTCGACATCATGATGCCGCGCATGGACGGCCTCACCGCCGTCCGCCGGATGCGCTCCCGCGGCGACACCGTCCCCGTGCTGATGCTCACCGCCCGGGACGCCGTCGGCGACCGCGTCACCGGACTCGACGTCGGCGCCGACGACTACCTCGCCAAGCCCTTCGAGCTCGACGAACTCCTCGCCCGGGTCCGCGCCCTGCTCCGCCGCAACGCGCTCGCCGCGGAGGCCGCCGCCCGCACCGCCGCCGACGAGGACGACGGCGAGGTGCTGGCCTTCGCCGACCTGCGGATGAACACCGCGACCCGCGAAGTCACCCGGGCCGGCACCACCATCGAACTCACCCGCACCGAGTTCATGCTGCTGGAGATGTTCCTCTCCCACCCGCGCCAGGTCCTCACCCGCGAGCAGATCCTCAAGGCCGTCTGGGGCTTCGACTTCGAGCCCTCCTCCAACTCCCTCGACGTCTACGTCATGTACCTCCGCCGCAAGACCGAGCAGCACGGCATGCCCCGCATCATCCAGACCGTCCGCGGTGTCGGCTACGCCCTGCGCGCCGTCACCAACGGCGCGGCGGCGTGAAGCAGATCGGCCGGCTCACGGGGTGGTTCCGCAGCAGATCGCTGCGGAGCCGGCTGGCCATGCTCACGGCTGCCGCGGTGGCGGTGGCGATCGCCGTGGTCAGCATGGCGAGTTGGCTGCTGGTGCGCGAGCGCCTCTACCAGGAGCTGCACGACAGCCTCGCCGCCGCTCCCCGGGCCCAGCTGGCCCCGCCCGACCAGGACATGCTGCACTGCGGCGCGACCCCGGCCGAGGCGCTCGACCGCGTCCCCGCCGGGGGCGGCAACCGGTTCGGCCCGCAGATGTACGACTACCAGTTCCTACTGGCCGACGGCACGGTGTGCTTCCTCGGCGACGCCACCCGGGCCATCCAGGTCCAGACCGGCGACAACGCC
Organism: Kitasatospora sp. CB01950; assembly: GCF_001905465.1. GTDB lineage: Bacteria > Actinomycetota > Actinomycetes > Streptomycetales > Streptomycetaceae > Kitasatospora. Next base: position 537,670 of record NZ_LISX01000004.1, read on the forward strand.
CTGCTGCCGCGCGCCAAGGACGATGCCTACCGCGCCGGCCGTTACCTCGGCAGCGACGACTCCGCGCTGGTGCGGCGCACCAACACCTCGGTGAAGATCGGCGGGGTGCCGCATCCGGCCGTCCTGCTGACCGCGCTGCCCACCCACGGGGTGCAGAAGTCGCTCGGCTCGCTCGCCCTGCTGATGACCGGCGTGGCCGGTCTCGGCGTCATCGGGGCGGGCGTCGCCGGCCGGGTCGTCGCCCGGTCCGCGCTCAAGCCCGTCGACCAACTGACCGACGCCGTCGAGCACATCGCCCGCACCGAGGAGGTCGGCAGCACCATCCCGGTCAACGGCAGCGACGAGATCGCCCGCCTCTCCGCCTCCTTCAACTCGATGTCCACCGCCCTCGCCAACTCCCGCGAGCGGCAGACCCGCCTGATCGCCGACGCCGGCCACGAACTCCGCACCCCGCTCACCTCGCTGCGCACCAACGTCGACCTGCTGATCCGCTCCGACGCGCAGGGCCGCGCCCTGCCGCCGGAGACCAGGGCGCGGATGCTGGGCAACATGAAGGCGCAGATGCAGGAACTGACCGTGCTGATCGGCGACCTGCTGCAGCTCTCCCGCCCGGACACCCCGAACCCGGAGGCGGTGCGCACCGTGGTGCCGTTCCACGAGACGGTGGAACGGGCGCTGGAGCGCGGCCGGCTGCGCGGCCCGGCGCTCACCTTTCTCACCGAGGTCAACCCCTGGTACGTGCACGGCGACCCGGCCGCCCTGGAACGGGCGGTGATCAACCTGCTGGACAACGCGGTGAAGTACTCGCCACCGTCCGGCACGGTCGAAGTCCGCCTGCGCGCGGGCCGGTTGACGGTCCGCGACCACGGCCCGGGCATCCCGGCCGACGAACTCCCCTTCGTCTTCGACCGCTTCTGGCGCTCCCCGTCCTCCCGCCAACTGCCGGGCTCCGGACTGGGGTTGTCGATCGTCGCGCAGACCGTCCGGGACACCGGCGGCCAGGTCTCGCTCGGTCCCGCCTCGGACGGCGGCCCCGGCACGCAGGCGGTGATGGTGCTGCCGGGCCAGCCGGACGTCCCGCGCTGAGACAGGCCGAAGGGCGGGACACCGAGGTGCCCCGCCCTTCCTGGCTACTGCTGCGTCAGCCGATCGACTGGCCGACGCCGATGACCTTGATCCGGTTCTGGGCCGGCGGGGTCAGCGGGGCGGTGGCGGTGCTGTGGCTGGTCAGGTACGTGTTGAACAGGTCCAGGTCGGAGGCGCCGACGAGCTTGTCGGTGCCGGCCGCGAAGGCCGGGAAGCCGTCGCCGCCGCCGGCCAGGAACTCGTTGGCAGCGACCCGGTAGGTGGCGTTCGGGTCGACCGGGGCGCCGTTCAGACGGACCGAGTCGACGATCACGCGGTCACCGCCGGCCTTGTTCAGGTCCAGCGTGTAGCTGAGGTTGGAGGAGATCTGCAGGATCTTCGGGGCGGCCGCGTTGGAGCCCGAGACCTGCTGCTGCAGGACCTGGACCAGCTGGGTGCCGGTCAGGGTCTTGACCTGCATCATGTTGGTGAACGGCTGGACGGTGAACGCCTCGCCGTAGGTCACCACACCGTCGCCCTCGCTGCCGGACGCCTTGTAGACCAGGTCCGAGCGGATGCCGCCGGGGTTCATGAAGGCGACCTGCGCGCCGCCCTTGTCGGCGGGCGCGAGACCGGCCAGCTGCGCGTCGGCGATCACGTCACCGAGCGGCTTCTCCAGGTCGGTGGAGCCGCGGCCGTTGATGTCGGCGCTGATGTAGCCGACGGCCCGGTTGGCGATCGGGGCGGACAGCTTGCTGTACCGGTCGATCAGCTTGGTCAGGTCCGGCGCCTTGGGCACGTCGCGGCGCACGACGTGGTTGGCCGCCGTCACCGACGGACGCACGATGGCGCCGGTGCGCTTGTCCAGCTTGAGGTCGATCTCGGTGTACAGACGGCCGAACGAGGCGGCGCTGGTCACCGAGCGGGGCACGCCGTTCGGGTCCGGGATCATGCAGGCGTACGAGTTGTGGGTGTGGCCGGTGACGACCGCGCCGACCGCCGGGTCGAGGCGCTTGGCGATGTCCACGATCGGGCCGGAGATGCCGGAACCGCCGGAGCCGCAGTCGTAGTTGTAGACGCTGCTGGCCGGCAGGCCGCCCTCGTGGATCAGCGCGACCACCGAGTTCACGCCCTGGCGCTTCAGCTCGGCCGTGTACTTGTTGATCGTCGCGACCTCGTTGTCGAACTTGAGGCCCTGCACGCCGGCGGCGGTGACGATGTTCGGGGTGCCCTCCAGGGTCACGCCGATGAAGCCGACCTTGACGCCGCGGACGTTCTTCACCCAGTACGGCTTGAGCAGCTGCTTGCCGGTCTTCTCGTTGGTGACGTTCGCCGCCAGGTACGGGAAGTCCGCGCCCTCGAACTTGCGGCCCTTCTCGTAGCAGCCGTCGGTCGGGTGGCAGCCGCCGTCCTGCATGCGCTTCAGCTCGGCCGAGCCCTCGTCGAACTCGTGGTTGCCCACCGAGGTGACGTCGAGGCCGATCTTGTTCATCGCCTCGATGGTCGGCTCGTCGTGGAACAGGCCGGAGATCAGCGGGCTGGCGCCGATGATGTCGCCGGCCGCGACCGTCACGCTGTTCGGGTGGCCCTGGCGGGCGTCGCGCAGCGCGGTGGCCAGGTACTCGACGCCGCCGGCGGGGGTGGCGACGGTCTTGCCGGTGGTCGGGTCGATCTCGTTGACGGTGCCGGACGACCCCGCCGGAGGCTCCAGGTTGCCGTGCAGGTCGTTGATGGCGAGGAGCTGCAGGTCCTCGTACTTGGGCTTGTCCTGGCCGTGCCCGTGCGCCTCGGCGGTGGCCGGCAGGGCCATCGAGCCGAGGAGGGCGGCGGCCGCGGCGACCGCGAGCGCGGTCCTGCGGTGGCCGGTGGATCCGGAAATGGGCATGAGGGTCCCCTGCACCGTCGGGGCCGCGGTGGACGGCGGCCTGGCGTTGTATCGGGGAGCAGCCTAGAGTCCACGCGCGTAGCTGTCAGGAACCCTGAAGTAACGAGCTGGTATCCGAAGGCTGACGACTTCTCTGCCGACGCCCGGTCGGCCCTCCGCCGCCGGTCAGCTCCTGGGCTGCCTCCTGGGCTGCCGGTCAGATCCTCGGCTGCGCCGCCAACTGGTGCTCGGCGCGCTCCCGCTCCGCCACCGCGTCCTCGGTCATCGCGCGGTCGGTGTAGACCAGCGGACGTTCGGCCTCGGTGATGATGTGCTTGACCACCTGCACGTTGCCGTTGACGTCCCACACCGCGATGCCCGGCGACAGCGTCGGGATGATCTCCACCGCCCAGCGCGGCAGGCCCAGCACCCGGCCGGTGGCTCTCGCCTCCTCGGCCTTCTGCATGTAAATGGTGCGGGTGGAGGCCATCTTCAGGATCGCCGACGCCTCCTTCGCCGCCGCGCCGTCCACCACGTCCGACAGGTGGTGGACGACGGCCACGAAGGACAGGCCGAGCCGGCGCCCGAACTTCAGCAGCCGCTGGAACAGCTGCGCCACGAACGGGCTGTTGATGATGTGCCACGCCTCCTCGACCAGGAAGATCCGCTTCACCCGGTCCGGCCGCAGCCAGGTGTGCTCCAGCCACACCCCGACGATCGCCATCAGGATCGGCATCGCGATCGAGTTCCGGTCGATGTGCGACAGGTCGAAGACGATCAGCGGCGCGTCCAGGTCGATGCCGGCCGAGGTCGAGCCGTCGAACATGCCGCGCAGGTCGCCGTCGACCAGCCGGTCCAGCACCAGCGCCACGTCCAGGCCCCAGGACTGCACCTCGCCGATCTCCACGCCGAGCGACTCCACCGCCGACAGGTCGGGGCTGCGCAGCGTGTCGATGATGTCGTTCAGCACCGGCTGACGGTCCTTCACCGTGGCGTGCACGTGCGCGTGCGCGGCCTTCAGCGCGAAACCGGCCCGCTCCTCCAGGGTGCGGCCCATCGCCACCTCGATGATGGTGCGCAGCAGCGACAGCTGACCGGTGGTGGTGATCGCCGGGTCCAGCGGGTTGAGCTTCACCCCGCCGTCGCGGGCCGCCATCGGGTCCAGCCGGATGGACTTTATCCCCAGCGCGTTGGCGATCAGGTTCCACTCGCCGACGCCGTCCTCGCCCTGCGCGTCCAGCACCACCACCTGGCGGTCACGGAACCTCAACTGCCGCAGCACGTACGTCTTCTCCAGCGCCGACTTGCCGTTGCCGGACTCGCCCAGCACCAGCCAGTGCGGGGCCGGCAGCTGCTGGCCGTACAGCTGGAACGGGTCGTAGACGTAGCCCTTGCCGCTGTACACCTCGCGGCCGATGATCACCCCGGAGTCGCCCAGGCCGGGCGCCGCCGTCGGCAGGTACACGGCCTGCGCCTGGCCGCTGGAGGTGCGCACCGGCAGCCGGGTGGTCTCCACCCGGCCGAACAGGGCGCTGGCGAAGCCGTCGGTGAGATTGCCGATCATGTGCGGGCCTCCGAGGGGTCAGCGGCGGATGCCGGTGGCGAACGGCAAGGTGTTGGCGAACGCCCGGTGGTGCTCGCGGTCGCACCACTCCAGCTTCAGGTAGCTCTTGCCGGCCGAGGCGCGGATCGTCCGCTTGTCGCGGGCCAGTGCCTCCGGGCTGCGCGCGGACACCGTCAGGTAGCCCACCAGGTTCACGCCGGCCGCGCCGGACGCCAGGTCGTCGCCGCGCTGGTCCACCCGGCCGGTGTGGGCCAGGTCGCGCGGGTCCACCGTGCGGTTCATCTTCGCCGCCCGGCTGGCCTCCGCCTCGTCGTTGGTCTTCTCGGTCAGCATCCGCTCGATCGCCACATCGGTCGGCTCCAGGTCCATGGTGACCGCGACCGTCCGGATCACGTCCGGGGTGTGCACCAGCAGCGGCGCCAGGAAGTTCACCCCGACCGGGGTCAACGGCCACTCCTTGATCCACGCGGTGGCGTGGCACCACGGCTCCCGGGTCGCCGACTCGCGGGTCTTCGCCGTCAGGTACTGCGGGTGCGTGGCGTCCAGCTCGGCCGGCCAGGCGTTGCGCCTGCTCATCGCCTGGATGTGGTCGATCGGGTGGTCCGGGTCGTACATCGAGTGGATCAGCGACGCCAGCCGGGCCTGCCCCAGCGGCTGCCGCACCCGGATGTCCGCCTCCGCCAACCGGGCGCAGATGTCGGTCAGTTCACGCGCCATCACGGTCGCCAGGCCGTCGTCCCCGCGGTCGCCCTTCCCGCCGCCCTCCCGCCCGTACGCGGTCCGCCCCATCGCGTGCGCCTCGGACGCCAGGTCCCGGGTGTACTGCATGCAGGCCACCAGGTACGCCCGGTGCTGCTCCGAGGAGGTCGACACCATCGACTGCAGCTGGTCGTAGCTCTCCAGCAGCCAGCGCGGCGCCGAGTGGTCGCCGCGCCGCTCCACGTCCTTGGCGTGCGCGTCCGGGTCGGCGGGCAGCGTCCGGGCCAGGATCTGCAGCCGCGTCACGAAGCCGTCGCCGTTGGCCACGTGCTTCAGCAGCGTGCCGAACCGGTCGACCAGCGCCTCCTGGTCCTCCGAGTCGCGCAGGCCCACGCCCGGGCCCTCGATCTCGATCGCCGCAGTCACCGTGCGCCGCTCCAGGTGCATCAGCACCGCGACCTCGTCCGGCCCGAACGGCGCGGTCAGCCAGCGCAGCCGCCCCACCCCCGGCGGCGGACCGACCTCCACCTCACGCCCGTCCAACCGCGTCCCGGCCTCGTGCACGTCCGGCTTCCAGACCGCCCGACCGCTGCGCACCGTGCGCCGGTACGTCCGGTTGATCTCCATCCACTTGTAGAACGTCCGCCGCCGGTACGGCACGTACACCGCCATGATCGCCAGCAGCGGGAAGCCCACCAGGCCGGCCAGCCGCAGCGGCAGGATCGGCACCCCCAGACCCCACAGCATGCCCAGGCCCGCACCGGCGATGATCAGCACGATCTCGCCGGTCTCCCGGTTGCGCCCGATCGGCGCGTTCGGGCGCGCCTTGCCGATCAGATAGCTGCGGCGCTGCTGGGCGTACGGCTGGGCGTACTGGGTGCCGTACTGGCCGAACTGATCGCTGCTCATCTACCCGTCACCCTCCCTTCGGGTTGTTGACCGGGGCCTGGGACTGCGCGGGCGGCGCGGCCATCCGCCCGGGGTTGGCGGGACGGGACGCGTGCGCGGCGATGCCCGGGGCCACCCCGCCGCCGCCCGCACCCGGCGAGGCGTTCCCGGCCTGCGCACCGCCGCGCGAACCGTGCGTCGAAATGCCCTGCTTCACCAGGTTCGCCGGGCCGTTGATCATCGCACTGCCGGCCTGCACCGCACTCGCCCGAGCCTGCCGCATCGACAGCAGCTCGTCACCGAAGCCCGGCACGAACCGGTACACCGCCGCGCTCGCGAAGATCGACAGGAACAGGATCGCCAGACCGCTCAGCACCCGCGCGAAGTCGTCGTCCGCACCCGAGCCGGTCGCCACCGCACCCGCCAGACCCAGGATGATCACGATGATCGGCTTCGCCAGATCGACCGCCAGCATCATCGCGGCCCACCGGCGCACGTGCTTCCAGAGCTGCTTGTCAACCAGCCCCGCGTACACCGCCGTCCCCAGCAGCGCGCCCACGTACAGCATCGCCGCCCGGATCACCAGCTCGATCCACAGCACCGCGGCGGCCAGCACCGCCACCAGCGACACGATGATCAGAATCAGCGGGCCACCGCCCATGCTGCCCTTGTCCAGCGTGTCCGCGAACCCGCCCAGGTACGTCCCGGTGTCGGACTTCGTCCCCGCCGCGACCGCATCCGTCAAGCCGTCGGTGACCGTCACCACCGTGTACAGGATCAACGGCGTGAACGCCGAAGCGATCACCGTCAACCACAGGAACCCGACCGCCTCGCCGAACGCCTGCCCCAACGGCGCACCACGCACCGCCCGCTTCGTCACCGCCAGCAGCCACAGCACCAGCGTGACCACCGTCGACACCGCGAACACCACCGCGTACTGCTGCAGGAACGCCGCATTCGTGAAGTCGACCTTCGTCGTCCCGTCGATCGCCCCCGCCAACTGCCGCACCACCCACGCCGCAGCCTGCGCACACCCCTTCGCCAACGACCCCAACGGGTCGGTCACCGAGGAGACCGAGCCATTACCGGGGACCACCACCACGTCGGGAGGAGCACACTGGCTCCCCGCACCGGGCAGCGGCACGTTCTGGGCGGCGCAGGTGTCCGACGGCGAGGGCGACGGATCGGCGGCCACCCGCTGCGCGACCAGCAGGGCAGTGAGTTGAAGGCTGCTCAGGGCAGCGCCGAGCACCCCGGCCCGACCGAGGAAGCGCAGTCTGGACGCGTCAGCGGGCATAGCGGAACCCTCCGAACTGCTGGACGGCATCGGCGATCTCTTTCGCGGTGGCCGCCTGCTGGTCGCCCGGCAGGGGGGCGGGGCCCGCGGCGCGGGAGTAGTCGGTGAGCTTCCAGTCGCTGCCGGTCCAGCGCATGGTGACGGTCAGGGTGTACCAGTCCTGGCTGACCGGGACGGTGGAGTCCTCGCCGGCCAGGCCGTAGAGCCCGGTGCACCAGACGTCGACCTTGGTGGCGGTGTCGGCGCCGTTGGTGGTGCGGGTGCCGACCGGCACGATCCGGCTGACGAAGACCTGTCCCTTCGGAGCGCGGCCCTGTGCGTCCAGGCCGAACCGGGCCACCGTCTCCGGGGAGAACGCCTGGTCCAGGCGGGACTGGAGGGTGGGGAGGGTGGTGGGGTCGGCGAGGGTGGCGAGGATGGTGTGGCGGGTGTCGGGGCGGAACATGTCGGTGGAGCCCAGCGCGACGGCGTAGTTGGCGGCGGCCGACTGCGCCCCCTGGTCGGTGTGGGGGTAGCCGGTGGCGATGCCGTTGGCGGTGGTGGTGACGGGCTGTTGGCCGCTGGCGGCGGTGTGGTCGGCGGCGGGTCCGTTGCCGCCGGGGGCCTGGTCGCCGGAGCTCGCGGCGGGGGTGCGCCCGGGCACCGCCTTGTCACGGTTGGCGATGGCGACGGCGATCACCAGCAGGGTGACGATGCCGAGGATGGTCAGGAGGGTGCGCAGCGGCCTGGCCTGGCGGCCGGTCACGGGGCTGGTCTGTTCGGCGACCGGTAGCCGCGTACGGGTGTGCGGCTGGTCGTCGGACAACGGCACGGGGGCCCTCCTGGTGCGGCGTCACCGCGCGGGGGGCGCGGCGGCGTGACGGGTGTTTCTCGGTGTCGGCGCGCGGTGGGTGGATCGGCGCGAGCGGGGCGGAAGTTGTCCGATCGTCAGATCGCCATGCCGTAGACAATGGTGAACAGGGTGCCGAGGGAACCGATGATGAACACGCCGGTCAGGCCGGCGATGATCAGCCCCTTGCCCTGTTCGGCACTGAACGTGTCACGCATCGCGGTGGCGCCGATGCGCTGCTTCGCGGCGCCCCAGATGGCGATGCCGAGGCAGACCAGGATGGCGACGGCCATCACGACCTGGACCATCACGCGGGCCGAGGAGCCGAGCGAGGCGAACGGGCCCCAGTCGGGGGCGATGCCGCCGATGATGGTGTCGATGCTGGCCTTCTTGGGCGGGTCCTCCGCCAGGTACCCGATCACTGTGCTGTCCACGTTCAGGTTCATCCCATCTCACCGCCCGATCAGGAAAATTCAAGGCCCCGGACCACGGTCGAGCGAAGGGGCAGGTCCTATTCTTGGCCAGATCTGACGTCGACTTGGCTGCTTCTCGCGGATTGCTCGTGGCGGCCGGACGCCTCCGCCAGGATGTCCGGTAGTTCGAGGATACTGCCCGCCCTTGGTATCTGTGATGATTGCACCGGGCAATAACGCAACAGGACATGGCAGCTGACGATCCGTCGGGATGGTGCGGGATGGTGCTCCGGAAGGCGAAGCTCGCGGGTGCCGCGGCCGTGGTGGTGGGCATCGGTTTCGTCGGGGTGGTGACCCTGGGGACGTACGCGGCCAGTGGGGCGCCGGAGCGCTCCGGTGAACTGTCCCTGTCCAGCGGGACGGTGCCGGCGCAGTACCGGGCGCAGATCCAGAAGTGGGGCTCGCTCTGCCCGGAGATCTCGGCGCCGATGCTGGCCGCGCAGCTGTACCAGGAGAGCGGGTTCGACCCGTCCGCGAAGAGCCCGGCGAAGGCGTTCGGGATGGCCCAGTTCCTGACGGGGACGTGGGCGACGTACGGGACGGACGGCAACGGCGACGGCAAGCGGGACATCTGGAACGCGGACGACGCGATCGCCTCGGCCGCCACCTACGACTGCGCGCTGGCCAAGGACGTCGCCAAGGTGCCCGGGGACCGGCAGGCGAACATGCTGGCCGCGTACAACGCCGGGCCGTACGCGGTGATCCAGTACAACGGGGTGCCGCCGTACCGCGAGACCCAGGGGTACGTGAAGAGCATCAAGGCGCTGGCGGTCTCGTTCACCGCGCCGGCGAAGGCGGGTGTGCAGCTGGCGCTGTCGAAGGAGGCGGCGGGGGCGATCTACTACGCGCAGAGCAAGCTCGGCATCGACTACCTGTGGGGCGGCACCGGACAGGCCTGGGAGAACGGGCGGTTCGACTGCTCGGGTCTGACCCGGGCGGCGTTCGAGAGCGTGGGCGTCGAGCTGCCCCGCGTCGCCAACGACCAGTGGTACAGCGGCCCGCACCCGTCGCGGGACCAACTCCGGCCCGGCGACCTGGTGTTCTTCGCCAACGACCTGGAGGACCCGCGCACCATCCACCACGTGGGGATCTACGTCGGCGGCGGCTACATGATCGACGCCCCGCACACCGGCGCCAAGGTCCGCTACGACACCATCAACCAGCGGGACTACATCGGGGCGACCCGGGTCACCCCGGACGGGGCGGCGGCGCTGCCCAACCGGAACCTGAACGACGGCACCATCACGGCGGGTCAAGGGCCGGCAAAGAGCTGACGAGCCGTCCGCTCGGCATGTGCATGCGGGGTGGACGCTGAGTCAAGTTTGCATAACAGCACGTTTCGGCGGAACCCCGGGCGGCCCCGATCGCGTTGACTCAGGAGGCTGCCGGACGTCCGCACCCGGCCGCACGGACCGGGAACCACTGCGGAAATGCGGACAGGGAGGTGCGGCGTGCCCACGCTGCTCGCCGATGCCGGAACCGGTTCGGGCGACCCCGACCTGGAACTGCTGAAGGCCGTGAACGGCCTGGCCGCCGATGCGCCCGGCTGGCTGGACTCACTGATCGCCTGGACCGCCGAGTACGGCATCCTGCTGGGCCTGGCCGCGATCGGCCTGACCGCCTGGCTGAGCGCCCGCCGCCGCCCGGACGCGCCGGTCGCCGTCGCCGGGGTGCTGTGGGCGCCGATCGCGGTCGCCATCGCCGAGCTCGCCAACCTGCCGATCTCGGCCATCGTGGACCGGCCCCGCCCGTTCGTCGACCATCCCGAGATCGACGTGCTGGTCCCCGGCAAGGAGGACACCCTCTCCTTCGTCAGCGACCACTCCGCGATGTCCATGGGCATCGCCGTCGCGCTGTTCCTGATCAACCGCAAGCTCGGGGTGGCCGCCGGCGCGCTCGCCCTGCTGCAGGGCTTCTGCCGGATGTACGTGGGCGTGCACTACCCGACCGACGTGATCGGCGGCTACGCGCTGGCCACCGCCGTGGTGCTGCTGCTCGCCCCGATCGCGATGGCCGTGCTGGTGCCGCTGTGCCATGCGCTGTCCCGGACGGCGCTGCGGCCGCTGGTGGTGGCCAAGGCCCCGGCGGCGTCCGGCGGCCGACGCCGGTCGGCCGCACCGGCCGCCGAGCGGGCGGGCCGTCGCCCGGGTCGGCGCGGGGACCGCGACCGGGAGTCCGACCTGGCGGCCTGACGGTCCCGAGGGTCAGGCCGGCTCCGGGTCCGCCAGGTGTTCGGCCGCGTCCCGTCGGGCCTTGTCGCGGGAACGCCGCCCGGGGGCGAACCAGCCGCATGCGCACTGGGCGAAGGTGAAGGAGCCGCGCTCCACCACCTCGGCGCGATGGTCGTTCCGTGCTGCCACGCCGGTCGTCTCCGGCTGCCGGTCTGCCACGTCCTTCACGGTAGTCCCCCGGGCCACACCGGGGGGACGCGTCTCCCGCTGTTCTTCCCCCGTAACCTTCCGCGCCCCAACTCGTTTGCCGGGCAGGCGCGCTGTCCATCCGGGGCGGCTGCTTGCCGGGTCGTCCGGGGCCCAGGGGGTTGTCGAAGACGTGAAGAAGCTCAACCGGGCCGCTGCCGCGGCCGTGCTCGCCGGCCTGCTGACCGCCTGCACCGCCGGCGGGCCGAACCAGGACAGCTCCGCCGACCAGCTGTCCGCCGACCCGCTGACGGCGGTGCGCTCGACCGCCGACATCACCGGCCGCACCGGCTCGGCGCACGCCTCCACCGAGCTGAGCACCGAGTCCGCCGAGAAGAAGGCGGTGTTCCACGGCACCGGCGGCTACGACTACGTGAAGCGGCTGGGCCGGCTGGAGATCGACGTCCCGCCGGGGGCCGCCACCAGCGGGAAGATCACCGAGGTGGTGCTGCCCGGCACGGTCTACCTGCAGAACAGCGGGGCCAAGATCCCCGAGGGCAAGTGGGTCAAGCTGGACGTCCGCCAGCTCCCGGACGGCAACCTGGTGAGCTCCGGCGCCACCGACCCGGCCACCGCCGCGGGCGCGCTGCGCGGCGCGCAGACCGCCGAGCTGGTCGGCTCCGAGACGGTGGACGGCGTGGAGCTGAAGCACTACAAGGGCAGCCTGGACCTCTCCAAGGCCGCCGACGCCACCGGCGGCCGCGGCGCGGACGGCCTGCGGATGGCCGGGCAGACCTTCACGGTCAAGGAGGTTCCGTACGAGGTCTGGCTGGACGGCCAGGGCCGGATGCACAAGGTGGTGGAGAACTTCACCTTCGCCGGGGTGGCCGGCTCCACCGCCGCGAAGGACCAGGTGAAGGTGGTCTCCTCGCTGTCGCTGACCGACTTCGGCAAGCCGGTGGAGGCCGCCGAACCGCCCGCCGCCGACCTCTGGTCGATGAAGCCCTCGCCCTCCCCGAAGTGACCGCCCCACCCGTTTCGGACACCAGAGATGGCCCGTCCGTGCCATGTGGGCCGGCCGTCGGCTGCCTACGCTGGTACGGGGTCGGGTCGACACGGGCGGGGCGCGGAAGGGGTGGAGGCCAATGGCAACCGGGGAGAGCGGCACCGGCGGCCACGACAGCACCGCGCTGGACGAGATCGACCTCGCCGGTGAGCTGATGATCGCCGCCTCGGCCAGCCACGCCGAGCGCCTGGCCGCCGAGCAGATCGACCAGGTGCTGCTGCGCAGGGACGACCAACAGCCGTCCGGCACGGGCACGGACGGCTGAGCGGGCGTCAGGAGGGCGGGGGCGTCAGGTGCGCAGCAGCCGCGCGATGGCCGCGCTGGCCTCGGCGACCTTGGCGTTCAGCTGCTCGCCGCCGTCCTCCGCGGCGGCCGCGGCCGCGACGCAGTGCCCGAGGTGCTCCTCGAGCAGGGACAGCGCGAAGGACTGCAGCGCCTTGGTCGAGGCGGAGACCTGGGTGAGGATGTCGATGCAGTAGACGTCCTCGTCGACCATCCGCTGAAGGCCGCGGATCTGGCCCTCGATCCGGCGCAGCCGCTTCAGGTGCGCTTCCTTGTCGCCGCTGTAGCCGTGCGGCCCGGCGCCCTGCGCCGCTCCGTGGCACGCCGGCGCGGTGTCGGTGCTGGGGGTGTCGATGGTGGTCATCCCGGTCCGCCCTCTTGGTTTCGGTACTCGGCCCATTTTCCAACATCCGGCACCGGCCTGGTGTTCCGCCGTCCGGGCGTCAGGTCAGAGATCCCCGTGCAGAGCGGGAGCAAACCGGCGTGTCCTGGGACACACTTAGGGCGCGCGTCGGCAGCCCCGTGCCCCGGCACGGGGTACGTGCGCCTAGCATCGTCAAGTACCGACCCCGCACATCGGAGATTTCCGTGCGTTTTAGCCTGACCCCGAAGGAGACGAGCTTCTACGACATGTTCGCCGCCGCGGCGGAGAACCTTGTCGTCGGATCGAAGCTCCTGCTGGAACTACTGGGCTCGGACGTGTCCGCCCGCGCGGAGATCGTCGAGCGCATGCGCGCCGCCGAACACGCCGGGGACGACACCACCCATGCGGTCTTCCACCAGCTGAACTCCTCGTTCATCACCCCGTTCGACCGGGAGGACATCTACGCGCTGGCCTCCTCGCTCGACGACATCATGGACTTCATGGAGGAGGCCGTCGACCTCGTCGTCCTGTACGACATCGAGACCCTCCCGAAGGGCATCGAGCAGCAGATCGAGGTGCTGGCCCGGGCTGCCGAGTTGACCGCGGAGGCGATGCCCAACCTGCGGTCGATGTCGAACCTCACCGAGTACTGGATCGAGGTCAACCGGCTGGAGAACCAGGCGGACCAGATCCACCGCAAGCTGCTGGCCCACCTGTTCTCCGGCCAGTACGACGCGATCGAGGTGCTGAAGCTCAAGCAGGTCGTGGACGTCCTCGAAGAGGCCGCCGACGCGTTCGAGCACGTGGCCAACACGGTGGAGACCATCGCCGTCAAGGAGTCCTGAGCTCCGTGGACATGGCAGCACTCATTGCCGTCCTCGGCGTGGCGTTCTTCTTCACGTACACCAACGGCTTCCACGACTCCGCGAACGCGATCGCCACTTCGGTCTCCACCCGGGCGCTGACCCCCCGGGCGGCGCTGGCGATGGCGGCGGTGATGAACCTGGCGGGCGCCTTCCTCGGCAGCGGGGTGGCGAAGACCGTCTCCGAGGGGATCATCGAGACCCCGACGGGCTCCAAGGGCATGGCGATCCTGTTCGCCGCGCTGGTCGGAGCGATCGCCTGGAACCTGGTGACCTGGTACTTCGGCCTTCCGTCCTCCTCCTCGCACGCGCTGTTCGGCGGCATGGTGGGAGCGGCGCTGGCCGGCGGCACCGAGGTGATCTGGCACGGCGTGGTGGAGAAGATCATCCTTCCGATGATCATCTCGCCGGTGGTCGGCCTGATCGGCGGCTTCCTGGTGATGCTGGCGATCCTGTGGATCTTCAAGAAGGCCAACCCGCACAAGGCCAAGCGCAACTTCCGGGTGGCGCAGACCGCGTCGGCCGCCGCGATGGCACTGGCCCACGGCCTGCAGGACGCCCAGAAGACCATGGGCATCGTGGTGATGGCCCTGACCATCTCCGGCCACCACTCCGGGACGGGCATCCCGATCTGGGTGAAGATCTCCTGCGCCACGATGCTCTCGCTGGGCACCTACGCGGGCGGCTGGCGGATCATGCGCACCCTCGGCCGGAAGATCATCGAGCTGGACCCGCCGCAGGGCTTCGCCGCCGAGGCCACCGCCTCCGCGGTCATGTACGTCACCTCGTTCGTCTACGCGGCGCCGATCTCCACCACCCACGTGATCACCTCGGCGATCATGGGCGTGGGCGCCACCAAGCGGGTCCGGGCGGTCCGCTGGGGGGTGGCGAAGAACATCGTGATGGGCTGGTTCATCACGATGCCGGCGGCGGCGATCGTGGCTGCCGCGATGTTCGGAGTGGTCAATCTGCTCATCCTCTGACCGGCCGATCGGCACGGCAGTACAGCGGAAGGGCCCGCCCCCACAGCACGGGGGCGGGCCCTTCCTCGGCTCCGCGGCGGCACCGCCATGCAGCACCGCGGAGCAGCTCGTGCGCTCCGCCGCCCGGGGGCGGCGGGGCCGGTCAGCCGAAGCGGCCGGAGATGTAGTCCTCGGTGGCCTGGACCGACGGGTTGGAGAAGATCCGCTGGGTGTCGTCCAGCTCGACCAGCTTGCCGGGCTGGCCGACGCCCGCCAGGTTGAAGAACGCGGTGCGGTCGGAGACGCGCGCCGCCTGCTGCATGTTGTGGGTCACGATCACGATGGTGAACTGCGACTTCAGCTCGCCGATCAGGTCCTCGATGGCGAGGGTGGAGATCGGGTCGAGGGCGGAGCAGGGCTCGTCCATCAGCAGCACCTCGGGCTCGACCGCGATCGCGCGGGCGATGCACAGGCGCTGCTGCTGGCCGCCGGACAGGCCCGCGCCGGGCTTGTTCAGGCGGTCCTTGACCTCGTTCCAGAGGTTGGCGCCCTGCAGGGACTTCTCCACCACGCCGTCCAGCACGGACTTCTTCTTCACGCCGGCCAGCTTCAGGCCGGCCACCACGTTGTCGTAGATCGACATGGTGGGGAACGGGTTGGGCCGCTGGAACACCATGCCGACCGAGCGGCGGACGGCGACCGGGTCGACGTTCGCGCCGTACAGGTTCTCGTCGTCGAGCATCACCTTGCCCTCGACGCGGGCGCCGGGGATGACCTCGTGCATCCGGTTGAGGGTGCGCAGGAAGGTGGACTTGCCGCAGCCGGAGGGGCCGATGAACGCGGTCACCGAGCGGGGCTCGATGGTCATCGAGATGTCCTCGATGGCGCGGGTGGAGCCGTAGTAGGCGGACAGTCCGCTGACGTCGATGCGCTTGGCCATGATCTTTCGTCTTCTCTCGTCTGTTCGTACGTCAGTCGGGGTCAGCGTCCGCCCTTGGGCGAGCGCCAGCGCGCGATGCCCCGGGCGATGAGGTTGAGCCCCATCACGAAGGCGATCAGCACCAGTGCCGCGCCCCAGGCGCGCGAGTAGCCGAACTCGTTGTTGACCTGTGAGTACTGCTGCCAGATGTAGAGCGGCAGCGACTGCTGGGGTCCGTTGAACGGGTCGCCGTTGATGAAGTCGGCGCCGAACACCAGCATCATCACGGGGGCGGTCTCACCGGTGATGCGGGCGACCGCCAGCATCACACCGGTGGTGATTCCGCCGATGGCCGTCGGAAGGACGATCCGCAGGATGGTCTTCCAACGCGGCACGCCGAGCGCGTACGAGGCTTCCCGCAGCTCGTTCGGGACGAGCTTGAGCATCTCCTCGGTCGAGCGGACCACGACCGGCATCATCAGGATCGCCAGCGCGAGGCTGCCGGAGAAGCCGGAGTACTGGAAGCCGAGCAGGATGTTCCAGAGCGAGAGGATGAACAGACCGGCGACGACCGACGGGACGCCCGTCATCACGTCGACGAAGAAGGTGACCGCCTTGGCGAGCCGGCCGCGGCCGTACTCCACCAGGTAGACGGCGGTGAGCAGGCCGATCGGCGCGGCGATCAGGGTGGCCAGCAGGACCTGCTCGACGGTGCCGATGATGGCGTGGTAGATGCCGCCGTCGGGGCTGAGGGTGGCGACGACGCCCTTCATCGAGTGGGTGAGGAACTCGGGGCTGATCGCCCCGATGCCCTGCTGCACGGTGTAGAAGGTCAGCGAGACCAGCGGCACCACGGCGCAGATGAAGGCGACCCACACCAGCGAGGTGGCGAAGCGGTCCTTGGCCTGCCGGCGGCCCTCGACCGAGGCCGAGACGGCGTAGCCGACCGCCAGGAAGAGCAGCGCGGAGAGCAGGCCCCACTGCAGGTGGCTGGCGAGTCCGGCGACGGCGCCGATGCCGCAGCCGAGGGCGATCGAGGCGAGCGCGATGCCGCCGGGCGCCCAGCGGGGCAGCCGGGCCGCGGTCAGCCGGTGGCCGAGCTGCGGAGGGGTGGCGTCGGTGACAGTGGTAACGGTGCTCACGCGGCAGCCCCCGAGTACTCCTTGCGGCGGGCGATGATCACGCGGGCCGCGCCGTTCACCAGCAGGGTGATCACGAACAGGACCAGGCCGGAGGCCATCAGCGCGTCCCGGCCGAGCGGCTGGGCCTCGTTGAACTTCAGCGCGATGTTCTCGGCGAAGGTGCCGCCGCCCGGGTCGAGCAGGTGCAGCGTCAGCTTGCTGTTGGTGGACAGCACGGTGGCGACGGCGATGGTCTCGCCGAGCGCGCGGCCCAGGCCCAGCATCGACGCGGAGATGATGCCGGGGCGACCGAACGGCAGCACCGCGGTGCGGATCATCTCCCAGCGGGTCGCGCCGAGCGCGAGCGCCGCCTCCTCGTGCATCCGCGGGACCTGGCGGAACACCTCGCGGGTGACCGCGGTGATGATCGGAAGAACCATGATCGCCAGCAGGATGCCGACCGTGAACAGGTTGCGCGGCGGGACGCCGGCGCTGCTCTGGTCGAAGATGTACGTCCAGCCGAGGTACTGGTCCATCCAGCTGGTCAGGCCGTCCATGTGCGGCACCAGGAACAGCACGCCCCACAGGCCGTAGACGATCGACGGGACGGCGGCCAGCAGGTCCACCAGGTAGGCGAACGGCTGGGCGATCCGGCGCGGCGCGTAGTGCGAGATGAACAGCGCGATGCCGACCGCGACCGGGACCGCGATGGCCATCGCGATGAGCGCGCTGACCAGGGTGCCGAAGGTGAGCACGGCGATGCCGAACACCGGCTTGGCGGCGTCCGGCGTCCACTCGAAGGTGGTGAAGAAGTTGCCCTCGTTCTTGCCCAGGGCGAGGGCCGAGCGGTAGGTCAGGAATCCTGCGATGGCGGCCATGATGACCAGCAGCAGGATGCCCGCACCGCGGGAGAGGTTGAAGAACACGGCGTCACCGCGGCGGCTGTCGCCGCGGCGTCGTGGGGTCCGTCCCCGCGCGTCGGCGGGGGAGGAAGAAGTCATGATCGTTTACTCCGGTCTGGCGGCGCTGCCCCGCGGAGGGCGGCACCTTGGCGGCGGTGCCCCGGACGTTCTGGTGGTGGGTGGTGCGGGTGAAGCGTTCGACGCGGCCCGGCCGGGCGGCCCCTCCCCCTCCTTCGGGGGCCACCCGGCCGGTCGTCGCTCAGCCTCAGGCGAGGGCGTCGATCTGGGTCTTCACCTTGCCGGCGAGCTCCTTCGGCAGCGGCACGTAGCCGACCTGGCCGATGGCCTGCTGGCCCTCGTCGCTGACGGTGTAGGTCAGGAAGGACTTCAGGGCCGGCAGGGTCTCGGCCTTGTTGCCCTTGTCGCAGACGATCTCGTAGGTGACCAGGGTCAGCGGGTAGGCGCCCTCGGCCTTGGTCGCGTAGTCGATGTCCAGCGCCATGTCCGCGCCCTGGCCGACGACCTTGGCGTTGGCCAGCGTGGTGGCGCCGTTGGCGGCGGTGGCCTCGACCGGCTTGGAGGCGCCGGTGGCGATGGCGGCGCTGTTCAGCTTGTTGGTCTGGGCGTAGGAGAGCTCGACGTAGGAGATCGAGTTCTTGGTCTGCTTGACCTGGGCCGCGACACCGGCGGAGCCGTTGGCGGACTGGCCGCCCTGGCCGGCCCAGCTCTTGGCGGCCGGGTACTTCCAGTTGCCGCCGCCGGCCTTGGCCAGGTAGGCGGTCAGGTTCTGGGTGGTGCCGGAGTCCTCGGAGCGGTGGATCGCCTGGATGTCGGCGGCCGGGAGGTTGACGCCCGGGTTCAGGGCGGCGATCTCCGGAGCGTTCCACTTGGTGATCTGCGAGTCGAAGATCTTGGCCAGGGTCGGGCCGTCCACGATCAGCTTGTCGACGCCCTCGACGTTGAACACGATCGAGATCAGGCCGCCGACCATCGGCAGGTCGATGCCCTGGCCGCCGGTGCAGACCGCCTTCGAGGCGTCGATCTCGGCGGCCTTCAGGGCGCCGTCGGAGCCGGCGAAGGCGATCTTGCCCTGGTTGAACTGGGTGACACCGGCGCCGGAGCCGCCGCCGCCGTAGGTCAGGGTGGTGGTGCTGCAGGCGTTGCCGTACGCGGCCTTCCAGACGTCGATCGCCGGGGTCTGCGCGGTCGAGCCGGCCGCGAGCAGCGCGCCGCCCTTGTCGGCGCAGGCGATCTTGGCGGCCGTGGAGGCACCGGAGGACGAGCCGTTCGCGGCCGGCTTGGTGTTGTCGTCCGTGCCGCACGCGGAGAGCGACAGCGTGGAGACGAGCGCGACGGCACCGATGGCGAGGGCCTTGGAGCGGCCGTTCCGCAGGTTCACAGGGTGTCCCTTTCTGAGGCAATACCGGTCTCCGAACGACCGGATTTGCTGTGGTCCGGGGCCCTGGCGGCCCTCCGGGTAATCCCGAAGTTAGGCAGGACAGGTGACGCATCAGTCCGTCACAAATGAACGGGGAGTGAACCTCGGACGGATGTCAGGAAACCTAGGCCGGTAGTAACGGTTGCGTCACAGGGAGGGCGCGGGCAGATCACCTGTCGGAGGAACGCGAACCACCTGACCGGTGCGCGCCTCGGCGCTCGGCGAGCAGCAGTTCCAGCAGCGCGTCGATCAGCACCCGGTCGCGGGGGTGCGTGAGCCGTTCCTCGGCCCGGCGCGGCGGCAGCCACTCCAGCCGGTCCACCTCGCGGTTCGGCCGGAACGTGCCGCCGGTCGGTACCGCCGCCCAGTACCGGACCTCCTTCGGGCGGCCCTGCACCCGGTAGTGCTGGGTGGGCAGCTCCTCGCCCAGCACGCAGTGCATGCCGGTCTCCTCCAGGACCTCGCGCAGCGCGGCCTCCCGCCAGCCCTCGCCCGGGTCGAGCTTGCCCTTCGGGAGGCTCCAGTCGTCGTACTTGGGCCGGTGCACCAGCGCCACCCGGGGCTTCTTGCGGCTGCCGTCCTTGCGCAGCGGCCCGGGCACCCACAGCACCGCGCCCGCCGCCAGCACCGTCGAACGGGCCCCGGCCGCGGGGCGGCGGTCGGTGCGGGCGCCGCCCGACCGGGCGCGGGCACGGTCGGGCGGGGACGAGCGGTCGGGCGGGGACGAGCGGTCGGGAAGCTGCGGCACGCGGTCCATCCGGGAGCGGGGGTTCACGCCGACGGCACGGCAGCCGGGCCGACCAGCCCGGGCGCCACCGCCGGCCACTGGCGCCCGAAAGCGTACCGGGCGGCCTCCACGTCCAGCCGCTGATCGGCGTGCACCACACCCAGCACGTACGCCGTCGCGGGGGTGATCCGCGGCGTGCGGGCGGCGGTGGAGACGGTGGCCGCCGCGTCCGACGCCTCCTGGTGACGGCCCAGCACCCGGTCCAGCTCCAGCAGTTCGCCGGCCGGGGCGTGGCACACCTCCAGCGCGTACCGGGCCCGCTTCACCAGGATCCGCACCCGCAGCCACGGCGCGTCGTCCGCGGCCAGCGCCACGTCGGCCTCCGCCGCGCCGCGCGCCGCCGGCACCGTGTCCGGTTCGGCCTCCGCCGTGCCCAGCCGGTGCAGGCCCGCCCCCGCGTACGCCTGCGCCGAGCGCTGCCACGGAAGCCGCTCGGCCGCCGTGACCAGCGCGCCCAGTGCCGTCGCGGTCAGCGGCAGCAGCGTCGTCGCCGACTCGGCGGCGGACTCCGGCACCAGCGGCACCTCGCCGGCCAGCAGCGTCATCCGGTCGGCCAGCGCGTGCAGCCGGGCCGAGCGGAGCTCCTGCAGCAGCGCGGTGTGCGCGCGGGTGCGGGCCAGCGTCAGCTGGCGCTCCAGCAGCGCCCGGGCCTTGGGCGCGCCCGGGTGGCCGGCCAGCATGCCGGCCCCGGCGGGGGCGGTGTCGGCCAGCGAGTCGAGGGCGCCGAGCAGCCGGTCGGCGCGGCACCGGTAGCCGGGTTCCTGGGCGAGCAGTTCGACCAGCCAGCGCAGCTCGGTGCGCGACTCCTGCGCCCACACCGGGTCGAAGACCGGCCCGAAGGTGTGCAGCGCGCCGCCGACCCGGCGCACCGCGCGCAGCAGGTCGTCCGCGGCCTGTGCCGACGCCGGGAGCGCACCCGGTCTGGAGCCCGCCTCGCCGACCGCCTGCGGCAGGGCGCGCAGGAACGCGCCCGCCTGGGCGGTCAGGTAGCCGGCAAGGACCTCCCCGGCGGTCGCGGCGCGCGCCACCGGGGCCGTCGTCGGCGCATCGGTCATGGCTGTGGCTCTCCCCGATTCCGTCCCCGGGCCTGCCCCGGGGCTGCATGCCGCCCGCGCCGGGAGGCTCCCGGCGCGGGCGGGGTGCCGCTCAGCGCGCGGCGGCGGAGCCGCGGTTGCGGCGGCGTGAGTCGATCAGCAGGTCCTGGACGTGCCGCAGCGGGCGGCCCTCGGCGTCCTGCGCGTGGCGGATCCAGGTGCCGTCCGGGCCGAGGTGCCAGGAGTCGGTGTCGTCGGAGACGCCGAGGTCCAGCAGCCCGTTCAGTTCGGCCCGGTGCGCCGGGTCGGTGACCCGGACCAGCGCCTCGATCCGGCGGTCGAGGTTGCGGTGCATCATGTCGGCGCTGCCGATCCACACCTCGGCGTCGCCCCCGTTGCCGAACACGAACACCCGGGAGTGCTCCAGGAACCGGCCGAGTATGGACCGCACCCGGACGTTCTCGCTCAGCCCGGGCACGCCCGGCCGGATTGCGCAGATGCCGCGCACCCACACGTCCACCGGCACGCCGGCCTGCGAGGCGCGGTACAGGGCGTCGATGACCACCTCGTCGACGATCGAGTTGACCTTCATCTTGACGAAGGCCGGGCGTCCGGCGCGGTGGTGGGCGATCTCGCCGTTGATCCGGGCGACCAGGCCGTCGCGCAGGCCGCGCGGCGCGGTCAGCAGCCGGCGGTACGACTCGCGGCGCGAGTAGCCGGACAGCCGGTTGAACAGGTCGGAGAGGTCCGCGCCGACCTGCGGATCGGAGGTCAGCAGCCCGAGGTCCTCGTACAGCCGGGCGGTCTTCGGGTGGTAGTTGCCGGTGCCGACGTGCGAGTACCGGCGCAGCGTGTCGCCCTCCTGGCGGACCACCAGCGACAGCTTGCAGTGCGTCTTCAGCCCGATCAGGCCGTAGACCACGTGGCAGCCGGCCTCCTCCAGCTTGCGGGCCCACTTGATGTTGGCCTGCTCGTCGAAGCGCGCCTTGATCTCCACCAGGACCAGCACCTGCTTGCCTGACTCGGCGGCGTCGGTGAGCGCGTCCACGATCGGCGAGTCGCCGGAGGTGCGGTACAGCGTCTGCTTGATCGCCAGCACGTGCGGGTCGGCGGCGGCCTGCTCCAGGAACGCCTGCACCGAGGTGGAGAACGAGTCGTACGGGTGGTGCAGCAGGACGTCCCGTTCGCGCATCGCGGCGAAGATGTCGGGCTGCGAGGCCGACTCGACGTCGATCAGGCCGCGCGCGGTGCCGGCGACGAACTTCGGGTAGCGCAGCTCGGGCCGGTCCAGGTCCGCGATGCCGAACAGGCCGGTCAGGTCGAGCGGGCCGGGCAGCGGGAAGACCTCCGCCTCGGTGATGTTCAGCTCCCGCACCAGCAGGTCCAGGATGTACGGGTCGATGGACTCCTCGACCTCCAGGCGCACCGGCGGCCCGAAGCGGCGCCGCATCAACTCCTTCTCCAGGGCCTTCAGGATGTTCTCGGTGTCGTCCTCCTCCACTTCCAGGTCCTCGTTGCGGGTGACCCGGAACGCGTGGTGGGCGAGCACCTCCATCCCCGGGAACAGCTCCTCCAGGTGCGCGCCCATCACGTCCTCCAGCGGCACGTACCGCTGCGGCGAGGCCTCCAGGAAGCGCGTCAGCAGCTGCGGCACCTTCACCCGGGCGAAGTGCTTGTGCCCCGACACCGGGTTGCGCACCACGACCGCCAGGTTCAGCGACAGCCCCGATATGTACGGGAACGGGTGCGCCGGGTCGACCGCCAGCGGCGTCAGGACGGGGAAGATCTGCTGCCGGAACAGCGTGTGCAGGCGGGCCTGCTCGGCCTCCGCGAGGTCCGGCCAGCGCACCAGTTCGATGCCCTCGGCCGCCAGGTCCGGCAGCACCTCCTGCTGGAAGGTCGCCGCGTGGCGGGCCATCAGCTCGCGCGAGCGGCGCCAGATCTGGTCCAGCACGTCGCGCGGCTGCATCCCGGACGCGGAGCGCTGGGCGACGCCGGTGGCGATCCGGCGCTTCAGGCCGGCGACCCGCACCATGAAGAACTCGTCCAGGTTGGACGCGAAGATCGCCAGGAACTTGGCGCGCTCCAGCAGCGGGATGTTCGTGTCCTCGGCGAGCTCCAGCACCCGCTCGTTGAACGCCAGCCAGCTGCGCTCACGGTCCAGGAATCGGCCCTGCGGCAGCTCCCCGCCCTCCGTGCCGCGCGCACCGTCCGCGCTGCCCGTGCTGCCCGTGCTGCTGGCCGTGCTGCTGGCCGTGCTGCTGGCCAGGAACGTCGCCGCCACCGCGGCCGGCAGCGCGGAGGTCGCCCGCACGGGCTCGACCGGCGACGCCGGCGGCTCGGCCTTGGCCCGGGCTGCGGGCCGCGGCTTCGACTCCTTCGCCGGATCCTTGGCCGCGGCCCTGGACCTGGTCTTCCCACCGGACCTGACGGTCGGCTTCTGCTCGGTGCCGGACTCGGCCGTGGCCGAATCGGAGGCGGGGCGCGGGATGCTCATCGGTTCCAGCTCCTCCTGCAGGACGTGGTCCCGGCGGGACGAAGGACACGCCTCCGCACGCTGTTCGTCCTCGTCGACCCATGGCCACCCGCCCGGCGCAGCCGGAACCGGCCCGGCCGGGCGGCGGGTGGAGCGGTGACGCGGACGGGGCAATACGGGCGACATTCTGTGATCTTCGCGGCGCCAATTGAATCCACGGTAAACACCGCATGGCCGGGAGGAAAGCTGAGTCCGTCACCCCTGTGGCGGTTACCGGACGGCCCCGTCCGCCCGTCACCGGCCCCGCACGCGGCCGGTCCCCGTACGGTCCCTGCCCGGTCCCCGCCCAGGTCAGCGGCCTGCCGACGGCTCCCAGCGGTACATCAGGTCCACCTCGTGGACGGCGAAGCCCAGGCGCTCGTACACCCGGACGGCCGCCGCGTTGTCCGCGTCCACGTACAGCATGACGGTCGGCAGGCCGCGCTCCAGGATCAGGTGCCGCAGGCCGACCGCGGTCAGCGCCTTGCCGAGGCCGCCGCCCTGCTCGGCCGGGTCCACGCCCACCACGTAGACCTCGCCCAGGCCGTCCGGCTGGGTCTTCGTCCAGTGGAAGCCGACCAGCCGGCCGTCTCGCTCGGCCAGGAAGAAGCCCTTCGGGTCGAACCACGGCTCGGCCATCCGCTCGGCGAGGTCCTGCTCGGTCCACGAGCCCTGCTCCGGGTGGTGGGCGAACGCGAGCGCGTTGAGCGCCAGCCAGGCCTGCTCGTCGCGGCCCGGTTCGAAGGTCCGCAGCTCGACGCCGGCCGGCGTCGGCACCGGCTCCGGTGCCTCGGCGGTGCGCCGCATCTGCCGCAACTCCCGTACCAGTACGGCCCCGTGGGCCTCGGCCAGGTGCCGGGCCGCCGGCAGGCCGCCGTGCGCCCAGAAGTTCAGCTCACCGTCCGCGCCGGCCAGCACAGTGCGCACCAGCGCTCCGCCCAGGCCCCGGCCGCGGTCGGCCGGGGCGACCGTCAGCTCGACCGTCCCCGGACGCTCGCCCTCGACCTGGGCATACCCCGTCACCCGGCCGTCCGCCACCTGCACCAGGTGGCCGACCCCCGGGCGCGGGCTCTCCGGACGGATACGCAGCCGGCCCGCCTCCGAGACCGCCTCCCGGCCGTCCGTCCGGGCCGCTTCCGCGAGCAACTCCCGCACCGACTCGACCTGTTCCCCCGTCAGCGCCTCGACGCGCTCGACCCGGCCGCCACCTGACGTGTTCTCAGCAGTCTGCATACCGCCGAGCGTACGTCCTCCCGCCCGCTTTCAGGAGGCGGCCGCGTCGGCGTCCACCACCGGCCGGGCCGCCATGGCCAGTTCGGCCGTCGCCGTCGGCTCCGCCACGTCCGCGCCGTCCCGTGACCGCTGCGACATGCCCTGCAGGACCGCCCCGAAGTACCGCGCCAGCGCGGCCGGATCCGCGTCGGGCGCCAGCTACCCGAACCGCTTCGCGGTGGCCAGCCGCTCCTCGAAGGCCGCCAGGTTCGAGGCCCGCAGCTCCCGCAGGAACACCGCCACCTCGTCGTCCTGGGCCGCCACGTTGGCATCGGCCGCGGTATCGCCGAGCGCCTCACCTCCGACGGTGCCACCGTCGCCATCGGCTACGCCCGCGACCACGACGCCGCCGCCACTGTGCTGGAGAAGATCCGCGCCAACGGCGGAAAGGCCTTCCTGGTCCGGTCCCCCCTCGGCAGCCACGGCGACGCGGCCCGCCGCTGGGCCGCCTTCGACCAGGCCGACCGCGAATACGCCCCCGACGGCCGGCTCGACATCCTGGTCAACAACGCAGGCATAGGCCGCAGTTCCGCGCTCTCCGAGCTCACCGAGGAGGAGTTCGACGAGGTCTTCGCGGTCAACGTCCGCGCCCCGTTCTTCCTCGTCCAGCACGCCCTCCCCCGCCTGCGCGACGGCGGGCGCATCATCAACATCTCCAGCGGCATCGCCCGCATCGCGATGCCCGAGATCATCGCCTACAACGCCACCGGCGGCTCCCACCTCTGAACCCTGCGCGGTCAGGTGTGGACTCGCGGCCGTGATCACCGACGAGCAAGGCCGGCCACCAAGGCCTCGGAAATGGTCCGGGAACGCGAAAAAGCCCCCCGCCGTGAGGCGAGGGGCTTTCCCTGAAAGATTGTTCGGCGGCGTCC
>NZ_LISX01000005.1:0-149 GCF_001905465.1 Kitasatospora sp. CB01950
GCCCGCCCCCTTTACCGCCAAGCCACCCACCCCTTCCACGCGCGAGCAACGCCCGCCCCCCGACTGCCAGGCCACGCACCTCCTCCACTCGCACCCAACGCCCCTCCCCCGGCTGGTGGGCCGCCCACCCCCCCCCCCCCCCCCCACCC
>NZ_LISX01000005.1:277-307299 GCF_001905465.1 Kitasatospora sp. CB01950
CTCCGCCCGCACGCACCCCCCGCCCCTGACTGCCAGGCCACCCACCCCAGCCCCCATCACCGCCGAGCCGCCCACCCCCTCCACGCGCGGGCAACTCCGCCCCCTTCACCGCCGAACCACCCACCCCCCTCCACGCGCCAGCAACGCTCGCCCCCTCCCGGCGCGTGGGCCACGCACCCCCTCCGCTCGCGGGCAACGCGCCTCCCCCGGCTGCCGGGTCACGGGCGGGCGGGCGGGCACAGAAACCCCAGCCCCCACACACGCGCACCCCAAAAGACAAACCCACCCCAACCCACACGCTATGGTGCAAATCCCCCACCCTCCGCAATCCCCGAGGTGCCCCCGTGCTCTGGCCTCTCGCCAGCCTCCTCACCGCCGTCCTCGCCACCCTCCTCGCCGGCTGGCTGGTCGACCAGATCCTCCAGCGCCTCGCCGCCCGCCACCCCAACTCCCCCGTCTGGGAGTCCCTCCGCCGCTGCCGCATCCCCCTCCAACTGTCCCTGCTGACCGCGATCCTGCTCGCGTCCCCTTTCCTCCGCCGCGTCTTCCCCAGTCAGGACGGCGTCGTCCGCCACACCGTCCTGCTCGCCCTGATCGCATCTCTCGGCTGGCTCACCGTCCGAGTCCTCACCGCCGCCCTCGAAGCAGTCTTCGCCCGCTACCAGACCGTCACCGAGGACGCCTCCCGCATCCAGCGCGTCGAAACCCAGCTCGGTCTGGTCCGCCGCGTCGGATCAGCCGTCATCTGGGTGGTGACGGTCGGCACTCTCCTCCTGACCTACGACGCCATGCGCACCGTCGGTGCCAGCCTCCTCGCCTCCGCAGGCCTGATCGGCATCGTCGCGGGCATCGCCGCCCAGTCCGCCCTCGGAAACTTCTTCGCCGGCCTGCAGATCGCCTTCAGCGACACCGTCCGGATCGGCGACACCGTCGTCCTGGAGGGCCAGCAGGGCACGGTCGAGGAGATCACGCTCTCCTACCTGGTGCTGCGTCTGTGGGACTACCGCCGCCTGGTGGTCCCGGTGTCGTACTTCGTCTCCAAGCCGTTCGAGAACTGGACCCGCCGCGATCCGGGCCTGCTCGCCTGGGTCCTGCTCCACCTCGACCACCGGACCCCGATCGACGCCCTCCGCGCCGAACTCGAACGCTTCCTCGCCACCACCGACCTGTGGGACGGCCAGGAGTGGTCCCTGACCGTCACCGACACCACCCCGTCCACCATCGTGGTCCGCGCCATGATGACCGCCCGCGACCCGGACGCCGCCGCCACCCTGAAACTCGCCACCCGCGAACACCTCCTCGCCCACCTCGGAACCCACCACCCCGAGTCCCTCCCCCGCATCCGCACCACCTGACCGCCCCACCCCTCACCCCTCACCATCCCGCCCCTCACCACCCCACCTCCCACCACCCGCACCCACAGTCACGCACCCACGGTCACACACCCACGGTCACACACCCCCCACAAGGCGTCACCATGGAGGCATGACCTGGCAAGCCGATATCGCCATCGACCCGGACGGCGTCCACCGCGCAGCCGTCCTGATGCGGGAGTCCGCCTCGGACAGCCGCCGCGGCTTCATGCTGGACGACGCCCGTACCGCCGGCGGCGCTCATCACGGCTGGCAGGCGGCCCACGCCAGCACCCACTGCGTCACGTCCTGGCGCGACCGCCTGCACCGCGAGGCGGACGAGGTCGAAGCCGCGGCCGACGCGCTCCGCGCCTCCGCGCACACCTACGTCAACACGGACGCCGCGACGGCCGTCGCTCTCTCGGATGACGCCCAGTGGCTCCGGGGCGCCTGATGCTGACCCTCGACGACCTCGACCACGCCCAGCCGGGCCTCTGGCAGCAGGCCTGCGACGACGCCCTCACCACCGCCAGGCACTGCGAGCACCTCGCCTCGGTCGCCCGCGACGAGGTGAACCGCACCCTCGCCGGCTCCTGGACCAGCCCCACCGGGGATTCGGCCCGGGCCCTTTTCGCCCGGCACGCGGAGTCCTACGACTCCGCCGCGCTGTCGATGCGCGACCTCGCCAAGGTCTACGACCGTCTCGCCACTGCCATGGCGGACGCCCAGCACGCCCTGCACGGCGCGCTCGACTTCGCCCGCGACCACCGACTGAACGTCGCCCAGGACGGCAGCGTCCACCGCGACCCGGGCCCGCTCGACCCGTCGAAGGCCGCCGCCCTCGACGAGCGTATCCAGCACGCCGAAGGCCTGATCATCACGGCCCTGCGCAACGCCACCGAGGCCGACACCGCCGCGACCGACGAACTCCGCACCCTGGCCCGGCTGTCCGAGATCGACAGCGCCGCGACGGTCCGCGAAGCCCTCGACCACGACGGCAACAGCGCCCTCGGCGTCGCCCTCCGCCTGCAGGGCGCCCAGCGCGACGGCAACGGCCCGCACCCGATCAACGTCCCCCCGGAGCTGATCGAGGCGGCCCGCCGCGCGTCCGCCGAGACCGGCGTCAGCACCGACCTGCTGCTCTCCGTCATGTGGCAGGAGCAGCAGTGGTACCAGACCCTGGAGCCCGGCCTGGACGGCCCGTTGACCGCCATCGGCCGCCGGGCCGACTGGGCCGCCGCGGAGAGCCTCAAGCCGGACAAGTCCCTCGGCATCACTCACATCAAGCCGGCGACCGCCCGCGCCGCGATCGACCGCGACCCGGCCGCCTTCCCGGGCCTCGCCGCGCTCAGCGACGCCCAGCTCGCCAAGTACATCGAGGAGAACCCGGCCGAGGACGTCCGGCTGAGCGCCCATCACCTGAAGCGCCTTCGGCAGGACCACCACGGCGCCATCACCGACAAGCAGCTCTTCCTGCTGTACGCCGCCGACACCCCGCAGGTCCGCGACTCCAACTCCCGTTACGGCGACGACGGTTCGCACCGGGGCGCGGCCATCAAGGACCGGTCGGACAGCTGGGACTCGCTCCAGCAGTCCCTGCGCGACGCGGACGCCTGGAACAACCTCCCCGAGGCGGAGCGCCGTAAGGCCCTCGCCAACCTCGCGTCCCGTACCCCGAACGACACGGAGCTCGCCCTGAACCCGGTCTACGCCGCCGCGGGCGTGAGCACCACCGCCCACGGCACCGCGCCCCTGCCGCCCGACCGGCCGCGCCCGCCAACCCTCCCGTCCCCGACCCTCCCGTCCCCGACCCTCCCGTCCCCGACCCTCCCGTCCCCGACCCTCCCGTCCCCGGCCGCCCCGCCGCCGCCCGCCGCGGCTCCCCCGGTGCCGCGCCCGGGCCCCGCCCCCACCCCGCCGGCGGGCTGAACGACCATGCGCCACATCCGCTCCGCCCCGGCGCTCGCCGCCGCCACCGCGCTGTCCGCCGCGTTCCTGGCCACCGCGTTCCTGGCTTCCTGCGGCACCGACGGCCCCCCGCCCCGCGTGCCCATGCCCTCGAACGTGCCGACCTCCCCGCAGTTCGCCGACTCCGACGCGGTCGTCGCCGCCCTCGGCAGGGCGGGCATCCCCTGCCTCGTCACCCTGCACACCGCACCCGAGGGCGCGTCGACCACCGAGTGCACAGCGACCCTGGACGGCCGCACCTTCCAGTACGAGGTCGCGGTGTTCGACCTGGAGCGTTTCAGCCGCGACGAGATCGGCAACGCCATCGCGACCGGCCGCACCGTCCACCACCAGACCTTCGTCGCCGCCGGGAACTGGCACGTCGCCGCCATCGACCCCGAGTACGCGCCCCGCATCGCGCAGGCCCTCGGCGGCGTGGTACTCCCCGGCGACGAGCTGAAGATCCCCGACTACCCGCTGCCCGCGATCCCGTCCTCGCCCCGCTTCGACAGCGTCGAGAGCCTCGCCGCCGCCCTCGACTCCGCCGTCGGCTGCGAGGACCACGACGCCGATCCCGGCGGCTCCCTCACCTGCCGCACCGGAAGCCGGGTCGGCCACAGCCCGAACTGCGCGGTCCTGCGGCTCCACCCCAGCGACGCCGACCGCGACCACTACCTGCGCGAGGCCATCTCCCACCCCGCCATCCCCGCCTACCTCGCCACCGGCGCGAACTGGTCGGTCAACCTCTGCGACTACGGTCTCGCCGACCGGGTCGCGGCGGACCTCGGCGGCGTCGTCGTCTCCTACGACGGCAACTGACCCCGCACACCCGACGAGGGGCCGCGATCGTCACCGACCACAGCCCCTCGTTCGCGCAATCCCTACAGCACCCGCGTCATCGTCCGGTGCGGAATCCCCGCGTCGTCGTACTCGGGGCCCTCCCCGGCGTACCCGAGCCGCTCGTAGAAGCCCATCGCCCGGACCTGCGCGTGGAGTTCGAGCTCCTTCGCGCCGCGTTCCCGGCCCAGTTCCTCGACGGCCCGCACCAGTCGGACGCCCAGCCCGGTGCCGCGCGCGGCCCGGACCACGGCCAGCCGGCCGAGCAGGACCCGGTCGGCGACGCCCCCGGTGATGCCGAGCGCCTCCGCGCCGGAGATCAGCCGCGCCGTGCCGAGCGGAGCGCCGTCCGCGCCGAGCGCCAGCAGGTGCACCGAGGTGGCGTCGTACTCGTCGTACTCCAGCTCGACGGGGATCTCCTGCTCCTCGACGAACACCTCGTACCGCACCGCCCGCACCGCCGCGAGGTCGTCCTCGCTCTCGGCGACCCGGATGACGACGTCGGCCATCAGCTCTCCGCCGCGATGACGTCCAGCGCGTGCTGCAGGTCGTCGGGGTAGGTGGAGGTGAACTCGACCCAGCGCCCGTCCTCGGGGTGTTCGAACCCCAGCGAGACGGCGTGCAGCCACTGCCGGGTCAGGCCGAGCCGCTTGGCCAGCGTCGGGTCCGCACCGTAGGTGAGGTCGCCGACGCAGGGGTGCCGCAGCGCGGACATGTGGACCCGGATCTGGTGGGTGCGGCCGGTCTCCAGCTTGATGTCCAGCAGGGACGCGGCGCGGTAGGCCTCGATCAGGTCGTAGTGGGTGATGGACGGCTTGCCGTCGCGGGTCACCGCCCACTTCCAGTCGCTGCTGGGGTGGCGGCCGATCGGCGCGTCCACGGTGCCGGACAGCGGGTCGGGGTGGCCCTGGACCAGCGCGTTGTACTTCTTCTCCGTGACGCGGTCGTGGAACTGCCGCTTCAGGTCGGTGTAGGCGCGCTCGGACTTGGCGACCACCATGATCCCGGAGGTGCCGACGTCCAGCCGGTGCACGACGCCCTGGCGCTCGGCGGCGCCGGAGGTGGAGATCCGGTAGCCGGCGGCGGCCAGGCCGCCGATCACGGTCGGGCCGGTCCAGCCGGGGCTGGGGTGCGCGGCCACGCCGACGGGCTTGTCGATGACGACGACGTGGTCGTCGTCGTGGATGATCCGCATGCCCTCGACGGCTTCGGCGACGATCTGCACCGGCGCGGCGGGGGCGGGGATCTCGACCTCCAGCCAGGACCCGGCGGTGACCCGGTCCGACTTCCCGGCGACCGCGCCGTCCAGGGTGACCTTGCCCTCGGCGGCGAGCTCGGCGGCCTTCGTCCGGGAGAACCCGAACATCCGGGCCAAGGCGGCGTCCAGCCGCTCGCCCTCCAGGCCGTCGGGTACGGGGAGGCTACGGGTCTGCGCTGCGATACTCACCCACCCGAGTATGCCCGACCCGGACCGGCCCGCTTCCCGCCAGGAGGCCCGTCAGGCCTTGGACTGCCCGTCCTCGCCGTCCGCCGCGGGCTCCTTGCCCTCCGGCGCGTGCGTGGTGCCGTCCGGGTTGATGCCGCGGAAGGAGAGCAGGACGACCAGGATGCCGCCGCAGACGATCGCCGAGTCGGCGAGGTTGAAGACCGCGAAGTGCTGCACCGAGATGAAGTCGACCACGTGGCCGCGGAACGCGGACGGGGAGCGGAACAGCCGGTCGGTGAGGTTGCCGAAGGCCCCGCCGAGCAGCAGGCCGAGGGCGATCGCCCAGGGCAGGCTGTACAGGCGGCGGGCGATCCGCCAGATCACCACGATCACGCCGGCGGCGATGCCGGTGAACAGCACCGTCAGCGCCTGACCGATGCCGAACGCGGCGCCGCCGTTGCGGATCACCTGGAGGGTCATCCAGTCGCCGATCACCTGGATCGGCGCGGTGTGGCCCTCCAGGTTGGCGACGACCAGCATCTTCGAGCCGAGGTCGATCAGGTAGGCGAGCAGCGCGACGGCCAGCAGCACGCTGATCCGACGCCGCACCACCGCGCGGGCCCCGTCGGCCGCGGTGGCGCCGCCTCCGGCCCGGCGTTCCTCGGGCGCGGCAGGGCTCATCCGGTCACCCGCCTCGGTGGAGGGGGTGGGGACGGCGTCGTCCTGGGTCTGATGGGAACCTGGCGTGCTGATGATCCGCTCCGCTGCCGTGGGAAAAGCCGGTCGTCGTTACGGGGACGAGAGTACGACACCCGTAGGCCCGTTGGCCGCCCCGTACGACAATGCGCACGATGCGGGGCGGCCGGGGCGTGGACCGACCTCAGCGGCGTTCCTGCTTCGCCTTGCAGCTCACGCAGAGCGTGGCCCGCGGAAACGCCTGCAGACGGGCCTTTCCGACGGGCTGGCCGCAGGACTCGCACAGGCCGAACCCGGCGCCTTCGAGGCGGGCCAGCGCGCGCTCGGTCTGGGCGAGGCTGTCGCGCGCGTTGTTGGCGAGCGACAGCTCGCTCTCCCGGTTGATGTTCTTGGTGCCGGCGTCGACCTGGTCGTCGCCCGCGCCGTCGTTGGAGTCCCGCATCAGGCCGGCAATGGCGGCTTCGGAGGCCTCGATCTCGGACCGCAGCCGGAGCAGGTCGGCGGCCAGTTCGTCGTGGAGCTCGGCGACCTCGGCGGCCGTCCACGGCTCCTCCCCGGCCCGGACCGGCAGCTCGGCCGGGTCGACCGACTCGGCGCCGCCGCGCGCGCCGGAGCTTGCCGGCACGTGGGTGCGGCTGCTGGCCGCGGTGTGTCCGGTGGTGCCGGTCTTTCGCCGCGCAGTACTCACGGTCCCCTCCCCTGGGTCGCTCGCCACGGCCTTGCGCGACCTCGCGGTCACGGTTCCTGTCGCCTTCTCAGCCATGGCTTTCGACCTCATTCACGAATGATCAGAAGCGTCGGTTCCCGACGATCTTGCCGGTCCCGGAACGATAAACCTCATCGAATCGCCCCACAACGGGACATACCGAAGCGTTTCTTCGATCCCACCCGCGCAGCCTCCGACGATCCCGACGCTCACAAGTTGTGCCCAGAACGCCCCCGGCTAACCACTCCGGACCCGGCTCACGGGTGCGCGAAACGGCTTGCGGGGGCCGATACACTGGGCCGTGCAAGGCGCAGATGGGACGAGTACCGCAGTACGCAGCCATGAGCGACCCGGGGACGGTGCGAGCCCGGGGGTGTGCACGGCGGGAAGATCACCCCGGAGCCGCCGGAAGAACGGCCCGGCCAGGGCCTACTAGACCCGGCAGCAAACCCAACGAGAGGGCCGCAGCGCGCGGTCAAGGAGGGTGGTACCGCGGGACGGCAAGCCGTCTCGTCCCTCCGTCGGAGCCAGTCCACGCATCCGCCGGAGGTTGACGCACCCCATGTCGCCCACCTACAACGTCGTTCCCGCGCAGGTCGACCTGCCCGCGCTCGAACACCAGATCCTCTCCTTCTGGCAGGACCAGAAGATCTTCCAGCGCAGCCTGGAACAGTCCGAGGGCCGCCCCGAGTGGGTGTTCTACGAGGGCCCGCCGACCGCCAACGGCATGCCGGGCGCGCACCACATCGAGGCCCGCGTCTTCAAGGACGTCTTCCCGCGCTACCGCACCATGAAGGGCTACCACGTGGCCCGCAAGGCCGGCTGGGACTGCCACGGCCTGCCGGTGGAGCTCGCGGTGGAGAAGGAGCTGGGCTTCTCCGGCAAGCCGGACATCGAGAAGTACGGCATCGCCGAGTTCAACGCCAAGTGCCGCGACTCCGTCACCCGGCACACCGACGCGTTCGCCGAGCTGACCGAGCGGATGGGCTACTGGGTCGACCTCGACCAGGCCTACCGCACCATGGACCCGTCCTACATCGAGTCGGTCTGGTGGTCGCTCCAGCAGATCTTCGACAAGGGCCTGCTGGTCCAGGACCACCGCGTCGCCCCGTGGTGCCCGCGCTGCGGCACCGGCCTGTCCGACCACGAGCTGGCCCAGGGCTACGAGACCGTGGTCGACCCGTCGGTGTTCGTGCGCTTCCCGCTCACCTCCGGCCCGCTGGCCGGCACCGCCGCCCTGCTGGTGTGGACCACCACCCCGTGGACCCTGGTCTCCAACACCGCCGCCGCCGTCCACCCCGAGGTGACTTACGTGGTCGCCACCGACGGCAACGAGCGCCTGGTGGTCGCCGAGCCGCTGGTCGCCAAGGCCCTCGGCGAAGGCTGGGAGACCACCGGCGAGTCCTTCACCGGCGCCGAGATGGAGCACTGGAACTACCAGCGCCCCTTCGAGCTGGTGGAGATCCCGGACGCCCACTACGTCCTGACCGCCGAGTACGTCACCACCGAGGACGGCACCGGCATCGTCCACCAGTCGCCCGCCTTCGGCGCCGACGACCTCGCGACCTGCCGCCGCTACGGCCTGCCCGTGGTCAACCCGGTGGAGACCGACGGCACCTTCTCCCCCGACGTGCCGCTGGTCGGCGGGGTGTTCTTCAAGAAGGCCGACGAGGCCCTCGTCGCCGACCTGAAGGCCCGCGACCTGCTGTTCCGTCACCTCCCGTACGAGCACAGCTACCCGCACTGCTGGCGCTGCCACACCGCGCTGCTCTACTACGCGCAGCCGTCCTGGTACATCCGGACCACCGCCGTCAAGGACGCGATGATCCGTGAGAACGAGGCCACCAACTGGTTCCCGGAGACCGTCAAGCACGGCCGCTTCGGCGACTGGCTGAACAACAACATCGACTGGGCGCTCTCCCGCAACCGCTACTGGGGCACCCCGCTGCCGATCTGGCGCTGCGAGGACGACCACCTGACCTGCGTCGGCTCGCTCGCCCAGCTCTCCGAGCTGACCGGCACCGACCAGTCCGGCCTGGACCCGCACCGCCCGTTCATCGACGAGGTCACCTTCCCCTGCCCGCAGTGCTCGCACACCGCGGTCCGGGTGCCCGAGGTGATCGACGCCTGGTACGACTCGGGCTCCATGCCGTTCGCGCAGTACGGCTACCCGTACCGCAACAAGGAGCTGTTCGAGCAGCGCTACCCGGCGCAGTTCATCTCCGAGGCGATCGACCAGACCCGCGGCTGGTTCTACACGCTGATGGCCGTCGGCACCCTGGTGTTCGACAAGAACAGCTACGAGAACGTCGTCTGCCTGGGCCACATCCTGGCCGAGGACGGCCGCAAGATGTCCAAGCACCTGGGCAACATCCTGCAGCCGATCCCGCTGATGGACCAGCACGGCGCCGACGCCGTCCGCTGGTTCATGGCCGCCGGCGGCTCCCCCTGGTCGGCCCGCCGGGTCGGCCACGGCACCATCCAGGAAGTGGTCCGCAAGACCCTCCTCACCTACTGGAACACCGTCGCCTTCCAGGCCCTGTACGCCCGCACCGCCGGCTGGGCCCCGTCCGCGAACGACCCGGCCGCCGCCGAGCGCCCGCAGCTGGACCGCTGGGTGCTGTCCGAACTGCACACCCTGGTCCGCGAGGTCGACGCCGCCTACGAGGCGTACGACACCCAGCGGGCCGGCAAGCTGCTGTCCGGCTTCGTCGACGACCTCTCCAACTGGTACGTCCGCCGCGGCCGCCGCCGCTTCTGGCAGGGCGACGCCGCCGCGCTCGCCACCCTGCACGAGGCGCTGGAGACCGTCACCCGGCTGATGGCCCCGCTCACCCCGTTCATCGCCGAGCGGGTCTGGCAGGACCTCGTCGTCCCGGTCACCCCGGACGCCCCGGTCTCCGTCCACCTCTCCAGCTGGCCGGTCGCCGACGAGACGCTCATCGACACCGAGCTCTCCAAGCACATGGCGCTGGTCCGCCGCCTGGTCGAACTCGGCCGCGCCACCCGCGCCGAGAGCGGCGTCAAGACCCGTCAGCCGCTGTCCCGCGCGCTGATCGCCGCCCAGGGCTGGGAAGAACTCCCCACCGACCTGCGCGCCCAGATCGCCGAAGAACTCAACGTCTCGGTGCTCGAATCCCTCGCCGCAGTGGGGGGTTCGCTGGTCGACACCTCCGCCAAGGCCAACTTCCGTGCCCTCGGCAAGCGTTTCGGCAAGGGCGTCCAGGACGTCGCCAAGGCCGTCGCCGCGGCGGACGCCGCACGGCTCGCCGCAGAGCTCCGCGCCACCGGCGAGACCTCCGTCGAACTCAACGGCGAGACGGTGGCCCTCTCCCCCGACGAGGTCGTCATCACCGAAACCCCCCGCGAGGGTTGGGCCGTCGCCAACGAGTCCGGCGCGACCGTCGCCCTCGACCTGGCGATCACCCCCGAGCTCAAGCGCCTCGGCGTGGTCCGCGACGCGATCCGGCAGATCCAGGAGGCCCGCAAGAACTCCGGCCTCGACGTCGCCGACCGCATCCACCTCCAGCTCGCCACCACCGACGAGGACACCCTCGCCGCCCTGACCGAGCACCAGTCCCTGGTCGCCGCCGAGGTCCTGGCCGAATCCCTCGGCCTCACCATCACCGACCCCGACGCCCCCCGCTTCTCCGACGAGAGCCTCGCCCTGGAGTTCACCCTCCGCAAGGCCTAGGTTCTGAGGAGCATGGCGCAACCGCGCCCCGTCAGGGGCGCGGGGAACTGCGCGAAGCGGAAGGCACCCACCCGCAAGGTCGCGACGCGGGCAATGACTTGCACGTGATCGCGACCTTGCGGACCGGCCCTGCGCTTGTCACACAGTTCCCCGCGCCCCCGGCTTCGCACCCACCCGCTCGCGCCCCCTGCTTCGCACCCACCCGCTCGCGCCCCCGGCCTCGCACCCACCCGCCCGCGCAAGCTTCCCCGCCCCCCAGTCGAAAGCCCAACGCGAAGGGCGCCCCCAGCCGTCATGGCCAAGGGCGCCCTTTCGCGTTGCGGGACCGCCTAGTTGTCGCCGTCCTCGTCGATCAGGAACCCGCGCATCGGAGCGGGAGCCTGCTGCATCGGCTGCGGAGGCTGCGGCCGCACGGCCGCCATCGGCTGGGTCATGCCCGCCGGCGCCATCGCCCCGTTGGAGCTCGCGGAGGCGCCGCCGAAGGACGGGGCCCCGGCCGAGCTGCCGAAGGAGCTGCCACCGAAGGACTGGTTGCCGCCGAAGGACGGGGCGGAGCCGAACGACGGCGCCGAGGAGGACATCGCGCCGGCACCGGCGGGCGCCATCGACGACGCGGCCGGCGGCAGCGACGCGGTGGCGGGGATCCGCGGCGGGGCGAGCGAGTCGTCCGCCTGCGACTCCAGCTGACGCAGCTGGGTCTCCAGGTAGGACTTCAGGCGCGTCCGGTACTCGCGCTCGAAGGCGCGCAGGTCCTCGACCTTGCGCTCCAGCGTGGCGCGGGCGGACTCCAGGGAGCCCATCGCGACGCGGTGCTTCTCCTGCGCGTCCCGCTCCAGCGCGTCCGCCTTGGCGCGGGCGTCGCGCTCCAGACCCTCGGCGCGGCTGCGGGCCTCGCCGACGATCTTGTTGGCCTCGGAACGCGCCTCGGAGATCGCCTGGTCGGCGGTCTGCTGAGCGAGCGCCAGGACTCGGGCGGCGCTGTCGCCACCGGGACCCTGCTGCTGCTGCATCGGGTTGCCCATCGGGGCGCCCATCGGCTGCAGCTGCTGGCCGCCCATCGGCTGGAGCTGCTGGCCGCCCATCGGCTGGCCCATCTGCTGCTGCATCGGGTTGCCCATCGGCTGCAGCATCTGACCGCCCATCGGCTGGACCAGCTGCTGCTGGCCGCCCATGGTCTGGCCCATCTGCTGCTGCTGCATGGGGTTGCCCATCGGACCGCCCATCGGGCCGCCCTGACCGGCAGGCAGCTGCGGCGCGCCGGACGGCAGGCCGAGCGGCTGGTTGCCCATCCCCTGCTGGGGGCCGCCGAGCTGCTGCGGACCGCCGAGCTGCTGGGGGCCGCCAAGCTGCTGCGGACCACCGAGCTGCTGCGGACCGGGGCCCTGCTGCTGGCCGGGCACCGGCGGACCGGATATGGCGGCGGGCACCGGAGCGCCGGGTCGTCCGCCGTCCTGCGGAGCCTGCTGCTCCTTGCGCATGTTCGCCTGGTTCTGCGCCGCGGCACGCGTGGCGGCAGCCAGCTTGGCGCGCAGGTCCTCGTTCTCGCGCAGCAGGCGGGTCAGCTCGGCTTCGACCTCGTCGAGGAAGGCATCGACCTCGTCCTCGTCATAGCCTTCGCGCAGCCGGACGGTCGTGAACTGCTTGTTCCGAACGTCCTCGGGGGTCAATGGCATCTCTTCACCTCAACGTGATCGTCGGACCGGCATCCTGTCGCATCGTTCAGAACGACAGGCGCTGCACGAGCGAGATCAGGACATACACAATGATCATCAGTACGAAGAAGGACAGGTCGAGCGCCACGCCCCCGAGACGCAACGGCGGGATAAATCGCCGAAGAAGCTTGAGTGGCGGATCCGTGACAGTGTACGTGGCCTCCAGCACCACGACCATGGCCTTCCCAGGACGCCACGATCGAGCGAACTGGAAGACCCAGTCCATCACCAGCCTGAAGAGCAGGATCAGCAGGAACACGGTCAGCACCCAATAGAGCACCGAACCGAAGATCCCCATCACTTCTCCCTCTCCCTGACCGGCAGTCCGTCAGTGACGCACTGTCAAACTGATCCACACAGAAAGTCGTGGCCGGGTCAGCTCTGGTTGAAGAACCCACCCTCGGCGATCCGAGCCTTGTCCTCCGCCGTGACATCGACGTTAGCAGGCGACAGGAGGAACACCTTCTGTGTTACGCGCTCGATACTGCCGTGCAGACCGAAGACCAGTCCAGCCGCGAAGTCTACGAGCCGCTTGGCATCCGTGTCGTCCATCTCCGTCAAAT
Organism: Kitasatospora sp. CB01950; assembly: GCF_001905465.1. Lineage (GTDB taxonomy): Bacteria > Actinomycetota > Actinomycetes > Streptomycetales > Streptomycetaceae > Kitasatospora. Next base: position 13,211 of record NZ_LISX01000005.1, read on the forward strand.
TCATGATCACGGGCGTGCCGCCGCGGAACTGCTCCCCGATCGTACGGGCCTCGTTGTAGGTCCTGGGGTGCAGCGTGGTGATGCGGTAGGGCTCTCGTTCGCTGACGACCTTGGGCATGATCACCGGGGTGCTCTTCTCCAGATTGCGGTGGCGCTCGGATGTGATGGACGACACGGGAGCCATGCGCGGCTGCTCCTGTCGGATCGGGACCGCGGCGGGCACCGGCTGGGGAGCGATCTGGGCCACGGGCGCCGGCTGCGCGGGGGCCGCGGCGGCGGGGTTCGAGGACCGGATGTCCTCGGTGCGACCGGTGCGGATCGGCTCCGGGTCCGTGTCGTAGTCGTCGTCGGGGTCGTACCCCTGGCTGTCGTAGGTCTCGTCCTCGACCAGGCCGAGATAGACCGCCATTTTGCGCATCGCGCCGGCCATGCTGCTGTCTCCTCCGCTCATGCGCCCACCGTTCACCTGCGGACGCCGTGATGGTCACGGCCTGTCAGGCCGACGGTCCGTCAGACCGCGGAGGTGTGCGCTCGGATGCGATCCACGGTTTACCAGCAGACTGATCATCTGCTAGGTTCTGTCCTATTTTGTCCTGCAGTCTGATCTACTTACTCGGTGACGTTACCCGAGCGGTGACCGCACTCCGAGTACCGCCGTACCGACGCGTACATGTGTCGCTCCTGCGGCGATCGCCTGCTCCAAATCTCCGCTCATCCCTGCCGAAACCATCGTGGCAGTCGGATGCATCGCGCGTACGGCGCTTGCGATTTCCGCGAGGCGCGCGAAGGCGCGCGCGGGGTCGCCCGCCAGGGGTCCCGCGAGCGGTGCGACCGTCATCACACCCCTCATGTGCAGCCCGGGCGTGTCGGCGATCTTTTCGGCCAGTTCGAGCACCTCGGCGGGCGCGACGCCCGCGCGGTGCTCGCCCTCGCCGGCCTCCTTGTCGAGCGCGACCTGCACCAGGCAGCCCAGCGGCGGGCGTTCGGCGTTGCGGACGGCGGCGGCCAGCGAGTCGACCAGGCGCGCGCGGTCCACCGAATGCACCAGGTCGGCGTAACGGACCACCGAGCGGGCCTTGTTGGTCTGCAGCTGGCCGACGAAGTGCCAGGTCAACGGGAGGTTGACGCAGAGTTCGGCCTTCGGCGCGGCGTCCTGGTCGCGGTTCTCCGCGACGTCGGTGACGCCGAGTCCGGCGAGGAGTGCGGTGTCCTCGGCGGGGTAGGTCTTGGTCACCACGATCAGGGTGACCTCCTCGCGCGGGCGGCCGGCCGCGGCGCAGGCGTCCGCGATCCGGCGCTCCACCACGTCGAGGTTGGCCCCGAGTTGCTCGAAGCGGGCGCGCTGGGCGTCCGTCAGGGCGGCCGCGAAGTCGGCGCGGCCGGGGAACGGAGCGAAGATGTCGTTCGTCATGAGAGTGGGGACCCCAGCCAGACGTAGCTCGCGAGTCGGCCGGTCCGCTGCTCCCGACGGTAGGAGTAGTGGTCCGGGGATTCCAGGGTGCAGACGGTAGACCGCACCACCGAGTGCACGCCCGCCTCGGCGAGTTGGGCGGCGACGCCGGCCGGTACGTCCAGGGCCGGCGTGCCCCAGGAGGTTTCCGACCGGGCGGCCGGGACGAGCGCGGCCACCTCGGCGCGCATCGCCTCCGGCACTTCGTAGCAACGGCCGCACACGGCGGGGCCGGTGGCGGCCAGGATTCGCTCGGGGCGGGCCCCGAGTTCGCGCATCGCGGCGACCACCGCGGGGACGACCCCGGCGGCCAGGCCCGGGCGCCCGGCGTGCGCCGCGCCGACCACACCGGCCTCCGGGTCCGCCAGCAGCACCGGGGTGCAGTCGGCGGTGAGCACCGCGAGGGCCAGCGGGCGGTCGGTGACCACGGCGTCCACCGTCGGCGCGTACCCGTCGGGTTGGCGCTCCGTCACCACCGCGACGTCCGCGCCGTGCACCTGGTTCATCCAGACCACGTCGGCCGGGTCCAGGCCCAGTTCGCGGGCCGCGAGGAAACGGTTCTGCTTCACAGCTTCGGGCGAGTCGCCCACCGCACCACCGAGGTTGAGCTCCCCGTACGGCGCGGTGCTCACCCCGCCCCACCGGGTGGTGGAGGCAAAGTGAGCACCGTTGCGAAAGGCCGCTTGAATCACTTCAGGAAGTCCGGCACGTCGAGCTCCTCGGCGGGGCTCTCGACGTACGGCTGGCGCACCGGCTGCACCTGCGGCGGCACCGGCGGGGCGGTGGTCACCGACACCGGGGCCTCGGACGGACGGGTCGGCTCCTCGGAGCGGGTGACCGAGCCGATCGAACCGTAGGACGGACGGGTCGCCGGACGCTCCGGCGCGGACGAGCTGCTGCTCGACGAGGAGCTGGAGGCCGACTTCACCACCGGCTCGCGGACGATGGCCGGCGGCTGCCCGCCGTCGAACCCGGCCGCGATCACGGTGACCCGGACCTCGTCGCCGAGCGCATCGTCGATCACCGCGCCGAAGATGATGTTCGCCTCGGGGTGGGCCGCCTCGCTGACCAGCTGGGCCGCCTCGTTGATCTCGAACAGGCCGAGGTCGGAGCCGCCCGAGATGGACAGCAGCACACCGCGGGCGCCGTCGATCGAGGCCTCCAGCAGCGGCGAGGAGATCGCCATCACGGCGGCGGCCTTGGCGCGGTCCTCGCCGCGCGCCGAGCCGATTCCCATCAGCGCCGAACCGGCGTCCGACATCACGGACTTGACGTCGGCGAAGTCCAGGTTGATCAGACCCGGGGTGGTGATCAGGTCGGTGATGCCCTGCACGCCGGAGAGCAGCACCTGGTCGGCGGAGCGGAACGCGTCCAGCACCGAGACCTGGCGGTCGGAGATCGACAGCAGTCGGTCGTTGGGGATGACGATCAGGGTGTCGACCTGCTCGCGCAGCGAGGCGATGCCGTCCTCGGCCTGGTTGGCGCGGCGACGGCCCTCGAAGGTGAACGGGCGGGTGACCACGCCGATGGTGAGCGCGCCGAGCGAGCGGGCGATGTTGGCCACCACGGGCGCGCCGCCGGTGCCGGTGCCGCCGCCCTCGCCGGCCGTCACGAAGACCATGTCGGCCCCCTTGAGGACCTCCTCGATCTCCTCGCGGTGGTCCTCCGCGGCCTTCCGGCCGACCTCCGGGTTCGCGCCGGCGCCGAGGCCGCGGGTGAGCTCCCGGCCGACGTCGAGCTTCACATCGGCGTCGCTCATCAGGAGCGCCTGCGCGTCGGTGTTGATCGCGATGAACTCGACGCCCTTGAGCCCGACCTCGATCATCCGGTTGATGGCGTTGACTCCGCCGCCACCGATGCCGACGACCTTGATGACCGCGAGGTAATTCTGGGGTGCTGCCACGTCGGGGCCTCTCGCCTCGAATTTCCGGGTCGGCGCCCCTGGATACGAAGGCCGACGGATGTCGATGGGTGGGAAGCGCGTGGTTCCAACCCGAACCCTAAACTTGAGGTTGAGGGTTATCGCTGTGCCGGTGTCAGTTCATTGTCGAGCACAGCTCGTTGACACAGGACAGTAGGTCGCAACCAGCGCGTGTTTCAACGAACACGCCGAGCTTCCCTTTTTCTTTTGAGCCTATGTGATCATCGATCCCCCGGTGAAACCGGGGTGACCATCAAGGGTCGGACCGGAGCCTCGGCTCCGTCAATACCTCCCCTGCGCACAGAACTTACCGGATCAGCCGGACACCGCCGGGGCATCCGGCGCACTCACGTCGTAATTCGATGCCTTCCGGCCGAGCAGGGCCGTCAACACCCGGGCCTTGCGCGGGGTCTCCTCGGCGCTGCCCCAGCGGACTGTTGCGCCGGAGGCGAGTTGGAGCCGGATGTCGTCGTAGGAGTAGACCGTGAGCGAACCGGCCTGCTTGGCCACGTCCGGGGGGAGGCCGGCGGCCACGGTGATGGCCGAACGGACCAGGGTGGGACGGTCGATGACGGAGAGCGCGTCGTTCGCGGGCTCGCCGAGTTGGAGCCCGACCACGGGGACGCCGGACGGGGGCTGCGCGTCCGTCGCGAACTCCACGCCCTCGGCGTCGACCTGGACGAAACGGCCGTCGTCGGCACGGATCGCGGCCACCGGCTGACGCTCGGTCACCTTCACCCGCAGGGTGTGCGGCCAGCCGCGCCAGACCTCGACCCGGGCCACCCTGGGCACCTTGCCCACGAGTTGCTGGGCCCGGTCCAGGTCCACCCGGGCCAGCGGGCCGCGGGCGGTGGAGCCGAGCGCCCGCTCGACCTCGTCCTGGCTCAACTTCCCGGAATCCAGGCCCTGGACCGCGACCTTGCGGACGTCCAGGGCGGAGGAGAAGAACACCGTCCAGCCGAGCGCGCCGAGCACCAGGGCGCCCAGCACCGCCAGCACCAGCACGCCCCGGCGGGACAGTCGGAGCCGGGGCGGACGGGTCTCGTCGCCGTCCTCCCCTAGCTCCTCCTCGTAATCCTCGTCAGCCACGACGGCGGCCGCCGCGGGCAGCCTCGATCGCCTCGTACACCATCTGCACCAGCAGGTCGTCGGCGTCCCGGCGGCCGAACTCGGCGGCGGAGCGCGACATCTCCCACAGCTTCGCCGGGTCGGTGAGCACCGGCAGCACGTTCTTCAGCACCCAGTCCGGGGTCAGCTCGGCGTCGTCCACCAGCAGACCGCCGCCGGCCTTCACCATCGGCTGGGCGTTCAGACGCTGCTCGCCGTTGCCGATCGGCAGCGGCACGAACGCGGCCGGCAGGCCCACCGCGGCCAGCTCGGCGACGGTCATCGCGCCGGCCCGGCAGAGCATCATGTCGGCGGCCGCGTACGCCAGGTCCATCCGGTCCAGGTACGGCACCGCGCGGTACGGCGGCATGCCCGGGATGTCGTCGATGGTCGGCAGCTCGTTCTTCGGGCCGACCGCGTGCAGGATCTGCACGCCGTACTGCTGGAGCCGGGGCGCGATCGTCTGCACCGTCTCGTTCAGCCGGCGGGCGCCCTGCGAGCCGCCGGACACCAGCAGGGTGGGCAGTCGCTGGTCCAGGCCGAAGTGGTGCCGGGCCTCCGGGCGGACGGTGCCGCGGTCCAGGGTGGCGATGGTCCGGCGCAGCGGGATGCCGATGTAGCGGGAGTCGCGCAGCTTGGAGTCCGGGGTGGAGACCGCCACGAAGTCGCTGTAGCGGGCGCCGATCTTGTTGGCCAGGCCGGGGCGGGCGTTGGCCTCGTGCACCACGATCGGCACACCGGCCCGCTTGGCCGCCAGGTAGGCGGGCATCGCGACGTAGCCGCCGAAGCCGACCACCGCATCGGCGTTGACCCGCTCGATGATCTCCTGGGCGGCCCGCACGGTGCCGCGCAGCCGGCCCGGGACGGTGATCAGTTCGGGGGTGGGCTTGCGGGGCAGCGGCACGGCCGGGATCAGGGCCAGCTCGTAGCCGCGCTCCGGGACCAGCCGGGTCTCCAGGCCGCGCTCGGTGCCGAGGGCGGTGATCCCGACGGACGGATCATGCCTGCGCAGCGCGTCCGCGAGCGCCATGGCCGGCTCGATGTGACCGGCGGTCCCGCCGCCGGCGAGTACGACATGCACCGAAATTCACCGCTCCCTGCGCGACGACCCGGGGGCCTTGCGCGCTGTGGTTCTCCTACCTGGCAGCACCCGGCCCAGGACGGACCCGAACCGGGAGTTGGCCCCTTTACGCCATCGGCGGGGCCGGGCAGCCAGCGCTGCCTTCGCCTCCGGGGTGCTGCGCGCGAAGCACAGCAGCAGCCCGATGGCGCACATGGCCGACAGCATCGCGGACCCACCGTACGAGAACAACGGCAGCGGGACGCCCGCGATGGGCAGGAGTCCCAGCGCCGACCCCAGGTTGACCACGGCCTGAGCCATGATCCACGTGGTGGCGGCGCCCGCCGCGTACCGGACGAACGGGTCCGTGGTGCCGAGAGCCACACGGATACCCGCGTAGCCTAGTGCCGCGAAGAGTGCGAGCACCGACAGCGTCCCCACCAGGCCGAGTTCCTCGCCGGTGGCGGCGAAGATGAAGTCGGTGTGCGCCTCGGGGAGTTGCCCCCATTTCTCGACGCCCGCACCGAGTCCGGATCCGAACGGTCCGCCCGCGGCCAGCGCGTACAGTCCGTGCAGGGCCTGGAAGCAGTCGAGGTTCGGGTCCGGCTTGGTGACGCCGACGCACGCCAGCCGGCCGAGGCGGTGCGGCACCGTGATGATCAGCGCGGTGCACGCGACCACCGCGATGCCCAGGGTGGCGGCGAACAGCCGCAGCGGCGCGCCGACCATCCACAGCAGGCCGAAGAGCATCGCGACCAGCACCATCGTGGTGCCCATGTCGCCGCCCAGCATGATCAGCATCATCAGCACGACGGTGCCGGGCACCAGCGGCACCAGCAGGTGCTTCCACTGGTTGAGCATGTGGGTGCGCTGCTTGCGGGCCAGCAGGTCGGCGGCCCACAGCAGCAGCGCGAGCTTGGCGAACTCGGACGGCTGGATCTGGAAGAACCCCAGGCTGATCCAGTTCCGGTTGCCGTTGATCCGCACCCCGATGCCGGGGACGGCGACCAGCACCAGCGCGGCCACCACCCCGAACAGCAGCGGGTACGCGGCCTTCCGCACCACCTTGACCGGCGCCCGGGTGAGCACGACGGCGATCGCCCCGCCCAACAGCAGCGCGATCAGCTGCTTGCGGAAGAAGAACGTCATCGGCAGCCCGTAGTCCACCACCACGCTCTGCGAGGCGGAGAACACCATCACCAGCCCGAGCACCACCAGCAGCAGCGCCGAACCGAGGATCAGGTAATACGGGGTCAGCGGACGGGCCATCAAGTACCCGAACCGCTCACGCGCTGCGCGCAGCCGCGCGACCGGACCCTCGGACTTGAAGGTGGTCGTGGTCGCCGAGACCAGTCGCAGACGCGGCTTCTCGCTGGGCGGCACGTCCGTCTCCTCGTCATTCGGGGCGCGGGGAACTGCGCGAGCAACCGAGCGCACGTCAGCAAGGTCGCAATCACGTGCAGGTCATTGTCCCGCATCGCGATCTTGCGGTTGGGCGCCTTCCGCTTCGCGCAGTTCCTCGCGCCCCTGGGTTTCCCTACAGCGCTCGAACGGCTGCGGCGAACATGTCCCCGCGCTCGCCGTAGTTGGTGAACATGTCCATCGACGCGCAGGCCGGTGCCAGCAGGACGGTGTCGCCCTTCTGTGCGGCGGAAGCCGCCACGCGGACGATCTCGGTCATCGCCTCCGCGCCAGTCTTCCCCGGCGCGGGTTCGAACACCGGGACTTCCGGGGCGTGTCGCGCGAGCGCCTCGCGGATCAGCTGTCGGTCCTGGCCGATCAGGACGGCCGCGCGCAGCCGCGGGGCCGCGTCGGCGACGAGTTCGTCGAAGGTCGCGCCCTTGGCGAGGCCGCCGGCGATCCACACCACGGGCCGGAACGCGGCCAGCGAGGCCGCGGTCGCGTGGGTGTTGGTGGCCTTGGAGTCGTCGACGTAGGTCACGCCGTCGATCTCGGCGACGTGCGCGATCCGGTGGGCGTCGGGCGTGAAGGCCCGCAGCCCGTCGCGGACGGCCTTGGCGTCCACGCCGTAGGCCCGCGCGAGGGCCGCCGCGGCGAGGGCGTTGGCGATGTTGTGCGGGGCCGGCGAGGAGATGTCGGCGACGGCGCCGATCTCGGCGGCGGCGCGGTCCCGGTCGGGGACGAAGGCGCGGTCGACGAGCAGGCCGTCCACGACGCCGAGGTTGGAGACGGTGGGGGCGTCGAGGCCGAAGCCGATGGCCCGGCAGCCCTCTTCGACGTCGGCCTCGCGGACCAGCGCCTCGGTGGCGGGGTCGGCCAGGTTGTAGACGCAGGCGACCTGGTTGCCTTCGAAGATCCGGCCCTTGTCGGCGGCGTAGGCGTCCATCGAGCCGTGCCAGTCGAGGTGGTCGGGGGCCAGGTTGAGCACGGCACCGGAGTGCACGCGCAGCGAGGGCGCCCAGTGCAGCTGGTAGCTGGAGAGCTCGACGGCGAGGACGTCGTAGGGCTCCTCGGCGAGGACCGCGTCCAGGACGGAGACGCCGACGTTGCCGACGGCGGCGGTGCGCTTGCCGGCGGCGGTCAGGATGGACGCCAGCATCTGGACGGTGGTGGTCTTGCCGTTGGTGCCGGTGACGGCCAGCCAGGGGGCCGGCTCGCCGGTGGCGGGGTGCGGGGCACGCAGCCGCCAGGCGAGTTCGACGTCGCCCCAGACCGGGACGCCGGCCTGCTCGGCGGCGGCGAACAGCGGGCTGTCGGGGGCCCAGCCGGGCGAGGTGACGATCAGCCGGGTGCCCTCGGGCAGGCTCGCGCCGTCGCCCAGGCGGACGGTGACGCCCTGCTCGGTGAGGGCGGCGGCCTTGGCCTCCAGCGCGGGGCCGGTGCCGCCGTCCACGACGGTGACGGCCGCGCCGAGTCCGTGCAGGACCCGGGCGGCGCTGATCCCGGAGAGGCCGAGTCCCGCGACGACGACCGGCAGGCCGGCCCACTCCGGGTTGTTCATCCGGTCACCCATCCCGCGTAGAAGAGTCCGAGTCCGACGGCGACGCACAGGCCTTGGATGATCCAGAACCGGACCACGATCAGGACTTCGCTCCAGCCCTTGAGTTCGAAGTGGTGCTGGAGTGGCGCCATCTTGAAAACGCGCTTGCCGGTCATCCGGAACGAGCCGACCTGGATGATCACCGAAAGGGTGATGATCACGAACAGGCCGCCGAGGACGGCGAGGAGCAGCTCGGTGCGGGAGACGATGGCGAGGCCCGCCAGCGCGCCGCCGAGGGCGAGCGAGCCGGTGTCGCCCATGAAGATCTTGGCGGGCGAGGTGTTCCACCACAGGAAGCCGAAGCAGGAGCCCATCAGGGCGGCGGCGACCACGGCGAGGTCCAGCGGGTCACGGACGTCGTAGCAGGACGCGGTGGCCTTGATCGCGTAGGCGCAGTTCTGGGTGTGCTCCCACAGGCCGATGAAGGTGTAGGCGCCGAAGACCATCACCGAGGCGCCGGTGGCGAGGCCGTCCAGACCGTCCGTCAGGTTCACGCCGTTCGACATCGCGGCGATCATGAAGTAGGCGAAGAGGACGAACAGCACCGGGCCGATCGACCACTTGAAGTCCTGCACGAAGGACAGGCTCTTGGAGGCCGGGGTCAGGCCGCGGCTGTCCTGGAACTGGAGCGCCAGGACGGCGAAGGCGAGCGCGACGAAGGACTGGCCGAGCAGCTTCGCCTTGGCACGCAGGCCCAGCGAGCGGCGCTTGACCACCTTGATGTAGTCGTCCAGGAAGCCGACCAGGCCCAGACCGGTGGTCAGGAACAGCACCAGCAGGCCGGAGGCGGTGGGCGACTCGCCCGTTATCGCCTTGGTGGCGAAGTAGGCGATCAGGGTGGCAAGGATGAAGGCGATGCCGCCCATGGTGGGCGTGCCCTTCTTGCTGTGGTGCGCCTTGGGGCCGTCGTCGCGGATGTACTGGCCGTAGCCGTGCCGGGCGAGCACCTTGATCAGGGCGGGGGTGCCGAGCAGGGTCAGCACCAGACCGATCAGGCCGGAGAAGAGGATCTGCTTCACTTCGCGGCACCGTCCGCGAGCAGCGCCTCGGCGACCTTTTCGAGGCCGACCGAACGGGATGCCTTCACCAGGACCACATCCCCAGGCCGCACCTGACTGCGCAGCAGCTCGATCGCCGCGTCCGCGTCGGACACCAGCACCGACTCCTCACCCCACGAACCTTCGTTCCTCGCGCCCAGTTCCATCCGGGCCGCCTCGCGTCCGCCGACCGCCACCAGCTTGGTGATGTCGAGCCGGACGGCGAGCCGCCCGATGGTGTCGTGCTCGTCGAGGCTGTCCTCGCCGAGCTCCCGCATCTCGCCGAGCACCGCCCAGGTACGGCGGCGCTCCGGGCCCCTGCCCGCCATCGTCGCCAGAGCCCGCAGCGCGGCCCGCATGGACTCCGGGTTCGCGTTGTAGGCGTCGTTGACGACTGTCAGGCCATCGGCCCGGTCGACCACCTCCATGCGCCAACGGGACAGCGCACCGGCTTCGCCGAGTGCCTCGGCGACGCGGTCGACGGGCATCCCGAGCTCCACCGCCACCGCGGCGGCGGCGAGGGCGTTCGAGACGTGGTGCTCACCGTACAGGCGCAGCTGCACGGGTGCGGAACCGGCCGGGGTGCTGAGCGTGAACTGTGGCCGTCCGGTGGCGTCCAGGCGAACATCCGTGGCTCGGACGTGGGCGTCCGAGGACTCCCCGAACAACACCACCCGGGCCTTGGTGCGGCTGCTCATGGCGCGCACCAGCGGGTCGTCGGCGTTCAGCACGGCGACGCCGTCGGCGGAGAGCGCCTCGACCATCTCGCCCTTGGCGGCGGCGATGCCCTCCTTGGAGCCGAACTCGCCGAGGTGGGCGGTGCCGATGTTCAGCACCAGGCCGACGGTGGGCGGGGTGATGCCGGTCAGGTACTCGATGTCGCCCTTGTGCCGGGCGCCCATCTCCATCACCAGGTGACGGGTGGTGGGGGCGACCTGGAGGGCGGTCAGCGGGTGGCCGATCTCGTTGTTGTGCGAGCCGGCCGGGAAGACCGTTTCGCCGTGCTTGGCCAGCAGTTGGCCGATCAGGTCCTTGGTGGAGGTCTTGCCGGCCGAGCCGGTGAGGCCGACGATCCGCACATCGGTCGCACGGGCGACGACGGCGCGGGCGAGCCGGCCGAGGGCGACGACCACGTCGTCGACCAGGATCGCGGGCACGCCGACCGGGCGGGTGGCGAGCACCGCGACGGCGCCGTCGGCGACCGCCTTGGCGGCGAAGTCATGGCCGTCGACGCGTTCGCCGAGCACGCACACGAACAGGCCGCCGGCCTCGATCTGCCGGTTGTCGGTGACCACCGCGCCGGTGATCAGCGCGTCCGGGTCGGCCGCGTCCAGGGTGCCGTCGACCGCCTTCGCGGCCTCGGCCAGGGTCAGAGCGATCACCGGTCCACCTCCCCCTTGTTCGCCCGCTCGCCTCCGGACGCTCCTGACCCGGCGTCGACGCTCCTCACTCCGGCACTCCTTCGTCGCTTGTCGTTCGTCGCTCTCGCCCCGACAACCAGCGGCTCCGCCGCGGGCGGCGCGTCCTTCGGCTCGGCGGCGGCCAGTTGCTCCATCGCGCCCCGCAATACCTCGCGGTCGTCGAACGGGCGGACCTCGCCCTTCACGTACTGCCCGAGTTCGTGGCCCTTGCCGGCCACCAGCACGGTGTCCCCCGCGTGCGCCCGGGCGACGGCCAGCGCGATCGCCTCGGCGCGGTCGGGGACGGCGAGCACCTCGCCGCGCTCGTCCTCGGGCACCTCGGTGGCGCCGACGAGCATGGTGGCGAGGATCGCCAGCGCGTCCTCGGAGCGCGGGTTGTCGCTGGTGAGGACGGCGGTGTCGGCGAGCCGCGCGGCGATCGCGCCCATCGGCCCGCGCTTGTACGGGTCGCGGTCGCCGCCGCAGCCGACGACGACGTGCAGCCGGCCCTTGGTGACCTCGCGCAGTGAGGCGAGCACGGCGCTGAGCGCGTCCGGCTTGTGCGCGTAGTCGACGACGGCGACGAACGCCTGTCCGGCGTCGACCTTCTCCAGTCGGCCGGGCACGCCGGGGACCTGCGCCACTCCGGTGACCGCGGCGTCCAGGTCGATGCCGGCGGTGACCAGGGCGGTGATCGCGCCGAGCGCGTTGGCGACGTTGAACGGGCCGGGCAGCGGCACCGAGGCCGCGGCGCGGGCGCCGTCCGGGCCGAGCACGGTGAAGGTGGAGCCCGCCGGGCCGAGCTGGACGTCGACGGCGCGCCAGTCGGCGGCCGGGTCGCCCGCGGCGGAGAAGGTCACCATCGGGATCCGGGCCTCGCCGGCCAGCCGGCGGCCGTAGGAGTCGTCGCGGTTGGCGACGCCGAGCCGGGCCTTGCCGGGCTCGAACAGCCGGGCCTTGGCCCGGTAGTAGTCCTCCATGTCGGGGTGGAAGTCGAGGTGTTCCGGCGTCAGGTTGTTGAACAGCGCGACGTCGTAGGCCACGCCGTCGGTGCGGCCGTACACCAGCGCGTGGCTGGAGACCTCCATGACCACCGAGTCGGCGCCGGACTCGTGCATCACGGCGAGCACCGCGTGCAGGTCGGTGGCCTCGGGGGTGGTGCGCTCGGACTTGATCCGCTCCGTGCCGACCCGCATCTCGACGGTGCCGATCACGCCGGGCAGCCGGCCGGCTCCGCACAGGCCGCCCTCGACCAGGTAGGAGGTGGTGGTCTTGCCGTTGGTGCCGGTCAGGCCGATCATCAGCATCCGCTCGGCGGCGGACCCGTAGACCGCCGCGGCAAGCTCGCCCATCACCGCGCGGGGGCTGTCCACCACCAGCAGCGGCACGCCCGCCGCGGCGGCGATCTCCGCGCCGTCGGCGTCGGTGAGCACCGCGACGGCGCCGGAGGCCACCGCGCCGGCGGCGAACGCCGCGCCGTGGTGGTTGGCGCCGGGGAAGGCCACGTACACGTCGCCGGGGCGCACCGCCCGGGAGTCGTGGGTGATGCCGGTGACGGCCGGGCCGTCGAGGGGCGGCAGCCCGAGCAGCCGGGCCGCCTCGGCGAGGGGCAGCGCCGCGGTGCGGCTCGGACGGGGGGGACTCGCGGAGATTTGATCGGATTTCGGCACGGCCGGAAGGCTATCGGCCCCATGCCCCCCGGGGCCAAACCGGGTCCCGTCGGCCGTGACGCTGCTCACATCGCGTCCGTCGGCCGCGGCGCGCCGCGAAGTGTCGGGGGTGTCGCTCATCTCAGGGCTTCCAGTCGACGGGCAGGTTCGGCGCCTCGCTGCCGCTCGGCGGGACCTGGAGGGTCTTCAGGGTGAACTCCATCACCTGCTTGAACACGGGCCCGCACAGCTGCCCGCCGAAGTGCCCGTTGACCGGGGCCTGGATGACGCAGGAGACCGTCACCCGGGGCTGGTCGGCGGGCGCGAAGCCGATGAAGGAGGCGGTGTACCCGGAGTACTTGCCGGTCTTCGGGTCCACCCGGTCGGCGGTGCCGGTCTTGCCGGCCACCCGGTAGCCCGGGATCTGCGCCTTGTTGCCGGTGCCCTGCTCGTCGGTGACGACGGACTCCAGCATCTCGGTCAGCGTCTTCGCGGTCGATTCCGTCACCACCCGGCTCTGCGCGCCGGCCGGCGCGGGCGTGAACCGCCCGTCCGGGCCGGTGGTGCCGGCCAGCAGGCTGGGGGCGACCCGCACGCCGCCGTTGGCGATGGTGGAGAACACCGAGGTGGCCTGCAGGGCGTTCACCGACAGGCCCTGGCCGAACGGGATGGTGTACTGCTGCGAGCCGTTCCAGTCCTCGGGCTTGGCCAGGATGCCGCGGGTCTCGCCGGGGAAGCCGAGGCCGGTGGGCTTGCCGATGCCGAACCGGTCGAGGTACCCGGCGAGCACCTTGTTGGCCTCGGCCTGGGTGGGGCCCAGGTGTTCGGCGGCCTCGATGGTGCCGATGTTGGACGACTTGGCGAGCACGCCGGCCAGCGTCAGGTACCAGGTCTCGTGGTCGATGTCGTCGTGGAAGACCCGGTCGGAGCGCTGCAGCGTGTTGGGCACCGTGACGTGGGTGTCCCAGTTCGCCGCGCCGGTGTCCAGCACCGCCGCCATGGTCATCAGCTTCGCCGTGGAGCCGGGCTCGTAGGCGTCCTGCAGGGCCGGGTTGCCGAGCTGGTCGGCGCGGGCCGAGGACAGGTCGTTCGGGTTGAAGCCCGGGGAGGTGGCCATCGCCAGCACCTGACCGGTCTTCGTGTCCTGGACGACCACGTAGCCCTTCTCCGCCCCGGCGTTGGACACCTGGTCGGTGATGGCGCGCTGCGCGGCCCACTGGATGTCCGGGTCGATCGTCAGCCGCAGGTCGGTGCCGGGCACCGCGTCCTGCCGGTTGCCGCCGGCGGTGGCGACCCGGCGGCCGCCGGCCGAGGCGTAGGTGGAGTAGCCGTTCTCGCCGGCCAGTTGCTGCTGGTACTGGAGTTCCAGGCCGCCGGTGCCGGTGCCCTCGGAGTTGACGAAGCCGACCAGGTTGGCGGCCAGGCCGTTCGCCGGGTAGCTGCGCCGGGTCGACTGCTCCCAGAACACGCCGGCCAGCGGGTTCGCGCAGGCGGTGTCGAGGAACTCCCGGCCGCCCTTCTCGGCGGGCTTGCCGATCAGGTCGCGCTGGATGCGGCAGGCCTTGGTGTCGGTCTGCTTGTTCAGCGAGGACTTCAGGTCGGCGATCTGCGCCTTGGCCTGCGGGGCCTGGCGGGCCGTCAGCAGCGCGTACTGGCTCTTCGGGTTCTTCGCGTTCAGGTGCAGCGCGGCCGCCAGCTTCTCCTGCGGCTGGCCGAGGATCGGCGCGAGCAGCGCCGCGGCCTGCTCGGGCGCGTCCGGCAGGTGGGTCGCCCCGGGGGTGAACATGGTCGGGTCGGCGGTGATGTCGTACGCGTCCACGCTGGTGGCGAGGACGGTGCCGTCGGCGGCGGTGATCGAGCCGCGCTCGGCGGGCAGCGTCACCCGCACGTACTTGTTGGCGCCGGCGCCGGCCGCGAGGGCGTCGGAGTCCAGCAGTTGGAGCTGCACCAGCCGGCCCGCGAAGATCACGAACACCAGGCCGAGACAGGCCGTCACCAGCCGCAGTCGGCGCTTGGGGTCGCCCAGTTTGATGGTCCGCGGCGCGGACGCCGGGCGGCGGGCCGGACCGGACCGGCGGACGTCGGGGCGCGGCCGGGGCCGGACGGCGGAACGGCGGTCCCCGGCGGACGGTCGCGGGCGGGCCGGACGCGGCGGGGTGCCGTCGCCGGAGCGGCGCGGCTCGCCGACCCGGCGGCGCGGTGCGGCGGGTCGGCCGCCGGACGGCGGGGTGCGGCGGGGACGATGGGGGTCGCCGGGCGGGCGGGTCACCGCCGGCCCCCGGGCGGGGCGGACGCGGGCGGCGCGGGGGCCAGGTCGATGCCGGGGTCGCCGGGGTTCGCCGAGGCCGACGGCGAGGGCGAGCCGGACGCGCCGGCGGGGCGCTGCCAGGGCTCGGCGCTGCTGCGCGGCACCGGCGGGTTGTCCTCGGCGGCCTTGGGCTTGCCGGTGACGCCGCCGTCGGTGCCGAGGAAGGCCGGGTCGCCGCCGGGGACCATGCCGAGTTCGCGGGCGCGCTGCTCCAGCGCGTCGGGCGCGGACTGGGCGGCGATCTCCTGCTGCAGGGTCTGCTGCTGGTCGGTGGCCTCGGTGGTCTGCTTCTTCAGCCGGGACAGCGTGAACGCCCCTTCGTTGAGGGCGGTGTTGAGCATCAGCAGGCCGAGCAGCCCGGCCGACAGCAGGGTGACCACCAGCACCGCGAACGGGGTGCGCCCCCGCATCGAGCGCGCCCCGGGCCGGACGGTGATCCGCGCCCTGCCCCCCTGCCCGGGGACGCGCCCCCGGGTCCGCTCGCCGGCCACCGGCACCGCTCCACTCCCCTTCGTTCCTGCTCCCGGCGGTTGGCTACCTCCGGGTCTCCCTGATCCTCTCCGCCACGCGCAGCCGTACGGGCGCGGCGCGCCGGTTCTCCTCGATCTCCTCCTCGGTGGCCAGTTCGGCTCCTCGGGTGAGCAGTTTCAGCCGGGGCTGGAGCTCCTCGGGGATCACCGGCAGGCCCGGCGGGGCGGTGGAGGTGGCCCCGGCCTGGAGGTACTGCTTGACCAGGCGGTCCTCCAGCGACTGGTAGGACATCACGACGATCCGACCGCCCACCGCGAGGGCGTCCAGTGCGCCGGGGATGGCCCGGTCCAGCACCTCCAGTTCGCCGTTGACCTCGATCCGCAGCGCCTGGAAGGTCCGCTTGGCCGGGTTGCCGCCGGTCCGCCGGGTGGCGGCCGGGATGGCACTCCGCACCAACTCCACCAGACGAGCGCTGTTGGTGAACGGTTCCTTCTCGCGTTCGCGCAGCACCGCGGAGGCGATCTTCCCGGCGAACCGCTCCTCGCCGTACACCTTGAGGATCCGCGCCAGGTCGCCGTGGCTGTAGGTGTTCAGGACCTCGGCGGCGGAGATGCCGCGGGTCTGGTCCATCCGCATGTCCAGCGGCGCGTCCTGGGCGTAGGCGAAGCCGCGGTCGGCCTCGTCCAGCTGCATCGAGGACACCCCGAGGTCGAACAGCACGCCCTGCACGGCGGGGATGCCCAGGTCGGCCAGGACCTGCGGGATCTCGTCGTACACCGCGTGCACCAGGGTGGCGCGGTCGCCGAACGGGGCCAGCCGCTCACCGGAGAGCTTCAGCGCCTGCGGGTCGCGGTCGACGGCGACCAGCCGGACGTCGGGGAAGCGGGCCAGCAGCGCCTCGCTGTGGCCGCCGAGGCCCAGGGTGGCGTCCACCACCACTGCGCCGGGTGCGGAGATCGCCGGGGCGAGGGCGTCCAGGCAGCGCTCCAGCATCACCGGGATGTGCCGGGGGGCCGGGCTGTCGGTACTCATAGCGGGCGGGGCCCTTCCTCAGGTGCAGGTGTGGCCCCGCCATTCTCGCCTACCCGGCCGCCCGCTCCGCACGCCGCCCGTGGTCCCCGCCCGCTCGCTCGGGGGAAGGAGCGACCGCCCGGCACCGGGGAAGGTGCGCCAGGTGGGCACGGAGCGGGAGGAGGCCGCAGGCTGCGTACGGGCCGGCCGGCCCGGTGCGGAGTGCGGCCCGGCTCCCGGTTGCCGGGGGCCTTCCGCCGTGCTCCACTGCGCCGCCAGACTATCGTCCACGCCTCGTCAGTCAACGCTCCGCGACAGCGCACCACCCGCCCGGCGGTATCCGTCCGCGCAGGTCGGGCCGGGGGTGCGGGCCCCCGGCCGGGCGGGGCGCGGAGCGCTCGGGGCGCGCCGGTCGAACCGGGTCGAAGCCGTCCGAACGGGGCCGGGGCCCGGCGGGTAAAGGCTTGCGCAGGTGGGCCCCGCGGCCGGCCCGACGCCACTACCGTCGTCGCCATGGCACCTGTTCCCGGCTCCGACCGGCCGTCCGAGACCGACCGCTTCGTGGCGGCCAACCGCTCCTACGCCGAGACCTTCCGGGACGGCGGCATGGACGCCCGCCCGGTGCGCAAGGTCGCCGTGGTGGCCTGCATGGACGCCCGGCTCGACCTGTTCGCCGCACTCGGCCTGGAACTCGGCGACGCGCACATCGTCCGCAACGCGGGCGGCGTCGTCACCGACGACACCATCCGCTCCCTGACCATCAGCCAGCGCGCCCTGGGCACCCGCACCGTGGTGCTGATCCACCACACCGGCTGCGGACTGCTCGGCCTGACCGAGGACTTCCGGCACGAACTGGAGCGCGAGGTCGGCCAGCGCCCGCAGTGGGCGGTGGAGGCCTTCACCGATCTGGACGGCGACGTCCGCCAGTCCATGCAGCGGGTACGCACCTCCCCGTTCCTGCCGCACCGCGACGACGTACGCGGTTTCGTCTTCGACGTGCACACCGGTCTGCTGCGCGAAATCCGCTGAAACCGCCGGGCCCGCGCCCTCGTCCCAAACCGGGACAAGCCTTCGTGTGTCGCCCGGCCGGGTGACTTCTGGCCGGAGGACAGGGAAGAATGCGCCAAGTATTCGGGGTGGGCCGGGCTCGAACCAGCCGCCCGGCGACTGTTGCACATGGGAGCGTACGGGTGACGACCATCAACGGACAGGGCTCGGAGCAGCCGGCCGCGGACCGCTACGACCGCCGGGAGCCGGCCGGTCTGGCGGAGCTGACGGCGGTGGTCGACCGGGTCCGGGCGTCCGTGGAGAGCGTGATCGAGGGCAAGCCGGAGGCCGTCCGGATCGCCCTGACGGTGCTCCTCGCCGAGGGCCACCTGCTGCTGGAGGACGTGCCGGGCGTCGGCAAGACCATGCTCGCCAAGGCGCTGGCCCGCTCGGTGGACTGCACGGTCCGCCGGATCCAGTTCACCCCCGACCTGCTGCCCTCGGACGTCACCGGCACCAACGTCTTCGACCAGCACCAGCGCGACTTCGAGTTCCGGCCCGGCGCGATCTTCGCGCAGATCGTGGTCGGCGACGAGATCAACCGGGCCTCCCCGAAGACCCAGTCGGCGCTGCTGGAGTCGATGGAGGAGCGCCAGGTCACCATCGACGGCACCTCCTACGAACTGCCGTCGCCGTTCATGGTGATCGCCACCCAGAACCCGGTCGAGATGGAGGGCACCTACGCCCTGCCGGAGGCCCAGCGCGACCGCTTCATGGCCCGCATCTCGATCGGCTACCCGAGCCCCGAGGCCGAGTACGCGATGCTCGACCTGCACTCGGCGGCCAACCCGCTGAACGACCTGCGGCCGGTCGCGCACGCCGCCGACCTGCTCAAGCTGATCGACGTGGTCAAGGCCGTGTACGTCTCCGACCCGGTCCGCCGGTACGCCGTCGACCTGGTCTCCGCCACCCGCAGCACCCCCGAACTGCGGCTCGGCGCCTCGCCCCGGGCCACCCTGCACCTGGTCCGCGCGGCCCGCGCGCACGCCGCCCTGGACGGCCGCGACTACGTACTGCCGGACGACATCCAGGCGCTGGCCGTGCCGGTGCTGGCGCACCGCCTGCTGCCCACCTCGGAGACCCAGCTGAGCCGCCGCACGGTGGAGAACGTGGTGCTCGACCTGGTGTCCCGACTGCCCCTCCCGCGTCCGCAGGGCCGCTGAGGTGGCGGGCCCCGCCCGGCCCTCCGGGCTGCGCGCCGCCCTGCAGGGGCTCACCACCCGGGGGCGTTCCTTCCTGGCCGCCGGCCTGACCGCCGCGCTCTGCGCGTACCTGTTCGGCCAGAGCTCGCTGGTCCAGGTCGGCGTGCTGCTGGCGGTGCTGCCGCTGGCCTCCGCGCTGCTGCTGGTCCGCACCCGCTACCGGGTCGCCTCCGGCCGCCGGCTCAGCCCGCAGCGCGCCGCGGCCGGCCAGGAGGCCCGGGTGCACCTGCGGCTGGACAACGT
Organism: Kitasatospora sp. CB01950; assembly: GCF_001905465.1. Taxonomy (GTDB): domain Bacteria; phylum Actinomycetota; class Actinomycetes; order Streptomycetales; family Streptomycetaceae; genus Kitasatospora. The sequence goes on from NZ_LISX01000005.1 coordinate 32,118, forward strand.
CTCCCGGGTGCCCACCGGCCTGCTGCTGCTGGAGGACAAGGTCCCGTACGTGCTGGGGCCGCGTCCGCGCTTCGTGCTGGACCGGGTCGAGCCGCGCGGCTTCCGCGAGGTCTCCTACCGGGTCCGCTCCGACCTGCGCGGCCGCTACCCGCTCGGCCCGCTGCAGCTGCGGCTGTCCGACCCGTTCGGGATGTGCGAGCTGACCCGCTCGTTCAGCGCCGCCGACGTGCTCACCGTCGTGCCGCAGGTCCAGAGCCTGCCGCCGGTGCGGCTGCCCGGCGAGTCCGCCGGGCAGGGCGAGTCCAACGCGCACGCGCTGGCGCTGGCCGGCGACGACGACGTGATCCCGCGCGAGTACCGGCACGGCGACGACCTGCGCCGGGTGCACTGGAAGTCCACCGCCCGCTACGGCGAGCTGATGGTCCGCCGCGAGGAGCAGCCGCTCCGGGCCCGCGCCACCGTGCTGCTGGACACCCGGGAGACGGCGCACCGCGGCTCCGGCCCGGCGTCCTCGTTCGAGTGGGCGGTGTCCGCCGCCGCCTCGATCTCCGTCGACCTGGTGCAGCGCGGCTACCAGACCCGGCTGCTCACCGACACCGGCCGCGCGCACCCGCAGCACGGCAGCACCAACACCACCAACGCCGAGACCGTCGGCGTCCTGCTGGACGCCCTCGCCGTGGTCGAGCACTCCGACGGCGGCGGCCTGGCCCGCGCCGAGGAGGTGCTGCGCCTGGGCGGCGAGGGCCTGCTGGTGGCGATCGTCGGCGACCTCGACGACGAGCAGCTCGAACGCCTCACCAGGCTGCGCCGCCGGACCGGCGGCGCGGTCGCCCTGCTGCTGGACACCGGCACCTGGGCGGGCCTGCGGCACCTCTTCCCGGACGCCGCCGACGACCAGGCCGACTCCGCGGTCGGCCGGCTGCGCGAGGCCGGCTGGACCGTCCTCCCGGTGCGGGCCGGCGACTCGCTGCCCGCCCTGTGGCGGGCCGCCGACCGCACCCAGAACTCCGTTCCCTACCGAGACGAGGTCGGCGCGTGACCACCCGGGCCAAGTTGACGCTCTGCGCGGCCCTGGCGACCGCCCTGGCGGCGCTGTCCCTGTCCCCGCTGTTCAAGGACTCCTTCGCGCTGTCCCCGCACGGCCTGCTGATGATCGCCGCCGCGGCCGCCGCCGGCGCGGGCCTGCGCGCCCTGCCGCTGCCCCGCCCGCTGGTGCTGCCGCTCCAGCTGCTCGTGGTGCTGTACGTGCTGATGCTGACCACCGTGCAGTCCTCGATGTACCTCGGCGTGCTGCCCGGCCCGGGCGCGCTGGACGCGGTCTCCTCGCTGCTGGCCGAGGGCGGCAACGACATCCAGGTGTACGCGATCCCGGCGCCCACCACCGACGGCCTGGGGCTGATCGTGGTCGGCTCGGTCTCGCTGGTCGCCGTCCTGGTCGACGCCCTCGCGGTCACCTACCGCCGGGCCGCCGCCGCGGGCCTGCCGCTGCTCGCCCTGTACTCGGTGGGCTGCGGCCTGGCCGGCTCGCCGGGCGGCATGTGGCTGTGGTTCCTGTTCGCCGCGGCCGGCTACCTGGGCCTGCTGTACACCGAGGGCCAGGACCGCCTGACCCGCTGGGGTCGGGTCTTCCACGGCACCGGCCGCTCCGCCGTCGCGCTGTCCAACGGCGGCCGCCGGGTCGGCCTGATCGCGCTGGCCACCGCCGTCCTGCTGCCCGCCGTGCTGTCCACCCTGCTGCCCTCGACCGGCTCCGGCCTGTTCGGCGGCTTCGGCGGCAGCGGCGGCAGCGGGACGGGCTCCGGCGCGGGCGACGAACGCTCGCTCAACCTGGTCGTCGCGCTCACCGCCAACCTGCGCGCCAACGACGACACCGAACTGCTGCGCTTCTCCACCAACGCCACCGACGCCGACCAGCTCTACCTGCGGGTCGCCGCGCTCAGCGAGTTCGACGGCTCGGAGTGGAAGGTCGGCCCGCAGTCCTCCGAGCCGCTGCCCACCACGCTGCCCCTCCCCGAGGGCATGGCCGCCGGCGGCAACTCGGTCCAGACCAACATCAAGCTCTCCGAGAAGCTCGGCACCACCTGGCTGCCGATGCCGTACCCGGTCTCCTGGGTCGAGATGCCCTCCACCGCGAACTGGCGCTTCGACCGGACCAACCGCACCGTCAACGCCGTCAACGGCGAGAAGACCAACGGACTCTCGTACGCCGTCGGCTCGTTCACCGTCAACGCCGACGCCGCGCAGCTGCGGGCGGCCGACCCCGCGCCCGAGGACATCGCCAGGCGCTACCTGGCCCTGCCGAACAACCTGCCCGCCGTCGTCGGCGACACCGCCCGGAAGATCACCCAGGGCGCCACCAACCCGTACGACCAGGCCGTCGCCCTCCAGCAGTACTTCACCAAGGGCGACTTCACCTACAACACCAAGATCGAACCGCGCACCGGGCCGGACGCCATCGCCAAGTTCCTCCAGGACAAGGAGGGCTTCTGCGTGCACTTCGCCGCCACCATGGCCGCGATGTCCCGCTCGCTGGGCATCCCGTCCCGGGTCGCCATCGGCTTCACCCCCGGCACCGGCGACTCCTCCAACCGCATCGTGCGGAGCTCCAACTACCACGCGTGGCCCGAGCTGTACTTCTCCGGCCTCGGCTGGATGCGCTTCGAGCCCACCCCCAACCGGGGTGCCGTCCCGCTGTACACCGTCCCGCAGGCCGCGAAGTCGGCCCAGCCCAGCACCCAGCCGAGCGCCTCGTCCTCCGCCGATCAGCCCACCGCCGGGCCGTCCTCCTCCAGCGCCTGCGGCACTTCGCCGAAGCACCGCCCCGAGGACTGCGCCGACGAGGCCGCGATCATCCAGCACCGGAGCACCGTCACCCCGTGGTGGCAGACCTGGCCCGCGATGCTCGTCGCCGCCGGACTCGTCCTGCTGCTCGCCCTGCTGGCCACCCCCATGCTGCTGCGCAACCGCCTGCGCCGGCGCCGCCTCGGCGCCGGCCGGCACGGACCCGACGCGGCAGGACCCCGGCTCACCGACGAACAGGTGCTCGCCGCCTGGGCCGAACTCGTCGACTCCGCCTGGGACCTGGGCCTGCCCCCGGACGAGGCACGCACCCCCCGGAACGCCGCCCGCCGGCTCGCCGAGGACGCCCACCTCGCCCCCGCCGCCGCCGAGGCCGCCGGCCGGGTCGCGCTCGCCACCGAACGCGTCATGTACGCCCGCGAGTCCGACCCGCCCGCCCAGCTCGGCACCGACGTCCGCACCGCCCGCGAGGGCCTGCTCATCCAGGCCACCCGCGGCCGCCGCCTGCGCGCCCTGCTCCTCCCCGCCTCCACCGTCCGCTTCTGGTGGCGCACCCAGGACCGCGTCACGGCCCTCCGGGAACGCACGGCCGACCGCTCCGCCAAGCTCCGCGAGGCAGTCACCAGGCCCTTCCGCCGGACCCCGAAGGACTAGCAGCCTTCGCGCCCCGCGCCCCGACCGGGGCGCGGGGACCCGCGCGAGGCGGAGGGCCGCACACGGAAAGATCCGCCCGAGGAGGGAACCCTCCTCGGGCGGATCTCATAGTGTCCGGTGCGCCCGTCTACAGCCCGCTCTGCTCATCGCGGCGCCGCTGCCAGCGCTGTTCCATTCGGTCCACGACACCGGTCTTCCGGCGAGGCGCTGACGCCTGCCGTGGACCGTGTCCGGCCGGGCCTGGGCCTCGTCGCCACGCGGTGACCGCGAGGACCGCACAACCCAGCATCACCAGGAACCCGACCACGCTGACCCAGATGACCTGCGCGACCAGGCCGCCCATGAGCAGCGCGACACCTGCGACGAACCCCGCCGCGGCCAGGTAGACCCGCCGACGGGTATGGGTGCGCAGGCCGGTTCCCTCAAGCGCTGACGCGAACTTGGGATCTTCGGCGTACAGCGCTCGCTCCATTTGCTCGAGCAGTCGCTGCTCGTGCTCCGAGAGCGGCACGGAGTCCTCCTACTCGTCGGTCGCGGGGCGACCGGTCCGCCACCCCTGGCTCGGGCCTGTGTGGTCCATATGCCCCACCGGTCTGGCCGTCATGCTTACCGGCTTTACCCAGATCATACGGTCCACAGGCCCTGTTCGGCGTGGTCAATCAGGCGTGGCACGGGCCACCACGTGTGGGACCCGCACCTCTGCAACGAGCGGACCCCCCACTTGGTGCCCCTCGCCGGGCCGGTGGCCGGTCAGACCGCTTCGGCGAGCAGGTGGAGCTGGGTGGCGACGGCGTGGAAGGCGGGCTGCTCGGCGGCGGCCAGTTCCAGCTTGAGCAGGGCGTCGAGCGCACCGGGCTCGGTGTCGACCAGGACGCCGGGGACCAGGTCGGCGAAGACCCGGATGCCGTGCACGGAGGTGACCCGCAGGCCGGCGTCGGTGGCCAGGGTGTCGAGCTGGTCGCCGGTGAAGCGGCGGGGCATCGGGTCGCCCGCGCCCCAGCGGCCGTCGGGGGCGTCCAGCGCGGTGCGGGCGTCGGTGAACTGGCCGGCCACCGCGCGGGCCAGCACGGCGCCGTTGCGGTTCGCGGCGAGCAGGCTGACCAGGCCGCCCTTGCCGAGCGCGCCGACCAGGTGGCCGAGCGCCTCGGCCGGGTCGTCCACGACCTCCAGGACGCCGTGGCAGAGCACCGCGTCGACCGAGCCGGCCGGGACCAGCTCGGGCAGCGTCTGGGTGTCGCCCTGGACGGCGCGCACCAGGTCGGTGACCCCGGCCTCGGCGGCCCGCCGCTCCAGCGCGAACAGCGCGTCGGGGCTGGGGTCGACGACGGTGACGCGGTGGCCCAGCTTGGCGACCGGCACCGCGAAGTTGCCGGTGCCGCCGCCGGTGTCGACGACCTCCAGGACCGGCCGTCCGAGCTCGGCGGAGCGCCGTTCCAGCGCCGACCGCAGCACCTCCCACACCACGGCGGTACGCAGCGCACTGCGGGGACGAGTCGGATACAAGGCGGCACCCCTCTAGGCAGGTCTTCCACGGCGGGAACGCCCTTACCCTATCCGGCCGGACGGGGCGGGCCCCGTCCGGCGCGGTGCCGTGCTCAGGGATGCAGGGCCAGCATCCGTTCCACGATGCGCAGGTAGAGGGCGGTGTTGCGGATCAGGTCGTCCGCGTCGCGCTCCCCGGCGGCGCCGGCGATGCCCGCCTCGGCGGCGGCGCGACGGCGGGCGCCGGCCGCGAAGTAGGCGGCCCACTCGGTGAGTTCGGGAGCGACCTCGGAGAGCAGCTCCCAGGCGGGACGGATCGCGTGACGGCGGCGCGGGTTGCGTTCGGGGCGGCCTCTGACGGCGAGCACGGCGGCGGTGGCGCGCAGCGCGGCGAGGTGGGCGGTGGCGTAGCGCTCAAGCGGATCCTGCCTGCTGCGGGCGAACACCAGGGTGCGGTGGGCGTGGCGGAGCAGCTCCAACGCGGCAGGTGAGGCGGGAACCCGCCGCAGCACCGGGTGGACGTCTGCTCCGCGCGCAGCGGGAAGGGTGGGTTGATCGACGGCAGGGCGGGCGACAGGCTCAGGACGACTGATGGTCATGGGTCTCCCCCGTTCACTCCGGACCTTGCCCGGGCCGGTCGGCCCGCGCATGCATCCATCGTGAACGGGGGGTCTGACAACTCCGGACCGTTCGTGACCGTCCGGTCGTCCCCATGGCCGTTCCCCCGGGAACGGGGCCGGGCTCCGCCGCCCCGTGTCGGCGGTGCCCGGCCCCGTCCTCGGCCGTTGGTCGCGCCCAGGGCCTGTGGTGCGGGCCAGCTGTCCCCCGTCGGCCGTGGCCTGCCCCGGGCGCTCCGGGAGGCTCCGCCCGGCGGCGGCCTTCCCGTTGCCCACTACTGTGCCGTCACGCCGTCACAGCGGGAACCCGCGCGAGTACTCAACCGGCGATCTGAGTACGGATACTCAGACGCCCCCGGCGGTCGGCGGGGGCGGGTACCGTGGCCGAACCCCGTCCGAGGGCCGGGCGGGCGGAGGGGGCGTGCGGTGGAAGCCATTCCGCTGATCTTCACCAGCGGCTGGGCGAGCGGGATCAACGCCTACGCGGTGGTGCTGCTGCTGGGCCTGTTCGGCCGCTTCGGCGGCGCGGAGTCGGTCCCGCCGGTGCTGGAGCGCACGGACGTCCTGATCGCCGCGACGGTGCTGTTCCTGTGCGAGGCGGTCCTGGACAAGATCCCCTACGTGGACAGCGTCTGGGACGTGATCCACACCTTCGTCCGCCCGGTCGCCGGCGCCACCGTCGGCGCCCTGCTCGCCGCCCACGACCCCGGCTCGCTCGGCGAGGTCGCCGCGGGCGCGGTCGGCGGCACCACGGCACTACTCAGCCACGGCGTCAAGGCAGGCCTGCGGATGGCCGTCAACACCTCCCCCGAGCCCGCCTCCAACATCCTCGTCAGTCTCGCCGAGGACCTCTCCGTCGCGGGCCTGGTCACCCTCGCCGTCTTCCACCCCTGGCTCGCCGCCTCGACGGCCGCGGTCCTGCTGCTGCTCGGGGGGCTGCTGGTGTGGTTCGCGGTGTCCCGCATCCGCCGGTTCTGGCTGCGCCGCAAGGAGCGCAGGCTGCAGCGCCTGGAGGCGGCGGCGTGAAGGCCGCATAAGATCTTCTGCCATGGCTCGCATCATCGTCGTCGGCGCAGGTATGGGCGGTCTCGCCGCCGCGTCCAGGCTCGGCACCCTCGGACATCGGGTGACGGTCCTGGAGGCCGCCGGGACGTACGGCGGGCAGGTGGGGGCGTACCGGCGGGACGGGTTCGGGTTCGACACCGGGCCGGGGCTGCTCGCGTTGCCGGCGGTGTACCGGGACCTCGCGCTGAAGACCGGCCGGGAGCCGCTGGAGCAGCTCGTCGGGTTGCGGCCGGTGGACCCGGAGAGTCGCCATCTGTTCGCGGACGGCACCGAGTTGGCGCTGCCGAACGCCTCGCGCGGCGGTGTCGGCCAGGCCCTGGACGCGGCGTTCGGCGCGGGCGCCGGCGAGCGGTGGAACGACATGGTCAACCGGGGCCGCACGGTCTGGGAGGCCACCCGCCGTCCGCTGCTGGAGGAGCCCCGCCCGGCCGTCGACCCGGCCGACCCGTACCCGGTGCCGCCGCGTCGCGGCCTGTCGCGGCTGCTGCCGCGCGGGCGCCACACACTGGCCGAGGTCGCCGCCCGGGAGTTGGACGGCGCGCCCGGCCCGACGGCGCTGCTGGCCGAGTACGCGTTGCGGTACGGGCTGAATCCGCTGTCCGCGCCCGCCTCGGCGACCGTGCTGCCGTACATGGAGCAGTCGTTCGGCGTCTGGTACGTGGACGGCGGCATGCGGGCGCTCGCGGACGCGGTGTTCGCGCGCTGCGAGGCCCGCGGCGTGGAGTTCCGATTCGACACGCCTGTGCGGGCGTTGGAGCGGGCGGACGGGCGGGTGACCGGCGTCCGCACCGACGACGGGGTGCTGACCGCCGACGCGGTGCTGTCGGCCGTCCCCGGCCTGGGGGTCTCCGAACCGGCCGAGCCCGCGCCCGGCCGCTTCACCGTGCTGCTCGCCCTGGACGGCGCCCGCCCGGTCGGCACCGCGCACCGCACCGTGCTGCACGGCGCGGACGTCGCCGCCGAGGCGCGCGCGGTGTTCACCGACCGCGTCCTGCCCGACCGCCCGACCGTCCAACTGCTGCGCCCGGACGACCCGTCGCTGGTCCCCGGCCCGGACTGCGAGGCGGCGGTGCTGACCGTCACCGTCCCGGCCGGGATCGCCCTGACGGACGCCCAACAGGACGCCTATGCCGAGCAGTTGATGAACGACCTGGCCGCCGCGGGCATCGACCTGCGGGAACGGCTGCGCTGGCGGGAGACCCGGCTGACGGCCTCCGTCCCGGTGCCCGGACTGGCCGGCGGGCAGCTCGGGCAGGCCAACCGGCCGGGCGAGCCGGGACTGTACCTGATCGGCGCGCACGCCCACCCGGGCGGCGGGCTGGCCCGGGTCGGGATGTCCGCCTCGATCACGGCCGGGCTGATCGGCCCGGCGTGACGCCGCCTCATTACTGCTGCTGGTAGTACCAGTTGTGCTGCTGCTCGCCGGGCTGCTGCGGGATGTACGGCTGCTGCTCCGGCTGGTACTGCTGCTGGTACTGCTGTTGCTGCTGCTGCTGCGGGAACTGGTAGACCGGCTGGCCGTACTGGTCGTAGCCGATCAGTTGCGGCTGCTGCTGTTGCTGCTGCTGCGTGTACGGGTCCTGGTACGGCTGCTGCTGGTAGCCGTAGTCGGGCTGCTGGTACGGCTGTTGCTGGTACTGCTCCTGCTGCGGCTGGTGGGCGACCGGCTCGTCCGCGTAGACGCCCGCGTCGATCTCCTGGAACTCCTCGTACGCGTACGGCTGTTCGTCCACCGGCTGGTCCTCGACCGGGCCGACCTCACCGACCTTCGGCGCGGTCTCGACAGTCACCGCCACGCCGGCCGCGCCACCGGTGGCCGCGGCCAGCAGCGGCACCTTCGCCAGGGGTCCGGGCAGGGTGCCGTCGGCGCGGCGCAGCGACCAGCCCACGGGGCGGCCGCGCTTGACCGAGAGGGTGACCATCGCCTGGCCCGCCGCGAAGGCTCCGGCGCCCACGACTATCACCGGTACGGAGGACTGGGTCATCCCCACGACGACGCCGAGGAACCCCACCAGCGCGAGTGCCCGCCAGTGCAGCGCGGCCCGGTTCTGCAGCAGTAGTTCGGCCGCCAGCCAGACCGCGACCAGCGCCAACGCGCCATAGAGGAACAGGTGTCCGATGCCCATCCCCGCAACCTCCAGACGCCACCATCACCGCGCGGTTGCGGGCGACTGTACAGCCTCCGGGCAAACACCACCGCATCCCGCACACGCCCAACCTGCACACCTACCCCGCAGCACGCCACACCGGCCCCAACACCCCGACCGACAGCCGAACTTCTCCCCCGCCACCGAACCCCGACCCGCACGGCGACACAGCCCGGCGCCTCGGCCACCGGCGGACTTTCCTGCCGCCCGAAACCCCGGCCCGCAGGGCGACACGGCCCAGCACCTCGGCCGCCAGCGGACTTTCCTGCCGCCCGAAACCCCGGCCCGCAGGGCGACACGGCCCAGCACCTCGGCCGCCAGCAGACTTTCCCGCCGCCCGAAACCCCGGCCCGCAGGGCGACACGGCCCAGCACCTCGGCCGCCAGCAGACTCTCCTGCCGCCCGAAACCCCGGCCCGCAGGGCCCGGCCCACCCGCCACCGAAGCCCAGCCCGGAGGGCGACGCGACTCAGCGCCCCGGCCACCGGCAGGCTTTCCTGCCGCCCGAGACCCCGGCCCGCAGGGCCCGGCCCGCCCCCGCCACCGAAACCCCGCCCGCAGAACGACACAGCCCCAACACCCCGGCCGCCAGCGGGCGCTCCTCCCACCCGGACCCGGCCTGCCCCTGCCGCCGAAGCCCCGCCCCCAGGGCGACACACAGCCCCAGCGGCCACCAGCGGACTTTCCTCCCGCCCGAACTCCGGCCCGCAGGGCCCGGCCCGCCCCCGCCACCGAGGCCCAGCCCGGAGGGCGACACAGCCCCAACACCCCGACCGCCGACGGACTTTCCCGCCGCCCGAAGCCCCGGCCCGCAGGGCCGAACCGCCCCACGCCGGCGAAGCCCCGCCCGCAGGGCGACACACAGCCCCAACACCCCGACCGCCAGCGGGCGTTCCTCCCGCCCGAAGCCCCGGCCCGCAGGGCCGAACCGCCCCACGCCGGCGAAGCCCCGCCCGCAGGGCGACACACAGGCCCGGCGGACACCAGCAGCCCTTGCCTCCCGCCCGGCCCCCGCCCGGAGGGCGGTCAGCGGGTGTGCAGGCCCAGGTTCTGGTAGATCTCCAGCGTCGAGGTGCTGTGGTTGAGCGTGATGAAGTGCAGGCCCGGCGCGCCCTCCGCGAGGAGCCTCTCGGCCATGGCGGTGGCGTGCTCCAGGCCGACGGCGCGGACCTCGGCCGGGTTCTCGGCGGCGGCCTCCAGGCGGCGCCGGAACTCCGGCGGGAAGTCGGAGCCCGAGAGCTGCGGGAAGCGCACCAGCTGCCGGATGTTGGTGACCGGCATGATCTCCGGGATGATCGGCGTCTCGCAGCCGGCCGCCGCGACCCGGTCGCGCAGCCGCAGGTAGTCCTCGACCTCGAAGAACATCTGGGTGATCGCGTAGTCCGCGCCGGCCCGGCACTTGGCGACGAAGTGCTTGATGTCCTCGTCCCAGTCGGCGGAGCGCGGGTGCATCTGCGGGAACGCGGCCACGCCGACGCAGAAGTCGCCGATGCCCTTGATGAGTTCGACCAGCTCGGAGGCGTAGCTGACGCCTTCCGGGTGGCGGACCCACTCGCCCATCGGGTCGCCGGGCGGGTCGCCGCGGACGGCGAGCACGTTGCGGACGCCCTCGTCGGCGTACTGGCCGATGATGTTGCGCAGTTCGGCCACCGAGTGGTCCACCGCGGTGAGGTGCGCGACGGGGGTGAGGGTGGTCTCGGTCGCGATCCGGCCGACCAGGTTGACGGTGCGGCCGCGGGAGGAGCCGCCGGCGCCGTAGGTCATGCAGACGAAGTTGGGGTCGAGCGCCTCGACGCGGCGGATCGCGTCCCAGAGTTTGCGTTCGCCCTCCTCGTTGCGGGGCGGCATGAACTCGAAGGAGAAGGAGCGGTCGCCTGCCGCCAGCAGGTCGCGCACGGTCTGGGCGCGGTCGCTTCTGGTGGAGGGAATGCCGAGTGCCATGCAGGCAGGTTAGCCTTCGGCGGCGCGGCCCGGACAAACCGAGTCCAGGGGCTGAGACAGTTGTCGAGATTTCCGGCCATGCCGTTCGCAGTCCGGCCCGGCGGCGGTGGGCGGGCGCACCCGAGCCGGGGCGTTAATCTGACTGTCAGCCCATCTAACCGGAGTTCCAGGTGCCCTCCTCCACCCGTCTTCCCCGCAACCCCATCGACGCGGAAGACGTGCGCGACCGCGTCAATGCCGCGCTGAGTGCGTTCATGGCCGAACAGACCGCCCTGCTCTCCGGGATCTCCGACCAGCTCGGCCCGGTCGCCGACGCGCTGCGCGAATTCCTGCTCGACGGCGGCAAGCGGCTGCGTCCGGCGTTCTGCTACTGGGGCTGGCGCGCGGCCGGCGGCGACGCCGACGAACCCGGCATCGAGCGGGCCGCGGCCGCCCTGGAGCTGCTGCAGGCCAGCGCCCTGGTGCACGACGACCTGATGGACCGCAGCGACACCCGCCGCGGCGTGCCGTCCGTGCACCGCCGCTTCGAGGGCATGCACCGGGCCAACGGCTGGCGCGGCGACCGCGAGCAGTACGGCGCGTCCGCGGCGGTGCTGCTCGGCGACCTGCTGCTGATCTGGTGCGACGAGCTGTTCCAGCGCTCGGGGCTGCCCGCCGCCGCGGTGTCCGCCGGCAAGCCCGCCTTCGACCTGATGCGCACCGAGGTCATGCTCGGCCAGTACCTGGACGTCCTGGAGCCGGTCTCGGGCGACTCCACCGACGCCGGCGCACTCGACCGCGCGCGCACCGTCCTGCACTACAAGTCGGCGAAGTACACCATCGAGCGCCCCCTCCAGGTCGGCGCGCTGCTGGCCGGCGCGGGCCCGGACCTGGTCGAGGCGCTCGGCAACTTCGGCCTGCCGCTGGGCGAGGCGTTCCAGCTCCGGGACGACCTGCTCGGCGTCTTCGGCGACCCGGCGGTCACCGGAAAGCCGGCCGGCGACGACCTGCGCGAGGGCAAGCGCACCCTGCTGGTCGCGCACGCGATGCGCGGCCTGTCGGAGATCGACGCCAAGCAGCTGGACGCCCGGCTCGGCGCGCCGGACCTCACCGCCGACGAGGTGGTCGAGCTGCGCGAGCTGATCTCCGCCAGCGGCGCCCCGGCGCTCGTCGAGGCCCGCATCGACCAGCTGCTCGACGAGGCGCTGGCTGCCCTGCGCACCGCCCCGATCAGCGACGGCCCGGCCCGCGAGGTGCTGCTGGCGCTGGCGGACGCGGCGACCGTGCGGAAGTACTAGAAGCAGACCAACGGCGTCGGGAGGACCACGCGGCCAGCCCGGCGCCGGCGGCGTTCAGCAGGACGTCGTCCACCGAGGAGACCCGGTCCAGCCACAGCACGTACTGGGCGGTCTCCACCAGCACCGAGCAGGCCGCGCCGAGTGCCAGCATCCGCGGCACCGAGGCGAGTGCGCGGAACCGTATCGGCGCGAAGCGGCCGAGCGCGGCGAACACCAGCAGGTTGCCGACGATCTGCACCGTCGCGGTGACCGGTGTGCCGTGGGTGAGGATCGCGTGGATGTCCCGCAGCGGCAGCAGGCTCACCCGCCGGGGCGCGACGCCCGCCCCGGGCCCGGGCAGCATGATCATCCACACCCAGGGCAAGGTCCCGTGCACCATCGCGACCTCGGCGACCGAACGCCGCCATCCGTCGGCCGTGCCGCCCCGGCGCCGCGCCAGCGCCCACACCACCGCCGCGGACAGCGGCAGCGCGGCCAGCGACCAGAACACCGCCGCGTTGATGGTGACCAGCCAGGGCTGCCACCCGGCACGGTGGTGCAGCGGCCGCTGCGCGACGAACGCGACGGCCGCCGCGAGAAGCAGCGCCGGACCGAACAGCGCGATCCGGCGGGCACGGGGTACGGGGTTCACGACTCCACGGAGGACGGCAAGGCCCTCCACGGTTCCCGGACACCACGCGCGGCCGGCCTTCCCCACAGCCGACCGGGCAGAGCCGCCGCGGACGGCCTGCCCGCGCGCCACAGCCGTGCCCGGGCCACCGGCCCCGAGGCCCCCACCGGTTCCGAACACCGCGCCACCGACCGGGCCGCGCGCGGGCTGCCCGCCAGGGCTAGCGCAGGCGCGCCGCCAGTTCGGCTGCGGCCGCGCCCGGGTCCTCGGCCGCGGTGAGCGCCCGGACGACCACGATGCGGGTGGCGCCGGCGTCCAGCACCTGGTCGAGGTTGCCCCGGTCGATGCCGCCGATGGCGAACCACGGCCGGTCCGGGTTCCGGTCGGCCGCGTGGCGGACCAGGTCGAGGCCGGGGGCGTGGCGGCCGGGCTTGGTGGGGGTGGGCCAGACCGGGCCGGTGCAGAAGTAGTCGACGCCGGGTTCGGCGATCGCCGCGTCCACCTCGCTCTCGGCGTGGCAGGAGCGTCCGATCAGCACGTCCTCGCCGAGGATCGCCCGGGCCACCCGCACCGGCAGGTCGTCCTGCCCGAGGTGCAGCACGTCGGGGCGGGCGCCGTACGCGACGTCGGCGCGGTCGTTGACGGCCAGCAGCTTGCCGTGCCGCTTCGCCGCGTCTGCGAAGACCTCCAGGAATTCGAGTTCCTGGCGGGCCTCCAGGTTCTTGTCGCGGAGCTGGACGATGTCGACGCCGCCGGCCAGCACGGCGTCCAGGAAGTCGGCCAGGTCGCCCTGTTCGCGCCGGGCGTCGGTGCAGAGGTAGAGCTTCGCGTCGGCGAGTTGCCGGCGGGCCGTCACAGTGCGAGGGCCTGGGCGCGGCGCTTGACCTCGGTGCCGCGGTTCTCGCGCAGCGCCTGGATCGGGCTGCCGGGCAGCGACGGGTCCTCGGTGAACATCCACTCGAGGATCTCCTGGTCGGAGAAGCCGCAGTCGCGCAGCACCGTGAGGGTGCCGATCAGGTGCTTGACCGGACCGTCGTCCTCGATGAAGTCGGCGGGCACCTGGAGGGAGTTGTTCTGGCCGCGGCGGACGGCCAGCAGGGTGCGGTTCTTCACCATGTCCCGGACCTCGGTGATCACCACGCCCCACCGCTCGGAGATGTCGGGCAGGTACAGCCACGCAGGGACCAGGGCGTCGATCTTGGGATCAATAGTGCTCACGCCCCCAGCCTACCCACGCGCTACGCGGTCGCCGCCTTCAGCTGGACGGCGGGGTCGGCGGCGAGCGCGGGATCGAGCACGGCGCCGCGTTCGATCAGGCGGCGGCCCTGCGCCAGGTCGCGCGGCCGGTCCACGGCGAGCAGCGCGACGAGGACGCCGTCGCGCAGCCACAGCACCGACCAGTCGCGCCCGGACGGGGAGCCGCGCCACAGCAGGTGGTCGGCCCCGGCATGCCGGCCCGCGTACTGCACCATGCGGTCGAACTGCTCGGACCAGAAGTACGGGACGGGGTCGTAGGGCGCGTCCAGGGCGCCGAGCACGGACGCGGCGACCGTGCCGCCGGAGTGCAGCGCGTGGTCCCAGTGCTGGACGGCCAGCCGGGTGCCGAACCGGGCGGACGGGTAGGAGACGCAGTCGCCGGCCGCCCAGACGCCGGGCAGTGCGGTGCGCAGCCGGTCGTCGACCGGGACGGTGCCGTCGGGGTCGAGGGCGAGCGGGCTGTCGGCGAGCCAGCCGGTGGCGGGGCGGGCGCCGATGCCGACCACCACCTCGTCCGCGGGCAGGTGGGTGCCGTCGGCGAGCAGCACCCCGCCGTCGGCGGCCCCGGCGACGCCGACGCCGCAGCGCAGTTCGACGCCCGCGGCGGCGTACCACTCGGCCATCAGCGCGCCGAGTTCGGCGGGCAGCGCCCCGGCGAGCGGGGTGGCGGCGGCCTCCACCACGGTGACGTGGCAGCCGAGGGCGCGGGCGACGGTGGCGGTCTCGGCGCCGATCCAGCCCGCGCCGACCAGCACGATCCGCCGGCCGGGGGTGAGTGCGGCGCGCAGCGCGTGCGCGTCGTCGACGGTGCGCAGGGTGCGGGCGCCGGGCAGGCCGGGGAGGGTGCGCGGGTCGGCGCCGGTGGCGATCACCAGGGCGCTGTACGGGAGTTCGCCGCCGTCGGTGTGCAGCACGCCGGCGGTCAGGCCGGTGGCGCGGCGGCCGGTGAGCAGTTCGACGCCGAGGTCGGTCCAGTCGAGTTCGAAGGCGGTGGCGTCGGCCTTGCCGAGCAGGACGTCCTTGGACAGCGGCGGCCGGTCGTACGGCAGGTGGAGTTCCTCGCCGACCAGGGTGATCGCGCCCTGCCAGCCTCCCTGTCGCAGGTTCAGGGCGGCCTGTGCGCCCGCCATGCCCGCCCCGACCACGACGACCCGGTCCGTTGCCCTCAGCTCAGCCACGGCCCCACCCTAACCGCCCGCATGCGCCTATGGGCGGGGGTCGGCCCGGCGTTAAAGTGGAGGGACTGACTATCACGGGAGCCCGGCGCACCGGGCTGAGAGGCGGGCTGTGGCGGCCCGCGACCGTCCGAACCTGATCCGGGTCATGCCGGCGAAGGGAGAAGAGGCGTTGTGGCTCATTCCGACGTGCTGGTGATCGGCGGGGGCATCATCGGCCTCGGCGTCGCCTGGCGCACCGCGCAACGCGGGCTGCGCGTCGCGGTGGTGGACCCGTCGCCGGGCGGCGGCGCGGCCCGGGTGGCCGCGGGGATGCTCGCCCCGGTCACCGAACTCCAGTACGGCGAGGAGCCGTTGCTGCGCCTGGGCATGGCGTCCAACGAGCGGTACGGCGCGTTCGCCGCCGAGCTGACCGAACTCACCGGCCTGGACACCGGCTACCGCCGCACCGGCACGCTGGCCGTCGCGCTGGACTCCGACGACCGCGAGGAACTGCGCGAACTGCACGCCTTCCACGGCCGGTTGGGCCTGGCCTCGGAGTGGCTGACCGGCCGGGAGTGCCGCCGGCTGGAGCCGATGCTGGCGCCCGGGGTGCGCGGCGGCCTGCACGTCGCCGAGGACCACCAGGTGGACGGCCGCCGACTGGCCACCGCGCTGGTCGCGGCGTGCAAGCTGCTGGGCGTCGCCTTCCACCGCACCCAGGCCGCCGCGCTGCTGACCGACGGCGAACGCGCCACCGGCGTACGGCTGTTGACCGGCGAGCACCTGACGGCCGGCCGGACGGTGCTGGCGGCGGGCTCCCGCAGCCACCTGCTGCCGGGCCTGCCGGACGGGGTGCTGCCGGCGATCCGCCCGGTCAAGGGGCAGGTGCTGCGGCTGCGCATCCCCGAGCTGTACGCGCCGTTCCTGTCCCGCAACGTGCGCGCCGTGGTGCGCGGCCGGCACCTGTACCTGGTGCCGCGCGCCGACGGCGAGTTGGTGATCGGCGCGACCACCGAGGAGATGGGGCACGACACCACGGTCACCGCGGGCGGCGTCTACGAGCTGCTCCGCGACGCGCACGAACTCGTCCCCGGCATCACCGAGTTGCCGCTGGTGGAGACCAACGCGGGCCTGCGGCCCGGCTCCCCCGACAACGCGCCGCTGCTCGGCCCGACCTCGCTGGACGGCCTGGCCGCCGCCACCGGGCACTACCGCAACGGCGTGCTGCTCACCCCGGTCACCGCCGACCTGCTCGCCGACTACCTGGCCACCGGCGAACTCCCCACGCTGGCCGCCGACTTCACCCCCGACCGCTTCCGCACCGAGGTGCCCGCATGAACACCGTCGCCCTGACCGTCAACGGCGAACCCCGCACACTGCCCGAGGCCACCACCCTGGACGCGGTGGTCGCCGAGGTCTCCGCCGCCAACACCGGCGTCGCCGCCGCCGTCAACGAGGCCGTGGTGCCGCGCAGTTCATGGGCCGACACGGCGCTGCGGGCGGGCGACCGGGTGGAGATCCTCACCGCCGTGCAGGGAGGCTGAGATGGCCGACGACCTGCTCACCATCGGCGGCACGACCTTCACCTCCCGCCTGATCATGGGCACCGGCGGCGCGCCCAGCCTGGAGGTGCTGGAGCAGGCGCTGCGCGTCTCCGGCACCGAGCTGACCACGGTCGCGATGCGCCGGGTCAACACCGCAACCCAGGGCTCGGTGCTGGAGGTGCTGGCCCGCAACGGCATCCGGATCCTGCCGAACACGGCCGGCTGCTACACCGCCGGCGAGGCCGTGCTGACCGCCCGGCTGGCCCGCGAGGCGCTCGGCACGAACTGGGTGAAGCTGGAGGTGATCGCCGACGAGCGCACCCTGCTGCCCGACCCGATCGAACTCCTGGACGCCGCCGAGACCCTGGTCGACGACGGCTTCACGGTGCTGCCGTACACCAACGACGACCCGGTGCTGGCCCGCAAGCTGGAGGACGTCGGCTGCGCGGCGATCATGCCGCTGGGCTCGCCGATCGGCTCCGGCCTGGGCATCCGCAACCCGCACAACTTCCAGCTGATCGTGGAGTCCGCGAACGTCCCGGTGGTGCTCGACGCGGGCGCCGGCACCGCCAGCGACGTCGCCCTGGCGATGGAACTCGGCTGCTCCGCCGTCATGCTGGCCTCGGCCGTGACCCGCGCCCAGGACCCGGTGCTGATGGCCGACGCGATGCGCCGCGCCGTCGAGGCCGGTCGCCTCGCCCACCGGGCCGGCCGCATCCCGCGCCGCTACTACGCCGAGGCGTCCTCCCCGACCACCGGCCTCGCCGACACCCGCGAGCGCCCGGCGTTCTGACAGCACGCGCCCGTTCCGACGGCACGCGCCCGGCAGGTGGTCCAGCCCTGCCGGGCGCTGACTAGACTCCTCGGGTGGACATGACGCTGAACGACCCCCTGATCGGCGCGCTGCTCGACGGGCGCTACCGGGTCGAGCAGCGGATCGCCGTCGGCGGTATGGCGACGGTCTACCGCGGCACCGACACCCGCCTCGACCGGACCGTCGCGCTGAAGGTGATGCACCCTTCGCTGGCGGGCGACGCCGACTTCACGGCGCGGTTCATCCGCGAGGCGAAGGCGGTGGCCCGGCTCGCGCACCCCAACGTGGTCAACGTGCTGGACCAGGGCGCGGATCCGCGCGCGGTGTTCATGGCGATGGAGTACGTCCCCGGCCGCACCCTGCGCGACCTGCTGCGCGACCGCGGCGCACTCTCGGTGCGGGCCGCGCTGGACGTCCTGGAGCCGGTGCTGGCGGCGCTCGGCGCGGCGCACCGCGCGGGGCTGGTGCACCGGGACGTGAAGCCGGAGAACGTGCTGATCACCGACAACGGCCTGGTGAAGGTCGCGGACTTCGGCCTGGTCCGGATCATGGGCGCCGCCGACCAGAACGCCACCGCCACCACCGAGGCGGGCCAACTGCTGGGCACCGTCTCGTACTTGGCACCGGAGCAGATCAGCCAGGACGCGCCCACGGACCAGCGGGTGGACGTCTACGCGGCGGGCATCCTGCTGTACGAGATGCTGACCGGCGCCAAGCCGCACACCGGCGAGAACGCCGCCCAGGTGATGTACCGCCACCTGCACGAGGACGTCCCCGCGCCGTCGCGGACCGCCCCCGCGGTGGGCCCGGAGCTGGACGCGCTGGTCGCCGCCGCGACCGCCCGCGACCCGCAGGCCCGCCCGTGGGACGCGGTGGAGCTGCTGGCCGCGGTGCAGCGGGTGCGCCGGACGCTGCCGGACGGGCAGTTGGACGCGGAGCCGCCGGCGTCCGGCCGGCCCACCCCGCAGTTCAATCCGGGCGAGGAGACCGCGGTGATCAGCGCCCCGCCGGGCCTGGAGCGCACCAGCGTGCTGGACGTCCCGCCGGACCTGCTGCCGCCGGTGCGCCCGGTGAACGAGGACCTCCCCGCGCGCCGCCGCCGCACCGCCCGTCGGCGCAGCGGCAACACCAAGCCGCTGATCTGGTCGGCGGTGGTGCTCGCGGTGGTGCTGCTGGTCGGCGGCGTGACGTACACGCTGTCCAGCGCGGTGTACGCGACGGTGCCGAGCGTGCTGGGGCAGAGCCGGCAGCAGGCCGTCACGATCCTGGACAAGCAGGGCCTGCACGGCACGTACACCCAGCAGTTCAGCGAGTCGGTGCAGGCCGGCCAGGTGATCTCCACCGACCCGGGGGTCGGCGCCAAGGTCCGCAAGAGCGACGCGGTGAAGGTGGTGGTCTCGCGCGGCCCGGAGCGGGTGCCGGTACCGGAGTTGACGAACCGCCCGCTGGCCGAGGCCGGCAAGGCGCTGGCCGATGCCCGGCTGACGGCGGGCACCACCACCGAGCAGTTCAGCGACACGGTGCCGAAGGGCGCGGTGATCTCCGCCGACCCGGCGCCCGGCACGGCGCTGTCCCCGAACTCGCCGGTGGCGCTGACGGTCTCCAAGGGCATGCACCTGGTGCCGGACGTCGTCGGGATGTCCAAGGACGACGCGGTGAAGGCCCTGCAGGACGCCGGGTTCACCCCGCAGATCGCCGGCCTGCTGCCGCTCGGCAAGGCCACCGGGCAGTCCCCGGCGGCGGGCACGCCGCGCCCGCAGGGGTCGACGGTGACCGTCACCATCAGCCTGTTCTAGCACCCGGCAGGATCGACCGGACAGGCCCGAGCGACTACCGCGGCGGGCCGTCGCCCTCCTGCTCCTGGTAGGAGTAGCGCTGCTGCTGCCAGGGGTCGGCCCGGTTGTGGTAGCCGCGTTCCTCCCAGAAGCCGCGCCGGTCGGCCCGCATGTACTCGACGGCGCGCACCCACTTGGGGCCCTTCCAGGCGTACAGGTGGGGCACCACCAGGCGGACCGGGAAGCCGTGTTCGGCGGTGAGCGGCTGCCCGTCGTGGTGGGTGGCGAACACCGTCGACGGGTCGGCGAAGTCGGCGAGCCGCAGGTTGGCGCTGTAGCCGTACTCGGCCCACACCATGACGTGGGTGACGGTCGGGTCGGGCGGCACCAGGTCGAGCACCGTCCGGGCGGCGACGCCGCTCCACTCGTTGTCGAGCATGGAGAACTTGGTGACGCAGTGGAAGTCGCCGCGGACGGTCGTCCTGGGCAGTGCGTGGAAGGCCGCGAAGTCCCAGCTGGTCCTCTCCGCGTCGGCGGTCGCCCCGAACACCTGGAAGTCCCAGCTGTGCGGCTTGAACCGGGGCACCGGCCCGTAGTGCAGCACCGGCCAGCCGCGCTGTCGGCGCTGGCCCGGCGGGAGCCTCGGGTCAGGCGGCGGCTGTTCCGATTGGTGCTGACCCATGGCTCCATGGTGACAGACGGCGTTCCGCGAACCGTGAGCGCCCCTTCCGGAACGCATTCCGACGGAGGGGGGCAACACGAGGGAATTACCCGCCGGGCGCTCCGGCCAGATACCCCCGAACAGTCCAATCCGTCCGGCATCCGTGCAGGTCAGAAAATTCTCTGGCCTGGAGAAACGTCGACCACCGACCGTTCGGTAAGCGTGAACTTACTGGAAGTGACCCCGCCCGACTGCCACGATGCGGGCAACCCGGCACCGGCCGGAATGACGAGCCAGGAAGGCAGGCCATGCAGGGCGACCCCGAAGTCATCGAGTTCCTCAACGAGCAGCTGACGGCCGAGCTCACCGCGATCAATCAGTACTTCCTGCACGCGAAAATGCAGGAGAACAACGGCTGGACCAAGCTCGCGAAATACACCCGGCACGAGTCCTTCGACGAGATGAAGCACGCCGAGACGCTCACCGACCGGATCCTGTTCCTGGAGGGCCTGCCGAACTACCAGCGGCTGTTCCACGTCCGGATCGGGCAGACCGTCACCGAGATGTTCCAGGCCGACCGGCAGATCGAGGTGGAGGCGATCGACCGCCTCAAGCGCGGGATCGTGGTGATGCGCGCCAAGAACGACGTCACCTCGGCGAACATCTTCGAGGACATCCTCGCCGACGAGGAACACCACATCGACTACCTGGACACCCAGCTGGAGCTGATCGACAAGCTCGGCGAGGCGCTCTATCTCGCGCAGGTGATCGAGCAGCCGGAGACCTGAGCCGCCGGAGACCTGAGCCGCCGGGAGCCTAGGCGGCCTGCGGAGAGGCCGGTTCGGCCAGGCCCAGCCGCCGGGCCAGCCGGGCGGTGGGGCAGGGGCGGGCGCCGTGCTCGCCGAGCAGCGCCTGGATCCGCCGGACGCAGGAGCCGCAGTCGGTGCCGGCCTTGCAGCCCCGGGCTATCTGGCGCGGGGTGGTGGCGCCCTCGTCGATCTCCTGCTTGACCCGGGCCTCGGTGACCGCGTGGCACATGCACACGTACATGCACGGCCCCTTCCAGCTCGGCTTCCTTTACTGAGCCTTACCTTACCTGGTGGTGCGGGTACGAAGAAGGCCCCTCCGCCTTCGGAACACCGAAAACGGAGGGGCCTTCGTCACACCGGCCGGTCGGCCCTACTGGCCGCGGTACATCTCGGCGACCAGGAACGCCAGGTCCAGCGACTGGCTGCGGTTGAGCCGCGGGTCGCAGGCGGTCTCGTAGCGCTGGTGCAGGTCGTCGACCAGCACCTCGTCGCCGCCGCCGACGCACTCGGTGACGTCGTCGCCGGTCAGCTCCACGTGGATGCCGCCCGGGTGGGTGCCGAGCGCGCGGTGCACCTCGAAGAAGCCCTTGACCTCGTCGAGCACGTCGTCGAACTTGCGGGTCTTGTGGCCGCTGGACGCCTCGTAGGTGTTGCCGTGCATCGGGTCGCTGATCCACACCACCTGGGCGCCGGACGCGGTGACCTTCTCCACCAGGGTGGGCAGGTGGTCGCGGATCTTGCCCGCGCCCATCCGGGTGATGAAGGTGAGCCGGCCGGGCTCGCGGTCCGGGTCCAGCTTGTCGATCAGCGTGAGCGCCTCGTCGACCGAGGTGGTCGGGCCGAGCTTCACACCGATCGGGTTGCGGATCTTCGACGCGAACTCGATGTGCGCGTGGTCGAGTTGACGGGTGCGCTCACCGATCCAGACCATGTGGCCGGAGACGTCGTACAGCTCGCCGGTGCGCGAGTCGGTGCGGGTCAGCGCCGTCTCGTAGTCCAGGATCAGCGCCTCGTGCGAGGAGAAGAACTCGACCGTCTTGAACTCCTCCGGGGCCACCCCGCAGGCGTTCATGAAGGCCAGCGCCTGGTCGATCTCCCGGGCCAGCTGCTCGTAGCGCTGACCGGCCGGGGAGTTGCGCACGAAGTCCTGGTTCCAGGCGTGCACCTGGCGCAGGTCGGCGTAGCCGCCGGTGGTGAAGGCGCGCACCAGGTTCAGCGTCGAGGCGGACGCGTTGTACATCCGCTTCAGGCGCTCCGGGTCCGGGATCCGGGACTCGGGGGTGAACTCGAAGCCGTTCACCGAGTCGCCGCGGTAGACCGGCAGGGTCACGCCGTCGCGGGTCTCGGTGTTCTTCGAGCGCGGCTTGGAGTACTGGCCGGCGATCCGGCCGACCTTCACCACCGGCACCGAGGCCGCGTAGGTGAGCACCGCCGCCATCTGGAGCAGGGTCTTGAGCTTGTTGCGGATGTGGTCGGCCGACACGCCGTCGAAGGCCTCGGCGCAGTCACCGCCCTGCAGCAGGAACGCCTCACCACGCGCGACGGCGCCGAGCCGGGCGCGCAGCTGGTCGCACTCGCCGGCGAAGACGAGCGGCGGATAGGAGGCGAGCTCCGCAAGGGTATTGCGCAGAGCCTCTTGGTCCGGCCATTCAGGCTGCTGCGCCGCGGGCAGGGACTGCCAGGAGTGGTTAGTCACGGTCACAAGGGCAAGGCTACGGGGTGCTCGGCGCAGCTCGGTGACGCCGCCCGGTGGGTGAGACAGCTCGTGGACATCCTCCCGGCGCCCTCCGCGGTGGGCTATGGTCTGCTGCATGACCGCGACGCACACCTCTTCCTGGTGGTGGGCCTGCCCGTTGGGCGGCCCACGGATCGCGCGTCCCCTGTAGACGAACGACGGCCGCCCTTCGGGGCGGCCGTCGGCGTCTGTGTCCAGCGTCACGACCTTCCCGGAGGGCGGCGGCAGAGCCCGCACCAGCCACCTCCCGGAAGGATCACCGCAGCCGTGACCACCACCGCAGCCGACCTGCTCGCCCGGCTCACCGCGCCCGGCGCACCCGCTTTCGCCCTGCTGCACCGCCGCGCGCCCCGGCTCGCCCCCGACACCGTCGAGCTGCTGCTCGGCACCGTCTCCGAGCACGACACGCTGGCCGACCTCCCGGTGCGGCACGGCGTCCCCGCCGACGGCCCCCGGCACGACCTGCTGGCCCTCGTCCCCTACGCCCAGCTGCGCGAACGCGGCTTCGCCGCCCGCCAGGACGGCACTCCGCTGCGCGCCCTGGCCGTCGAGGAGCAGCACGCGCTGCCGCTGGCCGCGCTGCTGGCCGCGCTGCCGGACACGCCGGTGGAGCTGCGCGGCGGGGAGTTCGACATCGCCGACGAGGAGTACGCGGAGATCGTCCGGCGGGTGATCGAGGACGAGATCGGGCGCGGCGAGGGCGCCAACTTCGTCATCCGGCGCGACTTCCGGGCCGAGCTGGACGGCTTCTCCACCGCCACCGCGCTGACCCTGTTCCGCCGCCTGCTGGAGCACGAGCGCGGCGCGTACTGGACGTTCCTGGTGCACACCGGCGACCGGGTGCTGGTCGGCGCGTCCCCCGAGGTCCACGTCCGGCAGTCCGGCGGCACCGTGGTGATGAACCCGATCTCCGGCACCTACCGCTATCCGTCCACCGGGCCGACCGCCGAGTCACTCCTCGAATTCCTGCGCGACCCCAAGGAGTTGGAGGAGCTCACCATGGTGGTCGACGAGGAGCTGAAGATGATGTGCGCGGTCGGCGACCTCGGCGGGCAGGTGCTCGGGCCGCGGCTGAAGGAGATGGCGCACCTCGCGCACACCGAGTACGAGCTGCGCGGCCGCACCTCGCTGGACGTCCGGGACGTGCTGCGGGAGACCATGTTCGCGGCCACCGTCACCGGCAGCCCGGTGCAGAACGCCACCCGGGTCATCGACCGGTACGAACGCGGCGGGCGCGGCTACTACTCGGGCGCGCTGGCGCTGATCGGGCGCTCGGCCGGCGGCGGCCAGCAGTTGGACTCGCCGATCTGCATCCGGGCCGCCGACATCGACCCCGCCGACGGCTCGCTGGTCGTCCGGGTCGGCGCCACCCTGGTCCGGCACTCCGACCCGCACTCGGAGGTCGCCGAGACCCACGCCAAGGCCGCCGGCGTGCTCTCCGCGCTCGGCGCCCGCCCGGCCCGGCCTGCGAAGGCCGCCGCCGCCCGGCCCCGGCTCGGCGAGGACCACCGGGTGCAGGCCGCGCTCGGCGCCCGCCGGGCCGGACTCGCCCCGTTCTGGCTGCGGATGCAGCAGCCCGCCGAGCCCCGCCCGGGCGCGCACGCGCTGGTGGTGGACGCCGAGGACACCTTCACCGCGATGCTCGCCCACCTGCTGCGCTCGCTCGGCCACTCCGTCACCGTGCTGCGCCACGACACGCCCGGCCTGCGCGAGCGGGCCGCCGCCCACCCCGGCCCGCTGATCCTCGGCCCCGGCCCCGGCGACCCCGCCGACCTCTCCGACCCGAAGATGGCGCTGCTGCGCCCGATCGTCGCCGACGCCCTCGCCGCGGCCCGGGACGGCTCCCGCACCGCGCCGCTGCTGGCGGTCTGCCTCAGCCACCAGCTGCTCGCCGCCGAGCTCGGCCTGCCGCTGACCCGCAAGGCCGTCCCGTTCCAGGGCGCGCAGGAGCGCATCGACCTGTTCGGCACCCGCCGCACCGTCGGCTTCTACAACACCTTCACCGCCCGCTGCGACGACACCGCGGCCCGCCGCCTCGCCGCCGACACCGTCGAGGTGGCCCGCGACCCCCGCACCGACGACGTCCACGCCCTGCGCGGCCCGGGCTTCGCCGGGCTGCAGTTCCACCCCGAGTCGGTGCTCACCCGGGACGGCGTGGAGATCGTCGCGGAGTTGCTGCGCGCAGTCCCGGCCGTGCACGGCTGACCCATCCGTCACACCCGTCACGAACCCCGAAAACGCGTAGTAAGGAGCAGAGTTGACTGATATTCATATCCTGCTTCGCGAGCGGGAATGGAGGGGGACATGGCGCATTCGACGGAACACGACACGGTGGAGATCGTCCTCGACGACGGCACCGTCCTGCACGCGGCCGTCCGGGCCGGATCGGAGCCGGCGGCCGGGGACGCGGGGGCGGTCTCCAGGGCGGTGACGCACAGCCTCGGCGAGGTGCGGCGAACGGTCCGCGCGGTGGGCCGCTGGGCCCGCGACACCGCGCTCGACGCCGGCGACCCCGACTCCTTCGAGGTCGAGTTCGGCCTCAACCTGGGGCTGAAATCCGGTCAGTTGATCAGCGTGCTGGCGGAGGCCTCCGGCGAGGCCAGCCTGGTCGTCAGACTGGGCTGGTCGCGGCCGGACGGCCAGCCCGCCGAGTGACGGCGCAGGGCGCACCGGCCGCCGCACTCTGGCTGGCCGGGCCGGAAGGCGAGTTCCTCGGCAGCGGCTTCCACCTCGGCGGCGGCCGGGTGGTCAGCTGCGCCCACGTGGTGGCCGGGCAGTCCTCGGTGACGGCCCGCCACTCCGGTGCCGCACACCCGGCCCGGGTGGTGCTGCTGGCCCCGCCCGAACGCCCGCCCGGCGCGGCCGTGCACCCGCCGCCGGACCTGGCGGTGCTGGCCGTCCCGGGCCTGGCGGGCGCACCGGCGGTACCGCTCGCCGACCGCGACGTCGCCAACGGCGCCGCGGTCCTGGTACACGGCTTCGCGGAGAACACCCTGACCCGCGAGGTCGGCCCGGAATCGGCCCAGCTGACCGTGGCAGGCCCGTCCGGCATCGGCCTGCGCGTCCAACTGGGCTCGATCCCGTTCGGGTTGAGCGGCAGCATGGCGATCGACGGCCACGGCCGGGTGGTCGGCGTCGTCAAGGCGACGGCCGACAGCCGCACCACGATGGGCGGCTGGCTGACCCCGCTGTCCGAGCTGCTGCCGCTGCTCGGCGAGCGGTCGCCCGCACCGGAACGGCCTCGGTCGGTCACCGCCATGACCTGCGCCCGGCTGCTGGCCGAGCTGCCGCTGCTCCAGGACCCGCCGGCCCGTCTGGAGTTGATCCAGATGGTGAACGACCGACTCGACCCCGGAGCAGGGATCAAGGTCCCCTATCACGGGCATGCATTCCTGCACCTGCGCGGCATCGCCGCCGCCTGCCTGAACCACCGCGACCCGACCACCGCCCTGCACGCCCTGCTGGAGGGCGCATTCGCCCTGTCCGGACCGCACCGGGCACTCGACGACCTCGGAAGACTGCTGCACATCGACCCGGAGGGATGAGACATGGACCGCTGCACCAGGGAGACCCGGCACATGCTGCAGCGCATCCTGTCGGGCTGGCACGAACTGGCCCTGCCGCTGCCCGATCTGGAACAGCATCTCGCCGAACAGACCGACTACATCGTCCATGTGCACCACGCCGGCCTCCCGCAGTCCGCCAACCGGATCGCCAAGTACCTGTCCGAGGACCACGCCCAGCCCGCCGCCGCCATCGGCCACCTGCACGACTGGCTGACCGACACCATGGGCGCCCAACTGCGCGGCGACTGGGTGGCGTTCCTCGGCCGGGTGCAGGACGCCCGGGGGCTGACGACGGACCAGCGCGCCGACTTCGTGGCGATCGCCGAGGTGCTCTGCTTCCCGCCGCAGCCGCCGGAGCACGCCACCGGGCTGGAGCTGCTCCGACTGGCCGAACAGTCCCTGGCCGGTGGCACCCCCTCGCTGCTGCTGCTCGAACTCGACCGTGTCGAGGCCGTGTTGGGCCAGCAGGCCCGCGAGGCGGTGGAACGCTCGCGGGCCTACGTGGTGCGTGTCCCGTCCCTCCCGCACCGGCTCCGCACCCCGTTGGCGGTCGCCGGCGCGCTGCTGGCCACGGCCGGCGTGGTGACGGCCGTCGTGCTGGTCAAGGCTCCCCCGCCGCTGCCGAGCCGTCCGGTGACCTGGTCACCGATCGTGGTACGCGAGGGCAGCGCGTCCTCGGCGAAGGTGGACGTCCCGGCGGAGGCGCACCGACTGGTGGCGCACATCCACCTGACCGATCAGCACCCGGACACCGGCGGCTGCCCGGGCATGCAGGTCGCTCTCGCCACCGACATGGGCCAGAGCACCGATTGGCAGAGCCCGGACGTACCGCTGTCCGTCGCCGTGACGCCCGGCCACAACCAACTGACCCTCACGCTTGCCCTCCGCGGCAACAAGGGCTGCGACCTGCACATAGACACCCAGAGCGTCGACTTCGAACGATAGGAGGCCCTCGTGCCCTCACCTCGCTCAGCCCTGATGTCAGCAGGGCTCCTCCTGCTGGCCACCACCCTGCTCGGCTGCGGCACCGACAAGAACTCGGCGGCCCCGTTCGACAGCATGCCGATCAAGGTCGGTTTCAAGGGCTACCGCCCGGGCATGTCGGACCTTCCCCGCAACAGTCCCTTCACCGGCTTCGAGCCGCACGTGGCGCTGAAGGTCCTCCAGGAGGCGCTGGGCCGCGACTACACCTCGGTGACCGTGACCACCGCCGACTGGCAGGACGCCCTCGGCGACGGCCGGATCAACCACAACAAGGTGGACCTGGTGATCGCGGACATCTCCGAACAGGACGGGCTCAAAGGCAAGTACGACCTGGCCGGCCCGTACCTGCAGACCCCGCTCGGTGTGATGCTGAAGACCACGGACAAGACGGTGATCACCAAAGCGGAGGACCTCCGGCCGCTGTCCGTCTGCGTGCAGGAGAAGACCACCGCGTACGCCACCATGCAACTGAACGGCGGCACGCCACCCCTCCCCGAGCCCGACCTGGACACCTGCAAGGACCGACTCAACGACGGCACCGTGCAGGCGATCGTCGCCGACTACGTGGTGCTGCAGGGCATCGCCGTGAACTCCGGCACCGGCACTCAGCACGACTATCAGGTCCCCCGCAACGTCCACATCGGCAAGTCGCAGCAGCTGATGATGGTGCTGCCCAAGGGCCACCAGAAGGCCTGCGAGATGCTCCGCAAGGCGATCTCCGACTACCTCCAGGACATCGACTGGGCGGCCTCGCTGAAGCAGTACCTCCACCTCGATGAATTCACCGACAAGGAGATCATCGACATCTTCCGGCCCGTCACCACCTCCGTCGGCGACCGCTGCTCGGCCTAGCCCAGCTCCTCGTCCAGCCCCTGCTCGATCGCGTACCGCACCAGTTCGACCCGGTTGTGCAGTTGCAGCTTGCCGAGGGTGTTCTGCACGTGGTTCTGCACGGTGCGGTGCGAGAGCACCAGCCGGTCGGCGATCTGGCGGTAGGAGAGGCCCTTGGCGACCAGCCGCAGCACCTCGGTCTCCCGGGGGGTCAGTTGCGGGGCGGCCGGCCGGGCGGGGGTGCCGGGTTCGGTGGCGAGGCGGCGGAACTCGCCGAGGACCAGGCCGGCCAGACCGGGGGTGAAGACCGGGTCGCCGACGGCGGTGCGGTGGACGGCGTCGATCAGTTCCTCGCGGCCGGCCGACTTCACCAGGTAGCCGGTCGCCCCGGACTTCACCGCCTCCAGCACGTCGGCGTGCTCGCCGCTCGCGGAGAGCACCAGCACCCGCACCGCCGGGTCGGCGGCCACCACCTGGCGGCACACCTCGACGCCGGGCAGCGCGGGCAGGTTGAGGTCGAGCACCACGACCTGCGGGGTGCTGGCCCGGGCCCGGCGCACCGCTTCCTCGCCGTCCCCGGCGGTGGCGACCACCGCGAACCCGGCCTCGGCCAGGTCCCGGGCCACCCCGTCGCGCCACATCGGGTGGTCGTCCACCACCATCACGCGCACCGGCTGATCAGTCATCGCCACCCCTCCGCGGCCATCGCAGTTCCACCTCGACGCCCTCCCCGGGCACCGAGTACAGCTCGGCGCTGCCGCCGAGGTCCAGCATCCGTCCGCGGATCGACTGGGCCACGCCGAGCCGCCCGTCCTGCTGTGCCTGTGCCAGCCGGCCCGCCGGGAAGCCGGGGCCGTCGTCGCGCACGGAGACGGTGACGGCCTGCGGCTCGTCCTCCAGCAGGATCCAGGCCCGGGTGTGCTCCCCGGCGTGCACCCGGACGTTGTCCAGCGCCGCGGCGACCGCGGCGGACAGTTCGGTGGCCACCTGTGCGGGCAGCAGCACCGGCGTGGCGGGCGCGGCGACGGTGATCCGCTCGTCGGCGTGCCGGGAGATCAGCGGACGCAGGTCGGCCTCGCCGTCGCCGAGGGTCTCCGGTTGCTGGGTGCCCGTCATCAGGGCCCGCAGCGCCCGTTCCTGTTCCCCCGCCAGTCGGCCGAGCTCGGCGGCGTCGCCCTGCTGACGGTGCACCAGGGCGAGGACCTGCAGCACGCCGTCGTGGATGTCCCGGGACAGCCGTTCGCGTTCCCGGGTGGCGGCCTCCACCTGGAGGGCGCGGGTGAGCACCGCCTCGCTGGCCCGGGCCAGTTCGATGACGTAGCCGATGGCGCAGCCCGCGACCAGCAGCAGCACGATGTTGTGCAGGTTGTCGGGGCTGATCCCGCCGTGGCCGAGGATGTTGGCGGCGCCGATCACCGCCCCGGCGAACGCGGCGGGCCGCCAGCCGCCCTTGCCGGCGAAGCCGAGCACGGTTCCGGCCGCCCAGATGGTGGGCAGCGTGGGCGCACCGGCGTGGATTCGGGCGGGGGTGTCGATGAAGCCGCTCAGCACGATGCCGAACACCGCGAACAGCAGGTCGGTGCCGAGCACCGTCCAGGTGCAGCGCTTGGGGCCGGCGAACGCCCGGGTGCTGGCCAGCGTCCACAGGGTCAGCGCGCCCAGGTAGATCCAGCCGGACACCGGGTGCAGGAACTCCCGGTGGGCGGTGAAGAACCGCAGCACCGCGTAGCCGAGCGCCAGCACCCGGAAGTACCCCATGGCGCGCCACAGCGGCAGCTCCACCGACATCCCGCCGGCCACCACCGCCGCGGCCGGACCCGACCGCGGCACGACCTGTCCGTGTTCCTCCACGCCAAGCCCCCCTGACGCTGACGGCCGGTCAGGCCCCGGCGTCCTTCTCCTGCCCTGCGGCCTTCTCCTGCTCGGCGGCCTGCTCGGCGGCCTTCTCGGCCTCCTCCGCAGCCTTGTCGGCCTTCTGCTGTGCCTTGCGGTCGGCCTCGGCGGCCTTCTTCTCCTCCGCGAGCTGCCGCTTGGCGGCCGTCGCGTAGATGTCCACGTACTCCTGGCCGGACAGCCGCATGATCTCGTACATCACCTCGTCGGTGACGGAGCGCAGGATGAACCGGTCGTTCTCCATGCCCTGGTAGCGGGAGAAGTCCAGCGGACGGCCGATCCGGATGCCCGGGCGGACGCCGAAGTTGGGGATCACCTGACCGGGCGGCTGCACCTTCTCGGTGTCGATCATCGCGACCGGGATCACCGGCGCGCCGGTGGCCAGCGCGACGCGGGCCAGGCCGCCGACCTTGCCGCGGTACAGCTTGCCGTCGGGCGAACGGGTGCCCTCCGGGTACACGCCGAACACCTCGCCGCGCTCGATCACCGCGATGCCGCTGCGGATCGCCGCCTCACCGGCGCCGCGGGCGCCCGAGCGGTCCACCGGCAGCTGGCCGACGCCCTTGAAGAACGCGGCGGTCAGCCGGCCCTTGATGCCGGGCGTGGTGAAGTACTCGGCCTTCGCGATGAACGTCACCCGCCGCTTGAGCAACGCGGGCAGGAAGAACGAGTCCGAGAAGGACAGATGGTTGCTGGCGAGGATGGCCGGGCCTTCGTCCGGAATGTTCTCCTCGCCCTCCATCCACGGCCGGAAGAAGATCCGCAGCAGCGGCGCGACGATCATCTTCATCAGTCGGTAGAACAACCGGGGCCTCCTGTTGTGCGGACCGGACGATCCTAATGCTTGCGCCCGCGCGCCCGTGCACCGGCGACCCGTCCAGGGCCGCGATCGGGCCTCTGTACGGGGCAACCCGCCCGTGGGACGATCGGAACACCCTCACCTGTCCCACACCTCCAGGAGTCCTGCCGATGCCGCTGCTGCCGGGAGCCGAGCCGTACCGCCACGAGGGCGGTCCGGTCGGTGTGCTGCTCGTCCACGGTTTCACCGGTTCCCCGCAGTCCATGCGGCCGTGGGCCGAACACCTGGCCGCCGCCGGACTCACCGTCAGCGCCCCGCTGCTGCCCGGCCACGGCACCCGCTGGCAGGACCTCCAGCCGACCCGCTGGGAGGACTGGTACGCCACCGCGGACGCCGCCCTCACCGAACTCGCCGAGCGCTGCGAAAAGGTCTTCGTCTGCGCGCTGTCGATGGGCTGCGCGCTCACCCTCAAGCTCGCCGAGAACCACGGCGACCGGATCTCCGGACTGGTGCTCGTCAACCCGTCGGTGCGCTCCGACAACCCCGGGACGGTGCTTCTTCCGGTCCTGCGCCACCTGCTGCCCTCGCTGCCCGGCGTCGCCGGGGACATCGCCAAGCCCGGCGTGTCCGAGGTCGGCTACGACCGGGTGCCGCTGCACGCCGCCTGGTCGCTGGCCCGGCTGTGGAAGAGCGTCCAGGCGGGAATGCCCAAGGTGACCCAGCCCGTTCTGCTGTTGCACAGTCCGCAGGACCACGTGGTCTCGCCGAGCAACTCGGCCATGGTGCTCGCCCGGATATCCTCGACCGATGTGACGGAGCTGCTGCTCGACCGCAGCTTCCACGTGGCCACGCTGGACCACGACGCCGGTCTGATCTTCGGGGCGAGCCTCGACTTCGTCCGGCGGCTGGCCCCGGCAGCGGCGGTCGATGCCGGGAACCACTCGGGCTGAAAGGCCGATAGTGAACGAGACCAGCAAAGCGAACGACGACGACCTGCCCCGCGACGACACCGAGGCGGCCGAACCCGCCGAGGCAGCCGCACCCGAGCCCGCCCCGCGACGTCCCGCCGCCGGCAGCCAGGCCGAGCAGGACGCGATCTTCGCCGCGCTGGTCGCCCAGTTCGACGAGCCGGTCGACGCCACGGACCACGCCTGGCCGGAGGCGGAGAACGTCCGCGAACGCCCCCGCCCGCCCAGCGCCCCGACCGGCCCCACCGGCCTCGGCGACTTCACCCCCCGCCCGGTCCCCCGTCCGATCGAGGGCCCGCGCGACTACGCCGTCGCCGAGAACGAGGACGACGACCACTTCGTCCCGCCGGAGCCCCCGCCGCTGCCCCCGGCCGAAACCACCGCCAAGTTCGCCTGGCTGGCCGTCCTCGGCGGCCCCGCACTGCTCCTGTTCGACGCCGTGGTCTGGCGCGAGGTCTCCGGCTGGCCCGCCTGGGTCGGCGTCATCGCCTTCCTCGGCGGCTTCGGCACCCTGGTCGCCCGCATGAAGGACCGCGACGACGACGAACCCGAGGACCCGACCGGCGGCGCCGTCGTCTGACCGCCCGCGCCGGGGCCGACGACCGCTCGGCCCCGGCGCGACCGGCCTGTCACGGCGCCGGAATCCGCAACGCCGCCAGCACCGGCAGATGATCCGTCGCCGCCAGCAGGTCCGCCTCCGCGACCCCCGGCAGCGGGTACGGCACCCCGCAGCCCAGCACGTCGATGTCCGGCGTCGCGAACACCCCGTCGATCCGCTGGTAGGGCTGCTTCGGCACCGACGTGAACGTCCCGCCCCACGGCGCCTTCGCGTGCGCGTCCGTGAACTCCTCCGCGAACGCCCGCCAACCCGGGCCCTCCGGCGGCTCGTTGAAGTCTCCCGCCACCACGCCCGGCTCCCCCGACCGCAGTTGACGCCGCAACAGCTCGAACTGCCGCTGCCGCTCCTCCGGTTGAAGACTCAGATGACAACTCGTCACCGAGAACGGACGCGACCCGCCGATCCGCAGCAACGCACTCGCGAACCCCCGCGCGTGCAGCCCCCGGGTCTTCGGCAGCAGCACGTCCCGCAGCTCCACCACGTCCACCCGCAACGCGCCGAGCAGCAACGGCCCCGCCGCGACGCGGCCGCCGCCGGCCAGGATCACCATGCCCGTCCGGTGCGCGAGCCACGCCGCGGCCTTCTCGCTCCGCCAGTACCGCGGCGACTCCTGCACGCACACCACGTCCGGATCGCACGCCCGGATCACCCGAGCCACCGCCGTGCGGTCGTCACGCAACGACCGCACGTTGTAACTCATCACCCGCACCCGCCGCGCCCCGTCCGGCTCCACCCCGGAGGACGCCAACGCAACATCAGTGTCCGTCACCTGACAGACAGTAACAGGACGCGAGGGTGCGGGCGCAGGTGAGCGCACAATCAGGGGCGCGTGGGGGCGCCTCAGACGCGCGCCAGGTCCCCCGCCCCCGAGATCCCCGCCGCCGACCCCATCGACGCCAGGACGACGTCCGCGCGCGGCCGGGCCGGACCGCCCGTCAGGTACTTCTCGAACGCGGCCGCCACCGGGTCGAGCAGCAGTCGGCCCGAGTCCGAGACGCCGCCGCCGAGGACGAAGACCGCCGGGTCGAAGAGCGCCGCGAGGTCGGCCATGCCGCGGCCGAGCCAGTCGGCGAGCTCCGCGTAGCAGGCGAGGGCCAGCGGGTCGCCCTCCTCCGCGGCCTGGGTGATGTGGATGCCGCGAATGGTCTCCGCGACGCCCTCGTTGAGTTCGAGCATCCGCTTGCCCGCGATCGGGTCCGCCGCGGACCTCTCCCGCCCGTACCGGCGCAGCGCCCGCCCGGAGCCGTACTGCTCCCAGCAGCCGTGTCCGCCGCAGCCGCAGAGCAGGCCGTCGGGAACCATGTTGAGGTGGCCGATCTCGCCGGCCACGCCGAACCGTCCGCGGTGCAGGCGGCCGTCGAGGACGATGCCGCCCCCGATGCCGGTGCCGACGGTGATCAGCACCATGTCCTCGTACGCGGCCGCGGCGCCGAACCGGAACTCGGCCCAGGCCGCGCAGTTGGCGTCGTTCTCGACCACGGTGGGCAGGCCGGTGAGTTCCTCGACGCGCTGCTTGAGGGGCTCGTTCTCCCAGTCGATGTTGGGCGCCATCAGGACGGTGGAGCGGTCCTGGCTGACGAAGCCGGGCGCGCCGACGCCGACGGCGGCGACGTCGGGGTACTGCTCCTTCAACTCACGTACGCCCTGGGCGATGGCGTCGACCGCCCACTGGGGGTCGGCCGGGGTGGGCACCCGGGTCCTGGCCAGAATCTCGCCGGACTCGTCGACGACGCCTGCTGCGATCTTGGTACCGCCGACGTCCACGCCGATGGTCAGAGCCATGTGTCCCTCAGCTATTCACTCGTTCCCGCTCAGCGGAACGGTACCGGCTGAGGGGTGCCCACGTACACAGTTCGGCATACATTATTCGAAGGCAATCCCCGACCGATCGGCCATGCTGCCTTCAGAAGTCATACCGACTGTCCCGTTCGGTGATGGCTTGAAACCATAACGTGACGCTGACGAACCGCCGGCTTAACTACTTGTCGGAGGCCTCTTCGGCCCCGTCCAGGTCCACCCGCTCGGTGTCGGCGTGTTGGGGCGCCGACCAGCGCTGTTCGTGCCCGGCCACCGCGGCCCGGTACGCGGCCAGCAACTCGCCGCCGGCGGCGGCCAAGTGGCCGTACACCTCGGGGTTGGACTCGCGCAGCCGGCCGCCGATCTCCATCGCCTTGCCGCCGACCGCGGTGGCGAACTTCCGCACTTCTTCCACCAGTGGCGCGAACTCGCCCGTCCCGCCCGGCCGTTCCGTACTCATGACACGCTCCCGTCCGTCAGATCCCGTTACCCGCGCGGCCACAGCGCGGGATCGGGGGTGAACCGCACCGACAGCGTTCCGTCGACCAGGCCGGCCCCACTGACCGTGCAACGGCGCAGCGCGGACGGGAGTGCCACGACCCGCCGGTAAGTTCCGGTGCCGAGGACCAATTCGTCGCCGCGGCGCAGCAGTTCGAGGTCCTCGCGGTCGGCGCCGGGCAGCGGCAGGTGCCAGATCAGCAGGTTCTCGGCGGCCAGCCGGTCCTCGGTCCAGGGCTCGGCGGGCGCGGGGATGCGGGGTGCGCCGGCCGGGTACAGCTGCTCGGCGAGCGCCGCCAGCGAGTCGGCCTGCCGCACGGTCAGCAGCGGGACGTTCAACGCCCGTTCCAGCTCGGCGAGTTGCTCGCTCTGCCGGGCGGCGGTGCGGGCCAGCCAGGGGTCCGGGGAGTCGACGGCGCCGGCGGGGTGCGCGCCGTGCGCGACCACGGCGTCCAGCGGCAGGCCGTGCAGGGCGAGGCCGGCCCGGATCCGGGCGAGGGCGCGCGGCGCGGGGCGGGCGGCGTCCAGCACCAGGCGGACGGTGGTGCCGGGCGCGGTGATCACGGCGGCGGCCTCGGCGAGCGCGGCGGACGCGGCGGCCCGGGCCTCGTACAGCTTGTCGGTGGGCATCGGGACGCCCGCCAGTCCGGCCAGCAGCGGGCGCAGCGCGCGGGCCGCCTGGCGCTGTTCGGGCAGCAGCCGGTCGAGGTAGCGCTCCAGTTGGGCGGGGAGCGCGAGGGTGGCGATCAGTTCGGCCGGCGGCGGGGCGGCGACCACCAGCACCTCGGCCTTGGCGCGGGGCAGCGCGCGCAGCAGGGCGAGGGCGCGGGTGCCGGGCAGCGGGGCGAGCTCCTCGGGGTCGAGCGGCTGGGCGCCGATCAGGTCGAGGGCGGGGGCGAGCCGTTCGCGGTAGCCGTCCAGGGCGGCGCGGAACGCGGCCTGTTCGTCGATCCGGGCAGCAGTCAGGCACTGCTCCAGTTCGACGGGCTCGGGGCCGAGCCGGACGCCGAGCAGGTCGTCGACGGCCCGGTGCGGGTCGTCGGCGGCCAGCAGCAGGGTCTCGCTGCCCTGCCGGGCGTGGTGCAGGGCGGTGGCGGCGGCGATCCTGGCGGATTCCGGGCCGCTGATCAGTACGGTGCGGGTGGCCACGGGCCCGATCAGCCCTCGACGCGCTTCTTCAGGCCGGCCAGGGCCCGATCGATGATGACCTTCTCCGCCTTGCGCTTGATCATGCCGAGCATCGGGATCTTGACGTCCACGGCCAGCTGGTAGGTGACCTCGGTGCGTCCCTGGCCCGCCGGGGCGAGCCGGTAGGAGCCGTCGAGGGAGCGCAGCATCTGGCTCTTGACCAGGGTCCAGCTCACCTCGCGGTCGCCGTCCCAGGTGTAGGCGAGCACGTGCTCGTCCCGGATCGCGCCGGCGTCCAGCAGCAGCCGCACCTCGGCGGCGCGGCCGTCCGGTCCGGTCTGCAGGACCTCGATCTCCTTCAGCTCGTCGGTCCACTCCGGGTACGCGGCGAAATCGGCGATCACCGCCATGACCTCGGCCGGGGTGGCGTCGATGACAATGCTCGACCTGGTGTGCTCCGCCATTGCGGCCTCCGCGATCTCCCTGTGCTGCTGTGCGCCCAGCAGAGGCTATCGCGGGCAGGGCCGCGTCCTTTCCGCCCGGGCAACCTTACCGGCGGGTCACCTACCGACTGCCGTAGGGTTCGCTTCGATCCATCCCACGTCCCACCTGCGATGTGACGATCGGAACACCGAGGCCGACCCCTCTGGTCGAACTCACCTACTCAGCAGTAACGTCCAGTCGTCCCGCAGCGTCGCGTACGAGGAGCAGTCTTGCTCGAGGAGTTCAGTCTTCCGGCCCGCTACCAGGTACCGAGCGACGGAAACCTCGCCGACCTGGTCCACCAGAACGCGGAGCGGCACCCGGGCGTCGCTGTGCTCAGCCGCAAGGCGGACGGGCAGTGGCAGGACCTGACTGCCGTCCAGTTCCTCGCCGAGGTGCACGCCGCCGCCAAGGGCCTGATCGCCGTCGGCGTCGGCCCCGGCGACCGGGTCGCCGTGATGTCCCGCACCCGCTACGAGTGGACGCTGCTCGACTTCGCGATCTGGACCGTCGGCGCGATCACCGTCCCCGTCTACGAGACCTCCTCCGCCGAGCAGGTGCAGTGGATCCTCGGCGACTCCGGCGCCCTCGCCGTCGTCACCGAGACCGACAAGCACGCCGCCGTGATCGCCGACCTCCGCGAGGCCCTGCCGGAGCTCAAGCACACCTGGCAGATCGAGCGCGACGGCATCGCCGAACTCGTCCGCGGCGGCCAGGACGTCGCCGACCGGGTGATCGCCGAACGCCGCGTCCTCGCGAACGCCGACTCGATCGCCACCATCGTCTACACCTCCGGCACCACCGGCCGCCCCAAGGGCTGTCAGCTCACCCACGGCAACTTCCTCGCCGAACTGGGCAACGTCACCGCCCGGATGCCCGAGCTGTTCGTCACCGGCGAGTCCTCGGTCCTGCTGTTCCTGCCGCTGGCCCACGTCCTCGGCCGGATCGCCGAGATCGCCACCGCCATCGTCCCGGTCAAGCTCGGCCACGTCTCCGACATCCGGAACGTCACCGAGGAGCTCGGCTCCTTCAAACCGACGCTGATCCTCGGCGTCCCCAGAGTCTTCGAGAAGGTCTACAACACCGCCCGCGCCAAGGCCCAGGCCGACGGCAAGGGCAAGATCTTCGACCGCGCCGCCGACACCGCCATCGCCTACAGCCGCGCCTTCGACGCCGGCGGCCCCTCGCTCCTGCTGCGCATCAAGCACGCGATCTTCGACAAGCTGGTCTACGTCAAGCTCCGCAACGCGCTCGGCGGCCGCTGCAAGACCGCCATCTCCGGCGGCGCCCCGCTCGGCGAACGACTCGGCCACTTCTACCGCGGCATCGGCTTCTCCGTCCTGGAGGGCTACGGCCTCACCGAGTCCTGCGCCGCCACCACCTTCAACCCCAACGACCGGGCCAAGATCGGCACCGTCGGCCAGCCGCTGCCCGGCTCCGCGATCCGGATCGCCGAGGACGGCGAGGTCCTCCTCAAGGGCCCGAACATCTTCACCGGCTACTGGAACAACCCCGCCGCCACCGCCGACGCCCTCCAGGACGGCTGGTTCGCCACCGGCGACATCGGCACCCTCGACGACGACGGCTACCTCACCATCACCGGCCGCAAGAAGGAGATCATCGTCACCGCCGGCGGCAAGAACGTCGCCCCCGCCGTGATCGAGGACCGCATCCGCGCGCACGCCCTCGTCGGCGAGGTCATGGTGGTCGGCGACCGCAAGCCCTTCATCGCCTGCCTGATCACCATCGACGACGAGTTCTTCCCGCGCTGGAAGGCCCTCAACAACAAGCCCGCCGACGCGACCGTCGCCGACCTCCGCGAGGACCCCGACCTCCTCGCCGCCCTCCAGACCGCCGTCGACGACGGCAACCAGGCCGTCTCCCACGCCGAGGCCGTCAAGAAGTTCCGCCTCCTCACCACCGCCTTCACCGAGGACAGCGGCCACCTCACCCCGTCCCTCAAGCTCAAGCGCAACGTCGTCCTCAAGGACTTCGCCGCCGACATCGAGGCGCTCTACACGAAGTAGGAGCACGCGAGCGGGTGGGCGCGAGAACAGGGGCGCGTGGAACTGCGCGAAGCGGAAGGCACCCCACCGCAAGATCGCGACGCAGGCAGTGACTTGCCGTTGATCGCGACCTTGCGGTGGGGTGCCTTCTTCGCACCCGCCTGCGCTACCGCACCTCGAGCAACCCCGTGAGCCGCTCCGCCAGCATGTCCCAACGCCAGGCGTCGTGAACCCACGTGCGCCCCGCCTCCCCCATCTCCCGTCGGAGACTCTCGTTCGCCAGCAGCCGCACCAGCCGCTCCGCGAGCACCGTCTCCCCGCCCTTCCCCGGCACCACGAACCCCGTCTCGCCCTCGCGGACCGCGTCGGGCGCCCCGCCCGAGTCCCCCGCGACCACCGGCAGCCCCGTCGCCGAGGCCTCCAGGTAGACGATGCCCAGCCCTTCCACGTCCAGCCCGCCGCGCCGCGTCCGGCACGGCATCGCGAAGACGTCGCCCGCCCCGTAGTGCGCGGGGAGCTCCTCCCAGGGCACCGCCCCCGTGAACACCACCGACGACCGCACCCCCACCGAGTCCACGAGCTTCTCCAGCTCGCCCCGGTAGGGCCCGCCGCCGACGATCAGCAGCACCGCGTCGGGCTGCGCCGCCAGCACCCGGGGGAAGGCCCGGATCAAGGTGTCCTGCCCCTTCCGGGGGACCAGCCGCGACACGCACACCACCACCGGGCGCTCCGTCAGCCCCAGCCGCGCCCGGACGACGTCCCCGCCCGAGTCCGGCCGGAACGTCGACTCGTCCACGCCCGGCGGCAGCTGGACCATCCGCGAGGCGACCCGCGGCCCGACCGCCCGGGCGATCCGCGACCGGGTGTACTCGCCGAGGTACGTCAGGACGTCCGTGTTCCCCCCGATCCGCCGCAACAGCTGTGCGGAGACCGGCAGTTGGGCCCACGCGGCCTCGTGCCCGTGGGTCATCCCGAGCAGCCGCCGCGCACCGGCCCGGCGCAGCGTGGGGGCCATCAGCCCGAGCGGCGCGGCGGCCCCGAACCAGACGGACGTGCACTTCTCGGCGCGCAGGATCTCCGCCGCCCGCCGGGTGACCCGGGCGGTGGGGAGCATCATCCTCGTGCGATCGCGGATCACCGGGAAGGGCTGCTCGGCGTCGAACTTGGCCACTTCCCGACCGTCCCGCCAGGTGGATGCGTACACCACGATCGAGCCGGCAGGTTGACGGACGGCCATGTTGTGGACGAACGCCTGGATGCCGCCTGGCCTGGGCGGAAAGTCGTTGGTGACGATGAGGGTTCTGTTCATGTGCCGCGGCTCGCTCGGTCAGGGGGTGCTCGGAGTACCCGTGAGTGGTCCGTACGATAGGTCACCGTGTCCGTCCGCCGGGAACGCAGCCCGCACCGTCCACGGCGGCGGGACCGTCGCAGGCCCGAAGGTTCGGACACGGTTCGGAGAAGTTAGAGGACATCGCCGCAACCGATGCGGTGTGCTGGTGGTCCTTAACCGGTGCCCCCGGCGCGCATGCCCGGTACCGGTGCGTACGCGACGACCCGAAGGAGCGTAGTGGAGTCAGCCCAGGCCGAACGGCCCGGAAGTTCGGAGCCCCCGGCGCTGCCTGCCTCGCCCGGCTCCGCCACGCCCGTCCCCGCGCAGCCCGGTCCCGCGCAGCACCCGCAGCAGGCGCAGGAAGCGCCGCAGACCCCCGCCCCGAGCCGTCGTCCGCTGTGGGTCCTGGGGGCCGGCTGGGTGGTCACCCGGACCCTGCTCGTCCTGGTGGTCTCGGGTGTGCTGCGGATCGCCAGCACGGACGTGACCGCGGACGTCTCGGTGATCTACCACAGCTGGTACGAGGTGCTCTGCACCGGCACGTTCCCGCTGGACGACGTGACCTGGCAGTACCCGCCGGGCGCGGCGCTGGTGATCCTGCTGCCGGGCCTGCTGCCGTGGTCGTACCTGGTGTCGTTCTTCGTGATCTGCGTGGCGGTGGACGCGGCGGCGATGGCCCTGCTGATGCGCGCGGGCGTGCGCCGGGGCCGCAGCTACCTGGGCGCGTGGTTCTGGCTGGTGGGCGTGCCGCTGCTCGGGCCGACGGTGTACTGCCGGTACGACATCATCGTGACGGCGCTGGCGGTGGCGGGTCTGCTGGTGGTGCTGCGCCGCCCGGCGCTGGGCGGCGTGCTGCTGGGCCTGGGCGGTCTGCTCAAGATCTGGCCGCTGCTCGCGCTGTTCGGCACCCCGCGCGGCCGCCGCACCCGCCGCTCGTGGACGTCGGCGGCGACCTTCGCGGGGGCGCTGGGCTTCCTGCTGACGGCGGGCATGAACGGGGCGTTCGAGTTCCTGAAGTTCCAGTCGGAGCGCGGCATCGAGATCGAGTCGCTGGGCGCGCTGCCGCTGCACTTCGCGAAGCTGGCGGGGTCGTGGCACGGCACCGTGACGATGAACTACGGCTCGGTGGAGTTCCTCGGCCCGTGGGTGCCGGTGATCTCCAAGGTGATGGTCGGCATGACGGTGGCCGGTTTCGGCTGGCTGCTGATCTGGCGGCTGCGGGCGGCCCGTTGGAGCTCGGCGACCACCTTCGACGCGGCGCTGTGCGCGCTGCTGATCTTCACCGCGACCAGTCGGGTGATCAGCCCGCAGTACATGATCTGGGTGGTCGGCCTGGCGGCGGTGTGCCTGACGGTGCGCCACACCAGCCAGCGCCCGGTGGCGGTGCTGGTGCTGGTGGCGACGGTGCTGACCACGCTGGAATTCCCGGTGATGTTCGGGATGGTGAACCGCAGCGAGCTGCCCGGCGTGCTGGTGCTGACGGCCCGCAACCTGGTGCTGCTGGCGGCCACCCTGGTCTCGGCGTACCGGCTGTGGCGCTCCACCCGCCGCCGGGAGGCGCTGACCACGGTGGTGCTGCCGGCCGGTCAGGTGGGCCCGCAGTACCCGGTGCGGCCGGGCATCGCCTACGAGCAGGACCTGCTGGACGACCTCACCCCGGCCGACCGGCCCTGACCGCCCCCGGCCGACCGGCCCCGGACCCGACCGCCGCCCGGACCCGACCGCCGCCCGGCCCTGCAAGTTTCTGAAAGTGCTTGCAGGGTCGGGCTTTTCGCTGCCACCATCGCCGGATGATCGACTACGACATCCTGATCGTCGGCGGCGTCGGCGTGGACACCATCGTCCGGGTGAACCGCCTGGAGGTCCCGCCCGGCCGCGACTCGGTGCACGTCCCCCCGGTCCTCGACTACCCGGCGCACACCGGCAACGGCGTCGCGCTGGCCTGTCACGCGCTGGGCCTGCGCACCAAGCTCGCCGACTTCCTCGGCGAGGACCCGCAGGGCGCCCTGGTGCTGGCCGAGTACGCCCGCCGCGGTCTGGACTTCAGCCACCTGCCCGCCCCCAACGGCACCCCGCGCAGCGTCAACCTGGTCGACGCGGACGGCCTGCGGTTCTCGTTCTACGACGGCCGCCACCCGGCGGACGCCCGGCTGCCGCGCGCATTCTGGCTGCCGCTGCTGGAGCGCTCCCGGCACGTCCACCTGTCGATCACCGGCGTCAACCGGGACATGTACCAGGACGTCGAGCGCCTGGGCCTGCCCAGCTCCACCGACCTGCACGCCTGGGACGGCGAGAACGAGCACCACCGGTTCTACGCACTCCGCTCGGACGTGGTGTTCCTGTCCGCGGCGGGCCTCGGCAACCGTCCGGAGGCCGTGATGCGGTCGATCCTCGAACACGGCCGGGCCGAACTGGTGGTCGCCACCGCGGGCTCGCACGGCGCGTTCCTGCTGACCCGCGAGGACGAGACGCCGCGGCACTTCCCGGCGGTGGACCCGGGCGCGCCGATCGTCGACAGCAACGGCGCGGGCGACGCGTTCGTCTCCGGCTTCCTGCAGCGCCGGCTGGCGGGCCGCCCGGTCGAGGAGTGCATGCGCGCGGGCTCGGCGGCCGGCGCGTTCGCCTGCACCACGGCGGGCACCCACACCGCGTTCCTGGACGCGGCGGGCCTGGACCGGGCGCTGACGGGCTGACCGATCAGTCCCGGAGAGTGGCCACCTCGGACTCCCAGTTCTTGGTGAACTCCGCGACGCCCAGGCCGAGTTCGGTCCGGAAGGCCCGGTCCAGGCCGCCGCTGCCGTTCTGCCCGACCGCCCGGTACAGCGCCACCAGCCGCTGCGGGCCGTGCCGGCGCGCGATCAGGTCGCAGGCCAGCCAGGACTGCTCGTAGGCCTGGGCGATCCCGGCCGAACCGGCGGTGAAGGCGTCGTCGGTGGGCAGCCCGACGGGCATCCGCCCGTTCCGGACGTCCCTGGCCAGCTCGGGGGCGATCTGCCGGGTGGTGCGCCCGGTGCCCTGGTAGCCGGTGTAGTCGGCGACGCCCTCGGACAGCCACAGCGGGGTGGCCGACTTGGTGTCGGCCCGCGTCGCGACGTGGGTCGCCTCGTGGGTCACCACCACCCGGCGGCCCAGCGGGCTGAGCTGCCGGTACGCGTCGGGGTTGACCACGATCCGGTCGGCGGGAGTGTGCGTCGGCGCGCCGCCGACCGCCAGGGTGACGGCCGCTATGCCCTGGTAGGCGTCCGCCGAGACGTCCATCCGGCGGGCGAATTGCTGGACGGTGAGCGGGAGTTCGAGCAGCAGCCGGCCGGGCTTCCAGGGGCCCCAGACGCCTTCCACGGTGGGCACCGCACGGTCGGCGAGCTCGGCGAGGTCGGCCAGTTCGGAGTCCTCGCCGAGGCCCAGCACCGTGCTGTGCTGCCCGTTGGCGGTCCGGACGGTGCCCAGGTCCCAGGGCGCGACCGCGCCGATGGGCACCTCCCGGAGCACCCGCCAGCCGGCCGGCTCCCGCTGGAGGTCGATCTGCCGCTCCAGCAGCGCCGGATAGTCGTCCACGCCGGCGATCCGGTAGCCGAGCTCGGCGCCGACGGTCAACCGTTCGACGCCGGGCACCGGTTCGGTGAAGGTGGTGAGCCGCAGGGTGTACTCGCTGAACCGGATCGCGGCGGTGCGGGTCAGCAGGTCCCGGTCGGCCTCCTCGGCGCCCGCCGCGGTCGGCAGCCCGCCGGGGTCGCGCCGCAGGATCGCGCCCGCCCGCCGGACCAGCACCTGCGCGACGGCGTCCCGGGCGCCGGACGGCGCGCCCGGCCCGGGCGGGACGGCGGCCGGGGCGGCGGGCCCGGCCGGAAGCACCCGGGGCAGCGACAGCTGGGCGGCGCACCCGGCGGCGACCAGCAGGGCGGCCCGCCGGGACAGCGAAGCCCCGGCCTGCCGCGGGGCTTCCGGCGGCAGGTCGGTGACCAGGGGCTCGTGCTGGCTCAGACCCGCACCACCGAGTTGACCGGCATCGCGCCGACGCTCTCGTAGCGGACCCTGGCACCGGGGTGGGGGGCGTGCACGACGACACCGCCGCCGGCGTACATGCCGACGTGGTGCCTGTCCTTGAAGAAGATCACCAGGTCTCCGGGCCGGGCTTCGGCGAGGCTCACCCGCCGACCGGCCGTGGCCTGTCCCTGCGAGGTCCGCGGCAGGGTCACTCCGGCCTGCCGCCACGCCCAGTACATCAGACCGGAGCAGTCGAACGCGCCGGGGCCGGCGGATCCGTACACGTACGGGGAGCCGACCTTCGAGACGGCGGCGTTCAGCGCGGCGGCGGCGCGGTCGGAGGCGGCGGGTTCGTCGCCGAGGTCGAGCCGGTCGGTGCCGCGGGTGGCGCGCTGCTGGGCGTCCCGGGCGTCGTCGGCGGCGAGCCGGTCGCGCTCGGCGGCGCCGAGGCCGCCCAGCAGCAGCTGGGCCCGGGTGAGCCGGCTGCGGACCTCGTCCTTGGCTGCCGCCAGCCGTTGCCGGGCCGCTTCGAGCTCGGCGAGCTTGGCGGTGGTCTCCTGCCGGCGCTGGTCCAGCCGCCGCTGCCGCTCGTTCAGGTCGCGCAGGACGTCGTTCTGCCGGGCGGTGGCCTGGCCGAGGGCACGGGCGCCGGCCAGGTAGGACGCCGGATCGTTGTCGAGCATCAGCCGAACGGTGGGATCGAGGCCCTGGGAGCGGTACTGGGCGGCGGCCACCGCGCCGAGGTCGGCGCGCAGCCGGTTGAGGTCGTCCTGCCCGGCGGCGACCTGGCCCTGCAGCTCACCGGCCTCGCGCTGCAATCGTTTCTGCTGTTCCTGGGCGGCGTTGTACCTCTCGGAGGCCTGCTCCGCCTCCTCGTACAGCTGGTCGACCTGCGCCTTGACGTCGGTGCGGTCGGGCGGATCGGCCGGTGCGGCGCCGGCCGGGGCCACGCCCAGATGGAGCACCCCGGTCGCGGCGGCGGTGAGTGCCAGCGCGCGGGCGAGGCGCTGGACACCGGGCAGTGGGGGGCGACGGTGCACGGACACGTGCGACGGCTCCGTTCCTACGGCCGGCCCCGCCGCCGCCCGCCGGTCGGGCGGCCGTCCGCACGGGGGGCCGGGGCAGAGGTTAGCGAGTCGGACGGATCCAGTCCAAACCCCGACAACATCGAATATTCGACCGCGAATCGGACACCGGAACGACTACGGCCCGGCACCCCCTGTGCGGGGTGCCGGGCCGAGCGGAATGCGGGTCCGTCAGATTCGGACGATCTTGACGATCGGCATCACGGTGGCGGACTC
Organism: Kitasatospora sp. CB01950; assembly: GCF_001905465.1. Lineage (GTDB taxonomy): Bacteria > Actinomycetota > Actinomycetes > Streptomycetales > Streptomycetaceae > Kitasatospora. The sequence continues at coordinate 76,648 of NZ_LISX01000005.1, forward strand.
GTAGCGGACCTGCGCGCCGGTGTGCGGGGCGTGCACGATCTGCCCGTTGCCGACGTACATGCCGACGTGGTGCATGTCGCCGTAGTAGATGATCAGGTCGCCGGGCTTGGCGTTGGCGATGTTGGTGCCGATGTTGGTGCCGGCGCCCGCCTGGGCCTGCGAGGTGCGCGGGATGGACACACCCGCCTGGGCGTACGCCCACTGCATCAGGCCGGAGCAGTCGAAGGTGCTCGGACCGGCCGCGCCGTACGAGTACCAGCTGCCCAGCTTCGACAGCGCGGCGCTCATCGCGACGCCCGCGTAGCCGGCCGGGGCCGGCGCGCTGAGGTCGGTGCGCGTGGTGTCGCGGGAGGCCCGCTCGGCCTGGCTGCGGGAGGCGTCGGCGGCCTTCGCCTCGGCCGCGTTCAGCTCGTCGCGCTCCTTCTGGGTGAGCGTGTTGAGCAGTTCCTGCGCCTTGGCCAGCTTGCCCTTGATGTCGTCCTTGTCGGCCTGCAGGGCCTTCGTGGTGGTGTCCAGCTCGGCGAGCTTCTGCTCCGCCTCCTTGCGCTGGCCGTCCAGCTTGGCCTGCTCCGACTTGAAGCTCTTCAGCAGGTCCGACTGGGTGGCGCCGACCGTGTTGAGCGCGCCGGCCTGCCCGAGGAACTCGTCCGGGTTGCTGGAGAGCATCAGCTGCATGGTCTGCGGGATGCCGCCGTTGCGGTACTGCTCCGCGGCGATGTTCGCCAGGCTCTCCTGGACGGTGGTGACCTGGTCCTGCTGGCGGGCCAGCTGGTCCTGGAGCTGCGAGACCTGCTTCTGCAGGGCCTGCTGCTTCTCCGCGGAGGCGTTGTACGCCTCGGTCTTCACCTCGGCCTGCTCGTTGAGCTGGTCGACCTGCTGCCTGACCTGGTCCTTGGTGGGCGCCGGGTCGGCGTGCGCGCCGGTCTGGGCGGACAGCGCCACGGCAGTGGCGGCAGCGGCAGTGAGAATCGAGACCCGGGCACGGCCGACGGGCTTGGGACGACGATGGGACGCCACGAAGGCGGACTCCTTCTTCCTCACGCACCGCCTACCGGGTGAGCTGACGGGTTCGGGCCGGAAGAGAAGCCCTACAGCGCCTCACCGACCGCTGTCGCGGCCGACCTGGCGCCGATTCACCCCGGGGGAACGTGGTTCCCCGGCTCCGTTCGACAGCACCCCGGTGGGGCATCCCCGTCGGCGGATCACGTTCTGACGATCCGCCCGCTGCGTCACGGACTCGGCGGCGACCTCCGCCGTCGCCCCCCTTGGGCGATCGACTCTGCGGCGGTCGAACCAAGACCCTAGTAACCGATCCGTGATCCGTTCAAATCCTTGTCCGAAAAAAATCTGAATCTGAGTCAATTGCGAGGACGAAACTGACCGAATGTAAGGGATTCGTTGCGCAGTGCGTAGCATTTCCCGGCGCTCGCACAGAAAACGCGACGCCCGGACGTGTGCGAGATCACAGCAGTATCTCGACCCGTCCGGGCGTGTCACAGCGCGTCAGTTGCGGCCCTCTGTGGGCATATGTCCGATTCTTCGGGTCGTCAGACCCGGCGGATGGTCGAGATCGGCATCGCGTCCACCGGCATGGTCTTCACGACGTCACCGGTGTGCGGCGCGTGCACCACCATGCCGCCGCCGATGTACATGCCGACGTGGTGCCGGTCGCCGTAGTAGACCACCAGGTCACCGGGCTGCGCGTTGTGCCAGTCGGTGCCCACGCTGGCGCCGACGCTGCCCTGCGCCTGCGAGGTGCGCGGCAGCGAGACGCCGGCCTGCGCGTACGCCCACACCATCAGGCCGGAGCAGTCGAAGCTGCCCGGGCCGGTCGCGCCCCACACGTACGGCGCGCCGCGCTTGCCGAGCGCCTTCGAGACCGCGACACCGGCGTAGCCGCCGGCCTGCGGCAGGTTGCTCAGGTCGACCCGGTCGGCGCCGCGGGAGGCGGTGCCGCCGCCCTGGGTGATCGAGAGGCGGTCGGCGGCGGAGAGCGTGTTGAGCAGGCTCTGCGCCTCCTCCAGCTTGCTCTTGACCTCGTTCTTGGCGTCGTTGAGCGCCTGGGTCGAGCTGTCCAGCTCGGCCAGGACGGCCGCGGCCTCCTGCTTCTGCTGGCTCAGCCGGCGCTGCTGGTCCTCCAGCGACTTCAGGGTCTCCGCCTGGGTGCTGGCGGCCTGGTCGAAGGAGGACGCCTGGGACAGGTAGCCGTCCGGGTCGGAGGAGAGCATCAGGCGCACCGACGGGTCGATGCCGCCCTGCCGGTACTGGTCACCGGCCACCGCCGCCAGTCCGGAGGACACCTCGTTCAGCCGCTCCTGGCCGCGTGCGACCTGGTCCTGCAGCTGGTCGGCCTGCTTGCGCAGCTGGTCGGCCTTCTCCTTGGCGCCGTTGTACTTCTCGGCCGCCTGCTCCTGCTCGTCCAGCAGCTTGTCGACCTGCGCCTTGACCTCGTCCTTGTTCGGCTTGGCCGGCGCGGCGTGCGCACTCACCTGGGCCGACAGGGCGACCGCGGTCGCGGCGGCAGCGGTGAGCACGGTCACCCGTGCGCGACTCGGCTGCTTGGGACGGCGGTGGGAGGCCAAGGCGGTGCTCCTTCTTCCTCTGGACTCACCCTATCGAGCGATAGTCCGGAATATAGGTTTGACGCCAGACCCTAGTGAAGCCTCCACCCCCGCGTCCACTCCCGGGGGGCTTTCGGTTCCCGTTCCCCGCCCCTCTTCACCACACCGACACACTCCGGACGCCCCGGCGTCGCTGACCGCCCGTCAGTGCGCCCGAATCACCCCGTCCAGCTGCGCGACAGCCGGTTCAGCAGCAGCACCGAGGCCACCGGGCGGGCGCCGGCCTTGCGCACCCCGTCCGCGACCTCCTTGTCGGCGGAGACCACCACCACCGGCCGGCCCTGCGGCTCGGCCCGCACCATCCGGCGGATCAGCTCGTCCGCGGTCTCACCGGTCCGGCTGAACCGGACCCGCACGCCGCGCGGCGGGGCCATGATCACCGGCACGTCCAGGTCCTGACCGTCGAACACGCAGGTCACCTCGGCCTGGGTCCGCTGGGCCAGCATCGCCAGACCGCCCAGCAGCCTCAACCGCTGCTGCTCCAGCGGCAGTTGCGGGTAGCCGGTCTTGGTCACGTTGTAGCCGTCCACCACCAGGTGGACCTGCGGGATGGCCAGCAGCTGGTCCAGCAGCGCCGGGTCGTCCTCGGCCAGACCGCGCCGGGCCACCGCGTGCGGCGAGGCCGAACCGGGCTCCACGGCCTCCACCAGGTCGGCCGGGCGCAGCGCCGTCACCGGCAGCGCCAGTTCCCGCTGCAGGCCCTGCGCGGACTGCAGCACGGTGTCCAGCAGCAGGCGCAGCCGCATGTCCTCGACGCTGCGACCCTCCCGGGCGGTGCGCCGGCCGGTCTCCACGGCGGTCTCCAGCTCGGCGATCCGGTGCCGCAGCCGGCGGGCCTCGATCTCGGCGGCGCCGTGCTCGGCCGCGGCGGCGGCCCGGGCGGCCTCCAGTTCGGCGGTCAGCCGGCGGGTCTCGGCCTGTGCCCGGCGGGTGTCGGCCTCCAGCGAGCGGACCTTCTTGCGCAGCGAGTCGGCCTCCCGGCGCACCCCCTCGGACTCGGCGCGGTGCCGGTCCAGTTCGGCACGGGCGGCGGAGCGGGCCTCGGCCAGCTCCTCCTGGAGCCGCTCGGCCAGCCGGGCGGCCTCGGCGGCGGCGCCCTCGGCGTCCACCCGCTCGGCCTGCTCGCCGGCCTCCTCGACCAGCCGCCCCCAGCCGGTGGGCCGCACCAGGTAGGCGGCGGCGGCCACGTCCATCGGGTCGGCGGCGGCCGGCACGGTGCCCGCCTCCAGGGCGCGCACCAGGTCGGGCTGGCCGAGTCGCAGCCGCTCGGCTATCCGCACCCGGAACGCCGGGTCGGACTCCAGCGCGGCGGCCAGCGCGGTGGCCGCGTACTTGGCCCGCCGGGCGGCGGTGAACTTGGCGTACGGGCGCAGCGCGGCGGGCAGTTCGCCGGCCGGGATGCCGCCGAGCGCGTCAGAGGCGATGCCCACCACCCGGCGGCGGACGCCCTCGGGCAGCGCCCGACCGGCCGTCTCGCCGTTGCCGTCCTCGCCGCCCGGGGCGGTCTCCGGGGTCTGCTGGACCGGAGCGGGCGCGGTCCCGTCCGTGCCCGTGGGCGCGTGCGCTGCCTCCGCCACAGTTCTCGGCTCCGATCCTGGTCCGGGCGGGCCCCGGCGGGTGCCGGGGGCGTTGGTGTCCGCCGCTGCTTGCAATTGTCCCGTCTACCGTGCCGCACCGACAGCACCCCGCCGACGAGTCCGCCCCGCGTTCCTGTCCGGGGCGCGGACGGGAACGCGGGGCGGTGGAAGTGCGTCAGCCCTGCTCGGAGCCGCCGTCCGCGGACTCCTCGGCGCCCGGGCGGGCCACCAGTTCGACCTGGTCGACGGCGTTGCACCAGCGGCAGCGCACCGACTCGACGGTCTCGGCGAGCACCTGGGTCTCCTCGACCTTGGAGTCGCCGGACAGGTCGAAGTGCACGAAGTCGATCACCCGGGAGGACCGGGTGACGTCGAAGCGGGTGAGGTTGCCGCACAGCGTGCAGCGCCAGCGGGTCTCGGCGGTCGGCGCGGCGATGGTCATCAGAGTGGTCCCTCTCGGCTGGTCCCGGTTTCCGGGTCTCCAGCCTATTGCCTGTGCCGCCGCGCCCGGGTCACCGGTCCACTGCCCGGACGCTCACCCACTCGGAGCAGCGCCCGGTGTCGCGGGTGCGCCCCCGAGGAATGCTCACCCTCATGGTGCTTTCCGCCCCCGCCCGGGCCGGTTCGCCGGCGGCCGAGCGGACCGCCCGCACCCCGGTCGTCAGCTACCTGTTGATCGCGCTGTCCGCGCTGGTCCTGCTGCTCGGCCCGGCCGGCCTGAACCCGATGTACGGCAGCGGCGCCGCCCGGGCCTGCGCCGAGCAGCGCTACGAGCACCGCTGGGGCGCCGTGCCCGCCGAACTGCTGAGCGGCCACCCCCTGGCGGCCGACCGGCTGACCTCGGCGACGCCCGGCTGCACGCTCCCCCCGACGCCCGGCAAGATCCCCGAACTCTCCGTCCTCACCTCGCTGTTCGTCCACGCCGGGTGGCTGCACCTGATCGGCAACCTGCTGTTCCTGTTCGTCTTCGGCCCGGCCGTGGAGACCCGGCTCGGCCGGCTGCGCTTCCTGATCGGCTACCTGGCGATCGGCTATCTGGCCACCTACGGCTACGCGATCGCCGAGGCGCACACCGCGGACGGCACCCGCGCCCTGATCGGCGCGTCCGGCGCGATCGCCGGGGTGCTGGGCGCGTACCTGCGGCTGTGGCCGAGAGCCCGGGTGACGGTGCTGGTGCCGGTCCTGCTCTTCCTCCCCCTGCGGTTCCCGGCCTGGCTGGTGCTCGGCCTGTGGTTCGCGCTGCAGTGGTGGTCCGTCAGTTCCGGCGGCAGCGGAGTGGCGTACCTGGTGCACGTGATCGGCTTCGCGACGGGGTGGCTGTTCGCCTGGGCCGCCCGTCCGGCGGGCGATACCCTGAGCGCACCTTCTCGAACAGGAGTTGCTCAGTGATCACCGCGATCGTCCTCATCAACACCAGCGTCGACCGGATCCCCGAGATCGCCGAGGCGATCGCGGCCATCGAGGGCGTCAGCGAGGTCTACTCCGTCACCGGCACCTACGACCTGGTCGCGATGGTGCGGGTGCGCAACCACGAGGACCTGGCCGAGGTGATCCCCGGCCGCCTCAACAAGGTCCCGGGCGTCTCCAACACCGAGACCCACATCGCGTTCCGCACCTACTCGCAGCACGACCTGGAGGCCGCGTTCTCGCTCGGCCTGGACGGCTGACTCAGCGCTGCCGGCCCCTGTCGATCTGCTCGGTCGCCACGCAGCGCCCGCCCTCGTTGCGGTAGCTCCACCGCGCGCCGTCGGTGACCAGGTCCCGAACGGCCGTCAGGAACCGGTCCAGGTGCTCGACGGGGGTGCCGGCGCCGAAGCTGACCCGGATCGCGTTCAGGCTGCGCTCCCCCGGCAGCGAGGGCTCGGGCGCCCCGCACTGGCTCGGCGCGGCGTCCTCGCCGCCCAGCAGGGTCCGCACCAGCGGGTGCGCGCAGAACAGGCCGTCCCGGACGCCGATGCCGTACTCGGCGGACAGCGCGGCCGAGAAGTGCGAGCTGTTCCAGCCGCGCACCACGAACGACACCACGCCGACCCGGTCCGAGCCCTCGCCGAACAGGCTCAGCACCCGCACCTCGGGGATCGCCGCCAGCCCCTCCGTCAGCTTCGCGACCAGCGCCCGCTCGCGGGCCTCCAGCGTGTCGAAGCCCGCCTCGGTGAGCGCCCGGCAGGCCGAGGCGATCGCGTACGCGCCGATCACGTTCGGCGAACCGGCCTCGTGCCGGGCCGGGCCGCTGTGCCACTCCACCGCCACCGAGCCGTCCAGCTCCCAGGCCACCGTCCGGCTCGCCCCGCCGCCGGCCAGGTACGGCTCCGCCGCGTCCAGCCAGTCCGACCGGCCCGCCAGCACGCCCGCGCCGAACGGCGCGTACAGCTTGTGGCCGGAGAACGCGATCCAGTCGACGTCCAACTCCCGTACCGACACCCGGTGGTGGGGCGCCAGCTGGGCCGCGTCCAGCACCACCCGGGCGCCGTAGCGGTGCGCGACCGCGGTCAGCTCCTCGACCGGCCACAGCTCGCCGGTGACGTTCGACGCCCCGGTCACGCAGAACAGCTTCGGCCCCTCCGCCGCCCCGAGCAGCGCCTCCTCCAGCGCCGCCACCGCCTCGGCGTGCGAACGCGGCGCCCGCAGGTAGCGCACCGTCAGGCCCTCGCGGCGCCACGGCAGCAGCGACGCGTGGTGCTCGGTCTCGAACGCGAACACCTCGGTCCCGGCGGGCACCGCCCCGGCCAGCAGGTTCAGCGAATCGGTGGTCGCCCGGGTGAACACCACCTGGTCGCCGTCCCGCAGGTCCAGGAACTCCGCGACGGTCCGCCGGCTCTGCTCGAACAGGTCGGTCGACAGCTGCGACAGGTACCCCGCGCCCCGGTGCACCGACCCGTAGTACGGCGCGTACGCCGCCACGTCGTCCCACACCCGGGCCAGCGCCGGCGCACTCGCCGCGTAGTCCAGCGCCGCGTACCCGACCTTCTCCCCCGACGCCAACGGCACCTCGACGTCCTGGCCCAGCACGGCCAGCGGCTCACAGATCTCGACGGCGACAGACATGGATGCACTCCTCCACGGGGTAAGGACCCCGGGGTGCATCAACCGGAAGTCCGCGCTTGCCGCGCGGACGGATCGCCACGCAGCCCGGTCCTCACCCAGGGCACCCCGCCACGGACGGAGGGTTGCCGGACAGCAAGCTGGGGCTTGTCGCTGCCACTCATGACCTGCGCAGCACACTACACGAACGCCCCGCCGCCTCAACCCCCGTCCACGACCCGGACGCCCCCGGAACGGCAAGGTCCGCCCGACGAGGGGTCAACTCCCCTCCCCGGACGGACCGTTGACCGAAGTCAACCGCTACTGCGTGGCCTCCGCCCACCGCTTCAGCAGCTCCCCCGCCGCCCCGGAATCGATCGCCGCCGCCGTCCGCGCCATCGCCGCCCCCAACTGCTCGCTCAGCGGCGCATCCGTCAGCTCCAGCGCCACCAGCGCGGCCGCGCTGTTGAGCACCACCGCGTCCCGCACCGGCCCCCGCTCGCCGTTCAGCACCCGCCGGGCGACCGCCGCGTTGAACTCCGCGTCGGCCCCGCGCAGCGCCTCGATCCCGACCAGCTCGATCCCGACGTCCCGCGGGTCGAACCGCGTCTCCGTCACCTCGCCGTCCCGAATCACCCAGACGTGGGACGTGGTGGTGATCGTCAGCTCGTCGAGCCCGTCGTCACCCCGGAACACCAGTCCCTGCCCGCCGCGCCGCGCCAGCACCCCGGCGATCAGCCCCGCCAGCCGGGTGTCGAAGCAGCCCACCGCGTGGGCGCCGACCTTGGCCGGGTTGGTGAGCGGGCCGAGGATGTTGAAGACCGTGGGGACGGCGAGCTCGGCACGGGCCTGCGCGGTGTGCCGCATCGACGGGTGGAACTTCGCGGCGAAGCAGAAGGTCAGTCCGACCTCCTCGGCCACCGCCGCGACCCGCCGGGCGTCCAGGTCCAGGTTGATGCCGAGCCGTCCGAGCACGTCCGAGGAGCCGGACGCCGAGGACGAGGCCCGGTTGCCGTGCTTGACCACCTTCGCGCCGGCCGCCGCGGCGGCCACCGCCGACATGGTGGAGATGTTGACGGTCTTGGCGCGGTCGCCGCCGGTGCCGACGATGTCGACGGCCGGCCCGGGGATGTCGAGCGGCAGGGCGTGCGCGTACATCGCCTCGACCAGGCCGGAGATCTCCTCCACCGTCTCGCCCTTGCCGCGCAGCGCGATCAGGAAGCCGGCCACCTGCACGGGGCTGGCCTCGCCGCTCATGATGCGGTCCATCGCCCAGGCGGTGTCGGCCTGGGAGAGGTCCTCGCCGTGCATCAGGGCCGTCAGGATGTCGGGCCAGGAGCGAACCACCTGCGCGGGGTCGCTACCGCCGTTCGCAGAGTGCACGTTCACCATGGCCGTCTCCAGCTCTCGTCTTGTCGCAGAGGAATTGGAGTCAGCCTATCGAGCGAGCGGGGACGGCCGCCCTGACTTGCCGTCCCCTTCTCTCCAGTTGAGACGCCCGCCGAGACGATCGACCGGAACGACCGGCCGGAACCGTCGGCCGACACGGTCGGCCGAGACGACCGGCCGAGACGACCGGCCGGAACGCTCAGCGCGCGGCCGGCGTCCGCCGCGCCACTCGGGCCCGCAGCAGCGTGGTCGCCGCGTCGGCCAGCGCGACCGGGTCGACCGGGTGCGAGATCGCCGCGTCGGCCCGGCTCCAGGCGGCCAGCCAGGAGTCCTGCGGCCGGCCGATCAGCACCAGCACCGGCGGGCAGCCGTAGATCTCGTCCTTCAGCTGCCGGGTCAGCCCCAGCCCGCCGGCCGGCACCGCCTCGCCGTCCAGCACGCACAGGTCGACGCCGCCCTTCTCCAGTGCGCGCAGCACCGCGGGGGCGGTGGCGCACTCCTGGTACTCCAGGGCGGGGATGTCCCCGGCGGGGCGGCGGCCGAGGGCGAGGGCCACCTGCTCGCGGGTGTTGCGGTCGTCGCTGTAGACGAGAACGGTGAGCGTCTCGTCGGAGTGCTGCGCCATGTCCCCTGCTTCCTGGTGCTCGTCCTCTTATATGTGTTCGTTGCGTCCACGGTGTCCGCACGGGCCCACGCATGCGCGCGACCCCCGACCGAACGGCCCAGTGTGACCCGGACCACGTCCTGGGACGGATGCTACTCCGGCGGGCCCGTCCTGAAGAGACCCCGACGCGATCTCGCTCAAGCCGCCGCGCCACGGGCTCACTCCGGCGGCCCAGTTCCCTCACCCGATCCGAACAACCGTCAGAAAACGGACGGAGCGCGAGGCGGGCATACCTCACGCACCGGACACTCCGAGGGAGACCCCCCGGCGTGAAGACGGAATAAGGGACCGACATAATGTCCGTCGTGGCGACAGCAACAGCAACAGAAACCGGACACGCGCACGGAGCGGTCAACAGGCCGAACCTGGTCAGCGTGGGAACCATTGTCTGGCTGAGCTCGGAGCTGATGTTCTTCGCGGCCCTGTTCGCGATGTACTTCACCCTCCGCTCGGTCAAGGGCGCCGAGTTCTGGCACGAGAAGGCCCATGCCCTCAACGTGCCCTTCTCCTCGGTCAACACCACGATCCTGGTGCTCTCCTCGCTCACCTGCCAGCTCGGCGTGTTCGCCGCCGAGCGCGGTGACGTGAAGAAGCTGCGTTCCTGGTTCGCGGTCACCTTCGTGATGGGCGCCATCTTCATCGGCGGCCAGATCTTCGAGTACACCGACCTGGTCAAGAAGGACGGCCTTTCGCTGTCCTCCGACCCGTACGGCACGGTGTTCTACCTGACCACCGGCTTCCACGGACTCCACGTGACGGGTGGTCTGATCGCCTTCCTGCTGGTCCTCGGCCGGACCTACGCGGCGCGGCGCTTCACCCACGAGCAGGCCACTGCGGCGATCGTGGTGTCGTACTACTGGCACTTCGTCGACGTTGTGTGGATCGGCCTGTTCGCGACCATCTACCTGATCAAGTAACAGCCGCCCCGCCCCTGACCCGGCGTCGTCCACGACGCATGGGAGTCGGGGGCAGGCTGCTGCCGACCAGATCCTGACACCGGGGTTATTCCGTGAAAAAGCTCTCCGCACGACGGCGCCACCCACTGGCGGCGGTCGTCGTTCTACTTCTCGCCCTGGCGGCCACCGGGGGGCTGTACGCCGCTTTCGCGCCCGCCGAGAAGGCGCAGGCCGACAGCTCCTCGCAGTCGCTCGCCATCGACGAGGGCAAGAAGCTCTTCGCCGTCGGCTGCTCCTCCTGCCACGGCCTGAACGGCCAGGGCACTTCTGACGGTCCGTCGCTGGTCGGCGTCGGCTCTGCCGCTGTCGACTTCCAGGTCGCCACCGGCCGTATGCCGGCCCAGCAGCCGGGCGCGCAGGTCCCGCGCAAGAAGACCGTCTACAACCAGTCCGAGATCGACCAGCTGGCCGCCTACGTGGCCTCGCTCGGCCCCGGCCCGGTCGTTCCCACCCCGGACCAGTACCAGCCGTCCGAGGACAAGGTCACCAACGCCGAGCAGGTCGCCAAGGGTGGCGAGCTGTTCCGCACCAACTGCGCCCAGTGCCACAACTTCGCCGGCAAGGGCGGCGCGCTGACCGACGGCAAGTACGCCCCCTCCCTGGAGGGCGTGGACTCCAAGCACATCTACGAGGCCATGCAGACCGGCCCGCAGAACATGCCGTCGTTCCCCGACACCACCATGCCGGAGGAGCAGAAGCGCGAGATCATCGCGTACGTCCAGAACACCAACGACGCGCCGAACCCCGGTGGCCTCTCCCTGGGCAGCCTCGGCCCGTTCACCGAGGGCCTGTTCAGCTGGATCTTCGGTCTCGGCACGCTGATCGTGATCGCGATCTGGGTCGCCGCCCACACCACCAAGGCCAAGAAGTCATGAGCCACGACATGTCAGAGAACCTGCCGGAGGCCCACGACGCCTCCCACGGCACTGAGGTCGTCACCCACGACGACCCGTTCGCCGACCCGGGCCTGCCGGCCCACGAACCGCGTCGGACCGACATCGACGAGCGGGCCGCCAAGCGGGCCGAGCGCCAGGTGTCGCTGATGTTCGTGGTGTCGATGCTGGCGACCGTCGGCTTCATCGCGTCCTACGCCGCGATCGACGCCGACAAGCTCGTCTACATCTTCCCGCTGGGCAAGGTCAGCGCCCTCAACTTCGCCCTGGGCATGACCCTCGGCGTGGCGCTGTTCTGCATCGGCGCGGGCGCGGTCCACTGGGCCCGCACCCTGATGTCGGACCACGAGCTGCCGGCCGAGCGTCACCCGATCGAGGCCTCGGACGAGGTCCGCAACGACGTCATCGAGCAGTTCAAGACCGGTGCCGCGGAGTCCGGCTTCGGCCGTCGCAAGATGATCCGCAACACCCTGATCGGTTCGATGGCCCTGGTGCCGCTGTCCGGTGTGGTGCTGCTGCGCGACCTCGGCCCGCTGCCGGAGGACAAGCTCCTGCACACCGGCTGGGCCGAGGCCAAGCCGAGCGAGCCGATCCGCCTGGTCAACATGAACACCGACCAGCCGATGAAGCCCGAGGACATCATTCAGGGCTCCCTCACCTTCGCCAAGCCGCACGGCCTGGAGGAGGACGCCGAGGACTTCCAGCAGCAGATCGCCAAGGACGCCCTGATGCTCGTCCGGATCGCTCCGGAGAACATCAAGGACGCCAACTCGCGGGACAAGGGCTTCGAGGGCATCCTCGCCTACTCGAAGATCTGCACCCACGTCGGTTGCCCGATCTCGCTGTACGAGCAGCAGACCCACCACGCGCTCTGCCCCTGCCACCAGTCGACCTTCGACCTGGCGGACGGCGCTCGCGTCATCTTCGGCCCGGCCGGCCACCCGCTGCCCCAGCTGAAGATCACCACCGATGAGCAGGGCTTCCTGGTCGCCACCGGCGACTTCGACGAGCCCGTCGGCCCGAGTTACTGGGAGCGCAAGCGATGAGCACCGCGAGCGGCACCAACAGCGGTGCCTCCAAGCCGGCCAGCACGCGCGCCAAGCCCGCCAACAAGGCCGAGGCGACTGCGGACTGGGTGGACGGCCGACTGGGGATCTACTCCCTGGCCAAGGCCAACCTGCGCAAGATCTTCCCGGACCACTGGTCCTTCATGCTCGGTGAGATCTGCCTCTACAGCTTCGTCATCATCATCCTCACGGGTGTCTACCTGACGATGTTCTTCAAGCCGAGCATGGCGGAGACCGTTTACCACGGTTCCTACCTGCCGCTGAACGGCATCCGGATGTCGGAGGCGTACGCCTCGACGGTGGACATCAGCTTCGAGATCCGCGGCGGTCTGCTGATCCGCCAGATCCACCACTGGGCCGCGCTGGTCTTCGTGGCGGCGATGTTCGTGCACATGATGCGCGTCTTCTTCACCGGCGCCTTCCGCAAGCCGCGCGAGATCAACTGGCTGTTCGGCTTCCTCCTGCTGTGCCTGGGCTTCTTCGACGGCTTCTTCGGCTACTCGCTGCCGGACGACCTGCTGTCGGGTACCGGTATCCGCTTCATGGAGGGCGCGATCCTGGCGGTGCCGCTCGTCGGCACCTACATCCAGATGTTCCTGTTCGGCGGCGAGTTCCCGGGCACCGACATCATCCCGCGCTTCTTCACCATCCACGTGCTGCTCATCCCGGGCATCATGCTGGGCCTGCTGGTCGCGCACCTGATCCTGGTCTTCTACCACAAGCACACCCAGTGGGCGGGCCCGGGCAAGTCCGAGAAGAACGTCGTCGGCATGCCGCTGATGCCGGTCTACATGGCCAAGGCCGGTGGCTTCTTCTTCCTGGTGTTCGGCATCATCGCGGCGATGTCCGCGATCGCCACCATCAACCCGGTGTGGGCGTACGGCCCGTACCGTCCGGACCAGGTGTCGACCGACGCCCAGCCCGACTGGTACATGGGCTTCGCCGAAGGCCTGATCCGCTTCATGCCGGGCTGGGAGATCTCCGTCTGGGGCGGCCACACCCTGAACCTGGGTGTGTTCATCCCGCTGATGCTCTTCCCGCTGGTCCTGGTCGCGATCGCGGTCTACCCGTTCATCGAGTCCTGGGTCACCGGCGACAAGCGCGAGCACCACATCCTGGACCGCCCGCGCAACGCCCCGGTCCGCACCGCGCTCGGCGCGGCCTGGATCTCGCTGTACCTGGTCCTGCTGGTCGGCGGTGGCAACGACCTGTTCGCCACGCACCTGCACATGTCGATCAACACGATCACCTACATGGTTCGGGTCGGCTTCTTCGTGGTCCCGGTCATCACCTTCTTCGTCGCCAAGCGCTGGTGCCTCGGCCTGCAGCGCCGCGACAAGGACAAGGTGCTGCACGGCCGCGAGTCGGGCATCATCAAGCGCCTGCCGCACGGTGAGTTCGTCGAGGTCCACGCCGCGCTGTCGCAGGACGACCTGCACACCCTCACCTCGCACGAGCAGCCCGAGCCCCTGGAGCTGCCCGCGGAGACCGACGAGAACGGCGTGGCCCGCAAGGCCGGCGTGGTCGCCAAGACCCGGACGAAGCTCTCCGAGGGCTTCTACGGCGAAGGCAACCAGATCGCCAAGCCCACCTCCGAGGAGTACCTGGAGATCACCAGCGGCCACGGCCACCACTGATCCCTAGCTGTCACGCCACGTCAGAACCCCCATCGGCTCCGGCCGGTGGGGGTTCTGGCATATTTCTCCGGCACCGGTCCGACGCCCTGTTATGTTGGCCGGGTGCACGTGGCGATCGACCCTCACTCCTCCACGCCGCCCTACGAGCAGGTCCGCTCGCAGATCGCGGCCCAGGCCCGTACGGGTGAACTCCCGATCGGTCTGAAGCTCCCCACCGTCCGCGCGCTGGCCGAGCAACTCGGTCTGGCCGCCAACACGGTGGCCCGCGCCTACCGCGAGCTGGAAGCGGACGGCGTGGTCGAGACCCGCGGCCGGGCCGGCACCACCATCGCCCCCACGGGTGACGCCTCGCACCGCCTGGCGGCCGACGCCGCCGCCGAGTACGTGGCCCGCGCCGCCCGCCTCGGCCTCACCCGGGACGACACCCTGGCGGCCGTGCTGGCCGCCCTCGACGCGCTTGACGCCGCCCACCGCTGACCGCACGACGAGGTCCGCCCGGCGGGAGCCAGTGCTCCTGCCGGGCGGACCTCGTCGCCGTTCCTACCGGCCGGCGGCCGCCGCGCCCGGGCCCGGGCCCGGGTTCAGGCTCACCCCGGCCTCGTCCGGCGCCGCGGTGTTCACCGGCTTGCCGAGGGCGCTGTGCTTCGCGTACTCGTTCCAGTCGATGTTCCAGTCGCCGAAGCCGTTGCCGAACGGCTCCATCTCGTGGCCCAGGCTGTTGACCACTTGCACGAGGTCACCGACCCGGGTGTTGTCGAAGAACCACTTCGCGTCGTCGGTGCTCATGCCGGTGCAGCCGTGGCTGACGTTCTCCCGGCCCTGCGCCCAGGTCGACCAGGGCGCCGCGTGGACGTACTCGCCGCTCCAGGTGACCCGGGTCGCCCACTTGACGTCCAGGTCGTAGGACTCGCTGCTGCCGTCGGGTATGCCGATGGTCTCGCCGCTCATCCGTACGGATGATTCCTGGCCGAGCACGACCTTGACGCCGTTGCGGGTGTCGAAGCCGGGCTTGCCGGTGGTGACCGGGATCGTCCGGACCACCTCGCCGTTGCGCTTGTACGTCAGCTCGTCGCTGCCGGCGTCGATCACCGCCTCGACCCGGTCGCCGGTCTTCAGCCCCACGGACTGCTTGTCGCCGCCGTAGACGCCGTCGGCGATCCGGATGCCGGGCAGGTCGTAGGCGAGCTTGACGGTGGCGTCGCTCGGCCAGTAGTCCTCCGGCCGGAAGTGCAGGTTCTGGTCGTCGACCCAGTACCAGGCGCCGGTCACGGCGGGCTGCGAGGTGACGGTCAGACCGCGTTCTATCTGCTGCCGGGCCACCGGGTCGGTGACCTTCTCCGACAGCTTCACGGTGAGCGGCTGGCCGACGCCGTAGACGCCGCTGCCGGAGCTGTCCGGGCCGAGTTCGGCGTTGACCACGTGCTGTGCGGCGTCGGTGGTGAACTTCGAGTCGGCCTCGCCGTGGCCGCCCCTGCCGTCCTCGGCGGTGACCTTGACGGTGTACCCGGCGCCCGCCCGGAGCGGGTCGGTGGTCTGCCAGTGCTGCTGGTCGGCGGCGAGCTGTCCGGCGACGGGCTTTCCGTCGGGTCCGGTGACGGTGACTTCGCCGAGCTTGGCAGTGCCGTCCGTGGTCACGCTGAACGCCTTGGCCGGGTCGGCCTTCTCCCCGCCGGCCGACGTGTGGATCAGTGGTGCCACGTCGATCTGGTGGGGCTTGTTCTTCGCGGACGAGCCGCTGGTGGAACAGGCTGCGGCCGGGGTGATCACCAGCAGCGCGGCCAGCGTGGTCCGGGTACTGACTATCCGAGAGCCCTTCAACGGAACCTCCCAGGGTTGGAACCTGCCTCGAAGCGTAGGAAGGCGTCACCCCGGAGGCACTCCGGGTAACCCGCGCGGGGGAATTCTCGGGACCGTCCCCGTACGACAGCGGGCCGGGCACTCCCCGAGGGGAGTACCCGGCCCGCCGTACGGCTTGCGCGATCCGGAACCTTACTGGTTCTGGTTCTCGCCGCGGTAGAACTCGAAGACCCAGCCGTAGAGACCGATCAGCAGGACCGGAATCGACCAGAACAGCAGCCACCAGCCGAAGATGACGCCCAGGAAGGCCAGCGCGCCACCGACCGCCAGGGAGAGCGGCTGCCAGCTGTGCGGGGCGAAGAAGCCCAGCTCGCCGGCGTCGTCCGAGACCTCGGCCTCGGGGTTGTCACCCGCGCCGGTGTCCACCCGCTTGGCGGTGAACGCCAGGTAGAAGCCGATGAAGGCGCACAGGCCGAAGGCCAGGAACAGCGCGGTCGTGCCGGCGGCCTCCAGGCCGTGGTCCGACTTGCTGGTCCACACGAGGTACGTGATGGCGATGGCCAGGGTGAAAACGGCCAGACCCGCGAAGATCTTTCCCTGTTCCTTCATCGGGCGTCGCCCTCCTTGCCCTTGCCCAGGGACGGACGGTCGTACTGCGCGGGCGTGACACCCTCGAAGTGCTTCGCCGTCTCACCGTGGTTCTCGAGGTAGTCCAGCGCGGCGATCTCCGGGTGGTGCAGGTCGAACGCCGGGGATTCCGAGCGGATACGCGGCAGCGTGGTGAAGTTGTGCCGCGGCGGCGGGCAGGAGGTCGCCCACTCCAGCGAACGGCCGTAGCCCCACGGGTCGTCGACGGTGACCTTCTCGCCGTACTTGGCGGTCTTCCACACGTTGTAGAGGAACGGCAGCATCGACAGGCCCAGCAGGAACGAGCCGATGGTCGACACCGTGTTCAGCGCGGTGAAGCCGTCCGAGGCCAGGTAGTCGGCGTAGCGGCGGGGCATGCCCTCCGCGCCGAGCCAGTGCTGGACCAGGAAGGTGGTGTGGAAGCCGAAGAACAGCGTCCAGAAGGTGATCTTGCCGAGGCGCTCGTCCAGCATCTTGCCGGTCATCTTCGGCCACCAGAAGTGGAAGCCGGCGAACATCGCGAAGACGACGGTGCCGAAGACCACGTAGTGGAAGTGCGCGACGACGAAGTACGAGTCCGAGACGTGGAAGTCGATCGGCGGGGAGGCGAGCAGGACACCCGTCAGACCACCGAACAGGAAGGTGACCAGGAAGCCGACCGTCCAGAGCATCGGGGTCTCGAAGCTCAGCGAGCCCTTCCACATGGTGCCGACCCAGTTGAAGAACTTCACACCGGTCGGGACCGCGATCAGGAAGGTCATGAACGAGAAGAACGGCAGCAGTACCTGGCCGGTCACGTACATGTGGTGCGCCCACACCGTCACCGAGAGGCCGGCGATGGCGATGGTCGCGGCGATCAGGCCGGAGTAGCCGAACATCGGCTTGCGGCTGAACACCGGGATGATCTCGGACACGATGCCGAAGAACGGCAGCGCGATGATGTAGACCTCGGGGTGACCGAAGAACCAGAACAGGTGTTGCCACAACAGGGCACCACCGTTGGTCGGGTCGAAGACGTGCGCCCCGAACTTGCGGTCCGCCTCCAGGGCGAACAGCGCGGCGGCCAGCACCGGGAAGGCCAGCAGGACCAGCACGGCGGTCAGCAGGACGTTCCAGACGAAGATCGACATCCGGAACATCGTCATGCCGGGGGCGCGCATGCAGATGATGGTGGTGATGAAGTTGACCGCACCGAGGATGGTGCCGAAGCCCGAGAAGGCCAGACCCATGATCCACATGTCGGCGCCGATGCCCGGCGAGCGGACCGCGTCCGACAGCGGCGAGTAGGCGAACCAGCCGAAGTCGGCGGCGCCCTGCGGGGTCAGGAAGCCCGCCACAGCGATGACCGAACCGAACAGGTACAGCCAGTAGGCGAACATGTTCAGACGCGGGAACGCGACGTCGGGAGCGCCGATCTGGAGCGGCATGATCCAGTTGGCGAAGCCCGCGAACAGCGGGGTGGCGAACATCAGCAGCATGATCGTGCCATGCATGGTGAACGCCTGGTTGAACTGCTCGTTCGACAGGATCTGGGTACCCGGCCGGGCGAGCTCGGCGCGCATGACCAGGGCGAGCACGCCACCGATCAGGAAGAACGCGAACGAGGTCGCCAGGTACAGGGTGCCGATCGTCTTGTGGTCAGTGGTGGTCAGCCACTTGATGATCGCGTTGCCCGGCTTGCGCACGCGCGGGGTCCCGGAGGTGACGGCCCCGGCTGCCCCACCGGCCGCGGCGGGCTCGTTGAGGATGGTCACTTCTCTTCACTACTTCCCGTGGGGAGGATGCCTGCGGGAACCGCGCCGGCCTGGCCCTTGTCGCGAAGTTCCTTCAGGTGCGCCTCGTACGCGTCGTGCGAGACGACCTTCACGTTGAAGAGCATCCGCGAGTGGTCGACGCCGCAGAGCTCGGCGCACTTGCCACGGAAGGTGCCGTACGCGGTCGGGGTCACCTCGAACTCGTTGACCACGCCGGGCACGACGTCCATCTTCATCATGAAGTTGACGGGCCAGAAGTCGTGGATGACGTCGTTCGAGGTCAGCTTGAACTTCACCGTCTCGTTGATCGGCAGGTAGAGGGTCGGCGCCTCCTTGGTGCTGCCGACCTCGTAGGCCGCCGTGGTGCTCGACGGGTCGGGCACCTCGCTGTTCTCGTAGTTGAACGCCCAACTCCACTGGAAGCCCACCACGTTGATGGTGTGCTGCGGCTTCGCGGAGACCTTCGTCAGGGTGGCCTCGTCGCGCGCGACGAAGTAGAACAGCACCGAGACGATGACGAGGGGGACCGCGGTGTACAGCGCCTCGATGGGCACGTTGTACCGGGTCTGAGCGGGGATCTCCACCTTGGTGCGGCTGCGCCGGTGGAAGATCACGCTCCAGAGGATCAGACCCCACATCAATGCACCAACAACCAGAGCCGCGATCCACGAGCCCTGCCACATGTGAAGGACCAGCGGGCCTTCCTTGGTGACGGGACTGGGGAGGCCAAGCCTGGGCAGGTCGTTGGCCGAGCAGCCGGTGGCGGTCGCGATGACGAGGCCCAGTGCCAGCGCCTGAGGCAGCTTCCGCCGCATCGTGCGCCGCGGCGAGCGGTCGGAGCCGTTGGGACTCACGTAGCGCCTTCCCGAAGTCTCGCCCGCGAACGCACCGCCCTGAGGAGTCCGTTGATCTGGTCTCCCGGCGGCCCGGCCACGGGCACGGTTTGAATGCTTATGCGGGCCAAACGCTACTCCATCCTTATGCGGCGCTCACGGGCAGCCCCCGCTAACGCGCCGCCCGGCTACCCGATCAGCCCCCGGGGGGTGAACCACCCCGGAAGGACGGACGGAGTCGCAGGTCATGGCAGAGTTCAGAGCCTCCCACGACCGAACGGGCGACCGCACTACGACACGCGGGTGACGGACCGTCGGCTGCCCCGGGACGGGGAGGAATCCCCCCGTAAGGGGCGTCGTCTACGGTGGCCCCGTGCCCTACTTCGACGCCGCCTCCACCGCACCGCCGCACCCCGTCGCCCGGCAGGCGCTGCTCGCCGCCCTCGACGAGGGCTGGGCCGATCCGGCCCGGCTGCACCGCTCCGGCCGGCAGGCCCGGATGCTGCTCGACGCCGCCCGGGAGACCGTCGCCGAGGTCCTCGGCGCCCGGGCCGACGAGATCGTCTTCACCGCATCCGGCACCCAGGCCGTCCAGTTGGGCATCCTCGGCGCCCTGCGCGGCAACCGCCGGCGCGGCGCCCACCTGCTGCACTCCGCCGTCGAGCACTCCGCCGTCCTGCACACCGCCGAACGCTGGGAGGCCGACGGCGGCGCCGCCACCGCCGTCCCGGTCGACCGTCACGGCCGGGTGGACGCCGCCGAGTTCGCCGCCGCGCTGCGCCCGGACACCGCGCTGGCCGTCCTGCAGTCCGCCAACCACGAGGTCGGCACCCTGCAGCCGGTCGCCGAGACCGCCGCCCTCACCGGCGACGTCCCCCTCCTGGTGGACGCCGCGCAGAGCGCCGGCCGGCTGCCGGCGCCCGACGGCTGGTCGCTGCTGACGGCCAGCGCCCACAAGTGGGGCGGCCCGGCCGGCGTCGGCGTGCTCGCCGTCCGCAAGGGCGTCCGGTACGTCTCGCCGCTGCCCGCCGACGACCGCGAGAACGGGCGCGTCCCCGGCTACGTCAACGTCCCCGCGATCGTCGCCGCCGCGGCCTCGCTGCGCGCCGTCCGGGCCGAGGCCGACGCCGAGAACGCCCGGCTCCGCGCCCTGGTCGAACTGATCCGCCACCGCGTCCCGCAGCTGATCCCCTCGGTGGAGGTGGTCGGCCACCCCGAGCTCCGACTCCCCCACCTGGTCACCTTCTCCTGCCTGTACGTCGACGGCGAGGTGCTCCTCGGCGAACTCGACCGGGCCGGCTTCGCCGTCAACTCCGGCTCCTCCTGCACCTCCAGCACGCTGACGCCCAGCCACGTGCTGGCCGCGATGGGCGTCCTCACCGAGGGCAACGTCCGCGTCTCGCTCCCGCCCGGCACCGCCGCGGCGGACGTCGACCGCTTCCTCGACGTCCTCCCCCGCGTGGTCGCCGAGATCCGCGCCCCGCTCGGCCTCGACCTCCCCGCGCCCGAACCCGGGCCCCGCGCCGACGCGCTGGTCCTCGACACCCTCGGCAAGCGCTGCCCGCTGCCGATCATCGAACTCGCCAAGCGCATCCCCGAGGTCGCCCCGGGCGGCCGCATCGCCGTCCTCTCCGACGACGAGGCCGCCCGCCACGACATCCCCGCCTGGTGCGACATGTGCGGCCACACCTACGCGGGCGAGGCCCCGGCGACGGAGTACGGCGCGGACCACGGCACCGCGTACGTGGTGGTCAAGCAGTAAGGGGACGCAGGAGGGTGGTCGTTTCAGGCACCTGCCCCTCCTGCGCCCCCACAGATCAGAGCCGCGTACGGATCTCCGCCGCCGCGTCCGCCCCGTACGCCGCCTCGAAGCGCTCCAGGAAGTGGCCGCCGCGCAGCTCGTACTCCTGGGTGCCGACGGTCTCGATGACCAGGGTCGCGAGCATGCAGCCGACCTGCGCCGCGCGCTCCAGGCCGAGGCCCCAGGACAGGCCCGCCAGGAAGCCGGCCCGGAAGCCGTCGCCGACGCCGGTGGGGTCGGCCTTGCGCTCCTCCGCGGCGCAGCCGACCAGGATGTCGGGCTCGCCCTCGCGCTGGATCCGCACGCCCTTCGGGCCGAGGGTGGTGACCCGGGTGCCGACCCGGCCGAGGATCTCGTCCGAGGACCAGCCGGTCTTGGACTCGATCAGCGCGGCCTCGTACTCGTTGGTGAAGAGGTACGCGGCGCCGTCCACGATCTCCCGGATGTCCTCGCCCTCCAGGCGGGCGAGCTGCTGGGAGGGGTCGGCCGCGAACGCGTACCCGCGGGTGCGGCACTCCTGGGTGTGGCGCACCATGGCGGCCGGGTCGTCCGCCCCGATCAGCACCAGGTCGAGGCCGCCGACGCGGTCGGCGATCGGCTTCAGCTCGATGTTGCGGGCCTCGGCCATCGCGCCGGTGTAGAAGGACGCGATCTGGTTGTGGTCCTGGTCGGTGGTGCACATGAACCGGGCGGTGTGCCGGGTCTCCGAGATGTGCACGGAGTCGGTGTCGACGCCGTGCCGGTCGAGCCAGCTGCGGTACTCGGTGAAGTCCGCGCCGGCCGCGCCGACCAGGATCGGGCGCAGGCCGAGCAGGCCCATGCCGAAGGCGATGTTCGGGCCGACGCCGCCGCGCCGGATGTCCAGGGTGTCGACCAGGAACGACAGCGACACCGTGTGCAGCTGCTCGGGGACCAGCTGGTCCGAGAAGCGTCCGGGGAAGGTCGTCAGATGGTCGGTGGCGATCGAGCCGGCGACGGCGATGCGCACGGGGTTCTCCTCGGGCTGCCCGGCGGTGGCCGGAGCGGCGGACAACAACTCACCTAAGGTACCCGCCCGATCCGGGCACTACCGATGGGTAGGCCTGTCGCCCGACCGTCGGCCGTCCTAGGGTCGCGAGTACGGGGGCCGGACGCGGCCCCCGTCCAGTCCGCGGCAGCGTGGCCGCGGCGCGGCGATCGGAGCTCCCGCATGGTGATTGACCACTCCCCCCGTCGGCTGCTCACCGGGCCGGACGACATCGAGGCCGAGTCGCTGGCCGATCTGCTGGACTCCTCGCGCCGGATGGGCCGGTTCTGGCCGGCCTCCGGTCCGGGTCCGGCGCGGTCGGCGCCGACGGTGCTGGGTGTCCGGGTGCCGGTGGAGGCCCGTCGGGTGGTGGCGGGGATGCCCGAGTTCGGCGAGTAGCGGGAACCGGTTTCCTCCCGGGCACGTCAAACCCGCGCGGTGCCGCTCCCGGCGGCACTGCGCGACCCTCGGGAGGAACGCAGATCATGGACGACAGGACCGCAACCGTCTCCGTCAAGCCCTCGCCCGCGCGCCGGAGGACCGTCCTGGCGCTCGGCGCCGCGTCGTTGGCCGTCGGGCTGTTGGCCGGGTGCGGAAGCTCCGGTTCGGTGAGCCCCACCGCGTCCGCTCCGAACGCCTCCGGGAGCGACGCGATCCCCGGCCCGGGCAGCGCGGCCCCCGGCTCGCCGTCCGCTCCCGCGACCCCCGACGGGCAGCCCTCGCCGTCCGCCGGGCAGCCGACCAGCCCCGGGATCGCCGTCGGCGAGCACCCGCCGACGGCGGTGAAGATCCCCGTGACGGGCTACCGGCAGGACAGCCCCACCCAGTTGACCGTGTTCTACACGGCCGGGGTGTGCGACAAGTACGGGGTGCGGCTGGAGGAGGACGCCCCGCCGACCGTGAAGCTGCGGATCGTCGTCGTCAAGACCGCCGAGCCGGGCCAGGCCTGCCCGCAGGTGATGAAGCAGCAGGAGGCCGCGGTGACCCTGCCCCGGCCGATGAACGGCGGCGCCGTGGTGGACACCGCGACCGGCGACCAGGTGCCGCCGCAGTCCGACGGGGTGGGTGTCGGCGGCCCGCGCTGATCCGAGAAACACCCCGGAAAGCCCCGAGGGCGGCCCCCCTGATGGGGAGCCGCCCTCTTCGTTCGCGCCGCTGAGAAGACTTAGCTGAACGAGTCGCCGCAGGCGCAGGAGCCGGTGGCGTTCGGGTTGTCGATGGTGAAGCCCTGCTTCTCGATGGTGTCGACGAAGTCGACGGTGGCGCCGCCCAGGTACGGGGCGCTCATCCGGTCGGTGACGACCTTGACACCGTTGAAGTCCTTGACGACGTCGCCGTCCAGCGAACGCTCGTCGAAGAACAGCTGGTAGCGCAGGCCCGAGCAGCCGCCGGGCTGAACGGCGACGCGCAGCGACAGGTCCTCGCGGCCCTCCTGCTCCAGCAGGCCCTTGACCTTGGCCGCGGCGGCATCGGTGAGGAGAATGCCACTCTCGACGGTGGTCTCGTCCTGGACGGTCATGCTTACTCCCGGTCTGTGACGACTGTGGTCCGCCAGTGCCAACCAGCGGCCTCCCGGATTCATTTCCGGTAGGTGGTGCGTTCGGGGGACATTTTTCGTCGCCCACTCCCCCACACGCTCCATGCTCGCACACCGGGCGTTGACCGGTCACCGTCCAGTTGGGCAAACCGCTACCGCCCGCACACCGACGCCCAGCAGGATGTGACGGTGATCATTCGTCAGTTGAGAGACACCGCGGAGGACGCCGAGGCGGTGAACCGGGTCTCCCGGGCGGCGTTCCGCGACCTGGACGGCCGGCCGCCGGACGACGAGTCGGAGCCGCCGGACGCACCGTCCCGGATCCGCCGGACCGCCCGGTCGCGGCACCTGGCCGTGACCGACCCGCAGGGGTGCTGGATCGCCGAGCAGGACGGCGAGCCGGTGGGGGCGGCGCTGTCGCTGCGCCGCGAGGGCGTGTGGGTGCTGGCGCTGTTCGTGGTGCTGCCGTCCGCGCAGGGGCAGGGTGTGGGCCGGCTGCTGCTGGAGCGGGCCGCGGCGTACGGGCGGGGCTGTCTGCGCGGGATGCTGTGCGCCTCGCCGTCGCCGGCGGCGGCGCGGCGCTACCGGGCGGCGGGGTTCACGCTGCATCCGACGATGCGGCTGACCGGCCGGGTGGACCGGGAGCGGCTGCTGGACCCGGGGGACATCCCGGTGCACGCGGGCAACGCCTCGCACCTGCACCTGCTGGATTCGGTGGACCGGCGGCTGCGGGGCGCGGCGCACGGCCCGGACCACCCGTTCATGCTGGCGCACTTCGAGGAGCTGCTGATCGCGGACACCCTGGCCGGCACCGGCTACTGCTACCGGGACGGCGGCACCGTCCAGCTGGTGGCGGCGACCTCGAAGCGGATCGCGACCCGGCTGCTGCGGGAGGCGCTGGCCCGGGTGCCGGAGGGCGTGGACGCGGACGTGTCGTTCCTGACGGCGGAGCAGGAGTGGGCGGTGGACGTGGGCCTGGAGCTGGGCCTGTCGTTGACCACCCGCGGCTACCTGGCAGTCCGCGGGATGCGCCCGCCGACCCCGTACGTGCCGAACGGCGGCTACCTCTAAGGTCTGTCCGGCCGATCTTGCCGGATCAGCGCGCGGCGGCGGGCGCCCGGCAAGATCGGCCGGACAGGCCCTGGCCGCCGTTCGGGTCCGGACGCGTCCGTCACCGCATGGTGTCGAGGATCTCCTGGACCATCTCCATGGTGGTGCCGGGGTGCAGGAAGGCGAACCGGGCGACGGTCTCGCCGTCCCAGCCGGTCGGGGTGACGAAGCCGATCTGGTCGGCGAGGAGCTGCCGCGACCAGCGGTAGTAGTCGTCGTGGGTCCAGCCGGTGCGGCGGAAGCAGACCGCGGACAGCTGCGGGTCGTGGAGCAGTTCGAGGTGCTCGGTGTCGCGGATCAGCTGCGCGGTGTCGCGGGCGAGGCGCAGGCCGGTCTCGATCGCGTCGGTGTAGGCCTGGACGCCGTGCACGGCGAGCGAGAACCAGAGCGGCAGGCCGCGGGCACGCCGGGTGAGGTGGTAGGCGTAGTCGGTGGGGTTCCACTCGTCGCCCTCGGTGTGCAGGACGTCGAGGTAGCCGGCGTCCTGGGTGTGCACGGCGCGGGCCAGCCGGGGGTCGCGGTAGAGCAGCGCGGCGCAGTCGAACGGGGCGAACAGCCACTTGTGCGGGTCGACGACGAAGGAGTCGGCGTGCTCGATGCCGTTGTAGCGCTCGCGCACCGAGGGGGCGAAGAGTCCGGCGCCGCCGTAGGCGCCGTCCACGTGGAACCAGAGGTCGCGTTCGCGGGCGACCTCGGCGATGCCGGCGAGGTCGTCGATGATGCCCTCGTTGGTGGTGCCGGCGGTGCCGACGACGGCGATGACGGTCTCGGGGTGCGGGTCGGCAGCGAGGGCGGCGCGCAGGGCGGCGCCGGTGAGGCGGCGGTCGACGGCGGGGACGAGGAAGGCCTCGACGCCGATGATGTTGAAGGTGTTCTTGACCGAGGAGTGCACCTGGTCGGCGACGGCGACCCGCAGCCGGGTCTCCGGACCGACGCCGAGTCGGCGGCGGGCGGTGTCGCGGGCGACCACCAGCGCGGACAGGTTGCCGGCCGAGCCGCCGGAGACGAAGACGCCGCCGGCCGTGGCGGGCAGGCCGGCCCGGTCGGCGATCAGGCGCAGCACCTGGTTCTCGGCGGCGATCGCGCCGGCCGCCTCCAGCCAGGAGATGCCCTGCAGGGAGGCGCAGGAGACCACCATGTCGAACAGCAGCGCGGCCTTGGTGGGGGCGCACGGGATGAAGGACAGGTAGCGGGGGCTGTCCGCGGAGATGACGGCGCGCGACAGCTCGTGGTCGTACAGCTTGAGCACGTCGGCGGGGCTGTTGCCGTGGTCGTTGAGCAGCCCGGCGAGCGCTTCCCGCAGGTGGGCGCCGTCGCCGGGGTGGTCGAGCGGGACGGGGTCGTACTGGAGCCGTTCGCGCATGTAGTCGAAGACCAGCTCGACCAGTTCGTCGTCCGGCTTGTGCATGCGGTCGGGCGCTGCGTACACGGGTGTCCTCTTCGCTGCGGTGCGTGGGGGGGGTCATGATCAGCGTAGGCAGCGGGGTCGGACGGGCGCGCGTCGGAACGGGGCCGGTGGGGGCCGGTTTCGTGCGTGTTCGGGGGGTGCGGCGCAGGATTCCTGCGTCAGATGAGTTGGGAGAGCACCACCGAGGAGCGGCTGCGCTGGACGCCGGGTTCCTTGCGGATCCGTTCGATGACGGCTTCCAGGTGCCTGGTGTCGGCGGCCCGCAGGTGGACCAGGGCGTCGGGGTCGCCGGTGACCGTCCAGGCGGCGGCGACCTCGGGGAACTGGCGCAGCGAGGCGAGCAGCTCCTCGGGCGAGGTACGGGGGCGGCAGTAGACCTCGACGAACGCCTCGGTGCCCCAGCCGAGCAGCGCGGGGTCGAGCACCACGGTGAAGCCGCGGACGATGCCGCGGGCCCGCAGCCGGTCGATCCGGCGGCGGACGGCGGTGGCGGACAGGTTGGTGAGCAGCCCGATCTCGGCGTAGGAGGCGCGGCCGTCGCGGCTGAGGTGCTCCAGCAGGAGGCGGTCGGTGTCGTCCAGGGCCTGTCCGGCCACCGCCCGGCCGAGGTCGGGAGGCCGGTGGGTGCTCATGGCGGGGCTCCACGGGTGGTGCGGGTGAGGGTTCGGAGTCGTGGGAGAAACGACTCTGCGGGGCCCATTCTCGCGGACGTCGGGTCTCCGTTCAGTCCACCAGCAGGACGATCTTGCCGCGGGTGCGGCCTTCGGCGTTGAGGGCCTGGGCGGAGGCGGCCTGGCCGAGCGGGAAGGTGGAGGCGACGGGGACGGTGAGCAGTCCGTCGTCGGCGAGCCGGGCGACGGCGGCGAGGTCCTCGGGGTCGGGGCGGGTCCAGATGTAGTGGCCGCCGAGTGCGCTGACCCGGTAGTCGACGGCGGAGGCGATCCGGGCGGGGTCCTTGACCAGGGCGATGGAGACGTCGAGGGTGTCGCCGCCGACCAGGTCGAGCACCGCGTCCACCCCGCCGGGGGCGAGGGCGCGGACGCGTTCGGCGAGGCCCTGGCCGTATTCGACGGGTTCGGCGCCGAGGCCGCGCAGGAAGGTGTGGTTGTGCGGCCCGGCGGTGCCGATCACCCGGGCGCCGAGCGCGCCGGCGACCTGGACGGCGAGCGCGCCGACGCCGCCGGCCGCGGCGTGGATCAGCACGGTCTCGCCGCTGCGCAGGCGCAGCGCGTGGACCAGCGCCTGCCGTGCGGTGAGCCCGGCGGTGGGCAGGCCGCCGGCCTGGGTCCAGTCGAGGGCGGCGGGTTTGCGGGCCAGGGTGCGGACGGGTGCGGCGACGAGTTCAGCGTAGGTGCCGTACCCCATGACGTCCTTGCGGACGTAGCCGATCACCTCGTCGCCGGGCCGGTACTCGGTGACGGCGCCGCCGACGGCCTGCACCACCCCGGCCAGGTCGAAGCCCATGATCAGTGGGAAGTGCGCGTCGAGGATGCCGTCGAGGTCTCCGTCGCGGATCTTCCAGTCGACGGGGTTGACGCCGACCGCGCGGGTGCGGACGAGGACGGTGTCGGGGCCGACCTTGGGGTCCGGGAGTTCGATGTACTCGACCACGTCGGGGCCGCCGTAGCGGTTGATCGCGATTGCCTTCATGGGGTCCAGCCAACCGGTGGCACGGCGGGTTCTCGCGCGGGAAGCATCCATCCCGGTGAGCGGTTCTCGTCACATCGACAGGACGGCCATCGTCAGGCTGACGAGAACCGGTTATCATAGATAGCGTCAGATAGACGAGAAGGCTGTGTCGGGAACGATCCGGCCGCCGCATCAGGAGGGCAGCCGCCCGTGACCACAACCACCGAGACCTACGGCGTCGACCCGACCGCCTCGCCGCTCGCCCTGCTGCTGCTCGGCCGGGAGGCCGACCCGAACAGCGAGCGCGGCGTGGAGTGCCCCGGCGATCTGCCCGCCGCCTCCGACCCGGACCTGGTGGCACGCGCCCGCGCCGCCAAGGAGAAGCTCGGCGACCGCGTCTTCATCCTGGGCCACCACTACCAGCGCGACGAGGTCATCGAGTTCGCCGATGTCACCGGCGACTCCTTCAAGCTGGCCCGGGACGCCGCGGCCCGCCCGGAGGCCGAGTACATCGTCTTCTGCGGTGTGCACTTCATGGCCGAGTCCGCCGACATCCTCACCTCCGAGCGCCAGCAGGTCGTGCTGCCGGACCTCGCCGCGGGCTGCTCGATGGCCGACATGGCCACCGCCGAGCAGGTCGCCGAGTGCTGGGACGTGCTCACCGACGCCGGGATCGCGGACGTCACCGTGCCGGTCTCGTACATGAACTCCTCCGCCGACATCAAGGCCTTCACCGGCAAGCACGGCGGCACCATCTGCACCTCCTCCAACGCCCGGCGCGCCCTGGAGTGGGCCTTCGAGCAGGGACAGAAGGTGCTGTTCCTGCCGGACCAGCACCTGGGCCGCAACACCGCGGTACTGGAGATGGGCTTCTCGCTGGAGGACTGCGTCCTCTACAACCCGCACAAGCCGAACGGCGGCCTGACCGCCGAGCAGCTGCGGGACGCGAAGATGATCCTGTGGCGCGGCCACTGCTCGGTGCACGGCCGGTTCAGCCTGGACTCCGTCAACGAGGTCCGCGAGCGGATCCCCGGCGTCAACGTCCTGGTGCACCCCGAGTGCCGGCACGAGGTGGTCACCGCCGCCGACCAGGTCGGCTCGACCGAGTACATCATCAAGGCGCTGGACGCCGCCGAGCCCGGTTCCAAGTGGGCCATCGGCACCGAGCTCAACCTGGTCCGCCGCCTGGCCAAGGCGCACCCGGACAAGGAGGTCGTCTTCCTCGACCGCACGGTGTGCTTCTGCTCCACCATGAACCGCATCGACCTGCCGCACCTGGTCTGGGCGCTGGAGTCGCTGGCCGAGGGCCGCGTCCCGAACGTGATCACGGTGGACGCCGAGACCGAGAAGTACGCCAAGGCCGCGCTGGACCGCATGCTGGCCCTGCCGTAACGATTCGCCTCACGACCGCAGGCACGCGAGAGGGCGGGCACCCCACCAGGGGTGCCCGCCCTCTCGTCACGAACGGCGCCCGAACTAGTCCGGGATGCCCGGGATCAGGCCGTCGCCCTCGGCCCGCAGCAGCTCGCGGACCTGCTCCAGGGACGCCTCGGCGTCCGGCAGGATCAGGTCCGACGGCTCCAACGAATCCGCCGGCACCGGCGTGCCGACCTCCCGAACGGCCGCCAGCAGATTGCCGAGCGCGGCCTTGAAGCCCGCCTCGTCGCCCGCCTCGACGGCCTGGAGCAGATCGTCGTCCAGCTGGTTCAGCCGGTTCAGGTCGCCCTCGGCGACCTCGAACTGCCCCTCACCCAAGACCCGCATGATCATGCTGGTACGTCTCCCCTGCTCGCAGGCTTACTTGCGGTAGTTGATGGTGGGCGGCGGGGTGTCGTTCTTCCCCTGCTCGATCGCCTGCGGCTGGGAGGCCGGAGTGCCACCGGTCAGCTCGGCCTTCATCCGGGCCAGCTCCAGCTCGACGTCGCTGCCGCCGGCCACCCGCTCCAGCTCGGCCTCGATGTCGTCCTTGCGGCCCAGGCCGCTGGCGTCGTCGAGCGCACCGGAGGCCAGCAGCTCGTCGATCGCGCCCGCGCGGGCCTGCATCTGCGCGGTCTTGTCCTCGGCCCGCTGGATCGCCAGGCCCACGTCGCCCATCTCCTCCGAGATGCCGGAGAAGGACTCCGCGATCCGGGTCTGCGCCTGGGCGGCGGTGTAGGTGGCCTTGATGGTCTCCTTCTTGGTGCGGAAGGCGTCCACCTTGGCCTGGAGGCGCTGGGAGGCGAGCGTGAGCTTCTCCTCCTCGGCCTGCAGGGCCTGGTACTGCGTCTCCAGGTCGGTGATCTGGGACTGCAGGTTGGCCTTGCGGCTGAGTGCCTCGCGCGCCAGGTCCTCGCGGCCGAGGGACAGCGCCTTGCGGCCCTGGTCCTCGTACTTGGAGGACTGCTGCTGCAGCTGCGTCAGCTGGAGCTCCAGGCGCTTGCGGGAGGTGGCCACGTCGGCGACGCCCCTGCGCACCTTCTGCAGCAGTTCCAGCTGCTTCTGGTAGGAGTAGTCGAGCGTTTCGCGCGGGTCCTCCGCCCGGTCCAAGGCCTTGTTCGCCTTGGAGCGGAAGATCAGCCCCATACGCTTCATGATTCCGTCGCTCATGGGCCTCGATAGCCCCCTTCTTCGGGCCTGGGTTTGCGTCTCGTGACAGGTCGAGTGTATGCGCGACGGGGTCCCCGGCGCAGTCCACCAGCCAGCAACAATGCTGCTACAGCGAGCGGCCGTTCGGCATCGTCCTCACGATCGATATCGGTTCGCATCCGGGGGCCGGACGGAAAGCGGCCGGTCAACCCGTACGCTGGGAGTGTGTTTCGACGCCGCTCTGATGACTCCGCCGCCTCCTCCTCCGTCACGCTGACGAAGGACGACGAGCGGCTGCCCCGCGACCCGCAGGCCCCGAAGGGCCGGCCCACGCCCAAGCGCAGTGAGGCCGAGTCCAACCGGAAGAGCCGGGTCTCCGTCCCCAAGGACCGGAAGGAGGCCGCCCGCCAGGCCCGCGAACGGATGCGCGCCGAGCGCGAGAAGCAGCGCACCGCGCTGCTGGAGGGCGACGAGCGCCACCTGCCGGCCCGCGACAAGGGGCCGGTCAAGCGCTACGTCCGCGACTTCATCGACTCCCGCTGGGCCGCGGCCGAGTTCTTCCTGCCGTACGCCGTCGTGGTGCTGGTGCTCTCCATCACCAAGATCGGCTACCTGCAGCTGCTCTCCACGCTGCTGTTCATGGTCTTCTTCGTGGTGGTCATCCTGGACTTCGTCCGGATCGGCTTCACGCTGCGCAAGGGCCTCGCCGAGCGCTTCCCGAACGGGGACACCCGCGGCGCCCTGATGTACGGCCTGATGCGCACCCTGCAGATGCGCCGCCTGCGACTGCCCAAGCCGATGGTCAAGCGGGGCGAGCGGCCCTGACCGCGGAAGCCGTTCCGCCGTACTGGGCCCCGCCGGCGCAGCAGCCGGTCGGGGCCTTCGGCACGCCGGGCATCCCCGCCCAGTACGGGGCGCCGCGCGGTCGGCACGGGCGGCTGCCCGCCCGCGGCGGGCCGTACCACAGCGGGGCCGGCGAATGGCTGGAACGGCACGGCGGACTCCACAACCTGGTCCGCCAGGAACTCGTCACCCGGCAGCTCGCCGAACAGCTCACCCGCGGCACCGCGCTGCGGGTGCTCGACGTCGGCTGCGCCGAGGGCACCCAGGCGCTGCGGCTCGCCCGCGCCGGGCACTTCGTCACCGGCATCGACCCGGACCCGGACATCCTCGGCGTCGCCCAGCAGGCGCTGGCCGCCGAGCCCCCCGAGGTCCGCGACCGGGTCCAGCTGCTCACCGGCGACGGCCACCAGGTCGGCCGCTGGTTCGGGCCGCGCAGCTTCGACCTGGTGCTCTGCCACGGCACCCTGATGTACCTGCCCGACCCGGACCCGATGCTCGCCTCGGTCGCCCGCATCCTCGCCCCCGAGGGGCTGCTCTCGCTGCTGGTCCGCAACGGCGACGCGCTGGCCATGCGGGCCGGGCTGACCGGCGACTGGCGGGCCTGCCAGGAGGCCTTCGACACCACCCGCTACACCAACCGCCTCGGCCTGCCCGCCCGCGCCGACCGGCTCGCCGAACTCTCCAGCACCCTCACCGGGTTCGCCGTCCCCGTCCGCCACTGGTACGGGGTGCGGGTCTTCACCGACACCATGGAGGACGAGGCCGCCCCGGTCGACGGCCGCCAGCTCGGCCGGCTGCTGGACGCCGAGGAACGGGCCGGCAAGCAGGACCCGTACCGGCACGTCGCCGCCCTCCTGCACGTGATCGCGGAGAAGTGACGCCGGACGCGGCCGGACCCTGACGGACTCTCAGGCCTCGTGCAGGCTCATCGGGTAGATGTCGCGGCCGTCCTCGACCAGCACCACCCGGTCGACACCGTCGTCCAGCAGCGTCTTCCACTCCTCGCCGATCCACGTCTCGGCGTCGCCCTGGCTGGAGAACTCCTCGGCGCCGCCGTCCTGGGCCACCGGGGTGCCGTCGTTCTTCTCGTACCGCCAGGTCCACACCATGCCGGGCTCCTCCGGGTCAATGCTGCTGAAGGGTTGCGACAGTAGCGTGCCCAGCTGGAATCCGGGCATGCGCCGTCCGGCAGGATGGTCGCATGGCTCTCCCCCGCACCCTGCTGCTCGGCGGCGCCCGCTCCGGCAAGTCCACGCACGCCGAACGGCTCCTCGCCGACCGCCCCGACGTGCTGTACGTCGCCACCTCCGGCACCCGTGACGGCGACACCGACTGGGCGCACCGCGTCGAACTCCACCGCTCCCGCCGCCCGGCCGGCTGGCGCACCGCCGAGACCTGCGCGCTGGAGGCCGTGCTCGCCGACCGCACCGACCCGGCGCCGGTGCTGATCGACTGCCTCGCACTGTGGCTGACCTCGGTGATGGACGAGCACGACGCCTGGGACGACGAACGCTGGCACGACGGCGGACGGGAGGCCGTCGAGGCGCGCTGCGCGGCACTGGCCGCCGCCTGGGCCGCCACCCGGCGAACGGTCGTCGCGGTCTCCAACGAGGTCGGCATGGGCGTCGTCCCCGCCACCGCCTCCGGGCGGCGCTTCCGGGACACCCTCGGACGGCTCAACATGGCTGTCGCCGACGCCTCCGAGCAGGTGCTGCTGGTGGTGGCCGGACAGGTGCTGACCATCAAAGCGGTGGCCGTGTAGATTGCCGAGCGATGGACACCACCGTGGATCTCGACACTTTCTCCTCGCTCGTCGAACGGCCTGACGAGAGTGCGCGGCGCGGCGCCGAGGAGCGCTGGCAGCAGTTGGCCATGCCGCGCGGCGGCCTGGGCCGGCTCCAGGAGCTGGCGGCCTGGCTGGCGTCCGCGCAGGGCGAGGCGCCGACCCGCCCGCTGACCGCCGGCAAGGTCCTGCTGTTCGCCGCCGACCACGGCGTCGCCTCGCTCGGCATCTCCACCCTCGACGCCCGCGGCGGCACCGCCGACCGGGTCCGCGCCGTGCTCGACGGCACCGCGCCGGTCTCCGTCCTGGCCCGCCGCTACGGCGCGGACGTCCGAGTGGTCGACGTCGCGGTCGACGCCGACCCCGCCGAGTTCCCCGAAGAGGTCGTCCGCCACCGCGTCCGGCGCGGCTCCGGCCGCATCGACGTCGAGAACGCGCTCACCCTCGACGAAGCCGCCCGGGCCTTCCGGGCCGGCATGGCCGTCGCCGACGAGGAGGCCGACGCCGGGACCGACCTGGTCCTGCTCGGCGACCTCGGCGTCGGCTCCACCACCGTCGCCGCCGTCCTGATCGGCGCGCTCTGCGGCACCGACGCCGCCGCCGTCACCGGCCGCGGCTCCGGGATCGACGACCGGGTGTGGATGGTCAAGTGCGCCACCATCCGCGACGCGCTGCGCCGGGCCCGCCCGGTGCTCGGCGACCAGCTCGCGCTGCTCGCCGCGACCGGCGGCGCCGACTTCGCGGCGATCACCGGGTTCCTGCTCCAGGCCGCCGTCCGCAAACTCCCCGTCGTCCTCGACGGCGTGGTCTCCGCGGCCTGCGCGCTGGTCGCCCAGCGGATCGCCTTCCGCGCCCCCGAGTGGTGGCGCGCCGCCTCCCTGACCGGCGAACCCGCCCAGGCCAAGGCCTACGACCGCCTCACCCTGACGCCCCTGCAGGACGTCGGCGTCACCATGGGCGAGGGCATCTCCGCCCTCCTCGCCCTCCCCCTCCTGCAGGCCGCGACGGACACCCTCGCGGAGCCTGCCGCGGTCCCCAGCGCGAAGCCGCTGCCGCCGCGGGCCCCGGCGAAGCTGCCGACGGCCGCGGAGCTGCTGGGCCGCTACTGAGCGCACGGCGCGCGAAGCCGTGGAACCCTTCGCGATGAGAATCTGCACGTGAAAGGCCCCGGCTGGTGAGCACCGACGTTCCGCGCCCGTCCGCGCTCGGCCCGGGACTCCGGTTCGCGTTCGGAACGCTGACGGTGTTTCGGGTACGGGTGCACCGGTGGGACCGCGCGGCCGGCGGGGTGGCGATGGTGGTCGCGCCGGTGGTCGGGCTGGTGGTGGGGGCGCTCGCGGGAGGCGCGGGGGCGCTCCTCGCGTGGCGGGGCGGGGCGTGGTTGGGCGCCGTCGCGGTGGTGGCCGTCGGGGCGGTGGCGACGCGGGGGCTGCACCTGGACGGCGTGGCCGATGTCGCGGACGGGCTGGGCAGCGGAAAGCCCGCCGAGGACGCCCTGCGGATCATGAAGCAGTCGGACATCGGGCCGTTCGGCGTGCTGACTCTCATTCTTCTGATGCTCACTCAGATCGCCGTGCTCGCAGGCCAGTTCGAGCAAGGCCTCTGGCGCGGCGCGCTCGCCGCCGCCGTCGCGGCGGTCGCGGGCCGGACCGCGCTGGCATGGGGTTGTCTGCGCCCGGTGCCGGCCGCCCGGCCCGGGGGGCTGGGGGCGATGGTGGCGAGCACGGTGCGTCCGGTGACGGCCGCGGCGGTGACGCTGGCGGCGGCCGGCGCGGCGGCGGCGTTGCGGTGGGAGTGCGGGGTGGCCGTACTGCTCGGAGTGGCCGTTGCCGCAGGCGTGTTGCGGCGGTGCGTGCGGCGTTTCGGCGGGGTGACGGGCGATGTGCTGGGGGCGTTGGTGGAGTCCTCGGCGACCGCGACGCTGGTGGCACTCGCGCTGATATGACGTCCGGCCCCGGCCGGAGTTCACGCACCGTCACCGTCGGCGGCGGTTCGTACAGGGCGACAGGCGGGGCGGCGCAATCCCAATATGCGGACTACCATGCGGTGAGCACCCTGGCCCCCGTGCCCGTTTTGCCGCGGAGTCTGCCTGGGTTTGCCGGTCGGCCATCGAGGCCGTCACCGGCTGTGGACCGCGAAAGAACAGGACGCATTTGTCGTGACTGCACTGTCTGTGAGCACCTCCTCCGCCGCGAGCCTGCGGGCGGATGTCCTGGTGATCGGTGTCGCCAAGGGCCCCAAGGGCCTGATCGTGGCGGCCGGCGCCGAGGCGGTCGTCGAGGCGTTCGAGGGCAAGCTGGCCGAGGTCCTCACCACCCTGGGTGCCACCGGCGCCGAGGGTGAGGCGGTCAAGCTTCCCGCGCCGGCCGGCCTGAAGGCCCCGCTGGTGCTGGCCGTCGGCCTGGGCGAGGCCGCTGACGGCGCGTTCGGCGCCGAGGAGCTGCGCAAGGCCGCCGGTGTGGCCGCCCGCACCCTGGCCGGTACGAAGAAGGTCGCGCTGGCGCTGCCGACCGACGACGTCGAGGCGGTCGCGCTGGGCGCGCTGCTCGGCTCGTACGCGTTCGGCACCTACAAGGCCGAGTCGAAGGCCCCCGTCGCCGAGCTGGTCGTGCTGACCGACCGCAAGGGCTCGAAGGACGCCAAGGCCGCCGTGGAGCGCGCCACGGTGCTGGGCGAGGAGATGAACCGGGCCCGTGACCTGGTCAACACTGCCCCGAACGACCTGAACCCGAAGTCCTTCGCCACGATCGCCCAGGCGGCCGGCAAGGAGCACGGCCTGAAGGTCGAGGTGCTGGACGAGAAGGCGCTGACCAAGGGCGGCTTCGGCGGCCTCCTCGGCGTCGGCAACGGCTCGACCAACCCGCCGCGGCTGGTGAAGGTGGCCTACACCCACCCGAAGGCGAAGGCCTCGCTGGCGTTCGTCGGCAAGGGCATCACCTACGACTCGGGCGGCATCTCGCTGAAGCCGGCCGGCCACAACGAGACCATGAAGTGCGACATGGCCGGCGCCGCCGCGGTGTTCGCCGCCGTGGTCGCCGCCAAGCGCCTGGGCCTGCAGGTCAACGTGACGGCGTGGCTGGCGCTGGCGGAGAACATGCCGTCCGGCACCGCGACCCGCCCCGGCGACGTGCTGCGGATGTACGGCGGCAAGACCGTCGAGGTGCTGAACACCGACGCCGAGGGCCGCCTGGTGCTGGCCGACGCGATCGTCCGGGCCGGCGAGGAGCAGCCCGACGTGATCGTCGACGTGGCGACCCTGACCGGCGCGATGGTGCTGGCGCTGGGCAACCGCACCTTCGGTGTGATGGCCAACGACGACGCGCTGCGCACCCAGCTGCACGAGGCCGCGGGCGCGGTGGGCGAGGCCTCCTGGCCGATGCCGCTGCCGGCCGACCTGCGCAAGGGCATGGTCGAGTCGACCATCGCCGACCTGGCGAACATGGGCGAGCGGATGGGCGGCGGCCTGGTGGCCGGTCTGTTCCTGAAGGAGTTCGTCGCCGAGGGCATCGACTGGGCGCACATCGACATCGCCGGCCCGGCGTTCAACGAGGGCGGCCCGTTCGGCTACACCCCGAAGGGCGGCACCGCCAGCGCGGTGCGCACCCTGGTCCGTTTCGCGGAGGAGACCGCCGCGGGCAAGTGACCCGTTGACCTCGTGGGGCCCGGCACCGTTGGTGTCGGGCCCCACGTGCATTACCAGCCAGTAGCGACCGGCGCCAATCCACCCGGTTGTTCGCCTCCGGCGAAAATTGATTCCGCAGTACGGAACTGCTACGGCGAAGCCCCCCGAACGGAGTACCTCCGAATGCCGATTTCCCGGCCGTGAGCTGGGACGATACCTCCGGGGCCGGGTCACCCCACCGCTCCGCGGCCCGCCTCCGGGCCCTGCCGGGGCACCCTCCGACGCCACCCGCCGCCAACAAGTGCAAAGATGTATTTCCGGCATGACTGGGCGCCCTTACAAGGGCACTCACCCACCGGACCGCGACCGGCCCGGCGATCCGCACCTTTTGCATGGAGGACGTGACGTGGCGAACGACGCCAGCACCGTTTTCGACGTAGTCATTCTCGGAGGCGGAAGCGGCGGCTACGCCGCGGCCCTCCGTGGCGCTCAGCTGGGCCTGAGCGTCGCGCTGATCGAGAAGGGTGAGTTGGGCGGCACCTGCCTGCACCGCGGCTGCATCCCGACCAAGGCGCTGCTGCACGCCGCCGAGGTCGCCGACGAGACCCGCGAAGCCGCCGACTTCGGTGTCCTCGCCACCTTCCAGGGCATCGACATCAAGGGCGTCCACAAGTACAAGGACGACGTCGTCGCCGGCCTGTACAAGGGCCTGCAGGGCCTGGTCGCCTCCCGCAAGGTCACCTTCATCCAGGGCGAGGGCCGACTGTCCTCGCAGACCTCGGTGGACGTCAACGGCCAGCGCATCGAGGGCCGCCACATCGTCCTCGCCACCGGCTCCGTGCCGCGCTCGATCCCGGGCCTGGACATCGACGGCAACCGGATCATCTCCTCCGACCACGCGCTGAAGCTCGACTACATCCCGAAGTCGGCGATCATCCTCGGCGGCGGCGTCATCGGCTGCGAGTTCGCCTCGGTCTGGAAGTCCTTCGGCGTCGACGTCACCATCGTCGAGGGCCTGCCGCACCTGGTGCCGCTGGAGGACGAGAACTCCTCCAAGCTGCTGGAGCGCGCGTTCCGCAAGCGCGGCATCAAGTTCGAGCTGAAGTCCCGCTTCTCCGGTGTGGAGTACACCGCCGAGGGCGTCCGGGTCTCCACCGAGAACGGCAAGACCATCGAGGCCGACGTGCTGCTCGTCGCCATCGGCCGCGGCCCGGTCTCGACCGGCCTGGGCTACGAGGAGCAGGGCGTCGCGATGGACCGCGGCTACGTCCTGGTCGACGAGTACCTGCGCACCAACGTGCCGACCATCTCCGCCGTCGGCGACCTGGTCCCGACGCTCCAGCTGGCCCACGTCGGCTTCGCCGAGGGCATCCTCGTCGCCGAGCGGATCGCCGGCCTCAAGGTCGTCCCGATCGACTACGACGGCATCCCGCGGGTGACGTACTCCAACCCGGAGGTCGCCTCCGTCGGCCTGACCGAGGCCAAGGCCGTCGAGCAGTACGGCAAGGAGAAGGTCGTCACCCTGAAGTACAACCTCGCCGGCAACGGCAAGAGCAAGATCCTCAAGACCGCCGGCGAGATCAAGCTGGTCCAGGTCAAGGACGGCGCCGTCGTGGGTGTCCACATGGTCGGCGCCCGCATGGGCGAGCAGGTCGGCGAGGCCCAGCTGATCTACAACTGGGAGGCCCTGCCCGCCGAGGTCGCGCAGCTGATCCACGCGCACCCGAGCCAGTCCGAGGCCCTCGGCGAGGCCCACCTCGCGCTGGCCGGCAAGCCGCTGCACGCGCACGACTGATCGCGCCCCCGTCCCCCTTCATTCCTGAACGCAAGACTTGATAGGAGTCGCTGGAACCATGGCGGTCTCAGTAACACTGCCCGCGCTGGGCGAGAGCGTGACCGAAGGCACCGTCACCCGCTGGCTGAAGGCCGAGGGTGAGCGCGTGGAGATGGACGAGCCCCTGCTCGAGGTCTCCACCGACAAGGTCGACACCGAGATCCCGGCGCCGGCCTCCGGCATCCTGGCCTCGATCAAGGTCGGCGAGGACGAGACCGTCGAGGTGGGCGCCGAGCTGGCGATCATCGACGACGGCTCGGGCGCCCCCGCCGCCGCCCCGGCGCCCGCCGCCGAGGCCGCTCCGGCCCCGGTCGCCGAGGCTCCGGCTGCGCCGGTCGCTCCGGCCGCTCCGGTTGCGGAGGCCCCCGCGGCCGCCGCTCCGGTCGCCGAGGCCCCGGCCGCCGCCGCTCCGGCCGGCGACGCCACCCCGGTGGTGCTGCCCGCGCTGGGCGAGTCGGTCACCGAGGGCACCGTCACCCGCTGGCTGAAGGCCGAGGGCGACACCGTCGAGGTCGACGAGCCGCTGCTCGAGGTCTCCACCGACAAGGTCGACACCGAGATCCCCTCCCCCGTGGCGGGCACCCTGGTGAAGATCCTGGTCGGCGAGGACGAGACCGCCGAGGTCGGCGCCCAGCTGGCGCTGATCGGCGCCGCGGGTGCGATCGCCGTCGCCCCGGCCCCGGTCGCCGCTCCGGCTGCCCCGGCCGCTCCGGCCCCGGCTCCGGTGGCTGCCGCTCCGGCTCCGGTCGCTGCTCCGGCCCCCGCGCCGGTCGCGCCCGCCGCCCCGGTGGCCGCTCCGGCTCCGGTCGCCCCGGCTGCTCCGGTCGCCGCCCCGGCTCCGGTTGCCGCCGCCCCGGCCGCTGCCGCCCCGGCCGCGGACGCCGGTGACGCCTACGTCACCCCGCTGGTGCGCAAGCTCGCCGCCGAGCACGGTGTCGCGCTGTCCTCCGTCGCCGGTACCGGCGTCGGCGGCCGCATCCGCAAGCAGGACGTGATCGCCGCCGCCGAGGCCGCGAAGGCCGCGCCGGCTCCGGTCGCCGCGCCCGCCGCCGCTGCCCCGGCGAAGGCCGCCGCCGCGCCGTCCGCGCTGCGTGGCCAGACCGTCAAGATGACCCGCATGCGCAAGGTCATCGGCGACAACATGATGAAGGCCCTGCACGAGCAGGCGCAGCTGACCAGCGTGGTCGAGGTGGACGTCACCCGGATCATGTCGCTGCGCGCGAAGGCGAAGGACTCCTTCCTGGCCCGTGAGGGCGTGAAGCTGTCCCCGATGCCGTTCTTCGTGAAGGCCGCCGCCCAGGCGCTGAAGGCCCACGCGGTCGTCAACGCCCGGATCAACGACGCCGAGGGCACCATCACCTACTTCGACACCGAGAACATCGGTATCGCGGTGGACTCCGCGAAGGGTCTGATGACCCCGGTCATCAAGGGTGCGGGCGACCTGAACATCGCCGGCATCTCGAAGAAGACCGCGGAGCTGGCCTCGAAGGTCCGCGACAGCAAGATCACCCCGGACGAGCTGTCCGGTGCGACCTTCACCATCTCCAACACCGGTTCGCGCGGTGCGCTGTTCGACACCGTCATCGTTCCGCCGAACCAGGCCGCCATCCTGGGCATCGGCGCGACCGTGAAGCGCCCCGTGGTGATCGAGGCCGACGGCGGCACCGCCATCGGCATCCGCGACATGACCTACCTGTCGCTCTCCTACGACCACCGTCTGGTGGACGGCGCGGACGCCGCCCGCTACCTGGTCGCGGTCAAGGAGATCCTGGAGGCCGGCGAGTTCGAGGTCGAGCTCGGCCTGTAAGGCATCCCCGTCGGAAGCCCCGCGCCGTCCCCGGACGGTGCGGGGCTTCCGCGTGTACGGACACTTGTCGGGCTGTGCCGTCAGCGGTGCGATCGGGTGCGGTCGCGGTGCGGATTGTGGATGCTGGAGCGGTGATGGACGAGACGGCATTCTGGCAGCTGATCGACGACTCCCGGGACGCGGCCGGGGGTGATCCGGACGAGCAGGCGCAGGCCCTGGTGGAGCGTCTGATGGGGCTGGCCCCGGACGATGTGCTGGACTTCGCCCGGCAGTTCGAGGCGCGGTTCCAGCGGGCTTACACGGTGGAGCTGTGGGGCGCCGCGTACCTGCTGCTCGGCGGGGCCTCCGAGGACAGCTTCGACTACTTCCGCTGCTGGCTGATCGCCCAGGGCCGGGAGGTGTTCGAGGACGGGGTGCACGATCCGGACCTGCTCGCGGAGCTGCTGCCCGACTTCGACGACGAGGAGGACGGCGACGCGGAGGAGCTCGGGTACGCCGCCGACGAGGCGTACGAGCGGCTGACCGGGCTGCCGCTGCCGGACCTGGGGGTGCGGCAGCCGCGCGCGCCGCAGGGCGCCTCGTTCGACTTCGGGGACAAGGCGCTGATGGCTCGCCGCTACCCGCAGCTGTGGGAGCTGTACGGGGACTGACGGCCCATGGGGTGCCGTCCGGGTGGCGGCCGTCCGGGTACGGGCCCTCAGGGGGCCGTTCAGTCCAGCGCGCGGCCCATCCAGACGTCGTCCACGTAGCTGCCCTCCAGCAGGAAGTGCTCGGGCAGGACGCCGAGCACCTGGAAGCCGTTGCGCTCGTACAGGCGGCGGGCGGGCGCGTTGTGGCCGAGCACCCGCAGGGTGATCCGGCGGGCGCCCTCGGCGCGGGCGGCGGCGCAGACGGCGGTGATCAGGGCGTCGCCGACGCCGCGGCCGCGGACCTTCGGGAGCACCGCGAGGCCCTGGATCTGCCGGACGTGGGCGTTGGACTCCAGCGGGATCTCCCGCAACTGCCGGATGTAGCCGACCGGTTCGCCGTCGAGTTCGGCGAGCAGGTACTGCTCGGGGCGGTGCTGCTGGTCGAAGACCGGCGCGTCGGCCGGGCCCTTCGGGGCGACCTCGCTGAGCGGGGACCAGACGGCGTGGTCCAGGGCGCGGATCGTCTGTTCGTCCTGCTCAACTGCAGGTCGGATGATCGGATCGGTCGATGGCATGGCGGCCATGCTAGGCGCTCCGCCGTGGATCTTGCCGGGAATTGTCGCCGCGCGGGCGGGCGGGCGGCCCGGCTGCCCGGGCGGCCCGGTAAGGGCTGGGAGGATGGCCGGTATGCGTATCGCGGTGACAGGTTCCACGGGGTTGATCGGGTCCGCGCTGGTGGACTCGCTGGTCGGGGACGGGCACGAGGTGCTGCGGCTGGTGCGGCGGCGTTCGCGCACCGGCCCGCAGCCGGACGGGACGGTCGGGGTCGGCTGGAACCCGCTCCTGATGCAGATCGACGGCGCCGCGCTGGAGGGCGTGGACGCGGTCGTCCACCTGGCCGGCGCGGGCGTCGGGGACCGCCGCTGGTCGGACGCCTACCGGCGGGAGATCCGGGACAGCCGGGTGCTCGGCACCGAGACGCTGGCCGCCGCGCTGAGCCGGCTGAAGACCCCGCCGAAGGTGCTGGTCAGCGCGTCCGCGGTCGGCTGGTACGGGCAGACCGGCGACCAGCTGATCGACGAACAGGCGCCCAGCGGCAGCGACTTCCTGTCCACGGTGTGCCAGGAGTGGGAGCAGGCCGCGCAGCCCGCGGCGGACGCCGGGATCCGGGTGGTGCACCCGCGCACCGGGCTGGTGCTCGACCCGAAGGGCGGCGCGGGGGCCCGGCTGCTGCCGCTGTTCAGGCTCGGCCTGGGCGGCCGGCTCGGCAGCGGCAAGCAGTACTGGAGCGTGATCTCGCTGGCCGACGAGGTGGCCGCGCTGCGTTTCCTGATCGACCGTCCGGAGATCTGCGGCCCCGTCAACCTGGCCGGGCCCGAGCCCGTCACCAATGCCGAGCTGACCGCCGAGTTGTCCCGGC
Organism: Kitasatospora sp. CB01950; assembly: GCF_001905465.1. Taxonomy (GTDB): domain Bacteria; phylum Actinomycetota; class Actinomycetes; order Streptomycetales; family Streptomycetaceae; genus Kitasatospora. The sequence goes on from NZ_LISX01000005.1 coordinate 118,478, forward strand.
AACTCGGGCGTCCTGCGGTGTTCGCGGTGCCGGAGTGGGCGCTGCGCGCGGTGCTCGGGGAGATGGCGGTCGAGATTGTCGGCAGTCACCGGGTGGTACCGAAAGCCCTGGTGGGGGCGGGGTTCGAGTTCCGTGACCCGGACCTGGCGTCGATCGTTGCGGCCGCGCTCGGACGGTCCCGGTACTGACGGTTCGTCAGGGGGCGCACGGGTGCATGGGGACGGCGCGTGGGGCGTGGACGGTGACGGTGCGCGCCCGTCCCCGCCCCCCGCGCCCCGTTTGGCGCACGGTCGGTGACGGAGCCGACCCGCCGTGTCGCCCCGCCATTGGTATGAACCGATTGAGTGGCGGACGGCGGTCTGGGTAGCCGGGTGACGGGGCATCACAACGACGGACCATGTTGTCCTCGCCCCCCGCTGCCCGCCCCGGCACCCCCGCTCGTTCGCGGGCACTGCTGTGCGCGGCGGCAGCGGAGGGCTCCGCCAGGGAGGGAGCACCCACTCGTGCCCGCACATGACTTCATCAGCCGCGTCCACGCCACCGACCCCGACGCGATCGTCGTCGGCGCCGGCGTCGCCGGGCTGACCGCCGCCGCCGCGCTCACCGCCCAGGGCCTGCACGTCCAGGTCCTGGAAGCCACCGAGCGCGTCGGCGGCCGCACCGCCACCCGGGAACTCGACGGCTTCCGCCTCGACCTCGGCGGCCACCTGCTGAACACCGCCGGCCCCGAACTCCCCCGCCACCTCGACCTGGACCGGCTGGACCTTCGTCCGCTCGCCCCCGGCGTCCTGGTGCACAGCAGCGGCCGCACCTACCGGGCCGGCGACCCGCAGCTCACCCCCGCCCGGCAGGCCGCCACCCGCAGCCCGCTCGGCACCCCGCTGGACCGGGCCCGGCTCGCCGCCACGCTGTCCCGGCTCGCCGCCACCCCCACCACCCGGCTGCTGGCCCGTCACGAGACCACCGCCGCCCGGGCGCTGGCCGACCGCGGCCTGCCCGGCCGCACCGTCGACGGCTTCCTGCGGCCGCTGCTCGCCGCGCTGCTCGCCGACCCGGCCCTCGGCACCTCCAGCCGGGTCGCCGACCTCGTCCTGCGGGACTACGCCCGCGGCCGCCTCTGCATCCCCGCCGCCGGGATCGGGGCCGTCCCCGCGCAGCTCGCCGCGAGGCTCCCGGAGGGCACCGTGCGCCTCGGCGTGACCGTCGCCTCCGTCGGCGCGGACGGCGTGGAGACCGCCGAGCACGGCCTGATCCGGGCCCGCGCGGTGATCGTCGCCACCGACGCGGCCACCGCCGCCACCCTGCTCCCCGGCCTCCACCAGCCCGGGTTCCACCCCGTCACCACCTACTACCACGCCGCCAACCGCTCGCCGCTGGGCGAACCCGTGCTGTTGCTGGACGCCGAACGCACCGGCATCTCGCACACCCTGGTCCTCAGCGACGCCGACCCGTCCTACGCCGCCGACGGCCGCGCCCTGGTCGCCACCACCGTCCTCGGCCGCCGCGCCTTCGACTCCGGCGGCCCGGCCGGCGACGAGCCCGTGGTCCGACGGCGGCTGTCCGAGCTCTACGGGACCTCCACCGCCGGTTGGGAGTTCCTGACCGTCCGCCACGCCCCCGACGCGGTCGTGTCGATGCCCCCGCCCCACCAGTTCCACCGCTCCGTCCGCCTCCTGGCCGGCCTCTACGTCTGCGGCGACCACCGTGACACCGGCCTCTTCCAGGGCGCGCTGGCCTCCGGCCGGCGGGCCGCGGGCGCGGTCCTGCGCGACCTGGGGGTACGGGCGGAACCGGAGGCCGTCGAGGCAGCGGCATAGGCCTAGGCACGCAGGGGCTCGGGGAACGGCGACGTCGAGCCTGCCGTTCCCCGGGCTCCCGAGGGAGCTGGACCTGGGCCCCTCAGATCACCCCCGCCTGCCGGGTGGCCTCCTCGAAGGCGCGGGCCGCCGGCGTGGTGCGGTAGGGCGCCAGGCGGCGGTGGAAGTCGCGGAGGTATTCGACGGTGCGGGCGGAGCGCATTTCGCCGGCGGCGCGGAGGCTGTCGGTGGCCATCGAGCAGGACTCGTCGACGTCTCCCATGCCGAGGCGGGCGGAGGCGAGGACGAGGCGGCAGAGGATGCGGCTGCGGGCGTACGCGGGGGCGCGCAGGCGCAGCGACTTCTCGGCGTGCTGGGCGGCGGGCCGCCACTGCTGGAGGTCGCGGTAGCAGTGGGCGAACTCGTCGGCGAGTTGGGCGTCGTCGAAGTAGCGTGCCCAGGACGGGACTTCGTCGCCGCTGCGGGCGGTGGCGAGGGCCCGTTCGCAGCGGACCAGGGCGGTGGTGCAGGCGCGGACGTCGCCGGCCAGGGCGTGGCCGCGGGCCTCAGCGGCGTGCATCAGGGCCTGGACGACGGGCGCGGCGGCGGTGCCGACGCCCTGCTGGGCGACCCGGGCGAGTTGGATGGCCTCGCGGGCGTGGCCGAGGTGGACGGCCTGCTGGCTCATGGTGGTGAGGACGAAGCCGCCGAGGATGCGGTCTCCGGCCGCCTGGGAGAGCCGCAGGGACTGGACGAAGTAGCGCTGGGCGAGGCCGTGCGCGGCGATGTCGAAGGACGTCCAGCCGGCCAGCCTGGTCAGGTCGGCGACGGCGCCGAACAGGGCGCGGCCGATCTGTTCGCCGTAGCGGCCGCGGAGCATCGGTTCGGCCTCGCTCTCCAGGTAGCGGACCAGCGCCTGCCGGGCGTGACCGCCGCCGTAGGCGTGGTCGAGGGCCCGGAAGAGGTCTCCGACGGCGCGGATGGCGGCGATGTCGCCGCGGCCGACCCGGACCGGGGGCCGGGTCTCTCGGGGGTCGGCGGTGGGTTCGAGGGCGCCGGGGCGGCGGGAGCCCTGCGGGGGGACGCGGGCGGCGGCCCCGGGCGGGGGTGTGCGGAGTTCCTCGGCGGTGAGGGTGGTGCCGTCGCGGGCGACGCGTTCGTCGGTGCGGCCGATCAGCCAGTCGCGGCTGGGGACGACCAGTCCGGCGGGAGTGAAGGCGATCTTGCGGAGTTCGGCGTAGGGGCCGTTGTCCTTGCGCCACATGGAGGCGACGATGTCGACGGCCTCCTGCGGGGTCTCGGCGAACTCCAGCCCGGCGTAGACGGGGGCGCAGGCGTCCAGGCCGACGTCCTGGGCGGTGAGACGGCGGCCGAGGCGGCGGGTGAAGACCTCGGCGATCAGTGCCGGGGTGGCGCCGCGCGGCTGTTGGCCGCGCAGCCAGCGCGTCACGGAGGTCTTGTCGTACCGCAGGTCGAGGCCGTGTTCCAGGCCGAGTTGGTCGACGCGGCGGGCGAGGCCGGCGTGCGAGAAGCCGGATTCCTCGATGAGTGCCGCGAGTTGGGGGTTCTGGGCACGCCCGGCGGACGGCGTGTCGGCCGGCTCGGAGGCGCGCGGAGGGGTCTCGACCGCTCCGGTTTGGCGCGGGTCGAGCGGGTCGAGCGATCGGTACGCCGGGCTGTCGATTACAGGCCGTTGGGGCATAGCAGTCCACACCTCTCAGGCACCGTTCCGGCCCCTCCTGCCCGGGACAGCGCCCCCTGATCGGGAATCGGCGCGAATGTAGCGAGCATTGGGGCGCTATGGGTGGATTCCGCCCATCGGTCCTCCGAACGGGTGAACCAGGCCCGCCCGTTGTGGGGAAGCCCGGGCGTCGCGGGTTTGGGTTCGAGGGCCGTTCCCACCCTTCGGGGTGCATGGCGGACGACACCATGAAGGGCGGGGATGCTGTGGTGTCCGCCCACATCGTTGCGGGGGCCCCGGATTCCTACCGTTCTCGGCCATGGACACCACTTCTGACCCGCTCCCCCAGCCCTCGATGCTCGGCCGTACCGCGCTGGTGACCGGCGCCGCCTCCGGCATCGGCCGGGCCTGCGCGGAGGCGTTCGCCGCGGCCGGCGCGCGCGTGTACGTCGTCGACCTGGCCGCCGGACCCGCCGAGGAGCTGGCGGAGCGGATCGGCGGGGTCGCGCACGTGGCCGATCTGTCCGACCCGGACGCGGTGGAGGCGCTGCCCACCGACGCGGACATCGTGGTCAACAACGCGGGCCTGCAGCACGTCGCGCCGGTGCACGAGTTCCCGATGGAGCGGTTCACGCTGATCCAGCGGGTCATGGTGGAGGCCCCGTTCCGGATCCTGCGCCGCACCCTGCCGCACATGTACGAGCGCGGGTGGGGCCGGGTGGTCAACATCTCCTCGGTGCACGGCCTGCGCGCCAGCGCCTTCAAGTCGGCGTACGTGACGGCCAAGCACGCGCTGGAGGGCCTCAGCAAGACCGTCGCGCTGGAGGGCGCCCCGTACGGCGTGACCAGCAACTGCATCAACCCGGCGTACGTGCGCACCGCGCTGGTGGAGAAGCAGATCGCCGCGCAGGCGCTGGCGCACGGCATCCACGAGGACGAGGTGGTGGAGCAGATCATGCTCGACCGCACCGCCGTGAAGCGACTGATCGAACCGGACGAGGTGGCGCAGCTGGCGGTCTGGCTGTGCTCGCCGAGCGCCTCCTACATCACCGGCGCGAGCCTGCCGGTGGACGGCGGCTGGACCGCGCACTGACCCGGCCGCAGCGGGCCTGTAAGGTCCCGTGATCTTCCCTCACCCCCCATCTCCGCAAGGGAGTTCCCGATGGCTGCTCCTCCCGATGTTGCGAGACCCGCCTCCCTGCCGCGCGTGGTCGCCGCCTCGCTGATCGGCACCACGATCGAGTGGTACGACTACTTCTTGTACGGATCGGCGGCGGCGCTGGTCTTCGGGCACGTGTTCTTCCCGAAGTCGGATCCGCTGACCGGCACGCTGCTGTCGTTCCTGACGTACGCGATCGGGTTCGCCGCCCGGCCGCTGGGCGCGCTGGTGTTCGGGCACTTCGGCGACCGGATCGGCCGCAAGAAGCTGCTGGTGCTGTCGTTGCTGCTGATGGGCGGGGCGACCACGCTGATCGGCTGTCTGCCGACGTACGACCAGGTCGGCATGGCGGCGCCGGTCATGTTGACGGCGCTGCGGCTGGTGCAGGGCTTCGCGCTGGGCGGTGAGTGGGGCGGGGCGGTGCTGCTGGTCTCCGAGCACGGCGACCGTCGGCGGCGCGGCTTCTGGGCGTCCTGGCCGCAGGGCGGCGCGCCGGCGGGCAACCTGCTGGCGGCCGGTGTGCTGTCGCTGATGACGGCCGTCCAGTCGGACGCGGCGTTCCTGGCCTGGGGCTGGCGGGTGCCGTTCCTGCTGTCGGCGGTGCTGGTGATGGTCGGTCTGTGGATCCGGCTGGCGGTGGACGAGTCGCCGCTGTTCAAGGCGGCGCTGGCGGCCGCCGAGCAGCGGGCGGAGCAGGAGAAGCCGCCGCTGGTGGTGGTGTTGCGGGACCACTGGCGGGACGTGCTGGTGGCGATGGGCGCCCGCATGGCGGAGAACATCTCGTACTACGTGATGACCACGTTTGTGCTGGCGTACGCCGTCGGCCACGCCCACCAGCCCAAGCAGACCGCGTTGAACGCCGTGCTGATCGGCTCGGCGATCCAGTTCGCGCTGATCCCGCTGTTCGGGGCGCTCTCCGACCGGGTCGGCCGCAAGCCGGTGTACCTGGTCGGCGCGGTCGGCGTCGGCCTCTGGTCGTTCGTGTTCTTCGGCATGGTCGACACCAAGGACTTCACCTCCCTGGTCACGGCCGTCACCGTCGGCCTGTTCTTCCACAGCATGATGTACGCCCCGCAGGCCGCGTTCTTCTCCGAGCTGTTCGCCACCCGCACCCGCTACTCGGGGGCGTCCATCGGCGCCCAGTTCTCCTCCGTCGCGGCCGGCGCCCCCGCGCCGCTGATCGCCACCGCGCTGCTCAAGGACTACGGCAGCGCCACCCCGATCGCCGTGTACGTGGCGATCGCCGCCGTGATCACCGTCCTCGCGGTGCTGTGCGGCCGGGAGACGCGCGGTGCCGACCTCACCGAGGCGGACCCCGCTCGGGGGGACTCCGTGAAGGCCGCTACGACGGTCTGACCGATTCCGACAAAATCAGGGCCGCGTCACCGGGCACCCGCCCGGCGGCGCGGCCCAGGCCCGTTTACGAACGGGCCGCGGGCAACGGGGCCACGGGGGGCACGAGTGACAGGGAAGACCGAATGGACCGCCACACCACCGCCGCACCGGCGCTGCGCAGACTCCTCGACCTGCTGGCGACCGGCGCCGCCACCGAGGACTTCGCCGAAGTCCTCGCCGACGCCCGTCGGCAGGGCGCACCCGCCCAGGTCCTGACCGAGATCGACGACGCCACCTGGCAAGCGCTGCGGGTCCACCGCACGATGCGTCAGCACCGCCGCCGCGAGGCCGAACTGACCGCCCTGTTCGACACCGCCGGCGACCTCGCCGCCTCCCGCGACCTCGACGCCGTCCTGCAGGCCATCGTCCGCCGCGCCCGGATGCTGCTCGGCACCGACACCGCGTACCTCACGCTCCCCGACGAGCAGGCCGGCGACACCTACATGCGGGTCACCGACGGCTCCGTCTCGCCGATCTTCCAGACCCTGCGGCTCAGCCTCGGCGACGGCCTCGGCGGCCTGGTCGCGCAGACCGCCCGCCCGTACGCCTCCCACGACTACCGGATCGACGAGCGCTTCCGGCACACCGGCCAGATCGACGCGGGCGTGCTCGACGAGGGCCTGGTCGCCATCATCGGCGTGCCGCTGCTGCTCGGCGGCACCGTGATCGGCGTGCTGTTCGCCGCCGACCGCACCCCGCGGGCGTTCTCGCCCGACGAGGTCGCGCTGCTGTGCACCCTCGCCGCGCACGCCGCGATCGCCCTGGACACCGCCAAGTCGCTTGCCGACACCCGCGCCGCGCTCGCCGAACTCGCCACCGCCAACGCCGTCATCCGCGCCCACGCGGGCTCCGTCCAGCGCGCCGAACAGGCCCACGACCGGCTCACCGACCTCGTGCTGCGCGGCGCGGAGGTCGCCGACGTGGCAGCCGAGGTCGCGGCGCTGCTCGACGGCGAGGCCTCCGTCCACGACGCCGAGGGCGCCCCGCTCACCGGTCCCGGCGGCGCCCCCGACGGCCTCGACGACGCCGTCGCCTCCTCCCGCAGCGGCGGCCACGCCGTCCGGCACGGCACGGACTGGGTGTGCGCCGTCCTGGCCGGCCAGGAACTGCTCGGCTCGCTCGTCCTGCACGGCAGACCCGAACTCGACGACGCCGACCGCCGGGTGTTCGAACGCGCGAGCGTGGTCACCGCGCTGCTGCTCCTGCTGCGGCGCTCGGTCGCCGAGACCGAGAACCGCGTCCGCGGCGAACTCCTCGCCGACCTGCTCACCGCCCCCGACCGCGACCCGGCCGGCCTCACCGCGCGCGGCCGCCGCCTCGGCGTGGACCTCGGCCGCCCGCACCTGGTGCTGGTCTCCTCCGCCGTCGACGACTCCGCCCGGGAGCGGCTGGCGGGGGCCGCGGCCCGGTACCTGTTCGGCTCGCGCGGCATCAGCGCGGAGTTCGGCGACGGCGTGGTGCTGCTCGTCCCGCACGACGGCGCCGGCGCCGGCGCGGTCGCCGCGACGGCGGCGGAACGCCTCGCCCGGCTGGTCGGCGCCCCCGTCACCGTCGGCACCGGGCGCGCGGCCAGCGGGCCCGTCCCGCTGGCCGCGGCGTACGCGGAGGGGGTGCGGTGCGTGCGCGCCCTGCGGGTCCTCGGCCGCGACGGCGACGGCGCGTGCGCGGCCGACCTCGGATTCCTCGGCGTCCTCCTCGGCGACGGCCACGACGTCGAGGGCTTCGTCCGCGCGACCCTCGGCCCCCTCCTCGACTACGACGCCAAGCGCGGCACCGAACTCGTCCGCACCCTGCGGGCCTACTTCGACTGCGGCGGGAGCCTGACCCGGGCCAAGGACCAACTGCACGTCCACGTGAACACGGTGGTGCAGCGGCTCGACCGGGTGGAAGTGCTGCTGGGACGCGACTGGAACCAGCCGGAACGGGCGCTGGAGCTTCAACTCGCGCTCAGGCTCTTGCTGTTGGCAACGGGGTGAGCAAGCCGGGAGGTGCACCACCAGGGGCGTGCACCGCGCTGGGCGTACAGTGGCGAGGTTGGGCTGAGCCGGCCGACCGGGAGTGGTGTGGTGAGCGAGAACGTGCGGTTCGTACGGATGGGAATAGGGTCGCGGACCGTCCCCTACCAGGAGGCGTGGGCGGAGCAGCAGCGGCTGCACGCGTTGCGGGTCGCGGACGAGATTCCGGACACGGTGCTGCTGCTGGAGCACGACCCGGTGTACACGATGGGCAAGCGCACCAACCCGGAGGACCTGCCGCTGGACGGGACGCCGGTGGTGGAGGTGAACCGCGGCGGGGAGATCACCTGGCACGGCCCGGGCCAGCTGGTGGGCTACCCGATCGTGAAGCTGCCGGATCCGATCGACGTGGTGGCGTACGTGCGCCGGCTGGAGGAGGCGCTGATCCGGGCGTGCACCGAGTTCGGCGTGCAGACCACCCGGATCGAGGGCCGCAGCGGGGTGTGGAAGCTGGGTGCGGAGATCCCGGGTGCGGTGGTGGACCCGTCGCAGGTGGTGGAGATCGGGAAGCTGACGCTGCGGATGGGCCTGCCGCTGGGCATCGACCCTCGGCTGGCGGGCCCGGAGTACGCCCCGTCGAACGCCGGTCAGCGCGGTGACGACCGCAAGCTCGCGGCGATCGGCGTGCGGGTGGCGCGCGGCGTGACGATGCACGGTTTCGCGTTGAACTGCAACCCGGACATGACGTACTTCGACAAGATCGTTCCGTGCGGCATCCGGGACGCCGGAGTGGCGTCGCTGAGCGGCGAACTGGCCCGTCCGTTCGCGGTCCCGGACGCGGTGGGGACGGTGGAGCGCACGCTGCGCGAGGTGTTCGCCGAGCTGCCGGATCCGGCCGCCGCTGTCTGATCGCGGCGATTTCCCGCCGGGAGCGGAATTCGCTGTGCCGTGCCCGGTGTTGCCTTCCGAACGAAGGCCCGGGGCCCCGAGCAGGCCATCGAAGCAACGGCGTACCCTTTGGGGTACCCCGTCTAGTTCTTAGGAGTCGCACGTGTCCGCTGTCGCACCCGACGGCAGGAAGCTCCTCCGCCTGGAGGTCCGCAACAGCGAGACCCCCATCGAGCGGAAGCCCGAGTGGATCAAGACCAGGGCGAAGATGGGGCCGGAGTACAACGCCCTGCACTCCCTGGTGAAGAAGGAAGGGCTGCACACGGTCTGCCAGGAGGCGGGCTGCCCCAACATCTTCGAGTGCTGGGAAGACCGCGAGGCGACCTTCCTGATCGGCGGCGACCAGTGCACCCGCCGCTGCGACTTCTGCCAGATCGACACCGGCAAGCCCGCCGAGTTCGACCGGGACGAGCCGCGCCGGGTCGCCGAGTCCATCGTCACGATGGACCTGAACTACGCCACCATCACCGGCGTCGCCCGCGACGACCTGGCGGACGGCGGCGCGTGGCTGTACGCGGAGACGGTCCGCCAGGTGCACGCGATGACGGCCGCCCGGGAGGCCGGCCGGACCGGTGTGGAGCTGCTGATCCCGGACTTCAACGCGGTGCCGGAGCAGCTCGCCGAGGTGTTCTCGTCGCGTCCCGAGGTGCTGGCGCACAACGTCGAGACCGTGCCGCGGATCTTCAAGCGGATCCGTCCGGCGTTCCGGTACGAGCGTTCGCTGGACGTGATCACCCAGGCCCGGGCGGCCGGGCTGGTCACCAAGTCGAACCTGATCCTGGGCATGGGCGAGACCCGCGAGGAGGTCAGCGAGGCGCTGTCCGACCTGGTCGACGCCGGCTGCGAGCTGATCACCATCACCCAGTACCTGCGTCCTTCGCTGCGCCACCACCCGGTGGAGCGCTGGGTGAAGCCGCAGGAGTTCGTCGAGCTCCAGGAGGAGGCCGAGGAGCTGGGCTTCGCCGGTGTGATGTCGGGTCCGCTGGTGCGTTCCTCGTACCGGGCCGGCCGGCTGTACCGGCAGGCGCTGGAGCGTCGCGCGCAGGCGGCGGTCTGAACCGGTAGCGGTGCTGTGTGCGGAGGGCGGGCCCGGTCGGGCCCGCCCTCCGTGCGTGCGGGCTGTCCGGGCTAACCGCCGACGTTTCATGTGGCATCGACCGGTGGGCCACCGTACGGTAACGGGCGTCCGGGACGCTTGAGCGGTACCCGGGTCGAGGAGTTGGTGTGGTCATGCGTACCGGACTCAGGACCGCCCTGCGGCGGGCCGAACAGCTGTTGCTGATCCGCGGCGCGCGCCGCAACGCGTGGGCGGCGGTGTGCGAGAACCGCCGGCTGGCGGACGAGCGCGAGCAACCCGCACGGGTGCCGGAGCGCAGCGCCTGAACTCCGGGGCGTGTCCGGAGTGCGGCCGGAGCGTGTCCGAGACGCCTCCGGGTCGTGCCCAGGACGGGGGCCGGGTCGGGGTCCGGGAAAGTCCCGGGGCGTGGAAGCGGTACCGCCTTGGATGATCGCCACCCTCGCCCCGTACCATGAGCAGTATGGCGAGGCAAAAATCCGATACTCCTGGGCGGCTCGCACAGATCCGCCAGGCATATGTCATGACCAAGCAGGTCGACTCCAAAATCGGCCTGATCATCGCCGGCGTCGGCCTGCTGACCTTCGGCGTGTTCCTCGCCATCGGCTTCGCCCTGGACCACCCGGTCTACCTGGGCATTCTCGGTTTCGTGGTGGCAGTGCTGGCGGTCGCGATCGTGTTCGGCCGTCGGGCCGAGCGGGCCGCGTTCGGGCAGATGGAGGGCCAGCCGGGCGCGGTCGCCGCGGTGCTGGGCAACATCCGTCGCGGTTGGAGCGCCAACCAGACCCCGGTCGCGGTCACCCGTAGCCAGGACGCGGTCTACCGCGCGGTCGGCCGGGCCGGCATCGCGCTGATCGGCGAGGGCAACCCGAACCGGGTGCGTCCGCTGCTGGCGTCCGAGAAGAAGAAGATGTCCCGCGTCGTCGGCGACATTCCGGTGCACGACATCATGGTCGGCAACGGCGAGGGCGAGGTCCCGCTGAAGAAGCTGCAGATCCACCTGATGCGGCTGCCGCGGGCGATCAGCGCCGCCCAGGTCACCGAGACCAACGACCGCCTGCGGGCGCTCGGCGACCTGCTGTCCAAGGCGCCGATTCCCAAGGGCCCGATGCCGAAGGGCGCCCGGATGCCCAAGGGCGGCGCGCGCTAGGCGACCACTCCCCCGTAGGACACCACGGCCCCGCTCGCGAGATTCTCTCTCCGCGAGCGGGGCCGTTCGACGTTCCCGGACTTCCGGTCCGATCAGACTTCCTGTCCGATCAGACTCCGATCAGACTTCCCGTCCGATCTGATGTCCGGTTCAGATGCGGACCTCGACGGTACCGACGGCCTTGTCGTGCAGGCCGCGGGCGTCGCGGTCCCAGACGGCGGCCGGGATGACCAGGCACAGCAGGAAGGTGCGCAGCAGCACCTGCGGGATGGTGGCGCGGCGGCCGTCCAGCCGGACCACCCGCAGGCCGAACAGGCGCTTGCCGACGGTGGTGCCGGTGGTGGCCAGGAACAGCACGGTGACGGCGTAGAACAGCGGGGTCGTCCACAGGTTGGCCGAGCTCTGGTCGCCGCGGGCCAGCAGGCCGTACGCGACCAGGCTGACCAGCCAGCCGTCGACGAACAGGGCACCGATGCGGCGGCCGGGGCCGGCCATCGAGCCGGGGCCGGTGCGCGGCAGGCCGAGGCGCTCGCCGCGGTAGCCGAAGTCGGTGCCCATCTTCTCGGCGGCCGCCTTCGGGCCGTCGATCCACGATCCGAGTGCTTCTCTGGTGTCCACGGACCCCACCCTAACCGGGCTTACCCGCCGGTCCGGTGGCGGGCCCGCGGGCGGGACGCGCCGGAGCGGGATCCCGTCGGGGTGAAACGGATTCCGCCGACTGCCGTGAATGGTCTCGACCTGTCGGGGTACGCGGCCGCTGTGACACCGGCGATTTGCCCGGGACCGTACCGCTTTGCGGCCCGCCCGAGTGGCCTGGTTAACATGTGGGAAACAGCCGAGTCACGATCGGGCAACGGCCGATTCCTATCGTGAGCCCCCTGCGCGGGGACTCCCGTCGCCCCTGACGGAGGCTCGGACCGCACGTCGAGGAGGAGTACGGATGTTCACCAACGCCGACGAGGTCAAGCGGTACATCGCGGACAACGACATCAAGTTCGTCGACGTCCGGTTCTGCGACCTGCCGGGCGTGTTGCAGCACCTCGCGGTCCCGGCCGACACCTTCGACCCGACCGAGACGCTGATGTTCGACGGCTCCTCGATCCGCGGCTTCCAGGCCATCCACGAATCCGACATGGCCCTCGTCCCGGACCTCGCGACCGCCCGGCTGGACCCGTTCCGCACCGAGAAGCACCTCAACATCAACTTCTTCATCCAGGACCCGATCACCGGCGAGGCCTACAGCCGCGACCCGCGCAACGTGGCCCGCAAGGCCGAGGCCTACCTCGCCTCCTCCGGCATCGCCGACACCGCGTACTTCGGGCCCGAGGCCGAGTTCTACGTCTTCGACTCGGTGCGCTTCGAGACCAGCGCCAACGCGTCCTACTACCACATCGACTCGGTGGCCGGCGCCTGGAACACCGGCTCCGCCGAGGGCGACGCGCGCGGCTACAAGGTCAAGTACAAGGGCGGCTACTTCCCCGTCCCGCCGGTCGACCACTTCGCCGACCTGCGCGCCGAGATGTCCCTCGAACTCGGCCGCGCCGGGCTCGTCGTGGAACGCCAGCACCACGAGGTCGGCACCGCCGGGCAGGCCGAGATCAACTACCGGTTCAACACGCTGCTGCACGCCGCGGACGACCTGATGCTGTTCAAATACATCATCAAGAACGTCGCCTGGCGGGCCGGCAAGACCGCCACCTTCATGCCCAAGCCGATCTTCGGCGACAACGGCTCCGGCATGCACGTCCACCAGTCGCTGTGGACGGGCGGCAACCCGCTGTTCTACGACGAGCAGGGCTACGCGGGCCTGTCCGACACCGCCCGCTACTACATCGGCGGCATCCTCAAGCACGCCCCGTCGCTGCTCGCCTTCACCAATCCGTCGGTGAACTCCTACCACCGCCTCGTCCCCGGCTTCGAGGCGCCCGTCAACCTGGTCTACTCGCAGCGCAACCGCTCCGCCGCGATCCGGATCCCGATCACCGGCTCCAACGCCAAGGCCAAGCGCATCGAGTTCCGCGCCCCCGACCCGGCGTCCAACCCCTACCTGGCCTTCTCCGCCATGCTGATGGCCGGCCTCGACGGCATCAAGAACAAGATCGAACCCGCCGAGCCCGTCGACAAGGACCTCTACGAACTCGCCCCCGACGAGCACGCCGCCGTCCCCCAGGTCCCGGCCTCCCTCGACGCCGTCCTGAACGCCCTCGAAGCCGACCACGAATACCTGCTGGCCGGCGGCGTCTTCACCACCGACCTGATCGAAACCTGGATCGACTACAAGCGCACCCAGGAACTCGCCCCGATCGCCCTCCGCCCCCACCCGCACGAGTTCGAGCTGTACTACGACCTGTAAGACGGCCTCCGACCTGCGGGAAAGCAGTTCGATCTGGTCATCGTCTCCACGGGGCTGCGGTGCCGGACGGGGTGTCCGGCACCGCAGCTCTGCGGGGGGGTCGGTCAGCAGGTGAGGACCGGGGCTGCCCAGTCGGCGTGGTCGCTGTTGGTGCCGTCGCCGCCGTCGGTGACGACGAGGTGCAGTTCGTTGGCGCCGGTGAGGTCGGCGGTGAGGTGTTTGACGCCGGCGGCGGCGTTGAGGACGCCGCTGTCGGCGGCCTTGGTGTCGTCCTTCCAGATCTGGAAGGCGACGGTGCCGCGGCCCATGGCCTCGGCGTCGACGCCGACATCGGTGGTCAGTGAGGTGCAGGTGCCGCCGAGGTAGTAGACGATCTCGCTGAACGCGTTGGTGCCCAGGCCCTTCGCGTAGGTCGCGCCGTTGATGGTGATGGTGCGTCCGTCGCCGGACTGCCTGTCGCCGTTGCTCATGTCCTTCTCGACCGGGCCCCAGCCGTTGCTCGCGGAGGTCCAGGTGAGGTCGGAGAGCTGGTGGGTGCCGACGGCGGGTCCGTTGCCGCAGGCGATCTTGGCTCCGGCCCAGTCGGCGTGGTCCCAGCTGGTGCCGTCGCCGCCGTCGGTGACGGCGAGGCGCAGGGTGGTGGCGCCGGTGAGGTCGACGGTGAGCTGCTTGGCCGCGTCCTTGCCGGTGAGCTTTCCGCTGTCGGCGGCGAGGGTTCCGTCCTTGAATATCCGGAAGACGGCGGAGCCGTTGCCGGACGTCTCGTCGTCGATGCCGACGCCGGTCACCAGGTTCTTGCAGGTGCCGCCGAGGTTGAAGGTGATGTCGGAGGCGGCGTTCGTGCCGATGCCCTTGGCGTACGTGGTTCCGCGGATGGCCAGGGTGCGGCCGTCGCCGGCGGCCCAGTCGCCGTTGCTGCGGTCGCGCTCGGCCGGGCCCCAGCCGTTGGTCTGGGTGAGGAACGGCAGGTCGCTCAGGTAGCTCATGCCGGTGGGCGGCGGGACGGGCGTGCTCGGGGTGACCCGGAACATCGCGGTGCCGTGGCCGGGGACCGTGGCGCTGATCGCCCCGGTGCTGGTGGTGGTCTTCTTCGACCACAGGTCCTTGACCGTGTACGAGGGCGCGCCGGCGATGCCGACGGCCTGCACGGTGGTGGTGATGGTCGCGTCGTAGGAGCCCTCGTTGGTGAGGGTGACCGCGCGGCTGCCGTCGGCCAGCGGCTTCGACATGACGACCAGGCCGTTGTCGCTGGAGACCACCGAGCCCTGCTTGCCCAGCGGGTCCTGGTCGATCGCGATGACGTCGGCGTTGGTGAGGATGTCGAACGTCTCCTGCTGGGCGGTGCGCAGGTCGGCGCCGATCAGCAGCGGTGCGGCCATCTCGGCCCAGAGGCTGAAGTGCGTGCGGTACTCGGTGCCGGTCATACCGCCGTTGCCGACCTCCAGCATGTCCGGGTCGTTGAAGGCGCCGGCCTTGGCGTAGGCCGACAGCCCCTGGTTGGCGTGTGCGATGGAGATCATGCTCTGCCAGGTGTCGCTGATGTCGCCCGTGGTGCGCCAGGAGTTGCCGACCGGCTGCGCCCAGTTCCACGGGCCGTTGGAGCCCCACTCGCAGATGCTGTAGAGGATCGGCCGGCCGGTCTTCTTCAGCGCCTCGCCCATGGCCTTGTAGCGGGTCTGCGCGTCGACGCCCTGGTTGTTGCAGTTGTCGTACTTGAGGTAGTCGACGCCCCAGGAGGCCCACAGGTTGGCGTCCTGCTGCTCGTGGCCGAGGCCGCCGGGGAAGCCCTGGACGTCGCAGGTGTGGGTGCCGGCACTCGAGTAGATGCCGAATTTCAGGCCCTTGGCGTGCACGTAGTCCGCGAGCGCCTTGATGCCGTGCGGGAACCGGGCCGGGTCGGGCACCAGGTTGCCGGACGCGTCCCGGTCGGGCAGCGCCCAGCAGTCGTCGAGGTTGACGTACTGGTAGCCGGCCGCCTTGAGGCCCTTGCTGACGAACAGGTCGGCCATGCCCTTGACCAGGTCCTCGTTGAACTGGGACCCGCACCAGGTGGTGTTCCAGTTGTTGAAGCCCATCTGGGGGGTCAGGTTGATGCCGTTGTCGAGCGCCAATGCCGGTGGGGCAGTGGCGAGTTGGAAGCCGGCGACGAGCGCGCCGCCGCCGGCCAGCAGGGTGAGGGACGTCAACGCCGCGCTGACGCGGCGGGACAGCTTTACGCGTACGGACTGCAAGGTTCCTCCCCGGGAACGGGACGTGCGGGAACGGGACATGCGGAAATCGACCACACGGAACAGTGGATCGAGGAGGAGCCGTCACACGGTCCGCCGGCACCGTGGCGCGGACCGTGCGGAGTCGGGCGGCTCCTCGGCGGAGGGTGCGGGGGGCCTGAGGCGGCGCCGCCCCGCACTCTCCGGGCTGAGCGGGTCCGCCGCGTCAGGACATCAGGCTCCAGGACTGGCCTGCGGCCGATCCGTCGGGCTGGTTGAGGACGACGGCGGACGTGGGCGCGGACTGCGGGGCGTCCAGTGCGAGGCCGGTGGCCGCGTTGGTGATGGTCAGCGCACCGGTGGCGGTGTTCTGGACGACGCGCCACTTCTGGTACTGGCTGTTGGGGTCGTAGCTGTTGAGGACCCACGCCGGGGCGCCGGGCGCGGCCGGTCCGGTCAGGGTGCCGTGGACCTGGGTGTCGGTGTAGCAGTCGTCGGTGATGTGCACCGTGCCGTCGGCGTTGGCGTCGAAGCGCCACCGCTCCGAGGTGTGCCAGTCCCACCAGGTGTTGACGTCGGTGGTCGAGCCGTCGGGGGCGCTGCACATGCCCCGGACCTCCAGGACCTGGCCGCCGGTGCCGCCGGCGCCGATGCCGTGGTAGCGGCCGTCGCCGATCACCGTCGCGGGGATGGTGCCGGGCAGGGCCTTGAGCCGGTACATGGCCACGCCGTGCGGGGCGACCGAGGCGCCGATCGTGCCGGTGACGCCGCCGGTGGCGCCGGTCCACAGCTCCTTGGCGGAGTAGCCGGGGCCCGTCAGTCCGAGCGCGCTCAGGGTGGTGGAGACGGTCCGGGTGGAGTTCGGGTCCTGGTTGACCAGCAGGACGGCGGTGTCGCCGTTCGCCAACTGCCGCTTGAGCACCAGCGGGGCGGTGGGGCTGTCCGGCCGGTTGCCGACCAGGGTGGCGGGCCTGGCGAGGCTGTCCTGGTCGACGGCGATGACGTCGGCGTTCTTGTAGATGGCGAGTGCGGAGTCGCTGATGCCCGTCGACCAGGTGTAGCCGCTGTCGCTGTGCTGGGAGTCGGCGGCGCTGCGCAGGTCGGCACCGGAGATCAGCGGGGCGGCCGTCATGGCGAGGATCGACATCTCGCTGCGCGATTCGGTGTCGTTCATCGGCTTGTGGCAGGTGCAGGTGTCGGTGACGCCGTAGAGGCCGTACGGGTCGAGCCAGCCGGCGAACATCATGTCCATGTCGTTCCAGCTGCCCGGCCGGACGTTGCCCGGATACTGCAGCGCGGTCTGCAACTGGCCGTTGTGGAGCACGCCTTCCAGGTCCGGGCCGCGGTCGCCGCCGATCCGGCAGAGGTTCGCGACCTGACCGCACCAGATGCCGGTCGGCGCGTAGCCGGGGGCCTGCCGGGCGGGGGTGCCGGCCGCCCTGACCACCGGGTCGGCGCGGGCGGGGTCGTCACCGGCCAGCAGGTACGGGATGCCGGTGTGCACGGGCTGGGCGGACACGCTCAGCACCACACGCGGTCGGCCCTGGGCGGCGGAGGCGGCGTCCAGGGCGTGCTGGAAGTCCTGCGTGCGGGCGTAGATGGAGCGGGTCAACTCCCGGCCCTCGCCCTGGGTTCCGTAGTTGTAGCCGTCCGGACCGGTGATCGGCGGGCCGTAGGGGCAGTCGTCGTACTTGACGAAGTCGACGCCCCAGGCGACGAAGTCGGCGGCGTCGGTCGACTCGTGCCCGAGACTGCCCGGGTGCCCCTGGCAGGTGGTGTAGGTGCCGGTGGCGTAGAGGCCGAACTTCATGCCCTTGGTGTGGGCGTACCACGACAGGTACTGGATGCCGTTGAGGGTCTGCCCGTTGACGGTGTGCGCCGGGAAGTGGGCCGGGTCCGGTATCAGGTGTCCCGTCGTCACGTCGAAGCCGCTGCCGTCGGTGCCGCTGGTGGGGTTGCGGTCGGCGTCGTAGAGCTGCATCGCGCCGTAGGAGTTCTTGGCGAAGTCGGCGGTCTGGCCGTCGCGGTGGGACAGCGACCAGCCGTCGTCGATGGTGACGGTGTCGTAGCCGGCCGCCACCAGGCCCTTGGACGACATGAAGTCGATGGTCTGGACGACCTGTTGCTGGGTCACCGCGGTGCCGAGGGTGTTCCAGGAGTTCCACCCCATCGGCGGAGTGAGGGCGACGCCGTTGTCGAGGGCCGCGGCGGGGGCGGAGGCGGCGACGACGGCCGTGAGGCCGGATGCCGCGAGGGACAACGCCGCAAGGGCGTGCAGCAGGGCACGGGGCATGGATGGACGCATGGGTGGACGCATGGGGGCGCTCCAGGTGAGCGTGCGGGGGAACGGGGGCATGACGGTCGGTTCTGTTGAATCCATCTCCAGAGATCGACGGCTGGAGGAATCTTCAAACAGAAAGCAACACATGGTAGCCAGACCGGAAACAAGCACTCAAGACCCAGAACACGCCGTCTTCAGGAAGCTTCAGGCCGAACCGACGCTGCCGTGTCGTCGCCGATCGGAGCGGGATGCGCAGGCCACGGCGCTCACTTCGGTCACCTGATGCTCCGTCAATCATCCGATCCAGACTGAGATGTGGCCGTTCGACCTGGAACTGCCGAGGTGCCGGCGGCATGTGCAAGCCACCCGCCTGCCACAGAGAACGTCGCGAGCGGGTGTCGATGCACACGCCCTCTTGACATGTCTGTGCAATGGCACTGTGATATGTCGGGTCGCGTTTGAGCATGTTGGTTTCTGATGGTTTGACGGGCCATCGGAGCCTGCACGACGAAAAGGAGCACCCTCATGTTCCGTGCCATCAACCGCCGCGCCGCCGCCGGACTCCTGCTCGCCCTGGGTCTGACCACCGCCGCCTGCTCCACGGGCCGGGAGTCCACCTCCGGCGCCCCCTCGGTCGCCCCGGTCGGCGGCAAGATCTCGATCACCTACCTGCAGAAGCAGGGCGACCAGGAGTACTTCGTCGGCGAGGCGGCCGGCGCGAGAGCGAAGGCCGCCGAGCTGGGCATCGACCTCAAGGTGGTGAACCTCGGCAACGACGCCAACAAGACCATCAGCGAGGTGCAGTCCGCGATCGCGCAGAAGACCAACGGCGTCATCGTGGTCGTGCCCGACCCGGCCGTCGGCCCGCAGGTCGTGCAGATCGCGAGGGACGCGAAGATCGCCCTGCTCACCTCGGACGACCAGGTCTGCGCCACCGGACCGGACCCGGCGAAGTGCGCCAAGTCCGACCTGGTGCCGCGGATCGGCTTCTCCGGTGCGCAGATGGGCGGCGAGGTCGGCAAGCGCGCCGCCGAGGAGTTCAAGAAGGCCGGCTGGAACGCCGCCGACACCCGGACCGTCTCCGCCTGGAAGCAGGACGTCACCGTCTGCGGCGACCGGGTCAGGGCCGCCAAGGAGGCCTTCGACTCCGCGGTCTCCGGGGTCCGGAACATCGACGTCGCCACCGACAACACCCCGACCGGCGCGCAGGACAAGGTCGCGGCGACGGTCACCGCCAATGCCGGGGTCAGGCACTGGGTGGTCTGGGGCTGCAACGACGAGAACGTCCAGGGCGGCGTCACCGCCCTGCAGAACGCCGGCGTCAGCCCCGACGACATCGACGGCGTGGGCCTCGGCGCCTACCTCGCCTGCAAGGACTGGAGCGGCGGCAAGCCCTCCGGGATGAAGGCCGCCCTGTTCATCAACGGCAGGGACGTCGGCGCACTCGCCGTCCAGACCATGTACGACCGACTGAGGAACAACAAGGAGATTCCCGCCGAGGCGTTCGCCCCCACCACCATGGTCGACGCCGCCACCTGGAAGAGCGCCGGCGTCACCTGCGGCTGACCGTCCCGCCCTGCGGCCGCCCGGTGGGGCGACCGTCTCCACTCCCTTCCCGAGGTGAACCGGCAGTGAGCAGAGCACACCCCTCGGCCTCGACCTCCCGACCGCCCGCCGACCCGCCTTCCGCCGCCGGGGCGCGGGTCGAGGGGATCACCAAGCGATTCGGTGCGGTGCAGGCCCTGAACGACGTGACCCTCGACCTTCCCGGCGGCAGAGTCACGGCCCTCATGGGTGAGAACGGGGCCGGCAAGTCGACTCTCCTGAAGATCCTCACCGGCGACCACCGGCCCACCGAGGGACGCGTCCTGCTGGACGGGCGACCGGTCGACCTGCGCTCCCCCGCCGACGCACGGGCCGCCGGCATCCGGATCATCCCGCAGGAACCCGAGATCGTCCCGCACGTCTCGGTCGCCGAGAACGTCTACACCGGGTCCCTGCCCCGCCGGGCCGGGCGCCGCCTCGACCGGGCCGAGCTGCGCCGCCGGATCGTCGCCGACCTCGATCGCCTCGGTTTCGCCGACGTCCTGGAACCCGATCTGCTCGGATCACAACTGACGCCTGCCCAGCGCCAGTTGGTCGAGATCATGCGAGCACTGACCGGCCGGACCGCCGCCCGGGTCATCGCCTTCGACGAGCCGACCTCCTCGCTGTCCGAGCACGAGGTCGACGCGCTGTTCGCACTGATCAACCGCCTGCGCGACCAGGGCGTCGCCGTCGTCCACGTGTCGCACCGGATGCAGGAGATCTTCCGACTCGCCGACCGCATCGCCGTCCTGCGCGACGGAGCCCTGGTCGGCGTCCAGGACGCCGGGGCCACCACCGAGAGCGACCTGGTGCGCCTGATGGTCGGCCGCGACCTGTCGACGGTGTTCGTCCGCCGGCCCGTCGTCACCGACCGGGTCGTCCTGGACGTCCGTGACCTGACGACGGACCGGGTGCACGGCATCGACCTGCGCATCCGCGCCGGCGAAGTGGTCGGCCTCGCCGGACTGATCGGCGCCGGACGCTCCGAACTCGCGCTCGCGCTCGCCGGGGACCTGCCGGTCCGCTCCGGCAGCGTCACCCTGGACGGGCGGCCGCTGCCGTCGGGCAACCCCGGGGCGGTGATCCGCGCCGGCCTCGGCCTGGCCCCGGAGGAGCGGAAGGCGCAGGCGCTGTTCCTGCACCGCACGATCCGGGACAACACCTCCATCGCGGTACTGGAGCGACTGCGCCGCTTCCGCTTCGTCCGGCGAGGAGCGGAACGCGACCTCGCCCAGGAGTACACCGACCGCCTGCGGGTACGCACCCCGTCCGTCGAGCACGAGGTCCGCAAGCTCTCCGGCGGCAACCAGCAGAAGGTCGTCCTCGCCCGCTGGCTCGCCCGCAAACCCAAGGTGCTGATCCTCGACGAGCCCACCCGCGGCATCGACGTCGGCGCCAAGGCCGAGATCTACCGGATCGTCGCCGACCTCGCCGAACAGGGCGTCGCGCTGCTGGTGATCTCCTCCGAACTGCCCGAACTGCTCGGCCTCGCCGACCGGATCGTCGTCATGCAGAACGGCCGTACCACCGGCGAGCTGAACCGTGCGGAAGCCACCGAGGAGGCGGTCCTCGCCCTCGCGATGGCCGATGACATCAGCCCGAGCGCCCCGGGAGCGACCTCATGACAGCCGCCACCACACCGCCTGCCGTCTCCGACCACGGAGGCCGGCACCGGCCCGCCGCAAGGATTCCCGTGCTGAGCGCCGTCGGCGGACAGAACCTCAGCCTGATCGGCGCCCTGGTCGCGGTCCTCACCGTCTTCGGCCTCCTCAACGACAACTACCTCAGCCTCACCAACATGCAGGTGATCGCCGAGGCCGCCACCATCACCGGCCTGCTCGCCGTCGTCCAGACCGTCGTCATCATCTGCGGCGGGCTCGACATCTCGGTCGGCTCCCAGGCGGGCGTCGCCTCCGTCGTCAGCGCCATGGCCTTCACCTCGGCCGGCTCCAACGCCTTCGCGGGCATGGCCGCCGCCGTCGCCGTCGGCCTGCTGATCGGCGTCCTCAACGGCGCGATCATCGTGTACGGCCGGGTCAACCCCACCATCGCCACCCTCGCCGGCCTCGCCGCCTACAAGGGCCTCGCCCAACTCCTCTCCGACGGCCGGGCCCAGGGCTACGTCCTCAACGACGCCGTCTTCGTCTTCCTCGGCCGGGGCCGGATCGCCGGACTGCCGGTCATGGTCTGGATCCTCATCGCCGTCGCCCTCGCCGTCCACGTCCTGCTCACCTGCACCGACATCGGCCGCAACATCTACGCCATCGGCGGCAACGACACCGCCGCCCGCCTCGCCGGCATCAACATCAACAAGTACCTGGTCGCCGTCTACGCCCTCGTCGGCGCCGTCGCCGCCGTCGCCGGCATCCTGCTCACCGCCCGCACCGGCAGCGGACAGCCCACCTCCGGCAGTGAAGGCCTCGAACTCAAGGCCATCACCGCCTCCGCCCTCGGCGGCTGCGCCCTCAAGGGCGGCAAGGGCACCGTCGGCGGCACCCTCCTCGCCGTCGCCCTTCTCGGCGCTCTTGAGAACGGGCTCACCGTCCAGGGCATCAACTCCTTCTGGCAGAACGTCGCCCAGGGCGCGCTGCTCGTGGTCGCGGTCGTCATCCAGCAACGCCGCACCGGGGAACGCGCCGTCGGCCTCCCCGCCTGACCCCGACCGCACCACCGTTTCCCCGGACCGATCGGGGGTGTGTCGTGGCACTCCGCGAGGTCCCGCACCGGCACTATGTGTGCGACCGATCTGTGGCGCGGCACATGGGCGAGGGCATTGGTTCTGCCGGGGCCGGTGCGCGCCGTTCCCGTACGAGGGGCACCGAGACGCTGTGGGCATCCGTCGAGTCTTCACCTGCTGTGCCGCTTCCGTCCTGCTGGCGGCCGGGCCGTCGATCCCGGCCGCCGGGGCGGACGAACCCGATCCGAACGATCCGGAGGGCAGTGTCGCGCTGGAGAGCCTGGACCATCAGGCGGGCGACCTCGTCACGGCGGTGGTCTCGTACAGCTGCCTGCCCGACACTGCGAGGTCGCTGGTGGTCGGGTACGAGGAGGAGTTGGACTCCGGGGACGAGGCGGCCGGGAGTGCCTCGGTCGAGGACCTCACCTGCGACGACACCGTGCAGACCGTGACGGTGGACATCCCGAGGAGCGACGGCGGTGCGGACTTCGAGGAGCCGCTCGACGGGCAGGTCGTCGTCGTGCTGACCGGGGACGACACGCCGGTCGTCGAGGAGGCGTTCGACGTCGGCGCGGCCGATCGGCCGCGTGCGCTGGGGCGGGCGAAGCAGTCGTACCGCTGGAAGGGCGGGACCGTCCCGTACGTGCTCGACCCGCAGCTCACCAAGGACCAGCAGAACGACGTCAAGTCCGCGATCGGCCACTGGCAGCAGAAGACCTCCATCAGGTTCGTCGCCCGGACCGACGCGAACGCCAAGAACTACCCGGACTACGTGCAGTTCCAGCCCAGCACGGACGGCGGCTGCAACTCCGAGGTCGGCCGCATCGGCGGGCAACAGGCCGTCAACATCGCCGGCGCCGACACCTGCGACGCCGTGGAGCTCATCCACGAGATCGGGCACACGGTGGGGCTCTACCACGAGCAGGAGCGCCCCGATCGGGACCAGTACGTCACGGTGTCGTTCGAGAACATCGACCCGGCCGACAAGCACAACTTCCAGATCCAGAAGGGCGAGAACACCTTCGGCACGGCCTACGACTACGCGTCGATCATGCACTACGGGACGAAGTCGTACTCCAAGAACGGCAAGAACACCATCACGCCGAAGAGGAAGCTCCCCGACGGGCTGGTCCTGGGCGAGGCCACCGAGCTGTCCGCCAGTGACATCGCCGCGGTCAAGGCGATGTACAAGTAGCCCGGCCCCGCGTGCGCCGCGTGGAGGCGCGGCGCACGCGGGAGGGTTCAGCGGCAGAGTCGGGCGACGAGTTCGAGTTCGCGGACCAGGAGGGCCGGGTCACGGGGGCCGGCGTGGGGAGCGGGCAGGGAGCGGACGCGGAAGGGGTTGTGGGGGGTGGCGGCGTCGGCCTCCCGGATCATGAGGTCCTGGAGCGGGAGCGGGATGGTGTGGTCCTCGGTGTAGCGGACGAAGGTGCGGGGGACGCGGCCCCAGGCGGAGGGGAGGCCGCGGGCGGCCTCGTCGGCGCCGACGGCGGCCGACTCGTCCGGTTCGAGGATGTTCATCAGGGCGCGGACCTCGGCGTCCGTGCGGTCGGCGGCGAGCGCGTCCTTGACGGCGGCGAAGAAGGCGGGGTCGGCGGAGCGCCAGTTGATGCGGCTGACGCCCAGCTCGGGCGGGGTCCGGACCGAGGGAATCCGGAACATGGCGCTGGTGGCGGCCTCGGGGGTCATCGCCAGTTGCAGCACCGAGGGGTGCGCGGTCGGGCAGAACGCGGAGGCGTACACCAGGTGCGCGAGCAGTTCGGGCACCTGGTTGGCGACCGCGTTGAGGGTGACGCCGCCGAGGCTCGAACCGACCAGCACCACCGGTCCGTTGCGGCGCGCCTGCCGCACCACGCCGACGACGTGCGCGGCGAAGTCGGCCAGTGTCACCTTCGCCATCGGGGACGGCTCGGTGCGCAGCCGCTCCAAGTCCTGCGGGGCCTGGTAGGACTCGGGGAGGTACGCGCCGAACCCGTGCCCGGGCAGGTCGACCGCGATCGCACGGTGGCCGCGCAGGCCCAACTCCCGCAGCACGGGCTGCCAGTAGAAGGAGTTGCACCCCGAGCCGTGGACGAGGACGAAGGTGGGCGCGTCGCGCCCGGGCCCGTCCGCGTGCGCGGCGGGGGCGGCGGCGCCCACCGCGGCGACCGCACCCGCTCCGGCCACGACCGCCTTCAGCGCGCTGCGCCGCGACGTTCCGAAGGCCTTCGGGTAACCGTTCCTGTCACTGTGCCGCATGGTGATCTCCTCCGGTTCACAGGTGTGTTCGAACGTGCCTCCCATAAGACCGGACCGAACGCCGGGATGTGACGCCGGGTCAGGTATTTGGCTCGCGTGCAGCGCAGCAGGGCGAGTTGGCGGGTGCGCTGCGCCGACACGACGGAGAAGGTGCTGACGGCCATCTGCGCGACCGCGAGGGCGATCAGGATCAGGACCACCCCGTAGAGGGGCGTGCTCTGCCGGATCGCCCCGGTCACGGACGCCGCCCGGGTGCGGACCTCGGGGCCGTCGCCGAGGGCGGCGCGCAGGGCCTCGGCGGTGTGCGCGCGGGAGGCCCGGGCTGGAGCCGGACGTCCAGTTGGGCCGCGGTGACGGCGGCGGCGCACTGCTCCACGGCGCTGTCCGGGACGCGGAGGATCGGGTGCCCGGCGAGGCTGGGCGCGCCGCCGCCGTCCAGGGTGCCGACCAGGTGGGCGGTGACGGTGGTGCCGTCGGCCCGGTGGAGTCGGACGTTCGAGTCGGGCGTGACGTCGAGGCGGTGCGCGGTGTCGAGCGGCACCTCGTCGGGTGCGCCCGGCCACCGGCCCTCGTCGAGCAGGTGCCGACGCAGGGCCGGGTCGGCGGCGACGGGCGTCACGGTCGCGCCGTCGAGCTGCTGCCCGTCCGCGCCGGAGAGCGCGCCCCGGCCGGTCAGGCGGAGTGCCGCGTCGGCCACTCCGGTGAGCTGTCGGGCCAGGGCTCCTCCTGCTGCTGAGGTACGACGCCCCCGACCAGGCCCGCGCCGGAGTTGTTGCACACTATGTGCAACTGCAAATCTGATGCGAAAGTGGTGCGGGCCGATGCCGGAGTCGCCGGTGGTGCTGGGAATCGAGTCGTCCTGCGACGAGACGGGGGCCGGGCTGGTCCGGGACGGGGTGCTGCTCGGGCAGGCGGTCGCGTCGAGCATGGACGAGCACGCCCGGTACGGCGGAGTGGTGCCGGAGATCGCGGCCCGCGCGCACGTGCACGCGATGGCACCGGTGGTGCGGGAGGCGCTGGACCGGGCCGGGCTCACCCTCGGGGACGTGGGGGCAGTCGCGGTGACCACCGGCCCGGGGCTGTCCGGGGCACTGCAGGTCGGGGTGGCCGCGGCGAAGAGCTACGCGTTCTCGCTCGGGGTGCCGCTGTACGGCGTCCACCACCTGGCCGGGCACGTGGCCGCGGCGGGCCTGGCGGGCGGGCCGCTGCCGAACCCGTGCGTGGTGCTGATCGTCTCCGGCGGCCACACCTCGCTGCTGCTGGTGCGCGACCTGGCCCGCGACCCGATCGTGCACCTCGGCGACACCCTGGACGACGCGGCCGGCGAATGCTTCGACAAGACCGCCCGCATCCTCGGCCTGCCCTACCCCGGCGGGCCCGCCATCGACCGGGCCGCCCGGGACGGCGACCCGCGCGCGGTGCGACTGCCGCGGCCCCTCACCGGCGCCGGCGACGACCCGTACGCCTTCTCCTTCTCCGGACTGAAGACGGCCGCCGCCCGCTGGGTGGAGGGCCACCGCGCCGTCGGCACCGAGCCGCGCGTGCCGGACGCGGCGGCCTCGCTGCAGGAGGCGATCGCCGACACCCTGACCCGCAAGGCCGTCCGGGCCTGCACCGACCACGGCATCGGCACCCTGGTGGTGGTCGGCGGCGTCGCCGCCAACTCCCGGATCCGGGCCCTGACCGAGCAGCGCTGCGCCGCCGCCGGGATCGCACTGCGGGTGCCGCCACTGGCGCTCTGCACGGACAACGGGGCGATGGTCGCCGCGATCGGCGACCTCCTGGTCCGCGCGGGGGCCGAGCCCGCACCGCTGGACGTGTCGATCGACCCGTCCGCGCCACTGGAGTACGCCGCCCTGACGCCGCGCCCGCGGGCCCGCCGCGCGGCCTGAGCGAGGCCCGGTCCGCCGAGTGCTCCGCCGACCGGATGCGGGACGGCGGACGGTCGCGGTGATCCGGAGCGCGGTGAGCAGCGAGTTCGGTGTGAGCTCCCCCGAGGTCGCCGCTCCCGCCCCGCGTCCGTTCGGACGGCTCGGCGGCCTGGCGCGGCGTCGGGCGGCTGCCGTTCCGCTTCCGCGCGGCGCCCGGGCAGGGCAAAGCGCCGGCCGCGAGGGGCGGCCGGCGCTGGGGTTGGTGCAGGGAGGAGGGCTGGGACGGCCCTCCTCCCGGTCAGGCCGGGGTCTTACCAGTTCGCGCCGGACTCGGTGAGCGAACCGGAGACGCCGTCGTCGTCCGCGAAAGCGAAGCCGGTGAAGTGGTTCACGCTGTTCTCGGTGACCTCGGAGCCGGTGGCGGAGATGCCGGCGCCGACCTCGTTGGCGACGAAGTTGCCGGTGACGAAGTGCGCACTCGGCTCTTCGCCCATGCCGCCCTCGTGGGCAGCGGCCAGGCCGGCGCAACCGAGCAGGACGGGAGCGGCGAGACCGAGGGCGGCGACAGTGCGGGTGATTGCACGCATGAAAACAATCCTTCCGAAACGGAATCAACTTGGGGAGCAGTGGGCTTCCCTGCACTCCAAGAGACCCGACCCCGCACCCGGCGGCCAGTCGGGAGGAGCCGATTGCTCCCCATGGCCGAGCAGCCCGATCCGGGGGGTTTCGACGGCCCGTCACCTCGTGTCGAGCCCTGCGGCAATCCTGTCGAGACTGACTCAACTACGCAGGGCCGGAGGGGAGTTCGAGTACTGCACCGATCGGCCCGGAGGGTAGGTCGGTTGGCGCGAACGCACGCCTAGGATACCTTGGCTTAAAACTAGGAACCCTAGGGAGAGTGGGGAAGCCATGCGGTCGTTGACCGAGCCGGAGATCCGGGCGTCGTTCGTCAACTGCACCAAGGGGGAGGCGAGTCGGGCCCGGTTACCGCGCGGGATCGACGAGCTGGACTGGGCCGGGCTCGACTTTTTGGGCTGGCGGGAGCCAGGTGCCCCCGAGCGGGGGTACCTGGTGGCCGAGTTCGAGGGGCGGGTGGTCGGAGTGGCCCTGCGGCCGGCCCAGCGGCCCGGCGCGGGGCGCGGCGGGGCGATGTGTTCGATCTGCCTGACCGCCCATCCGGCATCGGGGGTGGCGCTGATGACGGCACGTCGGGCGGGTCGGAGCTCGACCGAGGAGTACGCCTCGGCGGGCGAGTACTTCTGCAGCGACCTGGCGTGCCCGCTGTACGTGCGGGGCCGTCGGCGGGCGGCCGCGGGCGGGGCGCGGATGTCGGAGAGCCTGGACGCCGAGCAGCGGGTGGCCCGGCTGCGGGCGAACCTGGCCGGGTTCCTCGGGCGGGTCGTCCGATGAGGGGGAGCTCGGCGGGGCAGCCGGAGAAGCGGGAGCCGCTCGGCGGTCCGGTGGTGCGGGCGGCGCTGGTGCTGGCGGCGGGCGCGTTCGTCGCGCTGCTGGACACCACGGTGGTGGGGGTGGCGCTGGAGTCGTTCGCGCGGCGGTTCGGCGCGGGCCCGGCGCAGGTGCAGTGGGTGGCGACGGCGTACCTGCTGGCGATGTCGGCGGTGATTCCGGCGACGGGGTGGGCGGCGCGGCGGTTCGGGGCGGTGGCCTGTTGGACGGCGTCGGCGGCGGTGTTCCTGCTGGGGTCGGTGCTGTGCGGGCTGGCCTGGTCGCTGGGGTCGCTGGTGGCGTTCCGGGTGGTGCAGGGGTTGGGCGCGGGGATGCTGTTCCCGCTGATGCGGATCCTGGTGGTGGAGGTGGCCGGCCCGGCGCGGATGGGCCGGACGATGGCGCTGATCGCGGTGCCGGTGCTGCTGGCGCCGGTCGCGGGGCCGGTGGTGGGCGGGGCGCTGATCCAGGGCCATTCGTGGCGGTGGGTGTTCCTGCTGAACGTGCCGGTGTGCCTGGCGGTGGCGGTGCTGTCGCCGCTGCTGATGCGCAATCGGCGGGATGCCGCGCCGGGGCGGCTGGACCTGGCGGGCCTGGTGACGGTGAGCGGCGGGCTGACGGCGGCGGTGCTCGGGTTCGTCCGGCTGGGCGGGGGTGCGCCGGCGGGCGGGCCGCGGGTGCTGGTGCCGCTGCTGGCGGCGGCGGTGCTGCTGACGGCGCACGGGGTGCTGGCGCGTCGGCGGGCGGGTGACCGGGTGGTGGACTTCGCGCTGTTCCGGGACCGCGCGTTCACCGCGTCGGCCTCGGTGTCGCTGCTGAACAGCTTCGGCCTGTACGGGGCGGTGGTGCTGGTGCCGCTGTTCTTCCAACAGGCCGGCGGCCGGGGCCCGTTGACGGCCGGCCTGGTGATGGTCGCGCAGGGTGCGGGGGCGGCTGTCGCGGTGCTGCTGGTCGGGCGGGTGATCGACGCCCGGAGCAATCCGCGGGCACTGGTGCTGGCCGGGCTGGCGCTGGTGGCGGCGGGCCTGGCGGTGTTCGCCCGGGCCGGCAGCGCCGAGCCGGGGGTGGCGCTGCTGGTGGCGCTGTTCGCGCAGGGGGTCGGCCTGGCGCTGGCGGCCTCGCCGGTGATGGTGACGCTCTACCACTCGCTGCCGCCGGCCGCGGTGCCCGCCGCGACCACCGCGAACGCGGTCGCGCAGCAGTTGGGCGCGGCGGCCGGCACCACGGTGGTGGCGCTGGTGCTGGCGCACGCCTCGCACGGGGGCGCGGGGACGGTCGCGGCGTTCCGCGCCGTGTTCGCGGTGGCGCTGGGGTTCGTGCTGCTGACGGCGCTCCCGGCGGCGTTCCTGCCCACGGGACGGAAGGGCTAGACGGTGCGGGGCCAGTTCTCCAGCAGCTGGTGGAGGCCGGCCACGATCCGCTGCCAGGAGCCGTCCGCGCCGCGCGGGTGGTGGAAGCCGCCGTTGGCCTCGATGCCGATGAAGCCGTGGAAGGTGGAGCGCAGCAGGCGGACGGCGTCGGTCAGGTCGGGCTCTTCGAGGCGGTAGTGGCGCATCAGCGCGTAGGTCAGTTCGACCGTCCGCGCAAGGGCGTCGGTGCCTTCGAAGTCGGCCGGGTCCAGGCGGAGTTGGGTGGCGGCGTAGCGGCCGGGGTGCTGTTGGGCGTACGTCCGGCAGGCGTCGGCGAAGGCGGTGAGGGCGTCGGCGCCGGAGCGGCCGGCGAGGGCGCTCGCGATGCGGTCGTTGAGCTCCTCGGTGGCGAGCAGGGCGACCCGGGTGCGGATCTCCTGGAGGCTCTTGACGTGCGAGTAGAGGCTGGCGTCCTTGACGCCGAAGCCGCGGGCGAGGGCGGAGGCGGTGACCTTGTCGATGCCGACCCGGTCGGCGAGTTCGGCGGCGGCGCGGGTGATCCGTTCGACCGTCAGTCCGGCGTGCGCGCCCATGTTTCCCGTCCCGAACCTTGATCCGCCGAAGCCCCGCGTCAGTGTATCGGGGTGGAACGAACGGGTTCGGGCGTGACGTTTCGGGGGCGCTGGGACGTCAAGGGGGTGGGGCCCAAGAGGGCTGGGGCGTAGATCATTTGAATTACCATCAGATGGTAATGTTCCGGACAAACGGGGGCGTGGGTGACGCACGCACCCCGGCCGATCCGCACCCTGGAGCCACCCGTGTCCGCACGCCCGTTCCGCCGCAGTCTGCCGCTCGCGGCCGCGGTCCTCGCCGCCTCCCTGATCGCCGTCTCGGCGCAGGCCGACGACCCGGCGCCGGCCGATGCCACACTGACCGCCGATCTCAACACGCTGCTCGCCGACCCCCGGCTGGCCAACGCCCAGGCCGGCGTCGAGGTGCTGGACGCCACCACCGGCGAGGTGCTGTACGCCCGGCAGCCGCAGGCGCTGTTCACCCCGGCGTCCACCCTGAAGACCGTGACCTCGACCGCGGCGCTCGACCTGCTGGGCGCGGACTACCGGTTCACCACCGAGGTCCGCACCGTCGGCAAGACCTACGGCGACACCCTGGTCGGCGACCTGGTGCTGAAGGGCGGCGGCGACCCGAGCCTGCTGGCGCAGGACCTCGACGACCTGGCGGCGAAGGTCGCGGCGACCGGCGTCACCACCGTCACCGGCCGGGTGCTGGCCGACAGCAGCCGCTACGACTCGACGCCGCTCGGCCCGGGCTGGGCCTGGGACGACGAGGCGTACTCGTACAGCCCGCAGATATCCGGGCTGACCGTCGCCAACGACGCCGAGTACATGATGGACACCGTCCGGGTGACGGTCACTCCGGGCGCGGCGGGCGAGAACGCCAAGGTGACGCTGAACCCGGCCGAGGCGCCGATGAAGTTCACCGGCACGGTCGCCACCGGCGCGGCCGGCAGCGGTTCGAGCGTCGGCGTGGACCGCCGCCACGGCAGCAACGACGTGGCGCTGTCCGGCAGCATCCCGAGCGGCGGCGCGCCGGTCACCTCCTGGCTGACGGTCGACAACCCCGGCACGTACGCCGGCCAGGTGTTCGCGGGCGCGCTGGCCAAGCACGGCGTGAAGGTGGTGCGCGGGGTGCAGGCGGCCGCCGGGTCGGAGACCTCGCAGCCGCTCGCCGAGCACAGCTCGAAGACCCTCGCCGAGCTGATCGTCCCGATGCTGAAGATCAGCAACAACGGCATCGCCGAGCACCTGACCAAGGAGATCGGCAAGGTCAAGGGCGGCCGCGGCGACTGGGCGACCGGCATCAACCAGGTCAACGCCTTCCTGAAGGCGAACAACATCACCGGCCCGACCACCCGCCAGGTGGACGGCTCCGGCCTGTCCCGCTACGACCTGACCACCCCCGCGAAGATGGCGGACCTGCTGAAGGTCGCGCAGACCAAGCCGTGGTTCGACGCCTGGTACAACGCGCTGCCGGTGGCGGGCAACCCGGACCGGATGGTCGGCGGCACCCTGGCCGCCCGGATGCGCGGCACCAAGGCCGAGAACAACGTGCACGCCAAGAGCGGCTCGATGGGCGGCGTCGACAACCTGCTCGGCTACGCGACCGCGCCCGACGGCCGCAAGCTGGCGTTCGTCGTGATGGTCAACAACTACGCCGGCACCAGCCCGCGTCCGGTGGTCGACGCGATCGCCGTCCGACTGGCCGCCGGGCCCGCCGCCACCGCGCAGCTGAAGTCCAAGTCGCTGGTCGCACCCACCGGTTCGGGCGACAACGCCACCGGCACCCGCTGGGAGGACTGCGAGACGCTGGCGCACTGCTGACGCCTGCCGACTGCTCGTCACCACGGGCCCTGCCGCGCTGCGGTGGGGCCCGTGGGCGTTTCCGGGGCGTTCCGGGAGCCTTCCGCGGGCGGTCGGAAACTCCCTCCATCAAACGCTTGATCGATGGCGGACGGCGCGCGTACGCTCCCCCACCATGAGCCAGCACCGGACGGCCGCCGAGGCGAGCCGGGAACGGATCCTCGCCGCCGCCACCGAGTTGTTCGCCGAGCACGGCTACGACGGCGCCACCACCCGGACGATCGCCGTGACGGCCGGGCTGAACGTCGCCACCGTCGCCTACCACGTCGGCTCCAAGGCCGACCTGTACCGCGAGGTGATGCGCCGTGCCCACGAGGCCGAACGGGCCGCCGTCGACGCCGCGTTGACGGAGTTCGCCCGCACCGCCCCCGACCACCCGGCCCGGGCGGCGGCCGAATTCGCCGACCGGTACCTGGACTTCTGCCTGCAGCAGCCGCACGTGCCCGCGCTGTGGATGCGCCGCTGGATGGCCGACGCCGCCGAGTTCGCCGACCTGGAGGAGCGCTACGCCCGGCCGCTGCTGGAGGCCGTCCGCGACCGACTCGTCGCCGCACTGCCGCAGTTGACGCCGGACCGGGCCGAGCTCGCGGTGTGGACGGTGCTGTGGACCACGCACGGGTTCTGCCGCTCGATGATCCGCGCCCAGGTGCCGCGCTTCCGCGCCCACCTGCGGGCCCTGGTCCTGCGCGAACTCGGCCTGGGCGAACTCGGCCTGGGCGAACTCGGTCCGGGCGAACTCGGCCCGGGCGAACTCGGCCCGGGTGAACGAGGCCTGCGCGAACTCGGCCCGGGCGACGGTGCGTTGTGACGGAACCCCGGATATCCCGGCGGCAGCTCGCCGGATACGCCGTCGGCTCGATCGGCACCGGCATCCACTCCACCGTCCCCGGCCTGCTGCTGCTCTACTTCATGACGGACGCGCTCGGCGTCCCCGCCGGCGTCGCCGGGCTGGTGGTCACCCTGCCGAAGGCCTGGGACGCGCTGTTCAACCCGCTGGTCGGCGCGGCCAGCGACCGGGAGGCGCTGCGCACCGGCCGCCGCACCCGAATCCTGCTGGCCGGCGCCCTCTCGCTGCCGGTCGCGTTCGCCGCGATGTTCCTCGCCCCGCTCACCGGCTCCGGCGCGGCCGCCTGGGTGGCCGGCGCGTTCGTGCTCGCGTCCAGCGCGTTCGCGCTGTTCCAGGTGCCGTACGTGGCGCTGCCCGCCGAGATGTCGGAGCGGCCGGGCGAACGCACCCGGATCATGGTGTGGCGGATCGTCTGCCTGACCCTCGGCATCCTGGTCGCGGGCGGCCTCGCCCCTGCCCTGGTGTCGCTGGCGGGCGGCGGGCGCGGCGGCTACGCCGTGATGGCGGCGGTGGTCGCCGGCCTGCTGCTGGTGACGCTGCTCGTCCCGGCGCTCGGCGCCCGCCGCGTGCCCGCCCGGCCCGGCGCGGAGCCGCTCGGGCTGCCGGCGGCGCTGCGCACCGCGCGCGGGAACCGGGCGTTCTTCGCGCTGCTCGGCGCGTTCGTGCTGCAGGCCGCCGCGGTGGCGATCATGCTGGCGGCCGCGCCGTACGTCGCCACGTACTGGCTGGGCGGGTACGGGCTGACCTCGGTGCTGTTCGTCTGCCTGGTCGCGCCGAGCGCCGTCGCCGTCCCGCTGTGGGGCCGGGCCGCAGCCCGCTGGGGGCGGCTGCGCTGCCTGACCGCCGCGACCGGCCTGTTCGCCGTCGCCTCGGCGGCGCTCTGGCCCGCGGCGCACGGCGGCGTGCCGGTCACGCTGGTGCTGTGCGCGCTGCTCGGCGTCGCCTACGCCGCGCTGCAGGTGCTGCCGCTGTCGCTGCTGCCGGACACCGTGCACGCGGACGCGGCACGCACCGGCCGTCTCCAGTCCGGGGCGTTCACCGGGCTGTGGACCGCCGGGGAGACCGCCGGACTGGCCGCCGGCCCCGGACTGTTCTCGCTGGCGCTGGCCGCCGCCGGGTTCGTCTCCGCCACCACCGACCACCCCGTCGCCCAGACCGACGCCGCCCGGGCCGGAGTGCTGCTCGGCTTCAGCCTGGTGCCGGCCGCGCTGATGCTGCTCTCGCTGCCCGCCCTGCGCGCGTACGGCCGGCGCCGCGCCTCCCGTGCCCCCAACTCGCCGATCGGAGACGAGACATGACCACCGCCCACCCCGGCCTGCCGCCCACCGGACGCCCCGCCGACGAGCTGCTGGCCGAACTGCGCGCGCTGACCGCCGGCGACCTGCCCACCCGGGGCGGGCACACCACCGCGTACACCTACGACGCGGGACGGCCCGAGGTCCGGGAGGCCGCGGAGCGCGCGTACCTGGCGATGCTGGAGGTCAACGGACTCGACCCGACGGCGTTCCCGAGCATCGTCGCGCTGGAACGCCGGGTGGTCGGCGCGGTCGCCGCCCGGCTCGGCGGGGACGACAGCACGCCCGGGATCTTCACCAGCGGCGGCACCGAGTCGATCATGCTCGCAGTGAAGGCCGCGCGGGACATCCGCCCGGAGATCGCCGAGCCCGAGATCGTCGTCCCCGCGACGGCCCACGCCGCGTTCTTCAAGGCCGGACGCTACCTGAAGGTCAAGGTGGTGGCGGTGCCGGTCGACCCGGAGACCTTCCGGGCGGTGCCGGCGACGATGGCGGCCGCGTGCACCGAACGGACGGTGCTGGTGGTCGCCTCCGCGCCCTCGTACGCGCACGGGGTGGTCGACCCGGTCGCGGAGATCGCCGCCGAGGCGGCGCGGCGCGGGCTGCCCTGCCACGTGGACGCCTGCGTCGGCGGCTGGCTGCTCCCGTGGCTCGCCGAAGCGGGCGCAGCCGTACCGGAGTTCGACCTGTCGGTGCCCGGGGTGACGTCGCTCTCCTGCGACCTGCACAAGTTCGGCTACACCCCCAAGGGCGCCTCCGTCCTGCTGTTCCGGGACCGGCCGATGCGGCTCGCCGCGTACTTCGCCTGCGCGCAGTGGCCCGGCTACCCGGTCGTCAACTCCACCGTCCAGAGCAGCAAGGGCGCGGGCCCGCTGGCCGCCGCCTGGGCCACCCTGCAGGCCCTCGGAGCCGACGGCTACCGGGAGTTGGGGCGCGCCGCACTCACCGCGACCCGGCGGCTGATCGCGGGCATCGCCGACATCGACGGGCTGCGGGTGCTCGGCACGCCGGACGCGACGCTGGTCGCGATCGGCGCGGACGACCCCTCGCTCGACCTGTTCGACCTCGCCGACGAGACGCGCGCCCACGGCTGGTTCCTGCAACCCCAGTTGAGCGTCGCCGGCCTGCCCGCCAGCCTGCACCTCACCCTCACCGGCGTCAGCGAACAGGGCGTCGACGACCTCCTCGCCACCCTCCGCACCGCCGTCCCCGCCGTCCGCGAGCGCGGCCCCGCCGCCCCGCCGACCGAACTCCTCGCCCTCCTCGACCAGTTCGACCTCGCCGACCTCGACGACGCGACCTTCGCGGCGCTCCTGCCTGCGGCCGGCTTCGGCCCCTCCCGGATGGCCGGCGTCAACCGGCTGCTCGACGCACTGCCGCCACAGCTGCGCGACCAGCTCGCGACCCGGTTCCTGTCGGTGCTGTACGGGCCCTACCTGGACGCGAGCTGAAACGTCAGGGGCGCGGCGAACTGCGCGAGCAGCCATGCACCGGTCCGCAAGGTCGCGAGCACGTGCAAGTCACTGCCCTGCGTCGCGCCCCAGCAGTTGGGCACCTTCCGATTCGCGCAGTTCCCCGCGCCCCTGGTGGTGAACCAGCACCGCCAGCCCGTCCGCGAGGCGGTGGAGGCCGAATTCGAAGCGGGTCTCCATGCTGGGGTCGGTGAGGTCGTCGGCGAGGGCGACGAGGTTGGGGTAGGTCTCGGCGGGGAGGGTGCGGAAGGTCTCGCCGGCGGCGCGGGCCGCTTCGCCGCGGGTCGCGCCGGCGGCTTCGGCGGCGGAGAGCGGGGACTGTTCCTGGAGGACGAAGCCCTGGACGTACGCGGAGAGCAGGTAGGAGGCCATCGCGGCGTCGGCGTCGCTGAAGCCGGCGGCGCGCAGGCGGTCGAGTTGGTCTTCGAGGATGGCCAGGATGTTGGGGCCGGGGGCGAGGCGGCCCGCGACGACCTTGGCGGCGTCGCGCCGGGACAGCAGCAGGGCGCGGTGGCGGCGTCCGTACTCCAGGAACTGTTCGCGCCAACTGCCTTCGCGGGGCGGCAGTTCGGCGTCCGCGACCAGGGCGTCGCTGAGCAGGTCGAGCAGTTCTTCCTTGTTCCGGACGTGCCAGTACAGCGAGGCGGCCTTGACCCCGACCTCGGCGGCGACCTTGCGCATGGACAGGCCGGCCAGGCCCTCGCGTTCGAGGACGCGCAGTGCGGCGGCGGTCAGGGCCTGGCGGGTGAGCGCGGGGGTGGTCTCGGCCATGCGGGTTCCTCTGATCGGTGCGGTCCGGGTGGTGATCGCGCTTGCAATCTAACACCGTTAGGGCCATCCTGAGGGCTCAAGCAGCCCCTAACACCGTTAGGGGTGATGCGGTGTACCCAGGAGGGGGACGTTCCCGGTGGATGGTTCGGTCGGTTCGCGCCACAAGTGGCAGGCGCTCGCCACGCTCTGCGTCACGATGTTCATGGCGATGCTGGACAACGTCATCGTCAACATCGCCCTCCCCCGGATCGGCCGGGACCTCGACGCGGGCATCAGCGGCCTGCAGTGGGTCGCCGAGGGCTACAGCCTGGTGTACGCGGCGCTGCTGCTCACCGGCGGCACGCTCGGCGACCGGTACGGCCGGACGCGGGTGTTCCGGCTCGGGCTGGCGCTGTTCACCGCGGGCTCGGCGGCCGCCGCGCTGGCCGGCGACATCGGGCTGCTGGTCGCCGCCCGGATGCTGCAGGGCGTCGGCGCGGCGCTGCTGACGCCGGGCAGCCTGGCGATCCTGCGGCAGGTGTTCACGGACGAGAAGGAGCGGGCCCGGGCCATCGGCCTGTGGTCGGGGGTCTCGGCGCTCGGCCTGTCGATCGGGCCGGTGATCGGCGGCCCGATGGTGGACGCGTTCGGCTGGGCCAGCGTGTTCTGGATCAACGTCCCGGTCGGGCTGCTCGCCCTGGTGCTCACCTTCCGGGTGCTGCCGGTGATCGCGCCGCGCGAGCGTCGGATCGACCTGACGGGTCTGGCGCTGTCCGCGGCCGGTCTCGGCGCGCTGGTCTACGGCCTGATCGAGGGCCCCGGCCGCGGCTGGACGGACCCGGTGGTACTGGCCTGCGGGGCGGCCGCGGTCGTCCTGCTGGGCGTCTTCGTGCTGGCCGAACTGCGGGCGGCGGAGCCGATGTTGGAGCTGCGGCTGTTCCGCGACCGGGTGCTCGCGGGGGCGCTGCTGAGCGGGCTGATGGTCAGTTTCGGGATGTTCGGCGCACTGTTCTTCCTGCCGCTGATGCTCCAGGGCGTGATGCGCTGGGCCCCCACCGACGCCGGGTACGCGGGGCTGCCGATGACGGCCGTGATCATGCTGGCCGCGCCGCTGTCCGGACGCCTGACCTCCCGTCACGGAGTACGCCTGCCGCTGGTGCTGGGCATGGCACTGTGCGCGGCGGGCCTCGGCGGGCTGTCGCTGTACGGCGGGCACGCGCACTACTGGTCGTACGTGTGGACGCTGGTGGTGCTCGGCTTCGGCATGGGCCTGACGTTCACGCCGGTGTCGATCGCGGTGCTCCAGCGGGTCAGTCCGGCGCAGACCGGCATGGCCTCGGCCACCATCAACACGCTGCGCGAACTCGGCGGCGTGCTCGGCATCGCGGTCCTCGGCGCGGTCCTCACCAACCGGCTGACCGACTCGCTGACCACCGCCCTGCCGCGCCTCGGCGTGCCCGCCGACGGCGTCCCGCACGCGGTCTCCGCCCTCACCGGCCACGGCGCCGGCCCGGCCGCCGCACCCACCCCGGCACCCGTCCAGGCCGCTGTCGACACCGCCTTCGTCGACGCCCTCCACCTCGCCCTGCGCTGCGGCTCGGCGGCCCTCGCCGTCACCGCCGTGCTGGTCGCCGTCCTGCTGCGCCGCACGACCGTCCGGCAGCCCGCGCCGACCGCCCCGGAGGCCGTGCCGGTCGCGTGACGGCCGGTCGCCCCTGCGCGACACCGGCACGGGGGCGGCGGTTCACCGGATCCGGCAAAGCTCAGCCAAAGAGAACACCAAGTAGGGTGACGGGCGCAGGTCGGGTGGATGTGGTGAACGCCCCTGGGTTCGGGGGCCGGGGTTCGCTAGCATGACCCGCTCAAGTGGTCGGACCGACACCGGTGTTGGGGGATGGCGTGCGCGACGTGGGCCCAGGCGGCAGTGGCGGCGGGTTCCAGGTGGAACCGGACGAGCTGGACGGGGCGGGGCAGACCGCGACGGTCGTCGCCGAGCGGCTGCCGGACGCGACCTCCCGGGTGCTCGGCCCGTCGGACAACGCGGAGGGCGGGCTGCGCGGTTGGCAGACCGGCAGCGAGCTGGACGCCTGCACCACCGCGTGGAAGTCGATGCTCGACCGGCTGTCCGCGGAGCTGGACCAGCAGGGCGGGAAGCTCCGGCAGACCGCCGCCAACTACCGCAACGCCGAGCAGGCCGCGGGCACCATCGTCGCCTCGGCCGGCGGGCGGTGACCATGGACATCCCCACGCTCCGCGACGCGGACCCGCAGCGGCTGTTCGGCGCCGCCGACGCGTACCAGGCCCTCGCCGACGCCGTCTCCGACGACGCCCAGCAGTGGCGGTCCGGGGTCGACGACCGGGTGCGGAACTCCGGGTGGACCGGCGTCGCGGCCGACAACGCCCGCCAGTCGCTGTCCCGGACGAGCGGCAAACTCGCCGCCGCACAGCTGGAGTTGACCCGGATCGCGCCCGTCCTGCGGGAGGGCGCGGAGGCCTTCGTGCTGGCCCAGGCGGACCTGCGCAGGGCGTTGCAGG
Source organism: Kitasatospora sp. CB01950 (assembly GCF_001905465.1). Classification (GTDB taxonomy): domain Bacteria; phylum Actinomycetota; class Actinomycetes; order Streptomycetales; family Streptomycetaceae; genus Kitasatospora. Next base: position 156,983 of record NZ_LISX01000005.1, read on the forward strand.
AGGCGCAGGCCGGCGGCTTCCAGGTCTCCGACGACGGCGGGATCTCCTGGCCGCCGCCGAGCGCCGCCGAGCGGCACGACCCGGACGCCCCGGACCGCGCCCGGCAGGGCACCGACCTGCGCGACCGGATCGGCGAGGCGCTGGCCAAGGCCGCGCACGCCGACCAGGTGACGGCGGATCGGCTGCGCCAGTACACCACCGACGCCCGCACCGGCGCCGGCCTCGACCCGGGCACCGCCGCGATGCGGCTCAACAGCACGCTGCTGAAGGCCTTCACCGGCAGCGAGGACCTGGTGCTGGCCGGCATGCCGGACCAGAACGCCTCGCCGACCGAGGTGAACTCCTGGTGGAAGTCGCTGCCGGCGGACGAGCAGCAGCGCCTGATCGCCTCGCACCCGGACCGGATCGGCAACCGCGACGGCATCCCGACACCGGCCCGCGACCAGGCCAACCGGATCAACCTCGACCGGCTGGTCGATCAGCTGTCGTCCCGGCAGAACCTGTCGGACTGGGACAAGAAGAAGCTGGAAGGCTTCCGCTCGATCCAGCACCGGCTGCAGGACGACCAGGGCAAGCAGCCGCCCGCGTACCTGATGGTGATCGGCGACCAGGGCCAGGGCCGGGCCGCGATCGCGTACGGCAACCCGGACACCGCCGACGACGTGGTGGCGTACGTGCCGGGGCTGAACACCGAGGTCAAGAACATGGGCGGCGGCGACGCCAACCGGGCCCGCGACCTGTGGCAGGCCGCGCACGACACCGACCCGTCCCGCAAGACCGCCTCGATCGCCTGGCTGGGCTACGACACCCCGCAGGCCAAGGGGATCAGCGCGGACGCGCTGGCGGTGGCCGGCGACGACCGCGCCAAGCAGGGCGGCGAGTCGTACCAGGGCTTCCTGCAGGGCCTGCGTGCCTCGCACGAGGGCCGGCCGGCGCACCTGACGGCGCTCGGCCACAGCTACGGCTCGTTCACCGTCGGCCAGGCGGCGCAGCGTCCCGGCGGCATACCGGCGGACGACATCATCCTGGTGGGCTCCCCCGGCACCGGCGCGCAGAAGGCCTCGCAGCTGGGCGTGGACGGTTCGCACGTGTGGGTGGGCGCGGCCGAGCACGACCCGGTGTCGCACCTGCCGAGCCACGCGGAGGCGAAGGGCATCGGCATCGGCGCGGGCATCGGCGGCCTGCTCGGCGGCATACCCGGGGCGGCGCTCGGCGGCTTCATCGGTGACAAGATTGCCGGGCACGGCGACCCGCACGAGCTCTGGTTCGGGCAGGACCCGGCGAGTTCCGAGTTCGGCGCGCAGCGCTTCGACGTGGCGGACGGCCCGAGGGGCTTCCAGTCGCACTCGGACTACTGGAATCAGGGCGACGGCCGGGACGGCCACTCGCTGCGCAACATGGGCATGATCGTCTCCGGTCACGGTGACCGGGTGATCGGACAGGACCGGCGATGAACGACTTCGCGGCACCCCACCCGTCGACCGCCCTGCTGGCCGCGAAGGCCGCGGTGGACGAGCTGCTGGACTCCGCCCCGGCGGCGCTGGACCCGCCCGCCGACTGGGCGGACGGCCCGTACGTGGCGGTGGAGCACGAGCACCCGTACACCCGGGAGCCGGACGGCACCGCGCACCTGGAGAAGCGGCGCTACCTGATGACCCGGCTGTCGGCCGGCCGCTACCCGGAGCTGCTCGCCCAGCTGGGCCGCGCCTGGCAGGCCCGCGGCTGGCAGGTGGACGGCGAGAACGACCCGGTGATGCCCGTGCTGCGGGCCGAATCCCCGCTCGGGACACTGGAGTTGAGGATCGGCGTCCCGGGCAACGCGACGCTGCTGGCGCGGGTCCAGGACGTGCCGCCGAGCGGCACCTCGTACCCGTTCGGCGGCGACTCCACCGTCCCGCTCGGCCCGGACGGCGTGATGGACACCATGCCGCGCCGGCACGACCCGTTCTGGTCGGTGTAGGCCCGATGGGACGCCGGATGGGACGGCGGGCGGCCGTCGCGGCGCTGCTGTTGGCTCCGCTGCTGGCGGGCTGCGGCTCCTCCGGCGCGGCGGCGGACGCCTCGGCGCCGGCCGCGGACCGGGCCCGGGCGCAGCTCCAGGAGCTGGTGGACGGCACCACCTCGGCGCTGACCCCCGCCGTCCGGTTCGCCGACGACGCGCTCCGGGCGGTGCCGCACGAGAACGCCCGCCGGGACAACGACGGCACCGCGCAGTTGACGCTGCGCCGCTACGTGCTGACCAAGGTCGCGGAGGCCAACCGGCCGCGGCTGCTGGAGCAGGTCCGAGCGTACTGGACCGGCCGCGGCTGGACGCTGACCGAGAACTCGGCGGACCTGGTGGGCGCGCGCACCCCGGACGGGACGGGCGTGACGGTCGGCATCGGCGTGCCCGGCAACGTGACGGTCGTCGCCACCGCACGGGTGAAGGACCCGGGCGCCACCGAGCCGTTCGGGCCCGCCCCGAGCCCGCTGCCCACCGGCGCGGACGGGAGCCCGGACACCCTGCCGAGGTTCACCGACCCGGGCTGGTCGTAGCGCGCGTCCGGCCGAATCCGCCGGGCGCGCCCTGGAACGCGTCCGAACCACTCACCCGGCCTCCGACCTGGACGAACCGGCCCGGACCGGGGCTGATCGGGCGTCAGAACGGGTGACATGAACGCCTTTTCCCGGGGCCCTCTGGGTCCGCGTGCCCATGCTGGCTATAGTCGCCCATGATCTAGCCGGAACGGCGGCCGGCCGAGGGGATTTCCCTCGGTATTTGGCATGCCTCCTTCCGGCATGCCTTCATGCCGTCCGGAGCCCCGGGCCGTCGTGTGTTCCGCCGTTGACCACGGGGAGAGACGACGACCATGGCACACACGACCGGGCGGGGGCGCACCGCGCTCGTCGCCGTCATCGGCGGGGCGCTGCTGCTGGGCGGCTGCGGCATCGGGGGCTCCCACGAGAAGCAGGTGGACCTGCACGCGCTGCTGCCGGAATCGGTGCGCAAGGCGGGGGTGCTGACGGTGGGCGCCTCGTTCACCGCCGCGCCGGTGGTCTACCGCAACGACCGCAACGAGCCGGACGGGCTGGACCCGCACCTGGCGGAGAAGCTGGGCGCGGTGCTCGGCGTCCGGCTCGAACTCCAGGACGCCGGGCCGTTCGCGAACGTCCTGCCGGGCCTGCTGAGCCACAAGTACGACATCGCGATGTCCGGCATCACCGACACCCGCGAGCGTGAGGAGGGCCTCGACAAGGACGGCAAGCCGACCGGCCCGGGCGTGGACTTCGTCGACTACTTCATGGCCGGCATCGGCATCGCCGTCGACAAGGGCAACCCGCAGAACATCAGCGACATCGACCACCTGTGCGGTCACACGGCGGTGGTCAAGAAGGGCACCACGCACGACGACCTGGTACAGCGCCAGGTGAAGGTGTGCGAGCACGAGGGGAAGCCGCTGAAGGTGGTCCAGACCGACACCGACACCGCGGCGCTGGAGAAGCTCAAGGGCGCGGCGGACGCATTCGTCACCGACTACCCGAAGGCCAAGTACGCGGCGCAGACCGTCGACAACGGCGCCACCTTCCAGATCGGCGGCCCGCAGATCCAGCCCCGGCCGTTCGGCATCGCGGTGCGCAAGGAGGACGCGGCGCTGCGCGACGTGCTGATGCGGGCGATGAACCGGCTGATCACCGACGGCACCTACGACCAGGTGCTGGCCGACCACGACCTCGGGGTCGGCGCGATCCAGAACTCGGTGATCAACGGCTCGACGTGATCCGTCGCCCCGCTCAGCCCGCCCGCAGGGCCAGCACCGCGACGTCGTCGGTAAGGGTGCCGGCGTGGCGGCGGACGTCCTGGTCGAGGAAGGCGACCAGGGTGTCCGGGTCGGTGATCGGCAGCGTGCCGAGCCGGGCCGCCAGCGGGTAGAACTCGCCGTCGCCGTCCCGGGCCTCGGTGACGCCGTCGGTGTGCAGCAGCAGGCTGTGTCCGGGCGGCAGTTCGACGGCCGTGGGCTCCGGGGCCGGGCCGCAGCCGAGGTGGCCGAGGCCGAGCGGGAGGTCCTCGGCACAGCGGACGGCGGCGGCCGTGCCCGGGGCGACCACCAGCGGCGCGAGGTGGCCGCGGTTGATCACCTCGAACCGGCCGGTGAGCCGGTCGTGCTGGAGCAGCACGGCCGTGACGAAGAGTTCGCCGTCGCCGCGCTGCTCGGCCGCCCGCCGCACCTGGCGGTCGAGTTGGGCGGCGAGTTCGGCGAGGTCGGCGGTCTCGTGGGCGGCGATCCGGAACGCCCCGATCACGTCGGCGACGGTGCGCACCGCCTCCAGGCCCTTGCCGCGCACGTCGCCCAGCAGGATCCGGGTGCCGTGCCGGGTCTCGCACACGTCGTACAGGTCGCCGCCGATGCCGACGTCCGCCTCCGCCGGCCGGTACAGCCCGGCCGCCCGCAGGCCCCCGACCCGGGCGGGGACGGGGTGCAGCACGGTGTGCTGGAGCGTGTCGGCGACGGCCTGCATCCGCACCAGGGCGCAGGCCTGGCGGCGGCGCTGCCGGGCCAGGCCGGCGCCCATGACGCCGGACAGCACGGTGGCCAGGTACGTCCACAGGTGGTGCTGCTCCTGGAAGTGCCCGGCCCGGGTGGCGAGCAGCGCCTGCAGGCCGACGGTGAGAGCGGTGACACAGGCCACCAGGGCCGGACCGCCGCTGAACGCGACGACCACCGGCAGCACCGTCAGCAGGAACCCGGCCGCGACCGAGCGCGGCACCGACTCCTCCAGCGCCAGGTCGGCGACCAGCAGCAGGATCGGCAGGCCGCGCACCCAGGTCGGGGTGCGCAGCGCCTCGGCCATCGCGGCCTCCCAGCGCGCGGTGGCCTGTCGGCCGTGCTGGCCGGGGGCCGCCTCGTCGGGGGCGACGCGGTCGGGTGCGACGGTGGGCGCGGGCATGCTGACCTCCTCGGCGGGCGCCCGGTGCGGGTGCGGGTGCGTGTCCCCTCCATCGTCCCGTGCCATCGGTCGGGACCACCCCTTGCCAAGGTCCCTACCGCTTGGGCCGTTCGGCCCGGTTCGAGCATATTTCAGCCAGTTCGGTGACCTCCGTCACCCCCTCCGTCACACCCGCTGTCACCTTTCGGACCCGAGGGTGACCGGCAGGGTGCGGTAGCCGCGGAGCACCAGCCGTTCGCGGCGGTCGGCCGGCCCGGCGGGGGCCAGCGCGGGGAACCGGCGCAGCAGGGCGGGCAGCGCGGCGGTGGCCTCCAGGCGGGCGAGCTGGGCGCCGAGGCAGTAGTGCGGGCCGCCGCCGAAGCTGAGCGGCTGGCCGTCGCGGCGGTCCGGGTCGAAGCGTCCGGGGTCGGTGAAGCGCCGCGGGTCGCGGTTGGCGGCGCCGATCAGCAGCAGGACGCCGGTGTTGCGCGGAACGGGTCGGCCCGCGACGGCGAGGCCGTCGGTGAGCGCCACCCGGGAGGTCAGCTGGACCGGCGAGTCGAACCGCAGCACCTCGTCCACCAGGGCGGACGGGTCGAGGGTGCCGTCGCGCAGCCGGTCGGCGACGTCGGGGTGCTCGAAGAGCAGCGCGAGGGCGTTGCCGAGCAGGTTGCCGGTGGTCTCGAAACCGGCGACCAGCAGCAGGGACAAGTTGGCGATCAGCTCGGTGTCGGAGAGCCGCTGCGGGTCGGCGTCGGCGGTCGCGACCAGCGCGCTGACCAGGTCGTCCTTCGGGTCGGCGCGTCGGCGGGCGGCCAACTCGGAGAAGTAGCGGGAGAGTTCGACGGCGGCCAGGTCGGAGGCGGCGAGCTCGTCGTCCTCGACCAGGGCCTCCAGGGTGACGGTGAGGTCGGCGGCCAGCGGGCGGAACAGGTGCCGGTCCTCGTCCGGGACGCCGAGCAGTTCGCAGATCACGCCGATCGGCAGCCGGAACGCGAAGGCGTCCAGGAAGTCCAGCGGGGCGTCGCCGTGGTCGGCGAGTTCGTCGAGCAGCCCGTCGACGGCGGCGGTGACGGCCGGGGCCAGGGCGGCGACCCGGCGGGCGGTGAAGACCGAGGAGATCAGCGAGCGCATCCGGGCGTGGTCGGGCGCGTTGCGCTCCAGGATCGACTCCCCGAGCAGGGTCTTGCCCGGGTGGTCGAAGTAGTCGGGCTCGAACTGGGCGCGCAGGGCCGGGTCGATGACGCCGAACGCGGGCGCGCGCAGGATCTCGTCGACCTCCTCGTGGCCGGTGACCGCGACCATGAACTCGTCGGTCTGCACGACCGGACCGAACGCGCGCAGTTGCTCGTACAGCGGGTACGGATCGCGGCGGCCCTCCGGCCCCAGCAGCTCGTTGACGATCGTGGCGACATCCATGCGGTGGCTCCCCTGTTGGGCGGGCCGGTGCCCGCCGGTGGCTGGTCGGTTGCCTGTCGATTGCCTGTCGTTGCTTGTCACTGCTTGTCGTTGCTTGTCGTTGCGTGTCACTGCCTGTCGATTGCCGCAACGGCCGGGCGGCACGCCCGGGTTCCCGCCGGACGGCCGGGCCGCGCGGGCGGTGGGTAGGCTGGCCGGCCATGGAGATCTGGATCAACCCGCGGTGCAGCAAGTGCCGCACCGCCCTGGGCGAACTCGACGCGGCGGGCGCGCAGTACACGGTGCGCCGCTACCTGGAGGAGCCGCCGACGGCCGCCGAACTGACCGAGGTGCTGGGCCGCCTCGGCCTGGAGCCGTGGGACGTGGCCCGGCTGGACGAGTCGGTCGCCAAGGAGCTGGGCCTGCGGACCTGGGGGCGCGAGGACGCCGACCGGGCCCGCTGGGTGGAGGCGATGGCCGCCCACCCGGTGCTGATCCAGCGTCCGATCATCACCGCCGACGACGGGTACACGGTGATCGGCCGCACCGAGGACGCGCTGAAGGACGTGCTCTCGCACTGAGCGCCGGGCGCTGAGCGCTGAGCGCCCGGGCCGGACGACGGGGCGGCCGGGCTGCGGGGCCGGGGTCGGGTGGTGACAGCCCGCTGACAGCGTGCTGTGAGCGGGCCCCGGAAAGCTGGGTCGGACCACCTCCTCCTCCCGACCGGAGTACGCCATGCCCGAGCTGCCGATCCGCCGACTGACTGTCACCGCCGTCCGTCGCCCCACCCCGCGCACCGCCCGGGTGAGCTTCGCGCTGCCGCCCGGCGAGTTCGCCCTGGCCGGGCCCGACCAGCAGGTGAAGCTGTACTTCCCGCGCCCCGGCCAGGACCGCCCCGAACTGCCCGCGGCCGCGCCGGGGCAGGACCTGATGGACTGGTACCGGGCCTGCCACGCCGTCCCCGAGCACCGTCGCCCGTGGATGCGGTCCTTCACGATCCGCGCCCACGACGCCGAACTGCACACCGTGGACGTCGACTTCGTCCTGCACGGCACCGGCCCCGCCGCCGACTGGGCGGCCCGCGCCCGGCCCGGCCGGGAGCTGGCGATGTTCGGCCCCTCCCCCGAGTTCGCCCGCCCGTTCCCGCTCGACGGCGGCCGGCCCCTGCTGTTCGCCTGCGACGAGTCGGCGCTGCCCGCGCTGGCCACCTTCGTGGAGGCCCTGCCGGCCGGCGCCCGGGCCCACGCCTGGATCGAGACCGCCGGGCCCGAGGAGCGCCAACCACTGCTCGGCTTCGGCGAGTTGACCGCCCACTGGATCGACCGCGAGGACGCCGCGCCCGGCGAACGCCTGCTGGCCGCCGTCCTCGCCGCCGACCTGCCCGCCGACCTCTCGCACGCCTGGCTGGCCGGCGAGGCCGGCACCGTCCGCGCACTGCGCCGCCACCTGCTGGCCGACCGCCGCCTCCCCCGCCCGAACGTCCACTTCACCGGCTACTGGCGACACCGCCTCACCCAGGACGACGCCCCCACCCCCGAGGACCTCGCCGACGCCCAGGAGTTGCTTGCCCAGTACGGAAGTTGACCGCCCCGGGCCCCACCCGCGACCGTCCCGACGCCCGCCCGCGACCGACCCTGTTACCGTCCGCCCGGTGACCACCAGCCTGTTCCAGCCGCCCCTGCTCACCCGCCTACTGGCTGCCGAGCGGATCCTGATCGCCGGCGCGGGCGGCGGTCACGACGTCTACGCGGGGCTGCCGCTCGCCCTCGCCCTGCGCGCCGCCGGGCGCGAAGTGCACCTGGCGAACCTGGCGTTCACCCACCACTACGGTCTGGACGCCGCCGTGTGGGAGGCGCCGCAGCTGGCCCGGATCACGCCCGACACCCGCTCCGCCGAGTCGAAGTTCCCGGAGCGGGAGTTGGCGCGGTGGCTGCGCGAGCACCAACAGCCGGACACCGTCTGGGCGTTCGCCTCGACCGAGGTGAAGCCGCTGCGGGCCGCGTACCGGAATCTGGTGCGCCGGCTCGACGTCGACGCGATCCTGCTGGTCGACGGCGGCACCGACATCCTGCTGCGCGGCGACGAGGCCGGGCTCGGCACGCCGGAGGAGGACATGGCCTCGCTGGCCGCCGTCGCGGGGCTACGGTCCGTCCCCACCCGGCTGGTGGCCTGTCTGGGCTTCGGCGTCGACGCCCACCACGGCGTCAGCCACGCCCTGGTGCTGGAGAACCTGGCCGCCCTGCAACGCGACGGCGGCTACCTCGGCGCGTTCTCGCTGCCCGCCGACACCCCCGAGGCCGTGCTGTACCTAGACGCCGTCGCCCGGGCCCGGGCCGCCGAGCCGGAACGGCCGAGCATCGTGCAGGGGTCGGTCTCGGCGGCGCTGCGCGGCGAGTTCGGCGATGTCGGGCTCGCCGAACGGGTGCCCAGCAGCGAACCGTTCGTCAACCCGCTGATGACGATGTACTTCGGCGTCACGGTCGAGGCCCTCGCCGCCCGCAACCTCTACCTCGACCGGCTGGAGGGCACCACGCAGACCCGGCAGATCGCCTCCGCCATCGCCGACTTCCGCGAGGAACTGCCCCGGCTGCGCCCCGCCCGGGCGTTCCCGCACTGACCGCCGGTCAGCCCTTGCGGGCAGCGGCGGCGATCTTCGCGGTGGTGTGGAAGAACCGCGAAGTCGCCTGCCCCCGATAGGACTTGGGGAAGGCGGTGGCCGGGTTCCCGTTCAGCCGGCCGTTGCGGAGGTGCATCACCACGAACGCCGCGCCCCCGCTCGCGCCGATCATCTCCCAGTCGCCCTTCGGCGAGGCGACCGGCAGCACGACCTCCGGCGGCAGCGGCTCGGACAGGAACAGCACGCACAGCCGGACGTCCTCGGTCACCTCGACGCCCGCGAACGGGTCGAGCGCGACCAGCGCCTCCACCTCCTCGACCGTCCGCAGCATCACCGGCACCGGATAGCCCAGACCCTCCGCCAGCCCGGCCTCGATCCGCGCCGTCAGCGCGGCCCGGTCGGTCTCCGCACTGCGGAAGAACACGTTCCCGCTCTGGATGTACGTCCGCACGCCCTCCAGCCCGAAGCCGGCGAACAGCTCCCGCAGCCGGTCCATCTTCACGGTGCGGCCGCCGACGTTGACCGCCCGCAGGAAGGCGATGTAGGTCTCCATGCGCGCGAGTGTAGGACGGGCCGCCGACAATCGACGGCCGTGTCGCCGCCGCGTCGACCGACCCGACGGACATCGCGGAGGTCGAGGTGGTCGAGGTGGTCGAGGTGGTCGAACGCCGGCGGCGGCCTCCCCCGGGAGCCGGGAGGGGCCGCCGCCGACGGGCCGTCAGCCGTCAGCCGTTCGGCAGGATCACCGCGCGGCCGTTGATCTTCCCGGCGTGCAGGCGCTCGTACACGAGCGGCGCCTCGTCGATGCCGTACGTCTCGACGTGGACGTCGATCGCCCCGGCCCGGGCCAGGTCGAGCACCTCGATCAGCTCGGAGCGGCTGCCCCAGTACGGCGAGCTGACGCAGACGTCGTAGGGCAGCGCGCCGAAGCCGACGCCCAGCGTGCCGCCGCCGAGGCCGACGATGGTGACGTCGCCCTCCACCGCGACCAGCTGCCCGGCCAGCGCGGTGGTGGGCGGCGCGCCGACGAAGTCGAACACGGCCTGCGCGCCGAGCCCGGCGGTCAGTTCGCGGACCTTCGCGGCGGCCGCGCCGTCGGACAGCAGCGCCTCGTGCGCGCCGACGGCGCGGGCCAGTTCGAGCTTCTCCTCGGTGACGTCCAGGGCGATCACCCGGGCCGCGGTCATCGCGCGCAGCAGCTGGACGGCGACGTGTCCGAGGCCGCCGGTGCCGATCACCACGGCCGTGGAGCCGGGGAGCAGCTTCGGCAGCGACCGCTTGATCGCGTGGTACGGCGTCAGCCCGGCGTCGGTGAGCGGCACGGCGAGCACCGGGTCGAGGTCGCCGAGCGGGACCAGGTGCCGCGGGTCGTCGACCAGCAGGTACTCGGCGAGCGCTCCGGGCGCGCCGAGGCCGGGCGGCATGATGCCCAGCTCGCGCGCCCGCAGGCAGTAGTTCTCCTTGCCTTCGGCGCACTTGGCGCAGCTGCCGCAGCCCCACGGGCCGTACACGGCGACCGACTCGCCCTCGGTGAACCCGGTGACGCCCGCGCCGAGCGCGGCGATCGTGCCGACGCCCTCGTGGCCGAGGGTCAGCGGCAGCGGGAACGGCAGCCGGTCGGCGGGCCAGCTCATCACGGCGATGTCGGAGTGGCAGACACCGGCGGCGGTGACCTTCAGCAGGACCTGCCCGGGGCCTGGTTCGGGGTCGGGGACGGTGACCACCTCGGGGTGGCCGCCGACGGTGCGGTACTGGACTGCCTTCATGACTCGTTGCCCTCTCTCGCGAAGCGTCCTGGTGTCCCGGCGTGTTCGGCGGCCGGTCAGCGGGCGGAGTAGCCGCCGTCGACCAGGTGGTAGCTGCCGGTGACGTAGGACGCCCGGTCGGAGAGCAGGAACGTGGTGAGTTCGGCGACCTCCTCGGCGCGGCCGAGGCGCCCGGCGGGGTGCAGCGAGATCAGCAGGTCGCGCGCGGCCGGGTCGGTGTCCTTCAGCAGCGGGGTGTCGATGAAGCCGGGGCCGACCGCGTTGACCCGGACGCCCTGCGGGGCGTACTCGATCGCGGCGGTCTTGGTCAGGCCGACCACGCCGTGCTTGGCGGCGACGTACGCGGGCGAGCCGGCGAAGCCGTTGGTGCCCAGGATGGAAGCCATGTTGACGATCGCGCCGCCGCCCGCTGCGAGGATCTCCGGCAGTTCGTAGCGCATCGAGTAGAAGACGCCGTCCAGGTTGGTGGCGAGCACCCGCCGCCAGTCCTCCGGCTCGTACGCGCCGGTGGGGGCGATCGCGCCGCCGATGCCGGCGTTGTTGACGGCCAGCGAGAGCGGGCCGAGGCCCTGCACGGTGGCGCGGACGGCGGCCTCGACGGACGCCGGGTCGGTGACGTCGACCTGCACGGCGAGCGCCTTGGCACCCGTCTTCACGAGGGCGGCGGCGGCCTCCCGGGCGCCGTCCAGGTTCCAGTCGGCGACGGCGACCTGCGCGCCGCGCTCGGCGAGCAGGGTGGCGACGGCCAGGCCGATGCCGGAGGCGGCGCCGGTGACGAGAGCGGTGCGGCCGGTGAACTCCTGTGCGGTCATGGGTGGTTGGTCCTTTCGTGCGCCGCGGCCCGGGGCGGGCGCGGGTGGTGCGGGAGGTGCGGGTGTCTGACGGGTCGGTCAGCGTGGGGGTTCGGCCGCGGCCAGGTCGAAGGCACGGTCGATCAGGGCGGGCAGGTCGCCCGCCGGGTCGCGCACCCAGGTGCGGGTGGCGGCGTGCAGGGCGGCGACGCCGAGGCCGACGGCGACGGCGGGCCGCAGGTCGGTCTCGGGGTGCAGGCCGAGCCGGGCGGCGACCAGCCGGATCGACCGCTCCTCCTCGGCGACGGCGATCCGCCGGTAGGCGGCGGTCAGCGCGGGCTCCTCGTCGATCAGCGCGAACAGCGCGCGCATGCCGGGGCGGCGGTGCCAGGCCGGGTGGTCGCCGTCGTGCAGCCAGGCGGCGACGGCGGCGCGGTAGGCGGCGACCGGGGTCTCGGCGGCGGGCCGGGCGGCGAGGCGCTCGTTGATCCGGGCGAAGTCGGCGCGCAGCGAGTCGAGGACGGCGTCCTCGCGGGACGGGAAGTAGCGGCTGAAGGTGCGCCGGGAGACGTCGGCGGCGTCGGTGACCTGCTCGACGGCGAGGGCGGCGAGGCCGTGTTCCAGGGTGAGGCGCAGCGCGGCGTCGGCCATCGCCTCGCGGGTGCGGCGGGCCTTGCGGTCGCGCCGCCCGGGCGCGGCCGGGGCCTGCTGCGGGACCACGGCCTGCGGCTGCTCGGTGCTGCTCATGCGCTCACCCTACTCCCGAAAATGTCCCGACGGGACATGAGTCCCGCCGGGACATCCACGGCGCAGGTGTCAAGGCTCGGGCGTCCGGGCGCGGGCGTCAGGGCTCGACGGTCAGGGCGCGGGCGCGTCCGGGCGCAGGTGTCAGGGCGCGGGTGTCACTGCCCCGCCGGCCCCCACAGGCGGTCGGTGCAGCGGGCGTAGGTGTCGCGCCAGTGCGGCCAGTGGCGGGCGATCTCGTCGTCGCAGTCCGCCAGCAGGCGGTCGACCTGGATCGGGTCGACGCCTTCGAGCAGCCAGACCAGCGCGTCGGACGCGGACGGCCCCTCGGCGAGGCGCAGCAGGTCGAGCAGTTCGGGCAGGGTGCCGATCCGGGAGCCGGGCTGGAAGACGTCGGCCATCCGCGGCAGCAGCTGGCGCTCCTCGATCCGCAGGTGGGTCTCCACCCGGGCGGCGAGTTCCTCCACCGCGTAGGAGACCGGCCAGGAGCTGGCGGGGTCGCGGGTGGCGATGCCGACCAGGGTGGTGGTGCGGGTGAAGCACTGGTCGAGGTTGTGGTGGTCGGACTCCAACCAGTTGAGCAGCAGCCGGAGTTCGGGCGCGAAGCGGCGCAGCAGCGGCCACAGCCGGGCGTCCTGCTGCTCATGGTGGCAGGTGACCATGGCGGTCACGAAGTCCCAGTGCCGCTTGAGGGCGAGTGCGCCCTCGTGGTCGTCGGGCTGGAGCAGTCGCAGGGCCTGCGGGATCCGGGCGAGGTCGCGGCGGACGGCGGCGTGCACCAGGCGCAGCCCGGCGAACGGGATGGTTTCGACCACCGGCGCGACGGGGATCTCCTCGCGCGGGGCGGGAACGGTCATGGGGCCGACGGGCAGCAGGTGGCGGGACATGGCGCTCTCTTCACGGCTGGCTGGGGCTGGCCGGAGCGGGGGCCGCGGTTGCGGCGCCCCGGTCCAGTTCTCCGGTCCACGGGTTCCAGGGTGGGAGCAGTGCATCAGGGTCGAATGAACGACCGATTGATGTGCAGGTCAGCGCGTTTCCGGGGCGCTTTCTGCACGCTCGGGACGGTCAGTCGGACTCCGGTCCGGCGGTGTTGGCGGTCAGCCATTCCAGGGTGTGCGGGATCATCTTCTTGAAGTCGGAGGTGAGGTGCTTGCCGCCGGGCTGCTCGTAGTACTCGACGGTGGTGGGGGCCTTGGCCTTCTCGACCCAGTTCTTGACGATCTTGGTCTCGTACGGGTTGGCGCCGCCCGCGGTGGCCAGCATCCGCACGTCGGCGGCGCCCTCGGCGATCAGCTTGTCGGGGCTGTTGGCCTGGCGTTCCTGCTCGTGGCCCTTCCACAGCGGCGAGTCCGGGTTCCAGTAGCCGTCGATCGGCACCGCGGCCTTGAAGACGTCGGGGTGCTGGAGGGCGAGCTTGGCGCTGCAGAACGCTCCGGTGGAGGCGCCCATCACGGCCCAGCCGTCGCGGCCCTTGACGGTGCGGAAGTTGGCGCGGACGAAGTCGGGGATGTCCTCGGACATCCAGGTGCCGATCTTCGGCTGGCCGGGGATGTCGGCGCACTCCAGGGCCTTGGACTCGTTGGAGTCCAGGTTCTGCACCGGCATGATCATGATGAACGGGTGGGCCTTGCCCTGCGAGGCCATCTGCTGGTCGATCTCCTGGATCGGCAGCTGGTTGTCGGTCCAGGTGTTGTAGCCGGCGCTCTGCCCGCCCGCGTACAGGGTGAGCACCGGGAAGCCGGTCTTGGCGTACTTCGGGTCGTTGTACTGCGGCGGCAGCCAGACCCACACCTTGCCGCTGACGCCGGACTTGGCGCCGGCCAGGGTGGTCATCATGATCGGTCCGGCGGCGGTGTCGCGGACCTTGGACAGCTGCGCGGCCGGGCCGGTGGGCATCAGCACCTTGGACGGCTTGGGCGGTGCGCTGCTGGTCTGTGCGGTGGACGGCGGCTGGTTGCCGCCGACGGTCGCGGCCTTGGCGTCACCGGAGGTTCCGGTGTCGCTGCCGCAGGCGGCCAGCGGAGCGGCGAGGACGAGCAGGGCGGCGGCGGTCAGCAGGCGGCGGACGGCAGGACGGGGTTGCGGCAGCACGGGGCGGTCGGTCTCTCCGGGTGGGGGCCGACCCGGCAGCCGGGAGGGGCCCTGGTCATTGGGCGTGGCCGGGGCCGCCGCGCGCTGATGGCCGGCGCTCCCCGGGAACGGGCCGCGGCCGCACGACGAGGGTGCGGCTGTTGGGCCGTTCGAGATCCTATGACGTACTGCCCGGGGCCCCGGTTGCGCGGGGGTGAACAACCCGCCGCACGACGGGTGCAGCCCCCGCCGATCGGCGGGGGCTGCACGCTCGCGGGCGCCGGGTCAGGGGCGCCAGGTGTCGTTCAGCGTGACCTTGCCGCTCGCCGGGACGGTGGCGGTGCGGTTGGCGCCGCTCTCCCAGGTGACGTTTCCGGCCGCGTCCTTGCGCAGGTACTTGTACTGGATCGCGGTGCCGGCGGGCAGTGCCACGTCGAGCTTCCACACCGGGTAGGCGGCGGAGTCCAGCAGCAGCGCCTTGGAGGTGTCCCAGCCGCCGAGCGCGGCCGCGTCGCCGACCAGGTAGATGTTCTGGCCGAACGAGGTGGTGGCGTTCACCGCGAACGAGGCGCCGGGCGCGGTGCTCGCGGCGCCGGCGCCGACGTACAGCGCGACGGCGTCGCCCGCGCCGACCGAGGCGGTGAACTTTCCGTCCGAGCCGACGGTGTAGGTCGGGCCGGAGCAGCTGCCGCCGTTCGGGTCGCCGTGCTGGACGTCGCAGTAGAGGCCGGCGGGCAGCGAGGTCTGGAAGGTCTGGGTGATCGCCGAGGTCTCCCGGTTGATCGCCACGTAGCCCTTGGTCCCGCGGCCGAAGGCGATCGCGTTGTTGCCGTTGGACCACCAGTTGGTCATCGCGGTCCCGGCCACGGCGTTGCGGAAGCCGACCATGTTGGCGACCTGCCGCCAGGCGTGGACGCAGTTCCAGCCGTTCTGGTAGCAGGCGGTGACGGAGCCTCCGTTGGGCGGGCCGTCGTCGTTGCTGTTGAACGCGTAGCCGGAGTAGACGTTCGGCGAGCCGTACGGGTGGGCCAGCATGAAGACGTTGGCCAGCGTGTAGGTCGAGCCGTCCTTGTAGGTGAGGGTGGAGCCGTTGCGCTCGGTGTCCCAGTTGTCGACGAAGGTCCGCGCCTGGGCGGAGGCGAGCAGGCCGCCGCCCCAGTTCTGCAGGTCGGATATCCGGCCGCCGTTGAAGGCGCTCTTCAGCCACGTCCCGGAGCGGAACTCGTCCACGTCGCCGGTGCCGGTGTACTCGGGGGGCTGGACCGCCTCGCCCGCGCCGTAGATGACCTCCTGCACCCAGTACGCGTTGGGGTTGCTCATCTTGGCCTTGATGGCGGCCAGGTCGGTCGCGGCCATGTGCTTGGCGGCGTCGATCCGGAAGCCGTCCACGCCGAGCGAGAGCAGGTCGCCGAGGTAGTTGGCGATGGTCTGCTGGACGTACGCGGAGCCGGTGTTGAGGTCGGACAGGCCGGCCAGCTCGCAGTTCTGGACGTTGCCGCGGTCGCCGTAGTTGCTGATGCTCGTCCGGCAGCTGTGGAAGTCCTGGTCCTGGTAGTAGCCCGGGTAGTTGTACTTCGTGTAGACGGTGCCGCCGGTGCCGCTGCCGCTGCCCGCGCTCATGTGGTTGATCACCGAGTCGGCGAGCACCTTGACGCCCGCGTTGTGGCAGGTGGTGACCATGTTCTTGAACGCGGTGCGGTCGCCGAGCCGACCGGCGATCTTGTAGCTGACGGGCTGGTAGGAGGTCCACCACTGGGCGCCCTGGATGTGCTCCTGGGGCGGAGAGACCTCGACGAAGCCGTAGCCCTTGGGGCCGAGGGTGTCGGTGCAGGCCTTGGCCACCGAGTCGAACTTCCACTCGAACAGGGTGGCGGTGACGCCCTTGCTGCCGGCAGGGGTGGCGGCGGCGGTCGGCGCGAGCGAGAGCCCGGCGCCGGCCGAGAGGCCGAACGCCGCGAGGGCGGTGCAGGCGGCGAAGGCGCGCTTCCTGCGGGTGGGGGCAGGGGTGAGCACGGGAGCACTCCTGGGGGGGGGAGCCCGGCCCGCGGACGCAGGTCGCGGCCGGGAGGCGGCAGGGTGGGGGGCCGCGACGGCTGCGGTGTTGGGGCCGCCCGCGCGGAGGGGGTGGGAGTCACTACTGCAAGACGCTGCAAGGGGGTTGAAACTTGCTGGAATCTTGCATTGGCATGACCATATTGTCGGCCCGCACCACCGTCAAGGGAGGCTGCGGCCCGTTCCGGGCCCGGAAAACGGCAGCGCCGGACCACCGCTGACAGTTCGTCAACGGCGGACCGGCGCAGAAGGGAACAGCGGTTAGCGCTCCAGCTGCTCCTCGATCACGTCACAGGCGCGGGCGGTGCCGCCCTCGCCCTTCGCGCGGGCGCTCAACTCCCGCAGGCGGTCGGCCACCTGGGCGTCCCCGACCAGCTCGGTGAGCGCCGACCGGAGCGCCTCGGGCGTGGCGTCGGCGGTGTCCAGCCGGCGGGCCACGCCGAGCTCGACCAGGCGGTCGGCGTTCATGAACTGCTCGGCGGCCTGCGGCACCGCGATCATCGGCACGCCCGCCAGCAGCCCTTCGCCGCAGCCGCCCATCCCCGCGTGGGTGACGAACGCGTCGGCCCGGTCGAGCACCGCGCGCTGCGGCACCCAGGAGTGCACCTCGACGTTGGCCGGGATCTCCCCCAGCTCCGCCGGGTCGGTGTGCTTGCCGATCTGCAGGACCACGTGCCAGCCGGGCCGGTCACCGAAGGCGGCCAGGCAGTTCCGGTAGAACTCCGGCTGCCGGGTGAACGCCGAGCCGAGCGACACCAGCAGCACCTTCTCGGCCCCGGCCGGGCGCTGCCAACTGCCCTGCTCCGCCCGCAGGTCGAAGCACGGCCCGACGAACTCCACCGCCTTGCGGTCGACCCGGTCGGCGTGCGGCTGCATCGCCTCGGTGATCATCGCGACGGCGCGGGCGGGCTTGCCGGAGAACGCGTCCACGTCCACCGTGGTGGCGCCGCTGCCGGCCAGCCACTCGGCGAAGAGCCCGAAGTAGGCGTCCGCGCCGGGAAGTTGCCGGATCTGACTGCCGATCTCCTCCTGGTAGCCGTCCCAGCCGACCAGCGTCGGCGAGAGCTGGACGATCGGCCGCGCCTGCGCCTCGGCGAGCGCCCGGGCGGCGTACGCGCCGATGTCGTACAGGTAGACGTCGGCCGGGTCGGCGTCGTAGTGCGCGTGCAGCCGGGGCAGCATCGCGATCGCGTCCTCCAGGAAGACCCGCATGGCGCCGATCGGGTCCTCCGGCCAGTCGTGGTCGGCGACCGGCAGGGTGGACGGGCACGGGACGAGCTCGGCGCCCGTGGGCGCGATCAGCTCGGCCACCGACGGGTCGTTGACGTACGTCACCCGGTGGCCGCGGGCGACGAGTTCGCGGATCACTTCGAGGCTCGGGCGGACGTGGCTGACGGCCGGGATGCCGATCATGGCGATATGGGCACGACGAGTCATGGGGAATGCACCTGCTTCCGGTCCACGGGAAAGAAGGGAACACCGCACCGCCGACGCGCGGCCCTGCAAGGGGACGTCGGGGCGTGCGGGACGCGAGGCTCGGGGCGCTGCCCCGGCCGCGTCAGCCGTAGATCTGGTGGAAGAAGGACATGCCGGGACACTAACCCGCCCGCCCCACCCGGTGCACCTCATTTGATTCCGGCCCGCAGAAGCATGATTGACGGCCCGTCACACAGTGCGGACGCGCCGGTGCCCGGCAGCCGAAGCGGCTGCCGGGCACCGGTCACTGAGGGTGTGTCAGCTGGTCTGGATCGCGGTGTCGTCGACCACGAAGGAGGTCTGCAGCGAGACGTCCTCGACGGCGTTGAACTTCACCGTGACGGTCTGACCGGCGTAGGCCGACAGGTCGATCGTCTTCTGGGCGTAGCCGGTGTTCTTGTCCAGGTTGGAGTACGTGGCGACCGAGGTGCCGTTGACCGTGACGGTCATCTTGTCGTACGCCGTGCTGGTGGTGGTCTCAGCGGTGTCGATGTGCAGCCAGAAGCTCAGCGACGCCTTGCAGCCCGACGGGATGGCGACGGTCTGCGAGATCGAGTCGGTGTGGCTGGAGCCGTAGCCGTCCATCCACGCCTTCCACGAACCGCCGTGCGCGGCCTGCGAGGAGGAGTTGTCGACCACACCGCTGCTGGTGGTCCACGGCGCGGCGGTGCCGGTCTCGAAGCCGGGGTTGCCGAGCAGCTGGGCCGGGGTGCAGCTGCCGCCACCGCCGCCGCTGACGGTCCAGGTGAAGGACACCGAGCCGGTCTTGTTGGCGGAGTCCTTTGCCGTGACGGTCACGGTGTAGGTGCCGGCCGCGGTGGCGGTGCCGGTGATGGCGCCGGTCGAGGCGTTGATGGTCAGGCCGGTGGGCAGGCCGGTCGCCGAGTAGGTCAGCGGCGCGGTGCCACCGGTGGCGTTGATCTGCAGGTTGACCGAGGCGTTCAGCGCGGTGGTCTGGTTGCCGGGGCTGGTCACGGTCGGGCCGCCGGTGCTGGGCACCGAGCCGACGTTGACGGCCGCCCAGGCGGTCGCGGTGGCGTTGTACTCGGCCGAGTTGGCGCCGTACAGGTCCGTGGCGGCGGACAGCATGCCGGCCCGGGCGTTCGCGTAGTTGGTGGTGGAGGTCCAGTACGTGGTCAGCGCCCGGTACCAGATGGCGGCGGCCTTGTCGTGGCCGATGCCGGTCACCGGGATGTTGTTGTAGGTCGGCGAGTTGTAGCTGACCCCGTTGACCACCTTGGCGCCGCTGCCCTCGGACAGCAGGTAGAAGGCGTGGTTGCCGACGCCGGACGAGTAGTGGACGTCCTTGTTGCCGACCGTGGAGGACCAGTAGTCGGCCGAGGACCCGTCCTTCGACGGCTGGTCCATGTACCGCAGCGGCGTGCCGTTGCCGTTGATGTCGATCAGCTCGCCGACCAGGTAGTCGGGGTTGTCCTTGGCGATGTTGGCGTACCACTCGACCATGTTGCCGAACACGTCCGAGGTGGACTCGTTCAGGCCGCCGGACTCGCCCGAGTAGTTCAGGCCGGCCGTGTTGGAGGTGACGCCGTGCGTCATCTCGTGGCCCGCGACGTCGAGTTCGGTCAGCGGGTGGGTGTTGCCCGAGCCGTCGCCGTAGGTCATGCAGAAGCAGCTGTCGTCCCAGAACGCGTTGACGTAGTTGCTGCTGTAGTGGACCCGGCTGTACGCGCCGACACCGTCGTTGCGGATGCCGTTGCGGCCGAAGGTGTCCTTGTAGTAGTCCCAGGTCTTCGAGACGCCGAAGTGGGCGTCGACGGCCGCGGACTCCTTGTTGGCGGCGGTGCCGTCGCCCCAGGTGTCGGTGGACTTGGTGAACAGGGTGCCGTTGCCGCTGGTCCCGTTGCTCATGTTGGTGGTGTACATCCCACCGCGGGTGGTGTCCTTCATCTGGTACGTCGAACCGGACAGCGAGGTGCCGATGGTGACGTTGCCGACGAAGACGCCGGTGCCGGTGCCGGTCTCGATGCCTTCCCACTTCTGGATGACGTCGCCGCTGGTGGCATCGGTGAGCACGTGCAGCTTGCTCGGGGTGCCGTCCTTCTGGACGCCGGAGACGACGGTCTCCCAGGCCAGGCGCGGGTTGTTGTCCGAGGCCCAGACCACCAGGCGGGGCGCGGTCTCCACCGAGGAGTTGGACTCGGCGGACAGCGCGGTCGCCTGGCCCTTGGCGGCGGCCAGCTTCGGCGTGGTGGACAGGCCGTTCAGCGAAGCCGAGGAAGCCCGGTCGACGCCCTTGGTGGAGCCGTTCGCGGCCTGGTGGACGACCATGTCGCCACCGAGGACGGGGAGTCCGTTGTAGGTGCGCTCGTAACGGATGTGCTGGGTTCCGTCGGCGTCCTTGCTGGCGTCCTTGACCACCAGCTTCTCGGCCGAGCCCAGGCCCAGGCCCTGCGCGGTCTGGACGGCACGGGAACCCGCGTCCGAGATGAGCTGAGCGCGCCCGGCGGCCGCCTGCTGGCCGGCGACCTGCGCCGCCGCGGACGGGCCCGCGGGGGCGGCCTGGGCCACCGCGACCGGGATCGCGGTCACGAGCAGGGCGGTGGTGGCCGCCAGGGCGGCCATGCTCACGCGGGCATGCGTGTAGCGAGACATACAGACTCCTTTACCGACCGTCGCGGGGTCACGAGCGGTGGAGAGAATCTGGCCGCGGTTGCGGCGCAGCGGGGGCCCCAGCCGCCGGTAGCGGCTCGGGGTGCGGTGCACGTACGCGGTGCAGCGTTGCTGCGGCTGCCAGTGGCCTGGGGAAGGCTCCACCGGCAGGGAGTTGGGGCTACCTGTCTTCGCAGCGAGGGGAATCGTGGCAGCAAACACCCCATGAATGACAGATGCATGCCACGGATTGACTCATTTATGACCGCCCTACAAGCGGCCCAAGACCCCCCCATGGTCCGGCATTTGGGACGCCGCCGGGGAGACCCCCGCGGCAGCGAAGATCATAGCGATGCTTTTCGGCCAACCCGCCACGGGGTCCCACCCGGAGGTAGGACCCCTGTTACCGACGGGGAACCATTACTTCTGGACGAACACCGCGACCGTCCGGCCCGGGACCGTGAAGGTGCCCGTGGCCGGGTCGAATGCTGCCTGCCGAACCACCGGATCGCCGCCCCTGACCTGCACTTGATGCAGCGTCTGCTCGGTGCCGCGCAGTCCCGTGACGGTCTGGGCCCGGGCGGTCGGGGTGGCGTTGAAGACCACCGTGAGGCCCTTCTCGGCGCCCTTCAGCCCGGTGCCGTCCAGGTGCATGGTGATCACACCCGGGTTCTCGCCCGCGGTGCCGGACAGCGGGAAGGACAGCCGGCGCTGCACCTCCGCGGCGCTCGACAGCGCGAACAGCGGCGAGGACTGACGGATCCTCAGGAACTGCTGGTAGAGGGCGGTGCTGGCACCCGTCTCGTTGCAGCCCATGCGCAGCTTCGGGTCGGCCAGCAGCTGCTTGTCGCGGGCCCACATCTCCTGGTTGTCGGCCGCCATCGGCAGGCCGCGGCCCCAGCCGTTGCCCAGCGTGCAGTCCCAGTTGATGGCGTTGAACCAGTCGCCGGAGTCGAAGGAGTTGGCGTCCAGCGACTTGGAGCGCAGCAGGTCGCTGCCGGCCTGGGCGAAGCCCGGGCCCTGGCTCAGGGCGGTCAGCGACAGCCCCAGCGCCTGCATCCGGGCCCGGTCGGCGGGCGAGGTGCCCTGCGGCAGCTTGAACGCCAGCGCGTCGTACAGGTCGGCGTTGTCGTGCGCGTCCAGGTACTCCACCGCCTCGCCCGGGTTCGCCGCGTAGCCGGTCGGCGAGCCGTTGTAGTCGACTCCCTTGCCGGTGACGGACTTTCCGTCGGAGTCGGTGAACACGTAGCCGGCCAGGTTGCCGGTCAGGCCGACCTTGATCTGGTCCATCTCGTGCAGCAGCCGGGCCTTCTGCTCCGCCGGACTGCCGTTGTCGGCCGAGCCGTTCGGGTCGGTGAACAGGCCGGAGGCGAAGCCCTGCTGCGGCGCCGAGGACAGCATGAAGTTGCCGCCGCGGCCGGCGTCCCGGATCCGGTCGTTGAAGGTCGCGATGCCGGTGCCGGCCATGTTGAGCTGGGTGGCCTGGACGAACCGGGCGTCGTTGGCGACGGTGCCGAAGTTCCAGCCCTCGCCGTACAGGAAGACGTTCTTCCCGTCCACGCCGTCCTTCTGCGGGGTGAGCGTGCCGAGCGCCGACTGCACGTCCAGCATGGTCGACTTCGGGTCCAGGCCCATCAGGTCGAACCGGAAGCCGTCCACCCGGTACTGCCGGGCCCAGGTGACCACCGAGTCCACGATCAGCTTGTTCATCATGGCGTGCTCGGGCGCGGTGTCGGCGCAGCACGAGTCGGCGGTGACCTTGCCGCTGTCACTGAGGCGCTGGTAGTAGCCGGGGACGACCTTGTCGAGCACCGAGTGCTCGTCCTGCCCGGCCGCCGCGGTGTGGTTGTACACCACGTCGAGCACCACCCGCAGGCCCGCGTCGTGCATCGCCTGCACCATCTCGCGGAACTGCACGGTCCGCGCCGTCCCGTTCGGATCCGTCGCGTACGAGCCCTCGGGGACGGTGTAGTGCAGCGGGTCGTAGCCCCAGTTGTAGGCGTCGTCGGCCTGCACCGCCGCCACGCACTCCTGCTGCTTGCTCGAATCGGCGGGCAGCGCGGCCAGGTCGCAGGCGGGGAGCTTCTGGTCGGCCCGGTTCTCCCGGATGGTGGCGATGTCGAAGGTCGGCAGCAGGTGAATGGTCGTCACCCCGGCCGCGGCGAGCTCCTCGAGGTGCCGCATGCCCGCGGACTTCGACTGCGTGAACGCCAGGTAGGTGCCGCGCTCGTCGGCCGGCACGGTGGCGTCGGCGGCCGAGAAGTCCCGCACGTGCAGTTCCTGGATCTGCTGCTTGACGGCCGGTATCGCCGCCGGGCTGCGGTGCTGGTCCCAGCCCTTGGGCTTGGTCGCGGCGGCCGACAGGTCGGCGACCAGGCTGCGCTTCGAGTCGGCGGCCAGCGCCGTCGAGTAGGGGTCGGTGACGGTGTTGGTGACCGTCTTCTGCACGCTGGGCGCCCACACCTTGACCTGGTACAGGTAGTACTTGCCGTCCAGCTCCTTGGCGTCCTTGGTCAGCGACCACACGCCGGACGCCTCGTCACGCTTCAGCGGCACGGTCTTCGGCGTGCCGCCGCTCGCCCGGTCGAACAGCTGCACCGCCACCTCGGTCGCGGTCGGCGCCCACAGCGAGAGCGTCACCTGGCGGTTGCTGCCGTTGCCCCGGCCCGGGCCCGTGTACACCGGGCCGAGTTGGGCCTTGGCGGCCTTCCCCGCGTACAGGTCGTCGAGGACGCCGGGGATCTGCACGCCGGTGGCGGCCAGTGCCGCGCCGTTCGGCAGGTGCTCGGCGAAGACCAGCTGGCTGCGCAGCGCGTCGGTGACCCGGCCGGTGTCGCGCGCGTCGACGGTGAACGCCCGGTAGCCCGCCAGGTGCGGGAACTTCGCCTTCTGGGCGTCCGTCAGGCCGGCCGCCGGGGTGAGCCGGATCCAGTGGCCGGGCTTGGACAGCACGCCCTGCTCGACGCTCAGCCCGCCGGCCGGGTCGTAGATCAGCTGGGCGCTGGTGCCGCCCTTCAACTGGGCGTCCGCCGCACCGTAGTTGGCGGGCACCACGACGGTCTTCGCGTCGATCCACTGGGCCTTCGCGGAGCCCAGGTCGAGCTGCGAGGAGGCGCCGGCGGTCTGCGGCAGCAGGTAGCCCTCCTGGCCGCCGATGACCCACACCTCGCGGCCGGAGGTGGCGAAGTTCAGCGACTGGTCCTGCGGCAGGTCCTTGTCGTTGCCGTTGTGGATGATGTAGCTCAGGCTGGTCGCGCCCTCGGCCAGCGGCACCTCGAACACCGCGCCGAACGCGTCCTTGCGGGCCGGCATCAGCGGGTTGCCCCAGTCGGTCGGGGTGGCCGCGCCGGTCCAGTCGTGCAGGCCCCAGCCGTCGTAGTTGCCGTCCGCGCGCCGGTAGTGGATGACCGCCTTGCCCTCCGGCACCGGCTGCGCCCCGTCCGGGTTCGCGGTGCGGACGGCCGGGTCGCCCTCCTTGATCCACACCTCGCCGGTGGCGGAGATGTCGATGTGCCGGTCCTGCTCGACGTCCTTGGCGCCGTTCTTCTCCACCACGAACCCGACGTCGGACGCCCCGCCCTTCAGCTTCACGTACGCGAACGCGCCGTACGCGTCCCGCCCGACGAAGCCGTGCCCGTCCGGCCAGGTGGTGCCCTCGCCGTCGGCGATGTCGCCCCAGGTGTACAGGTTCCAGCCGTCGTAGTTGCCGTCCCGCCGCTGGTAGTGCACCACCGCGTACGGCCGCGTCACGGCGCTCGGCGCGGGCGTCGGCGCCTGCTGCCCGGTGGTGAACTGCCCACTGGTGGAGGCCAGTCGGCCCGCCGGGTCCTGCACCACGGCCTTGAACCGCACCACCGTGCCCGGCGCGACCCCGTCCAGGTTCTGCGTGACGCGGTACACCCCGTTGTCGGCGGTGCCCAGCGTCTGCCACGGCCCGTTGCCGACCTGCGCGGCGAACGTCACCCGGTCGAAACCGCCGCCGGGCACGCTCGCCCCGAGCGCCACCGTCCCGTACGAGCCGTCGGCCGGTGCGTTCACCGTGATCGACGGGCCCGCCGCCGGCTTGGCAAGCCTGTGCTTCGCCTTCAGCACCAGCGAGGACATCGCCGGCACCGTCACCGTCACCTTGCCGTCCGCGCCGCTGGTGGCCTTGCCCTGGAACCCGTACAGGCCGGCGAAGTCCATGCCCGCCGAGAAGGTGTCCAGCGTGACGGTCTTCGCCCCGGCCGCGTTGTTCACCGCCACCAGGTACTCCACCTGGTCCTTGGCGTCGATCCGGGAGAACGCGTACACGCCCGGCCCGTCCGCCGCGTACCGCTCCACCTGCGCGCCGTCGGCCAGCGCCGGGTGGTCCTTGCGCAGCTTCGCCAGCCCGGCGATCCCCTGGTACAGGGCGCCGTCCTTGCCGTACCGGTCCATCGAACCGGACGCCCCGCCGATCACCGGGTCGCTGTTGTACGAGTCGGTCTTCGAGGCGAACATGTCCTGCCGGGCGTCCTTGTCGCCGCCCGCGCCGGTGAAGCCCTGCTCGTCGCCGTAGTACACCACCGGCTGCCCGCGGGTCAGGAACTGCAGCTCGTTGGCCAGCCGGTCCTTGGCCAGCAGCGCCTGGTCCGACGCCCCCGGGTTGTCGCTCCGCAGGAACGACCCGAACCGGCCCATGTCGTGGTTGCCGAGGAAGGTCGGCAGCTCGTACGCGTCGGTGTCGGCCGTGGTGTACCGGTAGTCCTGCGCGTACAGCTCGCTCAGCGCCTTCGCCGAACCGTTCTGCGACACGTACTTCCGTGCCGCCTCCTGGAACGCGAAGTCCAGCGTCGCCTGCAGCTTGCCCTTGGTGACGTACGGCGAGGTCACCGCCGGGTCGCCCGAGTACACCTCGCCGAACATGAAGAACTTCTTGTTGCCCTGCTGTGCCGCGAACTTCTTCAGCGCCGGCGCCCACTGCTCCCAGAACGCCAGGTTCACGTGCTTCACGGTGTCGATCCGGAAGCCGTCCACCCCGGTCTCGGCCACCCACTTCCGGTAGATGTCCGCCATCCCCGCGACGACCTTCGGGTTCTGCGTGTCCAGGTCGTCCAGGCCGGAGAAGTCGCCCTCGGTCGCGGACTCGCCGACGAAGGTCGAATTGCCCCGGTTGTGGTACAGCGCCGGGTCGTTCAGCCAGGACGGGGTCTTCGCCTTCGCGTCCGCCGGGCTCCGGAACACCGGGGTGTAGGGGAAGGAGTCCTTCGACACGCTCGGCCACTGCGCCCGCGCGTCGGCCACCGCCGTCTCGTCCACCGGATTGCCGTCCGCGTCCAGCGTCGGGTACGCGCCGGCCGAACGGTAGTCGTAGGTGCCCTCCGCGTAGTCGATGACGTCCGCGGTGTGGTTGGTGATGACGTCGAAGAAGACCTTGATGCCGCGCCGGTGCGCCTTGTCGATCAGCTCCTTGAGCTGCTCGTTGGTGCCGAAGTGCGGGTCGACCTGGGTGAAGTCGGTGATCCAGTAGCCGTGGTAGCCGGCCGAGGCGTCCGCGCCCTGCACCGGCTTGTTCTTGAAGATCGGCGCCATCCAGATCGCGGTGGTGCCGAGGTCCTGGATGTAGTCGAGCCGGTCGATCAGGCCCAACAGGTCGCCGCCATGGTAGAAGCCCTTGTCCGCCGGGTCGAAGCCGTTGTCCAGCCGACCGCCGGTGCTGCCATCCGGAAGTTTGGCTCCGACGTCGTTGCCGATGCTGCCGTTGGCGAACCGGTCGGGCAGCACGAAGTAGAACTGCTCCCGGGTCAGGTCGTGCCGGGCGGCGGTCGCCGCCAGCGCCGCGTCCGACGGCGGGGCCGGCGCGACGGGCGCGGCCGACGCGAGCGGCACGGCGCCCAGCGTCGCGGCGATCAGCGAGGCCGCCACCAGGACGGAGGCCCGTCCGGGACGGCGGTACGGGGTGGTGCGGCGCGGGGAACGGGCTTGGGCGTCGGCCACGACAGGGCTCTCCCTTGGGGCGCTCGGGCAGGGTGGGTGGCGTGGAACCTAGCGTCCTGCAAGATGTTTCAGCAAGATGCGAAAGCCCTTCCGGGCGCGAGTCGTACCGAGTCGTGACCTGAGCCCACCCGCCCCACGACCACCCCCCGCCCGGCCTCCGACCGGCCTCCGGGTACGAACAAGACCCCGGTTCGACCCCTGGTAACCCGCGCGCCACAATGGAGCGCATGCGCCTCGAGAACCGACCGACCCCTACCCCCGTAGGGGGACAGTCGGTGAAGAATCCCCGACCAGAGGATGAGCAAGCGGCCACACCTCGTCTGGCAGACTTCTCGTCCATGGGGGAACCGACCGAGATCCACGCTGCCGGCGCCGAACGCGCCGACCGGAGCGCGCGCGACGGTTCCGACCCGGGCACGGACCACATCGCCCACCAGCCCGGCGGAGCCACCCGCGTCGCCCAGTCACCCACCGGCCTGCGCGGCCGCCTGCGCGACCAGCGCCGCAGCCCCCGCAGACCCCACCTGTTCTTCGAACTCGCCCTGATCGGCATCAGCTACTGGCTGTACTCGCTGGTCCGGAACGCCGTTCCCGAACAGGCCTCGATCGCGCACAAGCACGCCGACTGGGTCTGGAACTTCGAGCACACCCTCGGCATCGCCGTCGAGCGCTCCATCAACCACGCCGTGAACTCGGTCACGTGGCTGATCGTCGGGATGAACTACTACTACGCCACCCTGCACTTCATCGTCACCATCGGCGTACTGGTCTGGCTCTACCGCTCCCACCCCGGTCGCTACGCCGCCGCACGCACCGTGCTGTTCGTCACCACCGGCATCGCCCTGGTCGGCTTCTACTTCTTCCCGCTCGCCCCGCCCCGCCTGATGGACGCCGGTTTCATCGACACCGTCACCGTCCACCACACCTGGGGCTCCATGGCCTCCGGCGCCGGCGCGCAGGTCTCCAACCAGTTCGCGGCCATGCCCTCCATGCACATCGGCTGGTCCATGTGGTGCGGCCTGACCATCTTCTTCCTCGCCCGCCGCACCTGGGTCCGCGCCCTCGGCCTGGCCTACCCCCTGGTCACCCTCAGCGTGATCATCTCCACCGCCAACCACTTCTGGCTCGACGCCGTCGGCGGCGAGGTCTGCCTCCTGGTCGGCTTCGTCGCGGCCCGGCTGATCTACCACAACTGGGTCTACCGCCTCCCCCGCAACCCCGACGACGCCCAGAACCACACCCTGACCGTCCCGGTCTCCTGGGACACCAAGGTCTCGGCGTAGCACGAGCACAGCCAGGGGCGCGTGGGGGTACCTCCCGGCCCGCTGGGGCTGGGGGAGAACTGCGCGAAGGGGAACGCGCCCCACCGCAAGATCGCGCCACAGACAGTGACCTGCCGGTGATCGCGACCTGACGGACCCGTCGGCGCTTGTCGCGCAGTCCGCGCTGCCCTGTCGGTACGCTCCTCACTCCGTCCCGTAGAACAGCCGCTCCACCGCGTGCCGGGCCCGCCGCGTCGTCCGGCGGTACTCGTCGACCAGCTCCCCCGAGTGCCCGACCCCGTACCCCAGGTACCGCGCCACCCCCGCCAGTTCCCTCGCGTCGCCGGGAAAGCTGTCCCCCGCCCGCCCCCGCACCAGCATCACCGCCGCCCGCACCCGCGAGGCCAGCACCCAGGCCGCGTCCAGTACCTCCGCGTCCTCCCGCTCCACCAGCCCCGCTTCCGCCGCCGCCGCCAACGCCGCCCTGGTGCGCGTCGTGCGCAGCCCCGGCACCTCGTGGCCGTGCTGCAGCTGCAGCAGTTGCACCGTCCACTCCACGTCCGCCAGCCCGCCCCGGCCGATCTTCGTGTGCGTGGTCGGGTCGGCCCCTCGCGGGAGCCGCTCCGCCTCGATCCGGGCCTTGATCCGCCGGATCTCCGTCAGGTCGCGCTCCGAGACCCCCGCCCCGGGGTACCGCAGCGGATCGATGAGCTCCCTGAACCGTGCCCCCAGCTCGACGTCGCCGGCCATCGCCTCGGCCCGGAGCAGCGCCTGGCTCTCCCAGGCGTGCGACCAGCGCGCGTAGTACCCGGCGTACGAGGCGAGGGTCCGCACCAGCGGCCCGTTCCGGCCCTCCGGCCGCAGGTCCGCGTCGACCTCCAGCGGCGGTTCGACCGAGGGCGCGGCGAGCAGCGTCCGCAGTTCCCCGATCACGGCCTTCGCCGCGCCCGCCGCGTCCTCGTCCAGCACGCCCAACCGCGGCTCGTGGACGAACAGCACGTCCGCATCGGAGCCGTAGCCCAGTTCGTGGCCGCCGAACCGCCCCATGCCGATGACCGCGATCCGGGTGGGCAGTTCGCCGTTGCGGGCCTCCCAGCCGTTGACGGCGGCGCGCAGCGCGCCCTGCAGGGTGGCGGCGGTGATCGAGGTGAGCGCCTCGCCGGTGACGTCCAGGGCCTGCGCGGGGTCGTCGTCGAGGCGTCCGAGCAGGTCGGCGGCGGCGGTGCGGAACAGTTCGCGGCGGCGTACCGACCGTGCCGCCGCCACCCCGGCCGCCGGGCCGTCGGCGCGTCCGACCGCGGCGAGGATCTCCGATTCGAGCGCGGCCCGGCTGCGCGGCGCCAGTCCGGTGGAGTCGCCGAGCATGGCGACGGCCTCGGGCGCGCGCAGCAGCAGGTCGGGGGCGAGCCGCCCGGCCGACAGGACGCGGGCCAGCTGCTCGGCGGCCGCGCCCTCGTCGCGCAGCAGCCGCAGGTACCAGGGGGTGGCGCCGAGCGCGTCCGAGACCTGCCGGAAGTTGAGCAGGCCGGCGTCCGGGTCCGCGGAGTCGGCGAACCAGCCGAGCAGCACCGGCAGCAGGGTGCGCTGGATGGCGGCCTTGCGGCTGACGCCGGACGCGAGCGCGGAGATGTGCCGCAGTGCGGCGGCCGGGTCGGCGTAGCCGAGCGCGGCGAGGCGTTGGCGGGCGGCCTCGGCGGTGAGTCCGGCCGCGCCGGTGCGGGTGACCCGGAGTTCGGCGACCGGCAGTTCGGCGACGGCGTCCAGCAGCGGACGGTAGAACAGCCGCTCGTGCAGCCGGCGCACCTCCATGGTGTGCCGCTTCCACTCGCGTTGCAGCGCGGCGACCGGGTCGACCCCGGGTTCCCCGTTGATCAGCGGGGCCATGCTGCGGGCGAGCCGGCGCAGGTCGGCGGGGTCGGTGGGCATCAGGTGGGTACGGCGCAGCCGGTGCAGCTGGATGCGGTGTTCGAGGGTCCGCAGGAAGCGGTACGCGCCGTCCAGCGCGGCGGCGTCGGCGCGGCCCACGTAGCCCCCGGCGGACAGCGCGGAAAGCGCTTCCAGCGTGTTGCCGCTGCGCAGGCCCTCGTCCGTCCGGCCGTGCACGAGTTGCAGCAGTTGGACGGCGAACTCGACGTCCCGCAGCCCGCCCGGGCCGAGTTTCAGCTGCCGTTCCAACTCGCCCGCCGGGATCGCGTCCACCACCCGGCGGCGCATCTGCTGGACGTCCGCGACGAAGTGCTCCCGCGCGGCGGCCTGCCACACCAGCGGTGCCACGGCCTCGGTGTACGCCCGCCCGAGCTCGGCGTCGCCGGCCACCGGGCGGGCCTTCAGCAGCGCCTGGAACTCCCAGGTCTTCGCCCACCGCCGGTAGTACGCGAGGTGGCTGGCCAAGGTCCGCACCAGCGGGCCGTTCCGGCCCTCCGGCCGCAGGTTGGCGTCCACCGGCCAGATCACGCCCTCGCCGGTGGTGTCCGAGCACAGCCGCATCAGCCGCGACGCCAGCCGGGTCGCGGCCTGCAACGCCCGCTGCTCGTCCACCCCCTCGCGCGGCTCCGCCACGAAGATCACGTCCACGTCGGAGACGTAGTTGAGCTCCCGGCCGCCGCACTTGCCCATCCCGATCACTGCCAGCCGGCACGCCTCGGCCGCCTCCGGATCCGCCGCGGCGGCCAGGTCCAGCGCGGTCTGCAGGGTGGCCCCCGCCAGGTCGGCCAGCTCGGCCGCCGCCTGCGGCAGGTCCGTCGTCCCGGACAGGTCCCGCGCCGCGATCGCCAGCAGACACCGCCGGTACGCGGCCCGCAGCGCGTCCTCCTCGCCGTCGCCCGCCTGCACGCGACGGGCCAGCTCGCCGAGGAAGTCCCCGCGCCCGGGGTGGATGTCGCGCAACTCGAAACTGACCAGCGTGTGCCAGTCCCGCGGATGCCGGGCCAGGTGGTCACCGAGCGCGGCCGACGCCCCCAGCACCCCGAGCAGCCTGTCCCGCAACGGCTTCGACGTGGTCAGCGTGTCCCGCAAGGTGTGCCGCTCGTGCGGATCCAGCGCCTCCAGCAACCGCGCCAACCCGAACAGCGCCTCGTCCGGATCCGCCGCCGCCCCCAACGCGTCCAACAGCACCGGATCCGCGGCGAGCCCCTGCAACTCCGGCTCCTCCAACAGCCGCACCGCCTGATCCGGATCGGAGAACCCCCGCCGCACCAGCCGAGTCTCCAACCGACTCACCCGACTCCCGGCCCGCTCCTCCACCGCTCCGCCTCCCAAGCACCTCGCCCGTCCCCGAAGCGTACGTTCCCCCCACCCCGGAACCCCGCCCATGACGCGACGTCGGCCCAGGTCGACCACAGCTCGATCCAAGGTTCTCCCCGCCCGAGCACCTTGTCTCGCGAGCACCATGCAGGTAAGTAGGCGGCCTACGTGGTCATTTGAACGTACTACGTTGCTGCTGCTAGGTTCTGACGCCAAATCAGAAATGATGTGTCCGGTCAAACACCGCCCACAACAAGGAGCCCCTGTGTTCTTTGCGGAACTCGGCCTCACTCAGCACGACTCCTTGACCGCCGCTCAGGCCGCAGCCAGCGAGGCTGCCACCGCCTCCGGCGGGCGCGTCTTCACCTGCGTCGTCTTCCAGCAGGGCGGACGGCTGATGCTCACCACCGCCTTCTCATACGCCTTCCTGGTCAAGCACGTCGTCTCCGACGCCGCGGTGAAGGGCGGCAACCCCCGCACTGCGACCAACCGCCCGATTGATGCCGGCCACGTCCGCTCCATCACCAAGTACCTGGCCGACAACGAGAAGGACTACATCCTTCCGGCGGTCACGTTGAACGTCCGCGCCGTGCCGGCGATTCACATTCCCCGCGGGAACTTTGCCATGACCGCTGGATTCGTGGTCATCGGCGACGAGACGCGGTTCTCTGTGACCGACGGCCAGCACCGGCTGGCCGCTATCGGCAAGCGCGGGGAGGAGGTGGCCGACGGCAACACGTCGTTCATGTCCGACAGCATCTCCGCCGTCATCGTCGTCGAGCCGGACGTGGCCCGTATCCACCAGGATTTCGCCGACGCGGCGCAGACCAAGCAGATTCCCGCCAGCCTGTTGGCCGCTTACAACACTCGCGAGCCTCTGAACCGAGTGCTCACCAAGATCGTGGACGGCTCCGACCTCTTCAAGGGGCGCATTGACGAGACCTCCAAGAGCCTGTCCAAGTTCTCGCCTGCCATCTTCCTGCTGAATCAGGTTCGCGGCATGGTGAAGGAACTCCTGTTCCATGACTACGCGTTGAGCGAGGCCAGCATCCCTGCACGGAGCCTCCAGGTCATCGGGACCACCGACAAGCAGGACGGCTTCATCGCCCGCACACTGGCCATGATGTCCGTCCTCACCGAGAACATGACCCCGTGGCGCTCCATTGCCATGCTCCCCACCAGTGGGGGCGTCGCCAACCAGGTTGTTGACTACCGTCGGCACTATGTCAACATGACCGCCACCGGCCTGGTCATCATCGGTCACGTCGCATACGAGATCGAGAAGAACCCCAACCCCGCCTGGCGGGCCGCGAAGTACGTCGAGCTCGCAACCAAGATCGACTGGCGACGTGACGCCGACATGTGGCAGGGCAGCATCATCAACGGCGACAAGATCAGCACGACCCGCGCGCCGGGGCGTCAGGCGGCCCGGGCCGTCATGGACACGCTGGGCCTGGCGCCCATGGAGGCCACTATCCCGATGCCCTCCCTGGAGCCGTTCTCCCAGCAGTCCGCCGTGTGATCCCAGATCCCCGCACCTATTCGATCATCCGACTGCTCGCCTGCCGAATCACCGTCGACCACAAGCAAGAGGCGTGAGCCGACGGCGGGTACCAGGGAAGAGCGAGGCCCCGGCCCGGGCAGAATGTCGCCGGACCGGGGCCTCGAACTCGCTCGGGACCGAGCCGGAACCGAGGGCTACAGCACCTGGAGGATCTTCTTCAGTTCGAACGGGGTGACCTCGGAGCGGTACTCCTCCCACTCCTGGCGCTTGTTGCGGAGGAAGAAGTCGAAGACGTGCTCGCCCAGGGTTTCGGCGACGAGTTCGCTGCGCTGCATGAGGTCGATCGCTTCGCCGAGGTTCTGGGGCATGGGCTGGATGCCGAGGGCGCGGCGTTCGGCGTCGGTGAGGGCCCAGACGTCGTCGTCGGCGCCCGGGGGGAGTTCGAGGTTGTCCTCGATGCCCTTGAGGCCGGCGGCGAGGGTGACGGCGTAGGCGAGGTAGGGGTTGCAGCCGGTGTCGAGGGAGCGGACCTCGATGCGGGTGGAGCCCTGCTTGCCGGGCTTGTACATGGGGACGCGGATGAGGGCGGAGCGGTTGTTGTGGCCCCAGCAGATGTAGGAGGGGGCTTCGCCTCCGGCGCCGGCGGTGCGCTGGGAGCCGCCCCAGATGCGCTTGTAGGAGTTGACCCACTGGTTGGTGACGGCGGCGGTCTCGGCGGCGTACTTGAGCAGGCCGGCGATGAAGGAGCGGCCGACCTTGGAGAGCTGGTACTCGGCGCCGGACTCGTGGAACGCGTTGCGGTCGCCCTCGAAGAGGGAGACGTGGGTGTGCATGCCGGAGCCGGGGAAGTTGGAGAACGGCTTGGGCATGAAGCTGGCGTGGACGCCCTGTTCGAGGGCGACCTCCTTCATGACCAGGCGGAAGGTCATGATGTTGTCGGCGGTGGAGAGCGCGTCGGCGTAGCGCAGGTCGATCTCCTGCTGGCCGGGGGCGCCCTCGTGGTGGCTGAACTCGACCGAGATGCCCATGGATTCGAGCATGGTGATGGCCTGGCGGCGGAAGTCGTGGCCGATGCCGCGCGGGGTGTGGTCGAAGTAGCCGGACTGGTCGGCGGGGGTGGGCGGGGTGCCGTCGCCGGGGAGGTCCTTGAGCAGGAAGAACTCGATCTCGGGGTGGGTGTAGAAGGTGAACCCCTGGTCGGAGGCCTTCTCCAGGGTGCGCTTGAGGACGTAGCGCGGGTCGGCGTAGGACGGGGAGCCGTCGGGCATCAGAATGTCGCAGAACATCCGGGCGGTGCCGGGGTTCTCGGAGCGCCACGGCAGTATCTGGAACGTGGTCGGGTCCGGCTTGGCGATCATGTCGGACTCGTACACCCGGGCGAATCCCTCGATCGCGGACCCGTCGAAGCCGATGCCCTCCTCGAAGGCCTGCTCCAGTTCCGCGGGGGCGACCGCCACCGACTTGAGGAAACCGAGGACGTCGGTGAACCACAGCCGGACGAACCGGATGTCACGCTCTTCGAGTGCGCGAAGCACGAACTCCTGCTGCTTGCCCATGGGGACAGTCTCACCTCTGCTCTTTACGCCCGTGTTACGCCCTACGCGTCCCACACGACCCACGCGACCTGCGCGGCCCACGACCACCGGCCCACGACCACGGCCCACGCGTCGTGCGCCCTGTGTCGTGCGCGCCGTGCCGTGTGCGCCGTGGCGTGCGCGCCGTGGCGTGCGCGCCATGCGCCGGTCACGCCGAACACGCCGGCCCCGTGAACGCGCCGGACGCGCCGTCACCCATCATGGCCGATCCCCACGCGCTTGCCGACCGCGAGGACCGCACGGGCCCACCGGGGCCACCGCCACCCCGAGCGACATAACGTCAGTTAGACGATTACACTCGTGGTCATGCCGAATCTGCGTCTCGCCCTGTGCCAGATCGACCCCTGGGTCGGTGACCTCGCCCGCAACAGCGAGGAGGTGCTGCGCTGGTCGAAGCGGGCCGCCGAGTCGGGCGCCGACCTGGCCGCGTTCCCGGAGATGGTGCTCACCGGCTACCCGGTCGAGGACCTCGCGTTCCGCAACTCGTTCGTGGAGGGTTCGCGCGCCGCCCTGGTGGACCTGGCGGCGAAGCTGCAGGCCGAGGGCCTGGGCGAACTCCCCGTGGTGGTCGGCTACCTGGGTCGTGGCGAGCCGGGCAGCACGTACGCCGGGAAGCCGCAGAACTGCGCGGCGGTGCTGCGCGGCGGCGAGGTGGTCACCCGGTTCGCCAAGCACTTCCTGCCGAACTACGGCGTCTTCGACGAGTACCGCTACTTCGTCCCGGGCGACCAGCTGACCGTCCTGCGCCTGCACGGCGTGGACATCGCACTGGCCATCTGCGAGGACATCTGGCAGGAGGGCGGCCGGGTCGCCGCCACCGGCCAGGCCGGCGCGGGCCTGCTGCTGTCGATCAACGGCTCCCCGTACGAGCGCGACAAGGACGACGTCCGGCTGGAGCTGGTCAAGCGCCGCGCCGCCGAGGCCGGCTGCCCGCTGGTGTACCTCAACATGGTCGGCGCGCAGGACGAGCTGGTCTTCGACGGCGAGACCCTGGTGGTCCGCGAGGACGGCGAACTGCTCGCCTGCGGACCGCAGTTCGAGGAGGCGCTGCTGGTCATGGACCTCGACCTGCCGGCCGCGACCGAGCCGGGCCTGCCGGACGGCACCATCCTCGCCGACGGCCTCAAGCTGACCCGGGTCGACCTCGGCGGCGAGCCGAAGCCCGCCCCGGCCGAGCCCCGGCCGCCCCGGGTCGGCGAGCGCCTGGACGACGAGGCCGAGGTGTACGCGGCCCTGGTCGAGGGCACCCGGGCGTACGTCCGCAAGAACGGCATGCGCTCGGTGCTGATCGGCCTGTCCGGCGGCATCGACTCGGCGCTGGTCGCGGCGATCGCGGTGGACGCGATCGGCGCGGAGAACGTGTACGGCGTCTCGATGCCCTCGCGCTACTCCTCGCAGCACTCCCGCGACGACGCCGCCGAGCTGGCCCGCCGCACCGGCCTGCACTTCCGCACCGTCCCGATCGCCCCGATGTTCGACGCCTACCTGGGCGCCACCGAGCTGACCGGCCTGGCGGAGGAGAACCTGCAGTCCCGGCTGCGCGGCACCCTGCTGATGGCGATCTCCAACCAGGAGGGGCAGATCGTCCTCGCGCCGGGCAACAAGAGCGAACTCGCGGTCGGCTACTCCACGCTGTACGGCGACTCGGTGGGCGCGTACGGCCCGATCAAGGACGTCTACAAGTCGCTGATCTTCCGGCTGGCCCGCTGGCGCAACGCGCAGGCCGAGGCGCGCGGCGAGGTGCCGCCGATCCCGGAGAACACCATCAGCAAGCCGCCGTCCGCCGAACTGCGCCCGGACCAGGTGGACACCGACTCGCTGCCGGACTACGACCTGCTGGACGCGGTCCTGGACCGCTACGTCGAGGGCGACCAGGGCCGGGACGCGATCGTCGCCGAGGGCTTCCCGGCCGAGGTGGTGGACCGCGTGGTGCGCCTGGTCGACACCGCCGAGTACAAGCGCCGGCAGTACCCGCCGGGCCCGAAGGTCTCGCCGAAGAACTTCGGCCGCGACCGTCGGCTGCCGATCACCAACCGGTGGCGACAGGGCTGACAAGGCACGCCCGAGGGCATAGGGTGAGCGCCGCGATACGCGCCCGATCATGGACGGCGCACCGGCCGAAGGAGGTGGGAGAGATCACCGTGCAGGTTGTCGAGGTGCTCCCCCGCCGTCGGGCCGCGGTCTGACCGGACGCGGGGAGCCCGCAAGGCTCTTCGAAGAGGTCTCCGTGTCGTTCCCCCTTTCCCCCGCGCTCTCCCCGGCCCACCTGGTCGACCGGCTGCGGGCGGCCGGCTGTGTCTTCGCCGAGGACGAGGCCCGGCTGCTGCTGAGCGCCGCCGACCGTCCCGATCGGCTCGCCGAGATGCTCGAACTGCGGTGCGCCGGGCACCCGTTGGAGCAGGTGGTGGGCTTCGCCGAGTTCGCGGGGCTGCGCATCGCGCTCGCCCCGGGCGTGTTCGTGCCGCGCCGCCGCAGCGAGTTCCTGGTCGAGCGGGCCGCCGCGCTGGGCGCGCCCGGCGCGGTGGTGCTCGACCTGTGCTGCGGTTCCGGCGCGATCGGCGCGGCGCTGGCCGCCCGGCTCGACGGAATCGAACTGCACGCCGCGGACGTGGACCCGGCCGCCGTCGCCTGCGCCCGCCGCAACCTGGCCCCGTACGGCGGCGCGGTGTACCTCGGCGATCTGGACGCCCCGGTGCCGCCGGCCCTGCGCGGCCGGGTCGGCCTGCTGGTCGCCAACGCCCCGTACGTGCCGACCGGCGAGATCCCGCTGCTGCCGCCGGAGGCCCGCGACCACGAGCCGCCGGTGGCCCTGGACGGCGGCGCCGACGGCCTGGCCGTGCAGCGCCGGGTGGCGGCCGTCGCGCCGCGCTGGCTCGCGCCCGGCGGCCACCTGCTGATCGAGACCAGCGACCGGCAGGCCCCGGCGACGGCCGCCCTGATGTCCGCACAGGGCCTGACCGCCCGGGTCGAGCAGGACGAGGAGCGCGACGCCACCGTGGTGATCGGTCGGCAGCGGCGGAGCTGAGCAGCGCCCGCCGCGCGCCGGCCGCAGGTCAGTACCGGTATGCGGCGGCCACCGCGAGGTGGTCGCTGGCGTCGGCCGGCAGGGTGCGGGAGTCGGTGGGGACCAGGCCGCCCTTGCTGAGGATCTGGTCGATCCGGGCCATCGGGAAGGACGCCGGCCAGGAGAAGCCGAAGCCGTCGCCGGCCGCGCCCTGGGCGGAGCGCAGCTGCGAGGTGACCGGGGCCAGGCTGCGGTCGTTCATGGTGCCGTTGAGGTCGCCGAGCAGCAGCACCTTGCCCAGCGGCTCGCGGGCGATGGCGTCGCCGAGGGCCTGCGCGCTGACGTCCCGGCGGCCGGCGGTGAAGCCGCTGTCGAACTTGACCCGCACCGAGGGCAGGTGGGCGACGTACACGGCGAGCGGGCCCTTGGGGGTGGTGACCTCGGCGCGGAAGGCCCGGGTCCAGCCCATCTTGATGTCGACCACGGTGACGCCGTCGATCGGGTAACTGGACCACAGGCCGACGGTGCCCTCGACCGCGTGGTACGGGAACTTCTGCGCGAGCCCGGCGGTGTACACGGGGGCGGCGGAGGCGGAGAGTTCCTGGAGGGCGACGATCTGCGCGCCGGAGCCGGTGAGCATCCGGATGGTGCCCTGCGGGTCGTCGTTGGCGGCGGCCACGTTGTGGGAGAGCACGGTGAAGTCGCCGGGTCCGCTGCTCTTGTCGACCAGCAGCGCGCCGAACAGGTTCAGCCAGACGGCGGCGGGCAGCAGCGCGGCGACCACCGCGACGCCGGACCGCCGCCACAGCGCGAGTGCCAGCAGCACCGGCACGGCCAGCCCCAGCCAGGGGAGGAAGGTCTCCAGCAGGCTGCCCAGGTCGCCGATCGTGTTCGGCACCTGGGCGTGCGCCACCAGTAGCACCGTGACCAGCACGCCGAGCAGGGTGAGCGGCCAGCCGCGCCGCCAGTCGAACCAGCGCCGCAGCCGTTCGCGCCGGGTGGGCGCCTGCTCGTCCGCCGTTGCCGCCGGGCCGTCCGCCCGCACCATGCCCGCTCCTTGCCGCCGTGCTCCGTCGGCTTCCCGCCGACCCGTCCGCCTGCTCCGACCTGCTCCGACCTGCCCGGATCCGGTTCTCGGCTCAGCCTATGACGGGAGGGACGCGAGCAAGTGTGCGAAGAGTTCCACCTCGGACCGGACCGGTCTACCGGGCGGCGAGTCCCTCGAACGCGGCGGCGACCATCCGGCGGGCCAGGTCCGGGTCCTCCAGCGGCGCGTCGTCCCACAGGACGGTGCGCAGCAGGATCGGTCCGATCAGCATCTCGCAGAGCAGTTCGATGTCCAGGTCGGAGCGGAGTTCGCCGGCCTCGACGCCGCGCCGGACGATCTGCCGGATCAGCTCGCGGCGCGGATGGACCACCCGTTCGTGGTACGTCTGCTTGAGCTCGGGCCAGCTGTTCATCTGTCCCAGCGCGGACTTGACGATCCACCGGGAGCGCTTGATCAGGCCGCGCCGGCGCATGTAGTCGACGGCGGCGATCAGGTCGTCCCGGCAGGTCGGGCCGACCAGCGGGGGCATCGGTTCCTCCAGCCGGTCCACCACGTCGACCAGCAGGGCCTCCTTGTTGGACCAGCGCCGGTAGATGGTGGCCTTGCCGACGCCCGCCTCGGCGGCGATCCGCTCGATGGACAGCTCGGCGAGGCCGACGCCGTCCTCCATCAGCTTCTCGACGGCGCCGTAGATCGCCTGCTCGGCGGCCTCGCTGCGCGGACGGCCCCGCCGCGGAGCGTCCTGCTCCGCTGCGGGGCCGTGGCACGACTTGAGCGGAGTGTCGGCGCTTGTCATGGCCCTATTCTCCACCCTGTCGATCAAACCTTGGCGGGACTCGCGTCGGAGTCCGTCCGGCCCTGCGCACCGGTCGTTCCCGCGGGGCCGCCGGGGGCGGCGGCGGACTTGCCGGGCAGCAGCATCAGGGCGAGCACCGCGCCGATCACGGTGACGCCGGCCGAGACGCCGGAGACCACGTGCATGGCGCTGATGAACGCGTCCTTGGCCGGATCGACCAGGGCCTGCAGGTGCAGCTTCTCGGCCGTCCCGAGGGTCGACTCGATCGACTCGCCGGCCCGGCTGCGGAACTGCTCCGGCACCGCGGCGAGGTGGTCCTCCATGCCGTTGCGGTACACGGTGGACAGCAGCGCGCCCAGCACCGCGATGCCCAGCGAGCCGCCGACCTGGCGGAAGGTGTTGTTCAGCGCGGAGCCCGCGCCGGCCTTCTCGCGCGGCAGGGCGCCCATGATGGCGACCGTCACCGGCGGCATCACGTGCGCCATGCCGGTGCCCATCACGAAGCCGATCACGATCAGCAGCCAGATCGGGGTGGTCGCGGTCAGGAAGACGTAGCCGAGGAAGCCGGCGGTGACCAGCAGCATGCCGCCGGCGCAGGTCAGCCGGATGCCGATCCGGTCGACCACCAGCCGGGCCCGCGGCGCGAAGATCAGCTGGGCGACGGCCAGCGGCAGCATCAGCTCACCGGCCTGCAGGGCGCTGTAGCCGCGCACGCTCTGGGTGTAGAAGACGCCGAAGAACGAGACGCCCATCAGCGCGAAGAACACGATGCCGACCACGCCGATCGACGCGGAGAACACCTTGTTGCGGAACCAGGTGACGTCCAGCGCCGGGTGGCTGGTGCGCTTCTCGAACACCACGAAGGCGGCCAGTGCGACCAGGCCGACCAGCGTCGGCGCCCAGGCCTCGGTGGCGGTGAAGTCGGCGAGCTCGCCGCCCTTGATGATGCCGTAGATCAGCGCGACCAGGCCGACGACCGACAGCACCACGCCGACCGGGTCGAGCTTGCCCGGGTTGGGGTCCTTGGAGTTCGGGATCAGCCAGCCCATCAGACCGAGCGCGAGGATCACGATGGGGACGTTCACCAGGAACACCGAGCCCCACCAGAAGTGCTCGATCAGCAGACCGCCGGTGATCGGGCCGATGGCGATCGCCAGGCCCACCGCGCCGGCCCAGATGCCGATCGCCTTGGGCTGCTCGTGCCGCTCGAAGACGTTCATGATGATGGCCAGCGTCGCCGGCATCACGAACGCGCCGCCGAGGCCCATCACCGCGCGGTAGCCGATGAGTTCGCCCGGGCCGGCGGCCAGCGCGGACAGCAGCGAGCCGAAGCCGAAGACCAGCATGCCGGCCAGCAGCGTCCACTTGCGGCCGAACCGGTCGCCCAGCAGGCCCGCGGTGAACAGCAGGCCGGCGAAGACCAGGGTGTAGGAGTTGATCGCCCATTCCAGGTCGCTCTGGCTCGCGCCGAGGCCCACCGGGGCGGGGGTGGCGATGGTCTTCATCGCCACGTTGAGGATCGAGTTGTCGAGAACGACGACGAGCAGGGCGAGCACCAGGGTGCCCAGGATCCACCAGCGTCGGCGGTGTACGGCTTCCGGCACCCGGGATGCCGGGGGCGGCGCGGTCGGCGAGGTCATACGAACACACTAGCCGCCTTTTCGATACGAGACCGTTCCGTATCGTAACGGTCGGGACACCGAACGGCAAAGACCTCCCCAAGAACTCCGCGGGCCCTCCGCCTCTTTGCTGACGGCCCGTGGCGTGCAAGCATGGAGCCAGATCCGGGGACGCCGTACGGCGCCACGAGACGACACACACCAGGAGCCTGTTCGATGAACGCCTCTCCGCTTCAGCCTGCCCAAACGCAGGACGCGCCCGCCAACACCCTCTACGGCGGGGTCGCCAACCGCCGCGTGACCGTCCGGGACCTCGCCAAGGCCAAGCGCAACGGCGAACGCTGGGCGATGCTCACCGCCTACGACGCCCTCACCGCCGGCGTCTTCGACGAAGCCGGCATCCCCGTCCTGCTGGTCGGCGACTCCGCGGGCAACTGCCACCTCGGCTACGAGACCACCGTGCCGGTGACCATGGACCAGATGGTGATGCTCTCCGCCGCCGTCGTCCGAGGCACCCAGCGCTCCCTCGTCGTCGCCGACCTGCCCTTCGGCTCCTACCAGGAGTCCCCGGCCCAGGCCATGCACAACGCGGCCCGCCTGATGAAGGAGGCCGGCGTCCACGCCGTCAAGCTCGAAGGCGGCGAGCGCAGCGCCCGCACCATCGAACTCCTCGTCGAGGCCGGCATCCCGGTCATGGCCCACATCGGCCTCACCCCGCAGTCCGTCCACGCCTTCGGCGGCTACCCCGTCCAGGGCCGCGGCGACGAGGCCGCCCACCAGCTGCTCCGCGACGCGAAGGCCGTCCAGCAGGCCGGCGCGTTCTCCGTCGTCCTCGAAGCCGTCCCCGCCGAACTCGCCGCCGAGGTCACCGCCCACTCCGCCATCCCCACCGTCGGCATCGGCGGCGGCCCCGGCACCGACGCCCAGGTCCTCGTCTGGACCGACTTCGCCGGCATGACGGCCGGCCGCGTCCCCAAGTTCGTCAAGCAGTACGCCAACCTGCGCGCCACGCTGGCCCAGGCCGCGACCGAGTTCGCCTCGGACGTCCGCGAAGGCACCTTCCCGGGCCCGGAGCACAGCTTCCAGTAGGGGCGCGAAAACAGGGAGAGCACCACCAGCACCCCTCGCGCCCCCCACAGCCCGCTGTCATCACCCCTGACAGCGGGCTGACAGCCGCGTGACAGCCGCCCCCGGCACGGTGTTCCCATGACACGAATCGACCGGAACGCCGTGGAGGTCCACGGCATCGTGAAGCACTACGGGGAGACGAAGGCCCTCGACGGGGTCGACCTGGCGGTGCGCGAGGGGACGGTGCTGGGCCTGCTCGGGCCGAACGGCGCCGGGAAGACCACGCTGGTGCGGGTGCTGTCGACGCTGATCAAGCCGGACGCGGGCACGGCGTTCGTCGGCGGGTACGACGTGTTGCGCCAGCCCAAGCAGCTGCGCCGCACGATAGGCCTGACCGGCCAGTACGCGTCGGTGGACGAGGCGCTGTCCGGCTACGAGAACCTCTACCTGATCGGGCGCCTGCTCGACCTCTCCGCCAAGGACGCCAAGGCCCGCGCCTTCGAGCTGCTGGAGCGTTTCTCGCTCACCGACGCGGCCAAGCGCCCCGCCAAGGGCTACTCGGGCGGCATGCGCCGTCGCCTGGACCTCGCGGCGTCGATGATCGGCCGCCCGAAGGTGCTGTACCTGGACGAGCCCACCACCGGCCTGGACCCGCGGACCCGCAACGAGGTGTGGGACGAGGTGCAGCGGATGGTCGGCGAGGGTTCGACGGTGCTGCTGACCACGCAGTACATGGAGGAGGCGGAGCAGCTCGCCGACGAGCTGACCGTGATCGACAAGGGCCGGGTGATCGCCGGCGGCGGCATCCAGGAGCTGAAGACCCAGGTCGGCGGCCAGAGCCTGCAGGTGCGTCCGACGCGCCCGGCGGAGCTGCCGGAGATGGCCCGCAGCCTGCAGGAGGCCGGCATCCCGGCGACGTTCTCCGAGGAGTCCGGCCTGCTCTCGGTGCACCTCACGGACGAGGGCCAACTGACCACGGTGATCGGCGTGTTGGGTACGCGCGGATTCGGCGTCGCGGGCATCGACACCAAGCTGCCCAGCCTGGACGAGGTCTTCCTGACCATCACCGGCAAGTCGTCCGTCCCCGCCCAGGCCCGTGACAAGGAGCCCGTCGCATGAGCACCGCCACTCTGAACCCCGCGCCGGGCGCCGCGCCCGCGCTGCCCGCCGACGACACCCGGATCGGCCTGCGCGCCCACCTGCGCCACCTGGGCGCGCTGACCCGCCGGAACCTGATGCGGATCAAGGCCGACCCGGAGTCCATGCTGGACGCGCTGCTGGTGCCGGTCATCATGATCGTGCTGTTCGTCTACGTGTTCGGCGGCGCGATGGCCGCCGACCAGCACACGTACATGCAGTACATGGTGCCGGGCCTGCTCGGCACCACCGGCCTGAACCTGGCGATGGCGCTGGGCACCGGCCTGAACACCGACTTCCAGACCGGCGTGATGGACCGCTTCCGCACCCTGCCGATCGGGCGTTCGACGGTGCTGCTGTCGAAGATGATCGCGGAGACGCTGCGGGCGGTCGTCGCGTTCGCGGTGCTGATCGGTTTCGCGATGATCCTCGGCATGGACATCGTCGGCGGCCCGCTGAAGCTGCTGGCCGCGGTCGGCCTGTCGCTGGTGTTCGGCGCCTCGCTGATGTGGGTGTCGATGCTGCTGGGCATGTCGCTGCGCAGTGCCCAGGCGGTGCAGGGCATGTCGATGCTGGTGATGATGCCGCTGCAGTTCGGCAGCTCGATCTTCGCCAGGCCCAGCACCATGCCGGGCTGGCTGGAGGCGTTCACCGAGCACAACCCGCTGTCGGCGCTGGCCGACGCCTGCCGCGCCCTGATCAACGACCAGCCGGTGGGCAACTCGGTGCTGACGGTGCTGATCTGGGCGGCGGCGATCACCGTGGTGACGGCGCCGCTGGCGGTGGCCCGCTTCCGCAAGCGCACCTGATCCCCGGGCGGCGGGCGCTCCGGACCTGCCCTCCGGCGGGGCGTTCAGAACTCCCCGGGATCGTTCAGCAGGGCGGACGCCTCGTGCAGGGTGAGGCGTCCGCCCTGCTGCCGCATCGTCAGGAACTCGTCCTCGCCGAGCAGTTCGCGCAGGATGCGCTCGCAGCGGGCGCGTTCGGCGCGCTCCATGAAGGAGCCGGACACGCCGCTGAGGCCGTCGTGCGCGCCGAGCAGTTCCGCGCCGCGCCGGGCGGCGGCCAACTGGCCTTCCTTTTGGGCGAGTTCGGCGAGGACGGCGGCCAGCGGGACCATCAGCATCAGGCCCATGTGCTCGACGAAGACGGTGGCCCGGCCCTCCGCCTCGGCCATCGCACGGCGGCCCTCGCGGGCCAGCGCGAGGCCGGCCCGCGGATCGCCGGCCCGGGCCGTCACCCAGCCGCGGATGGCGGTGACGATGCCGGCGAACACCCAGGGGAGCGGGCCGCGGGACGGCATCTCGGCGGACAGCCGGTCGAGCACAGCGAGCGCCTCGGCGTACTCGCCGCGCTGCACGCACAGGTTGCACAGCACCAGTCGGCCGTACAGCCGCGCACCCTCGGCGTCCCGGCCGTCCTCGGCGGCCTCGGCGACGGCGTCGCGGACCATCCGCTCGCCCTCCTCCGGGTCGTACTCGGCGACCACCTCGCCGAGCCGGGCGCGCAGCACCGGCACCTCCTGGCGGGCGCCGAGCCGGGTGGCCAGGTCGATGGCCTCCCGGAAGGCCCGTTCGGCGAGGGCGCTGTCGCCGGACTTGGTGGCGTTCTCGGCCTTCGCGGCCAGCGCGTCGGAGCTGCCCCACAGGTCGCCCTGCGCGGTGTACAGGGCGAGCGCCTCCTCGCTGTCGGCGATCGCCTGGGCCAGGCCCCCGGCCAGGTCGTTGAGCAGCCGGGCGCGCAGTTGCAGGGCGTAGGCGAGGTCGCCGGGGCCGCCGTGGCGGCGGGCGCCGGCCACCGCGTCGTCCAGCACCTCGCGGGTGCGGTCCATCTCGCCGGTGAGGAAGACCGCGAACACCCGGCTGAGCACCGGCGCCCGGTAGGACTGCGGCAGGTCGGGGGTGTAGACGTCCAGCACCCGGCGGGCGGTGTGCATCGCGGAGGAGTCGTGCAGCATCCCGAAGTCGTCGGAGAACATGCTGATCAGCCGGTGCAGGCCCAGGTGACGGCGGCCCTCCTGGAGCAGCTCGGGCGGCAGCGGCGGCGGCTGGTCGAGCGGGCCGGTGACGAGCGGGACGGGCACCGGGGCGTCGTCGCCGTACGGGTCGGGGGCGAATGCCGAGACCGCCCGGAACCAGCCGCCGGCCTCGATGCGGTAGTCGCGCAGCGCCCAGTAGGGGGCCATCGACAGCGCCAGCACCAGCGCCTCCTGCTCCTGGCCGGCGTCGACGGCGCGGCGCAGCGCGGCCCGGATGTTCTCCTGTTCGCGGTC
Source organism: Kitasatospora sp. CB01950 (assembly GCF_001905465.1). Taxonomy (GTDB): domain Bacteria; phylum Actinomycetota; class Actinomycetes; order Streptomycetales; family Streptomycetaceae; genus Kitasatospora. Next base: position 201,918 of record NZ_LISX01000005.1, read on the forward strand.
GAGCCGGGCGAGTTCGTCGAGCTGTCCGGCGCCGCGCAGCCGCAGTCCGGCGGTCCGGGCGACCTCCCGGTAGTGCCGGGTGTGGCGGTGGGCGACCTCGGGTTCGGCGGCCTCGGCGAGCCGTTCGGCCGCGTACTCGTGGATGGTCTCCAGCATCCAGTAGCGGGGCTGGTCGCCGAGCCCGGCCACCAGCAGGGACTTGTCGACCAGCGACAGCAGCAGGTCGGCGACCTCCGCCCGGGGCACCCGCCGGTCCGCGACGACGGCCTCGGCGGACTCCAGGGTGCAGCCGCCGGCGAACACCGACAGCCGCCGCAGCACGGCGTGTTCGCGGGGGCCGAGCAGGTCCCAGGACCAGTCGACGACGGCGCGCAGGGTCTGCTGGCGGGGCAGCAGGGTGCGGGAGCCGGCGGTGAGCAGCGCGAAGCGGGAGTCGAGCCGGTCGGCGAGTTGGCGGGGCGTCAGCCCGCGCAGCCGGGCGGCGGCGAGTTCGATGGCCAGCGGCAGGCCGTCGAGGCGGCGGCAGAGTTCGGCGCAGGCCGCGGGGTCCTCGTCGGTGCGGAAGCCCGGCCGGGCGGCGGCGCCGCGTTCGGCGAGCAGGCGCAGCGCGGACGGGGCGGGCAGCGGTTCGACCGGCAGCACGGTCTCGTCGGGGACGCCGAGCGGTTCGCGGCTGGTGGCGAGGACGGTGACGCCGGGGCAGTCGGCGAGCAGCCGGTCGGCGAGGTCTGCGGCGGCCTGGACGACGTGCTCGCAGTTGTCGAGCAGCAGCAGGAGACGGCGGCGGCCGAGGTGGTCGACCAGCCGGGAGACCGGGTCCTTGCGGCCGCCCTCGATCGCCTCGACGACGGCGCCGCCGGTGTGCAGCACGGTCTCGCGCAGGCCGAGGGCGATGGCGACGGCGTCGGGGACGGCGGCCGGGTCGTCCAGCGGGGCGAGTTCGACCTGCCAGACGCCGCCGGGCCAGCGGGCGGCGTCCTGTTCGCGGCGGCCGGCCTCGACGGAGAGCCGGGTCTTGCCGGAGCCGCCGGGGCCGGTCAGGGTGGTCAGTCGGCCGGCCGCCACCGCGTGGGCCACGGTGGCGAGTTCGCCCTCGCGGCCGACGAAGCTGGTGCGGCCGGGGCGCAGGTTGCCGGCCGTGGGCGGGGCGACCGGTGCGGGTTCGGACTCGGGCTCGGGCCCGGCGGTGAGCAACTCGCGGTGCAGGACGCGCAGTTCGGGCCCGGGGTCGGTGCCGAGCTCCTCCGCGAGGGTGCGGCGGACCTCCTCGTAGCGGGCGAGCGCCTCGGCAGTGCGGCCGGCCGCGCGCAGGGCGCGCAGGCGCAGCGCGTGGAGCTGTTCGTCGAGGGGGTGGTCGCGGCAGAGTTCGGCGAGTTCGGCGGCGACCTCGGCGGCCCGGCCGAGGGCGAGTTGGGCGGTCAGCCGGTGCCGGCGGGCCTCTTCCCGCTGGGCCTCCAGCCGGGCGGCGGGGGCGGTGCGGTCGGGCAGGTCGGCGAGCGCGGGGCCGCGCCACAGCGCGAGGGCGGTGGTGAGCCGGTCGGCGGCGCCGGCCGGGTCGCCGTCGGCGAGGGCGCGGGCGCCGTCCCCGGCGAGGCGCCGGAACTCGGCGACGTCGGTGTGCGGGCCGGTCAGCCAGTAGCCGGCCGGCCCGGAGCCGATCTCGGCCCGGCCGACGGTGCGGCGCAGCCGGCCGACCAGGGTCTGCAGCGCGGCGGCGGCGTCCTGCGGTGGCTCGTCGGCCCACACCTCGTCGGCGAGCAGTTCGGCCGGGACGGGCCGGCCCTGGCGCAGCGCGAGCGCGGCCAGCAGGGCGCGCAGCCGGGCGCCGCCGAGCGCGATCGGGGTGCCGTCGTCATGGTGGGCCGTGGTGGTGCCGAGGATGCCGTAATGCACCCGCCCATTCTGCGCGACGTCCCGGACGCCGGACGCACACTCGTGCGGAACGCCCGGCCGCCGCCGTCCGTTCATCGTGGGCCGCTTGTCCGGTGCGCAGGGCGCCAGGCATGATCGGACGTCCGCCCCACCCCCAGTTCCGGAGCCTTCCCGAGATGACCTACGCCAGTACCGGCCAGCGCAGCGCGGAGAGCCGGGTCAGCCCGATCTTCCTGGCTCTGGTCGCCACCTTCGTCGCCGCCGGCCTCGCGCTGGCCACCGGCTGGGGCAACGACCGACTGGGGATATTCCTCTTCGTGGTGGCGGGCTGGATGGTGTCGCTCTGCCTGCACGAGTACGCGCACGCCCGCACCGCGCTGGCGGGCGGCGACATCACGGTCGGCACCAAGGGCTACCTGACGCTGAACCCGTTGAAGTACGGGCACGTGCTGATGAGCTTCGTGCTGCCGGTGGTGTTCGTGCTGATGGGCGGCATCGGCCTGCCCGGCGGCGCGGTCTACATCGAGCGGGACCGGATCGCCGGCCGGCTCAAGCACAGCCTGATCTCGGCGGCCGGTCCGCTGGTGAACGCGGCGTTCGGCATCCTGCTGCTGGTCGCGGTCGGACAGGGCTGGTTCGACAACCCGGACGTGCCGACCCACTACCAGGACCAGGAACTGCCGGTCTCCCCGCTGCCGTTCGCCCTCGCCTTCCTCGGCTACCTGCAGATCACGGCCGCGATCCTGAACCTGCTGCCGGTACCGGGCCTGGACGGCTACGGCATCATCGAGCCCTGGCTGTCGCTCCGGACCCGGCGCGCGATCGCCCCGTACGCGCCCTACGGCATGCTGGTGCTGTTCGCGCTGGTGTGGCAGAGCCAGGTCGGCCAGTGGCTGTACGACCTGACCATGAGGATCTTCGACGTGTTCGGCGTGGGGTCGTACTACGCGTCGATCGGCCGCATGCTGTTCAGCTTCTGGAAGACCTACTGAGCCGACCGGGCCCGGGCCGGGCCGCCTACTGGGCCTGGGCCTGCGCCTGCTCGGCGACGGCCCGCGCGACGCGCTCCTTGCGCAGGTAGTACCAGGCGATGTTGCTGGCCACGCCGGCCATCAGCACCCACACCACGCCGAGCCAGTTGCCCTGGACGAACGAGACCACCGCGGCGATCACCGCCAGGACCAGGACGATCGTGGCGTACAGGGCGTTGCGGGGCATGACGGGACTCCTCGGGCGGGCGCGGTGTGGCCCCGCCATTCTCGCCGACCGAACACCCCGCACCGGCCGGGGGTGGCCGGAGCGCGCCGCGGCGTGGGTCACACCGCGGCGCGCCGGGCTCACACGTCCGTGATCCGCACGCCGGCGTGCACCTTGTAGCGCCGGTTGACCGAGATCAGGTTGGCGACCAGCGCCTCCACCTGGTGGGCGTTGCGCAGCCGCCCGGCGAAGACGCCGCGCATACCGGGGATCCGGTCGGCCAGCGCCTGCACGGTGTCGGTGGCGGCGCGGTCCTCGCCGAGCACCATCACGTCGATGTCGATCTCGTCCACCGACTCGTCCTGCAGCAGCACCGCCGACAGGTGGTGGAAGGCCGCGGTGACGGTGGAGTCCGGCAGCAGCGCGGCGGCCTGCTGGGCGGCCGAGCCCTCCGGGACCTGCAGCGCGTACGCGCCCTGCTTGTCGAAGCCCAGCGGGTTGACGCAGTCCACCACGATCTTCCCGGCGAGGTCGGCCCGCAGCGAGGTCAGCGTCTCGGCGTGGCCGTCCCACGGCACCGCGACGATCACCACGTCGCTCTCCCGGGCGCACGTCGCATTGTCGGCGCCGCGGACGCCCAGGCCGAGCTGCGTGGCGCAGTCCTCGGCGCGCTCGGCGTTGCGGGAGCCGATCACCACCTGCTGGCCGGCCTTGGCCAGCCGGTAGGCCAGGCCTCGGCCCTGGTCGCCGGTGCCGCCGAGGACTCCCACCACGAGCTCCGAGACGTCCGGCAGCTCTCGGCCCGGTCCGGCCGTCGCGTTCACTGAATCGGGTTGCGTCATGGGGAGATCCTGCCAAACGCCGCGCCCGACCAGCATGCTGTCGCGCATGGACGCGGTGAGAGTTTCCGCACTCCGGCAGTCGCTGGCCGGCACCGGCTGGCCCGAAAGGACGGGCGCCTTCGCCTCCGCACTGCGCGGATCGGTCACCCGGCGCAGCGCCACCGGCCTGCTGCTGGTCGGCACCCCCTGCTACGAGCCCTGGCACCTGGCCGCCCATCTGAGCGACGAGGCCGCGTACAGCGGCGTGCCGGAGCTCGTCCCGACGCTGGTGCGGCACACCGTCCCGGCGGGCGCGCCGGGACACCTGGCCTGCGGCCTGCCCCGGCTGGAGGAGGCGCGGGCCGGCGCGACCGTCCTGCTGGTCGCCCCCGCGCCCGCCGACGCGCCCCTGCTGGAACGGCTGGACGGCGCCCGCCGGGCCGGCGCGGTGCTGCTCACCCTGGACGACGGCGACCCCGAACTGACGGCGCTGGCACACGAGCGGCTGACCGTCCCGGACGTCGATCCGGAGCCGTTCGAGCTGGTGCAGCACCTGGTCGGCTCGGCCACCTCGACGGTGCCGCCGCGCTCCCGGCTGGCCCGGCTCGCGGAGCGGCTGACCGCCTCACCGGTGGTGCGCTGGTGAGACGCTGACGGGCCGCCGAAAATCGCTTGCCCCGTTCCGTCCGCTTCCCGCAGCATCTGACCATGTGACCTCCGACGACGAGTTCCTCCGCAAACTGATCCCGGATCTGACGCCCTGGCACGCCTCCCGCGACTTCCGGCTGCTCTGGACGTCGGGCTGCGTCACCGCCTTCGGCAGCCTGCTCACCTACGTCGCGGTGCCGATCCAGATCAAGCAGCTGACCGACTCGACCCTCGCGGTCGGCCTGGTCGGCGCGTTCGAACTGGTGCCGCTGGTGGTGTTCGGCCTGTGGGGCGGCGCCCTGGCCGACGCACTGGACCGCCGTCGCCTGGTGCTGCTCAGCGAGGTCGGACTGACGCTGATGGCCGCGCTGCTGCTGGCCAACTCGCTGCTGCCGCACCCCCTGCTGTGGCCGATCTACCTGGTGGGGGCGCTGACCGCCGCGCTGGACGGCCTGCAGCGCCCGGCGCTGGACGCGATGATCCCCCGCGTCGTCGCCCACGAGCACCTGCCCGCCGCGTTCACCCTCATCTCGCTGTACCGCAATGCCGCTTCGGTGGCCGGCCCGGCCCTCGCGGGCGTGGTCGTCGCGGTCGCCGGGGCGCACAGCGCCTACACGCTGGACATGCTGACCTTCCTGGTCTCGCTGACGATGATCGCCCGGATGCGCCCGGTCCCTCCCGCCGAGAGCGCCGACCGGCCTTCGCTGCGCAGCCTCGGGCAGGGCCTGAGCTACGCGTGGAGCCGCAAGGACCTACTAGGCACCTACGCGATCGACACCGTGGCGATGCTGTTCGCGTTCCCCGTCGCGGTGTTCCCGTTCCTGGCGGCCTCGTTGGACGCCGAGTGGGCGCTGGGCCTGCTGTACGCGGCGACGGCGGTCGGCGCGCTGGCGGTGTCGGCGACCGGCGGCTGGCTGGCGCGCATCCACCGGCACGGCCGGATGCTGCTGTTCGCGGCGCTCGGCTGGGGCGTGTCGATGGCGCTGGCGGGCCTGGTCGGGAACATCTGGCTGGTGCTGCTGTGCCTGGCGCTGGCCGGCGCGGCCGACCAGATCAGCGGGGTGGCCCGGTCGACGATCTGGAACCAGTCCATCCCCGACGAGCTGCGCGGCCGCCTCGCCGGGGTGGAGGTCCTGTCGTACTCGGTCGGCCCGCAGCTCGGCCAGGTGCGGGCCGGCGGCATGGCCGCGCTGGTCGGCGTGCGGGCCTCGATCTGGACGGGTGGCGTGATGTGCGTGGTGGGCGTCCTCGCGCTGACGGCGGCCATCCCGAAGCTGCTGGCCTGGGACGCCCGCACCGACCCGCACGCGCTGGCGGTGCGGGCCCAGCACGAGCGGCAGGCCGCCGAGGCAGCGGCCGAGGCCGGGGTGTGACGCGGCGTCAGCCCTTGTTCTCGGGCTCGCCGTCGTTCCAGCGCGGGTCCTCGCGCCACTCCTGGTTGCGCTCGGCCGCGATCTCCAGGGCGTGCGCGGCCTCCTCGCGGGTGGCGTAGGGGCCGAGCCGGTCCTTGGCCGGGCACTCCGGGCCCTCCTCGACCTTGCCGTGCTTGATGCAGTAGAACCACTCCCCCGGCTGGCCGGTGGGCTTGCTGCGGCCGAACACCATCGTCTCGTCTCCCGTCCTGTGGACCCCGCGACGGCCGCCGCGGCGCTGTAGGTGATCATTCCCGGCGGCCCGGCCTCGCACACGGCCCGGGGCGGGCGGATGGCGGCCGATAGACTCGCGGGCATGGCTCTGGTACCCGGCACCCTGTCCCCCACCCGCAAGGTCCCCGCGCACATCGCGCGTCCGGAGTACGTCGGCAAGCCCGCGCCGACCCCGTACACCGGCCCCGAGGTGCAGACCGCGGAGACCGTCGAGAAGATGCGGATCGCCGGCCGGATCGCGGCGCAGGCGATGGCGGAGGCCGCGAAGCTGATCGCCCCCGGCGTCACCACCGACGCGCTCGACGCCGTCGCGCACGAGTACATGTGCGACCACGACGCCTACCCGTCCGACCTCGGCTACCGGGGCTTCCCGAAGTCGGTCTGCACCTCGATCAACGAGGTGATCTGCCACGGCATCCCGGACTCGACCGTGCTGCAGGACGGCGACATCGTCAACATCGACGCCACCGCGTACATCCACGGAGTGCACGGCGACCTGAACGCCACCTACCTGTGCGGCGAGGTGGACGAGGAGTCCCGGCTGCTGGTGGAGCGCACCCGGGAGTCCCTCGACCGGGCGATCAAGGCGGTCCGGCCGGGGCGTCAGATCAACGTGATCGGAAGGGTCATCGAGTCCTACGCCAAGCGGTTCGACTACGGCGTGGTCCGCGACTTCACCGGCCACGGCATCAACACCTCGTTCCACTCCGGCCTGATCGTCCCGCACTACGACAGCGAGCGGGCCACCCAGGTGATCAAGCCGGGCATGACCTTCACCATCGAGCCGATGCTCACCCTGGGCACCTACGACTACGAGATCTGGCCGGACGGGTGGACGGTGGTCACCAAGGACCGCAAGCGCACCGCCCAGTTCGAGCACACCCTGGTGGTCACCGCCGACGGCGCGGAGATCCTCACCCTGCCCTGAGCCGCCACGACAGAGCGGCCCGCCTCCCCGGTCGGGGGGACGGGCCGCTCTGCCGTTGCCGGTCCGCTCCGGTGTATCGTTCCTGCGCCGCTCCGGCCTCGGCTCAGCCGATCAGCCACTGCTCCTCGGCGACCGCGCCGACCTCGGTGCACGCGTCGGTCAGCACGTCCAGCACCCGCAGCGGGTCCGGCAGCGGCTGGTCGGGGCCGCGCAGCCAGCGCACCCGGGAGCCGTCGGTCAGCGCGGCCGGCGGGACCAGGGTGTACGAGCCGCGGCAGTGCCAGCGCAGCCCGGGGTGCTCGGAGACCGTCTCGGGGGTGGAGTCCAGCGCGCTGGGCCACCACTCGTCCTCGTCCTGCGGGGTGCCGCGCGTCGCGGTGAAGAACAGGTACCGGTCGTTCCCGACCGCCGCCACCGGGCCGCCCACCCCGAGCGCGTCCAGCCGCCGCAGCGCCAGCACGCCCGCCTCGGCCGGCACGTCCAGCACGTCGTGCGCGCGGCCCGTCGCGGTGACGAAGTTCGCCTCCGGATCGCGGGTCAGCCAGTGGGCCAACTGCTCGGCGTCGACGGTGGCCTGCGACTGCCACGCGAAGGAGACCGGATGCTGGGCCGGGGCCGGACAGCCGACCCGGTCGCACGAACACCGGTAGCCCTCCGGGTGCGCCGCCGGCGCCACCGGGAACCCTGACCGGACCGCCCCCAGCAGCAGATCCAGCTTCGCAGCCGCGTCCTCTCCGGCGTCCGGGTCGTCCTTCCGGTCCCGCCGCCACCAGGACGTCCACCTGCTGCTGGCTTCCATCTGGCCCCTTCCGCACCTGCTGAGCTGCCGTGCCTGGTACGACACGACCACCGACGCAACAAACGACGCCAACGCACGCGCCCGCTCGCTGCTTCCCGAATCGGGCACCACGTGCGGGGGGCGTCTGCCGTCGACCGGGGCCGGGTTCTCCGGCCGGCCGACGTCCGGGGACAGGTACGGAGTTCGAGGTTCGCGCTCGGCGGGCGGGCGCACCTCGGCGCGCCCCACCCGGCCCGTACGGGCCCGCGGACCCGGGGCAACCCCCGGGGGCGTACGTAGCAGGATAAGGCTCCCGGAGCCCTCCGAATGACCGCCTGCGATGCCGTCCGCGTCACACTGCCGCCGCTCGGCGGACACACCCGCCCGCACCGGACATCCCGCACCGCGCCTACCCTGGACCGGTGAAGAGCTCCGACACCGAATTCCTCGGGGGCCCGCTGGACGGCCGGGTCCTGCCGATCCTGCTCAGCCCGCTGCACACCGTGCCGAAGGTCTACCGGGTGCCCGTGCCCGCGCACGGCGACACCCCGGCGATCACGCTGGTCTACCGGCGTGCCAAGGAGTACAACGCCAAGGGCCGGTTCCGCTGGCGCTACGAGTACGACGACGCCGCCAGCGGCTGACCCGCCCGCCGCGGGGGCTCAGGCCTCCTCGGCCAGGATCAGGTACAGCTTCTTCTTCGCCTCGGCCAGCACCGCCAGGCCCTTGGCGCGCTGCTCCTCGGTGCCCGTCATCATGACCTGGCGCACCGCGTGGTCCACCGCCGCGAGCGCGGCGCCGACCTCCTGCACGGCCTCCCAGTCGTCCCGCCGGCCGGCCTCGGCCCACGGCGACTCGGTGCCCTGCTCGGCCTCGGCCCGGCCCTGCTCGGTCAGCTCGAACAGCTTCTTGCCGGACTCCTCGTTGGCCTTGATCAACCCCTCCTCCTCCAGCAGCTGGAGCGTCGGGTACACCGAACCCGGGCTGGGCCGCCAGACGCCGCCGGTGCGCTCGCCGATCTCGGTGATCATCTCGTAGCCGTGCATCGGACGCTCCCGCAGCAGCGCGAGCAGCGAGGCCCGCACATCGCCGCGCCGGGCCCGCCCGCCGCGCCGACCGCCGCCGCCGTGCCCGCGCGTCCCGTGGCCGCCGAAGCCGTGGCCGCGCGGACCGAACCCGGGCCCGAACGGCGGCATCGGCCGCCCCGGCGCGCCGAACGGCCCGAACGCGGACCGCATCCCGAACTCCTCGCCCTCCGCCCGGCCTTCGGCCCAGCGACGACGATTCTCTCCGCCAAAACGCTTGTCGTACCGCATGACGAACACCCACCTTCCAAGGTTGTCGGACACTCCTATCGTCGAAGCATCTCGATAACTCGACGATATATCGGTAACTATCGTTCGACAACCACTTTTCACGTCACCGATTGCCGGAGTAGTTCTGCGGCCCGGCTTCGTCGACCGCTGCTTCGGCGGCCGCCGCCGTCCACTCCTCGGCACCGGAGTCGGTGGTCAGATTGACGTACAGCGCCCGGGAGGACATCAGGTAGCGGTGGTGCTGCTTCCGGTAGCCGCTCTGGGCGGCCTGGCGAACGGCTGTGTCGGTGCCGTCGCAGGGCTCGGAGCCGGGGCCTTCCTTCGGGCACCAGAGGCCCCAGTCCGTGGTGTAGGCGTCGTCGAGCGCGTCGTAGGCGTCCTTGGCGGTCTGCGCGTCCGCCAGGGGGATCACCGTCACCATCACCAGCACCCTGCCCTGGGAGTCGCTGTACGTCCCGACCATCTGCTGGTCGCAGTCGGCCGCGCGCAGCACGGACGAGGCCGTTCCGGAGGTGCCGTCGACGCAGCCCTGCGCACCCCCGCTGGTCCGGGTGTACGTCACGCCCTTGGCGTCGGTGAAGGAGCCGGGCAGCAGAGCGGCCACGCTCAGCGGCGTCCGGTCGGTCTGCGCGCTGTCGAGCGACCTGGGGTCGAACGTGGGGGTGGTGACCGCCGGCGAGGGCGTGCGGGTGGTGCGCACGGGGCTCGGGGGCGGCGTCGGGGAGGGGGTCGGGGAGGGCGTCGGGAAGGGCGTCGACGACCGGCTTGCGGTGGCGGTCGGCGCGGCGGAGCGGACGCCGCCCAAGGACCGGTCGACCAGGAACACCAGGAGCAGCAGGGCCACCACCAAGGCCGCGGCGAGAACGGGCCTCGGGATCCTCGACGGCTTCGGCGGCTCGTCGTCCGCCTCGTCGAGGACGTCGTCGCCCTCGTCGTCGGATGCGGCGACGGGAAGGGGAACGGGAACGGGAACGGTCGGGGCGACCGCCCGCAGGTGCTCCTCCCACTCGCCCGGCGACGGCCGGCGGGCCGGGTCGGCGTCGAGGCTCCGCCGGGCGAGCCCGCCGAGGCCGGGGCTGAGCACGGCCAGGGCGGTGGGGTCGGTGGTGGTCTGGTCGCGAGCGATCAGGCGGACCGCGAGCAACCCGAGTTTGTGGACGTCACCGGCCGGGGTGGCCTTCTCCTCGCCCTCCGGGAGCTGCCAGTCCGGGGTCTCGGCCTGCGGCAGGACGCTGCCGCCGCGCAGCCGCATCGCGTCGCAGTCGATGAGGAAGCACTCGGGCGGGTCGGCGGCGGCGAACAGCAGGTTCTTCGGCGACAGGTCCCCGACGCCGATGCCGATGCGGTGCAGCCGGCCGAGCGTCGCCGCGAGGTCGGCCAGCAGCAGCAGGCGGTCCCGGTCCCCGACGGCGAGTCCGATCCCGGTGACGTACGCGTCGCTGTTGAGCAGGAACTCCAGGTTCGCCGGCCGGCGGGTGGCACCGGCCCCGCCCAGGCTGAGGAAGTCGAACCGGAAGCGGTCCGGGGCGGCCCGCATGAGGAATCCGCCGACCCGGCCCTCCGCCCGGACCACGGCCGCCGGCCAGGCGGTCTTCTCGAACAGCCAGCGGCCCTCGTCGGCGCTCAGCTCGCCGCGCAGGTCCACCATGGCGGTCAGCACAGCGGCGTCGAGCTCGGGCAGCAGGGCGGGCACGTACTCCTTGTAGACGACCTCCCAACCGCCGTCCTCCGCAGCCCGGTTGATCCTCCGGTTGGCGACCCGGTGGACGACGCCCTGCCCGCCCTGCCCGAGGCGACCGTCCAGGACCAGGGCGTCCCGGTCGACGGCCTTTCCAGAAGCGGGGCTCATCGCGGCGGGGCGGGGCTGCGCCGCCAGACGGCCAGCAGGGTCCGGTCGTCGTCGAAGGTCTCCCGGTCGAAGTCCAGCACGTGCGCGAGCCACAACGGGGCGGGGGGCGTGGCGAGTTGGTCGGCGAACAGGGCGCCGACCCGACCGTCCCCGTCGCCGAGCGGGTCGCCGAAGCCGTCGGTGCCGATCAGCAGCACCTGGTCGGGCCCCAGGCGCCCGGTGGCCTGTTCGACCGTGGCAGGCACGGCGGGCAGCGCCCTGACCTCGTTGGAGACCAGCAGGGTGTCCGAACCGGTCTTCGACGGGAAGACCGGACGGTAGACGGCCCGCCGGCCGTCGAGCAGCCAGGCGCCCGAGTCCCCGATCCGGCACAGCTCGACCACCGGCCCGTCGGGGTGGGGTCGGACCACGCCGGTGACCAGCGTGGTCGCGTACAGCGCCGCGACCTCGGTCGGATCGGGCTCGGCCTTGTTGAGCCGCACGCCGGCCAGCCGCCGCAGCCGTTCGGCGGCGTGCAGGGCGACATCGCGGAGGTCCAGCGAGGCCGGACTCCAGGCGAGTTGGAGCAGAATCCGGTCCAGCGCGGCCCGGCACGCCTCGGCGGCGCCCTGCTCGGCCCTGACGGCGCTGGAGACACCGTCCGCGACGGCGAACACGACGGCGCCGCTCGGCTGGTGCGGCACGGCGCGGGCGGCGTCCTGGCGCGGTTTGCCGTAGTAGCGGTGCTGGGCGCCCCGCACCGACGCCAGCCGCAGCGTGAGGGCCGCCGTCGACCAGCCGTCGCACTCGGCGTCCGGCACGTCGGAGGCCTCCTCGCCGGGCGGCCGGGCCTCGAACTCGACGCCGGGGGTGCCCACGGCGATCCGCCGCCACGGCGGGACCTCGACGCCGTTCGGGCTCACAGGCCGACCTCGTCGATGGCCAGGGTGAACTGGTCCGGCCGGTTGACGACGAGTCGGGGGTCGGCGGAGTTCAGCGCGTGGCCGGAGGAGACCAGGCTCGCCGTGAGCGAGTGGAAGAACTCCGCGATGGCCCGGCCGATGTCGGCCCCCGGCACGGCCACGAACGCGAACTCCGGCCGGGTCGCGACCTCCAGCATGGTCCGGGCCTCGGCGCTGCCGATGCCGCAGGCGATGATGTTGGGGGCGGTGGGGGTGCGGGCCCGGTCGACCAGTTCGGCGTGCGGCAGCCGCCAGGCGTTCCCGTCGGTCGGCTGGCCGTCGCTGAGGAAGAACACCACCGGGCGGTGCACCCGGTACCCCTGGCCGCGGAGCCACTGCACATCGGTGGGGATGCGCTGCAGCAGGTCGTCGAAGACCGCCCGGTAGCAGGTGGTCCCCCGGATCACCACCTCGGGCAGGCTGGTCTCGGTGCGCATGTCGGCGACCGCGAGCCGGACCTGCACGTCGTCGGAGAACCCGAGCACCGCGAGCCGCAGCTTCGCGGCGATCATCGGCTCCGCCCGCAGCCCCTCGCAGAGCGAGACCAGGCCGTCCGACAGCTCCTCCAGGTACGGGCCCATCGACGCCGACTCGTCCGCCAGCACGTAGGCCGGCAGCAGTACACCCTTGATCTCGGCCATTTGCGTCCCCCATCCGCGGCGCGCAAGCGGCGCCTGGTATCCGACTTCGACGGTGCTGCTGCGGGCTAGGGCCTATCCGGCCGATCTTGCCGGACAGGCCCTAGTGCCACGGCAGGCAGCCTTTGCCCGTCGCGACGGGGCGAAGGCTGCCTGCCGCGGCGCTAGGACAACAGGGCCGTGACGGCCTGCTCCAGCCCCTGGATCTCGGTGGCCACCGCGGTGGTCGCGGCCACGCCCCGGCCGGCCCGGGCGAGGAACCGCAGGACCTGGTCCCAGCGCCGGGTGGGCCCGGCCACCACCTGTTCGAGCTCGTCCGCCGCCCGGACCGCGGCCGGGTCCGGACTCTGCCGCAGCTGCTCGACGAGGGCGAGCACCCGGCGGGCGACGGCTTCCTCGTCCACCCCCGAGGTGTGGATCGTGGCGGAGGAGTCCTGGCCCGCCGCGATCGCGCCGCCGCTGATGGTGACCTGGGCGTTGCCGCTGATGTGGAGACCGCCGGTGATGTGCCGGTCCTCGGTCATCGGCCTTCCTTTCTCATCCCGCCTGCGGCACGACCGGCCAGGCGCACGAGCTTGCTGCCCGCGCCGGCGGCCACCGGGGAGTTGACGAAGCTGACGTTGGCGTTGCCGGAGGCGAAGACGCCCCCGTTGTAGATCACGCTCTGGCGCTCCCGGAGCTCGGAGACGTCCACCTGCCGGTCGGCGAGGAAGTCGGTGAGGGTGTCCAGGACGCGCCGCTCGACGATCTTGGTGTACATCTGGCTGTCGACCTGCTGGAAGTACCGGTGGAACGCGGTCTCCGCCGCCAACTCCCGGAGGCTCAGCTCGGCGCCGTGGTTGAACGCCCCGAGCGCGATCTGCCGCAGCTGCTCCTTCTCCTTCCGACCGTCGGCCAGGCCGCCGAACAGCAGCCCGCACACCCTGAACGGGCTGACGACCAGCTGGCCCGGCACCGCGAGGGCCGAGGCGTTGACGAGGGCGAGCAGCTGCCACCAGGTGGGCCGGTCGAGCAGGTGGTCGACCTGGTGGTAGCGCCGTTGGAGCGGGGGGAGCAGGGTGCTGCCGCCCTCGACGAAGAGCAGGTCCCGGGCCGTGCTCAGCGAGAAGCGGATCACGAAGCCCGCCACCAGTTCGCCGTTCCACCCGGAGACTGTGGCGACCAGGTAGGGGCGGGCCGGCCCCGAGCCGCTCTCCCACAGCTTGTCGATCACGGCCTGGCGCAGTTCGGTCTGCGGACGGTCGTCGGGGCGGGGAAGGAGCAGCCGGTGGAGGGCGGGGTCCAGGCGCTGGGCGAGGTCGGCGCCGTTCACGAAGACCCGCTCGGACACCGCCACTCCGGGCAGTCCGAGGGCTTGGAGCGCGCCGGTGACCTCGGTGGTCAACTCCCGGACGGTGAACGGCACGGCGTGGTCGGACTGCTCGTCGGGCCGGTCCACGGCGATGGTGAAGTTCCACGGGTTGGCGAGCCTGCCGTAGCCGAGGAACGGGTCGAAGCCCGCGAAGACCGACACGTTCCCCTGCCGGTCCGGTGCGGCGATGTGCCGCAGCAGCGTCTCGTTGTCCGGATTGGCCCGGGGAGCCGCATCCGGGTCGAAGCTGTCCCGGCTCAGCTTGGCCCGCAGCACTCCGTAGAAGGTGATGAGCCGCTCGGCCAGCACGATCGCCCAGGCCACCAGGAGCAGCGGGACGACGAGCGGCGGCAGCGGCACCGGGAGGACGGTTTCCGAACTGTCCGGGAAGGGCTGGAGGGCGAGCGACGCCAGCACGCCGATCGAGACGAGCGCGAGCAGGACCTGGACGGTGGCCTGCCGGGCCCGCGCGGCAAGCGCGTACCGCAGCACACAGGCCAGATCGACCCCGGGTGAGAACGCGACGGCGCGATGCGGTTCCTTGAGGACCGAGTCGACGGCCCGCCCGGACAGGTTGCTGTTCAGCTGGACGGCGACACAGAGGTAGCGGGTGGCGTCCGTCGCCGACGGCCGGGTCTGCCCGGTCGGGGCCCGGTGCGGCGCCGCCCAGGTGCTCGACGACGGCCCCGCGACTCCCTTGGTCTGCGGAACGGACGGCGGGGCTGACGGCCGAGCGGGCGGTGGGGCGGACGGCCGAGCGGGCGGTGGGTCGGGCGGCGCGAAGGTGGGTCTCATCGGCGGCACGGCCTTCCCGTGCGTGGTCGCCTTGTCGTCCGGGTCCGTGGTCATCTCTGCCCCCCTGGAGAGCACCGGCTGCGGCACAGGGTGCGACACGTGACGGAGCTCACCAAAAAGGTGGTACCACGCAGGCCAAGGAATAACCAAGTATGTTGCAAACAAAGGGAGTTGTTGGCTATATGCGACCACCGGGACGCCCGGGGGCCAGGTGGCCGAAGTGCCCTCCGGAGCCCGCTGGGGCGGCCCGGCCGAAACTCCCGGCCACCCCGACACGCCCCCACAGCGGCTCCACCGGGCGGTCCGCAGCCACTACGGTGACGGCCATGGCAGGCGAACGCGATCTTCGACAGCTGCTGTCCGGGTTGAGTCCCGTCCTCAATCCGGGCCGCTACGTGTACTGCACGCTCCCGGGCAGGGTCCCCGCCGGGTTGCGGCCGGTCGTCACGGTGGCCGAACCCGAGGGCGTCACCTTCGTCGTCCCCGAACAGGAGGCCGAATCGCTCGGCCTGCCGCACGCGTTCACCGCCGCCTGGATCACCCTGCGGGTGCACTCCGCGCTGGACGCCGTCGGCCTCACCGCCGCCGTCGCCACCGCGCTCGCCGAGCACGGCATCAGCTGCAACGTGGTGGCCGGCTTCCACCACGACCACCTGTTCGTCCCCGCCGACGACGCCGACCGCGCCCTGGCCACCCTCGACGCCCTGGCCGCGCAGCACACCTGACGTCTGGCACCCTCTCTGGTGCCCACCGCCGGGCGCGGGCGACAATCCGAACGAAGCGCCGCCCGGACGAGAGGGACGCCGTGCAGAACGCCTGGACCACCGCCACCGCCGCCGGCCTCGGTGCCGCCCTCGCCGAGTCCGTGGCGGAGGGGATGTTCCCCGGCGGCGTGCTGACCGTCGGCCAGACGGGCGTCGGGCGGACCACCGTCGGGCACGGGCTGGTCGCCCCCGAGTGCGGCGACGCCCGGCCCGGGCCGCACACCCGGTACGACCTCGCCTCGCTCACCAAGGTGCTCGCCACCTGGCCGCTGATCGGCGTCGCCGTCCGGGCCGGCCGGCTCGACCTCGACGCCCCGCTGCGCGACCGGATGCCCGAACTGCCCGCACCCGGCGGCGACCTGACCGTCCGACAACTGCTCGCCCACACCTCCGGGTTGGTGCCGAAGACCGGCCTGGCCCGCTACGAGCACACCGGCCGACCGCTGATCGAGCACCTGTGCGCGGAGCCGCTGGTGAGCCCGCCCGGCGACCGGCACCGCTACATCGACCGCGGCTTCATCCTGCTCGGCCTGCTGCTGCCCGCCCTGCTCGGCCGCCCGCTGCACCTGCTCGCCGAGGAGCTGTGGCGCGACCTCGGCCTGCACCGCACCGCGTACGGGCCGCTGCCCCGCGACCCGCAGCTCGCCCCGACCGAACGGCGGCTGCTCGGCGCGCCCCGCACCTGGGGCGTGCCGCACGACCCGAGCGCGGCCCTGCTCGGCGGGGTGGCCGGCCACGCAGGGGCGTTCTCCTGCGCCGACGACCTCGCCGCCTACGCCGAGCACCTGCTGACCGGCGCGAGCCCGCTGGCCGACTGGTTCGCCGAGAGCCTCCGCCCGTACGCCGCCGTCGAACCCGGCCTGCACCGAGGGCTCGCCTGGCTGATCACCGCGGACGGCTCGGCTTACCACCACGGCTACACCGGCACCAGCCTCTTCCTCTCCCCGGCCACCGGCCGCTACGTGGTGCTGTGCACCAACGCCGTCTACCACGGCTGGGACCGGGCCCGACTGGCCGACCTGCGCACCCTGGCGCTGCACTCGCTCACCACCGGCTGACCACCCCGCCGCCCGCACCTCGCGTGCCCGCCGCTCGCCTGCCCGCCGCTCGCCTGCCCGCACCTCGCCTGCCCGCACCTCGCCTGCCCGCACCTCATCGGAGCGGCTGCCACCGGCCGCCGGTCAGCACCGTCATCACCTCCCGGGCGCGGAGCTGCCCGGGGCGCGACCGGGCGACGGCGGCGAGCAGCGCGATGTCGTCCTCGGCCGGGTCGGGGGCACCGGCCAGCACCGCGTCCAGCAGCCGGTCCGGGCCGGCCCCGGCGGGCAGCCGCCGGGCGGTGAACCGCTCCAGCGAGCGGTCGATGTCCTCGTCGCGGCGCTCGACCAGGCCGTCGGTGAACAGCAGCAGCGTGTGGTCCGGCGGCAGCACCGCGGTGCTCGGGACGTAGCCATTGCGGCCGGTGCCGAGCGGCGGGCCGGGCTCCACCGGCAGCAGCGCCACCTCGCCGTTCGGGCGGACCACGGCGGGCGGCAGGTGGCCGGCGCTGGCGAAGCAGTAGCGGCCGCGGGCCGGTTCGGCGTACACCGCGAGGCAGGTGGACGGGCGATAGTCGTGGACGTCGCCGGCCAGGCCGTCCATCCGCGCCAGCAGCCGGTCGGGGGACGGCTCCAGCAGAGCCATGGCGCGCAGCATCGCCTGGTAGTGGCTCATGTGCGCGGCGGCCTCGATGCCGTGACCCATCACGTCGCCGATGGCGAGCACGGTACGGCCGTCGGGCAGCGCCACCGTCTCGTACCAGTCGCCGCCGGTCAGGGCGCTGGTGCCGGCCGGGCGGTAGCGGAAGGCGACCGCGATGTCCGGGTGCGGGCTGCCGGGTTCGGCGAGCATGGCGCGCTGCAGGTCGACGGCGACGGCGTGCTCGCGGCTGTAGCGGCGGGCGTTGTCGAGGTTGATGGCGGCGCGCACCGCGAGGTCCTGGGAAGCGACCGCGTCGTCCTCGTCGAAGCCCGGGGAGGGGGCGGCGCGCAGCAGGGTGACGGTGCCGATCCGGTGCCCGCGGGCGGTCAGCGGCACCACCATCGCCGAGTGGATCCGCAGCGCCCGGAAGTCGGCGATCCGCTCCGGATTGGGGGCGGTACGGCGCAGATCGGACTCGGTCAGCAGGTTCTCGATCACCGGCCGGCCCTCGGCGAGGCAGCGCGGCACGGCGGAGTCGGGCCGGTAGTCGACGTACTCGCCGCGTTCGCCGACCTGCCGGATCTGCTCCAGCAGGTCCGGTTTGGCGGCGATCGCCGTGCGCTGCAGCCGGCGGCCGCCGTCGGGGAGGAGGCGGGCGTGCCGGCTGTCGGGGTGCGGGAGCAGTTCGACGGTGGCGGCGTCGGCGAGGTGACCGACCAGGAAGGCGGCGAGCTCGCCGCAGGTGGTGTCGACGTCGAGGGTGGTGCCGATCCGGGTGGCGGCGGTGTCGAGCAGGGCGAGCCGGGCCCGGGCCTGTTCGAGTTCGTGCTGCTGGCGGTGGGCGGCGGTGACCTCCAGCAGGATGCCGACCAGCCCGACCGGCCGCCCGGCGGTCTCCAGCCGGTGGTACGCGCCGTGCCAGTAGCGCTGGTGCAGCGGGGATCCGGCCAGTGTGTGACCGCTGGAGGTGATCTCGCGGGGGCGGCCGTCGGCGAGCACGGCGCGCAGCAGGTCCTCCCGGGGATCGATGCCGGGCAGCAGTTCGGCGACCGTCCGGCCGAGGTGCTGTTCGGCGGGGACGCCGTTCATCGCGGCCAGCGCCGGGTTGACGTAGCGGAAGCGCAGCTCGGTGTCGAGGACGCCGACGCCGGCGGGCGTGCCGTCCAGCACGCGGCGCAGCGGCTGCGGCAGGTCGTTCCAGGGGGTGTCGGCCATGGCTGCGGCACCTCCTCGCCGGGCGCCCGGGCACTGTGACCAGTAAACACAGCGGGCGCGGCGGGGGCGATCCGGTGCGTGGCCGGACGCCCTGCGGCGGGCGGGTCGGCGCGGGCCTGCGAAGGCACCCGGAAGTTCACCCGAATGGAGCCGCCCGGTGTGCTTCGGGGGGTGGGCGGGCCGAGGGTCGTCACAGGTCCACTTTCGGTCCAAGGAGGTTCCCATGAGCTCGTCCGTCGGCCCGACCCCGACCCCGGCAACGCCCGGGTCGCACGGTTCACCGGCGCCCGGGAACAAGCCCTGGGTGTCCGGGACGGTGCTGTTCGCCGGTGTGCTGATGCTGGTGAGCGGCCTGCTGGAGGTGTTCCGCGGGATCATGGCGATCGCGGAGGACGCCGTCTTCGTGAGCACCCCTCGGTACGTCTTCCGGTTCGACCTCACCTCGTGGGGCTGGATCCACCTGGTGGTGGGCGCGCTGCTCGCCCTGACCGGCCTCTTCGTGATCAAGGGCATGCTCTGGGCACGGATCGCCGGTGTGCTCTTCGCCGCGGTGAGCCTGGTGGACAACTTCCTTGATATCCCTTCCTACCCGCTGTGGTCGCTGGTGCTGATCGCGCTGGACGTCTTCGTGATCTGGGCGCTGTGCGCCTATCGGGAGGCCTGATCCGCCGCATCGTGCCGCCCGGGCCGGTGGCCCGCTCCCCTCGTCCGGGGTGCGGGCCACCGGCCCCGGCGCTACCCCCGCGGGTCACTTGCTCAAGGCGGCCACACCTGCCTGGGCGAACTTCTCGTCCTGGTCGGCGCTGGGGGCGCCGGCCACGCCGACGGCCGCTATCGGGGCGCCCTTCAGCTGGACCGGGGCACCGCCGCCGAGGAACAGGGTGCCGGGGATGTCCTTCAGGTTCGGCGCCTGGGCGAGGCGCTTGACCAGCTCGGAGGTCGGGGCGTTCCAGGACACCGCGGTGTAGGCCTTGCGCTGGGCGGACTCGAAGGACTGCGGGCCGGCGCCGTCGCCGCGCAGTTCGACGATCACATTGCCGTTCCGGTCGACGACCGCGACGGAGATCTTCTGGCCGTCCTTCGCCGCGGCGTCCAGGCTGGCCTGGGCGGCCTTGACGGCGGACTCGACCGTCAGGTGCGGGGTCTCGAAGGTGCTCTTGTTCTGGACGTCGGACGCGGCGGCACCGGCGGGGGCCTGCTTCGGCGTCTCGGCGTTGGCGGAGACGGCGCCGACCACGCTCGCCCCGACCGCGGCCACCGCGACGGCACCGGTGACGACGCGGGTACGGGTGCTCAGCTTCTTCATCTTCGGCTCCTGGATCGGTGGTTGGGGCCGGACTGCGGAAGTGCTCCGGCCTCGCTTCACATGCTTCCCGCCGGAACCCCTGCTGCGGATCGGCGAACCGGCTCGACCGGCGGAGCAAGATGGACGACAACCGTGTCAGCCGATCGGTTGATGTGGAGGCCGTGATCCGCGGGCACCATCCAAGTGACGGCCGGTGACCGAACGACACCGGCGGTCACCGATCGTCACCGACAGGTGCGCCGACCAGCACCGACCAGCACCGACCAGCACCGACCAGCACCGACCAGCACCGACCAGCACCGACCAGCAAGCGAAAGGAGGCCGGCCGTGATGCGTCAACCCCTCTCCCGAGCGGCCGACCCGGACGCGCGCTGGCTCGTGGCGGTCATGCGGCTGGCCTTCGTGCTGCTGCTCGGCACCTCGCTGACGCGCTACCTCGCGCACCACTTCACCAGCGCGCTGACGCCGTGGGTGATCGCACTGAGCACCGCCCTCGCCGTGGGCCACCTGTCCGGCCTGTCCGAGCGCCGTCCGGCCTGGCTGGCCACGGTGCTGGGCAGTTGGGCGGTGCTGGTGCTGATGGCGCCCAGCTTCGCCTGGTGCGCCGTCCCCCTGCTGTACACGGTGCTCCGGGCCTTCCCACCGCGGACGTCGATCCCGCTGGTGACGGCGCTCACCGCACTGGTGATGGTGTCCGAGCTACGGCTGCCGGGGGCCGATCCGACGATGGTGCTGCTGCCACCGGCGATCGCCGCGCTCGCCACCGCGGTGTTCCTGTACATGCAGCGACAGGGCGTCCGGCAGCGGAAGCTGATCGTCGACCTGATCCGGGCCCGCCGGGAGCTGGCCGCGGTGGAGCGCCAGCAGGGTGCGCTGTCCGAGCGGGAGCGGCTGTCCGTCGAGATCCACGACACCCTCGCCCAAGGCCTGTCCAGCCAGCAGATGCTGCTGCAGGCCGCCGAGTTGGCCTGGGAGCAGGACGAGGCGGCCGCCCGCAGCCACATCCGGACGGCTGCGGCGATCACCGCCCGCAATCTCGCCGAGGCCCGCCGCTTCGTGCACGACCTCGCCCCGGCCGACCTCGCCGAGCAGGGCACCCTGGAGGCCGCGCTCGCCGCGCTCGCCGAACGCGAGGCCGCCGAGAGCGGCCTGCCGGTCCGCTTCCAACTGGACGGCAGCCCGGTGCCGATGTCGGCCGCCGCACAGTCCGCGCTGCTGCGGATCGCCCAGGGCGCACTGGCCAACATCCGGGAGCACTCCCGGGCCGGCCGGGCCTCGATCACCCTCTCCTACCTGGGTGACCAGGCGGTGCTGGACGTCGCGGACGACGGCCGAGGCTTCACCCCGTCACCCGGCGGCCGGGGCCCGAACCGCCGCCCCGGGGAGACCGGTTCGGGCGGCGGGCGTGGCCACGGGTTGCCCGCGATGCGGGCCCGCCTGCGGCAGCTGGGCGGCACGCTCACCGTCGAGTCGGCACCGGGCGAGGGCACCGTGGTCTCGGCCGCCATCCCACTGACGAGCCCACCGGAGGCCCGCTGACGCCAACTCCCGACACACACACCGCACTTGTGCCACCCGCACCGCACTACCCGCACCGCACCGCACTACCCGCACCGCACCGCACCGCACCGCACGGAGGCCCCATGAACGACGACGACACGGTCAAGTTGCTCATCTGCGACGACCACGCGATGGTCCGGGCCGGGCTGTTGGCGCTGCTGTCCAGCGACCGCTCGATCGAGGTCGTCGGCGAGGCCAGCACCGGCGAGGAGGCGGTGGTGCTGACCGCCCGCCTGCAGCCGGACGTGGTGCTGATGGACCTTCAACTCGGCAGCGGCATCGACGGGGTGGAGGCCACCCGGCGGATCCTGGCCGGGCCGGGTGACAGCCACGTCCTGGTGCTGACCACCTTCGACACCGACGCCGACATCACCCGGGCCGTCAACGCGGGCGCCACCGGGTACCTGTTGAAGGCGGAGCGCCCGGCGGAGCTGTTCGCCGCGATCCGCTCGGCCGCGGCGGGCCGGCCGGCGCTGTCCCCGCCGGTGGCATCCCGGGTGATGGCCCGAATGCGCTCCCCGATGCCCCAACTCACCGACCGTGAACAGGACATCCTCGACCAGCTGGGCCAGGGCCTGGGCAACCGGGAGATCGCCCGGGCGCTGTTCATCAGCGAGGCCACCGTCAAGACCCACCTCGGCCGGATCTACGCCAAGCTCGGCGTCGACACCCGCTCCGGCGCGGTCGCCATCGCCAAGGAGCGCCGCCTGCTGCGCTGACCGACCGAGCCACCCGCCGGACCACCCACCGAGCCACCCACCGATCCACCCCGCCGGACCCGACCCCGGCATCGCCCCGACCCCTGTCCTGGCCCCCGTCCCGGCCCCCGCCTCAACTCCCTCACAACTGAAGATCAATCGAGCACGTCCGAAGCCTTGCCACGCACAGTGACCGGAAGTCAGTATTCCTACCGGCCGGTAGTTCTGACGGAACAACGGCTGCTGGAGGGCGCGGAACCGACCGCGGCGGGGTGGCAACACTTCACCGGGGTAGATGTGACGCGAACGCGTAACATACGCGCAACCCTCCGCTCACCCTCCCCTCGCCGACCCGTCGTTCAGGGACGACACGGTTTGGCCGGTACCAACGTCACGAAAGGCGGACGCGCACCATGCCGACCGCATCAAGCCCTCCCGAGCCGAGGCGCCGGTTCGGCGAGCACGGGCTCGCCTGGGCATTTCTGCTGCCCTCGGTAGTGGTCTTCGCGCTCTTCATCATCTATCCGCTGGGGCGCACCTTCTATCTGAGCGCGCACGCCAACGACCTGTTCGGCGCGCCCTCCAAGTACGTCGGGATGAAGCACTACACCGACCTGCTGTCCTCGGCGGACTTCCGCACCACGCTGGTCACCACGGCGCTGTTCGTGCTGTTCACGGTGGTTCCGGGGGTTCTCGGGGCGCTGCTGCTGGTGCTCCTGATGGAGGGGCGGATCCGCGGCGTGCGGTTCCTGCGGTCCGCCTTCGCGCTGCCGTTCGCGTTCTCGGTGGCGAGCGCCTCGGTGGTCTTCTCGGTGTTCTACAACCCCGCCAGCGGCGTGCTCAACGGGCTGCTGTCGCACGTCGGTCTGGGCCCGGTGGGCTGGCTGACCGACTCCCAGTACGCGCTGATCTCCATCGCGGTCTCCACGATCTGGATGAACCTCGGCTACAACGTTCTGGTGCTCTCCGCGGGCATCGGCTCGATCCCCGGCGAGGTCCTGGAGGCCGCCCGGCTGGACGGCGCGTCCGGTCTGCGGCTGGCCCGGTCGATCACCGTGCCGATGCTCGGTCCCAGCCTGTTCTTCCTGGTGGTGATCTCCACCGTGAACGCGCTGCAGAGCTTCGGCCAGATCCACATCCTCACCAAGGGCGGCCCGGACGGCTCCACCCGCACCCTGGTGTACTCCGTGTACGAGAAGGCGTTCGCCTACGGCTCCAGCGACTTCGGCACCGCCAGCGCGCAGGCCGTGGTGCTGATGGTGGTCGTGCTGTGCTGCACCGCCGTGCAGTTCGGAGTCCTGGAGCGGAAGGTGCACTACGCATGAGCACTCTCACCAAGACGCCCGCCGTCGCCGATCCGGTCCGCCCGGCCCGCCGGCCGGTGCACCTCCGCTCCGCGCTGGGCCGGGCCGGGGTCTACGCGGTGCTGGCCGTGGCCGTGCTGACGGTCGCGTTCCCGGTCTACTACGTCTTCGCCGGCGCCTTCATGCGCCCGGACGAGATCGCCAGCTACCCGCCCGCGATGGTGCCGTACTCGATCACCGGGGAGAACTTCTCCGGCGCGGTGCACGCCATCCCGCTGGTCCGCCAGTACGGCAACTCGCTGCTGGTGGCGAGCCTGATCACGCTGGCGCAGCTGTTCACCTCGGTGCTCGCCGCGTACGCCTTCGTGTTCCTGCCGATGCGCGGCCGCTCCGTGGTGTTCGGCCTGTTCCTGGCCACCCTGATGGTGCCGTGGGAGGCCATCATCATCCCCAACTACCTGACGCTGTCGGGCTGGGGAATGGGCAACACGTACTTCGGCCTGGTGCTGCCGTTCCTGGCGTCCGGGTTCGGGACGTTCATGCTGCGGCAGTCGTTCCGTCAGTTCCCGGCCGAGCTGCGGGACGCCGCCCGGATCGACGGCGCGGGCCACTGGCGGTTCCTGTGGCGGATCTTGGTGCCGCTGAACAAGCCGGCCCTGGCCGCGCTCGCCATCTACGTCTTCCTGTCCTCCTGGAACCAGTACTTCTGGCCGCTGATCATCACCCGCACCGCCAACATGCAGACCCTGCAGATCGGTCTGTCCTCGCTGCGGGACTCCGAGATGGCCGACCCCGGTCTGATCCTGGCCGGCGTGGTGCTGTCGCTGCTGCCCACGCTGGCGCTGGTGCTGTTCGGCCAGCGGTTCATCGTCCGCGGTCTGACCGCCGGCGCGGTCCGCTGACGGCCGATCGACTCGCTTTGCTCTCACCACCGTTCCCGGTACCCACCCTCGCAGAAGAGAGAGAACCCGTGAAGAGAAGTGCCCGCGCGCTCGCCGCGCTGCTGGTGTCCGGCCTGGCCCTGACCGCCTGCAGTTCGAGCGGCTCCGGCGGCTCCTCCGACGAGTCCGGCGCCCCGGCGGCCTCCGCGCTGGACCAGGCGTCCGGCGTGACCACCGTCGAGTTCTGGCACTCGATGACCGGCAAGAACGCCGAGGCGCTGACCGCCCTGGTGAACCAGTTCAACGCCGCGCACCAGGGCAAGATCGAGGTCAAGCCGCTGTTCCAGGGCACCTACGACGACCTGATCGCCAAGTACAAGGCCTCGGTGCAGCAGAAGGCCACGCCCGCGGTGGTCCAGGTCTACGACATCGGCACCCGCTTCATGATCGACTCCAAGCAGACCGTCCCGGCGCAGGCCTTCGCCGACAAGGACGGCCTCTCGCTGGACGACCTGCAGGCCAACATCCGCAACTACTACTCGGTCGGCGGCAAGCTGCAGTCGATGCCGTTCAACTCCTCGATGCCGCTGCTGTACCTGAACGACGACGCGTTCAAGGAGGCCGGCCTCGACCCCGCCAAGCCGCCCACGACGCTCGCCGAACTCGGCGACATGGCCAAGAAGTTGACCAAGAAGGACGACAGCGGGAAGACCGTCCGCTACGGCTTCGGCGCGGCCATCTACGGCTGGTTCGTCGAGCAGCTGCTGGCCGAGAACGGCGCGCTGTACTGCGACGCCGAGAACGGCCGCAGCGGCAAGGCGGGCAAGGTCGCCTTCGACTCCGCCAAGGGCGCCGAGATCGTCCAGTGGTGGGCCGACCTGGTCAAGGGCGGCTACGCGGCCAACACGGGCCGTCAGACCCCGGACGCGCAGGCCGCGTTCAAGGCCGGCACGGTCGCCATGCACCTGGAGTCCACCGGCGTGCTGCGCGGCTACACCGAGGCCGCCAAGTTCACCGTCGGCACCGCGCCGTTCCCGAAGACCGCCGCGGACGACCAGGGCGGCCCGATCATCGGCGGCGCCTCGCTGTGGATCTCCGGCCCGGGCCATTCGGACGCCCAGAAGCGCGCCTCCTGGGAGTTCGAGAAGTTCCTCACCTCCCCGGAGCAGCAGGCCGCCTGGCACACCGGCACCGGCTACTTTCCGGTCAACTCCAAGGCGCTGGAGGTGCCCGCCGACAAGGAGTGGCTCGGCAAGTTCCCGCAGTTCCAGACCGCGATCGACCAGTTGAAGGCCACCAAGCCGACCACGGCGACGGCCGGCTGCCTGCTCGGCGTCATGCCGCAGGCCCGCAAGGGCGTGGAGACCGCGATCGAGCAGACCATCGCGGGTACCAAGACCGCCCAGCAGGCGCTGGCGGACGCCGCCAAGGAACTCCAGCCCGCCATCGAGAGCTACAACTCCTCGGTGGGTTGAGCCAAAGCTGAGCCAAAGCTGATCCAGGGTTGATCCAGGGCAAATCCGACTGAATCAGCACGTCTCGAAGGGCCCGGAAGCCGTTTGCGCAGCCGGGCCCTTCGGCCTTGCACTGAAAGGCCGCTGACACTTCCTGAGAAATCTCTTCGCGCAACCACCACCCCGCCTGCAACACTGTCTGCGCTCAGGTGTATGAATTCTCCCGCTGGATTCATCACACCTCCAGCCATTCTCTTAGAGGGGGACTCTCGTGCGTAAGAGCACGCTCATGCGCGCCACCGCGCTGCTGATCGGCGTCGGCGCTGTCACGGCCGCCACGGTTCCGGGCGCCACCGCCGCTCCGGCCCCGAAGGTGAACGTCAAGAAGATCGCCCCGGTCGAGCGCGTCCTGCCCAAGGCTGCCAAGACGGCCAAGACCGCGAAGGCCGCCCCGCAGTCGGCCGTCGTCACCCCGACCTACGCCGTCTTCAACCCGGGCGACACCCTGAAGTCGGGCGAGAGCGTCAAGGTCGGCTACAGCACCCTGACCATGCAGGCCGACGGCAACCTGGTGCTCTACTTGGTCGCCGACAACGGCAAGCA
Organism: Kitasatospora sp. CB01950; assembly: GCF_001905465.1. Classification (GTDB taxonomy): domain Bacteria; phylum Actinomycetota; class Actinomycetes; order Streptomycetales; family Streptomycetaceae; genus Kitasatospora. The sequence continues at coordinate 228,163 of NZ_LISX01000005.1, forward strand.
GCTCCAGGCCCTGTGGTCCAGCAAGACCTGGGGCAACAACGGCGCGTACGCCGTCATGCAGGCCGACGGCAACTTCGTCGTCTACAAGAAGGACGGCGGCGACGGCATCGGCGGCGCCCTGTGGTCCACCGGCACCTACGGCAAGGCCGGCTCGGTGTTCTCCCTGGACGGCGGCGAGCTGCTGGTCTTCGACCAGACCGGCACCACTCTGCACTGGCGGAACGACACCGGCTTCTTCCCGGCCTTCGTCAACGGCCAGTGGGTCGACCAGCCGGCGGACAGCCTGCAGGGCACCCCGCAGGTCCAGGGCCTGGTGCAGAACATGTGGCTCGAGTCGAGCACCACCATCCTGGTCCAGCAGGCCGACGGCAACCTGGTGTCGTACCGCAAGAAGGACGGCGGCGTCATCTGGTCGTCCGCCACCTACGGGCACGCGGGCGCGGTCGCGGTCCAGACCTCGGACGGCGCCTTCGCCGTGGCCGACAACAACAAGATGTACTGGAACTCCGGCACCTGGAACAACCCGGGCGCGTACGTGAAGACCCAGTCCGACGGCAACATCGTCGTCTACCGCCAGGGCGGCGGCCCGAACAACGGTGGCGCGCTGTGGGCCTCCGGCACCTACGGCAAGGCCTGACCGACTCTCAGGTCTTCGGGCCTGAGGCAGTCCGGTAGCAACTGAGGGGCAGTCACCGAAAGGTGACTGCCCCTTCGCCGTACCTGAAATTGAAATGTCCGCGCCGAAAAGCATTGCCAATTATGGCGGTACGCCGACGAATCGACATTTGAACAGGTGCGGTTCATTCCGGAAAGCGGACGGCGAAAACACGGAGAGTTGGCACACGATCACGCAATTGGCGCGGGGTGAAAACCCGGAGGCGGCGGACGAGCAGGCCTGTACGCCGGGTTCTGTCTCCCGGGGTGCTTGCGCGGCCCGGGGAGGCGGCCATCCATCTAGGGCTGCCGTTGCCGACAGCCTCGTGCGGTCTACCCGCGAGCTCGGGCGAGCAGCCCTCGAACACTCGCGCACGACACCCGAGGGTGTCGATCTTGACCTTGCTCCGAGTGGGGTTTACCGAGCCGACCGAGTCACCTCGGTCGCTGGTGGTCTCTTACACCACCGTTTCACCCTTACCCACCGCCGAAGCGGTGGGCGGTCTGTTCTCTGTGGCACTGTCCCGCGGGTCACCCCGGGTGGGCGTTACCCACCACCCTGCTCTGTGGAGCCCGGACGTTCCTCGGCGGGCCCCCAGAAGGGACCCGACGCGACCGCCCGGCCGGCTCGTCCGCCGTACTGGTCATCGTAGCCGCTCCACGGACGCACCCTGCACGCCGCCCGGTCCCGGATCGAAGCAGGCCGCCACCCGGGCCGCCGAGTCGGCCGCCCGCGCGGTGGTGGTGGCCAGGCCGAGGACGAACACGACCAGGCCCAGTCCGGCGACGATCCACCAGCCGGTGTGGGTGGCGGACGAGAAGTCGCCGGCCGAGGCGACCGCGCCGGCCACCACCGTGCCGATCACCGCGACGCCCAGCGACTGGCCGACCTGCCGGCTGGTGGAAGCCACCGCGGCGGCCACCCCGGCCTGGGCCAGCGGCATGCCGGAGACCGCCGAGTTGGTGATCGGTGCGTTCACCATGCCGAAGCCCAGCCCGAACAGCGCGTACGCGGGCAGCAGCAGGAACGCCGAGGAGTTCGCCGTCAGCCCGGTCAGCAGCACGCCGCTGGCGGCGATCGCCGCGCCGGCCACCAGCAGCGGCAGGCGCGGACCCCGGCTGCCGACGATCCGGCCGGACAGCGGGGCGGTCAGCAGGGTCAGCCCGGCCATCGGCAGCGTCCACAGGCCGGCCACCACCGGGCTGTAGTGCCGCACGTTCTGCAGGTACAGCGTGTTCAGGAACAGGAACCCGGCGAGCGCGGCGAACGCGCACACCGCGGTGACGGTGGCCCCGGTGAACGGCGCGCTGCGGAAGAACCGCGGGTCGATCAGCGGCTCCGGCACCCGCCGCTCCCAGAGCGGGAACACCAGCAGCGCGGCCAGCGCGACCCCGGCCAGCGCCAGGATGAGCGGCGACGTCCACCCGTGGCCCGGCCCCTCGATGATCGCGGCGGTGCCGCAGCCCAGCAGCAGCACCATCAGCAGTTGGCCGACCGGGTCCAGCCGGCGGGGCCGCGGCGCCCGGGACTCCGGGACGAGGCGGTACGTCAGCAGGAAGGCCGCCAGCCCGACCGGAATGTTGATCAGGAAGATCGACGGCCAGCCCGCGCTGTCCACCAGGAACCCGCCGATCAGCGGCCCGAGCGCCATGCTGATGCCGACCACGCCGCCCCACACGCCGATGGCCTGCGCCCGCTCCTTCCGATCGGTGAAGGTGTTGGTGATGATCGACATCGCCACCGGGTTGAGCATCGACCCGCCGACCGCCTGCACCGCCCGGAAGGCGACCAGCCAGCCCAGGCCCGGCGCCAGGCTGCACAGCAGCGAGCCGAGCACGAACAGCAGCAGCCCGGTCTGGAACACCCGCTTGCGGCCGATCCGGTCGGCGACCGACCCGGACAGCATCAGCAGCGAGGCCAGCACCAACGTGTAGGCGTCGATCACCCACTGCAGGCCGGAGGCGGGCGCGCCCAGGTCGTGCTGGATCGCCGGGAGCGCGATGTTCACCACGGTGTTGTCCAGGCCGACGATGAACAGGCTCAGGCAGCAGATGGCCAGGACGATCAGCCGGTGACGGCGGTCGGGGACAGCAATCGATCGGCTCATCCTCTGATCATCGCACCGGCCTCAGCCGGCTCTGCGGCCCGTCACGCCTCCGGCACCAGCGCGAACCGGACGGCGCGGGTGACCGGATCGGCCAGGGTCAGCCGGACGGTCACCCGGCGGCCCAGCGGCAGCCGATCGGCCGCGTCGCACTTGGCGACCACCGCGGGCTCGCACAGCTGCACCGTGCCGACGGTCGGCCGGTGCTCGTCCACGTCGACCACCACCGCCCGGAAGTCCTCGCCGACCCGGTCGTGCAGCAGCTCGGCCTCCACCAGATCCACACACGCGCGCTCCACCTCGTGCGCCCGGCGGTCGCCGCTCTCCAACAACGCGGGCACCAGCGGCAGCGTGTCCCGCACCCAGCCCGGGACGTCGGTGCCGCCCGCCACCGCCAGGCAGATCTCCAGCGCGTACCGGTCACCGAGCCGGCGCAGCGGCGCGGTGCAGTGCGCGTACGGGGCGGCCAGCGCGGCGTGCCCGGGGTCGGCGGGCGGGAGGGTGCCCCGGGCGGTGTCGAACGCGTGGTACCCGGCGCCGCGCAGCAGGCCGGTGCACTCGTTCAGGAACGCGGCGTCGGCGGTGCGGGCCGGGTCGAGGGAGCGGATCAGCTGCGGGTACGGCAGGCCGTCCGGCCACGGCACGCCGAGCGCGGCGGCGACCCGGCGCAGCCGCGCGTACGCGGCTTCCGGGGCGGCGGGCAGGGTGCGCAGCAGGCCGGTCCCGGCGTCCAGCATCAGTTCGGCGGCGGCCATGCCGGTGAGCAGCGACAGTTGCGCGTTCCAGCCGTCGGCGGGCCGGGGTGCGCGGTAGCGGAGCCGGTAGCCGCCGTTCACGGCCTCCACCTCCTGCTCCGGGATCGGCAGGCTGACCCCGCCGCGGGCCTGCTCCTGCGCCTCCCGGAGCCGGCCGATCTCGGCGAGCAGCCGGAGCTGCCCGTCGGCGGTGCCCGCGTCGATCCGGCCCTGGACGGTGGCGTAGTCGAGTCGGCGGCGCGAGCGGACCAGGGCGCGGCGCAGGTCGGCCAGGACGAGCGCGCCGTCGGCGTCCAGGTCGAGCTGCCAGAGCACGGCGGGCCGCGGCCGGCCCGGCAGCAGGCTGGCGGCGCCCTCGGAGAGCCGGGCCGGGTGCAGCGGCACGGCGCCGTCCGGGAAGTACAGGGTCTGCACGCGGTGGCCGGCCTCGGTGTCGATCGCGCCGCCCGGGGAGACGTAGGCCGCGAGGTCGGCGATCGCGTAGTGCACCCGGTAGCCGGTGCCGCGGCGGGCCAGGTGCATGGCCTGGTCGAGGTCGCGGGAGGCCGGCGGGTCGAGCGTGAACAGGTCGAGGTCGGTGGCGTCGAACTCGGGCAGTCGGGGCAGCGAGGCGGCCCGGTTGGCCTCCGCGAGCACGTCCGGCGGCCAGTCGGTGCGGATCTCCAGGCCGGCTCTGAGGTCGGCGAGTTCGGTGTTGATCCTGGCGGTCTGGGCGGCCCGGACGCTGAGGTGTCGGCGCGGCATGGTCGCAGCGTAAGACGCAGTAGCGTGGTCGACGTACCGGATCGGCCGCGAAGCCGGTTGTGGCGCACGGGGTTTGACCGTGGGAAGGGGCAGGCCGTGGCAGGTCGGGCGGACATCCGGCAGGGGGCGGCGGCGGAGTGCCGGTGCTGCGGGAACGCCGTCGCGACGGACGGGGACGGGCGGCGCGGGGTGCGGGTCACGGCGGCGGCCGTCGCGGGCACGCTGGCCGCGGTGGGCGGGCTGCACGCGGTGTGGTCGCGTTCGCCGTGGCCGTGCCGCGACCGCGAACAGTTCGCCGACCTGGTGGTCGGCGTCGCGCCGGACCGGCTCCCGTCCGCACCGGCCTGTCTGGGCGTGGCCGGGCTGCTCGGCACCGCCGCCTACCTGGTCGCCGCCCGGGGCGGAGCACTCCCCGCGGCCGGTCCCCGCCGGCTGCGCACCGCCGGCAGCGCGGCCGTCGCCGGCGTCCTCCTCACCCGAGGCCTGGCGGGCCCGCTCGCCTTCGCCCACCGCTCCCCCGCCTTCGTCCGCCTGGACCGCCGCGTCTACGCCCCGCTCTGCCTGGCCCTCGGCGCCGGTGCGGCAGTGGTCGCCGCCCGCGGTCGGTAGCACCGCGGCAGGCCCCGGCCCGAAGCCGGCCGACACGGGTTCGTGTGCAGGTCGTTAGGGTTGACGGAGTCTGTTGTGGGTCGTTGAAAGGTGTCGTCGTGCTGGTTCTGCTGCCGCCGTCCGAGGGGAAGGCCGCGCCGGAGGCCGGGGTGCCGGTGGAGGTGGCGGGGCTCTCGTTGGCGGGGCTGGCCGGGGCACGGGAGCGGGCGTTGGCGGCGCTGGTGGAGCTGTGCTCGGGGGACGAGGAGCGGGCCGCCGAGGTGCTGGGGCTGAGCAAGGGGCTGCGCGGGGAGGTGGCCAAGAACGCGGGGCTGCTGACGGCGGGGGCGCGGCCGGCCGGCGAGGTGTACACGGGGGTGCTGTTCGACAACCTGGGCCTGGCGAAGCTGGACGCGGAGGCGTACGCCCGGGCGGAGCGTTCGCTGCTGGTGTTCTCGGGGCTGTGGGGCGCGGTGCGGATCGGCGACCGGATCCCGCCGTACCGCTGCGCGATGGGTGTGAAGCTGCCGGTGCTGGGCACGCTCGGCCCGTACTGGCGGGCGGCGATGGACGGTGTCCTCCCGGCGGAGGCCGCGGACCGGCTGGTGCTGGATCTGCGCAGTTCGGCGTACGCGGCGGCGTGGAAGCCGGCCGGTGAGGTGGCGGGCCGGACGGCGACGGTGCGGGTGCTGCAGGAGCGCGAGGTGGACGGGGTGCTGAAGCGTTCCGTGGTGAGCCACTTCAACAAGGCGACCAAGGGCCGGCTGGTGCGCGATCTGCTGGCGCAGGGCCTGGAGCCGTCCTCGCCGGGCGAGTTGGTGGACGCGCTGGGGCAGCTCGGCCACCGGGTGGAGGTCTCGGCGCGCGGTACGGCCCGCAAGCCGTGGCAGCTGGACGTCGTGGTGACGGACGTCCACTGAGACGTTCCGCCACCACGAGTTCCGCCGCCACGAGTTCCGCCGCCACGGCGACGCGGTCAGCGCAGGTGCGAGGTGTCGTTGAGCAGCCGCAGCGACGCGTTGCCGTCGCTGTAGTACTGGACGGCGCAGAGCGAGGCCGCGGAGAGTTCCATCCGGTGCACGGCGTCCGGCGGGGCGCCGAGGGCGAGCCGGACCAGGCTCTTGATCGGGCTGACGTGCGAGACCACCAGGACGGTCCTGCCGGGGTAGCGGGCGAGGATCTTGTCGCGTGCCTGCCCGGCCCGGTGGGTGAGGGTGGTGAGCGACTCGGCGCTGCCGGTGGGCTTGGCCTTGGCGGAGCCGAAGAAGGCGTTCAGGTCGTCGGGGTGCCGTTCCAGCACCTCGGCGTAGGTGAGGCCTTCCCAGTCGCCGAAGTCGAGTTCGCGCAGGCCCTCTTCGATCCGGACGTCCAGGCCGAGTCGGCGGGCGACGGCCTCGGCGGTCTGCCGGGTGCGGAGCATCGGCGAGGAGACCACGGCCTGCACGGTGCCGCGGGCGGCGAGCGCCTCGGCGGTGCGTTCGGCCTGCCAGACGCCCTTCTCGGAGAGGCCGGGGTCGCTGCCGGTGCTGCCGGAGAACTGCCGCAGCGGGGTGAGCGGGGTCTCGCCGTGCCGCAGCAGCACCAGCGTGGTGGGGGCGCCGAGGTCGGCGGGCCCGGCCCAGCCGGCCCGGGGTGCGGGCGCGGCGGGCAGTGGCTCGTCCACCGCGGCGGCGGCGACGGGCGCGGCGGCGCGGGGCTTGGGCTCCCACTGGCGGCCCTGCTTGCCGGCGTCCATCGCCTCGTTGGCGAGCCGGTCGGCCTCCTTGTTCTTCTCCCGGGGGATCCACTGGTACTCGACCTTGCCGCGGGCGGCGATGCCGCGGGCCTCGGCGGCGAGCGGCTGCATGTCGGGGTGCTTGATCTTCCAGCGGCCGGACATCTGCTCGACGACCAGCTTGGAGTCCATCTCGACCAGGATCCGGGCGTCCGGGTCGAGTGCGTGGGCGGCCTTCAGCCCGGCGATCAGGCCCTTGTACTCGGCCACGTTGTTGGTGGCGCGGCCGATGTACTCGGCGGCCTCGGCCAGGATCTCGCCGGTGCGGGCGTCGAGGACGACCGCGCCGTAGCCGGCCGGCCCCGGGTTGCCCCGGGAACCGCCGTCGGCCTGCACGATGAACTGGGCTCCGGCCACCGGGTCAGACGCCCGACTCGCCGGTGCGGATCAGGATGCGGCCGCAGTTCTCGCAGCGCAGCACCTTGTCGCTGGGCTCGGCCTTGATCGCGTTGAACTCGGTGATCGAGAACTCGGTGCGGCAGCCCTCGCAGCGGCGCTGGTACAGGCGGGCCGCGCCGACGCCGCCCTGCTGCTCGCGCAGGCGCAGGTAGGCCTTCATCAGGTCGGCGGGGATGATGTTGGCGATGGCCTCGCGGTCGCGGCGGACCTTCTCGGCCTCGCCGTCGATCTCGGCGAACTTGGCGTCGCGGCGGCCCTCGGCCTCGGCGACCACGACGGTGGAGTGCTCCAGGCGGGCGGTGAGCTCGGTGACCCGGGTCTGCGCGGACTCCAGGCGCTCCATCACCTCCAGCACCACGTCCTCCAGGTCGCCCTGGCGCTTGGCCAGCGAGGTGTTCTCGTGCTGGAGGTTCTCCAGGTCCTTCGGCGAGGTGACGGCGCCGGAGTCCATCCGCTGCTGGTTGCGGGCGGCGCGGCTGCGGACCTGCTCGACGTCCGCCTCGGCCTTGGCCTGCTCGCGGGTGGTGTCGCCGAGCTGGGCCTGGGCGGCGACCACCAGGTCCTTGAGGGCGGTGTGGTCGGCGGTGGCCTTGTCGATCTCGGCGTGCTCGGGCAGGGTGCGGCGCCGGTGGGCCAGCTGGTCGAGGCGGGAGTCGATGGCCTGCAGGTCGAGCAGGCGGATCTGGTCGGCGGGCGCGGCGTTCACGCGGGATGGCTCCTGTGTGTGGTTCGACGGGGTGTCAGGGGGTGTACGGCATCGGCGCGTGCGCCGTCCACGGGTCGGTGACCCGGGTGGAGACGCGGGTCTCCAGCGGCCAACCGCGGTCGGTGGCGCGGCCGGTGAGCTCGCGGGCGGCGAGGGTGAGCCAGGGCCACTCGGTGGCCCAGTGCGCGGCGTCGACCAGGGCGACGGGCGCGGCCTCGGTGGCCTCGGACGCGGGGTGGTGGCGCAGGTCGGCGGTGAGGTAGGCGTCCACGCCGGCCTTGCGGGCCTCGGCGAGGAAGGAGTCGCCGGAGCCGCCGCAGACCGCGACCCGGCGCACCTGCTGCTCCGGGTCGCCGGCGGCGCGCACGCCCGCCGCGGTGGCGGGCAGTCCGGCGGCGACCCGGGCGGCGAACGCGCTCAGCGTCATCGGCTGCGGGAGTTCGCCGATCCGGCCGCTGCCGCGGCGGCCCGCCGGGTCGGTCGGGTCGGCCACCAGCGGACCGGTGACCTTCAGACCGACGGCCTCGGCGAGGGCGTCGGAGACGCCCGGGTCGGCGTGGTCGGCGTTGGTGTGCGCGACGTGCAGTGCGATGTCGTGCTTGATCAGGGTGTGCACCACGCGGCCCTTGAAGCCGGTCGCGGCGACCGTGGTGGTGCCGCGCAGGTAGAGCGGGTGGTGGGTGACCAGCAGGTCGGCGCCCCATTCGACGGCCTCGTCCACGACGGCCTGCACGGGGTCGACGGCGAACAGCACCCGGCCCACCTCGGCGTCGGGATCGCCGCAGACCAGGCCCACCGCGTCCCAGGACTCCGCCCACTGCGGGGGGTAGATCTCTTCGAGCACGGCGATGACGTCGGACAGTTTCGGCACCTGTCGAGACTACCGCGTGCCACGGCCCCGCCCGGCCGGGCCCGCCCCGGAACCGCCCGGCACCCGTGCTGCGGACGGCCCGCACACCTGCACGTCAACGCGGCCGGGAACGGTGGGCCGGGGCGCGAGCAGGCGCTTTCCGGGGCCCGAACCCACCGGTCGGCCGGTGGGGGCCCGGAAACCCCATGCCCACACCGGCCGGACCGAACGTATTCGAAAACGAAATTAGATCACCCTTAAGAGTGAAGTGACCCGGCCGGTGTTGAGTCACCCCCTCCTCGAAAGTAACTTCAGTCCTGCGAACGAGAGTTGCCTCGACCGGGGGGTCGGAAAAAAGGCGACCGGCCTCAATTCACGAACGAATTCGGCCGGCGCGGGCGAGCCTCTCGTGACTTCCGCAGACCGTGAGTCGGTCGAGTCCACCGCGAAGGGGTGTGAAGCAGATGGGGGCGGGCACACCGCTGCGCAGGACAGGGGGGCCGGTGCCGGTCGACGACGTGCCGGGCAGGGACGGCACGTTGGTGGAGGTGGCCCGGGCGGCCGTGGCCAACAGCAGGACCCGGGGAGGCGGCGGCGACTGGACGGTCGCGGTCGAGGGGTTCTGGTGCACGGTGCGGCCGCCCGGCCGCGAACTGCCCGAGCAGGGCTGGAAGCTGCACGTCGCCGCCGCCTCGGAGGTCGCGGTCGAGGTGCTGGCCGCGGTTGCCGCGGTGCTCGCCGCGGACCCTTGCACGTTCAAGTTCGCCGCCGACCGCGATCGGCTGCACGAAATCAATTCCCGCAACAGCGACCGGGCTTCGGCCGGGAAATTCCTCACCGTCTATCCGGACGGCGACGAACAATTCCGCCGGCTCGCCGAGGAACTCCACCGGGCGACTTCGGGAATGCCCGGACCGACGATCCTCTCCGACCGCCCGTACCGCCCCGGCAGCCCGGTCCACTACCGGTACGGCGTCTTCACCGGCCGGGCGCAGCTCGGGCCGGACGGCGCGTACCGCTCGATGCTGCGCGGCCCGGACGGCGCGCAGGTCGAGGACGTCCGTACCGCTTCCTACCGCCGTCCGGCGTGGGTGGCCGACCCCGTCGAGGGGGCGGGATCGACCACCTCTGCCACGCCGGCGGCGAAGGGGCGGCGGGCCGGGGTGCTGCTGGACGGCCGCTGGGCACTCACCGCGGCGCTGCGGCACAGTGCCAAGGGCGGCGTGTTCCTCGGCACCGAACCCGCCACCGGCGCCGAGGTGGTGGTCAAGCAGGCCCGCGCCCACATCGAGGTGGACCGGGCCGGGACGGACGCCCGCGCGGCGCTGCGGCACGAGGCCGAGCTGCTCGGCCGGCTGGCCGACACCGGGTTGACGCCGCGGGTGCACGCCCTGGTCGAGCAGCAGGACTCGCTGTTCCTGGTGCAGGAACGCGTCCCCGGCCAGGCCCTCGGCAGTTGGGTGGCCTCCCGGCTGCGGCACGACGGCACCCCGGACGTGCCGTGGGCCGAGGCCGGTCCGCTCGCGGCGGCCCTGCTCGGCCTGGTGGAGCGCGTCCACCGGCACGGGCTGGTGCTGCGCGACCTCTCCCCCGGCAACGTGCTGGTCCTGCCGGACCGGAGCGTGCGCCTGGTGGACCTCGAACTGGCCGTCCCTGCCGGGGAGTTGGCGGGCACCGCCGGCACCCCCGGGTACCGTGCCCCCGAGCAGGCCGGGCCGCACCGCACCGCCCTGGCCGCGCCCGCCGCCGACCTGTACGCGCTCGGCGGGCTCCTCTTCCTGCTCGCCACCGGCCACGACCCGCTGCTGCCGGGCGACGGGTCCTTGGGCAGCTGGCTGGCGTCGGCCGCCCGGGAGGGCCTCACCGCGCGCCGACTGGCCCCGCTGGTGCTGGGGTTGCGCGCCGAGGACGCCGAGCGGCGGTGGAGCGTGGCCCGCGCCCGGAAGGAACTCGGCGGGGAGGCCCCGCCCGCTCCGCGCCCGGCGGGCCCGCCGCCGTTCGACCGGCTGCTGCACGACGGGCTGCGCCACCTGGCGTCCACCGCCACTCCGGAGCGGCTCGACCGGCTGTGGCCGACCGTGCCCGGCGGGCAGCTCACCGACCCGTGCAACGTGCAGCACGGCGCCGCCGGTGTGCTCGCGGTGCTGGCCCGGGCGAGTCTCGCCCCGCTGCCCGAACCCGTCCGCGTGCAGGCCCGGGCCCTCGCAGTGACGGCCGCCGACTGGATCGAACGGCGCGCGGCCGCCGAACCGGTGGTGCTGCCCGGCCTGCACTTCGGCCGCTCCGGCACCGCCTGGGCACTGTTCGACGCCGCCGACGCCCTCGACGACCTCGGCCTCGCCGAACGGGCCGCGAAGACGGCACTCGACGTCCCGCTCGCCTGGCCGAATCCGGACGTCTGCCACGGCGCTGCCGGCGCGGGCTTCCTCCAACTGCGCGCCCACCGCGCCACCGGGGCGCACGAGTTCCTCGAACGCGCCGAACAGTGCGCCCGCACTCTGCTGGCCGCCGCCCGTACCGAACCGTACGGAACGGTCTGGCCGGTGCCCGCCGACTTCGACTCGGCGCTCGCCGGGGCGGTCCACCTCGGGCACGCCCACGGGGTCGCCGGGGTGGGGGCCTTCCTGCTGGCCTGCGCGGACCGGCTGGCCTCGGCCGGTGATCCGTCCGCCGTCGAGTTGACGGCCGGGGCGGAACGGGCGGTGCAGACCCTGGCCGCCACCGTCCGCCGGGGCGGCGAGGCCGCCTGGTGGCCGCAGAGCCACGGCGACCCCGCGCATGTCCGGCTGGCGCACTGGTGCAGCGGCTCCTCCGGGGTCGGCAGCTTCCTGATCCGCTACTGGCAGAGCACCGGCGACGACCGCGCCCGCCGACTGGCCGAGGCGGCCGGCCTGGCCGTGCTGAACGCCCGCTGGCACAGCGGGGTCTCGGCCTGCCACGGCCTGGCCGGCAACGGCGAGTACCTGCTCGACCTGGCCCGGGCCACCGGCGACACCCGCTTCCGCCGCGGCGCCCACGAGATCGCCCGGCTGATCGCCGCCCGCGCCGCCCGCCGCGACGGCCTGCTGCTCCTCCCCGACGAGACCGGCGCCGCCTCCACCCCCGCCTACGGCACCGGCACCACCGGCTCCCTCGCTTTCCTCCTCCGCCTGCGCCATTCCGGGCCCCGCCTCTGGTCCGACCCCGAGCCGTACCGGGAGGCGTCTTCGACGGCACCCCGAACGCGCCCGGGCGTCGAGCAGTTGAGCCACTCGACCGGAACACCGTTGCCCCACCGCACCGCAGGAGGATCCCGATGAGTACGGCGACTGTGCGCACCGCGTCGCAGGCGTTGCGGCGGTTGAGTTTCACCTTTGCCGGGGACGGGTCGCATGCGGCGTGCCTGGCGACCGGGGCCGACGGCGGCTGGTACGTGGAGAGTTGGCGGCTGCCGGGGCAGGGGGCGGCGGAGCCGGTGGGGTTGGTGCCGCCGGAGGGCCGGGCGGAGGGGCTGCGGTCGCAGCTGGCCGCGCTGCCGGACGGAAGGGTGCTGGTATGCCGGCACGACGGCGACCGGCATGCGCTGGTGGTGCTCGCGGCCGGGGAACCGGCCGGGCCCGCGGTCGAACTCCCGTTGGCGGCCATGCGGTTGCCGGGTCTGCGGATGCTGGCGATGCCCGGCCCGGCGGGGCCCGCGGAGGCGCCGGTCGCGGTGCTGCTCGGCACCGACACCCGCCCGGTGACCACGGTGTGGCTGCTGGCGGCGGACGGTTCCGCGCCGCGCGTGGTGGCGGAGCTGCCCGGGCTGTACGGCGGCGGGGTGTGGCTGGACGGGGCCGGTCGGCTGTTGGCGTTGGACCGGGTGGTCGGCGGGATGGTGAAGACCGTCGTGCTGGATCTTCACCTCGGTTCCACCAGCCCGCTGTTGGAGCTGGGCGAGAGCAGCAACGACCGCCTGGTGCTGTTCGACCCGGCCACCGGTTTCGGCATGCTGCGCAGTGACGCGCCGGGCGTGGACCGGCTGGGCTGGGCGCTGGTCGGCGGGGCCGATCCGGTGCGCTTCCCGGACTGTCTGCACCAGCCGGGCCGGTTGCTGCGGCCGATCGCCCTCGCGCCGGACGGGCCGGGCACGGAGCCCCGGGTGGTGCTTCAGATGGATCACGGTGCGGCGTCCTCGCTGGTGCTGTGGCAGCCGGGCAGCGGCCGGCTCGATCGGCTGCCGGTGCCGCCGGGGCGGCTCGGCGCGGTCGGGCACTGGTCGTCGGCGGGCCTGCGGATGCCGTACTCGGCGCCGGACCGCCCGGCCGCCCTCGCCACGGTGGACGTGGACGCGCTGCCGGCGGCCGACGGAGCCGGGTGGCGGTTGGACGGTTCGGCGGTGTCCGGGGACGGCGGCCGGTGGCAGTCGGCGCGGTGCCTGGAGCTGGCAGGTCCGGCCGGCCCGGTGGAGGCGGTGGTGTACGGCGGCGAGCAGTGGCTGACCGCCCCGCACCTGGTGCTGGCGCTGCACGGCGGGCCGGCGGACGCCTGGCGGCTGGAGTTCGACCCGGCGTTGCAGCGGATGGCGGCGCAGGGCCTGGCCGTCGTCGCCCCGAACCAGCGCGGTTCGACGGGCTACGGCCCGGAGTTCGCGATGGCGATCCGCAACGCGTGGGGCGGGCCGGACCTGGACGACGTCCTGGCGCTGCTGGCCGGGATCGCCGGACACCGGGCCGCGCTGGGCCTGGAGCCGCCGGCGCTGTTCGGGGTCAGTTACGGCGCGTTCCTGGCGCTGCTGGCGACGGCGCACGCCCCGGCGGGGACGGTGTCGCGGTGCGCGGTGGTGGCGCCGTTCCTGTCGGGCGGCCGGCTGCTCGCGGAGGCGTCGGCGCCGGTGCGGGCGCTGACCACCCGGCTCGGCGGCGACCGTCCGATCGACGACGCCCGGGGTCCGCGCGACGTCCTGTGGCTCGCGGATCGGCTGCGCACCCCGCTGCTGGTGGTGCACGGCGACCGTGACGAGGTGGTGCCGGTCGGTCAATCCCGCCTGCTGCGGCACGAGTTGCTGCGCCTGGGCCGGACCGAGGGGGCCGACTTCCGGTACGTGGAGGCGGCGGGCGCGGGGCACGAGCTGCTCGCCGAGGAGGGCGCGGCGGTCCTGCACGAGCTGCTGGCGGGGTTCCTGCGCACCGGCAGACCTGCCTGACCCGCCGATCCGCCCGACCCGCCGATCTGCCGATCTGCCGATCTGCCCGAACAAGAACCCGCCCGAAGAAAGAACCCACAACAGACTTCCCGCCGCGCGCGGGGGCCCGCCGGCCTGCCCGGATGCGGCCCGGAGCGCGCCGGGCGGGAGCCGGACCTGCAACGGGAAACCGCTTTCCGTCGCAGTCGTCGGACACGTCCGTGCCCGACGAGAACCCATAGGGGAGGAAACACCATGGAGAACATGACCGCGTTCGAGACCGACCTCGCGGCCCTGCAGGAGCTGCCGGAGCTGGAGTCGGTCGAGCTGGGCGGCCACGGCGCCGGGTGCCAGTTCACCTGCCTGGTCCTGACCTGCCTGATCTTCACCATCAGCTGACCTCGGGCCACCCCGGGCCGTGTCCACCCCCGAAGCGGGGGCGGGTACGGCCCTCCCGCCCGGAGTCGGCTCGCGCAGGGGCCCGGTAGCCCTCACCCGGTGTCGGAACCACCGGTGAGCGACCACCCCGTCCCGCACGTGCGACCACACCCCCGGACCGGCAGCCCCATGGTGCTCGACGCGGCCGAGTCAGCACCGACCTGGGCTGTCGGTCCGCCGTGCGTGACGACCGTCCCGCTGCGGCGCCCCAGCTGGACGGAAGCGTCAAATCGCGGCAGACCGGCGGCACTTGACGAAAAGCCGCATACCCACCCCCGGTACCGGCCGGGCACCGGCGGGGACGCCTGGACGGACAGGCGCCCGGGCCGGGCCGGACGGTGAACGCCCGTCAGGGGTTTCGGGGCGCGACGCGCAGCGGTTTGGGTAGGCTCCGATCCGATTCGGCCGTTATCGTGGCCCCCGCGCGGGCCGACCACGAGGACGGCCGGCTTCCTGCTGTCCGGGTTCCGGGCACATCGGTACGCCGTGGCGTGCCGGTGCACCTTTCGCAGAGACCGCCCATTCGCACGGAGAAGACTGACCAGATGTCCGAGTCCATCGACGACACCACCGAGCACGACCACCGCGCGCCGGGCGCCGACGAGACCGCCGACGGCGTGGCTCACGGTCGGCACCGGGGCACCACTGCCAACGACGACAGCACTGACGCGGACCCGCACGGCCGCCATCGCCGCTGACGTTCTGGCCGCCGCGGGCCGACGGCCCGCCGCACGACCACCTCGCACCGCCGACGCCCCCGCCACCGTCACCGTCCTGACGGAGCCGGGGGCGTCGGCCGTCCGGGACGCTCGCCGGGCTCGGCCTGCCGGTGCCGTCCGGGACGCTCGCCGGGCTCAGTCGACGGTCAGCACGGTCCGCAGCGCCTCACCGCTGCGCATCTGCCGGATCGCCTCGTTGACCTCGGTGAGCGGCAGCCGGTGGGTGATCATCCCGGCGAGGTCGAGCCGCCCGGCCCGCCACAGCTCGACGGCCCGGCCGGCGGTGCGCCGGACGTCGCCGCCGCCGTACATCGACGGCAGCAGGCGCTTCTCGTTGAAGAAGAGTTCGCCGAGGCTGAAGGAGACCCGGTCGTCGGCCGCGCCGGCGCCGATCACCACCACCGCGCCGCCGCGCCGGGCGGCGTCGTAGCCGGCCCGGACGGTCTCGGAGCGGCCGACCGCCTCGAAGACGTAGTCGAAGCCGCCGCCGGGAACGCTGCGGGCGGCGGACTTGAGGCCGTCGGGGGCGATCGCCTCGGTCGCGCCGAAGCCGAGTGCCCGTTCGCGCCGGGAGGCCACCGGGTCGACCACGGTGATCCGGGCGGCGCCGCAGATCCGGGCGCCCTGGACGGCGGCGATCCCGACGCCGCCCGCGCCGATCACTGCGACGGCCGAACCGGGCTCCACCCGGGCGGTGTTGACGGCGGCGCCGAGTCCGGTGGTGACGCCGCAGCCGATCAGCGCGGCCAGGTCGTACGGCAGGTCGGCGGGCACCGGCAGCAGGGCGTCGGCGGCGACCACGACCTCCTCGGCGAACGCGCCGGTGCTGTAGAAGCCGTACGCGTCGGTGTCGCCGCCGATCCGGAAGGTCGGGGTGGAGAGCCGGCGGAGCGAGGCCACGCACAGGTGGGTCTGGTCGCGCCGGCAGGCGGGGCAGCTGCCGCAGGGCGGCATCCAGCACAGCACCACCCGGTCGCCGGGCGCGAGGCCGGTGACGCCGTCGCCGACCTCGACCACCTCGCCGGCGCCCTCGTGGCCGGGCACGAACGGCGCGGGCTGCGGCAGCACGCCGGCCATCGCGGACAGGTCGGAGTGGCAGAGGCTGGCGGCATGCATGCGGACCCGGACCGTTCCCGGACCGAAGCCGACCGCTTCGACGTCGTCGCGGACGTCCAGGGTGTCCTGTCCGGTCTTCTGCAGGATCGCTGCGCGCACGGGCTGCTCCCGGGATGAGGGTGCCACCGGCAGGCCGGTGGGAGGGCGAGGGACGACGGTGGAACACGTTCTACTGCGGCGGAACGGCCCTCTGTATAGCGCAGAAATCGCTTTCCCGTCGTGTCCCGGGCGTGGCAGGATCCGCCGCCGTGCCCACCACTGACACCACCACAGACCCGTCCGACAGACCCGGCGCCGAGAAGCCGGTCGAGCGCTGCCCCGAGTGCCGGTCGCCACTCGCCGTCAACGAGCGCTTCCCGACCTGGTGCCCGAGCTGCGAGTGGAACCTGCTGCCGCCCGAGCCGCCCGCCGAGCACCTCACGCCGCGTCAGCGGCGCAGGGCGGAGAAGGCCGAGCGCCGCGCCGAGGCGACCCGGCGGGACGTCCGGGAGCGGTCCGAGCAGGTGTTCAAGCTGGTCGCGGAGGACGGCTCCGACCTCCAGGACTCCTCGACGGTGGCGGCGTACGCGCTGGCGGGGGTGGTCCACCTGGTCTCGCTCTCGGTCTTCCTGCTCGGCATCGCCCTGGTCACGGGGCTGCTGCTGCCGGCCTGGACGAACCGGCTGCTCGGCGTGTTCGCACTGGCCGTCGCCTATCTGCTGCGGCCCCGGCTGGGCCGCCCGGCCCGCGAGGGCGTGCTGGACCGCGCCACCGCGCCGACCCTGTACGCGCTGGTGGACCGGATCGCCGAGGAGGTGGGCGCGCCGAAGGTCGACACGATCGTGGTGGACGGGGACTGGAACCTCTCGTTCGCCGTGCTCGGGCTGCGCCGGC
Organism: Kitasatospora sp. CB01950; assembly: GCF_001905465.1. Taxonomy (GTDB): domain Bacteria; phylum Actinomycetota; class Actinomycetes; order Streptomycetales; family Streptomycetaceae; genus Kitasatospora. The sequence goes on from NZ_LISX01000005.1 coordinate 245,027, forward strand.
GGCGGCAGTTGACCATCGGCCTGCCGCTGTGGACGGTGCTCGCGCCGCAGCAGCGGGTCTCGGTGCTCGCGCACGAGCTCGGACACTGCGTCAACGGCGACAACCGGCGCGGCCTGTGGACCGGTTCGGCGACCGCCGCGCTGGTCGAGTGGTGCCGGCTGACCGCGCCGGAGCGGACCCGGCTCGGAACCGGCTCGTCCGGACTGGTCATGCTGATCGCCGATTCGGTGGCGAACCACGTCCTCTGGGTGGTCAACCGGGCGGCGTACGGGCTGGCGCTGGTGATGAACCGGCTGTCGCTGCGCTCCGGGCAGGCCGCCGAGTACCGGGCCGACCGGCTGTCCGTCCGGCTGACCTCGGTCGCCGACACCCGGGGCGCGCTCACCTCGTCGCTGCACTGGCCGACCTTCGAGACGGTGGTGCTCCGTCAGCGCACCCTCCCCCGGCGGCGGGCCGACGGCGGGCAGCCCGCCCACCCGGACCTGTGGCAGTCGCTGGCCGAGGCCGTCCGCACCGTCCCGCCGATGGAGACCGAACGCCGGCTGCGGGTCGCCGCGCGGCAGGGCGACGCCGTGGACGGCTCGCACCCGCCGACCCACCTGCGGCTGCGGATGCTCACCGCCACCGCCCCCGAGCAGCACCGGCACCCGGTGGTGCTGGACTCCGGCCGGGCCGCCCTGATCGAGGCCGAGCTCGCCGAGCTCCGCCGCCGGATCGCCGGCCAACTGCTCTGAGGTCCCGTGAAGGGCGTTCCTACCATCCAGTAGGGTCCTGGTCAGTCCCCCGACCAGCCCCGCAGGAGCGCCCGATGACCGACCCGTCCGCCGCGGCCACGCCCGACCCGCAGGTGCTCGCCGCGTTCCGCGCCGCCACCGGCTTCATGCCCGAGGACGAGGGCCTGGCGCTGTACGCGGCCGCGCTGGACGCCGCCGGGCGCACCGGGCTGCCGGTGCTGGAGATCGGCACCTACTGCGGGCGTTCGGCGATCCTGCTGGCCGACGCCGCCCGCCGCGCCGGCACGGTCGCCCTGACCGTCGACCACCACCGCGGCTCCGAGGAGCAGCAGCCCGGTTGGGAGTACCACGACCCCGGGCTGGTGGACCCGGAGGTCGGGCTGATGGACACCCTGCCGCGGTTCCGCCGCACCCTGCACGCGGCCGGGCTGGAGCCGCACGTGGTGGCGCTGGTCGGCCGCTCCCCGCAGATCGCGGCGGTGTGGCAGAGCCCGCTCGCGCTGGTGTTCATCGACGGCGGACACACCGACGAGCACGCCACCGGCGACTACCGGGGCTGGGTCCCGCACCTGGCCGAGGACGGCCTGCTGGTGGTCCACGACGTCTTCCCCGACCCGGCGGACGGCGGCCAGGCCCCCTACCGGGTGTACCTGCGGGCGCTGGACGAGGGCTTCGAGGAGGTCTCGGTGACGGGCTCGCTGCGGGTGCTGCGCCGCGCCGCCGCGTCCTGACCCGTCTTCACCACTGCTCCACGGCCGGGCCCGATTTTCCGGCCCCGGCCGGGAACGATCATCGCCGTTCCGGCGTCGTCCCCACCGCGACGCCTTGCGGACCGCCGTGACCCGCCGCGCCGACGGCCGGTACGGTGTCGGGGCGGCAGACGGCGGACGGCCGGTGCGGGGCACGGTCGGACGACGGCGGCAGGCATCGGCGGGTCAGTAGGCGGGGGCGAGGACAGCGCATGACGGAACAGGGCAAGGCCGCGCGAGCGGTGTGGGATCCGACCGCGAACAACGGCGCGGGCGGCTGGGTCCGCCGGCCGATGGCGGACGACCCGGCGGCCGCGGGTCCGGCCACCACGGCGATCCCGCTGCCGAAGTTCGACGTCGGCCCGGTCACGCCCGTCGCCCCGGTGTCCCCGGTACCCCCGCTGCCGCCGCAGCCCGGGGCGACGCCGACCGCCGTGGCCCCCGGCCCGGCGACCCCGGTCCGCGGCCCGCAGCAGGCCCCCGCGCCGATCCCCGCACCGGCGCCTGCGCCGCAGCCCGCCGCCCAGCAGCCCCCGGCGGCCCCGCAGCAGAGCTTCGGCGGTCAGCAGTTCCCGCCGCCGGGCCAGAGCTTCGGCGGCCAGCAGCAGTTCGACCAACAACCGTACGAACAGCAGCAGTTCGGCGCCCCGCAGCCCCCGCCGGGACCGCCGGGACCGCCGGGACCGCCGCCGAGCTTCGGCGGCCAGCAGAGCTTCGGCGGTCAGCAGTTCCCGCCGCCGGGCCAGAGCTTCGGCGGCCAGCAGCAGTTCGACCAGTTCGGCCAACAGCCCTACCAGCAGCCGCAGTTCGGCGGCCCGCAGCCGAGTTACGGCGGCCAGCAGAGCTTCGGCGGCCAGCAGCAGTTCGCGGGCGGGTTCGCCGCGCAGGAGCCCGAGTTCGACTACGAGGACGACCCGCGGCGGCGGCGCACCCCGGTGCTGGTGGGCGCGGCGGTGGCGCTGCTGGTGCTGATCGGCGTCGGCGTGGTGTGGGCGGTGAAGAACAGCGACAGCGGGACGCCCGAGGCGAAGGGCGGCGCTTCCGCCCCGGCGCCGGCCCCGCCGCAGGGCGGCCAGGGCGGCGGCGCCGCACCGTCGACCCCACCGTCCGCCGACCCGTCCGCGTCGCCGTCGAGCTCGTCCTCGGCCGGTCCGGGGGCCTCGGCCCAGGCGAAGGCGCTGGACGCGTTGCTGACGAAGGGCGAGAACGCGAAGGCGCCGATCGGCAACGCGGTGGCGAAGGTGCGCAGCTGCCCGCCGAAGGCGGAGATCGACGCGGCCGCGAAGGTGTTCGACACGGGCGCCCAGCAGCGCGACCAACTGCTCGCCGATCTGGCCCAGTTGCACACCGACAACCTGCCGGGCGGGCCGGAGGCGGTGGCGAAGCTGAAGGACGCCTGGCAGCAGTCCGGGGACATCGACCGGGCGTACGCGGCGTGGGCACGCGCCGTCTCCTCGCAGGGCTGCGCGAACAACACGGTGCCCAGCACGGCCGACCTGAGCCGTGCCAACGACCTCAACCCGCAGGCCACCCAGTCCAAGAAGGACTTCGTGGCGAAATGGAAGCCGATCGCCGACACCTACGGTCTGACGGTTCGTACCTGGGACAGGATCTGAGGGACTCGTGACCGGCCGCACCACCCCGCCCCCCGTCGAGCCCGACCCGTACCCCGACCCGGAGCGGCGCACCGCGCGCTGGCGGCCGGCCGTGAAGCTGGCGAGCGTGGTGCTGCCGGTCTGCCTGATCGGCTGGCTGGGCTGGCAGGCTGTCGCGAACAGCGCGCGGGACGTCACCGCGCACCCCTCGGTGTCGCCGCACTACGCGGAGGGCGACCGGGTCGACGCCTCCGACCCGCCCGCGCCGGAGAGCGGCCCGTCCGCCGACGAGGCCGCGCCGTCGCCGTCCCCGTCGCCGTCCGCGAGCGCGTCGAACCGTCCGCTGTCCGGGAAGACGGTGCTGCTCGACCCGGGCCACAACGCGGGCAACGTCAAGCACACCTCCGACATCAACCGGCAGGTGAACATCGGCAACAGCCGCAAGGAGTGCGACACCACCGGCACGTCCACCAACGCGGGCTACTCGGAGGCCGATTTCACCCTGGACGTGGTGCACCGGGCGCGGCAGATCCTCCAGGACCGGGGCGCGACCGTGGCGCTCACCCAGGACGGTGACCGGCCGTGGGGTCCGTGCATCGACGAGCGGGCCCGGATCGGCAACGAGGCGAAGGCGGACGCGGCGGTCTCCGTCCACGCGGACGGCGCGCCGGCGTCCGGCAGCGGCTTCCACGTGATCATGCCCGCGAAGGTGGTGTCCGGCCCGGCCGACACCTCGGCGATCGTCGATCCCTCGCACCGGCTCGGCGTGCTGCTGCGCGACACGTTCACGTCCGGCACCGGTGAGCCGACGTCGAGCTACATCGGCCAGCAGGGCCTCGACACGCGCAGCGACCTGGGAGGACTCAACCTGTCGAAGATCCCGAAGGTGTTCATCGAGTGTGGCAACATGCGCAACACCGGCGACGCCGGACGGATGTCCGACCCGGAGTGGCGTCAGCGCGCCGCGCAGGCCGTCGCCGATGCTCTGACCAGCTATCTCACGGGGTGAGCCGACCAGCCCGAACCGACCGTCCCGTACCCGTCCTGTCCTCGTGCCGGATGCTCCTCCCGGTTGTCCGGTTCGTACCGGATCCGGAGGGCGCTGTGCACACGGCGTCGCGTTGGCCCTAGGCTTTTGCCCCGTCGTACCGCTCCGGTACCACGGGGGCTCGGTCACCGCCCGCCGACCACGACTACACCAATGAGGGGAACGTCAGTGAACCTGCGCGCTCTCACCAGGGGAGACGCCGCCGTCGCCGGTGCGGCGGTACTGCTCCTGATTTCGTCCTTCCTGCCCTTCCGGAAGCTCGACTGCTCCGGCAAGTACTGCCCGGCCGACGCGTCGTCGAACGCCTGGGCCTCGGGTCTGTTCCCGTTGCTGCCGTCGGTGGTGCTCACCGGCCTGATCGGCGCGGCGCTGATCCTGCTGTTCCGCTTGCAGAAGGAGAACTGGGGCAACAAGCAGGTCGCCGGTCTGCGGCTGGACCAGTGGGGCACGGCGCTGTCCGTGCTCTCGTTCTGGGGCTGCCTGTGGACGCTGCTCGGCTGCCCGACCGCCCTCACCAACGGCGCCGGCGCCTACCTGTCGCTGCTCTCCACGCTGGCGCTGGCGGGCGCGGTGATCGCCGGTCCGCTCGTCCCGGCCCTGCAGGGGCCGCTGCTGTCGGACGCCCCGTCCCCCGCGGCGACCACCCCGCAGCCGTTCCCGCCGTACGGCGGCCAGCCGGGTCAGCCCGGTCAGCCCGGCGCGTACGGCTACCCGGGCGGGCAGCAGCAGCCGTTCCCCGGCCAGCAGCAGCCGCAGGCCGACCAGACGGTGCCCGCCGCCCAGCAGTTCGGCGGCCAGCCCGCCGGCGGCTACGGCTACCCGGCGCCCGCGCAGGCCTCCGCCCCGGCCCCGCAGCCGGCCGCACAGCAGCCCACCGCCGTCCAGCCGGCCATCCAGGACCAGGTTCCGCCGCAGGCCGCGGCCGCTCCGTTCGCGCCGTTCTGGTTCGCCGTTCCGGCGGTCCGTCAGCTGGCCAACAAGGACAACCCGGCGGCCCCGCCGGTCGGCGACCTGGTGCCCGGCACCTGGTACCTGGCGGTCGACCAGCGCGGCGCCGCGCTCGTCGCCCAGCTGCCCGACGGCACCCACGGCGTCCTCAACGACACCGCGGGCATCCAGCGCGGCTGACGCCCGCTCAGGGGCGCGCGTCGGCCGACGCACAACCCCGCGTACACCAAGAGGTCCGCCCGAGGAGGGAACTCCCTCCCCGGGCGGACCTTTGCGCAGGCCGGTTCAGCAGCAGTCGCCGACGACCAGCCCCGCCGGCAGGTGCTCCCCGCCGAACACGCTCACCGTCGCGTGGTCCCCGCCGAGCGCCGCGACGGCCAGCAGCAGCGCGCCCGCGGTCCAGGTGGTGCGCTCCTCCGGCCAGATCGCGTCGTCCTCGAACACGAACCCGGTCCAGTACGACCCGTCCTCGTGCCGCAGGTGCTGGATCCAGCGGAGGATGTCGACGGCCCGGTCGGACTGCCCGGCCGCCCACAGTGCGAGCGCGAGTTCCGCGCTCTCGCCGCCGGTGACCCAGGGCCGGTCGCTGACGCAGCGGACGCCGAGGCCGGGCACCACGAACCGGTCCCAGTCGGCGGCCAGCCGGCGCGTCGCGTCCTCGCCGCGGAGCGCGGTGCCGAGCACGGGGTAGTACCAGTCCATCGAGTAGCGGTCCTTGTCGAGGAACCGCTCGGGGTGGTGCGCGATGGCGTGCCGGAGCCGTCCGGCGGCCAACTCCCAGTCGGGCTGCGGCCGGTCGAGGTGGTCGGCGATGGCGAGTCCGCAGCGCAGGGCGTGCAGGATCGAGCAGGAGCCGGTGAGCAGCGCGTCGGTCGCGGCGGTGCCGTCCTCGTCCTGCCGCCAGGCGATCGCCCCGCCGGGGAGGCTCAGCCGGACGGTGTGGTCGAGGGCGCGGCTGACGGTGGGCCAGATCCGTTCGAGGAAGCGGTCGTCGCCGGTGGACAGGTGGTGGTGCCAGGCGCCGACGGCGAGGTACGCGCAGAAGTTGGTCTCGCGGGCGCGGTCGGTGGCGGTGCCGTCGGCGGTGCCGTCCTGGCCGTAGGCGTAGGCGGCGTACCAGGATCCGTCGGGGTTCTGCCGGTCGGCGAGCCACTGGTAGGCGGCTTCGGCGGCGGCGTGTTCGCCGGCGGTGTCGAGGGCCATCGCGGCCTCGGTGTGGTCCCAGGGGTCGAGGTGGCCGCCGTGGAACCAGGGGATCGCGCCGTCCCTCTGCTGGTGGGCGAGGATCGAGCGGACGGTGTCGGCGGCCTGGGCGGCGTCGAGGACGCCGTCCAGCAGCAGGGCCGCGGGGACGGCGGCCGTCACTCGCCGGCCTGCGGCTGCTGCGGCTGCTGCGGCTTGCTGGCGTACACCACGAAGGACTTGCCGATGACCGGGTTGAGGGCCTTCTCGGCGGCCTTGGTGAGGCTGGAGATGACGGGGGTGCCGACGATGTCCCAGACCAGCAGCTGGTGGAAGGCGCGCACCGGCAGGGCCTTGTCGTTGTTGACGCCGACGGCGCACTTGATCCACCAGTACGGGGAGTGCAGGGCGTGCGCGTGGTGGTTGCCGTAGGGCTGGAGGCCGGCCTCGCGGACCTTCTCGATCAGTTCGTCGCCCTTGTAGATGCGGATGTGCCCGCCCTCGACCTCGTGGTACTCGTCGGACAGCGCCCAGCAGATCTTCTCCGGCAGGTAGCGGGGCACGGTGACGGCGAGCAGTCCGCCGGGCTTGAGGACGCGGACCATCTCGGCGAGCACGCCCTTGTCGTCGGGGATGTGCTCCATCACCTCGGAGATGATGATCTTGTCGAAGGTGTTGTCGTCGAACGGCAGGTTCAGCGCGTCGCCCTCCATGGCGGTGGCGCTGGCCCCGGCGGGCGCCTCGCCGGCCTGCTCCATGGCGGCGAACCACTTGCGGACCTCGGCGATCTCCTCGGCGTTCCGGTCGAGGGCGATCACGTTGGCGCCGCGCCGGTAGCACTCGAACGCGTGCCGGCCACCGCCGCAGCCCAGGTCGAGCACCCGGTCGCCTGGGGCGAGCGGGAAGCGGGAGAAGTCGACGGTCAGCACTGCGGGGCTCCCATTCACGAAGGGGTGGTACGGGTGTTGACGGTCAGTCAGCCGACGTAGCGCCAGCCGGGTCCGGAGCGGGCGGCGGCGCCGGTTCCGGTGGCGATGGCGGCCCGGTAGCGGTCGGCGGTGAGTTCGGCGGCGCGGGCCCAGGTGAATCGTTCCAGCACGCGGGCCCGTCCGGCCTCGCCGAGCCGGGTGCGCAGCGCGGGGTCGTCGAGCAGTCGGCCGAGTGCGGTGGCGAGCGCGCCGGCGTCGCCGGGCGGGACGGCCAGGCAGGTCTCGCCGTCGGGTCCGGCGACCTCGGGGATGGCGCCGCCGGTGGTGGCGACCAGCGGGGTGGCGGTGGCCATCGCCTCGGCGGCGGGCAGCGAGAAGCCCTCGTAGAGCGACGGGACGCAGGCGGCCTCGGCGGAGCGGTAGAGGTCGACGAGTTCGGCGTCGGTCAGGCCGGTGCGGAACTCGATGTGCCGCTCCAGCCCGAACCGGCGCACCGCGTCGGCGACCGGGCCGTCCTCCTTCTGCGGCTTGCCGACGACGACCAGGTGGGCGTCGCGTTCGGTGCGGACCTTGGCGAGTGCCTCGACCAGGTGCACCAGGCCCTTGAGCGGGACGTCGGCGCTGGAGGTGGCGACGATCCGGCCGGGCACCCGGGCGATCGTGTCGGACGGCGACCACAGGCGGGTGTCGGCGCCGATCGGGACGACCGAGATGGCGTCGGGGGCGGCGCCGAGGTGGTCGGCGATCTCGCTGCGGGAGCTCTCCGAGACGGTGATGACGTGCTCCAGCCGCCGGGCCACCCGCTGCTGCATCCGGGTGAAGGCGTACCAGCGGCGCTTGCCGAGCCGCTCCAGCCGGCCGGCGGCCGCGTCGATCTCCAACTGCCGGTCCACGGTGACCGGGTGGTGCACCGTGGTGACCAGCGGGAAGCCGTGCCGGGCCAGCCCGAGCAGGCCGTAGCCGAGGGTCTGGTTGTCGTGGACGACGTCGTAGCGGCCCTTGTGCCGGGCCAGGTACTGGCGGGCGCGCAGCGAGAAGGTCAGCGGCTCGGGGAAGCCGCCGGTGCGCATCACCGCGAACTCCAGCAGGTCCACCGGGCCGCGGAACTCGGCGGCGGCGGGGGTGCGGAACGGGTCGTCGGCGCGGTACAGGTCGAGGCTGGGCAGTTCCACCAGCCGCACCGAGCCGGGGCCCTCGACCTCGTCGAGCACCGGGTACGGCTGGGCGCCGATCACGTCGACGTGGTGGCCGAGCCGGGCGAGCTCCCGGGACAGGTGGCGCACGTACACGCCCTGGCCGCCGCAGAACGGGTCGCCGCGGTACGACAGCAGGGCGATCCGCAGCGACGGCGGCGGCGGCAACGCGGTCATCCGAGGCCCCTCTTCCCTACGTACCGGGACCGGCGACGGACAGGGCCGCCGACCGGTAAAGTAGATCACGTTTCACAGTGGTGCAGGCTCGCTGTCGGGGAAAGTGAACAACGAGAGACCTCGAAGATTACCGGGCCGTAGCTTGCCGTCAGGAGCCGTGGCAGGTGATTCACGCCACGCTCCGCAGCCGCCTGTTGCGCCCTGTCCCAGCAGCCCTCCCCTCCGATCCTCGCCCCGGGAGTGAACGTGACCGCGAACGCCACCGCCGACGGGACGCTGACGCCGCGCCAGGCCGAACGCCGCCGGGGCATCCTGCGGGCGGCGACCGCGCTGGCCGCCCGCGGCGGGCTGGAGGCGGTGCAGATGCGCGAGGTCGCGGAGAGCGCGCAGGTCGCGCTGGGCACCCTGTACCGCTACTTCCCGTCGAAGGTGCATCTGCTGGTGGCGGTGATGCGCGAGCAGCTGGAGCGGCTGCACGAGCAGGTGAGACGGCGTCCGCCGACCGGCGCGGACCCGGCGGCCCGGGTCGCCGAGGCGCTCACCCACGCCTTCCACGCGCTGCAGCGCGAACCGCGGCTGGCGGAGGCGATGGTGCGCGCGCTGTCCTTCGCGGACCGCTCGGTGGGCAGCGAGGTGGACGAGGTCGCTCAGGTCACCTCGGCGATCGTGCTGGAGGCCGCGCAGCTGCCCGACCCGCCGACCGCCGGCCAGCAGGCGGCGCTGCGGGTGGTCGCGCACACCTGGCACGCGACCCTGCTGGCGTGGCTGTCGGGGCGCGCCTCGCTGGCCGAGGTGCGGGCCGACCTGCACACCGCCGCCCGGCTGCTCACGCTCGCGTCGCCCGCCGCGACCGAGGACGAACTGCAACCCGTTCCACCACCTCCGAGGGGTGCCGCGCCGGTCGGCGGCTAGAGTTCTGGGGGCGCGGGACGGCCCCCACCGGACCGCCGACAACTTCACATCGCCTCCGAGGCCGGGGGAAGCCGGTGCGATTCCGGCACTGACCCGCAACCGTGAGCTGCGCCGTTCCGGCGGCGCGGCGCAGTCGGACTGCCCGGCCGGAGACGAGCGGCCCTCCTCCGTCGTGGGTCTACGGGCGGCCCGTGCGCACGGGTCCGCTGTGCGACCGCTCCCGAAAGGCTTTCACCCCCATGCTGACCGCTGCCCGACTGGGCGCCGCCGCGCTGGCAGGCGCCCTGCTCGCCGGCGTCGCCGCCGTGCCCGCGCTCGCCGACGACCCGGCCTCCCCCTCGCCCGAGGCGTCCGTCTCCGGCTCGCCGTCCGTCTCCGATTCGCCGTCCGGTGCGGTCTCGGAGTCCCCGTCGGGCTCCGCGTCCGGCTCGGCGTCGGGCTCCCCGTCCGGCTCGGCCTCCGGTACCGCGTCCGGTTCGCCGGCCTCGTCCGGGGTGCCCGCCGGGCTGTACGGCAAGGGCGACCCGCAGTACGACGGCGTGTGGCGGCAGTCGCTGGCGCTGCTCGCCCTGCACCAGGAGAAGGTCGAACCGGCCGAGGCGGCCGTGAAGTGGCTGCTCGACCAGCAGTGCGCGGACGGCGGCTGGCCGTCCTACCGGGTCGAGGGCGCAGCCTGCGTCCCCGCCACCGAGGACTCCAACGCCACCGCGATGGCCGTCCAGGCGCTGACCGTGCTGGGCGACCACAAGGAGCAGGTCACCCGCGGCACCGACTGGCTGCGCGCCACGCAGACCGTGGACGGCACCTGGGCCTACAATCCGGGCACCCCCGGTGACGCCAACTCCACCGCGCTGGCGGTGAACGCACTGCTGGCCGCCGGCCTCGACCCGGCCACGACGGCCGTCCCCGGCGGGCAGTCCGCCTACCGCGGGCTGGCCTCCTTCCAGCTGGGCTGCTGGACCTCCGCCGAGCAGCGCGGCGCGTACGTCTACCAGCCGGTCGCCGGCGCCCCGGCCGCCCCCAACACGCTCGCCTCCGCGCAGGCGCTGCTGGCCGCCGCGGGCGGGCACCTGCCGGTGACCACCGCCGACCGCAAGGACGCCGCACCGAAGGCCCTGGCCTGCCCGGACACCCCGGGCGACGGCCCGGTCGCGCACACCGACTCCGCCGAGGCGGACGCCTCCTGGCTGACCGGCCGGCTCGCCGCGAACGGGCAGCGCCTGCTGCTGGACACCCCCGGCGCAGCGGCCACCGCCGACTACAACGCGACCGCCTGGTCGGTGCTCGGCCTGGTCGCCTCCGGCCACGCCGCCGACGCCACCAGCGCCGCCGACTGGCTGGCCGGCAACGGCTACGCCTGGGCCGCGCAGGGCAGGAGCGGCACCGACCCGGCGGCCGCCGCCACCCTGGTGCTGACCGCCCGCGCCGCCAAGCTCGACCCCTACAACTTCGGCGGCGCCAACATGGTGCAGCTGCTGGTCGACTCCGGCCCGAAGCCGAAGGCCGGCCCCACCGCCGGCGACCCGGAGGCCACCCGCGCGCCCGGCTCGGCGATCACCGAGCCCGACGAGAACAGCGGTTTCTCGGCGGGCTGGCTGATCGGCGTCGGCCTGGCCGTCGGCGTCGGCGCGACCGTCCTGCTCAGCCTCAACCGGCGCCGCCACAACCAGCTGGCCGCCGCCGCGTCCGCCGAGCACACGCCCACCGGGAACGCGTCGGGCGAGGGCACCGCGGGCGAGCAGCCGGAGCAGCACCGGTGACCGGCCGGAAGCTCCGAACTCCCGCGCCCGTGGCGGCCGTTGTCGGCCTGCTCGTGGTGCTCGGGGTACTGGCGGCGGCGCTCGGCCCGGCCGCCGGGTCCGCGTACGCGGCGGACTACCGGTACTGGTCGTTCTGGAAGGGCGGCGCGGACGGCTGGTCGTTCCAGCAGGTCGGGCCGACCGCGAACGTGCCCGCGGACGGCGCGGTGGACGGCTGGCGCTTCGTGCTCAGCCCGGACGGCGGCCAGGACGCGCCGCGGCCGTCGCTGCCCGCCGACTTCGGCGCCACCTGCGCGAACACCGCGCCCAGCAGCGGTCACAAGCGGGTCGCCGTGGTGCTCGATTTCGGCACCGCGAAGGACGCCCCGAACGGTGAACAGCCCGCCGAGGCGAAGTCGTTGTGCGCCTCGGTGCCGACCGGCGCGAACTCGGCGGAGGTGCTGGCCGCGGTGGCCCCGCCGCTGCGCTACGACTCCGGCGGGCTGCTGTGCGCGATCGCGGGCTACCCGCGCGCGGGCTGCGGCGAGCAGGTCGCGGCCGGCTCCGGCTCCAACTCCTCGTCGGCGTCCGGCGGTTCGGCCGCGAAGGGCGACGGCGGGCCGGCCGTCGGCGTGTTCGTCGGGGCCGGCGCGGTGGTGCTGCTGGGCGCTGGCGCGGTCTGGCAGGCCCGTCGCCGCCGCACCCGCTGACCATGTCCGTCGACCGACTGCGCCGCGACGCCCCCGGGTCCGCCGGCTCGGGGGCGGTGCACAGCCGTGCCCTGCCCCGGCAACTGCACCCGGGCGCCTGGTGGCTGTGGTCGCTGGGCCTCGCGGCGGCGGCCAGCCGGACCACCAACCCGGTGCTCCTGCTGCTGATCCTGGCCGTCGCGGGCTTCGTGGTCGCCGCCCGGCGCGGCGACGCGCCGTGGGCCCGCTCGTACGCGGCGTTCCTGCGCCTGGGCCTGCTGGTGCTGGCCGCCCGGGTGGTCTTCGCGATCGTGCTGGGCTCCCCCGTCGGCGGCACCCACGTCCTCTTCACGCTTCCCCAACTCCCGCTCCCCGCCTGGGCGCAGGGCGTCCGGCTGGGCGGTTCGGTGAGCCTGGAGGGCATGCTGTTCGCGCTGTACGAGGGCCTGCGGCTGGCGGTGCTGCTGGCCTGTGTGGGCGCGGCGAACGCGCTGGCCTCGCCGTCGCGGCTGCTGCGGTCGCTGCCGGGTGCGCTGTACGAGGTGGGCGTGGCGGCCGTGGTCGCGATGACGTTCGCGCCGAACCTGGTCGGGGACGTCCGGCGGCTGCGCGCGGCACGCCGCCTGCGCGGCCGCACCGACCGGGGCGTGCGGGCGGTGCTGTCGGTCGGACTGCCGGTGCTGGAGGGCGCGTTGGAGCGTTCGGTGGCACTGGCGGCGGCGATGGACACCCGCGGTTTCGGTCGCACCGCCGACGTCTCCCGCCGACTGGCGCGCACCGCGGGCGCGTTGACGCCGGTCGGGCTGCTCGGCGTGTGCAGCGCGACGTACGGGCTGCTCACCGCGGGCAGCCACGCCTGGGCGGTGCCGGTGCTGCTGGCGGGCGTCGCCGCGTCCGGCGCGGGCCTGGCGCTCGGCGGCCGGCGCTCCGTCCGCACCCGGTACCGGCCCGACCCGTGGGCGCTCCCCGAGTGGCTGACGGCCGTCTCGGGCGCGCTGGTCGCGGCCGCCCTGATCTGGTACGCGGGCCACTGGCCGGAGGCCCTGACGCCGTCGGTGGTGCCGCCGACCGCGCCCCGGCTGCCGCTGCTGCCCGCCGCGGCCGTGCTGATCGGCCTGCTGCCCGCCTTCGTCACCCCCGAGCCGCCCCGGAGCACCCGGTGATCACTTTCGAACAGGTCGGCGTGGAGTACGCCGACGCCGACGGACCCGCCCTGCGCGGCGTCGACCTGACGATTCCGGAGGGCGAGCTCTGCCTGCTGGTCGGCCCGTCCGGCGCCGGCAAGTCCACCCTGCTGGGGACCGTCTCCGGCCTGGTGCCGCACTTCACCGGCGGCGTCCTGACGGGCCGGGTCACCGTCGCGGGCCGCGACACCCGCCACCACCGGCCGCGCGAACTCGCCGACGTGGTCGGCACCGTGGGCCAGGACCCGGCCGGGCACTTCGTCACCGACACGGTCGAGGAGGAACTCGCCTACGGCATGGAGTCGTTGGGCCTGCCGCCCGCCGTGATGCGCCGCCGGGTCGAGGAGACCCTCGACCTGCTCGGCCTCGCCGACCTGCGCGGCCGGGCGCTGTCCGCGCTCTCCGGCGGCCAGCGCCAGCGGGTCGCGATCGGCTCGGTGCTGACCGTCCACCCCAAGGTGCTGGTGCTCGACGAGCCGACCTCGGCGCTCGACCCGGGCGCAGCCGAGGAGGTGCTGGCCGTCGTGCAGCGGCTGGTGCACGACCTCGGCACCACCGTCCTGCTCTCCGAGCACCGGCTGGAGCGGGTCGTCCAGTACGCCGACCAGGTGCTGCTGCTGCCTGGGCCCGGTGAGCCGCCCGTGCTCGGCGACCCGGCCGAGCTGATGGCCCGCTCGCCCGTCCGGCCGCCGGTGGTCGACCTCGGGCGGCTGGCCGGCTGGAGCCCGCTGCCGCTCACCGTCCGCGACGCCCGTCGCCGCGCGGCGACGCTGCGCGAGCGCCTGCCCGCGCCGGCCGTTCCCGCCGCCGGCCCGCCGACCGGGCCCGCGATCGCCGCCGCCTCCCGGCTGGTGGTATCCCGCGGTCCCGTCCCGGCCCTGCGCGGCGTCGAACTCGCCCTGTTCCCGGGGCAGATCACCGCACTGATGGGACGCAACGGCGCCGGCAAGTCCACCCTGCTGGGCAGCCTGGTCGGCCTGCACGCCCCCGACTCCGGCACCGTCCGGGTGAACGGCCTCGTCCCGCACAAGTCCCGCCCCAAGGACCTGATCCGCTCCGTCGGACTCGTCCCGCAGGACCCGCGCGACCTGCTGTACGCCGAGACCGTCGCCGACGAGTGCACCGCCGCCGACCAGGACGCCGCCGCCGAACCCGGCACCTGCCGCGCCCTGTTGGCCGCGCTGCTCCCCGGCATCGACGACCGGTGCCACCCCCGCGACCTCTCCGAGGGCCAGCGCCTCACCCTCGCCCTGGCCGTCGTCCTCGCCGCCCGCCCGCCGGTGATCCTCCTCGACGAGCCCACCCGCGGCCTCGACTACGCCGCCAAGGCCCGGCTGGTCGAGATCCTGCGCACCCTCGCCGCCGACGGCCACGCCGTGCTGCTGGCCACCCACGACGTCGAACTCGCCGCCGAACTCGCCCACCGCACGGCCGTCCTGGCCGAGGGCGAGATCGTCGCCGACGGCCCCACGCCGGAGGTCGTGCTCGCCTCCCCGACCTTCGCCCCGCAGACCGCGAAGATCCTGCCCCCGTACCTCACCGTCCCCGAAGTCGCCGCTGCCCTGCGGGAGTTGCCATGACCTCCCGAGACCTCGCCCGGCCGGTCCCGCTCGGGCGGCGCTCGATCCTGGCGCTCGCCCTGGTCTCCGCGGTCGGCGTCGCCGCGTTCGGCTGGCCGCTGCTCGCCGCCCGCGACTCCGACCTGGTCGGCCACTCCACCGACGCGCCCTGGCTGTTCGCCCTGCTGCTGCCGCTGCTGCTGGCCGTGCTGGTCGCGCAGTTCTCCGAGGGCCGCACCGCCGGCGGCGCGCCCGGTCTGGACGCCAAGGCCGTCGCCATGCTCGGCGTCCTCGCCGCCGCCGGCGCCGCCCTGCGGCCGCTCGGCGCGGGCACGGCCGGGCTGGAACCGATGTTCTTCCTGATGGTGCTCTCCGGACGCGCCCTCGGCCCCGGCTTCGGCTTCGTCCTGGGCGCGCTCTCCATGTTCGCGTCCGGCCTGCTCACCGGCGGCGTCGGCCCGTGGCTGCCGTTCCAGATGCTCGCCATGGGCTGGGTCTGCCTCGGCGCCGGCCTCCTCCCGGGCGCCGCCCGGCTGCGCGGCCGCCCCGAGCTCCTGATGCTCGCCGTCTACGGCGTCGTCTCCGCCGTCGGCTACGGCACCGTGATGAACCTCCAGGGCTGGCCGTACATCGGCGGCCTGAGCACCTCGATCTCCTTCGTCCCCGGCGACCCCCTGCCCGCGAACCTCGCCCGCTTCGCCCTCTACTGCCTCACCACCTCCCTCGGCTGGGACCTCCCCCGCGCCGCCCTCACCGCCGTCCTCTGCCTCACCGTCGGCGGGCCCCTGCTGCGCACCCTCCGCCGCGCCACCCGCCGCGCGGCCTTCCGCTAGCTGCTGCTGCAGGTGACGTCCTTCGCGGGCAGCCGGCCCGTGGTCAGGTAGCGCGTGAAGGCGCTGTCCGCGCAGGACGGGCCGGCCACCAGCACGCCGTGGCCCTCGCCGCCCGCCACCGTGATCATCCGCGCGCCGTGCAGGGCTCGGCGCATGCCCTGCGCCATGGCGAGCGTCGCCTGCGGGTCCCACTGGTTCTGCACGATCAGCGCGTCGACCTCGTTGTTCACCACCGTCGCCGGCTCGACGGCCGCCGACTTCCAGAACGCGCACGGCTGGACGGTCGCCCCCAGGTCGCCGGCCAGCGGATACCTGGCCCGGTCGGCGATCGCGTCCCGCCGGTACTGCTCCGGGTCGCGCGGCCAACTGCGGGTGTCGCCGCAGAACACCGCCCAGGTCACGGCCGTCATATTGTCGTCCGCGGCCATCGGCGGGACACCCGGCACGGCCGGCCCGCCCGCCGCCGCGGCCTTCAGCGCCACGATCCACGGCGTGACGGCCTCCACCTGCACGAACGCGCGGTACCCCGCGCGGATGGCGTCCCCGTCCATCCCCCGCCCGTCCTCGGTCGGGACGGGCGTCCGATCGGCCTGCGCCACCAGGTCCCAGTACGTCTTGCGCACCTCGGCCGCCGTGGCCCCCAGCCCGTACGCGGCGTTGCGCGCGGCGGCCCACTCCGTCCAGCGGGTGAAGGCGAGTTCGGCCGCCGACGACCAGCCCCGGAACGAGTCCCGCCAGGCGAGCTTCGGATCGAGCGCGCTGTCGAGCACGATCCGGTCCGACCGCTGCGGGAACATCTGCGTGTAGACGGCGCCCAGGTACGTCCCGTACGAGTACCCGAAGTAGGAGATCCGCCGCTCGCCCAGCACCGCCCGGACGACGTCCATGTCCCGCGCCGTGTTGCGGGAGGTGATGTACGGCAGCACGTCCCCCGCCTTCTCCCAGCACTTGTCCGCCACCGACCGGGCCCGCTCCACGTCCTTCCCGAACGTGGCCTCCTTGTACGGGTGTTGGATGGTCCGCTGGTCCTCCGTCAGGTCGCAGGCGATCGGCGAACTCCGCCCCACCCCGCGCGGGTCGAACCCGATCAGGTCGAACCGCGCCCGCACCTCCGCCGGCAGCATCGGCTCGAACTCCACCGGCATCGTCAGCCCCTGGCTGCCCGGACCCCCGGGGTTCATCAGCAGCACCCCGTGCCGCTGCTTCGCACTCCCCGCCTTCACCCGCGAGATCGCGACCTCGATCGACCGCCCCGTCGGCTTCGCGTAGTCCAGCGGCACCTTCACCTTCGCGCACTCGAACGCCGGCAGCCCGTCCGTCTCGCAGCGCTCCCAGCGGAGTTCCTGCTGCGCGTACCGCTGCAACGGATCCCCCGCCGCGAACGCCGCCCCCGGAGCGAGCCCCGCCACCACGGCCGTCACCGCCCCCACCGTCAGCAGGGAAGCCGTCCGTCCGTCTCGCCGCAGCGCCATGCCAGTCCTCTGTGCCGAACCAGTACCTCGAATTGCCTCCAGTCTCCGTTCCACCACCCCCTCCCCACGTACCGCCGCAGGACGGCCCGCCCCTCCAACTTCCGGCGTACGCCGCCCCCCTGACGTCCCGCCGGAGTCCCACCCCCCGTCATCCTCCGGGCGAACCCCTCCCGAACAGCACGAGGGCCGCTCCCGCGCGGGGAGCGGCCCGAAGGAACGACAGCGCCTACTCGCGACCGGCCCCGGCCGACTGCACCACCTCGAACGACCACAGCTCCGACCCGGTCGCCGCCGGCTTCGGCCGCTCGCCCCCGCCCTGGTGCGCAGCCTTCATCGGGCCGCCCTCCATCCACGCGAGGTACGACTCCTCGTCGCGCCACCGCGTGTACACCAGGTACTGGTCCGTCCCCTCCACCGGCCGCAGCAACTCGAACCACTCGAACCCGTCCGAGTTCTCCACCGCCCCGGCCCGCGCGGCGAACCGCTGTTCCAACACCTCCCGCTGCTCCGCAGGAACAGTCAGCACATTGATCTTCACGACGCTCATGCCGCCATCCTCCCCCACCTCACACGACAGCCCCCGGAAGCCTCGACACGAGACCGCCGGGGGCTTCGCGCGCCGGTGGGTCAGGCCTGGTGGGCGGCGGTCTGCTTGATGCCGTCGACGACCGTCCGTGCCGTGACGGCGCTGGTGCTGATGACCGTGCCGGGCTTGATCAGGCCGCCGTCGGCGGGATCGGCCTCGACCTGGACGGCGCGTGCTCCGAGGAAGGCGAGGGACGACTTGTCGAAGATCCACTCGCTGCGGACGCCGGTCTTCGGCTCGAAGCGGGCCACTGCGACCCCGTGGCGGCCGACGGCGTCGACCGCGTCGTCCACCTGGGCGACGCCGGGAATCTTGGCGGCGGCCTTGTAGAGCGCGGCCGCGAGCTGCGGAGACGGGTAGCTCTCGACGAGCAGGTCGCCGATGGTGACGAACGCCTCCGCGTCCGGGCCGGGGCCGTGGCCCGCCGTCTCCGCGTAGATCTTCTTCAGCAGTGCGTCGGGGTCGGTGGGAAGGGTGTTCAGGTAGTCGTAGGACGGCGCGTTGAGGTAGGCCGCTTCGTCGGTGTCGAGGGTGATGCCGTCCTTGTGCTGCTTGTCGATCAGCCAACCCCGGTGGCCGTCGGGCGACTTCCAGCTCCGACGGGTGTTCAGCGCCTCGCTGACCACCGAGCTCTTGCCCTTGTCGACCCGGATGTTGGTGCCGGCGACCTTCGACTCGATGTAGACGAACTGGCTCGCGCCCGGCTTCGGGACGGTGGTCTCCTGGGCGGCCAGCGAGATCCGGTCGAGCAGCTGGACGACTCCCTTCGGGTCGGCGACGCCGACGGTGGTGGTCAGGACGGGGCCGCCGTCCGAGGCGGCGACCTGGCCCGAATCACTGCCCGGGCTCAGGGCGGCGACGGCCACGATCGCGCCCGTCAGGGCGAACGCCGCCGCGGGCAGCAGGATCGCCCGGCGCAGGAACGGGTTGCGCCGCGCGGGGCGGGGGGTGGCGCTGTCGAGGTCTTCGTGGATCCGGGCCATCAGTTGCTCCTTGTGGAACTCGTGGCGGCCCGCCGGCAGATCCCGCTCCGCGGTCGGCCGGAGGCCATCGGTCTCCGGCCGTCCAGCCGGACGCGGCTGGGAGGGGCTGGCGTTCATCGGCTTCCTTCCGGTACGGGCCGGACCGCGGTCACGCGGTCACTCTTTGTCTGTCGAGTCCGGCGGGCGGGTTCCCGACTTTCCGCCACCAGTTCCGCCTGAGCGATTTTGCGCAGCTTGGTACGGGCGCGGGACAGCCGGGAGCGGACGGTCCCGACCGGAATGCCCAGGGCCTCGGCGGCCTCGGCGTACTCCAACCCCTCCCACAGGCACAGGATCAGGACCTCGCGCTCGGGCCGCCGCAACGTCCCGATCGCAGCGATCGTCACGGCGATCCGGCGCCGGTCGTCCACCTGGCCGGCCACCTCGTCGGCGTGGTCGGGCACCTCCACCTCCGCCGGCCCCGCCTGGGCGAGCGCCGCGGCTGCGGCCCGGTAACGCCGGTTGCTGCGGCAGTGGTTGCGGGCGAGGTTCGTCGCGACGCCCAGCAGCCACGGCCGCAGCGACCCGCCCTCGGCGGTCACCTTGCCGCGCAGCCGCCAGGCCTCCATGAACGTCGCCGACATGACGTCCTCGGCGACCGACCAGTCCGCGGTGAGCCGAAAGGCATGGTTGTAGACACTTCGGGCATAGCGGTCGAAAAGCTCCCCGAAGACATTCGGGTCCCCGGCCCGCACCCGGGTTCGCATATCTGTGATCACTCCTATGAGCTGTCCGGCACCGAAGGTCGAGTTCCCATGACGCACGTCACGCCCGCCCCTCCGGACGAATAATGGACAATCCACCGACCCTCGGCCAGCGCTACCTGCTCGACAACGCCGAGCAGATCGGCACCGGCACGGGCTGGAACGCCGCGCTGCTCTCGCACCGTCTCGGCTCGGCGAACGTCACCACCGTCGAACTGGACCACGCCTCGGCGGCCGACGCCCGACGGCGGCTGGGCCGGGCCGGCTACGCCCCCACCGCGGTGGGCGCGACGGCGCGACCGGGCATCCGCCGACCGCGCCCTTCGACCGCGTGATCGCCACCTGCCCGGTCGGGAGCGTGCCGCCCGCGTGGATCCGGCAGTGCCGCCCGGGCGCAGTGATCGTCGCGCCCTGGGGCCCGGAGTACGGCGGCGAGGCGACCGTGCGGCTGACGGTCCGCCCGGACGGGAGCGCCTGCGGCAGGTTCGTCCACTCCTCCGCCTTCATGCGCCTGCGTGCCCAGCGCAGCACCCGCCCGGCGAGCAGCCTCGCCCACCTGGACGGGCCGTGGCCTGCCGATGGCGTCCGCTCCACCACCGCCCTGTCACCGGACGAACTCGGCGACTGGACCGCGATGTTCGCGATCGGTGTCCGCGTGCCGGCGGTCTTCCCGTTGACGGAGCGCTACCCGGACGGCTCCTACACGCTCTGGTTGCACGACACGGCCGTCACCTCGTGGGCGACGGCCGACCGGGAGCCGGGGCGGGCCGGGTTCGAGGTGGTGCAGTCGGGCCCGCGCCGGCTGTGGGACGAGGTGGAGTCCGCGTGGCGGTGGTGGGACGGCCTGGGCCGGCCGGGGTTCGACCGGTTCGAGCTCACCGTCTCGCCGGGTGGCGAGCACACCGTCCGACTCGCCTGACCCCGGGTCAGGAGTTGCGGCCGGACAGTGCGAGCGCCCAGGTCAGGCAGGCGAAGGCGGCGGTGCTGGTGACGGCGCGGACCACGTTCCAGCGGACCCAGACGTCCTCGAAGGCGGCGCGGACGGCGGCGGGGTCGGTGAGCTTGTCGGGGGCGCCGGCGGCGGCGAGCTTGTCGTTGAGGGGGACGTTGATCGCGCCGGTGATGACCAGCATGGCGAGGTAGAGGACGGCCGCGGCGACGATCCACAGCAGGACGGTGCGGTCGCCGCCGCGCCACTGCAGGAAGCCGGCGGCGACGATGAGGACGAGCGCGCCGAGGAAGCTGAGCATGAACCAGCCGTTCAGGATGGCCACGTTGATGCGCTGCATGGTGTCGACGAAGGCGCGGTCGTCGACCTTGGCGAGGCCCGGCATCACCGAGCAGGCGTAGGAGTAGAACAGGCCCGCGGCGAGCCCGGCGGTGAGGGTCGCGCCGATCAGCGTCACCGTGCGAAGAACTGCCATGCCGTGGGCCCCCGTTCGTGTGGTCATGGGGAGAGTCAACCGGAGGCGGGGTTCAAGATCCATGGGCCAGAAGCTCGTTGACATGTGCGAGCGTCCACCCGGCGGGGCGCCGGACGTCTACGCTGGCGGCCATGGACGCGCTCGCCGCACTGTTGACCGGTCCCCGGGCCCAAGGGGCGTTCCTGCTGCGGTCGGTGTTCGACCCGCCGTGGGCGATCCGGATCGAGGACCGGGCGCCGCTGACGGTGCTGACCACGGTGCGCGGCGACGGCTGGATCGTCCCGGCCGGCGGCCCGCCGGTGCCGCTGCGGGTCGGCGACCTGGCGATCGTCCGCGGCCCGGAGCCGTACACCGTCGCCGATCGGCCGGAGACCGCGCCGCAGGTGGTGATCCACCCGGGGCAGGTGTCGACGACGCCCGCCGGCGAGCGGATGTGCGAGAAACTCGACCGGGGCGTCCGGACCTGGGGCACCGCCAGGGACGCGTCGACGGTGCTGCTCAGCGGCACCTACCAGCTGCACGGCGAGGTCAGCGGACGGCTGCTGCGCGCGCTGCCGCCGGTGCTGCGACTGTCCGCCGAGGAGTGGAGTTCGCCGCTGGTGGGCCTGCTGGAGGCGGAGATCGGACGGGACGAGCCGGGCCAGGAGGCGGTGCTCGACCGGCTGCTCGACCTGCTGCTGATCTCCGCGCTGCGCTGCTGGTTCTCGCGCGACGCCGGCGGCCACGCCCCGGCCTGGTACCGGGCGCACGCGGACGCGGTGGTGGGCCGCGCGCTGGGCCTGCTGCACTCCGACCCGGCGCGCGCCTGGACGGTGCACGAGCTGGCCGCCGAGGCGGGCGTCTCGCGGGCGGCGCTGGCCCGCCGCTTCACCGACCTGGTCGGCGAGCCCCCGATGGCATACCTCACCCACTGGCGGCTCGCCCAGGCCGCCGACCTGCTGGCCGAACCGGACGCCACCCTCACGGCGGTCGCCCGCCGGGTCGGCTACGGCAGCGGCTTCGCGCTCAGCGCCGCGTTCAAGCGGGTCCGCGGTCTCAGCCCGCAGCAGTTCCGCGAGCAGGCGGGCGCGGCGGCGGGCTGAACGCACCCCGGTCCGGACGTCCCTGTTGCCCCGTGGGATGGTCCTGCATAATCACCCCGTTCGTTTCCGACCCGAGGAGGACCGGCCGATGTCGGCAGACCGCTGTCCCCGCTGCGGCACCGCAGGGCCGGCCGGCAGCTGCGCGTGCGCCGCCGTGTCCCCGGTCGAGCAGACCGTGGTTCTCCCGCCGCTGGACGGCCCGCACCTGGTGCGCCCGTACGTCGCCGGCACGCCCGTGGTGGGGCCCGGCGACCCGGCCGGCGACCCGTTCGCCACCCGGATCGGATCGCCCTCGGTGCAGCCGATCACCCACCAACTACCGGTCCCCGAGCCGCAGTTCACGCCCCCGCAGCCCGCCGCCCCGTTCGCACCGCCGCCGGCGACGGACCGGCCGGACGCCGCCGCGACGCAGCTGCTGCCGCCCGTCCCGCCGCAGGGCGCCCCCGCGCCCGGACGGTTCGTGCAGACCGACCGGGGCGTCCCGTTCCCGCTCGGCCGAGTGGCCCCGCCGCCGCCGAACCCGATACCGCAGCAGCCGCAGCCCGAGCCCCCGACCGCGCTGCTCCCGCCGATACCCGCCGGCCCCGAACCCGCCACCGCACTGCTCCCGCCCGTCCCGGCCGCCCGGCCCCCGGCGACCGACCTGGGCATGTTCGGCTTCCACGACGAGGAGTCGGCCGCGCCGGTCAGCCGCACGGAGCGCCGTTCGCAGCGCCGCCGCAGCGCCGACCGCAAGCGGCTGGTGATCGCGGGCGGCGCGGTGGGCGTGACGGCGCTGGCGGCGAGCCTGGCGATGCTGCTCTCCTCCTCGCCGAGCTCCACCGACCACGCGCTGCCCGCTCCGACCGGCCCGGCGGTGGCCTCGACCGCCGAGAGCACCCCGAGCGCCGAGGCCTCCCCGGACGCGACGGCGAGCTCGGCCGCCCCGTCGCCGACCCGCTCCTCCGCCCGGCCGTCCCAGACCGTCGTCACCCAGCCGGCGGCCGCACCCGTCGCCACCGCCCCGGCCACGGACAGCCCGTCCGCACCGCCGACCACCCAGCCGCCCTCGTCCACCCCGAGCCGGACGCTGCAACGGGACGACACCGGGCCGGACGTGGTGCAGCTGCAGCGGCTGCTGATGACGGTCGGCTGCAACCGGATCGGCGATCTCACCCTGGACAGAGCCAGCAACAACCAGCTCGGCTTCGGCTACTGGACGGAAAACGCGCTGGCCACTTTCCAGCAGCAGAACCGCAACAAGCTCAAGAACATCACCAAGGGCGTCTACGACCCGCAGACCCGGGCCCTGCTGGAATCCATGGCGCAGAACCCGAACTGCTAGCAGCGCACGTGCCGCCGCGTCAGCCGGTGATCGCCTTGAACAGGCTGAACCCGGCCAGCGCGATCATCGCCAGCGCGGCGATCCGCACGATGACCTTCATCGGCACGTGCCGCAGCAGCTTCTGCCCGCCGACGATGGCGATGCCGCCGACCGCGCACAGCGCCAGCCAGGAGCCCAGGCCGACGGCCAGCGGATCGGCGTACTTGGCGGCCAGGTTGGCGGTCATGATCTGGGTGAGGTCGCCGAACTCGGCGACCGCGACGATCACGAAGCTGGTGCCGGCGACCTTCCAGAACGAGTTGTTCGCGGGCTGCTTGCCCTCGCCCTCGTCGTCCTCGTCCTCCTTGTGCCACAGCAGCATGCCCGCGCCGACCAGGAACAGGATGCCGGTGACGCCCTCCACCCAGCGGTGCGGCAGCAGCGACAGCAGGCTGCCCGCGACGAGGGCCAGCGCGACCTGGAGGGCGAACGCGGCGGCGATGCCCGCGAACACGTAGCTCGCCCGGTACTTGGTGCCGAGGACCAGGCTGGCCAGGGCGGTCTTGTCCGGCAGTTCGGAGAGGAAGATGATGCCGAACGTCAGCGCGGCGATGGTCAGACTGTTCATCGAATACGGGCGTCTCTCGTTCTCGGGCCGCCGCGCCCCGGGTACCCGTGGAAGGGGACGCCTCGGCCCGGCAGCACTGGTTCATGGTCACAGCACTGCGGCCGAAGGTCTCGCCGACACCCCGCAGGATGCCCCGGGCGCCGGGCACGTCCGCGAGGGACGGGCCAGTATGTCGACGGTCCGGTGGAGGGCTACTCCCCTTCAACAACGCGCCGAGTTTACCGGACGCCGCCCGGCCCGCCGCCCGGCCCGCGATCGTCGCGCTGCCCGCCGACCAGCCCCCGGCCGACCAGCTCCAGCACGGCGGCGACCGCCACCGCCTCCACCGCCAACAGCGCGACCAGCACGAACAGCTGCACCGCGCCCGCCTGCACGGGCGTCGCACCGCCCAGCAGCATGCCGACGAACGCACCGGGCAGGGTGACCAGCCCGACCGTGCGGGTCTGGTCGAGCGCGGGCACCAGCGAGGTCGCGGCGGCCGTCCGGCAGATCTCCAGCCGGGCCTCGCGCTCCTCGAAGCCCAGCGCGAGCGCGGCCTCCACCTCGCCGTGCCGCAGCCGCAGTTCGTCGAGCGCCCGCCGCCCGGCCAGCGAGGTCGCGGTGAGCGCCCCGCCGATCAGGATGCCCGCGACCGGGATCACGCTCAGGCCCTTCGGCGGCAACAGCCCGGTGACGGCCAGCAGGAGCAGCACCGGCAGCACCCCGGCGGCGATCGGCGCCGCCGCCCACGCCCACTCCCACCGTCCGCCGCGCCCGGCCCGGCCCTCGCCCATCCGCCGGCCCGCGGTGTGCACCGCGACGGCGAACATCAGCACCACGAACAGCGCGGACGCCCACAGCGACCGCACCACCCAGGCGATCACCAGCGCGACGGCCGCCAGCTGCACGGCCGCCCGCACCCCGGCCCGCAGCACCGCCCGCCCGTGCCCCAGCCCGGCCCGTCCGGCGACCAGCGCGGCCACCGCGAGCAGCACCACGCACGCCGCGGCGAGCGGCCAGGTCACCGGGAGCAGCTGCGAACCCCCGCCTGCGGAAAGCGTCTTCACGTCCTGTCGGTTCCGTCAGATCCAGCTGGTGAACCACATCCGGTCGCGCCATTCGGACATCGGGATCACCTCCGCCGTGTACAGCGGGTGGAAGTACGCGAAGCAGCCGACGATCGCCAGCACGATCAGCCCGGCCCCGGCCGCGCCCCACCTGCGCCGACGTGGCGGACAGCCCTCCGGCCCGAGCATCGCGCCCAGCATCTGCGCCACCGCCAGACACAGGAACGGCACCAGCAGCACCATGTAGAAGGAGAAGGTCGTCCGCTGCTGGTACTGGAACCACGGCAGGTAGACGGCCGCGACGCCGGCCAGGATCGCGCCGGAACGCCAGTCCCGCCGGAAGAACCACCGGTACAGCGCGTACGCCAGCGCGAAGCACGCCGTCCACCACAGGAACGGCGTGCCCAGCGCCAGGATCTGACTCGCGCACCCCTCGCCGGACGTACAGCCGCGCTGCCCGTCCGGCACCTGCTCCCAGTACATGGACACCGGTCGGCCCTGCACCAGCCAGCTCCACGGGTTCGACTGGTACGTGTGCGGGGACGACAGGCCGGTATTGAAGTCGTACATCTGCGCGTGGTAGTGCCAGAGGCTGCGCAGCGGCGCCGGCACCCAGCCCATCGGCACCTGCGGCAACGGGATGTCCACCAGCGGCGTCCGCGCCGGGGACAGCCCGGCCCGGCCGTCCGCCCACTGCCGGCCGTAGCCGCCGCTGCTCGCGAACCAGCCGCTCCAGGACGCGCCGTACACCACCAGCGCGCTGCCCACCATCGACAGCGCGCCCGTCCACAGATCCCGCCGCAGCATCGACCGCCACGGCCGCCACGCCCCGGCCGCCCGCCGCCCGGCCTGGTCCCACAGCAGGGTGAGCACGGTGAACACCGCCAGGATCTGCAGGCCGTTCCACTTCACCGCGCACGCCGCCCCCAGCAGCACACCGGCGGCCAGCCGCCACGGCCGCAGCCCGAGCCGGACCTCGTCCCCCGCCCGTCCGCCCTCCGCCCGGGCCGCCCGCAGCAGGTCCCGGGTGCGGTCACGGTCGATCAGCAGGCAGCCGAACGCGGCCAGCACGAAGAACCCGGAGATCCCGTCCAGCAGACCGACCCGGCTCATCACGAACTGCAGGCCGTCCACACTCATCAGCAGCGCCGCGACGCACCCCAGCAGCGTCGACCGGAACAGCCGCCGGCCGATCCGCGCCAGCATCAGCACGCTCAGCGAGCCCAGTACCGCCACCACGATCCGCCAGCCGAACGGATGCAGCCCCCAGAAGTGCTCCCCCACCGCGATCGCCCACTTGCCCAGCGGCGGATGCGCGACGAACGCGGGCGCCTCACTGAGCGGGATCACCTGCGGCACACCGAGGATCAGCTGATTCGCGTTGTCCGGCCAGACCGCCTCGTAGCCCTGCTGCAGCAGCGACCAGGCGTCCTTCGGGTAGTACGTCTCGTCGAACACGAACGCATTCGGGTACGGCAGGTCCCACAGCCGCAGCACCCCCGCGAACACCGCCACCCCCACGGGCCCCCACCACCCGTACCGGCCCGCCACCACCACCCCGCCGCCCACCTGCCGCCGCACCTCGACCGCCAGCGCCATATCCTCCCCGTCCGCCCACAAGTTGACGACTTGTCCGCAATGTCGCAAATCCTAGCCGCAACGAGCACGCCGACAGGGGTGGGGGGCTCGCGCGAGCAGGTGGGTGCGAAAGATC
Organism: Kitasatospora sp. CB01950; assembly: GCF_001905465.1. Lineage (GTDB taxonomy): Bacteria > Actinomycetota > Actinomycetes > Streptomycetales > Streptomycetaceae > Kitasatospora. Next base: position 271,479 of record NZ_LISX01000005.1, read on the forward strand.
CCCGCGCCCCCGTTCTCCCGCTCCCGCCACATAGGTTGACCCTCGACCAGGTCGAGCCCCCAGGGTCTACCCCGTGGAGAACACCATGCTCAGCATCGGCGAGACGGCCCGCGCCAGCGGCCTGAGCGTCAGCGCCCTGCGTTTCTACGACGGCGCCGGCGTCTTCGCCCCCGCCGCCGTGGACCCGCACACGGGCTACCGCTGGTACGCGAACGAGCAACTGCCGGACGCCCGCCTGCTGGCCCGCCTGCGCCGTGTCGGCATGCCGCTCGCCGGCATCACCAGGGTCCTGACCGGCACCCCGGCCGAGGCCCGCGCCGAGCTGGACGCGCACCTGCGCCGCCTGGAGGACGGCCTCTCCGATGCCCGCCGTGAACTCTCCACCGTCCGCGCCTTGCTCGATTCCAGGGAGTTCCCCGTGCCCCAGACCCGCCTGACCGTCCCCGCCGCCCGCCTCGCCGCGGCCCTGGACGCCGTCCGTTTCGCCGCTCCGTCCGACGCCGCCGTGCCCGCCGTCGCGGGGATCTTCCTGGACGTGGAGGACGGCGTCCTGCACCTGGTCGCCACCGACCGCTACCGTCTGGCGGTCGCCGACTGTCCGGCCACCCTGGACGGCCCGGCCGTCTCCGCCCTCCTCCCGACCGCCCTCGCCGACGCCGCCCGCGCCCTCCTCACCGGCACCGCAACCGATACCGATACCGATACCGGCACCGGCACCGGCACCGGCGGGACCGAAGCCGAACTCGTCATCGACGAAGCCCAGTTCACCATCCGCGCGGCCGGCCGCGAGCTCTCCGGCGAGCGCGCCGACCACGACTTCCCGGACTACCGCCGCCTGGTCCGGCTGGAGCCCACCCACCGGCTGACCCTGAGCGCCGACCAGCTGCGCAGCATGCTCGCCGCCACCGGGGAGTCCACCGTGACCCGCTCCCAGGACGGCGTCGACTTCCCCGTCACGGCGGTCACCGCCACCGCCGCCGACGCCCTCCCCGGCAGCACCGCCCCGGCCGAGCTACTGGTCCACGTCAACCGCGACTTCCTCCTCGAAGCCATCGGCGGCGCCGACCAGCTGATCCTCGAACTGACCGGCCCCATCGCCCCGTTGGCCATCCGCTTCCCGTCCCGCGAGGACACCTTCTCGCTCCTGATGCCCACCCGCCGCTGACCCCTCCCGGCACACGAAAAGGCCGCCCGGCCGGAAGAGGAACCTCTCCCGGCCGGGCGGCCGTGCGCGCCCGTCAGGCCACCGCCTCCAGCTCCCGCAGCTCGCGCTGCGGCACGGCGATCACCCGGACGTTGTCCTGCGCGGGCGTCAGGAAGCCGCGCAGGCGGACGGCGAGGGCGACGATCAGCAGGGTGCAGACGGCCATCGCGGCCAGGTACAGCGGCCAGGTGCCGGAGCCGACCAGCAGGACGCCGACGGCGGGGCCGACCGCGACGGCGGTCTGCTTCACCAGGGCGTAGCCGGAGTTGTAGGTGCCGAGCAGCCGGGTCGGGGCGAGGTCCGCGACGATCGGGCCCATGGTGGGCGCGAGCAGGGACTCGCCGACGCCGAACAGGGCGTAGATCGCGACGATCGCGACCGTCGCGGCCACCACGTCCTCACGGATCAGGCCGGCCACCGCGGCCATGCCCCAGGCGGCGAGCCAGACCACGCCGGCGGCGGCCATCGCGGTGGTGCGGCGACGGCGCTCGGTGATCCGGACCACGAACATCTGCAGCACCACGATGGTCAGCGCGTTGGCGCCGATCGCCAGGCCCAGGACGGAGGGCGCGATCCCGACGGTGTGGGTGGCGAACGCGGCGACGCCGGACTCGAACTGGCCGTAGCAGGTGAAGAAGATCAGCCCGGCGAGCAGGCACAGCCGCAGCATCGCCTTGTCGGCGACCAGCGCCCGCAGCCCGCTGCCCTTGCCGGAGGCGGCGGCCGCGCCGCCCGGCTCGACCTCCGCCGCCGGCATCTTCGCGGTGCCGGTGACGGCGGCCAGGCCGAGGAAGGTCAGCGCCTCGATGGTGAACAGCCTGGTCAGGCTGGCCGGGTCCGCGGTGTCGACGATCTGGCCGCCGACCAGCGCACCGATGCCCATGCCCAGGTTGACCAGGGTGAACTGGAGCGCGAAGGCGCGGGAGCGCTGGGCCTTGCGGGTGCAGCGGACGATCATCGTGGCCAGCGCGGGCTGACAGGTGGTGACGCCGGCGCCGAACAGGAACGAGGAGACCAGCAGCGCGGGCGTGCCCGTGGCCTGGCCGAAGGCGAACGCACCGGCGGCGGCCATCGCGGTGCCGGCCAGCAGCACCGGGCGCGGACCGTACCGGTCGATGCCGCGGCCGGTGAACGGCAGCACGGCGAACGCGGCGAGCGCGAACACGGTGAACACCGCGCCGGCCGCCGCGGAACCGAGGCCGCGCACCTCGTTCACGTACACGAACATGTACGGCAGCGTGAAGCCGCTGCCGAACGCGCTCAGTGCGTTGCCGACCTGGACGCGACGCAGTCGGCCGCCCCACTCCTTCACTGCACACCCCTCAAAGACACCGGAGCCGGGCCTCGACAGCCACGGCTTTACCTCGCAAGATTTCAGACCTAAAGTCTAAGCATGGAAACCTTAACGAGTCAAAGGCTTAACAGGTGCACCATGCGTGGAACAATGACCGTATGAGCGCACGCAGAGCGGAGCCCGCCAGCCCCACCGAACTCGGCATCGCCGAGCAGGTGGCCCTCTACCAGCGGGAATTCCCCACCGTGGACCCCCAGGTGGAGACCATCGTCTCCTCCCTCTCCCGCCTCAACCGCCGGATGAACGTGGCCTACAGCCGCCAGCTGGCCACCCTCGGCATCACCAACGCCGAGTGGGAGGTGCTCAAGGCGCTGGTCTTCGCCGGCAGCCCGTACCGGCTCGGCCCGGGCGAGCTCGCCAAGCGGCTCGGCCTGACCCCGGCCGCGATGACCCACCGGATCGACCGGATGGTCGCCGACGGCCTGGTCACCCGGGACCGCGACGAGGCCAACCGGGTCCGGGTGATCATCGAGCTCACCCCGGTCGGCCGCGACAAGTGGATCGAGCTGATGCGGATGGCCGCGGTCTTCGAGGCCGACGTGCTCCAGGACGTCCCCGCCGAGGCCCGCCCCGAGCTGGCCGCGACGCTCACCCGGATGCTGCGCCGGATCGAGGAGTCCCAGCCGGACGCCCTCGGCCGCACCGACGACCTGACCTGCTGACCGGTCCGTCGGCCACGCATCCCACCCGTCGGCAACGAACCCCGCCCGCCCGCAACGCGCACAACGGAACGAGGGGCGCAAGGAGAGAGATCTCCTTGCGCCCCTCGTCCGTCGAGAGGTCAGTCAGAAGTCATTCAGCACGGGCCGTTGTCGGTCCAGGTGCCCCACTGGCCGCTCAGGCTCGGGTCCTCGCCGGTGGTCCACCACTTGTTGGTGTAGTAGTGGCCCTTCCAGGAGACCTTGGTCGCGGTGGCGTACACGGTGGCCGCGTTCCAGCTCGGGGCGGCCGAGCAGGCGCCGGTGGTCGGCGACTGCGACGGGGAGGCCGAGGTGGAGGGGGACGCCGAGGTCGACGGGGAGGCCGAGGTCGACGGAGAGGCCGACGGGCTGGCCGACTGCGAGGCGGAGGTCGACGGCGACGGGCTGGCCGACTGGGTCGGGGCGGCCGGGCAGTTCGCGGCGGAACCGTTGGTCGCGGTCACCATCTTGTCGAACAGCGCGGTCTGGGTGCCCAGGTCGTACATCGAGAAGGCGAACGAGCCGCCGAGGCCGTTGCAGTGCGCGTAGTCCAGCTTGGCCTGGATCGACTGGGCGTTCTCGCCCGACCAGAAGGTGTTGCCGTCGTAGAAGTACGCGGCCTTCGCGGCGTCGTCCCAGTAGGTGTAGGCCGGGTTGTCGACGAAGCCGTTGAGCTCCTTGTACATCTTGATGCCGTTGACGTTGCCCGAGTAGGAGCCGCCCGGCGCGGGGCCGGTCGCCTTCTGGAACAGGCCGTGGTTGGTGCCGGCGGTGACGCCGGTCCAGCCGCGGTAGTAGAACGGGACGCCGACGTTGATCTTCTTCGCCGGGAAGCCGCCGGGGATGCCGTACTGCGAGTCACCCACGGTGTACGCCTTGATGGCGTTGTCCAGCGAGTACTTCCCGTTGCCGCCCGGGACCGGGTTCATCGGGTCGTTCGGGTTGGTGTAGATCGGGGCCTGGTGGTTGGTCGGGCCCTGGGCCTCCCAACCGCCGTGCATGTCGTACGTCATGATGTCGAGGAAGGTCAGGTACTGACCGATCTTGTCGGTCTCGACGTACTTGATCTTGTCCTGACCGGCGCCGACCGCGGCCGCGAGGCCGTAGGTCTTGCCGTCGGTCTTGCCCTGGGCGTCCAGCTGGCTGCGGAACTCGGCGAGCAGCGAGGTGAAGTTCTGCTTGTCGTTCGGCGAGGAGTGGTTGCCGGTGTGGCCGTTGCCGCCCGGGTACTCCCAGTCGATGTCGATGCCGTCGAAGATGCCGGCGCCGGTGCCGGGGCCGCCGTAGCCGCCCTGCGCGGGCAGGTTGCCCTTGATGTACAGGTCCATGCAGGAGGACACGAACTTCTTCCGGGACGCGTCGGTGGCGGCGACGTCGGAGAAGTACTTCGAGTAGGTCCAGCCGCCGATCGACAGCAGCACCTTGAGGTTCGGGTTCTTCGCCTTCAGCTTCTTCAGCTGGTTGAAGTTGCCGACGATCGGCTGGTTCCAGGTGTCGCCCACGCCGTCGACCGAGATGTCGGCGCCGAAGCTCTTCTGGTAGTCGGCGAAGGAGTCGCCCGCGCCGTCACCCGCGTTGGGGTCGTCCTCGTTCTGCGACGCGGCCTTGTTGGCCTCGAAACAGGTGAGGTTGGTGGGGTCGATGTTCCCGAAGTCGTAGATCAGGTAGTCGAGCTTCCCGGCGGCGCCGGTGTCGTTCATGGTCTTCAGGTAGTAGCCGTTGGTGTAGATCGACCACTGGTCGAAATAGGCCACCTTGATGCCACCGCTGGTGGCCGGCGCACCGGTCGAGTTGGTGGGGGCCGCCTGGGCGGTGCCGCCGGTCAGGGCCAGCGTGCCGCCGAGCAGCAGGGAGGCCGCGGTGCCGGCCGCGAGCGCGGCCCAGCCCTTGGGTCGCCGCCGCGTCGGCGACTCGGGGGAAACGGTACGAAGCATGGCTGCGTGACTCCTGGTTGTGGGGGTCCTGACAAACCCGGATACGAACCGTGCGAGGTGGGGCCGCACAGCCAGGGGCATGACAGGGGGAATCGAAGCGTTGGCCTGCAAAAACGCCAGGTACGGGATAAGCCGAACCGGCGCCGGTGGTCTGAACCACCGACGCCGGCCCAGGGGCTCCCTGCACCTGCCAAGTAAAATGGACTAGACCAACTCGACCGTCAAGAGCGGGATCTGACGCTTACGCCCCGCTTAAGGTTCGGTGACCGATCAGTACCGCAGCGCATTCGCCACCACAGGTGTCACGGGAGCGTTCAACGAACGGTTGCTGTGCGCCGTGGCCTGCGCAGTCGCCCCGGCAGCCACTTCCGGCACCGTCACCACGGTGGCGTCCAGCAGGTTCCCGGAGGCGTCGTCGAAGTTGACTTGAATCGTGTACTTGCCGGGCTGGGAGCCGTGGTTGGTGACCGTCACCGGCACCGAGAGCTTCCCGTCCGACTCGGTGGTCGCCGACCCCAGCGACACGTCGCCCTTCGCGTTCAGCCCGCCCTTGACGCTCGCCAGCGCCGAGGACGCGGCCGCCTGCGCGGACTCGCCGGCCGAGGCCGCCGCCGAGCCGATCTTCGCCGTCGCCGACCCCGCGGCCGAGGCCAGCGCCGATTTCCCGCCCTCCAGCGCCGAGGACGCGGCCGGGGTCGGATTGCCGCTCGAGGTGCAGCCCGTCAGCGCCGCCGAACCCAGCAGTACGGCCGCCGCCAAGCCGGCGACCGCCCGGATCTGTCGCTCCATCAGTGGTCCTTCCTTTCGTCTCGCGGCGCTCAGGAGAGCCCGGTGCCGTCCTCGCCCGTCGCGGCGTCCGCGGCCCGGGCCTCCCGCCTGCGCACCTCGTCCTGACGGCGCGTCACCACCGCGACGGTGCCCGCCGCACTCGCCGCGAACGCCAGCACAGCGACCCACGGGCGGCCCAGCGCGTGGCCCGAGGCGGCGTCCAGCGAGTAGCGGCCCGGGCCGGACACCGCCAGCACCAGGCCGCAGGCGCCCAGCAGCGCCGGGTACTCGTAGCCGCCGCCGTGCGCGAAGAATCCCGCCGGGAAGTGCACCGAGATCGCGCCCGCCATCGTCCCGGCGACCACCGCCCCGGCCGCCGGGGTGGCCAGGCCCGCCGCGAGCAGCGCACCGCCGCCCGCCTCGCCCAGCCCGGCCGCCAGCGCATTGCGATCGCCGGGCTCGAAGCCCATCTGCTCCATGGCCTGCGCGGTGCCCTCCAGGCCGCCCCCGCCGAACCAGCCGAACAGCTTCTGCGCGCCGTGCGCGAACAGGACACCGCCGACGACCGTGCGCAGTGCCAACAGACCGAGATCCTTGCGGTGCAGACTGGTCATGGTGTTGTCCCTGGGTGTGGAAGTGAAGACCGTAGGGCCCATCCCAGCGTGTGCACCGCCCTCGTTCGACCCGGCGAACCCATCCGGGCGACCCGACCCACCCCGCAGGGAGACTCCCGATGCCCACCGCACCGCAGCCGCCCGAGTACGTCCTGCACGGCGCCCGGGTCACCGGCGAACCCGGGTTCTGGGCCGAACTCGGCCGTGCCGTGCACGCCCCCGACGGCTACTACGGCAAGAACCTCGACGCCCTCGCCGACATGCTGCGCGGCGGCTTCACCCCCGAGCCTCCGTTCGTGCTGATCTGGCGCGACGCGCTGCGCTCCGCCCAGGTGCTCACCCGCCGGGTGATCGGCCCCGACGAGGAGGAACGTTCCTACTTCGACGCCGTCCTCGACGTGCTGCGCCAGGGTGGCGTCACCGTTCGGCTGCGCTGACGACCCATCATGGGCGCATGTCGGCGATCAACCTGAGCACCGTCTTCGTCACCTTCTTCGCCGTGGTCGGCCCGCCCAAGGTCCTGCTGGCCTTCGCCCAGCTCAGCCAGACCCGCACCCCCGCCGAGCTGCGCCGGCTCACCCTGGTGTCCTCGCTGGTCGCGGCACTGGTCGGCCTGGTGCTGGCGTACAGCGCGGACGTCATGGCGGCGCTGTTCCACATCTCCGACCAGTCGCTGCAGATCGCCGGCGGGGTGATCTTCTTCATCTACGCCGTGGCGCTGGTGCTCGGCGTCCACCTCGGCGGCGGCCGCAGCGAGGGCCACCTCGCCAATCCCGTCGCCGACGGCATCCGCGAGCTGCTGCTGCCGTACGTGGCCAGCCCGTTGGCGATCACCGCGCTGCTGGTCGAGTCGCTCACCCGGGACACCTTCGAGTGGCACTCCACGGTCGCCGCCATGTACGTCGCGGTGATCGCCCTGGACTGCCTGTCCGTGCTGCTGCTCGCCCCGCTGCTGCGGGCCAGCCGGCGCACCTCGCTGGAGGTGCTGTCCCGGCTGCTCGGACTGCTGCTGGCCGCCGTCGGCGTGGAGATGTTCCTGTACGGCCTGGAGAGCCTCGGCGTGCACCTCGCCCCGTCCGCGAACGGCCACTGAACGGCCGGGCTCAGGACGCCGGGATCGCCCGCCACGGGACCGGGCTGGAGAGGATCATCGAGCTGGTCGGCTGCCCGTAGCCGCCCAGCCGGTCGGTCAGCCGCTCGAAGGCCGGCATGTCCGGGACGCCGACCAGCAGGACGCAGCACGCGCCGCCGGTCACCCGGTGCAGCTGGAACACCTCCGGCCAGTGCGCGACCTCCGGGTCGCGCAGCACGCAACGCGGGCCGTAGCACTGCACCGTCACCAGGGCCATCACCGCCGCCCCGGCCTTCGCCGGGTCCAGGTGCGCGTGGTAGCCGGTGATCACGCCGTCCGACTCCAGCCGGCGCACCCGCTCGGCCACCGCCGGCGGCGACAGGTTCACCCGGCGGGACAGCTCGTTGTACGACAGCCGCGCGTCGGCCTGGAGTTCGGCCAGCAGCAGCCGGTCCACCGCGTCCATCGTCGGCTCCTTTGCGTTCACCAGGCGATCGGGGTGAAGTGCCTTTCGAACGGCAGGGCATTGCCGCCGATCGGGCTACGACGCCCATTCAAGAGCAGGCCGCCGCGCCGCACAATGGTGGCGCCCCGCCGCACTCCCGGAGCGGGCGGAACCAGGAGGTACCGGCCATGACCGGGAAGACCCACCAGCCGCACCTGCGGTTCGGCAGCGATCAGGCGCCCGACGCGAGCACCCCGTACGCCCAGTACGTGCACCTGGCCGAGCTGCACTCGCTCCAGCAGCCGGTCTCCGCCGAGCCCGCGGAGTACACGTTCATCGTCGCCACCCAGGTGATGGAGCTGCTGTTCGACCTGCTGCACCGCGAGTGGACCGCCGCCCGGGCCGCGCTGCGCGAGGACGACCTGACCGCCGCGGGCGACGCGCTGCGCCGCGGTCAGCACACCCAGGACGTGCTGGTCTCCTCCTGGGACCTGCTGGCCGCCATGACGCCCGGCGAGTTCAACGCGTTCCGGCCGGTGCTCGGCGAGGCGTCCGGCTTCCAGTCCTCGACGTTCCTGCTGCTGGAGTTCCTGCTCGGCCACAAGAGCGAACGCCTGCTGACCATGTACCAGGACTCCCCCGCCGAGTACGACGAGCTGTTCGCCGCGCTGCGCACGCCCAGCCTGTACGACGAGGCGCTGGCCGTCCTCGCCCGGCGCGGCCTGGAGATACCCGCGGCTCCCGCCGGCTCCCGCCGCGAGCACGACGACGCCGTCGAGGCCGCCTGGCGGGCCGTGTACAGCGACCCGGAGCTGGCCGACCTGGCCCGCCTCGGCGAGGCGCTGCTCGACACCGCCGAGCGGGTCACCCGCTGGCGGCAGCGCCACTACTCGGCCGTCAAGCGCACCATGGGCGGCAAGCCCGGCACCGGCGGCTCCTCCGGCCTGAGCTGGCTCAAGCACTCCGCCGACCAGGACGTCTTCCCCGAACTGTGGTCAGTCAGGAACGAACTGTGACAACGACTCGCACCGTGCCCCCCACCCGCGACGAGTGCGCCGCGCGGGACGCCGCCGACCCGCTGCACCCGCTGCGCGAGCAGTTCGCGCTGCCCGAGGGCGTGCTGTACCTGGACGGGAACTCGCTCGGCGCGCTGCCCCGGCGCACGCCCGGCCACCTGGCGAAGGTGGTGGCCGAGGAGTGGGGCACCGGCCTGATCCGGTCCTGGAACGACGCCGGCTGGTTCCACCAGCCCGGCCGGCTCGGCGACCGGCTCGGCGCGCACCTGCTGGGCGCGGCCGCCGGACAGGTGGTGGTCTGCGACTCCACCTCCGTCAACCTGTTCAAGGTGCTCGGCGCTGCGCTGCGGCTGCGGCCCGGGCGGCACGCGCTGGTCGCGGAGCGGGACGCGTTCCCCACCGACCTGTACATCGCGGACGGGCTGGCCGGCCTGCACCCGGGCGCCCGCCCGGTGCTGGTGGACTCGGCGGCGCGGCTGGACGACGTACTCGACGCGGACACCGCGGTGGTGCTGCTGTCGCACGTGGACTACCGCACCGGCGAGCTGCTCGACATGGCCGCCGTCACCGAGCGCATCCACCGCGCCGGGGCGCTCGCCGTCTGGGACCTGTGCCACACCGCCGGCGCGCTGCCGATCGAACTGGACGCGGCGGGCGTGGACTTCGCGGTCGGCTGCGGCTACAAGTACCTGAACGGCGGACCGGGCGCGCCCGCGTTCCTGTACGCCGCCGAGCGCCACCACCCGGACGCCCGGCAGCCGTTGACCGGCTGGTTCGGCCACGCCCGGCAGTTCGACTTCGAGCCGGGCTACCGGCCCGCCGAGGGCGTCACCCGCTTCCTCACCGGGACGCCGCCGGTGCTCGGGCTGGCCGCGCTGGAGTCCTCGCTCGACGTGTGGGAGCTGGCCGATCCAGCGGCGGTGCGCGCCAAGAGCCTGGAACTCTCCGATCTCTTCCTGGAGTTGACGGCCGATCTGGACGTGGCGTCGGTGACGCCCGAACAGCACCCGCGACGCGGCAGCCAGGTGGCACTGCGGCACCCGGAGGGCCACCGGATCGTCCAGGCGCTGATCGCCCGCGGCGTGATCGGCGACTTCCGCGCGCCGGACCTGATGCGCTTCGGCTTCACCCCGCTGTACCTGTCCCGGGCGGAGGTGCACGACGCGGCGACGGCGCTGCGCGAGGTGCTGGCCTCCGGGGAGTGGCGCGAGGACCGGTTCGCCCGCCGCGGCGACGTCACCTGACGCACCGAACGGCCGGTCCTCCCAGGGGAGTTCCGGCCGTTCGACTCAGCGGCTGCGCGTCGTCGGTGGTGGCGTGCCGTCAGTGGCGTGCCGTCAGTGGCGGCGGCGGCTGCGGCGCGCCAGCACCACGCCGACCGCACCGAGGCCCAGCAGCACCGCGGCGGCGCCGGCCACCGGGGCGACCAGGCCGCTGCCGGTCTCGGCCAGCGGGCCGGTGGGCTTGTGGCGGCTCGGCTCGGGCGCGGGGCGCTCGCCGTGCGTGGGCTCCTCCGTCGGCTCGGGGGTCTCGGACGGCGACGGGCTGGGGCTCTCCGACTGGCTCGGCGAGGGCGACGGCGAGGGGCTCTCGCTCGGCGACGGGGACGGCGACGGCGAGGGGCTCTGCCCGCAGGTCGGCAGGTCGCCGTTGAACGGGTAGGCGTGGATCTCCGTCCCGGCGGTGCCGGTCTGCAACAGGTTGCCGGCCACGTAGACGCGGCCGTTGGCACCGGGGGTGGACACCGTGAGGGTGCCGGCCGAGTTGCCCGCCATGATCGAGCCCTGGAACTGGGCGCCGCCGGAGATCGTCGCCGAGGTCGCCGCCGGGAAGTTCCACATCAACAGCGGCTGCATGTCGGTGAGTTGGTCGCCGGGGAATCCGCTGCCGGTGTTGGTGCGGATCAGCACCGGGTCCGGTCCGACCATATTGACGATCACCGTGGCGCCGGCCGGGATCCCGGCGAACACGATGTCGGCGGCGGCGGTGTCGCTGCCGATGTTCCGGTCGACGTTGAAGATCTGACGCATGCTGTGGCCGTCGCCGGTGAAGGTGTACAGGTTGCCTTCGACGCTCAGCGTGCCGGTGGCGGTCTGCTCGGCCATGCAGGTCGAGTCGCCCTTGATAACGGTGCCGAGGCCGAGGTACGGCTCGATCGCCTCCGGGTCCTGGCGGGCCGCGCCGGGGCCGGAGAACTCCAGGGTGCCGCTCTCGGTGGTGCCGTAGGCCAGGTTGCCCCAGCGGGCCGGGTCGCCGCCGCCGATCTGCACCCGGTTGTTGGTGACGACGTCGACGGCGCCGCCGACCGTGACGTGGTCGGTGCCGGGCGGCGGCGCGACCTGGGAGCCGACGCCGACCACGCCCATGTTGAACAGGCCGCCGCCGTCCTTGTTCACGGTGAGGTCCTTGACCGTGACGACCTTCCCCTCGACCTCGGCGGCCCGGCCCTCCACCGTGTAACTTCCGCCGACGAAGACGTTGATCGTGTTGTCGGTGCCGGCAGCAGGGCCGTTGTGCGGCGGGATCGGGAACGGGTTCGGACAGTCTCCGACGCACGGCCCCAATGGCGGGGCGAGCTGGTCGGCCTGACCGATCGAAGCGACGGTGACCAGTGGGGCGGCGACGAGCGCCGCCACTGCCGCGTACCGGACCATCCGGTTCTTGGGACGAGCGCCGTGTCGCACGGACACCCCTTTCGTTGACGGTGGGTCGGCGGACAGCCGACCCTCGCCAGGAAAGGGGCACACAAGAGCGATAATCAGCCTCCCCTCGACCGACTCGCAGAAGAATCACTCGAACGGACTAAATTGCCGGTGCACAGGTGACGGCGCCCGCCCACCCAAGGAGACCCGTGTCGAACCACCCGCTCGCTCTGCTCGCCACCACCGCCGAGGTCCTCGCCCGGGCCGACGCCGACGAGCGGCTGCTCACCGACGTCGAACGCGAACGCGCCGACCGCTTCCGCCGCCCCGCCGACCGCGACGACTACGTCGCCGCCCACCTGCTGGTCCGGTACTGTGCGGCCGCACACCTCGGCATCGACCCCGCCGACGTCGCCTTCGGCCAGCAGTGCCCCGGCTGCGGGCGCACCGGGCACGGCCGGCCGCTGCTCACCGACCGCCCGGGCGTCCACCTGAGCCTCTCCCACACCGGCGGGAGCATCGCCGCCGCGGCCGGCCCCGTCCCGATCGGCGTGGACGTCGAACACCTCGGCCCGCGCAACAACGACCCGGCGACGCTCGGCCACGTGCTCAGCCCCGCCGAGGCCGAACTCGTCCGCCGACACCCCGACCCCACCCGGGCGTTCCTGCGCCAGTGGGTGCGCAAGGAGGCACTGATCAAGCTCGGCCGGGCCACCCTCGACCGACTGCCCGAGATCGACCTCTCCGCGCTTCCCCTCGACCCGCCCGTCCAGCACCGGCACGAGGACCTGCACTACCTCGAACTCACCACCGAACACGTGCTGTTCACCGCGGCGGCCACCCTCCCGACGACCCTGGGCGAGCTGTGAGGCCCTAGGGTCGTCAGCGCCACCGGCGTCGCTCTCGCCCCCCCACTGGCGCAACGCCCGGACCGCGCCCGGGAGTTCGTCCCGTCGCTCACACCGTCCGCAGCACGTCCAGGAGTTCGGCGTGCACGCCGGGCGCGGCGGCGACGAAGGACGGCGCGGCCGGCGTCCACGGGCGGCCTTCGGCGTCGGTGACGGCGGCCCCGGCCTCGGCGGCGAGGAGCGCGCCCGGGAGCAGGTTGGCGGGGTCGGGGCCGTACTGCCAGAAGAGGGCGAGGTGGCCGGAGGCGACCTGGGCGATCTGGAGGGAGGTCGGGCCGAGGTTGCGGACCGCGAGGACGTGCGGCAGGACGGCGGTCAGCGAGGCGCCGGCGGCGTGCAGGGCGCGCGGGTCGCGGGCGATCAGCGGGGGTTGGGAGGTGGCCGCGACGGCGGCGGCCAGGGTGCGGGGGCGGGGTGCGCAGCGGCGGCCGTTCAGTCGGGTGCCGCCGCCGGCGGTCGCCGTGTGGGTGGTGCCGGCGAGCGGCGCGTGCACCACGGCCAGCACGGGCTTCCCGTCGCGCAGCAGCGTCGCGGTGAGCGCCCACTGCGGCAACGCGCTCAGGTACTGCACGGCGCCGTCGGTGGCGTCGCACAGCCACCACTCGCCGTCCCGCGGCACGTCCTGCGCCCATTCGTCGTCCAGCCAACCGGCCCCGGGGCGCAGTGCGGTGAGCCGTTCGCGCAGCAGCTCGCCGGCGGGCCGGTCGATCGCCTCGAACGCGGCGTGGGCCTGCTCGGGGGTGGCGGCGTCGACGGGTTCGGCCGGCTGCCGGGCCGCCAGCCGTGCGCCGACCTCGCGCAGGGCGGCCTCGGCGCCGGTCAGGATGTCGTCCACGGGATTCTCCTTCGGTGCGGTGGGCTCCAGGAGTACCGTCGGGCCGACGCTTCAGGACGACTCTGGCGCGGGTTTCGACGAGAATCGGACAGCATGGACACGGACACGGCGGATCCCGCCACACTGCTGGACGCGCTCGACCGGCGGCTGGTGCACGCGCTGCAGGTGGACGGGCGGGCCGAGAGCGGCCGGATCGCGCAGGTGCTGGGGGTGTCGGCGCGCACCGTGACCAGGCGGCTGGGCCGGCTGCTGGGCACCGGCGCCGTCCGGGTGGTGCGGATGCCGGACACCCGGGCGGCGGCGCTCGACGCGCTGCTGCTGCGGGTGCGGGTGCTGCGCGGCCGGGTGGACGCGATCGCGCTGGCGCTGGCCGCCCGGGAGGACGTCCCGTTCGTGGACGTGATGCTGGGCGGGCAGGAGGTGTCGGCGGTGGTGCTCGGCGGCGCGGCCGCCCGGGACCGGCTGCTGTACGGGCAACTCCCGGCCACCGATGCGGTGGTGGAGTCGACCGCGCACGCGGTGCTGCACCTGTTCGCGGACGCCTCGGCGTGGCGCTGCGGCGCGCTGACCGCCGAGCAGGAGGCGCTGCTGGCCCCGCCGCCGCCCGCCGGTGCGCCGCCGGAGCCGGACCGGCTCGACCACCGGCTGCTCGACCTGCTGGCGGTGGACGCCCGCCGCTCGCACGCGGCGCTGGCCGCCGCCTCGGGCACGCCGGAGTCGACCGTCCGGCGGCGGCTGCACCGGCTCGCGGAGGGCGGCCTGCTGCGCACCCACGTGAGCGTGGACCCGCGGCTGCTGGGCGCCGCCGTGGACGCCAACCTGTGGCTGGAGCTGCCGCCGGGGCGGCTGGCGGCGGCCGGGGAGGCGCTGGCCCGGCACCCGCAGGTGCACGGGGTGCTGGCCACCGGCGGGCCGACCAACCTGATGGCCGCGGTGTTCTGCCCGGACCACGCCGCGCTGTACCGCTTCCACACCGAAGTGCTGGGCCCGCTGGGGGTACAGCGCGCCGAGACGGCGATCGTGGCGCGGGCCGTCAAACGGGCCGGGGTGCGGCTTCGGCAGTTTCCCGGCTGAATGTCGGCGAACCGGCTCCGCTGTCGGTACGGCGGAGCAGACTGGAGGCATGTGCCGAAGCATCAAGACTCTCCGTCCCCCGATGACGACCGACGCCACTCCCGAGGACGTGCACGCGGCGGCGCTCCAGTACGTCCGGAAGATCTCCGGGTTCCGTGCTCCCGCCGCGCACAACCGGGAGGCGTTCGACGCGGCGGTCGCGGCCGTCGCGGCCGCCACCGCCGAGCTGCTGGCCGGCCTGGAGGTGCGGGGCGTCACGCCCCGTTCGTCGACCCCGGCCGAATGACCATCAGCACCAGCACGACCACCCACAGCAGGTTGAACAGGCCCGCGGTCATCGGCAGCATCTTCAGCATGCCGGTGGCCCGGGCGGTCTCCGCCTCCTGGTTCTCGGTCGCGTCGATCGCGTCCACGGTGGCCTGCTGATTGGGCAGGACGAACAGCATCAGCACGGCCGCGGCGATGCCCGTCAGCACCATCGAGGCGATCAGCCAGGCGTTGCCCAGCACGTGCATCGCCTGCGCGGTGCCGATGCCCAGCACGGGCACGGCGATCCCGATCAGCGCGTAGATGTTGCAGATCCGGTGCAGCAGCCGCACCGAGGCCTGCGCGGTCGCCTGCTCCGGCCCGGCCGCCAGTGCGGCCTTCGCCTTCCGCGGGAACATGCTCACCGCCACCGCGACCGGACCGACGGCCAGCACGGCGACCACCAGATGCAGACTCAGCAGGAACTTCGCCATCGCCGCCGCAACCCTTCAAAAAACCACCGGAAAAGAAATCGTCCGCCACGCTAGCAGCGCTTATCCGATGTCCCGGCCCCGCGTGCGCGGCTGGGCCCGGCGGACGCCCAACCCCCGCACGGGCCGGCCCAGTTGAGGCCCGGCCCCGCAGGGTGGCGGTGCCGGGTCAGGGCAGGTCGGGGATGCGGGCGAGGATCGCCGTCGTGTCGAGGCCGGTGGGCATCGTGCCGTAGGCCAGGCCGGATCGGCCGCCGAGGCGGGTCGTGCTGAAGGCCTCGGCGACGGCCGGGTCGCCGTGGCGCAGCAGCAGGGACGCCTGGAGCGTGAGGGCGAGGCGCTCGACCAGCCGGCGGGTGCGGTACTCGAGGTGCTCGGGGTCGGCGAGGTCCTTGCGGAGGTCGGCGACGGCGGTGTCGAAGTGCCGGTCGAGTCCGCTCGCGGCGTCGAGCTCGGCGAACACGGCCGCGACGGTCTCGGGCTGCCGGGCCATCGCGCGCAGCGCGTCGAGGGCGGCGACGTTGCCGGAGCCCTCCCAGATGGAGACCAGCGGCGCCTCGCGGTAGAGCCGCGGCATGCCGGACTCCTCGACATAGCCGTTGCCGCCCAGGCACTCCAGCGCCTCGGCCGCGTGGCCCGGGCCGCGCTTGCACACCCAGTACTTGGCGACGGCCAGGCCCAGGCGGCGGAACCGGGCCTCCTGTTCGTCACCGGCCAGCGCCTTGTCGGTGGCCTCGGCGAGCCGCATGGCGATCGCGGTCGCGGCCTCCGACTCGACGACCAGGTCGGCCAGCACGTTGCGCATCAGCGGCTGCTCGACCAGCGTCCTGCCGAACACCTGCCGGTGGCCGGCGTGGTGCAGGGCCCGCAGCGCGCCGTAGCGCATCGCGGAGGCGCCGCCGATGGTGCAGTCCAGGCGGGTCATGTTGACCATCTCGATGATGGTCCGCACCCCGCGGCCCTCCTCGCCGACCAGCCAGCCCACCGCGTCCTCGTACTCGATCTCGGACGAGGCGTTCGACTTGTTGCCGAGCTTGTCCTTGAGCCGTTGCAGCCGCAGCGCGTTGCGGCTGCCGTCGGGCAGGACGCGCGGCAGCACGAAGCAGGACAGGCCGCCGGGGGCCTGGGCGAGCGTCAGGAACAGGTCCGACATCGGCGCGGAGGTGAACCACTTGTGGCCGGTGAGCCGGTACGTGCCGTCGCCGGCGGGCACCGCACGGGTGGTGTTGGTGCGGACGTCGGAGCCGCCCTGCTTCTCGGTCATCGACATGCCGGCGATCAGCCCGCGCTTGCCGTGCGGTTCGCGCAGTCCGAAGTCGTACTCCCGGGCGGCGAGCAACGGCTCGTAGGCGGCGGCGAGTTCGGGGCTGGTGCGGAGGGCCGGCACGGAGGCGTACGTCATCGAGATCGGACAGGTGTGCCCGGCCTCGACCTGCCCCCACACGTAGAACTTGGCCGCACGGGCGGTGTGCGCGCCCGGACGGTCGTCCCGCCACGGTGCGGCGTGCAGGCCGTGCTCGACCGCGGTGCGCATCAACTCGTGCCAGTACGGGTGGAATTCGACCTCGTCGATGCGGTGCCCGTAGCGGTCGTGGGTGCGCAGCACCGGCGGGTTGTCGTTGGCGAGCCGGGCCCAGTCCGCGGCCTGCTCGGTGCCCGCCAGCCGCCCGAGCGCGTGCAGTTCCTCGGCGGCCCAGCCCGCGCCGGCCCGCTCCAGGGCGGCCAGCAGCGTGGGGTCCTCGGCGACGTCGTGGCCGAACGGGTCGGGCACCTGGTTGGTGACCTCGTGCGTGCTTGCCATCAGTGCCCTCCCAGGGCGCGCAGGGTGAAGGTGACGAGCTCGGGCAGTACGGCCTCCGACGGCTGCCCGTCCGTGAGCGGGCCGACCAGCGCCTCACCGACCGCTCCGACGATCCCGGCGGCGGTCGACTCGGCTCGCTGCGCGGGGAGTCGACCGGAGGCGACGGCCGCGTCGATCCGGGCCGCGATCAGGTCGCGGAACGCCCGCCGGAACACCAGTCGCTCCGCCTCGACCACCCGGTCCGCGGGCTCGGCGAGCAGCGCGTACGCCAGCCGGGGCGACTTCAGCGCCCGCGCGGCGAAGGTCTCCACCACGGCCGCCACCCCGTCCACCGGATCGGCGACCCGTCCGGCGGCCTCGGTGACGGCGTCGATCTCCCGCCCGCAGACCGTCCGGAACAGCGTCACCGCGAGATCGGCCTTGCTGTCGAAGTGCTGGTACATGCTCCCGGTGGCGATCCCCGCCCGATCGGCGACCGCCGCCATCGAACACCCGCCGTACCCCCGCTCCGCGAGCAGAGCGACGGCGGCCCGCAGGACGGCCTCCCGCTGACCGTCGAGGCGGGCCTGGACGGCGGCAGTGCGTCGATAGGCCATATCAAGAATTGAAGCACCGATTCACTGCTTCAGAAAGGGGCAGCACCCAGGGACCCGGGGAAGGCGGGGGCCCACTCCGGCTGCCTACCGGCCCACCGCGCGCAGCGCGAACGGCAGCAGCCGGTCGGCGGCGGACTGCGCCGCGGCGGCATCCACCTGGTCGGGGCGCGGCATGAGCAGGAAGCGGCTCATCAGCGGGCCCACCACCACCGCTCCGACCAGATCCGGGTCCGGAACGGAGGCGATCTCGCCGCGCTCGGCCGCGCGCCGGACCACCTCCACGACCCGGCGGTGCACCGGCTCCAGGAAGGCCGTGGTGAGCGCGTCCGCCAGGGCGGCGTTCTGCGCCGCCTCGCCGACCAGCGCCTGCATCAGCCGGCCCGCCTCGCCGGTGAGCGCGGCGGCCTTGTCGCGCAGCAGGACGCGCAGGTCGCCCTCCAGGGAGCCGGTGTCCGGGTGCGCGTGGATGTCCTCGACGTGGGTGGCGGCCGCGGCGATCACCAGCTCGTCCTTGGAGGACCACCGCCGGTAGAGGGTCGCGGTGGAGACGCCCGCGCGGGCCGCCACCGCGGCGGTGGTCAGCGCGCCGTAGCCGCTCTCGGCGAGGACGGCCAGGGTGGCGTCCAGGATGGCCCGGTCGCGTGCGGCGTCGCGGGGGCGGCCCCGGCGCGGCGCGTTCCCGGGCGCGGGCTGCGGGGGTGCGGTGCGGGTCATGGCACCCAGACTACGGGGAACCGCCAAAACGAAACGAAATCACTTCGTTTCGTTTATCCTCGACGCCATGAACGCTTCCTCCGGCGTTTCCACGCCCACCGCCGCACCCACCGCCGCACCCACCGCCACGCCCACCGCCACGCCCACCGCCCCGCCCACCGCCCCGCTCTCCACCCCGGCCGCCGCCCCCGACCCCGCCGCGACCGTCGCCCGCCTGAACGCCGCCTTCGCCACCGGCCGGACTCGGCCGCTCGCCTGGCGCAAGACCCAACTCCGCGCCCTGCGAAGCCTGCTGGTGGAACAGGAGGAGGTCTTCGCGGCCGCCCTGAAGGCCGATCTCGGCAAGAGCCCGACCGAGGCGTACCTCACCGAGATCGGGTTCACCGTCAACGAGATCGACCACACCCTGCGCCACCTCGCCCGCTGGCTGCGCCCGCGCCGCGTCCCGGTGCCGCTGGCCCTCGCGCCGGCCCGGGCCCGCACGGTGCGCGAGCCGCTGGGGACGGTGCTGGTGATCAGCCCGTGGAACTACCCGCTGCAACTGGCGCTGGCGCCGCTCGTCGGTGCGCTCGCCGCCGGCAACTGCGCGGTGGTCAAGCCCAGCGAGCTCGCCCCGGCGACCTCCGCCGCGCTCGCCCACTGGCTGCCGCGCGTCCTGGACCCGCAGGCCGTGGCCGTGGTCGAGGGCGGCGTGCCGGAGACCACCGCCCTGCTGGAGCAGCGCTTCGACCACGTCTTCTACACCGGCAACGGCACCGTCGGCCGGATCGTGATGACCGCCGCCGCCCGCCATCTCACGCCCGTCACACTGGAGTTGGGCGGCAAGAGCCCGGCGGTCGTCGAGCCCGGCGCGGACCTCGCCGCAGCGGCCCGCCGGATCGCCTGGGGCAAGTTCATGAACGCGGGCCAGACCTGCGTCGCCCCCGACTACGTCCTCGCGATCGGCGACGCCGGGCCCGCGCTGGAGGCCGAACTCGCCGCCGCCGTACTGGAGATGTACGGCGACGACCCGGCCGCGAGCGAGGACTACGGGCGGATCGTCAACGAGCGCCACTTCGACCGGCTGACGGCCCTGCTGGCCGACGGCCGGACGGTCACCGGCGGCGGGCACGACCGCGCCGCCCGCTACCTCGCCCCGACGGTGCTGGCCGACGTCGACCCCGAGTCGCCCGTGATGCGTGAGGAGATCTTCGGCCCGGTGCTGCCGATCGTCCGCGTCCCCGACCTGGACGCCGCGATCGCGTTCATCACCGCCCGGGACAAGCCGCTGGCGCTGTACGCCTTCACCGCCTCCGCGCAGACCCGGCGCCGGCTGACCGCCGAGACCTCCTCGGGCGCGCTGGCCTTCGGCATCCCGAACGCCCATCTCTCCGTCCCCGGGCTGCCGTTCGGCGGGGTCGGCGAGAGCGGCCAGGGCGGCTACCACGGCCGACTCTCGGTGGAGACGTTCAGCCACACCAAGGCGGTGCTGTCCAAGCCCCTGGCGCTGGACACCCTGCGGCTCGCCTACCCGCCGTTCACGGCCGCCCGCACCCGGCTGCTGCGGCGCTTCATGTAGCGCGACCGGGGCCCGGAACGCGCGCAGCCACCCGCGGAGGGGTCGCGGGTGGCTGCGCGCGAGGGGCTCGGCTACGGGCGGGGCAGCACGCAACCGGCCCGGGTCAGGTCGAGCACGTTGCCCGGGGCGAAGCAGTTCGGGATGGTGTAGGTCTCCTGGGCGTAGCCGATGTTCGGGCGGATGGTCACCACGCCGTTCTGGTCGACCTCGCACGGGTTGTTCAACGTACAGGTCTGGCCGTCCTCGTTCATGGTGTTGTTCACGGCGACGACCTGGCCGCTGTTGACGTCGACCACCGGGGAGCCGGAGGTGCCGCCGATGATGTTGCAGCCGGAGGTGTAGCGGACCGAGTCCTTGAAGGTCCAGCTGCTCTCCTTGAGCCGGTACGCGAAGCCGTCCACGTTGCAGGAGTAGATGGTCTTCCAGTAGCCGGACGGCACCTTGATCGCGCTGCCGGCCACCGGGTGGGTGGTGGCCATGGTCAGCGGGGAGATCCCGTAGGTGTTCTTGATGCTCGCGTAGGTGCTGGTCAGCCGGTAGATGGTGACGTCGGTGTCGGTCATCGTCGAGTACACGACCCGGTTGGCGCGCACCGTGCCGAGGCTGCTGCCGCCGGCGCTGAGCAGCGTGAAGCTGCGGGTGGACGCCTTGTCGGTGATCACCTGGCCGGCGGCCGGCATGCCGGATTCCAGGCAGTGGCCGTTGGTGAGGATCAGTCCGGGGTCGGTGTCCACGGAGCCTGGCATCCGGATCAGCGAGCCGGAGCAGTTGCTGAGCGCGACCGTGCCGGCGAAGTTCACGGTGACGGCGGACGCGGGGGTGGCGGTGACCAGGGCGGTACCGGCGAGCAGGACGGTACCGAGCGCGCCGATGAGCGGCTTCTTCATGAGGGTGCCTCTCAGGGATGTGGGGTCCCACTGGGGTCCCCCTAAATTGGCGCGCCCATGACATGATGTCAAGAGTCACCGCACCACCAATCCGCCCTCAACTCCCTTGCCGGCGACGGCTTCCCGGCGCGATCGGGCGCAACCGGGTCCGCGCCGACCACCCCGGGCGCGCCCGCCCCGGCCGGGGCACCCCTGTCCGTTTTTCACCACAGGCTGTCGGGCGCGCACCTCGCCCACCGGTGACGGTCCGCCGTACGGTCGGAACCGCAGACGGAAAACGGCAACGAGGAGACACCCCCATGAGCACCATCACCCTGTACGGCGCCACCGGCACCATCGGCGCCCGCGTCCTGGCCGAGGCCCTGCGCCGCGGCCACACCGTCACCGCCGTGGTCCGCGACCCGGCCAAGCTGACGGTCGTCCACCCGGCGCTGACGGTGGCGGTCGGGGACGTGCTGGACCCGGCGTCCGTGGCCGAGCACGCCAAGGGCGCGGACGTGGTGGTCAGCGCGGTCGGCGGCGGCGACGGGCCGGGCCACCAGGCGCTGATCGCGCCGTCCTTCGAGTCGCTGGTGGCGGGCCTGCGCACGCTGGGCGCGGACGCGCCGCGGCTGATCACGGTGGGCGGCGCGGGCTCGCTGCGCACCCCCGACGGCAAGCAGGTCTGGGACGCCGAGGGCCTGCCGGAGTTCCTGCTGCAGATCATGCACGCGCACGGCGACGCGCTGGACTTCCTGCGCACCGTCACCGACCTGCGGTGGACCAACCTCTCCCCGGCGGGCACCATCGCCCCGGGCGAGCGCACCGGCGTCTACCGCGAGAGCCTGGAAGACCTGCTGATCGGCGCCGACGGCCAGAGCCGGATCTCCACCGAGGACTACGCCGTGGCCCTGCTGGACGAGATCGAGCAGCCCAAGCACCTCGGCGAGCGCTTCACCGTCGCCTACTGACGGCCACGCCCCCTGGGCCGGGCGCGAAACCGCGCGGGCGCAAACCTGTCTGGTTTCGCGCCCGCGCAGGGTTCGTGCCGGCTCGCTCAGTCGGGGATGACCAGGGCCGGAGTCTCACGCGTGAGCACCTCGCCGCGGAAGAACGCGGGGCTGCGGCGGGTCATCACGGCCATCACGACCAGGCCGACCGCCAGCAGGCCCGCGCCGACCACGAAGACGCTGCCGATGCCGAACACCGAGCTGCCGCTGCCGTAGGACGGGTCGATCATGTCGACCATCGACTTGCCGAAGATCGCGGCCAGGGTGAGGCCGCCGATCAGCGGGAAGATCACCTTGAGCACGGCGTCGCGGACCGAGTTGCGGAAGTCGCCGCGGAAGTACCAGGCGCAGGCGAAGGCCGTCAGCGAGTAGTAGAAGCAGATCATCAGCGTCAGCGCCGCGATGGTGTCGGCCAGCACGTGCGAGCTGACCATGGTCATCACGGTGTAGAACACGCCGGTGCCGACGCCGGCCGTGATGATCGCCCGACCCGGGGTCTTGTAGCGCTCGTTGACCTCGGTGAAGGAGCTCGGCAGCGCCTCGTACACGCTCATCGCCAGCACGGTGCGGCTGACCGGGATGAAGGTGGTCTGCAGGCTCGCGGACGCGGAGGCCAGCACGGCGACGAACAGCAGCACGCCGAGGACCGGGCCCATCACCGGGCCGGCCAGCACGGCCAGCACGTTGGACGAGGTCGCGGGGTTGCCGAGGCCGGTGCCGGTGGTGCCGACGCCCGCGTACATCTGCACCGCGACGGCGGTGAACAGGTAGGAGCCGACCAGCACCACCATGGCGAGCATCGCGGCCCGGCCGGGGGTCTTGTCGCTGCCGCCGGTCTCCTCGTTGGCGCTCAGACAGGCGTCCCAGCCCCAGTACATGAACAGCGACAGCGACAGGCCGGCCACGAACGCAGTGAAGGAGCTGGCCGCGAACGGGTTGAGCCAGCTCCAGGAGAAGTGCAGCGATCCGGTGTCGCCGTGGCCGAGCGCCTTGGTGATCGCCATGACGCCGAACAGGCCGAGGACCGCGAGTTGAAGACCCACCAGCGCGTATTGGACGCCCTTGGTGGCGGTCATGCCGCGGTAGCTGATCATGGTCGCGATCGCGATCAGCGCCAGGCAGGTGACCACGTGCACCAGCTTGTTGCCGTTGAGCGCGGCGATCGAATCGCTGCGGGTGATCTCACCGAGCAGCAGGTACAGGTACTCGGTGGCGACGCCCGCGAGGTTGGACAGCACGATGATCGTCGCGATCACCAGGCCCCAGCCGCACATCCAGCCGATCTTCGGGCCGAACGCCTTCACCGTCCAGGTGAAGGAGGTGCCGCTGTCGGGGATCGCCTTGTTCAGCTCCCGATAGGCGAAGGCCACCAGCATCATCGGCAGGAAGCCCGCCAGGAAGAGGGCGGGCATCTGCAGGCCGACGGCGGCCACGGTGGTGCCGAGCGTCGTCGTGAGGCAGTACACCGGGGCGACCGTGGACACGCCGATCACGGCGTTGCCCAGCAGGCCCACCGAGTTGCTGTTGAGGCCCTTTGAGCGGACGCCGCCAGGGGCGTCCGAGCCGGTGGCGACGTCGGCGCCGGCTCCCGGGCGATTGTCGAGCTGAACCATGCGGGAACCGTAACTCCCACTGTTTCCGCAGCTCACCACGGTCGAAGCCTAGCGTTCACCTGCGTTTCATGCGCTGGTAGGCTTGGTTTCCGTTGATTACATGATCTTTTGTGGCCAATCGCCTTTATTTCAGCTCTGTTAACGACCTTTCACCCGGTGACGAAAACCGCACATCACCCCGTTGCACCCCTTTCGGACATCGGTATGAGAAACGCCACATACCCCCGCAATCCGGGAACCGTCCGGCCGGACGACACGTCAACGACCGTTCGGACACCTCTGGTTTCCCCCACCCGCGCGCCCCTATCGTTCCCCCGTCGATCCAGGGAGGGGACCGGTATGACCGGCACGCTGACGTCCGACACCGAAATCCGCACCGTCCGCGCCGGCCGCCCGGGGCCCGGGCCGGTCCGCTGCTCCGTCGGCGACCTGCTGCTCGCCGACCTCCCGGTCTCCGTCGCCCTCTTCCACGACCGGCCGCTCGACGCCGACGCCCTCGCCGACGGCCTCGCCCGCGCCCTCGACCGGCTGCCCGAGTTCGCCGGCCGCCTGCGCACCGCCGACGACGGCGCGCTGTTCATCGACACCGACGACTCCGGCGTCCCCTTCACCGTCGCCGACGCCCCCTACACCCTCACCGAGGCCTTCGACCGGATGGCACTGCCGGCCTGCGGACTGGTCGACCACGTCCGCGCCGCCGACGCCCGCCGCGAACGCCTGCCGCTGCTCACCGTCCGACTCAACCGCCTCGCCGACGGCACCGGCGTCCTCGGCCTCTCCTGGCACCACGCCGTCGGCGACATGCACAGCTTCGCCCTGCTGCTGCGCACCTGGTCCGCCTGCACCGAAGGCGCCGAACCGCCCGCCCTCTCCCCCACCGCCGACCGCGAACGGCAACTCGACGCCCACCTGCCCGCCGAGGACTGCGGCGTCCCCTCCCTCCGGCTCCCCGACCCCGCCGAGAGCGCCGAACTCCGCCGCACCGTCGCCGCCGCCGGCCTCGCCAACCGCACCGTGCAGATCTGGTTCGCCCCCGCCGAGGTCCAGCGCCTGCGCGCCGCCCTCGCCGCCGAGGCCGGCCGCCCGCTCTCCGCCAACGACGCGCTCTGCGCCCACGTGATGCACGTCCTGCGGCAGCTCGACGGCGCCGACGACCGGGAACAGACCCTCACCATGCCGGTCAACCTGCGCCGCCCCCTCGGCCTGCCCGACGGCGCACTCGGCAACCTCCTCGGCGAGATCCGCCTGCCCTGGCGGCCCGGCACCACCCCCGGCCGCTACGCCGCCGAGCTGCGCGCCGCCGTCGACACGTTCGCCACCCGGCACCTCGCCACCCGCAGCAACCTGCGCTTCCTCGACCGCATCGGCCACGACCGGATCACCGACTGCGTCCCCGCCGGCTTCGACCCCGCCCGCCGCACCCTCACCCTCTCCAGCTGGTGCCGCCTCGGCCTGGCCGACCTCCCCCTCGACGGCGTCCGCCCGGTCGCCTTCAGCCCCGCCGCCACCCTCCAGCTGCCCTGGAGCTCCTGGCTGGTCGAAGGCCCCGGCGGCGAAGGCCTCCTCTACACCCTCGTCCTCCCCACCCGCCTCGCCGCGAAGCTGCGCGGCGGGTCTGCACTGCTGCACCCCCACCGCGACCCCTCCGACCCCCTTCCTCCGGTCGGCCCCCGCAAGCTGCTCTGAACTTCGCGTCAGATCCGGCTTCTCGCCCGGGTCACGGCGTCCGTGTACAGCTCGGCGGTCAGGTCCGCGTCCGCCACGTCGAGCCGGCGCAGCGCGCGGCGGACGGCCGCCAACGCGGACGGCAGCTCCGCCTCGCCGTCGGCCGGGGTCTCCACCTCCAGGAACACCCCGGCCAGTTCCGGCACCTGCACCACGGTCGCCGGCAGCGGACGGCCGTCCTGGACCAGTTCCCAGTTCCGGCAGCGCTACTCGAACGCGATCGTCCCGACCAGGCCGCTGCCGCGCAGGATCGCCCGCAGCGCCCCCGGATCGGCCACCGCCGTCTCGGTCTCCGGCTTCGAACCCGACGCCTCGTCCACAGCTGCGCCCTTGTAGGTGAGCACCGTCCGCGCCCCGGCCTCCCCCGTCACCGTCCGCACCCGCAGCTCGGCCCCGCCCGCCGACAACTCCCCACCGGGACGGTCGAAGTACACGTCCCGGTACACCTCCGCCCGCCCCGGAGCCCCCGCCCACGCCGCCAACCGCGCCACCAGCCGCTCCGGCTCCCGCACCCGGGCCTTCAGCTCCGCCTCGATCGTCATCGCCCCAACACCCGCTCCACCGCCCGCAACCCGGCCTCCCACGGGAACGGGCGGCTGCCGTCGCCGGTCCCCTCCTCGCCGAGCAGGACGTGCGCGCCCGCCTCGTGCAGGGTCGCCACGCTGCGGGCGAACTGCGGGTGCGCGGCGAGGGCCGCGTTGACGCAGGGCATCACCAGCACCGGGATGCCCTTGCCGAGCGCCTCGGCCGCGTAGCCGACCACCCAGGACGTGGTGAGGCCGAGCGCCAGGCTGTTGAAGGAGTTGAACGTCACCGGCGCGAACAGCACCGCGTCCGGCGGCGGCAGTACATCGGGCCGGCCCGGCCACCGGTACGCCGACTTCACCGGGTACCCGGTGAGCTCCTCCAGCTGCGGCACCTGCGCCTCCAGCCACCCCCGTGCCGCCGGCGTCAGCCCGACCGCCGCCTCCCACCCCCGCGCCCGGGCCTCCTGCACCGCGTCCGGCAGCCCGAACACCGCCCCCGCCGCCGACCCGAACAGGTACACCACCGGCCGCCCGGCCCCACCGCTCTCCATCCCGCCATGCAAGCGGTCCGCCGGGCATCACCGCAATCCCGGCTCCTCGCATACGGGTGCGAAACGTGGTCGGACTTCGGTACCGTTCGGGCAGGAGTGCCGGGAAGCCTGGTCGGCGAACAAGGGACAGTCATGTCCGCTGGCCGGTCCGGGGGTGGTGTGCGTGGCACTCGACGCGAAGTCCGCCGGCACGCCGCCGGCCCGACCGCGGCTGCGGACCCGCCGCTCCTCGCACCGACGCCGGCCCCTCCTTCGAGGGCTTCCGCGCGCTTCGGACAGATTCCGAGAATGTCGAAACCGTCCGGTGTTCCGGGCGCCGTTCGCCGTCCGACCCCCGGAAGGGGGCGGGGCGGCCTGCCCCGCCGACGGCGACCCGGCGTTCCGCCCGCACACCGGACCGGGGGGAGAACCGTCATGACCCACCGTCCCACGCCTTCGACCCGTACCCGCGTCGGCGGCGCGCTGCTCGCCGCGACAGCGCTGATCCCGGCGGCGGCCGCCTGGTACCTGTTCGGCGTCATGCTTCCGGACGACGCCCAGGAGCTCCGCTCCTACCGGGCCGCGGCGGCCTGCCCGACCGGGGAGCCGCTCGCGGCGGTCGAGGAGTGCGTGCGCAGCGTGTCGTTCACCGTCACCGACGCGACCGTCCACGGCGGCAGGAACCCCAAGTACCGGGCGACGCTGACCGGCACACCGTTCTGGAACGGCGAAGTGCTGTTCGGCAACCCCGGGCCGGTGGTGGAGAACCTGACGTCCGGCGACCAGGTGGACGGCACCGTGTGGCGCGGCCGGGTGATGCGCCTGGAGCGGGACGGCGTCTCCCAGGCCACCTCCGACGAGCCCCGCGACGAACCGCAGTTCACCGCCGCGCTGGGCACCTACGCCACGCTGGCAGCGGTCCTGCTCGCCACCCTGGGCGTGCTGCGCTTCACCGGCCGTCCCTGCCGCGCCGCCGTCTACCGGGCGCTCTTCCTCACCACCCTGCTCGCCTGCGGCGCGCCCGCGGTACTCGCCTACTGGACCGGCCTGCCGTGGTGGACCGTGCCCGTCGCGGCCGTACCGGCGGCGCTCCTGCTGGCAGAGGCAGTGCGGCGCTGGAACCCCGGGAAGATCCCCGCAGCCCCTCAGGGCTGGTAGCCGCCCGCTCGACATCCCGCCTCAACGGCTCGTGCAACCGGTGCGGGCGCGGCACCTCGTGGTCACCGTCGACGGGTCGGCGTCCGCAGTCGCCACGGTGTCAGCCACCGGGCCGCCGCGCCCGCCGGGCCGGAGGTGATCATCTCCGCACCGCCCGCCGACGAGAAAGGCCCGGCCCGGAGCATGCGCTCCGAGCTGGGCCTTTGCCGGGTTTACTCTGCTTGCGAGGGTGGGCGCAGACGGTTTCGAACCGCCGACATCCGCCTTGTAAGGGCGGCGCTCTACCGCTGAGCTATGCGCCCGCAACGAAGTGGACCGGTGGGCCGGTCGCACGACGAATGGACAGACTACCTGGTCCCGGCAGTGATTCGCCGCCCCCTGAGGCCTGTCTTCGAACCCGCGCCTGCCCCACAACGCCCGGCACGCACTCCCGCACCTGGGGGCACGCCGCGGGGCTCGGCGCGGGTTCGAGGACGGGCCCCGGGAGCGAGGGTGTCGTCGGGGGGTGCCGGGCGGGGTGGGTGATCGGGAAGAATGGCGGTGCAGTGGTGGGACGGGACGGAGCAGGGAGCGCGTGGTGAGGGTGGCCGGCGGCGGTGGCGGGGGTCGGGGCGGCTGGTGGGGCGGCGGCCGGCGGGACGGCGCGCGCGCGGACGCCAGGGCGGCCCGGGAGGCGGCGCAGGAGTCGTTCTACGAGCTGGATTCGGCGCAGCGGGACGCCCTGCTCGCGGTGGAGACGGTGAAGTCGGCGGGCGAGCCGGCCACTTCCCGCCGGGTGGAGCGGGAGTACGCGGACCTGGTGGCCCGGATCGACCAGGTGACGGTGGCGTACCTCGGGGCGTTGGACGCGGTCGACCTGGAGGCGGCCGAGCTGGACCCGTCGGCGGCCTTCCGTGCCAAGCAGCAGCTGGAGCAGTCCAAGCGCGAACTGGACGCGAAGCGCACCGAGCTGGGCAATTTCGTCAGCCGCCTGCAGCCGCTGGTGGACCACGCCGAGGCGCAGCTGATCCGGGTGACGCCTGCGGTGGAGCGTGCCAAGCAGGCGCTGCTGGCGGCGACCGTCGCGCTGGAGCAGGCGCGCGGCGCGGGCCTGAAGGCGGACGACCTGGCGGCCAAGCTGGCCGAGCTCGCGCCGGAGCTGACCAGGCTGAACCAGGGCATCTCGCAGCACGGCGTGCCGGCCACCCTGCAGCGTGCGGAGGACATGGTGCGGCGGGCCGAGGCGCTGCGCGAGGAGGCGGCGCGGCTGCCGGAGCGGGCCGGCGAGATCGACCGCCGGGTCGGCACCCTGCGCACCCGGATCGACGCGTTGGAGAACCGGGCCGGGACGGTGGAGCCCGCGCTGAGCGAGTTGCGGCGGCGGTTCTCGACGGCCTGCTGGCAGGACCTCCAGCAGGTGTCCGCGCAGACCGCGGACGCGGTGCGCAATGCCCGGTCCCGGCTGACCGAGGCGGTGCGGGCCCGGGGCGACCAGCGCTGGGCGGACGCCACCTCGGCGATCAACACCGTGCGGACGCTGCTGGAGACCGCCGAGGGCTCGGTGACGGCCGTCAACGAGCGGCTGCGGCAGTTGAACGAGGTGCAGCACGATCCGCAGCGCGAGATCGATCGGGCCCGGTTCGCGCTGCGCGACGCCCAGCGGCTGGCGATGGCGGGCCGACAGGCGCCGGACCCGCGGCACGCCGGCCCGTTGGACGCGGCGGTGGGCCGCCTGGACCGTGCGGTCGACTCGCTGGAGCAGGCCGGCCGGCACCCCGACTACTGGCAGTTCCTGACCGAGCTGGCGGCGGTACGGGAGACCGCGGCCGAGGTGGTCACGATGATCCGCGGCCACTGAGCGGACACCGGGACGCCTGTCCTCCGACGGCACCCTCCGCACCGCCGCGCACCGCCCCGCACCGCACCGCCGCCGCCTCCGGCAGAACGAGCCACCCGCTGCCCCCGCACCCGCCGACGGCAGGCCGAGGGGCGCCGACCGCCCCGGGAAGCCCGTGCTGCGCCGCCCCCTCGGTACGCTGCTGCCCATGCCTCGTTACGACTTCCGCTGCCGCGCCTGCGGCGCCACGTTCGAACTCAGCCGCCCGATGGCCCAGGCCAACGATCCGGCCGTCTGCCCGGAGGGCCACCCCGACACCGTGAAGCTGCTGTCGACCGTCGCAGTGACGGGCGGCGGCGCGTCCGGTGCGGCCGCCCCGGCCCCGAGCGGCGGGGGCGGCGGCTGCTGCGGGGGCGGCTGCTGCGGCTGACGCCGGACCGGGGCCGGCAGGCCCGTCAGCCGACCGCCACCGCCGTCTCCCCGGCGCGGACCCGGGTCAGCATCTGTCGGAGTATCTCCTCGCCCGCCGCGACGCCGATCTCGGTGAGCGCGGTGACGCCCTCGGCGGTCCACCCGGTCTCGGCGAGTTCGCCGTGGCCGGGCCGCCAGCCGTGGTCGGCGGTGAGCAGCAGTTCCGCGTCGAGCAGCGAGTCGCCGGCGGCGAGGACCGTCTCCGCGCCGGTGCGGCGGCGGACCTCGGCGAGTGCGGCGCTCTTGGACAGCGGCGCGGGCACGGCGTAGACCTTGCGGCCCTGGAGGGAGACCGTCCAGCCGCGTTCGGCGCACCAGGCGGTGAGGTCGTCGATCCAGCCGGCGGGGAGTTCGGCGCGTTCGACGACCAGGTAGGCGAACAGGTCGTCGGCGACCCGCCGCTTGTGCGTCCACTCGGGGTCGGCGCTGATGGCGAGGTGTTCGACGATCTCGGGCAGCGGGGCGCTGGCCGCGTCCAGCCGGGCGCGGATCTCGCGCTGCCAGTCGGTGTCGGGCACGCCGTCGACCAGCAGGTGCCCGCCGTTGGAGCAGACCGCGTACGGGGGGATCCAGCCCGGGGTGGGGCCGGGCAGGTTGATCCGCTCGTACTGGGTGCGGGTGCGGGTGGTGATCGGGACCACGGGGGTGTGCTCGGCGAGTTCGGCGAGCAGCTCGGCGGCCTTCTCGGTCATGAAGGAGAGCGCCTTGCCGTCGTGCACCTCCACCGAGAGCAGTCGCGGGGCGAGCCGGTCGGGCACGTCCAGGGCGAGCGCGCGGTTGGAGTAGACGAGGGTGCGGTCGAGGTCGCTGGCGACCAGGAACTGCGGCACGGGCGGGGTCTCCTTCGGTCGGGGGCAGGGTCAGGTGTGGACGGCGGTGCCGTCCGCGCCGGTGGCGCCACGGGTGTAGCGCGGGTGGATGAGGCCGACGCAGCTGTACGGCAGGTCGTCGGTCTCCTCGACGGGGACGCCGCGCTGGGCGGCGAGCAGCCGGATGTGGTCGAGGTCGGCGCCGGCGCCGCGGCGGGCGAGGATCCGCCAGGGGACGCGGCGCAGCAGGACCCGGGTGGTCTCGCCGACGCCCGGCTTGACCAGGTTGACGCTGCCGATGCCGTACTCGGCGCTTATTCGCTCGACGGCGGCCCAACCCTCCCAGGTGGGCGTGCGGTCGGCGGCGGCGAGGCGGGCGGTCTCGGCGGCGACGGCGTCGGCGACGGCCGGGAACTCGGCGGCGACGGCGTCGACGAACCGGGTGGAGACGTCGGCGTCGGCCAGGTGCCGGTAGTACTTGGCGCCGTGGAACTCGTCCGGCCCGGTCAGGTCGGCGCGCAGCACGGTGCGGGAGACCAGGCCGGAGACGGTGGAGTTGAGGCAGGCGGACGGGATCAGGAAGTCGTCGCGGGTGCCGTAGGTGCGCACGCAGCCGCCGGGGTCGGCGAGGACTGCGAGGCCGGGGTCGAAGCCGGTGCCGGCGAGGGCCTCGTCGAGTTCCCGGGTGATCGCGCCCTTGCCCGTCCAGCCGTCGACGAAGACCACGTCGGCGGCGCGGTGGTGGGCGGCGAGGTGGCGCAGTGCGACCTGGTCGATGCCGCGGCCGCGGACGATGGAGACGGTGTAGTGCGGCACGTCGAGGCCGTGGGCGTGGGCGAGCCAGCGGCGGATCAGGATGCCGACGGGCGTGCCGGCGCGTGCCAGCGAGGCGAGCACCAGGCCTTTCCCGCGTTCGCGCAGCAGGGTTTCGGCGACGGCGCCGACGGCGGTGGCCAACCGGGCCGCGGAGGCGGCCAGCGCGCTGTGGAACAGCTGCTGGTACTCGGGGCTGGGCTGGTACTCGACCGGCAGCGACTCGGCGTAGTGCGCGCCGCCGGACTGCACGGCCTCCTCGCGTTCCTCGACGGGTGCTTCGAGGTGGACGTCGGAGAGGTCCTTGAGCAGCCAGGTGACGTCGGCGGCCGGGTAGCTGGAGAAGGCCGGCCCGTGCAGCGGGCGGGCGGCGGGCGGGGCGGGGGCGGTGTGTGCGGTCATGCCGGGCCTTCGGTGGGGTGCGCAGGGGCGATGCTCGGGCAGCGGGTGGTCGGCGGGGCGTCAGGCGGGTGGCGTCGGGCGGTACGACGGAAGAACGGCGAGCACCACGTGGTCGGTGGCGGTGCGCAGGCGGGGCAGCAGGGCGTCGGGGCCCTCGTGCAGGGCGGGGGTGTCGGCGGGGTCGTCGACGACCAGGACGACGGTGTCGAAGCGGCGGTCCGGGTCGCTGCCGGGGGCGACGTTGTAGGCGTAGCGCTCGGTGGAGTCCTCGCCGGCCGGGTCGTCGTGGGCGGTGAAGGCGAGCCGGGTGCGGATGGCGTAGCCGGGGTGGTCGTGGGCGAACACCGGGGAGCGGGTGGTGGTGGAGAACCGCACCTCGGCGTCCGGGAGTTGGCTTTGCAGGGCGTCGGCGAGGCGCAGTGGCGCGTACATCAGCTCCTCGCAGCCGAGCACCAGCACCCGGCGGGGGCGGGGGCCGACGGCGTCGGCGAGGGCGGCGCCGAGGGCGGGGAGCGCGTCGTCGAGGCGGCGGCGGTGGGCGGGGGTGAAGCCGTGCCGGCCGCCGTCCGGCAGGCCCTCCGGCCAGGGCAGCCGGAGGTGCGTCAACTCGCCCTGCGGGGCGGATGGTTGGGGGATCTCGGGGTGGGCGTCGATGAGGGCCCGGGCGCTGTCCAGGATGCCCTCGGGCAGGTGGACGCCGCCGCCGGCGGTGGCCACCAGGTCGAGCCGGGCGCCGAGTTCGGCGGCGGCGGTCTCCAGGCGGGCCCGGTCGGCGGGGGTGCGCAGGTCGACCAGGGCGACCACCACGTACCGCTCGCGGGGGTGGGCGGCGTGCAGGGCGCGGATGGTGTTGAGCACCGTGGTGCCGGTGGAGAACTCGTCGTCGACCAGCACCAGCGGGCCGTCCCCGGCGAGGAGTCGAGGGTCCTCGGGCAGCAGCAGGTGGCTGGTGGCGTGCGAGTGCTCCTCCTCGAAACCGCCGAGCGGTGCGAGGCCCGGCACGGGGCGGCGGGTGGAGTGCAGGTAGGGCGCGTCGAGTCCGTCGGCGACGCTGTGGCCGAGCGCGGTGGCGGTCTCCGCGTAGCCGAGCACCACGGCCCGCGCCGTCTCCGCCGGGCCGAGCAGCGCGGCCACCCGGCGGCCGAGGTCGAGCCCGGCGCCGTGCACCACCTCGGGCCGCTGCGGGACGTGCTTGCCCAGCACCTGGGAGACCAGCAGGTGGGCGCGCTTGGGGTTGCGGCGCAGCGCGAGGCCGATCAGCGCGGTGAGTTCGGGCCCGCCGGTCAGGCGCAGGCCCAGCCGGTCGGTGACCCACTGGCCGGTCCAGGGGTCGGCCCCGACCGGCCCGGGCGCGGTGGTGTCGACGGTCATCGGGGCTCCTCTCATCACGACGACAGGCGGTACGGGTGGTGCGTGTGGTGCTGGTGGTACCTGGGAGGACGCACGGTTGCGCGTCCGGGTTCGAGCGTACGGGCAGCGCGGGGCCCCGCGGATCGACCGACCGGCGACGCTTCGCGTACCGATCGGCGAGGATCCGGTGACCGTCCGGTGGAGGCCCGCATCGTCCGATCGGTGGACGCGGGGCCGGAACCGGGCGCGTCAGGAGACGCAGGCGGACAGCAGCTCCGCGAAGGACACGTCGGCCCGCGCCACGCCGAACACCTGGGCCCGCAGCAGCACCCGCTCGGCCCACGCCCGGTGCGGCTTGGCCTCGTTCATCTTGTTGGTGTACGCGGAGCGGCTCACCCCGCCGCCACCTCGGTGCTGCTGGAGGATGTCCTGGGCGTCGCACAGCTCCTCGTGGGTGACCACGGACAGCGCGTGCACCGCGGCGACGTGGCTGGGGTGGATGCAGGTCTTGCCCAGCAGCCCGTTGGCCCGGTCGAGTTCGATCTCCCGGATCAGCCCGTCCAGGTCGTGCTCGATCAGCCGCTGCCTGACCCCGTCGGCGGGCGGCGTGACCTCGGCGAACGGCGTGCGGCGCAGCTGCGGCTTGAACATCCGCTCCTGGAGCGGGAAGTACTCCCAGACCGGCCCGGTGACGGTGAACCCGGTGCCGTCGGCCCGGCCGAGCACGTTGACCACGTCCCCGATCACCTGGGCCACCAGCGCCACGTCGTACGCGGTCAGGTCGGGCGAGCGGCGCAGCCCGTACGCGGAGCACAGGTCGGTGACGCCGAGCCGGACGGCGAGCACCCGCGCACGGTGCTTGTCGAGCAGCCGGGCGATGCCGAACAGCTGCTCGCGGCGGCTCTCCAGGTGGGCGAGTTCGGGCGATTCGAGCACCGGCATGACGAACAGCCGGTGCCCGCCGGCCTCCTCGGCGCCGGTCAGCGCCTCCAGGAAGGGCCGCCCGCTGTCCTCGGTGAACTTGGGCACCACGAAGCCGCTGAGCAGCCGCAGCGCGGGTCCGAGCCGCCGGGCCAGGTCGGTGATCTGCTCGGGGGCGCGGACCCGGACGAACAGCAGCGGCAGTTCGACGTCCCCCACCGCGGCGAGGTCGGTGAGCTGGGCGACCAGGTTGTGCTCGGCGTCGTCGACCTCGTGGTCGGCGATGGCGTCCTCCAGGCACAGCACCATGGAGAGCACGCCGCGGGCGGCCTGCCGCCGGATGTCGCGGGCCAGGGTGGGGCGGGTGGCGGGGCTGTAGAGCGTGGCGCCGAGCGCGGTGGCCAGGACGTCCGTCCCGCTGTCCCGGTCGAAGGCGACGGGCTGCTCGTGAAAGAGCCGGCTGCGGACGTCGTCCGCGAGATGCCCGAAGTGGCGCAAAGTGCTCTCCCGCTCTGATCTGTGGGGCCCGCTCGGGGCCGGCAACGGCTGACGCCTCGACTCATGGACGGTTGGCGTCACCGGATAGTTCGCCGGGGCGCGGTCGCCGCGGTGGACGGGGAGCACCGGGCCGCCGGCCGCCCATCGTACGACCGGACGCGGCCGGCGCAGGAGTTCCGAACACCAATCCGCGCAAGCCCGTCGACATCGCGGTCCGGGGCGGCGCGGGGCTCGCCGATGCCGCGCCCGCGTTGTCCCGGGCCCCCGGCAGGCGGCAGGATGGTGCGCTATGACGCACGTGATGGCGAAGGGCGCCAACATCCCGCTGACGGCCAACGCCGTCCGCGCCGTCCTGCGTTGGACGGCTGCCCCGGGAATCCCGGACGTGGACGCCTCGGCCCTGCTGCTGGGCGGCGACGGCAGGGTCCGCGACGACCTGGACTTCGTGTTCTACAACCAGCCCCGGCACCCGTCCGGCCTGGTCCGCCACCTGCCCAAGCAGGCCGCGGACGGCTGGATCCGGGACGCGGTGGAGATCGACCTGGCACAACTGCCCGCCGAGGTGGACCGGGTGGTGCTGGCCGGCTCCTCCGAGGGCGGCGCGTTCCCCGCCGTGCCGGGCCTGCGGGTGCTGCTGTTCGACGCCGGCGCGCCCGAAGGGACGCCCGCGCTGGCCGAGTTCGCCGTCGACGAGCAGGAGCAGGTGACGGCGCTGGTCGCCGCCGAGCTGTACCGCCGCTCCGGCGGCTGGAAGTTCCGCGCCGTCGGCCAGGGGTACGTGAACGGCCTGATCGCGCTGGCCACCGACTTCGGCATCACGGTGGAGGATTCCACCGGCGACGGCGGCGCCCCGCTGGCCGCCGACCCGCGCCTGCCCGGCCCGGCCGCCGCCCCGCAGCCGCCCGCGCCCGCCCCGTTCCCGGCGGACGAGGACGACTGGACGCTCGCCCCGGCGCTGCCCACCCAGCCGTTCGTCGCGCCCGAGCCGGTCGCGGCCCCGCCCGCCACGGTCCTCGCCCCGCCGCCGCCCGCGCTGCCGCCGACCGTCCACCACGCCGCGCAGCCGCCCGTCCCGCAGCAGCAGCCCGCCGGCTACGGCTACCCACAACCACAACCACAACCACAACCACAACCACAGGGCTACGGCTATCCGCCACCGCAGGCGGGCGGCTACGGCTACCCCCAGCCGCACCCCCAGCAGCAGGGCTACGGCTACCCCCAGCAGCCTCCCGCGCCGCCCACCCACCAGCAGCCCGTGCAGCAGCAGCCCGCGCCGCAGCCCCCGGTGCCCCCGCAGCCGGGTGCACCGTTCGCGCTGCCGCCGCAGGGCCCGCAGTTCCAGCCCCGCTGAAGCCGCCGG
>NZ_LISX01000005.1:307385-529084 GCF_001905465.1 Kitasatospora sp. CB01950
GGACAGGCCCTAACTCCCCGGCTGGTCGGGGGTCTTGTACCCCCGCTCCCACTGCATGCCGAAGCCGTACAGCCGGTCCAGGTCCGACTGGAAGCCGTGCACGTACCGCACTTCGCGACGGATCGTCAGCTGGCCGTCGCCGTCGTTCTCGATCAGCACCACCGCGCACGAGCGGGCCGCCGGGGCCCGCTCGTCCAGCTTGATCTCGATCCGCGGGCCGCTCTGCGGGACGATGGTGAGCACGGCCTGCGTGCGGTCGAACGCCGGGGTGTCGTCGTAGATGTAGACGAACACCAGCAGCCGCTTGAACTGGTCCTTCTTCTCCAGGTTGATGTGCATGGTCTCGCCGGACGGCGCACCTGACACGTCGTCGCCGGAGAGCTTGATGTACGGCGGCCGGTTGAGGTCGCCGAACAGCCGGCCGAGCGGCTGCACCACGCCCCGGGTGCCGTCGGCGAGTTCGTACAGGCACGCCAGGTCGAGGTCGACGCCGACGGGCGCGGTGCCGGCCGTGGCCGGGGCCAGTGGGCGCAGGATCCGCGGGTCGAAGAAGCGGCGCAACGCGCTGCCCGCGGTGGGGCGTTCGGCGCTGCGGGTCGACCAGTGCAGGTTGATGTACAGGTAACCGGTGGTCGCTGCCGAGCCCGTGATGGCGTGCTGCGGCTGGGACTTGGTCAGTGTGACCTTGAACTGCCCTCCGGTGTCGAAGCTGTTGTTGCGGTCCCCTTTCAGGAACTCCCACACCGAGACCATCGTGTCCTCCCCCAGCGCCGGTTCTGTCCTTCGCCTCTCCAATACCCACCCGAGGGGTGCTGAGTCAACGTCAACCCGCCGACGGGGTCTGCTGACAGAGGGTTCGTCACTCCCGTACGATGCCCGCGCCCCGGACGCGATATCGTCTCTCCGCACAGGTGTCCCGTGCGTTGCCCCGTGCGTCACGTCACCTCCTACTTCCCCCTGCCCTGCGGAAAGCCGAGGCCCTGCCCGCGATGAACCTCTCCTCCATACAGCTGGTCTGGGCCGTGGTCGGCGGCGCAGCTCTGCTGTTCACCGCCATCCTGGTGGCCTTCCTGCGTTTCAAGAACAACAAGGCCGAGGAGTCCGGCGACTCCTGGGAGCGCAGCGAGGAGCGCCGCCGCCGCAAGGAGGCCATCTACGGCGGTGCGTCGTACGTCCTGCTGTTCTGCTGCGCCGGCGTCGCGGCCGCGCTGTCGTTCCACGGCCTGGTCGGTTTCGGCCAGCAGAACCTGAACCTGTCCGGCGGCTGGGAGTACCTGGTCCCGTTCGGCCTGGACGGCGCGGCCATGTTCTGCTCGGTGCTCGCGGTGCGCGAGGCCAGCCACGGTGACGCGGCGCTCGGCTCCCGCATGCTGGTGTGGCTGTTCGCCATCGCCTCGGCCTGGTTCAACTGGGTGCACGCCCCGCGTGGCGGTTCGCACGACGGCGCCCCGCAGTTCTTCGCCGGCATGTCGATCTCGGCGGCGGTGCTGTTCGACCGGGCGCTGAAGCAGACCCGTGTGGCGGCGCTGCGCGAGCAGGGCCTGGTGCCCCGCCCGCTGCCGCAGATCCGCGTGGTCCGCTGGCTGCGCGCGCCGCGCGAGACCTACGCGGCCTGGTCGCTGATGCTGCTGGAGAACGTCCGCAGCCTGGACGAGGCCGTCGAGGAGGTGCGCGAGGAGCGCCAGGCCAAGATGGACGCGAAGATCCGCGCCCGCAGCGCCGACCGCCGCGAGCGCGCCGAGCTGAAGGCGATCTCCCGCCAGAACGGCGTGCTGGGCCGTTCCCGGGGCGGCCGTCAGGTGCCCGCCCTGACCGCCGCGGGCGACTCCCCGTCGTCCGCTACGGAGCCTGCCCTAGCCGCCGAGGAATCCTCCCTCGACCGGGTCGGCCCCTCCGCCCTGGAGCCCGCCGCCCTGAACGCCGGCCGTCGCCCCCGCGCCGCCGTCGAATCGCCGTCCAGCAGCCTGTACTCGTCCAGCATCGACCTGACGATGGACGAGGACACCCTGTCGATGCCGAAGCTGGACTCGCTGGAGCGCAAGCTCCGCGCGATCGAGCAGCAGCTCGGCTGACGGCCGCCGCACGCACGAGAGCCGCCCACCGGGAATCTCCCCGGTGGGCGGCTCTGCTGTGTCGCTGCGCGACTAGTTCTCGCCGGGACCGGCGAGTTCCAGTGCCTGTTCCCGCTTGTTACGGACCATCGAGGAGGCCAGCGCGGCGCCGATGAAGGCGACGCCGACCAGGCCGGTGACGATCTCCGGGATGTGGTACTCGATCGAGACGAGCAGGATCGTCGCCAGCGCGCCGATCGCGTAGTGCGCGCCGTGCTCCAGGTAGACGTAGTCGTCCAGGGTGCCCTTGCGGACCAGGTAGACGGTCAGCGAACGGATGTACATCGCGCCGATGCCGAGGCCCAGGGTGATCTGGAAGATGTCCTGCGAGATGGCGAACGCGCCGACCACGCCGTCGAAGGAGAAGGACGCGTCCAGGACCTCCAGGTAGAGGAAGAGGAAGAACGCGGCCTTGCCGCCGACCTGGACGATCGACTTGCCCTTGCGCTCGGCCGCCTCCTCGGCCTCCTCCTGCTCCTCCAGGCCGGATTCGAACACCCCGGACAGGCCGTTCACGGCAAGGTAGGTGGCCAGGCCGCAGACGCCGGCGAGCAGGACCGTTTCGGCACGGTCACCGGCGAACAGCCGGGCCGACACCGCGAGCACGACCAGCGCGACGACCGAGGAGAGGGCGTCCAGCTTGCCGATCTTCTCCAGCGGCTTCTCCAGCCAGCGCAGCCAGTTGAACTCCTTCTCCTCCAGGATGAAGTCGAGGAAGATCATCAGCAGGAAGATGCCACCGAACGCGGCGATCGCCGGGTTGGCGGCTTCCAGGTACTGCGCGTAGGTGTGGCCTTCGTGGGTCTTGCTGGAGTCGAGCGCCAGCTGCACCACGGTCGTCGGGTTGAGGTGCGCGGTCAGGGCCACGACCAGCAGCGGGAAGACCAGCCGCATGCCGAAGACCGCGATCAGCACGCCGACCGTCAGAAAGATCTTCTGCCAGAACGGGTTCATCCGCTTCAGGACGGTGGCGTTCACGACGGCGTTGTCGAAGGACAGGGAGATCTCGAGGATCGAGAGGATCAGGACGACGCCGAATCCTTCGGCCCCCCAGATCAGGCCGGCGGCGATCAGGCCGGCGATCGTGATGGCGAAGGACCATCCGAACGTACGGAGGAACACGGGGTCGGTTACCTTTCTTGCTGCCGGAATTGACCGATTCCGGGCTGCTTACTGAACGTTGACGCCGAAGTCGAGCGCGATGCCGCGCAGGCCGGACGCGTAGCCCTGGCCGACGGCACGGAACTTCCACTCGCCCTGGTAGCGGTACAGCTCGCCGAAGATCATCGCGGTCTCGCCGGACGCGTCCTCGGTGAGGTCGTAGCGCGCGATCTCGCTGCCGTCGGCCACGTTGACCACGCGGATGTACGCGTTGGAGACCTGCCCGAAGCTTTGCAGCCGGGCGTCGGCGTCGTAGATGGACACGGCGAAGACGACCTTGTCGATCTGCACCGGCACCAGGTCGAGGTGGACCTCGACCACCTCGTCGTCGCCGTCACCGTCGCCGGTGAGGTTGTCGCCCTGGTGCTCGACCGAGCCCTCGGGGCTGCGCAGGTTGTTGTAGAAGATGAAGTACTCGTCGCCGAGGACCCGGCCGCCGGAGCACAGCAGTGCACTGGCGTCCAGGTCGAACGGCGCGCCGGTGGTGGACCGGGCGTCCCAGCCGAGGCCGATCTGAACCTGGGTCAGGTTCGGCGCGGCCTTGGTCAGCGAGACGTTTCCGCCCTTGGCAAGGGTGACGGTCATCGGACTTTCCTCCCAGCTCCCGTCTCCGGGGCTCCCGGGGTGTGCTGTGGTCGTCGACCGTCGGACCGCCCGGGAGGGCCGGTCCGGCGGGGCGCGCCCGAAGGGACGCACCTCAAGAGATCTACGCTCCTCGACGGCCGTACAGTGCTGCACACCCGACTGAACTTCCTGAACTCCGCTCTCCGCCCGGGCCGACCGCCACACCCCGCGCGGGACCGAAACCGTCCGCGCACGCGCCCCGGCCGGGGGCGGATCGCGGCCGAATCTATCAAGCGCGCATCCGATTCCTGTTCGACCGCAACCGGCCGCAACCCACCCGGCACACTGCCGCCACCGCCGGAGGAGCCGTCGCGCGGGCACGGACGCACCAGAACGAACACGGGACCATCAGAGCGACGCCGTTCGACCCGCCCGCCTCGTCAAGGACCCGACGCAGCACCCCTCCCCCGCCGGACTCGGTGCGCTGCTCGGCGAGTCGGTCGCCCCCTGCCCCGGCACCCGGTCGGCGGGGCAGGAACGGCGACGGGCCGGCTCCGCGAACGGATCCGGCCCGCACTTCCCTGCACGGTGTCTCAGACGTTGACGCCGAAGTCCTGGGCGATGCCGCGCAGGCCGGAGGCGTAGCCCTGGCCGATGGCGCGGAACTTCCACTCGGCGCCGTTGCGGTAGAGCTCGCCGAAGACCATCGCGGTCTCGGTCGAGGCGTCCTCCGACAGGTCGTAGCGGGCGATCTCCGCGCCGCCGGCCTGGTTGAGCACCCGGATGAACGCGTTGCGGACCTGGCCGAAGCTCTGCTGCCGGTTCTCCGCGTCGTAGATCGACACCGGAAAGACGATCTTGGCCACGTCGGCCGGGACGCCGGCCAGGTTGACCTTGATCTGCTCGTCGTCGCCCTCGCCCTCGCCGGTGAGGTTGTCGCCGGTGTGCTCGACCGAGCCGTCGGCGCTCTTCAGGTTGTTGAAGAAGATGAAGTCGGCGTCGGAGCGCACCCGGCCCTGCTCGGTGCAGAGCAGCGCGCTGGCGTCCAGGTCGAAGTCGGTGCCGGTGGTGGTGCGAACGTCCCATCCGAGGCCGACGACCACGGCGGTCAGGCCGGGCGCCTCCTTGGTGAGCGAGACATTTCCGCCCTTGCTCAGGCTGACACCCACGTGGTCCTCCAAGAAGTCGGTTTCCCGATCCGTCAACGGCCCGATCGTAGTGCGGGGTTCCCGGCCGGGGGCGGCGACTCGGCCCGGCGCGCGACGGAAATCGGCGCGTCGCCGGGCCGGGAGGCGATCAGAGCGCGCCGAGGGCGGCCAGGTACTCCTGGGTGTCACGGGCGTCCGGCAGGCCGTTGACGATGCTCCAGCGGACGGCGCCCTCCTTGTCGATCACGAAGGTGCCGCGGACCGCGCAGCCCTTGTCCTCGTTGAAGACGCCGTAGGCGCGGGAGACCTCGCCGTGCGGCCAGAAGTCCGACAGCAGCGGGTACTCCAGGCCCTGCTGGTCGCCGAAGACGCGCAGCGAGAACGGCGAGTCGGCGGAGACTGCGAGCACCTGCACCTGGTCGTTCTGCAGGCGCGGCAGCTCCTTCTGGATCTCGCAGACCTCGCCGGTGCAGACGCCGGTGAAGGCGAACGGGTAGAAGACCAGGACGACGTTCTTCTCGCCGCGGAAGTCGGACAGCTTGACCGACTCGCCGTGCTGGTTCTTCAGCTCGAAGTCGGGGGCCTGGGCGCCGATCTCGATGGCCATGGAGGGACCTTCCTGCCGGAACGTGGTGGTGCGGGCAGGGAAATCCTCCCATCCGGCCAACCCTTGTTCGGCCGTTCGGGTGAGCCATCGGGCCGATCGACGCAATGTTCAGCCCTCAGCGAACACTATGGCGGCCAGAACGCGCGTGGGCCCCGGGCGGAGTTTCCCCCGCCCGGGGCCCACGCATCACTCGCGGTCCGAAGCTCAGCGCTTGGTCTTCGAGGCCTTCGGGGTGGCCAGGCGGGTGCCCGCCCAGTCCTTGGCGATCGCCACCGAGCTGGTCTGCGACAGACCGGCGGTCTTCGCAGCATCGGCGATCTCGTGCGCCTCGACATGCCCGCCACGGCCGGTCTTCGGCGTCAGCAGCCAGATCAGGCCGCCCTCCGCGAGGTACTCCAGGGCGTCGACCAGGACGTCGGTGAGATCCCCGTCCTCGTCGCGGTGCCACAGCAGGACGCCGTCGGCGACGTCGTCGTAGTCCTCGTCGACGAGTTCGGTGCCAGTGATGTCCTCGATGCCCTCGCGGAGCTCCTGGTCACTGTCGTCGT
Source organism: Kitasatospora sp. CB01950 (assembly GCF_001905465.1). Classification (GTDB taxonomy): domain Bacteria; phylum Actinomycetota; class Actinomycetes; order Streptomycetales; family Streptomycetaceae; genus Kitasatospora. Next base: position 313,525 of record NZ_LISX01000005.1, read on the forward strand.
CGTACCCGAGCTCCTGGATGATCTGGCCCTCTTGGAAGCCCAGACGAAGTGCCGGGTTGGACTTGTCCGCGGGGTCCGCGGTCGCGCTCACGGGAATAACCTCCAGTATTCGGCTCGGCATCCATGCCGAGGCTGTGGCCGTAGTCCACACGGGAGCGGCTGTTCGCGCAAGTACCCGACCCCCGATCCCACCCAAAGGTTGACGTGTCGGGGGCCGACACGCCGCCCTCCGTGTGGGCAATCACACGGAAATGTCCGCATCAGTACCGGACGAGGATGCTTCGTCGCCCACCCGCGCGCAGGCCGCACGCCTGCCCGAGATACGAACGGCATTCGGGCCAGCCCTGTGTGCGGGCGTAAAGTCTCCTGTTGGCCCTCATCCCGACCGGCCGCCATCGACCGGACGGGATCCAGGTCGGACCACCTCCTGACCGTACCGCCCAACCGGCGGAACGGTTACCGATCGGTAGAGATGACGGATCTCCGAAAGCGGTAGCACGATGGAGGCGGCGCGACAAATCAGTTTCGACCGACAGTGAAGGAACAGCGTGGCTTCCGGATCCGATCGCAACCCGATCATCATTGGCGGCCTCCCGAGCCAGGTCCCGGACTTCGATCCCGAGGAGACCGCGGAATGGCTGGAGTCGCTTGACGCTGCCATCGACGAGCGCGGGCGCGAGCGTGCCCGCTACCTGATGCTGCGGCTGATCGAGCGCGCCCGTGAAAAGCGTGTCGCCGTGCCCGAGATGCGCAGCACGGACTACGTCAACACGATCGCCACCAAGGACGAGCCGTTCTTCCCCGGCAACGAGGAGATCGAGCGGAAGATCCTCAACGCGACGCGCTGGAACGCGGCCGTCATGGTCTCCCGCGCCCAGCGCCCGGGCATCGGCGTCGGCGGCCACATCGCCACCTTCGCCTCCTCGGCGTCGCTGTACGACGTGGGCTTCAACTACTTCTTCCGCGGCAAGGACGGCGACGGGGAGTCCGGCGACCAGGTCTTCTTCCAGGGCCACGCCTCGCCGGGCATCTACGCCCGCGCCTTCCTGCTGGACCGACTGACCGAGCAGCAGCTCGACGCGTTCCGCCAGGAGAAGTCCAAGGCGCCGTTCGGCCTGTCCAGCTACCCGCACCCGCGGCTGATGCCGGACTTCTGGGAGTTCCCGACCGTCTCGATGGGCCTCGGCCCGCTCGGCGCGATCTACCAGGCCCGGATGAACCGCTACCTGGAGCACCGCGGCATCAAGGACACCTCCGACTCGCAGGTGTACGCCTTCCTCGGCGACGGCGAGATGGACGAGCCCGAGTCGCTCGGCCAGCTCTCGCTGGCAGCCCGCGAGGGCCTGGACAACCTGACCTTCGTGGTCAACTGCAACCTGCAGCGCCTCGACGGCCCGGTCCGCGGCAACGGCAAGATCATCCAGGAGCTGGAGTCGCAGTTCCGCGGCGCCGGCTGGAACGTCATCAAGCTGGTCTGGGACCGCACCTGGGACCCGCTGCTGGCCCAGGACCGCGACGGCGTCCTGGTCAACAAGCTGAACACCACCCCGGACGGCCAGTTCCAGACCTACGCCACCGAGTCCGGCTCGTACATCCGCGAGCACTTCTTCGGCGGCGACCTGCGCCTGCGCGCCATGGTCGAGAACATGACGGACTCCCAGATCCAGCACCTGGGCCGCGGCGGTCACGACCACCGCAAGGTGTACGCCGCGTTCAAGGCCGCCCGCGAGCACACGGGCCAGCCGACCGTCATCCTGGCGCAGACCGTCAAGGGCTGGACGCTGGGCCCCAACTTCGAGGGCCGCAACGCCACCCACCAGATGAAGAAGCTGACGGTCGAGGACCTGAAGCGCTTCCGCGACCGGCTGCACCTGCCGATCACCGACAAGCAGCTCGACGAGGGCTACCCGCCCTACTACCACCCGGGCCGCAACTCGGAAGAGATCCAGTACATGCACGACCGCCGCGAGGAGCTCGGCGGCTACGTGCCCACCCGCAAGGTCCGCCCGCGCAAGCTCGAACTCCCGGGCGACGACGCGTACAAGGCGGTCAAGAAGGGTTCCGGCAACCAGACCATCGCCACCACCATGGCGTTCGTCCGGGTGCTCAAGGACCTGATGCGGGACAAGGGCATCGGCAACCGCTTCGTGCCGATCGCGCCGGACGAGTACCGCACCTTCGGCATGGACTCGCTCTTCCCGTCCGCCAAGATCTACAACCCGCTCGGCCAGACCTACGAGTCGGTCGACCGCGAGCTGCTGCTGGCGTACAAGGAGTCCCCGTCCGGCCAGATGCTGCACGACGGCATCTCCGAGGCCGGCTGCACCGCCTCGCTGATCGCCGCCGGCTCGTCCTACGCGACGCACGGCGAGCCGCTGATCCCGGTCTACGTCTTCTACTCGATGTTCGGGTTCCAGCGCACCGGCGACCAGTTCTGGCAGATGGCCGACCAGCTGGCCCGCGGCTTCGTGATCGGCGCCACCGCCGGCCGCACCACCCTCACCGGTGAGGGCCTGCAGCACGCCGACGGCCACTCCCAGCTGCTGGCCTCCACCAACCCCGGTGTGGTCGCCTACGACCCGGCCTACGGGTACGAGATCGCCCACATCATGCAGGACGGCCTGCGCCGCATGTACGGCTCCTCCGCCGAGCACCCGCACGGCGAGGACGTCTTCTACTACATGACCGTCTACAACGAGCCCATCAAGATGCCGGCCGAGCCGGAGGGCGTGGACGTCGACGGCATCCTCAAGGGCCTCTACCGGCTCTCCGACGGCACCGCCGGCCAGATCCCCGCGCAGCTCCTCGCCTCCGGCGTGGCGGTGCCGTGGGCCCTGGAGGCGCAGCGCATCCTCGCCGAGGAGTGGAACGTCAAGGCGGACGTCTGGTCGGCCACCTCCTGGAACGAGCTGCGCCGCGACGCCGTCGAGGCGGAGGAGTTCAACCTCCTCCACCCGGAGGAGCCGCAGCGCGTCCCGTACGTGACCTCGAAGCTCTCCGGGGCCGAGGGTCCGTTCGTGGCCGTCTCCGACTGGATGCGCGCCGTCCCGGACCAGATCTCCCGCTGGGTCCCCGGCCAGTACCAGTCCCTGGGCGCCGACGGCTTCGGCTTCGCCGACACCCGCGGTGCGGCCCGACGCTTCTTCCACATCGACGCCCAGTCGATCGTCCTGGCCACCCTCACCGAGCTGGCCAAGCAGGGCAAGATCGACCGCTCGGCGCTGAAGGACGCGATCGACCGCTACCAGCTCCTCGACGTCACCGCCGCCCACCCCGGCGCGGCCGGCGGCGACGCCTAAGCGCTAGCCGCTCCGCCCGCTCCACCACAGAGATCCGCCCGAGGAACGAAGTTCTGTCCCCGGGCGGATCTTTGCATTCGCACGTGGTTGCTCGCGCAGTTCACCGCGCCCCTGCGGGGTGCGGTGGAGAGGTCCGCACTGAACCCCGCGCCCCGTCAGGGGCGCGGGGAACTGCGCGAAGCGGCAGGGCACAACGCAAAGATCCGCCCAGGACGGGGACTCCCCTCCTCGGGCGGATCTCGTGGTGCCGTCGCGTCAGATGTGCACGGCCGGCCCGGCGTCATTCGCGCCGCGCTTCGTGAGCAGCCCCAGCCCCGCCGCCGCCAGCGCGACGATCGAGGCGACGGTGAAGGCCACGCCCATGCCGCTGACGAAGGACGAGTGGACCGCGTCCGCGACCCCGTTGGCGATCTGCGCCGGGGTGCCCTCCGGCATCGGCGGGGCGATGCCCAACTGCGCGGCCTGCTTGAGCTGTTCGCCCTGCTCACCGGTCGGGAACGGAACACCGGTGGCGGCCCAGTTGCCCGGCAGCACGCTGGTGACCTTGGACGCCATCACCGCGCCGAGCACTGCGGTGCCGAGGCTGCCGCCGACCTGCATCGCGGCCTGCTGGAGGCCGCCGGCCACGCCGGCCAGCTCCATCGGGGCGTTGCCGACTATGACCTCGGTGGCGCCGACCATGACGGGGCTGAGGCCGAGGCCCATCAGCAGGAACCAGAGCGACATGGCGCCGTTACCGGAGTGGATGTCCAGGGTGGACATGCCGAGCATCGCGCCGGTGGTGAGCACCATGCCGCCGACGATCGGTATGCGCGGGCCGACCTTGCCGATCAGGAATCCGGCCACCGGAGCGCCGACGATCATCATGCCGGTCATCGGCAGCAGGTGGACGCCGGCGTCCACCGGCGCCATCCCGTGGACGTTCTGGAGGTAGAACGTCACGAAGAAGATGCCGCCGAAGAACGCGAACGCCATCAGCACCATCAGCAGGGTGCCCGCCGACAGCGACACCGAACGGAACAGCGCCAGCGGGACGAGCGGCTCCTTGGCGTAGTTCTGCCAGACCGCGAAGGCGATCAGCGCGACCACCGCGCCGCCCAGGAAGATCAGGGTCGAAGCGTCGGCCCAGCCCCAGCTGGGGGCCTTGATGATGCCCCAGACCAGCATGAACATCGCACCGGAGAGCAGCACGATGCCGGGGATGTCGAAGGACTTGGCGGACTTCTCGGAGCGCACGTCCTTGAGGATCAGCACGCCCAGCACCACCGCGACGATGCCGACCGGGATGTTGATGTAGAACACCGACTCCCAGTTGACGTGCTCGACCAGCAGGCCGCCGACGATCGGGCCGGCCGCGGTGGAGGCGCCGATGACGCCGCCCCAGATGCCGATCGCCATGTTGAGCTTCTCGGCGGGGAAGGCGCCGCGCAGCAGGCCGAGCGCGGCGGGCTGGAGCAGCGCGCCGAACAGGCCCTGCAGCACCCGGAAGAAGATCACCTGCTGGATCGAGCCGGCGAAGCCGATCGCGGCGGAGGTGGCGGCGAAGCCGACCGCGCCGACCAGGAAGGTGGACTTGTGGCCGAACCGGTCGCCGATCTTGCCGGCGGTGATCAGGAAGACCGCCAGCGCCAGCAGGTAGCCGGAGGTGACCCACTGGATGTCGGCGGGGCTGGCGTGCAGGTCGGTCTGGATCGCCGGGTTGGCGATGGCGACGACGGTGCCGTCGAGGGCGACCATCATGACGCCGACGGCGACGGTGAGCAGGGTCAGCCAGGGGTGTCCCCGCAGCTTCCCTCCGGCGGCGGGCGCCGCCTCCTTGTCCATGACGACGGACTGGCTCATGACTCGGACTTCCCCGTTCGTGTGGTGTGGCGAGAAGAGCGGCTCGAACATTATGTCAGTCGCTGACAAACGACAAATGGTGACTTGTGACACTTGGCGACAAGTGGCAGAGCGCTAAAGTTGAGCCATGGCCAGCACCTCCATCGCCGCCGAACCGCAGCCCGCGGGCCTGCGCGAACGCAAGAAGCAGCGCACCCGGGACGCCTTGGTCGACGCCGCCCACCGCCTGTTCCTGCGGCAGGGCTACGGGAAGACCACGGTGGACGAGATCGCGGCGTCGGTGGAGGTCTCCCAGCGCACCTTCTTCCGGTACTTCGCCAACAAGGAGGAGGTCGCCCTCGCGGTGCTGGCCGACGCCGAGGAGACGTTCCTCACCCTGCTGCGGGCCCGGCCCGCCGAGGAGAACCCGCTGCAGGCGATGCGCGGCGCGGTCCGCCAGGTGTGGCAGAACCTCGACGAGGGCCGGGTCGCCGAACGCGGCTCCGTCGAGGGCGCACTGGAGCTCTTCGAGCTGATCGAGTCCACCCCGACCCTGCTCGCCGCCCACCTGCGGCACTCCCTGCAGCAGGAGATCGAGGTCGCCCGGATCCTCGCCGAACGCGAGGGCCTCGACCCGGCGCTCGACCTGCGCCCCCGACTGCTCGCCGCCGTGCTCGGCAGTGTGGTGCGGCTCTCGCACCTGTCGTACGCCGCCGAACCCGACCGGCACGGCCACTGCATGGACGGCATGCTGGCCCTGATCGAGCGCCACTTCGACCAGCTCGGACCGGCGTTGGCCGGTTCCTGGCGCTGACCGCCGGCGCGGGTAGTACTGCGGTATCAGGGCCGCTGCCCGACCGGAGTATGAGGACAGCGGCCGTTCCGCGTTCTACCCTCGGCCCGGTGACCACCTGGAACACCTTCCTCCGCGCCCTCGTCGAGCCCGTCCCGGACCACCGGCCGCCACTGCACAACGCCCGCCGGCCATGGGTCCGGGCGCTGCCCTTCCTGGTGGTGCTGGCCATGGTCGGCTCCCTGCTGCCCACCGGCGTGGTCGCGCTGACGCAGTTCTACGACGTGAACGGGGGCCTGGCCGCCTCCCTGGCCCTCGTCCAGACCGGGGCGCTGGCACTCGGGCTGGTCCGGCCGCTGACCGGCTGGCAGCTGATGGCGCCCACGGTGCTGATCGGCGCGATCGCCACCCACGGCGCGGCCGCCGACCAGCCCTGGCCGTGGCCGGCGCCCACGCTGCTCTGCTACCTGTTCCTGATGGTGTTCCTGGCCATCCGGGAACGCGGCCGCACCCTGCTCGCCGTCTGGGCCGTCACCTTCCTCGGCAACAGCCTCAGCTGGACTGCCTTCAGCGAGTACTTCGACGGCACCTCGGTGGTGGTCACCGCCCTCTCCGGTGTGATCATGCTGCTCGGCTGGAGCCTGCGCGGCCGCGGCGAGGCGCAGCGGCTGCTCGCCGCCCAGGAGCAGATCTCCGAGACCGAACGCGCCCGGCGCACGCTGCTGGAGGAACGCGCCCGGATCGCCCGCGAGTTGCACGACGTGGTCGCCCACCACATGTCGGTGATCACCGTCCAGGCCGACAGCGCCCCGTACCGGATCGCGGGCCTGCCCGAGCCCGCCGTCGCCGAGTTCGGCCAGATCGCCAACGCCGCCCGCGGCTCGCTCGCCGAGATGCGCCGCCTGCTCGGGGTGCTGCGGGCCGCCGACACCGAGGCCGACAAGGCCCCGCAGCCGGGCCTGGCCGACCTGCCGGGCCTGCTCTCCACCGTCGCCCAGGCCGGCGTGCACGCCGAACTCGACCTCGCCGACGAGGTCCTGGCCCTCGGCCCCGTCCCCGAGGCGGTCGGCCTGTCCGCGTACCGGATCGTCCAGGAGGCGCTGGCCAACGTCGTCCGCCACGCCCCCGGCGCGACCGCCCGGGTCCGCGTCACCGCCTCCGACGGCGCGCTGACCGTGGACGTCGACAACGACCCCTCGCCCGGCAAGGCCCCCGCCGTCGAGACCTCCGCCTCCACCGGGCACGGGCTGACCGGAATGCGCGAGCGCGTCCGCCTGCTGGCTGGCACCCTGGACACCGGCCCGACCGCCGACGGCGGCTACCGGGTCGCCGCCGTCCTGCCGATCACGGCGACCGACGCCACCCCAGGGGAGACCACCGCATGACCATCCGCGTCCTCATCGTCGACGACCAGGCGATGGTCCGCGCCGGCTTCGCCGCCCTGCTCAACGCCCAGACCGACATCGACGTCGTCGGCGACGCCGCGAACGGCCGCGAGGCACTGGACGTCAGCCGCCGCACCCACCCCGACGTCGTGCTGATGGACGTCCGGATGCCCGAGATGGACGGCCTCGAAGCCGCCCGCCACCTCCTCGACCCCCCGCCCGGCGTCGTCCACCGCCCGCGTGTCCTGATGCTCACCACCTTCGACGTCGACGACTACGTCTACGAGGCCCTCCGGGCCGGCGCCTCCGGCTTCCTCCTCAAGGACGCCCCGCCGGCCGACCTGATCTCCGCCGTCCGCGTGGTCGCCGCCGGCGACGCGCTGCTCGCCCCGTCCGTCACCCGCCGCCTCATCGCCGACTTCGCCCAGAACCGCCCCGCCCCCCGCCGCGACCCCCGGCTCCGCCTCAACGGCCTCACCCCCCGCGAGACCGAAGTCCTCGAACTCATCGCGCGCGGCCTCTCCAACCAGGAGATCGCCGCCGATCTGGTCCTCGCCGAACAGACCGTCAAGACCCACATCGGGCGCATCCTCGCCAAACTCAACCTCCGCGACCGCGCCCAGGCCATCGTCCTCGCCTACGAGAGCGGCCTCGTCCAGCCCGGCAGCTGAATTGCACGAACCGGGGGTGTCTCCCGCTGCGGTATGACACCCCTCTTGGCTCCGCAGGTTGATGCCCGGTCACCCACCTCCTTCCTACCTTCCTCCTCGTCACCGGACTGGAGAAGGAGGAAGCGATGCTGTCGCGTCTGCGTCGAGGCACAACCGTTGCCGGGTTGGTGCTGGCGGCCGTGCTGGGGGCGGGTTCGTGGGCGTCGGCGGATGCGCAGACCCCGCTGACCGGCCCCCCGCCGGGCTCCGCGGAGTGGGTCGCGGACACCGGCCTGGGCCGCGGACTCCCCGACCCGGCCAACGCCTCCCCGGCCGAAGTGGCGACGTTCTTCGCCGAGCTGACCGACGCCCAGCAGCGCGACCTCGCCCTCCGTCACCCCCAGGTGGTCGGCAATCTGGACGGCGCCCCGATCCCGCTCCGCTACCTGGCCAACTCCCTGGCCCTCGCCCAGGAGACCAGGGCCCAGCAGGCCCGCGCCGACGACTCCTCCCTCCGTCGCGAGGAACGCAGGCTCGCCGCCGCCAAGGCCGCCCGCTACCGCGAGCTGGCCGACCACCGGCTGCTCGCCTTCGACCCGCGCGGTCGCGGCCAACTCGCCGAGGTCTTCGGCGACTTGGCCCACGACTCCCGCACCGCCGTGCTGGTCCCCGGCTCCGACACCGACCTCGCGACCTCCGACCGCCTCGCCGGCATGGCCGAGGCCCTGCGCAGCGCGAGCGACGACAAGGTCGCCGTGGTCGCCTGGACCGGCTACACCACGCCGGTCGGCGTCGGCATCGACGCGGCCCGCGAGGACCTCGCCGAGGCCGGCGCGCCCCGCCTGGAGCGCCTGGTGGCCGGCCTCGCCCCCGCCACCGGCCCGGTGACGCTGTTCTGCCACAGCTACGGCTCGGTGGTCTGCGGCCGGTCCGCGCCGGACCCGGCGCAGGTCGCCGGGGTGGTGGTGCTCGGCTCGCCGGGGATGGGCCTGGCGCGGGCGGACGAACTGCGGGTGCCGGTGTGGGCGGTGGCCCGCAACCCGGAGGACTGGATCTCCGAGGTCCCGAACGTCTCCGTCCTCGGCTTCGGCCACGGCGCCGACCCGACCTCCGAGGCGTTCGGCGCCCACCTCCTGCCGTCCGCCGGCTCGCACGGCCACAGCGGCTACTTCGCCCCCGGTTCGGCCTCCCTCGCGGCCTTCGCCGCGCTCGCCGCCACCGGCTCCCCCACCTCCGCCTGACCCGCGCCGCCAAAGAAAGTAGGAGACGTCCGATGCTGCCTGTTTCCGTCCGTCGCGCCGCGGCGACCGTCGACGCGAAGACCCCCGCCACCCGCGACCGCGCGCTGGACGCGCTGCGTGCCGTCGCGCTGCTCTCGGTGCCGCTGGGGCACTGGATGCTCGGCGGATTCACCCTCTCCGACGGCGTGCTGCACAACGCCAGCCCGCTGGCGGCACTGTCGTTCATGGCGCCGCTGAGCTGGCTGCTGCAGATGCTGGGGGTGTTCTTCCTGGTCGGCGGCCGGGCGTCGGCGCTCTCCTGGCGCCGGTCGGCCGAGCGCGGGGTGAGCGCCACGACGTGGCTGCGCGGCCGGGTGCTACGGCTGGCCCGGCCGGTGCTGGGGGTGGCCGCGGTGTGGGCGGCGCTGATCCCGGTGCTCCGGATGCTCGGGGTGCCGGCCGACACAGTGCGCACGGGCGCGGTGCTGATGGTGCAGCCGCTCTGGTACATCGCGATGTACCTGGTGCTGACCGCGCTCACCCCGCTCTGCGTCACGTTCGGCGCGCGGACGAAGGGGTGGGCCTCGGCCGGGCTGCTGGCGGCCGTCGCGGCGGTGGACCTGCTGCGCTACGGCCCGTGGGGCGCGTCGATGCCGGGCTGGCTGAGCCTGCTGAACCTGCTGCCGGGCTGGCTGTTCGCCTACCAGCTGGGCGTGGACTGGGCGCACGGCCGGATCTCCCGGGCCGGGGCGTGGCTGACGGCCGTCGGCGGTGCGGTGCTGTTCGCGGTGCTGCTCCTGGTCTTCCACTACCCGGCGAGCATGGTCGGCGTGCCGGGCGCGGCCCGCACCAACTCGCACCCGCCGTCCCTGCTGGTGCTGGCGCTGGCCTCGGTGCAGGGCGGTGCGGCGATGCTGCTGAAGGACCGGCTGGGCCGGGCGCTGCGCCGGCCGCTGCTGTGGCTGCCGGTGGTGGTGGTCAACCTTGGCGCGATGACGATCTTCTGCTGGCACCAGACCGCGATGTTCCTGACCGCGCTGGCCGGTTCGCGACTGGGCGAGGTGCCGGGCCTGACCACCGCCCCCGACTCCGGCCTGTGGGCGCTGGGCCGGCTGGCCTGGCTGCCGGTGTTCGCCGTGGTGCTGGCGCTGATCGGCCGCTGGGCCCGTCGCTTCGACGCCCCGTGGCCGTCCCGGGCCTGGCGGGCGGCGGCGACGGCGGGCGCCGCGCTGTTCGCGGTGTACGCGCTCGGCGCGGTCTGACGCCACGTCAATCGCCTGACGACCGATCACCCGCCGCCTGTCGGTGCCGGGACCTACCCTGACCGCCATGGCGACCTTCGACGAACTGACCACGCTGGCCCTGGAGCTGCCGCAGGCGCACCAGGAGACCACCTGGGAGCAGCAGACCTTCCGGGTGGGTCGGAAGATCTTCGCGATGGGGCACCCGGATTCCGGGCAGGTCTCGGTGAAGGCGACGGTGCCCGAGCAGGCCGAACTGATCGCCGCCGCGCCCGAGGTGTACTCGGTGGCGCCGTACACCGGCCGGTTCGGCTGGGTGCGGGTCCGACTCGCCCGGGTGGAGCCGGAGGAGCTGCGTGAACTGCTCGCCGAGGCCTGGCGTTCGGTCGCGCCGAAGCGGGTCCGGGACGGGTACCAGGGGTAGCGTCCGAGGGAATGTGACGCGGAACACTGTTTGGCCCCTGCCCGGCGCGTCTGCCGCCCTCTAGTCTGGCTGACTAGTAGTTGGCAGTCGTAGCACCACCGGGCCCGGCCCGCTGCGATGTACCGGCCCGAGGGAGTGGACGCCATGCACCGCAGGCGGGTCAAGCGAATTCTTATCGGTGTGTTCGCCGGCTGCGCCGCCCTGGTGGACGCCGGGGCCGCGGTCGCCCAGGCCACCGCGGCCGGCGAACAGCTGGCGATCACCACCCCGCCGGCCGGCAGCGCCGCCTGGGTCGCCGACGGTTCCTTCGGCAAGGCCCTGCCGGATCCCGCCACCGCCGACCCGGCCGCCGTCGCCGCCTTCTTCGCCTCGCTGACGGGCCCCGAGATCGACCGGCTGATCCTCGAATACCCGCTGGTGGTCGGCAACTTGGACGGTGCGCCGCTGGCCGTCCGGTACCGGGCCAACCGGGAGGCGATCGCCGCCGAACGCGACCGGGCCCGGCAGCGCGCCGACGACCGCGCCCTGGACCCGACCGCCCGGGCGCTGGCCGTCTCCCGCGCCCACGACTCCGAGGCGCTGCTGGCCCCCGGCCGACAGATCCTCGCCTTCGACCCGCGCGGCCGCGGCCTGGTCACCGAGGTGTACGGCGACCTGGCCGCCGCCCGGCGGGTGGCCGTCCTGGTGCCCGGTTCGGACGCCGACCTCGGCCACTTCGACCAGTCCGGCGAGCCGCTGCGCTCCCCCGCCGGCATGGCCCGCGCCCTGCTCGCCGAGGAACACGCCCAGTCGCCCGGCACCCGCACCGCGGTGGTCGCCTGGACCGGCTACGTCACCCCGCAGGGCCTCGGCCCGGACGCGGCCACCTCCCGGCTCGCCGAGGCCGCCGCGCCGCGCCTGGAGCGCCTGCTCGGCGGGCTGCGGCAGACCAGCCACCCGGAGGCGCCGCCCGCGCTGCTGTGCCACTCGTACGGCTCGGTGGTGTGCGGCACCGCCGCCCCGACCCTGCACGCCGGGCAGCCGATCGACCTGGTGGCGTTCGGCAGCCCCGGGATGGGCGTCGGCTCGGCCGCCGAGCTCGGCACCGGCGTCCAGGTATGGGCGGCCCGCAACCCGGGCGACTGGATCGGCAACGTGCCGTACCTGGAGGTCGGCGGCCTCGGCCACGGCTCCGACCCGACCACCCAGGCGTTCGGTGCGACGACCGTCTCCTCGGCGGGCGCCAGCGGCCACAACGGCTACCTGGCCGAGGGCACCGCCAGCCGGCACAACTTCGCGGCGATCGCCCTCGGCCACTACGACGACGTCACCCACCCGTCGCCCTGGACGAACTGACGGTCCGTCAGACCTCGCGGGCGTCCGAGGTGTTGCTCATGTCGGCGTAGCGGGAGCCCTGCACCCGGCCGCCGATCAGGTCCAGCTCGGCCAGCTCCTCGGCGGTCAGCTTCAGCGCGGTGGCCGCGGCGTTCTCCTCCAGCCGGCTGCGCTTGCGGGTGCCCGGGATCGGCACCACCGCCAGGCCGTGCACCTCGGCCCGCTGCTGCACCCAGGCCAGCGCGACCTGCGCGGCCGCCGCCCCGCGCTCCGCGGCGATCTTCCGGATCGGCTCGACCAGCTCCGCGTTCCCGGCCGCGTTCTCGCCGGTGAACTGCGGCAGGTGGCGCCGGAAGTCGTCCGCGCCGAGCTTCCCGGCGTCGGCGAACGCCCCGGTCAGGAAGCCCCGGCCGAGCGGCGAGTACGGCACCAGCGCCACACCCAGCTCCGCCGCCACCGGCACCGCGCTGCGCTCCGGACCGCGGGAGAACAGCGACCACTCGGACTGCAGCGCCGCGATCGGGTGCACCGCGTACGCCTCCCGCAGCTCCGGGCCGGTCACCTCGGACAGGCCCAGGTGCTTCACCTTGCCGGCCGCGACCAGCTCCGCCATCGCCCCGACCGACTCGGCCAGCGGCACCTCGGGGTTGCGCCGGTGCATGTAGTACAGGTCGATCTCGTCCACCCCGAGCCGGCGCAGCGAGGCGTCCACCGCCTGCCGGATGTACGCCGGGTCGTTGTTCACGCCCCGGTAGGACGGGTCGTCCGCGCGCCGCTCGATCGCGAACTTGGTGGCCAGCACCACCTGGTCGCGGTGCGCCCGGACGAACGGGCCGATCAGCTCCTCGTTGGCGCCCGAGCCGTAGATGTCGGCGGTGTCGAACAGGGTCACCCCGAGCTCCAGCGCCCGGCCGAGGGTGGCCAGCGCCTCCTCGGTGTCGGTCGGGCCGTAGAACTCGCTCATCCCCATGCAGCCCAGGCCCTGCACGCCCACGACGGGGCCGTTGCTGCCGAGCCGAGTGGTCTCGATGCTGCTCATGCGCTCTTCCTGTCCTCGATCGGGTGGTACCCCGTTGTCCCATTCGTCTCGTCGCCGTCCGCACCGGCCGCGGCCGCCTCCTCCTGCTCGCCGTACAGGTCGATCTTCCGATCGATCACGGCGAGCGTGGCATGCAGGTCCGCGAGGCGCTGCCGGACCTCCGCCCGGTGGTCCACCAGCAGCTGCCGGCGCGCCGCCCGGGTGGCGTCCCCGTCCCGCACCAGCTCGATGTACCGGACCATGTCGGCCACCGGCATCCCGGTCAGCCGGAGCTTGGTCAGGAACGCCAGCCGGGCCAGGTCCGCGTCGCTGTACCGGCGCTGCCCCGCGTGCGAGCGGTCCACCGGGTCCAGCAGGCCGATCCGCTCGTACCAGCGCAGTGTGTGCGCCGACAGCCCGCTGATCGCGGACACCTCACTGATCCCGTGCCGCGGCGTCCGGTCCGGCACCGCGAGCGGCGCACCGAACGCCCGCTCGCACGGCGACAGTTGAGAACCACGCTGGATTGACGCTGCCATCTGGAACTTGACCCCCGGTCTCGGCGACGACGACTCCGACGCTACTCAGTTGGAGCGCACTCCAAGCAAGCCTGGCACACCGGATCTCCGCACCCGTCGTTTAGAGTGCGCCCCATGCAGAGCTTGCGCACGATCGACAACTGGCCGGTACCGAACGCCGCGGCGGCGGTCGTACGGAGCGACGGCGCCCTGCTCGGCACGCACGGGCCGCAGGACCACCTGTTCCCGCTCGCCTCCATCACCAAGCTGATCAGCTCCTACGCCGCGCTGATCGCCGTCGAGGAAGGCGTCTTCGAACTCGACGACCCGGCCGGCCCCGAGGGCTCCACCGTCCGCCACCTGCTGGCCCACACCTCCGGCCTCGCCTTCGACGAGCACCGCGTGATGGCCGCCCCCGGCAACCGCCGCCTCTACTCCAACGCCGGCTTCGACGTCCTCGCCACCACCCTGGAACACGCCTCCGGCATCCCGTTCGCCCAGTACGTGGCCGAGGCCGTCCTCCAGCCCCTCGGCATGCACGCCTCCCTCATCAACACCGCCCACCGTGCACCTGCCGGCGCGGGCGGCCTCTCCACCGCCGCCGACCTCGCCCGCTTCGCCGCCGAGCTCCAGTCCCCCAAGCTCCTCGACCCCGGCACCCTCCACGCCGCGACCCGCGAAGTCGCCTTCCCCGGCCTCAACGGCGTCCTCCCCGGCTTCGGCCACCGCCGCCCCAACGACTGGGGCCTCGGCTTCGAGATCCGCAGCCACAAGACCCCCCACTGGACCGGCACCGCCAACTCCCCCGCCACCTTCGGCCACTTCGGCCAGTCCGGCACCTTCCTCTGGGTCGACCCCACCGCCGGCCTCGCCTGCCTCGCCCTCACCGACCGCGACTTCGGCCCCTGGGCAGCGGAGGCCTGGCCCCAGCTCTCCGACGCGGTCCTCGCCGAGATGTAGCGGGTGCGAAACCAGGGAGAGCGCAACCAGGGGCGCGGGGAACTGCGCGGAGGGGAACGCGCCACGTCCGCAAGATCGCGACGCAGGACAATGACCTGCACGTGATCGCGACCTTGCGGACGGACCTTGCGCTTGTCGCGTCAGTTCCCCGCGCCCCTGTTCTCGCGCCCGCTAGCCGAATTGCAGCGGGGTGTGCATCTCCCAGAGCAGCAACTCCACCCCGTCCTCCCCCGCCGTCGGGTCCGCGAACGCGTCCCCCGTGATCCGAATCGCGTCCCCCGCGCCCGCCGAGCGCCCACCCCCCTGCGGCCCCGGGACAGTCCGGTAGCCGACCGAGCCGGCCACCACGTGCACGTAGCGGAACGGCGCAGCCGGCAGCTCCGGCAGCGGAGCCCACGCCCCGGCCCGGACCAGCCACAGTGCCGCGTCCGCCCGCCGCAGGAGCAGCGCCTCGTCCGACTCCCGCCCCGAAGCCAGCAACGTCAGCCCGTCCGCCACCGGCACGGCCCGCAGCCCGAACCCGGGCGCACCCCCGAACTCGTCGGGCTGGAGCCACATCTGAAGAAACGTCACAGCCTCCGAAGCCCCGCCGAGGTTGCGCTCCGTATGCGTGATGCCCGCCCCCGCCGACTGCACCTGGACCATCCCGGGCCGCACCACGCTCGCGTGCCCCGCGTCGTCGCGGTGGGCGAGCGCCCCGCCGGTCACCCAGGTGACGATCTCGGTGTCGGTGTGCCGGTGCGCCTCGTACCCGGCGCCGGGTGCGAGCTTCTCCTCGTTGCAGGCGAGGAGTGCCCCGAACGAGGTGTTCTTCGGGTCGTAGTGCCCGGCGAAGGAGAACGCGTGCCGGGTGGTGATGCCTTCGGCGGGTTCCGACAGGTAACGCTCGGCGCTGCGGCGCAGGTCGGCGCGCCCGCGTTCCTTCCGTCCGCCCCCGGACGCGGGTTCGGAGCTGTCAGAGGGCTGCCCGTCCCGGGCCGAGGAATCCACGCTCACGGGCATTACGGTAGCCGGTGTGACGGGTGCCACCGGCCTTCTCGGCGCGGGGTGTGCACGAGCACCCGTCCGCGTGAGGCAGGCTAGTGCCGTGCCATCCGCTTCAGCGAAACCCGACAAAGCATCCGACCGGACATCCGGCGAGCCCCCCTCCCCGGAGCGGTCCGCCGACCGGGGCCCGGAGAAGAAGCCCGCGAAACGTGCGGCGCAGCCGGCCCGCGCCGCCGCGGTGCCCGGTCGCGGCCGGATGACCGCCGAGGAGCGCCGACTCGCCGCCGATCGCGCCGAGTTGCGGGCGGCGACGCTCAAGCGGCTGGAGAAGTCGGCGGGCAAGCTGGCGTCCGCGGCGATCGCCCGGATGGACGACCAGCTGGCCTGGTACCGGCGGATGCCGCCGGAGCACCGGTCGTGGATCGGCCTGGTCGCGCAGGCGGGCATCGCGGCGTTCACCGAGTGGTACCGGCATCCGGAGGCGCCGCAGGCGATCTCCACCGATGTGTTCGGGACCGCGCCCCGGGAGTTGACCCGGGCGATCACGCTGCGGCAGACGGTGGAGCTGATCCGCACCACGATCGAGGTGATGGAGGAGGCCATCGAGGAGGTGGCCGCGCCCGGCGACGAGGCGGGCATGCGCGAGTCGGTGCTCGTGTACGCCCGGGAGATCGCCTTCGCCACCGCCCAGGTGTACGCGCAGGCCGCGGAGGCCCGCGGCGCGTGGGACGCCCGGCTGGAGGCGCTGGTCGTCAACTCGCTGCTGTCCGGTGACGCCGACGAGGGCGTGCTGTCCCGGGCGGCGGCGCTGGGCTGGGGTCAGCCGAGCCAGGTGCGGGTGGTGATGGGCAGCGCCCCGGACGGCGACAGCGAGCTGGTGGTGGAGGCCATCCGCCGCGCCGCCCGGTACGCCAAGCTGCATGTGCTGACGGGTGTGCTGGGCCGCCGCCTGGTGGTGGTGGTCGGCGGCGACAAGGAGCCCGTGCACGCCGCACGGGCGCTCATCGGTCAGTTCGCGCCGGGCCCGGTGGTGGTCGGTCCGACGGTCGGCGACCTGCTGTCGGCGACGCGCTCGGCGCACGCGGCGGCGCAGGGCCTGAAGGCGTGCGCCGCGTGGCCGGACGCGCCCCGCCCGGTGCTCGCCGACGACCTGCTGCCGGAACGCGCGCTGGCGGGCGACGAAGTGGCGCGCCGTCAGCTGGTGGAGGAGATCTACACACCTCTGGAGGAGGCCGGTTCGGCACTCCTGGAGACGCTGAGTGTCTATCTGGAGCAGGCGTCCTCCCTGGAAGGCGCGGCCCGGATGCTCTTCGTCCACCCGAACACCGTCCGCTACCGGCTACGTCGTGTGACTGACGTCACCGGCTATGCTCCGTCGGACGTCCGTTCGGCATTCACCCTGCGCATCGCCCTTGCCCTGGGGCGTCTCGGTTCCGGTCCTGATCAGGGCTGATCGAACTGTAGGGAATCCACAATCCGACGTGCTTTTCTTCGTCATCGTCGCCTACCCGCCCCACGGCGTCCGGCGAGAGAGGGTTGAACCGTGCTCGTTATCGTCGCCCCTGGACAGGGTGCCCAGACTCCCGGCTTCCTCAACCCCTGGCTCGAACTGGACGGCGTCGCCGACCGGCTGCGCCAGTGGTCGGAGGTGGCCGGCCTCGATCTGGTGCGCGCCGGAACCGAGGCCTCCGAGGAGGAGATCAAGGACACCGCCGTCGCCCAGCCGCTGCTGGTGGCCGCCGGTCTGGTGACCGCTCAGGCGCTGCTGCCGCAGGGCGTGTCCGCGTCCGTCGGCGCGGTGGCCGGCCACAGCGTGGGCGAGATCACCGTCGCCGCGCTGGCCGGGGTGCTGTCCGAGCAGGACGCGCTGGCCTTCGTCCGCGAGCGCAGCCTCGGCATGGCGGAGGCCGCCGCGGCCACCGCGACCGGCATGACGGCGGTGCTCGGCGGTGACCCGGAGGTGGTCGCCGCGAAGCTCGCCGAGCACGGCGTCACCCCGGCGAACAACAACGGCGGCGGCCAGATCGTCGCGGCCGGCACGCTGGAGCAGCTCGCCGCGCTGAAGGCGGACCCGCCGGCCGGCGCGCGCCTGATCCCGCTGAAGGTCGCGGGCGCGTTCCACACCGAGCACATGGCCCCGGGCGTGGCCCGGCTGGAGAAGCTGGCGCCGACGCTGACCACGGCGAACCCGTCGGTCGCGTACGTGTCCAACAAGGACGGCGAGGTGGTCGGCGACGGCGCCGAGGTGCTGGCCCGTCTGGTCGCGCAGGTGTCCAACCCGGTCCGCTGGGACCTGTGCATGGAGACCCTGCAGCAGCTGGGCGCGACCGCCGTGATCGAGCTGTCCCCCGCCGGAACCCTCACCAACCTGGTCAAGCGGAACGTCAAGGGCGTCGCCACGCTGGCCTTGAAGTCCCCCGCCGATCTCGACCGGGCCCGCGAGCTCGTGGCCGAGCACGGCAGCCAGGAGAAGTCCGCATGAGTGCCACCATCAAGCCGGCCACCGGCGCCCAGTTCTCGCGCATCCTCGGTGTCGGCGGCTACCGCCCGACCCGGGTGATCCCGAACTCGGAGGTGCTGAACTGGATCGACTCCTCGGACGAGTGGATCCGCTCCCGGTCCGGCATCGCGGAGCGCCGCTGGGCCGGTCCGGAGGAGACCGTCGCCGAGATGTCGGTGCGGGCGGCCACCCGGGCCGTCGCGATGTCCGGGATCGCTCCGGAGCAGATCGGCGGCGTCATCGTCGCCACCGTCTCGCACCTGAAGCAGACCCCGGCGATCGCCACCGAGATCGCCCAGCGGCTCGGCTGCGGCACCGCCCCCGCGTTCGACATCTCCGCCGCCTGCGCGGGCTTCGGCTACGGCCTGAGCCTGGCCGACGGCATGGTGCGCGGCGGCTCCGCCGAGTACGTGCTGGTGATCGGCGTGGAGCGGCTCTCCGACCTGACCGACAAGTCGGACCGCTCGACCGCGTTCATCTTCGGCGACGGCGCGGGCGCCGCGATCGTCGGCCCGTCCGACACCCCCGGCATCGGCAAGGTGATCTGGGGCGCGGACGGCTCGCAGTCCGACGTCATCTCGCAGACCAAGGCCTGGGACACCGCCTTCGCCAAGCCCGACGCCGTCAACGGCGCGGGCGAGGAGACCAAGTGGCCCGCGCTGCGGATGGAGGGCCAGACGGTCTTCCGCTGGGCGGTGTACGACATGGCGAAGGTCGCCCAGCAGGCGCTGGACGCCGCCGGGATCACCGCCGACCAGCTCGGCGCGTTCATCCCGCACCAGGCCAACATGCGCATCATCGACGCCATGATCAAGACGCTGAAGCTGCCCGCCGAGGTCCCGGTGGCGCGCGACATCGTCGAGACCGGCAACACCTCCGCCGCCTCCATTCCGCTCGCCATGGAGCGGATGCTGGAGCGCGGCGAGGCCAAGAGCGGCGATCTCGCGCTGATCATCGGCTTCGGGGCCGGTCTGGTCTACGCCGCAGCAGTCGTTACTCTCCCCTAGGCGTTTTTCTCCGCACCACATGAAACCCGCGGCGGTCCGCCGGACCGTCCGCCGTCACCACCGAAGAGGAGCAGCCGATATGGCTACCCAGACCGAGGTTCTCGAAGGTCTCGCCGAGATCGTGAACGAGATCGCCGGCATTCCGGTCGAGGACGTCGAGCTCGACAAGTCCTTCACCGACGACCTGGACGTCGACTCGCTGTCCATGGTCGAGGTCGTCGTCGCCGCCGAGGAGCGCTTCGGCGCGAAGATCCCGGACGACGAGGTCAAGAACCTGAAGACCGTCGGCGACGCGGTGAACTTCATCGTCGCCAACGTCTGACCAGTCGTCAGGCTGCCGGTCGGGGCGCGCCCGTCGCGCCCCGACCGTCCCCCTTTCCCCCCGGCCCGTCCGGCCCTCCGCTCAACGTGAAAGAAGAAGAAACCAGTGACTGCTGAACATCGCACCGTGGTCGTCACGGGTATCGGCGCCTTCACGCCGCTGGGCGGCGACGCCGCCACCTTCTGGGAGGGCCTGCTGGCCGGCAAGTCCGGGGTCCGCGCGCTCACCGAGGAGTGGGCCGCCGACCTGCCGGTCCGGATCGCCGCCCGGGTCGCCGTCGAGCCGTCCGAGATCCTGCCCCGCCCGTTGGCCCGCAAGCTGGACCGCTCGGCCCAGTTCGCGCTGATCGCCGCCCGCGAGGCCTGGAAGGACGCGGGCTTCGAGGGCCCGGCCACCGGCGACTCCAACGAGCTCGTCCCCGAGCGCCTGGGCGCGGTCATCGCCTCCGGCATCGGCGGCGTCACCACCCTGCTCGACCAGTACGACGTGCTCAAGGAGCAGGGCGTCCGCAAGGTCTCCCCGCACACCGTCCCGATGCTGATGCCCAACTCCCCGGCCGCCAACGTCGGCCTGGAGGTCGGCGCCCGGGCCGGCGTGCACACCCCCGTCTCCGCCTGCGCCTCCGGTGCCGAGGCGATCGGCTACGCGATCGAGATGATCCGCAACGGCCGCGCCGACATCGTGGTGGCCGGCGGCACCGAGGCGGCGGTCCACCCGCTGCCCCTCGTCGCCTTCTCCAACATGATGGCGATGTCCAAGAACAACGACGACCCCGAGCACGCCTCCCGTCCGTACGACAAGGCCCGTGACGGCTTCGTCCTCGGCGAGGGCGCCGGCGTGGTCGTGCTGGAGTCCGCCGAGCACGCGGCTGCCCGCGGCGCCCGCGTGTACTGCGAGGCGGTCGGCCAGGGCCTGTCCTCGGACGCCCACCACATCGCCCAGCCGGAGCCCACCGGCGCCGGCGTGGCCCGCGCCATCGCCGACCTGTTCGACCGCAACGACCTCGACAAGTCCGAGGTGGTGCACGTCAACGCGCACGCCACCTCCACCCCGCAGGGTGACACCGCGGAGATCAAGGCGCTGCGTCGCGAACTCGGCGACCACCTGGAGCACGTGGCGATCTCCGCCACCAAGTCGATGACCGGCCACCTGCTCGGCGGCGCCGGCGGCATCGAGACGGTCGCCACCGTCCTGGCCCTGTACCACCGGATCGCCCCGCCGACCGTCAACGTGGTCGAGCTGGACGACGACATCGACGCCGACATCGTCCGCGACGAGCCCCGCAAGCTCCCGGTCGAGGGTCGCGTCGCCGCCCTCAACAACTCCTTCGGCTTCGGCGGCCACAACGTGGTGCTGGCCTTCCGCACCGTCTGAACCGCCTGACAGCCACGCGCGAACGACCGCGCGACCGACCCGGCACTCGCTTCGAGTGCCGGGCCGGTCGCGTCCGCATCACACCACCTGGTGCAGCCACCTGACCGGCGCGCCCTCGCCCGCGTACCGGAACGGCTCCAACTCGTCGTCCCAGGGCTTGCCGAGCAGCCGGCCGATCTCCGCCTCCAGGTCGCTGCCCTCGCTGCGGGAGCGCAGCAGCACGGCCCGCAGTCGGTCCTCGGGGATCAGGATGTCGCCGTGGATGCCGGTGACGGCGTGGAAGATGCCGAGGCTGGGCGTGGAGGAGTACCGTTCGCCCTCGGCCGTGGCGCTGGGCTCGCCGGTCACCTCGTAGCGCATCAACTGCCGGCCGCGCAGCGCGGAGGCGAGTTTGGAGGCGGTACCGGCCTCTCCCTGCCAGGAGAGTTCGGACCGCCAGTGGCCGGGCGCGGCGGGCTGCCGGATCCAGTCGAGGTTGACCCGCACGCCGAGAACGCCCGCCACCGCCCACTCGACGTGCGGGCACAGCGCGCGTGGCGCGGAGTGGATGTAGAGCACACCACGTGTCGTCACCGGGACCTCCTGGCTGTGGACGAGGGTCGCCTTCCCCAGCTGCCTCGCGCCGTCGCCGGTAGGTACTGACCAGTGGCTACCCCGTGACGCTCAACTTATTCGACATTAGGTCATCAAATCGAGCAAAACGGACAAGCTTTCACTCCATGCTAGTCGGTTCCCCCGGGAGGTCTACCCCCACAGCGCCCACCTCCCCCGAACGGCCCTAACCGCGCGCCCCCACCGGATCGCGCTACCGGTGGGGGCGTGTTGACGGAGGGCCAAGTGACGCACCGTCAGGTCGACTGCTTGTCGGATCAGATCTGCACGACCATCTTTCCGATGTTGGCGCCGCGCAGCATGCCGATGAAGGCCTCCGCGGTGTTCTCCACGCCCTCGACCACCGTCTCGTCGTACCGCAGCGAGCCGTCCCGCAGCCAGCCGCCGACCTCCTCCAGGAACTGCCCGCGCAGCGCACTGTGGTCGCCGACCAGCATGCCCTGCAGGCGCAGCCGCTTTCCGATGGCCAGCGCCAGGTTGCGCGGCCCGGCGGGGGCGTCGATGTCGTTGTACTGGGCGATGGCGCCGCACAGCGTGGCCCGGCCGTGCACCCGCAGGGCGCCGATCGCGGCCTCCAGGTGCTCGCCGCCGACGTTGTCGAAGTAGACGTCGATGCCGTCGGGCGCGAGCGGGGCGAGCAGCTCGGCGACCGGGCCGTCCTTGTAGTTGAAGGCGGCGTCGAACCCGTAGTCGTCGACCAGGGTGGCGACCTTCTCCGCCGAGCCGGCCGAGCCGATGACCCGCTTCGCACCCTTGAGCCGGGCGATCTGGCCGACCAGCGAACCGACCGCCCCCGCCGCGCCGGAGACGAACACGGTGTCGCCGGCCCGGAACGAGGCGACCTCCAGCAGGCCGGCGTACGCGGTCAGGCCCGGCATGCCGAGCACGC
The DNA here is from genome assembly GCF_001905465.1 of Kitasatospora sp. CB01950. Lineage (GTDB taxonomy): Bacteria > Actinomycetota > Actinomycetes > Streptomycetales > Streptomycetaceae > Kitasatospora. The sequence continues at coordinate 335,859 of NZ_LISX01000005.1, forward strand.
CCAAGTAGGCGGAGAGCGGGGCGAGTTCCGGGTCCACCTTGACGGCGTGCGCGGCGTCCAGGGTGGCGTACTCGCGCCAGCCGAGCCCGTGCAGCACGGCGTCGCCGACCCGGAAGCCCTCGGTGTTGCTGGCGACCACGTGCCCGACCGCGCCACCGTCCATCGCGGCCCCGAGCGCGAACGGCGGGACGTACGACGGCACATCGTTCATCCTGCCGCGCATGTACGGGTCCACGGACAGGTAGGCGTTGCGCACAGTGATCTCGCCCGGTCCGGGCTGCCGGACAGGGGCCTCGACCAGGGCGAAGTCGGCGGGGTCGGGCCAGCCCTGCGGACGGGCGGCCAGGTGCCACTCACGGCCGGTGGCGGGAAGGTCCTGCTCTGTCATCACACACTCCTTATCAACCTGAAACATTCAGCAACTCAAGTAATCCTGCGGATGAAAGGTTCATGTTGTCAACTGTTCAGCTAGACTCGGTGCCATGGAGCAGGAGCGGAAGGAGCAGGTCATGGAGCAGGCACCCGTCCCGACCGCCGACCCGATCACCGTGGAGGTCGTCGACCTCATGGCACGCCTGGTCGGGCTGTTCCACCGTGAGTACGAGGAGGCCGCCGCCGCCCGCTCGCTGACCGGCGCGCAGGCCAAGGTGCTGGCCCTGCTGCGGCGCGGGCCGATGCCGATGCGGCACATCGCACAGACCCTCTCCTGCGAGCCGTCCAACGTCACCGGCATCGTCGACCGGCTGGAGGGTCGCGGCTTCGTCACCCGCGAGGCAGACCCGCAGGACCGCCGGGTGAAGCTGGTGGCCGCCACCGACTCGGGGCTGTCCGCCTCCACCGAGCTCCGCGAATCGCTGAACTTCGCCCGCGAGCCGCTGGCCGCGCTGGACGCCGCCGAACGGGCCCAACTGCGGGACCTGCTGCGGCGGATGCTCGACTCCTCGACCCCCGCCTGACCCCTTGTCGGACCACCCTCCGGAGCTGCCACCAGGCGGTTCGGAGGTACCCCGGTTCGAGGGTCGAAAAATCTCTCGTAAATGATGGTTCGCGTGTAACCATTCCCGTCGCCGCACCGTCTAAGTGGTGACGAACGCCCCCTCCGCAGTGTCGCGGGGGCGGCAAGTGCCTGCCCTCGGGCACCAGTTCCCGTTGCGCGCAGAGAGATGCCGGACCGATGACCGACGCCACCCAGAGCCCCGCCGCGGCCAAGCCCCGCCGGCGAAGAGCCCGCCGAATAGCCCAGGGCCTCGGGGCGACCACCGCCGTGCTGGTGGTCGTCGCCGCCGGACTCGGCGCCTGGTACTACCAGCGGCTCGACCACAACATCACGACCTTCGCCCCGGAGGGCATCGCCACCAGCCGCCCGCCGGTCGCACCGCCCGCACCGACCGGCGGACGCCCCGTCAACGTGCTGCTGCTCGGCTCCGACACCCGCAGCGGCGGCAACGACGACCTCGGCGGCGGCGACGTGGGGGTCGGGCACTCCGACACCGCGATCCTGCTGCACGTCTACGCCGATCACAAACACGCCGTCGGCGTGTCGATCCCCCGGGACACCCTGGTCACCATCCCGCCGTGCCGCCTCGCGGACGGCCGCTGGACCACCGCCCGGACCAACCAGATGTTCAACTCGGCCTTCACCATCGGCGAGTTCGAGAACGGCAACCCCGCCTGCACGCAGAACACCGTGGAGGAACTGACCGGCCTGCGGGTGGACCACACCCTGGTCGTCGACTTCAAGGGCTTCGCCTCCATCACCCAGGCCGTCGGCGGCGTGGACGTGTGCGTCCCCAACGACGTCGACTCCTACGGCATCCACCTGACCAAGGGGCGGCAGACCGTCGCCGGACAGCAGGCCGTCGACTACGTCCGGGCCCGGCACGGCCTCGGCGACAGCTCCGACATCGGCCGGATGCGCCGTCAGCAGGCGTTCATGTCCTCGCTGATCAGCAAGGTGCAGAAGGACGGCTTCGACCTGACCACGCTGCTGCCGCTGACCGACGCCGCCACCAAGTCGCTCACCGTCGACCCGGACCTCGGATCGCCGTACAAGCTCGCCGAGTTCGCCCAGTCGCTGCAGAACATCAAGCTCGGCGACATCCAGTTCGTCACCCTGCCCTGGCGCTTCCAGGGCGCCCGGGTCGCGATCGTGCAGCCCGACGCGAGCATCCTGTGGAACCTGCTCCGCCAGGACCGCACCCTGGACGGCCACCTCACCGACGACCCCGCGCGCCCTTCCGCCGGGTCCTCGGGCGACCCGTCCGCGGACTCCTCGGCCGGCGCCTCCGCGAGCGCGTCTCCCGACGCCTCGACCGGCCCGTCCGCCGGCAGCAGCCCCGGCGCCGGGAACACGGACGTGTCGATCGTGATCCACAACGCCGCGAAGTCCGGCGGGCTGGCCGGACGCACCGAACTCGCGCTGCGCGGCAACGGCTACCGCGACATCACCGTCGGCGGGAACTCCCCCGCCCGGTCCACCACGCTGATCGAGTACGCGCCCGATCTGCGTCCCGCCGCCGAACGCCTCGCCCAGCTCTACCCCGGTGCGGAACTCCGCGCCGCCTCCGGCGGCAGCGCCCTCACCCTGACCCTCGGCCAGGACCGCGTCGGCGCCGACACTCCCGACCCCGGGTCCTCCCCCGGCGCCATCCCGTCCGCGATCCCGGACGGCATCACGGGCAACACCCGCGCCGCCGACAGCGATCTCTGCAGCGACCTCAGCTTCGGCTGACCGGCCCCTCGACCCTCGCCCGCACGCCGCCCCCGGCGGCGCGGGCGGGGGTCACACCGTCTCCGCGACCGGATCCGGAAGGCCCGTCACCACGAGGGTGACCCGACGGTCCGTCAACTCGCCCGCCCGGGCCAGGTCGTACACCGCGGACAGCGCCTTCGCCACGTACCGCCGCTCCACCGGCACCCCGTGCCGGCTCTCGAACCGCGCGGCGAACCGCTCCAACTCCTGCGGCACCCGCCCGTACCCGCCGCCGTGCCAACCGTGCACCACTCGCCAGTTGCCGAACTCCCGCCCGTACCCGGCCAGTTGCAGCGCCGCCACCTCACGCTCCAGGTAGCCCTCGCCGCGCAGCACCGCCACCCCGAGCGCCTGTGCACCCGGCGGCAGGCCCGCGGCGATCCCCGCCAACGTTCCCCCGGTGCCGACCGGGCAGCACACCACGTCTCCCGCGCCCAGGCCCGGCAGTTGCGCCGCCAACTCCTCGGCGACCACCGCGGCGCCGCGCACCGCCTCCGCGTTCGACCCGCCCTCGGGCAGGACGAAGTGCCCCGCCCGACGCTCCTGCCGCCCGGAGGCGACCTCCCGGTAGACGGAACGTTCGACGAACTCCAGCGCCATGCCGTCCCGTTCGGCCCGGGCCAGCGACCAGTTCCGCGGCATCCCCGCCAACTCGGCCCCACGGATCACCCCGACGCTCGCCAACCCGAGCGCCCGCGCCGCCGCGGCCACCGCCCGCACGTGCGTGGAGTACGCCCCGCCGTAGGTGAGCAGCGCCCCGCAGCCCTCCGCGACCGCCCGCTCCAGGTTCGGCGCGAGCTTGCGCCACTTGTTGCCCGGGACCGTCGGATGCGCCAGGTCGTCCCGCTTCAACCGCAACTCGACCCCCGCAGCGGCGAGCTCCGGATCATCGACCACCGTCAGTGGTGTGGGCAGGTCGGCGGGCATGAGCATCCCCTCACCCTAACCGGGCCCGGCCGCCGCCCACCGACCCCCGAGGCGCCCCGCCCCGGCCTCGGCGGCCCGGGCGGCCGGGGCCGCTCCGGTCAGAGCGTGCCGGGCGTCTTGCGGATGGTGACGTTCATCCGGTTCCACGCGTTGGCCGTGAACACCAGGGCGATCAGCTGGGCCAGTTCCTGCTCCTCGAAGTACTTCGCCGCCTCCGCGTACACCTCGTCCGAGACGCCGGAGGGCAGCAGCGTCACCGCCTCCGCGAGGGCCAGCGCCGCCCGCTCCTTGGCGGTGAAGAGGCTGGACTCCTCCCACGCCGTCAGCTGGTAGATCCGCTCCTCGCTCTCCCCGGCCTTCCGGGCGTCCACGGTGTGGTAACCGATGCAGTAGGCGCACTTGTTGACCTGCGCGACCCGGATCTGCACCAGCTCCAGCAGTTCGGGGTCCAGCCCCTCGCGGGCGGCGGCGTCGAGAGCCAGGACGGCCTTGAAAACCTTCGGGGCGACGGCGGAGAAGTTCATGCGCTGCGGGACCTGATGCGTTGTCATGCCTCAACCCTAGAAGCCCGATCGACCCGGGATAGGGTGCATTCCCATGCCAGAACCATGGGTCAATCCGCCGGCCGACGCCCCCGGGACGGCCGAGACGCCGACACCCCCCGCCGCCGAGACGCCCGCCGAGCCACTCGCCGAGGCACCCGTCGAGACACCCGTCGAGACGCCCGCCGGGCCGCTCGGCACCGACCTGTTCCTGGAGCTGTCCGGCGGCGGCAGTCGGCGCGCCCAGCTGATGCGGGCGTTGCGCGAGGCCGTCGACTCCGGGCGGCTCGCCCCCGGCACCCGCCTGCCTCCGTACCGCAGCCTCGCCCGCGACCTGGACATCGCCCGCAACACGGTGGCCGACGCGTACGCCGAACTCGTCGCCGAGGGCCGGCTGTCGGCCCGCCAGGGGTCCGGCACCCGGGTCGCCCACCGGGCCGCACCGGCGCCCTCCGGCCGGGACGCCCCCACCCGCCCGACGGCCGCGCGGCCGGTCGTCCACGACCTGGCGCCCTCCTCTCCCGATGCCTCCGCGTTCCCGCGTTCCGACTGGCTGACGTCCGTCCGCCGGGCCGTCTCCGCCGCCCCCAACGACGCCTTCGGCGTCGGCGACCCGCGCGGCCGGCCCGAACTGCGCACCGCGCTGGCCGAGTACCTGGCCCGCGCCCGCGGCGTCCGCACCGAACCGGACCGGATCGTGGTGTGCGCCGGATTCGCCCACGCCCTGCGGCTGCTGGGCGGCATCCTGGACGGACCCGTCGCCGTCGAGGCGTACGGCCTGGCCTTCCACCGCGGCCTGCTGACGGAGGCCGGCCGCCGGACCGTCCCGCTGACCGTCGACCGGGCCGGGGCCCGCACCGCCGAACTGGCCGCCACCGACGCGCGGGCCGCCCTGCTCACGCCCGCCCACCAGTTCCCCACCGGCGGCCCGCTGCACGCCGAACGCCGCGCCCTGGCCGTCGACTGGGCCCGCACGCACGGCGGGCTGCTGCTGGAGGACGACTACGACGGCGAGTTCCGCTACGACCGCCAGCCGATCGGCGCCGTCCAGGGGCTCGACCCGGACCGCGTCGTCTACCTCGGCTCCACCAGCAAGAGCCTCTCCCCCGCGCTGCGGCTCGGCTGGATGGTGCTGCCCGCCGAGCTGGTCGACCCGGTGCTCGCGGCCAAGGGCTCCCGCGAACTGACCTCCGGGGTGATCGACCAACTCACCCTGGCCGACTTCCTCGCCCACGACGCCTACGACCGCCACCTGCGCCGGATGCGCCGCCACTACCGCCGCCGCCGCGACCTGATGGTCCGCACCCTGGCCGACCGGGCTCCGGACATCCGGGTCAGCGGCATCGCCGCCGGGCTGCACGCGGTACTCGAACTCCCCGAGAACACCGAGCCGTTGGCGCTCGGCACCGCCCGCCGCCTGGGCCTGGCCCTGGAGGGGCTGCGCCCCTACCGCCACCCCGACAGCACCATGCCGCCGCGCGACGGCCTGGTGATCGGCTACGGCACCCCGCCCGACCACGCCTTCCCCGCCGCCCTGGACGCCCTCTGCCAGACCCTCACCACGCTGCCCCGCGGCTGACCGGCCGACCGGCCGACCGGCCGACCGGCCGACCGGGAATATCGAGCTGCGGCGGGACCGTCGGAGGCCGAGGCGACCCGAGGATCGTCGCCAACCGGCGCGCGGTACATCACCGGCGGACGTTCATGAGGCGTCTCCCTTCCACGCGTCGGATGCGGCGGCTCGCAGCAGGGCGGCGATGCCGTTGAAACCGCGGCGCTCGGCATGCTGGAGCGCCGTCCTGCCGTCGCCGTCGGCGAGCTGCGGGTCGGCGCCCGCAGCGAGCAGCAGGCGGACGATTTCGATGTGCGGGCGGCCGCCGTCGCCGAGGATCACGGCCTCCAGCAGAGCCGTCCAGCCCAGTCGGTTCACGTGGTCGACGTCGAGGTCGGTCTCCTCCAACACCGCCTGCACGTACGCGACATGGCCACGCTCGGCCGCAGGTATCAGGCTCACCCCGCCGAACCGGTTGGTCAGCCCGAAATCCGGCCCGGCGACCAGCAGCGCCCGCATCATGGCGACGCTGCCGGTGACGCCGGTGACCAGCCACGGGCTGTCCTCCCGGTGGTCCTGTGCGTCCGGGTCCGCGCCGGCCGCGACCAGGAACTCGGCGACGGCCACCTGGTCGGCGAGCGCGGCCGCCAGCAGCGCCGTCCGCCCCTGTGGATCGCGCGCCTCCAGATTGGCGCCGGCCGCCAGGGCGGCCCTGGCGGCAGCGAGGTCGCCCACGTGCGCAGCGCCGAGCAGGCGTTGGTCGATTGCGGTCGTCATCACAGTCCTCCTCCTGAAGGGACGGCAGGTACGGCACGGGCAGCCCTCGGCACAGGCGAGGTCGGACCGGGCCGAACAGTGGGCCCGACGAATGCCTCCGACGAACCTCTCACCTCCATATTTGCCCCGTTCCCGGGCCCGATTCGTCGTCGAACCGGCCAGTCCCCGCGAGCCTTCCGGCTGATACCGACGTCATCCGATCGGTCGACGCAGACGGGGCGGCCGAGGAGGCCTGGCGGGGCCGCGAACATAGAGATTCGATCACCATGGCGATCTTTCTCTTCCACCCGCCCCCATTCTGTGCCATTTTACATGTCACACGTCAGATGGTCGGGCCCCCCAGCCCGGCCACTACCGCTCGGAGTCCCCCACCGTGCGTCATATCCGGATATCCGCCGCCCAGTTGGGTCGGCTGCTCGCGCTCGCTTTCGCGCTGGTCCTCACCATCGGACTGTTCGCCCCACAGGGCCGCGCCTTCGCCGCCCCCACCCAACCCGCCGCCGGCACCACCCCCGCCGACACGGCCACCGCCCCCGTCTCGCACCCCGTCCCGAAGTCGGCCGACGAGCCGAAGGACGCCCGCCCGACCCCGGGTCAGGTCGAGACCGGTACCAAGTCCGCACCACGGCAGGCCACCGCCGCCGAGTCGGCCAAGAAGCTCGGCGCGCGCGCCGCCGACGCCACCGGCTGCGACACCTCGTCGTTCGGCTCCGCCGGCGGCACCACCCTGGTCAACACGGTCAAGTCGGCCGGCCTGGACTGCCTGGGCAAGCTCTATTCGATCACCGGCACCGACGCGAAGAACACCTTCCGCGAGCCGCAGATGGTCGCCGTCGCCGACGCCCTGCGCACCGCGTCGGCGAACTACGACGGCACCGACTCGACGTCCGCCGCCCAGCTGATCGCCTTCCTGCGGGCCGGCTACTACGTCCAGTGGTACCACCCCGACGCGGTCGGCCCGTACGGCACCGCACTGCAGACCTCGATCCGCGGCGCACTGGACGCGTTCTACGCCGCCCCGCACGCCAAGGACGCCACCGAAGCCAACGGCCAGATCCTCTCCGAGGCGGTCATCCTGATCGACTCCGCCCAGGAGAACGCCCGCTACACCGGCGTGATCAAGGACCTGCTGGACCGCTACACCAGCTCCTGGACCGGCGGCATGTGGAACGCCGTCTCCAACACCAAGCTGGTGCTGGAGAACGGCCTCGGCGTCGACTCCTTCAACGCCGCGCTGGCCGCCGACCCGTCGGTGGCCGCCTCGATCTCCGCCTTCGTCAAGCGCAACAGCCGGATGCTCAACGGCAGTGACCTGGCCACCGGCCTGGGCATCGACCTCGGCTCCTTCCTGGAGCAGCCGGTGCTGCAGGCCCAGGCCCGCCCGCTGGTCAAGGATCTGGTCAACGCCTTCCCGCTGATCGGCGCCACCGGCCCGCTCACGATGAACCTCGCCTGGTTCACCGAGAAGAAGGACGAGGGCCACTGCTCCTACTACGGGCTGTGCGACCTGCCGACCCGGCTCGCCCCGCTGGTCCTGACCGTGGACCGAATCTGCAGCCCGACCCTGCACATCCGCGCCCAGGCACTGACCACCGCCGAACTGGACAGCACCTGCTCCAGTCTGGCCAACGAAGACGCCCTGTTCCACAGCGTGGTCAAGGACAACGGCCCCGTCCCCGGTGACCTCAACACCCAGTTGGAGGTCGTGGTCTACGACTCCTCCTACGACTACCGCCTGTACGCCTGGTCGATGTTCGACATCGACGTGGACAACGGCGGCATGTACCTGGAGGGCAAGCCCGACGAGCCCGGCAACCAGGCCCGCTTCATCGCCCACGAGGCGGAGTGGCTGCGCCCGGCGTTCTCGATCTGGAACCTCAACCACGAGTACGCGCACTACCTCGACGGCCGCTTCAACTTCTACGGCGACTTCGACGCCGGACAGACCGTCCCCAACATCTGGTGGATCGAGGGCTTCGCCGAGTACATGTCCTACACGTACCGGGACGTGCGCTACGACGACGCGATCGCGCAGGCCGCCAAGGGCACCTACAAGCTGAGCACGCTGTTCGACACCACCTACCAGAACACCGACTCCACCCGAACCTACAACTGGGGCTACCTGGCCGTCCGCTACATGCTGCAGTCGCACCCGCAGGACGTCGCCGCCTACCTGGCCAAGACCCGCACCGGCGACTTCACCGGCGCCCGTGCCGTCCTCACCGGCATCGGCACCTCGTACGACGCCGACTTCGCGACCTACCTGAGCGCCTGCGGCACCGGCAACTGCGGCACCCTGGCCCCCGCCGCCCCGCTCTGCGCCGACCCGGACACCCGCTCGTACGGGAAGAACTGCCGCCGCGACAACGTCGCGGCCACCTCCGGCAACTACAGCTACAGCTTCCTCAACCTGCCGGCCGGCGTGAAGCAGCTCACCATCACCACCACCGGCGGCACCGGCAACGCGGACCTCTACTGGAACCCCGCCGGCTGGGCCACCACCGGCTCCTACGCCGCCAAGTCCACCAACAGCGGCAACGGTGAGACCCTGACCATCACGAACCCGCCCGCGGGCTGGGTGTACTTCAGCCTCTACGCCCAGAACTCCTTCTCCGGAGTCACCGTCACCACGCAGTACTGACCCACCCGGTGACACCCGAGGCCCGCGGATCCCAGGACCGCGGGCCTCGCGCCGCATCCGGCCCGGCCGCCGGACTCCCCGGCCATCCACACCTTCCGCACCCGGCGATCGCCGTCCCTGCCCCGAGTTCCCGCGCCGAACAATACGTGCCCGAACGGTCACCGTGCAGCGATTCCCGATGGGGTGAATCTCCCCGCTGCGGCCAACCGCCGGACCGTTTCGACGCCCAGGAGGAACCACGGGCCCCGGCAAGGGCGGACGGCGATACGGCCCAGGTCGCCGGGGTCACCCGGAAGCACCGCCCCGGGTTCGGGCCCTGGCCGAGTTCCCCGGAATTCCCCGGCGCGCGCTCGCGGCGCTGCACACAGGAGCTGCCGGGGACGCTAATCTACGCTCAGAGCTCGACAAGTCCGGCGTTTCGCCTGGTCAGAGAGCCCCATTGGCTGACGGTCGGTCAGCGGCCGAGGTAGGGCGGGTGGGACTCGAACCCACGACCAAGGGATTATGAGTCCCCTGCTCTAACCGGCTGAGCTACCGCCCCCCGACTCGACCCGCCGGGGCCGACGGGCGGCCCTGGCAGTAGCGGACGCCCCCTCAGGGACGCCCCCGGCAGCATAGCCGGTCGGTCACCCGTGGTGCGCGCCGGGGGCGCATCCGGGGACGCCCGCCCCCTCCCACCCGCGCCGCCCATTCGTGGACGCGGTCGCATCCGTCCGACGGTCACCCCGACGAGCGAACCGGGAGGCCGGCGCGGTCGAGGCGACGGCCCGGAAAATGATCGCCCCAGGCCTCGGCACCTCCCGCGCGGTGTCGGCGTTCGTGCCCACGCCCACACCGGTGACACCCCGTCAGAGCTTGCGCCGGTCCGAGCCCGCACAGCCGATGCGGCACCGCACCGGTGAGGCCGGCTGTCCGTACACTCCGAGGAGGCGACCGCCCGCAGGCGGCCCCGAACGACCCCCCCGGCACTGCGGTCGAGGTGATCGACGGCAGGGCGGCAGGGCGGCGACACCCCAGGCATCCCGTACGGCAGTTGCTCCGGCGTCCCGGCGCAGGCGTTCCACCGGCGGCTGCCCCAGGGCTCCTGACACCCGGTCGGGCGGGCCCGCTGTCGAGGGCGGTTGCCGGTGCGGCGCGGGCCCTGGTAGATCTTGCTGCATCCGCCGCCCGGCACCCCCGGGCGGGTCGCCGAGCGGAAGCGAGTGACGGTGCCGCGCAGCTCTCCCCGAACCGGCCGTGGCCCGGCCGCTGCGGCCTGCGCACTCCTGCTCCTGCTGGCGGCGGCGACCGGTTGCGATTCCGCCACGCCCGCCGACAACCGTCCGACCGCGCATCCCGCGCCGGCGGACGCCGTGGGCAACCGGATCGGGCCGCTGTTCCTGGACGACACCGACGGCATGCGGGCCTGCACGGCCGCCGTGGTGCACAGCCGGGGCCGCAACCTGCTGATCACCGCCGCCCACTGCGCGGCCCCGCACGGCACGCCCATCGACGGCCTGGTGTTCGCCCCGGGCTACCGCGACCAGCGCGCCCCGTACGGAAGTTGGCCCGTCACCGGGGTGCTGGTGGACCCGCGGTGGGGGCCCGACGAGAACGAGGGGTACGACGTGGCGTTCCTCACGGTCGGCACGCTGAACGGTCGGCAGGTCGAGGACGCGATGGGCGCCTACACCCTCGCCACCGGTCTCGGCTTCGGCCTGGACGTCACCGTCACCGGATATCCCAACAGCGCCGTGTCCCCGATCACCTGCCAGGGCCGCACCACCTCGCGCAGCAATACCCAGCAGCGTTTCGACTGCGCCGGATTCACCGACGGCACCAGCGGCAGCCCCTGGGTGACCGGGCAGGGTCAGGTCGTCGGCGTCATAGGGGGTTACCAGCAGGGCGGCGACAGCCCGGAGATCTCCTACAGCGTGGCCTTCGGCAGCCGCCTCGCGGACCTCTACCGGCAGGCCGGCGGCTGAGCCCCTGCGGCCACGGCCCTGCAGAGGAACCGCAGGCCCTGTGGAGGGCTCGGCCGCGGGAAGAAACACGAAGGCCCCTCGGTCTCACCGAAGGGCCTTCGCTCTGTACTGATCACCGCGAATTCCGGTGAAGCTCCCCCAATTGGACTCGAACCAATAACCTGCCGATTAACAGTCGGCTGCTCTGCCAATTGAGCTATGGGGGACCGCGCTCCTCCAATTGGACTCGAACCAATAACCTGCCGATTAACAGTCGGCTGCTCTGCCAATTGAGCTATGGAGGATCGTTCTTCGCCTCGCTCACCCCGGTCTCCGGATCTCCCCGGGCCCACGGTGCTCGCTGCGGGACATACATTAGCGCACTCAGGGGGGTGTTCCGCCAATCGCTTTCGGCAGCAGCCTCCCCCACCTCGGCCCCGGGCCGGTCCGGCGTGCCCCGCGCGCGCCTCACGGTACGGACGGGGATGCTGGTGCACGGCGGTTCCGGCTGGCCCGGACCCGCCACCGGCAGGGCGGTTCACGGCCCGGCCGGACGGGTAGACGCGGCACACAATCGCGCGGCGACGAAGGGTGGAACCAGGGCATGTGGAAGGTGTCGTTGATCGTTGGCATCGGGATCGGGTACGTCCTCGGTACCCGGGCCGGGCGTGAGCGGTACGACCAGCTGGCCGGTGCGGCCCGGCAGCTGCGGGAGAACCCGCGGGTGCAGGACGCGGCCGGCAAGGCCAAGCAGCAGGCGGGCGCGGTGGCCGGGAAGGCCGCCGGGGCGGTCGCCGACAAGGTCGGCGAGAAGCTGCCGAACGCGCTGACCGAGCGCGTCCCGTACTTCGCCAAGCACCACGGCGAGGACGACGGCTGGGGCACCGTCCGCCCCTGAGCGCACGGAGCATCGCAAAAGGGCATCGCAAAGCGCATCGCGCGAACATCGCACCGAACGTCTCCGGCCGGGCACGGAACGCCCCCGACCAGGCACGGAGGGTCGGCGGCGGGGCTGGTTCCGGTACCGACTGGGCAACACTTGCGGCAGTCGGGCCCGCCCCGACCGTCGACTGCGGCATGATCTCGGCATGGCCATCGTCGCGGGCATCGACAGCTCCACCACTCGCACCCGGATCGTCGCGTGCGATGCCGACACCGGCGCCGTGCTGCGGCAGGGCCGCGCTCCCCATCCGCTGCCCGAGGGCGACGACGCCCGCTCCACCGAGGTCGACCCGCAGAGCTGGCTGCACTCGCTCGGCGACGCCGCCGCCGGGGGCCTGCTGGAGGGCGTCCGCGCGATCGGGGTGTCCGCCCAGCAGCACGGTCTGATCGGCCTGGACGCCGGCGGTGTCCTGGTGCGGCCCGCGCTGCTCTGGAACGACCCGCGGTCGGCGGGCTCGGCGGCCGCGCTGCTGGACGCGCTGGGCGGCGCGGAGCCCTGGGTGGAGGCGATCGGCGCCGTCCCCGGCCCGGCGTACACCATCGCCAAGCTGCGCTGGCTGGCCGAGTTCGAACCGGTGTCGGCGCAGCGGATCGCCGAGGTGCTGCTGCCGCACGACTGGCTGGTCTCGCAGTTGCTGGGCGGCACCCGGCGGCGCACCACGGACCGCGGCGACGCCTCCGGCACCGGCTACTGGTCGCCGATCACCGGCGAGTACCGGCAGGACCTGATCAAGCTGGCGCTCGGCCACGAGCTGAAGGTCCCGGACGTGCTCGGCCCGGCCGAGCCTGCCGGGCACACCCCGGAGGGGCTGCTGATCTCGGCCGGCACCGGGGAGAACATGGCGGCCTCGCTGGGCCTCGGGCTGGGCCCGGGCGACGCGGTGGTGTCGCTGGGCGGCAACGGCACGATCTTCGCGGTGCACGACCGGGCGGTCGTCGACCCGTCCGGCCTGGTGTCCTCGTTCGCGGACGCCACCGGCCGGCACCTGCCGATGGTGGCGACGCTGAACGCCGCGCAGGTGCTGCGTTCCACCGCGGCGATGCTCGGCACCGACCTGGAGGGTCTGTCGGAGCTGGCCCTGCAGTCCTCGCCGGGCGCGTACGGGATGGTCTTCCTGCCGTACCTGGACGGCGAGCGCACCCCGAAGCTGCCGCAGGCGGCCGGCACGCTGACCGGGCTGCGGGCCGAGTCGATGGCGCCGCAGCACGTGGCGCGGGCCGCGGTCGAGGGCATGCTGTGCAACCTGGCCGAGGCGCTGGACGTGCTGCGCGGCCACGGCGTCGCGGTGAACCGGGTGTTCCTGCTGGGGACGGCCGGTCGGCTGCCCGCCGTGCAGCAGACAGCCCCGCTGGTGTTCGGGCTGCCCGTGGTCATACCGCCGCGCGGCGACCACGCGGCGCGCGGCGCGGCCCGCCAGGCGGCCTGGGCACTCGCCGGGACGGCCGAGCCCCCGCAGTGGGAACTGCCGGACGTCACCCTGCTCGCCCCCGACCAGGAGCACGACCTGGCGGTCGGCAACGCGGTGCGCCAGCAGTACGCGGCGATGCGCGAGCAGTACCACCCGGAGACCGCCGCGAGCGTCTGACCGGGCGTCCGGAGCCGTCCGTCGAGCGGCTGTTGAGGGTGCGTCGGCCCGTAAGGGATGGCAGCGTGGGGGCTCCACGAGTGGAGGGACGTTCCGTCATGGCGTTGCACAAGGGACAGGCACACGGGCAGGACGACCGCCGGCTGCCGTTCAGCCCACTGCACGTGCTGACCGATCCGGTGGGCGCGATGCAGGTCGCCCCGCCGCTGCACCGGCTGCCCCGGATGCCGATCCCGTCCTCCATCGCGTACCAGCTGATCCACGACGAACTGATGCTGGACGGCAACGCCAAGCTCAACCTGGCGACCTTCGTCACCACGCAGATGGACGAGTACGCGGACCGGCTGATGGCCGAGTGCAGCGACAAGAACATGATCGACAAGGACGAGTACCCGCAGACCGCCGAACTGGAGCGGCGCTGCGTGGCGATCCTCGCCGACCTGTGGCACGCGCCCGATCCCGGTGCCGCGGTGGGCTGTTCGACCACCGGCTCCAGCGAGGCCTGCATGCTCGCCGGGATGGCGCTCAAGCGGCGCTGGATGCGGCGCAACGCCGACCGGTACGCGGCCGGGGCGCGGCCCAACCTGGTGATGGGCATCAACGTGCAGGTCTGCTGGGAGAAGTTCTGCAACTTCTGGGAGGTCGAGGCGCGGCTCGTCCCGATGGAGGGCGACCGCTTCCACCTGACCGCCGACCAGGCCGTCGCGCACTGCGACGAGAACACCATCGGCGTGGTCGGCATCCTCGGCTCCACCTTCGACGGCTCCTACGAGCCGATCGCCGAGATCTGCGCCGCGCTGGACGACCTCCAGCAGCGCACCGGGCTCGACATTCCGGTGCACGTGGACGGTGCGTCCGGCGGCATGGTCGCGCCGTTCCTGGACCCGGACCTGAAGTGGGACTTCCGGCTGCCCCGGGTGGCGTCGATCAACACCTCCGGCCACAAGTACGGGCTGGTGTACCCGGGGGTGGGGTGGGCGCTGTGGCGGGACGGCGAGGCGCTGCCCGAGGAGCTGGTGTTCAAGGTCAACTACCTGGGCGGCGAGATGCCGACCTTCGCGCTGAACTTCTCCCGGCCGGGCGCGGAGGTGGTCGCCCAGTACTACGCCTTCCTGCGGCTCGGGCACGCCGGGTTCCGCGCAGTGCAGCAGGCCTGCCGGGACGTCGCCGAGTACCTGGCCGAGCAGATCGGGAAGCTCGGCCCGTTCCGGCTGATCACCAAGGGCGACCAGCTGCCGGTGTTCGCCTTCACCACGGTCGAGGGCGGCTCGTTCGACGTGTTCGACGTCTCGCGGCGGCTGCGCGAACGCGGCTGGCAGGTGCCCGCGTACACCTTCCCGGAGGGGCGGACCGACCTGGCGGTGCTGCGGGTGGTGTGCCGCAACGGGTTCACCCGGGACTTGGCGGACCTGTTGCTCAACGACCTGCGACGGCTGCTGCCCGAGCTGGAGCGCCAGCCCGCGCCGCTCAGCGAGCTGGGCATGCCGCAGCGCAGCGGCTTCCACCACTGACGGCCGGTCGGGCGGCAGGTCAGTCCAGGTAGCCGCGGAGCTGGTCGGCGAAGGCGTGCTCGCGGAGCTTGCGGAGGGTCTTCGCCTCGATCTGCCGGATCCGCTCCCTGGTCACGCCGAACAGGTGGCCGATCTCCTCCAGGGTGCGGGGGCGGCCGTCGTCGAGGCCGTAGCGGAGCTGGACCACCTGGCGTTCGCGTTCGCCGAGGGTGGCCAGCACCGCCTCCAGGTGCTCGCGCAGCAGCAGGAAGGCGGCGCTCTCCGGCGGGGAGGCGGCGTCGGCGTCCTCGATCAGGTCGCCGAGGGCCACGTCGTCCTCCTCGCCGACCGGGGTGTGCAGCGAGACCGGCTCCTGGGCCAGCTTGAGGACCTCCCGGATCCGCTCCGGGGGCAGCTGGAGCACCAGCCCGACCTCGGCTGCGGTCGGCTCCACGCCGCGCTCCTGCAGCAGGGCGCGCTGCACCCGCAGCACCCGGTTGATCAGCTCGACCACGTGCACCGGGACGCGGATGGTGCGGGCCTGGTCGGCGAGGGCGCGGCTCATCGCCTGCCGGATCCACCAGGTCGCGTAGGTGGAGAACTTGTAGCCGCGGGCGTAGTCGAACTTCTCCACCGCTCTGATCAGGCCGAGGTTGCCCTCCTGGACCAGGTCGAGCAGGGTCAGGCCGCGCCCGACGTAGCGCTTGGCGACCGAGACCACCAGCCGCAGGTTGGCCTCGATCAGGCGGCGCTTGGCGATCCGGCCGAGCACCACCAGGCGGTCCAGGTCGTCCGCGAGCCGCCCGTCGCCGTCCGGGTCGGTGCGGTAGAGCGCCTCCTCGGCGAACAGGCCGGCCTCGATCTGGCAGGCCAGCTCGACCTCCTCGGCGGCGGTCAGCAGCCGGATGCGGCCGATCTCGCGCAGGTACTGCCGCAGCAGGTCGGCGGCCGGGCCGGCGCCCTCGTCCAGGGGCGCCTCCGGGGGCTCGTCGACGAGGTCCTCGGCGGTGGGCTCGCTCTCGGGCCGGTCGGCGGCCTCGGGCGCGGGCGTGGGGGCTTCGGGCGCGGGGGCTTCGGATACGGGGGCCGTTCCGGCGGCGGGGGCTTCGGCCACGGGCTCGGCCCCGGTGGGGAGTTGCGAGCCGGGCTGGACCGGGATCGCGGCGTCCCGGGCGGGGGCGGTGCGGTGCGGGCGGGCGACTGAGAGCTCCACGGGCATCCCTCCAGGGACCGCGCGCGGCCTGGGGGTTGCCGCGCCACACCGAAGGGGATACCCAGCGCGGCGCGCCCGGGCACCTGCGGGCGGCCGCGAGCCGGACGGGTGGCACCCGGCGCACGCGCGGGTGCCACCGGGCAGGCGGGGGCGGCCCGGGGAGTGACGGGCGGTCAGGCGGCGGTCAGAGGGCGGTCGCGCCGCGCGAACGCAGCTGCTGCCCGTACTGCTGAAGAGCCCACAACTCGCTCTGCACCGGGTGCAGTTCCTCGGCGGTGGCCCGGTCGCCCAGCCGCCGCAGGTGGGCGCGGACCTCGTCGACGCGGCGGTCCACGGCCTGCATGCGCAGCTTCACCAGGAACTCCCCCGCGTACAGCTCGTCGGCCTTGCGGCGGGACCGGATCGGCTCCACGGTCAGCTCGGTGACCAGGCTGCGGACCTGGTCGTCCGGGCTGGCCTCGCGGACGGCGGCGGTGAAGTCCGGCAGGCTCGCGCCGTACGCGGCGCCGCCGGTCTGGCCGATGGCTCGGCGGACGGCCCGGTAGGGCGGGGTGGGGAACTCGTCCTCGCCGTACTGGTCGAAGGCCGGGCTGACCAACTCGGGGTGCTGGAGGGCGAGTTTGAGCAGTTCGCGTTCGACGAACTGGGCCGGGTCGCGCGGGTTGAGCCGGAACGTCGGACGCTCCGGACCGGCCGGCTGCTGCCCGGCGGGTTCGGCGCGGCGCAGCGGCCGGCGCTGGCCGTTCTGCTGGTTCTCCCGCTGCCAGCGGGCGAGTTGGGAGATCCGGCGGACCACGAACTGCTCGTCCAGGATGCCGACCATGCCGGCCAGCTGGACGGCGTACTCGTGCTGGATCGAGCGGTCCTTGATCTTGACGATGATCCCGGCGGCCTCTTCGAGCGCGGCGGCGCGGCCCTCGGCGGTGTCCACCCGGTGTCGGGCGACCGCCGAGCGGAGCGCGAACTCGAACAGCGGGACGGGGTTCCCCACCAGGTCGCGGACCGCTTCGTCGCCCTGGGCGAGGCGCAGTTCGCACGGGTCCATGCCGCCCGGGGTGATGGCGATGGAGGTGCGGGCCGCGAACTTCTGGTCGTCCTCGAAGGCCCGCAGGGCGGCCTTCTGTCCGGCGGCGTCACCGTCGAAGGTGAAGACCGTCTCACCGCGGTAGGTGGAGGTGTCCATCAGCAGCCGACGGATGATCTTGATGTGGTCCTCGCCGAACGCGGTGCCGCAGGTGGCCACTGCCGTGGTGACGCCCGCCAGGTGACAGGCCATCACGTCGGTGTAGCCCTCGACCACCACCGCCCGGCCGGACTTGGCGATCTCCTTGCGGGCCAGGTCGATGCCGTACAGGACGTTCGACTTCTTGTAGATCGGCGTCTCGGGGGTGTTCAGGTACTTCGGGCCGTTGTCGTCCTCGCGCAGCCGGCGGGCGCCGAAGCCGACCACGTCGCCCGAGCTGTCCCGGATCGGCCAGACCAGGCGGCCGCGGAAGCGGTCGATCAGGCCGCCGCGCTGGCCCTGCGAGGCCAGGCCGCCGACCGAGATCTCCTTGTCGGTGAAGCCGCGGCCGCGCAGGAAACGCACCAGGTGCTCCCAGCCGACCGGAGCGTAGCCCACCCCGAAGTGCTTGGCGGCGGCCTCGTCGAAGCCGCGCTCGGCGAGGAAACGGCGGCCGATCTCCGCCTCCGGGGTGGCCAGCTGCTCCTCGAACCAGGCGGCGGCGACCTTGTGCGCCTCGACCAGCCTGGTCCGCTCGCCCTGCTGGTGGCGCGGACTGTAGCCGCCCTCCTCGTAACGCAGGGTGATGCCTGCCTGGGCGGCCATCCGCTCGACCGCCTCCGCGAACGAGCAGTGCTCGATCTTCATCAGGAAGGTGATCGTGTCGCCGGACTCGCCGCAGCCGAAGCAGTGGAAGACGTTCTTGCCCGGGTGCACGTAGAACGACGCGGACTTCTCGTCGTGGAACGGGCACACGCCCTTCAGCTGGGCGCCGCCGCCACTGGCCAGCTGCACGTAGTCGCCGACCACGGCGTCGATCGGCAGGGCGGCACGCACCGCCTGCACATCCTCGTCCCTGATCCTCCCGGCCACTGGGAAAGTCTACGGGAGCGGGCCGGACAATCCGTGGGCTCAGCCGATCAGCTTGGCGTGCAGGGCGAGCGCGGAGGCGTCGGTCAGGGTGGCGATCTGGTCGATCACGGTGCGCAGCGCGGCGCGGTCGTCCTCGGCCTCCGCGTACTGGGCGGCGAACACCGGGTCCAGCCCGTCCGGGGCGGTGCGCAGCAGGGCGTCGGCGAGTTCGGCGATCACCACGCGCTGGCGGGAGCGGAGCTGGGCCTGCTCGTCGCGCTGCATCACGTACTGGACGGCGACCGCCTTGAGCACCGCGCACTCCAGCCGGACGCCGCGCGGGACGACCAGTTCGGCGGCGTACCGGGTGAGCGGGCCGGGGCCGTAGCGGGCCCGGGTCTCCTGCTCGGCGGCCAGGCAGAAGCGACCGATCAGCTGGCTGGTGAGGTCCTTGAGACCGGCCCGGGCGCGGGCGGTGCCGTCGTACGCGGTGGGCCACCAGTCCTCGGCCTGGAGGCGGTCGAGGGCGGCGCCGAATTCCTCCGGCCCGGTCTCCGGGGCGAACCGCTCGGCGATCCGGAACAGCTCGGCCCGCTCCTGCGGGGCACGCAGCGCCGCCGGGTCGATGTGGCCGGCCTGCAGGCCGTCCTCCACGTCGTGGGTGGAGTACGCGACGTCGTCGGACCAGTCCATCACCGTGGCCTCGAAGCACTTGCGGCCGTCCGGGGCGCCGGTGCGCATCCAGCGGAAGACCGGCAGGTCGTCGCCGTAGACGCCGTACTTGGTGGAGGCCGGGTCGGTGGGGTGGCCGCCGCGGGCCCACGGGTACTTGGTGGCGGCGTCCAGGGCGGCCCTGGACAGGTTGAGGCCGACGCTGCGGCCGGGCCAGGGGGCGAGCCGGACCTCGGGTTCGTCGAGCGGGGCGAAGCGCTTGGGCTCCAGCCTGGTCAGGATGCGCAGCGACTGGGCATTGCCCTCGAACCCGCCGCAGGCCTCGGCGGCCTGGTCGAGCGCCTCCTCGCCGGTGTGGCCGAACGGCGGGTGGCCGATGTCGTGCGCCAGGCAGGCGGTCTCCACCAGATCCGGATCGCAGCCGAGCGCCGCACCCAGCTCCCGGCCGACCTGCGCGCACTCCAGCGAGTGGGTGAGCCGGGTGCGCGGGAAGTCCCTGCGCATCGGGGCGACCACCTGGGTCGTCCCCGCCAGACGGCGCAGCGCGGCCGAGTGCAGCACCCGGGCGCGGTCGCGTTGGAAGGCGGTGCGGCCGGGCCGCTTGTCGGGCTCGGGCACCCAGCGTGCCTCGGACTGCGGATCGTACGGAGTGGTGGTCTTCATATGTCCGCCACCGTACGCCGGATGACGGACATTCGGACGTGCGCCGCGCGAACGCCGGCCACCGCCCGAGCAAAATGCAGAGACTCCTCTGCAAAGAGGTCTATGCAGAGAAGTCTCTGCACTCTAGTGTTGCCCTCATGAACGAGCACCGCCCCGAAGAACACCCCGCCACCACCCCCGCACCGGAGGACGAGACCCCGCGACGCCAACTCGACGCCAACAGCCTGCGCGGGCTGGCCCATCCGCTGCGAATGCGGCTGCTGGACGAACTCCGGCTGCACGGCCCCTCGACCTCCGCCCGGCTCGCCGAGCGCACCGGCGAGTCCACCGGCACCATCAGCTGGCACCTGCGCCACCTCGCGGAACACGGGTTCATCGAGGAGGAGACCGGCCGCGGCACCAAGCGGGAGCGCTGGTGGCGCCCGGTGCGCGGCACGATCACGCTGACCGCCACCGAGTTCACCCAGGACCCCAGCACCAAGGCGGCGGCCTCCGTCTACCTGGCGGAGAACCTGCGCCGCCAGTACCAGCTGGTCGCGGACGCGCTGACCGCCGAGTGGGAGGGCGACTGGCGCAACGTGGGCCTGGTCAGCGACTGGAGCAACCTGCGCCTGACGCCCACCCAGCTCAAGGCCCTCGGCGACGAACTCGCCGAAGTCGTCGCCCGCCACACCCCCGACCCGACCGCCGCCCCCGACCCCGAAGCGCGACCGGCCATCGTCCAGATCCAGGTACTGCCCCGAAAGGAACCCGACCGGCCATGACGTCGACCACCTCCGCCGACTCCCGCCCCGCCGAGCCGGTCGCGGACCCCTCCACCACCGGGACCCTCCACCCGGAGCCCGCCACCGACCCGATCGCCCGCCGGCCCGCCGGACTGCTGCGACGCCACCGCGACTTCCGGCTGCTGTGGATCGGCGAGACCGCCAACAAGTACGGATCCGCCGTCACCGGCCTGGCCCTGCCGCTGATCGCGGTCAGCACCCTGCACGCGAGCACCTTCCAGGTCGGCCTGCTCGGCGCGGCCGGGTGGCTGCCCTGGCTGCTGATCGGCCTGCCCGCCGGGGTGTGGGTGGACCGGCTGCGCTCCCGCCCGATCATGCTCATCTCGACCGCCCTCTCGCTGGTCCTGTACGCGACCGTCCCGCTGGCCGCCCTCGCCGGGACGCTCACCCTGTGGCACCTGCTGACCGTGGCGCTGCTCGCCGGGGCCGCCGGGGTGTTCTTCCAGACCGCGTACACCGCGTACCTGCCGCAGCTGCTCGACCCCGCGGACCAGCCCGAGGGCAACGCCAAACTGCACGGCAGCGCCTCCGCTGCGGGCATCGTCGGCCTCGGCAGCGGCGGCCTGCTCGCCCAGCTCGCCGGCCCGGTCAACGGGCTGCTCGCCAACACCGCGACGTTCCTGCTCTCGCTCTGGTGCACCGCGCGGATCGGCCACCGCGAGACCGGCCGCGCCGACCGCCCCCGCCGGGCGCTGCGCAAGGAGATCGGCGAAGGCCTGCGGCTGCTCGTCTCCGACGTCTGGTTCCGCACCTTCGCCCTGTTCGGCGCCGCCTCCAACCTGGTGCTGACGGGTTACCAGGCCCTGCTGGTGGTCTTCCTGATCCGCGAGGTCGGCATCGGCGAGGGCACCGTCGGCCTGCTGGTGGGCCTGGCCTCCACCGGCGGCATCCTCGGCGCGGCCTTCGCCCGCCGGGTCGCCGCCCGGCTCGGCACCTCGCGCGCCATGCTGATGCTCGAACTCGTCCTGCCCGCCCTGACCGTCCTCATCCCGCTCACCGGCCGCGGCCTCGGACTGGCCTGGTACCTGATCGGCGGCTTCGGCGCCTCCGCCGGCGTGGTCGCGGGCAACGTCATCAAGTCGACCTTCCAGCAGCGCTACTGCCCGCCGGAACTGCTCGGACGGCTCTCCGCCAGCAGCGCGGTGCTCAACTTCGGCTCCATCCCGCTCGGCGCCGTACTGGCCGGCTTCCTCGGCACCCAGCTGGGCGTGCGCCCCGCGATGTGGCTGATGACCATCGGCGTACCGCTGGCCGCGCTGATCCTCTGGTGCTCCCCCATGCGCCGCGTCCGCGACCTGCCCACCGAACGCCGCGTCCTCGACACCGAGGACCTGTGCCCGGCTCCTGCCGACGCGCCCTGACGCTCCTGCTCCTGCTGTACGTCGCCGGGGTGACCCTCGGCGACGCCCACCGGCCGGTATCCCCGGTCGGTCAGTGCTCGGTCCGGGTAGGAGCGACCGACTGGCGCGGGACGCGTACGCGGCGGGCCGGTACAGGTACGACGGGTGCAGGTACGACGGGTGCGGGCTCCGCGCCTTCGGGGTGGCGACCATCGGCCTCCGGCGCAGCGGGTGCACCGGGCGCGGCGGACGTGACAGGTGCACCGGACGCGCCGGGCAGGGACCGCAGTCCCCGCTCGCCGCTCCGGCGGGTGGCTTCCGCTTCGTCCGCCTCGGTCTGCTGACGCAGCATCACCGACTCACGGTGTGCCGCCGGCACGCCCGCTTCCGCGGCCCGCCGGTACCAGTCCAGGGCACGCTCGATCTGGCGGCAGTCGGCCAGCATCCGGGCGGCCGCGAGCAGGGCACCCCGGTCGCCGGCGTCGGCGGCCCGCGCATACCAGTCGAGCGCCTCGTCGGTCCGGCCCCGGTTCTCCAGCATCTCGGCCGCCTCGGACGGTGCCTGCTGGTCCCCGGTGTCGGCGAACCGCTGCACCCACGCGACGGCCTCGTCCGTGGTCACCGAATCGGACAGCATCCGGGACGCATCGCGCAGCCGGGCCGGCTCGGGACGGTCCGCCGAGCGCAGCAGCAGGTCCGCTTCGAAGTACCGACCGCCGTCCTTCAACAGCTCCACCGCATCGCGCAGCAGCTCGGCGCCTGTGGAGGCCTGCTGCGCGGCGAGCCGTGGCACCGGCGCACCGGTGTCGGCGCGTTCGGCCGGTGCGGCGAGCAGAAGTGGACGGGGGTGCGGGTGGTCGGCGACGGTGGCAGACCGCCGGTCGAGCTGCTCGACCACGCGGACGGTCTCGGGCAGCACGTGCCGGTCACCGGCCCGGACGGCGGCGCGGTACCAGCTGACGGACTCCTGCGACCGGCCGAGTGCGGCCAGCAGTCGGCCGAGTTCGCGCATCGCGTAGGTGTCGCCCCGGTGGGCAGCGAGCTCGTACCAGTGCACGGCCCGAGTGCTGTCGCCGCTCCGTTCCAGCATGTCGGCCGCCTGGAACAGGGCCGACTCGCAGCCGGCCTCCGCCGCCTTTCGATACCAGTGCAGTGCTCCCTCCGGGTCGCCGTCCCGCTCGCACTGTTCGGCGCGCTCCCGCAGGGCCTGGTGGTCGCCGATGTGCGCGTACCAGGGCAGGTCACCGTACTAGCCGTGTCTGGCGAACAGTGCCGCGGCCTCGTGCCAGGCCGTCTCGTCGCAGGCCACTGCGGCCCGTTCGTAGCACGCCGCCGCCCGGTCGACCTGGCCTGCTGTCTCCCACATCTCTGCTGCTTCGTGCACCGTGGTGACCCCCTGTTCCCACGCGCGTTCCCACCAGGCGATGGCCTGGTCCGTTCTCCCGGCCTCCGCGCAGACCCTGGCGCAGGCGGCGGGTGCCGCCGGATGTCCGTCGACCGCCGCCCACTCGAACCGGGCGAAGGCCTCGTCCGCGCGGCCGAGCCCCGCGAGCAACTGCCCGGCCCGGTAATGGGCGGCCGGGTGACCCGCATCGGCGGCCGCGTCGAAACGTCGCAGCGCCGCGTCGATCTCGCCGGTGCGGCCGAGGAGTTCGGCGGACCGGCAGAGCGCTTCGGCGTCCCCGGCCCGGCCGGCCCGGTCGTACCAGGCGACGGCCTGCCGGTACTGCCGGTCACGCTCCAGCAGTTCGGCTGCCCGCGTCAGCGCCCCCGGCACTCCGAGCTCGGCTGCCGCGCCGCAACGCTCAACGGCCTCCGCCGTCCGGCCCGTCCCGGCGAGCAGCTCGGCGGCGTCCAGCAGTGCGGTGTGGTGGCCCGCTGCGGCCGCCGAGGTGCAGAGATCGAGCGCGACCCGGTCGAGCCCGCGGACCGACGCGGCGTGGGCGAGGGCGGGCCGGTCGGAGGGGTGGGCGTACCGCGTCAGACACTCCCACAGGCCGGCGGGCACGGCGCGGCCCTCCCGCTCCGACCTCAGCTCGCGGACCAGCGCCGGGGCGAGCCGCACCTCGGCGCCCGAGGCGGGGCCGGCCGACGTCCGGCTGCTGGTCACCAGGGCACCGCCGATCTCCGGAGCCTCGGCCCGGAGGTACGCCCACGCCTCGGCCGCCCACGCCGCTCCGAGGATGGCGCGCTCACGTGCCGTCAAGTAGTGCGGGGCGGCGGCCGTCAGTAGCGCGGCAGGCAGGGCCGGACGGTGACCGAGGCGCAGGGTGTCCAGTGCCGCGTCGACCAACGCCCTGGCTGCGGGCGGGCCCGAGGAGTAGCGGTGCACCGCCCGAGGGCCGGCCGGTCCTCCGCCGCCCGCACGCCGACGCCCGGTGGGCTGTCCGCTGCCGTCGGCCGGGGCCGCTCCGGCCGGCGGCGCACCCGTTGCCGTCCTCCGCGCGGACCGGCCCGAGGCTGTCGCACGCCTGTTGCGGTGGGCCCGGTCGGTCTCCAACAGGGCGGCCCAGTAGCGGGCCCGGCGCACCGGGAGACCGGCGGCGCGGGCCAACTCCCCCGCCACGATGACGAGCCGATCGATCTCGCGGGGCACGGAGCGTCCGGACAGCCAGCCGCTGAGGGTGGACGGGTTGATTCCGCCCAGCCTGGCCAGGTGTTTCCGCGTGATCGTCCGACCGCCGGTTTGGCGGGCCGCCTGCCAGAGCAGGAGCAGTTCGCGCAGCACCACGGAGTGGGCGGCACGGCCCCTCACCCGCACGTCAACTGCCATGCCAGCTCCCCGGCCGGACTCGGAGCGGATCTTCGAATCAGCCCCTCTGCGTGCAGGGTACGCACTCCGGCACCCCGTCGTACCCGGTTCTTCGGGAATCACCTGCGGGATCGCCGATCCTGCCCTCATCCGGGCTCGTGACCTGGTATGGGGCTCTCGGATCCGATCGGGCGCGCGGGCGCCGCACGCGCCCCTGCGCTCCGCGGGCCTGGCGGGGGCCGGGCGCAGAACGGGTCAGTGCCGTTGCTGCAGGGACGCCAGGACGGCGGTGGCCATGCCCTGCTGGCCCTGTGCGTTCGGATGGATCGGGGCCAGGCCGCCCGACGCACCGAGGGGTTCGATCCAGCGGGTGCCCTCCGCCTCGCACATGTCGTGCCCGGTGGACGAGCTGTAGGTGTCGACGAAGGTCACGCCGGCCGCCTCGGCCCGTTGGCGGAGCATGGCATTCAGCTGCTGCTCCTGCTCAGTGACGAATCCGACGTCGGCCGCCGCGATGCCGTTGCCCAGGGTCTCGGCGCACCGTGTCGGGTCCTGCGGCAGCAGCGCCGGGTAACCGATCAGCAGGACCTTGGCCTCCGGTGCCCGCCGCTTCACCTCGCCGAGGGAGGCGGCGAGCCGCTCCCCGGTGTCCTGCATCTTCCGCTGGACCTCGCCCCGCCCGGAGCCGGTGGTGTAGTAGCTGCGGCAGGGCGCGTCGCTGCCGCCGCCGATCAGGCTGTGCTTGACGTTCTCCAGTGCGCAGCGGCCCAGGACGTCGAGGAATCCGGCGTCGTTCCCGCCCACGCCGAGCGTGACCAGGCGGGTCGTCGGGCCGAGCGCGTCCAGCTGTGGCGGGTTGGTGCCGTTGTCGGTCCGTTGGGCGGCCGTCAGGTCTCCCGTCCGGGCACCGCTGCAGCTGACGTCGGTGAAGTCCTGCAGGCCGAGCTGCCGGGCCACCAGGGACGGGTAGTTGACGCCGGACCGGCCGCAGCCCAGCGGTGAGCCGCCCTGCGGCGGGATGCGCAGGCCGGAGGTGTAGGAGTCCCCGAGCGCCACGTACGGCCCGGTGATGGGCGTGGCGGAGGGGCTGGGCGATACCGACCGGTCGGGGCGCGGCTTCGGCGAGGTCTCGGTGGCACTGCACGCCGCGGTGCCGATCAGCACCGCGGCGGTGGCGGCCAGCAGGCGGCGGCGCACCTACTCCGCGCCGCGCTCGTGCTCGGCGAGGAACTCCTCGAAACGGCGCCCCAGCTCGTCGGCCGAGGGCAGGTCGGTGGTCTCGGCGAGCAGGCTCTCGCGGTCGGCCGCACCGGAGACCGCGTCGTACTGGCTCTCCATGCCCTGGATCGCGGAGCGCAGTTCGCCGTCGCCCTGGGAGAGTTGGTCCTCGATCTCGGCGTAGACCTCGTTGACCCGGGCGCGCAGTTCGCTGCCCGGCACGACGAGGCCGGTTGCGGACTGCACGGCCTCAAGGATCACCACGGCGGCGGCCGGGTACGCGGAGCGGGCGATGTAGTGCGGGACGTGCGCGGCGAAGCCCAGCACGTCGTGGCCGGACTCGGCGAGCCGGTACTCGACCAAGGCCTGCGCGCTTCCCGGGACCTGCGCCTGGTCGAACCACTTGGGGTGGCCGGCCGCCAGGTCGATCCGGTTCCCGTGCGGGGTGATGCTGACCGGCCGGGTGTGCGGCACGCCCATCGGGATGCCGTGGAAGGAGAGGGCCAGGCGGATCTCGAAGCGCTCCACCAGATCCCGGACGGCGGCGGCGAACAGCTCCCACTCGGTGTCCGGCTCGGGGCCGGTGAGCACCAGGAACGGCGCACCGACGGAGTCGCGCACCAGTTGCAGGAGGATCTCCGGCGGTTCGTAGTCCGTCCAGCTCTCCTTGTCGAAGGTCATTGCGGGGCGACGGGCCCGGTAATCGACCAGCCGGTCGTGGTCGAACCTGGCGACCACCTGCGGCGAACCGTGCTCCAGCAGGTGTGCCACCACCTGGCCGCCCGCCTCGCCGGCGTCCATGAAACCCTCGAAGTGGTACAGCAGCACCAGGCCGGTACCGGCCTCCGCGGCGGCGCGCGCCGCCGCCAGGGCGGTCACGCCCTGCGGTTCCAGCTCGTACAGCTCCTTGGGCTCACGCACAGCGCACCCAACCCCGTTCCGTCTTGTCGTCTCGGAATGCTTTCGGATCTGATCAGTCCAGCGTGCGACGGCTCGCCGGAATTCCCGTCCGCGCACGCGTCTTCACTCCGTCTCGCAAATCCTCTCACCTCGTGGAAAAGCCGCTGGTCGTGGACGTGCCGGGAGGGTCGAACGGTAATATGACGGGGCGTCTCGGCGTGCCGAAAGGACCCGCGCGCCCCCGTTGGCGCGCCGCGAAGTGACGCACCGCCTTCTGGCGGGTATCGTCCTCTCGCTGCCTCGCATCGTCGCGTCGTCGCGCCACGCCGTCTGTCACGTCGTGGGCCACGCCCCGGTCCGTTGCGCGGCCAGCCATCCCTTGCGCACCTTGCCTTCATCTGGCCGCCTGCTTCGCTTCGTGATCTCGTTTCTCTCTCGGCCATCTCGCGGACGCACACTGTCCCGTCGCTCATCCCGCCGGATCGGTCCGTCGACCCGTGTCCGTACCGGCACCGCGCTGCCCGCCTCCGGGCTGCCGACCCGCCGCACGCCCGAGCCTCTGGCGTAGCGCGCCCGGGCGGCCGTTGTCCGGGGCCGGGGCGAACGACCACTGCCCACGCGCCGCGAACCCGGCACGGGGCCCCCGACGACAGCCGAAGGACCGAAGGATCCGTGCCCGTACCCGTCACCCTCTACGGCCGCACCGTGCGGCTGGAGCCCCTCGCCGAACACCACGCCGCGGCCCTTGCCGCAGCCGGCGCCGAGGACCGTACGACCTACGCCTTCACCCCCGTCCCGCACGGCCTGGAAGCCGCCCGGGAGTACATCGGGCGCGCCCTCGCCGACCAGGCGGCGGGCCGGTCGATGCCGTACGCCACCGTGAGTACGGCCGACAACCGGGTCGTGGGCTCGACCCGGTTCCTGGAACTGGACTACTGGCAGGGGCCGCTGATCTGGCCGCCGGCGCCCGGAATCCCGCACGGCGACCCGCTGGAGGCGGTGCCGGACGCCGCGGAGATCGGGAACACCTGGCTGTCCCCCCGGGCGCAGGGCACCGGCATCAACACGGAAGCGAAGCTGCTGATGCTGCGGCACGCCTTCGAGATCTGGGGCGTGCAGCGGATCTCGTTGCGGGCCGACGCCCGTAACGCCCGCTCCCGTGTCGCGATCGAGCGGCTGGGCGCCACCTCCGAAGGGGTCCGCCGGGCGCACTCCCGCGGTCTGGACGGGGTGGTCAGGTCGACCGCGTTCTATTCGATCCTGGACGAGGAGTGGCCGGCCGTCCGCGACATCATCGAGATGCGGATCGCCGCCGCGACCTCGCCCAGTGCGCCCGACCCGGCGCCGCTCAACCAGGAGTGCCTCAGACACAGCGGCTCCCTGGGCGGCGAGCCTGTGATCGGCAGTTCGCTGCTCCCGGCCGCCTGAGGTGGCCTTCCGCTTCCTGCTCCGGCGGGAAGCGACCCGTCCGGGGCGGGTGTTCGACGGGGTCGGCCCCCGAACGCCCGCCCCGGACGGCTCTGTGCCGCGTTGGGGCTTCGACACTCTGTCGAGTTGTCAAGGAGCGCTGACCTCATGAGGGTTGGCTCCACCTCCGCTCCGGATGTGATCCTTCCGACACCCTGTGGGCTCCGACCCGCACTCCCCCTCAGCCCTGGCCCGGGCCGCCCTCGGCGTCGGTCTCCGAGCCGGCCGCCTCGGCGGCGGTGGCCAACTCCTGGAGTGCGGCGAGGTGGGCAGCCAACGCGGCCCGGCCCTGTCGGGTCGCGGAGAGCCAGGTGCGCGGCCGCTTGCCCACGTAGCCCTTGCGGGCCCGCAGGTGGCCGGACGTCTCCAGGCTCGCCGCGGTCTTGCTGAGCACCGAGTCCGAGACTTGGCAGTAGTCGCGAACCACGGAGAACTCCGCTTCCTGGCATCCGCTGAGGAAGGCCAGGACGGTGAGCCTGGTCGGCTGGTGGAGGGCTGGGTCGAGCCCGTTCACTGTGCGCTGCTCATGCTCTGCTCCTTGAAGTGGCGGTTGATCAGGGCGAGGCAGGCCCACAGCGTGAGCCCGCCGCCCGTGCCGGCGCCGGCCCCGACCCAGGCCTGCTCCCCCGTGACCAGCCAGGCGACGAGGCCGCACAGCGCCGCCGCCAGGACGACCGCAGCGAGCGCCCGCAGGACACGCGGCGGAAGCCCGCGCTCGACGAGGCCGGCGACGCCCCGGGCGCGGGTGGCCGCCCGCACTATCGCCGCCTGCACCAGCACCAGCCCGAGCGGGCACAGCAGTATCAGCCACAGCGCCTGACTCTTGAAGGACTGCCCGATCGCCGCCCCGTAGGCGGCGACCGAGAGACCCACGCCCGGCCCGTACCACCAGGGCAGCGGCTGTGGCCGTCGCGCGGCGGCCTCGGCCCGCCCCGCGATGGCGAGCGCCTCGGCGGGCGTGAGGGTGTCTCCGGGCGGGAGCCCTTCGACCTCTCCGGGTGTGAACTGCTTGTCCTTGGCCATCGAACCCCCGAGCAGCGTGCCGTCGAATCCGGCCCGCTGCCGGATCAAGTGCTGTCACTCTGGCACACACTTTCCGCGATGGAAAGTAATTTACCGATGGGTCGTCAGCAGCGGTCTCAGCAGCGCGAATCGATCTCCTGGAAGGAGCCGTAGTGGTCGGCCGTCCAGTACTGCTCGCCGGCGTTGCCGGTCACCACCCGGCGGGTGCCCCGGTCGTCCGAACCCGGGGTGACCACGGTGAACTCGTGGTAGTAGCCGTTGCTCTGGCGCGGCAGGAGGCTCTCCCGGTTCTCGAAGACGATGCCGTCCGAGCGGTACGGGTAGGGGCCGCCCTTGGCGACCAGGCTGAGGGTGTCGAGGGCCTGCGAGGGCAGCTTGCTGCGGCAGACGTCGGCCAGCGCGGTGCTGGTGGGAACCCAGGTGGGCTGGTCGGCGGACGGCTTCGCCGGCGGCGACGGCTTGGGGGCGCTCGCGGTGCCGCTGCGGGTGGCCGTGGCGGCGGGCGCGGCGGACGGGGACTTCGCGGCGCTCGGGCTGCCCGTGTCCGCCCCGTCGTTCAGCAGGGCGGTCACCGCGGCGACGAGGCCGGCGACTACCAGGACGACGAGGCTGATCAGGCGATTGCGGCTGCTCATGGCCTCAAGCTTGCCGTACCGGCTCACCCGAACGGCGTAGGCCGGACCGGAAAACCACCCGGTTCGGGCGAGGGAAGCGCCGCCGGGGCGGGAACGGACGCCATTGTCCGTTCCCGCCCCGGCTGCTCCGTACGGCGGCTCTCCTGCGCCGAGCTCCGCCGTACGCCCCTCCGTGCGGAGGGGTGCGGGTCAGTGATCCGCGCTGCTTCGTGTCAGCGCGAGTCGCTTCCCGCCGTCTCGATGGCAGCGCGGCCGGCCTCCAGGCGCGCCACCGGAATCCGGAAGGGAGAGCAGGATACGTAGTCCAGCCCCACCTCGTGGAAGAAGTGGACCGAGTCCGGGTCGCCGCCGTGCTCGCCGCAGACGCCCAGCTTGAGGTCGGGACGGGTGGCCCGGCCGGCCTGCGCGGCGCTGCGGACCAGCGAGCCGACGCCGTCGCGGTCGATGGTCTCGAACGGGCTGACGCCGAAGATGCCCTTCTCCAGGTAGGCGGTGAAGAACGAGGCCTCGACGTCGTCGCGGGAGAAGCCCCACACGGTCTGGGTCAGGTCGTTGGTGCCGAAGGAGAAGAAGTCGGCGGCCTCGGCGATCTGCCCGGCGGTGATGGCGGCGCGCGGCAGCTCGATCATGGTGCCGAGCTTGATGTCGAGGTTGACGCCGGTGGAGGCGGCGACCTCGGCCAGCACCCGCTCGCACTCGTCGCGGACCAGCTCCAGCTCCTGGACGGTGCCGACCAGCGGGATCATCACCTCGGGGCGCGGGTCGGCGCCGGCCAGCTTGCGCTCGGCCGCGGCCTCGGCGATCGCCCGGACCTGCATTCCGAACAGGCCGGGGATGACCAGGCCGAGGCGGACGCCGCGCAGGCCCAGCATCGGGTTGGCCTCGTGCAGGCGGTGAACGGCCTGCAGCAGCCGCAGGTCGTTCTCGTTCGGGTCCTTACGGGCCTCGGCGAGGGCGACGCGCACCGACAGTTCGGTGAAGTCGGGCAGGAACTCGTGCAGCGGCGGGTCGAGCAGGCGGACCGTCACCGGAAGCCCGTCCATCGACTGGAAGAGCTCCAGGAAGTCGCCCTTCTGCAACGGCAGCAGGCTGGACAGCGCGGCTTCGCGGTCCTTGTCGTTGTCCGCCAGGATCAGGTGCTCGACCTCCTTGCGGCGCTCCTCGCCGAGGAACATGTGCTCGGTCCGGCACAGGCCGATGCCCTGGGCGCCGTAGCGGCGGGCGCGGTTCGCGTCCTCGGCATTGTCGGCGTTGGCGCGGACCGCGAGGCGGCGGCGGCCGTCGGCGTGCGACATCAGCCGGTGCACGGCCTGGACCAGCCCGCCCTGCACGTCGGCGCCGGCGTGCAGGGTGCCCTCGAAGTACTCGACCACCGGGGACGGCAGCACCGGGACCTCGCCCAGGTACACCTTGCCGTTGGCGCCGTCGATGGAGACCACGTCGCCCTCGTGGACGACCTGGCCGTCGGAGGTGACGAACTTGCGGTTCTTGGTGTCGACCTCCAGCTCCTCGGCGCCGCAGACGCAGGTCTTGCCCATGCCACGGGCGACCACGGCCGCGTGCGAGGTCTTGCCGCCGCGCGAGGTGAGGATGCCCTCGGCCGCGATCATGCCTTCCAGGTCGTCCGGGTTGGTCTCACGACGGACCAGGATGACCTTCTCGCCGGAGCGCGACCACTTCACCGCGGTGTAGGAGTCGAAGACCACCTTGCCGACCGCGGCACCGGGCGAGGCCGCGATGCCGTAGGCGACCGGCCGGGTCTCAGCGGTGGGGGCGAAGCGCGGGAACATCAGCTGGGCGAGCTGGCCGCCGGTGACCCGGTGCAGCGCCTCGTCCAGGTCGATCAGGCCCTGGTCGACCAGCTGGACGGCGATCCGGAACGCGGCGGCGGCGGTGCGCTTGCCGACGCGGGTCTGCAGCATCCAGAGCTTGCCGCGCTCGATGGTGAACTCGATGTCGCACAGGTCCCGGTAGTGGTTCTCCAGGGTCTCCATGATGGACATCAGCTCGTCGTACGACTTCTTGTCGAGCTGCTCCAGGTCGGCCAGCTGGAGGGTGTTGCGGATGCCCGCCACCACGTCCTCGCCCTGCGCGTTCTGCAGGTAGTCGCCGTAGACGCCCTGGGTGCCGGTGGAGGGGTCGCGGGTGAACGCGACACCGGTGCCGGAGTCCTCGCCGAGGTTGCCGAAGACCATGGTGCAGACGTTGACGGCGGTGCCCAGGTCGTTCGGGATGCGCTCCTGGCGACGGTACAGGCGGGCCCGGTCGCCGTTCCAGGAGTGGAAGACCGCGTGGATCGCCAGGTCCAGCTGCTCGCGCGGCTCCTGCGGGAACTCGCGGCCGGTCTCCCGGAGCACGATCGCCTTGAAGGTCTCCACCAGAGTCCTGAGGTCCTCGGCGGTGAGGTCGAGGTCGTTGACGGTGCCCTTGGCGTGCTTGGCCTCGTCCAGCGCCTCTTCGAACAGCTCGCCGTCGACGCCCAGCACCGTCTTGCCGAACATCTGGACCAGGCGGCGGTAGGAGTCCCAGGCGAAGCGCTCGTTGCCGGACTGGGCGGCGAGCCCGGTCACCGAGGCGTCGGAGAGACCGATGTTCAGGACGGTGTCCATCATTCCGGGCATGGAGAACTTGGCACCGGACCGCACCGAGACCAGCAGCGGGTTGTCCGCCTGGCCGAGCTGCTTGCCCATCCGGGACTCAAGGGCGACCAAGTGGCCGGTGATCTCCTCGTTCAGCGAGGCCGGCTCGGTGCCGGTCTCCAGGAACACCTTGCAGGCGTCGGTGGTGATGGTGAACCCCGGAGGGACGGGGAGACCCAGGTTGGTCATCTCGGCAAGGTTCGCGCCCTTTCCGCCGAGAAGATCCTTGAGGTCCTTGTTTCCTTCGGTGAAGGAGTAAACAAACTTCTGCTTCGCCGCCACGGGTCGTTCTCCTCGCACACGGTTGCCCTGACGCCGGAGAACATACCCATTTCGAAGGCCGCTTAGGGGAGTGAATAGGTCGCACGAGCTCCGAAGCGGCCCATTGGCCAGCAGATCGAATGCCTGAATGGGTGTTTGCCTGCGTTGTTGAAATCGTCCGGGTGACGCTAGTGAGTCTTCAAGAAGTGAAGGCATCGCCACACGGCGCTCATGCAGACCGGACACGCAGTGACGACATTCACGCCCACTGCGGTTCCCCGACTTGATTTCCTGCAACCAGCCGCAGCCGTCTGCCGCGGAGCCCGTTCGGGAAGCGATCCGGACTTGTACACCTTGGCGAAGTCCGCTGACTGGTCGTCACTCGCCACGATATGTGGCCAGCGTCACGGGCGCATCTCAGCTGTCAAGCTGAGAGTCACTACGACGAGCGTCGCTTTCCGTAGACTCACCCGTCGCTCTGTGTTGCAGAATTTCGCCTCTTAGGAGCCCTACTGTCCATCTTGGACAACTCCCCTGGGCCGGTGCGGCCAGTGGCCAAGCGGGGCCATTTTCGCCGCTACGTACAGCTCATCCGCCAGAAGTGTCCGATTCGGCGTCTTCGCCGAGTCGGGCACACTCGTACGGATCGTCCAACCAGCCTTCGGGCAGGACCACCCGGTTGTTGCCGCTGGTCCGGCCGCGCGGGCCGTCGGCACCGATCGGCCAGCTCTGTTCCTGGTCGACCAGTGCGAGGGTTTCGGCGAGTTCGTCGAGCGCGCTGGAATTGGCGAGCTTCACCCGCAGTTCGGAGCCGACGGAGAAGCCCTTGGTGTACCAGGCGACGTGCTTGCGGAAGTCGATGACGCCGCGGGCCTCGTCGCCGAGCCACTCCCCGAGCAGCTGGGCGTGGCGCACCATGGCGCGGGCGACGTACGCGAAGGTGGGGCGGGCGTAGTCGACCTCGCCCTCGAAGATCGACACCAGGTCCTTGAACAGCCACGGCCGGCCGAGGCAGCCGCGGCCGACCACCACGCCGTTGCAGCCGGTCTCGCGCATCATCCGCACCGCGTCGTCGGCGGACCAGATGTCGCCGTTGCCGAGCACCGGGATGTCGGACGGCACGGACTCGCGCAGCCGGGCGATGGCCGACCAGTCGGCGGTGCCGCCGTAGTGCTGGGCGGCGGTGCGGCCGTGCAGGGCGATCGCGGCCACGCCCTCCTCGGCGCCGATCCGGCCGGCGTCGAGGTAGGTGAGGTGGTCGTCGTCGATGCCCTTGCGCATCTTCATGGTGACCGGGAGGTCGCCCGCGTTGCCGACGGCCTGGCGCAGGATGTCCCGCAGCAGGTTGCGCTTGTAGGGCAGCGCGGAGCCAC
This sequence comes from Kitasatospora sp. CB01950, assembly GCF_001905465.1. Classification (GTDB taxonomy): domain Bacteria; phylum Actinomycetota; class Actinomycetes; order Streptomycetales; family Streptomycetaceae; genus Kitasatospora. The sequence goes on from NZ_LISX01000005.1 coordinate 370,026, forward strand.
CGCCCTTGCGGGTCACCTTGGGGACGGGGCAGCCGAAGTTGAGGTCGATGTGCTCGGCGAGGCCCTCCTCGGAGATCATCCGCGCCGCCTTGCCGACGGTCTCCGGGTCCACGCCGTACAGCTGGATCGAACGGGGCTTCTCGCTCGGGTCGAACTTGATCAGCTGCATGGTCTTGGCGTTGCGCTCGACCAGGGCCCGGGTGGTGATCATCTCGGAGACGTACAGACCGCGGCCGCCGCTCTGCTCCCGGCACAGGGTGCGGAACGGCGCGTTGGTGATGCCGGCCATCGGGGCCAGCACGACGGGCGGCCACACCTCCATGGGCCCGATGTTCAGCGGGGCGAACTCCGGCGCTTCAGGTGCGGCCGGGGTTGCCTGGGCGGAGTCGGGCGTGATGGTCATGCGCGGCAGATCCTCAAACGGGTAGGGCCCCAATGGCGGGAGTTCCGGACTCTCCATTCTCCCCCACTGCCCGAGCGGGCCGCCCCGCCGGTTCTGGCAGATGCGCGGTGCTCCGTCAGTGGCGGCCGCCGATCCGGTTGACGGTGACGGTGCCCGAGGCGGTGACGATGTCGAGCATCCGTGACGAGGTCGCGTCCGGCAGGGACGGGTCGATGACCTGGGCGGCGCCTGCGCTGCTGAGGTCGATCCGGTACCGGCTGCGGTCGTCGGGGACCTGCAGCACGAGGTCGCCGGAGGCCAGTCGGGCCGTCACCGAATTCGGCGGCCGGTCGTACTGCAGGGTGATCTGGCCCGAGGAGGAGACCACCTTGGCCTCCGCCGACGTCAGGCCCGCGCCGATGATCTGGCCGGAGCCACTCTTGGCCTGGATGGCGCCGCTGACCCGGTTCAGCTCGATCTGCCCGGAGCCGGTCTCCGCCGTAGTGGCCCCGGCGATGTCGAGGATCTCCGTCCGTCCCGAGCCGCTGTGGGAGGTGATCGCGGTGGCCGCCGGGACCTGTATCTCCAGGGCGACGGCACAGCCGAACAGGACGCGGGCCTCCGGGCAGTCGACGACCACCGACAGCGTGTCGGCGCCGAGCTGCTGGCTCACGGCCGGTCTGCGCAGGGACCAGCCGACCCGCTCGGTGACGACCACCCGATCGGTGCCGCCGGCCCGCACCGTCACCTGGGCCGGCCCGGAGTCGATGTCGAGCCGGTGGATCGCGTCGAAGTACGTCCGCTCGCGGACGATGTCCTGCTGGACCAGGGCGGCGCCGGTGGTCGCGGCCCCGCCCACCAGGACGCAGGCGAGCACCAGCACCCCGATGATCCGCCAGATGCGGCGCTCCCCGGCGCTCGGCTCGGCGGCCGGGACGTCCGGACCAGGTGTCGGCAGCCACCGGGCGAGGCGGCCCTTGCCGGCCGGCCGCCGTTCGGGCTCCGGTGCCGTGGTCTGTCGTCGAGTCATTGGCTGATCTCCAGGAAGCGGAGCACGGCGAGCACCCGCCGGTGGGTGTCCTCGGCGGGCGGGAGGTCGAGCTTGGTGAGGATCGAGTTGATGTGCTTGGAGACGGCGCTGTCGCTGACCACGAGGGATTCGGCGATCGCGGTATTGGAGCGCCCTTCGGCCATCAGCGCCATGACGTCCCGCTCGCGGGGCGTCAGCCGGTGCAGGGGATCCTTGTCGCGGCGCAGCAGCAGTTGGGCGACCACTTCCGGATCCAGCGCGGTGCCGCCCTCGGCCACCCGTTGGAGCGCCTCGACGAATTCGTCGACGTTGGCGACCCGCTGCTTGAGCAGGTAGCCGACGCCGCTGGTGTTCTTGGCCAGCAGATCGGCCGCGTAGCGTTCCTCGACGTATTGGGAGAGCAGGACGACTGCGGTGTCCGGCCACTGCTGCCGAATCATCAGGGCGGCGCGGACCCCTTCGTCGGTGAAGCCGGGCGGCATCCGGACGTCCGCCACGACGATCTGGGGGCGGTGCTCCTCCACGGCGGCGAGCAGCGCCTCGGCGTCCTCGACGGCGGCGGCCACTTCGTAGCCTTCGCTCTCCAGCACCTTGACGATGCCGATCCTGAGCAGGACGGAGTCCTCGGCGATCACAGCTCGCATGGCAGCTCCATGGTGATAGTGGTGGGGCCCCCGCGGGGGCTGGTGATGGCAAGTGACCCGTCCACGGACGCGGCGCGTTTGCGCAGACCGGTGAGGCCGGTGCCGCGGGTGGCATCCGCGCCGCCAATGCCGTCGTCGGTGACGGTGATGAGCAGCCGGTCGTCGACCCGGCGCAGGGCGAGGTCGACCCGGGAGGCCTTGGCGTGCTTGGCGGCGTTGGCCAGCGCCTCGGAGACCGTGAAGTACGCGACCGCCTCCACGGTGGGGGCTATCCGGCCCGGCAGGTCGACCGCGAGGTGCACGGGGACGGGGCTGCGTGCGGCGATGCCGGAGAGCGCCGCGTCGAGCCCGCGGTCCTCCAGGACGGCGGGGTGCAGACCGCGGACCAGGTCGTGGAGCTCTTTGATCGCGGCCTGGGCCTCCTCGTGCGCGGCGACGATGACCTCCATCGCCTCGGGCGGAACGTCCTTGAGGGTGCGCCGGGCGAGGCCGAGGTTCATCGCGAGCGAGACGAGTCGTTGCTGTGCGCCGTCGTGCAAGTCCCGTTCGATCCGGCGGCGTTCGGCGTCGGCGGCGTCCACCACGTCCACCCGGCTCTGGGCGAGGTGTTCGACGCGGCGCTCCAGCACCTCCGCGCGGTTGGGGCCGAGCAGGGCGCGGACCGTCCAGAGGTCGAGCGCGGCGAGCAGGGCGGTCAGCCACGGGGTGAGGAACAGCAGGAGCAGGCCGCCGCCGGTGATCACCGCGCCGTCGATCGTCCAGCCGGGGCCGGAACGCAGGGGGTTGTCCATCGGGAGCAGCCAGACCCAGCCGAAGAAGCCGAGCAGCACGATCGCCGATCCCCAGAGGGCGAGGACGAGCGCGGCGCAGCAGGTCTGGATCGGGGCCGTGACCAGGTGGTGCGCGGCCTGACGCCAAGTCAGGCCGGCGCGGAGGCGGGACAGCCAGCCGGCGTCCGGTGGCAGTCGGCCGGGGATCTCCAGGCCTCGCAGGCCTCGGACACGGCTGCGCTGGGCGGTGGTCATCAGGTCGAACAGGGCCACCAGCAGGAGCAGGCCCGGCAGCAGCGACTTGCTCGGGAGGCAGAGGGCGACGAGGCAGGGCAGGCCGAGCGGGAGGCCCGCGGCGAGGAAGAGTGAGTCCCGTCGAGTGCTGGTGGACCACGGCGCGCGCTCCAGGGCGGCGCGGAGCACCGCAGGGCGGGCCGCGGTGGGGCGGGCCGCCCGGACGGGGCGCGACTGGATCTTCGACTGGAACATGCGGCACAGCGTAGGGCCGTGCCGAGCTCGGCTTCCATGGCCCGGGCCTCCGTCTTTGGGGTGTAGCTGGCTACACCCCAAAGACGGAGCCGCACGCTACCGACAAGATCCTTGCGCCACAGGATTCTTGACGGCATGACGAACACGAACCTGATGCGTTGCAGCCGCAGCCCGCTCTCCGCCGCCCCTGGCGCCGTCCTGGATTTCCCGTCGGCCGGGTCCGAACTCCTTGGCGGTGTGGGCGGGTTGGGCCTGATCGCCGCGGTCGGTCCGTGGTCGGTGCGCCTTTGCGCCGGCCGCCGCCCGGCCATGGAGGTGTACGAGTACGGCGAGTTGCTCGACGTGGTGGTCGAGTCCTCGCTCGGTGATGCCCAGTTGCGCGGAGCGCGGCGTGGCCGGGCCTATGGGCCGGTGGAAGGACCGGTCTCCTGTGCGTGGGGCCGATGGCCACCGGGCGCCTCGCCACGGCCGGTGCTGTTCCGGCCGGGCGGGCTGCGTCGCCGCGCGGTGCAGCCCGATGCGGTGCGGACGACGGGCCGTTTCTGGTTCGCCTCGGCGGCCGGGGAGTTCCGCTGGGCGCAGGTGTGCGGCCCCTCGGCCCGCGCCGAGCACCCGGAGTCGGGGAGGGCGGCATGAGTGCGTTCGCTTCGACCCTCGTCCGGGTGAGCGGGGATGTACGCCCGGCCCGGTTCGGCACCGCGGGCCTGCGGGTCGGCCCGGTGCCGGTGGAGTTGCTGTTCCTGGGCTGCGGGATGGTCCTGCTGCCCTGGGCGGCGCTGCTCGCCACGCTGCCCGGCGGGTCGGCCTGGGCTGTGCTCGATGTGGTCGAGTCGGCGGCGCTGTCGGCCAGTGCGGTGCTGCTGCGGCAGGGCCGGAGCCCGCGGTGGCCGGCCTGGTCGGCGGCCGTGCTGCTGGTGGCCGACGCCGGGTGCGACGTGGCAATGGCGGCGCGCGGGCCCGAGCTGGTGGCGGCTCTGCTGATGGCGCTCTGCGCGGAGCTTCCGCTCGCCGCCCTGTGCTGTTCGGTGGCGCTCGGTCGGCCCGGTCCGGGTGCGGGCGGCGCGCCGTCCGCACCCGGGCGCCGGGTCGGCCGTCAGCCGGTGCCGGCCAGTCGGTGGAGGCGGTCCCGGGTGTCCTGGTCCTGGGGCACGTACCCGACCAGGCGGGTGCTGCTCCTGGGCCCGAGCCACAGGTTCGTGTACTCGAAGCGCAGCAGGCCGACGTCGGGCAGCACGAACTGCTTGAACCCGTTGACCATCCCCGACACCTCGTGGCGTTCCCAGGCCTCTTCGAAGTCCGGGGAGGCCTTGCGCAGCCGACCGACCAACGCCTTCCACGCGGGTTCCGCCGCGTGGTCGCCCATCGAGGTCCGGAAGCGCGCCACCACCCCTGCTCTGGCGGCCGCCAGGTCCGCCAGGTTCCTTGCGAATGGAGTATCGGTGAAGACCATCCACATGATGTTGCGGTCCTCTTCGGGGATCACGTCCAAGTCCCCGGCCAGCCAGGTGTACGCCCGGTTGTACGCGAGGATGTCGAACCGACTGCTGATCACCACGGCCGGGAACAGGCCGAGTTGGTCGACCACGGCCCCGATCGCCGAATTGACGGTGGGGCAGTCCCGCACCGGAGTCGGGTCCTCGGAACCGGCCAGTGTGAACAGGTGCGACCGTTCGGTGCGGTCGAGCAGCAGAGCCCGGGCCACCGAGTCCAGGACCTGGGCCGAGACCTGGATGTCCCGTCCCTGCTCCAACCACGTGTACCAGGTGACCCCTACGGCGGCCAGACCGGCGACCTCCTCGCGGCGAAGTCCCGGGGTACGACGGCGGCCGACGACCGGCAGGCCGACCTGTTCGGGCGAGATGCGCTCCCGGCGGCTGCGCAGGAACGTGGCCAGTTCGCGCCTCCGTTCGTCGGCGGGGGTGTGAAGGTCCGTGGAGGTAGCCATAGCACCAGGGTGGACCATCGCAGATCCTGTTGCCAGGTACTCCTTATACCTGGATAAACACCGCCTGGTACCAGGCTGAGAGGAGCCTCATCGTAGTACCCGTGACTCAGCAGACAGTGCTACCTCAGATCTCGTCGCCGGTCCGGCCCGCGGCACCCGCACTGGGTTCCGCCGGCCTGATCACCGTCCTTCTGGGCGCCTTCCTTCCGATGCTTGACTTCTTCATAGTGAACGTCGCGCTGCCGACCATCGACCATGATCTGGTCGCCGGCCCCGCCGTCCTGGAACTCGTGGCGGCGGGCTACGGCATTGCCTTCGCCGTCCTGCTCGTTCTGGGCGGGCGGCTCGGCGACTCCTTCGGCCGACGGCGGCTGTTCATCGCCGGAGCCGTCGCCTTCGCCCTCACCTCGCTCGCCTGCGGTGCCGCCCCCACCGCCTGGACCCTGGTTGCCGCCCGGGTCGCCCAGGGAGCCTCCGCCGCTCTGCTGCTCCCCCAGGTCCTCGCCACCATCACCGCCACCACCAGCGGTCAGCAGCGCGCCCGGGCCCTCGGCATCTACGGAGCCGTCGGCGGCATCTCGGTGGTGATCGGCCAGGTACTCGGCGGGCTCCTGGTCTCGGCGGACCTCTTCGGCACCGGCTGGCGAGCCGTGTTCCTGCTGAACGTCCCCTTCGCGCTGCTCACCGCGCTCATGGCGGCGCGTCATGTCCCGGAGAGCCGGGCGGAACGCGCCGCCGGCGTGGACCTCTCCGGCACGCTCCTGCTCACCGCGACCCTGCTGGCCCTGTTCGTTCCACTGATGGAGGGCCGGGCGGTCGGCTGGCCGCTCTGGACCTGGCTGTCCCTGGCCGCGTTCCCCGTCCTCGCAGCGGCGTTCGTGACGATGGAACGGCGGGCCGAACGGGAAGGGCGGGTCCCCCTCGTCCCGCTCTCGCTCCTGCGGATTCCGGAGATGCGGCGCGGCCTCGGCGTGGCCGTCCCCTACTTCACCGGATTCGGCGGCTTCATGTTCGTGATCGCCCTGCTGCTGCAGGACGGACTGCACCTCGGCCCGGTCTCCGCGGGCTGGGCACTGGTGCCGATGGCGGTCGGCTACTTCGGCGCCTCCCTCGCCGGGCCCCGGCTGGTCGGCCGGTTCGGCAGCCGGGTCATCACGGCCGGCGCGGTGGTCCAGGGCTCCGGCCTGCTGACCCTGATCGTCACCGCGCTGGGCGACTGGTCGCACTTCTCTCCGCTCCGGATGCTCCCCGGCGTCGCGCTCGCCGGCGTCGGACAGGGGCTGGTGGGCATGCCCCTGTTCCGGGTGGTGCTCTCCCGGGTTCCCGCCGAGCGCGCGGGGGTCGGCAGCGGCGTGCTGGCGACCACTCAACAGTCCAGCCTGGCCCTGGGGGTGGCCACGCTCGGCACCCTCTTCATCGGGCTCGTCCCCACCATGGGGATGGCGAACGCGCTGGCTCTGGTGCTCGGCATCCAGACGCTCGGTTCCCTGGTCATCTGCTGGTTGAGCATCCGGCTGCCGCGTTCGGTCGGATGACGGCCGCTCCCCCCGCGAGCCGGGGCCGGAGCAGGCACCACACGCCCACAACGGGCCGACCCGGAGAAGGCCGCGGCCCGCGAATAAATGGCGGGCCCGGCCTTCGGGTCCGGTGCGAGGATGCCCCCCATGACGACTCCGGACATCCTCACGAGCGACGCACGTACCCGCGAGCAGTTGGTGGCCGCGATCGCGTCCGGGAGCAGGCCCAAGTACCTGCACTTCTGGGGCCACCGACCGCAGCCGGACGGGCAGATCGGGTCCGGCTCCCTCAGTCAGTGGTGGCCGTCGCCGTTCACCGTCGACGGCGTCGAGTACGCCACCGCCGAGCACTGGATGATGGCCGGCAAGGCACGGCTGTTCGGTGACGAGGAGAGCGTCCCGCGTATCCTCCGGGCCCGGACGCCCGCCGAGGCCAAGAAGTTGGGCCGCTTGGTCGACGGCTTCGACCAGGACGCCTGGGAGGCCCACCGCTTCGAACTGGTGGTCGCGGGCAGCGTCGCCAAGTTCGGGCAGGACGAACGACTCCGGGACTACCTGCTCCGCACCGGGTCGCGCGTCCTGGTGGAGGCCAGCCCGCTCGACCGGATCTGGGGCATCGGGCTGGCCGCCGACGACGAGCGGGCGAACTCGCCGTCGCAGTGGCGCGGGCTGAACCTGCTCGGCTTCGCGCTGATGGAAGCACGGGCCCGACTGGCGGTCTGACACCTCATCAACCCTGGTCGGCGGGACGGAACAAGCCCCGAACCCTCACAAGTCGGGCGAGTCGGGCGGCGACGGCCCCACGTCCACGAAAGCCGTCGACCTGTCGCCGAAGCTGCACTCGCATTTCTGTCTCGAAAACGTTATGACTTACTCCCGTAACGTGGCCGCCGTACGGCAGCACCAGGATGGCCACGAGTCGTCATGTCGGGGGCCGAACGGGGGACCCCGTGGAAAAGTCAGGCGGGGATGACCGTGCGCGATCGGGGGCCGGAGTCGGCCGATGTCCAAACGCTCAGAGCGGAGTTGGACGAACTGCTCCGGGCACGGCAATTCGCCGCCCAACGCGAGCGCCGACTCAGTGAAGAACTGCGGGCCGGCCGCGGACCCGACCACATCTCCGGGCCCGGCCGCCCGTCCCGGCAGCCCGACCCCGAGCTGCTCCGGCAGCTCGCCCAGGCCCAGAACCTCCGCGAGGGCCTCGGGGCGCGCTGCCTCGAACTGAGTGACCGTCTGCTGGCAGCCGAGGACCGTCTGTTGCCCGGCCGCTCGGCCACCGAGCCGCCCCTGCGCCCGGGCCGCGCCCCGGCAGGCCCCCCGAGGGAGCGCACCGACCCCCAGGCTGGCTGGGGCGCGCCGCCGATCCCGCCGCAGCGCCCGCACTCGTCCGCCGGACGCGGCACGCCCGCCGGGCGACCGGCCCCGGAGCGCACCGACCCGACCACCGGCGCCTCGCCGAACCGTCCCCGCCCCGCCGACCGTCCCGAAGGATCCGCAGGACAGACCTCCTGGGCCAGAGCGGGCACATCCGGCGGCCAGGCCGGCGGCACCCGGCCCGCCGACCCGGGGCTCCCGCGCCGCGAGGGCTCCCACTCGGAGCGCCCCGGCCCGCACCACGGCCCCGCCGGCGCCTGGAACAACCGACCCGGCCCCGCCGCACCCGTCGACAGGCTGTCGGCCCCGGCCGGGCAGCCCACCGGGCAGCAGGCCGGCCTCAGCGACGACCGCTTCCGCCCGGTCGCCTCGGGACGCGGACCGGCCGCACCGAACCCAGGCACGCCGAACCCGGGCGTGCCGAACCCGGCCGCCCCGCATCCGGGCGGGGCTCCCGACATGGAGGACGCGGCGCAGTCGTCCGGTCCGATGCGGCCGCGGACGACGGTGGAGCTGGTGGCCCTGGTGCAGCGCATCAACGGCCTGCACCAGCAGGGCGCGGCACAGGAGTCGGCGGCCATCCTGCGCCAGGTCGCCACGATGATCACCGCGGAGGACGTGGCCCAGCTGGCCACGCTGCTGCAGCAGAACGGTCCGGCGGGATCCTCCACCTACTTGGCACGCTCGGTCTCCGCCGGGCCCCCGGAGCACGCGGCGGCCGCACTCGCGGTGCTGCGCCGCGACGGTCTGCTCGACGAGGCGGCCGACCTGTTCCACACGCTGTGGTCGGCGAGTTCGGCGGCACTGCCGGCGCTGCTGGCCGCCCTGGAGCAGTCCGGCCAATCCGCCGACGGTCAGACCCTGCTGTGGGAACGCGCCTCCGCTCCGGCCGAAGAACTCGCCGAGTTGGCACAGCACTTGAAGTCCGCCGGGCGAACCGACGACGTGCGCCACCTGCTGCGCCAGGCGGCGGGCCGGCCGATCAACGAAGTCGCCGCGATCGCTGGCGCGTTGAACGAGGAGAGCGCGGCGGAGCTGATCCGCGAACTGGTGCGGCTGCGGTCCGCGAGTGACATCGGCCGGTTCGGCGCCGCGATCCAGGCGGCGACCGAGCTGTACGACACCCTGCTGTTCGCCGCCGACGACCTGGAGGAGAGCCGGGCCCGCAGCATTTTCACCGCGCTGCGCACCAGCGGGCTGCCGACCGAACCGTCGCCGCGCCCTCGCTCGCGGTCCCGGTCTCGTCGCTGAATGCCACAACCCGCCACAACCCGCCACACAACGCCAAGGCCCGCCACTGGGTGCCACGGAACGCCCAGGAATGCCACCAGCCGCCACGGAACGCTGGCTGGCGGGACCACCCCGGCCGCGTCAGCCACCGCGACGTCCGGAAACACCGCAGCTCCCGGAGACATCGCGGCTCCCGGAAAACACCAAGGCTCCCGACCCGCGAACTCGCGGGCCGGGAGCCGGAAGTGGTGCTCAGCCGGTGGGACCCACCGGCGGGTGCGGCGTCAGCAGCCGATCAGGCGGGCACCCAGGTAGGACTTCACCTGGTCGAGCGACACGCGCTCCTGCGCCATGGTGTCACGCTCGCGCACGGTCACCGCGTTGTCCTCAAGGGTGTCGAAGTCGACGGTGACGCAGAACGGCGTGCCGATCTCGTCCTGGCGGCGGTAGCGCTTGCCGATCGCACCGGCGTCGTCGAACTCGACGTTCCAGGCGGAACGCAGGTCGGCGGCCAGGCCGCGGGCCTTCGGGGAGAGGTCGGCGTTGCGGGAGAGCGGGAGCACCGCGACCTTGACCGGGGCCAGGCGCGGGTCGAGTCGCATGCCGACGCGCTTCTCCATGACGCCCTTGGCGTTCGGCGCCTCGTCCTCGAAGTAGGCGTCGATCAGGAAGGCCAGCATGGCGCGGTTGAGGCCGGACGCGGGCTCGATGACGTACGGGTAGTACCGCTCGTTCGCGTCCTGGTCGAAGTACTTCAGGTCCTGGCCGGAGGCCTCGCTGTGCACCGTCAGGTCGTAGTCGGTGCGGTTGGCGACGCCCTCGAGCTCGGAGAACTCGCTGCCACCGAAGTTGAAGCGGTACTCGATGTCCACCGTGCGCTTGGCGTAGTGGGACAGCTTCTCCTTGGGGTGCTCGAAGAAGCGCATGTTCTCGGTGCGCAGACCGAGGTCCACATACCAGTTCCAGCGCTGCTCGAGCCAGTACTCGTGCCAGGTCTCGTCCTCGCCCGGCTTGACGAAGAACTCCATCTCCATCTGCTCGAACTCGCGGGTCCGGAAGATGAAGTTGCCGGGCGTGATCTCGTTGCGGAAGCTCTTGCCGACCTGGGCGATGCCGAACGGCGGCTTCTTGCGCGAAGTGGTCTGAACGGCCCGGAAGTTGGTGAAGATGCCCTGCGCGGTCTCCGGGCGGAGGTAGGCCAGGCCGGACGCGTCCTCGGTGACACCGAGGTGCGTCTTCAGCATGCCCGAGAACTCCTTGGGCTCCGTGAAGGCACCCTTGTTGCCGCAGTTCGGGCAGTTGATGTCGGCCAGGCCGTTGGCCGGGAGCCTGTTGTGCTTGGCCTCGTAGGCCTCTTCCAGGTGGTCGGCGCGGAAGCGCTTGTGACAGGAGAGGCACTCGGTCAGCGGGTCGTTGAAGGTCGCGACGTGGCCGGACGCCTCCCAGACCTCGCGGGCGAGGATCACCGAGGAGTCGATACCGACGACGTCCTCCCGAGCGGTGACCATCGCACGCCACCACTGGCGCTTGATGTTCTCCTTGAGCTCGACTCCCAGCGGACCGTAGTCCCAGGCGGCGCGGGTACCGCCGTAGATCTCGCTGCAGGGGTAGACGAAGCCACGGCGCTTGCTCAGGCTGACGATCGTGTCGATCTTGTCGGCGGCCACAGTGCTCTCTTCAGTACGACGGCACGGTCAGGGCACGGCTGGTTGCGCGCGCCCGAAGAAACTCAGGGTACCGGGGATGGTGGGGCGGGATTCAACTCGATAGTGCACCGCCCACCCGCCGCCCACCCGCCGTCCTCCCGCCGGGAGCCCGGCGCGCGGGCGGCGGACAGCAGCGCACGGGGCTGCCGGCACCGGCTCGTGGAAGGTCGCCGGGGCAGCAGTGTGACCCCGATCGCCCCAAACGCAAGTTGACAATCATTTCCACATAAGATGAGAATGGTTGTCATGAAGAATCGCCGCCTGTCCACCCCGATAGCCCTCGCCGCCACGGCGGCGATCGGCGCCCTCCTGCTCTCCGCCTGCGGCGGTACCAGCAGCGCGGCCGGTGAGGACGGCGGAAAGCTGAACGTGGTGGCGTCGTTCTACCCGATGGAATTCCTGGCCCGGCAGATCGGCGGCGAGCACGTCAAGGTCGCCGACCTGACCGCCGCCGGTGTAGAGCCGCACGACCTGGAACTGACCGCCAAGCAGGTCGCCGCGGTGCAGCGGGCCGACACGGTGATCTACCTCAAGGGCCTGCAGCCGACCGTGGACAAGGCGGTGGCGCAGACCCACCCCAAGCACGTGGTGGACGCCACCGCCGCTTCCCCCCTGGTGGACCACCACCTGGACGAGGGCGCCGACGAGACCGACGGCCACAGCGGCGAGCACGACCACGAGCACAGCGACGCCGCCGGCGACCCGCACATCTGGCTGGACCCGACCCGGTACGCGGCGGTCGCGAAGAGCGTCGGCGCGGAACTCGCCGAGGTCGATCCGGCCCACGCCGCCGACTACCAGCGCAACACCGACACGCTGGTCGGCCAACTGGCCGCCCTGGACCAGGAGTTCCGGGACGGCCTGCAGAACGTCAAGACCAAGACCTTCATCACCAGCCACGCCGCCTTCGGCTACCTCGCCGACCATTACGGCCTGAACCAGGTGGCGATCAACGGCGTCGACCCGGAGGCCGAGCCCACTCCGTCCCGGCTGGCCGCGATCCAGCGCGCCGCCAAGGACAACGGCGCCACCACCGTGTTCTTCGAGGCCCTGGTCAGTCCCAAGCTGGCCAACACCGTGGCCGCCGACCTCGGTCTGAAGACCGCCGTGCTCGACCCCCTGGAAGGGGTCAAGGAGCCGGACCATAACGACTACTTCTCCGTCATGCGGCAGAACCTCGGCAACCTGAAGGCCGCCCTCGGCGCAAGCTGACCGGCCCGAACCGGCCGGCCCGACCGAACACACCGGCCGACCGACCGGCCCCCACCCGAACCAACCCGACCAAGCGGCGCAAGCCGAGCGAGGAACACCATGAGTGCTGTCATCTCCACGGCAGACTCCGACCGGCTGCAGCCGTCCTCCGGTGAGGACGCGGGGCCGGCGGTCGTCAGCCTCCGGGGCGCGGTCGCCACCGTCGGTGGACGGCCGGTGCTGCGCGGCGTCGATCTCACCGTCCGACCGGGCGAAGTGGTGGCGCTGCTGGGCGCCAACGGCTCCGGCAAGTCCACCACCGTGAAGACCGTCATAGGGTCGGTGCCGCTGGCGCAGGGCAGCCTGGAGCTGTTCGGGCGGCCGCGGCGCAAGTTCCGGGCCTGGCACCGGGTCGGGTACGTGCCGCAGCGCACCACCGCGGCCGGCGGCGTGCCGGCCACTGTGCGCGAGGTGGTCTCCACCGGGCGGCTGCCGCAGCACGGCTTGCTGCCGTTCCGGCGCACGGACCGCGACGCGGTGGACCGGGCGCTGACCTCCGTCGGCATGCTGGACCGGGCCGGCGACGGGGTGGCCAACCTGTCCGGCGGGCAGCACCAGCGGGTGCTGATCGCCCGCGCCCTGGTCGGCCGTCCCGACCTGCTGATCATGGACGAGCCGATGGCCGGCGTCGACGTGGACAGCCAGCAGGTGCTCGCCGACATCCTGCGCACCGAGGTCGAGCGCGGCTGCGCGGTGCTCCTGGTGCTGCACGAACTCGGGCCGCTGGAGCCGCTGATCGACCGCGCCGTCGTCCTGCGCGACGGCTGCGTCGCCCACGACGGGCCGCCGCCGCGGAGCGTCGGCCAGCACGCGCTGCCCGGCCACGACCACGTTCACCCGCACGCCGACGACCACCACCACCGCACCACCCCGGGGCTGTTGACATGATCGAGATGTTCCAACCCGACTTCATGCAGCGGGCGTTCCTCGCCGCCGTACTGGTCGGCATCACCGCTCCCTCGGTCGGCATCTACCTGGTGCAGCGCCGCCAGGCGCTGATGGGCGACGGTATCGGGCACGTCGCGCTGACGGGTGTCGGCCTCGGCTTCCTGTTCCAGACCGACCCGATCTGGATGGCCGTACTGGTCTGCGTTGTCGGCGCGATCGTGATGGAGCTGGTCCGCGCCCGCGGCAACCAGCGCGGCGACATCGCGCTGGCGATGCTCTTCTACGGCGGCATGGCCGGCGGCAAGCTGCTGGTCTCGATGAGCAGCCAGGCCGGTTCCAGCAGCCTGGAGAGCTACCTGTGGGGCTCGATCCTCACCGTCTCCCCCGGCGACCTGGCGCTGATCGGCGGGCTCGCGGCGATCGTCATCGCGGTGACCGTCGGCCTGCGACGGCAGCTGTTCGCGGTCTGCCAGGACGAGGAGTTCGCCCGGGTGACGGGCCTGCCGGTGCGGGTGCTCAACCTGCTGCTCGCGGTGATGGCCGCGGTCACCGTGACCGTCGCCATGCGGGTGGTCGGCCTGCTGCTGGTGAGCGCGCTGATGGTGGTCCCGGTGGCCGCCGCCCAGCAGTTGACCCGTTCCTTCGCGGCCACCCAGGCCGCCGCGATCGGCGTCGGCGTGGTGACGGCGCTGCTCGGCGTCGGCACCTCCTACCAGGCCGACCTACCGTCCGGCCCGACCATCGTGTTCCTGGCCATCCTGGCTTTCGCCCTGTTCAGCGCGATCGCCGCGCCACTGGCCAAGCGCCGACACAGGTCCGCCGCCGAACACGGCCCGGCGGTCTGCGACGTCGCGCTGCCCCATCAGGGCCCGGACGCGGCAACCGGCCCGGACGCGCCGGGGGGTCCGGCGGCGACCGGAGCGCCGCTGTCGGGGGAGACGCTGTCAAGTCGGGGGCTGGCACAATGATGTGCGAAACCCAGCCGATCAGCAGGAGGACCCCGGTGACCACCGCAGGCCCGTCGCCGCGCGCGCGATCGACTCGGCAGCGCACCGCCGTCTCGGCGGCGCTGGACGAGATCGAGGATTTCCGCAGCGCGCAGGAACTGCACGACATGCTCAAGCACCGGGGTGACTCGGTGGGCCTGACCACCGTGTACCGGACGCTCCAGTCCCTCGCCGAGGCCGGTGAGGTGGACGTGCTGCGCACCGCCGAGGGCGAGGCGGTGTACCGCCGGTGCAGCAGCGGGCACCACCACCACCTGGTGTGCCGGCACTGCGGGGCGACCGTCGAGGTCGAGGGTCCGGCGGTCGAACGCTGGGCCAACGCGGTCGCCGCCGAGCACGGGTTCAGCGACATCGCGCACACCCTGGAGATCTTCGGCACCTGCGGCGACTGCGCCGCGAAGCAGCAGGCGGCGCAGTAGCAGCAGCCCGCCACGCGCGGAGGGCCCGGATCGGAACAGTCCGATCCGGGCCCTCGACGTCGGCGGACGTCCGGACGACCACCCAGACGTCCGGGCAAACGCCGCGAGGCAGACACCCGGGCAAACGCCCGGCCAGCCGTCAACGCTGCGGCGGCACCTCGGCGCCGGCACCGGTGTCGTTGGGCACGGCCCCGCCGAAGCGGCGGTCGCGGCGGGCGAACTGCTCGCAGGCGCGCCACAGGTCGCGGCGGTCGAAGTCGGGCCAGAGCACGTCCTGGAACACGAGCTCGGCGTACGCGGACTGCCAGGCCAGGAAGTTGGAGGTGCGCTGCTCGCCGCTGGGGCGCAGGAAGAGGTCCACGTCCGGCATGTCCGGGTAGTAGAGGTACTTCGCGAACAGCTTCTCGTTGACCTTCTCCGGGTTGAGCTTCCCGGCGGCCACGTCGCGGGCGATGGCCAGGGCGGCGTCGGCGATCTCGGCCCGGCCGCCGTAGTTGACGCAGAAGTACAGCGTCATAGCGTCGTTGTTCTTGGTCTGCTCCTGGGCGACCTGAAGCTCCTGGACGACGCTCTTCCACATCTTCGGCATCCGGCCGACCCAGCGGATCCGGATGCCCATGGCGTCCATCTCGTCGCGGCGGCGGCGGATCACGTCCCGGTTGAAGTTCATCAGGAACTTCACCTCGTCCGGGGAGCGCTTCCAGTTCTCGGTGGAGAAGGCGTACAGCGAGAGGTTCTTGACGCCGATCTCCAGGCAGCCGCGCAGCACGTCGAGGACGACGGCCTCGCCGACCCGGTGGCCCTCGGTGCGGGGCAGGCCGCGTTCCTTGGCCCAGCGGCCGTTGCCGTCCATGACCACCGCGACGTGGTTCGGGACGAGCTCGCCGGGGATCTTCGGCGGCTTCGCTCCGCTCGCATGCGGGGCCGGGACTTCGTACGTCCGCTGCTTGCTGCCGAACAGCCGTCGCGCGACCATGTTCACTTCTCCACGTATCTCATCGAGCGGATGCCCCGCTCCAAGTGCCACTGCAGGTAGGCGGCCACCAGCCCGCTGCCCTCGCGCCAGTACCGCGGCTCGCAGGCGTCGGCGGTCTGCCAGTCCCCGGACAGCAGTGCGCCGAGCAGTACCAGTGTCTCAGGGGAGGGTACGGCACTTCCGGGTACTCGACAGTCGCCGCACAGCACGCCGCCGGCCTGGAGGGAGAAGAACCGATTGGGGCCGGGGAGTCCACAGCGCGCGCAGTCGGTGAAGCTCGCGCCGTAGCCGTTGACGGCGAGCGAGCGCAGCAGGAAGGCGTCCAGCACCAGGTGCGACTGGTGGGTGCCGTCGGCCAGCGTGCGCAGGCCGCCGACCAGCAGCAGGTACTGCTGGACGGCGGGCTGGCCCTCGTTCTCGGCGAAGCGTTCGGCGGTCTCCAGCATCGCGGTGCCCGCGGTGTAGCGGGTGTAGTCGTCGACGATCCGGGCGCCGTAGGGGGCGATGGTCTCCACCTGGGTGCACAACGGCAGGGTGCGGCCGACGAGTTCGCTGCCCCGGCTGAAGAACTGGATGTCGACGTGCGAGAACGGTTCGAGGCGTGCGCCGAACTTCGACTTGGTCCGGCGTACGCCGCGCGCCACCGCCCGGACCTTGCCGTGCTGGCGGGTCAGGAAGGTGATGATCCGGTCGGCCTCGCCGATCTTCTGGGTGCGCAGCACGATGCCGTCGTCGCGGAAGAGACTCATGGTGGTTCCCATTGTCCCGTACCGCACCGACAGCACGGCGGTGGCGGCGGCGGCGGCGGCCGGCACGCAGCCGTGAACCCGCACCGGGGCGGTGGTGCTCTTCACCCGTGCGGTGCGGGACACGGCGGGCCCGGGAGGGGGGAGTACGGGCCCGGCCAGGGGAGGCGGAACGGGTCAGTGCGGGGCGCGGGTGGCGGCCTCCAGCAGCCGGTCGACCTGCTCGCCGGTGAGGTCGAGGCAGCGGCCGACCACGCCGAGCGCGGCCCGTTCCTGCGGGAGGTAGCGGCCGTCGGCGAGGGCGACCATGGCACCGAGGGTGAGCAGGCGTTCGCGGCCCTGGACGAGCAGGTGCGGGGCGAGCGGTTCGAGTGCGGCGTGCAGTTCGACGGCCAGGCCGCCGCCCGCGACGTCCACGTCGAGGGGTTCGCCGCCGCCGTGTCCGGAGAGCGCGGCGAGCGAGGCCAGCACCTGGGCCTCGCCGCAGTCGTCGAAGCCGGCTTCCTTGATGACGGCGCAGGCGGCTTCGCGTCCGCTGCGGCTGCCGGTACCGCCGGCCGCGAGCGCGGCCAGCGCGATGGTGTACTGGGCGTCGCGGAGCATCGCGCCGAGCCGGACGGAGGTCAACTGCTCCAGGGCGTCGGTGCCGTGGCGGCCGCGGCAGGAGGTGCACTGGACGCTGCGGACCACACCGCCGAGCGGCAGGACCGGCGTACCGAGCAACCGCAGCCACCGCCGGCCGTGCTGCCGACGGTAGTTGCGGTCCCCACCGCAGCCCGGGCAGAAGAACTCGCCGAGGACGTCCGTCCGCCAACGAGGGCGAACACCCCACAACCCTGTCACGGCGCCACTCCCCAGACATGGCAGGCGGCCTGCGCATCAATGGGCAGGTCACGCGACCGGACGCCGTGGCCGTCCCACCGACCCCGGTTCCGGTCCGTCGATGTTGCCACGGTTACCGGCTCGTGTCAGCACCCTGAACGGGTGCCGAGGGGAAAATTTGTGACCGGGGCCACACCTCAAGAGTGTGGCCCCACACGTTACTTAACGGTACGTCAGTCACGGCGGACCGACCGCAGGTCAGTCGCGCTGCGCGGCCCGGTTGACGGCGCTGACCAGGGCCTTCAGCGAGGCCAGCACGGTGTTGCCGTCGATACCCACGCCCCACAGCACCTTGTCGCCCACGGCGCACTCGACGTACGCGGCGGCCTGAGCGTCGCCGCCCTCGCTCAGCGCGTGCTCGGCGTAGTCCAGCACGCGGACGTCGATGCCGATCGAGGCCAGCGCGTGGACGAACGCGGAGACCGGGCCGTTGCCGGCGCCGGTCAGCGTGACGGGGGTGCCGTCGACGACCGCCTCGGTGGTCAGCGCGTCGCGGCCGTCCTCGGTGGTCAGGCTGCGCGAGCCGCTCAGCGAGATCCGGCCCCACGGGTTGGCGGGGGTGGGCAGGTACTCGTCCTGGAAGACCGCCCAGATGTCGGCGGGGGTGACCTCGCCGCCCTCGGCGTCGGTCTTGGCCTGGATGATCTTCGAGAACTCGATCTGCATCCGGCGCGGCAGGTCCAGCTTGTGGTCGTTCTTCAGCACGTAGGCGATGCCGCCCTTGCCGGACTGCGAGTTGACCCGGATGACCGCCTCGTAGCTGCGGCCGACGTCCTTGGGGTCGATCGGCAGATAGGGCACGCCCCAGGTGTACTCGCCGACCGGGACGCCCGCGGCGGCGGCGTCGGCCTCCAGGGCGTCGAAGCCCTTCTTGATGGCGTCCTGGTGCGAGCCGGAGAAGGAGGTGAAGACCAGGTCGCCGGCGTAGGGGTGGCGCTCGGGCACCGGCATCTGGTTGCAGTACTCGGCGGTGCGGCGGATCTCGTCGATGTCGGAGAAGTCGATCATCGGGTCGACGCCCTGGGAGAACAGGTTCATCCCGACGTTGACCAGGTCCAGGTTGCCGGTGCGCTCGCCCTGGCCGAACAGGCAGCCCTCCACCCGGTCGGCGCCGGCCATGACGGCCAGCTCGGCGGAGGCGACGCCGGTGCCGCGGTCGTTGTGCGGGTGCGCGGAGACGCAGACGAACTCGCGTCGCGACAGGTTGCGCGACATCCACTCGATCTTGTCGGCGTAGACGTTCGGGGTGGACCGCTCGACGGTGGTCGGCAGGTTCAGGATGATCTCGCGGCCCTCGCCGGGCTGCCAGACGTCCATCACCGCCTCGCAGACCTCCAGCGCGTAGTCCAGCTCGGTGTCGATGAAGATCTCCGGCGAGTACTCGTATCCGAAGACGGTCTCGTCGCCCAGGATCTTCTCGGCGTACTCCATCACCAGCCGGGTGCCGTCCGTGGCGATGGCCTTGATCTCGTCCTTGCTCGCCTTGAACACCACCCGGCGGAACATCGGCGAGGTGGCGTTGTACAGGTGGACGGTGGCCCGGGGCGAGCCCTTCAGCGATTCGACGGTCCGCTCGATCAGGTCCTCGCGGGCCTGGGTCAGCACCGAGATGGTGACGTCCTCGGGGATCGCGCCCTCTTCGATCAGCGAGCGGACGAAGTTGAAGTCGGTGGCGCCCGAGGAGGGGAAGCCGACCTCGATCTCCTTGTAGCCCAGCTTCACCAGCAGGTCGAACATCTTGCGCTTGCGGGCCGGCGACATCGGGTCGATCAGCGCCTGGTTGCCGTCGCGCAGGTCGGTGGACAGCCAGCGCGGGGCCTGGGTGATGACCTTGCTCGGCCAGGTGCGGTCCGGCAGGTCCACGGTGCCGAAGGGTACGTACCGCTGGAACGGCATCCCCGAGGTCTTCTGCTGCACGGTCGCGGCGGTGATCGGGGTCGGACGGTCGACGAACGCGCGGGCGACGGAGGACTGTTCGGTCATGGCTGGAGCTCTCGGCTTCCCTTGTCGAAGGCGGTCTGCGGTCGGGGGATCAGGACACCCGACTCGGCCGACTGGATGCACCGCCGCGGATCACGCTGGGCGCAACACGACTCCCCGCGGCGAGGGGGCCGGCCTTCACTGGACTACAGGCCCTCGCCGCGGCAGCTAAGAAGAAGCAGCCGGATACGCATGATGCCGCCACTGTAACCCGGGCGGCCCACCGGTCGCAGTGAGCCCCGCCACGATCCCACCCAGTGAGACGGGCCGCGCACGCGGGGCGAGTGGCGGGCCGGTGCGGCAAGTTGGTGAAAAGCCTCGGCAAACCCGTTCGCCGCGCTGCACACTGGCATCCATGCGTATCCAGGTCACCCGCACCGGCGGGTTCGCCGGCCTGCTCCGGTATGCCGAGATGGACACCGAGCAGCGCACGGACGCCCCGCACGTGCACGCGCTGGCACGCGAGGCGATGGCCGGCGGGCTGCGCACGCCCGCGTACGGCGTGCCCGACGGCTTCCACTACGAGATCAGCGTCGACGGCCGCACCGTCCACTGCGCCGACCCCGAACTTACCGACTCCCAGCGCGAGTTGATCGGCCTGGTGCTCCGCGAGGGCGCCTGACGCCCGAGCCCGCCGAAGGGCCGGCCGCCTGGCGGTCCACGGCCGGCGGACTGGCGGCCTGGCGGTCCACGGCCGACGGCCGACTCAGATCCAGCCGTCCAACGAGGCCAGGAACCCGTCCGGGTCGTCCCGGTGGATGCAGTGGCCGGTGCCCGCGACGGTGCGCACCTCGTAGCCGCGGCGGCGCAGCTCGGCGGCCTCCTCGGGAGTCACCATGGCGCTGGCGTCGGCGAGTTGGACCAGCGAGGGGACGGCCGGGGCGCCCGGCAGGGCGGACAGTTCGGGGTGCGCCCACAGGCCGACGGCGGTGTCGCTGTCCCAGGCGGCGAGACCGGCGAGTTCGGCGTCCACGTCCTCGGCGGCCCAGCCGGGATGCATGGCGGTGATGAACGCCCGGGTGCCGATGCGCCGGAAGACGACGAACGGCTCCGGCCCGAGCCCGGGCCGGTCGAAAGCGAACGGCGGGTCGCTGTAGACGACGCGGTCCGGCTTGAGCCGGTCCACGGCCCGCCACAGCGCGAGCGCGCCCAGCGAGTGCCCGACGGCCAGCGTGGCTCCGGCGGGCAGGGTGTCGGCGAGGTCCTCGGCGAACTGCTCGGGCCCGTACCGGTCGGCGGGGGTGGCGCCCTCGCCGCGCGGCGAGGCGCCGTGGCCGCGCAGGTCCACACCGATCACCCGGTAGCCGCGGGCGGCGAGGGCGGGGCCGATCACCCGCCAGGTGCGGTGGTCGGACTGCAGGCCGTGGATCAGCAGAGCGGTCCGGTCGCCCCCGCCCCACTCGTGGGTGTGCAGCTTCACGACCGGCCCCTCCGCTTCAAGCCCGTTCGACGCCCCGTCAGAAGCCGAGCTTACGCAGCTGCTTCGGATCGCGCTGCCAGTCCTTGGCGACCTTGACGTGCAGGTCCAGGTAGACCGGGGTGCCGAGGAGCGCCTCGATCTGCTTGCGGGCGGTGGTGCCGACGTGCTTGAGCCGGGCGCCCTTGGCACCGATCACGATGGCCTTCTGGCTCTGCCGCTCGATGTACACGTTGGCGTGGATGTCCAGCAGCGGACGGTCGGCGGGCCGGCCCTCGCGCGGGATCATCTCCTCGACCACCACGGCCAGCGAGTGCGGGAGTTCGTCGCGCACGCCCTCCAGGGCGGCTTCCCGGATCAGCTCGGCGACCATGATCTGCTCGGGCTCGTCGGTGAGGTCGCCGTCGGGGTACAGCGGCATGCCCTCGGGCAGCAGCTTGGTCAGCAGGTCGGCGACCAGGTCGACCTGCTTGTCGCCCACGGCGGAGACCGGGATGATCTCGGCCCACTCGATGCCGAGTTCGGCGCCCAGCTGGTGGACGGCGATCAGCTGCTCGGCGAGCCGCTTGGAGTCCACCAGGTCGGTCTTGGTGACCAGCGCCACCTTCGGGGTGGACTTCTTGATCTCGGCGAGCTCCTTGGCGATGAACTTGTCGCCGGGGCCGAGCTTCTGGTCGGCGGGCACGCAGAAGCCGATCACGTCGACCTCGGCCCAGGTGCTGCGGACCAGGTCGTTGAGGCGCTCGCCGAGCAGCGTGCGGGGCTTGTGCAGCCCGGGGGTGTCCACCAGCACGAGCTGGGCGTCGGGGCGGTGCACGATGCCGCGCACGGTGTGCCGGGTGGTCTGGGGACGGTCGGAGGTGATCGCGACCTTCGTCCCGACCAGGGCGTTGGTCAGGGTCGACTTGCCCGCGTTGGGACGGCCGACGAAACACGCGAACCCGGAGCGGTACGGGGAGGAAGGGGCATTCATGCCACCCATTGTCCCCGATCGGCCGGGCCGTCCCGGCCATTGGGTCGGGCGGCCGCTCAGCCGGCCTTCTTCTTCCCGCCGCCCATGATGCCGCCGACCAGGACCAGCGCCAGCAGCGCCAGGGTGCCGCCCAGCCACCACGGGGATCCGGTCTCGTGCCAACGGCCGAAACCCATGACGCACAGCAGCAGTCCGCAGAAGAACGCGGCGACGCCCATGACCCCTCCCCCACCGAAAACACCCCCGGCCGGTGCGATTATCGCACCGGCCGGGGGGTTGTCGAGGGGTTCGGCAGAAGCCTCAACGCGCCTCGGCGACGACCTTCAGCGTGCCGTCGGGACCGGCCAGCAGCACCGGGGTCCCGGCGCCGCCCAAGTCCCGCACGGCCGCCAGGTCGGCCGCCGCCGGCTCGTCCGCGGCCGAGACCACCGCGGCCGCCTCCAGGCTCTTCGCCCCGCTGGCCACCGCCATCGCCACGGCCGTCTGCACCGCGCTGAGCTGCAGCGACTCCAGCGCGACCGTCCCGGCCACGTAGGTGCGGCCGGTCTCGTCGCGGACTGCGGCGCCCTCGGCCACGCCGTTGCGGGCGCGGGCCGAGCGGGCCAGCGTGATGATCTTCTTGTCCTCGGGGTCCAGCTCGGAAATCTCGGTCATGGCCCGAGCATAAGTGGCGCACCGGCGCACCGGCCGGGGCGTCCGGCCCTCGACCACTCACCGGCCCAACCCGTGAACAGGCCGGTCCCGGATCCGGCTCAGCCCTTGAGCAGCGCCCCCTCGCCGGCCGGCGCGAACGCCGCCAGCGCCGCGTCGATCCGGGCCAGCACGGCGTCGTCCAGCACCAGGTCCGCCGCGGCCAGGTTCTCCGCGATGTGCGCGGGGGTACGGCTGCCCGGGATCGGCACCACGTGGTCGTCCTGCCGCAGCAGCCAGGCCAGCGCCAACTGGCCTGGGGTGACGCCCAGTTCCGAGGCCATCGCGCGCAGCGGCGCGTACCGGTCGTTGTTCGCGGCCAGGTTCTCGGCGGAGAACCGGGCGATGTTCTGCCGGAAGTCGCCCTCGTCGAGCTGCTGCACGGTGCCGGTCAGGAAGCCGCCGCCGAGCGGGCTCCAGGCCACCACGCCGACGCCCAGCTCGCGGGTGGCGGCCAGCAGCTCCGGGTCGATCGGCTGCCACATCGACCACTGCACCTGCACCGCCGCCACCGGGTGCACCGCGTGCGCGGCGCGCAGCTGCGCGGCCGTCACGTTGGACAGCCCGAGGTGCCGCACCAGCCCGTCCCGGATCAGCTCGGCGACCGCGCCGACGGTGTCCTCGAACGGCACCTGCGGGTCCGGGAAGTGCGGGTAGTACAGGTCGATCACGTCGGTGCCGAGATTGCGCAGCGACTGCTCCGCGTAGCCGCGGACGTACTTGGGCTCGCAGTTCACCGCGATCTCCTCGAAGGCGAAGTGCACCGGGAAGCGGTGCGCCTCGGCGCCCTCCGGGATGCGGAGGCCGAACTTGGTGGCGAGCACCACCTCGTCGCGCCGGCCGGCCAGGGCGCGGCCGATCAGCTCCTCGTTGTGTCCGCGGCCGTAGCCGTCCGCGGTGTCGATCAGGCGGGCCCCGGCGTCGATCGCGGCGTGCAGCGCGTCCTCGCCGCGCCGGTCGTCGATCTCGCCGTACACGCCGGGCGAGAGCACCATCGCGCCGAACCCGATCGGCGAACTGGCCAGCGCCCCCAGCATGCGCTCCGTCATCGCGTCCCCCCTCCAAACAGGCTGCGGCCCAACGGATCTGACGATCCGTCGGGCCTGGTACAGCCCCACTCTACGCCGCGGCGATCAGTGTCCGGTCGGGTTCGGCGGACCGGGTCGCAGCACGTTCACCAGCGCGGGCGGGCCGTTCGGGCGCTCGGCCGGATGCTCGTGGCGTTTCTTCCAGTACGGGTTGTCCTGTGGCAGGTGGCTGCTGACTCTGCCGTACATGCCGAAGGTCAGGATCACGAAGCCGAAGACGAAGCTGAAGACGACGTTGCCGATGTGGAAGGCGAGCCGGTTGGCGCTGGAGTCCAGCACCATCAGGCCGACGAAGCCGGCCAGCACGAACAGCACGCCCATGATCATGTTGATGTTGGAGGCGATGTTGCCGCCGATGATCGCACCCAGGATCAGGATTCCGCCGGCCACCAGCGACAGCACGCTCAGTGCGCCGTTGCTGGACATGCCCAGCACTTCCTTGCCCGAGGTGTCGATGAAGCCGGGGCTGCCACCGACGAGCCCGAGGATGCCGAACGCCACCAGGAACAGTCCGCCCAGTCCGGCGCCGTAGCGGTACACCTGGCCCAGCCGGTGGTCGACCGGCAGTTCGTCGTGGAGTCTCATCACGTCCTCCCCGCGTGGTCGGACCGGAGGAACGGAACCTCGTGCAGGTACAGCGACCCGCACTGCTGGCAGCAGTGCAGCCCGGTGCCCCAGGCCTCCTCCGGCTTGCTCTCGGCGTCCGAGGCGATCTCGGCGCCGCACATGCCGTGCGAGAGGTCGGTGTCACGGACCACATGCCACCTGGCCACCCCGCCGGCCGGCCCGCTGGGGCCGTATTCCGCGCGCAGTAGATGTGCCATGTCTCCCATGGTCGGCGCGTTCCGGGGGGTCAGGCAAACGGGCCCCGGGCCGAACCGTCCTGCCCGGCAAGCCGGTTGGGACGGCCCGTCCAGGGCCCGCTGCGGGTACGACGGACTACGCTGCGTGCTCCTCTGCGGAGTCCTCGGCGTGCCTGACGCGCTCCTCGACCCGCACCGGCGCGGCCACCACGGTGCCGATCCGGTTGCGGCGGCCCGCGGAGCTCTCCGCGGTGAGGCTGATCGCGGCCAGCCCGCTGCCCTCCGGCACCGGCACCTCGCAGGCCGACCCGGGGATCGGCACCCGGCCCAGGCACTTGGCGAGCAGGCCGCCGACGGTCTCGACGTCCTCGTCGTCCAGCTCGATGCCGAACAGCTCGCCGAGGTCCTCCACGGTGAGCCGGGCGGTGATCCGGTACGTGCCGTCGCCGAGGTCCTCGACCGGGGCGATCTCCCGGTCGTACTCGTCGGTGATCTCGCCGACGATCTCCTCCAGGATGTCCTCGATGGTGACCAGGCCGGCGGTGCCGCCGTACTCGTCGATCACGATCGCCACGTGCGAGCGCATCTGCTGCATCTCGCGCAGCAGGTCCGCGGCCGGCTTGGAGTCCGGCACGAACACCGCCGGCCGCATCACCGAGTCGACCTGCTCGGACTCGGCGTCCCGGTTGATGTGGGTGCGCCGCACCAGGTCCTTGAGGTAGACGATGCCGACCACGTCGTCCTCGTTGTCGCCGACCACCGGGATCCGCGAGAAGCCCGAGCGCAGCGCCAGCGTCAGCGCCTGCCGGACGGTCTTGTGCCGCTCGATCATCACCAGGTCGGTGCGCGGCACCATCACCTCGCGCACGATGGTGTCGCCCAGCTCGAAGACCGAGTGCACCATCCGGCGCTCCTCGTCCTCGATCAGGTCGTCCTTCTCGGCCAGGTCGACCAGCGCCCGCAGCTCCGCCTCGGAGGCGAACGGGCCCTCCCGGTAGCCCTTGCCGGGCGTCAGCGCGTTGCCCAGCAGGATCAGCAGCCGCGGGATCGGCCCGAGGATCCGGGCCAGCGGCAGCAGCACGTAGGACGCCGCGGTGACGGTGCTCAGCGGGTGCTGGCGGCCGATCGTGCGCGGGGAGACCCCGACCATGACGAACGACACCAGCACCATTACGGCGAACGCCACCAGCACGGCCAGCCAGGTCTGCTGGAAACTGCGCACGCACACCACGGTGACCAGCACCGCGGCGGCCATCTCGGCGGCCACCCGGATCAGCGTCGCCAGGTTCAGGTAGCGGATGTTGTCGGAGGCCAGCGTCAGCAGCCGGTCCGAGCCGCGGCGGCCCGACCGGACCGCCTCCTCGGCCCGGAACCGCGACATCCGGGAGATCCCCGCCTCGGCGCACGCGGCCAGCCAGCCGAGCACCACCAGCAGCAGCGCCCCGATCAGGAAGGTCGTACTCTCACCACTCACAGACGGCCGGCCCTCAGTGGACGGTCGGCGCCGGCGACAGACCGGTCAGCCCGCGGCCGGCCCGCCAGTCGTCCAGGATCCGCTTCTGCAGCGCGAACATCTCGCGCTCCTCGTCGGGCTCCTCGTGGTCGTAGCCGAGCACGTGCAGCACTCCATGGACGGTGAGCAGCTGCAGCTCCTCGTCCATGGAGTGCTTGGTCGGGGCGGCCAGGCCCTGTTGCTCGGCCACCTCCGGGCAGAGCACGATGTCGCCGAGCAGGCCCTCCGGCAGGTCCTCGCCCTCCTTGCCGGGACGCAGCTCGTCCATCGGGAAGGACATCACGTCGGTCGGACCGGGCAGGTCCATCCACTGGACGTGCAGCTCCGCCATCGACTCGCTGTCGTAGAGGATCACGGAGAGCTCGGACTGCGGGTGAATCCGCATCTTGTCGAGGGCGTAGCGGGCGACGTCGAGGATGGACTCCTCGTCGACGTCCCAACCGGACTCGTTGGCGATGTCGATCGACATGGAGGGCTCAGTACTCAGCTTTCGGTGCGATGGGACTGCCGGGGCGCCCGAGCGCCCCGCCGTTGGACGGGTTTGCGGTCGCCGGACTCCTCGGACTCCTGCCGGGCGTCCCAGCGTTCGTACGCGTCCACGATGCGGCCGACCAGCTTGTGCCGCACCACGTCGGTGCTGGTCAGCACCGAGAAGTGGATGTCGGGCACGTCGGCCAGGATCTCCTGGACCACCTTCAGACCGCTGCGGGTGCTACCCGGCAGGTCGATCTGGCTGGTGTCGCCGGTGACCACCACCCGGGAGTTGAAGCCGAGGCGGGTCAGGAACATCTTCATCTGCTCGGGCGAGGTGTTCTGCGCCTCGTCGAGGATGATGAACGCGTCGTTCAGGGTGCGGCCTCGCATGTACGCCAGCGGAGCCACCTCGATCGTGCCGGCGGCCATCAGCCGCGGGATCGAGTCCGGGTCCATCATGTCGTGCAGCGCGTCGTACAGCGGCCGCAGGTAGGGGTCGATCTTCTCGTAGAGGGTGCCGGGCAGGAAGCCCAGCCGCTCCCCCGCCTCGACGGCCGGCCGGGTCAGGATGATCCGGTTGACCTCCTTGGCCTGCAGCGCCTGCACGGCCTTGGCCATCGCCAGGTAGGTCTTGCCGGTGCCGGCCGGGCCGAGGCCGAAGACGATGGTGTGCTTGTCGATCGCGTCGACGTAGCGCTGCTGGTTGAGCGTCTTGGGGCGGATCGTGCGGCCCCGGTTGGACAGGATGTTCGCCGTGAAGACCTCGGACGGGGCCGGGTGGGCCGGGTCCTCGGCGGCGCTCCTGAGCATGGTGATGGAGCGCTCCACGGCGTCCTCCGTCAGTGGCTGGCCGGTGCGCAGCACCAGCATCATCTCGGTGAAGAGCTGCTTGACGAGCGCGACCTCGGCCGGAGAGCCGGTGGCCGTCACCTCGTTTCCGCGGACGTGGATGTCGGCGTCCGGGAAGCCGTCCTCGATCACTCGCAGGAGCGAGTCGGCCGCGCCCAGCAGGGTGACCATCGGGTGCTTCTCCGGGATGACTATCCGGGTGCTGGCGGCCGCCGCGTCGGGGCGCCGCTGTCCGTCGGTTCGGGTCTGCGTCGTGTCAGTCATGGGTCGGCGCTACGGCCTGCCTCATCCCAATCCGTCGTGTCGTGTGGCTAGGGCTCTCCAGGCCACCAGGGTACGCCGCACGGTTGTCCGTCGGAGCGGCGCGGCGGCTTCGATGGTGCGGGCTGTCGCCCCGATGTGCGAGCGGTTTTCCGTCGGCGCGCGCCCCGGGGGCGCTCAACGGCGCGTCGGGACGGGGATCCTGGCCAGGTCCTCGGCGATCACGACCTCGCCGTCGAAGTGCTTCTCGGCCTCGACGCGGTGCGCCTCCAGGTCCGGGTAGCGCTGCGAGAAGTGGGTCAGCACCAGGCGACGCACCCCGGCCTCGGCGGCCACCCGGGCGGCCTGCGCGGCGGTCAGGTGGCCGTGCTCCTCGGCGAGGGCGGCGTCCGCCTCCAGGAAGGTCGCCTCGATCGCCAACAGGTCGGCGCCCTCGGCGAGTTCGGCCACCCCGTCGCACAGCCGGGTGTCCATCACAAAGGCGAACCGCTGCCCGGGCCGCCGCTCGGCGACCTCCGCCAGCAGCACCGTCCGCCCGTCGACCTCGACCCGGCCGTCGCGCTGCAGCTGCCCCACCAGCGGCCCGCGCAGGCCGAGTTCGCGCAGCCGCTCGGGGCGCAGCCGGACGCCGTCCGGCTCGGTCAGCCGGTAGCCGAACGACTCCACCGGGTGCGACAGCCGCACTGCCGACAGCTCGAACGGCGCGCCCGGCGCCTCCAGCGGGCCCGGCCCGGCGATCGGCCGCTCCCGCAGGTCGGCGGTGGCGTGGTAGACGCTGGCGTGCCGCAGCCGGTCGAAGAACAGCTGGCCGGACGCCGGGTAGTAGGCGTCCACCGGGTGCGGGACGCGGTCCAGGTTGATCCGCTGCACCACGCCCGGCAGGCCCAGGCAGTGGTCGCCGTGGAAGTGCGACACCGCGATCCGGGTGATGCCGGTGGCGGTCACGCCCGCCTGCAGCATCTGCCGCTGGGTGCCCTCCCCCGGGTCGAACAGCAGCCCCTCGCCGTCCCAGCGCAGCAGGTACCCGTTGTGGTTCCGGTGCCGGGTCGGCACCTGGCTGGCCGTGCCGAGGACGACGAGTTCACGCTGCGACAACGCTCAGACCAGCCCCTCGGCGAGCTTGCGCCCGCCCAGCACGTGCACGTGCGCGTGGAACACCGTCTGCCCGGAGTCCGCGCCGGTGTTGAAGATCAGCCGGTACGACTCCAGGCCCTCGCCCTTCGCGGCCTCGCCCGCCTCGACCAGCAGCTCCGCGGCGATCTCCGGCTCCGCGGCGGCCAGTTCGGCCGCGTCGGCGTAGTGCACGTGCGGGATCACCAGCAGGTGGGTGGGCGCCTGCGGGTTGATGTCCCGGAACGCCAGCGTCCGTTCGCTCTTGCGCACCACCGCCGCCGGAATGTCCCCCGACACGATCTTGCAGAACACACAGTCCGCCTGCGGCTCGCCGGCCATCTCCCGCACTCCTTCTGAACACCCGTCACTGGTGACGACGACCTTACAGGGAGGGGGCGCGGGCCACGCCGGACCCGCGCCCCCTCCCGGCGGTCAGTCGATCGGCGGCGCGACCTTGGCCGGGGTGGCCGCCAGCGCCTCCAGGGCGATCCGGACGGCGGTCTCCAGCTGCGGGTCGCGGCCCGCCGCCCAGTCCTGCGGAGCGGTCGGCACCTCGACGTCGGGGGTGACGCCGCCGTTCTCCAGGCCCCAGCCGTAACCCTCCAGCCAGCTGGAGTACTTGGGCTGGGTGACCACCGTGCCGTCCACCAGGTCGTACTTGTTGTCGATGCCGATCACGCCGCCCCAGGTGCGGACGCCGACCACCGGGCCGATGCCGAGCGCCTGGATCGCCGCGTTGACGATGTCGCCGTCCGAGCCGGAGAACTCGTTGGCGACCGCCACCACCGGGCCGCGCGGGGCGTCCGCCGGGTACGGCTCGGGCCGGTCCAGGTCGCGGCCGCGGTTCCAGCCGACGATCCGGCGGGCCAGCTTCTCCACGATCAGCTGCGAGGTGTGGCCGCCGCGGTTCTCCCGCAGGTCGACCACGACGCCCTCGCGGGCCATCTCGATCCGCAGGTCGCGGTGGAGCTGCGCCCACCCGGCGCTCTGCATGTCGGGCACGTGCAGGTAGCCGAGCCGGCCGCCGGACAGCTCGTGGACGGCGGCCCGCCGACCCGCCACCCAGTCGTGGTAGCGCAGCGCCTCCTCGTCGTCCAGCGGCACCACCACCGGGTACCGCTCGCCGCCGTCCTTGCCGCTGACGGTCAGCTCGACCGGCTGGTCGGCGGTGCCGGCCAGCAGCGGGCCGGGGCCGGCCACCGGATCGACCGGGCGGCCGTTGACCGCCAGGATCGCGTCGCCGGGACGGATCGCCGCGCCGGGCGCGGCCAGCGGGGAGCGGGCCCGCGGGTCGGAGGACTCGCCGGGCACCACCCGGGCCACCCGCCACACCTCGCCGTCGCGGACCAGGTCCGCGCCGAGCAGGCCCTGCAGGCGGGCCGCCTCGGTGCCCCGGCCGGGCGGGATCACGTAGGAGTGCGAGGTGCCGAGCTCGGCGACCGTCTCCCACAGCAGGTCCACCAGGTCGGAGTGGCAGCCGGCCCGGTCCACCAGCGGCCGGTAGCGGGCCAGCGCGCCCGCCCAGTCGACGCCGCCGAGGTCGGCGCGCCAGAAGTTGTCGCGCATCAGCCGGCCGTTCTCGTCGAACATCTGCCGCCACTCGGCGGCCGGGTCGACGGTGACCCGGATCCGGTCGAGGTCGACCGCAGCGTCCTCGCTGTCGTCGGCCTTCTGGTCGGCGGGGACGATCCGCAGGCTGCCGTCCTCCAGCACCGCCAGCCGCGCGCCGTCGCCGGACACCGCGAACGTGTCGACGCCGGTGAGCAGTTCCTCCACCCGGCGCTTCTTCAGGTCGTAGCGCTCCAGCGCCGTCCCGGCCGGGCTGTCGTCCAACGAGGCGGCGCTGTCGCCGAGTTCACCGCTGAACGGGATCCGGCCCCACAGCACGCCGTCCTTCGCGGCCCGCAGCGCCCCGAACCGGCCGGCCGCCACCGGGAACGCCACGATCCGGTCCGCCAGACCCTCCAGGTCGACCTTGGTGGTCGGCGCCGCGGACTCGCCCTTGTCGCCGTCCTTGGCGTCGTCCTCCTCGCCGCCCACCGGCCGCCCGGCCCGCTGCGGCCCGAACGGCGACGGGGTGTCGGCGGCCAGCGTCAGCAGGTGCGGACGGGTGCCGCCGGGGAACGACAGGTCGAAGACGTGCTCGTCGTACACCGGGTCGAAGGTGCGCACCGACAGGAACGCCAGGTGCTTGCCGTCCGAGGTGAAGGCCGGCGAGTAGTCGTGGAAACGCTGCGGGGTGGCCTCGCTGACGGTCCGCGAGGTGAGGTCCGCCAGCATGATCTGCCGCAGCGACCACGGGCCGAGCACCGGCTGCGACCAGGCCAGCCAGCCCGAGTCCGGGCTGAACACCGGCCCGCTGACCTCGCCCTCGCCGCTGCGCGCCAGCTCGTGCACGGCGCCGTCGCTGAGCGCCACCAGCAGCAGCCGGCCGTCGTGCGAGGCCACCGCGAGCTGCCGGCCGTCCGGCGAGACCGTCAGCGACAGCACCCGGCCCAGTTGCCCGGCCGCCAGCCGGCGCCGCTCCGCGCCCAGCACCGACGGCGCGTACTCGATCGCGTCGTCACCCTCGGCGTCCGTCACCCACACCGCGCCCTGCGTGCCGTCCTCGCCCGGGACGACCCGAGCCAGCCGGTTGCGCACGCCCGGCGTCTCGTCCAGCACCCGGGACGGACCCTCGCGGTGCGTCACCCAGTGCACGGTGCCGCGCACCACCACGGCCGCGGCCCGGCCGGTGCGGTCCGCCGCCGCGGACTCCACCTGCCCGTCCGCCCGGGTCGGGTGCGGCCGGCGGCCGCTGCGCGGGCCGGCCAGGTCGATCTCCAGCCGGCGCGGCTCGGCGCCCTCCAGATCGTCCAGCAGCCACAGGTCTCCGGCGCTCTGCCAGATCACCCGGGTGCCGTCGGTGGACGCCTGCCGGGCGTAGAACCCGGAGTCCGCCGGGCCGTGCGCCCGCAGGTCGCTGCCGTCCGGCAGGCTCGAATACAACCGGCCGGTGCCCTCGTGGTCGGACAGGAACGCCACCCGGTCACCCACCCAGAGCGGGCACTCCAGCTGGCCGTCCAGCTCCGCGTGCAGCCGCTCGAACTCGGCCGCACCGATCCACAACTTGCCCGCCCGGCCGCCCCGGTAGCGCTTCCAGTGCGCGGCCTCCCGGTTGTGCGTGCCCAGCAGCACCCGCCCGCCGGCCGCCCCCGGCGGCACCGGCTCGAACGCCAGCGCCCCGATCGGCCCGTACGGCAGCCGCTCCGGCTCACCGCCGTCCAGCGGCACCGCGAACGCCCACGTCCGACGGATCGTCTCCTGCCCCGCCGTGGTGATCGCCAACGGCCTGCCGTCGGCGCTCCACCCCGCCAGCGCCGTGTACGGGCTCCCCCAGTACGTCAGCCGCCGCGCCTCGCCACCGGCCGCCGGCGCGACATGCACCTCCGGCGCGCCGTCCCGGTGCGACGTCCAGGCCACCGTCCGCCCGTCCGGCGAGAACCGCACGGCGCCGACCGGCACCTGATCCGCCGTCAACCGCCAGGCCCGCCCGCCCTCGACGGGAGCCAGCCAGACATCGTCCTCGGCAACGAAAGCGACAACGTCGCCATGCAGATGGGGGTGGCGCAGGTACCCGCGCGTCGAATCGGTCACCCGGCCACACTAGAACGGGCACAAAGTCTGCGGGAGCGAATAACCACAAGGCTGCGAAACCGGCGGCGCGTGGGGCACCGCTCGGATCCTCACCCCCAGCGCCCCGTGCGTCCCAGCAGCAGCGCCCCCGCCGCGACCCCCGCCGTGGAAGTACGCAGGACGGACGCCCCGAGTCGATAAGGCTTCGCCCCCGCCTCGGCGAACGCCGCGATCTCCTCCGGGGAGACGCCACCTTCCGGCCCGACGATCAGCACGATCTCGCCGGAGGCCGGAAGCTCCGCCGTAGCCAGCGGCAGCGAACCTTCCTCGTGCAGGACAGCGGCGAAGGAAGCCTTCGACACCAGCGGAAGCAGCTGCCGCGTCGTCATCAGGTCGTGCACCTCGGGGAAGCGCAGCCGCCGCGCCTGCTTGCCGGCCTCCTTCGCGGTGGCCCGCCACTTGGCGAGCGCCTTCGCGCCGCGCTCGCCCTTCCACTGGGTGATGCACCGGGAGGCCGCCCACGGCACCACCGCGTCGATGCCGACCTCGGTCATCGTCTCGACCGCGAGTTCGCCGCGGTCGCCCTTGGGCAGCGCCTGGACGACGGTGATCCGGGGCGCCGGCGCAGCCTCCTCGCGGACGGCGGCCACCAGCACGTCCAGCGCGTCCTTGCCGTGCACTGCCGCGACGGTCCCGTCCGCGCCGCGGCCGCGTCCGTCGGCGAGGGTGACGGCCTCTCCGGGCTCCAGGCGCTTGACGGCGGCGGCGTGCCGCCCTTCGGGGCCGTCGAGGCGGACGGTGACGCCGGGGGCGGCGCCCGTCAGGTCGTCGACGACGAACACCGGTGCGGTCATCGGAACAGGAACCCTCTCACCGAGCAGAAAACGGAACGGACAACAAAAAAACCCGGACCGGAAGCGGTGGCGTGCACCGCTCCCGGCCCGGAAGGAACAGGTCTCACCGGCCGTTGAAGGCGTCCTTCAGCCGGGAGAACAGGCCCTGCTGACCCGGTGCGAACTGGCCGGACGGCCGCTCCTCGCCGCGGAGCACGGCGATCCGACGCAGCAGCTCCTCCTGCTCCGGGTCGAGCTTGGTGGGCGTCTGCACCTCGACATGCACTATCAGGTCGCCCCGGCCGCCGCCGCGCAGGTGGGTGATGCCGCGGCCGTGCAGCGGGATCGACTGGCCGGACTGGGTGCCGGGCCGGATGTCGACCTCCTCCAGGCCGTCCAGGGTCTGCAGCGGCACCTGGGTGCCGAGCGCGGCGGCCGTCATCGGGATGGTGACGGTGCAGTGCAGGTCGTCGCCGCGGCGCTGGAAGACGTTGTGGCTGGTCTCGGCGATCTCGACGTAGAGGTCACCGGCGGGGCCGCCGCCGGGGCCGACCTCACCCTCGCCGGCCAGCTGGATCCGGGTGCCGTTGTCGACACCGGCGGGGATCTTGACGGTGAGGGTGCGGCGGGCCCGGACCCGGCCGTCGCCCGCGCACTCGGGGCACGGGGTCGGGACGACGGTGCCGAAGCCCTGGCACTGCGGGCAGGGGCGGGAGGTCATGACCTGGCCCAGGAAGGACCGGGTGACCTGGGAGACCTCGCCCTTGCCGCGACACATGTCACAGGTCTGCGCGGAGGTGCCGGGCGCGGCGCCCTCGCCGCTGCAGGTGGTGCAGGTGACGGCGGTGTCGACCTGGAGTTCCTTGGTGGTGCCGAACGCGGCCTCCTCCAGGGTGATCTCCAGTCGGATCATCGCGTCCTGGCCGCGGCGGGTGCGCGAACGCGGGCCGCGCTGGCCGGTCGCGGCGCCGAAGAAGGCGTCCATGATGTCCGAGAAGCCGAACCCGGCCGCCCCTGCGCCGAAACCGCCCGCGCCGCCGTTGGGCGACAGCGGGTCGCCGCCGAGGTCGTAGACCTGACGCTTCTGCGGATCGGAGAGCACCTCGTAGGCGGCGTTGATCTCCTTGAACCGCTCCTGCGTCTTCGGGTCCGGGTTGACGTCCGGGTGCAGTTCACGGGCGAGGCGCCGAAACGCCTTCTTGATCTCGTCCTGCCCCGCGTCGCGTCGGACGCCGAGTACCGCGTAGTAGTCCGTGGCCACCAAATGCTCCGGTTTGTTCCGCCTCTAGAAGTGCTTGCGAGAGCTGCGTGAGGGCCTCACGCAGCTTTGCTATGACTCGGCCAGGATCTGACCGACGTACCGTGCCACCGCACGCACCGCCCCCATTGTGCCCGGGTAATCCATCCGGGTCGGACCGATCACACCCAGCTTTGCCACGCTCTGGTCGCCCGAACCGTAACCGACGGAGACCACCGACGTGGAATTCAGGCCTTCGTAGGCGTTCTCGTGACCGATCCGGACCGTCATCGCGGAGTCGCCGGTCTCACCCAGCAGGCGCAGCAGCACCACCTGCTCCTCCAGTGCCTCCAGCACCGGACGGATGGAGAGCGGGAAATCGTGGTTGAAACGGGTCAGGTTGGCGGTGCCCGCCAGCATGATCCGTTCCTCGTTCTGTTCGGCGAGCGTTTCGAACAGGACAGCCAGCACGGTGCTGACGGCGGACCGGTCGGCCGGTTCGAAGCCGGCCGGCAGGTCCTCCAGGACGGTCGGCACCTCGGGCAGCCGGCAGCCGCCCGCCATGCCGTTCAGCCTGGCCCGCAGGTCTCCCAGCAGGGCCTCGCCGACCGGGCCCGGACAGTCCACCATCCGCTGCTCGACCCGGCCGGTGTTGGTGATCAGCACCAGCATCAGCTTGGTCGGGGTGAGCGAGACGAGTTCGATGTGCCGCACCGTGGAGCGGGTCAGCGACGGGTACTGGACCACCGCGACCTGCCGGGTCAGCTGCGCCAGCAGCCGCACCGTGCGGGCCACCACGTCGTCCAGGTCGACCGCGCCCTCCAGGAAGTGCCGGATCGCCCGGCGCTCCGGGGCCGTCATCGGCTTCACCTCGGCGAGGCGGTCGACGAACAGCCGGTAGCCCTTGTCGGTGGGGATCCGGCCCGCACTGGTGTGCGGCTGGTGGATGAACCCGTCCTCCTCCAGCGCCGCCATGTCGTTGCGGACGGTGGCCGGCGACACACCCAGGTTGTGCCGTTCCACGAGGGCCTTGGAGCCGACCGGCTCCTCGGTACCCACGTAGTCCTGGACGATCGCGCGCAGCACTGCCAGGCGGCGCTCGTCCAGCGGACGCACGGACGGGCGTGTGTCGAGCAGGCGGCCGTCGGGCTTGCCGTCGTCCGGCATGGGCACACACCTCCGTCGTCGTCCGTTGAACCGGTGGTCGATCCACTCTGGCACTCAACTGGGCAGAGTGCCAGAACCGTACTTGCCAGTGTACGGCCCGGGCCTGACGGCAGGAACGGTCCGCCCACGTGATCCTCGACCGAGATGGCGCGCCAACGGGTGACCGCGGGCCGACACGGCCGCATTCCCACCGAATTCCCACCGTTTCGGATGGTGCCAGCGAGCCCGGCCGGTGGCAGCATCGAAGACGAAGAGGCGAAGGAGGAGCAGCGATGTCGGCGTCACGACAGCACTCCCGGTTCACCCCCGACCGCGGTCTCACCGGTCGGATGGTCACCACCATGTTCTTGATCGGCCTGCTCTACGTCGGTTTCACCGGGCTGCTGATCGTGCTGCTGCGCGGCGCCTGGCCGCTGGTGGTGCTGATCTCCGGCGGCCTGTTCGTCGCGCAGTTCTGGTTCTCCGACAAGATCACCGAACGGGCGATGGGCGCCCACCCGGTCTCCCCCGAAGAGTTTCCGCAGCTGCACGGCGCGGTGGACCGGCTCTGCGCGCTCGCCGACATGCCCAAGCCGCGGGTCGCGGTCGCCCACAACGACATGCCGAACGCCTTCGCCACCGGCCGCAACCCGGAGAACGCGGTGGTCTGCGTGACCACCGGCCTGCTGCGCCGGCTGGAACCGGAGGAACTGGAGGGCGTCCTCGCGCACGAGCTCTCGCACGTCGCGCACCGGGACGTGGCGGTGATGACGGTGGCCGGCTTCCTCGGCGTGCTGGCCGGCGCGATGACCCGGATCGCGCTGTACGGCGGAATGATGGGCGGCGGCAACCGGAACAACAACGACCCCAACGCCGCCATCGCGATGATCATCGTCCCGCTGGCCTCGATGGTGGTCTACGCGATCAGCTTCCTGCTCACCCGGCTGCTGTCCCGCTACCGCGAGCTCGCCGCCGACCGGGCCGCCGCCCAACTGACCGGCCGGCCCAGCGCGCTGGCCTCCGCACTGACCAAGGTGACCGGGCAGATCGCCGCCATCCCCACCGAGGACCTGCGCAAGGCCCAGCCGTACAACGCCTTCTACTTCGCGCCCGCACTGAGCGCCAAGGAGACCGCCGCGCAGCTGTTCTCCACCCACCCGTCGCTGGAGCAGCGCCTCGCGCAACTGTCGAAGATCTCCTCCCAGCTCGGGCAGTGACCCGCTACCGACCTCTGAGACAAGGAGCACTCCGCGTGGGATTCCTGGACGCCCTGTTCGGTCGCAGCAAGCCCGTGAAACCGGACCTCGACCAGCTGTTCGGCATCCCGTCCGCCGCGCTCACCCTGCAGGCCGCCACCGGCTTCCTCCCCACCGGCCTCGGCTCGGTGTGCTTCGCGGCCGTCGAGGGCGGCGCTTTCGCCGAGGTGCAGTCCCAGGTCCGGGCCCTGCTCGACGCGGACACCGAACGCGGCGGCACCCCCGTCGAAGCCTCCCGCGACGACTACGGCTACTCCTGGCTGCTCGCCCGCCACACCCCCGACGAACTCCCCGACCTGGTCAACGACCTGCACGCGGTCAACAGCGAGCTGGAGGCCAACGGCTTCGGCCCGCAGTTGCTCTGCTCGATCGTCGCCTTCCGCGACCCCGAGGGCCGCTCCCTGGGCCTGGTCTACCTGTACAAGCGCGGCACCTTCTACCCCATGTGCAAGCTGCCCGGCCAGGAGAAGCGCAACAACCCCCTGGAGATCGAGATCTCCAACCTGCTCCGCAACGACCTGCGCATCGAATCCGACCTCTCCCGCTGGTTCCCGGTCTGGGGCGCCCCGGGCCTGGACGACTGACCCGCCTCCCGACCTCCGGCCTTCCGCCTGCGACGGCTGACGGGCCGTCGGGGGCGGTTTCGTAGACTGCGGGGCATGCGCAGCAGGGAGTACGGACCGGATCTGACCCCGCCGTGGAAGCGGCAGCAGCCCGCGCCGGAGGTGGCGGCGGAGCGGGATCTGGTGGTGGAGGAGGCGGCGACCGGGTTCTGCGGGGCGGTGGTGCGGTGCGAGCGGACCGCGGAGGGGTTCACCGTCACGCTGGAGGACCGCTTCGGCAAGCACCGGGTGTTTCCGCTGGTGCCGCGCGGGTTCCTGCTGGAGGGTCGGGTGGTGACGCTGGTCCGTCCGTCCGCCCCGGCCCCGCAGCGCGGACCGGGGCGGACGGCGTCCGGGTCGATCGCGGTGCCCGGGGCACGCGCCCGGGTGGCCCGTGAGTCGCGGATCTACGTCGAGGGCCGGCACGACGCCGAGCTGGTCGAACGGGTCTGGGGCGACGACCTGCGGATCGAGGGCGTGGTGGTCGAGTACCTGGAGGGCGTGGACGACCTGCCCGCGATCGTCGCCGAGTTCGCCCCCGGCCCCGGCCGCCGACTGGGCGTGCTCGTCGACCACCTGCTGCCCGGCACCAAGGAGCACCGGATCGCCGCGCAGGTGACCGGCGAACACGTGCTGGTGGTCGGCCATCCGTACGTCGACATCTGGCAGGCCGTCAAGCCGGTCGGCCTCGGCTTCGCCGCCTGGCCCGAGGTGCCGCGCGGCGAGGTGTGGAAGGAAGGCATCTGCCGTCGCCTCGGCTGGCCGGTGGACACCCCCGCGGCCTGGAAGCGGATCCTCTCCTCGGTAGACGGCTGGAAGGACCTGGAGCCCGAACTGCTCGGCCGGGTCGAGGAGTTGATCGACTTCGTCACCCTTTCGGGCAACGACTGACGACTGTCAGGACTTCGGGGAGGACCCGTAGCCCGGGCCGACGGCCAGTGTGGGCGACGAAGCGGTGGGCGGCCCGGACGGAGCGACCTTCCCCCAGACGCCCGGGGGCACGCAGGACGGCACGGTGTCCACCGCCCTGACGCCGAAGCTCGACACGGCCTGCCCGCCGATCGCGGTGTGCCCGCTGGTCAGCAGCACGGTGGAGCCGGCCGGCACCAGCTTGGGGTCGATCCGCACCGTGGAGGGCCCGTCGCCCGGCACCACCCGGGAGGGCTGCACCCCCGTCCCCACCGGGTACGGCAGTGGGCACTCCTCCGCGCTCCTGGCCTCCTCCATCCCGGCCGCCTTCACCCCGTACCGCTGCAGGGTGGCGACCATGCCGGGCAGGCCCGCCGGGTCGAACAGCTTCAGCGCGATGGTGCCGTCGGGCTCCTGAGTGACGGCGTACGCGGCGCTGCCGCCGTGCTCGCTGCTCAGGACGGCGGGCAGCACCAACGCGGTGACAACGGCCGCCGCGCCGACCGCGACGGCGGCCAGCAGCGGGCGGCGCCGCCCGCTCGGTCGGGCGGCGGACGCAGTGGCGGCGCCGCGTTCGGCGGCAAGGGCGGTCAGCTCCTCCCCGAGCCGCTGCTCGAAGTGGCTGGTGGACGGGGTGCGGTCTGGACTGGTCACGAGGTCACCTCGATCATCGGGTCGGCGGGGGCGGTCGGGCGGGGCAGCAGCGGGCCGGGCCTCGGCAGGTCCTTGCGGGCGGGCTGTCGTTCGGCGCCGAGCTTGCGGCGGGCCCGGTGCAGGCGGACCCGGACGGTGGCCTGCGAGATGCAGAGCGCCTGCGCGGCCTCGGCGGTGCTCAGGCCGTCCACGACGATCAGGTCGAGGACCTCGCGCAGTGGGGCGCTGAGCCCGGCGTGCTGCTGCGCGAGGTCGCGGACGGCGCGCTGGGCGTCGATCCGCTCCTCCAGGGCGAGGATGTCCTCCTCGTCGAGCAGCCGACGGCCGGACAGCCGGCCGATCGCCCGCCGCTCCCGGCTGTCGCCCCGCCAGTGCCCGGCGAGGACGTACCGGGCGATGCCGTACAGCCAGCCGGCCGCCGTCCCGCGCTCGGGCCGGTAGCTTGCGGCGGCCTCCAGCGCGGCGACGAAGATGTCCGCGGTGAGGTCGGCCGCCAGGTGCGGGTCGCTGACCCGGCGGGTGACGAAGTCGAGTATGGCGTTGACGTGTTGGCGGTAGAACGCGTCGAAGCCGTCCGGAGTGGTCAGCTCCGGCGGACGGTCCTCGGCGCGCGCCTCGTGGTGAGGGTGCTCACGGATACGCATGCGTCCCTCCTCGGTCGGGGGAACCCGGTCGGTCCCTTCACCAAGTAATTGGCCGCAGCCCACCGAGGCGTTTCACGTCGGCAGTCGCCCGATCGGGCGGTTTGGAATCGGTTTCCCCGGTACCCGACCGACCCAACCGACCCGGCCGACCCGGCCGACGCCTCAGTCGACCAGGTCGCGGACCACCGCGTCGGCCAGCAGCCGGCCGCGCAGGGTCAGCGCGGCCC
The DNA here is from genome assembly GCF_001905465.1 of Kitasatospora sp. CB01950. GTDB lineage: Bacteria > Actinomycetota > Actinomycetes > Streptomycetales > Streptomycetaceae > Kitasatospora. Next base: position 409,566 of record NZ_LISX01000005.1, read on the forward strand.
GGCCGAGGGCGTACGGGCCGGACTCCAGCAGCCCGTCGGCGAGGGCCTGCTCGGCGGCCTTGCGGCCGGTGTCGGTGAGCAGGTCGAGCGGGCAGCCCTCGACCAGGCGCAGCTCCAGCAGGATCCGCTCGACCCGGCGGTCCTCGCCGGCCAGCACCTCGCGGCCGAGCGCGGGCGTGCGGCCCTCGGCGAGCGCCTGCGCGTACGCGGCCGGGTGCTTGGCGTTCCACCAGCGGACCCCGCCGACGTGGCTGTGTGCGCCCGGTCCGGTACCCCACCAGTCGGCGCCCGTCCAGTACAGCTCGTTGTGGCGGCAGCGCCCCTCGGGCGTGGTGGCCCAGTTGGAGACCTCGTACCAGGAGTACCCGGCGGCGGCGAGCGCCTGCTCGGCCATCAGGTAGCGGTCGGCGTGCACGTCGTCGTCGATCATCGGCAGCTCGCCGCGGCGGACCCGGGCGGCCAGCCGGGTGCCGTCCTCGACGATCAGCGAGTACGCGGAGACGTGGTCCGGCCGGGCGCCGATCGCGGCGTCCAGCGAGGCCTGCCAGTCCTGGTCGGTCTCACCGGGGGTGCCGTAGATCAGGTCCAGGTTGACGTGGTCGAAGCCGGCCGCGCGGGCCTCGGCGACGCACGCCTCCGGGCGGCCCGGGGTGTGGTGGCGGTCCAGGATCTTGAGCACGTGCGGGCGGGCGCTCTGCATGCCGAAGGAGATCCGGTTGTAGCCGCCCTCGCGCAGCTCGGCCAGGTACGCCGGGTCCACGGACTCCGGGTTGGCCTCGGTGGTGACCTCCGCCCCGTCGGCGAGGCCGAACTCCTCGCGCAGCGCGGCCAGCATCCGCACCAGGTCGCGGGCGGGCAGCAGGGTGGGGGTACCGCCGCCGAGGAACACCGTCTGCACCGGCAGGTCGGCGTCGCCCAGCACCCGGCGGGCCAGCCGGATCTCGGCGATCACGTTGTCGGCGTAGGTGTCCTGCGAGGCAACGGTGCCCGAGGAGCGCAGCTCGGTTGCGGTGTAGGTGTTGAAGTCGCAGTAGCCGCAGCGGCTGGCGCAGTACGGCACGTGCAGGTAGAAACCGAACGGCCGGGTGCCGAGACTGTCCAGGGCGTGGGCGGGCAGCGAGCCGTCGGACGGCACCGGTTCGCCGTCGGGGAGTGCGGAGGGCATGCGCCCATTGTCCGGTACGGCCCGCGAAACTCCGAAGGCCGTACCGGAACGGTGGGTGCTCAGACCTCGTTGGCACCCGCGTACATCGCGGTCACCCGGTCGGCGTAGGTCTTCTCCACCACCGGGCGCTTGATCTTCAGGCTGGGGGTGAGTTCGCCGTGCTCGATGTCCAGGTCGCGCGGGAGCAGGGCGAACTTCTTGATCGTCTGCCAACGCTGCAGTTCGCCGTTGAGGCGCTTCACGAAGCCGTCGATCAGCTCCACGGTGGCCGGGTCGGCCACCACCTCGGCGTACGACTTACCGGCCAGGCCGTGCCCGGCCGCCCACGGCATGATCACCGTCTCGTCCAGGCCGATCAGCGCGGTGCAGTAGTTGCGACCGTTGCCGATCACCAGGATGTTGCTGACGAACGGGCAGATCGCCTTGAACTTGCCCTCCACCTCGCTGGGCGCGACGTACTTGCCGCCGGAGGTCTTGAACATGTCCTTCTTGCGGTCGGTGATCCGCAGGTAGCCGCCCGGGCCGAGCTCGCCGATGTCGCCGGTGTGGAACCAGCCGTCCGGCTCCAGCACCTCCGCGGTCTGCTCGGGCAGGTCGTGGTAGCCGCGCATGACGCCCGGGCCGCGCAGCAGGATCTCGCCGTCCTCGTCGATCCGGACCTCGGTGCCGGGCAGCGGGATGCCGACGGTGCCGACCCGGAAGTCCTCCGCCCGGTTGACGGTGGAACCGGCCGAGGTCTCGGTCAGGCCGTAGCCCTCCAGCACCGGGACGCCCGCGCCCTTGAAGAAGTAGCCGATCTCCGGGGCGAGCGCCGCGCTGCCGGACACCGCACCGCGCAGCCGGCCGCCGAACGCCGCCCGGATCTTGGTGTACACCAGCTTGTCGGCCAGCGCGTGCTGCAGCCGCAGGCCCAGCGGGGCGCTCTCGTGGCCGTGCGCGACCTTGTTCGCCTGGATGGTCTGCGCGTACGCGCGGGCCACCTGCGCCGCCCACATGAAGATCTTGTACTTGGCGCCGCCCTCGGCCCGGGCCTTGCCGGCGATCCCGTTGTAGACCTTCTCGAAGATCCGCGGCGCGGACGCCATCAGGGTCGGGCGGATCACCGGCAGGTTGTGGATGATCCGGTCCACCCGGCCGTCCACCGCCATCACGTGGCCGGTGGCGATCTGACCGGAGATCAGCGTCTTGCCGAACACGTGCGACAGCGGCAGCCACATGAACTGGACGTCGTCGGAGCGCAGCAGCCCGCTCTCCTCCTGCGCCACGCCCTCGTACGACCAGCAGTCGTGCACCAGGCGCACGCCCTTGGGGCGGCCGGTGGTGCCGGAGGTGTAGATCAGGGTGGCCAGCTGTTCCTTGTCGAGGGAGTCGATCGCCTTGTCGACGGCGTCCGGGTTCTCGGCCAGGTACTCCGTGCCGCGCTGCTCCAGCTCGGCCAGCGTCAGCACGGTCAGGCCCTCGGCCTGCGCGGCGTCGTCGCCCGGCGCGTCGAACAGGATGACGTACTCCAGCGCGGGCAGCGCGGCCTTCTGCTCGGCGGCCTTGCGCAGCTGGCCCGCGTTCTCGGCGAACAGCGCGCGGCTGCCGGAGTTGGCCAGGATGAACGCCGTCTCGTCCGCGTTGGTGCTCGGGTAGACCGTGGTGGTCGCGGCACCGGCGCACATGTTGCCCAGGTCGGCGAGGATCCACTCGATCCGGGTGGCGGAGGCGATCGCGACCCGGTCCTCGGCCCGGATGCCCAGCGCCATCAGGCCGGCCGCGACCGCACGGATACGCTCGTTCGCCTGGGCCCAGGTCAGGGACCGCCACTGCTCCGCTCCGGGCGCGCTGTCCGCGGCCTGCTCGTCCACCGGGACCGGGTACCGGTAGGCCTCACCGTTCGGGGTGGCCTTTACCCTGCTGAGCAGAAGGTGCGCCACGGAGGGCGGGCGCCGCTCGATCATGGACTGCGCGGAACTCAACGAGGACCTCCGAGGGCGGGTGGACCGAGAGTAGGTGCGAGACGGCCGTGGGGGCGCGGCCGACAACCGACTTAACCGGTGAGTAACAAGAGGGCAATCAGCAGCCTAGGGGGTGAAAAGCCGTTCCGTAAGGGGGTGACGTGCGCTGGCACACTCACGGGGCGGCAGTGCAGTCAGAGTGCAGAGTCCAAGTGCAGGCCCGGTCCACGGGTGAAGCTTTTTCACAAGTACCCGAATTTGGGATGCGTGCGTCCCCCTCGACGACGAGAGTGGCACGGTGCTTTTCAGACTTCTACGGGCCCAGCTCGGCCCCTACTCCCGCGACATCACAGTGCTGGTGCTGCTCCAGCTGATCTCCACCATCGGCATGCTGTACCTGCCGACGCTGAACGCCGACATCATCGACAGCGGCGTCCTCAAGGGCGACACCGGATACATCATGCGGGTCGGCGGCGTGATGATCGGTGTCTCGCTCGCCCAGGCCGTCTGCTCGATCGGCGCGGTCTACTACGGTGCCCGCACCGCGATGGCCGTCGGCCGAGACATGCGCGCCGGGGTGTTCTCCCGGGTGCAGGAGTTCTCCGCGCGCGAGCTCAACCAGTTCGGCGCGCCCTCGCTGATCACCCGCACCACCAACGACGTCCAGCAGGTCCAGATGCTGGCGATGATGAGCTTCACGCTGATGGTCGCCGCGCCGATCATGTGCGTCGGCGGCATCGTCATGGCGCTCAACCAGGACGTTCCGCTCTCCGGCCTGCTGGTGGTCGTGGTGCCCGCGCTGGGCGCCGTCGTCACCGTGCTGGTCGGCAAGATGCGACCGCAGTTCCGCGGCATGCAGACCCGCATCGACTCGGTCAACCGGATCATGCGCGAGCAGATCACCGGTATCCGGGTCATCCGCGCCTTCGTCAAGGACAACCACGAGAAGCAGCGCTTCAGCGGCGCCAACGGCGAACTCGCCGACTACTCGCTGCGGGTCGGCCGGCTGATGTCGCTGATGTTCCCCGTCGTCATGGGCGTGGTGAACATCTCCAGCGTCGCCGTGTTCTGGTTCGGCGCACACCGCATCGACAGCGGCGGCATGCAGATCGGTGCGCTCACCGCATTCCTGTCCTACCTGATGCAGATTCTGATGAGCGTCATGATGGCCACCTTCATGTTCATGATGGTGCCGCGCGCCGAGGTCTGCGCCGAGCGCATCCAGGAAGTGCTGGACACCTCCTCCAGCGTCGTCCCGCCGACCGCCCCCGTCACCGAACTGCACGCCCACGGCACGCTGGAACTGCGCGGCGTCGACTTCCGCTACCCCGGCGCCGAGGTACCGGTGCTCCGCGGCATCGACCTGACCGCGAGGCCCGGCGAGACCACCGCCGTCATCGGCTCCACCGGCTCCGGCAAGACCACCCTGCTCGGACTGGTCCCCCGGCTCTTCGACGCCACCGGCGGCGAGGTGCTGATCAACGGCGTGGACGTGCGCGAGCTCGACCCGCAGAAGCTGTCCGAGATCATCGGCCTCGTCCCGCAGAAGCCGTACCTGTTCTCCGGCACTGTCGCCTCCAACCTGCGCTACGGCAAGCCCGAGGCCACCGACGAGGAACTCTGGCACGCCTTGGAGATCGCCCAGGCCAAGGACTTCGTGGAGCAGCTTTCCGAAGGCCTGGACGCCCCGATCGCGCAGGGCGGCACCAACGTCTCCGGCGGCCAGCGCCAGCGCCTCGCGATCGCCCGGGCCCTGGTCCGCCGGCCCGAGATCTACCTGTTCGACGACTCCTTCTCGGCCCTCGACTACGCCACCGACGCCCGGCTGCGCGCAGCGCTCGCCGAGGAGACCGGGAACGCCACCGTGGTGATCGTCGCCCAGCGCGTCTCCACCATCCGCGACGCCGACCGGATCATCGTCCTCGACGAGGGCGCCGTCGTCGGCTCCGGCACCCACCAGGAGCTGATGGCCGACAACCCGACGTACCGGGAGATCGTGCTCTCCCAGCTCACCGAGCAGGAGGCGGCGGCGTGACCACCCCCGACAGCCCCGACGTGACCAAGCCCGACACCGCCCGGCCCGTCCCGCCCGACGCGACCGAACCTGCTGCGGTCGAACCTGCCGCGGCCGAGCCCGACCTCACCAAGACCGGAGCCGACAACGCCGACGGCGAGGAGCAGGAGACGACCTCCACCTCGCAGGAGGCGGCCGCCCGCCGCGGTGGCCCCGGGCCCGCGCGTTTCATGGGCTCGCAGGGAACGGAGAAGGCCAAGGACCTCGGCGGCTCCGCGAAGCGCCTGCTCGGCCTGCTCAAGCCGGAACGCAAGCTGCTGCTCAGCGTGCTCGCCTTCGGCACGCTCTCTGTCGGCTGTGCCGTGGTCGGCCCCCGGGTGCTCGGCAAGGCGACCGACCTGATCGTCGCCGGAGCCACCGGCCCGCGGTTCGCCGGCGCCCCGAGCAAGCAGGCAGTGCTCGACACCCTGCGCGCCAAGGGCGATGGCAACATCGCCGACCTGCTCGCCTCGATCGACTTCACCCCCGGCAAGGGCATGGACTTCGGTGCCATCGGCGCCATCCTCCTCTGGGTGCTGGGCATCTACCTGGCCGCCGTGCTGTTCGGCGTGGTCCAGGGCAGGCTGTCCGCGCTGGCGATCAACCGCACGGTGTTCCGACTCCGTGAGGAGACCGAGGCGAAGCTGGCCCGACTGCCACTCAGCTACTTCGACCGCCAGCCGCGCGGCGAGGTGCTGAGCCGGGTCACCAACGACATCGACAACATCAACCAGTCGATGCAGCAGACCATGGGCCAGGTCATCAACTCCCTGCTGACCATCGTCGGCGTGCTGGCGATGATGTTCTGGATCTCCCCACTGCTGGCCCTGATCGCGCTGATCTCCGTCCCGGTCTCGGTGGTGGTCGCCGCCAAGGTCGGCAAGCGCGCCCAGCCGCAGTTCATCAAGCAGTGGGGCTCCACCGGCAAGCTGAACGCCCACATCGAGGAGATGTTCACCGGGCACAGCCTGGTGAAGGTCTTCGGCCGCCAGGAGGAGGCCAAGGAGCTCTTCCGGGAGGAGAACCAGGCGCTCTACGAAGCCTCCTTCCGTGCGCAGTTCATCTCGGGCATCATCCAGCCCGCGATGATGCTGGTCGGCAACATCAACTACGTGCTGGTCGCAGTGGTCGGTGGCCTTCGGGTGGCCAGCGGTGCGCTGTCCATCGGTGACGTCCAGGCGTTCATCCAGTACTCCCGTCAGTTCAGCCAGCCGCTCAGCCAGGTCGCCTCGATGGCCAACCTGGTGCAGTCCGGTGTCGCCTCCGCCGAGCGGGTCTTCGAACTGCTCGACGCCGACGAGCAGTCCCCCGAACCGCAGCACCCGGAGCGCCCCGCCGAGTTGCACGGCCGCGTCGCCTTCGAGGACGTCTCCTTCCGTTACGACCCGGAGAAGCCGCTCATCGACGGCCTGTCGCTGAAGGTCGAGCCCGGCCACACCGTGGCCATCGTCGGCCCGACCGGTGCCGGCAAGACCACCATGGTCAACCTCCTGATGCGCTTCTACGAGGTCAGCAGCGGCCGGATCACCCTCGACGGCGTGGACATCGCCGCGATGTCCCGCGAGGAGCTGCGCTCCGGCATCGGCATGGTGCTGCAAGACACCTGGCTGTTCGGCGGCACCATCGCCGAGAACATCGCGTACGGGGCCGAGTCCGCCACCCGCGAGCAGGTGATCGCGGCGGCGAAGGCCGCGCACGTGGACCGCTTCGTGCGCACCCTCCCCGACGGCTACGACACCGTCCTGGACGACGAGGGCACCGGCGTCAGCGCGGGCGAGAAGCAGCTGATCACCATCGCCCGGGCCTTCCTGGCCCAGCCCTCGATCCTGGTGCTGGACGAGGCGACCAGCTCCGTCGACACCCGGACCGAGGTGCTGATCCAGCGGGCGATGGCGGAGCTGCGCACCGGCCGCACCTCCTTCGTGATCGCCCACCGCCTCTCCACCATCCGGGACGCCGACGTGATCCTGGTGATGGAGAACGGTTCGATCGTGGAGCAGGGCAACCACGACGAGCTGATCGCTGCCGACGGCGCCTACGCCCGGCTGTACCAGGCGCAGTTCGCCCAGGCGGTGGCCGAGGTCGACTGACGCGACGTCAGCCTGCTGCACGACCGACCGGCCCGACCGGCCCGCCAGCCAGGGGGAGGTCCGCACTGCGGGCCTCCCCCTGGCGTATCGCGGCAAGGACGGGAGCGGCAGCGGGAACGGCCGACGCGGGGGTGCTGGCGGCTACGGCGGTCGTCACGCGTGGGGTGGCGCCGGAGGCGGCGACCACGGCGGTGGCGGGTCGGCCGGCCGGACGCTGGCCGAGCAGGGTGGAGCTCAGGGCCAGGGCCATGCCCAGCAGTTGCACGGCGTTGAGGGACTGACCGAGGGCGGCCCAGCCGATCACCGCCGCCGACACCGGGCTGAGCAGGCCCAGGAAGGCGACCGAGGTGGCGGGCAGACGGCCGATGCCACGGAACCAGACCCAGTAGGCCAGCGCAGTGTTGGCCACCGCGAGATAGCCGTACCCGAGCAGGTTGGTGCCGCTGAGCGCGGGCGGGGCGCCCTCGGCCAGGGCGGCGACCGGGAGCAGCAGCAGGCCGCCGGCCGTGAGCTGCCAGCCCGTCAGGGCGAGCGGGCCGACGCCCTCCGGGCGGCCCCAGCGCTTGGTCAGCACCGTGCCGGCGGCCATCGCCCCGGCCCCGGCGAGGCCGGCCACCACGCCGATGGCGTCCAGCCGGGCGGTGGCGCGCAGCACCACCAGGGCCACGCCGAACACGCCGACGGTGCCGGCCAACAGGGCCCGCCGCCCGAACCGCTCCCCGAGCAGCGGCACGGCCAACCCGGCGGCCAGCAGGGGCTGTATCGCGCCGAGGACGGCGGCCACTCCGCCGGGCAGGCGGTAGGCGGCGATGAAGAGCAGGGCGAAGAAGACGCCGATGTTGAGCGCCCCCAGCACGGCCGAGCGCCACCACCAGGAGCCGCTTGGCAGTCGTCGGGTGACGGCCAGCAGCACCAGGCCGGCGGGCAGGGCGCGCAGAGTCGCGGTGAGCAACGGCCGGTCTGCGGGGAGCAGTTCGGTCGTCACGGCATAGGTGGAGCCCCACGCGAGCGGGGCGAGCGCGGTGAGAGCTACGGTTCGCATGGGCAATAGCTTAGCGCCAAGCTACTTGCTGTCGAGTTAATTAATGAAGGAAATCTCGCCGCTCACCCACTCACTCCCGAGCAGCCCTGTGCCACACTGGCGAAATGGACCGAGTGGACCTTCGCAGCACTGCGCACGACCCCGTGGACGCGATTGCCGACCAGTGGCGGCACGAGCGCCCCGACCTCGCCGAACGGACGGAGGCGATGGCCGCGTTCGGCCGGGTGCACCGGGTCTCCCGCGCGGTCAGCGACCTGATGGAGCAGGCCTACGCGCCGTTCGGCATCGGCCTCGGCGAGTTCGACGTCCTCGCCACCCTGCGCCGCTCCGGGGAGCCGTTCTCGCTGTCGCCGCGCGAGCTGACCGCCACCCTGATGCTCACCACCGGCGGAATGACCGGCCGGCTGGACAAGCTGGAGCGGGCCGGCCTGGTCACCCGCTCCCCCGACCCGAACGACCGGCGGGGCCTGCGGATCACCCTCACCGACCTCGGCCGGGAGACGGTCGACGGGGCGGTGGCGGCAGGCACCACCGTCCAGCAGCGGATCATCGACCGGCTGGGCGATCGGCGGCTGTCCGAGCTGAACACTCTGCTCCGGGATCTGCTGCACAGCGTGGAGACCACCTCGCACCCCGCGTCGACCCGCTTCTGACGCCGCGCGGCCGCTGCACCTGACGCCGGATCACCATCGCCTGCCCCCTCGGCCGTTCGGCGCGCTACCGTTGGCGGATGCCCGATCCGACCGCGGTCGACTCCGCACCGTCCGGTCTCGTGGACGTGTTCCAGGCCGAGCGCCGTTACCTGGGCTCGGTGGCCTACCGGCTGCTGGGCTCGGTCACCGACGCCGAGGACGTGCTGCAGGAGGCCTGGTTGCGCTGGCAGTCGGCCGACCGGTCGGGCATCGCCGATCCGCGCGCCTACCTGACCACGGTGGTGACCAGGCTCTGCTACGACCAGTTGGGTTCGGCCCGGGCCCGCCGGGAGGCGTACTTCGGCGAGTGGCTGCCGGAGCCGCTGCTCAGCACGGCGGTGTCCCCCGCCGAACTGGCCGAGGCCGGTGAGGCGGTGTCGGTGGCGATGCTGGCGGTGATGGAGCAGCTGACCCCGGCCGAGCGCGCGGCGTTCGTCCTGCACGACGTGTTCGCGGTGGGCTTCGAGGAGATCGCCTCGGCGTTGGACCGCTCCCCCGAGGCCACCCGGCAGCTCGCCTCGCGGGCCCGCCGCCGGGTGCGGGACGGCGGCCGCCGCAGCACCGTCGACCCGGCCGAGCACCGCCAGGTGGTGACGGCGTTCATCGACGCGGCGACCGGCGGCGATCTGATGACGCTGATGGAGGTGCTGGACCCCGAGGTGGTCTGGCACGCCGACGGTGGCGGCATCGTCAGAGCGGGCCGCCGCCCGCTGCTCGGCGCGCTCCACGTGGGGCGGCTGGTGCGCAAGCTCGCCGAGCGCTCGGTGGACACGCATCGCCCGCTGGTGCCGATGCTGGTCAACGGCGAGCCGGGCGCGGTCTGGTACGCCGAGCCGGGCGTGATCGGCGGCGTGATGGCGTTCACCGTCGCGGACGGCCGGATCACCTCCGCGTACGTGATGGTCAACCCGGAGAAGCTCGCCCACCTCTCGGAGGCGTGACGCAGCTCACGGTCACACTCGCGCGGGCTGCTCCGTCCCCCTTCCGTATCCGCCACCCGGCGGGGTCCGTGAAGGAGGACAAGATGACCGGCAAGCACATCGTGGTGATCGGCGCAGGCTACGCGGGGCTGTCCGCCGCCGCCGGGATCGGCCGCGGGCCGGACCAGGTCACCCTGATCGCCCCGGAGCGGCGTTTCGCGCATCGGGTGCGCCAGCACGAGATCGCCGTCGGCCGCCGGGTCTCCCGGCCCGACATCGCCCACGTGCTGCGCGGCCGCAAGGTCACCCACCTGGCCACCCGGGTCGTCGAACTCGACCTGGCCGGGCGGAAGGTGGTCACCGAGGACGGCAAGCGGATCGCCTACGACACCCTGGTGTACGCGCTCGGCAGCCGGGTCGCGTGGAGCGACGTGCCAGGTGCCGCCGAGCACGCGTACTCGGCGGACCGCGCGGAGGAACTGCACCGCCGGATCACGGACGCGCCGGTGCCCGGGACGATCGCGGTGGTCGGCGGCGGCGCGACCGGCATCGAGCTGGCCACCGAACTCGCCGAGTCCCACCCGGCCTGGCAGGTCCGGCTGGTGGCGTCCGGCCCGGTCGGCGGCTGGCTGTCGGAACGCGGTCGGGCCCACGTCCTGGCGGTGCTCGGCCGGCTCGGGGCCCGGGTGGACGAGGCGCACCGGGTCACCGCCGTCACCGCCGCCGGGCTGGAGACCTCGGGCGGCCCGGTCCCCGCGGACGTGGTGGTGTGGGCCGGCTCGCTGGAACCGCACCCGTTGGCCGCCGACTCCGGCCTGGCCGTCACCGAACGCGGCCAGGCCGTGGTGGACGACCACCTTCGTTCGGTGTCGCACCCCGAGGTGTACGTGGCCGGGGACGCCGCCTCCGTCGACGTGCCCGGCGTCGGCCACCTGCGGATGGCCTGCGCCACCGCCCAGCCACAGGGCCGCTACCTCGGCAAATTGCTCAGCGGACGCACCGACAAGCCGTTCTCGTTCCGCTACCTCACCCAGTGCCTGAGCCTGGGCCGCGGCGAGGCACTGGTGCAGTTGATCCACGGCGACGACTCGATGCGGCCCCGGGTGGTGACCGGGCCGGTCGGGCGGCTGGTCAAGTCGGTGATCGTCAACGCCCTGCCGCTGTCGCTGCGCTGACCCGCCACCGGGGAACAGCAACGGACCGAGCCCCCACGAAGGGGGCCCGGCCCGTTGCCCGGCCGACCGTAGGAGCTACTTCTTCTCCTTCGGAGCCTCCGCGTCCGTCGACAGTGCGGCGATGAAGGCCTCCTGCGGGACCTCCACGCGGCCGACCATCTTCATCCGCTTCTTGCCTTCCTTCTGCTTCTCCAGCAGCTTGCGCTTACGCGAGATGTCGCCGCCGTAGCACTTGGCGAGAACGTCCTTGCGGATCGCGCGGACCGTCTCACGGGCGATCACCCGGGAGCCGATCGCGGCCTGGATCGGCACCTCGAACTGCTGGCGCGGGATCAGCTTCTGCAGCTTGCCGGCCATCATCACGCCGTAGCTGTAGGCCTTGTCCTTGTGCACGATCGCGGAGAACGCGTCCACCGCGTCGCCGTGCAGCAGGATGTCGACCTTGACCAGGCTGGCGGACTGCTCGCCGATGGGCTCGTAGTCCAACGAGGCGTAGCCGCGGGTCTTGGACTTCAACTGGTCGAAGAAGTCGAAGACGATCTCGGCCAGCGGCAGGGTGTAGCGCAGCTCCACCCGGTCCTCGGAGAGGTAGTCCATGCCCTGCAGGTTGCCGCGGCGGGACTGGCAGAGCTCCATGATCGCGCCGACGAACTCGTTGGGCGCCAGGATGGTGCCGCGCACGACCGGCTCGTACACCTCGGCGATCTTGCCGGTGGGGAACTCGCTCGGATTGGTGACGGTGTGCTCGGTGCCGTCCTCCATGATCACCCGGTAGATCACGTTCGGGGCGGTGGAGATCAGGTCGAGGTTGAACTCGCGCTCCAGGCGCTCCCGGATGATCTCCAGGTGCAGCAGGCCGAGGAAGCCGCATCGGTAGCCGAAGCCGAGGGCGACCGAGGTCTCCGGCTCGTAGACCAGCGCGGCGTCGTTCAGGCGCAGCTTGTCGAGGGCGTCGCGGAGCAGCGGGTAGTCCGAGCCGTCCAGCGGATACAGGCCGGAGAACACCATCGGGCGCGGGTCCTTGTAGCCGCCGAGCGCCTGGGTGGCACCCTTGTGCTGCGAGGTGATGGTGTCACCGACCTTGGACTGCCGGACGTCCTTCACACCGGTGATGATGTAGCCCACCTCGCCGACACCGAGGCCGTCGGCGACCTTCGGCTCGGGCGAGATGACGCCGATCTCCAGCAGTTCGTGAGTGGCGCCGGTGGACATCATGGCGATCCGCTCACGCTTGGTGAGCTGGCCGTCGACCACTCGCACGTAGGTGACCACGCCGCGGTAGGCGTCGTACACCGAGTCGAAGATCATCGCGCGGGCCGGGGCGTTCTTGACGCCGACCGGGGCCGGGATCTTCTCGACCACGTGGTCGAGCAGGTCCTCGACGCCGAGGCCGGTCTTCGCGGAGACCTTCAGGACGTCGTTCGGGTCGCAGCCGATGATGTGCGCGATCTCCGCCGCGTACTTCTCGGGCTGGGCCGCCGGCAGGTCGATCTTGTTGAGCACCGGGATGATGGTGAGGTCGTTCTCCAGCGCCAGGTACAGGTTGGCGAGGGTCTGCGCCTCGATGCCCTGGGCGGCGTCGACCACCAGGACGGTTCCCTCGCAGGCCGCGAGGGAGCGGGACACCTCGTACGTGAAGTCCACGTGGCCGGGGGTGTCGATCATGTTGAGGATGTGCGTCTTGCCCGCGTCCTCACCGGTCCGCGGCGCCCACGGAAGGCGGACGGCCTGCGACTTGATGGTGATGCCGCGCTCGCGCTCGATGTCCATCCGGTCGAGGTACTGGGCGCGCATCTGACGGGGGTCCACCACGCCGGTGATCTGCAGCATCCGGTCGGCGAGCGTCGACTTGCCGTGGTCGATGTGGGCGATGATGCAGAAATTGCGAATCACCGCCGGGTCAGTACGGCTGGGCTCTGGCACGTTGCTGGGGGTCGCGGGCACCTTGGTCCGATTTCTGATCCGATCAATATGGTTCCGTCCATCCTCCCATGCCGAGGCCGACCGGTCTTTCCACCCTGGCTCGCATCGGGCACGATCGCCGCATGATCCTGGAAAGTGCCCTGCTCGACGTCCTCCCGGGACAGGAGGTCGACTTCCTCGCCGCGTTGGCCGAGGCCCGCCCGCTGATCGCCGCCCAGCGCGGATTCCGATCCCTCGAACTGCGCCGCTGTCTGGACGACGGCCGCACCTCGCGTTTCCTGCTGCAGGTCGGATGGGAGTCCCTGGAGGACCACACCGATGGCTTCCGCCGCTCCCCCGAGTACAGGCGTTGGCGCGAGCTGCTGCACCACTATTACGACCCGTTCCCTATGGTCGAGCACTACGGCGAGCCGCTGATCAGCGCCTGACGGGACAGCGGTCGTGTTCGGCCCCGCACCGGGCGCACCGGTCCGGTTTGGGCGGGGCGGGGCGGCCCTGGTAGCGTGGGCGGCTGCACTCCGCCCTCGGCATGCCCTCTCAGCAGGTCCGGGCGGCGGGCGGTGCAACCCGTTGAACTGCCGATTCACACAGACTGAGGCTCTTTCGTGGCGAACATCAAGTCCCAGATCAAGCGCAACAAGACCAACGAGAAGGCGCGCCTGCGCAACAAGGCCGTCAAGTCCTCGCTGAAGACCGCTCTGCGCAAGGCCCGCGAGGCCGCTGCCGCCGGCGAGACCGAGAAGGCCGCCGAGCTGGCTCGCGCCGCCTCCAAGGCCCTCGACAAGGCCGCCAGCAAGGGCATCATCCACAAGAACCAGGCCGCCAACAAGAAGTCGGCGATCACCAAGCGCGTCAACGTCGCTGCCTGATCCTGGTCCTTCCCGTACGGCCCGGCCGTACGAAACGGTGCTCCGGCACCACTCCGGACGGCGTGACTCAGCGGCCCTCTACCCGCCACCGCCGCCCGTCCGCTCCCGGGAATCCGGCCCTCTAACCGGATTTCCGACGAGCTGCACCACCCGTACCGCACGCGGCCTGCGTTCGCCACGCGGGTGCGGTACCCGATGAACCATGGGAAGTCCCCACTCGGGGCACTTCTCCCGACTGCCCGCCCGGTCCCCACCGGGCGGGCAGTTCGCGTTTCCGCCCCTGCCGCGGCACCGCACCGGGTGGTCAACCACCGTGCCGGAAAAGGAGATCGGCGCGCACGATGCGGCAAGGTAGGGTGCGGGGTGCCTGACACTGCCCGTGCGTGACCAACTACTCGGGGGAACGATGTCGACTCCGCCGCCGCATCAGCTCCAGGGCCAGCGCTCCACCAGCAGTTTCTCGCGCAACTCCCGCATCTCCCCGGCCACGGGCACCAGGACGGGCACGGCCACCACCATCGGTCCCGACGGGCCTTCCGGCGGCGACGGCAATCCCTCCGGGACGGGTGCGGATCAGTCGGGTCCGGGCCGGATTCGCCCCGGGCGCGGAGTGTGGTGGGGCATCGGCGGTGCTCTCGCGGCCTCGGCGGTGTGGGCGGCAGCCGTCCTGACCGTCCCCTCCCTGATCAACGGCGACTCGACGTCGGGCGCCCGGAGCACGGCCGGCTTCCGGGTGGTCGACGACCTGTGCGCCACCGCCCGCCTGACCACCTTCGGCCGGCTGTACCCGGCCCCGTCGGGCACCCCCTACCACTACACGACACGTCACCGGGCGCTGGAGGAGATGTACTGCAGCCAGTACCGCAAGAAGGTCGGCGGCGATCAGGACTACTACACGCTCTACCTGCAGGTGCAGCTCCACCACGAGGTGGACCCGCGCCCGGAGTTCGACGCGCAGCGCGACGGGCTGACGCAACGCCACTATCAGGTCAGCCCGGTGCCCGGCCTCGGCGACGCGGCTTACGTGGGCTACCTCGACGACCCCAACGGCAGCGACCCGAGTTGGCACTACCTCACCCAGGTCCTGTACGTCCGCAAGGGCGGCATGACCTGCTACACCAGCTGGTCCGCCTCCTACCAGGACGGCAGGGGCACCGCCCCCGACCGGGAGCAGGTCCGCACCGCGCTCCTGTCCGACACCCGCGAACTCCTGCACGCCCTCGGCGGATCCGTCTGACCGGAACCCGGAATCCGCCCGAGCCGGCTCCCCAGGTGTTCGGGGCACCGCCGGAGCGGCTCAGTACGGGCGAGAGCTGATCCGCGAGGCCCGGGCCACGGCGACCACGGCACGTTCCAGGGCGTACGCGGGGTCGTCCGAGCCGCCCTTGACGGCGGCATCGGCCTCGGCCACGGCCGTGAGAGCCGCCGCCACGCCGTCGCCCGTCCAGCCGCGCATCTGCTGGCGGACGCGGTCCACCTTCCACGGCGGCATGCCCAGTTCGCGGGCCAGGTCGGCGGGGCGCAGGTTGCGGCCGGCAGTGGCGAGTCGGCCGATGCTGCGGACCCCGGAGGCGAGCGCGTACGTGATGCCCGTGGGCGGCTGGCCGACGGCCAGCGCCCAGCGCAGCCGCTCCAGCGCTTCGGCGGCCCGACCGGTGACGGCGAGATCGGCCACCTCGAAGCCGGTCGCCTCGGCCCGGCCGCTGTAGTACTTCGCGACCGCGGCCTCGTCGATCGGGCCCTCGATGTCGGCCGTCAACTGACTGCAGGCGGCTGCCAGTTCGCGCAGGTCGCTGCCCAGCGAGTCGAACAGCGCCTGGCACGCCTCCGGACTCGCGGCCCGACCGAGGGTGCGGAACTCGCCGCGGATGAAGGCCAGTTTCTCGCTCGCCTTGGTGAGCTTGGCGCACAGGACCTCGCGCGCGCCCGCCTTCTTCGCCGCGTCCAGCAGACCCTTGCCCTTGGCGCCGCCCGCATGCACCAACACCATGATCACTTCTTCGGCCGGCGCCTCCAGGTACGCCTTGACCTCCTTGACCGCGTCGGCCGCGAGATCCTGCGCGGCCCGGACCACGATCACCTTCCGCTCCGCGAAGAGCGAGGGCGTGGTGAGTTCGGCCAGCTGCCCGGCCTGCAGCCCGCCCGGCGCGAGATCGCGCACGTCCGTCTCCGGGTCCGCCTTCTTCGCCGCCGCCACCACCTCGGCGACCGCACGGTCCAGCAGCAGCTCCTCCTGGCCGACCGCAACGGTCAGCGGGGCGAGCAGGTCGTCGGGTGCACTCTTCCTGGCCATCGCCTACCAGGATCGCACGCTGTGCCGACAGCCCTGCCCCAGCACGTCCCCGTCCCCCTTCACCAGCACGTTCCACCGGGCCGATACCTCGGGGCGGGATGAGGAGCGGGGTCGCCGCCGCACCGCCCACGGGGCTGGGGAGAATGTTGCCGTGATCAAGAACAATGACCGTCAATTGCTCGTCCTTCCTGACCGCGACGCGGCGGATGAGGTTGCCGAGGAGTTGAGTGCACGCTGGCCGAACCTGGGCGAGGTGGAGGTGGTCCGGGACTCCCTCGCCGGGGAGGACGACGCCGAGGACGCCCAGTGGATCGTGGTCGTCGAAGCACCCGAGGACGATGGCTGGACTCCGCAGCTGCTGACCGAACTCGACCGGCTCGTCGCCGAGCAGGACGGGTGGCGCGAGCAGGACTGACCCCTGCTCTCCGGACCCGCCCTGGTTCTCGCCCGAGCGGGGTGGTCCCACCCGCTCGGACGGGCGCTCTGTCCGCGCCCGTCCCGGGCCGCCGATCCACGCTGCCGACGCACCGGAAGCCCCGGGGCGCTTCGGTCTCAGCCGCGGGCGGAGCGCAGATGGGACGCCACGGCCAGGCTCAGCTTGTCCCCCAGCACCGCGATGTCCCCCACCCGGTCGGTGCGGACCACCGTTGCACCCAGCCCCCTGAGCCCAGCCACCGTCCGCGGGGCCGGGTGCCCGTACGGGTTGCCGGTACCGCAGGAGATCAGGGCCAGCCTCGGACGGAGCGCGGCCATCAACGCCCAGTCCTGGTTCGCCGATCCGTGATGGGCCACCTTCAGGACGTCCACCCGCCCCAGACCGGATGGGCCGGGACCTCCGTCGGGGCCGGCCGGGCCGACCGCGTTCAGCGCTCCCGCCCGGCCGTCGGACGTACGCCTCGTGCCGTGCAGCGGTGTGGACGCCGTCCCTGCCGATGATGGTGGAGCCCGTTCGTCCGGGCGAACCGGCGGCGGCAGGCCGAGGGTGAGCAGGGCCGCCTGGGCCGGTGGTTCCAGGTCCCCCAGTAGAGCCACTCGGATCGGGGCGGCGGGTGGGCCGAGGGTGGCGAGGATCGCGATGCTGGAGTTGTTGGGGCCGGTCGCGTCCGGGTCCAGTGGCGAGGCCGGCCACAGCACTTGCCAGGCGAGATGGGCGCCGGCCGTTCGACGCTCGCCCCGCCGGGCCCGCCGCACCGGCACCCGGTCGTCGGCCGCCCAGCGCGCCACCCTGCTCTGCTCGCCTGCCGGCTCGTCCGAGGTGGTCACCTCGATCGCGCCGACCGACCGGCCGCGCAGCACCCCGGGGACGCCCTCGACATGGTCGGCGTGGAAGTGCGTGAGGATCAGGACCGGCACCTTGGTCACCCCGAGTTCCCGCAGACACGCGTCGGCCGACCTCGGGTCGGGCCCGGTGTCCACCACCACCGCGCTGCCGGGCTCGACCGGCAGAACTGTCATGTCGCCCTGCCCGATGTCACACATCGCCAGCCGCCACCCCTCGGCCGGCCAACCGGTCGCCAACCGAGTGACAACGGGCGGACGCAGCAGGACCATCGGCAGCACAACGACGACCACGAGCACGAGCCATACCCTGGGCCACCGGCGCCCGGATCGTCGCCCGCCCAGCAACGGTGGCAGCGCCCAGGCCAACGCAACGATGACCACCACCAGTAGCACTGATCCGAACAGCCCGCCGGGCCAGGCGAGTTCAGCACCGGGTAGCTCGGCACCCCGCCGTGCCACGGCGGCCAGCCATCCAACGGGCAGCGCGGCAAGGTCCGTCAGGAACTCGGCCGCCCCTTTCGAGAGCGGCGCGACCGCGAGCGCGCCGAACCCGAGCAGGGTGGCGGGTGCGACCGCGATCTCCGCCAGGAGGTTGCACGGAATGCCGACCAGGCTGACTCGCGGTGCCAGCAGGACGGTAACGGGCGAACAGAAGGCCTGCGCAGCCGCGGTGGCGCCGACCGCCGATGCGAGGTGGTGTGGCCATCGACGCGCGCGCAGCGCGGCCGTCCACCTCGGGCCGAGGATCAGCAGGCCTGCCGTGGCGAGCGCGGAGAGCAGGAACCCGAAGGAGCGGGCCAGGTAGGGATCCACCAGGAGCAGGATCAGCACGGCGCCGGCCAGTGTGGGCAGGCCCCGTCTCGGTCTGCCGGTGGCGAGTGCCAGCAGCCCGATCAGGCCGGTAGCGGCTGCTCTGAGCACGCTCGGGTCGGGTCGACAGATGGTGACGAACGCCAGCGTCAGGCCCGTTCCGAGCGCTGCTGTGGTCCGGAAGGAGAGTCCGAGCAACCCGGCCACTCCTCCCCGTCCGGGCGTGTCCGGGTCGGTCGGGGTACCTCCGACCAGGACCGCCAGGATGATCGCCAGGTTGGCGCCGCTCACCGCCACCAGGTGCCCGAGGTCGGTGGCTCGGAAGGCGTCCGCCAGGTCGTCCGGAAGCCTGGTCACGTCGCCCACCACCAGGCCCGGGAGCAGCCCCCGAACGTCCGGCGACAGGTGATCGCAGGCGTCCCGGAGTCCCTTGCGGAGCTGGGCGGCAAGGCGTTGCGAAAGGCTGGGCGGCGCAAGGATCCTTGGCCGCCCTTGCGGGGCGAGCAGCGCCGCCGAATCGGTCCGGGGTCGGACGATCGGGCCCTCGCCCGTGGAGGGGCTCGTCTGCCGCTCCGGCAGCACTTCTGCGCGGACCTCCACGCGGGTGGAGGGAATCAACTGTTGCCACTGCGCCGCGTCCTGGGTTCGGACGAGCAACGTGACAGGTGTTCTGGTCTCGACGGGGATCGTGCTCGACTGCTCGGTACCGGTGGTTGAGAGGACACGGGTGACGAGGGCGGAGACGGTGAGGGTCGGTTGGGAGAGGGCGCTGCCGCGAGTGTGGGACCCGTGCAGTTTGGGGTCACCGGTGATGGTCGCCTCAACGGCGACCTCCGGTTTGGTCGTTCTGCCCCCTCCGGAGTGAGGTTGAGCCGACTGACCGGCCACCTCCTGGGGCTCCGGCCGGCCACCAGGGGACATCGGCTCCCCTGAAGCCGGTGTTCCCGCTGGGCGGGCGAGGGCGGGCAGCGGGCCGCGATGCAGGTCGGCGGTATGGAGGACGGTGGTGGTCGCCGCCGCTACTGCGGTGAGCAGGACAGCGGCTGCGAGTCGGTGAACCGAACGGCGAGGTCCCTTCGATGCAAGGAGGCCCATGGCGATCACGCCACCTACCAAGGCGCTGACGAGCAGCGCCGATTGGTGTCTCCCGTCCAGGTCGAGGACGGCGGCGGTGACCAGCCAGGCGGTGACGGCCGGGAGGAGGAGCCGGTAGTCGGCTCGGTCGGGGACGGCGGAGGGCAGGGCCGGCACGGGGCACCTCCTCTCAGTACTCATTGGTCGACTTGTCGTTTTGGAGGCTCTCGGGTGATAGGCAGCTCCGTATCCGGCAGGCGAGTCGTGGGTGGCGGCGGGTCAGGCCCGAACAGAGCGTCGTGTGGGCGGTCACGCCTCCCTGGTGGGTGGCTCCGCTCAGCGAGTTGAGGAGCTAGAACACGGCGTGAGCAACCTCCTGGCAGGAGAGGGACGGTGGGGATCACAACGTCAGAAGCGGCTTGAGGTCCTCGTACTTTCGGGGGCCGATTCCGGGGACGTGGCGGAGTTGGTCGAGAGACTGGAAGGGGCCGTGCATCAAGCGGTACTGGAGGATGCGCTGGGCCAGGGCCGGCCCCACGCCCGGCAGTGAGTCGAGTTGTTCGGCGCTGGAGTGGTTGAGGCTGACTGGTCCGGTGGGAACGGCAGGCGCACCGGCGTTGGCGTTCTCGATGCCTACGAGGATCTGTTCTCCATCCGTGAGTGGGCGGGCGAGGTTGAGGGTGCTGGTGTCCGTCCCGGGGATCGGGCCGCCTGCGGCGGTCAGCGCATCGGCGACCCGTGAACCTGCGGGGAGGGTTCGTAAGCCGGGATTCTGGACCTTGCCGGAGATGTCGATGACCAGCGACAGCTCAGCCGGGTGGTGTGCGGGTGCTCCATCCGTTGCGGGGTCGGCGGTGGACTCGGTGATGGAGATGGCGGGAACGGCGACGGGGTGTGGCCGACCCAGCCAGAAGTGCTGCGCGGCGTAGCCGATGGCAAGTACGAGCAGGACGGTGAGGCCGAGAACGGCACGGCGGTCGAAGGCGAAGGCAGTAGGGAGGCGGAAGCGCAGCGGTAGTCGTGGCCGGTGGGTGCGGTGCGGCACAGCCGCAGGTTCCGGAGGTGACAGGGCATTGGGCTGGGGCGGCGGATCCGGATCCGACTGGAGGTCGGCCCAGTTGCCCAGCGGGGTGTCGGGAACTGGTGCCGTCTGCGGATCGGTGTCGGGCTCGAAGGCAGGCGGGTCCCTCTCCGGGATCGCGCCGGGCTGAGCCGCCGGCCGGCCGAAAGCCGTATCGGCACGGTTCGGGGCGGCCGCACCCGCCGAACGCGCAGACGCTCCGTACATCGCCAGGATGCGTGGCGACGACAGTGCGTACGGCGGATCGGGGACGAGTGCCGCACGTGCCGCCGCCCGTTCCGATTCGGAAACGGCAGTGGTCTCCGCACGGCCCAGAGCCGGTGACGACTCGCCACTTCCCTTCTCCACCGTCCTCGTGAGCTCCGGAGCTCTGACCGCCGATTCGGTGGTCTGATCGGGAATCGGCTTGGAACTGTGGAGATCGTCGGGCTGGACGGGGCCAGGCGGGAAGATCAGGCCGAGGCGAGCCCGGGCGGTGGCGAGTGTCTGCCGGCGGCGGGCCTGGGGTGTGGTGATGGTCCTCATGGCGAGGACAGTAGGGCCGTCCTGAGGTGCGCTCAGGAAATCGGCCCGCCCCTGTGGATAACTCGGGGCTGTGGATAACTCTCGTCGCTCGAACGAGTGAGTCTGGTCCTGCTCAGCGCGGGGAGGCGACGACGGGCGCGACCACGACGGCCAGCAGCCCGGGCCCGACGTGCGCCCCGATGACGGCTCCGACTTCGCTGACGTAGAGCTCGTTCATCGCAGGCACCCGCTCCCGCAGCCGCTCGGCCAGCGCCTCCGCCCGCTGCTCTGCGGCAAGGTGGTGGACCGTGATGTCCACCCTCTGCGCCCCAGCGTGCTCGACGGCGATCTCCTCGAGCCGTGCGATGGCACGGGAGGCGGTGCGGACCTTCTCCAGCGGCTCGATTCGACCACCTGCCAGGTGAAGCAGGGGTTTCACAGCCAGCGCGGAGCCGACGAGAGCCTGGGCGGTTCCGATCCGGCCTCCGCGCCGCAGGTGCTCCAAGGTGTCGACGTAGAAGAAGCCGTTGGTGACTTCGGCCCGTCGCTCGGCAGCGGAGACGACCTGGTCGAGGTCCGCTTCTGCGCCACCGACTGCTTCGATGTCGACGTCACCGGCCGACGCCCCCGACCTGGCCGCGTCGAGGGTGTCGGCGAGTTCGGCGGCGGCCAGCACACAACTTCCGAGCGCCATACCGACCAGCCGGCTGTCGACCACCCTGACCGGGATCGGCGCCGCCGCGGCCGCCAGCTGGGCCGCTTC
This sequence comes from Kitasatospora sp. CB01950, assembly GCF_001905465.1. Taxonomy (GTDB): domain Bacteria; phylum Actinomycetota; class Actinomycetes; order Streptomycetales; family Streptomycetaceae; genus Kitasatospora. Next base: position 431,241 of record NZ_LISX01000005.1, read on the forward strand.
CACGGTGCCGGAGAGTTCGGCGGACAGGTGGACGGAGACGATTCCACGCGCGCCGACCGCAGCAGCGGCCCGATAGGCGGCGGCGAACGTTTCCGGGCTCGGCCGGGAAGTGGTCACCCGGCTCTTCGCCCTCAGGGCCTCGGCGACGTCCTTGGGAGAGATCTCGACGCCTTCTGCGAAGACTTCGTCACCGACCGCGACACTGAGCGGTACCACCTGGATGCGGTGCCGGTCCACCGCTTCTTGGGGCAGATACGCGGTGGAATCCGTGACGATCGCAAGGTGGCCGAGCATGAGGCGGAGGTTACCCTCCGCCGAGCCAGGATGACAGTGCCCGCCCTGTGGTGGTTTGACCTCCACAGCAGTGGGTAACTCTTGCGTCGCGGACGGTGACCACCTCGTGACGCGGGGTCAGCGGTGGTTGGGCCCGGCCGGGTTCGGCTTGCGCAAGCGGTCGGCGAGTCGGGAGAGCGGCTCGGCAGCCAGTCCGAGCAGTTCCTCGGCACTGGTCTGGCGACCGGCACCGATTCCCTTCCGACGGTCGGCGGGGCCATCGGCGGAGGCGGCGCTCCGGGCATCGGCAGTGGGGGCAGGGCCGGCGGCAAACTCGGCGCCGCGGTCGGCGGCGGGCTCGGAAGGAGTCCAGTGCCGCAGAGCTCCGGCCTCGTCCTGGCACTCCTGGCTGAGGCGGGCGAGCTCGTCGTCGGCGAACCGGCGCATGCGGTCCTGGGCGGCCCAGCGAAGCGAATCCGCAGAGTGTGTGATCCGCTCGGTGCGCTCGCGCAGTTCGGGGAGCTTGGCGGTGACTCGACTGCTCATCGGCTCGCGTTCCAACAGGCGCAGCTCGGCGTCGAGTTCGGCGGCGTGCGAGTCGAGCCGGGCGAGGAGCTGGAGCGCGTCACCGAGCTGACCGTCCTGCGGGAGGCCACCCTGCAGGACCTGGCGGGTCGAGTCCAGCGCGGTGCGAAGCGAAAGCCGGAGGCCGGCGATCCTGCCTTGGTCGCCGGGCTTGGTGATGGTCTTCGCCCTGAGGGTGGCGTTCTCCACCGCCCGCTGGGCGTTGGAGCTGTGCCGCTCGACCTTGGCAGCCACGGCCTTCGCCGCCTTGACCGTCCCCACCACCGCCATCACCAGCAGCGTCACTCCGAGCAGCGCGACCAGCGCTACGACGATACCGAGCGCTTCCATCGGGAGCCCACCTTCCGCTCGTGACCGGCGGCGGTCCGCCGAGTGCGGCCCGTCCTGTCCACCGGTCTCCACCGTAGCTCGGCCCGGCAGCGGACAGCAGGCCTTCAACCACCGGGAGGACGGAGATCAGGGACAGCTCAGGGATTTCCCCCAAGCGATCACCCGGAGACCGCCAGCACATAGCCGGCGCTCAATACCCCTACGAAGAACGGAGCCACCTTGTTCGAACTTCTCCACCGTTCCCCGCTTGTCGGACGAGCCGGATGCGTCCTGCTCCTTGCCCTTGTTCTCGCCTTCCCGCTCACCTTCCCGCTCCCGCTCGCCCAAGGCTCGGACGTTCCGGGTCCAGGAACGGCGAAGGGCCGGCCGCCCCAAGTTCGGGGCAACCGGCCCTGCCGATCTGGCGATGCCTCAGCGGAGGTGTCGTCAGCCGGTGACGATGTTCACCAGCTTCGGGGCGCGAGCGATGACCTTGCGCACCTCTGCGTCACCGATGGCCGCGACCACGGTGGGGTCGGCCAGGGCCAGCGCCTCCAGCTCGGCGTCCGAGATGGACGGCGAGACCTCCAGGCGGGCCTTGACCTTGCCCTTGATCTGCACGACGCAGGTCACGGTCTCGTCGACCACGTACGCCGGGTCGGCGACCGGGTAGTCGGCGAAGGCCAGCGACTGCTCGTGGCCCAGGCGGCGCCACAGCTCCTCGGCGATGTGCGGCGCCAGCGGGGCGATCAGCAGGACGATCTGCTCGGCGACCGGGCGCGGGGTGGAGCCGCGCTTCACCAGGAAGTTGTTCAGCTCGATGGCCTTGGCCACGGCGGTGTTGAACCGCATGCCGGCCATGTCGCCGCGGATGCCGTCGATCGCCTTGTGCAGCGCGCGCAGCGTCGCCTCGTCCGGCGCCTCCTCGGTGACCACCAGCTCGCCGGTGACCTCCGAGACGATGTTGCGCCACATCCGCTGCAGGAAGCGGTACGAGCCGATCACGGCGCGGGCGTCCCAGGGGCGGGAGACGTCCAGCGGGCCCATCGACATCTCGTACAGGCGCAGGGTGTCGGCACCGTACTCGTCGGCGAACTCGTCAGGGGCGATCGCGTTCTTCAGCGACTTGCCCATCTTCCCGGCCTCGCGCCGGACCTTCTCGCCGTTCCAGAAGAACTCGTCGTCGATCTCCTCGACCTCGGCGGCGGGCACCGGGAAGCCCCGGTCGTCGCGGAAGACGTCGGCGGTGATCATGCCCTGGTTGAACAGCTTGTGGAACGGCTCGACCGAGGAGACGTGGCCCAGGTCGTGCAGCACCTTGTGCCAGAAGCGGGCGTACAGCAGGTGCAGCACGGCGTGCTCGGCACCGCCGACATACAGGTCGACGCCACCGGCGGGCTTCTCGGCGGTCGGGCCCATCCAGTAGGCCTCGTTGACGGGGTCGACGACGGAGGTCGAGTTGACCGGGTCGATGTATCGCAGCTCGTACCAGCACGAACCCGCCCAGTTGGGCATGGTGTTGGTCTCGCGGCGGTAGGTCTTCGGGCCGTCGCCCAGGTCCAGCTCGACGTTGACCCAGTCCTCGTTGCGGGACAGCGGGGTCTTCGGCGAGGAGGTGGCGTCGTCGGCGTCGTAGGTGTGCGGCGAGTAATCGTCGACCTCGGGGACCTCGACCGGCAGCATCGACTCGGGCAGCGCGTGCATCGCGCCGGTCTCGTCGTAGACGATCGGGAAGGGCTCGCCCCAGTAGCGCTGACGGCTGAACAGCCAGTCGCGCAGCCGGAAGTTCACGGTGCCTTCGCCGATGCCCTGCTCCGCCAGCCAGGCGGTAATCCGGGCCTTGGCGTCGACCACGGACAGGCCGTTCAGCGACACCCCGTCGCGCTCGGAGTTGATCAGCACCGAGTCGTAGGTGTCGAAAGCGTCGTCCCAGCCGTGCGGGTCGTCGCCGCGACCGTCGGTGGGCTGGACCACGCAGCGCATCGGCAGGTTGAACGCCTGGGCGAAGGCAAAGTCGCGGCTGTCGTGCGCCGGGACGGCCATGATCGCGCCGGTGCCGTAGCCCATCAGCACGTAGTCGGCGATGAACACGGGGATCTGCTCGCCGCTGACCGGGTTGGTCGCGTAGGCGCCGGTGAACACACCGGTCTTCACCTTGGCGTCGGCCTGGCGCTCGACGTCGGACTTGGCGGCGGCGGCCGCCCGGTAGGTGGCGACGGCCTCGGCCGGGGTCGCGGCACCGCCGGTCCACTCCTCACGGGTGCCGGCCGGCCACTCGGCCGGGACGACGGTGTCGACCAGGGAGTGCTCGGGAGCCAGCACCATGTAGGTGGCACCGAACAGGGTGTCGGGGCGGGTGGTGAAGACGGTGACGGTGTCGTCGCCGACGGCGAAGTCGACCCGGGCGCCTTCGGAGCGGCCGATCCAGTTGCGCTGCTGCAGCTTGATCGCCTCGGGCCAGTCCAGCAGGTCCAGGTCGGAGATCAGGCGGTCCGCGTAAGCGGTGATGCGCATCATCCACTGGCGCAGGTTGGACTTGAAGACCGGGAAGTTGCCGCGCTCGGAGCGGCCGTCCGCGGTGACCTCCTCGTTGGCCAGCACGGTGCCCAGGCCGGGGCACCAGTTGACCGGCACCTCCTTGGAGTACGCCAGCCGGAACTCGCCCAGCACCTCGTCGCGCTCGACACCGGTCAGCTCGGCCCAGACGCGGCCGCCCGGTACCTCGCGCTCGCCGGACTCGAACTGGGCGACCAGTTCGGCGATCGGGCGGGCCTTGGCGGCGTCCTCGTCGTACCAGGAGTTGAAGATCTGCAGGAAGATCCACTGGGTCCAGCGGTAGTACTCGGGGTCGATCGTGGAGATCGAGCGGCGCGAGTCGTGGCCCAGGCCCAGCCGGCGCAGCTGACGGCGCATGTTGGCGATGTTGTCCTCGGTGGACACCCGCGGGTGCACGCCGTGCTGGACGGCGTACTGCTCGGCAGGCAGACCGAAGGCGTCGTAGCCCAGAGTGTGCAGCACGTTGTGGCCGGTCATCCGCTGGTAGCGGGCGTACACGTCGGTGGCGATGTAGCCCAGCGGGTGGCCCACGTGCAGGCCGGAGCCCGACGGGTACGGGAACATGTCCATGATGAAGCTGTGCGGCTTCGTGGCGACGGACGTCCCGTCGGCCAGCGGGCCGGCCGGGTTGGGGGCGTTGAACGTCCCCTCCTTCTCCCACAGGTCCTGCCAGCGGGACTCGATCTCGGCGGCCAGCGCGGCGCCGTAGCGGAAAGGCTCGGTAGCGGCTTCGGCCGCGCCGGAAGCGGGGGTCGTCTCGCTCATGGTCCTTCAGGCTCCATCGTCATCAGTCAGCGAACAGGCCGTAGAAAGCAGAAAGCCCCTCCACAGGAGGGGACGCCACGCCGACTCCGGCCCTTGGGCCGGTCCTTGTCAGCGCGGCCGGCTAAGAAGCAGGCGCACGGTTCGCATGGGCTCAGGGTACCGCACCCCCTCAACACCGTTTCGCGTCACCGCGTCAATCCCTCGGCCGCGTCCACCTCCACAACCGCGTCCGCGCCCCTGTCCAGGTCCGCAACCCCGCCCCTGCCCCCGTCTGCGTTCAGGGCCACGTCGGCCACCGCCCCCACGGCCACCGCACCGACCACTCCCCCGACCGCCCATGCCTCCGTTCCCACTACCACTGCCCCACTCGCCCCGCCGAGTCGTCCACCTGGGCCGTCGCTACGTCTCGGCCCGCATCGCGGTGTCGAACTCGCGCAGGGCTCGCGCCACGCGGGCGGACTGCATGCCGGCGGCGAGTCGGCGGGCCCGGTCGGCGGTCTGCTCGGCCTCCGTGCGTTCTTCGGTGCGGCGATAGGAGTCGGCGAGGCGGACCATCAACAGCGCCTTGACCCGGGCGCGTTCCGCCGTGAGCGTCTCGATCGCAGCCTGCAGCAGACCGCGGGCCTGCTCGTGGTCGCCGAGCAGCAGGAAGCCCTCGCCGACCATGCCCTCCAGATCGGCGCGTTCCTGGTCGTGCCCGTCCAACCCCTCAAGTACTCGGAAGGCCCGTTCGGCGACGGCCTCGGCGCTGATCTGCTCGCCCTTGCGGCCGTGCGCCCGGGCGATCCGGCCGAGTTGCAGGGCCCGCTCACACGGTGTCAGCACGTCGTCGGCCGCGCGCAGCGCGGTGGACAGCATCGCCACCGGATCCAGGCCTCGCCCACCGGAGTTGTAGGTCGCCTGGACGGCGAGGCAGCCGACCACGCCGACGCCGAGCCGGGAGTCGCCGGAGACGTGGGCCGCGCGCAGGGCCGCGACGAACGCGCGCTGTGCGGCGGCGTCGTTGCCCATGTCGTAGTTCGCCCAGCCGACCAGCCGGGCCAGTCGGCTGGCGGCTCCGTACAGTTCACGGCCGAGCGGCTCGTCGTAGCTGCCGAGTTCCAGCAGCTTCCCCACCATGGCAAGTTCGGCCTTGGCGAGGTCGAGGATCAGTCCGCCGCCGTAGGCGCGCTCCAGGCGTTGCTTGGACTCGTAGGACAACCGCAGGTCGGCCAGCTGCTCGGGGGCGATCCGCAGCGCGCCCTCGCCGCCGGTGACGTGCGGCGGCGGGGAGGCCCAGTGCCGGGCCGCCTGCTCCAGCTCGTCGCCGCGGAACAGGTCGGTGAGCCGCACCGGCGCGCCGTCCGCGCCGGCCTCGCGGAGCGCGGTCTGCGCGGTGTCGGCGGTCCACGGGTCGGTCAGCAATCGGGGCGAGAGCATCTTGGCGCCCCGATTGGAGCCCATCTGCCCCCACAGCTGCTCGTACGTGACGGCGATGCCGACGCTACGGGCGAGGACCTCGCAGACGGTCTGGTCGTGCGGCGAGCGCGGCACCATGCCCCGGTCACGCCACTTGTAGGGCGCGGTGGAGCTGATCGCCATGCCGGGCGGCAGCACCGCGTTCACCTCACGGGCCAGCCGCTCCGGGCTCCATCCGAGCTGGTGGAGTATCCGGGCGAGCTCGTCGTTCCGTTTTCGCACCAGATCGGCCATGGCACGACGGTAGCGGCCCCACGCGCCGGACGGCAGAGGAGCCACGTGAACGACCGAAGGCCGCCCCTTGCGGGACGGCCTTCGGACTACTGTGGAGCTAAGGAGAATCGAACTCCTGACCTATTGCATGCCATGCAATCGCTCTACCAACTGAGCTATAGCCCCGCGTTGTTACTGCTGTCATCCTTGGTTTCCCTTGCGGTTTCCCTTGGCGACATCGACAACTGTACACGGTTGACGGTCCAGGCCCTAATCCGTTCCGGGTGCTCCGGAGCCGACCCCGGAGCCTGCCTCGAAGGCGCCGCCGAAGGCAGTCCCGGAAACGCCGAAGGCCGCTACCCGTCTCGGATAGCGGCCTCGCGGAACTGCTGTGGAGCTAAGGAGAATCGAACTCCTGACCTATTGCATGCCATGCAATCGCTCTACCAACTGAGCTATAGCCCCGCAACACTGACGACCACTCACGGACCATCGGTGCGGAGTGGAGCTAAGGAGAATCGAACTCCTGACCTATTGCATGCCATGCAATCGCTCTACCAACTGAGCTATAGCCCCGCAGTTCCGCGACTCCCGCCCCCGGTTTCCCGTCTGCGTTCCTCACTGCGAACGAGGAAGACTCTAGCTGGTCAGAGCCGGAACTGTGAAATCCGGGCCGGGTGGGCCTCAGGTCTCGTCGCCGATGACCGGCTGCGGGAGCGTGCCCGCGTTGTGCTCCTGGAGCCGCCAACCGCGCGCGTCCTGGCCGAGCACCGACCAGCAGCAGTTCGAGAGACCGCCGAAGCGCTCCCACAACTGCGGATCAATGCCCAGCAGTCGGCCGATCATGGTGCGGATGGTGCCGCCGTGGCTGACCACCACCAGGGTGCCGCCCTCGGGCAGCTTGTCGACGGCGTCCAGCACCACCGGGACGGCCCGGTCGGCCACCTCGGTGGAGAGTTCGCCGCCGCCGCGCCGGACCGGCTCGCCGCGCGACCAGGCCTCGTACTCCTCCGGATACCGCTCCCGGATCTCGGAGTTGGTGAGCCCCTGCCACTCCCCCGCGAAGGTCTCGCGGAGGCCCTCGTAGTGGTGCACCTCCAGGTCGGTGAGCGCGGCCAGCTCGGCGGCGGTGCGCCGGGCCCGCGTCAGGTCGGAGGAGATCAGCAGGTCGGGGCGGAGCGCAGCGAGCAGCCGAGCGGCCCGCTGCGCCTGGAACACACCTTGGTCGGTGAGGTCGACGTCAGTGGTGCCCTGGAACCGCGATTCGAGGTTCCAGGACGTCTGACCGTGCCGCCAGAGGACGATGCGCGGCCCCGCCGCCGAGCGGCTCAGAGGTCGCCCCCGGAGACGGCATTGCCGGCGGCGTCGGTGACGGCGTTCTCGGGCCGGTTGCGGCTCGCCAGCGCGTCCTTGGGGAGCGGCAGCTCGGGGCAGTCCTTCCACAGGCGGTCGAGCGAGTAGAAGGAGCGCTCCTCGGAGTGCTGGACGTGCACGACGATGTCCAGGTAGTCGAGCAGGATCCAACGGCCCTCTCGCTCGCCCTCGCGGCGCACCGGCTTGATGTCGAGCTTGTCGCGCAGCTGGTCTTCGATCTCCTCGGCGATCGCACGAACCTGGCGGTCGTTGGCGGCGGAGGCGATCAGGAAGGCGTCGGTGATCGACAGCACCTCGCTGACGTCGAAGGCGATGATGTCGTGCGCCAGCTTGTCGGCCGCCGCCTGTGCGGCGACGGTGATCAGTTCCTGGCTTCGGTCGGTGACGGTCACGATGCTCTTCCAGATCGGCTGTGGGGATACCTACCCAGGATCTCACGAACGCGCCGGAGCCCCGGAGCGATTTCCGCCCCGGGGCCCCGGCCGCCGGACAGCACACCCTGCGACGCCGTTGGGACGCCGCCGAACCGCTACTGCGTGGACTTCTGCGGCGGCTGGTAATCCTTGCCGACCATCAGCACCAGGTCCGCGTTCTGCGCGTCGGTGACCTTCTTCACCACGGTGTCCGGCAGCCCCAGGCTGGTGGCCAGGCTGAGGGCCGCGGGCTTCTTGGCATCGTCGGTGTACCGGATCTCGGAGGTCGCCTGCGCGGGCGCCTTCGCGCTGGACGGCAGTGCGTCCATGCCCGAGTTGAGGACGACCACCTGCGCGGCGGCCGCCGAGGTGTCGTTGCCAGCCGCGTTCACCACCGTGACGCGGGTGCTGCCGCCGGTGCCCTTGGCCTTGCCGAGGGTGCCGCCGAGGAGGTCCTTCACCTGCTTGCCGGCGGTGGCGTCGTCCAGGGTGCCGTCCGGCTTGGCGGTGAGCAGCGTGGTGGTCAGGTGCCCGGCCTTCGCCTGCTTGGAGAGGTTGACCAGGACGCCGGCGAGCGCGTTCTCCGGCAGCGACGGGTCGGCGACGGACATCATCCGGTGCACGTCGTCGGTGGCGTCCGCCATGGTGACCGGCATCGCGTTGATCACTGCCGCCATCACTTGCCCGAAGCGGGCGAGTTGGGCGTCCCGGGACTCGCCGGGGGCCTGCAGGGTGGCGTAGTCGACGGCTGCGCGGCCGCTCAGCGTGATGTCCTTGCCGGCCGGAGCGGCCACCTTGCCGTCGGGCTTGTTGTTCTCGCGGATCTCGGTGTTGGTGTCCACCTTGATGCCGCCGAGCTGGGAGACCAGCAGCTGCAGGTAGGGGGTGTCCAGTCGCCAGGTGCCGGCCACCTTCGCGCCGAGCACGGCGGACAGGCCGTCGCGGGTGGCGGACGCGCCGACCGCGCTCAGGGACTGACCCATCGTGGTGGTGGAGGTATCGCCGTTGCTGGGCAGCTGGAGGGTGTCGGGGAGCAGCAGCACGGTCGCCTTCTGCCCGCCCTGGTCGTCGACCAGCAGTGCGGTGGTGACCTTCTGCTGCGGGTCGATCAGGTGGACAACGTTGACGTACCGGCCGCCGGCCGCCTTGGTCGCGTCGTTGGAGTCGTCGAACTTGCCGGACCACCACAGGTAGCCCACCGCGCCGGCCGCCAGCACCGCCAGTGCCACCACCAGCGCGATCACCCGGTTGCGCAGCCGTCGCCGCCGCTCGGCCCGGACCTCGCTGCGGGACTCGGCGAACTTCAGCCAGTCGATGGCGTCCTCGGAGTCCTCCGTCTCCTCGTCGACGAAGTTGAACTCACCCGTGGTGTACGAGTCGTCCGCTGCGGACTTGGCCCGAGCCGCAGCCGCCGAGGCAGCCCGTCCGCCGACCAGTTCGGACGGCTCCTCCGCGTCCGCCGCCGGCCCCGACGCCGCCGCAGCCGCCCGCGCCCGGGGCGGCATCCCCGCACCGGCCGGTGCAGCGACCGGGCTCACCGACGGCACGGCCCGCCCGGCCGCCCCGGCCTGCGAAGGCACCCGCCCCTCGGCTCCCTGTCGCTCGGTCACCCGGCCGTCGAGCACCTGCCCGCCCGGCGTCTGACCGCCCGGCACCTGACCCGGTGCCTGCGGCGGCTGCTGGAAGTACCCCTGCGCGGGCTGCTGCCCGTAGTAGGCGTCACCGGACTGCTGCCCGTAGGAGTCACCGGCCGACGGCTGCCCGGCCCACTGCTGACCCGGCTGACCCGGCTGGCCGCCGAACTGCTGCTGCCCGTAACCGGATTGGTCACCGCCGTACGACTCCTGCGGGTACGCCCCGTGCTGCCCGGACTGCTGCCCGGACTGCTGCGCGCCCTGCTGGTCGTACCGGCCGTAGGGATCGGCCTGCCCGTACGGCTGTTGCTGCTGCCCGTACGCCTGCTGCCCGTAGTCGGACTGCCCGTACCCCGACGAGTCGTACCCCGCCGAGTTGTATCCGGACGGGTCGTACCCGGGCTGCTCGAATCCCTGCTGCTCGAACCCCTGCTGCTGGTAAGGCTGTTGTTCGTACGGCTGCTGCTCGTAGGCCTGCTGTTCGTACCCCTGCTGCGGGTAGTGCCCGGGCTGCTGCGGGTAGGGCGGTTGGGGTTGGCGGCCGTACCACTGTTCGTCGTCGGACGTTCCGGTCATGTCTTCCCTCCGGGGGATCAGGGCCGGGCCGACGCGTACAGCGCCCGCTTGTGGATGTAACGGACCACGCCGTCCGGCACCAGGTACCAGATGGGTTCGTCCTTGGCGACCCGCATCCGGCAGTCGGTGGAGGAGATGGCGAGGGCGGGCACCTCGACGAGGGAGACGCCGCCGACCGGCAGACCGGTGTCGGAGAGAGTATGGCCCGGCCTGGTGCAGCCGATGAAGTGCGCGAGGTCGAAGAGTTCCTCGGGGGAGCGCCAGGAGATGATCTGGGCCAGGGCGTCGGCACCGGTGATGAAGAAGAGTTCGGCGTCGGGGTGCAGGGCCTGCAGCTCGCGGAGGGTGTCGACGGTGTAGGTGGGGCCGTTGCGGTCGATGTCGATCCGGCTGACGGAGAACTGGGGGTTCTCTGCGGTGGCGATCACCGTCATCAGGTAGCGGTCCTCGGCCGGCGAGACGTGCCGGTCGGACTTCTGCCAGGGCTGCCCGGTGGGGACGAAGATCACCTCGTCCAGGTGGAAGGCGCTGGCCACCTCGCTCGCGGCGACCAGGTGCCCGTGGTGGATGGGGTCGAAGGTGCCGCCCATCACTCCCAGCCGACGTCGCTCACGCGGCGTACTGAACGGCGCAGGGGTGCCCGGCGCGGTGTCCGTCCCGGAGGTGTCGACCTGCTCTCTCATGGCGCTACACATTACGCGACCCGGGTGTCCCGGGGATTCCGCCCGTTCGCGGGCCCCGGGCACTCCGTGTCCGCCGCCGCGCGGGGGCGGCGGTGCGGCCGGGGTCAGCGGTCGCGGTTGAAGCGCGTGGTGAGGAACAGCAGCAGCAGCAGGATGAACAGAGCCGCGCCGCCCGTCAGGAAGGGGTTGAGGCTGTCGTGGTTACCGCCCTCTTCGGCGAGGACGGCAAGAGCGGGCAGGGCAGCAGTGCTCATGATCGGCGGGACCTTCTCGGCTCGGTGAGGACCAGGCGGTCACGGACCGTGCGGCCCGCGGGCTCATCGTACGGGGGCCTGACACGCAACCGCATGGCGGCCCACCGCGTCTGACCACCCGTGAGCCGTCCCCGGCCACCGCCCGGCCCTCGGTCCCGCGCCCACAGGCAGCACCGGTACGGGAGTTCAGCTCCGGTCGGCGGCCTCGGCGCGCACCTGCTCGCGCTCGGCGTCGCGCTTGGCGCCGTCGCGGCCGGCCCGCGCGATCGCCCACACCAGCAGACCGACTCCGACGAAGGAGGCGATCAGGATGATCCTCAGGAACAGGCCGGGGCCGTTCTCGCTGGAGATCGGTCCGGCGAGCTGGACCAGGTCGGCAGGGGACATCACGGGCTCCTTTTCGGTACGGCACAGCCAGCGTAGACCCGTTTACCGCCACGCCCGCCCCACACCCCGCCCCGACAAGCACCGGCCCAGCACCGCACCGCACCCGAACCCGCCCCGCCGCGGTACCCGGAGCCCCGGCCCGGCCCCCGACCCGCCATGACCGACGGCGTACCGTGACGCCCGGGGACGAGTGCGGGCACACCGACGTTCATCAGAAAAGCAGCGGGGGCCGGCCACGGGAGCCGGTGCCGGCGTCGATCCAGGAGGGTACGCAATGACCGACATGACCAAGGGCACCGCGCCGAGCCGCCGCCGTCAGCGGTTCCCGGAGATCTCCACCCGCGCCTGGGAGCACCCGGCGGACCGTTCGGGCCTGGTGGCGCTCCGCAAGCTGAGCGGTTTCGACGACATCCTGAAGAAGCTGGCCGGCCTGGTGTCCGAGCGCAGCGTGCGACTGCTGTTCCTGGCCACGGCGGTCAAGACCTCGGAGCGCCAGTTCCCGGAGCTGTACGACATGGTCCGGGACGCGGCGTACGTGCTGGACCTGGAGAAGGTCCCGGACCTGTACGTGACCCAGGACCCGAAGGTCAACGCGTACTGCATCGGCATGGACACCCCGGTCATCGTGGTGACCACCGGCCTGGTCGACCTGATGGACGAGGAGGAGCTGCGCGCGGTGATCGGCCACGAGGTCGGTCACGCGATGTCGGGGCACGCGGTCTACCAGACGATGCTGCTGATCCTCACCAACCTGGCGACCCGGATCGGCTGGCTGCCGCTGGGCAACCTGGCGATCATGGCGGTCATCACGGCGCTCAAGGAGTGGTTCCGCAAGGCCGAGCTCTCCAGCGACCGGGCAGGCCTGCTGGCCGGTCAGGACCTGCAGGCGTCGATGCGCGGCCTGATGAAGCTGGCCGGCGGCGCGAACATGGCCGAGATGAACGTGGACGCGTTCCTGGAGCAGGCCGCCGAGTACGACAAGGCGGGCGACCTGCGCGACAGCGTGCTGAAGCTGCTGCAGGTGCTGCCGCAGACCCACCCGTTCGCGGTGGTGCGGGTGGCGGCGCTGAAGAAGTGGGCGGAGAGCGAGGAGTACCGCTCGATCATGGCGGGCGCGTACCCGCGCCGCGGCGACGACCCGGACACCTCGATCGGCGCGCAGTGGAAGGCCGCCGCCGACTCGTACTCGCAGTCGGTGAAGGAAAGCAAGGACCCGCTGATGGGCCTGCTGCGCGAGTTCACCAACGGTGTCGGCACGGTCGGCGGCAAGCTCCGCGACACCTTCACCGGCGCCGGCGCCGGCCGCACCAACGGCAGCAGCTCCGACAAGAGCGAGCAGCAGGACTGATCCGGCAGCGCGGGGCGCTCAGCCGGTGATCGGCCCGAGCACCCCGCAGCTCTGCCAGGCCGGCCGGCTGTGGTCGGTCGGGTTCACGGCGGGCGGGGTGCTCGGGTGCACGCCCGCCGCCGTGGCCAACATCGGCTGCAGGTAGTCGCTCTGCACGGTGCCGCACCCGGTGGGCCCGGCCTGGACGGTGGAGTCGACGACCCGGACCCGCCCGGCATCCAGGTCGGCCCGGTCGACGTCGATCCGCACCTCGCGGCGCACCGCGTACAGCGTGACGGAGGTGTCGCTGGTGGTGCCGGCCGGGCGCAGCGCGTAGATCAGGGTGTGGTCGGCAGTGATCTCCAGCGTGGCGGGGTCGAGTTCGCCGACCTGGACGTTGCCGGTGACCATCACGGTGTTGCTGGCCAGCGCGACCTGTCCGGGGTCGAAGCGCACCATCCAGCCGGTGGCGGCGTGGTGCTGGTCGTCGCGCGGGGCGTTGATGCTGTCGTCGTACTGGGCGAGTTCGCCGGAAGTGATCAGGTCCCGAACCTGGCCGGTCTCGTTGGCGGTCAGGGTGGCGGGGGTCAGCTCGGAGACCACCAGGTACTGCTGGGTGGCGTTCAGGGCACGCTGGACGTCCGTCCCGGCGAAGTGCGCGGTGGACGAGGCGGGGGGCATGCCGAGGCCCGCCCGGCCGTCCGCGTAGCCGGGTGGCAGCGCGGCGAACGGGTGGGCGGGGTCGGAAACGGCCCCGACCGTGCCGGACGGGCTGAGCGGGGTGACGGCGGCGGTCAGCTGGGTCCCGCTGGGCGGGACGATCTGGCCGTGCGGGGAGCTGACCCCGAAGTAGACGGCCGCGGCGAATGCCATCACCACCAGGAGCAGCAGGATCACGGCCTGCCGGGGCAGCGACCCGAACCAGCCCCAGCCGCGTGTCCGGGTGGCCCGGCCGAACGCGCCGGCCAGCCGTTCCTGCGCGGAGAGCTCCTGGATCCGGGCAGCTTTTACGAACGATTCGTCGAAGACGACGGACCGGAACTCGTCATCGTCGGAACCACCGTCGGGCGTGCCCTCGGGAGGCTCGCGCCGGTCACCCATGACACCAGGGTAGGCTCGCGCACCGCCCGCGACGAGACGCGCGCGAATAACGAGACCGCCACGGCGGCCGAGCGACGGCCGGCCCGGTCAGCCCGCCGGGACGGCCACCGTCACGGGCGGCTGCACGGAGGGCGTCGCGCCGGGGCTGCTGGTCCCGCTGGACGGCCGGGCGGGTGACTCGGGGGCGTTGCCGACACCCCGATACACGGCGGCGACGGCCAGCGCGACCACGCCGATGCCCATCACCACGGCCAGCACCCAGGCCACCGGCCGGTGCCAGCGCTGCTGGGCGACGGTGCCGCCGCGCAGCGGGTCGAAGGGCCGCAGGCGCGAGCGGCGGGTGCGCCGGTGCTGCCGGTCGCCGCCCGACCACGGGTCGGGGTAGAAGCGGTCCTCGTCCAGTCCTCCGGGCGGCGGGCGCAGCTCCAACGGCAGCACCTCGCTCCCGGAGGTGAACTCGTAGCTCCGAGCCGCACCGGCCTGTTCCGGCTCGAACCTGGTCTCGGCGGCGGCGAGTTGCCGCTCCCGGGCGCTCGGCTCGTGCACGGCGGCGGAGCGGACGAAGCTCTCGTCGAAGACCACGGTGGCGAACTCGTCGTCCGCACCACCGTGGTCGGCGCCGTCGGAGTACGGCGAGCCCCCCACGTCCTCAGCCATGGAACTCAATGTATTACCGGCCGGGGCGTTTGTCTGTGGGTCGGGCCGATCGGGTCTGTGACGCTTTCGGCTACCGGCCGCCGTGCCCGTCGGCGCCGCCGACGGTCTGCTCGGCCTCGCCGCGCACGTGGCCGTCGCCGGTCACGATGTACTTGGTGCTGGTCAGCTCCGGCAGACCCATCGGGCCGCGGGCGTGCAGCTTCTGGGTGGAGATGCCGATCTCCGCGCCGAAGCCGAATTCGCCCCCGTCGGTGAACCGCGTCGAAGCGTTGACGGCCACCGTGGTGGAGTCGACGAGCTGGGTGAAGCGGCGGGCGGCGGCCTGCGAGGTGGTGACGATCGCCTCGGTGTGGCCCGAGGAGTACCGGCGGATGTGGTCCACGGCGGCCTCCAGCGAGGGCACCACGGCGGCCGCCAGGTCCAGCGACAGGTACTCGGTGCCCCAGTCCTCCTCGGTCGCCGGGACGGCCGTCACGCCGGTGCCCTCGGCGGCCTTCAGCACCGCGCCGTCGCCGTGCACGGTGACGCCCGCCCCGGCCAGGGCGGCCAGCGCGAGCGGCAGGAAGGCGTCCGCGACGTCCTGGTGCACCAGCAGGGTCTCGGCGGCGTTGCAGACGCTGACCCGCTGTGCCTTGGAGTTCAGCAGCACGCCGACGGCCATCGCCAGGTCGGTCTGCGCGTCCACGTACACGTGGCAGTTGCCGGTGCCGGTCTCGATCACGGGGACGGTGGAGCCCTCCACCACAGTGCGGATCAGCGAGGCGCCGCCGCGCGGGATCAGCACGTCGACCAGGCCGCGGGCGCGCATCAGCTGCTGCACCGACTCGCGGCTCTCCCCCGGCACCAGCTGGATCACGTCGGCCGGCAGGCCCGCCCCGGCAACCGCCGTGCGCAGCACCTCCACCAGCGCCGTGTTGGAGCGGTACGCGGAGCCGGAGCCGCGCAGCAGCACCGCGTTGCCGGACTTCAGGCAGAGCGCCGCGGCGTCCACCGTGACGTTCGGCCGGGCCTCGTAGATGATGCCGACCACGCCGAGCGGCACCCGCACCTGGCGGACGTCCAGCCCGTTCGGCAGGGTGTAGCCGCGCACCACCTCGCCCACCGGGTCGGGCAGGCCGACCACGCTGCGCACGTCGGCGGCGATCGCGGCGATCCGCTCCTCGGTCAGCGTCAGCCGGTCGATCACCGACTCCGCGGTGCCGGCCTCGCGGGCCCGGGCGACGTCCTCGGCGTTGGCGGCGGTGATCTCCGCGGCCCGGGCGACCAGCGCGTCCGCGATCGCCAGCAGCGCGGCGTCCTTCACCGATCGCGGCACTGGCGCCAGGGCGGCGGCCGCCTCCCGGGCACGGCGCGCGGCGGCGAGGACGGGGCTGTCGACGGTGGCGGTGAGGTCGCTCATGGCCCCCAGCCTAGCGAGACAGCGGCACCGCCCCGGCGCACATTTCGCCCGCTGAGACGCCCCGGAGGCCTACCAGGCCGCGCCCCGGCCCGGTCAGTACGGGAACACCCCGCCCAACTGCGGCGGCGGACCGCCGAAACCCTCCGCCACCCGCTTGTGGTACGTCGGACGGTCGACCACTTCCAGCCCGACGATCTCCCACGCCGGGAGCTTCGCGCTGACCTTGTGCTCGCCCCACAGCCGCAGCGCGATCGCCGCCGCGTCGTGCAGGTCGCGCGCCTCCTCCCAGTACCGGAGCTCGGCGTGGTCGGCGGCGTAACGGGCCGTGAGGAAGAAGGAATGGTCGTGCGCCAGCGTCTCCAGCGACGCCCGCAGCTCCGGCAGCGGCGTCGCCGCCCCGGCCACACTCAGCACCACGTGCCACAGCCGGCCCTGCTCCGGCTCCCGCACGTCCTCCCGCTCCTCGACGCCCCGGCCGCCCTCGATGCTGGTGAGCCGCCGCTCGGGCCTCTGCCCCGGCAGCGCTTCCTCCCGCCTGCGAACCACCGGCGGCCTCCCATTCAGCGTGTCGCGCGGGCCCCCCGGCCCGCTGCTCCCACCCCCCGTACCGGCCCCGCCGCCCGCGCTCAGCCGCGCAGCACGACCAGGTCGTCGCGGTGGACGACCTCCCGTTCGTACGCCGCACCGAGCTCCTGGGCCAGATCGCGCGTGGACCGGCCGAGCAGACGGGGCAACTCCCTCGCATCAAAGTTGACCAGTCCGCGGGCGACGATGTGACCGTTTTCGCCAAGAAGGTCGACCGGATCACCCGCGACGAACTCCCCCTCCACCCCGGTCACTCCGGCCGGGAGCAGCGACTTTCCGCCGTGCACCACCGCCGTGACCGCCCCGTCGTCCAGGGTCAGCGCGCCGCGCGGCGAGGACGCGTGCTCCAGCCAGAGCAGTCGGTCCGCGGAGCGGGTGCCGGTTCGCAGGAACAGCGTGCCGGTGGGCCGGCCCGCCAACGCGTCGGCCGCGTGGCTGGCCGCCGTCAGCACCACCGGGATTCCCGCGCCGGTGGCGATCCGGGCCGCCTCCACCTTGGTCACCATGCCGCCGGTGCCGACGCCCGCCTTGCCGGCGCTGCCGACCTCCACCCCGGCCAGGTCCGCCGGGCCGCGCACCACGTCCAGCCGGCTGCTGCCGGGCTTCGACGGGTCGCCGTCGTACAGGCCGTCCACGTCGGACAGCAGCACCAGCAGATCGGCCCGCACCAGGTGCGCCACCAGCGCCGCCAACCGGTCGTTGTCGCCGAACCGGATCTCGGCGGTGGCCACCGTGTCGTTCTCGTTGACGATCGGCATCGCGCCCATCGTCAGCAGCTGCTCCAGCGTCCGGAACGCATTGCGGTAGTGCGCCCGCCGGCTGGCGTCCTCGGCGGTCAGCAGCACCTGCCCGACCCGCACCCCGTACCGCGCGAACGACGCCGTGTAACGGGCCACCAGCAGGCCCTGCCCGACACTCGCCGCCGCCTGCTGCCGGGCCAGGTCCTTGGGCCGCTTCTCCAGCCCGAGCGGCGCGAGACCGGCGGCGATGGCACCGGACGAGACCAGCACGATCTCCGGCGCGTCCTTCCCCGTCCGCACCTTCGCCAGCGCATCCACCAGCGCGTCCACCCGGTCCGCGTCCAGCCCGCCGGCGGCGGTCGTCAACGACGACGAACCGACCTTCACCACGATCCGCCGCGCCGAAACGACCTCCTCACGGAGCAACTGATCCACCATCAGTCCGACCTTTCCGACACGACGCCTGTACGCCCGCAATGTAGCCATTCGGCAGGCGGGGTACGAAATCCGGTCCGGGGCAGGCGGGCGCGAAACCGGGGACGCGGAGAACTGCGCGAGGCGGAAGGCACCCACCGGCAAGGTCGCGACGCGGGCAACGGCTTGCCGTTGATCGCGACCTGGCTGATGGATGCCGGTTGCTCGCGCAGTCTCCCGCGCCCCTGGTGGTGCGCTCCGCGGTGGTGCGCTCCTTACTGCTCCAGCTGCTCCCGGTCGGAGCTGAGCGCCTCGAAGTCCAGGTACTCCTGCTCCGCCGAGTCCCGCCCGCGCTGCTTCTCGCGACGGCGGTCGACCGCCGGCCGCTGGGTCTCGAAGCGGTGGTCCTCGCCGCGGCGGCCGAGCATCTCCGCGCCGGAGGCCATGGTCGGCTCCCAGTCGAAGACGACCGCGTTCTCCTCGGGCCCGATGACGACGGTGTCGCCCTCCTTCGCGCCGACCTTCCAGAGCTCCTGCTCGATGCCGAGGCGGGCGAGCCGGTCGGCGAGGTAGCCGACGGCCTCGTCGTTGGCGAAGTCGGTCTGGCGGACCCAGCGTTCGGGCTTGATGCCGCGGATGTGGTACGCGCCGTCCACTTCCTCGATGGTGAAGCCGGCGTCGTCCACCGCGGTCGGCCGGATGACGATGCGGGTGTTCTCCTGGACCGGCTTGGCGGCGCGGGCCTCGGAGACGATCTCGGCGAGGGCGAAGGAGAGTTCGCGCAGGCCCTTGTGGGCGATCGCGGAGACCTCGAAGACCCGGTAGCCGCGCTCCTCGAGCGAGGCGCGGGTGAGGTCGGCGATGTCCTGGCCGTCCGGGACGTCGATCTTGTTGAGGGCGACCAGTCGCGGCCGGTCCTCCAGACCGCCGTACTGGGCGAGCTCGGCCTCGATGGTTTCGAGGTCGGTGAGCGGGTCGCGGCCGGGTTCGAGGGTGGCGCAGTCGAGGACGTGGACGAGCACCTCGCAGCGCTCGACGTGCCGCAGGAACTCCAGGCCGAGGCCCTTGCCCTGGCTGGCGCCGGGGATCAGGCCGGGCACGTCGGCGATCGTGTAGACGGTCGAACCGGCGGTCACCACGCCGAGGTTGGGGACGAGGGTGGTGAACGGGTAGTCGGCGATCTTCGGCTTGGCGGCGGAGAGCACCGAGATCAGCGAGGACTTGCCGGCGCTCGGGTAGCCGACCAGCGCGACGTCGGCGACGGACTTGAGCTCCATCACGATATCGCGGGCCTCGCCGGGCTCGCCGAGCAGGGCGAAGCCGGGGGCCTTGCGGCGGGCGGAGGCGAGCGCGGAGTTGCCGAGGCCGCCGCGGCCGCCCTGGGCGGCGACGAAGGTGGTGCCGTGGCCGACCAGGTCGGCCAGCACGTTGCCCTTGCGGTCCATGACGACGGTGCCGTCCGGAACGGTCAGGACCAGGCCCTGGCCCTCGGCGCCGGTGCGGTGGCCGCCCGCGCCGGGCTTGCCGTTGGTGGCCTTGCGCTTGGGCGAGTGGTGGTACTCGAGCAGGGTGGTGACCTGCGAGTCCACCACCAGCGTCACCGAGCCGCCCTCGCCGCCGTTGCCCCCGTCGGGGCCGCCTAGCGGCTTGAACTTCTCGCGGTGCACGGAGGCGCAGCCGTGGCCTCCGTTACCCGCGGCGACGTGCAGTTCGACGCGGTCCACGAAGGTGGTCATGTGTGCCTCCAGTGCAACAAGGAAAAGGTGGTCCTGCTGGTAAAGCGCAAAGGGTGGGCCCGGATAGTCCCGGCCCACCCTTCACTGCGAGTCAGTACAGACTCAGGCCTCGACGGCCACGATGTTGACGACCTTGCGGCCGCGACGGTTGCCGAACTGAACGGCACCGGCGGTCAGCGCGAACAGGGTGTCGTCGCCGCCACGGCCGACGTTCGCACCCGGGTGGAAGTGGGTGCCGCGCTGGCGGACGATGATCTCGCCGGCGGAGACGACCTGACCGCCGAAGCGCTTCACGCCGAGGCGCTGGGCGTTCGAGTCACGACCGTTGCGAGTGGAACTCGCACCCTTCTTGTGTGCCATCTGGCTAGCCCCTTTCTAGGAAGACCGCAGTAAGTGTGATTACTTGCTGACCGAGTCGATGCTGGTGATGCGCACCGCGGTGTGCTTCTGGCGGTGGCCCTGACGACGGCGGTAGCCGGTCTTGTTCTTGTAGCGCAGGATGACGATCTTGTCGCCCTTGGTCTGGTCGACGACCTCGGCGTGAGCCTTCACTCCACCGAGCACCCACGGGTCGGAGGTGACGGACTCACCGTCGACGACGAGGATGGTCGAGAACTCGACCGAGTCACCCGGCTTGGCTTCGATACGGTCGATCTCCAGCACGTCGCCCACGGCGACCTTGTGCTGGCGGCCGCCGGCGCGAACGATCGCGTACATGCGGTACCTACTTTCCTAACTCGGTCGGAACTCCGGATGCCAGCGGCCTGGGTATGGACACAGGCTGCCTCCCCCGAAAAAGAGCCGAAAACGGCTCCCACCCGGGAGGTGAGATGCTCAGGAGCATGGCGTCAACACGCCGATGGTCAAGAATACGGACCTGTCCATCCGAAGACAAACCGGGCCGTACGGAGGGCCGGGACCGAGGTCCCGGCCCTCCGTGGCTCACTCTGCGGCGCCGTCACCTTCGGCGGCCGCGGCCTTCTTGGCCGCCGCGCTCGTCCGCTTGGTGGCGGTCTTGCGGGCGGTGGTCTTCTTGGCGGCCGTGGCGGTGGTGGTCTTCTTCGCCGCGGCCTTCTTGGCGGTGGTGGTCTTCTTCGCCGCGGTCGTCTTGGCGGCCGTCTTGCGGGCGGCACGCTTCTTCGGCGCGGGCTCCTCGGTCTCGACCGCCACGGCGACCTCGGCCTCGGGCTCCACCGCGGCCACGGCCTCGGCCGTCACCTCGGCGGCGGTCTCGGCGACCGGCTGATCGGCGGACTGCTCCGCGGCGCTCAGCGCGGCCTCCATCGCGGCCTCGGCACGGGCCTGCAGCACCACGATCTCGGCCTCGCCGGACGCCCCGGCCGGAGCGGTGGCCTTGCGCACCGCACGACGCCGGGTACGGGCCGGGGCGGCCGACGCGGCCGGCGGGATCTCCACCAGGCTCGGCTTCTCCTCGACCACGGCCTCGACGGCCGGCTCTGCCACCGGGGCCTGCTCGACCGCGACCGGCTCGACGATCTCCTCGACCTCGGCCTCGTCCGGCGCCTCGACGACCGGCTCCAGCTCCTCGACGGCCTCCACCGGCTCGACGATCTCGATCGTCTCGACGGACTCCGCCTCGGCCTGCCCGACCCCGCCGCGGCCCCGACGACGGCGCTTGCCGCCGCCCTCGCCGGCCGCGGGGGTGCTCGCGGCGGCGCCGCCGCCGTGGCTGTGCGGCTGGTCCATGTGGACGATCACGCCACGGCCGTTGCAGTGCACGCAGGGCTCGGAGAAGGACTCCAGCAGGCCTTGGCCGACCCGCTTGCGGGTCATCTGGACCAGGCCCAGCGAGGTGACCTCGGCCACCTGGTGCTTGGTCCGGTCACGGCCCAGGCACTCCAGCAGGCGGCGCAGCACGAGGTCCCGGTTGGACTCCAGCACCATGTCGATGAAGTCGATCACGATGATGCCGCCGAGGTCGCGCAGCCGCAGCTGGCGGACGATCTCCTCGGCCGCCTCGATGTTGTTGCGGGTGACGGTCTCTTCGAGGTTGCCGCCCTGGCCGACGAACTTGCCGGTGTTGACGTCGACGACGACCATCGCCTCGGTCCGGTCGATCACCAGCGAGCCGCCGGAGGGCAGCCAGACCTTGCGGTCCAGCGCCTTCATCAGCTGCTCGTCGATCCGGTACGTGGCGAACACGTCGACGTCCGAGGTCCACTTCTGCAGGCGCTCGGTGAGGTCGGGGGCGACGTTGGAGACGTAGTCGTGGATGGTGCTCCAGGCGTCCGCGCCGCTGACGATGACCTTGGTGAAGTCCTCGTTGAAGATGTCGCGGACCACGCGCACCGTCATGTCGGGCTCGCCGTAGAGCAGCGCCGGGGCGTTGCCGGTGGCGGCCTTCTTCTGGATCTCCTCCCACTGCTGCTGGAGGCGCTGGACGTCGCGGGTCAGCTCCTCCTCGGAGGCGCCCTCGGCGGCGGTGCGGACGATCACGCCCGCGTCGTCCGGGACGATCTTCTTGAGGATCTGCTTGAGGCGGGCCCGCTCGTTCTCCGGCAGCTTGCGGGAGATGCCGGTCATCGAACCCTCGGGCACGTACACCAGGTAGCGGCCGGGCAGCGAGATCTGGCTGGTCAGGCGGGCGCCCTTGTGGCCGATCGGGTCCTTGGAGACCTGCACCAGCACGGACTGGCCGGACTTCAGCACCGACTCGATCCGGCGCGGGCCGCCGTGGCCGCCGAGCGCGCCGAAGTTGACCTCGCCGGCGTACAGCACGGCGTTGCGGCCCTTGCCGATGTCGACGAACGCGGCCTCCATCGACGGCAGCACGTTCTGCACCTTGCCCAGGTACACGTTGCCGACGTAGCTGGTGGCCTGCTCCTTGTTGACGTAGTGCTCGACCAGCACGCCGTCCTCGAGCACGCCGATCTGGGTGCGGGCGCCGGTCTGGCGCACCACCATGACGCGCTCGACGGACTCGCGGCGGGCCAGAAACTCGGCCTCGGTGATGATCGGCACGCGGCGGCGGCCCAGCTCGCGGCCCTCGCGGCGGCGCTGCTTCTTGGCCTCCAGGCGGGTGGAGCCCTTGATGGACTGCACCTCGTCCGGGTCGAACGCCGGCTCGGTGGAACGGCGGCGCGGCTCGCGGACCTTCACCACGGTGCGGACGCCGTCCTCGGTCGTCTCACCCGTGTCGGCACCGCCCTCACCGCTGCGGCGGCGACGGCGACGGCGGCGGCGCGAGGAGGACAGGCCGGCGGCCAGGTCGTCGTCCTCGTC
Source organism: Kitasatospora sp. CB01950 (assembly GCF_001905465.1). Lineage (GTDB taxonomy): Bacteria > Actinomycetota > Actinomycetes > Streptomycetales > Streptomycetaceae > Kitasatospora. Next base: position 453,923 of record NZ_LISX01000005.1, read on the forward strand.
CTCGTCGTCCTGGGCCTCGGGCTCCTCGTGGGTGTCCTCGGCCTCGGTCTCGGCGGTCTCGGCCGGCTCGTTGCCGTCCTCGGCGTCACCGCGGCGGCGACGACGGCCGCCCCGACGGCGGCGGCGGGACGGACGGCCGTCCTCCTCCCACTCCGACTCCTGCTCGGGACCGGCGGCGGGCGCCTCGACCTCGGCCGGGGCCTCGACCTTCACCGGCTCCGGGGCGGTCTTCACGGGCTGCTCGACGGCCTTCGCGGCCTTCACGGGCTGCTCGGCGGCCTTCGCGGCCTGGGCAGCCTTCGCGGCCTTGGCACCCCTCGCGGGCTGCTGGACGCGCACCTGGGTACGCACCCGGCGGCGGCGGCCGACGCCGCTGTACTCGAACTCTTCGTCGCGCCCGCCCTCGTCCTGCTGCGCGGCGGCCTGCGCCTGAACCGGCTCGGCCTTGGCGGCGGGCTCGGCCTTCGCGGCAGGGGCGGCCTTCGCAGCAGGGGCGGCCTTCGCGGCGGGGGCTGTGTGGGACGCGGGCTCCTGGAACACCGGCGCCTGGAAGATCGCGGTGGAGGGACGGACGGCCCGACGGCGGGCGCGCGGCGGCTCGGCGGCCGGCGGCTCCTCGACCACGGGCTCCTCGGCGGCCGGCTCTTCGACGGCCGCGGGCTCCTCGACGGGCTCCTCGGCCACCACGGGGCTCTGGGCCGGCGCGGAGACACGCTTGCGCGCCCGACGGGCACGGGCGGGCTTCTCCTCCGCCACCGGCTCGGCGACGGGCTCGGCCGGCTCTTCGACGGCCGCGGGCTCCTCGACGGGCTCCTCGGTCGCAACGGGGCTCTGGGCCGGCGCGGAGACACGCTTGCGCGCCCGACGGGCACGGGAGGGCTTCTCCTCCGCCACCGGCTCGGCAGCGGGCTCGGCGGGGGCCTCGGCGACCGGCTCGGCGGCGGGGGTGGCCTCCGGCGCACCGGCCGGGGACTCGACACGCTTGCGGGCGCGCCGGGCCCGGGCGGGCTTCTCGGCGGCCGGCGGCTCCTCGGCGCTCGCCGGGGCGGCGACGACGGTCTCGGCGCTCTCGCTCGCGGCGCCCTGCGGGGAGCCGGCCGGGCGGGAGACCGCCCGGCGACGGCGGCGCGGCGGGGCGGCGGAGGAGCCGTCGTCGGTGTTGTCGGCCGCAGCGGACTGCGGATCGGTGTTTTCGAGCATGCGGGTGTATCTCCCGTCAGGCCCCCGGGCTCCGCATCCGGGCACGACGTGCCACCGCATTCACCAGCCGGCCGCGCTATTCGGGCGGTTCCGGCTCCAACGGTGCCGTCGTTCGGACGCGAGGCCGCACAGGGGCTCGTAGTCTCGCTCGACCCCCGCACGGCGCGGGAAGTCGAAAAGTCTTCTGGTCTGACCAGTCTTCTCAGTTTTCAAGCGGTCGGGCCGAGAGTGGCCCGGCCTGCGCGCGACGACGCTCGCTCCCCTGGGGAGCCGCGGAGGCCGGGGAGCCACAGGTCCGGAGATGTGCTCCGTGCCTGCGCTCCCGCCCACTCGGCGGACGGCGGATGCGCGCGGCGGGGCGGCCTACCGGCCGACCTCGGCCGCGGCGCGGTCGAGCGCCAGCGGGTCGGTCACCGTGCCGGTCTGCTCGTCGAGCGGCCCCTGCGCCAGCCTGGTCACCTCTGCGGGGACCGGCGGCGCGAGGTCGGCCGTCGAACGGAGGCCGGACAATACGTCGTCGGGTCGTACGGCGGGTGTGGCGTGTCGTACTACCAGGCGCAGTATCGCACAGGGAGCGCCCGTCCGAACATCGCCCGCACCGTCGGTGAGTGTGTCGTCACCGATCCCGACCTGCGCGGTGCCCTCCGGAAGCAGCTCAAGGGCCGCGACGGCGCCGCGCGCGTCGAACGTGCGCAGGCCGTTCTTGGTCATCCGCTGCACCTCGACGGCCTCGGCGGCCAGGAACACGGCGGCGGCCCGCTCGGCTTGCTCCGGCTCCACACCGGGCAGCCGCAGCAGCCACTCGGAGGCCTCCAGTCGCTCCACGAAGTTGCTGGTGCGGGCCTCGACGGCGTCGGTGATGTCCAGGCCGGGCGGCAGCGACTCGTCGAGTTGGCGGCGCAGCGCCTCCGGGTCGCGGGTGACCGCGAGGCCGATCTCCAGATACTCGGCCTCGCTGGCGGTACCGGTGGGGGCGGCGTTCGCGTAGGAGACCTTCGGGTGCGGGGTGAAGCCCGCGGAGTAGGCCATCGGGACGGCCGAGCGGCGGAGCGCGCGCTCGAACGCCCGCTGGAAGTCCCGGTGGCTGGTGAAGCGCAGACGGCCGCGCTTGGTGTAGCGCAGACGGATGCGCTGCACCGTCGGCGCGGGCGGCGGACCGTCGGGCGTGCGGCGTGCCAGGGAGCTCAGTCCTTCGTCAGTGTGTCCCCGTCCGGCCTCACACCGCTTGCGGCTCCGGCCGAACTCTGTCGCTCCAAGGGTACGCGGTGCCTCAGCCCAGCAGTGTCCGACGTACCTCCCGGGCGACCCGCCGGATCTCCGCCTTGACCGGCCACCACACCTCACGGCGCACCCAGCGGCACGGACGCATCACCGTGAACCGCCAGATCCGGCCGCCCAGTCGCCAGGCCCACACGAACGCCACCCACAGCGCGCGCAGCACCGGGAACAGCACCGGCCGCCACAGCCCGTGGTGGAAGGCCTTGCCGAGCGGCACCAGCACCCACCGCCACACCGTCCGGGCCGGCACCGCGACCAGGTACCGGGCCAGCCAGGCCACCACCTTGCCGAGCCCCGCCGCGACCGCGCGCACGCCGCGGCCGATCGGCGCCAGCACGTAGCGCCACAGCCACTCCAGCATCGGCCGCACCACCCAACGCCACAGCCCGCACAGCGGAATGACGACCAGCCACCTCAACAGCGGCCTCAGCACGTACCGCCACAGCAGCCGTAACGGCCACAGCAGCACCTTGTCGCACACCCACCCGATCCCCCGGGCGACCAGCACCAGCAACTCCCACAGCAGCCGCAACGGCACCACCACCGCCACCACCACCGGCCGCACCACGGCCACCAAACACCCGCCGCCGCCCTGCTGTTGCTGCTGTTCCACCGCTGCCGCTCCCCGTCCGCCGATCGACCGATGGTAGGCCGAGCCGTTTTTCCGACCCAGCGAAAAGCCCCCGCCGCAACGCGTGCGACGGGGGCAATGACCGCTGTGGGTACGTCAGTTGTTGACGACCGTCAGGGGGAGGAGCTTCTTGCCGGTGGGGCCGACCTGGATGTGGGTGTCCATCTGCGGGCAGACGCCGCAGTCGAAGCACGGGGTCCAGCGGCAGTCCTCGACCTCGACCTCCTCGAGGGCGTCCTGCCAGTCCTCCCAGAGCCAGTCCTTGTCGAGGCCGCTGTCCAGGTGGTCCCAGGGCAGGACTTCCTCGTAGGTGCGCTCGCGGGTGGTGTACCAGTCGACGTCGACGCCGGTGCCGGTCAGGCCCTTCTCGGCGGCCGCCATCCAGCGGTCGTACGAGAAGTGCTCGCGCCAGCCGTCGAAGCGGCCGCCGCCCTCGTAGACGGCGCGGATGACGGCGCCGAGGCGCCGGTCGCCGCGGGAGAGCAGGCCCTCGACGATGCCGGGCTTGCCGTCGTGGTAGCGGAAGCCGATGTTCTTGCCGAACTTGCGGTCGCCGCGGATCGAGTCGCGGAGCTTGGTGAGCCGCTCGTCGGTGGCCTCGGCGGACAGCTGCGGCGCCCACTGGAAGGGGGTGTGCGGCTTGGGGACGAAACCGCCGATGGAGACGGTGCAGCGGATGTCGTTGGTGCCGGTGACCTCGCGGCCCTTGGCGATGACGTTCTTCGCCATCTCGCCGATCTGCAGGACGTCCTCGTCGGTCTCCGTCGGGAGGCCGCACATGAAGTACAGCTTCACCTGGCGCCAGCCGTTGCCGTACGCGGTGGCCACCGTGTTGATGAGGTCCTCCTCGGACACCATCTTGTTGATGACCTTGCGGATCCGCTCGGAGCCGCCTTCGGGGGCGAAGGTGAGGCCGGAGCGGCGGCCGTTGCGGGAGAGCTCGTTGGCGAGGTCGATGTTGAAGGCGTCGACCCGGGTGGAGGGCAGCGAGAGGCCGATCTTGTCCTCGGCGTAGCGGTCGGCGAGGCCCTTGGTGACGTCGGCGATCTCGGAGTGGTCGGCGGAGGAGAGCGAGAGCAGGCCGACCTCTTCGAAGCCGGTGGCCTTCAGGCCGCGCTCGACCATCTCGCCGATGCCGGTGATGCTTCGCTCCCGCACGGGGCGCGTGATCATGCCGGCCTGGCAGAAACGGCAGCCGCGGGTGCAGCCGCGGAAGATCTCCACGGACATCCGCTCGTGCACGGTCTCGGCGAGCGGGACGAGGGGCTGCTTGGGGTAGGGCCACTCGTCGAGGTCCATGACGGTGTGCTTGGAGACCCGCCACGGCACGCCGGGGCGGTTGGGGACGACGCGGCCGATCCGGCCGTCCGGCAGGTACTCGACGTCGTAGAACCGCGGGATGTACACGCCGCCGGTCTTGGCGAGGCGCAGCAGCAGTTCGTCGCGGCCGCCGGGGCGGCCCTCGGCCTTCCAGGCGCGGACGATGTCGGTGATGTCGAGGACGGCCTGCTCGCCGTCGCCGATGACGGCGGCGTCGATGAAGTCGGCGATCGGCTCGGGGTTGAACGCGGCGTGGCCGCCGGCCAGTACGACCGGGTCGTCCATGGTGCGGTCGGCGGCGTTCAGCGGGATGCCGGCCAGGTCGAGCGCGGTCAGCATGTTCGTGTAGCCGAGCTCGGTGGAGAACGACAGGCCGAACACGTCGAACGCCTTGATCGGGCGGTGCGCGTCGACCGTGAACTGCGGGACGCCGCGCTCGCGCATCAGGGCCTCGAGGTCGGGCCAGACGCTGTAGCTGCGCTCGGCGAGGACGCCCTCGCGCTCGTTCAGCACCTCGTAGAGGATCATGGTGCCCTGGTTGGGCAGGCCGACCTCGTAGGCGTCGGGGTACATCAGCGCCCAGCGGACGTCGCAGGCGTCCCAGTCCTTGACGGTCGAGTTGAGCTCGCCACCGACGTACTGGATCGGCTTCTGGACGTGCGGGAGGAGGGCCTCCAGGCGTGGGAAGACCGATTCGACAGTCATGCGCAAGGACCCTTACGGCAGAAAAAGCAGTGACCCTTCAGGGTAGCCGAGCCCCGAGGGTCACTGTTTCCACGTCCGCAAGGGCCGGACGGGTCAGATCGCTATCGGCCGCTGCGAACGGACCGACTGCAGCAGCCCGATCGCGATCCACACCGCGAACATCGAGGAGCCGCCGTAGGAGACGAACGGCAGCGGAATGCCCGCGACCGGCATGATGCCGAGGTTCATGCCGATGTTCTCGAAGGCCTGGAAGGCGAACCAGGTGACCGCGCCGGCCGCCAGGATCGTGCCGAACAGGTCGGTGGCCTGGCGCGCTATCCGGCAGGCCCGCCACAGGATGACGCCGAGCAGACCGATCATCACCAGGGCCCCGACGAATCCGAGTTCCTCGCCGGCCACGCTGAACACGAAGTCGGTCTGCTGCTCGGGCACGAACTGGCCGGTGGTCTGGGTACCGTGGAACAGGCCCATGCCGGTCAGGCCGCCGGAGCCGATCGCGATCCGGGCCTGGGCGGTGTTGTAGCCGACGCCGGACGGGTCGAGCGCCGGGTTGGCGAAGGCCGCGAAGCGGTCGATCTGGTACTGGTCGAGGATGCCGAGCTTCCACACCGCGAGCGCACCGGCGGTGCCGCCGGCCAGCAGGCCGAACGTCCAGCGGTTGGCGGCGCCGGAGGCCATCAGCACGCCGAGGGTGGTGACGGCCATCACCATCACCGAGCCGAGGTCGGGCATCAGCATGACCACGGCCATCGGGAAGGCGGCGACGGCCAGCCCCTGCAGCACGCTGCGGGTGGGCGGGAACTCGCGCTCGCCGGCGTCGACCCGGGCGGACAGCACCACGGCCATGCCCAGCACGATCGCCAGTTTGGCGAACTCGGCGGGCTGGACGGAGAATCCGCCGCCGAGCTGGATCCAGGAGTGCGCGCCGTTGATGGTCGAGCCGAGCGGGCTGAGCACCGCGAACAGCATCAGGATCACGGCCACGTAGACGAACGGCACCGCGGTGCGCAGCCGCCGGGTGCCCAGCGCGATCACCGCGACGCACAGGCCGACGCCGATCACCAGGTTGGTGAGATGCCGGTACAGGAAGTACTGCGGGTCGCCGTGGGTCAGCGAGTCGCGGCCGCGGGTCGCGGACCAGACCAGCAGCGAGCCCATCAGGGAGAGCGCCAGCGCCGCCAGAATCATGATCCAGTCGAGCCTGCGCAGCGGGGAGTCCTTGGCCAGCGCCCGCGACAGCGAGGAGCGTCGCGGGGCGAGCCGGACGGTGCGGTACGAACCGTAGGAGCTCATGCCCTGCCCCTTCCGTAGCCACCGGTCCGCTGGGGTTCCAGCGCGGCCAACGCCACCGCGGTGGCGGGGTCGGCCTGGGCGGGGCGGGCCGGGTCCAGGAAGGTCCGGTCGCCCTCGTAGGTGTACGCGGCCTGGATGATCGCGGTGCCGTCCGGGTTGAACTTGGGCAGTTCGGCCTGCGGCTTCGGCAGCAGCGCCTTGCCGTTGTCGATGGCGCCCTTGTCGTCGACGCCGTACAGCGCCTGGTAGATCCGGCGCACGGAGTCGCCGGAGCCGCCGGAGCCGGTGCCGCCCTGGCTGATCGTCATGACCACCGCGTAGTCCTTGCTGTAGGTCGTCAGCCAGGAGGTGGTCTGCTTGCCGGCGACCTCGGCGGTGCCGGTCTTGGCGTGCAGTTCGATCTTGCCCTGCGGCCAGCCGGCGCCGGTGAACTTCCAGGCGGCGGTGCCGCCGGTGACGACGCCCGCGGTGGCCTGGTCGATGTATTCGAGCAGCTGCCCCTGGGCGGGGATCTTGCCGTCCTCGTGCGGGGCGATGTCCCGCACCAGGGCGCCGTCGGGGCTGACGACGGCCTTGCCGATGCTGGGCCGGTACAGGGTGCCGCCGTTGGCGAGCGCCGAGTAGATCCGGGCCATCTGCAGCGGGGTGACCAGGGTGTCGCCCTGGCCGATGGCGAAGTTGACCATGTCACCGGCGCGCATCTGGTTGCCGTCGGCGCAGTTCTCGCGGGCGATCTCGTCGGCGTACTCGTGGCCGCCCTTGGCCGCCTGGTCGCACCAGGACTGCTTCATCGCGTCGTAGTACGACTGCTTCCACTGCCGGTCGGGGACCCGGCCGGCGACCTCGCCCGGCAGGTCGATGCCGGTCTTGGCGCCGAGGCCGAACTCGTGGGCGGTCTTGAAGAACCAGTCCGGGGCGTCCTTCTTGGGCTTGAGGCCGCCGTCCTTCATCCACTGGTCGTAGGCGAGACCGTAGAACACGGTGTCGCAGGAGACTTCGAGCGCCTTCTCCAGGGAGATGTCGCCGAACTGCTCGGACTCGAAGTTCTTGAACTCGCGGCCGCCGATGGTCAGCGACTTCGGGCACGGGTAGTGCCCGTTGAGGTCGTATCCGGCCTGCACGGCGGCGGTGGTGGAGATCACCTTGAACGTCGAGCCGGGCGCGGACTGACCCTGTATGGCCCGGTTGATCAGCGGGTAGTTGGAGTCCTTGCTGTTCAGCGCCTCGTAGTCCTTGGCGGAGATGCCGCCGACCCACAGGTTGGGGTCGTAGGTGGGGGCGCTGGCCATCGCGACGATCCGGCCGGTGTGGACGTCCATCACGACGGCCGCGCCGGAGTCGGCGACGTAGTTCTTGTTGGTCTCCTTGTCGAACTGGGTGCGCGCCTCGACCATCGCCTGGTTGAGCTGGTCCTCGACGACCTTCTGCACCCGGGCGTCGATCGAGGTGACCAGGTTGTTGCCGGACTGGGCGGGGGTGGTGCCGGCGCTGCCGATCACCCGGCCGAGGTTGTCGACCTCCAGCCGGTCGACGCCGGTGGTGCCGCGCAGGTCGTCGTCGTAGACCGACTCCAGGCCGGCCCGGCCGATCTGGTCGGACGGCAGGCGGCGTTCACGACCGGACTTGTCGGCGGTCTTGGTGACCTCGTCGTCGGTGACGGGCGACAGGTAGCCGAGGATCTGGGCGGCGCTGGCGCCCTCGGCGCCGGTGTAGCGGCGCAGCGCGGTGGGCTGGGCGGTGACGCCGGGGAAGTCCTCGCGGCGCTCCATTATCTGCATCGCCTGCTGGGTGGTGGCCTGCTGGGTGACCGGGATCGGCTGGTACGGGGAGCCGTTCCAGCACGGCTGCGGGGTCTTCGCGTCGCACAGCCGGACCTTGTTCCTGACGTCGTCGGCGGGCACGCCGAGGACGTCGGCGAGCCGGCCCAGCACGGCCTTGCCGTGGTCCTTCTGCTGCATCAGCGCGGTGCGGGACACCGACACCACCAGCTTGGTCTCGTTGCCGGCCAGGATCCGCCCGGCGGCGTCCAGGATCTCGCCGCGGACGGCGGGCTCCACCACCTCGCGGATGTGGTTGCCCTGGGCCTTGGCGGTGAACTCCTTGCCGTTGCGGATCTGCAGGTACCACAGCCGGCCGCCGAGGGTGGCCAGCAGCGACAGCACCAGGATCTGCAGCACCACCAGTCGGATCGTCACCCGTCGGGTGCGGCCGGTGTCGGGAATGTTCGTCACGTGCGCGGACTCCGTCCCGGCTCAGGGGCGCTTGGCGAGGCCGAGCGCGCGCTTCTTCTTGTAGGAGGGGGTGGGCGAGGTCTCGCGGGTGGTGCGGTAGCGGGCCAGCGCGCCGAGGCCGGAGCCGCCGTCCGCTCCGCGCAGCGTCTCGTTGACCACCCGGTCGCCGTCGAGCCGGCGGGCCAGCAGCATCACCAGGGGCACCGTGAACGGGGCCAGCAGGACGTCGTACAGCAGGGCGCTGACCACGAGGCCGGTCAGGCCGACGTGCCGGGCCGCGGTGTCGCCGACCAGGGCGCCGATGGTGGCGTACAGCAGGGTGGAGACCACCGCGGCGACCGCCACCACACCGATCGCGCTGAGCGCGGAACGCTGTCGGCCGGCCTCCGGACGGAGCAGCCCGGCGCCGTAGCCGACCAGGCAGAGCACCAGCGCGTACCGGCCGACCGCGTGGTCGGACGGCGGGGCCAGGTCGGCCAGCAGGCCGGCGGCGAAGCCCGTCAGGCAGCCGCCGGCGGAGCCGTACACCAGGCCCAGGCCGACCACCACCAGCATCAGCAGGTCCGGGGTGGCGCCGGGCAGTTGGAGCCGGCCGAGGATGCTGACCTGGATCACCAGGGCGAGCACCAGCAGGACGGCGGACAGCAGGATCCGAGACGGACGAAACATCAGTTCCCCCCGGTGGTGGGCGGTGTGGCGGCGATCGGTGCCTGCGGGTTGCCCGCGGCGCCGGAGGAGGCGGCGGGGACGGGCGGCAGCACGGCGTCCCGCGGGTCGGTGCGCGGCGGCACGACCACCACGCCGACCAGGTCGAGACGGGTGAACTGCACGTACGGCTCGACCAGGATGGTCTTGGTGAGCTGGCCCGGGGTGGCCTGCACCTCCTTGACGGTGCCGACCGGCACGCCGGGGACGAACGGGCGTCCGCTCTGCGAGCCGAAGGTGACCAGCCGGTCGCCGGCCTTCACCTGGGCGCGGCCGTTCAGCAGCTCGATCTTCATCGGCGAGGCGCCCTGACCGGCCGCGAAGCCGATCTCGTTGTTGCCCTCCAGCCGGACGCCGGCGGTGAAGCCGGGGTCGGAGGCCAGCAGCACGGTGGCGGTGGTCGGGGCGACGGTGGTGATCCGGCCGACCAGGCCCTGGCCGTCGATGACGGTCATGTCGCGGGTCAGGCCGTCGTCGCTGCCGGCGTCGATGGTGATGGTCCAGGAGAAGCCCTGGGCCGCGCCGATCGCGATCACCTGCGCGGCCTTGACGGTGTAGCCGCCGGTGCCGGCGGTGCGCAGCATGTCGTCCAGCTGCTTGGTGCGGCCGGCCGCAGCGTCCGAGGAGGCCAGCTTCTGGCGCAGATCGGTGTTCTCCCGGGTGATCTGGTCCAGACGCTGCTGGTGCGTGCCCGCGTCGCGGATCGCCCGGATGTATCCGGCGACCGGGTCGACGGCTCCGGCCGCGGCCTTCTCCACCGGGCCGAGCACGGAAGCCGCCGCCCGGCGCGGAGCGCCGAGCGGCGAGTCCTGGCCGCCCTTGATGTCGACGGTGATCAGGGCGAATGCGAGCGCGACCAGTAGGACCAGCAGTAGTCGACTCTGTCGGGTGTCCCTCACGGTGCTGCTGCCGCCCCTTCGTGCCGGTTGTCCGTCTGCCGGTCCATCAGCTCTGTCCGTTGTTCAGTTGGAAAGTTGTCTAGCGACGCGGCTGTGCGTCGAGTACCTGCTGCAGTGCCTCGAACTCCTCGACGCACTTGCCTGCCCCCAGGGCCACCGAGTCGAGCGGGTTCTCGGCGATGTGCACCGGCATGCCGGTCTCCCGGCGCAGCCGCTCGTCCAGGCCGCGCAGCAGGGCGCCGCCGCCGGTGAGTACGATGCCGCGGTCCATCACGTCGCCGGCGAGCTCCGGCGGGCACTGGTCGAGGGTGGTCTTCACCGCGTCGATGATCGAGTTCACCGGCTCGTCGATGGCCTCGCGGACCTCGGCGGCGGAGATCACCACGGTCTTCGGCAGGCCGGAGACCAGGTCGCGGCCGCGGATCTCGGCGTGCTCGTCCTTCTCGCCGTCCAGGCCGAACGCGGAGCCGATCGACATCTTGATCTGCTCGGCGCTGCGCTCGCCCAGCAGCAGGCTGTACTCCTTCTTGATGTGCTGGACGATCGCGTTGTCCAGCTCGTCACCGGCCACCCGCAGCGACTGGGCGGTGACGATGCCGCCGAGCGAGATCACCGCGACCTCGGTGGTGCCGCCGCCGATGTCGACGACCATGTTGCCGGTCGGCTCGTGCACCGGCAGGCCGGCGCCGATCGCGGCGGCCATCGGCTCCTCGATGATGTGCACCTGGCGGGCGCCGGCCAGCATGCTGGCCTCCACCACGGCGCGGCGCTCGACGCCGGTGATGCCGGACGGTACGCAGACCACGACCCGGGGGCGGGCCAGGTAGCGGCGGCGGTGGATCTTCAGGATGAAGTACCGCAGCATCCGCTCGGTGATCTCGAAGTCGGCGATCACGCCGTCCTTCAGCGGGCGGATCGCCACGATGTTGCCGGGCGTGCGGCCGATCATCTGCTTGGCCTCGGCGCCCACCGCGAGGATTCCGCCGGTATTGGTGTTCACCGCGACCACCGACGGCTCGTTCAGCACGATGCCCTTGCCCCGGACGTACACCAGTGTGTTCGCGGTGCCGAGGTCGATCGCCAGGTCCCGGCCGAGAAACGACAGGTTGTTCGCCATGGGATGTCGAGTGCCTTCCCTAATGTGGATCAAGGGCGGGGGGAGAGAGTCGGCCGCGCGGGCCCGCAGCGGGGCTGACGGCGGCTGAGCAGCCGTTCCGAGCCCATGAGTTGGGGTCCATCGTAATCACGCCGGGACATGACGAGCGGCGGGTACGGCGTGCCGCCCATTCTCCGGGGACGTATCGGCTTCTCCTGGCATTGGGACGCCGTGTCGGAGAGTAGGGTTCCGTGATTTGAGGATTAACGCCCAGTTGGGCGAAGTGCCCCTGCCGAGGCAGGGGCACCGGGCCGTGCAGGACCCCTACCGGGTCCTCGCAGGCCGTTCTCAGACGTGCGCCGGGAAGAAGATCTTGATCTCGCGCTCGGCCGACTCGGGCGAGTCCGAGGCGTGGATCAGGTTCTCGCGGGTGATCGTCGCGTAGTCGCCGCGGATGGTGCCCGCGCCCGCCTGCAGCGGGTCGGTGGCACCGGCCAGCGCGCGGATGCCCGGGATCACGTTCTCGCCCTCGACGATCAGCGCGATCGACGGGCCGGTGGTCATGAACTCCAGCAGCGGCTCGTAGAACGGACGGCCGACGTGCTCGGCGTAGTGCTGCTCCAGGGTGCCCCGGTCGAAGGTGCGAAGCTCCATCGCAGCGAAGCGCCAGCCGGCCTTGCGCTCGATCCGGCTGATGATCTCGCCGGCCAGGCCGCGCTTCACGGCGTCGGGCTTGAGCAGGACGAGAGTGCGCTGGGACACGGGGCGGCTCCTGAGGTCGTCGGCGGTGCGGTGTGTGCACCTGACACTACCCCGGCCCGGTGGCCGTCCCGGTTCCCGGCCCGGTCAGGCGGCGGCCGCGGCCGCCGCCTCGCGCTGCGCCTTGAACTCGTCGATCTTGCGGCCGTAGTGCACCGAGCACCACCACAGGGCGCCGAACACCACGCCGAAGGCGTACATCGTCGGCAGCACCAAGCCGCTGGCCAGCACGCCGAGTTGGAGCGCCCAGCCGACCCAGACCGCGCCGGGGCGGGTGATCACGCCGCACAGCAGCACGCACAGCGCGATGGCGATGGCGCTGACCGTCCAGATGGTGCCGGTGCCGACGTCGGTCAGCTTCATCGCGACCAGGCCGGCGAACATGATCAGCAGCGCCTCGCCGATCAGGGTGGAGGAGCACAGGGTGCGCATCGGCGGCTACTTCTTCCTTCCGAACAGCAGGCGCGCCTCGCCCACCGTGATGACGGAGCCGGTGACCAGGACGCCGGCGCCGCCGAGGTCCTCCTCCTCGGCGAGGGTGACCGCGACGTCGATGGCGTCGTCCAGCCGGGGCTCGACCTGCACGCGGTCCTCGCCGAACACCTCGACGGCGAGCGCGGCCAGCTCGTCGACGGGCATCGCGCGGTGGGTGGAGTTCTGCGTGATGACGACCTCGGCGAGGATCGGCTCGAAGGCCTCCAGCAGGCCGCTGACGTCCTTGTCGCCGCTGGTGCCGATCACGCCGACCAGCTTGGTGAAGCCGAACGCCTCGCCCAGCGCGGAGACCGCGGCCTGCGCGCCGTGCGGGTTGTGCGCGGCGTCCAGGATGACGGTGGGGCTGCGGCGCACCACCTCCAGGCGGCCCGGCGAGGAGACGCCGGAGAACGCCTGCCGGACCTTGTCCTCGTCCAGGTGCTCGGCGCCGGCCTGGCCGACGCCGAAGAACGCCTCGACGGCGCTCAGCGCGAGGGCCGCGTTCTGCGCCTGGTGGTCGCCGTGCAGCGGGAGGAAGATGTCCTGGTACTCGTGGCCGCCGAGGCCGCGCAGGGTGACCAGCTGGCCGCCGATGGCGACCTCGCGGCGCAGCACGCCGAACTCCATGCCCTCGCGGGCGACCGTGGCGTCCACCTCGACGGCCCGGCGCAGGATGGTCTCGGCGGCGTCCAGCTGCTGCTGGGCGACCACGGCGAGCGCGCCCGGCTTGATGATGCCGGACTTCTCGACCGCGATCTTGCCGGTGGTGTCGCCTAGCTTGTCGGTGTGGTCCAGGCCGATCGGGGTGATCACCGACACCTGGGCGTCGATCACGTTGGTGGCGTCCCAGGAGCCGCCCATGCCGACCTCGACCACCGCGACGTCCACCGGGGCGTCCGCGAAGGCCGCGTAGGCCATGCCGGTGAGCACCTCGAAGAAGGACATCGCGACCGGCTGCGCCGCGTCGACCATCTGCACGTACGGCGCGATGTCGCGGTAGGTCTCGACGAACATCTCGGGGCTGATCGGCACCCCGTCCAGGCTGATCCGCTCGGTGACGGACTCCACGTGCGGGGAGGTGTAGCGGCCGGTGCGCAGTTCGAAGGCGCCGAGCAGCTGCTCGATCATCCGGGCGGTGGAGGTCTTGCCGTTGGTGCCGGTGATGTGGATGGACGGGTAGGAGCGCTGCGGCTGGCCGAGGATGTCCATCAGCGCCTCGATCCGGTCGAGCGAGGGCTCCAGCTTGTTCTCCGGCCAGCGGGTGGCCAGCTCGGCCTCGACGGCGCGCAGTTCGGAGTCGGTGCCGCCGGCGTCGGCGGGACGGACGGTATAGGGGTTGGGCTCGGCCTTGTCGCTCACCCCGCCAGTCTAAGGACTCCCGACGCGCGGCCCCGACGGCCACCCCGGAGCCCGCGAAACCGGGACCGAAGTCCCGGGCCGACGGGTCCGAGGACCACGGCCGGGGTGGCAGACGGCCGGTGAGCCCGATTGGTACGGACCTGTTCTTCCTGCGGATCGCCCCGCTGCCGGCGGCGGGGCGACGTTCCCCCGACCCGCCCTCTTGACACCGGAATTGGTCCAGTCCACCGTGTGAGTCGCTCCCGCTCCCCGCACCGCACCCCCATCGACACTCCCCCACATGGAGATGGCATGCGTGCACCACATCGAGACCCGCGCGGCGCGCGGGCGCTGCTCGCCGGGCTGCTGTCGGCCGCGTTGGCCCTGGTCGGCATGGTGCTGACCGGCGCCGGGACGGCCACCGCCGCGAACGTGGACGTGATCCAGAACGGCGACTTCTCGTCCGCGAACCACATCGCGCCGTGGACCTGCGGCCCGACCGTCGCCCCGGTGAACAACTCCGCCACCGGCTGGGACCTGCAGGGCACCCCGGCCGGCTCCGACTACGCCAACTGCAGCCAGCAGGTCACCGTGCTGCCCAACTCGACGTACACCCTGTCCGCGGTGGCGCAGGGCACGTACGTGTTCCTGGGCGCGACCGGCACCGGCGGCGCCGACCCGTCCACCTGGAGCTCCAACACCGGGTGGAACACGCTCACTTCGACCTTCACCACGGGCGCGTCCACCACCTCGGTGCAGGTGTGGTTCCACGGCTGGTACGGGCAGTCCGCGTACCTGGTGGACAAGGTCTCGATGGTCGGCCCGGGCACCGGCTCGCCCAGCCCGTCCGGCTCGGGCTCCGGCTCGGTGACGCCGAAGCCGTCGGACTCCGCCTCGCCGTCCCCGTCGACGTCGACCTCCTCGTCGCCGTCGCCCTCGCCCTCGCCCTCGCCCAGCAGCTCGAACACCACCCCGCCGCCGCCCGGGCAGAAGCACCGGCTGACCGGCTACTGGCAGAACTTCTACAACGGCGCGACCCCGCAGCGGATCAGTGACGTCCCGGCGGCGTACGACATCATCGCGGTGGCGTTCGCGGACGCCACCGGCACCCAGGGCGGGATCTCGTTCACCCTGGACCCGGCACTGTCCTCGAAGCTGAACGGGTACACCGACGCGCAGTTCAAGGCCGACATCGCGGCCAAGCGGGCGGCCGGCAAGAAGGTGATCATTTCGGTCGGCGGGCAGAACGGCACGGTGTCGGTGGCGAGTTCGGCCGCGGCGACCAACTTCGCCAACTCCGCGTACAGCCTGATCCAGACTTATGGATTCGACGGGATCGACATCGACCTGGAGAACGGCGTCAACTCCACTTACATGGCACAGGCGTTGCACACTCTCGCCGCCAAGGTGGGGGCCGGGTTCGTGCTGACGATGGCTCCGCAGACCATCGACATGCAGTCCACCGGCACCGAGTACTTCAAGTTGGCGCTGGCCACCAAGGACATCCTGACCATCGTCAACATGCAGTACTACAACTCCGGCGCGATGCTCGGCTGCGACGGCGGCGTGTACTCGCAGGGCACCGAGAACTTCCTCACCGGCCTGGCCTGCATCCAGTTGCAGGGCGGCCTCGACCCGAGCCAGGTCGGCCTCGGGGTGCCCGCCTCCACCAGTGCGGCGGGTGGCGGCTACACCAGCCCGGCGACCGTGAACGCGGCGCTGGACTGCCTCGCCGCCGGCACCAACTGCGGCTCCTACAAGCCCGCGAAGACCTGGCCGGGGATCGGCGGCGCGATGACCTGGTCGACCAACTGGGACGCCCTCGCGGGCGGCGGCATCGCGAACACCATCGGCTCCCACCTGCACGCCATGCCGTAACGGCCGGACGGCGCCGGGCCCGGCGGGAGACACCCCGCCGGGCCCGGGCAGTGACGATCCGTCACGTGGTGACGCGGGGTGTGGGCAGTCGGGCGGCGTGCCGGCGGCGCAGTTCGGCGCCGATCTCCTCGGCCTCGCCGTCCGGGAGCAGCGGCAGCATCATCGCCACCGCCTGCACCAGGCCGCCCAGCAGGTAGGTGGTGTCGGGCGTGCCGGCCACCAGGGCGCGGACCGCCGCGACGTCCCCGTCGGCGACGGCCTCCAGCAACTGCGCGGCGCTCGCCGCCTCCTCGTCCACCGCGACCTCGGCGACGCCGTACGGGGCGCGCCGGGCCAGGCCGCGCAGCACCCGGTCGGCGACGTCGGGGGCGTACGCCTTGCGGACCGCCTCGGCGGCGATCCACACCAGCAGGGTGGTCGTCTCGCGCTCGGCGTTCGCGGCGAGCAGCAGGTCGAGTTCGGTGTCGAAGGCGAGCTGGTTTCCGTGCCGGAATGCCAGCAGGAGGGTCGCCGCCCGGGCCTTGGCCGCCTCCACCTCCTCCATCGGAAGTTCGTCGGCCAACTCCCTGGTCGCCACCATGCGTCTGCCCTCCGTTCGATGCCCCGCCCGAATGGGAACTCCGCCCACCGTACACATTCGATGTACGAAGTTCGCTGAACGCGCGGGGGGCGGCAACGCGACGTATTCCCTTTGGCGGAGTGCGCCAATTGCCGGGAATGCACGATGAATAGCCGCAGCGAAACCGTTACGACGACGCGCGGCCAAGGGAATTGACAACCCGACGGCCCCAACTCGGAAAAGGCGAAGGGCCGCCGCCCCGCGGTGCGGGAGCAGCGACCCTTCCTGACGCGCGATCAGCCCTGCGGCAGCGCCGCGAGCTGGGCGGTGATCCGGGCGATGTCGGCCTCGGCGGTCTCCATCCGGACCCGGATCTTGGCGACCACCTCGTCCGGCGCCTTGGCCAGGAAGGCCTCGTTGCCGAGCTTGCCGGCGGTCTGCGCCTTCTCCTTCTCGGCGGCCGCGAGGTCCTTCTGCAGGCGCTTGCGCTCGGCCGGCACGTCGATGGTGCCGGACAGGTCGAGCGACACGGTGGCGCCGGCGACCGGCAGCGAGGCGGTGGCGTGGAAGCCGTCCTCGGGCGCGGTCAGACGCAGCAGCGAGCGGATCGCGTCCTCGTGGGCGGCCAGCGCGGTGCCGTCCAGCTCCAGGGCGGCCGGGACGCGCTGGCCCGGCTTGAGGCCCTGTTCGGTGCGGAACCGGCGGACCTCGGTGACCACCTGCTGGAGGGTGGCGATCTCGGCCTCGGCCGCGGTGTCGCGGAAGCCGCTGTCGGTCGGCCAGTCGGCGATGACCACGGACTCGGCGCCGGTCAGCGTGGTCCACAGGGCCTCGGTGACGAACGGCACGATCGGGTGCAGCAGCCGCAGGGTGACGTCCAGGACCTCGCCGAGCACCCGGCGGGTGGCGTCGGCCTGCGGGCCGCCCTTGGCCAGGGTGGTCTTGGAGAGCTCGACGTACCAGTCGAAGACCTCGTCCCAGGCGAAGTGGTACAGCGCCTCGGAGAGCTTGGAGAACTGGTAGTCCTCGTACAGCGCGTCCACCTCGGCGACGGTGCTGCCCAGGCGCGACAGGATCCAGCGGTCGGACGCGGTCAGCTCCTCCGCCGCGGGCAGCGGGCCCTCGACGGTGGCGCCGTTCATCAGCGCGAAGCGGGTGGCGTTCCAGATCTTGTTGGCGAAGTTGCGGGCCGCCTGGACCCAGTCCTCGCCGATCGGCACGTCGACGCCCGGGTTGGCGCCGCGGGCCAGCGTGAAGCGCAGCGCGTCGGAGCCGTACTTGTCCATCCAGTCCAGCGGGTTGACCACGTTGCCGAAGGACTTCGACATCTTCTTGCCGTTCTGGTCACGGACCATGCCGTGCAGCGCGATGGTGTGGAACGGCGGGGTGCCGTCCATCGCGTAGAGGCCGAACATCATCATCCGGGCGACCCAGAAGAACAGGATGTCGTAGCCGGTCACCAGGACGGAGTTCGGGTAGAACTTCGCGAGGCTCTCGGTCTGCTCCGGCCAGCCGAGCGTGGAGAACGGCCACAGGCCGGAGGAGAACCAGGTGTCCAGGACGTCGGTGTCCTGGTGCCAGCCCTCGCCGGTGGGGGGCTGCTCGTCCGGGCCGACGCAGACGATCTCGCCGTTCGGGCCGTACCAGACCGGGATGCGGTGACCCCACCAGAGCTGGCGCGAGATGCACCAGTCGTGCAGGTTGTCGACCCAGTCGAAGTACCGCTTCTCCATCTCCTGCGGGTGGATCTTGACCTTGCCGTCGCGGACGGCGTCGCCGGCGGCCTCGGCCAGCGGGCCGACCTTGACCCACCACTGCATGGACAGCCGCGGCTCGATGGTGGTCTTGCAGCGCGAGCAGTGGCCCACCGAGTGGACGTACGGGCGCTTCTCGGCGACGATCCGGCCCTCGGCGCGCAGCGCGGCGACGATCGCCGAGCGGGCCTCCAGGCGGTCCAGGCCGAGGAACGGGCCGTGCACGGTGATGACCGCGTGCTCGTCCATGACCGCGACGTTCGGCAGGTTGTGGCGCTGGCCGATCTCGAAGTCGTTGGGGTCGTGCGCCGGGGTCACCTTGACGGCGCCGGTGCCGAACTCCGGGTCGACATGGGCGTCGGCGACGATCGGGATCCGGCGGCCGGTCAGCGGCAGCTCGATCTCGGTGCCGACCATGTGCCGGTAGCGCTCGTCGTCCGGGTGGACGGCGACCGCGGTGTCGCCCAGCATCGTCTCGGCGCGGGTGGTGGCCACGACGATCGAGTTCTCGCCGTCGCCGTAGCGGATCGAGACCAGCTCGCCGTCGTCGTCCTGGTACTCCACCTCGATGTCCGAGATGGCGGTCAGGCAGCGCGGGCACCAGTTGATGATGCGCTCGGCGCGGTAGATCAGCTCCTCGTCGAAGAGCTTCTTGAAGATGGTCTGGACGGCCTGGGACAGGCCCTCGTCCATGGTGAAGCGCTCGCGGGACCAGTCCACGCCGTCGCCCAGGCGCCGCATCTGGCCGGAGATCTGGCCGCCGGACTCCGCCTTCCACTTCCAGACGCGCTCGACGAAGGCCTCGCGGCCCAGGTCGTGGCGGGACTTGCCCTCCTTGGCGAGCTCGCGCTCGACCACGTTCTGGGTGGCGATGCCCGCGTGGTCCATGCCGGGCTGCCACAGCGCCTCGTAGCCCTGCATCCGCTTGCGGCGGACCAGCGCGTCGATCAGCGTGTGCTCGAAGGCGTGGCCCAGGTGCAGGCTGCCGGTGACGTTCGGCGGCGGGATGACGATGGTGAACGGGGGCTTGTCGCTCTTGGCGTCCGCGGTGAAGTAGCCACGCTCTACCCAGCGCTCGTACAGCTCGCCCTCTACGTCCGCGGGGGTGTAGGTCGTCGGGAGGGTGGCTGCTTCGTCCCCGGGGTTGTTGCTCACGGGGCGCTGGTTCGTCGTGTCGGTCACGACGCACAGTTTACGGAAGTTGGGGCAGCGGTTGTGACCCGGCAGTGCAGCAACCGACCGGGCGGGCCGGGGGGCCGTACGGTAGCGTGCCCGCATAGTCGACCGGACGGGGCCGCCCACTGGGGCGGCGGGGGAGAAAAGACATATGTACGGCCAGGGCCAGGGACCACAGCAGTATCCGCAGGGGCAGCCGCAGCAGCCGTATGGCGCTCCCCCGCCGCAGCCCGGCTACGGCGCCCCGCAGCAGCCGCCGGCCTACGGCGCCCCCCAGCCGCCCGCGTACGGAGCCCCGCAACCGCCGGCGTACGGCGCCCCGCAACCGCCCGCGTACGGTGCTCCCCAGCCGCCGGCCCCGGTCTACGGCGCCCCGCAGCCCACCGACGGGCAGCCCGGCTACGGCGCTCCCCAGCCGCCGGCCGGACAGCCCGGGTACGGCTACCCGCAGCAGGCGCCCCCGCCCCCGCAGCAGTGGGGCGGCATGCCCCAGCAGCCGGGTCAGCCCGGGCAGCCCGGCTACGGCGGCTTCCCGCCGCCGCCCGCCCCGTCCAAGGGCAAGGGCGGCATCATCGCCCTGGTGGTGGTCCTGGTGCTGGCCGCCGCCGGCGGTGGCGCCTGGTACGCGCTGAGCGGCTCCAAGGGCTCGGACACCGCGGGCAAGTACAAGCTGACGGCGCCGCAGAGCGTGGCGGGCTACACCCAGAAGAACGCCTCCGAGAAGGGCCAGCTGACGGGCCTGGACGGCATCGGCACCTTCGAGGGCTCGATCAGCGCGACGTACCAGAAGACCGCCACCGACGTGGCCAGCTTCAGCGGCTCCTGGGGCAAGGTCCCGGACCCGGCCAAGGCGCTCGACCTCGCCGCCCAGAAGATCAACGAGGGCGACGGCGAGGCCGCTTCGGACAAGCCGGTCTGGAAGGAGCAGCTGACGGACGTCGACGCGAACGACCCGAACGACCCGGGCGCCAAGCTCCGCTGCGGCGTGGGCTCCTCCGACAACGGCACCGGCAAGGCCTCGCCGGGCATCCCGATCTGCATGTTCGCCAGCCACTCCACCATCGGTGTGGTCGCGTTCGTCTCCATGGACGCCAGCGGCAAGAGCATCACCTCCACCGAGGCCGCGGCCCGCGCCCGCCAGTTCCGCGACGCCGCGACCGCCGCCAAGTAGGCCTCGCCACCCCGTAGTTCACGCTCGAACGGAGCCCCCGTGTCCGACAACCAGTTCGGCCCGCCGCAGCCCGGCTTCGGGTCGCCCGCCCAGGACGGCCAGATACCCCCGCAGGGCGCGCCCGGCGCACCCCAGGGCGGCTGGGGACAGCCGGCCGCACCGCAGCAGCCGTGGGGCGGCGGCGGTGTGCCGCCGCAGGGATTCCCGCCCGGCGCCCCCGCCGGCTACTACCCGCCCGGCGTGCCGGTGGCCAAGAAGTCCCGCAAGGGCCTGTGGATCGGCCTGTCCGTGGTGGCCGCAGTGGTGCTCGGCGGCGCGAGCGTGATCGGTTACCTGATCTACGACACCGCGGCCGACACCGGCAAGAACAAGATCGCCCTGCCGCCGTCCTTCCACGACCTGACCAGCGACCCGGCGGACGCGGACGCCAAGCGTCTGGCCGACATGCTGCAGAGCGGACTGTCCTCGGAGAAGGGCTCGTTCACCAACCCGGAGCCGGTCAGCGGCATCTACCGCTCCTCGGACGAGACGCAGATGCTGGTGGTGTCCGGTCTGACCGGCCACGTGCTGTTCCCGTCCAAGCAGGTCGACATCCTGATCAGCAGCTTCGGCGTCCCGGTCACCGACCGCAGCGACGTGGACACCGGCTCGTTCGGCGGCCGGATGTCCTGCGGCACCACCGATCTGGGCGGCCAGCCCGCCGGGGTCTGCGCCTGGGCCGACAGCTCGTCCGCGGTGATCATCCTGGAGACGGACGCCGGCGGCACGTCGGGCGTCTCCAAGGCGAAGGTCGTCGCCGACACCCAGGAGCTGCGCAAGCTCGCCGAGGTCCCCAAGTAGCCCGCACCGCACGCCAGTCGCGCGAGCACGCGAAAGGGCCCCGCACCGTTCACCGGTGCGGGGCCCTTTCAGTGTCGCCGGGTTGACGCCGGGTCAGGCGCTCTTCTCGCGACGCTCGCGCTTGATCATGTCCCGCGGGACCAGGGTCGGGATGGCGTGCTTGGAGACGACGTCCCCGGTGACCACCACGCGGGCGACGTCCTGACGGGACGGCACCTCGTACATGACGGACATCAGCACCTCCTCCATGATGGCCCGCAGACCGCGCGCGCCGGTGCCCCGCAGGATCGCCTGGTCGGCGATGGCCTCCAGCGCGTCCCGGGTGAACTCCAGCTCCACGCCGTCCAGTTCGAACAGCTTGCGGTACTGCTTCACGAGCGCGTTCTTCGGCTCGGTGAGGATCTGCAGCAGCGCCTCGCGGTCCAGGTTGTGGACGCTGGTGATGACGGGCAGACGGCCGATGAACTCCGGGATCATCCCGAACTTCACCAGGTCCTCCGGCATCACCTGACGGAAGTGGTCCGAGGCGTCCAGCTCGCGCTTGGAGCGGATGGTGGCGCCGAAGCCGATGCCCTTGGCACCCGCCCGGCCCTCGATGATCCGCTCCAGGCCGGCGAACGCGCCACCCACGATGAACAGCACGTTGGTGGTGTCGATCTGGATGAACTCCTGGTGCGGGTGCTTGCGGCCGCCCTGCGGCGGCACCGAGGCGGTGGTACCCTCCAGGATCTTCAGCAGCGCCTGCTGCACGCCCTCGCCGGAGACATCGCGGGTGATCGACGGGTTCTCGCTCTTGCGGGCGACCTTGTCGATCTCGTCGATGTAGATGATCCCGGTCTCGGCCTTCTTGACGTCGTAGTCGGCCGCCTGGATCAGCTTCAGCAGGATGTTCTCGACGTCCTCGCCGACGTAGCCCGCCTCGGTCAGCGCGGTGGCGTCCGCGATCGCGAACGGCACGTTCAGCATCCGGGCCAGGGTCTGCGCGAGCAGCGTCTTGCCGGAGCCGGTCGGGCCCAGCAGCAGGATGTTCGACTTGGCCAGCTCGATCGCGTCGTCCCGGCCGGAGCCGGAACGACCGGCCTCGCCCGCCTGGACGCGCTTGTAGTGGTTGTAGACCGCGACCGACAGCGCCTTCTTGGCGAGGTCCTGGCCGACCACGTACTGGTCCAGGAACTCGTAGATCTCGCGGGGCTTCGGGAGTTCCTCGAAGCGCACCTCGGAGCTCTCCGCGAGCTCCTCCTCGATGATCTCGTTGCACAGGTCGATGCACTCGTCGCAGATGTACACGCCTGGCCCGGCGATCAGCTTCTTCACCTGCTTCTGCGACTTGCCGCAGAACGAGCACTTGAGCAGGTCGCCACCGTCTCCGATGCGTGCCACGAGGTGCTTCCCCTTCGCCAGGGGCCCCGCGGGGGTCGGGGCCTGGTGCTGTGAGACCGGCTGCGCCGTCGGCGGTCGGTCTGGTATCCGACGGTACTCTGCCGAGCCGTTGTTTCCGTCGACTTCGACCGGTCTGCCCTACGCCCTGGGCGAATTGATACCGAACAGATGCCGTCGCGGGTGCATGACCCGACAGCCATTGTGCCGGGGCCGGGGCCCCGACCGGAACGCCCCGGGGCGGGGCGTACATCACGTACGCACCGCCCCGGGGCGAGCGATCACTCCATGTAGGAGTTCTTGCGGGTCGAGATGATCTGGTCGATCAGGCCGTACTCCAGCGACTCCTCGGCGGTGAGGATCTTGTCGCGCTCGATGTCCTCGCGGACCTGCTCGACGTCCTTGTTGGAGTGCTTGGCCAGCATGTTCTCCAGCTGCTCGCGCATCCGGAAGATCTCCCTGGCCTGGATCTCCAGGTCCGACACCTGACCGCGGCCGGTCTCGGTGTACGGCTGGTGGATCAGCACCCGGGCGTTCGGCAGCGCCATCCGCTTGCCGGGGGTGCCGGCGGCCAGGATGACCGCGGCGGCCGAGGCGGCCTGGCCCATGCAGACCGTCTGGATGTCGGGCTTCACGAACTGCATGGTGTCGTAGATCGCCGTCAGCGCGGTGAACGAGCCACCGGGCGAGTTGATGTACAGCGAGATGTCCCGGTCCGGGTCCATCGACTCCAGGCAGATCAGCTGCGCCATGATGTCGTTCGCGGAGACGTCGTCCACCTGCGAGCCGAGGAAGATGATGCGCTCCTCGAACAGCTTGGCGTACGGGTCGTACTCACGGACGCCCTGCGAGGTGCGCTCGACGAACCGCGGGACGATGTAGCGGCCCTCGGCCCGCATGTCCTCCAGGCGGGCCTTGGCACCGGACAGGCTGGGGATGTTCATGTTCTCTGGTCCTCCGAAGCGTGCGGTCTGGGTTTCGATACCGGTCAGCCGGCCTGGCCGGCGCCGGTGCCGCCGCCGCCCGGGACGTCCGCGGCGCTGTGCATGATCTCGTCGATCAGGCCGTACGCCTTGGCCTCCTCCGGCGTGAACCAGCGGTCGCGGTCGGAGTCCGCGGTGATCTGCTCGAAGGACTGGCCGCTGTGGTTGGCGATCAGCTCCGACATCCGCTTCTTGGTGCGCAGCAGCTGCTCGGCCTGGATCCGGATGTCGGTGGCGGAGCCGCCGAGGCCCGCGGAGGGCTGGTGCATCAGGATGTTGGCGTTCGGCAGCGAGAAGCGCTTGCCCTTGGCGCCCGCGGTCAGCAGGAACTGGCCCATCGACGCGGCCATGCCCATGGCGATGGTCACGACGTCGTTCTTGATGTACTGCATGGTGTCGTAGATCGCCATGCCGGCCGAGATCGAGCCGCCCGGGGAGTTGATGTAGAGGTAGATGTCCTTCTCGGGGTCCGCCGCGAGCAGCAGGAGCTGGGCGGTGATCTTGTTGGCGATGTCGTCGTCGACCTGCTGGCCGAGGAAGATGATGCGCTCGTTGAGCAGCCGGTTGTAGACCTGGTCGCCCAGGCCGCCGCCCACGTCGCCGCCGGCGGCGTGCGGTGCCATCGGGCCAGGCATCTGCATCTGCGGGAACGTCACTTAGCCACCTGCTCAGTCGATCTGCGTGTGTGTCGCTGTCCACCGACCCTAACGCGCAGGCCCCGCCGCTGAATCCCCCACGCAGAACTGTTCGCTGTGAGCGCAGGGTGACCAGGCCGAACGGGTAAGGGCCCGGGCACCGTGCGGTGCCCGGGCCCTTACCCGGTCCGAAAACTCCGTCGGATGCCCGACGGTTACGAGGCTCAGGCCTCGGGGGTCTCCTCGGCAGCAGCCTCGGCGGCGGCCTCGGTGACCTCTTCCTCGTCGTCCTCGAAGGAGACGACCTCACCGTTGGTGTCGGTGACCTTGGCGGCCTCGACGACCAGGGCCAGCGCCTTGCCGCGGGCGACCTCGCCGACCAGCAGCTGCACCTGGCCGCCCTGGACGACCTGCTGGGCGAACTGGTCCGGGGTCAGGCCGGAGCCGGCGGCGCGACGGATGAGGTGCTCGGTGAGCTCCTCCTGGTTGACGCCCAGCTCCTCGTTCTTGACGATCTGGTCCAGCACGAACTGGGTCTTGATGCCCTTCTTCGCCTGGTCCTCGGTCTCCTTCTCGTAGTCCTCGAGGGACTTGTCCTGGGAGGCGAGGTAGGTGTCGAGGGTCAGGCCCATCGGCTCCAGCTGGTGGTGCTCCAGGTTGTGCTTGCGGGTGCCGATCTCGTCCGCGAGCAGCTTCTCCGGGTAGTCCATCTCGACCCGGGTCAGCAGCTCGTCCAGGACCTTCTCCTGGGCCTGGGTGGCCTGGTCGAACTCCTTCATCCGCTCGAGGCGCTTGCGGGAGTCCCCGCGCAGCTCCTCCAGGGTGTCGAACTCCGACGCCAGCTGGGCGAACTCGTCGTCCAGCTCGGGGAGTTCCTTCTCCTGGACGGTGGTCACGGTGACGGTGACCTCGGAGTCCTTGCCTGCCTGGGTGCCACCCTTGAGGGTGGTGGTGAAGGTCTTGACCTCACCGGCGGACAGGCCGACGACGGCCTCGTCGATGCCGTCCAGCAGACGGCCGGAGCCGATCTCGTAGCTCACGCCGGTGGCGGTGCCGTCCTCCGGCACCTCACCGTCGACCTTGGCCTCCAGGTCGATGACCACGACGTCGCCCTCGGCGGCGGCGCGCTCGACATCCTTCACGGAGCTGAAGCGCTCGCGCAGCTGCTGCAGCGACTTCTCGATGTCCTCGTCGGAGACCTCGACCGGGTCCACCACGACGGCGATCTCGGTGAAGTCCGGCAGGGCGACCTCGGGACGGACGTCGACCTCGGCGGTGAACTTCAGGTCACCGCCGTCGGCCAGGTTCTCGACACCGGCGATGTCGGTGATGTCCGGCTGGCCCAGCACATCGATCTGGCCCTCGTCGACGGCCTGCGTGTAGAAGCGCGGAAGCGCGTCGTTGACGGCCTCCTCCAGCACCGCGCCCCGGCCGAAGCGCTGGTCGATGACCCGGTTCGGGATCTTGCCCTTGCGGAAGCCCGGGACGGTGACCTGCTGGTTGATCTTCTTGTACGCCGCGTCGAGGCTGGGCTTGAGCTCCTCGAAGGGCACCTCGACGGTGAGTCGAACCCGGGTCGGGTTCAGAGTCTCGACGGCGCTCTTCACGGTTGGGTCTCCTAGGGGCTTGCGGTCAGGGCGATAGGCGGTGGGGGCTGAAATGCTGTCCGTACTACCGCCAGCGGTCCATCCTACCGGTACCACGAAAGCGACTGCGCCCGGCACCGGGTGCACCACGCTGCGGATCCGCCACATCCGTGCCCCGCAACGACAACAGGGCCCCGCCCACCGACGAGACCCTGCCGCACGGTCGGGGTGACCGGATTCGAACCGACGGCCTTCCGCTCCCAAAGCGGACGCGCTACCAACCTGCGCCACACCCCGTGGTGCCGAGCAGAAGAGTACACGTCGGCCCGCCTCCGACCGGGGCGATATCCGCGAGCCGACGACGCGGAAGAAGTGTGCAATCCACCGGCTCGACCAGGTACCCTGATCCAGTCCTCGCCACCGCGACAGCGGTGCGGGTACGCCTTTGCGGGTGTAGCTCAATGGTAGAGCCCCAGTCTTCCAAACTGGTCACGCGAGTTCGATTCTCGTCACCCGCTCCAGCAAGGCCAACGGCCCCGACTGCCAACGCAGTCGGGGCCGTTGTCGTTTCGGGGCCGTTGTCGTCCGCGGACGGCCCGAAGGCCCCGCGCGGCCGTGGTGGCTGCGCGGGGCCTTCGGGGGTGAGGCGTGGATCAGACGTTGACGCCGTGGGCCGCCAGGTAGGCGATCGGGTCGATGTCGGAGCCGTAGTCCGGGGTGGTGCGGATCTCGAAGTGCAGGTGCGGGCCGGTGACGTTGCCGGTCGCGCCGGAGAGGCCGATCTGCTGGCCCGCCGTCACGGACTGGCCGGCCGAGACGGAGATCGAGGACAGGTGGGCGTACTGGGCGTACTTGCCGTCGGCCAGCTTGATGACGACCTGGTTGCCGTAGGCGCCGCCGTTGCCGGCGGAGACCACGGTGCCTGCGGCGACGGCCTTGAGGCTGGTGCCGGTGGCGACCGGGAAGTCGATGCCGGTGTGGTAGCCGCTGGACCAGTTGGAGCCGGCGACCTTGTAGCCGGTGGTGACCTTGCCCGGCGCGGGAGCGACGTACGCGGCGTTGGAGCTGGTGGTCGCGGCGGCCGGGGCCTTCGCGGGGGCGGCCGGGGCGACGGCAGCGGCCTTCGGGGCCGGGGCGGCCGGCTGGACCTTCGCGGCGGTGGGGGCGGTGGTGGCCGGCTTGGCGGCGGGGGCCTGCTGGGTGGCGGCCTTCGGCGCGGCGGCGGGCTTGGCGGCGGCGTCCGTGGCGGACTTGGCGGCCGGGGCCTTCGCGGGGGCGGCCGGCGCCTTGGCCGGGGCGGCCTGGCCGTTGATGGTCAGCTGCTGGCCGGGGAAGATCAGGTCGGGGTTGCCGCCGACCACGGAGTGGTTGTCCTGGTACAGCTTCTGCCAGCCGCCGTCGACGTGCTGCGCGTCGGCGATCTTGGACAGGGTGTCGCCGGAGACGACCCGGTAGTCGTGCGCGGCGGGGGCCTGGTCGGCGACCGGGGTGGCGTCCACCGAGACGGTCGACGGGCGGTTGGCGCCCTGGTCGGCGGCGGTGTGCGCGGAGGCGGCGGTGACCGGGAGGCCGATCGCGGCGCCGGCCACACCGGCGGCGATGGCGATGCGGACGACGGTGGCCATGCTCGGCTTGCGGTGCTTGCCCTGAGCGGACATGAAGGCGTTCCTCTCCGACGCCTGCGAGGTGAGCTGTCGGGTTCGGGCGAGAGTTGCCCGGCCGCACGAGTGCGACTTCACCCCAAGCCGTTCCCGGATGTTCCCGGGCCCGGCGACTTACCTGTGGTTCCCCCGCTCCTGCCGTGGCGTGGTATCTGGTCGGCACCGGACGACGGCAGGACTAGGCGTTCCGTCCGGTGGCCCGCCCGGTCACTGGCCGGGCTGCGGACGAAGCAAATCCCACGGCCCGCAAGGCTGGCAAACGCCGATTGGCCCCGCTCCCGGGATCGGGAAGGGGCTGACGGATCACCAGGTCACGCTGTGCGGGCGCCGCGCTGCGGTACGCGTACGGGATCATGACGGTACGCACACGAACCCCGCACGGTGGGCGACTTCGGACACCGTGCGCGTCCGCACGACGACTCGGTGTGAGCACGCGGGTGAGCCTGGTCACCCGCGGGCAGGCCGAGCGGGCGGCGCAGGGAGGCCTCCCACCCGTCTTGGCGTGCCGTCGGCGACCCGACGCGACGTCAACCCGCGATCGACGCGATGGCCTTGGAGACGGAGGTGAGGAACTGCTGGATCGGACCGGCCATGGTCGACTGGCTGAGCATGAAGCCGAACAGCGCGGCGACGATGGCGTGCCCGGACTTCAGCTGCTTGTTGCGAATGAAGATCGCGACGATGATGCCGAACAGGACAAGCGCGGAGACGGAGAAGGCCACCGGGACTCACTTCCTCGATTCATGGCGGGGGTTCGGGTGGGAGCCGCCGATGGCTCCCAGGCGGAAACCGGCCCCTGCCCCCCGTGTCCCCACCACTCCATCCGGACTCAGTGTGGTCGCTCGTGCTGAGTGCGTAAAGGACTTGCCCGGTCGCCCGGGGCCCCAACCCGGCTGGTAGGACTGATTTTCGCCGACCGCGACGATAGCGGACGGGTTCTGACGTCCCGTCGGTGGGCGGTGGTCCGCCCAGGCCGGCGCGGCAAAGCGGCAGGCAGATCCGCCATCGCCGCCGTCTCCGGGCGGCGTACCGGAATTGGCCGAAGATCAACGCCCGGGTTTGACACTCCGTGGGCACTCCGCGCTCACCGCACCTGCACGACAGGCGAGTTCAGCGGCGCCAGATCAGCAGCACCGCGCGGTCGTCGTTGACGTGTTTGGCGACGGTGTCGATCAGCCGGACCGCGGCGCCGTGCCGGACCGCCACGGGGACGGTGGCGACCAGCCGGTCGGCCTCGCCCATCAGCCGGTCCATGCCCTCCGCGAGGTCGCGGCCGGGGATCTCCACCATGCCGTCGGTGCACAGCATCAGGACGTCGCCGGGGCCGAGGACGCCGCGCACCCCTTCGAACTTGGCCTCGTCGTAGACGCCGAGCAGCGGGCCCTCGGCCTCCTTGACCTCCCAGTACCCGGCGCCGGCCAGCCGGTGCATGCCGGGCAGGTGGCCGGCCGAGAGCAGTTCGTACTCGCCGGTGTCCAGGTCGACCACCAGGTGCACGGCGGTGGCGAAGCCCTCCGCCCAGTCCTGGCGCAGCAGGTAGCCGTTGGCGGCGGGCAGGAAGTCGTGGGCGGGCAGCGAGCCGAGCAGCCCGCCGAACGCGCCGGACAGCAGCAGGGCGCGGCTGCCGGCGTCCATGCCCTTGCCGGAGACGTCGGCCAGGACGACTTCGAGCATCCGCCCGCCGGGGCCGGTGCGGGCGGCGGCCATGAAGTCGCCGGAGAAGGACTGGCCGCCGGCCGGGCGCAGCGCGGTGTCGGTGTGCCAGCCGTCGGGCAGTTGCGGGATGCGGCCCTGGACCCGGATCCGCTCGCGCAGGTCGAACAGCATGGTGGAGCCGCCGCGCCAGGGCACGCCGATCCGGCGGCGGAACTGGGCGACCAGCAGTCCGGCGACGCCGACCGCGCCGACCACCAGCGCGGCTCCCGGGGTCACGCCGTGGGCGTAGGCCTCGGGCCGCGCGCTGGCGACGCGCTCGCCGGTGTGCACCAGGGACTCGGTGACCAGCCCGGCGGCGGCGACGGCGTACAGCAGCACCAGGGTGCCGGGGCGCAGCAGCAGCGCGCCGGCCAGCACCGGCAGCACCAGGGCGGTGGGCGGGGCCCAGTCGGGGGCCGCGATGTTCAGCAGGACCAGGACGGGCACCGCGAGGGCGAGGGCGGCGAACGCCCACCAGTCGGCGCCGTCGCCGCGGAAGTAGTCGACTCCGGTGCGGCGCAGCCTGCGTCGGGCCCGGTACAGCGCCGCGCGCAGCCGGGCCGTCACGGGCTCGCGGGACGGTCCGCCGTCCCGGCCCGTCGCTGTGGGACGCGCTCTGCCGGCCATGGGGACCGACCTTATCCACCGGCGGTGCGTGCGTCGACGGCCCGGGTGGCACCGAGTGCAGCGGGAGTGGCACGCTCCGGCGGGTTTCGGCCGTGCGGGGGCGCCCGCGACATGCGCGCGACAAATCGCTCGCACGGTTCCGGATCCGGTGATAGGCAGGGCCTCATGACGACTCGACACCCCCGACTGACCGTGCGGCCGCTGCAGGCCGAGGAGTGGAACACCTGGTACGACAGCCTGCTGGTGGCCTTCGGCGGCACTGAGGAGCCGCCCGAGGAGCGGTCGCTGTGGCGCGAGTTGACGGAGGTGGAGCGCTCGCTGGCGGCCTGCGAGGGCGAGCGGATCGTCGGCAGCGCCTCCGCGTTGAGCTTCCGGGTGGTGGTGCCGGGCGGTGCGGTGCTGCCGGCGGCGGGCGTGACGATGGTGGGCGTGCTGCCCACCCACCGGCGGCGCGGCGCGCTGACGGCCCTGATGCGCCGCCAGTTGGACGACGTGCACGCGGCCGGGGAGCCGCTGGCGGTGCTGACGGCGTCCGAGCCGCCGATCTACGGGCGCTTCGGCTACGGCCAGGGCACCCGCAAGGTGACGGTGTCGATGACCCGCGGCCGGGTGCGGGTGCACACCCCGGAGCAGCAGGGCGAGTTGGTGCTGCGGCTCGCGGACCCGGCCGCCGAGCTGGCCCGCTGCGAGGAGCTGTACGCCCGCCTGGCCACCCGCCGTCCGGGCACCCTGGTGCGGCAGCCGGGCTGGGAGAAGCTGCCGGTGCTGGACGCGCCGGGCTCCCGCGACGGCTTCTCCCCGCTGCAGTCGGTGGTGGCGGAGGACCCGAACACGGGCGAGCTGCTCGGCTACGCCCGGTACGCGGTGAAGAGTGACTGGAACGAGCGGGGTGCGGCCGGCGTGGTCCGGGTCCGCGTGGTGCAGGCGGAGCAGCCGTGGGTGTACGCCCGGCTGTGGGAGTTCCTGCTCGACCTCGACCTGACGGAGCGGGTGGAGGCGTACAACCTGCCGGCCGACGACCCGCTGCTGCACCTGGTGTCGGACGTCCGGCACCTGGCGCCGCGCCTGGTGGACGCCATGTTCGTGCGGCTGGTGGATCTGCCGAGGGCGTTGGAGGCGCGCGGCTGGGCGCAGCCGGTGGACGCGGTGCTGGAAGTCACCGACGCGTTCTGCCCGTGGAACGCGGGCCGTTGGCGGCTGACGGCCGCACCGGGCAAGCCGGCGTCCTGCGTGCCGACCGACGATCCGGCCGATCTTGCGCTGGACGTACGGGAGTTGGGCTCGGCGTACCTGGGCGGCACCGCGCTGTCGGCGCTGGCCGCGGCGGGCCTGGTGCGGGAGTTGCGGCCGGGTGCGCTGGAGTCGGTGTCGGCGGCGTTCCGTTCGGGGCTGGAGCCCTGGCTGCCGCACGGCTTCTGACCGGCCGCCCGCAGCACGCACCGCGCCCGCCCGGGTCGACTCCCGGGCGGGCGCGGTGCGTTGCGGGTGGATCAGCCCTGCGGGTGGTGGGCCGGGACGGGCGGCAGCTCACCGGTGGTCTCGTACTCGGAGAGCATCTCGATCCGGCGGGTGTGCCGGGGCTCGCCGCTGTACGGGGTGTTGAGGAAGATCTCGACGAACTCGGTGGCCTCGTCCAGGGTGTGCATCCGGCCGCCGACCGAGATCACGTTGGCGTTGTTGTGCTCGCGGCCCAGGGCGGCGGTCTGCTTGCTCCAGGCCAGCGCGGCGCGGACGCCCTTGACCTTGTTGGCGGCGATCGCCTCGCCGTTGCCGGAGCCGCCGATCACCACGCCCAGCGCCTCGGGGTCGGTGGCGGTGCGCTCGGCCGCCCGGAGGCAGAACGGCGGGTAGTCGTCCTCGGCGTCGTAGATGTGCGGGCCGCAGTCGACCGGCTCGTGCCCGGCCCCCTTCAGCCACTCGACGAGGTGGTTCTTCAGTTCGTATCCGGCGTGGTCGGAGCCCAGGTAGACGCGCATGGACACGAGTGTGACATGCCACCGGGCCCGCACCCCGACAGGGGCGGCGGGCCCGGTTCGGACACGTCGTCAGCGTCGGCCGACGAGCTTCCAGGTGAGCGGCAGGGCGCCCATCGCGAGGGCCATCTTCAGCGCGTCGCCGATCAGGTACGGGTACATGCCGAGGCCGGCGGCCTTGGCCAACGGGACGTCCAGGGCGAACGCCAGGTACGGCACGCCGACCGCGTAGATCACCAGGCTGCCGAGCGCCATCGCGCCGGCGGTGCGCAGCGGGCTGCGGTCGGCGCCGCGGCGGGCCAGCGCGCCGGTGAGGGCGGCGGCCAGCACGAAGCCGATCACGTAGCCGAAGGTGGCCATGCCGGCGCCGGAGGTGCCCTCGGCGAACCAGGGCAGCCCGGCCGCGCCGGCGGCCAGGTAGAGGCCGAGGGCGGCGGCGCCGCGGCGGGCGCCGAGGGCGGTGCCGACCAGCAGCGCGGCGAAGGTCTGGCCGGTCACCGGCACCGGGGAGCCCGGCACGGGGACGGACAGCTGGGCGGCGATGCCGGTCAGCGCGGCGCCGCCGGCCACCAGGGCCAGGTCGCGGGCCCGCGCGCCGATCCGGGTGGCCGCCTGCGGCAGCAGGTCGGCGAGGACGGCGGTGGACGGTGTCGGCGCGGCGATGGCCATGGCTGCTCCCGGGATCCGATGAGGGTGATCACCTGTGAACCTACGCTGCGTCAGGGCCCCGCCACCGCGTCGGAGCGCGACAAAGCCGACCGGGCCCGGCTTGTCGGGTCCGGCCTGTGACCAAGCCCTCACGACCGCATACGGTGGTGGGGCGATCACTGTCCGTCGGGAGGGCGTCCGGATGCCGGTCCCGGTTGGGGCGTTCACGTCATATGCCGAATAGTGGACAGACCCCATCGAAATGGTCGGGCAGTCACACAGTCTGGAACCCCTCCGCATGACCCGCACTCCCCCCTCCGCCAAGGCGTCCGCCCGGCCGGCCGCCGACGGCGCCGCCGAGGACACCGGTCTGGCGCACGGACTCAAGCAGCGCCATCTGTCGATGATCGCGCTGGGCGGCGTGATCGGCGCAGGGCTGTTCGTCGGCTCCGGCTCCGGCATCGCCGCCGCCGGTCCGGCCGTGGTGCTCGCCTTCGCCGCCTCCGGGCTGCTGGTGATGCTGGTGATGCGGATGCTCGGCGAGATGTCCGCGGCCCGGCCCGCCTCCGGCTCGTTCTCGGTGCACGCCGACCGGGAGATAGGCCCGTGGGCCGGCTTCACCGTCGGCTGGCTGTTCTGGATACTCCTGTGCGTCGGCGTCGCGGTGGAGGCGATCGGCGCGGCCGGCATCGTCTCCGACTGGCTGCCCGCCGTGCCCTCCTGGGCCTGGGTCGCGATCTTCATGGCCTTCTTCTGCGTCACCAACCTGGCGGCGGTGCGCAACTTCGGCGAGTTCGAGTTCTGGTTCGCCGCGATCAAGGTGCTGGCGATCAGCGCCTTCCTGGTGATCGGCGTGCTGGCCGTGCTCGGCCTGCTGCCCGGCACCGCCTCCCCCGGCGCCGCCAACCTGACCGGCCACCACGGCTTCCTGCCGCACGGCGCGAGCGGCCTGGTCACCGGCCTGCTCGCCTCGGTCTTCGCGTACGGCGGCCTGGAGACCGTCACCATCGCCGCCGCCGAGTCCGAGAACCCCCGGCGCAGCGTGGCCGTCGCGGTACGCACCGCGATGTGGCGGATCGCGCTGTTCTACGTCGGTTCGATGGCGGTCATCGTGACGCTGGTGCCGTGGGACGACCCGTCCGTCGTCCGGCCCGGGCCGTACGTGGCGGTGCTGCAGACCCTGGGCATCCCGGGGGCGGCGCAGCTGATGAACGTGGTGGTGCTGATCGCGCTGCTGTCCGCGATGAACGCCAACATCTACGGCTCGTCCCGGATGGCGCACTCGCTGGTCGCCCGCGACCACGGCCCGCGTGCGCTGGCCCGGCTGTCCGGCGGCGTCCCGCGGCGCGCGGTGCTGGCGTCCTGCGCGTTCGGGTTCCTGGCGGTGCTGCTGTCCTACTGGTGGCCGGAGACGGTCTTCAGCTGGCTGCTCAACATGGTCGGCGCCGCCGTCCTGGTGGTCTGGGCGTTCATCGCCGTCGCCCAGCTCCGGATGCGGCGCAAGGTGTCCGCCGACCGGCTCCCCGTCCGGATGTGGGCGTTCCCGTACCTGACGTACACCGCGCTGGCGGCGATCGCGGTCATCCTGGTCCTGATGACTCTCGACCCCGCGAACCGCATCCAGCTCTACTTCACCGCCGGCCTGACGATCGCCCTGGCCGCCGCCGGTTTCCTGCGGAACCGCGCCCGGGCCGTCTGACAGCAGCGGTCCCCGCGCCCCTGGCAGGGGCGCGGGGACCTGCACGGATGTGGCCGAGGGTGTTCGCACAGCCGTCCGCGCACCGGACGGACTACTCGAACGACGGCCCCGCGGTCCGCGTCCGCTTGATCTCGTAGAACCCGGGCGTCGAGGCCACCAGCAGCGTCCCGTCCCAGAGGCGGGCCGCGGCCTCGCCCCGCGGGGCGGGGGTGACGACCGGACCGAAGAAGGCGACCCGCTCGCCGTCGGCGCCGTCCACGGCGATGACCGGGGTGCCGACGTCCTCGCCGACCAAGCCGATGCCCTCCGCGTGGGAGGCGCGCAGCTTCTCGTCGTGGGCGTCGGTGTCGGCCGCGTCCGCGAGCTCCTCGGGCAGCCCGGCCGCGGCGAGGGCGGCGACCACGGTCTCCCGGGTGTTGGGCAGGCCCTGGTTGTGGAAGCGCAGGCCGAGCTCGGTGTAGAGGCGGCCGAGCACCTCCTCGCCGTACTGCTCGGCGGCGGCGATCAGCACCCGGACCGGGCCCCAGCCGGCGGCCAGCAGCTCGCGGTACTGCTCGGGCAGGTCGTCGCGCTTCTCGTTGAGGACGGACAGGCTCATCACGTGCCAGCGGACGTCCACCGGGCGGAGCTTCTCGACCTCCAGCATCCAGCGCGAGGTCATCCAGGCCCAGGGGCAGATCGGGTCGAACCAGAAGTCGGCGGTCTTGCGGCTGTCTGCAGTGCTCACGGGCGGCGTCCTCGGAAGTCGACGGTCGAGAGGTGCGGAGTGTCCCCCTCGGAGCTGCAACCCGGGGGCTTCCCTGATGATTCCTCACCCAGTGCAATGGCACAGCGGGGGGAGCGTGAAAGGATGCCCCCCACGGGGTGCCATGAACACTCCGAAAGCCGTGTGTTCCGTACAGAGGAGTGCCGCCGTGCCGGGCAAGAACCTGAGCCGTGAGGAGGCCCGCGACCGGGCCGCGATCATTCGGGTGGAGAGCTACCGCATCCACCTGGACGTGAGTGCGGCGGCCGATCCCGGCCGGCCCACCTTCCGATCCACCACCCGGATTTCGTTCGACTGCAGCGCTCCGGGCGCATCGAGCTTCGCCGACCTGCTGGCCCCCGAGGTGGTCTCGGTCGAGCTGAACGGGCGCGCGCTGGACCCGGCCGAGGTGTTCGACGGCACCCGGGTCGCGCTGCCGGAGCTCGCCGCGCACAACGAGCTGACCGTGGTCGCCGAGTGCGCGTACAGCCGCACCGGCGAGGGCCTGCACCGCTTCGTCGACCCGGTGGACGGCGAGACCTACCTCTACACCCACTACGAGCCGGCCGACTCCCGCCGGGTGTTCGCCAACTTCGAACAGCCCGACCTGAAGGCCCCGTTCAGCTTCACCGTGACCGCCCCGGCGGCCTGGGACGTGTACGCCAACGCGGTGCACGAGCGCATCACCGACGAAGGCGACGCCCGCACCTGGGAGTTCGCGCCGACCCGGCCGATCTCCACCTACCTGACCGCCGTGGTGGCCGGCCCGTACCACGTGGTGCGCGACCACTACTCCCGCGAACTGCCCGACGGCACCGTGCTGGAGATCCCGCTCGCCGCCACCTGCCGCCGCTCGCTGGCCCCGTACTTCGACGCCGACGAGATCCTCACCGTCACCAAGCAGGGCCTGGACTTCTTCCACGACGAGTTCGACTACCCGTACCCGTTCGGCAAGTACGACCAGTGCTTCGTCCCCGAGTACAACATCGGCGCGATGGAGAACCCGGGCTGCGTGACCTTCCGCGAGGAGTTCGTCTACCGCTCGAAGGTCACCGAGGCCGCGTACGAGTCCCGCGCCAACGTGATCCTGCACGAGATGGCGCACATGTGGTTCGGCGACCTGGTCACCATGAAGTGGTGGGACGACCTGTGGCTGAAGGAGTCGTTCGCCGACTTCATGGGCTCCTTCGCGCAGATCGAGGCCACCAAGTACCGCTCCGCCTGGATCACCTTCGCCAACCGCCGCAAGGCCTGGGCGTACCGGCAGGACCAGTTCCCCACCACCCACCCGATCACCGCGGACATCCGCGACCTGGAAGACGCCAAGCTCAACTTCGACGGCATCACCTACGCCAAGGGCGCGTCCGTCCTCAAGCAGCTGGTCGCCTACGTCGGCCGGGACGCCTTCTTCGAGGGCGCCCGCCGCTACTTCAAGAAGCACGCCTTCGGCAACACCGTCCTCGCCGACCTGCTGAACGCCCTGGAGGAGACCAGCGGCCGCGACCTGCGCACCTGGTCCGCCGCCTGGCTGCAGACCTCCGGCGTCAACGTCCTGACCCCCGAGGTCACTTCGGACGCCGAGGGCCGGCTCACCGAGCTGGCGATCCGGCAGGACGGCACTGTGCTCGATGACGCCGCTCCGCCGCGTGGGCTGCGCCCGCACCGGATCGCCGTCGGCCTGTACGACCGCGCCGAGGACGGCTCGCTGGTCCGCACCGACCGCTACGAGCTGGACGTCACCGGCGCCCGCACCGTGGTCGCCGAGGCGGCCGGGCGTTCGGTGCCCGCGCTGGTGCTGCTCAACGACGACGACCTGACGTACTGCAAGGTCCGCTTCGACGAGCGCTCGCTGGAGACCCTGCGCACCGGCCTCGGCGACATCGCCGGCGAGTCCGGCCTGGCCCGGGCACTGGCCTGGTCCGCGGTGTGGAACCTGACCCGGGACGGGCTGATGCCCACCCGCGACTACCTCGACCTGGTGCAGCGCTTCGCCGGCCGGGAGTCCGACATCGGCGTGTTGCAGTCCCTGCACCAGCAGGCCGGCGTCGCCCTGGAGGTGTACGCGGACCCGGCCCGCCGCGCCGAGTACGGCACCGCACTCGCCGAGGTCGCGCTGCGCGAGCTCTCCCAGGCCGCCCCCGGCAGCGACCACCAGCTCGCCTGGGCCCGTTTCCTGGCCGACACCGCCGAGCGCGCCGACCACCTGCAGCTGCTGCGCGGCCTGCTGGAGGACACCGCCCGGATCGACGGCCTGACGATCGACCAGGAACTGCGCTGGAACTTCTGGCTGGCCCTCGCCGCCAACGGCGACGCCACCACCGAGGAGCTGGCCGCCGAACTGGCCCGCGACAACACCGCCGGCGGCCGCCGCCAGCACACCGAGTGCCTGGCCGCGCGGCCCACCGCGG
The DNA here is from genome assembly GCF_001905465.1 of Kitasatospora sp. CB01950. Classification (GTDB taxonomy): domain Bacteria; phylum Actinomycetota; class Actinomycetes; order Streptomycetales; family Streptomycetaceae; genus Kitasatospora. Next base: position 491,267 of record NZ_LISX01000005.1, read on the forward strand.
AGGCCAAGGCCGCCGCCTGGACCTCGGTGGTCGACTCCGACGAACTGCCCAACGCCCTGGTCGAGGCGCAGATCGCCGGCTTCAACCTGGCCGGGCAGCGCGAGTTGACGGCCGGCTACACCCGGCCGTACTTCGAGATCCTGGAGTCGATCTGGGCGGACCGCTCGATCGAGATCGCGATGCGGATCGTCGGCGGCTTCTTCCCGCGGTACCAGACCACGCCCGAGACCCTGGCGGCCACCGACGCCTGGCTGACCGGGCACCCGGCCGCCGCGCCGGCGCTGCGCCGCCTGGTGCTGGAGTGCCGCGACGACCTGGCCCGCGCGCTGCGCGCCCAGGAGTGCGACGCCGAGTAGCCGAACGCGCAGTTGGGCAACTTCCGGCTCCAGACCGGGAGTTGCCCAACTGCGCACGGGCGTCCGCTACTTCAGGGTGGCGGAGGTCAGACCCGCCTGGACCTGGCGCTGGAAGGACAGGTACACCACCAGCACCGGCAGCATCGCGATCGTCATGCCGGCGAACAGGCCGGGGAAGTCGCTGGCGTAGCCGGACTGCTGGGCCAGGTTCATCAGGCCCTGGGCAAGCATCGAGTGGTCCGGGTCGGAGCCGCTCTGCTGCTGCATCAGGGTCAGCGGCAGCAGGTACTGGTTCCACTGCCCGAGCACGTTGAAGATGAACACGCTGATCAGGCCGGACTTCGCCATCGGCACCATGACCTGGAAGAACGCCCGGCTGTGCGAGCAGCCGTCGATCATCGCGGCCTCGTGCACGGCGCTGGGCAGCGAGCGGAAGAACGAGTACAGGAAGAACACGGTGAACGGCAGCGAGTAGGCCGTGTACACCAGGATCAGGCCGACGTACTGGTTCAGGCCCAGCCACGGGATCACGTCGCCGAGGTTCTTCACCATGAAGAACAGCGGGACGAGCGCCAGGTACACCGGGAACATCGCGCCGGCGACGAAGAAGTAGTAGATGACCCGGTTGCCACGGAACTCGTAACGGGCCAGCACGTAGGCGGCCATCGCGCCGAGCAGCATCGTCAGCGTGAGCGAACCGGCCAGCACGATCAGGGTGTTGACGAAGAAGTCGCCGATGCCCTTCTGCCAGGCCCGGCCGAAGGCGTCGAAGCTCCAGTGGGACGGCCAGCTCCAGGCGCTGCTGCCGATCTCGGTGTTGTTCTTGAAGGAGCCGAGGACGATCCAGATCAGCGGACCGATGATCAGCAGTGCCCACAGCGCCAGGAAGCCGTGCGAGAAGACGTTGAGGACTCCCCCGCCGTCCGCGAAGCGCTGTTCCTTGCCGGGCCTGCGCGGCTTGTCGTCCCCGCCCCGCTGAGCCGGGATGCCGGTGGTCGCGTCGGTATTGGTGCTCATGCCGGGAACCTCAGAACTCGATCTTCTCGCGCCGGGTGACCCGGAGCGAGACGACGGACAGGACCATGGTGATGAAGAAGATCACCACACCCATGGCACAGGCGTAGCCGGCCTTGCCGAAGGTGATGAAGTTGCGCATCAGCAAGGTCGCCATGATCTCGCTGTGGTGGTCCGGGCCACCGCCGTAGTAGGCGCCGGGAGTCATGGTGGAGACCAGCGCGAAGGCGTCCATCGCGGCGATCGCCAGGTAGACCCAGGCGGTCTGGATGGTCTCCCAGAGCAGCGGCAGCGTGATCTTGAAGAAGGTGGTGCCGCGCTTGGCGCCGTCCAGCAGGGCGGCCTCGTAGATGTCCTTCGGGATGCTCTGCATGGCGGCCGAGAACAGCACCAGGTAGAAGCCGACGCCGGACCAGATCAGCACGCCCATGATGCACCACAGGCCGAAGTCGGGGTCGGCGAGCCACTGCCAGGGGTGCGCCGGGTCGACGATGCCGATCTTGGACAGCACGCCGTTCAGCAGACCGCCCTCGTCGGTCCGGTAGACGCCCTGGAAGAGCACCGACAGGATCGCGACCGACAGCACCTGCGGGAAGAAGAAGACCACCTTGTAGAAGGCGGATCCCCGCACGCCCTGCACACCGCCCGTCCCGCTCCGGCCGCCCACGTTGAGCATGAAGGCGAAGAACAGCGCCAGCAGGATGGTGGCCAGCGGCAGCACGATCAGCAGCAGCAGATTGTGCTGCAGTGCGCCGAGGAAAACGCTGTCCTTGAAGAGCTTGGTGTAGTTGTCCAGCCCGATGAAGTTCATCTCCGGCGAGGCGCCGGACCAGTCCGTCAGCGAGTAGCCGAAGGTCTGCAGGTAGGGCCAGATGACCAGGGCGATGTACAGCACGACGGGAACGACGAGGAACCCGAAGATGAAGGGGTATTTACGGTGACGCATGCGAGCTGCTCCTGTCCGCCGACAGCCTGTGGTCAGACAGGCTTGGAACTGCGGTTATCGCGTGGAACGGCCGGGGCCCGCGAGCGGACCCCGGCCTTTCGGTGACAAGCCGTCGGCCTGCTGGTGGGTCAGACCTTCTTGGCGGTCGCGGCCTTGCCGCGGGCCACCCACTCCTTCGGAGTGATGCGCTTGTTGACCAGCTCGTTGGTGGCGTTCTGCAGCTCGGTGTCGAACGGGGTCTGCAGGTCCGGGTAGGTGAAGTTGAACGTCCCGGTGCCGGCCGCGTCGACGGCGGTGGCGGACGACTTGGTGCCCGGCTTGAGCTGCACGTCGGCGCCGATGCCGCCCTTGAGGACGGTGAGGGAGTTGGCGGCGGCGGCGAACTTGCCGGAGCCCTCCTTCGTCAGCATCATGCGCAGGAACTCGAGGCCGCCGTTCTTGTTCTTGGCCTTGGTCGGCACGATGAACGGCTCGCCGGCGCCGGCCCGGACCGCGGTGGCGGGCAGCTTGTCGCCGGGCAGCGACGGGATCGGCAGGAAGGCCATGTCGAAGTCGGCCGGGGTGGAGGCCAGCATCTCGTTCTCCAGCCAGGAGCCGGACGGGATGAAGGCGGCCTTGCCCTGGCACCAGGCGGTCTGCGACTCGGTGTGGGTCATGCCGTTGGTGCCCGGGAGCAGGTAGTCGTTCTCCATGATCTTGTAGAACGCGGAGACACCGGCGAGCACGGCCGGGTCGTCCCAGGCCGCGGCCTCACAGGCGTTGATCTTCTTGATCAGCTCGGCGCCGCCCTGCTTGCCGATCAGGTCGAGGATCACGTAGTTCGCGTAGTAGGGGTACTTGCCCTGGTGCGCGAACGGGGCGACGCCGGCGGCCTTGATGGTGCCGCAGAGGGTGATGAACTCGTCCCAGGTCTTGGGCGCGGTCCAGCCCTTGTCCTTGAACAGCTTGGCCGAGTACCAGAGGCCGTACACGGTGTACACGTAGTTCAGCGAGTACATCTTGTCGCCGATGGTGCCCTGCTCGATGGTGCCCGGCAGCAGGACGTCGCGGATCTTCTTCGACGGGTCGTCCAGGTACGGGGCGTCCAACAGCGCCGTCAGGTCGGCGAGCTGACCGGCGCCGGCCAGGACGTCGAGCTTCATCTGCTGGGCGCCGGAGTTGTCGATGACGTCCGGCGGGTTGCCCGCGTTGAAGCGCGGCTGGAGCTTGCCGCTGATCTCCTGGGTACCCAGGTGCGAGATGTTCGCGCCCGAGTAGGTCTTCTTGTACATGTCCTCGAAGGCCTTGGCGTAGTCGTCGCCGTAGCCGCCCTTGAAGATCACGACGTCCAGCGGGTCACTCGCCTTGACCCCGAACGGGTTCTTGCTGTCGCCCCCGACCGCCGGAGAGCTCGACTTGTTGTCGCTGCTGCCGGTACCGCCGGCGCAGGCCGCGAGCAGCGAGCTGCTGCCGGCCGCCAGGACGGTGATCGCGGCCGCGCGCTTGAACAGGTCGCGGCGGTTGTACTCAGTTGCAGAGCCCATGCGTGCCCTAACCCCTCAGTTCCAGAAGAAATGAGCCGAGCTGACGTCACGTCAACTCCCTTGGCCCGGAAGGTGCCCAGCGGCGAAGTTGCCGGTCAGAGGCGGTGTGATGATGCGCAAAGGTATAGTCCACTGTTCATCTGACAGCAATAGGCCGCCGGTCTGATAACAAACCTGACAGTCAAAGCGTTGTCGGCGGTGCAGCATGTGCAATGTGCAGGGACCCTGCTCATTGCATGTCCGCGCCAGCCGTGATCGCGAATCTAGCGCGCTTGTGTTCGTTTGAACATACAAACGCGCAGCTCCGCGCATCACGGTTCGAGAACTGTGACGGCGGAGCTGCGCGCAGTGATCCCTGATTGGCCCTCAGTTTCAGTCGTTCCGAAGGCCCTTGTCCAGCGCGGCGATCATGCTGCCCTGGGCGTCGTCGCCGTCCAGCGACCAGACCATCACACCGGCCAGGTCGTTCTCCCGCACGTAGCGGGCCTTGGCGGTCGCCATCTCCGGGGTGTCGTACGTCCAGAAGTCGGTGCCGTCGTACTTCCAGCTCACGCCGTGCGCCCGGTCGGTCCAGACCTTGCCGGGCAGCTCCTTGATCTGCTTGTACGACAGGGTGCCGCCGCGGGCCAGGCCGGTGGCCGACTGGTACAGGCCGTTGCCGCGCGGGCCGGCCGGCACGCCCGCCCAGCCGAAGCCGTAGAGCGGGACGCCCACCACGGCCTTCTTCGACGGCAGGCCGCGGTCCGTGTAGGCGCCGACCAGACGGTCCACGCTCAGCTGCAGGCCGGTGGGGTCGTTCGGGTCGGAGTACAGGTTGGACTCGTGGTTGGTCGGGCCCTTGGTCTCCCACGGGCCGTGCAGCTCGTAGGCCATCAGGTTCAGCCAGTCCACCGGCTCGGCGACCTTGTCGATCTCGAACTTGTCGATCGCGGACTCGCCGGCCGGCACCGCGGCGGTGAGCAGGTAGTGCGGGCCCTTCCGGCCCGACAGCGCGTCGAGTTGGGTGCGGAACTCCTGCATCAGCAGGGTGAAGTTCCGCCCGTCCTCTGGGCGCACCACGTTGCCCTCGTCGCCCGGGCTGCCCGGGTACTCCCAGTCGATGTCGATGCCGTCGAACACCCCGGCGCCCGCGCCCGCGCCGCCCTCCGCGGAGCCCAGCTGCGGCAGGTCGCCCTTGAGGTACAGGTCGATGCAGGAGGAGACGAACTTCTTCCGGGAGGCGTCGGTGAGCGCCGCGTCCGAGAAGTGCTTGGACCAGCTCCAGCCGCCCAGCGAGATCACCGCCCGCAGCTGCGGGTTCTTCGCCTTCAGCTTGCGCAGCTGGTTGAAGTTGCCCTTGAGCGCCTGGCCGGGGGCGTCGGCCACGCCGTCCACCGACTCCTCGGCGCCCACCGGCCGCTGGTAGTCGGCCCAGGCGTCGCCCGCCCCGGCCTCGTTCGCCTCGAAGCAGGTGCCGTCGGCGGAGACGTTGCCGAACGCGTAGTTGAGCACGGTCAACCGGCCGGCCTGGCCGCTGTCCTGGACCTTCTTGGCGGAGAACCCGCTGTAGATGCCCCACTGGGTGAAGTAGCCGACCCGCTGCCCGTTCAGGCGCGGTCCCTTCTCCTGGGCCTGCGCGGCAGCCGGGGAGACGAGCAGGGCGCCGATGGTCGCGGCGACGAGGAGGGCCGAGGTGCGTCTGGTCATTCCGTGAATCTCTCCGTCCGATTCAGCGTGAAATTGGTATGGACCAAGTGCTGATGGAGAGGTCTAGTCCAGTTGCGCGTGTTCGCACAAGGGGATGGCCGGATTCATCCCAAGAAATGGCAAAGAGCCGCACCGCCCCTTCCGGGGTGGTGCGGCTCTTCAGGCGTGTCGTCAGCCGATGAGGCTGCGCAGCACGTACTGCAGGATGCCGCCGTTGCGGTAGTAGTCCGCCTCGCCGGGGGTGTCGATGCGCACGACCGCGTCGAACTCGATCGCACCGGCCTTGACCTTGACGGTCTTCGGGGTGCGGCCCTCGTTCAGCTCGGTGACACCGGTGAACTCGAAGGTCTCCTCGCCGGTCAGGCCCAGCGAGTCGGCGTTCTGGCCGGCCGGGAACTGCAGCGGCAGGACGCCCATGCCGATCAGGTTGGAGCGGTGGATGCGCTCGTAGGACTCGGCGATGACGGCCTTGACGCCGAGCAGCGCGGTGCCCTTGGCCGCCCAGTCGCGGGACGAGCCGGAGCCGTACTCCTTGCCCGCCAGGACCACCAGCGGGATGCCCGCGGCCTGGTAGTTCTGCGAGGCGTCGTAGATGAACGACACCGGCGCGTCGGCCTGGGTGAAGTCGCGGGTGTAGCCGCCCTCGGTGCCCGGCGCGATCTGGTTGCGCAGGCGGATGTTGGCGAAGGTGCCGCGGATCATGACCTCGTGGTTGCCACGGCGCGAGCCGTAGGAGTTGAAGTCACGCTTCTCCACACCGTGCTCGGTGAGGTACTGCGCCGCCGGGGTGCCCGGCTTGATGTTGCCGGCCGGGGAGATGTGGTCGGTGGTGACCGAGTCGCCCAGCTTGGCCAGCACGCGGGCGCCGGCGATGTCGGTCACCGGGCTCGGGGTCTTGGCCATGCCCTCGAAGTACGGGGGCTTGCGGACGTAGGTGGACTCGGCGTCCCACTCGAAGGTGTTGCCGGTCGGGACCGGGAGCGACTGCCAGCGGTGGTCGCCGGCGAAGACGTCCTGGTAGCCCTTGTCGAACATGGCCTCGTCGATGGAGCCGGCGACCGCGTTGGCGACCTCCTGCTCGGACGGCCAGATGTCGGCGAGGAAGACGTCGTTGCCGTCGGCGTCCTGGCCCAGCGCGTCCTTGGTGATGTCGACGTTCATGTTGCCGGCGAGGGCGTAGGCGACCACCAGCGGCGGGGACGCCAGGTAGTTCATCTTGACGTCCGGGTTGATCCGGCCCTCGAAGTTGCGGTTGCCGGAGAGCACCGAGACGACCGCGAGGTCGGACTCGTTCACCGCGGCGGAGACCTCCTCGGGCAGCGGGCCCGAGTTGCCGATGCAGGTGACGCAGCCGTAGCCGACCAGGTTGAAGCCCAGCTTCTCCATGTACGGGAGCAGGCCGGCCTTCTCGTAGTAGTCCATGACGACCTTGGAGCCGGGCGCCAGGGTGGTCTTGACCCACGGCTTGACCGTGAGGCCCTTGTCCACGGCCTTCTTCGCCAGCAGGGCGGCGCCCAGCATGACGGAGGGGTTGGAGGTGTTGGTGCAGGAGGTGATCGAGGCGATCACGACCGCGCCGTTGTCGATCTCGTAGGTCGAGCCGTCGGGGGCGGTGACGGCGGTCGGCTTCGAGGCCTCGGCGGAGTAGGTCGGCAGCGCCTCGGCGAACTTCTCGGCGGCCTCGGCCAGGATCACGCGGTCCTGCGGGCGCTTCGGGCCGGAGATCGACGGGACGACGGTGGAGACGTCCAGCTCCAGGTACTCGGAGTAGACCGGCTCGACCGACGGGTCGTGCCAGAGGCCCTGCTCCTTGGCGTACGCCTCGACCAGGGCGAGCTGCTGCTCCCTGCGGCCGGTGAGCTTCAGGTAGTTGATGGTCTCGGCGTCGATCGGGAAGATCGCACAGGTCGAGCCGAACTCCGGCGACATGTTGCCGATGGTGGCGCGGTTCGCCAGCGGGATCGAGGTGACGCCCTCGCCGTAGAACTCGACGAACTTGCCGACCACACCGTGCTTGCGCAGCATCTCGGTGATGGTGAGCACCAGGTCGGTGGCGGTGGTGCCGGCCGGCAGCTGGCCGTTCAGCTTGAAGCCGACCACGCGCGGGATCAGCATCGAGACCGGCTGGCCGAGCATCGCGGCCTCGGCCTCGATGCCGCCGACGCCCCAGCCCAGCACGCCCAGGCCGTTGACCATGGTGGTGTGCGAGTCGGTGCCGACGCAGGTGTCGGGGTACGCCTGGCCGTTGCGGACCATGACGGTGCGGGCCAGGTGCTCGATGTTGACCTGGTGGACGATGCCGGTGCCGGGCGGGACGACCTTGAACTCGTCGAACGCGGTCTGGCCCCAGCGCAGGAACTGGTAGCGCTCCTTGTTGCGGCCGTACTCGATCTCGACGTTCTGGACGAAGGCGTCCGGGGTGCCGAACTTGTCGGCGATGACGGAGTGGTCGATGACCAGCTCGGCCGGCGCCAGCGGGTTGATCTTGGACGGGTCGCCGCCCAGCTCCTTCACGGCCTCGCGCATGGTGGCCAGGTCGACCACGCAGGGCACGCCGGTGAAGTCCTGCATGATCACGCGGGCCGGGGTGAACTGGATCTCCTCGGACGGCTCGGCCGTCGGGTCCCAGCCGCCCAGGGCGCGGATGTGGTCGGCGGTGATGTTCGCGCCGTCCTCGGTGCGGAGCAGGTTCTCCAGCAGGACCTTGAGGCTGTACGGCAGCCGCTCGGAACCCTCGACGGCGGAGAGCTTGAAGATCTCGTACGACTCGTCGCCCACCTGCAGCGAGCTGCGAGCGTCGAAGCTGTTCGCGGACACGACTGACTCCTTCTTGGTCCACCCGGTGATAAGGTAAGGCTTGGCTAACCTGGCAGCCGCCGCCTACCGAGCCGATGATGGAAGGCCCGCCGGACGCGGGGCCTGCGCCTCTCGGCAAGTATCTTGACGTCAAGATAAATTCTAGCGCGGAATGTATCTCGATGTCGAGATAAACCATAGTGCATGGCTCCGTCCAAACTTCACCGGTACATCCTGTAACGCAACCGCAGCCCCGGCGCATCTGTCTTCCATGTACCGGGCGGTGCCTCGTCCAGCCGATCGGGCCGCCGGAAACCCGGCACGTGACAAGGGGTGCGGATGGCGGTGGGGCGGCGGCGGGCCGAGGAGCGGCGCGAGTTCGAGGAGTTCGCGCGCGCCCGCGGCACCGCACTGTTCCGCACCGCCCTGCTGCTCTGCGGCGACTGGCACCTCGCCGAGGACCTCACCCAGACCGCGCTCGCCCGCATCTACGCCTCCTGGGGACGCGTCCGGCAGGCCGACAGCCCGATCGCCTACGCCCGCACCGTGCTGCTGCGCTGCTACCTCTCGCACCGGCGGCTGCGCCGCAGCAGCGAACTGCCCGGGCTCGACTTCCTCCCCGAACAGGCCGCCCCCGACAGCGACCCGGCGCTGCGCGTCGCCCTGCTCTCCGCACTCGCCGAACTGCCGCCCAAGGACCGGGCCGTCCTGGTGCTGCGCTACTGGGAGGACCGCAGCGTCGAGGAGACCGCCGCCGAACTCCAGCTCGCCCCCGGCACCGTCCGGGTCCGCGCGCTGCGCGCCCTCACCCGGCTGCGCCGCCAGCTCTCCCCGCACCTGGACACCCTCGTGCCGTGACCGAGCCCGCGTCCCCTCCCCGTCGCCCCCGCCGCCCCCCGGTCGCCCGAACCGGACGACCCACTGCGCCACGCCCCGAGCGTCCGACCACCAGAAAGCGAGAGACCCCCATGCCCGAGCCCGAGTCCGAGCGGGAGCTGAGCGACGTCTTCGAATGGGCCGTCGGCGAGGCCGTGCCCGACCTCGGCCTGCTCGTCGCCGGGGCCACCGCCGAGGGCAGCGCCATCCGGCGGCGACGGCGGGTCGTGCTCACCGGGGCCGTCGTCGGCGTCGCCGGGCTGGCACTGGTCGGCGGACTGCTGCTGCGCCCCGGCGCACCGCCCACCGCCGCCGCCACCCCCGCCGCCGGAAGCTCGACGACGCCCGTCCCCACGCCGCGGGCCACCCTGCCGTCGGACCGGGTGCCGATGACCGGGGCCGCCGGCATGGTCGTGCTCGGCCGTCTGCTCGGCCCCGACCTGACCGTCATGACCTGGAACAGCAACGCCTATCCCGTCAGCACGGACCTGCACACCTACATCGTCGCCCGGGTGCACGACCGCGTCACCAATCGGATCAGCGTGATCGAGATCGACCTGGTGGCCCCCGACGACGGGCCGTCACCGACCCGCGAGGGTGTCGACTGCGCCGGCCACCCCACCACCGAGCACTGCGAGATCGTCCAGGGCGTCAACGGCGAGTCCGGGGCGGCCTACAGCTTCCGGGGCGACAACCAGCAGACCGCCTACGCGGCGAAGCTCCTGCGGTCGCAGGACGGCGTCCAGATCACGCTGACCGCCACCGGCATGGACGGAGCAGAGCCGGGGGTGTCCCTGAACACCCTCGCGAAGTGGGCGTTCGACCCGAACTGGCAGCCCTACATCAGCCGCAGCCAGGCCGAGTCCGCCGCTGAACAGGTGAAGGCCTTCGCCGCGCACGGCCCGGCGGACCTGCCGCCCTCCGCACTGACGCCGGGTTCGGGCCCGGCCGCCCAGCCGTCGGCCGGCGTGACGGGGGGCGCGCCGGCGGGGGGCGCGCCGGCGGGGGGCAGGACCGCTCCGTAGCGGGGCGCCCCGGTGCCCGGCGGGTGCGGATCGGCGTGCCGGGGACGGGGGTTGGGCACCCGGGTGCCGTGCCGCACCGTCGGCGGGCTACCGTGGGCGGGTGATCGTGGTGGACGCTTCCGCAGTGGTGCTCTCGCTCGCCGACCAGGGCCCGCGGGGGGCCGCGGCCCGGGCCGCGCTGGCCGCCGACCTCGACTGGGTCGCGCCCGAGCATGTGCTGATCGAGGTGATGCAGTCGCTGCGCGGCCTCTACCTCGCCAAGGAGGTCACCGCCGAGCAGGCGGCCGAAGTCGCCCGGCGGCTGCCGGAGTTGCCCATCCGCAAGGTGGAGCTCGCCCCGCTGCTCGGCCGGATCTGGGAGCTCAAGGACAACCTGACCCCGGACGACGCCGCCTACGTCGCGGTCGCCGAACAGTGCGGCGCCCCGCTGATCACCGCCGACCTGCGCCTGATGCGCGCCAGCGGGCCGCGCTGCGAGATCCGCGGCATCACCGCCGCCGGCTGACGGGCTTGCCGGGCCCCGGCGGCGTCGGAGCGTTCTCGTACGGGTGACTGCGGGCGGTGCTGCGGCACGGCGGCGTGCGGGCGGGGTGCCCGGCGGCCACCGTGGGCGGTGTTCCCTGACAGCCCGTCGGAAGGTCCGCGATGCCCCTGTCCTCCGCCGCCGGCGCACTGCTGATGCCGCTCGCACTGCTGCCGATCGGCCCGCCCGAGGCCCCCGGACCCGGCGGGGCGACCGCCGGGACCGTACCCGACCAGGTGGTGAACGCCCAGTTCGACCGCGCCGACGGCTTCGTCCCCGCCCGGGCGGTCACCCACGCACCCGACCTGGTGCCGTACGGCGCGCAGGTGCGGGTCACCGTCCACCGGGAGGAGGGCCGGACGACCGTCGCGGTGGAACTCGCCGGCGTGGCCGGCCCGCACGAGTTCCCGGCGCACGTGCACACCGGCTACTGCGGCGTCGACCCGGCGGCGTCCGGCCCGCACTACCAGCACGTGGCGAACGCGGACTCCGCGGACAACGAGGTGCGGATGACGGTGCACACCGACGCCGGCGGGGCCGGCCACGCCTCGGCGACCGTCCCCTGGGCGTTCCGGCCCGACGGCGCGCACTCGCTGGTGCTGCACGCCGGCACCGACGCGGGCCGGCACGCCGCCGCCGACCGGGTGGGCTGCGTCGACGTCGACTTCTGAGCCCGCCCTCGGGCCCGGGGGTCAGGAACCGAGGGTGGCCACCATCACGGCCTTGATGGTGTGCAGGCGGTTCTCGGCCTGGTCGAAGACCACGGAGTGCGCCGACTCGAAGAGTTCGTCGGTGCACTCCAGTTCGGCCATGCCGGTGAGTTCGAACATCTGCCGGCCGATCTCGGTGCCGAGGTCGTGGTACGCGGGCAGGCAGTGCAGGAACTTGACCGCCGGGTTCCCGGTGGCGCGCACCGTGTCCATGGAGACCTGGTAGGGCTTCAGCAGGGCGATCCGCTCGGCCCAGACCTCCTTGGGCTCGCCCATCGACACCCAAACGTCGGTGTACAGGAAGTCCGCGCCCGCGACGCCCGCCGCGACGTCCTCGGTCAGCGTGATCAGGGCGCCGCTGGCCTCGGCCAGGGTGTGGGCGGCCTTCTGGACCTCCTCCGACGGCCACAGCTGCGCCGGGGCGACGATCCGGATGTCCATGCCCAGCAGCGCGCCGGTGACCAGCAGCGAATTGCCCATGTTGGAGCGGGCGTCGCCGAGGTAGACCAGCGTGGTCTCGTTCAGCGGCTTGGTGGCGTGCTCCTGGATGGTGAGCACGTCGGCCAGCATCTGGGTGGGGTGCCACTCGTCGGTCAGGCCGTTCCATACCGGGACACCCGCGTGGGCGGCCAGTTCCTCGACGATCTCCTGGCCGTCGCCCCGGTACTCGATGCCGTCGAACATCCGGCCCAGCACCCGGGCGGTGTCCTTCACCGACTCCTTGTGGCCCATCTGCGACCCGGCCGGGTCGAGGTACGTGGTGGACGCGCCCTGGTCGTGGGCCGCCACCTCGAACGCGCAGCGGGTGCGGGTGGAGGTCTTGGCGAAGATCAGGGCGATGTTCTTTCCCTTCAGCCGCGGCTGCTCCGTCCCCGCGTACTTGGCCGCCTTGAGCTGCGCCGCGAGGTCGACCAGGTGACGGAACTCCTGGGGAGTGAAGTCGGTCTCCTTGAGGAAGTGCCTGTTCCGGAGGTTGAACGCCATACCGGTCTCCTGGGTCGGTCAACGGGCTGAGACGGGAAGTGTATACGAGTCGTCGAATAATCATGCAATGGCGGGGCTGTTGTGCGGGCACCGGAGGTCCGCACAACAGGCCCGCGCGAGGCCCGAACGGGGCCTCGCGCGGACTGTCCGGGGCACGGCCGGCCCGAACGGGGCACGGCCTGGGCCCGGCCGGGGTCAGAGTCGGGGGTCGACCGGCTCGGACTCCAGTGCCAGCACCGCGAACACCGCCTCGTGCACCCGCCAGAGCGGCTCGCCGGCCGCCAGCCGGTCCAGTGCCTCCAGGCCGAGCGCGTACTCGCGCTGGGCGAGCGAGCGCTTGTGGCCCAGCGAGCGCTGCCGGAGCCGGTCCAGCCGCCGGATGTAGTCCGGGCCGTAGATGATCCGCAGGTACTCGCGCCCGCGCACCTTCAGACCGGGCTGGACCGGTCGCCCGCTGCCGTCCCGCTGCAGTGCCTCGACCGGCTTGACCACCATGCCCTCGCCGCCCGCGCCGGTCAGCTCCTCCCACCAGGCGACGGCCGCGGCCGTCGAGGCCTCGTCCTCGGTGTCGACCAGCATCCGCCCGGTGCGGTGCAGCACCGGGGTGCCGCCGCCGCTCTCCTCCGCGAGCCGGTGGTCGGCGGCGACCAGCCGGTCGATCAGGTCGAGGTGCTCGGTGTGCGGGCGCAGCGCCAGGTTGGCGCCCTCGGCGGCGAGCAGCTGGAACGGGGCCAGCCGGATGCCGTCCAGGCCCTCGGTCGGCCAGCAGTAGCGCCGGTACGCCTCGGTGAACGCCAGCGCGTCGGCGGTGCGCTCCTGCTGGCGGCCGGTCAGCTCCGCCACGTCCAGTCCGCGGGCGGCGGCCTTGGCGAGGGCGTCGAGCGCGACGGGCAGGGCGGCGCCGGCGGCCGCGCCGACCGCGGCGTACTGGCGGCGCAGCAGGTCGACGGCCTTCAGCGACCAGGGCATCAGCTCGGCGTCCAACAGCAGCCAGCCGGTGTCGAGTTCGTCGAACAGGCCGGACTGCTCGGCGGCGGCCCGCAGCCGGTCGAGTATCGCGCCGGTGAGCTGTTCGTCGGACAGGAAGGCGCGGCCGGTCCTGGTCCAGATCGCGCCCGGACCGGGCAGGCCGAAGCGCTTGTCCAGCGCGGCGTCGTCCCGGGCGACCAGGACCACGGCGCGCGAGCCCATGTGCTTCTCCTCGCAGATCACCTGCCGCACCCCGTCGTGCCGGTAGGCGAGGAACGCCTCCTCGGGGTGCTCCAGCAGGCCTTCGCGGCGGGAGGTCGGCGAGGGCGCCATGGTCGGCGGCAGGTAGGCGAGCAGTCGCGGGTCGAGCGCGAAGCGGCTCATCACCTCCAGCGCGGCGGCGGCGTTCTCCTCCCGGACTGCGACGTTGCCGAGCGTGCCGGTCTCCACCACGCGGCGGCCGGCCACGTCGGCGAGGTCCAGCGGACGGCCTTCCCGGCCGCCGGGCGCGTCCTGGTGCAGCGGGCGGACCGGCTCGTACCACTCCTGTTCGGCGGGCACGCCGACGATCTCCCGCTCCGGGTAGCGCAGCGCGGTGAGGCTGCCGCCGAAGACGCAGCCGGTGTCGAGGCAGATGGTGTTGTTGAGGAAGCTCGCCACCGGCACCGGGGTGTGGCCGTAGACCACCAGGGCGCGGCCGCGGTACTCCTCGGCCCACGGGTAGCGCACCGGCAGGCCGTACTCGTCGGTCTCGCCGGTGGTGTCGCCGTACAGCGCGTGCGAGCGGACCCGGCCGGAGGCACGGCCGTGGAACTTCTCCGGCAGGCCGGCGTGGCAGACCACCAGCGCGCCGCCGTCCAGCAGGTAGTGGCTGACCAGACCGCGCATGAACTCCCGCACCTGGGCGCGGAACTCCTCGCTCTCGCCGGCGAGCTGGTCGATGGTCTCCTGCAGGCCGTGCGAGACGGTGACCTTGCGGCCGTCCATCCAGCGGCCGAGCTTGTTCTCGTGGTTGCCGGGCACGCAGAGGGCGTGGCCGGCCGCGACCATGCCCATCACCAGGCGCAGCACGCCCGGGCTGTCCGGGCCGCGGTCGACCAGGTCGCCGACGAACACCGCGGTGCGGCCCTCGGGGTGCGCGGCGTCGACCGGGCGGCCCTGGTCGTCGCGGGTGATCGCGTAGCCGAGACGGTCGAGCAGGGTCTCCAGCTCGGAGCGGCAGCCGTGGATGTCGCCGACGATGTCGAACGGTCCGGTCAGGTGCCGCAGGTCGTTGTACCGCTTCTCCGGGACGATCTCGGCGTGCTCGATCTCCTCGACCCCGCGCAGCACGTGCACCTTGCGGAAGCCCTCGCGTTCCAGGCCGCGCAGCGAGCGCCGCAGGTCGCGCTGGTGACGGGGGATCACGTGCGCCGGCAGCTGCCGGTCCGGCCGGGCCCGGTTGCGTTCGGCGCACACCTCGGCGGGCACGTCCAGCACGATCGCGATCGGCAGCACGTTGTGCTCCCGGGCGAGCGCGATCAGATCGCGCCGGGCGTGCTGCTGGACATTGGTGGCGTCGACCACGGTGAGCCGGCCGGCCGCAAGGCGCTTGCCAACGACGTAGTGCAGCACGTCGAAGGCGTCGGCCGAGGCGGACTGGTCGTTCTCGTCGTCGGAGACCAGCCCACGGCAGAAGTCCGAGGAGACCACCTGGGTGGGCAGGAAGTGCTTCCGGGCGAAGCTGGACTTGCCGGAGCCGGTGCTCCCGATCAGCACCACCAACGAGACGTCGGTGACGGGGAGGCGCCGACCGGCCGGGAGGCCGGCCTCCGGGGTCTCGGCCTCCGGGGTCTCGGCCGCCGGGTTCTGGTCCGCGGGGGATTCGGTGGTCATCGGTTCGCGCTCCCTTCGAGGGCGAGGTCGTTCGACGGGGTGCCGGTGCCGGCCGCGGTGTCAGCCTTGGCGGTGTCGGTCTTGGCGAGCTCGGCGGTGTCGGCGGGCTCGGCGAGGCGGAAGTGGGCGAGCTGGGTGGGCGCGCCGACCTCCGGGTCGAGCGGGCCGACCGGTTCGAACGCGACCGTGTAGCCGTAGCTGTCGGCCACCTGCTCCGCCCAGGCGGTGAACTCGGCCCGGCTCCACTCGAACCGGTGGTCGCCGTGCCGGACGTGCCCGGCGGGCAGGCTCTCCCAGCGCACGTTGTACTCGACGTTCGGTGTGGTGACCACGACCGCGGCGGGCCGGGCCGCGCCGAACACGGCGTACTCCAGCGCGGGCAGCCGGGGCAGGTCGAGGTGCTCGATCACCTCGCACAGCACCGCCGCGTCGTAGCCCTTCAGCCGGGCGTCGGTGTACGTCAGCGCGCCCTGGACCAGCCGCACCCGGCGCGCCTGACGCTCCGGCATCCGGTCCAGCCGCAGCCGGCGGGCGGCGATCGTCAGCGCCCGGGAGGAGACGTCCACTCCGACCACCTCGGTCACCCGGGGCTCCTTGAGCAGTGCGCCCACCAACTCGCCCTGGCCGCAGCCCAGGTCGAGCACCCGGGCGGCGCCGGTGCCGGCCAGCGCGGCCAGGATCGCCGTGCGCCGCTGGACGGCCAGCGACTCACTGCGGCCGGCCGCCTCCTCGACGGCGGGCGGCTCGACGGCGGGCGGCTCCGGCTGCGGTTCGCCGGTCGGTGCCGCCTGCGCCGGGGTCGACGCATCGTCGGTCGGGAGTTCGGTCTCCACGTCCGTGGTCGGGTCGGTGGCGGTCACCTCCTCCGGGGTGTCGGGGACGGCGTTGTCGAGTTCCTCGGCCTCGCGGTCGTCGGCCTCGGCCAGCCGGGCCAGGGCGAGGCGTTCCATCGCGAGCCGGGTCAGCGACCAGCGGCGGGACAGGTAGCGGCGGGTGATCAGGGCGCGTTCGGGGTGGTCGGCGAGCCAGCCCTGACCGGCCGCCAGCAGCTTGTCGACCTCGTCGGGCGCGACCCAGTAGTGCTTGGCGCCGTCCAGCACCGGCAGCAGCACGTACAGGTGCTGCAGGGCGTCGGCGAGCCGCAGTGTGCCGGTGAGTTCGAGCCGCACGTACCGGGAGTCGCCCCACTCGGGGAAGGACTCGTCCAGCGGGACGCACGTCGCTTCGACCTGCCAGCCCAGCGGGGCGAACAGCCGCTCCACCAGGGCCGGCCCGTCGCCGGCCACCGGGACGGCGGGCAGCGCGATCCGCAACGGCATGGCGCGGCCGGGCAGTTCGGGCCGGTGCCCGCACTCGCCCTTCATCGCGGACCGGAACACCGTGCGCAGCGCCACCGCGAGCAGCGAGGACGCGGCGTACGGCCGGTCGTTGACGTACTCGGCGAGCGCCAGGTCGGGCGAGCCGGAGCGGCCCTTGCCCCGGCCTTGGCGCAGCAGCGCCGCAGGGTCGACTTCCAGCAGCAGCGCGGCGGTGCACGCGTCTTCCCCGGACTCGGGGTAGAAGACGTGCGCGGTGCCGTGCGCGGTGGTGAACCGCTGCACCTTGTCGGGGTGCTTGTGCAGGAGGAAGCCCAGGTCGGATGCAGGGTTCTCGGCGGTGCCGGTGGTGGATATCGATACGAACACCCGGTCGAGTATGGCTGTTGGGCCTGTACGGGGGCATTAGGTTTTGTCCGTCCGGTGAGCGTGTTGGTCAGTCCTTGCCCCGATTGGTTAACGTGCGGGATGTGACTGCTGAGACCTCCACTTCCACGAACGGCGCGGTGGCCGTCGGCCTGGCGACCGTCGCCGCCGACGGCACCGTCCTCGACACCTGGTTCCCCTCCCCCGAGCTGGCCGCCGCTCCCGGCCCGTCCGGCACCGTCCGGCTGAGCGCCGAGGAGGCCGAGCAGGCGCTCGGCGCGGGCGCCTCCGAGGCGCTGCGCGTCGACGCGCGGCGCGGCGTCGAGGTGGTGGCGGTGCGCACCGTGATCTCCTCGCTGGACGAGAAGCCGCTGGACGCGCACGACGTCTACCTGCGCCTGCACCTGCTCTCCACCCGCCTGGTGAAGCCGCACGGCCAGAACCTGGACGGCATCTTCGGCCTGCTGGCGAACGTCGCCTGGACGTCGATCGGCCCGGTGCCGGTGGGCAACGTGGAGCAGGCCCGGCTGGCGGTGCGCGCCCAGGGCGGGCAGCTCGCCGTGTACGGCATCGACAAGTTCCCGCGGATGACCGACTACGTGGCGCCGAGCGGAGTGCGCGTCGCGCACGCCGACCGGGTACGCCTCGGCGCGCACCTGGCCGAGGGCACCACCGTGATGCACGAGGGCTTCGTCAACTTCAACGCCGGCACCCTGGGCACCTCCATGGTCGAGGGCCGGATCAGCGCGGGCGTGGTGGTCGGCGACCACAGCGACATCGGCGGCGGCGCCTCGATCATGGGCACCCTGTCCGGTGGCGGCCAGCAGACCGTCTCGGTGGGCGAGCGCTGCCTGCTGGGTGCCAACGCGGGCATCGGCATCTCGCTGGGCAACGACTGCGTGGTCGAGGCGGGCCTGTACGTCACCGCCGGCACCCGGGTCACCACCCCGGACGGCACGGTGGCGAAGGCGGTGGAGCTGTCCGGCCAGGACAACCTGCTGTTCCGTCGCAACTCGCAGTCCGGCGCGGTCGAGGTGATCGCCCGCTCCGGTTCGTGGGGCGGCCTGAACGCGGATCTGCACTCGCACAACTGATCTCCTTTCGGCTCGCGTCCCGGCTTCGGGACGTCCCCGCTCGGCGCTGTAGCCGAGCGGGGGCCGGGCTCGCAAACTCGGCTCACCCCTGGGGCTGACCGGGCCCCGCGGTTGGACCGCTACGGGTGGTCCCGGGTGACCGCGCACGGCGGGGACTCGTTGGACCGGCGGCGTCGACCCCCGGCGCTTCACCCCGCACCACCGAGCTGAAGGGGCCCCCTCATGTCCGAGCCCTGGACCGAGCCGCCCACCACGGGCACCCCCACGGGCGGCGTGCCCGTCACCACCAAGTCGCTGCTGGAGCAGATGCAGGAGCTGCTCGCCTCGATCAACACCGACCTGGCCGGACTCGACTCCGACCTGCGGGACACCGCACCCGCACCCCGGAGCGAGCCGGACGACTCGGCCCGCGACTGAGCGCACGCCACCGGGACCGGCGGGCCCAGCGGGACCACGAGCCTCGGCTCCTCCCGCCGGGCCCCGCCCGGCATCACGGCCTCCCCGGCTTCCGCCTCCCCGTCTTCCGCTGCCTCGGCTTCCGCTGCGTCCACGTCCTCGGAAGACGCCTCGTCGGCCGCCGTCGTCCGCTGCTGCTCGCGCAGCAACTCGGCGACCAGATCCCGGCATTCGGAGCTCGCGTCGAGCCCGTCGATGCACGTCCAGTACAGGCTCTCGGTCTCCGCTCCGCAGGCCAGCACCACCAGGTTCTCGCCGGTCTCCTCCAACAGCCCGGCCAGCTCCACCAGGACCGGTTCCAGCTCGCCGAGCTCGGTGAGCCGCTCGACCGGCCCCGGCCCGGACCTACCGCCGAGCCTCTGCACCGGCCCGCCGCCGAGCCGGCCACCGAACCCGTGGAGGCCGGGATCGTGGAGGCCGGGATCGGGCGGCTGTCGCAGGCAGCTCGCGGTGTGCCCGCCGGCCTCCGAGAGCAGCTGCCCCAGGGTGGCGAACTGCTCGCCGTCGTGGTCGGCGATCCGCGCCCCGACGGCCTCGATGGCCAACCCGGACCGGCAGGCCCGGTACAGGATCTCCCTGGCCCCCCGGGCCTCGGCCAGGTCCTGCCGGACGGTCTTGATCAGTCGCAGTGCCTCCATGGCGCGCGCTCCCCTCGGTCGCCGCCGCCGTCGGTCGGCGGTCGGTCAGGGGCTCAGCGTGCCGTCGCCGGCCGGTCGTTCCCAGCGCATTCGCCGCACCTGTGGACAACCCGGCCCTGTGGAAAACTCGGGTCCCCCGCAGGAGGGAAAACCGGATGACTTCCGCACCCACGTGAAACGCCCGAGTCGCCGGCAGCGCCGAAGCCACGAAGCCACGAAGCCACCGCGGAACGACCTCAAGCCGCCGGAAACCGGCTCTCGTTGCGCTCGATCTTCTCCGCCAGCGCCCGCAGCGGATCCACCTCCAGCACGGTGCACAGCTGCAGCAGGTAGGCCAGCACGTCGGCGACCTCGTCCCGCACCCGGTGCGCCGTGCCGGCGTCGGTCATCACCGCGCCGGCCTGTTCGGGCGTCAACCACTGGAAGATCTCCAGCAGTTCACCGGCCTCGACGCTCAGCGCCGAGGCCAGGTTCTTCGGGGTGTGGAACGGCTGCCAGTTCCGGGCGGCCGCGAACTCGGCCAGTCGCCGCTGGAGTTCGGGCACCGTCAGATCATCGTTCATTCCCCCAGGTCTACCACTGCGGCCGCGTCCCGCGCCGCGCCCTGGACGGGCACCCGGGCAGCGGGTTCGGTGCGGCGCAGCAGGCTGTGGCCGGTGGCCGGATCGCGCCGGCACTCGACCAGTTCGACGCCGTCCAGGCCGTGCGCGGGGCCGGGTTCCTGGACGGTGGCGAGCAGCCGGATGTCGCCCTTGCCGGTGACTTCGCGGGCCAGCCGCAGCAGCGCGGCGACCTGCTCGGCCGCCAGCCCGGCCCCGAGGTCCTCGGCGAGCAGCACCAACTGCCGGTGCGCGTCGGGCACTTCGGCGGCCGGGTCGACGTCGATGACGTCGGCGCCGGTGAGCAGGACGGCGGCGAAGGCGAGCAGCCGCAGCATGCCGTCGGAGGCCTGGTCGGCGCCGGTGCGGCCGAGCACGCCCTCGTCGAAGACGGCGATCAGCCGCTGCTGCGCGCCCTCGCCGCGCCGGGCGACGTCCAGTCCGAGCAGCGGGTGCGGCGCGGCGGCCTGGACGGTGCGCAGCAGCCGGGCCCAGCGGCGCTGGCACTCGCTCTTGAGGCGGCCGAGGACGGCGGAGATGTTGGCGGCGGTGCCGAGCAGCCGGGCCTGCGGTTCGGGCCGGGCCCAGCCGCGCATCGCGGCGGGCACGGGGTGCAGGGCGAACACCTCGCGCAGTGCGGTGAGCAGTTGTTCGGAGGCGGCCAGCACCTTGCGTTCGCCGTTGGACGATCCGGCCACCCGCAGCGGCAGTTGGGCGGTGATCAGGCTGCTGCTGGACAGCGGCGCGCGGATGTCGCCCTGCCGGGAGTCGTTGTGCCAGGTGACGTTGACCCGGCCGCGGGCGAGGTCCTGTTCACCGGTCTCCATCAGGGTCCGGCCGTCCAGGGTGAGCCATTCGCGGGCGATCCGGACGCGTTCGTCGGTGCGCACCACCACTTCGAGCCGGACCTGCCCGACGCCGGAGCGGACGGTGCAGCCCAGGATGATCGCGTTGCGCCCGTGCGGGACGCAGCCGGCCAACCCGCCCCGGACGGGGACGGCGAGCGGGCCACCGATGCCGCCGATGCCGTCCAGCGAGGGTCTGATCTCCTCACCGAGGGCGAGCCGGGAGAGCACCGAGAGGGCGTCCAGCGCGTTGGACTTGCCCGCCCCGGACGGGCCGTGGACGACGGTCAGCGGTGACATCGGCAGGGTGGCGCGCCGGTAGGACTTGAAGGACGTCAGCCGCAGTTCCTCGACGGTCGGGCGCTTCACCAGGGGTGTGGACTCCGCGGGCGGGCGCCGGCCCGGCTGGGCGGAGGAGCGGTCGGGCGGCCCGACCGGGGGCGGGGCCAAGGGGGCTTCGCTGGTCACTCCGAGCACTTTAGGCCCGCAGTGAGCTGGAGAAACGACTCTCCTGACGGCCTTTCACCCCTTCGAGTCCCAACCGTCGCCGGGCCCGTCGCGGTGTGTCACTCGTACGCGGTGATCCGCACCGAGCCGGTGACCTCCACGGGCTCCGGCAGCGCGTCCAGTGCGGCGGCCAGCGCGGCCCGGTCGGTGTGCCAGGCGCTCGGCCCCATCCCGACCACGGCGGCGGCGTCCGCCCGTGACAGCCGCAGCGCGAACTCCACGTCCGTGCGCCCCACCGGCGCGAACCACGGGCCGAGCTTCTCCTCGATCCGCCGGTCCTTGTCCTCGTCGACCGACAGCAGGCCCAGCACGCCCACCAGTTCCCGCAGGTGGCGGGAGGTCGGCGCGGCCACCAGCAGCCGCCCGCCCGGGCGCAGCACCCGCCGCATCTCCGGGCCGTTGCGCGGCGCGAACACGTTCAGCAGCACGTCCGCCGCGCCGTCCCGCAGCGGGAGCGGACGCCAGGCGTCGCACACCACGGCGCCGATCCGCGGGTGCGCCTTCGTGGCCCGCCGCAGCGCGTACTTCGACAGGTCGAGGGCCGCGCCGGCCGCACCGGGCCGGGCCTCCAGCACCCGCGCCAGGTAGTGCCCGGTGCCCGCGCCCAGGTCGGCCACCAGGCCGGTGTCCGCCGCGACCCCGGCGGCGGCCTCGGCCAGCGCCCGCTCCAGCGGACGGTAGTGGCCGGCCGCCAGGAACTCGCTGCGGGCGGCGACCATCTCCGCGGTGTCGGCGGTGCCCGCCTTCGCGTCGCCGGCCAGCAGGCTGACGTAGCCCTGCCGGGCCTGGTCGAAGCTGTGGCCCTGCGCGCAGCGCAGGGTGCGGCCGTCCAGGGTCAGGGGGTGGGCGCAGTGCGGGCAGACCAGATAGGGCTCGATGTCCTGCAGCAACTCGGTCGCATCCTCGCGGGATCGTCAGGGGCCGGGGGAACGTCGAGGGTATCCCGGCTGCGGACGCCTCGTCGCTCTCCCGGCCCCTGACCTGCGGCCGGACCGTACCGACGGCTCACTCCTCGCCGTCGTCGCCGACTTCTTCCTCCTCCGACTCGTCGACCACCCACATCGCCAGCCGCTCCGCCACGCCCGTGATGCCGAGCTTGCCCTCCCGGATCGCCCGGGCCAGGCTGCGCACCTCGCGCGCGGTGGTCGCCACCCGGCAGCCGCTGGCCACCAGGTACGCGTAGGCCACGGCGGTGGCGAACAGCTCGTTGTTGCGCTCCAGCGCGGGGACCCGGATCAGCTGGTGCATCAGCGCGGCCGCACGGTCCTGCGGCTCCGGGTAGACGGCGATGTCGAAGATTTCGGCCTGGTGCCTGGTGATCGCCGCGAGCAGCGATCCGTAGTCGGTGACCTGCGGGTCACCGGGCGTGTACTGCTCGGCGGTCATGAGCAGCCACGAGAGGTCGACCTCAAGTTTCAACGGCGCACGTCCTGGAGTTCGCTCGGCGATCCGAATTCGGCGAGGAACGCCGCCTCGTGCTCCTTCATGAACTGCGCCGCGGCGTCCACGAAGTTGCGCCCCGCCTCGCCCATGTCCTGCTGTACCAGGCGCTCGATGTACTGGTTCATGCTGATCCCCTGCTGTTCGGCCCGCTCGCGGGCCATCTCGGCGGTGGTCGCATCCACCCTGACGTTCAGCTGCTTCTTGGCCATGCTTCACGCTAGCGCCGAGGTGCTAGCACAACAAGGGCGCAAACCGGCCGCACCCCCGCTCCCCCAACCCTGTCCGCCCGCGCCCCCGCGAAAACCGGCCACCGGGCCCGGAAACGCCGGACGGGCGCGGGAGAGGAACTCCCGCGCCCGTCCTGACGGGTGGGTCGACTACGGGCGGTCGGCGATCGGCTCCAGGATGGCCACGGACTCGAAGTGGTGGGTCATCGGGAACAGGTCGAAGGCCCGCAGCGAGACCGGGCGGTAGCCGCCCTCGCGGAAGAAGGCCAGGTCGCGGGCGAGCGCGGCGGGGTCGCAGGCGACGTAGGCGATGCGGCGGGCGGAGAGCGAGCAGAGGTGCGCGACGGTGTCGCGGCCGGCGCCGGCCCGCGGCGGGTCGAGGACGATCAGGTCGGTGGAGGTGATGCCGGTGCGGGGCAGCAGGGTCTCGACCTTGTCGCACTCGATCCGGACGTTCTCCAGCGCGGCCAGGTTGTGCCGGGCGTCCGCCACGGCCTGCTTGCCGGACTCGATGCCGAGCACCGCGCCCTCCTCGCCGACCCGTTCGGCGAGCGCGCCGGCGAACAGGCCGACGCCGCAGTACAGGTCGAGGGCGTTCTCGCCCCACTGCGGGTCGAGGCCGGTGAGGACGGCGTCGACCAGGGTGTCCGGGGCCTCGGGGTGGATCTGCCAGAAGCCGCCGTTGGAGACCCGCCAGGTGCGGCCGACGGCGCGCTCGCGGACGAAGGCGCGGCCGTGCACGCGGTGGAACAGGTCCTGCTCGTCGATCCGGGCGATCGAGGCCTCCCGGTCGAGTTCGACCAGCGGCAGCTGCTCGCCGGGCTGCGGCCGCAGGATCACCTGCCGGTCGGAGGAGCCGGACGCGGCGATCGCATCGACGGAGGCGACGCCCGTCCAGTCGCGGGACTCGATGCCGAGCTCGGTGACGCCGGGCGCGGCGATCAGGCAGCGGTCGATCGGCTGGATGTCGTGCGACCGGTGCTTGCGCAGGCCGATCGTGCCGTCCTCGTCGACGGCGTACTGGACGCGGCTGCGCCAGGCCGGGACCTCGCCGGCCTGGAGCTTGCCGCCGACCGGCTCGACCGAGCCGTCCCAGTGGGCCTCCTCGGGGGTGAGGCCGGCCAGCTTGGCGAGCTGCTCGGTGAGCACCGCGCCCTTGAGCTTGCGCTGCCCGCCGGGGGTGACGTGCTGCCAGTCGCAGCCGCCGCACTTGCCGGGGCCGGCGAACCGGCAGGGCGCCTCGATCCGCTCCTTGGCGGCCTCCAGCACCTCCACCGCGTCGGCCCGCAGGAATCGCGAGGTGGTGGTGCCGTCGGTGACCTGCGCGATCACCCGCTCACCGGGCAGCGCGTGCCGGACGAACAGCACCCGGCCCTCGTGCCGGGCCACGCAGTGCCCGCCGTGCGCGACCGGCCCGACCTCGACCTCGTAGCGTTCGCCGACCAGCGGGTCGCCGGACGGCTGCCGCAGCGCCCGCTGGGCGGGCCGCACGGCCTTGGGCGCGCGTACCGCACCGGGCTTGCGCCCCTGCCGATCGGCGTTCTTCGCGCGCGGGCCCTCGCCCTTCGCCGTCTTCGGCTCCTTCGCCGTCTTCGGCTCCTTCGCAGTCTTCGCCGCCTTCGCGGGTGCCGGCCGCACCTCGGCGGGACGCTGCTCGCCCGGCACCGGCGGCAGGCTGCGGGCGGTGTTGCCCTCCCGGTCGGTGGCTTCGGGCCGGGCCGGCCGGCTGCTCCAGCGCGGGTGCGCCACCTGCCCGGGCTTGGCGCCGGACGTGCGGCCGGGGCGGCCTTGGCGACCGGAGGAGCGGGGCGGGTTGTTGCGGGTCACAGGGCGCTTCCTTACGCGATACGAAAGACGGGGGGGGGACGGACGGTGGAGAACACGGCGGCCCGTGGCGGACCGGGAACGATCCGCCACGGGCCCATTGAAGGCCATCGGGAGGCCGGACGGGCCGTGCCGCTCAGTCGCGCGGCGCGGCGTCGTCCTTGCCGCCACGGGACTCCCCGGTGGTCTGCCCGGCACGCGGCCGGGGCTCGCCACGACGCACCGCACCGGGCGCGGACCACGCCTTGGGTGCCTTGCGTCGTTCCGAGGACTCCAACTGCCAGGGTACGGACGTCACCATCACACCGGGTTTGAACAGTAGGCGTCCCTTGAGCCGCAGCGCGCTCTGGTTGTGCAGCAGGTGCTCGTACCAGTGGCCGACCACGTACTCGGGGATGTAGACCGCGACCACGTCGCGCGGGCTGTCGCGGCGCAGGTTCTTCACGTACTCCAGCACCGGGCCGGTGATCTCCCGGTACGGCGAGTCGAGGACCTTCAGCGGCACGTCGATGCCGCGCTCGTCCCACTCCTTGCGCAGCGCCGCGGTGTCGGCCGGGTCCACGTTGACGGTGACGGCCTCCAGGATGTGCGCCCGGGACAGCTGGGCGTACGCGAGGGCGCGCAGCGCGGGCTTGTGCAGCTTGGAGACCAGCACGACGGCGTGCACCCGGGTCGGCGGGGCGACGTCGGTGGGCTCCTCGGCGGCCTTCAGCTCGGAGTTGACACTGTCGTAGTGCCGGCGGATCGCCTTCATCATCACGAACAGCACCACCATCAGCGCGATCGCGATCCAGGCGTGACCGATCTTGGTGGCGAGCACCACGATCAGCACGGCCATGGTCATCACCAGGCCGAAGGCGTTGATCGCCCGGCTGCGCTGCATGCGGCCGCGCTTCTTCGGGTCGGTCTCGGTCTTCAGCAGCCTGGTCCAGTGCCGGATCATGCCGGACTGGCTCATGTTGAACGCCACGAACACACCGACGATGTACAGCTGGATCAGCCGGTTCGGGTCGGCGCCGAACGCGACGATGAACAGGATCGCCGCGCCGGCCAGCAGCACGATGCCGTTGGAGAACGCCAGCCGGTCGCCGCGGGTGTGCAGCTGACGCGGCAGGTAGCGGTCCTGGGCGAGGATCGAGCCGAGCACCGGGAAGCCGTTGAAGGCGGTGTTCGCGGCCAGCACCAGGATCAGGCCGGTGGTGCCCGCGACGAAGTAGAAGCCGGGGGTGAAGTTGGAGAACACCGCCTCGGAGATCTGCGCCAGCACGGTCTTCTGGTGGTAGTCCGCCGGCGCGCCGATCAGCTGCTCGGTCGGGTTCTCGGCCATCTGCGTCCCGGTCAGGTGTGCCAGGTAGATGATGCCCATGAACATCGTGACGGCGATGCTCGCCATCATCAGCAGCGTGGTCGCGGCGTTCTTGCTCTTCGGCTTCCGGAAGGCCGGCACGCCGTTGGAGATCGCCTCCACACCGGTGAGCGCCGCACAGCCCGAGGAGAACGCCTTGAGCAGCAGGAACACCAGCGCGAACCCGGTCAGCGCCCCGTTGCCGGGCGTCGGCTCCAGGTGGAACGACGCGCTCTCCGCGGGCAGCGCCGAGTCGAACCCGAAGTGCCGCACCAGGCCGTAGACCACCATGCCGAGCACGCCCACCATGAACGCGTACGTCGGCACCGCGAACGCGGAGCCGGACTCGCGCACACCGCGCAGGTTCATGCCCATCAGCAGGATGACCAGGAACACCGACAGCGCCATCTCGTGGCCGCGCAACGCCGGCACCGCCGACACCACGTTGGCCACGCCCGAGGTGGTGGAGACCGCCACGGTGAGGATGTAGTCGACCATCAGCGCACTCGCCACCACCAGGCCGGAGTTCGGCCCGTGGTTGACGGTGGCGACCTCGTAGTCGCCGCCACCGCTCGGGTAGGCGTGCACGTTCTGCCGGTACGAGGCGACCACCGCGAGCATCACGATGGCGACCACGAGGCCGATCTGCCAGGAGAAGTGGATCGCCGACGCGCCGGCCAGCGACAGCGTGAGCAGGATCTCCTCGGGCGCGTACGCCACGGAGGAGAGCGCGTCCGAGGCGAACACCGGCAGCGCGATCCGCTTGGGGAGCAGCGTCTCCCCCAGCTTGTCGCTGCGCAGCGCACGCCCGATCAGGATGCGTTTCGGTAGGTCAGCAGGCATAGGCACAGCAAGGAATCGTAAGGGCTCCCGGTGGCACTCGATGCCTCCCGGGGCCACCTTGGTCGCGACTGTGTTCGGCGGACCGGCTAGCGTGTCGGATTACGGGTCAGCGGGCACCACCTGGTTGCCCCCTGCGTCGGATCACAGGCGCAGTCGACAAGTCGCCCCCGCAATCGGGGGCACGGAAGGACGATGAACGGTGTTTACGCAGGTCATGACCCCAACGGATCGGGTGAGGTAGTCGCGTGCACATCGTCATCATGGGCTGCGGGCGCGTGGGCTCGGCCCTCGCCAGAACGCTTGAGAAACAAGGCCACTCGGTCGCGGTGATCGACCAGGACCCGACCGCCTTCCGTCGGCTCGGCGCCGGTTTCAACGGCCGCCGGGTCACCGGCGTCGGCTTCGACCAGGACACCCTGCGGGAAGCCGGCATCGAGGAGGCGGGCGCCTTCGCCGCCGTCTCCAGCGGTGACAACTCCAACATCATCGCCGCCCGGGTGGCCCGCGAGAACTTCGGCGTCGAGCACGTCGCGGCCCGCATCTACGACCCCCGCCGCGCCGAGGTCTACCAGCGTCTGGGCATCCCGACCGTCGCCACCGTCCGCTGGACGGCCGACCAGATGCTGCGCCGGCTGCTGCCCAGCGGCGCCGAGCCGGTCTGGCAGGACCCGTCGGGCGCCGTGCAGCTCGCCGAGGTGGCGTTCGCCCCCGCGTGGATAGGCCACCGCCTGTCCGAGCTGGAGGCCGCCTCCGGTGTCCGGGTGGCGTTCGTCACCCGCGTCGGCGAGGGCGTGCTGCCCACCCCGCAGATGGTGGTGCAGGAGGGCGACCTGGTGCACGTGATGCTGCGCCGCAACGAACTGACCGCGGTCGAGGCGGCCTTCGCCAAGGGCCCCGAGGAGGCTGGTCACTGATGCGCGTCGCAATCGCCGGAGCCGGTGCCGTCGGCCGTTCCATCGCCGGAGAGCTGCTGGAGAACGGCCACGAGGTCCTGCTGATCGACAAGAACCCGAACTCCATCTCGGTGGAGCGGGTCCCGCTGGCGGAGTGGCTGCTCGCCGACGCCTGCGAGATCACCTCGCTGGACGAGGCCGCCCTGCAGCGCTGCCACGTGGTGATCGCCGCCACCGGTGACGACAAGGTCAACCTGGTCGTCTCGCTGCTCGCCAAGACCGAGTACGGGGTGCCCCGGGTGGTCGCCCGGGTGAACAACCCGAAGAACGAGTGGCTGTACAACGAGTCGTGGGGCGTGGACGTCGCCGTCTCCACCCCGCGTCTGATGTCGGCGCTGGTCGAAGAGGCCGTCAGCGTCGGCGACCTGGTCCGGCTGATGCGCTTCTCGCAGGGCAACGCCAACCTGGTCGAGCTGACCCTGGCCGCCGACACCGGTCTGGTCGGCACCCGGGTCTCGGACGTGGCCTGGCCGGTGGACACCGCGCTGGTCACCATCATCCGGGCCGGCCGGGTGCTGGTCCCCGGTGGCAGCGACACCCTGGAGGCCGGTGACGAGCTGCTGTTCGTCGCCGCGCAGGAGCGCGAGGAGGAGCTGGAGACGCTGCTCGCCGGCTGATCCGCCCCGCCGTACGACGAAGGGCCCGCGCATCGCGCGGGCCCTTCGTCACATCTGCCGACTACTTCTGCGGCTCTTCCTCGTCCTCCGGCAGCTCCGCCTTGATCGGCGGCGGCGCCTTCAGCAGGATCTGCCAGGTCACGTACATCGCCAGCAGCATCGGCGGAATGCCGAGGGCGACCTTCAGCCAGCCCAGCAGGTTGACGTTGTGGGTGAAGTACAGCGGGAAGAGGATCAACGGCTTCAGGCCCATGATCAGCACCCAGGCCCAGGTCGCCCGGGTGTAGGCGGCCAGCCGGCCCGGGTTCTGCTTGCGCCAGGTGAACATCTCGCCGGTGATCGGGCCGAGCATCAGTCCGATCATCGGCCAGCGCACCAGCGCGGAGACCGCCAGCGCCATGCAGTAGCCGACGTTCCACAGCAGGCCCGGCAGGTAGAAGTCCTCGGCCTTGCCGGTCTTCATCGAGATCCAGGCGCCGATCGCCACCCCGAACACGCCGGAGAAGGCGTGCTGGATGGTCTCCCGCCGCGCCAGCCGGACCACCACGAACACCGCGCACAGCGCCAGCGCCGACCAGGCGGCCACCGGCACCTTGTGGGTGATGTTGAAGGCGATGATGAACACCAGGCCCGGCAGCGTCATGTCGACCATGCCGCGGATGCCGCCGAACGCCTTCAGCACCGTCTCGGCCGCCTCCTTGGAGGCGTCCCGTTCGTACACACCGCTCTGCGGGTCGTCCTGCGGGTCGTGCGCGGTCACTCGGATCGCCTCGGCCTCGTTGCTCACGCGGACTCGCTCCCGTGTCCCACCGGACGCAGCTCGTAGCGGGGGTTGAAGAGCACGCGGCGCCCGCGTGCGTGGCCGATCCGGCCGCTGGCGATCAGACGGCGGCCCGGCTCGATGCCCACGATCGAGCGACGGCCCAGCCACACCACGTCCAGCGCCTCCGTGCCGTCGAACAGCTCGGCCTCCAGCGCGGGCACACCCGCACGGGGGCGCAGCGTGACGGTCCGCAGCGTGCCGGCCACGGTGACGATCTCACGGTCGCCGCAGGCGGCGATCGGGGTGCAGCCCGCCTCGGCGGTGTCCTGCCGCAGTTCCTGGGCGGCCAGCTCCTCCGAGGAGGACGTCAGCCGGCTCAGCATGCGGCGGAAACGGCCCTGCGGCTGGTCGCCGATGTTGTCACCACTCATGCGGGAAGGGTACCGGTTCACCGCCTCCCGGCGGCAGAGCCACGGGTGGGCCCGGTCACGGCTCGAAGCGGTAGCCCATGCCCGGTTCGGTGATGAAGTGGCGGGGGTGCGAGGGGTCGGCCTCCAGCTTGCGGCGCAGCTGCGCCAGGTAGACCCGCAGGTAGTTGGTCTCCTTGCGGTAGGCCGGCCCCCACACCTCCTGCAGCAGCTGGGTCTGGCTGACCAGCCGCCCGGAGTTGCGCACCAGCACCTCCAGCAGGTGCCACTCGGTGGGGGTGAGTCGGACGTCGTGGCCCTGACGGTTGACCTTCTTCGCGGCCAGGTCGACGGTGAACGACTCGGTGGCGACCACCGGCTCGCCCTCGGCGGTGACCGGTTCGGCGCGGCGTACGGCGGCCCGCATCCGGGCCAGCAGCTCGTCCATGCCGAACGGCTTGGTGACGTAGTCGTCGGCACCGGCGTCCAGCGCCTCGACCTTCTCGTCGGAGGCGTGCCGGGCGGACAGCACGATGATCGGCACCCTGGTCCAGCCGCGCAGGCCGCGGATCACCTCGACGCCGTCCATGTCGGGCAGGCCGAGGTCGAGCACCACCACGTCGGGATGGCGGGCGGCGGCCAGTTCCAGGGCGCTCGCGCCGTCGTGCGCGGAGTCCACCTCGTACTTGCGGGCCTTGAGGTTGATCACCAGGGCACGGACGATCTGCGGTTCGTCGTCCACCACCAGGACCCGGGTCATGCGGGACCGGCCTTTCCGTTGTCGGTGTGCTCGTGCAGGTCGACGGCGGGCAGCGAGACCACCATGGTCAGCCCGCCGCCGGGGGTGTCCTCGGCGGTGACGGCGCCGTCCATCGCCTCGGCGAAGCCGCGCGCCACCGCCAGGCCGAGGCCGACGCCGGTGCCGCGCGGGGCGTCGCCGTAGCGCTGGAACGGGGCGAAGATCCGCTCCCGGGCCTCCTCGGGGACGCCCGGACCGCGGTCCACCACGCGCAGCTCGACCCGGCCCTCGCGCGGCAGCAGGTCCGCCTTGACCAGCACCGGGCTGCCGGGCGGGCCGTACTTGACGGCGTTCTCCACCAGGTTGGCCAGCACCCGTTCCAGCAGCCCGGCATCGGCGCGCACCATCGGCAGTGACTCCGCCACGTCCAGCCGGACGCTGCCGGGCGGGACGCCGCCGAGCGCGAACGGCACCACCTCGTCCAGGTCGGTGGGCTGGAGCAGCGGGGTGACGGTGCCGGTCTGCAGGCGGCTCATGTCCAGCAGGTTGTTGATCAGATGATCGAGGCGGTCCGCGCCGGATTCGATGCCGGCCAGCAGCTCGGCCTCGTCCTCCTGGTCCCACTCGACGTCCTCGGCGCGCAGCGAGGTGACGGCGGCCTTGATCCCGGCCAGCGGGGTGCGCAGGTCGTGCGAGACGGCGGCCAGCAGCGCGGTGCGGATCCGGTTGCCCTCGGCCTCCCGGCGGGCGGCGGCGGCCTCCCCGGCCAGCCGGCGGCGTTCCAGCAGCATGGCGGCCTGGTTGGCGAACGCCCCGAGCATCCGCCGGTCCGCGGCGGGCAGCACCCGGCCGCGCAGCACCAGCGCGAGGCGGTCGCCGACCGGCACGTCCACGTCGGCCTGCTCGGGACCGGCGGGCGGACGCGGCCCGACCGAGGCGGCGGCGTTCCAGGCGGCGTGCGGATCGGCGCGTTCGACCAGGGCGACCGCCTCCTGCTGGAAGGTCTCCCGGACCTGCTCCAGCAGTGCCGTCAGCACCCCCTCGCCGCTGGGGGCACCGCGCAGCACGGTGCCGGCCAGCGCGGACATGGTCTGCGCCTCGGCCTGGGCGCGGGCCGCCTGATGGCTGCGCCGGGCGGCCAGGTCGACCACGGTGGCGACCGCGATGCCGACCGCGGTGAAGATCGCCACCGCCAGGATGTTCTGCGGCTCGGCGATGGTGAAGGCGTGAATGGGGGGCGCGAAGTAGTAGTTGAGCGCCGTCGATCCGACCAGCGCCGAGGCGATCGCCGGGTACAGTCCGCCGACCAGCGCCGCGCACACCGTCAGCGACAGGAACAGCAGCATGTCGGTGGAGAGGCCCTGGTCGTGGAACCGGCTCAGCACCAGTGCCAGCAGCGGCGGCCCGGCGACGCCGATCAGCCAGCCCGCGATCGCCCGGGTCCGGCCCAGGTCGGTGACCCTGCGGATCGGGATCCGGCCCCGGCCGAGCGCCGCGTGCTCGTGGTTGACCATGTGGACGTCGATGTCCCCGGAGTCCCGGGTCACCGTGAGGCCGACGCCCGGCCCGTACACGTACTGCCAGAGCTTGCGGCGGCTGGTGCCGATCACGATCTGGGTGGCGTTGACGCCGCGCGCGAAGTCCAGCAGCCCGGCCGCCGGGTCGTCGCCGAGCACCGAGTGGAAGCTGCCGCCGAGGCTCTCCACCAGCGCGCGCTGCTCGATCAGCGTCTGCGGCGAGGAGCCGGACAGGCCGTCGGAGCGCGAGATGTGCACCGCCGACAGCTCGCCGGCGCTGTTGCGGGCCGCGATCCGGGCGGCGCGGCGGATCAGCGTGGCGCCCTCCGGGCCGCCGGTCAGGCCGACCACGATCCGCTCGCGGGCCTGCCAGGTGCCCTGGATGCCCTGCTCGGCCCGGTACCGCTGCAGGTACTCGTCGACCCGGTCGGCCGTCCACAGCAGCGCCAGCTCGCGCAGCGCCGTCAGGTTGCCGGGCCGGAAGTAGTGGGCGAGCGCCGCGTCCACCTTCTCCGGCGCGTAGACGTTGCCGTGCGCCAGGCGGCGGCGCAGCGCCTGCGGCGACATGTCGACCAGCTCGATCTGGTCGGCGCGCCGCACCACCTCGTCCGGGACGGTCTCCCGCTGGCGGACGCCGGTGATGCCCTCGACCACGTCGCCGAGCGACTCCAGGTGCTGGATGTTGACGGTGGAGATCACGTCGATCCCGGCCGCCAGCAGCTCCTCGACGTCCTGCCAGCGCTTGCCGTTCCGCGAGCCGGGGACATTGGTGTGGGCGAGTTCGTCGACCAGCGCCACCGCCGGGTCCCGGGCCAGCAGCGCGTCCAGGTCGAGTTCGGTGAACTCGGCGCCGCGATGGGTCATCGTGCGGCGCGGGACGGTCTCCAGGCCGTCGAGCAGTTCCGCGGTCCGGGCGCGCCCGTGGGTCTCGACGAAGCCGACCACCACGTCCGCGCCCCGGTCGAGGCGGCGGTGCGCCTCGGAGAGCATGGCGTACGTCTTGCCGACGCCCGGGGCCGCCCCGAGATAGATCCGCAGCCGGCCGCGGCCCGTGTGCACCATGCCATTGAGACTAGGCCCTGCAATCGGAATATCCGCTGATCAGGCTGGCCCGACTGAAGAATTGGCAACTTCTTGACGGCCATTGCGCCAAAATGCCGAACGAAGCGATCAACCCAAGGGGGAACCACCATGCGCGGACTCGTACTCGGCGGCGGCGGACTCGCCGGCATCTCCTGGGAGACCGGCCTGCTCCACGGCCTCGCCGAAGCAGGCCTCGACCTTCCCGGCACCGCCGACCACATCCTCGGCACCTCCGCCGGCGCCACCGTCGCCGGCCAACTCGCCTCCGGTCTCCCGCTCGCCGAACTCCACCTCCGGCAGACCGACCCGACCCGGCAGAACCACGAGATCGTCCCGCCCCTCGACACCGTCGGGTCGGTCCTCGAAACCTGGGCCGGCCTGGTCGCCGAGATCACCGACCCCGCCGAACTGCGCCGCCGCATCGGCCGCCTCGCCCTGGACACCGACACCGTCCCCGCCGCCGAACGACGCGCCGTCGTCGCCGGCCGTCTCCCCGCCCACGACTGGCCCGCCTGGCCGCTCACCCTCACCGCCGTCGACGCCGACACCGGCGAACTGCGCATCTTCGACCGGCACAGCGGCATCCCCCTGGTCGACGCCGTCACCGCCAGCTGCGCCATCCCCGGCATCTGGCCCACCGTCGAGATCGACGGCCGCCGCTACATGGACGGCGGCATCCGCAGCAACACCAACGCCGACCTGATGACCGGTCAACAGGCCGTCCTGGTCGTCGCCCCGATGACCGACCACCACTTCGACACCGAACTGGAGACCCTCCGGGCCACCGGCGCCGTCCTCGCCGTCACCCCCGACGAGGAGGCGCTCGCCGCCTTCGGCGCCAACCCGCTCGACACCGCCGTCCGTGCACCCGCCGCCGAGGCCGGCCGGGCCCAGGCCCACCGGATCACCGAGCAGGTCCGCGAGCTCTGGGCCTGACACCCCTTATTACTGCGGCTCCTCTTTACTGCTGCGGCTCCTCGACGATCCTGCCGTCCCGCAGCTCCAGCACCCGGTCCGCCAGGTCCATCAGCTGCGGGTCGTGCGTCGCCACCAGCGCCGTCACGCCCTCGCTGCGCACCACCGCCCGCAGCAACTCCATGATCGCCAGACCGGTGTCCGAGTCCAGCTGCCCGGTCGGCTCGTCCGCGATCAACAGCGCCGGCTCGTTCGCCAACGCCCGCGCCACCGCCACCCGCTGCTGCTGGCCGCCCGACAGCTCCGTCGGCCGCTGCTCCGCGTGGTCGGTCAGGCCCACCATCGCCAGCAGGGTCCGCACCCGCTCCTCGCGCTCCCTCACCGCCACCCGGCGCAACCGCATCGGCACCCCGAC
This sequence comes from Kitasatospora sp. CB01950, assembly GCF_001905465.1. Lineage (GTDB taxonomy): Bacteria > Actinomycetota > Actinomycetes > Streptomycetales > Streptomycetaceae > Kitasatospora. The sequence goes on from NZ_LISX01000005.1 coordinate 525,462, forward strand.
GTTCTCCGCCGCCGTCAACACCGAGATCAACCCGAACGACTGGAACACGAAACCGATCCGCTCGCGCCGCAAGGCCAGCCGGCCCGACTCGTCCAGCCCCGACAGATCCATCCCCGCGATGCTGATCCGCCCCGCCGACGGCGTGTCCAGGCCGCCCACCAGGTTCAGCAGCGTCGTCTTCCCCGAGCCCGAACGGCCCCGCAGCGCCGTCAGCTCCCCGGCCTTCGCCGTGAACGACACCCCGCGCACCGCGTGCACCGCCCGGTCACCCGCCCCGAACGTCCGGTGCACGTCCTCCACGACCACCATCGCGCCGGTCACCCGCGCACCTCCGACCCCTCCGCGCGCCACACTCCGATGTGGTCCTCCTCCAGGGCCAACCGCACTCGGCGGCTCAGCCCCAACGCCTCGGTGAAGTCCTGCGGCAACTGCAACCGGCCCACCCGGTCCAGCACCGCGTACTCCACCCCCGGCTCGCCCCGCTCCGGACGCAGCACCTCCGTCGACGTCCGCCCGTTGCGGATCCGCACGGTGCGCCGCACCTCCTGGGCCACCATCGGGTCATGGGTGACGATCAGCACCGTCACCCCCAACTCCTCGTTCACCGACCGCAGCGCCGCGAAGATCTCCTCGCTGGTCGCACTGTCCAGCTCGCCCGTCGGCTCGTCCGCCAGCAGCAGCGCCGGCGAGTTCGCGTTCGCCACCGCGATCGCCACCCGCTGCTGCTCACCGCCCGACATCTCCGCCGGCCGACGCCCCGCCAGGTGCCCGATCCCCAACATCCCCAGCAGGTCCGCCGCCTGCCGCTGCCGATCGCGGCGCGGCACCCCCGCGTACCCCATCGGCAGCATCACGTTCTCCACCGCCGTCAGGTACGGCAGCAGGTTCCGCGCCGTCTGCTGCCAGACGAAGCCCACCGTCCGGCGCCGGAACGCCAGCCGCTCCCGCTTGTCCATCGCCAGCAGATCGTGCCCCGCCACCCGGGCACTGCCCGCCGTCGGCACGTCCAACCCCGCCAGGATCCCCAGCAGCGTCGACTTCCCCGAACCGGACGCGCCGACCACCGCGATCAACTCGCCGTCCTCGACCGTCAGATCGAGCCCCTGCAGGGCCTGCACCTCGACGCCCTCGGAACGGTGGATCCGCACCAGGTTCTCGCACACCACCATGCCCTCGGCCGGCGGCGGACCCGCCGCGACCGCCCGTCGACGCAACTCGTCCAGCCCCTCGGGCTCCGACACCACCGACACCCCCACCGCGTTCCCCTCCGGCCGCCGAACCCACGGCTCGGCACGGCCTGCACTCCGGCCGACACCTCTGTGACGCTCCCGCCCGGCCGCACCTCGTCGGCGACGCCCGGCGGGTGCCTCGTTGACGCCCGGTCGGGCAGCCGGGACAGTCCCCTGTTCTGCCCCGACCGTCCGACCGGGCGTTCCCCCGCAGGCCGCCACCCCGATCGGCGGCGACCTCATCACACCAACGCGGCCCGAAGCAGCCCGGTTGCACCGCACCTCGGACTTTTTTCGAAACTCTCCGGACACCGCGACGCCGCCCCTGGGTCCGGTGCCGTTCCAGGACCGTGCGGCCTCAGCCGGCCTCGGGCTCCGATGCGCGCAACTGCAGGAATTCCAGCGCCGATTCCCGGAACGGATCCGACAGTCCCGCCGCCGGCGACACCCCCCGCCCGCCGCGACGCACCGTCAACACCGCCACCATCGTGCCGCTGATGTGCACCACCGCCTCCTCCGCATACGCCACCGGCTGCCGCACCCCCAACGCCACCACTGCGCCGACCTGTTGCTCGACCGTCCACCCCGCCCCCGAGCTCACACACTCCCCGCCCCCCATCAGCCGGCTCGCCTGGTACTCCGCCGCCAACGGCGACTCGAACCGCATCACCACCTGCTGCGCCGTCGCCTCCGGGTGCCCGGCGTCCACGTACCGCTGCTCCCACAACTGCACGGCACCCGACGTGCGGACCAGCCGCGACACACAACCGTCCGCGAACGCGTCCACGCCGGGGGGACCGGACGCGCTTCCGCTCGCGCCGGGGGTCTGGCCCGCCGGCCGGCTTGCGGTTCGGTTCGTCTCCTGACCTGGTGCCCGGCTCGCCGACTGGGTCGCCGGCCGGCTCGCTGTCGATGAAGTGCCGTTGCCGACGGCCGAGTCGGCGTTCGCGGAGGGACCTGCCGCGGTCGTCGAGCCCGGGGACGCCGTGCCGGTGGCCACCTGGTCCGCCACCGGGAAGGCCGTCCACGGGCCGTACCCGCCCAGGACGCTCGGCATCCGCGACACGTCCAGCGTCAGCGCCCGCACCACCGCATCTGCGGACTCCAGCGGCGCCCACTCCACCTCGGAATTCGCCGACGGAAGCAACGGCAACTGCGGCTCCGGGAGCGACCGCACCTCCGACGGCCCGGACGCCGCAGCCGTCGGAGGCACCGGATACCCCGCCACGCCGTGCCCGTGCCCCGGCGGCGGGGGCACCAACTCCGCCGCCGACCACAGCACCGCCACGCCCAGCACCCCCGCCATCGCGACCGCCCCCGCGCGGTAACGCCCCCGCCGTACCCCGCGACGCACCATCTCCTCGCTCGGCGGCACCGGCACGGCCAGCACCACCTCGCGCCGCAGCCCGTCGAACATCGCCTCCAACCGGGCAGCCCCGATCGCCGGGCGGTCCTCCGTTCCCACTGTCTCCACCGTCTCCGCCTCGGGCTCAGACATGCGATCCGTCCGCCATCCGCACCCGAGCCCCCGTCAACCGCGCCGTCACCGGCACCTCGTCAGCACCGTCGGCCCTCGTCAACTCCCCGCCCCCCGCCGCCGGTTCACCTGCGGCAGCCACCGGGGCCGACCGCAGTGGCGCGACCATCGGCTCCTCCACGGCCGCCGCCGGCTCTTCCCCCAACAGCACCGCCAACGCCTGCCGCCCCCTGTGCAACCGCGCCTTGACCGTCCCCACCGGCACCCCCTCGTCCGCGGCGATCTCCGCCACCGAACGACCCCCCATGTGGTGCCAGACCAACGCCGACCGCTGCGCCTCCGGCAACTGCCGCAACGCCTCCACCAACGCCACTGTCTCCGGCCCCGGCCCCGGAACCGGCAGATTCGCGTCCCCGTGCCGGATCCAGCTCTGCAACGCCGTCCGCGCCCGCCGCCAGCGACTGATCGCGATCCGCTGCCCCGTCAGCCGGACCCACGCCACCGGATTCTCGTGCGACACCAGCCGCCCCCAGTGGTTCCACGCCCGGACGAACGCCTCCTGCGCGGCGTCCTGCGCCTCACCCAGATCACCCGTCAGCGCGTACAAGTGCGCGACCAACTGACCGTACGCGGCCTCGTAGAACACCCGAAAGTCGTCGCCGCCTCGGCCGGCTCTTCCGCCGGCCCCCTCGCCCTGCTCCACGACCATGACGCCACAGTGTGCCGTGCACCGAACCACCCGGCAACAGCCCCGGCGGTTCGGCCTCCGGCTCCGGAAATGGTCCGGAAATGGTCCGAGAACGCGAAAAAGCCCCCCGCCGTGAGGCGAGGGGCTTTCCCTGAAAGATTGTTCGGCGGCGTCCTACTCTCCCACAGGGTCCCCCCTGCAGTACCATCGGCGCTGTGAGGCTTAGCTT
>NZ_LISX01000006.1 GCF_001905465.1 Kitasatospora sp. CB01950
CCCCCCCCACCAGCCACCACCAACGCCTCCTCACCCGACCCACCTCGTCCCGCGCATTCTGACACCCCCCACTGCCACCCCGACCTGCCCTCCTCCAGCCTGGTGAGCCGCACCCGCATGCAGTTCAGCGCGAGGTCGGCAAGATGCGCGAAGGAACTTGTCGGTGCACGAGGAGTGGAGCCCGCTTACGCGCAGTACGCTCACGGTTACCGTCGATGGCGGGATTGGCCCGTGGCACCGGCAAGGCCCCGCTGGCTGCCCGGCCAGGACCAGCCGGCGCCGCTCGGATCGGCGTTCACCGTCCACGCACTTCGAGACGCACAGAGAGCCGCAATGGACCATCGCCGCCGCACCTTCATGACCTTCAGCGCGCTCGCACTGGCCGGGCTTTCAGCCCAGTGGGCCGCCCTCGAACCCGACCGGCTCACCGCGGCCATGCACGGCAGACACGTCGACGGGGAACTGGTCGACTGGATGGAGGACACCAGCGCCAAGCTCGTCGCCCTGCCCACCGAACAGCGGCAGCACACCGCGAAGTTGATGGACGCCCAACTGGAGACGGTCACCGACCTGCTGGAACAGGGCCGGTACTCCGAACCCGTCGGCCGGCGGCTCCACCTGCTGGCCGCGTCCCTGGCCGGCACCTGCGGCTGGCACCGCTTCGACCAGGGCCGACACTACGCGGCCGGCAAGCTCTGGAACGCGGCCCTCACCAACGCGCACGCCGCCCGCGACCGCGACCTCGGCGCCGGCGTCCTCTCCGACTTCGCCTACCAGTCGATCTGGCTCGCCCAGCCGGACGCCGCCGTCGAACCGCTCAGCCAGGCACTCGTCCACACCCGGCACCCCACCGCCCGCTCCCTGCTCCACCTCCGCCGCGCCCGCGCGCACGCCGCCCTCGGAGTCGCCGCCGACTGCCACCGTGACCTGGCCGCCGCCGAGACCGCCCTGCTGACCGACAGCCCGGACCCGGCCCCGGCCTGGTGTCAGTGGATGAGCACCGCGGACCTGGCCGTCGACTCCGGTCAGTGCATGCTCGACCTGGGCCGCACCGACGAGGCACACGCCCGGATCGACGAGGGCATGAGCCTGCTGCCCCGCTCCCGCGACAAGACCCGAGGGATCTTCCTGACCTACGAAGCCCGCAGCCTCCTGCATGCCCGCGAGGTCGAACAGGCCGTCACGGTCGCGAACCGGTCACTCGACCTCGCCACCCGGATCGGCGCCGAACGCTGCGTCACCCTGGTACGCGAGCTCGCGCCGGCGTTCAAGCCCTACCGCCGGGTCGACGGCGTCGCCGGTCTCATGGACCGCCTGAAGTCGGGCTGACCCGCGATCCGGTCGGTGCCTCCTGCCGTGGGGCGACGGGAATCTTGGGGTGACGATGGTGGTCGCCGCGGTCGACACCACCGAGGGCCTGCTGAGCAATTGGTCGCGGGGAATCGCCTCCCGTCCGGTGACGCCCGTGCCGTCCCAGATCGCGGCCGTCCACCACGGCTGGGCCTCGCACATGATCTTCTCCCCGTCCGGCGTGAAGAAGCTGGGGCTCGGCGGGCAGCCGTGACCTCGCGTCACCTCGCCGGCCAGGCGGAGCAGAACCGCGTCAGGCCAGTTCGAGGACGTCCGACAGGCCGGCGGCCGCGAACGCGGTGAGGAGCGCGTCGCGGCCCTCGGTGAAGTGGGCCCAACTGTCGAAGTGGACGGGGACGACGCGGCGGGCGCCGAGGATGCGGGTGGCTTCGGCGGCGCGGGTGCTGTCGAGGGTGAGGAGGTCGTTGTCGAACAGGCCGGTGCGGGCCGCGCCGGCGAAGAGGACGGCGGTGTCGACGGGGGCGAAGCGTTCGGCGATCCCGGAGACGACGTCGAGGGACGCGTTGTCGCCGGAGACGTAGACGACGGGCAGGCCGGGGGCGGTCAGGACGAAGCCGATGACCTCGCCGGTGACGGGCTCGCAGCCGTCGGGACCGTGCTGGGCGGGGACGGCGGTGATGGTGACCTGGTCGCCGGCGGGGCCGGTCAACTCGACGCTCTGCCAAGGGGCGAGGCCCTTCGCGGTGCCGCCCAGGCGTTCCGCGCCGCCGACCGTGGTGAGGGTGAGCGGGACGTCGGCGAGGAACGTGCGGCCGCTGCGGTCGAGGTTGTCGGGGTGCTCGTCGTGGGAGAGCAGGACGGCGTCGATCGGGCCGAGGGTGGCCGGGTCGGCGCTGCCGGGGTGGGTCTTGACCAGGGCGCCGCCGCGCGGGAGCGGGTACTCGCCGGGGGCGTCGAAGGTGGGGTCGGTGAGCAGGCGCAGGCCGGCGTACTCGATCAGCGCGGTGGGGCCTCCGAAAACCTGAACGGCAGGAACGGCAGGAACGGCAGCAGTCATGGCAGGACACCTCACGGAAGAGTGGAAGTTTTACCGTGAGATGAATCTAACGGGCCATCATGGAAAATCGCAAGCTTTCCCGTGAGAGAGAGGGGGCGGGGGAAGGGGATTGTCGACTCGGGGACAGGGGGACAGCGCGACAGATCTCCTCACGCGCAACGCCGCCCTTTAGCATGAGGACCATGAGTCAGCGCCCCACCACCCCCCACACCCCCGCCCCGGGCGCCGAGCAGCATCCGGCACTCGACTTCGCCAACTCGCTGCTCAGCCTGCCCACCGGCCCGCTCGACCTGCTCGGCACGCCGGAGGAGGCCACCGCCTGGCTGCTCGGCCACGACCTCGCCCCGGTCGGCGGCCGGCTGTACCGCCCCTGCACCGACCGCCTGCACCGACTGAGGGGCGCGGTAAGGGAGTTGATCGGGGCGAGGACGGCCGACGCGCCCGCCCCGCCCGAGGCCCTCGCGGCCGTCAACGCCGCCCTCACCGCCACCCCGTCCGCGCCCCTCCTGCACTGGGACGCCGAGCGCGGCCTGCACCGCGCGCTCCCCCACCCGGCGGACCGGATCGCCGACCGGGCGATGGCCCAACTCGCCGCCGACGCCGCCGAGTTGCTCACCGGCCCGGATGCCGGGCGGCTCGCGGCCTGCGGCGGCGCCCCGTGCACCCGGTTCTTCGTCCGCACCCACGCCGCCCGGCACTGGTGCTCGACCCGCTGCGGCGACCGGGTCCGCGCCGCCCGCGCCTACGCCAAGAAGCGTGCCGCGAACCCGAGTTGAAAAAACGGACCCCGCCCGTACTTGAAAAAACGGACCCCGCCCGGACCCAAAAAACAGACCCCGCCCGGCCACAGGGGCCGGACGGGGTCCGCAAGCACACCGGGCAGGCGTTACGCAGCCGGCCGCGGGAAGGTCGGGTACTCGACGCCGGAGACGTGCTGGACGACCCGGACGACCTGGCAGGAGTAGCCGAACTCGTTGTCGTACCACAGGTAGAGGATCGCGTTGTCACCCTCGACCTTGGTCGCGCCCGCGTCCACGATGGAGGCGTGGCGGGAGCCGATGAAGTCGCTGGAGACCGCGTCGGGCGAGTCGATGAAGTCGATCTGTCGCTTCAGCGGGGAGGTCAGCGACACCTCGCGCAGGTGGTCGAGGACGTCCTCGCGGGTCGTCTCGCGGGCCAGCTGCAGGTTGAGGATGGCGATCGAGACGTCCGGCACGGGGACGCGGATCGAGCTGCCGGTGATCTTCGCCTTGAGGTCGGGCAGGGCCTTCGCGACGGCGGAGGCGGCACCGGTCTCGGTGATGACCATGTTGAGCGGCGCGGAACGACCGCGACGGTCGGCCTTGTGGTAATTGTCCAGCAGGTTCTGGTCGTTGGTGAACGAGTGGACGGTCTCCACGTGGCCGCGCAGCACGCCGTACTCGTCCTCCATCGCCTTCAGCGGCGGGACGATCGCGTTGGTGGTGCAGGACGCGCAGGAGATGATCTGCTCGTCGGGCTTGATGGTGTCGTGGTTGACGCCGTGCACGATGTTCGGGACGTCGCCCTTGCCGGGGGCGGTCAGCACGACCTTGGCGATGCCGGGGCGCAGGTGCTTGGACAGGCCCTCGCGGTCGCGCCAGCGGCCGGTGTTGTCGATCAGGATCGCGTTGTCGATCCCGTGCGCGGTGTAGTCCACCTCGCTGGGGTCGTTCGAGTAGATCACCTGGATCGCGTTGCCGTTGGCAACGATCGTGTTGGTGTCCTCGTCGACGGTGATGGTGCCCTGGAACTGGCCGTGGATGGAGTCGCGCCGCAGCAGCGAGGCGCGCTTGACCAGGTCGTCGGGGCCGCCGCTGCGGACCACGATGGCGCGCAGGCGCAGGCCGCCGGTCTTCTCGACCAGCAGGCGGGCCAGCAGGCGGCCGATGCGGCCGAAGCCGTACAGGACCACGTCGCGGGGGGCCTGGCGCTCCAGCTTGTTGTCGCCGGTGGCGCCGGCGACCGCCTCGGCGGTGAAGTCGGCGACGCTCAGGCCGCGGTCGTCGGCGCGGTAGGCGGCGGCGAGCAGGCCCAGGTCGATCTGGGACGGGCCGAGGTCGAGGGCGGCGAGCGCCTGCAGGAACGGGAAGGTCTCGGTGATCGAGAGCTCCTCGCCGGCTATCTGGCGGGCGAAGCGGTGGGTCTTCAGGATGCTGACCACCGACTTGTTCACCAGGGAACGGCTGTGCAGCAGGACGGTCACGTCCCGCTCGCGGTGCAGCCTCCCGATGATCGGGATCATCGACTCCGCGAGCTCCTCGCGGTTCTTCCAGTCCGTGAACACGTCGTCGTTGACAGTCACAATTCAACTTTCGAGGGTAGGCCGAGCTAGGCGCCCCCATGCTAGCTTCGGCGGCACCCTCGGCGGCGGGGTGGTCCCCCCGCTGACCAGCGGTGGTATCCCGCCGGGAGGCCGCCGGGACGTGATCGCGGCCACACCGCCGGCACTCCTCGCCCGCTCCGGTGCAGCTCGGTACCGAATCTGACGCCGCATCAGCTCAATTTCGGCCTTCACGGCGCGTGACCAAGGTCACCCACGTCGAATTCGTCACCCCACGGGGTGATGTCTCGTCATTTTCGGCCACTTGGGGTTTGTGGATGGAGGAGAGTGGGAGCCCCGGCCGGGCGGCCGCCCGTGACCGGGGTGCAGGTCCGGCCGTCCGAGGCCGGGCCGCCGCGAGGAAGGGACGGCCGTCCATGCCACACCTGGCCTACCAGCGGGCCGCGCTGGTGTTCACCCTGTTCGACGCCAACGGCAACGGGGTGCTCGACGCCGAGGACTTCGCTCTGATGAGCGAGCGCGTCCTGGACGTCGCGGAGGACTCTGCGGAGGCCGACCGGCAGGCGCTGGCCGACAGCATCGACAACTACTGGGAGGTGATGGCCAAGACGCTGGACGTCAACGGTGACGGGTTGGTCACCCCCACCGAGTTCCGCGGCTTCGTCCTCAACCCGGAGCTGTTCGGCGCCACCGCCGCCGTGTTCGCCGACGCGTTGGCCAAGCTCGGCGATCCGGACGGCGACGGCCTGATCGAACGGCCGCGCTTCCTTGCCCTGATGACCGCCATCGGCTTCGAGAAGCCCAATATCGAGGCCCTGTTCGACGCCTTCGCCCCGGACGCCACCGATCGGATCACGGTCGGGGTATGGGCCCAGGGCATTCGCGACTACTACTCGCCCGAGAAGGTCGGCATCGCCGGCGACCGCCTGGTCGCGAACCCGGTCTGACCTCTCCACCCGTTGTGAAGGAGCCCGTTTTGACCGCACCGCTCATTGCCCTGGCCGTAGGCCGCGGCACCGGACCCGACCTCGCCCCCGTCTTCGAGCGGGTGCTCCGCCGGATCACCCGACTGCACGGTGTGGAGGCCGAGTTGGTGCGGTCACCTCGGCTCTACCACTCGTACGTCTCGCTGCGCGCCGAGTGCGCCGACACCGCCGAGATCGCCCGCCTGACCGCGCTGGACGCCGAGCACTACGAGCGGTTCTGCCGCGAACAGGCGGCGGCCGGCGTCCGGGCGGTGTTCCGCACCGCGATCAACGCCCAGTCGCTGTACTTGGTGCGCCGGCGGCTGGCCGCCGTCAAGGTCGAACCGCTGTCCGCGAACGGCGCCCGGCTGCTGCTGGTCCGCGACCAGGCGCAGGGCTTCTACACCGGCGAGAACCAGCACACCCCCGGCACGGTGGTGCGGACCATGGAGTTCAGCCGCGAGGTCACCGGGCAGGTGGTGCGCTACGCGCTCCGCCGGGCCCGCGACCTGTGGCCGGAGGGCCCCGCCCGGGTGCAGATGGCGTACAAGTTCCACCTGCTGGACGGCGCGCTGGACGACTGGCGCGCCGAGCTGTCCGCCGAACTCGGCATCGAGATCGCGCTGTTCCAGCCCGACACCGTCAACCGCAACCTGATCACCCACGGCCCCGAGGACCGCACCGTGCTGGTCGCGGGCAACGAGTGGGCCGACATCATGCACGTGGTGCTGCTCGACCGGTACGGCTCGGAGCGGCAGGAGAATCGTTGCACCGAGAACGTGCACCTCCATCCGGAGCTGCACGGGCTCACCGAGTACCAGACCGTGCACGGCTCCGCCGACGACCTGGCCGGCCTCGACACGGTCAACCCGGTCGCCACGATCCGGGCCGCCGCCCGGATCGCCGAACGCCACGCGAACTGCCCCGGCGCGGAGGCCGCCGTGGAGACGGCGCTGGCCGCCGCGCAGGCCCGCGGGGTGCGCACGCCCGACCTCGGCGGCACCACCGGCACCACCGAGACGGTGGACGCGGTGCTCAAGGAGCTCAGCGTCGCGTTAAAGCCCTTCGTACCCGCCGCCAGGTCGGGTGCGAGCCGCATCACCGCCGCCTCGGGCACCGACCGGGCGGGCGCCCGATGAGCCCCGACACCACCCCGACCACCACCCCGATCGCCTCGACAACCACCTCGATGACAGCAACGCCGACGATGAACCTCCCCACCGGCACGGCCCTGGTGGTCGTCGACCTTCAGAACGACTTCTGCGCGGGCCCGGTCGCCGCCGCCCGCTTCCCCGGAGACCCGGCCCGGCTGGCCCGCGTCGCCGCCCGTACCGCCACCGCCGTCGACCGGGCCCGCGCGCTCGGCGTCGAGGTGCTGTTCGTCCGCTTCCTCGGGGACGTCGCCCTCCAGGGGCCGGCCTGGCGGCGGCGCGACGCGGCGCTCGGCAAGCGCCCCAAGTGCCTGGAGGGCAGCTGGGGCGCCGAGTTCCACGCCGCCGTGCCGCGGCCCGGCGAGGCGGTGTTCACCAAGCAGGCCTGCTTCGACGCCTTCCTCGACCCGGCGTTCGAGCCGCACCTGCGCGCCCGCGGCATCCAGCACCTGGTGCTGACCGGCCTGTTCGCGGACGTGTGCGTGGACTCCACCGCCCGCACCGCCTTCCAGCGCGGCTTCCACCTCACGGTGCTCCGCGACTGCACGGCCGCACTGCACCTCACCGACCAGGACGTCCTGCGCTTCATGGCGCGGGTGTACGGCGCCCGGATCACCGACCTCGACGACGGGCAGCCCTTCACCCTGCCCGAGCTGCCGGAGCTGCCCGAGGACGCCACGATGCCGGGGTCGTCGGATTTTCCGGAGTCGGCCGACGCGAGCGCCGGGGCGGGCCAGTCGTGACGATGACCGCCACCGTCCTGGACGACCCGGGCGTCACCGCCGGCGTCGGCCGCACCGCCCTGCTGGTCGCGCACGCCCGCGCGTTGGAGGCCCGCCGGCCCGACGCACTGGCCGTCGACCGCTTCGCCGAGCACTTCGTCCGCGCCGACCAGGGCTGCGCCGACTGGCCGCTGCACCCGGACGAGGTCGCCCCGGGCGACCCGCTGTGGGGCCGGCTGGCGAGCTACTTCGCGCTGCGCACCCGGGTGTTGGACGCGCACCTGCTGACGGCCGTCCGGGCCGGGGTGCGCCAGGTGGTGCTGCTCGGCGCGGGGCTGGACTCGCGGGCGTACCGCCTGCCGTGGCCGCCCGGCACCACGGTGTGGGAACTGGACCGGCCGGAGGTGCTGGCGTTCAAGCAGCGGGTGCTGGACGATCTGACGGCCGTCCCGTCGGCCTGCCGTCGCACGGTGCCGGTGGATCTGCGCGAGCCGTGGCCGGAGGCGTTGACGGAGGCGGGGCTCGATCCGCGGCTGCCGGTCGCGTGGCTCGCGGAGGGCCTGTTCCTGTACCTGCCGGCGGAGGCCGAGCAGCAGGTGGTGGAGGCGTTGGACACGCTCAGCGCGCCGGGTTCGACGCTGGCGTACGAGGTCAAGCTCGGCCTGGAGGCGGCGACGGTGCGGGCCAGTCCGGTGTACTCGGCGGCCCGGAACCGGATCGGCGTGGACCTGCTGGCGCTGTTCGCGCCCGGGCGGCGTCCGGACACCGCGGCGCGCCTGGGCTCGCTCGGCTGGTCGGTGTCCGTCCGCACGCCGTTCGACCACGGGGCGGGCCTGCCGCGGGCGCCGCGCCCGGAGCCGGACGACGCGCTGGCCGCGAACCGCTGGGTCACCTGCGTCAAGGGCCGCTGAACGCCGGAAGGGCGGCCCGGCAGCGTCGACTGCCGGGCCGCCCTTCGCTGTTGGGCGGGGCTGTCAGTACGGCTTCACCAGCACGTGCGCCGCGCCGGGGATGCCGATCTTGAGGAGTTCGTCCTCCTCGGGCGTGGTGGGCGTGCCGGTCTCCTGCTTGAGCACGGCCCGGGACAGCGCCTGGACGAACATGGCGCGCGGGCGGCGGCGGTCCTCCCAGGCCTGGAGGGCGGCGGGCACCGTGTCGGCGGCGTCGAGTTCCTGGGCGAGCACCAGGGCGTCCTCGACGGCCATCGCGGCGCCCTGCGCCAGGTGCGGGGTGGAGGCGTGCGCGGCGTCGCCGGCCAGCACCACCCGGCCGACGTGCCAGGGCGCGTCGACGGTGACCTGGGAGATCCGCGAGTAGACCACGGCGGACGGGTCGGTGACGGCGGCGAGGGCCTCGGCGACCGGGCCGGTGAAGCCGGCCAGGCGCTCCTTGAGCTGCTCGTGGGCGCGCTCCGGGTCGGGACGGAAGTCCTCGTCCTCGGCGACGACGGAGCCCAGGTACATCAGCTCCTGGGTGATCGGGGTGAGCAGCGCCTTCGCGGCCACGTTGCCGGTGCTCATCACCACGCCCTGGACCTCGTCCTGCCGGGGCAGGGTGACGCGCCAGTTGGCGAAGCCGGTGTACTCGGGGCTGAAGCGGTCGCCGTACAGGCGGGTGCGCAGCGGGGAGCCGATGCCGTCGAAGCCGACGACCAGGTCGTAGCGGCCGGTGGTGCCGTCGGAGAGGGTGACGTCCACGCCCTCGCCGTCGTCGGTGAGGTCGGCGATGGTGGTGCCGAAGCGGACGGTCGCGCCGGCCTCGGTGGCGGCCCGGCCGAGGACCTGGGCGAGCGCGGGGCGCGGGATGCCGTTGTTGGCGGGGGCGTCGTCCATCCGCGGCTGCGGGATCTTCGCCAGCGGGTTGCCGGCGGTGTCGCAGATGGTCAGCACCTCCCACTCGTAGCCGACCGCCAGGCACGCGTCGAGGATGCCGAGTTCGCGCATCACGTGCAGGGCGTTGGAGGGCTGGATGATGCCGACGCCGAGGGCGTCGAACTGCTCGCGGAGCTCGGCGATCTCGACGGTGTGGCCGCGGCGGGCCAGTGCGACGGCGAGGCCGAGGCCGCCTATGCCGCCGCCGTGGACGAGGACGCGCAGGGGTGTTGCCATGGGTCTTCTCCGGTGGTTTCGGGGGGAGTTCGGAGGGGGTCAGCCGACCGGCAGCGCCATCAGGTGGTCGACCAGGGCGAGCAGCACGTCCCGGCCGAAGGTCCGGTCGCGGACGTCGCCGACCAGCATCGGCACGTGCGGGTCGAGGTCGAGCGCGGCCCGGATCTCGTCGTCGCTGCGGGTGTTGACGCCGTGGAAGCAGTTGATCGCGACGACGAACGGGATGGTCCGGCTCTCGAAGAAGTCGATCGACGCGAAGCTGCTCTCCAGTCGGCGGGTGTCGGCGATCACCACGCCGCCGAGCGCGCCGTTGACCAGGTCGTTCCACATGAACCAGAAGCGTTCCTGGCCGGGCGTGCCGAACAGGTACACCACCAGCTCGGGGCTGACGGTGATGCGGCCGAAGTCCAGGGCGACGGTGGTGGTGGTCTTCTGGTCGACGCCGGAGAGGTCGTCCACGCCGACGCTGGCGGTGGTGAGGTACTCCTCGGTGCGCAGCGGGGCGACTTCGCTGACGGCGCCGACCAGGGTGGTCTTGCCGACGCCGAAGCCGCCGGCGATCAGGATCTTGACCGCGGCGGCGCCCGCCTGGGTGGTCGTCATCTCAGAGCCTCCTCAGTCCCTCACGTACAGCGGCCAGCAGGCCGCGGTCGGCGCCGCCCGAGGCCCGGGCCACCGAGAGGGGGGCGCGGGCGGTCAGGAGGCCCTGTTCGACGAGGTCGCCGAGCAGGATCTTGGTCACGGACACCGGCAGGTCGAGGTCGGCGGCGACCTCGGCGACGGCGGCGGGGGTGCGGCACCGGCCGAGGATCATGCGGTGCTCGGGCTGCAGCCGGCCCGGCCGGGCCGGCGCGCCGTAGGCGTCGACCGGCTCGGACACGGTGGTCAGCAGGGTGATGAGGGTGAAGTCGTCACGTTCGGGCGCGGTGCGTCCGGCGGTGATGGTGTACGGGCGGACCATGCTGTCCGCGCCGTCGTCCGCCTCCTCGTCCTCCTCCCAGTACGGGCTCACCCGCGCTGCCCGCCCCGGGCGGCGAACGCGTCGAAGTCGCCGCGCTGCGGGGTGGAGAGCTTCTGGCCGACCTGCTGGACCAGGTTGTGCATGGCCAGCGACATGACCTCGGCGTCGACGTCCTGGGAGGCGACGACGGCGAGGTGGGTGCCCTGGCCGGCGGAGATGACGAACAGCCACAGGTCGGCGAGTTCGACGATGACCTGGTGCACGGGGCCGCCGGCGAACAGCTGGCCGACGCCGCGGGCCAGGCTCTGCTGGCCGGTGGCGACGGCGGCGAGGCGCTCGGCGTCGGAGCGGTCGATGGAGCGGGAGTGGCTGACCACGAGGCCGTCGTCGGAGAGCAGGACGGCGAGTCTCGTCCCGGCCACCTGGTCCACCAGGCCGTCCAGCAGCCAGTCGAGGTCCTGGTGGGTGCCGATTGTGCGCGTCATGACCGGTCTTCTCTCGTCGGGATGGTGTGGGTGTTCCAGGTGTCGCCGGGCTCGGGCCGTTCGCCGGACTGCGGCGTGGTGTCCGCGGTCGGCCGGTCGGCTCCGGCCCGCGCCTCTCTGGACCGCCGCTGGAACGCGCCGACCGCCGCTCCGGCCCGTCGGGGGGCCGGTCGGAACAGCGGGTTCTCGTCCCAGCGCGGCGGGGCGGGGGCGGCCGGCGCGGTGGCCGGGTCGATCCGCAGCTCGTCGACCAGGCTGGCCTGGCGGATGCGGCGCGGCAGCGGCGGTTCGGCGCCCGGCAGGGCCGGGGCGAGCGGCACGTACTGGGCGGGCACCGTCGGGGCGGGGGCCGGGTACGTCCCGGGGGCGGGGAACGGGGTGGCCTGCGCGGGCTCGAACGGGGCGGGCTCGAACGGGGCGGGCCGGCCGGGCCGGTTGTCGCCGGCCGTCGGCTCGTACGCCGCCGGCTCGGGCCGGTAGGGCGCGGGCAGCCCGGCGTTCGGCAGCCCGTACGGGGCGACCGCGCCGGTCGGGGCGCCGTAGGGCGATTCGCCGGTCGGGCTGCCGTACGGCGCGGCATGGTACTCGGCGGGCGGCAGCGCGGCGGGGAACGCCTGCGGCTCGTGGCCGGGCGTGCCGTGCTGCTCGACGGGCCGGCCGAACGGCTCGTGCTGCGGCAGCGGGTACGGGTCGGCGGCGCCGAACGGGTCCTGGACGGGCGGGTACGGCAGTTCCTCGGGGGCGGCGTGCAGTTCGAGCAGCGCGTTGTCCCGTTCGGGCGTCCCGGTGAGTCCGGTGACGCCGGCCAGCGCCTGGCCGCGGGAGCGGGTGGGCAGACCGCCGGTGGGCGGCGCGGCGACCAGGGTCGGGCGGGCCGTCGGGTCGGGGACGATCAGCTCGTCGGGGACGAGCACGACGACGCGGGTGCCGCCGAACGCGGACTGGCGGAACTCGATCCGCAGGCCGTTCTGGTCGGCGAGCCGGGCGACCACGTAGAAGCCGAGGCGGATGTCGTCGCCGCGGGCCAGCACGTCGGCCTTGGGCGGGCGGGTCATCAGCGCGTTGGCTTCGTCGATCTGGTCGTCGTCCATGCCGAGTCCGCGGTCCTCGACCTCGATGGCGACGCCGCGGCTGACCCGGCCGGCCCGGACCTCGACCGGGTTCGGCGGGCGGGAGAAGCTGAGGGCGTTCTCGATCAGCTCGGCGAGCACGTGGGCGACCGGGCCGACGGCGCGCTCGGAGAGCCAGGGGCTGCCGTCGAGGTCGATGACGACCCGTCGGTAGTCCTGGACCTCGCCCTGGGCGGCGCGCATCACGTCCAGCAGCGGGACGGGCTTGCGCCAGCGGCGGTGCGGGGCGCCGCCGGCCAGGATGACCAGGTTCTCCTCGTAGCGGCGCAGGCGCGCGGTGAGGTGGTCGAGGTCGAACAGGCCTTCCAGGATCTCCGGGTCCTCGTGCTTGCGCTCCAACTCGGAGAGCTTCTTCAGCTGCTGACCGATCAGCAGCTGGGTGCGGCGGGCGATGCGCTGGAGCAGCCGCTCGTAGGCGCGGTGCTGCTCGGCCTGCGCGACGGCGGCCTGCAGGGCGCTGGTGCGGGCCAGGTTGAAGGCCTCGCCGAGCTTGGCGAGTTCGTCCTCGGTGCGGGCCCACGGGTCGCGTGCGATGGCGCGGGCGTGCTCCTCGACGTCGATCTGTTCGCCGTTGCCGAGGCGTTCGACGACCTCGGGCAGCGAGTTCTCCAGCTCTTCGGCCTGCTTCTGCAGCCAGCTGATGCGGCGGCGCAGGGTGCGGGTCAGGCGCCAGGTGGAGATGGCGACGGCGATGACGGCGATCAGGCCGACGACGCTGGTGAGGACCAGGCGCAGGGCGAGGCTGATGATGCTGCTCTTGCCCTCCTCGACGACTGCGGCGGTGCGGAACTCCAGCAGGCCGACCAGCGGCGGGTTGACGGCGTCGATCGCCTGCCGCCAGGCGTCCTTGTCGGTGCCGAGCGCGATCCGGCCGCCGCGGTCGGGCGCGGTGGGCTTCAGCAGGTCCTGCTCGGCGCGGGTCTTGGCCTGCCAGGCCTGGCTGCCGGTGATCTGCTGCCACATGGCGGCCTGGTCGGCGGGCAGGCTGGGCACGACCTTGGTGCCGAACTGGAACTCCTGCTCGGCGATGGACTGCCGCAGCAGCTGGTAGTCGTCGACGTTCAGCGACCCGGTGGGCCAGCCGCGGGCCAGCAGGGCGTCGGTGCGGGAGATCATCTCCTTGCCCCAGAACAGGTCGACGAGGGGCTGCGAGATGGTGGTCATCCGGCCGTTGTCGACGTGGCTGAGGGCCGCGAACAGCCGCAGGTCCACCGCGATCAGGTCGGTGTAGTAGGTGTACACCGTGGCCTGCTGCTGGTCGCTTCCGCTGTCGACCAGGGCGCGCTGCGCGGGCAGCTGGTTGATCGCGGAGCGGGCCTCGCGGACGGCGTCGCGGACCTCGGCCGGTGCGCTGTCGGCGGCGACGCCGGACAGCTTCTGGAAGGTCTGGACGGCCTCGTCGGTCTTGGCGCGCTGGGTGCGCAGCGCCTCGTTGACGCCGGTGTGCGAGGCGAGGACCTCGGCGCTGAGGCGCCGTTCCTCCTGCAGGTTGTAGTACACGATGTTGGACGGCTGGCCCGCTTCCTGGGCGAGCAGGCCCTGAGCGGCCTGTCGCTGGAAGTCGAGCAGGAGCTGTCCGCTGGTGACCGCCCAGAGGGCGGCCAGCGCCACACCGGGAACGATGGCCAGGACGAGCAGGGTCGCCCGGAGCGAAAGCCGGCCCGTGATAATCCGCCGAGGGGCGCGCGTGCGCAGGGCATTCTCCTTGGAGACGACGCCAGTCGTTCAGAACTGGTCGAATCTGATGAGGACTCTGACGGAGGGATCTTAGTATCACCCCCATAACAGCCCAAAAGCCGCCATGGCGGCTCGGTGCCCGCACGGCACCACCGCGGTGTCCCAACACCCGTGCCGACCAGGCACGATGAGCCACCCGGAGATCAACTCCCCGTGGTTCGGCTGCTGTTCACTGCCGGTCGGCATCGACTCGCGCAAACTGCCCGTTCCCGCACCGGAACTGAGGCCCTGACCGGTGCCGGAACGGCCCGCGAACCATCCGTCAGGGCCGCCGGCCGAGCCTTTCGGAGTCTAGCGCTCCCCTCACCACGCTGTGCATTGCCCCTGTCACAACTTCACGGAAACCGGACATGAACGGTCTGAATCGTCCCGAACCGTCCGGGAATCGCCGGTATCGGTCGACGCCTTCACCCCTGTCGGGATCTTGACATCGGCTCACCTACTGACCAGTCAGCAGCCGCTCCCGCGCCGGGTCGCCGGTCCGAGCTCGGCGATCAGCCGGCGGTAGGCCTCGAACGCGGCCTTGCGGGTGTGGTCGTCGCGCAGCAGGCCGAAGCCGTGGAACAGGGTGTCGCCGCGACTGTCGGCGTCGCGCAGTGCGAACAGGGTGTACCCGTCGAGGTTCAGCGCCGCCGCCTGCCCGGCGACCGTCCGGACCACCGTCTCCAGCGTCCGGGCCTGGGCCTGCTCCGACCGTCCGGGCCCGGTCGGCCAGCCGTTCTCGCAGATCCGGATCGGCACCGGTCGGCTCCCGTTCCCTCCGGGCGCGGGTCCGGCTATTGGTCGCGCGCGCCCAGCGCCTCGACCGGATCCCTGCGCAGCGCCGGCCGACTGGTGAGCAGCACGGTGCCGACGCCCAGTACGGCGGCTCCGCCGAGCACTGCGGCCACCGGACCCGCGGGCAGCGACAGCGCGGCGGCGCCCGTGAGCGAGAGACTGACCGGGATCAGGACCGCAGCCGCGACCGCAGCACCGAGGACGAGCGCCACGGCGACCGTGATCCCGCCCTCCCATGCCATCATCCGCAGCACCTGACGGTCCGTCGCACCCACCAGCCGCAGCAGCGCGAACTCGCGCAGCCGCTCGGCGGTGCGCATCACCAGCGTGTTGACCACCGCGATGGCGGCGAACAGGCCGATCACCCCGAGCAGCAGCCGGCCGACCGCGGTGGCCGACTCCTGCTGCCGCCGGCGCTCCGCGTCGTAGGCGGCCCGGTCGATGGACCGCGCCATCGGATGGTCGGCGCGCAGGCGCCGAAGCCCCTCGCCCAGCTGCCCGGGGTCGACGCCGGGCTCGGAGCGGACCAGCACGGTCGGCGCGAGCGGGACCCGCGTGTGGGCGGCGGCGAACTCCGCGGGCAGCAGGGCGTCCGCGAACCGGACGTCACGGTCGTAGACGGCGGCGACCGTGGCCCTGCTGCTGGTGCCGTCCTGCCACTCGACCCGGACGGTGCCGCCGAGGTGCGTGTCGAGCTTCTCGAACGCGCGCCGTCCCAGGGCGATGGACTCGCCACGCAGCTCGCGCAACGAGCCCGCCGTCACCCCCGGGTCGACCAGCTGCTCCAGGTCCTGCGGGTCGACGATCCGGGCGTCCGCCCAGGCGCTGGGGCTTCCGGTGCGGCCATGCACCACCACCCCGCTGGGCACCATCGCGCCGACCGCCGCGACGCCCGGCAACTGCCGTACCGCGCCGACGAATTCCGGCGGCAGACCGATGCCGTCCGCCTGGACCACCTGGTCGGCCAGCAGCCGCCGGCCGTCCTCGGCCAGCTGGGCCTGCGCCTTGACCACCGGCACGAACAGCACCGTGCCGGTGAACGCCACCGCCAGCACCAGCGGGGTGACGGCGGCGGCGAAGCGCCGGTACTGGGACCGCAGCGCGGCGGAGGCGAGGAAGCCCGCGACCGGGAAGAGCCGGCCCACCGGCCCGCCGATCGCCGCACCGGCGAGCCGACCGATCAGCGGCCCGAGCAGCGCGACGCCGAGCAGCAGCGCCAGCACCATGCCCTCCGCCGTGCCCGCCCCGCCTCGGCTCCCCGCCGAGCCGGTCAGCACCGCACCGCACACGCCCAGCGTCGCCAGGCCGAGGGCGATCCGGACCGGACCCGGCCGGGACGGGGGCACGGCGGCGTCGCGCAGCGCCCGGGTGGGGTCGACCGCGGCGGCCCGGCGCGCGGCGGCCCGAACGGCCAGCTGCGCGGTCACGGCCACGACGCCGAGGACGATCAGCGGGGCGGTCGGGCCGACGTGCAGCGGCACGCCCGGGCCGACCACGCCGCGGTCGACCAGTTCCGTGCGCAGCACGGCGGCGAGGCCGATCCCCAGCGGGACGCCGACGACCGCCGCCGCGACGGTCAGCACCAGCGTCTCCGCGGCGATCATCCGCCGTACCTGTCCGGGGGTGGCGCCGACCGCCCGGAGCAGGGCCGTCTCGCGCAGCCGCTGCTGGACGGAGAGCGCGAGCGTCCCCGCCACCGGGAAGGCCGCGACCAGCAGCGACAGCACGCCCATCGTCCCGGCGAGCGAGGAGAGGCCGTCCGCCGGTCCGTGGAAGCCGAAGAACTCCACCTCGGCCCGGGCATCGCCGGTGTGGACCACGGCCCCGGAGGGTTCGCTGTCGTCGGCCCGCGACCCGCCCAGCAGGTCCTTGGCGCGGTCGGCCAGCGCCGGCAGGTCCGTGCCGTCCTCGACCTGGATGCCGATCACGTCCGCGCCGGTGGTGGTGCCGGCCAGCCCAACCAGCGCGCGGCCCGACTCCCCCTTCGGTGCGGTTTCACTCGGGGACGAACCGGACACCCTGCGGACGAACGGACATCCCGCAGGACGAAGGCGGTACGGCATGGAACTCCCCAGCGTGCTCGGCGTGTTCGCACATCCGGACGACGAATCCCTCTCCGCCGGCGGCCTGCTCGCCCGGCACGCCGAGTCCGGGGCCCGGACCGGCGTGGTGACGGCCACGTGGACGGAGGGGACCCATCGGATTCCCGAACTTGCGCGGGCGCTCGGCGAGTTGCGGGCGGGGAAGCCCCGGCTGCTTGGTTGGGCGGACGCCAAGGTCCCCGACTCCGCGCCGGGGCGGGCCCGGCTGCTGGACGCCCCGATGGAGGAGTCCGTGGCTCAACTGGTCGGGCACCTACGGGAGTTCCGACCCGAGTGGGTGGTCACCCACGACGCGTACGGCGGCCTGACGGGCCACCCCGACCATCGGCACACCCACCGCCTGACGGTACTCGCCGTCCACGCCGCGGCCCTGCCCGGCCTGTACCCCGAGCTCGGCGATCCCTGGCCGATCCGCCGCCTCCTCCTCGCCACCCACCCGCACAGCGCCGCAGCGGAGTTGGGCCATCTGCTGCTGCGTCCCGGCCGCACCGCGTACAGCGTCCCCGACGCCACGGTCGAGTCCCTGGACGTCACGCCGCGGCTCCCCCGCAAGCTCGCCGCCGTCTTCGCCCACCGCTCCGAGGTCGTCCGCGGCGCCCTCCCCGGCCGCCTCGCCGCGGCCCCGCCCGCCGTCCGCGAGCTGCTGATGGGGACGGAGTGGTACCAGCCTCACCCGTTGGCAATTGAGCGGCGGACGGCCCGAGGCGTCTGCTAGAGAATCGACATGACCCCTCTGCCCGCCCTCACCGTCCGCCGTGCGGACGCCGCCGACCGCCCCGCCGTGGAGCGGCTCTGGCTGATGTTCAGCCACGACCTGTCGGAGTTCCGCGGCCATCTGCCCAACCCGGACGGCTCCTTCCGCGACGGCTGGCTCCAGTTGGCCTTCTCCGATCCCGACTGGGCCCCCTACCTGCTGACTGCCGACGCCGACGCCCCCGTCGGCTTCGCCTTCGTCCGCGGCCTGACCGGCCCCGTCCGCGGGCTCAACAGTTTCTTCGTCGTCCGCGGCGCACGACGTTCCGGCCTCGGCCTGCATGCCGTCCGGCAGATCGTCGCCCTTCACCCGGGCCGCTGGCAGATCGCCTTCCAGGACGCCAACGCCCCCGCCGCCCGCTTCTGGCGCACCGCCGCTGCCCGCCTCGCCGGCACTGCCTGGACCGAGGAGCTCCGCCCGGTCCCCGGCCGCCCCGAACTCGCCCCGGACTCCTGGATCTCCTTCACCACCGCCTGACCGCGCGCGCAGCGAGCCCCGCGCAGTGAGCCCCGCACCGCCCGCGCAGCGACCCCCGCACCGCCCGCCCCGGCACCTCCGCACTTGACGTGGCATCGACCAGCAGAGAAGGTGATCGGCACCATCTGACATGTTGCGTGTGAAATTACACTGCCCGCCGCAGGCAAGGGAGGGCCGACCCGTGGAGTTGGAGTTGCGGCACTTGCGGGTGCTGTGCGCGATCGCCGACACCGGGAGTGTGGGACGGGCGGCGGTGGCCATCGGCGCGTCGCAGCCGGCCACCAGTACTCAGTTGCGGCGGATCGAGCGACACTTGGGCGCCGTCATGTTCGATCGAACGGCGACCGGTGTCGTGCCGACGACGTTCGGGGCGGAGGTCCTCGCCGCCGCCCGCGAGGTGCTGTCCCGGGTGGATCGACTGGGCCACACCGTCGCTGTCGGCGGCAACCGCCCGCACCGCGAGCTGCGGGTCGCGGTCGACTGTTCTGCCCTGCTGCCGGGCACGCTGGCCCGCGCCCGCCAGCTCCACCCGGAGCTGCGTTTCGCCCTCCCTTCCGCCCCGGACGAGCCGTTCGATCTGGCGCTGACCCTCGACCATCCCGAGTCCGGTCTGCGCCCGACGCCCACACTCGCCGCGCGCGCCCTCGCCACCGAGCCGGTCTTCGTCGCACTGCCGGCCACCCACCCGCTCCGCCACCACGCCGAACCCGCGCTCGCCGATCTGGCCGCCGAGACCTGGCTGCTGCCGACCGCCGACCGCACCGCCCTGCGGGCGGCCTGCGCGTCGGCGGGTTTCACCCCGGCCACCGCGCATCAACTCCCGTACGGCAGGAAGGAGGTGCTCGACCTGGTCGCGGCCGGCCTGGGTACGGCGCTCGTCCCGGCCAGCACGCCGCCCAACCCGGGAACGGTGATCAAGCCGCTGCTCGGCGCGCCGCTCTGGCTGCGGTACGTGATGCTGTGGCGCCGGGCCACTCTCGGTCCGGCGCTCGCGGACACCCTGTTCGGCGCCGCCACCGCCGCCTACCGCGAACTCGCCGCCGGGGCACCGCACTTGCACGCCTGGGCGGGCCGGACGTTCCGTCCGCCGCGGGCCTGACGGCATCCCCGGACGCCAAGAACTCCCCGCCGGTGTTATGCCGCCCCAGTGCAATGTCATATGACCTGTGACATTGTTCTGACCCTCGCTCCGGTGCCACGATTCATGCGCTCCACCGTGTTTCCCCCCTCCCCCAGCACTCCCCCACAGGAGAAGCAGTGCGCGTGCGCATATCCCTCCCCGCGCTGGCGGCCGGCCTGTTGGCCGGCTGTGCGACGGCAGCCACCCTGCTGCCCGCCCCCGCCTTCGCGGCCACCCCCGCACAGCCGAAGGCCGTGTCCGCCCAGCAGGCCGCGTCCGCCGCCGCCGACCGCAACGCTCCCGGCGGCGCCGTCCCCAAGCCGCTCGGCCCGATCGTCGCGGCCGCCCCGGAGTCCCACGCTCCGGTCTCCGCCCCGCTGCCGCCGGCCCTGCTCGGCCAGGTGGTGATGGGTCAGCCGGCCGGCACCACCGTCCAGACCACGCCCCGTCCGGCCGCGAAGCAGCAGGCCGGCCCGAAGGCGCTCGCCGGCTCGCTGGCCGCGCAGACCTGCACCCCGGCCGACTTCGGCAGCCGCTCCGGCGCGGACCTGGTGGCGTACGTCAAGGGTTCGACCACGGCCTGCATCGGCACGCTGTACAACGTGACGGGCACCGACGCCGGCGCGATCTTCAAGCAGGCGAACATGCTGACCGTCGCCGCCGCCTTCAAGTCCCTGGCGGCGACGTACGACGGCACCAACAACGCCAACATCCTGCAGCTGGTGCAGTTCCTGCGGGCCGGCTACTACGTCCAGTCGTACAACGCGGACGCGGTCGGCAGCTACGACTCGACGCTGACCGCCGCCACCAAGGCCGGCCTGGACACGTTCTTCGCCGGGCAGCACTGGACGGACGTCTCGGACGCCAACGGCATCGTGCTGTACGACGTCCTGGTGCTCACCGACAGCGCCAACATCCAGGCCAGTTACCTGAACACGTACAAGCAGGTGCTGAACGGCTACAACAACAGCTACAACGCGTACCCGAAGATGGTGAACGCGGTCAACGCGGTGCTGTTCGCCCCGCTGTGGCGCGCCAACTGGAACCCGGACTTCGTCAACGCGCTGAACGCCGACACCAGCCTGATCACCACGCTCGGCAACTTCACCCTGAACCACAAGGACCTGCTGGGCACCGGCAACTCCTTCCTGGACGTGAACGCGGGCAACGACCTGGCCCGGATGTCCGGCGACAGCCCCACCGTCGAGGCCGCGACCCGGCCGCTGATCAAGCAGATCCTCGACTCGACGCCGATCGCCGGCCCGGGCGGCCCGCTGTACGTGCACGCGGCGTTCCAGTCCAACGAGTTCAACCGCGCCCAGTGTGCGACGTTCGGTATCTGCGACCTGCCGAACAAGCTGATCGACGCGGTGCTGCCGAACGTCCTGGTCTGCGACAACAAGACGCTGCGCGCCCAGGCCCTGACGGTCGCCCAGCTGCAGCCGGTGTGCGAGAGCCTGCGCGGCGAGGACGCGTACTTCCACAACCTGGTCAAGGACAACGGCCCGATCCCGGGCCAGTACGGCTCCACCCTGGACCTGCCGGTGTTCGCCAGCGCGGCCGACTACCAGACCTACTCGTGGGCGATCTGGAACAACGCCACCGACAACGGCGGCGTCACCCTCATGGATCCCACCGACCCGGCCAACAAGCCGGTGGCGATCATGTACCAGAAGTCGTGGAACGACGACTTCCCGGGCAACGTGTGGAACCTCAACCACGAGTACACGCACTACCTCGACAACATCTACGACATGAAGGGCAACTTCAAGACCGAGACGTCCGTCCCGGACATCTGGTGGATCGAAGGCCTCGCCGAGTACGAGTCGTACGGCTACCGGGGTGTGACCGACACCCAGGCGATGACCGAGGCCGCCAAGCACACCTACAAGCTCAGCACGATCTTCCAGAACACGTACAACAACTCCGACTCCACCCGGGTCTACCCGTGGGGTTACCTCGCCGTGCGCTACATGATGGAGAAGCACCCGGCGGACGTCTACAACATGCTCGGCCACTTCCGCACCGGTGACTACCAGGGCGGGTACGCGGTCTACAACGGCCTCGGCACCTCCTACGACGCGGACTTCGACGCCTGGCTGAACCAGTGCGCCGCCGGCGCGTGCTTCGCCACCGGCCCGACCGCGCTCTTCGACCAGTCGGTGAACGGCGCGACGGTGAACCTCACGGACCGCTCCGTGGTCACCAACTCGCCCGCGAAGATCGTCTCCTGGCACTGGACCTTCGGTGACGGCAGCTCCTCCGACGAGCGCAACCCGTCGCACACCTACGCCGCGGCCGGCACCTACACCGTCGCCCTGACCGTCACCGACTCCACCGGCCGCTCCACCGCAACCCCGGCCGGCGTCACCATCACCACCGGCAGCGGCGGCGGCACCACCCTGCCGACCTGCACCGACCAGCGCGCCGACGCGATGGGCCAGAACTGCCAGCGCACCGGCCGCACCCGCACCGCCGGCAACGTCGACTACCTGTACGTCTACCTGCCCGCCGGCACCAGCACCCTGAAGATCACCACCACCGGCGGCACCGGCACCGCGTACCTGTACTACAACGACTCCACCTGGGCCTCCCCGAGCGCCTTCACCGCCTCCTCCACCACCCCCAACTCCACCGCCCAGTCCATCACCGTCACCAACCCCACGGCCGGCTACCGCTACCTGAGCCTCTACGCCGCCACCGACTTCACCAACGTGACCGTCGCCACCCAGTTCTGACCCCAGATCCCCCACCCAATGACGGGCAGTCGCGGCCCCCCCAGGCCACGACTGCCCGTCAACGGTTTCCGCACCCCGACCGCCGCCCGGCCGCAGCCCGCACCTCCCCGGACTCGACCGCACTCCCCCGCAACTCTTCGAGTCGCCTGTGCAGTTGGGCCCCCTCGGGCGCATGCTCGACAGCGAACAGCCGGGCGTCCTCCTCGCAGTCCCAGAGCGACTCGGTCACCTCCGCCCCCATCGCCCCGGGCCGAATCGCCGCCAACGCCCTGAGATACGAGGGCCGTTCGTACGAGTGCGGCGTGTGCTCCCAGAACCGGCGCAGCACGGGCACGGCCTCGCCGGCGGCCGGTCCGAACCGGGCCACGCCGTCCGCAAGGCGGTCCGGCCCGCACCACTCCCCCGCCGCCCACTGGCGCTCCAACTCCCCTACCAGCAGCGGGAGATCGCGCAGCTCGCCATGCCTCGCCAGGACGCTCGCACCGAACTGGGCCAGCCAGGGACGATCGCCGGAGGCCCACCTGCGGGCGTCCTCCACCGCGAGGGGCCCGAGACGGTCCACCGCGCGGAGCAGCTGCGGCAACGGCCGCTCACCCGGCTCGGCGGGCTCGCCGGTCCACAACTCCGGCACCAGCGGCAGGAGTTCCGGAAGCGGTGGGCGGCCGACCAGGGTGATCACGGCCGCCGTCCGTTCGGACCGGGAGCTGCCGCCGTCGGCCAGCACGGCGAGCAACCGGGCATTGCTCGGGGCGAGCGCCTCCACGTGCCGCACAGCCGCTCGTCGCGGTCTCGCAGGCCTCGACTCCCGCCAGCGCAACCAGGGTTCACTGTCCGGATACTCGGGCTCGGCCCCGCCGAGCCGGCGCAGCGCGTCCTCGGCGAGGTCGTCCCACCAGGGCACCGGCCAGCGATCCGCGACGGTGTCCAGCACGTCCTGCCACCACGGGCCGCGCCGCACAGCCCGCCGCAACACCTCCCGCGCCTCCACCGACCCGCTCAGCGCGAGGGCCGCCAGCGCCTCCCGGGCACGCTCGTACTCGTCCTCGCCCTCGGCCTGCTGCCGCAACAGGTCGATCGGCAAGCCCAACTCCCGTACGAGTTGGGCGTGGTAGTCATGTCGGGCATCGCACTGCCGGTCGTACCGGGTCTCCCTCCGCAGACACTCCAGCACGGCCGCGGCCCCCGCCTCCGGGTCCTCCCTCGCCCACAACCGGCCTGCCCCGCGCCCGCGTTCGACCAGCCCGAGCAGCGTGTCGGCGGGCGCGTATTCGGCGGATTCGCCATCCTGATCGCTCACAACCGCCTAGAATGCCCGCCCGCGCCACCCTCCGCGACCGGCTTTCCCTGCCCACAGCCCCAGCCGCTCGGACACCCCGGCTCCACACGCCCGCGCCAGGGCGCAGCCGCGCACCCTCCCAGACCGCCCAACTCCCGCCCTGCGCCCGGATGCCCGCCCGCGAGGCGCTCGGGCACGACCGCGAGGCAACCCGCCGCCCCGCGTCCGGGCGCAGCCCGACGTGTTGCCTCCGAACGCCCAACTTCCCCCATACGTACGGCTGTCCGCCCCTTCAGGGTGTTTCGGGCGCGACCGCGAGGCAATCCCCCGCCCGCGTCCGCACCGCACCAGCGCCCGGGCGCAGCCCGACACGCTTCCTCCAACCGCCCTACGTCCGACTGTCCGCCCGTCAGGGCGTCAGGTGCGGCCGCGGACCAGGGGGAGGAAGACCTCGTCGACGATTTCCACCAGGACCTGGTCGGGGACGGCCGGGATGCCGCGGAGGAGGTACTCGGTGCGGAGGAGTGCCATGGGGGTGGCGGCGACGCGGGGGTGGAGGGCGGCGGCGGGGGCCTCGCCTCGGGCGGTGGCGCGGGTGAGGACGGCGAGCCAGGCTTCGTCGAGGGGGTCGGGGCGGTCGGGGTCGCGGAGTTCGGCGAGGAGTTCGGGGGCGCCGCCGACTGCCGCGAGGAGGCCGCGGAGGATCTCGCCGTACGGGGAGGACCACGTGCGGTTGGCGCGGCGCAGCAGGTCGAGGGCGTCTTCGCGGAGGCTGCCGGTGTCGGGCGGCCGGGTTTCGGCGGCGGCGAGTCGGCGGTAGGCGGCGATGCCGAGGGCGGTGCGGTGGGGCCAACGCCGGTACAGGGCGTTCTTGTTGGTGCCGGCGCGGCGGGCAACCTCGTCCATGGTGAGTCCGGCGACGCCCTGTTCGAGGAGGAGTTCGCCGGCGGCGGTGAGGATCGCGTCCTCGAGTTCGGCGCCGCGCCGTCTGGTCGCTGCCACCTGCCCACCTCCCGCTGATCGTCTGCCGGTCCGCCGGTCCGCCGGTCGGCCCGTCTCCGTGCGAATGGTACGTCCCGGCCGAAAGAAGGTACCGGCCGTACCCCATCAGAGTTAAGGTACGACCAGTACCCTAATTCGCGAGGAGAGGACGGCTTCGCCGTGCGCGTTTTCGGCATCACCTACGACACCGGTTTCCGCAGCACCGCCCGCGTCACCACCCGGGAACCCTTCGACCCCGAGACGGTCCGCCGCGAGATGCTGGTGATCCGTCAGGAACTGCACTGCGACGCGGTGCGCATCACCGGCGCCGAGCCGGACCGGCTGGAGGTCGCCGCCCGGTTCGCCGCCGACGCCGGCCTGGAGGTCTGGTTCTCGCCGTTCACCAACGGGCTCACCCAGCCGCAGCTGTTCGACCTGCTGGTCGACTGCGCCGGCCGCGCCGAGAAGCTGCGGGCCGCCGGCGCCGAGGTGGTGCTGCTCACCGGCTCCGAGATCTCGCTGTTCACGGACGGCTTCCTGCCCGGCGACGACTTTCTCGCCCGCGCCGCCGTCCTCGCCGACCAGGACCGTTTCCGCGCCCTGCTGCCCGAACTGCACCGCACCCTGAACGCCTTCCTGGCCCGCGTCCTGGCTGCGGTCAGGCCGCTCTTCGGCGGGCGGATCGGCTACGCCTCGCTGCCGTTCGAGGGCATCGACTGGACCGCGTTCGACGTGGTCGCCACCGACGCGGGCTACCGCGACGCCACCAACGCCGAGCAGCTCGCCCCGGGCCTGCGCGCCCTCACCGGCCTGGGCCGGCCCGCCGCCGTCACCGAGTTCGGCTGCGGGAGCTTCACCGGCGCCGCCGCACTCGGCGCCCGCGGCGACCGCGCCGTGGTCTTCGACGAGCACGGCCACGCCCTCCGACTCGCCGAGCTGCTCGTCCGCGACGAGCAGGAGCAGGCCGCCTACCTGCTCGACCTGCTCGCGATCTTCGAGGACTCCGGCCTGGACGCCGCGTTCGTGCAGACCTTCGCCCACTATCACCTGCCCGGCTCCGACGACCCGGACCGGGACTTCGACCGCGCGTCCTTCGGCATCGTCCGCCCGCTCCCGCCCGGCCGCCCCTCCGCCACTCACCCCGGCCTGCCGTGGGAGCCCAAGGCCGCCTTCCACGCCCTCGCCGCCCACGGCCGCGACCGCGAAACCGCCCACGCCCAAGCCCGCGCCCAAGCCCGCGCCCAAGCCCGCGCCAACGCCAACGCCAACGAGAAGGGCCGCGACCGCCACTGAGTCCTCGGCCGCCTGTCGGCGCCGCGCGGGACGCTCGCGCCAGGAAATCCCGTACGGCCGGCATGTGGTGGGGCACCACCGTCGAGGCCCCCGATCCCGCCGCCCTCGCCAGGTTCTACGTCGCCCTGCTCGACTGGCATCTGGGCCACGAGGAACCCGGCACCGCCGTCGTCGCCGCGTCCCCGCAGGGCCCGTTCCTGGTGTTCCAGCAGGCCGACGGCTACCGTCGCCCGGTCTGGCCCCCGGTCGAGGGGCGGCAGCGCCCGATGATGCACCTCGACTTTCAGGTCGGCGATCTCGACGCCGCCGTCGCCGAGGCCCTCGCCCTCGGTGCGACGCTCGCCGAGCACCAGCCGCAGCCCCACGTCCGGGTCCTGTTCGACCCGGCCGGCCACCCGTTCTGCCTCTGCCACGACCCCGCCTGACGGCCCGCCGCACGTTCGCCGGGCCCGCGATGGCGGAAAAGGTGGGGCATCCGTCATTGCTGCCATCGCGGGCCGCTGCGAGGCTGGTCGCATGGCCGATCACAGCGTGCTCATCGTGCTCTTCGACGGCGTGCAGAGCCTGGACGTCACCGGCCCGCTGGAGGTGCTCGCGGCCTCGGCCCGCTACCGGATCCGCACCGCCTCGCCGGGCGGGCTCCCGGTGCGGACCGGCAGCGGGCTGGGCCTGCTGCCGGACGAGGACCTCGCGGACGCCGGACCGCCGCACACCCTGATCGTCCCCGGCGGCCCGGGCACCCGGCAGCCCGATCCCGAACTCGTCGCTCGGATCGGCGAGTTGGCGAAGGGCGCCGAACGCGTGACATCGGTCTGCACCGGCGCGTTCCTGCTCGCCGAGGCGGGGCTGCTGGCCGGGCGGCGGGCCACCACGCACTGGTCGATGTGCGAGGCGCTGGCCCACCGGTACCCGGACGTCACCGTCGACCCCGACCCGATCCACGTCCGCGACGGGCGGGTGATCACCTCCGCCGGGGTGACGGCGGGCATCGACCTGGCGCTCGCCCTGGTCGAGGAGGACCACGGCCGGGAGCTCGCCCTCGGCATCGCCCGGCACCTGGTGATGTTCCTGCGCCGCCCGGGCGGCCAGGCCCAGTTCTCCACCCAGCTGTCCGCCCAGCTCGCCGTCCGCAGACCGCTGCGCGACGTACAGCGCTGGATCACCGAGCACCCGGACGCCGACCTGTCCGTCGAGGCGCTGGCCCGCCGGGCCTCGCTGTCGCCGCGCCAGTTCACCCGGGCGTTCGCCGCCGAGACCGGCACCACCCCCGGCCGCTACGTGGACGGCGTGCGGCTGGAGGCGGCCCGCCGCCGGCTGGAGGACGGCGACGAGGGCATCGAGCAGGTCGCCCGCCGCAGCGGCTACGGCACCCCGGAGGCGATGCGTCGCGCCTTCGCCCGCACGCTGGCCGTCAGCCCGATCGACTACCGACGACGTTTCCGCAGCAGGCCCTGACCTCAGCGAGCCCCGACCTCAGCAAACCCCGACCGATCGTGACGAACCGCCGGAGAGGCACCCCGATGAAGATCGCCATCCTGCTCTACGACCGTTTCACCTCGCTGGACGCCGTCGGCCCGTACGAGATCCTGGGCCGGATGCCGGGCGCCGAGGTGGTGTTCACCGCCGCCCGGCGCGGGCCGGTCCGGGCCGACATGGGCAGCCTCGCGCTCACCGCCGACGCCGCCCTCGACGAGGTCGACTCCGCCGATCTGCTGCTCGTCCCGGGCGGCCCGGGCTCGGTGGCGCAGCAGGAGAACCCCGAGGTGCTCGACTGGCTGCGCGCGATCGACGCCACCACCACCTGGACCACCTCGGTCTGCACCGGTTCGGTGCTGCTGGCGGCGGCGGGGCTGCTCACCGGTCGCCGCGCCACCACCCACTGGTTCGTGCCGCAGGCGCTGGCCTCGTTCGGGGCCGAGCCGGTGGACGAGCGGGTGGTGTTCGACGGCAAGTACGCGACTGCGGCGGGCGTCTCGTCCGGCATCGACCTGGGCCTGCACCTGGTCGGCCGGATCTGCGACCCCGAGACCGCCCAGGGCATCCAGCTGCTGACCGAGTACGACCCGCAGCCGCCCTACACCGCAGGGTCCCCGAAGACCGCGCCGCCCGCGGTGGTCGAGGCCGTCCGCGCCGGGTTCACCGCCCGGCGCTGACACCCGCGTCACCCCCCGGCGGGGCCCCGCCCGGGCTGCCGGACGACGAAGAACTCGCTGACGAAGCCCACCAGCCGGCCGTCGGCGGCGTACCCGACCCAGGTCGGGTAGTGGCCGTCGCCCCAGCCGGTGGTGAAGGCCACCATGCTGTGGCCGCTGGCGGGGTCGGTGACGGTGGCCGGGCGGTGGCGGGCGTCGTGGACGGCGTCGATGACCGGGTCGGCGTCACGTTCGACCAGCTCGCCGATCGGGCCGACGGCGGAGGCGTCCAGGAAGCAGCCGGTGCCCGCGTCCACGCCGTAGCCGAAGAAGTCGCCCGCGCCGAGCCGGCCGTGGTCCTGGCCTTCGCTCAGCGCCGGTTGCCAGCGCACCGCGGGCCGGTCGGCGATCCGCAGCATCGCGGCGGCGATCCGGGTGTCGGAGGAGCCGGGGCCGTACGCGTTGCCCACCTCGGCCACGGCGAGCACCACCGGGTAGCGGCCCGGGGGTGCCGCGGCGAGGAACGGCTCGTTCTCGTCGGCGAGTCCGGCCACCGGGTCGCACGCCACCAACCGCCCGGTGGGAAGCGCCAGTTCCGCTTCGGGCAGCGCGAACACGGTGGCCGTGCGCCCGTCCCCGCAGTCGTGCCGGCTGCCCGGCGTGAACAGCCGCGCGACATCGGGGGCCGCAAGGGGCATCGGAGGGCTCGCTCTCTTCGCTGTCGTCACTCACTGGCCTTGCGGCGACGGGCAGTTCGGACGTGCACCAGCCGCGCGCGGCCCTCCACGGTAGCCGCCCGCCCCCACCCGGCTCGACCCGACCCCGGAACGCCCGGCTCGGCCCGACCCCGGAACGCCCAACCGTACCGGGCCCGGAGGCGCGTGGTCGCGGCCCCCTGCGGTGGGAGATCATTCTGACCATGACCCCCGCCCTGGTGTTCGGTATCGCCGTGCTGCTCTCGCTGCTGACCCGCCGGCGGTGGAACGGCGGCACCGCGCCGGCTGCGGTGCCGCCGCCGGTGGTCGCCACCCCCGCCGGGTTCGACCCGGCCCGGTACGGGCTGACGCCGAGCGCGGAGCTGGACCCGGGACGTGCGGGGCCGCCGCTGCCGCTGCTGCGGCGCAAGGAACTGGAGGCGCTCGCCGACTCCTGCCTGGCCGGCGGCTGGCGGGCCGCCGCCGCGTACGTGACGGCGGCCGGGGACGACTGGGACGAACGCTGGTCGCGGCTGGACTTCCTGACCCAGGTGGCCGCCGCGCGCGACGCCTGGCTCACCGCCTGGCAGGAGTCCGGCGCCGAGGCGTGCGCCGCCGCCACCGTGCACGCCCGGCTGCTGGCGCAGCGGGCCTGGGAGGTCCGCGACGGCGCCGACCCGCAGGTGGCCCCGGCCGAGCGGGCGGCCGCCTTCAAGGCGCTGCTGGCCGAAGCGAACACGGCCGCCCGCCGGGCCGCCGAACTGGACCCTCGCGACCCCGGGCCGTGGGTGGTGCTGCTCACCACGGCCCGCGGCGTCCCGCTCACCCGCCGGCAGTTCCGGCCGCTGTGGGAGGAGTTGACGGCCCGCGCGCCGCACCACGTGGCCGGCCACTGGCAGGCGATGCGGTACTGGTGCGCCAGGTGGCACGGCAGCGACGCGCTGATGCTGCGCTTCGCCGAACGGGCGGTCCGCACCGCGCCGCCGGGCTCCGTGCTGCCCGGGCTGTACCTCCAGGCGCTGGCCGAACTCGAGCAGCGGCACGGCCCGCTCGGCCTGCCCGACGCACGCCGGCTGCGCGAACTACTGCCTGCGGTGGCGTCCGCGCTGGCCGCCGTCCCGCCGCCGAACGACCAACTCCCGCTGCTGCGGCACCTGCTGGCGCACTTCGCGCTGGTCTCCCGGCAGCCCGACCTGGCCCTGGAGCAGTTCCGCGAGCTCGGCCCCTGGTGCGGCGCCCACCCGTGGACCGCCACCCCGCACCCCGTGCGCGCCTTCGACCACGCCCGCGCCGTCGCCGCGACATACGCCTCCGCCTGACCGCCCGCCGCCCACCGCTCTCCGTCCCACCGGGCTCGGTCCCATCGCGCTCCGTCCGCCGGCCCGCCGCGCGCCGGACCGGCGCGTTCCGCGACCCGGGCGGCGCACTTCTGCCTGCCCAGCGCGGGACGAACCGATCGGCGCGCGGTGGCTGATCCGCGCCCCCATGTCGCGCCGGGGCGACGAGTGCCGTGACCGCCCCCGGGTTCGGTCGTTATCCCCGGACATGAATGCCGACCCCTGGGCCCCGACGGGCGTCCGCGACGAAACGATTCAGCACGCGCCCATCTACGCCGGGCTGGTGACCATCTGGCACCGGTCGGGTCGTACCGTGCCAGGCCTCGGCGACCGGGAGTGGGCCCGCCTGACCGCCCCGCCCCGCTTCGCCGACCGCACTGCCCCCTCACCCTCACCCTCACCCTCATCCCGGACCGAGACCGTTCCCCCGAAGGAGACCCGGTGACTCGTCAGACCACGCCCGGCATGTGGCGCCGGCACGCGGACGACCCGGACTGCGTCCTGCTGCTGGACGTCATCGTGTCCCCGTGCCCGGGGCTGGAGGTCGCGGTGCCGGCACGGCTGCGGTACCACCGGGCCGACCCGTACGCGGTGCATCTGGACTGCCACGTCGACCTGGACGAGCCGATCACCTGGCTGTTCGGCCGCGAGCTGCTCGCCCAGGGGCTGGAGGGCTCGGCCGGGATCGGCGACGTGACGGTCCGCCGCTCCGCCACCGACCCGGAGCTGCTGGCCATCGCCCTCACCACGCCCGGCCACACCGCCGTCCTGCACACCCCGCGCGCGCCCGTCCGCGACTTCCTGCGGCTGACCCACCGGGTGGTGCCGCCGGGCACCGAGCACCGGCACCTGGACACCGGTGCGCTGCTGCGCCACCTGCTGGACGACCGCCCGGCCCGCCGCGACCTGCCGCACCCGGAGTGAGGAGCGCGTCCCGTCCCGGCCGCGCCGCACCGATTTCCGCTCCCGCGCGTTGAACAGGGGGCGTTACCGGTACTCACCGCCGATGCCGCCCGTCGAACCGGGGGCCGGCCTCTCGGCGGTCTGCCCGAGGAGTTGTCGATGCCGCACGTCCGTGGACCGAATGTCGCGCTGCGCGCCTGCATGTCGGAGGCCGGATGGAACGGCCCCGCCCTGGCGGCGGCCCTGCAGAAGGTGGCCCGGGAGAGCGGGTTCAGCGTCGGCTACGACCGGACCACCGTCGCGCACTGGCTGTCGGGCACCCAGCCTCGGCACCCGGGCCCGCAGCTGCTGGAGGAGGCGTTCGCCCGGCGTCTGGGCCGTCCGGTCTCGCGCACCGAACTCGGCCTGCCACCCACCGAGACCGCCACCGGTGAGGAGGCCGACCCGGAGCCGACGGACGCGCTGGCGGCGCTGCGCCGGCTGCACGCCCGACCGCATTCCGGCGACTCCCCGGACGAAACGTTTCAGCCTCCGCTGTTCCGCATCCGCCTGCTGCCCGCCCCCCGCACCTCCCCACCCACCTCCCCCCCGGCCTCCCCGGCCTCCCCGGCCGCCTCGGCCGCACCGGCGCCCACCGTCCCGCCCACCCGGTTCGCGCCGGTGCTGCGCCGCTCCGGGCCCGAGCGGGTGGGGGCGCGGCAGGTCGAGGCGGTGCGGGAGATGACGGCGTTCGGGTCGCGACACTACGACGGGTACGGCGGCGCGATCGCCCGCAGCCCGCTGCTCGGCTACCTGCGCGACCACGTGCTGCCCTGGCTGACCTCCCTCTCCGGCGACCTCCGGCACCGCGAACTCCTCGTCGCCGCCTCCCAGTTGGTGCGCCTGGTGGGCCGCACCTACACCGACGACAACCGACACGGCGAGGCGCAGCGGCACTACCGGTTCGCGTACCGGCTGGCGGCGGAGGCGCAGGACGGGCAGGCGCAGGCGATGGCGCTGCGCGACCAGAGCACCCAGGCGGGGGCGCTGGGGCACCAGGCGTACGCGTCCCGGCTGGCGGACGCGGCCACCGCGCACCTGCCGTCGGACGCGGCGCCGGGGGTGCGGGCGTTCGTGCTGGCGCAGCAGGCGGTGGCGGCGGCCCGGCTGCGGCAGTCCGACGAGGCGCTGCGGCACCTGGAGGCGGCCCAGCAGTGGGCGTCCCGGTCGGCGACGGAGGGCGGCCCGCACCGGTACCCCGAGCCGGCGCTGCTGTACCAGGCCGCGCAGGTCCACCGCTCGTTGCGGGCCACCGAGTTGTCGCTGTCCTATCTGCGGGCCTCGCTGCGGGCCCGGCCGGCGGGCGAGCACCGCACGATCGGGGTGTCGCTGCTCCAGTTGGCCCACCTGGAGCTGGACGCCGGGAACATCCACCAGGCGCGGCGGGCGTACACGAGTTTCCGCGAGCGGCAGGACGCTCTGCGCTCGCCGGCGACCTCGCTGCAACTGTCCCGGCTGGAGGGCCGGTTCGCCCGCCTGGGCGGATAGCGGCGGGCAGCTTCGAGACCGGCTGGGCCGGCCGCGGTGGGGCCGGCGGGGTGAGCGGCCGGGCGGTTCGCCCGGTGGGGCGGGCCCGTCGAGCGGTCAATGGTGCCATGAACGATCCCTCGCTCTACCCGCTCCTGGCGTCGCCACCCCTCTCCCGGGCCGCGCCGCCACCCCCTCCGCCACCCCCTCCGGGCAGCTCGCCGCCGGACGGCCGCGGCACGCCGGTGGGGACGGCCGTCGAGGCCGGACCGCCCGTCCGGTACTCCGCCGACACCCGTCCGACGCCCCGCTGAGGCCGGGCCGGCTCCGGTCGGGCGTGCTGCCCGGGGCCGGGGCCGGCCCGCTGCGCCATGCCCCGAGGAAGCAGAAAGGGTTCTCCCATTTCTTCCTCGGGGGTTGGTCAGGAAGCCCGTCCGCCCAACGCGGGGACCCGGAGGCGGGCGGTGGTGGGGACGGGGACCCGGCCGGCGGGCGCGACGGTCGCGAGCGGGCCGATGGGGCGGACCCGGTAGCGGTTCAGGTGTCGGCGTTCCGCGTCGCGAAGGGGCCGGCTGCGGCCGGTCCCGGCGTCGGTCGGCACGGTGACCGTCCGGGCCTCGAAGACCAGCTCGCCGTCGCGGCGCGCCTCGCAGGCGGTGCTGATGGACGCCTTGCCGAGACGTTCCACCCAGATCTGAACGGGGAGCGAAGCGGGACAGTGGTAGAGCGGCGTGCGGTAGTCGATCTCATGACGGGCGATCATGAAACCGTCCTCGAACAGTTCCTGACCCTCGCTCTCGTCGTACAGCAGGCAGTAGACGGCCTCCTGCACGTACTGCAGCACCTTCAGGTTGTTGATGTGCCCGAAGGCGTCCATGTCGCCCCAGCGGGTCCGGCACAGGTAGGTGTACAACGGTCAGCCGTCCGTTCGGTGTTCGGTTCCGAAGCCGAGAGTGCGGCGCAGGTAGCCGTAGGCGTACGGGGAGCGGCGCAGCGCGGCGTCGTCGCCCTGCTCGTAGACCTCGCTCGCGGTGTCCAGGACGGCGAGGCCGAGGATCTTCTCCGTCCGTCGGCAGAGGTGTTCGAGTTCGGTGAGTCGCTGGTTTGCGGGCAGGCCCGCGAGGGCGGCGCACTCCTTCTCCACCTGATCGACCCCGCCACGGTAGTCAGTCATCGGTTCCTCATTTCCTGTCGGACTTGATGTGTGTAGGGCCTCATCCGCCGAGGGGAAGGACAGGCGGATCCGTTGACGCCGAAGGTCCTTCCGGTGATCAAACTCGGTCCCCCCGCAGCCGGACATGGTGGGGCTCCCTGTGTTTGGTTGAAGATCGCTGCGTTCCCGGCCTCTTTCAACACAGCCCTCCACCCGACCCTGTTTCAGCGGTGGCCAACCTGATGAACCGTACGTACACCAACCCAGAGGACGCGGCCGACACCCGGTGTCGACCCGGAACGCACGACCATAGGGTGATCACATCAACGGATGGAATGCACACATCCGAACCCCTGACCTTTCGGTCTCCGGGGCCGCCGACCCGGCCGCCGACCCGGCCGCGGAGCCGACCTCAGGCCCCTCAGGCCCCTCAGCCCCGCGGTGCCGGCGTCCACTCGTGCGCCAGCAGACCGAGCAGCGCCGCGTCGATGAACGTGCCCATCACCCACGCCGCGGACCGCAGCGTCCCCTCGACCACGAACCCGTTCCGCTCGGCGGCCCGGATCATCGCGTGGTTGTCCACCAGCGTGTCCACCTGCAGGCGCTGCAGCCCCCGCACCAGGAACCCGTACCGACACAGCGCCCCGACCACGTCCACGCCGTACCCCTTCCCCCGCGCCGCCGGCAGCAGCCCCAGCCCCAGGTGCGCCGACCGGTTGTGCGTGTCGATGCCCCACACGCTGGCCACGCCGATCAGGCTGCCGTGCTCCAGTTCCACCACCGAGAACTGCACGTTCTTCGGATCGTCCTCCTGCGCCTGCCGCGCCTTGCTCCCCACCGCCACCGGCCGCCAGGCTCTGCCCTCGGCCCGCGACGACCCCTCCACGTCGTTCGACAGCTCACGCTGGATCACCGGCAGATCGTCATCGCTCTGGGCCCTCAGCCCGACCTTCTCGCCACGAAGCATCCAAGCTTCCTATCCGATCAACCTCCTTGTCCGCAAGCACATTTGACGTCCAATCAATGCTCAGGTCTTCGGCGAGGACCTCCACCTCGTTCGGGCCGACGACGGTCAACCAGTGCAGCGCGCAGCGGTTGTTGTGGTGGTCCAGCAGATGGCGGGCCTCGGCGGGCCACGGGCCCCACCGGGGCAGCTCCCGCACGACCACCTCGTCCACGAGCGCGAGTTCCGGGTCGAAGAGTTCGGCCCGGATGTGGACGATCCCCACCAGCCGCAAGGTCACCGTCGCGCTCGCCGACTCGATCCGGATCACCGCTTCGCCCGGTACCAGGTCGGTCCGCAGCACGATCGAGCTCAACCAGCGGAACTCGCCGCGAAATCGTTCAAGAATCACGGCGGGCTAGCCGACCAGGGTGAGGGCGAGGACGGCTTCGGGGAGGGCGACGACGATCAGGCCGTCGGGGGTGATGGCGAGGGAGTGGATGGGGGCGCCGAGCCGGATGTCGGCGCCGCGGTGGCGTTCGCCCCAGCGGCGGAGGCGGAGCAGGCCGTCGGACCAGGCGGCGGCGAGGAGCAGGCCGGCGGGGGTGGCGCCGAGGGCGGTGGCGGTGACGGGGTGGGGGCGCCGGTCGACGGGGGCGGGCAGCGGGGGGCGGCCGGGCATCCAGGTCCAGACCCGGCCGTCCTCGCCGCCGCTGACGACGAGGGTGCCGCCGTCCGCGTCGGTGACGCCGAGCGCGGTGACGGGGCCGTCGTGCAGGGGCGTCCCGGGGCGGTGGGTGATGCCGGTGGAGAGGGTGGCGTGGCTGGTGAGGCCGTCGGGGTGGCCGAGGACCAGGGCGTCGTGGTGGCCGGCGACGGCGGTGCAGGGGCCGAGGGTGTCGAGGGTGCCGGGGGGTGCGCCGACCGCGCCGTCCAGGGTGATCGGGGCGAGCGTGCCGGAGGCGTCGAGCAGCAGGGCCCCGCCGAACGGGGTGCAGGTCAGGGCGCGCGGGTGGGCCGAGGTCAACGGGGCCGATACGGGGGCGAGTTCACCGGATTCGGGGTCGGCGAGGTGCAGCGCCGAGCCGTCGGACAGCAGCAGTGACCCGGCGCGCGGTCCGATGCCGAGCGCGACCATGCACGGGCCGGCGGAGGGCCGGTTCCACACGGTGCGCCAGCGGGCGGCGGCGAGGGAGGCGCAGTGCGCGGCGGACTCGTCGTCGCGGCCGGTGAGCCAGGCGTGCAGGACCGCGGCCCGGTCGGCGGGGCGGGCGAGGGCGTCGCGGTCGGGTGCGGCGAGCCGCCAGGCCTCGGCGAGGGCGGTGGCGGGTGCGCCGGCGTCCTCGGCGCGCTGGAACGCGGCGGTGACGGTGGCGGGTTCGGCGTGCAGCAGCAGGTCCAGCTCGTCCAGCATCGGCGAGGCGGGGTCGGCGGCGGAGGCGTGCCGCAGCAGCAGGGCGAGGCGTTCGGGGTCGCTGCCGGCGAGGTCGGGTCCGCCGTCGTCGCGGACGGGGATGCCGCCGGCGACCTGCCACATCATGCTGCCGTGGTCGACGGGCGGCCGGTCGGCGGCGACCCGGTGGGCGACCTCGTCGGGGCGCAGCCGCCAGCGGTCGGCCATGGGCGGCGGCGGGAGCAGGTCGGCGGCGGACTTGACGGTCTGTTCGCCGCCCGCGCCGGGCAGGGTGGCCCACAGGTCGGTGCTGATCGGCCCGTCGGTGATGGACAGCGCGGTGAGCGCGCCGCGTTCGGCGTCGGGGAGGGCGGCCCACCAGGTGTCGGCGAGGGCGATGGCGCGTTCGGCGGGCGTCCGGGCCGGGTCGAGGGCGGCGTCGGGGGTGCGGGCGGCGAGTTGGGCGAGGCCGGGGCTGGGGTGGGTGGCGGCGGGGTCGACCGGGTGGCCGGTCAGGCGGCCGCACCAGGCGGCGTACTGGGCGGGGTCGGTCCACTGCGGCTGGTCGAGGTCGAGGACGGCGCCGCCGGGCGCGGCGGCGGTGAGCAGGTCGGCGGCGGAGCCGTGGGCGGCTTCGACGACCAGCAGCAGCCAGGGGATCGACAGCAGCGGGGCGAGCAGGTCGGCGGCCACCCGTTCGGGCATGCCGGGCAGGCCGGGGCCGCCGGCCCGGTCGAGGTCGGTGACGACGACGGTGCGCGGGGTGCCGTCCTGGAGGGCTTCGAGCAGGTCGGCGGGGTGGCCGGCGGTGAGGCCGAGCAGGTCGGCGAGCCGGGCGGTGGCGGAGCGGACGGTGAGGCCCTCGACGTCCAACAGGGCGTGGACGCGGCGTCCGGGCCGGGGGTGGTCGGGCGAGCAGGCGGCGGCCAGCCAGGTCAGCAGGTGGGTGCGGCCGCTGCCGGAGGAGCCGGCGACGCGGCACAGGCGCGGCCCGCGGGTGTCCTCCAGCCAGGCGAGCAGGGCGCGCCCGGCGGGCCGGCGGCCGGCCCCGAGCGGGGGCAGGCCGGGCGGCGGCGCGTCGGCCGGGACGGGGTCGGTGAGCGGGCGGCGGTG
This sequence comes from Kitasatospora sp. CB01950, assembly GCF_001905465.1. GTDB lineage: Bacteria > Actinomycetota > Actinomycetes > Streptomycetales > Streptomycetaceae > Kitasatospora. Next base: position 36,623 of record NZ_LISX01000006.1, read on the forward strand.
GCGCGGGTGCGGCCGGTAGGCGGCGTCGGGGCCGGGCGGCCAACTGCCCTGCACCGCGTGGACGGGGGACCGTCCGGCCGGATCGAAGCCCTCGTCGAGGACGTACCGCCAGACGTGCTGTCCGTGGTCCTGCTCGCCGCCGTTGATCGCTGCGCCGTTCACTGTTCGCGCTTGTCCTTCGTGTCCGTCCCCGTGCGCCGGCCCCCTCCACGGCGGGTGGCGCGTCCGGCCCAGTTGCGACCGCCGGCGCCCCGTCCCCCGTCCATCTCCGGCGGCGGTCAGCCTACTGGAGGTGCGGGTACGTCCGGTCCGGGGCCGGAACCCGGCGGGTGGTCGGGAGCGTGGTGACGGGGAGCGGGGACGGTACGGAGCGGAGGAGCGGCATGATCGTCTGGGTGAACGGCGCGTTCGGCAGCGGGAAGACGACGCTGGTCGAGGAGGTGCGCGGGCGGCTGCCCGAGGCGCTGGTGTTCGATCCGGAGGAGGTCGGGTTCCTGCTGCGGCAGGTGGTGCCGGAGCCGTCCGGGGACTTCCAGGACCTGCCGTTGTGGCGGCGTCAAGTGGTGTCGCTGGCAACGGGGTTGGTGGCCGAGTACGGGCGTCCGGTGCTGGTGCCGATGACGCTGGTGCGGCCGGCGTACCTGGCGGAGGTGTTCGGCGGGCTGGCGGCGGCGGGCGTCCCGGCGCGGCACTTCTTCCTACGGGTGCCCGAGGAGGTACTGACGGCCCGGATCGACGGGCGGAGCTTCACCCCGGACGATCCGGCGCGGGACGAGAAGGTGCGGGCCTGGTGCCGGTCGCGGATCGCCGAGTGCCGGGCGGCGGAGGCCGAGATGCCGCCGGAGACCGTGTTCCTGGACGGCGGGTGCACGCCCGCGCTGCTCGCCGACCTGCTGCTGGCCCATCTCGCACTGTGAGCCGGCTCACACTGCCAGCCGCCGTGTCACTTTCCCGGCCCGGAACTCCTCTCACCTCCGACACGACCGCCAGAGAGGACACCCAGGATGACCGGGGAGCAGACCGCCGCCGAGCACGACGCCGCGCGGGAGACCGTGCGGGAGACCGCCACGCGGGAGTACGCAGACCACCGGGAGCTGCTGTTCTCGCTGGTCTACAACCTGCTGGGCAGCGTCGCCGACACCGAGGACGTGCTGCAGGACACCTGGCTGGCCTGGGCGGCGCGGCGCGCGGATGCGGCGGCGGGGCCGGTGGAGCATCCGAAGGCGTACCTGGTGCGGGTGGCGGTGAACCGGGCGCTGGCACAGCAGGCGGCGGTGAGCCGGCGGCGCGAGACGTACGTGGGGCCGTGGCTGCCGGAGCCGCTGGTGGGTCCGTTGGCGGAGCCGGCGGCGGGCGGGGACGGGCCGGCGCAGGTGGAGCGCGCCGAGTCGGTGTCGCTGGCGCTGCTGGTGGTGCTGGAGACGCTGTCGCCGTTGGAGCGCAGCGCGTTCGTGCTGCACGAGGTGTTCGGGTACAGCGGCGCGGAGATCGCCGGAATTCTGGGCCGGAGCCCGGCGGCGGTGCGGCAGTTGACGAAGCGGGCGCGGGAGCACGTGCGGGCGAGGCGGCCCCGGTACGAGCCGGAGCCGGCGGTGCGGCGGCAGGTGACGGAGCGTTTCCTGGCGGCGGCGCTCGGCGGTGATCTGGCGGCGCTGCTGGAGCTGCTGTCACCGGACGTGACGCTGTGGGGCGACGGCGGCGGGAAGGCGCCCGGGGGGCTGCGTCCGCTCACCGGCCGGAGCAAGGTGGCGCGGCTGCTGGCGGGTCTGGCGCCGAAGACCGGTCGCGGGCTGGACGTCGAGTGGCGGAGCGTCAACGGCGCGCCGGCGGTGGTGCTTTCGGCGTTCGGCCGGGCGTTCGCGGTGCTGGTGCTGGACCTGGTGCCGGACGGCGACCGGATCTCCGGCATCTACGCGGTGTCGAACCCGGACAAGCTCGGGGGTCTGGCGTGAACGGGTGGGCTTCCTGGGCGACGGTGCCGGCCGGCCGGCGCGGCAGCTGGGCGGTGCTGGCGCTGTGGGCGCTGCTGCTGGTCCCTGCGCTGCTGCTGGCGGGGCGGTTGGGCGAGGTGGAGCAGAACGACAACGCGGCGTGGCTGCCGGGTGGGGCGGAGTCCACCGCCGTGGTGGAGCGGGCCGCCGCGCTCGGGGCGGCGGACACCGTCCCGGCGATCGTCCTGTACGACCGTCCGACCGGCATCACGTCGGCCGATCTGACGAAAGCCCGGGCCGATGCGACGGCGTTCGGCTCCGTCGAGGCGGTGGTCGGCGCCGTGCGGGGGCCGGTGGCGTCGCCGGACGGGAAGGCGCTGCAGACCGTCGTCCAGCTCCGCAAGGGCAAGGACGGCTGGGAGGGCCTCGGCCACAGCGTGGACGCGTTGACCGCGATCGGCGCGGCGCACGCGGACGGCGGGGCGCACTCGGACGGCCTCGGGTTCCACGTCACCGGGCCCGCCGGGTACGCGTCCGACTCGATCAAGGCATTCGGCGCGGGCGGCAGCCTGACCACGATCACCGCGGTCGTGGTGGTGCTGATCCTGCTGCTCACCTACCGCAGTCCGTGGCTGCCGCTGCTGTCGCTGGTCACCGTCGGCGGGGCGCTGGCGGTCGCGGAGGCGGCGGTGTTCCTGCTGGCCCGGTACGCGGGGCTGGTCGTCAACAAGCAGACCGGGTTCATCCTGGTGGTGCTGGTGTTCGGCGCGGCCACCGACTACGCGCTGCTGCTGATCGCCCGCTACCGGGAGGAGTTGGCGACCCGTCAGGACCCGCACGAGGCGATGGCGCGGGCGCTGCGCCGCTGCGCCCCGGCGATCACCGCCTCGGCGGCGACCGTCGCGGCCGGGCTGCTGCTGCTGACCCTGGCCGAGCTCAACTCCACCCGCGGCATGGGCCCGGCCTGCGCGATCGGCGTCCTGGTGGGCTGGCTGGCGATGCTCACGCTGATGCCCGCCCTGCTGGTGGTCTGCGGCCGCCGCGCGTTCTGGCCGCGCCGCCCCGAGTACGGCGTGGCCGCGCCGGACGGCGGCCGGATCTGGACCCGCCTCGGCGACGCGATCGCCCGTCGCCCGCGCACCCTCTGGATCGGCACCGCGCTCGCCCTCGGCGCGCTCGCCCTCGGCTGCTTCGCGCTGCGCGCGGACGGCCTCGCCGACACCGAGCAGTTCACCGGGCACCCGCAGACGGCTGTCGGCAAGCAGATCCAGGCCGCGCACTTCCCGGCCGGCGCGGGCGACCCGCTGTACGTGGTGGCCCGGGCCGACGCCGCCGGGCCCGTCCGCACGGCCCTCGCCTCCGTCCCGGGCGTACTCGCCCTCGGCGAACCGCTCCTGACGAATGGTCAGATCCTCTTCACGGCCGAGCTCTCCGCCGATCCGAGCAGCCGGGACGCGATGCGCACCGTCTCGCTCGCCCGCACCGCCGTGCACGCCGTGCCGGGCGCGGACGCGCTGGTCGGCGGGACCACCGCGATCGCCCTCGACACCCGCGACGCGGCCTCCCGCGACGACGCGGTGATCATCCCGGTGGTGCTGCTGACGGTGCTGCTGATCCTCGCCGTGCTGCTCCGCTCGGCGGTCACCCCGCTGCTGCTGATCGGCACCGTGGTGCTGTCCTTCGGCGCGGCGCTCGGGGTCTCCGCCCTGGTCTTCCGCCACCTGTTCCACTTCGCCGGGACGGACGCCTCGTTCCCGCTGCTGGTGTTCGTCTTCCTGGTCGCGCTCGGCGTCGACTACAACATCTTCCTGGTCACTCGCGTCCGCGAGGACGCCCGCACCCTGGGCACCCGCCGCGCGGCCCGGACCGCGCTCACCGCCACCGGTGGCGTCATCACCTCCGCCGGCCTGGTCCTGGCCGGCACCTTCGCCGCGATGGCCTCGCTCCCGCTCGTCTTCGCCGCCGAGCTCGGCTTCACCGTCGCCTTCGGCGTCCTCCTCGACACCCTGCTGGTCCGCTCGGTCCTCGTCACGGCCCTCGCCCTCGACACCGGCCCCCGCCTCTGGTGGCCGGCCCGCTCCACCGAACCGCCCACCTCGGCCCGGTCGGAAACTTCACCACTACGAGTGACCTGACGGTCCGTCAAAACAGCCCCGCCGGGCGCACCTGAGTGTGGTGCGGCCGGCGGGGCCGTTGGCTTCGGGCAGTGCTACAGCGGTCAGACCAGGTGGTCGAAGGCGCCTGCCTTCGCGCCCTGAACCATGGCCCGGATCTCGTCGCGGGTGTAGACGAGCGGCGTCTGCTCCGGCCGCTTGGAGTCACGGACGGCGATGAACGCGCCGACCACCCCGAACTCGACGCAGTTGTCGTGGCCCCCGCTGAACGGGGACTTCTCCCAAACGACAGCCGAGAAATCGAGTTCGGCGGGGACGGGCTTGGTGGTGCTCACTTTCACAGCTCCTTGATGATCTTGCTGATCTGGCTGCGGGTCTCGGGTGGGCCGAGGGCACGGGCCCGCAGGTGGTCGAAGACCTCGGTGTAGCGCTCCACATCCTCGGATCCCTCGAAGTACACCGAGTTGGGGCCATTCTCCACCCACACGACGTCCGGATTTGCATCCGGAAATCCCATGAGCACGAACGATCCGTACAGTCCGGGATGGAATCCGGTGGAGAACGGCAGCAATTGAAGAGTGAGGCCCGGACGCGGCGAGACCTCCAGCAAGTGCTTTAACTGCCCTTTCAGAACAGTTTGGTTGCTGCCGATCCGCCGTATCGCGGCCTCGTCGATCACCGCCCACAGCTTCGGGGCGTCCGCCCGGCCCAGCACCTTCGCCTGCCGCTCCATCCGCACCGTCACCAGCGCGTCGACCTGTTTGGCCGTCAGATCCACCCGCATCTCGGTGATCACCCGCCGCGCGTAGTCCTCGGTCTGCAACAGCCCCGGCATCAACTGCGGTTCGTACGACCGCAGGCTGGTCGCACTCGACTCCAGCGTCAGATAACCGCCGTACGGGGTCGCGTTGATGACCACCGAGTACTTCTTCCACCACTGCTGGCGCTGCGCCTGGTCCGCCCGGACCAGGTCGAGGATGTCGGCCCGCTCCGCCGGGTCGGTGACCTGGTAGCAGTCCAGCAGCGCCTTCACGAGCAGCGGGGTGGTGCCCCGGTCGCCGGTCTCGATCCGGCTCAGCGAACTCTGGTTGACCTCCACCACCTCGGCCACCTGGGTCAGCGTCAGCTCCCGGCTGTCCCTCAACTCCTTCAGTCTGGACGCGAGCTGACGTCGATACACAGACTTCGGGGCCGGGTTCCGCTTCGCCATGGGCGTCAGTCAACACCGCGCCTCTACCACGCAGCAACCTGATCGGGGGAAATCCGCTTGGGCATATTGCCCGAGCAAGGACCTGGGCGGCATGCTGACTCGCGGTAGCACGACGTGACCGCCCGGTCGCGTCTCGTGGCACCGTTCTCTGCCCGCCTTGCGCGAGCCCCACCCCTGCGGCCGGCGGCTTGCTCTGCCGCCCGGGAGCCACCATGCCCGAAGTCCTTGCCCCCGCACCACCCGAGACAGCCGCCCGCGGGTTCTACCTCTCACCGCGACCCGACGGTTTCGTCCTGCACATGTACGCCAGTGCCGAACACCTGGTCGCCATGCGGGCGTTCGTCTTCAAGGCCGTCACCTCCGCCGGGGCCCCCGAGGACGTCGCCGACGCCGCCCGGCTGGTGGCGAGCGAGCTCGTCGGCAACGCGGTACGCCTGTGCGGCCCCCACGCGCCGGTCGTCGTCCTGCTGACCACCACCCGACACCAGGTCGTCGTCCAGGTCCACGACCCCGAACCCACCACCCTCCCCACCCGCTCCACCGAACCCCCCAACAACCCCCGCGCCGCCACCGGCCGCGGCCTCTGGATCCTCGACGCCCTGGCCCCCGGCTGGACAGTCACCCCCACCCCCCTCGGCAAACACATCACCTGCACCCTCCCCACCACCTGACCCCGGACCCGCCGCAGCGCGCTCCCGCCGAACAAGGCCCCAACGCCGCCCGCAGGGCACTCCCCCAGCCCGCCGCAGGCGGCCTCCCTCCCCCGATCCGCCCTCCGTGGCCGCCCGCAGGGCGCTCCCGGCCAACTTCCCTGTACAAGACGCCGAAGCCGCCCGCAGCGCGCTCCCCACCTCGCCCACGCGCACGCCCCCGACCCCACCCCACGAAGCCACCCGCGACACCCTCCCCAGGCCCGCCGCAGGCGGCCCCCCGGCCCCCGCCCCTCTCAACGCCGCCCGCCGGGCACTCCCCCGCCGCAGGCGGCGTCCTTCCCGCAATCCGCCCCCTGTGCACCGCCCGCAGGGCGCTGTCGCCCAGCCGCCGCCCAGTACCCGAACGCCGCCCGCAGGGCAGTCTCACCAGGCCCACCGCAGTGGCGCCGCGTTGCGCAGGTGGGCGACCAGCTGGCGTCGCAGGTCGCGGTCTTCGTCCGTCTCCGTCGCCAGGTCGAGCTGCACGATGTCGACGCCCGCAGTGCGGAGCAGGTGGATGCGGGCGGCGACGCTCGCGGGCGAGCCGGTGTACGCGTTGGCGAGGTTGCGGCGGACGTAGGCGGCGATCTGGTCGGGGCCGGTGATGCCCCGCTCGCGGTCGCGGTCGAGGGCCACGGCGTCCAGGTGCCGGTCGGCGTCGGGCCCGGTGGCCAGCCGTATCGCGTCCCGTCGCAGCCGGCGAAGTTTCACCTGCGCGTCCGTGTCCGTCCCGGCGAGCACGACCGTGACGTGCCGCCAGATGCGCAGGCTGCGCCCGTGGCGGGCGGCGGCGGCGCGGGCTTCGGCGATCCGCAGCCGGGTGTCGGGGAGCGGGCGCGGGGGCACGGCGTACACCTGTGCATACCTCGCGGCGAGTTCGACGCCCTGCGCCGAGGCCCCCCCGAAGGAGATCAACTCGCTGTCGGGCGCGGGCCGCAGGCCGGATCTGGCGGCGCGCAGGGTGTAGTACTCGCCGTGGTGGTCGAGGTCGGTCCCGGTGGCGAGGTACCGGGTGAGGACCGCGAGGTACTCCTCGGCCCGCCGGTAGCGTTCCGCCTTGGCGAGGGTGTCGCCGTCCCGGGCGACGTCCGCGTCGCTGGAGCCGATGATCACGTGTGCGCTGATCCGCCCGCCGGAGAGCCGGTCCAGGGTGGCGAGCGAACGGGCCGCCACGGACGGCGAGTTGGTGCCGATGCGGTGCGCGGCGGCGATCCGCAGCCGGCTGGTGGCGGCGAGCGCCCAGCCGGCCACCAGCCACGGGTCGGGCCAGGAGGAGGACTGGACGACGAGTGCGCTGTCGAGCCCGTCCTCCTCCAACTCCCGCGCGGAATCGGCGATATGGACGGGATCGGCGGTGCGTTCGCGCGGGTCGGGTGCCCAGCGCAGGGCCTGCCGTTCGGCGGGGTTGTCGCCGAGGACGGGGGCGGCGCGGACGCCGCCACGCAGTTCGAGTTCCATCAGGGGTCTCCTGGTCACGGTGGCGGGCGGGCCGCCGAACTGCGGCCCGCCACAAGACAGTTGCTCACCGGGCGGCGGGCCCGAGCCGGGCGAGGGTGTCGAGCAGCCGGGTGCGGCTGGCGAACACCTCGGGCGGCAGTGAGACGTACAGCTGGATGGCGGTGACGCCGGGCTGCTGGTAGCGCAGGATCTGTTCGCGGCACTCCTCGGGCGAGCCGCTGACGAACAGCGCGTTGACGACCTCGTCGGGCAGGGCGCGCTGCGCGCCCTCGTGGTCGCCGTCGGCCCACCGCTTGTGGGTCTCGGCGAGCAACTCGCCGTTGCCGAGCCACTCGTGGAACTTGCGGTAGGGCTCGCGGTTGAGGATCCAGGCGAGGAACGGCCGGCTGGCGCGGTGCGCGTACGCGGCGTCCTCGGTGGGGCAGACGAACACCTTGACGACGAGTTCCTTGCCGGGCGGCTGCGGCCCGACGGTGTCGAGCACCTTCGGCAGGTCGTGGGCGGCGAGCAGGTTGGTGATGGCGCCGTCGCCTTCGGTGAACCCGAGCCGCAGCATGCCGGGCCGCAGCGCGCCGAGGATGACCTTGACCGGTTCGGCGGGCGGGTGCGGCAGGCGGTAGCCGGTGATGGAGAAGGTGTCGAAGTCGCCCGCCACGTGCTCTCCGCGCAGCGCGGCGGTGAGGAAGCGCAGCACGTCGCGGGTGCGCTTGAACGGCTCGTCGAACGGGATGCCGTTGATGTCGGTGACGTGCGCGGGAACGGATGCTCCGATGCCCAACAGCACGCGTCCGGGGGCGAGTTGGGCGAGCGTCGCGGCGGTCTGGGCGAGTACGGCGGGCCCCCGGGTGTGGACGGGGACGATGCCGGTGGCGATCCGCAGGTGCGGCGACCAGGCGGCGGTGGCGGCGAGCGGGGTGAAGGCGTCGGTGCCGCCGCCCTCCGCGCTCCACACGTCGCCGTAGCCGAGTTCCGGCAGCCGCTCGACCAGGAAGCGGTGGCGGTCGATGGTGAGACCCGGCAGCGGCAGGGTGATGCCCCAGGCGGGCGGTGACTGCTGAAGCGCCATGGGAAAGAGCCTTTCTGCTCACGCATCTGACGGTGCGTCAGGCACGTCAGGTGCGTCAGTTGCCGACGCGGACGGTGGTGAGGTCGAGGAACCAGGACTGCGGCTGGACGAGTCCGTGGACGGTGGGCGCGAGGGCGCGCGGGTTGCGGTCGTTGACCACGAACAGCCACGGCGCGTCCTCGGTGACCTGTCGCAGCGCGGTGCGGTAGTCGGCCTGCCGGGCGCCCTGCTCGGGTTCCGCGGCAGCGGCGGAGATCAGGCCGTCGACCGCCGGGTTGGCGTAATGCCCGGTCCAGAAGGGGCTGTTGGAGCCGACGAACAGCGGCAGCAGGGCCTCGGACTGGAACAGCGTGGTGGACTGGGCGATGGCGTCGGAGTCGAGCGCGACCTTCCCCTTGGCCTCGGCGCCGATCAGGGTGGTCCAGTCGGTGGTGCGGATCTCCACCTTGATGCCGACGGCGGCGAGGTCGCGTTGCAGCGCCTCGGTGATCGGGACGGGCAGCAGGTTGCCGGAGCCGCCGGTGGGCACCGTCACGGAGGTGCTGAACCCGTTCGGGTAGCCGGCGTCGGCGAGCAACTTCTTTGCCTTGGCGGGGTCGTGGGAGTAGCGGTCGCCGGCCGGGTCGTAGGCGGCGGTGGCGCGCGGCGCGGCCTGGTAGGCCGGGTCGGCGGTGCCGTGCAGCAGCTGGTCCGCGACGGCCTGCCGGTCGATGGCGTAGTTGGCGGCCTGTCGGACCCGCACGTCCGCCCACGGGCCCTTCGTGGTGTCGAGTATCCAGTACCAGAGGTGGTCGTAGCTGTTGGTGAGGATCTGCGCGCCGGAGGCCTTCAGGCTGTCCAGGTCGTCGGGGTTCGGGTATTCGATCCAGTTGACGCCGCCGGAGCGCAGCGCGGCGGTGCGGGCCGCGGCGTCGGGCAGCGCCTTGACGATCAGGCGGTCGAGTTTGGGCGCGCCGCGCCAGTAGGCGCGGTTGGCGGCGAGTTCGACCTGCTGGCCCTCGGTCTGCGAGACGAAACCGAACGGGCCGGTGCCGACCGGGTGTTGGGCGAAGTTGGCGGTCCCGCTCGTGCGGACCGCGGTGGGGCTGGCGATCAGCACGTGCGCGAGGTCTTCGGGGAAGTGCCCGTTGGGCGCGGTGGTGACGAGTTCGATGTGGGCGTCGTCGGTCTTGCGGTAGGACGCGATGTCGCCCGCGTACTCCTTGGCGGCCGCGCCGAGCGCATCGGTGTACTCGGGGCTGGACTTGTCCAGGTAGCGGTGCAGGTTGAACAGCACCGCGTCGGCGTCGAACGGCGTGCCGTCCTGGAAGGTGACGCCCTTGCGGAGGGTGAAGGTCCAGGTCAGCCGGTCCGGCGCGACCTGCCAGGACTCGGCGAGCGCGCCCGTCACCTGCGGCGGCCGGTCGGTGTGCTCCAGCAGGTCGTAGCGGGTGAGCCCTTCGTAGATCTGGAAGCTCAGCAGGCGCTTTCCCTCGAACCCGGCGCCGCCGATCACGGTGTCCAGGTTCGGCAGCTTCCCGGTCGCCCCGATCACCAGCGTGCCGCCGCCGGTTCCGTCTCCCCCGCCGGCGGTCGCGGTGGTGCAGCCGGCGGTCGTCAGCAGGACGACGGCGGCCAGCGCGGCGGCTCTGGTACGGGTGCGGACGTGCTTGCTCATGACGGTCCTTCGCTCGGTTCGGTGGTACGGACGTACGGGTCCTGCGGGTCCTGCTGGTCCTGCGGGTCGCCCGATCCGCTCGGGTCGCGCAGTGCGACGTGCGGGCCGGAGGCTGCCAACAGGGCTTGGGTGTACGGGTGTTGCGGCTCGTCCCAGATCACCCGGGTGTCCCCCTGCTCGACCACTCGGCCGGCCCGGAGCACCAGGGTGCGGTGGGCGAAGCGGGCGACGGCGGCCAGGTCGTGCGAGACGAACAGGTAGCCGGTGCCGGTGCGTTCGCGCAGTTCGGTGAGCAGGTCGAGCAGTCGCCGCTGGGTGTCGGGGTCGAGCGCGGAGGTCGGCTCGTCGCACACCACCAGGGCCGGGCCGGTCGCCAACGCCCGTGCCACTGCGACGCGTTGCAGCTGTCCGCCGGAGAGTTCGCGCGGCAGCCGGCGGGCCAGTTCCGGTGCGAGTCCCACCTGACGGAACAACTCGCCGATCCGCTCGGCCCGTTGACGCCTGGGCACGCCGTGCGCCCGCAGCGCGAACCCGACCGCTTCGCCGGCCCGCAGCGCCGGGTTCAGCGAGCCGCGCGGATGCTGCGGCACGAACTGCAGCCGGCCCCGCACCGCGCGGTCCGCCCGGGCCCGCAGCCGCGCCGGGTCGCGTCCCTCGAACGCGACCGCCCCGCCGTCCGGCCGCAGCAGCCCCAGTGCGAGCCGCGCCACCGTCGACTTCCCCGACCCCGACTCCCCCACCAGCGCGACGGCCTCCCCCGCCCGCACCTCCAGGCTCACCCCGCGCACGGCCGGGCGGCCGGACCAGCTCTTGGAGACCTCGTCGAGTCTCAGCAGGGCAGTGGGGGCGGTCATCGGCGGGCTCCCGCGAGGGTGGTGGGGACGAGGAGGGTCTCGGCGGGGCCGGTGGCGGTCAGCCGGCCGTGGTCGAGCACGGCGAGGGTGCCGCCGATCCGGGCGGCGGCGGACAGGTCGTGGGTGACCAGCAGCAGGGCGAGGCCCTGCTCGGTGCGCAGCGTGGTGAACAGGTCGAGGATGTGGGCGCGGAGCAGGGCGTCCAGGGCGGTGGTGGGCTCGTCGGCGATCAGCAGCTCGGGCCCGCACGCCACCGCGAGGGCGATCGCGGCGCGCTGCCGCAGCCCGCCGGAGAGTTCGTGCGGGTACGCGGCGGCGGCGCGTTCCGGGTCGGGCAGCCCGGCGGCGGCGAGCACCGGCAGCGCGGCCGCGCGGGCGTCCCTGCGGCGGTCGGCGAGGCCGTGGCGGCGCAGCACCTCGGCGAGTTGGGGGCCGATCCGGCGCAGCGGGTCGAGCGTCGCGGACGGGTCCTGCGGGACGTAGCCGATCCGCCGTCCCCTGATCCGTGACAGCTCCCGCTCGGGCAGGCCCAGCAGCTCCCGGCCGTCGAGCCGCACCGATCCCCGTACGACCGCTCCCCGTCCGGGCAGTCCGAGCACCGTCCGCGCCAGCGTGGTCTTCCCGCTCCCGGACTCGCCGAGCAGCACCAGCGCCTCCCCCGCCCCGAGCGTGAGGCTCACGCCGTCCACGGCCCGGACGCCGCCGGGGTGGTCGACCGTCAACTCCTCGATGGCCAGCACGTTCACGCCTCCGCCTCCGCCGGGTCCGGGTGCGCGGAAGGGTGCGAAGCCGCCTGCGCGCGCGAAGCCGTCTGCGCGCGCGAGCCTCCCCGCGCCGCCCGCGGTGTCGCGCCCGCCTGCGTTTCGCGCCCGCCGAGGGTGTTGTAGAGCACCGAGACCGCGAGGATCACCAGCGCGGGCATCGCCGCGAGCCAGGGGTGGGTGAAGATCGCCGGGCGGAGTTCGTCGAGCATCGCGCCCCACTCGGGGGTGGGCGGGGCGACGCCGAGGCCGAGGAAGGAGAGGCCGGCGGCGTAGACGATCGCGAGGCCGACCAGCGAGGTGGCGTAGGTCAGGACCACGGGCGCGATCACCGGCAGGACCTGGCGCAGCACGAGCGCCGGCCGGGTCGCCCCGCTGACTCGCGCCGCCTCCAGGTACTCCGCCGTCCGAATGCGTCGCGTCTCCGTGAACGCGACCCGGGCGACGGCGGGCGTGAGCACCACCGACAGGGCCAGCACGGTCGATCCGAGGCCCGGCGTGAGCAGCGACGCGATCGCGATCGCGAGCAGCACGCCGGGGAACGCGTACAGCACGTCGAGCGTGCGCAGCAGCGCCTGTTCGGTGGCCCGGCCGCCGAGCCCGGCCGCGATGCCGAGCAGCGCGCCGACCAGGGCGGCCACGGCGACGGGCAGCAGGCCGGCGGTGAGGGACGGGCGGGCCGCCCACAGGAGCCGGCTGAGCAGGTCGCGTCCCTGGCTGTCGGTGCCGAGCGGGTGGCCCGGGCTGCCGGGGTCGAGCAGCCGGTCGGCGAGGTGTCCGGCGTCGGGGTCGGCGGGGGCGAGCAGGGGTGCGGCGACGGCCAGCGCGACGGGCAGCAGTGCGCCGACGATCGTCAGGGTGCGTCGATTTGTCGTCATGTCAGCCCCGCACCCGGGGGTCGATCGCGGCGTGCGCGGCGTCCACCAGCAGGTTGATGCCGACGAACGCGGTGCCGACGATCAGCACGCCGCCCTGGATCATCGGCAGGTCCCGGGCGGTGAGCGCGTCGTAGAGCAGGCGGCCGAGGCCGGGCCAGGCGAACAGGGTCTCCACGAAGACCACTCCCTCCAGCAGGTAGGCCAGTTGCAGGCCGCCGATGGTCAGCAGTGCGGGCGAGGCGTTGTGCGCGCAGTGCCGCAGCACGGCGGCCCGGCCCAGGCCGCGGGCGCGCAGGCCGTCGGCAAGGTCGCCGTCGAGGACGGCGGACAGTGCGGCGCGGTGGACGCGCGCGGTGAGGCCGAGCGGGACGAGGGCGGCGGCGGTCGCGGGCAGCAGCAGGTGGCGCAGCAGGTCGCCGGGCCCGCCGCCGCCGAACACGTCGTGGGTGCCGCCGGCCGGGAGGAGTCGCCAGTGGACGGCGAACACGGCGATCAGCAGCAGCGCCACCGAGTACTGGGGTGCGGAGACGGCGAGCGTGGACGCGCCGCTGCACAGCCGTCCCCACAGGCCGCGCGGGCGCAGTGCGCCGAGGGTGCCGAGCAGGACGCCGCCGGCCAGCACGAGCGCGAACGCGGCGGCGGTGAGCGTGAGGGTCTCGCCGAGGGCGGGCAACAGCTGGGCGGTGACGGGGCGTTGGGTGGCCGTCGAGGTGCCTAGGTCGCCGGTGAGGGCGTGGCCGAGCCAGTCCAGGTAGCGGACGGGCAGCGGCCGGTCGAGGCCGATCCGTTCCGCCAGGGCCTGCCGGGCCTCGGCGGGTGCGCCGGGGCCGAGGAACGCGGTGACGGGGTCGCCGGGGACGAGCGCGACGGTGGCGAACACGACGGCGCTCACCCCCAGCAGGGTGGGTACCGCGAGCAGCAGGCGGCGCAGCAGGAAGCCGGTCACGGGGTTGCGGCGGTGACGGTGGCGGGGAGCATGGGCGGCGGGGTCCTCCGGTTCGGCGACGGGGGCGGCAGCGCAGCGGCGGCCGGCGCGGCCCGTCGGGTTGTTCAGGCCCAGGGCCTGTCGTCGAACCCGCGCCGCAGCTCCGCGGCGTGCCCGCGGCGAGTCGTGGGGCAGTCGGGGGTTCGAAGACAGGCCCCAGGTTTGCGGACGGTGCGCGCGGGCAGCCAGCCAGGCGTTCATGCTGGTACCGGTGGTCATAGGAGCGGGGGTGCGGGGTACAGCCGTGCGGGGTACAGCCGTGCGGGGTACAGCGGTGCGGGCGAGTCCCGGGCGGCGGACCGTCCTTGACCGGCCCTCAGTGGCGTCCATACGATTTCCGCCATGGCTTATCGGTGGACCGACTTCACCCTCTGGGGGATCGGCGGCTCGTGGCACCGCAGGTGCTTCGACGAGACGTGTCGCCCCGGCACGGTGCGCCGCCCCCAGGCCTGACCGGCCCCGGCGGCCGCCCGTCCACCGTCGGGATCCGCGAAGCCCTCCGGGCCGCCGCCGATCCCCACGTCCCGGCCCGCCGCCTCCGAGGGGACCAGTCCGCCATGCACCACCCGTACCCCGTCACGCCCTCCCGCCGGGAGGTCCCGTGCCCGCGCTGACGCCCACCCGCCGTGGCCCCCGGCCACTGGAAGCCCTGCACACCGAGATCGACAACCCGCTCGACCTGCTGGCGGGCCATCAACTCCTCGCCGACACCGCACCGGCCTGCATCTGCGGCCACCCGCAGTGCCCGACCGCCGGCACCCACCGACCCACCGCGACCCGGATCTTCCTGGTCGAACGCCACCCGGTGGTCAGCGCCGGTCTGCGCAGCGTCCTCGCGCCCGACCCGGACCTCGCGGTGGTCGGCTCCGCGACCGACGTCGCGCACGCCGTCCCCGCCGTTCGCCGGGCCCGGCCCGACCTCGTCCTGCTCGGACGGGGCCCCGACCTGGACGCCGACCTCGCCGCCGTCGCCGCCCTGCGCCGGCCCGACGCCGCACCCGGCGCCCGCGTCCTGCTGCTGCGCCGCGCCGCCACCACCACCGAGGCCAGCCGCATCCTGATGGCCGGCGGCAGCGGCTGCTTCCCGCTCGACCTCCCGCCGGAACGCATCCTCGACGCCGTCCACCTCGCCGCCGCCGGCGCGACCCTCTTCCTCCCCGCCCCCACCCCCCTGCGCCCGCACCCCGTCCCCGCCGAACGCCCGCTCGACCAGACCGGTCTCACCGACCGCGAACGCCAGGTCCTCACCCAACTCGCCCTCGGCCACAGCAACGCCGAGATCGCCCGCCGCCTCACCCTCGCCGAAGCCACCGTCAAGAAGCACCTCACCCACGCCATGCGCAAGACCGGCCAACCCGACCGCCTCCGCGCCGCGCTCTACGCCGTCCGGCACGGGCTGACGGGCTGAGCGGGGCGGCCGCCGCCGGCCGCCCGGGCCCGGCGGATGCCCCGCCGGCCACCCGCTGTCCGGCCCGGCCGCGATCCGGCCCGTCTGCGCTCATCCCCGGATGCGCGACATCGACGAACTGATCACCGTGGACGACCCCGCCCGGCGCGAACTCCGGGCCGCCCTCGCGGCCGCACCCTCGGTCCGGGTACTGCCCCCTGACGAGCAGGAGGGCCGGCGCGGCCTGCTCCAGCTCCAGGTCACCGCGCGCTCCACGCTCGGCGCGCTGACCCTGCACACCGGCGGTCTGCTGCTCGACAGCGGCTGGCTCCGGATACACGGCAGCGGCCTCGGCCGGGTCAACCGCTTCCCGGCCGTCCCCGATCCCGCCTGACACCCGGGGACCGGCCTGGTCCTCGCCCACGACGTCCTCGGCGGCGTCTTCGCCCTGAACGTCCACGACCCGGCCGCCGAGGGCCGCCCCGGCAAGCCCGGCCACGTCACGTACTTCGCCCCGGACTCGCTGGAGTGGGAGGCCCTCGGCATCGGCCACTCCAGCTGGATCGCCTGGCTGCTGTCCGGGGAGCCGGCGACCTTCTACGACAGCCTGCGGTGGCCGGGCCGGCGCGAGGAGACGGCGGCTCTCGCACCCGACCAGGGCATCTCGGTCCACCCCTTCCTGTGGTCCGAGCAGGCCCACCAGGACCTCGCCGCCACCAGCCGCAAGCCCGTCCCGATGCGCGAACTCCTCGGCCTCGCCGCCGACTTCGCCCAACAGGCCGGCCTCCCCAACCCCGGCTTCCTGGGCGCCGCACAGCGGCCTCCCCTCGGCCGGTCGCGCCCGCTGCGCCTGCGCCGTCCGGCTCCCACCGTGCCGGGTCTCCCGACTCCCCTGCTACTGCGCCCGGGTGGCTGCCGGGCGGACGGCTCGGGCCGCGCACACGGTGGCGGTGGCGAGGGTGACGGCCGCGCACAGGGCGGCCGTGGCCGTCAGCTGGGGCCAGGCGACGGTGAGCGGCGGACCGGTCAACAGGTGTGACAGGGCGACGTGTTGGGTGAGCGCCGTCAGGACGGCGGCCGCCCCGGCGAGCAACGTGCCGGCCAGCACGGCGATCGCCGCCTCCGCCGCCACGACCGTCACGATCTGCCGTCGTACCGCGCCCGCGAGCCCCAGCAGTGCGAACTCCCGTCGGCGCCCCGCGACGGCCATCGCCAGCGTCCCGGCGACCGAGATCAGCGCGTAGGCGAGTGCGATGCCGAGCACCACCACGGCCGCGTTGTCGGCCTGTTGAGCGGCCTTCGCCCGCTCCCGCGCCAACACCGCCTCCCGGGTGGTCAGTTGTGCACCCGTCCCGGCCAACGCATCCCGCACCGCATCGAGTTGCCCGTTGCTCAGCCGCCCCGACGCCCCGTCCAGGTACAACGTGGTGGGCTGCGCCGCCCCGACGACCGACGCCGACAGATACGCGTCGTCACCGCCGAGGCCCCGCGCCACCACCGCCGCGACCACCACCGGTGCCCGGACTCCCGTCGGCAGCAGGGCGACCAGCCGATCCCCCACCGCCAACCCGTCCGATTCGGCGGCGTGTTCGTCGATGACCAGGAAGTCCGCCGGCAGCGCGTCCACCGACCCCGCCCGCACCACCGGCGTGAACGTCCGCCCGAACGCCGCCGCCGGCACCGCCTGCACCCGCAGCGAGTCGAGCTGTTCCCCCTCCGCCGTCCCGATCTTCACGTTCATCGAAGTCACCGGCGTGACACGGACGTTCGGCAGACCGGCCAGCCTCTCGGCCACCCCGCCGACCGGTGCCTGCACCAGGTCCGTCGCATGCACCTCCTGGCGCTGGCGGGCCAGCAGCGCGGCGTCCGCGGAGTGCTGCACGGTCAGCAGGGTGCCGACCAGGCCGACCGCGACGACGACCGGGGCCACGGTCGCGGCGGTGCGCCGCCGTTCGGTGAGCACGTTCTCGCGGACCAGCATCGGACCGGCCTTCGCGGAGCGCCGCAGCGGCCACGTCAACGCCCGCACCAGCGGCGGCAGCAGCACCGGGGCGAGCAGCGCGAACGCGCCGACGTACAGCACCGGCACGGCCTGGTACTTGCGGACGTTCGCCGCCAAGTACGGCTCCCCGCTTGCGATCACCGCTCCCGCGACGACCGCGCCGACCAGCAGCAGGCCGCCCAGCAGCAGCCGCACCGGCACCCGCCCGCGGCGCTCCACCGCGCTCTCCCGCAGCGCCTCCGCCGGACGGATCACCGACACCCGCACCAGCGTCGCCGCCGAACCCGCCAGCGCGGCGACCACCCCCAGCACGAACGCCACCAGCAGCGGCAGCGGGTGCAGCGGCACCTCGAACCAGGACGGGGCGACGTCGTGCCGCACCATCCAGCTCCGCAACGGCCCGACCGCGACCGGCGCGAGCGCGCAGCCGAGCAGCGCGGCGGCCGTGCCGATCAGTGCGGCCTCGCCGAGGACCAGCCGCCGCACCTGCCGGGGCGCGGCGCCGACCAGGCGCAGCAGGGCGAGTTCGCGGCGGCGCTGTTCGGTGGCGAACGCGAAGGTCGCGACGACGACGAACACGGCGACGCAGGCGGCGAGTCCGGTGGTGCTGCCGGCCATCGCCTGGGCGTTGGCCAGGGCCTGTGCGCCGCCGGTGTCGTCGGGGTCGATCCTGGTCCGGTCCTGGCCGGTCAGCACGACGGCACGGCCGGCGACCAGCGCGTTCAGCCGCTCCGCCGGGAGTTCGGAGACCAGCGTATTGACCCCGGGCGACAGGCGCTGCGCCTCGGCGTCGGTGAAGAACGCGGCCCGCTCGAACCAGCGTCCCTCCACCACGCCGACCACCTGGTAGCGCCCCGCCTGCCGTCCGATCAGCTGCGGGTCCGCCCCCGTCAGCACCGTCTCCCCGGGAGCTTGCGGCGCGCGCCCGGCGCGCAGCCGGTAGCCGGCGAACGCGGCCGAGGACCAGGGGTGGCCGGTGACCTCGCCGTCGTCGAGGTGCAGCGGGAAGCTGCGGTCGGCGACGGCGCCCGCCGCGAGCAACTGCCCGACCAGCTCGCCGTCCAGCACCGCCGGCGCCTTCATCGGGTGCCCCGCGAACCCGACCGGCGCGACCACCGCCCCGGCCTCGCGGAACCGCTGCGGGCCGGGGTGCGGGGTGCCGAAGGTGGCGGTCAGCACGAGCGCCATGGTGCCGATCATCGTCGTGCCGAGCGCGAGCGCGACGAACGCGCCGAGGAAGCTCGTCCACCGCTGCCGCAGCGTGGCCGCCGCCAGCCTCAACATGCCTGCTCTCCGGTCTCGTTCGGCTCCAGCGCGGCCATCCGCAGCGCCACCGCCTCGGCCGTCGGCTCGGGCAGCTCGCCGACCACCCGACCGTCCGCGAGGAACAGCACCCGGTGGGCGTACGCGGCCGCGACGGGGTCGTGCGTCACCATCACCACCGTCCGGCCGTGGCGTTCCACCACCTCCCGCAGCAGGGCCAGCACGGCGCGGGCCGAGCGCGAGTCCAGGGCGCCGGTCGGCTCGTCCGCGAAGATCACCTTCGGTCCGGCGGCCAACGCCCGTGCGATCGCCACCCGTTGCTGCTGGCCGCCGGACAGCTCGGCGGGCCGGTGATGGCCACGCTCTCCCAGACCGACCTCCGCCAACCTCCGGTCGATCTCCGCCGGATCGATCGGCCGCCCGGCCAACCGCAGCGGCAGCTCGATGTTCTGACGGGCCGTCAGCACCGGCACCAGATTGAACGACTGGAACACGAACCCGAGGTGCTCCCGCCGAAGTTCGGTCAGCGCCCGCTCCGACATCCGGTGCACGGGCGCGCCGTCCAGCAGCACCTCCCCCGCGTCCACCGGCTCCAGCCCGGCCGCACACAGCAGCAGCGTCGACTTCCCCGAACCGGACGGCCCCATCACCGCCGTGAAACTCCCCGCCGCGAACGCCGCATCGACCCCGTCGAGCGCTCGCACCTCCCCCGCGCCGCGCCGGTACGCCCGCCGCACCCCCGCCAGCCGCACCACGTGCCGCCCCGCCACACCGTCACTGTTCACCGCCCAGACGCTAGGCCCCCACCCACCCGCCGCACCTCCGGACATCCCCTGATCCGAACCCTGAGCTACCCCTGACCCGCCCGCCGGTCAAGGCCCAGGAAGAACGTCCGGACGTCCTCGGCAAACGCCTCGGGGACCTCCATCGCGGCGAAGTGGCCGCCGCGTTCGAACTCCGACCAGTGCCTGATGTCGTAGCGCCGTTCGGCCAGCGGCCGCACCGACCGGGTGATGTCGTGGGCGAACACCGCGACGCCGACCGGCACCGGGCAGGGCACCGCGCCGCGCGGGGTGTCGTGGTGCAGGCGGGCGGAGGAGGCGGCGGTGGCGGTCAGCCAGTACAGCGCGACGTCGGTGAGCATCCGGTCGTCGTCGATCGGCGCGCGCGGGTCGGTCCAGTGTGCGAAACGCTCGGCGATCCAGGCCAGTTGGCCGACCGGGGAGTCGGTCAGCGGGTAGCCGACGGTCTGCGGGGCGAGGGCCTGGAGCGCCTGGCAGGGCGGGCGGTTCGCCATCAGCTGCCGGACCTGGTCGAGCCGGGCCTCGTCCGCCTCCGACAGGTCGATCCCGGCGTCCGGATCCGGCGGCGTCGGAAGGTAGTTGACGTGCACGCCGACCACCCGTTCCGGGGCGGCGGCGCCGAGCGCCAGCGAGATGCCCGCACCGAAGTCGCCGCCCTGCGCGCCGTACCGCTCGTAGCCGAGGCGGCGCATCAGCTCGGCCCAGGCCCGCGCGATCCGCCCGGTGTCCCAACCGCGTTCGTGCGTCGGGCCGGAGAAGCCGTAGCCGGGGATGGACGGGATCACCAGGTGGAAGTCGCGCGACAGCGGCTCGACGACGTCGAGGAACTCCAGGAACGAGCCGGGCCAGCCGTGGGTGAGGACCAGCGCGAGCGCGTCCGGCTTCGGGGACCGGACGTGGACGAAGTGGACGTTCTGGCCGTCGATCTCGGTGGTGAAGTGCGGGAGCCGGTTGAGCGCGGCCTCGTGGCGACGCCAGTCGTACCCGGTCCGCCAGTGGTCGGCGAGCTCCTTCAGCCGGGCCAGCGGGAAGCCGTAGTCCCAGCCGGCGTCGGCGACTTCGTTGGGCCAGCGGGTGCGGGCGAGACGGTCGGCGAGGTCGTCGAGGTCGGCCTGCGGGATGTCGATGCGGAACGGCTCGATCACGGTCTTCACTCCAGTGGGTTCCACGCACGAAACGTTAGTGCCACTAACAAAGATAGACTGTTAGTGCCACTAACGCAACGACTCAAGGACCCCCGTGAGCCAGTCCTCCCCGGACCCCACCCCGGCCCGCCTGCGCACCGTCCCCAGCCGCCTCCTCGCCCAGGCCGCCACCGTCGCCGACCGCCTCGTCGGCGACCGCCTCGCCGCCGAAGGCGCCCGCAAGTGGCACTTCGCCGTCCTGGTCGCACTCGCCGAGACCGGCCCCACCAGCCAGGCCGAACTCAGCCGCCGCACCGGCATCTACCGCAGCGACATGGTCGCCGTCCTCAACGAACTCGCCGCCACCGACTGCATCCACCGCACCCCCGACCCCGCCGACCGCCGCCGCAACACCATCACCCTCACCCCCGCCGGCCACCACCGCCTCGCCCGTCTCGACGCCCTCGTCACCGAAGCCGAGACCGAACTCCTCGCCCCCCTCACCCCCACCCAACAACACGACCTCACCCACCTCCTCACCCTCCTCACCACCCACCACCGCCCGCCCCACTGAGAACGGAGGCACTCGTACGCATCCTCGTACTCGGCGCAGTGGGCCTTCTCCGCACCGGGACGGGCGGTTCGACCGGTGGTCAGGAGGGTGAGCCGGGGCCTCGGAGCGCAGGTGCGGCAGCTATTTTCCGTACCGCGACCGCGCGCACCGCCCGCGTGGCGCGGTTCCGTACGCCGCCGCGGCCCGGATCGTTCCGCTGCTGCCGGGCTGACCTCCGCCGCGCGGGGCGTCGCGCCCCCGGCGGCGATCACCGCTTCGCCCGAGCCGCCCGCACCGACGCCCGCGGCGCCCTCACCGGCGCCCGCAGCACCCGCGTTCGGGCGCGGATCCGCTGCCGATCGCGGGTGCCCAGGGCCGGAGGGCGACGAAGGTCGCCCTCGGGGGATCCGTTCGGGGCTTCTGGGGTCCGGGCGGCGCTGCCTAGCGTGGCTGGCAGGACACAGTCGCGCGGGTCGGAGGGAGAGCACCGATGGGCGTCGTACCCGAGGGAAGGACCGGGCCGGACAGGGTCGCACTCCTGCCGGCGGACAACAACGGGGCAGGGGCGGAGGGCGCGGACCGTTCGCCGTTCCGGTCTATGCCGGACGCCGAGCGCTCCGCGCTCTGGCGGCAGCGGCTGCACGAGGCGGAGGCGGGGCTGACCAGATACCTGGTGAGTCTCGGCGATCAGCCGCAGCTCGCGGAGTGGTTCGCCCTGCAGGGCGAGATCTTCGCCGATCTGCCGGACGGCTCCGCGCCGTCCGCGCAGTGGCAGCGGCTGTTCTTCCGCGGCCAGGCGCTGATGGAGCGTTTCCTGGTGCGGCACTACGGCGAGCAGGTGCTCGCGGCGTGGGCGGCGTCCAACGCCGAGGTGCACCGCACGGTCGAGCCGGACCACGGCCGGGGCGCGGCGGACCCGATCCGCCGGATCGCCCGGCAGGCCGAACTGTACGGCTCCGACTACGAGTTCGACGACGCCACGCCGCCGGGGCCGCGGCACGCGGCGCTGACCATCACGCACTGCGCGATCTGGGACTACCGCGAGCAGGCCCGCCGCAGCGGCGTGACGCTCACCCTGGCCTCGCCGTGCACGTACTGCACGCACGCGCTGTCCGCGAACATCCGCGCCAAGGGCTTCCGCCCGGCGCACCGCCTGCGCTCGGGGCCGACCGGCCACGGCTGCCGCTGGGAGGCCGGCGTCGAGGAGCAGGGGAACGACGAGACCACGACGGGGGCGTCCCGATGTGCGGAGTGACGGGCTGGCTGGACTGGGCGGACGATCTGCGGTTGCGCGCGGAGACGGTCCGCCGGATGACGCAGACGCTGACCTGCCGGGGGCCGGACGCGGACGGGGTGTGGCTGTCGCGGCACGCGGCGCTGGGCCACACCCGGCTGGCGGTGATCGACCTGGACGGCGGCCTGCAGCCGTTCACCGACGGCGAGCCGGTCCGGGCGGTGCTGGCGTACAACGGCGAGCTGTACAACTACCGTGAGCTGCGGGCCGAGTTGGAGTCGCACGGGCACGTGTTCCGGACCCGCTCGGACACCGAGGTGGTGCTCCGCGCGCACCTGCACTGGGGGCATCGGGCGCCGGCCCGGTTCAACGGGATCTTCGGGTACGCGCTGTGGGACGCCCGGCGCGAGGAACTCCTGCTGGTGCGCGACCACTTGGGCATCAAGCCGCTGTACTGGCACCGGCATGCGAACGGCGTGCTGTTCGGCTCCGAACCGAAGGCGGTGCTTGCGAACCCGTTGCTGCGGCCCGAGTTGGACGCGGCGGGCATCGCGGAGCTGTTCGCGCTGCCGGCCGCGCCGAGCGCCGGGCACGGGCTGTTCCGGGGCCTGCACGAGGTCCGCCCGGGCCACCTGGTGCTGGCGACCCGGCACGCGGTGCGCGAACTCCCGTACTGGCAGCTGGAGTCGGCCCCACACCCGGACGACGCGGCGACCACCCGGGCCACCGTGCGGGCGCTGCTCGCGGACGCGGTGGAGGGACAGTTGGTCAGCGACGTGCCGCTGTGCACGCTGCTGTCCGGCGGCGTCGACTCCTCGGCGATCACCGCGCTGGCCGCGCAGGCCCGCGAACGGGCCGGCCAGGGCAAGATCACCAGCTTCTCGGTGGACTTCCCCGGCAGCGCCGACCGCGCGCCCGACGCCTGGCGCACCGGCCAGGACGCCCCGTTCGTGCGGGCCGCCGCCGAGCACATCGGCACCGTGCACACCAGCGTGCTGATACCCGACGACGACCTGCTGGACGCCCGCGACGCGGTGCTGCGGGCCCGCGACCGGCCCGGCTGGGGCGAGATGGACGCCTCGCTGCACCTGCTGTTCCGCGAGGTGCGCCGCCGCTCCACGGTCGCGCTGTCCGGCGAGGCCGCGGACGAGGTCTTCGGCGGCTACCCGTACTTCCACGACGCCCCGGCGCTCGCCTCCGGCACCTTCCCGTGGCTGCACGGCCGCACCACCCCGGCGGCGCTGCTGCACCCGGAGGTGCGCGCCGAGGTCCGGCCGGTCGAGTACACCGAGGCCGCGTACCGCAGCAGCCTGGCCTCGGTGCCCCGGCTGGACGGGGAGGACCCGGCGGCGGCGAAGGTCCGGGAGACCTTCCACCTGGCGCTGACCCGCTGGCTGCCGCCGCTGCTGGACCGGGTGGACCGGGTGTCGATGTCGGTCGGCCTGGAGGTGCGGGTGCCGTTCTGCGACCGCCGGCTGGTGGAGTACCTGTGGAACGTGCCGTGGGAGCTGAAGTCGCCCGGCGGCCGCGCCAAGGGGCTGCTGCGGGACGCGGTGCGCGACCTGCTGCCGCCGCAGGTCGCGGACCGTCCGAAGTCCGGCTACCCGTCGACCCCGGCGGTGCGCTACACCGAGGTGCTGACGGCCCGCGCCCACGAGCTGCTGGCCGACCCGGCCGCGCCCGTCTTCGACCTGGTGGACCGGGACCTGGTGCGCCGCCACCTCGCCGAGGGCCGCCCGCTGCCCAGTCCGCGCACCGCGCCGAACCCGGTCGGCGGCCTGGACCACCTGGTGCAGGTCGACGAGTGGCTGCGCGCCTACCGGGTGGGTCTGCGATGAGCGCGCCGGCCCACCAGGCGCTCACCGCGAGCGCGTTCCGCTCGGCGGCCCGGCACTGGCCGACCGGTGTCGCCGTGCTCGCCGCCCGCCGGTCGGGCGTCGAGTACGCGAAGACCGTCTCCTCGTTCAGCACCCTCTCGCTCGACCCGCTGCTGATCGGCGTCGCCGTCTCGCACCGCAGCCCGCTGACGGACGCGGTGCGCGCGGCCGGACGCTTCGCGGTCTCCGTGCTGGGCGAGCAACAGGCCGCCCTGGCAAGGCGGTTCGCCACCCCGGGCGCAGGCCTGGCGGTCGGCGGCTTCGCGGACCGGCCGTGGCAGGACGCCCCGACCGGCGCGCCCGTCCTGGCCGGCGCACCGGCCTGGTTCGACGCCCGGCTGTACGCCGAACTCCCGGTCGGCGACCACCTGTTGCTGGTCGGCGAGGCCGTCGCGATCGGCGAGGGCCCGGGCCGGCCGCTGCTGTACCACGCGGCCCGCTACCGGCAGCTCGGCCCGGAGATCCCAAATCCCCTTCCCGCACGAGGAGTCGGCGCATGACCCTGCTGTCCCCGGAGCCGCGCGGCCTGCTCACCGGCGCCCGCTACCTGGCCGAACTCGACGACGGCCGCGAGCTGTACCTCGACGGGCAGCGCGTCGCCAACCCGGCCGACCACCCGGCGTTCCGGCCCGCCGCCGAGGAGCTCGGCCGCCTGCTCGACCTCCAACACCAGCCCGAGCACCGCGAGTTGCTCACCTTCAAGGACCCGGACACCGGCCTGCGCCTGGCCCGCGCCTACCAACCGCCCACCAGCCTGGAGGAGTTGCGCGTCCAACGGCGCAGCGCCGAGTTCTGGCACGCCGAGGCGCTCGGCCAGCAGGGCCGTTCCCCGGCATTCATGGCCTCGATCGCCGTCGGCGTGCACGACTTCCGCCACCGGCTGGCCTCCGCCGATCCCCGTTTCGGGGCCAACGCCGAGGCCTGGTACCGGCATTGCGCGCAGAACGACCTGGTTCTGTCGCACGCCCTGGGCGACCCGCAGATCGACCGCTCGGCGAATCCGCTGGACGATCCCGACCTGGCGCTGCGGGTGCTGTCGGAGAACGAGCACGGCATCGTGGTGCGCGGCGCGAAGCAGCTCACCACCCTCGCGCCGCTCGCGCACGAGGTGCTGGTGTACCTGTCGGCGTCGTTCGCCCAGGGCCGGGCCGAGCAGTTCGTGGTGTGGTTCGCGTTGCCGCTGAACACCCCGGGCCTGATCACGCTGGCCCGCGAGCCGCTCGGCGCCGCCCCGTGGGGGCACGGCCATCCGCTCGGCGCCCGCTACGACGAGCAGGACGCGATGCTGTTCTTCGACGACGTCCTGGTGCCGTGGGAACGGGTGTTCCTGCTGCGCGACGCCGACCTCGCCCGCCAAGGCCTGGCCCGGATCAACGCCTGGAGCGCGTACGTCGGCCACATCCGCTACCGGGAGCGCCTGCGCACCCTGCTGGCCACCGCGACGCTGCTCGCCGAGTCCATCGGAGTCTCCCAGTTCCGCAACATCCAGGAGGACTTGGGCCGTCTGGCCGGGTACGCCGAACTCACCGAGTACTTCCTCGACGCGGCGGAGAACCGCGGCGCCCGCACCGACGCGGGCCTGTTCGCCCCCGGCGACACCTTCGCCTCCCGGGTGTGGTCCGCCGAGGTCGCCGGCCACGCCGTCGAGATCGTCCGGAAGATCGGCGCGTCCGGCCTGCTCATGCAGCCCTCCCCCGGCGACCTCGCCAACCCCCGGCTGCGCCCGCACCTGGACCGTTACATGCGTGGACGGGAGACCGGCGTCGAGCTCAAGTCCCGGCTGTTCCGGCTGGCTTGGGAGCTCACCGGGGACGGCTTCGGCCAACGCCAGGACCTGTACGAGTACGTCCACCGCGGCGACCTCGCCCGCAACCGCATCACCGTCTTCCACCGCTACGACCAGTCTGCGACCAGGGCCCGGCTGCTCGCCCTGCTCGACCCCGCCACTGACCAGGAGGCCCGCGCGTGAGCCCGTCCGCCGTCGAGATCCAGGCCCGCACCCTCGCCGGGTACGCCGACGCCAGCCGACTGCGCCAAGTCCACGACCGCGACTGGGTGTTGGACCGCGTCACCGGCAGCCCCGAGACGCTGATCGACCTCGGCAGCGGCATCGGCCAGCTGCTCGACACCGCCCTCGGCCGCTTCCCCTCGCTGCGCCTGGCCGTCGGTCTGGAACGCTCCGAGCACCGCCTCGCCGAGGCCGCCCGCCGGCTCGCCCCGTACGGCGACCGCGCCGTGCTGCACGCCGCCGACCTCACCGCGCCCGAGCAACTCCCGTACCGCGCCCAGGTGATCACCCAGACCTCGGTGCTGCACTGGCTGTACCCGGACGAGGACCGGATCTTCGCCTGGGTCGCCGAACACCTCGCCCCCGGCGGCCGCTTCCTGCTCACCACCTACCACCCCGCCCGGGACGCCCAGGGCCTCGGCGGCGAGGACGAGTTGGTCCGCGAGGCGCTCACCGCCCTCGGCACCCCGGCCGCCTCGGTCGCCGCGCTGCTCGCCGCGCACGGCGTCCTGCCGATCGCCACCCGCACCCGCACCGTCGACGACCTGCTCGCCGTCCTCGCCCCGCACCTGCGGGTGGCCGGCCACGCGGAGCGCGACGCGGTGGTGACCGTCGACTCGGCCGAGCAGTACGAGCACTTCCACGCCGCGACCTTCGGCGACTACTACGCGCAGGTGCTGCCCGGCCCGCGGCGCGCCGACTTCTACCGGGCCGTCGGCGCGGCCGCCTGGCGGCGCCAGAACGAACGCGGACACGTCAGCCACATGCCGGTTCGGCTCTGGGAGTTGACGGCACATGAGGAGTTTGTTGCAGGAACCGGAAACCGCCCCGCCCGCGCCTAGGGTGGGACGACCCCGCAGCCGCCGCACCTGAGGAGCCAGCCGTGTCCACCCCCGCCGTCAGTCAGGAGCTCGGCGCCTTCCTGCGCGCCCACCGCGAACGCCTCCAGCCCGCCGACGTCGGACTCACCGCCACCGCGCGGCGGCGCACCCCCGGGCTGCGCCGCGAGGAGGTCGCCTCGCTCTCCGGCGTCGGACTCGCCTGGTACACCTGGCTCGAACAGGGCCGCGTCACCGCCTCCCGGCAGGTCCTGGAGGCGGTGGCGCGCGCCCTGCGTCTGGACGCGGCGGGCCTGCGGCACGCGATGCGGCTGGCCGGCTACCACGAGCCCGTCCCCGTCTCCCGCACCGCCGCGCAGCGGCTGGCCGACGCGGTCCGGCCGGTCCTCGACTCCTGGCCCGCCAGCCCCGCCGTGCTGCTCGACCGGCACTTCGACCTGCTCTCCTGGAACGCGGCGTGGACGGCGCTCTGGGGCTCCCCCGAGGCCGTCCCCGCCGACCGGCGCAACCTAATGTGGCTGATGGCCGTCGACCGCCGCCTGCGCAGCGTCCTGCACGACTGGGAGCCGCTCGCCATGAACGTCTTCCAGCACTTCCGCGCCCAGGCCGGCCCCGCCAGGGCGGACGCCCGCACCGGCGAGCTGTACCGCCGCCTGGAAGCCGACGCCCCCGACCTCCGCCACTGGTGGGGCTGCCACACCGTCGCCGAACTCACCGCCCGCGAGGTCGTCGCCGAACCCCCGACGATCGGCCCGGTGCGCCTGACGCTCAGCTCGTTCCACCCGGTGGACGATCCGTCGGCGCTGGTGCTGCTCTTCACCCCGAACACGGGGACGGACCTGGCCCGGATGACGGAGCTGGCGGCCGCGACGAGCTGCGCCACAGGCCCCGGCCTCACGGTCAGGTCACGTCCACGGGCGAGTCACTGCCCCGCGTAGCGCTGCTACTGTCGGGCGCCCTCCGTCCCGCGCAGTGCCCCGCGCCGCTGCACACTGCCGGCGGCGGCGACGAGGGCGAGCACCACGCCCACGATCAGCGACCCGGTGGCGACGTCCCCGAACGCCCCGACCGCCCAGGCTCCGACGCCCGTGCCCGCGTACATGGTGGAGGTGAGCCAGGCGCTGGAGGTGGCGCGGTGGGCGGGGGCGACGGTGCCGGCGAGGGTCTGCTGGTCGGTGACGAAGGCGCCGGAGGCGGTGAACCAGAGCAGGACGCCGAGCAGTGCGAGAACGATCCCGGGCCCGGCGACCGCGAGCGCGATCCCGGCGGCCAGCAGCACCGACCACACCGGGAGCAGCGGCAGCCGGCGGCCCGCCGCGCGGGCCTGGTCGCCGAGGCGTCCGCCGAGCAGCGAGCCCGCCACGCTGCCCGCGCCCACCAGTACGCCGATCAGGCCGAGCGCCTGCACGGAGAGGTCGAAGCGTTCGCCGAGCACCGCGCCGAGGAAGGTGTACGCGCCCAGGTTGGCCGCGTTGAAGGCGGTGTTGACCAGCAGCGCACGCCGCAGCGCGGGGTCCCGCCAGGCCGCCAGCACCGCCAGCGCCGAACCCCCGCCCGCGCCCCCGCCCGCATCCGCGGGAGCGGCGGGCCGCGGCGCGACCTGCCGCAGCAGCACCGGCACGGCGGCGGCCGTACCGACCGTCAGGGCCCAGA
The DNA here is from genome assembly GCF_001905465.1 of Kitasatospora sp. CB01950. Classification (GTDB taxonomy): domain Bacteria; phylum Actinomycetota; class Actinomycetes; order Streptomycetales; family Streptomycetaceae; genus Kitasatospora. Next base: position 64,972 of record NZ_LISX01000006.1, read on the forward strand.
ACGCCGCCCGCCAGCCCGCCGCGCCGGCCAGCAGTCCGCCGAGCGGGACGCCGATGACCTGGCCGGTGGAGAACAGGGCCATGCCGAGTCCGAGGGCGCGGCCGCGCACCGCGTCGGGGGCGGTTTCGGCGATGTGGGCCCAGATCGCGGGGCCGGCGGCCGCGGCGGCGAGTCCGGCGAGGGCGCGCGAGAGGACCAGCAGGGTGAGGTCGGTGGAGAGCGCGGCGGCGGCGTTGGAGAGGACGAACAGCACGGTGCCGGCGAGCAGCGTGCGGCGGCGTCCGAACCGGTCGCTGAGCAGGCCGAGGAAGGGCGCGCAGATCGCGTACACCAGGACGTACGCGGTGACGGTGGACGCCGCGGCGGCCTCGCTGACGTGGATCGAGTCGGCGATGGTCGGCAGCAGCGGCGAGACCAGGAAGGTCTCCGTCCCGAACAGGAACAGCAGGGCGAACACCCCGGCGTAGCGCCACCGCCGGAACACCTCCTGCTCCGGCACGTCCGCGACGATCGGGGGAGAGTCGGACACGTCGCTCACGGCGACCACCACCTTGTCGGGCGGCGCGCGGCGCGTCCTCGGACCGGGGACGCCGTCGGCCGCGCGCAAGGGGGGCACGGGAGGTCCGATACGGCCATCCTCGGCAGCGGCCGGGGCCGCAACCAGACAGGCGTTCATCCTGTGACCGCCGCTCACACGCTGGTGGAGTGTCAGCACGTGTGGAGCCGCGCCGGGGGGATAGAAGGGCGGCATGCGTGTTGTTCCGGAGTCGGTGGCGGCGGTGGTGCGTCGCGGTGCCAGGGATCCGTTCGTCGTGCAGACGGTGCGGGCCACCATAGCGGCGACGCTGGCGTACGTGGCGGCGACCTGGCTGAGCCGGGAGCCGGTGCCGTTGACGGCGCCGCTGACGGCGCTGCTGGTGGTCCAGGTGACGGTCTATTCGACGTTGAAGACCAGTGTGCGGCGGGTCAATTCGGTGGTGGTCGGGGTGCTGATCGCGATCGGTTTCTCGTCGGTGGTGGGGCTGTCGTGGTGGAGCCTGGGCCTGATCATCCTGGCGTCGTTGACGGTGGGCCGGTTCGTGCGGGTGGACGAGTTCGTCCAGGAGGTGGCGATCAGCGCGATGCTGATCCTGGGCGTCTCGCAGGTCACCACGCAGGCGTGGGACCGGGTGCTGGAGACCCTGATCGGCGCGGTGGTCGGCCTGCTGTTCAATCTGGTGTTCGCGCCGCCGGTGTGGGTGGACACCGCCGGCGAGAAGATCGAGGACCTGGCCCGCCGGGCCCGGCACCTGCTGCTGGACCTCGCGGAGCAGCTGGGCCGCCCGGTGCCGGTGGAACGGGCGGCCGAGCGGCTGCACGAGGCCCGCCGGCTGGACCAGGCGATCGCGGAGGTGGACGGCGCGCTGCGGCAGGCCGAGGACAGCCTGCGGCTGAACCCGCGGATCAGCGAGGGCCTGCTGTCGCGGCTGGTGCTGCGCACCGGCCTGGACACGCTGGAGATCTGCGTGGTGGTGATCCGGGTGATCGCCCGTTCGCTGACCGACCTGGCCAAGCGCCGGGCCGCCGACGAGCGGCTGTTCCCGACGGAGGTCGCGGTGGCGCTGGAGGAGCTGTTCGCGCACATCGGCGGCGCGCTGGTGAGCTTCGCGGTGCTGGTCACCACCCAGGTCACCCGCAACGCGGAGGAGGCCGAGCAGCGGCTGACGTCCGAGCTGGCCGCCGCCTGGACGTGCCGGGACAACGTCGCCCAGCTGCTCCTGCACCGCGTCCAACAGGACCCGCAGGCCTGGCAGTTGCACGGCGCCCTGCTCGCCGAGGTGGACCGAATCCTCGACGAGCTGGACCTCGAACACCGCTCCCGCCGCCTGATGGAGGAACTCGACCGCGTCTCCGTCGCCAACCGCGAACGCTTCTCCCGCTTCGCCGGCCTCCGCCGCCTCGCCCGCGGCGAGCGGCTGCGCCGCCCACGCCGCCGACAGCACGACCGCCGGCCGGCCTGACCCGACGCCGCCGCCCGCCTCACTTCCTGAGCCCGCGCCAGGTGGTGAGCACACCCGCCGCGACCGCCGTCAGCAGCGACCCGAGCACGGCCACCGCCAGGGTGGGCAGGTGCAGGTGCGGTCCGACCTGCGTGCCGGCCGCCCGGGACAGGCCGGACGCGGTGGCCGCGAGCGGCGGCAGGGCCGCCAGGAGGCCGAGCGCGGCGCCGAGGCCGACCGTCACGGCGGTCTCCCGGGCGGCCAGCGCGAGCAGTTGCCGCCGGGTGCCGCCGACGGTGGCGAGGACGGTGTGGTCGCGGCGGCGGGCGTGCGCGGCGGCGGCCGCGCCGTTGGCGGCGGCGAGGGCGCCGTACCCGGTGGCGACGGCGATCAGCAGCGCCGCGAGGGCGTCCGTCAGCCGGGCGTCGGTCGCGTAGTCGTCCAGGGCGTAGCGCTCCGCGTCGTGCACGGCGGTGCCGGGGACGGCGGTGGCCCGGGCACCGGCGGGGACGAAGATGTCGTCGCCGAGGGCCGCCGGGTCGTGCGCCCGCACCTCTGCGCGGGACATCACGAACGCGCCCCGGGCCGGGCCGTCGGGCAGCACCTCGACGATCCGCACAGGTACGGTCGCGCCGTCGGCGAGCCGTACGCCGTACTCCTGTCCGGCCCGGACGCCGAGGCGCTGGGCCAGGGTGCGTCCGAGGACGGCCTGCCCGGGACGGTCCAGGGCGGGGTCGCGGGAGCCGAGGACGTCGATGGCGGTGGTGGCCCCGTCGGCGGCGCGGACGGCGGCCGTCGACGGCCGGCTGCGGGTCTCCAGCCCGCCCGGCGGCCCGACCCTGCTCCACGTGGAGGTTCCGTGCCGCTTCGAGTGATCGTCGCCGAGGACGCCGCGCTGCTGCGCGAGGGCCTGGTCGGGCTGCTGCAGCGGTTCGGCCACCACGTCACGGCGGCCGTCGGCGACGCCACGGCCCTGCTGGCGGCCGTCCGCGCCGAGCCGCCGGAGCTGGTCGTCACCGACGTCCGGATGCCGCCGGCCGACGCCGACGACGGCCTGCGCGCGGCCGTCGAACTGCGCCGCGAGCACCCGGGGCTGCCGGTGGTGGTGCTCAGCCAGTACGTGGAGCAGTCGTACGCGATGCGGCTGCTCGACTCCGACCGGGGGCGCGCCGTCGGCTACCTGCTGAAGGAGCGGGTCGGCGCGGTCGCCGACTTCATGGCCGCGCTGGAGCGGGTCGCGGCGGGCGGCACCGTGGTCGACCCGGAGGTCGTGCAGCAGCTGGTGCGGCTGCGGCACGACCCGTTGGAGCGGCTGAGCGCCCGCGAGCGGGAGGTGCTCGGCCTGATGGCGCAGGGCCGTTCCAACGCCAATCTGGCCGCCGAGCTGTTCATCAGCGACGCCGCGGTCAACAAGCACATCGGGAACATCTTCGCGAAGCTCGACCTGCCCGCCGACACCGACGGACACCGCCGGGTGCCGGCCGTGCTGCGCCACCTGGGGGCCTGACGGGCCGTCGGAGTGGGGGCGCTCGACCGTTGGTGCGAAACGTCGTACCGGTGCGGAGTGTTGGGACGGCGGTCGGCGGGGGCCCGGTGACCCTCGTGGGGTGTCGGCGCGGTGCCGGCAGCTCCCGTCCACCCCTCCGGAGTTCCCCATGGCCTCAACCCTGGCCGGGCGACGCCTGCTTGCCCTGCGTGTCGGCGCCGTCGCCGGCGCCGTCGCGCTGCCGCTCGTCGCGTCCGTCCCGCCCGCGTCCGCCGCCCCCGGCGACAACGGCGACGTGAAGATCCACAGTACCGGTGTGCCGTTCAACGACCCTCGGGACGAGTCGAAGGTCTGCAAGTTCTACCTGGACGCCTTCAGCTTCGACACCGTCCAGCTGGTGTCCTGGGAGATCGACCTGCAGCCGGCCGGCACCAGGACCCTGTCGGGCAGCATCGTGCTGGCCGGCGGCACCGGTCACACCACCAACCTCTCGCTGGCGAACGGCAGTTACAAGCTGACCTGGAACTTCGTCGGGCAGACCGGCGCGGCCCGGCAGAAGGTCTTCACCGTCGACTGCGGCCCCGCCGCCGCGTCCGCCCAGCCGACCGCGCCGCCGCCCGCGCACCAGAACGGCGCGCAGCCCGGGCAGCAGAGCGGCTCCCCCGAGCACCAGGGCCACATGCCCAAGGGCGGGGTCGCGGCCGGTGCGGGCGGCGCCTCGCGCGGGCCGAACCCGGCGGAGATCGCCGTCGGCGGCGCGCTGCTCGCCGGGGGCGGATGGCTGGTGGTCCGCCGGCTGCGCCGCGCCCGCCGTTGACCGCACCCCGGCGGGCCCCCCGCCGCCGGCGGACCCGTGGCGCCGACCCGTTGACGGTCGGCGCCACGGCCGTGGCGCTGCTCTTCGGCGGCATGCTGATGCGCGACGGCCTGACCTCCGAGCACCCGCCGCCGCCCGCGGCGGCCCCGGCCGGGCCGCCGCGCCTCGCCGCGCTCACCCCCGACTCCCCCGCGCTGGACCCGTCCGCGCCGCAGCGGCTGCGCATCCCGTCGATCGCCGTGGACGCCACCTTCACCGACCTGGGCCTGGACACCCGGGGCGAGCTGGAGACCCCGCCCACCGAACGGGCGAACCTGGTCGGCTGGTACCGCGCCGGGGCCGCGCCCGGCGCCGACGGCACCGCCGTGGTGGTCGGGCACGCGGACGACCGGCGCGGGCCCGGCGTGCTGTACCGGCTCGGGCTGCTGCGTCCGGGCCTGGCCATCGCCGTCACCCGGGCGGACCGGCGGATCGCCACCTTCACCGTCGACGCGGTCCGCTCCTACCCGAAGTCCGCATTCCCGTCCGACGAGGTGTACGGCACGACCGGCCGCGCCGAACTGCGGGTGATCACCTGCGGCGGCCACTTCGACCGGAAGAACGGCTACGACTCCAACACCGTCGTGTACGCGCACCTGACGTCCAGCAGCGGGCCCGGCGGCGCTAGCGCTTGACGTCGCGCCGGGCCGCGCCGGCCGCGAACGCCGCGCCGAGCAGGGCCGCGCCGAAGGCCGCGACCAGCAGCGGGTTCGGCCCGTCCAGGTGGCCGTCGGTGCGGACGGCGCCCATGAAGTCGACCGGCCCGACCTGGTTGACCAGCAGGTACCACAGCGGCAGGTACAGCGCCTGGAACGGGCGGTGGCTGCGCACGACGGCGCCCAGCCCGAGGGCCAGCGCGGGGACGAACAGCGCCCCGGCGAGCCAGTGCGCGGCCCCGGCGGCGTCGCCCCCGGCGAGCATCCGCAGCAGCGGGCCGAGGCCGGTGACCGCCGCCAGCAGCACGCCCGACACCCATTCGGCCAGCAGCCGCAGGCGCGGCGAGGGGTGCGCGGCGAGCAGTTCCTCCACGCCGTTCTCGACCTGCTGGGAGCCCAGCCGGGACCAGATCAGCACCGGCCACAGCCACACCGCGGGCAGCAGCAGCCCGGTGGCCATCGGCAGCGGCACGGCGAGCGCGGCCACGCCCAGTGCGGCGGTGACGGCCCACCAGGTCCACGGCACGCCCTGCACCAGGATCCGGGCCTGCCCGGCGAGCAGCCGCCCGAACGCCCCCGCCCGGACCGGCGCGGTGCCCGGCAAGGCCCCGAACGAGACACGCTGCGACGGCAGTTCGACGGCGGAGGCCTCGGCGGCCGGTTCGACGGCGGAGGCCCCGGCGGGTGCGGCGGTACGGCCGGGGTTGCGGGCCGGGTCGAAGCGGCCGAACCACAGCGCGGGCAGCACGGCCAGCACGGCCGCGCACAGCACGACGGCCACTCGGCTCGCCAGGAAGCCGCCGGAGTACTGCGCGCCGTCCCAGACGAAGGTGTGCAGCGACTCCGGGACCTGGGTCAGCCCCAGGCTGAACTGGCCGTCGCCGAGCTGGAGTTGCCGGCTGCGCAGGGCGTCGGCCATGGAACTGGTGGCCTGCTGCACGCCGATCCCGCCGAGCGGGGCGTCCGGCGACTGGCCGCCGATCGCGAGCGCCAGCGACACCACGAACCACACCACGTTGCCGAAGCCGCCCCGCAGCAGCGGCACCGTCTCGAACAGCACGGCGGCCGCGGCGGTCAGCGCGACCAGCGGCAGCGCGATCACGGCGAACGGTCCGAACAGGGCGAGCGGATCGACGGCGCGGTCCTCGCCGCGGACGAGTTGCAGCGCCAGCGCGGTGCCGGCCAGCACGCCGAGCATCGAGCCCAGCACCAGCAGGTTGGCGAGGAACTTCGCGGCCAGGTAGCCGCCGGTGCGCAGCGGGGTGGCGGCGAGGATCTCGCCGACCCGGCCGGCGGCGTCCCGGGCGATGCCGCCGCGCACCACCCAGAACCCGCCGACGGTGAGCCACAGCGCGCCGGCGAGGGCGGTCGCGGTGCCGACCCAGGCGCTGTTGTAGACGCCCCGGTGGCCGCCGACGTCGATGATCACCCAGCGGCTGCCGGCGTCGGGCACGGCGAGCCAGCCGAGCGCGACGGCGGCCAGCAGCGTCACCGCGTACACGGGCCGTCGCACCCGGTCGCGGAAGTCCCCGGCGGCGAGCCGGACGAAACCGCTCATCGCAGCGCCTCCTGCGGGGCGGGCGCGCCGTGCACGGCGGCCAGGTAGACGTCCTCCAGGTCCGGCGGCACGGGCACGGCGCCGTGGGCGGGCGGGTGCGCGGCCAGCACCCGCAGGCGGACGCCGTCGGCGGTGCGCACGGTGCGGCCGACCCGATGGCGGGCCTGCAGGCCCGGCACCTCGGCCGGTGCGACGGTCAACTCCCAGACCCGGCCGTGGAGTTCGCGCAGCAGCTGGTCGGGGGTGCCGCGCCGCAGCAGCCGGCCGTGGGCGAGCACGGCGAGGTCGGCGGCGGTCGCTTCGACGTCGGAGACGATGTGGGTGGAGAGCAGCACGATCCGGTCGACGGCGAGTTCGCCGAGCAGGTTGCGCAGCCGCACCCGTTCCTCGGGGTCGAGTCCGGCGGTCGGCTCGTCGACCACCAGCACCCGGGGGTCGGCGAGCAGGGCCTGGGCGATGCCGACCCGGCGGAGCATGCCGCCGGAGTAGCCGCGCAGCGGGCGGCGGACGGCCTCGGTGAGGTTGACCAGTTCGATCAGCTGGTCGATCCGGGCCCGGGCGGAGCGGGCCGAGAGGCCCTTCGCCGCGGCCAGGTAGCCGAGGAACTCGCGGGACGTCAGGTTCGGGTAGACGCCGAAGTCCTGTGGCAGGTAGCCGAGATCGTGCCGTACCCGGTCGGGCTTGGCGAGCGCGTCGCCGCCCCGGTAGCGGTAGCTGCCGCGGGTGGGGCGGGTGACGGTGGCGAGGATCCGCATCAGCGAGGACTTGCCGGCGCCGTTGGGTCCGAGCAGGCCGGTCAGTCCGGGGCGGAGGGTCAGCGTGAGGCCGTCCAGGGCGCGTTTGCCGCCGCGGTACTCCTTGCCGATGCCGTCGAGTTCGATGGTCAGGTCGGTCATGGTGGTGGTTCTCCGTGGTCGCGGGGGCGGTCAGCCCTTGAGGTCGGTGGCCCGGCCGTCGCGGGTGACGGCGACGTTGCGGGGCACTTCGACGCGGAACCTGGCCTCGCAGTCGGCCAGCCCGGTGCATCCGGCGTGCAGGTCGAGGACGCCGTCGTCCAGCGTCCAGCTGAGCTTCTTGCCGCCGACCTGCGCGCCGGTGTCGAACCACCGGGTGACCTTGACGTCGGTCCGGTCGGCGGGGATCAGGTCGGTCGGGTTCCCGTGCGCCTTGACGTCCAGCGTGGTCCCGGAGAACGCGAAAGTCTGCTCCTCCGGCTTGGCCTCGGAGGCGTCGGCGCACCCCGTCAGCGGCAGCAGCGCGGCCACCGCGAGTGCGAGCAGGGCGGTCTTCTTCGGGCTCGGGGATCGTTTCACCGGTTCCTCCGGTCGGCTCGGTCGGTCACACGGCCGAGCCTCGCCGATCCGCCGCCGCCTGCCATCTGCCGTTCGGCAGATATCCGGGCCTTGGCGGGCCTGCTGCCCGCTTGGACTCGCGCGGGTTGCCCCTCCACCCTGACGCTGGAATGTGAAGGAGGCGTGAATCCATGATCACCGAACAACAGATCCGCTCCATGCTGCACCACCCCGTGCACGACGCCGAGGGCAACCGGATCGGCACCGCGGACCACCTCTTCCTCAACGACGAGACCGGCCGACCGGAGTGGGTCAGCGTGAAGACGGGACGGCTCGGAGGCGGGCAGTCCTTCGTGCCGGTCAGGGACGCCCACATGGTCGGCGACCACCTCCAGGTCCCGTTCGCCAAGGACAAGGTCAAAGAGGCCCCGCACGTGATGGTGGACCGCGGCGGACACCTCTCCGAGCAGGAGGAACGACGGCTGTACACCCACTACGGCATTTCCTGGGACGACGCGTGGAGGACCGCCAACGAGCCCGGCGAGGGCGGCTGGGCGCACCGCGACAGCGGCAGCGGCAGCGCGGAGAGTGCCGACCAGGCCGAGCGGGCCGAGCGGGCCGCGTCGGCGACCGGACGCGAATCGCCCGCCGACATGTCCGGCACCCGCATCACCGCCACCTCCGGGGAGGGCACGACCGGCGCCGCGGCCACCGGCATCCCGGACACCGGCGGCCCGGCGAGCGCCCGCGCGGGCGAGCGGACGACCGACCGGACGACCGACCGGACGACCGACCGCATGACCGACCGCATCGGCGACCGGGAGGCGCGGGACGACGTGATGACCCGCTCCGAGGAGCGGATGCGCGTCGGCGTCGAACGCTACGAGACCGGGCACGCCCGGCTGCGGAAGTACGTCGTCACGGAGGAGGAGCAGCAGACCGTGCCGATCCGGCACGAGGAGGTCCGCGTCGAACGCGAGCCGATCACCGAGACGAACCGGACCTCGGCGATGTCCGGCGAGCCCCTCGCGGAGGCCGAGTACGACGTCGTCCTGCACGCCGAGCGCCCGATCGTGCGCACCGAGGCCGTGCCGGTGGAGCGGGTCCGGCTGGTGACCGAGGAGCACGTCGAACAGCGGACGGTCACCGGCGAGGTCCGCAAGGAACGCATCGAGGCCGACATCCCCGACGCGGACGCGTCCCGGCCGACGACCGGCGACGACGCACGCGGCACGGCCTGACCGCCCACCGCCCGGGCCGCGGCCGCGCGGATCGCCGAACTGCTGACGAGGATCGACCTGTTGATGGCCGTGGCCGGGGTGATGGCGACGCCCGGGCGGCGGGTCGGGCCGGGGTGGGAGAGCCAGTTGGCGGTGAACCACTTCGGGCACTTCGCGCTGGCCTGCGGGCTCTACCCGCTGCTCGCCGCCGCGCCGGACGGCGCGCGGGTCGTGGTCAACAGTTCGGCGGGCCACGCGTTGACCGAATTCCGTTGGCAGGACCCGCACTTCGGCGCCGGCTACGACAAGTGGCTGGCGTACGGCCAGGCCAAGACCGCCAACTCGCTGTTCGCGGTGCACCTCGACGCCCTCGGACGGGCCGACGGCGTCCGGGCGTTCACGCTGCACCCGGGCCGGATCATCACCGGGCTGCAGCGGGAGATGACGCTCCGGGAGCAGGTCGAGCGCGGCTGGGTGGACGAGCGGGGCACGGTGATCGGCGCCGGGTTCAAGTCGCCGTCGCAGGGCGCCGCCACCGAACTGTGGGCGGCGACCTCGCCGCTGCTCGCCGGGCACGGCGGCCGGTACCTGGAGGACTGCGAGGTCGCCCGCCCCGCCGCCCCGGGGACGCCGATGGACGACGGCGGCGTGCACGCCCACGCCGTCGACCCGGAGGCGGCCGCCCGCCTGTGGGAGCTCTCCCTCGCCGCGACCGGCGCCCCGCCGCTCACCCGTCCCACTCCCTGAGGCAGCCCGGGCGGCCGCCTCCTCGCCCGCTGCACGACCGGAGGCGCAGAGAGCCGTCGGGGCCCGCACGTCATCCCCGGGGGTTGACCCCGGTGCACGCGTGACAGCCCAGGTGAGAGATCGTTGGAGTTCACACGAACGAATCTTCCGGGGCCGCCCCCGGACGACAGGAGGAGACTTCCATGATCTTCATCGCGGTGAAGTTCACCGTCCGCCCCGAGCGCAGCGAGGAGTGGCTGGACCTGGTCGCCGACTTCACGGCCGCGACCCGCAACGAGCCCGGCAACCTGTTCTTCGAGTGGTCGCGCAGCGTCGACGTGCCGCACCAGTTCGTGCTGCTGGAGGCCTTCGCCGACGACGAGGCCGGGTCGAAGCACGTCAACTCGGCGCACTTCAAGAACGCCATGGCCACGATGGCCGGCGCGGTCGCCACCACCCCGGAGATCGTCAACGTCAAGGTCCCCGGCAGCGGCTGGTCCGAGATGGCCGAGGTGCGCCCCACCAGCTGACCGCACCCGGTCGCAGCGGACGCCCCCGGCAGGATCCGGACGACGAGGATTCGCGCCGGGAGCGCCCGGGACGGGCTGATCACCCGTGCGGGCTACAGCTTGGCGACCACGTCGAGCAGTCGGTCGATCTCCTCGTCGGTGTTGTAGTAGTGCGCGGAGGCGCGGACCACCTCGGCCGGTTTCTGCGACCGGTCGTCGAACTTGGCGCCGGAGGGGCGGGACAGCGAGGTGCTGACCTCGGCGGCCCGCAGGCCGTCCACCAGGTGCTGGGCGTCGCGGCCCTCCTTGGTGAAGGTGACGATGCCGCTGCGGACGGCGCCCCGGTCGCGCACCCGGACGCCGTCGAGCCCGGAGAGCCCGGCGCGCAGGCGTTCGGCGACGGTGTCGATCCGGGCGCGGATCGGGTCGAGGCCGAGGGCGAGGGCCTCGTCGACGGCCGCGCCGAGGCCGAGCAGGCCGGCGATGCTGCGCTCCCAGGTCTCGAAGCGGCGGGCGTCGGGGCGGATCTCGAAGGTGTCCGGACCGGTCCAGGTGGCGGAGTGCAGGTCGAGCTGCGGCGGTTCGAGCTGCGTCACCAGCTCCCGGTCGACGTACAGGAAGCCGGTGCCGCGCGGCCCGCGCAGGTACTTGCGGCCGGCGGCGGACAGCAGGTGGCAGCCGATCTCCCGGACGTCCAACGGGAGTTGGCCGGCCGACTGGCAGGCGTCCAGCAGGTAGAGCGCGCCCGCCCGGCGGGCGAGCGCGCCGATCCCGGCGGCGGGCTGGACCAGGCCGTCGTACGTCGGCACGTGGTTGACGGCGATCAGCCGGACGCCGCCCTCGGCGAGCATCGCGGCGAGCGCGTCGAGGTCGACCTGCCCGTGCTCGTCGTCGGGGATCGGCTCCACCGACACGCCGTGGCGCTGCTTGGCCTGGAGGAACGCCAGGCCGTTGGACGGGTATTCGCTGCGCGAGGTGAGGATGCGGTCGCCGGGGCGGAACGCGATCGAGTAGAACGCCATGTCCCAGGCCCGGGTGGCGCCGTCCGTCAGCGCGATCTCCTCGGGGCGGGCGTTCAGCAGCCGGGCCACCGAGCCGTACACCGCCTCGATCCGCTCGAACTCCCGGTCCTCGGCGGCGTATCCGCCGATCCGGGCCTCCAGCATCAGGTGGTCGACGACGGTGCGGGTGACGTGCTCGGTGTGCAGCGCCGAGCCCGCGTTGTCGAAGAACGCGCTCTCGCCGCAGCCGGGCGTCATCGCCCGCAGGTGCCTGATGTCCATCGTGCCACTCCCTGTCCGTGCCCGGCCGCCCGCCCGGGCGGCCCCGGTGTTCCCTACCCCCGGCGGGGCGGCGGGCATGCCGGGTCCGTACCCGCATGGCCGAGCGGCGGTCGGCCGCCGTCCGGGAAGTGGCAGGCGGCGGTGTGGTCGACGCCGGGGGCGGCGGGGGTGGCGGGCGGCAGTTCGGTGGCGCAGCGGGTGCGCTGTTCGGGGGCGAGGGCGGCGTGCACGGGGCAGCGGCTGCGGAACGGGCAGCCGAGGTGGCGTTCGGCGGGCGACGGCGGGTCGCCGGCCAGCAGCAGCCGGGGGCGGGCGCGTTCGGCGGCCGGGTCGGGCAGCGGGACGGCGGCGAGCAGGGCGCGCGTGTAGGGGTGCCGGGGCTCGGCGAAGACCCGTTCCACGGTGCCGGTCTCCACCGTCCGGCCGAGGTACATGACGGCGACGCGGTCGGCCAAGTGCCGTACCACGGACAGGTCGTGGGAGACGAACAGGTAGGCGAGGCCGAGTTCGGCCTTCAGCTGCTGGAGCAGGTTGAGCACGCCCGCCTGCACGGAGACGTCGAGCGCGGAGACCGGCTCGTCGAGGACCAGCAGGTCGGGGCGGACTGCGAGGGCGCGGGCGATGGAGATGCGCTGGCGCTGGCCGCCGGAGAACTCGTGCGGGTAGCGGTCGGCGTGCGCCGGGTCCAGGCCGACCTGGCGGAGCAGTTCGGGGATCCGGCGGCGGGCGTCGGCGGCGGGGACGCGCTGGGCGAGCAGCGGTTCGGCGATGACGTCGCCGACCGGCATCCGCGGGTCGAGGGAGGCCGCCGGGTCCTGGAAGACGATCTGGACGCGGGCCCGCAGCCGGTGCGCGGCGGCCCGGTCGAGGGCGGCGGTGTCCTGGCCGAGCAGTTCGATCCGCCCGCCCTGCGGGGCGGCCAGCTTCAGGATCTCGTACAGGGTGGTGGACTTGCCGGAGCCGGACTCGCCGACCAGGCCGAGGGTCTCCCCGCGCCGGATGTCCAGGTCGACGCCGTCCACGGCGAAGGTCTCGCCGATCCGGCGGCGCAGCAAGGTGCCCCGGTAGCGCGGGAAGCTGCGGGTGAGGCCGCTGACGGCGAGGACGGGTTCGCGTTCCTCGCGCGGCGCGGCGTCGGCGGCGGGCACCTCGGGGACGGGGTAGACCTCGGCGGGCGCGGGCCGGGTGGCGGCCAGGTGGTCGGCGCGCAGGCACGCCGCCAGGTGCGTCCCGCCGCCGGCCGGGTGCGTCCCGCCGCCGGTCAGCGGGGGTTCGGCGGTGCGGCAGCGGTCCTCGACGAGCGGGCAGCGGTCGGCGAACGGGCAGCCGGGGCCGCGCAGTTCACCGGCGGCGGGCGGGCGTCCGGGGATCGGGACGAGCGGTCCGCCGCGGCCGTCGAGGCGGGGGACGGCGCCGATCAGGCCGAGCGTGTAAGGGTGCCGGGGGGCGGTGAACAGCTCGTCCACGGGCGCGGTCTCGACGATCCGCCCGGCGTACATGACGGCGACCCGGTCGGCGCTGCCGGCGATCACCCCGAGGTCGTGGCTGACCAGGACGAGCGCCGCGCCGGTCTCCCGCTGGGCGGTGCGCAGCACGTCGAGGACCTGGGCCTGGATGGTGACGTCGAGGGCGGTGGTGGGCTCGTCGGCGAGCAGGATGTCGGGGTCGTTGGCGACCGCCATGGCGATCATGGCGCGTTGCCGCATGCCGCCGGAGAACTCGTGCGGGTAGGCGTCGAGGGCGCGCTTCGGGTCGGGGATGCCGACCAGGTCGAGCAGGTCGGCGGCGCGCCTGCGGGCGGCGTCCCGGCTCACCGGCTGGTGCACCCGGACGGCTTCGGCGATCTGGTCGCCGATCCGGTACACGGGGGTGAACGCGGACAGCGGGTCCTGGAAGACCATGGCGATCCGCCGCCCGCGGATGCCCGCCAGCTGCTTGGCGGGCAGGCCGACGAGTTCGCGGCCGTCGAGTTGCACGGAGCCGCCGATCCGTCCGGCGGCGGGCAGCAGGCCGAGGACGGCGAGCGCGGTGACGGACTTCCCGGAGCCGGACTCGCCGACCAGGCCGAGGGTCTCCCCGCGGTGCACTTCGAGGTCGACGCCGCGGACCGCCGGGTGGTCCCCGAAGTCGACGGTGAGGTTGCGGACGGCGAGCAGGGGGCTGGTCAACTGGTGCTCCGGCGCGAGGAGTTGGCGGTCTTTCGGGCACGCCGTCCGGGCGCGGCGGTGGGGTCGAGGGCGTCGCGCAGGCCGTCGCCGACCAGGTTGACGGCGAGGACGAACAGCACCAGCAGGCCGGCCGCGAAGTAGAACAGCCAGGGGAAGACGGGTGCGTCGCCGGCGCCGGCCGCGAGCAGCGTCCCGAGCGAGACGTCGGGCGGGCGGACGCCGAAGCCGAAGTAGGACAGCGCGGCCTCGCTCATCACGGCGCCGCCGACGGTGATGGTCGCGTCGATGATCAGGAACGAGGAGACGTTCGGCAGGATGTGCCGCCAGATGATCCGGAACGGCGCGACGCCCATGAACCGTGCGGCGGCGACGAATTCGCGCTCCCGCAGGGAGCGGGTCATCGAGCGGATCACCCGTGCGGTGATCATCCAGTTGAACACGGCCAGCAGCACCACGAACGCGATCCAGCCGCTGCCGCGCAGCCGGGGCGAGATCACGGCGATCACCAGGAACGCCGGGAAGATCAGCATCAGGTCGACCAGGAACGTCAGCACCCGGTCCGTCCAGCCGCCGAAGTACCCGGCGCAGGCCCCGACCAGCGAGGCCAGCCCGGTCGACAGCACCGCCACCAGCAGCCCGATGACCAGCGACTTCTGCAGGCCGCGCACGGTCTGCGCGAACACGTCCTGGCCGAGCCCGTTCGTCCCGAACCAGTGCTGCCCGGACGGGGGTTGACGCAGCGCCGTGTAGTCGGGCGTCGCGTAGTCCCACGGCGTCAGGTACGGCCCGACGAACGCCAGCAGGAACAGCAGCGCCAGCACCACCACCCCGGTCAGTGCCCCGCGCGACCCGGCCAGCCGCCCGGCCGCCAGCCGCACCCGCCCCACGGGCGCCCGCTCCCCGGCCACGGTCTGCTCCATCGTCTCGGCGCTCATGCCGTCCTCACTCTGGGGTCGAGCGCGGCGTGCAGCGCGTCCGCGAGGAAGCCCGCGGCGAGGACGACGACGGCGGCGAAGAGGTTGACGGCGACGACGGAGTTGACGTCCTGTTCGTTGACGGCCTGGATGAACCATTCGCCCATGCCGTGCCAGCCGAAGATGGTCTCGGTGAAGGCGGCGCCGGTGAACAGGCCGAGGAAGGCGTAGGCGAACATCGTGGTCATCGGGATGATCGCGGTGCGCAGGCCGTGCTTGATCAGCGCGCGGCCGCGGGTGAGGCCCTTGGCCTGGGCGGTGCGCAGGTAGTCGGCGCCGAGCACGTCGAGCATGGTGGAGCGCTGGTAGCGGCTGTAGGTGGCGAGTCCGCCGAGCGCGAGCGACAGGGTGGGCAGCAGCAGGTGCAGCCCCCAGTCGGCGAGGTGCGTGCCGAGGCCGCCGGAGAGGTTGGGCGTCTCGTAGCCGGTGAACGGGATGACGTCGTGGCCGGCGGCGTTCTTCGCGGCGATCGCGCCGTTCTTCAGCAGCAGCGCCAGCAGGAACACGGGGGTGGAGAGCAGCACGAAGGAGATCACGGTGAGCGCCCGGTCGGAGAGCCGGTACTGCCGCACCGCGCTCCACGCGCCGGCGGCCACCCCGAGCAGCATGCCGAGCACGCTGCCGACCAGCAGCAGCCGCATCGACACCCAGATCCGGCGCCCGAACTCGTCGTTGACGGCGGTGCCGTGGATGGTGCGGCCGAGGTCGGCGTGCAGCAGGACGCCGTTCGCCCAGGTGCCGAAGCGTTCGACCACGGGGGTGCGGTCGTTGAGGTTGAGCGCGGTCAGCTGCCGGTCGACGGCGGCGGCGGACGGGCGGGGCTGCTTGGCCTCGAAGTAGGCGCGCGGGCCCAGCGCGGTGCTGGTCAGCGCGTAGGCGAGGAACACCGCGGCGGTCAGCAGCACGACGTAGTAGCCGAGTCGCCTGGCCAGGTAGCCCGTCACGGCGCACTCCCGGCGTGGTTCGCACACCTGCTCAACATGGTCATTTGCCTTCGCTCGTACGGACTTTGACGCAGTTTTGCGCAGCAGTTGTACGCCACGCCCGGCCGGCCCGTCCAGGGTCGGTCACATCTTCGGTTCAACCGTTCGGGTGAACCTGCTGGTCACAGCTGATCAGACGGGTACGGACGGGGTGTTGCGGCGGTGTTTCGTTCCGTTTCGTTTCGATCAGTTCCGCGCATCACCCTTCTCCCGGCGCCCGATGGCCTGTTACGTTCGGCCCGCCGGCACCGACTTGGCTGCCCACGATCAAGCGTCGTCACACCTGACGACGCCTGCCGACTCTTCGAAACCCGAGGACTCCGCCGATGCGCACTTCGCCCGCCACCCGCCGAATCGGCCGCGCCGCCGCCGCGGCCCTCGCCGCGCTCCTGGCCGCGACCGCCTGCAGCAGCCAGGGCGGCGGCTCGGCGGACGTCGCCAAGACCGTGGCGCCCCCCGTCGACGCCGAGGACAACAACCCGCAGCCGCTGGAGAACGTCAAGGACGGCGGCGAGCTGCGCCTGCCGCTCCAGCAGTGGATCACCCAGTGGAACCCGTACCAGGTCGACGGCAACTACGGCGACGCGGTCGAGATCATGGGCTACGTCGAGGCCAAGCTCTTCCGTTCCGACGCCCACGGCGTCTACCACCCCGTCCCCGAGTACCTGGTCTCCGCGCAGGTCACCTCCACCTCGCCGCAGGTGGTGACGTACAAGCTCAACCCGAAGGCGGTCTGGTCGGACGGAACGGCCATCGGTTACAAGGACTTCGAGGCGGTCTGGAAGGCGTCCAACGGCAAGGACCAGGCCTACAACCTGGCCGACTCCTCCGGCTACGAGCAGATCTCCGGCGTCGAGCAGGGCGCCGACCCGAGCGAGGTCAAGGTGACCTTCTCCGAGCCGTACGCCGACTGGCAGAGCCTGTTCAGCCCGCTGCTGCCGGCCTCCGGCATCGCCGACCCGAAGGCGTTCAACGAGGGCTGGATCGAGAAGGTCCCGGTCTTCGCCGGCCCGTTCGTGGTCGCCAACGCCGACAAGACCGCGCAGACCATCACCCTCACCCCCAACCCCCGCTGGTGGGGCCCGAAGCCGAAGCTGGACCGGATCACCTACCGGGTGCTGGACGCCGCCGCGATCACCCAGTCCTACCTGAACAACGAGATCGACTTCGCGTCCGCCGGCACCGCCACCTCCTACGGCCAGCTCAAGGAGGCCAAGGACTCGGTGATCCGCACCGGCACTCCCTGGGACGAGGTGCACATCTCCTTCGGCGGCAACGGCGCGCTCGCCGACCAGAAGGTCCGCCAGGCCCTCGGCAAGGCGCTCGACCGCGCCTCGCTCATCAAGATCGCCAACAAGGGCGTCCCGGTGGAGTTCAAGCCCCTCGACAACCACCTGTTCATGACCAACCAGAACGGCTACCGGGCCAACGCCGGCGACTGGGTGACGTACGACCCGGCGACCGCCAAGAAGTGGCTGGACGAGGCCGGTTGGAAGGACTCCGGCGGCGCCCGCAGCAAGGACGGCCAGCCCCTGGAACTGCACTACGTGATGAGCGACGGCTCCACCCAGGCCCAGTACGACCTGGCCAGCGCCACCCAGAACATGCTCCAGCAGGTCGGCGTCAAGCTCACCATCGACAAGGTGCCCAGCAAGGAGTACTTCGCCAAGTACATCGACCAGGGCAAGTTCGACCTGGCCAGCTGGCGCAACACCGGCTCCTTCCCGCTCTCGAAGACGGTGCCGATCTTCCGCGCCCCCGTGGGCGACAACGTGTTCGGCAACTACTCCAAGCTCAGCACCCCCGAGATCGACACCCTGCTGCGCAAGGCCGCCGCCACCCTCGACCCCGCGAAGGCCGCCGAGCTCTACAACCAGGCCGACGTGAAGATCTGGGAACTCGCCCACACCGTCGAGCTCTACCAGCGCCCCAGCATCGTCGCCGCCCGCAAGGGCCTGGCCAACTACGGCGCGGGCAGCCTCGCCGACACCGTGATCACCTCGGTCGGCTGGCAGAAGTAACCCCGGGCCGCCGCCCGCGCGCGCCCGCCTGCCCGACCGCCCGCCTGCCCGCTCCGCGAGCGCGAACGCCCCGTCACCGCCTGTGTGGTGACGGGGCGTCAGTTCGCTTTCTACTTCCGGTGCTTGAAGTCCTCGATGGCCTGCCGCATGGTCTTCGTCATGGCCTCGCTGCCCACGTGACCGGAGTCGTCGAAGATGTGCAGCTTCGCGTCCGGCCACGCCTTGGCCAGCTCCCACGCGGTCTGCGCCGGGCAGCCCATGTCGTACCGACCGTGCGCCAGCACACCCGGGATTCCCGCCAACTTGTGCGCGTTCCTGAGCAGTTGGTCCTCCTCCAGCCAGGCCCCGTTGCTGAAGAAGTGCGAGCAGATCCGCACGAACGCGATCCGGTCGTCCATCTCCCGGTCGCTGTACATGCCCGGGATGCCGTTCGGCTCGCCCTCGATGACGGCGTCCTCCCAGGCCAGCCACTCGTTCGCGACCCGCTCCCGCACCGCCCGGTCCGGGTCCTCCATCATCCGCGCGTACGCCGCGAGCAACTGGTAGACGTCGCCGCCCCGTTCACTCTCCGGCGCGGCGTCCCGGAACCGGTCCCACGCCTCCGGCCGGAACCCGCCGACCCCCCGGTACAGCCAGTCCGTCTCCGCCCGCCGCGTGGTCGTCACCGCCTGGATGACGATCTCACCGACCCGCTCCGGGAACTCCTGCGCATACGCCAGCAGCAGCGTCGACCCCCACGACGCCCCGTTCAGCAACCACCGCTCGACGCCCAGGTGTTCACGCAGCCGCTCGATGTCCTCGATCAGGTGCCGCGTGGTGTTCAGCGCCATGTCCGCCGCCGGATCGCTCCCGTGCGGCGTGCTGCGCCCGCAGTTGCGCTGATCGAACCGGATCAGCCGGTACGCCTCCGGGTCCCAGGCCCGGGTGGGCCGCTTCGGGAACCCCGCCCCGGGCCCGCCGTGCAGATACAGCGCCGGCTTGCCCTCGGGGTTCCCGAGCTGCTCGTAGTAGATGCGGTTGCCGTCCCCGGTGTCCAGGAAGCCGCTGTCGTAGGGGTGCGTGGGCGGATAGAAGTCAACCATGACCGTCGATCCTAGGACGGCCCCCGTCCGCACCGCCTGCCATTTCTGAGCGACCGTCACCCCCGGCCCATTTCCCGCACAGCAGAACGCCGTTGTATTCCCCGGGCCCGGTGGATGCCTACGCTGGAGGGGTGAGCACTCAAGGCCCGAACGAAGCCCGCGTCATTCCACTGCGCCCGCCGGGCGGGCCCCAGCCCGCTGCGCCGAAGGAACCGCTCTGGCGGGATCTGGTGGGGGGTGTGCTGCGGCGCGAACGGCTGGCGCAGCAGCGGACGTTGAAGGATGTTTCGGAGGAGGCGCGGATCTCCGTGCCGTACCTGTCGGAGTTGGAGCGGGGGCGGAAGGAGGCGTCGTCGGAGGTCCTGGCGGCCGCCGCGCACGCGCTCGGGCTCGGGCTCGGGGAGCTGCTGTCGCTCGCGCAGGAGGACCTGGTGACCCACTCGCGTCGGCGTGGGCACGGCCGGGTGGCCGGGGGTCCCGGCAACGGGCTCTGCCTGGCGGCGTGACGGAACGGTTCGGACGGTCGGTCGGTGCGGCGGGCGCCGTGCCGACCGACCGCCCGTCCGGTCAGGTCGGGTCGTCCGCCCGTCCGGTCAGGTCGGGTCGTCCGCCCGTCCGGTCAGGTCGGGTCGTCCGCCCTTCCGATCAGGTCGGCAGCTGGCGCCGGCTCAGCACCTGGTCGGCCAGGCCGTAGGCGACGGCCTCCTCGGCGGTGAAGACCCTGTCCCGGTCGGTGTCCGCGCGCAGGGTCGCCAGGTCGTGCCCGGTGTGGCGGGACAGCACCTCCTCGACCTGCGAGCGGATCCGCAGCATCTCCTTGGCGGCCAGGCTCAGGTCGGAGACCGTCCCCTGCCGGCCGCCGCTGGCGGGCTGGCCGAGCAGCACCCGGGAGTGCTGGAGCACGAACCGCCGCCCGGGGTCGCCGCCGGCCAGCAGCACCGCTGCCGTGGACGCCGCCTGCCCGACGCAGAACGTCGAGATCGGCGACTGCACGAACGTCATCGTGTCGTAGATCGCCATCAGCGAAGTGAACGACCCACCGGGCGAGTTGAGGTAGATCGCGATCTCCTCCCCCGGGCTCGACGACTCCAGGTGCAGCAGCTGCGCGATCACCACGTTGGCGACGCCGTCGTCGATCTCGGTGCCGAGGAAGATGATCCGCTCGTTCAGCAGCCGACTGAACACGTCGTAGCTGCGCTCGCCCTGCGCGGTCTTCTCGATGACGTAGGGAACCGTGTACGAGCCCATGTCACAACCCCATCCGTCGGCGGTTGGCGGCCGGACGGATGTCGGCGAGCGACTCCACCACCTGGTCGACCATCCCGTACTCCTTGGCCTCCTCGGCCGTGAACCAGCGGTCCCGGTCGCCGTCGCGGGTGATGGTCTCCACGCTCTGGCCGGTGTGCGCGGCGGTGATCCGCTCGATCGCCTGCTTGGTGTACTCCAGGTTCTCCGCCTGGATCGCGACGTCGGACGCGGTGCCGCCGATGCCCGCCGACGGCTGGTGCATCATGATCCGCGCGTTCGGCAGCGCGAACCGCTTGCCGGCGGCGCCCACCGTCAGCAGGAACTGGCCCATGCTGGCGGCGAATCCCATCGCCAGCGTCGAGACGTCGTTCGGGATCAGCCGCATGGTGTCGTAGATCGCCAGGCCCGCCGTCACCGACCCGCCCGGGCTGTTGATGTACAGGCTGATGTCGGTGCGCGGGTCCTCCGCGGAGAGCAGCAGCAGCTGCGCGCACACCCGGTTCGCCGACACCTCGTCGACCTGGGTGCCGAGCAGCACAATGCGCTGCGCGAGCAGCTGCGCCGCGAGGTGGTCGTCGAAGCGGCTGGGCGGCGTGTCGCCGTCCTCCGCACGGGGCTGGAACGGACTGGACATCGGGGACATCGGAGGTCTCCTCCTCGGGGCCGGAGTGTGCCGTCCACTCCACTGTTCACCCCGGACGAGGCCCGGACGAGAGATCTCTGCCCGCCGCGAATTCGCCGACAGCAGACGGGTTTTCCGGGCCCCGAACGGCTGGACCGCGGCCTCGAACCGTTAGACCCCGGGCGCGGGGCGGACGGTGATCCCGTTGCGTTCCAGCAGCGCCGCCGTCACGCCGTCGCCCGGCACCAGCGCGCCCGCGAACGAGCCGTCGTAGACCGCGCCCCGGCCGCACGAGGGGCTGCGGGGCATCAGCACCGCCTCCGTGCAGTCGGCCCGCCGAGCTGCCAGCAGCGCCCGCTCGGCGCCCGCCACGAACTCGGCCGTGACGTCGCGGCCGCCGTCCTCCACCACCCGCGCGGTGCCGTCCAGCACGTCGTGCCCGTCGCCGCCGACCAGCTCCGCCGGGGGACGCGGGGTGGGCAGGCCGCCCGCCACCTCGGGGCAGAACGGCACCGCCCGCCGCCCGTCGAGCAGCTCGGCGAGCGCGGGCGAGGCCTTGTCCCGCCCGTCGAACCGGCACGGCACCCCGCGCAGACACGCACTGACCAGAATCGCTTCCACCCGCC
Organism: Kitasatospora sp. CB01950; assembly: GCF_001905465.1. Lineage (GTDB taxonomy): Bacteria > Actinomycetota > Actinomycetes > Streptomycetales > Streptomycetaceae > Kitasatospora. The sequence goes on from NZ_LISX01000006.1 coordinate 86,261, forward strand.
CAGGCTACCGGGCGGCACAACCGCCCGGCACGGGGTCTGAGCTGCGGGAACCCGATCCCCCGACGGACCGTCGGGAGGTGACTCCGACGGATCGTCATTCACCGGACAGTTGTCAGGAATTCGTATATTCGACGGCTTGGGGCATTGCCAGGTGACGCTCCGCGCGTTCAGGATGACTGCCGTCCCGGCCCGTCGACACGGCGCACCGTGCCGACGCCGACGGCCTGCCCCACGGGCCGGGCGGGGCCGGCCGCGCCCGCATGCCCCGTACCGTCCCCGTCGACCGGGCCCCGTCCTTCCGAACGGAGCCACATGCCCGCCCCCGCCACCGCGGCCCCCGCCGCGACCCCGCAGCAGGCCCCCGTCCTCGCCCGGCCCCGCCTGACCGCCGCCCTGCTGATGGCGGGCAGCTGCCTGCCGATCCTCGGCGCCGTGCTGATCGCACCGGTGCTGCCCAAGCTCCAGGACCACTTCGCCGCCACCCCGGGCGCGGACGTGCTGGCCCCGATGGCGCTCACCGTCCCCGCGCTGTCCCTCGGCCTGATGGCCCCGTTCGCCGGCGTCCTGGTCGACCGGCTCGGCCGCCACCGCCTGCTGGTCGTCGCCACCGTGCTGTACGCGATCGTCGGCACCGCCCCGCTGTGGCTCGACTCGCTGGGCGCGATCGTCGCCAGCCGGGTGCTGGTCGGCGTCGCCGAGTCCGCCATCATGACCTGCTGCACCACGCTGATCGGCGACTACTGGTCGGGCCGCCAACGCGAGCGCTACCTGGCGCTGCAGGCCATGTGCGCGTCGATCTCCGCCACCGCGTTCTTCGCCGTCGGCGGCGCGGCCGGCTCGGCCGGCTGGCGCGCCCCGTTCTGGGCGTACGCCGTCGGCCTGCTGCTCGCGCCCCTGATGGCGACGCTCCTGCGCCCGACCACCCGCCCGCAGCCCGCATCCCCCTCCCCCGCCGCTTCCTCCGCGCCGCTCCTGCGCCGGCTGCTCGCGCCCTGCGCGCTCACCTTCTTCGGCGCGATGGTCTTCTACACCATGCCCGTCGAGACCTCCTACCTCCTCGACGACCTCGGCGTCACCGCCCCGGCCGCGATCGGCCTGTCCACGGCGATCGCCAGCGCCGCGACCGTCGCCGGCGCGATCACCTTCACCCGCATCACCGCGCACGCCGAACGCCTGCTGCCCGCCGTCCTCGCGACCTGCGCCGCCGGCTTCGCCATCGTCGCCTTCGCGGGCAACGCCCCGGTCCTGGTGATCGGCGCGGTCGTCAACTGCTTCGCCGGCGGCCTGCTCCTCCCCACCCTGATCACCCGCACCCTGGCCCTGCTCTCCGACGCCGACCGCGGCCGCGGCACCGGCCTCTGGAACGCCGCCTTCTTCCTCGGCGAATTCGTCTGCCCCGTCGCCCTGATCGCCGTCTCCAAGGCCACCGGCACCCTCGCCTCCGCCATCGCCGTCCTCGCCGCCGCGACCCTCCTCGTCGCCGCCGCCCTCACCACCCTCCGCACCCGCCGCACCCCGACCCCCCTCCACCCGGACAACGCCACGGCCTGACCCCGACAGCGTCCGCTGCCCGCCGCCCGCGCCACTCCGGCCCGGACGGCGGGCGCCCGCACCTCGTGCGCCCCCGCTGCGCCCTTGATCCCGGCGGCCTGTTCGCGGACTGTCGAAGACTTCGACGGAAGTCCGACCGGGGGGATCGATGGGAGCACCGAACACTGCCAGCCCGTGGGCGCACCGCATCTTCGGCGAACTGGCCGACCGGATGGCCGCGACCGTACCGGCCTGCATCCTGCGCGCCCACGCCCGGGCCCGCGGCGGCCACGAGGGCGTCCACACGCAGACCCGCGAGGCCTACGGGCACGGCCTGTACGCCGCACAGTACGAGGAACTCGCCGCCGGCCTGGCCGACTTCCCCGGCGCCGAGCCGGTCCGGCTCCAGGCCCGCACCGTCATAGTGGTCGCCGGGCACCTCATCTACCCGATCCGGTACGCGAAACGCGACGCCCCGGTCACCGCCGCCCGCCTGCGCCGCGCCACCGGCCTGCGCGCCGAGCTGATCCGCCGCCACGGCCCCGAATCCCGGCAGTACACGCTGGACCTGGGCATCGACCTGCCCGCGCCGGACGAGCCGCACATCGACCTGCTGCGCCTCGCCCCGGACACCGCGCTCGTCCTGGTCGCCTACGCCTGTTCCCTCACCTCGGGCGTGGTCCGCCTCGAATGGGGCTCCGCCGAACTCCGCGCCGAGGACCGCGTCCTGCTCTGGCACCACCACGAGCCGCTGCCCTTCCGGCCGTAACGGCCCGTCAGGGTGCGCGGCCCGAGACGTCCGGCCGGCGGCCCGGGCAACGGCGTCGCGCCGGTGGTGGCCGGTCTGGCAGGGTGGCGTACGGACGGCCCGGTGGCAGCGGGCCCGGCGACGCGTGGGGGGCAGTGTTGGGGGAGGCGGCGGTCGCGGCGGTTCCGGAGGCGCGGGCGGGGGAGGCGGACGGCGACGGGCACATGATCGTCTGTGGCGGGGGGCCGCTGGCGCACCGGCTTGCGGTGCAGCTCGCGGCGCTGTACGAGCGGCGGGTGGTGGTGCTGGTGCCGTCGCTGACGGAGGACCACGGGCCGCGGATCGCCGAACTGGCCCGGGAGCGGCCGGGCTCGGTGCGGGCCGTCCAGGCTCCCCGGCTGGACGTGGCCGCGCTGGAGCTGGCCGGGGTGGGCGGCGCGGTGGCGCTCGCGCTGACCTCCGGGGACGACCACGCGAACCTCCAAGTGGCGCTCAACGCCCGCCAGTTGAACCCGGACCTGCGGCTGGTGGTGCGGGTCTTCAACCGCCGGCTGGGCAACCGGATCGAACAGGCGCTGGACCGCGCGGTACTGGCCCGCAACCCGGAGCTCACCCGGGCCGAACTGGAGGCGTCCACCACGGTGCTGTCCACCTCGGCGACGGCCGCGCCCGCGCTGGTCGCGGCGGCGGTCTCGGGCCGCAGCCAGGCGGTGCAGGTCGACGGCCGGCTGCTGCGGGCGACCGTGCGGCGGGCCGGGGAGCCGCCGTCGGGGCAGGAGTTGACGACCGTGGCGGCCGTCGGCCCGCTGGACGAACCGGGGACGGGCTCGTCGCTGCTGCCCGCCCCGGAGCCGGTGGGAACGGAGCGGATCGGGGCGGAACCGGTCGGGGCGGAGCGGGTGGTGCTGGAGCTGCTGGGCGGCGGCTCGACGACGGCCCGTCGGCGCCGCCTGCCGGGCCTGCCCGGCCTGCTGTTCGCGTCGCTCTTCTCGGCGCGGCTGCGCTGGGCGCTGGCGGGCCTGCTCGCGCTGCTCGCGCTGCTGGCCGGGGCGACGGTGGCGTTCACCGGGCAGTCCCCGGCGCACTCGGCGTGGCTGACGGTGCTGGACGTGCTCGGCATCGCCGACCCGACCGACGAGGGCGGCCGGTCCGGCAAGGTGCTGCAGATCCTCACGGCGGTCAGCGGGATGCTGCTGATGCCGCTGCTGATCGCCCTGGTGTTGGAGGCGCTGGGCACCTTCCGCACCGCGACGGCGCTGCGCCGCCCGCCGCGCGGACTCGCCGACCACGTGGTGCTGGTGGGCCTGGGCCGGCTCGGCAGCCGCGTCCTGGAGCAACTCTGGGACCTGGACGTGCCGGTGGTGTGCGTCGAGGCCGACCCGGCGGCGGTCGGCGTCGCCCGGGCGCGGGCCTTCGGCGTGCCGGTGGTGATCGGGGACGCCACCCAGGACGGGGTGCTGGAAGCCGCGAAGGTCGGCCGCGCGCAGGCGCTGCTGGCACTCAGCAGCGACGACTCCACCAACTTCGAGGTGGCGCTCGCGGGCCGCGAGTCCGTTCCCCGACTCCGGGCGGTACTCCGGCTGTTCGACGACGACTTCGCCGAGAACGTGTACCTGACGCTGCGCGACTCCTACCCGGAGGCACAGACCCGCAGCCGCAGCGTGGCCTACCTGGCGGCGCCCGCGTTCGCCTCCGCGATGATGGGCCGCCAGGTGATCGGCGCGCTCGCGGTGGGCCGCGAAGTCCTGGTGATCGCGGCGGTGGAGGTCGCCCGCTCACCCCGCCTGCGCGGCGTCACCGTCGCGGACGCCCACCGCCCGGGCCTCTGGCGCGTCCTCGCCGTCGACCTGGCCCCACCGGAACTCCGCAGCCCCGACCTCGCCCAATCCCGCCCCGGCGGACCGGAGTTGCTCTGGTCCCCACCGCCCGACCGGGTCCTGGTCGAGGGAGACCGCGTCGTGGTCGCAGCCACCGCCCGCGGCCTCGGCCTCCTGGGCTCCCGACCCGACCGCCCCGCACGGGAGCACCACCAGGGGCGGTGAACGCCTCGCCGAGCCGTGCCGTCCCGGGCCACCGCCCGGGCGCGCGGCGCACCCGCGCCGAACGAGCGGCAACCGCAAGCGCTTTCGAGAACGCGTTCACGGCGGACCAGTCTCCCCCCTCCGGGCCCCCGGCGCAGTGGAGCAAACTGCACCTTCGACCGAGGAGCCTGCACGGTGGCCCCGGCCACCGCTCGGTTCGTAGCGTCCCGGCCATGGAACGAACGAATCCTCCGGGCAGCCCCGGTCTCTTCCCTTTTCTGGCGATCAGCTTCGTCGGAGCGTGGCTCGCCATGGTCCCGCTCTGGCTCGACGGCCTCCGCCGGACGAGCGCCGCGCAGGGCACGTCGCCGCTCGCGGCGTTCTGCATGATTCTGATGATGCTGGTGCCGGCACTGACCGCCTTCGGCCTCACCGCACGCCGCCACGGGCCGCGCGCGGCCGTACGGATCCTCGGACTCACCAGGGCCACCCCGTGGCGGCACGAACTCCGCTCCGTGGCAGTCGCGTTGACGATCCCGCTGGGCCTGACCGCAGCCGGCCTGGCGGTGGCGACGGCGGCCGGCCGGTACAGTCCCGCGCACCTGCCCGGGCCCGCGGTGATCACCCCGCTGGTGCTGAGCGCGCTGGTGTCGCTTCCGCTGTACTTCGGCGAGGAACTCGGTTGGCAGGGCTACCTGTTGCCCAGGCTGCTCCGCCTCGGCCGGACGCGCGGCCTGCTGATCGGCGGCGCGATCTGGGGCGCCTGGCACGTCCCGATGACGGCGCTCGGCGGAAGCTACCCCGGCCACTCGGTGCTGCTGGGCATACCCGCCGCCGTGGTGACGGCGACACTGCTCGGGACCGTCATCGCCACCGTCCGGCTCTCCACCGGCTCGGTGTGGGCGGCCGTCGCGGCGCACGTCTCGCTCAACGAGTTCACGCTGCCGCTGACCCGCGAGGTCTCGGACCGTCTCGTCGACCCGCTGTTCGCCGGGCCGCTGAGCATCACGACCTGGCCGATCACCGCCCTCGCCGTCCTGGGCGCCTGGCTGGCCCACCGCCATCGGGCCGGGACGCGCGCAGCGAGGACGGCAGCCGCGTAGGCCGGAGCATGACGAGACCCCATGGCCCGGGTGGGCAATGGGGTCTCCAAACCTGTCGGCGCGGCTCAGACTTCGCCGAAGTGCCCAGCGGCTGCGGCGGCGGCGAAGGCGCCCCAGCGCCGTGCCGGGATACGGAGGAACGGTCCGTCCGGGCTCTTGCTGTCACGAACGAGGCACACGCCGTCGGACGGCAGGTAGGTGGTGGAGATTTCGACGCAGTCACCTTCACCGTTGTTGGTGCTGTAACTGGACTTGAACCACTCCGCCTGCTGCGCGTCCACGTTGGGGATGGATGAGGGCTGCGCGGTGGTCATTCTTGGATCTCCTCCATGGCGCGCAGAAGCCACCTCTGTGACTCCTGTGGCGGCAGTGCTGCCGCTTGCACAAGATCGTATGTGAGGGCGTTCCGGTGCACCTGTTCCGGGGATTCCAGGAGCTGCCCCGAGACAGCACCTTCAACGTAGGCGACCCTGGGCGCACCAAGGAAGTCCAGCAGCGTTATCGAGCCGCCCATTGCACCGTGACCGCCCGCGGAGAACGGCAGTACTTGAACGGTCGAGTGCAGGCCGTCGCTGAGGTCGAGGACGTGCCGAATCTGACGGCCCATCACTCCCGGGCCGCCGATCCACCGGCGGACGACCGCCTCGTCCAGCACCACCCACAGGTACGGCGGGAGGTCACTTGTCAGAACTTCCTGTCGTACCGCGCGAGCTGCCCAGAGGCGTTCGACCTCGTCAGCGTCCGCACGGGGTCTACCGAGCCTGATCGCCGCCCGCCCGTACTCCGCCGTCTGCCACAAGCCCGGGAAGCTACCTGCAACGTACTTCCGCATGTACGAAGCCAGTTGCTCCAACTCCATGAAGCGGCGCGACCACTGGGGGAAGTTCTCCAGGTGCGAGAGTCGGTACAGGCGGCCGAAGAGCCCGCAGGCTTCAAGCGCCTTGTCCAGCTTGGCCGGCAGGTCCGGGGGAATCGCGCGGTCGGCCGTCTCGATATTGCCGAGGTGGGTCTTGCTGTAGTCGACGACCCGGGCAAGGGCGGCCAGCGACAGGCCCAGACGCCTCCGGGCCTCCCGAAGCTCGAACCCGAACAGGTCGGCCACCGACCGCTCGGGTTGGAGCGCACGTTCCTGGAACGCCACCGCCTGCACCGCCCGTCCTCAGACGCTTTGCGGACATGCCGCCGCTTCCAAGAGTAGCGCCGAAGCACCACGCTGGAACTACTCACGGTGAAGCAGAGCGGAGCCGAACAGCCTTACGGAGATCGTGTCATGACTGTAGATCAGCCCACAGAAGCGCGAACCCTCAAGGAGCTGCTGCCGGCGAACCCCTACCAGCCCTCGGCCTTCGGGGAGCTGGTCACCGACGGCCGGACCGGGCAGACCGGCGCATATATGGGCACGTGGACGGGCCTCGTCCACCTCCGGCCGCTCCGTGGCGGCGAGGAGTGGCGCGTTCCCCTGGAGTGGATCACCGAGGGCCCGACGGAACTTGAGGCGAAGCTTCGGGAACGCAACCGGGACTCCCACCTCACCGACGCGCACCTTCCGCGGGACGCCTCGTGAAGCTGCACGTGACCACATGCATCACAGACTCCGCCCGGTTCCCCGGGCGGCGCCGATCCGGAATCGCTGCGAAGTGATCAGGACCGGCAACACCCGTCCCGGCGGACGGAATCGGTGCCACCGCAAGGGCGGGACGTACAGACAACCACCATCGACCAAAAGATTGGAAGTGCTGGTCGTGTCCACACAGACCGCTGAGCGCCCCAAAAGCATGAGGCCGTTCGGTCTCACGAAGGCCGTGCCAGTCGTCCCGACCACGGACGAGACCCTTCACACCCTGACCCTGTGCCCGGAGCGGCAGGTCAGCGTGACCCTGGACAACGAGATCTTCGTCCACACGCCGTCGATGACGACGAGTACGACGAGCCAGACGCAGTACCAGACCGAGACCGATCACCAGAAGTGGATGGACTCCGACACCGCGCCAACCATCGACCAGTGAGCTGACACGACAGGAGACCGAACGGTGACCGTTCTGGTGCTGACCGCCGATCTCGACCCCACGGCCGATCTGGTGATCGCCGAGTTGAACCGGCGAGATACCCCGATCGTACGGATCGACCCCGGCGACTTCCCCGCGAAGCTGTCGCTCACGGCTGTGATGGGCAGTCAGGGATGGTGTGGAAGGGTGCGCGGTCAGCATCGGGATGTGTCCATGCCCGGCATCCGTTCCGTGTATTACCGACGCCCGTCGGACTACCGACTGCCGGCGGACCTGGCCGAGGCCGACCGCGAGTGGTCGCGGGCGGAGGCGATGGCAGGCCTTGGCGGCGTGCTGGCGTCCCTGGATTGCGTGTGGGTCAACCACCCCCACGCCAACCGGCGAGCGGGCCTCAAGCCGCTTGCGCTCGCTACGGCTGCCCGCGCCGGCTTGACCGTCCCGAATACCTTGATCACCAACGAACCGGACCGGGCTCGTCGGTTCGTCCGTCAACTCCCCGGCGGGGTAGCCGCGTACAAGCCTCTCGGCAGCACCATGCCGCCGCAGGAGGACGATGGACGGGTTGTTCTCTGGACCAACCGTGTGGCCGCCGAGGAGATCGACACGGGGGTCTCATGTACCGCCCATCAGTTCCAGAGGTGGGTCGACAAGTCGCATGAGGTGCGGTTGACAGCGGTCGGGGAAGAGCTGTTCGCGGCCGAGATCCACGCCGGGTCGGAGGCGTCCCGAATCGACTTCCGAACCGACTACGACAGCTTGACCTACAAGGTGTGCGGCGTGCCCGAAGTGGTCGCCGACGGCGTGCGGTCCTTGATGGCCGCCTTCGGACTCCGCTACGCGGCACTGGACTTCCTCGTTGACAACGATGGGATCTGGTTCTTCGTGGACCTCAACCCCAACGGTCAGTTCGGCTTCGTCCCGGACCTCCGCAAACCGATCACCACCGCCCTTGCGAACCTCCTCGAAGGAGTCCCCCGATGACTCTCCCGACGGCACCGGCCGACCTTCGTCTCAAGCTTGCCGACCGCCTTCGGAACACCGGTGCCATCAAGTCCGACCGCTGGCACGAGGCGTTCGCCACCGTTCCGCGCGAGGCATTCGTTCGAGGATTCGCCGTCGGCGCGCAGAACGGCCCCGTCCACCTGACGCCCGACGACCCCCAGTGGTTGAGCACGGTCTACAGCGACGACTCCCTCTTGACCCGGTTCGACACGGGCGGAGTTCCGACCAGTTCGTCAACGATGCCAACCCTCATGGCGTTGATGCTCGAAGCCCTGGATGTGGCCGACGGCAACAAGGTGCTCGAAGTGGCCACCGGCACCGGGTACAACGCTGCTCTCCTGAGTCACCGTGTCGGCGACGAGAACGTGACCACGATCGAGATCGACCCGGACCTGGCCCACGACGCCGAGCAACGCCTCGCCCGGGCCGGATACCGCCCCACGGTCCTTGCCGACGACGGACGGATCGGCCATCCCGGCGGAGGCCCGTACGACCGGCTGATTGCCACCTGCGGATTCTCCAGCGTTCCCCCGGTATGGCTCACGCAACTGCGCCCCGGCGGTGTGATCGTGTGCCCGGTCGGCGGCGGAGTCGTGCGACTCGTGGTCCGGGACGACGGGACCGCCTCGGGAGCGTTCCTCCCCGACGCGGCCTTCTTCATGCCCGTTCGCGGGATCGGCGGCACCGGGACGACGCCTGTTCCACCGCCCCTGCCGGACACCTACAGCTCACGTCCGTGCTCCGTGGCGCCCACGGACTTGCTGGACGACGGAGTCCACTTCCTTCTGACGCTCGCCCTGCCCCGGGCGATGCACCGCTATACCTACGACGACGCCGGCAAGATCACCGCTGTGCACATCTGGCAGCCGGACGGGGCGTGGGCCGAGCTGCGATGCGGCATCGCACGGCAGTCCGGGCCCCGAAGGATTCTGGACACGGTGGAGACCGCCATCACGGCGCACAGGGCCGCCGGGCGTCCGACCCGCGACCGGTACCGGCTCACCGTCGAAGCGGGACGGCAGTGGGCATCGGTCGCAGACACCGAAGGACCCCTCTGGGAGCTGGGCTGACCCGAGCGGAACCCACCGCGGCTCCTCACGGCACGTCCGGGCCATCGCCCGCCGGCGGCGCCCCGGACGCAGACCTTCAGTCAGTCGGCGGCCAGCCGGTAGCGGCCGGCCTCGGGCCGGCCCCTCGGGAGTCGGCGTCACATCACACCACCTCCGGACGCTCCGCCCCCAATCCGGGGGTCGACCTGCCACGACCGGGGCGCCGGCGGAAGCGACAGCTCCCGCCGGCGCACGGCGCATTCCCGTCGACCCGTCAGAGCGCGGACACCCAGTAGCGGTCGAACGTCATCGTCCCGTTGCCCGACGCGCCGGTGCGGGTGCCGGTCGTCGTGGTGGCCAGGGTGTACCAGGACTCGACGTAGTCCGGGTCGTCGGTCCACCAGGACGACGGCATCGCGTCGATCACGGCGTTCACCAGCGGGATGTACGCGCCCTGGTCGGTGATGGTCAGCAGCACCGCCGCCAGCGCTTTCGCCAGCGAGGAGTAGTTGGTGTTGCCGTCGTCCTCCATCATCACGACGTCGGCCAGGTTGTACTTGTACAGCGACCAGTTCACCAGGATCTGGTTCGGGTAGTACGTCTTCTTGGCGTCGTCCAGGTACGGCATGGTCACGGTGTCGACCCGCACCTTGCCGTCCAGGCCGAAGCCGGTCACCAGGTCGAAGATCTCCGCGGCGCCCTTGAACCACGGCTCCTTCACGTCGTTGACCGTGACGGAGGTGACCCGGGTCGTCCAGAACCCGGTGGCGGCCGCAGCGCTGTTCACCGGCGCGGCCGCGACCGGGCTCTGCAGACCCGCGGCGGACAGCTCCTTCTGCAGCACCTTCATCCCGGCCTCGGTGGCCTTGTCGGTGTCCACGTCCACCAGGTAGACCGGCCGGTCCGGCGCATGGTCGGCGGCCAGCTCGTACGCCTTGCCGGTGCTGTCGTACGCGACCACCACGGCGGCGTTGTCGTCCGACGGCGAGGACGCCACCAGCGGCTCGACACCCTCGGCGGCCGCGCCCACCAGCCGCACCTGGAGCAGCGAATCGACGTCCGCGCCCAGCCCCTTGGCGTCCGCCACCTGACGGTCCGCCTTGGCGATGTGCCCGCCGAACCCGGCCGCACCCTTCGTCGCCGACCCGGCCGTCAGCCCGTGCAGCCCGACCGCCTTGCCCTGGGCCACCGCACCCGAGACCTGACGCTGCCACGCCTTGTCGCCCAGCGACAGCGCCAGCGAACGCGCCGCGCCGTCCTCGATGACGTCCACAGCCGAGGCCCGCGCCGCAACGCGCTTCGATTCGTGAGCGGGCGCCGCCGAAGCGAACCCCTGAGCCGCCGTCACGGCCAGCCCGGTCAACGCCAGACCGGTCACCACCGTACGCAGCCGCCGTGCAGAGTGCAGGGAGAACAAGAGGGAGCCTCCACCTGTCGCCGCCCACCCGACTTCCGGGCAGGCCATGGACGCCGAACCCGGGTCGGGTCCGACGCAGTTGGTTCCTGGAGCGGACCCATGGTGAGGCATTGGACGTCTACGCGAATAGACCCCATGCAACCGTCCAGTACGGTCGATCACGAAACACCCGAAATGTCTGGCAGGTACGCGCGAAAGTTGCGCGGGCGCGAAGCGGAGAACTGGCCCCGGGGGACATTCCGCGCGACGGACCGAATCGCTGTGCAGGCACGGGAGTTGTTCTCCCGGCACCGGGCGGACGCGGACGGCGTCCGCCGGCTGCTGCACCCCGCCGTGGCCGCTCGAATCCGTGCGCCTCTCGAGTGGCCCGGACGCGTTACCTATCAAGAGACCCGCAACGGAAGGACAGACCGCAATGACGGCCGAGTACCCCGGCAGGACCCTGCGCGTCGGCACGCGTAGCTCGCCGCTCGCCCTCGCCCAGACGGACATGGTGATCGCCGCCCTGCGCGCACACGTCCCCGACCTGGTGGCCGAGGTCGTGCCGGTGACCACCGAAGCGGACCTGTGGCAGGGCGACCTCGCCCAGCTCGGCGGCAAGGGCCTGTACACCAAGCAGATCGACGCCATGCTGCAAGGCGGAACGGTGGACCTGGCCGTCCACTGCATGAAGGACGTGCCCGGGGACGTGCCGTTGCCGCGCGGGCCGGTCTTTGCCGCCTACATGGAACGCCCGGACGTACGGGACGTGCTGCTGTTCCCCGAGGGCTCCGAGCACCGCACTCTCGCCGACCTGCCGCCGGGCGCGATCATCCTGTCGTCGGCGGTCCGCCGGAAGGCGCAGATCCTGCGGGCCCGCCCCGACGTGAAGGTCGTCCGGGTACGCGGCGCGGTCGGGAGCCGGCTGGAGAAGCTGGACGGCACGCGGAAGATCGACGTCCACGCGGACGGCACGGTCCTGGCGATGGCCGGACTGGCCCGGCTCGGGATCGAACGGTCCGGCTACGTGTTCGGCATGGACGAGATGCTGCCCGCCGTCGGCGCGGGCGTCCTCGGACTGGAGTGCCGCCAGGAGGACCGCGCCACGACGGCACTGCTGGAGAAGGTCAACCACCCGAAGACCCAGCGGGAGGTGACCGCGGAACGCGTGCTGCTCCACAACCTTCGCGGCCACTGCAACAGCCCCATCGCCGCGTACTGCACCACGGAGCCGGACGGGCAGATGTCCCTGCGCGGCATGGTGTTCGACCGCGAGGGCTCGAAGTTCGCCAACGCGATGATGTGGGACGAGCACCGGGGAGACCCCGCCGTCCTCGGGGCCCGCGTCGCCGCCGAACTCCTCCGCCAGGGCGCACGCGAGATCATCGCGGGCATCCCGCACTGACCCGCCGTCACCTGACCCCGCCCGTGACCCTTCCGGTGGGTTCCGGGAACAGCGCCGCACGGACGGTGTCCGCGACGTCCGCCGGGGAAGTGGTGGCCAGATACCGAACTATCTGTGCCTGCGTGTCTGCCAGTGTGTGGGGCAGGTTCTCGGGGGTGAGCCGGCACGGTGCGATCCCGGCCCGGAACTCGGGGCGATCGAGCGCGGTACGCACCAGGGCTTCCGCCAGGTCGAGCGACATGCGCTCCCGCAGGGCGAAGGTCAGGTGCAGGGAGGGATCGGGATCGTCCGGGAGGCAGTGCGGGCTGTGGACCCACCCGCGCGGGATGACCAGCGTGTCACCGGGTTCCAGGTCGTACACCGCGTACGGCTCGGCGCTGTTCCACCGCTCCTGCATCTCTGCCGTCCACATGGCGGGGGACGCAAGGTACTCGTCCACCGGGAACTGGACTTCGGGACGCCACAGCGGCCAGCGCTTGCGACCGTGAAGGTGTGTCACCACGGCCAGGAACTGGTCCCAGTGGTGCGTGAGTCCTTGTGCGCCGGGCGGGGTGACCAGGCCCGAGACGAACATCGTGCATCCGGTCTCTGCTTCGATCTCGCGGCACAGTTCGGCCAGGTACGGCACTCGCGTCTGCAGGTGCCGCAGATTGACCGTGTGCCCGCCCTCGAACAGCTCCCGCAACTTCCCGGGCCGCAATTTGCCGTCCCGGGAGAACCGTCCCGGGTGCGCAGCCTTCCCATCCTTCACGGCGGCCGTGAACGCGGGATCCGTCAGCCCGTGGTCGATGTAGGCCCCATGAGCGGAAGCGTGATCCGCTCGTCCAACTCGGACCCGCCGCGACGGTACACCGCGGGTTCGATCGGGCAGTCACGTAGCAGTGCTTCGGCCCCCTGGGGACCGACCAGCGTGGCAAGCGCCATGCAGTCTTCTCCGATCACGAGAGAGGGTGCGGGCATGGAGTACGGGGGTGGAACCGGTTCGGGCATGCGACCACCGAAGCGCTGAACATGCGTTCGCCCGACAGGTAGTGGACCCACACCACGTCGGTGCCGTGGGTAAGGGCCATCGTGGCGTACTCCACTTTTGCCGCGGTTCCGATATCCACCGGAGCCCCGTCCGTACGCTGGGCCGGCGGGTACTGGTCGTACATGCCGGCCAGCCACTCGGCGGCTTCCTTGGGCTCCGCCCAGGTCTGCCGCGCAAGGCAGGACGGGCGACGCAGCAGCCAATGCCCTGTCTGCATGGGCGGAATCGTCCGTTGCTCGAACGGCATGTGCGCTTCCTGGTCCGGCGCCTTCATACCGGAGACCATCATTTGCCACGCTGTGTCGAACGGGGCGGGGCGCCGCAGATACTCGGCGTGGTACTGATCGGGCCTACCGAGCCACGGGCCGTAGCCGTGGAAGTGGGCGAGATTCGTCACGGGCTATCCTCCACGGAGCGGGGGTTGCTGGTCCGACTGAGACTCGGACCAACAACCCCCGTGTGATTCAGTGGTGCGTCAGTCTGGAACTCAGGCCGCCGCGCCCCGGATGGCGTTGATCCGGGCGGCGAGGGCGTCCAGCTCGGCCCCGGTGAAGCGGAGCAGCGGCGAACCATCGCCCAGCTTGCTGTCGCCGAGGGCGTAGGCGTCCACCGGGCCCGGGATGGCACCGATGGTCGCGCACGACTCGGACTCGCCGTCGCCGCTGTTGCCGCCGCACACCTTGGCCAGCACCAGGCCTTCGGTCGGCAACTCGTACAGGTTGGTCTTCATTTCTCCTCCAAGGGATGATCGAGTGTCCGGTCGATCGGGTGACCGGCCGGGTGCTGCACCCGTTTCGCTCGCGGGGTTGGCACGCGACCCGAACGGGAGTTGTCGGGGGCTACTCGGTGGAAAGGCCGGGGCATGTGTCCACCGGACAGTGCTGGCGATTTCGTGCGACGTATCGGCCTGCAACCCCCGATCACGGCGAGCGCCATGGCGATGAGGCACGCCACCCACCGCAGCCGGCAGTGCGAACGCGAGCACCGCGCCAGCCGGTGCAGCACCAAATCCGAGCACCACAAGGCCCGTCAAGGCAGTCAAGCGCGTCACCGCTTACCCCGCCTTGCCACCGATGACGGCCGCCATGTCCGCACGGACCCGTTCATTGACGGTCGGCTCCCTTACCTTGAGCGGATCGGCCGTCCACGGCTCGCCGTTGCCGAAGGACCCGGCGAGCCGCCACCGTTCGCCCTCCATACCGCGGAACCTGCCGAGTCGGCCCGTGGACGTGTCGACCAGCAGTTCGCCGGCGGTCGGGACCGCCTTGATCGCGTGGAGCACCGACGCACCTGTGAGAACGGCGAACGCCAGCTCCTTGCCGGGGTCAATGTCCAAGCTGCCGAGTGCCAGCCGACAGTCGCCCGACTCCGTCTGTTCCACCTTGAGTCCCGGCAGTGCGACACCGATGGAGTTGAGCGCACTCCCCAGGTAGGCGCATGCCGTACGCGCCTGCTCGAAGTGTTCTGCCCGACGTTGTGCAAGTAGCTCGTTGGTCACGCTGTCCCCGATCGCTCCGAACCGTGCGGGGACACAACTTTGCGTGCCACAACAGGTCGTCGGACAGGGGGTAGCCGCTTGGGGTAGCCAGGCCCTTTAGGCCGCTTCCACTTCAGCCATCAACAGACGTAGCGTCAGGGATCTTTTGTTCGAAGGAAGTTGACTGAGCGCCGCCCGCGCATACGCCACTCCGCCGACACGATCGCCTGCCTGAGCGAGCATGAGGCCGCGATGCAGCTCAAGATGCGTGGCGAACCGCGGAAGTGAGGGCGGAAGCAACAAGCGTGCTTGCTCCTGAGCGTGTTCGGCCCGTTTCTCCTCACCGAGCCGAGCGAGCAGCAGAGACGAAAAGACGTTCATCCGCCACTCGGGCACCGCGTAGTCCGACTGCTCGTCCGCTGGTGAGGCAACCCGCTCGAAGACTCGCCACCCCTCGTCGTTGAGCTGCAAAGCTGCCCGCCGGTCGCCGCGGATCGCGGCAGCGTGTGCCTTGCCCATGAGCGCATTGAGTCGGCCGAGGGACGGCCGCGAGTCGACCGCCAGAGCCTGGTCGGCGAACCGTTCCGCGACCGCCAGCGATGCGCCTTCATAGCCGAGTGCGATCGCAGCGCGCCCCCGCACCCATACCCGAGCAGCCTGGTCGTCGGACCGGTCGGCTGCAGTTGCCGCCATGCCGTACCAACCCGTGGTTCGTGCCGCGTCGGTGCCAGGGAACGTCTTGGCGAACAGAGTTGCGAGCCGGGCGGCCACCTCCCACATGCGCGGGCCCTCGGCTTGCCGCTGCAGCACCACCATGTCCGCGGCGAGACGGCGTTGGATCTCCTCCGCACCGGACGACATGTAGTCCCGGCCGTAGATGTAGAGCCGTTCCTGCCAGTCGTCCAGGGACGGCCCGCCGCGGAGAGCAGTCGCGAAGCCGTGGGACAACAAGTCCGAGGCAGTCGCGGGCGCTATGGCTGTCGCGGCAACGTTCGTCAAGAAGGATCGTCGGTTCACGTCCGCACTCTCAAGAGCGTGAAGGGGCACCTGCAAGGCGGTAGCCAAATGACGTAGCCAGAGCGGGCCGGGCTTCCGTCCCTGGTATCCGTTCTCCCACCGGCTGATCAACTGCCGTGTCACCGTCGTACGGTTGCCCAACTCATTCAGCTTCGCCGCAAGTTGGTCCTGAGACATGCCCAGTCCACGGCGCAACTCTTCGATCAGACTCCCCACCGCCGTCGTCATGACCGGCAGCCTACGCCGGACCGCACCACAGGGCCCTCCACTTGATTCCCCCCTGCGGGGGACGCAGCACCTGTGCAGCCAATCGCGACAACTCGACCGCCAGGACGGCGTCGGCCCGAAGGCATCGACGCGGTTGCCGGCGACAACGGTGACCCCACGGCACGGTCGACCAGCGCACCCAGAAGACCCCGGAAACGGCAAGGCCCCGCCCCGACCGCCCGCGTGGGCAGGACAAGGCGGGGCGTGTGTGGTGCTGCGCGGGTTTCCCTGATCTTCACGTCCACTCGGAGCGGCGCGACGCGGAAGGCGCCCTGACCGCCATCGGCGATTACGGGACAGCCCTTAACTCAGGTTCTTCTCCAGCGCCGCCAGGTAGTTGCGCATGAAGTGGTCCCGGATGCCGTCGCTCGCCGGGGCGAAGGCGTCGGCCGTCAGGCCCTTCGCGTGGTCGGGGAGGGTGCCGAGGAGGCCTGCGTTGTCGTGGATGCGGCCGGCGGAGTCGATGTAGCGGGCGGTGTCGACGTGGGTGAAGGCCGGCTCGGGTGGGAGTTGGGGGACGATGTCGTTGTTGTTGACGAAGCGGTAGGTGCGGTCCTTGAAGCCCTTGTTGTACGCGGCGGCGAGGAGTCGGTCGCAGGTGCGGGGCTGGCCGAAGGTGACGACGCCGTCGGCCTGGAGCTTGGGGTCCTCCAGGTAGAGGCGGGCGGCGGCCAGCATGGCGAGGGCGCCGCCGAGGCTGTGGCCGGTGAACCAGAGGGTCTGGCCGTTGTCGCGCAGGTCGGCGATGGTGTCGCGGACGGTGGGGAAGACCGAGTTGAGCGCCTCGGCGAAGCCGTAGTGGACGTAGCCGGTGTCGGCCGGGCCGGGCCAGGGCGGGGTGGTGCCGTCGGAGAGCCAGTCGCGGATCTCCTTGGGTTCGGTGCCGCGGAACGCCGTGATGATCATCCGGTCGCTGGCGGCCGTGTAGGCCTGGGTGTCCTGGAGCGGGAACGGCGGGGTGAACGCGGTGAAGTGGTGGCGGACCGTCGGGAGCCCCCAGTCGTGGGCCTGCTGGTCGATGGTGGCGTCGTCCTTGTAGGCGAGGTCAGCGGCCTTCGCCAGCCAGTAGGCGTGCGGGAGGCTGTAGCCGGTGACGGATTGGTCGAGCGTGGTGGGGACGGCCACGGGAGGTGTGTCCTTTCCGGAGGGGTGGCCGCCATCGTGCGCCGCGGCGGCGGCCGTGGCCCGGCAACCGGGGGTCGGACACGGCGGCGCTGCGGAGCGCGGTCCGCGCACACGGGCAGTGGTCACGCCCGAGGGGGCGCGCGCCATGAGGGCGGTTGTCGCGGCGGGCGCACGGCCCGGATGATGGGGACGATCCCGTAACTGCCAATCCCTGGAGCGCGTTTCGTGGCGGCCGACCCCAGTCCCGAGGCCGATCTGTGGCTGCTGCTCGGCCCCTTCGTCCGCGACGCCCCGACGACGCATCGCCTCGCTGCCGCCCTCGCCGAGGCCTTCGGCCCGAGGTTCGCGGCCGTGCCGACCGACCGGCTGCTGCTGGGCGTGACGGGCGGGAAGCTGACCCTGCACGACCTGACGGGCCGCCGGATCGAGCCGCCCCGGGTGGCGGTGGTCCGCCTCGCGACGACCTCGCTGAGCATGGACCGCGAAGTCACCCTGATGCGCCAACTCGAAGCACTCGGAACCGAGTTGGTCAACCCGATGGACGCGACCCTGACCTGCGTCAACAAGTTCTGGCAGCTCCAGCGCCTCGCCGAGGCCGGCCTGCCGGTCCCCGACACCCGCACCCACACCGACGCCCACCCGGGCCGGGCGGTGGCGGCCGGCATCCCCGAGCCGTGCGTGGTGAAGTCGGTGCGCGGCAGTGGCGGCCGCCGGGTGTTCCTGGCCCCGGACGCCGCGACGGTGGCGGACCTCCAGGGCAGCCTGCGCACCGACGTGCCGTTCCTGTTCCAGCGCTACGTGCGGCACTCGCACGGCCGCGACCTGCGGGTGATCGTGGTGGACGGACGGGTGGTGGCCGCCGGCGAGCGCCGGGCGCCCGACGGCCGCCTCCAGTCGAACACGGCGGGCGGCGGCGTCCTCGAGGCCTGCCTCGGCCGCTACCCGGCGGCGGAGCAGCTCGCGGTGCGGGCCGCCGAGCGGCTCGGCCTGGTGTTCTGCGGCGTCGACCTGCTCTTCGAGGAAGGCAACGCTGCCACGCCCGAGGCCAACGCCTCCACGGCCGGGGGAAACGCTGCCAAGCCCGAGGGCGACGCCTTCACGGTCTGCGAGGTGAACGCCAACGCCGCCTGGGGCGACCGGATGCCGGACGTCACCCCCGCCCTCGTCGCCGCGATCGCCAAGCGCCTGCCGTCGCGAAGCCTGCCGTAGCGTCAGATCCGGTATGCCGCAACGTACTTCGAAGCGTCAGAACCGAACTCGCCGCCCCACCGCGCCAGCGTCTGCTGCGCGAAGGTCCGCCCGGTGGCGGCGATCTCGTCGAGCGGGTCGAGGTAGCCGGGCACGTGCGGCGGTTCGAGGCCGGCGGCGACGCGGGCGTCGAGGCCGGCCCGGGCGAGGCGGAGGAGTTCGGCGGCGAGCGGACGGACGGGGGTGCCGCCGAGGCGGGTGTCGAGGCCGCGGGTGGGGAGTCCGGCGCGCGCGGCGCGGTGCTCGGCGGCGCTGTGGTGGCCGGTCAACTCCCAGGCGGCGTCGCAGGATTCGCGGTGGTAGCTGAGTCCGGTCCAGAGCGCGGGGAGGGCGCCGAGGTGGGGGTGGGGCGGTCCGTCGGCGCCGCGCAGTTCGAGGGTGTGGCGGACGCGGGTGTCGGTCCACAGTTGGGAGAGGTGGGCGGCCCAGCGGCGCGGGGCGTCGTCGAGGCCGTCGCGCAGCAGTTCGGCGAAGCTGCGGTCGGGGGCGCGGTGGTAGCGGCCGTCGTCGGTGCGGTAGTGGATCAGCGGGATGTCGAGCGCCCAGTCGACGAGGTCCTCGGCGCCGACGTCGGGCCGCAGTCCGGGTGGCAGCAGGCCGGCCCGGCGCGGGTCCATGCGCAGCCAGGCCCAGCTGCGGTGCGACAGCAGCCCGCCCGAACGTCCTTCGTGGAGCGGCGAGTTGACGAGCAGCGCGGAGATCACGGGGGCGGCGGCGGTCTGCATGCGCAGTTTGCGGGTGAGGTCGGCGGGGTCGAGGAAGTCCAGGGTGGCCTGGGTGGAGAGCGAGTGCGCCATCACGTGCGGGGCGCGGGCGCCGCCGGGGCCGAGGTCGGCGAAGTACTGGCGCATCAGGGCGCCGCGCGACATCGGCACCCATTCGACGTCGGCGAGCCGGCCGAAGGGCAGGTTGCCGCCGGGGACGAGGGCGAGGCCGAAGCCGGCGGCCAGGTCGGCGAGCCGGGCGAGGGCGGCGCGCACCTCGTCCATGGTCTTGCCGACGCCGGGCCCGGGGGTGGAGGAGTACTCGATCTGCCCGCCGTGTTCGAGCGTGACGGTGCTGCCGTCCGGCAGCCGGACGCCCGTCAGGCAGTCGCCGTCCCACTCGGGTTCGCCGCCCCAGTGTTCGGCCACTGCCTCCAGGACGGCGCGGACGCCGCGCGGCCCGGAGTAGTGCGCCCCGATGCCGGTGGCCGGGTCGAGCAGTCCGCACTCGACCTCGACGCCGACCTGCTCGACGGCGCCGGGAGGAGGCGCCAGCGGGGCTAGCAGTTCGGCGCGTTCCATCACGGGGCGCTCACCAGTGCGTTCCGTCACGGCACGCTCACCGGCGCGTCCCGTCACCGCGCGCTCACCAGTGCGTTCCGTCACCGCGCGCTCAGCGGCGCGTCCCGTCACGGCGCGCTCACCGGGGCGGCGGCGCGCGTGTCCCGGGCGTGCGAGAGGAGCGTCCCGACCGCGCCGAGCGCGGACTGCGCGGCGCCCTGGCACCAGGCGTGCGCGCCGGAGAGGTGTTCGCCGGCGAAGAAGATCCGCGGCCGGTGCGCGGGGTGGGGCGCGCCGAGCACCGACAGGTAGCGGGTGTGTTCGCCGGGCGTGAGGTGGGCGAACGCGCCGCCGCCCATGCCGGTCTGGACGTCCCAGTTGCAGTGCACGAGGTCGTCGATGTCGCCGGTGATGCCGGGGTGCAGCTTCTCCAGGCAGTCCAGCACCAGCGCCTCCCGGTCGGCGGCTTCGAGCGCGGCGAACCGGCGGGCGTTGGCGCCCCACAGGTAGGCGGCGAGCAGCACGGCGGGTTCGGCGGAGCGCAGCGGGTCGGCGGCGCCCCAGCGGGGGGTGCCGGAGCCGTTGACGCCGCCGTCGGTGCGGACGGCGTTGTCGGACGGGTACCAGCACTGCTGGATCGGCAGGTCGGTGAAGCTGCCGCCGCCGTGGATGCCGTCCTCGATCTCCCAGCGGCGGCGGGTGACGTGCAGCAGGGTCTTGGCGCTGGAGGCGTAGCTGATGCCGCGCACGGCGTGGCGCTGGGCGTGCGGCAGGCCGGGGGTGACGGTGATCTGGTCGAGCGCGGGGGCGGGGATGCAGCAGACCACGAAGTCGGCGTGGTCGTCGAGCCGGCCGCCGATCTGCCGGCCGTGGATCCGGACGCCGTCGCCGCGCAGCGCGAGTTCGTCGACCCGGGTGGACAGCCGCAGGGTGCCGGGGCGCAGCGCCCGGACGAAGGCGTGCACCAGGGCGTCCATGCCGTCGGCGAGTTCGACCTGGCCGCGGTGGAACAGGCCGAAGTAGTCGACGAGGACTTCCAGCAGCGAGGACTGTTCGTAGTGGGCGAGGCCGCTGGCGTGGCCGAACAGGTCCCAGGCGTCCTGCGAGAGGTGCTCGTGCACGTACTGCCAGAGCGAGACGGAGGCGGCGCGTTCGAGGGCCGGGTCGTCCCACCGGCCGTCGAGGGCGCGGCGCTGCTGTTCGACGGTGAGGCCCTGCCAGACGGGGGCGAGGATACGGTCGAACAGCGCGGACGGGGCGTGCCGTTCCTCGGGTCGCAGTGCGAAGGCGGGGAACAGCGAGGCGACGTCGTGGACCCGGACCCGGTTGCCGCGCAGGTGGTAGTAGGCCTGCGGGTTGGCGTTGACGAAGGGCCGGGTGGCCAGTCGGAACCGTTCGACGTAGTGCAGGACGCAGTGGTGGTTGGCGGGGATCCGCATCGCGCCGAGGTCGGCGTGCGTGCCGTCCCAGAACCGGTGGGTGCGGATCCGGCCGCCGGGCCGGTTGCCGCGTTCGTACACCACCACGTCGAAGCCGCGCCGCTGGAGCTCGTAGGCGCACACCAGGCCGGCGATGCCGGAGCCGATCACGACCACCCGGCCGCCGGGGCCGGCAGTGGGTGTGAGCAGGGCGCGGGGGAACGCAAAACTGGCGTCGAACATCGGGACCCCTTCGGTGCGCGTACCGCGCGGCGGCCCCACCGTTGCCCGCTACCGTCCGTGACCGGACCTCACCGCGCCTCCCGCACACCGTGCCACCGGGCCGCCGGGTTCGCATCCCGGTGGCCCGACGACAGCCGTCTTCTCGGGGCTCAGACCGGAGTCGTCGCTCCCTGCTTGCGCTGGAGCCAGAGGCCGGCGAGCGACACGGCCACGGTGAGGGCGAGGGCCAGCAGGGCATCGACCCGCGACTCGGCGAGCACGATCATCACCGCGTACAGGCCGAGCAGGGCGAGCAGCACGGCCCAGGTGAGGCCGGGGAACAGCCAGACGGCGGTGCCTTCGGCGGGGCGGCGGCCGTCGGAGCGGTCTTTCCGGCCGAGCACCAGGTGCGAGGCGGCGATGCCGATCCAGGTGACGTAGACGGTGTCGCCGGTGATGTCGACGAGCCGGCTGAACGCCTCGGTCGGGTGGGTCACCTGGAGCACCAGGCACAGGGCGGCCAGCGCGGAGGTGAAGAGGATCGCGGTGTGCGGGGCGCCGCGCCGGGAGATCCGGGCGAACAGCGCGGGCGCGTCCTTGTCGCGGGCCAGCGCGAACAGCATCCGGGAGCTGGCGTAGACCTGCGAGTTCATGGTGGAGAGCATCGCGGCGAACAGCACGATGTTCAGCACGGTGGACGCGCCCGGCATGCCCAGGTGGTCCAGGGTGGCGGCGAACGGGCTCTCGCCGACGGCGGCGCTGTTCCACGGGAGCAGCAGCACCACGACGGACAGCGAGCCGAGGTAGAACACGGTGACGCGCCACAGGATGGTGCGGGTGCTCTTGCGGATCGCGGCGGCGGCGTCCTCGGCCTCGCCGGCGGCGATCGTGACGATCTCGGTGCCGGAGAAGGAGAACATCGCGCCGGAGGTGGCGATGACGACGCCGCTGAAGCCCATCGGCAGGAGGCCGCCCTGGCCGAGCAGGTTGTCGGTGCCGGGGGCGGGTGTGCCGGGCAGCAGGCCGGAGACGGCGACCAGGCCGACACCGATGAACAGGGCGATCACGGCGACCTTCACCCAGACCACCCAGAACTCCATCTCGCCGTAGGCGCGAACGGAGCCGAGGTTGACGGCGGTGACGACCCCGAGCATCAGCACGGCGATCAGCCACACCGGGAGCGACGGGAGCCAGCCGTGGACGATCCGCCCGGCGGCGATCGACTCGATGCACATGCCGAGCGGCCAGCCGACCCAGTAGATCCAGCCGCTGGCGAACCCGGCCCAGCGGCCGAAGGCCATCCGGCCGTACACCGCGAAGGCGCCGGTGTCGGGGCGGCTCACCGACATCTCGGCGAGCATCCGCATCACCACGATGACGATCGCGGCGGTCAGCGCGTAGGCGATCAGCACGCCGGGGCCGGCCTGCTGGATGCTCACGCCGGAGCCGACGAACAGCCCGGCGCCGACCGCGCCGCCGATGCTGATCATGGTCATGTGGCGGCTGAGCAGGCTGCGCGACAGCTGTGCCCCGCCGGCCGCGACGGCCGTGTCGTGGGCGTCCTCCAGCAGCTGGGCCCCGGTGTTCTCTCTGACGTCGCTCACGATCGCAGCTCCACTCCGTGCCGGGTCTCCACCTGGTTCAGCAGCGCGCGGAACAGCGGCAGCCGCAGCTCCTCCACGGGCTCCAGCGCCTCGGGGTGCCACTGGACGCCGACCGTCCAGGCCGCCTCCGGGTCGACCGGTTCGATCGCCTCGACGCAGCCGTCGTCGGCGCGGGCCGAGACCCGCAGGCCCTCGCCGACCCGGTCCACCGCCTGGTGGTGCCCGGAGGCGACGGCGATCCGCTCGCGGCCGAACGCCTCGGCGACCTTGGTGCCGGCCGTCAGCGCGACCTCGTGGGTGGCCCACTCGACGCCGGCCGGCGGGTTGTGCGTGACGCCGGTCGGCGCCATGTCGACGTGCAGGGTGCCGCCGCGAAGGACGTTGAGCAGCTGCATGCCGCGGCAGATGCCGAGCATCGGCCGGCGGTGGTCGAGGGCGTACCGGAGCACGGCCTCGTCGAGCCGGTCCTGCACGGGGTTGACGTCGTACAGCGACGGGTGGTTCGCGTCCTCGCCGTACCGGGCCGGGTCGACGTCCCCGCCGCCGGGGACCACGAAGCCCGCGCAGGCGGCCAGCTGCTCGGCCGACGGGTTGCCGTCGGCGTCCGGCTCCAGCAGCACGGGCTGCGCGCCGGCGGCCCGGATCAGGCCGACGACCTCCTCGAAGATCGCGTTGGCCTCGCCGATCCGCACGTCGGCGCCTGGAGCGTCGCCGTCGCTGAGGCGGACAGGTATCCCGATGAGGGGTTCCGGGTGATCGGTGACGCTCATAGGCTCTCCCTGAACGGCTTGCGGATGAGATGCGAAATCTAGAAGATAGATTTCATGGATGGCAAGAGCTGGACGCAACACATCGAACCGGTGCGTGCGGCGGGGGCTGCCGAAGCCATCGCCCGCCGCCTCGGCGAACTGATCGGCGCACGGATCCTGGTCGGGGGCGACCGCCTGCCGCCGGAGAAGACCCTCGCCGAGCTGTTCGGCGTCGCCGTGATGACCGTCCGGCACTCGATGGCAGTGCTCCGCGAGGACGGCCTGATCGAGACCCGGCGCGGCCGCGGCGCCGGCACCTTCGTGGTCCCCGACATCCTCACCCGGATCGGCGAGTTGACCGCCCTGCACCCCTACACCCGCGCCGACATCGAGGAGTTGACGGCCTGGCGGATCGCCGTCTCCGGCGAGGCCTCCGCCCGCGCCGCCCGGCTGGCCTCCGACGCCGGCCTGGACCGGATGCGCGCACTCGAACTCGCCGCCGACGCGGTGGTCGCCGACGCCGAGGCATACCGCACCGCGGACGCCGGACTGCACCTGCACATCGCCGAACTCTCCGGCTCCCGGCGGCTGTTGGAGGCCGAACAGGGCATCCAGCACGAACTGACCCGGCTCCTCGCCGGCCACCCCGGCGGCACCGGCTCCCGCAGCACCCCCGACCAGCGCCACCGCGCCCTGGCCGGCGCGATCGAGGCCCGCGACCCGGCCCTGGCCCGCCGACAGTTCGCCGTCCACGCGGAGGCCACCGCCGACCTGTGCCTGCCGTTCGTGCAGGAGCCGGCCGAATCACAGCCGTGAGGCAGAATCGATGCCGATCGAGAGGGAGCCACTCCAAAGAGGGAACGGACGCACAGACATGTCTCCAGAGGAAAGCGGCAGCACCCGCGCGCCCCAGTCGAAGGACCACCAGTTGTCCCTGTACAGCCGCTATCTGACCGGTGCTCCCGCCGAGGAGGGTGATGACGTCCTGGTGGAGATCGGGGCCGGTGGGCGGAGCACTGATGTGGAGTTGGAGCGGCCCGACGAGGAGCCGGGCAGTGCGGACGACCGGATCACGGCACCGTACGATCCGTCCAAGATCGAGATTCAGACCCTCAACCCGACGATCAACCTGCTGATCTC
Organism: Kitasatospora sp. CB01950; assembly: GCF_001905465.1. GTDB lineage: Bacteria > Actinomycetota > Actinomycetes > Streptomycetales > Streptomycetaceae > Kitasatospora. The sequence goes on from NZ_LISX01000006.1 coordinate 111,083, forward strand.
CCGGCTGATCAACGGAATGATCGATCTCGCCCCGGATTTCCAGCGCAAGGCAGGCATCTGGTCGGACGAACAGCAGAGTCGGCTGATCGAGTCCCTGCTCCTGCGGATCCCCATCCCCTCTTTCTACGCCTCCGAACTCACCGACAGCTCGTGGGCCCAGGACAGTTCTTGGGCGATCGTGGACGGCATCCAGCGCCTCACCGCGATCGCGCGGTTCATCGCTCCCGAAGCTCTGGCGGAGTCGGGGATCGACTCCGGGCCGCTGAAACTGCGCGGCCTGGAGTACCTCAAGGACGATTTTGAGGGCAAGGGGTACAACGATCTTTCGGGGCGCATGCAGATTCGCCTCAATGAAAGCCAGGTCGTTGTCCACCTCATCCGCCCGGGGACACCCGAAGAGGTCAAGTTCAATATCTTCGCCCGTATCAACACGGGAGGCCTCCCGCTGACCCGGCAGGAGATCCGACACGCGCTCATCCCGGGCCCGGCCCGGAAGCTCCTGTCCTCGCTTGCCGAATCGCCGGAGTTCGCCTCGGCGACCGGCCACGGCGTCTACAGCGAGCGGATGGCGGACCGCGAGATGGTGCTGCGCTACCTGGCCTTCCGACTCGCCGACCCCAGCCGGTTCCGCAGCCAGGACTTCGACCAGTTCCTCGCTCGCACCATGCGCCAGGTCAATCGGCTCACCGATGACGAGCGGGAGGATCACGCCCAAGACTTCCGCCGGGCCATGGCCACGGCTGAGGAAATCTTCGAAGGCCACGCCTTCCGCAAGCAGTTCCCCGGCCAGACCCGACGCTCACCGGTGAACAAAGCCATTTTCGAAACGGTCTCCGTGAATCTGGCCGCGCTCTCGGAGCCTCGGCGAGCCGCGCTGGTACGCTCCCGCGAGCAGGTGGTCGAGGGATTTCAACAGCTCATGACCGACCGGAACTTCGAGCGGGCCGTGTCCGTGGGCACCGGCGACCGGGCCAAGGTTGTCGGCCGCTTCGCAAAGGTCCACGAACTCTTCAGCACCGTCCTGCAGAACAACGGGAGCAGCAGCCAGTGATCGAACAGTTGTCACTGACCAACTTCAAGGCGTTCCGGGCCGCCGACATCCGGCTGGCTCCGATCACGCTCCTCACCGGCCTCAACTCCTCGGGCAAGAGCACGGTCCTGCAATCCTTGGCGTTGCTTCGGCAGTCGTACGACTCCGGCATCCTCATGTCCACCGATGGGGACGCCGACAGCCGCGGGGGCTTCCTCCTCGACGGCGACCTCGTGGAACTGGGCACAGGCCAGGATCTCCTGCATGAGGACTTCACCACCGAACGGCCGGGCACGGATCCACTCATCTCCGTCGCATTCGACACCATCGACAAGGAGTCGTACGCCTGGTCCGCCCGGTACGCGCCGGAGCAGGATGTCCTGTTGCTGGACAACTCCCCACGTCCGACGGACTGGGGTGATCTCCCCCTGTTCTCCCGCCGCTTCCAGTACCTCAAGGCCGACCGGATCACACCGGCCACCACCTACCCCCGGTCTCATCATCAGGCCATCGGCCGAGGCTTCCTCGGTGCGCGCGGTGAACATGCCGTCAACTATCTGAGGCACCACGCACAGGACGTCGTACCGGACGGCCGCTCGCTCCGGCATCCGCAGGCAGACGGGCACACGCTGCTCGACCAGGTCGTCGCCTGGATGCAGGAACTGTGCCCCGGGGTCAACCTCGAAGCCTCGGAGATTCCCGGGATCGACTCGGTGCGCCTCAGCTTCGGATTCGGTGGCACTGCCGGCTTGGACTCCACCCGGCGCCGACGCCCGACCAACGTCGGCTTCGGTCTCACCTACGCCCTTCCCATCGTCGTGGCGTGCCTCACCGCCGGGCCCGGCAGTCTCATTCTGTTGGAGAACCCCGAAGCCCATCTCCACCCACGCGGCCAGTCCAGGATGGCCTCACTCATCGCCGCCGCGGCGTCCGCCGGCGCCCAGCTCATCGTTGAGACCCACAGCGACCACGTACTCGACGGAACCCGGCTGGCCGTCAAGCAAGGGCGTCTGACAGCAGCGGACACCGCAGTGCACTTCTTCCGGGGCAACGGAGCCGGAGTGGAGATCATCACCCCCACGGTCACCGACGACGGATCGCTCTCCGAATGGCCGGAGGGATTCTTCGACGAGTCGGAGAACACGCTCGACCAGTTGTTGGGCTGAACGCCCGCCTGTCAGTTCGGCAAGACCAAAGGGGGGCGCTCCATGGTGCTCATGTTCTTCAACGAGAAGTCTTGTGTCTCCGACTGCTCGCAGGAGGAGATCGGGCAGGCCATGCGCGATTTCGTACGGGTCTGCCAGGCGGTCCGGCGAGTGGACAACGGGGCGAGTCTCGTCAGCGAGGTCAGGTTGGAGGACTTGGAACTCGCACCTGGCTACTACCTCGCCCAGTGGCGGAACGAGAGCCGAAACCGCGACTACTGGCGGTTCATGCGGTTGCTCAACCGGAAGTCCCCGCACTCCACAGTGCTGCCGGCACCCCCCGATGACCAGGACGTCGAGTACCGCCACAACGGCGACCGGGTTCTCGGGCTGGCCGCCGCCCACCTGATGGACGCTCTGGCAGTCAGCCTTCCCACCACCCGGGCCTGGGAGGATTCTTGGCTGAATGTCGACTACGTCCTCCTCGACGAGGACGAGATCCAGGAGGACAGTGCAGAGGTTCGGCACGCTTCGACACCTGAGCATGTATCGGAACACGCCGACTGGATACGCGAGAGCGCGGCGGGCGCCGTCACCTCGGGCGCGCAGCTCTGGGAGGAACGCGAAAGCCTCTTCGCCTCACTCCAGTTCGCCCCCGGTGTGGAGGACGACCTGAGAAACCTTGCGAGTGTCTCCGTGCCCTCGGTCCGGGCGGCTCTGCTCGCACTCGACACAGCGGCAGCCAGCTGGAAACCGGGCGATTCGGAACCCGCGTGGCCCATCAAGGTGGTGCCCGAGAGTGATACCCGGATCAATCTCGGGCTGTGCAACTTCACTGACAGCGACGGAACCAAGCGGCTGTTCAGCCTCCATACCCGGTTTCGACCGAAGCCCGGCCGTATCCATCTGCGGGTGGTCACCGAGGAGGGGCGGGTCCGAATCGGCTACATCGGCCGAAAGCGGCTGGCGGAGGACGTCCCGCGCAGGTCGCGGCGAGTGTGAGAAGGGCCTCCTCAGCACCCGGTCGAGGGTGTCGGTACCTGCGTCGACCGGGTGCCGAGGCGCACGGTCCGGCACGGCCTGACGACCGACCGGACCGCTGCCTGTTCACTGCGCGCCTGCCACCCGCCGGCCGGCCCTCGGAGGCGCTTCATCAGAAGCCGAGCGGCGTGTAGGTGGACATCGTCTGCGCGAACGCCTGTCCGCCCGCGGGTGCGGCGGCGACCGGGAAGACGGAACGTGTGGACAAGTCGGCCCCCTCGGGTTTCGTTGCGGTGCCCGAGAGCGCCAAGTGCGAGTAGATATTCCGTCAACACCCACTGACGGCGATGCCGTACCGCGCCTGTGGGAAAATTCGCAGGTGAGTGCCATATCGTCGCCCCGGACACCGGCCCAGTTGTGCGCGAATCCCGACTGTTCGCAGCCCACCGCCTACCGGACGCGTTCACGCGACGCCTGGTGCGACGAACACATCACCGGCATCCTCCGGGCCGGCGGCCTCGAACCGCTGGAACCGTTCGACAGGCCCACCGCCTGGCGGCTGACCAGGTGCCTGGCCTGCGGGTGCGAGGCGCACTACCGGTTCGACTACACGCTGGACAAGAACGCGGCGGGCGAGGCGACCTGCCGGGCCTGCTACTGGCGCGGATGGGCGCTGGACGTCCGCCGGAACCAGGGCCCGTACGCGGACCTGACGCCGGTTCCGGTCGAGCAGGCCCGCGCGCAGGCCGAACAGCACGGCTACGACCATCTCGCCGCACTGACCGAGCCGTCGTACGCCGAGGACCCGCACCACGTCCGTTGCCGGTACTGCGGGCGGCTGAGCGCCGATCGGCTCGGCGACATCGCGTTCGGCTGCCGGTGCCGGACCAACCCGAGCCGGGCCCGGCAGACGTCCGACGCGCCCGGCGAGAAGAAGCGCGACCTGCTCAAGGACTCGGGGCTGCCCGTCCTCGACTGGTGGGACCACGAGGCCAACGACGCCGCGCAGTGGGAGACCGTCACCGTCACCGCGCTGCGCGAGGCCGCCTGGCGCTGCCCCGAGTGCGACCTGCGGTTCCGCGCCCGGGTCAGCCACATGCTGCACAGCCGGGACTGCCCGGCGTGCGCGCCGAAGCGCCGCGCCGAACGGGAGGACGAGCTCGCCCGCCTGGCGGTGACACCGGTCGCCGACCTGCCCGAACTCCTCGCAGCCTGGGCCGACGAGGACGACCCGCACGCGGTGACCGTCGCCGGCGACCACCGGCTGCGCCGCTTCCGCTGCCCGCAGGGCCACCACCCGAGGGTGACGCCGCTGCGGTACCTGGAGGCGGGCTGCCCGTCCTGCCGGAGCCTCAAGACCTCCGCCGCCCGGAAGGAGGCCGAGGCCGACACCCCGTTCCGGCTGAGCCCGGAGATCGCCGGCCAGTGGCACCCGACCCGCAACGGCCGCACCGACCTGGCGAAGATCTCCCCCAGGTCGCGCCGGACGCTCTGGTGGCTGGACCCGAACTGCGGGCACGAATGGCAGGACACGCCCGAGCAGCGCGACAAGGGGCAGCGGCTGCGCTGCCCCGGGTGCCGCACCATCCTCGACTCGCTGGCCTTCCACTTCCCCGACCTCGCCGCCGAGTGGTCGCCCGCCAACCCGCTCTCCGCCTGGCAGGTCCGCCCGACCGCGCAGACCGCGTTCGTCCCGGCCTGGACGTGCTCCGACGGGCACGGCTGGCAGGCGCCACTGGCCTCCCGGGCGAACGGCAGCGGCTGCCCCGAGTGCCAGGAACACGGCAAGTCGCAGGTGGAACTGGCCCATCACGCGGCCGCGCAACGCGCCTTCGGCGCCGCCGCGTCCGGCCGGACCGTCCGCCACGACGCGTTCGCCCGGCGCGGCACCTGGACCGTCGACATCACCGCGCCCCTCCCCGACGGCCGGACGCTCGCCATCGAGTACGACGGCTCCTACTGGCACGCCGACAAGGCCGACCTCGACACCGAGAAGTCCCTCGACCTCCTCGCCGCCGGCCACCTCGTCGCCCGCCTGCGCGAACACCCGCTCCCGCCCCTGCCCGTCCAGCACCCCGACTACGTCGAATTCACCGTCCACTCGTCCGCTCCCCGGCCCGACGAGGTGATCGATCGGGTGCGGAACTGGGCGACGGCCGACCGGAGTTGACACCGCTCGCGACGGCCCCCGCACCGGCCAGCACGGCCCCGTGGGCGTCATCAGATCGGCCGCTTCAGGTCCGGCCTGCCGGGTCATCGGCGATCCGGCCGCCCGGGGTGTCCAGGCCTGGCCCGCCGCCAGGCGTCGCGTGCGGTTTGGACGGCGTCGACGGCACGCAGCCATCGGCCTTCGATCCAGTCCCGGACCGACAGACGGGCCGAGGTCCATCGGAACCACCACGGCAGCCGGCGGAACGGGATGAACGTCAGCGCATCCTTGATCGCCGTATCCGCCACCCCGCCCAGCCCTTCGGCCCGCAGCGCCGCGAAGATTCCGGGAGTCAGCCGGCCCGAGGTCCTGGCGAGGTCGCCGGCCGCCACGCAGGCCGGCTTGCGGACCTCGAACCGAGTGGCTCCCAGGGCACGCTCGACCCTCGCCGCGACGGCCTCGAAGTCGTCGCTCGCGAAGACGAGTTCGATCACCGCGGCACCGACGTCGGGGTCGTCCCGGTCGAGGGCGGCGTCGACTGCAGCGAGCCGGCTATTCGAAGCTCACCCCCGCGATCTTCGACTGGAACGCCTGCGCGTGACCGGCCACCGTCTCCGCCTGGTCGTGCATCATCCGCGCGTGCTCCTCCAACGCGTCCGGGTCGATCCGGAACCCGCTGCCGCCACCGCCGCCGCCCGAGACCCCGATCGCCGACTCCGCCGCCTGGAACACCAGCCCCTGCACGGCGTTGGCCACCGTGTCCACCAGCGGGCCGATCGCGGCCTCCACCACCTGGGCGACGATGTACTGCTCCAACTGCTGTTCCAGGTAGTTGATCAGGCGCTTCGCGGTCTCCTCGATCAGGATCACCGCGGCCTCCGCCGCACCCAGCGTCGCCACCGCCGCCGCCTGGTCCGCAACGAACGCGGCTGCCAGCGCGATGAGTTCACCGATCGTCTCGATCTTCATCGCCACGATCACGTCCGCCGCGATGTCCAGCGCGTCCGCGACGACGTGACAGGCCTGCACCAGCTCGTTCAGGTGGCTCTCGGAGAGCGACGCCCACTTCGCCAGCAGCGCCTCGTACGAAGCCCCCTCGTACGCCTGCCCCAGCCGCTGCACCGTCGCCGTCGACTCCTGGTGCACCGACTCCACGTTCTGCGCGAACTCCCGCACGTGCGAGCCGAATTCACGCACCTTGTCCTCGTTCACCGTCGGCCAGTTGATACCGATGAACGACAGGAACTCCACTACCTCGCCCGGCAGTTCGATCGCCACGCCACGCCCTCCCCCGACGGCACCCGCAGGTCCGTTCGACCGTAGCCGAGGCCCGGCATGCGGGGGCGAACTTTTCAGATCTCGTGACCGGGTTCATGACGGAGCGCCCGGCCGGAACGCCTGCCGGCATTCCGAAGGGGGGGTCGCGCGGTGTGCGCCCGTAGAATGCGACACCGAACTGTCGTGGGCCCGGCCTGCGGCTTCCGGCGGCGATACGGACGGAGGGAGCCCGGTGCCCAGCCAACGGTCCATCAACGAGGCGGAGCGGCTCGTCGGGGCGAAGCTCGGCGGAACGCCCGTGCGGGCGGAGCGGATGGCGGCGGTGGCCAACATCTACCGGGCGGCGTCCGCGGTGCGGCAGCACCTGGAGAACTCGGTGCTGCGCGGCTCGGACCTGACCTGGACCGCGTTCGTGGTGCTCTGGGTGGTGTGGGTGTGGGGCGAGTCGGAGACCCGGCGGGTCGCCGAGGAGGCGGGCATCTCCAAGGGGACGCTGACCGGGGTGTCGCGCACCCTGGAGTCGCGCGGCCTGCTGCGGCGCGTCGACCACCCCACCGACGGACGGCTGGTGCTGCTGGCGCTCACCCCGGAGGGGGAGGAGTTCATGCAGCGGGTGTTCCCGGCGTTCAACGAGGAGGAGTCGTTCGTCACCGCGCAGTTGAGCGACGCCGAGTGCGAGAGCCTGGCCGACGGGCTGCGCCGGGTGGTGCTCCAGGTCGAGGAGCACGGCGAGGACCGCCGCTGCTCGCTGCTGAACGGCGAGGAGCCGGCCCCGCGCCGCAGCGGCCGGCGTCCTCGGGGCTAGGAGCCTGCCGCCTCCCGCGCCAGCGCGTGGAAGATCGACTGCTGCACCGGGTCCTGCTGCGCGGTGTCCTCCGGGTGCCACTGCACCGCCGTCAACCACCCTGCGTCGCCCGCGAGTTCGAGTGCCTCGACGGTCCCGTCGGCGGCCCGGGCGGTGACGGTCAGCCCCTCCCCCGGCCGGTCCACGTGCTGGTGGTGGTAGCAGGACGCCTCGGCGACGGCCGCGCCGCCGGTGGCGCGGGCGAGCGCGGAGTCGGGGGTGAGGGCGACGGGGTGGCGCAGGTGCCGGTGCTCGTGCTCGGGGCCGCCCATGTCCTGGTGCAGCGTCCCGCCGAGCACCGTGTTGACGACCTGGAGGCCCCGGCAGATCGCCAGTGTCGGCACCCGGCCGTCGATCGCGGCCCGGGCGAGTGCCAGGTCGAACGCGTCCTGCTCGTCGTCCACGTCGTACACGGCCTCGTGCACGTCGGCGCAGCCGTAGCGGTGCGGTGCGAGGTCTCCGCCGCCGGGCAGCAGCAGCCCGTCGAACCGGGCGAGCCGCTCCCGCACCTCGGCAGGGTCGGCGACCCCGCCGGGCGCGTGCGGGTGCAGGGAGACGGGCTCGCCGCCGGCCCGCCAGACGGCCTCGATCAGGGCGCGGGCGTTGACCTCGGCGGCGTACCGCAGCGCGGAGGTGGAGGCGGCGAAGCGGGCGGGGACGGCGATCAGCGGGCGGGGGCTCATAGGTGGATCCATGTGGTCTTGAGTTCGGTGTACTTCTCCAGCGCGTGCGCGGACTTGTCGCGCCCGTTGCCGGACTGCTTCATGCCGCCGAAGGGGACGGTGAGGTCGCCCTCCTCGTAGCAGTTGACCCAGACCGTACCGGCCCTGAGGCTGCGGGAGACCAGGTGGGCGGTGGACAGGTCGGAGGTCCACAGGCCGGCGGCGAGGCCGTACTCGGTGGCGTTGGCGAGGGCGACGGCCTCGTCGAGGTCGTCGAAGGCGAGGACGGACAGCACGGGGCCGAAGACCTCCTCGCGGGCGAGGCGGCTGCCGGGGGCGACCTGGTCGAAGACGGTCGGTTCGAGGTAGCTGCCCCCGGTGTCGGCGCCGCACCGGGCGCCGCCGGTGCGGAGCCGGGCGCCGTCGGCGAGGGCGGCGTCGACGTGGCCGAGGACGCGGTCGAGGTGGGCCTCGCCGACCAGCGCGCCCATCTCGGTGGCGGGGTCGAGCGGGTCGCCGACCCGCAGTGCGCGGGCGCGGGCCACCACGGCCTCGGTGACCTGTTCGGCGACCGAGCGGTGCACCAGTAGCCGGGACGGCGCGGTGCACATCTCGCCCTGGTTGAAGAAGATGCCCCAGGCGGCGGTCGCGGCGGCCCGGTCCAGGTCGGGGGCGTCGGGCAGGACGATGTTGGGCGACTTACCGCCGAGTTCCAGCCAGACCCGCTTGAGGTTGGAGTCGGCGGCGTAGTGCAGGAATTGACGCCCGACGGCGGTGGAGCCGGTGAACGCCAGCACGTCCACGTCGGGGTGCAGGCCGAGCGCCCGCCCGGCCACCGGGCCGTTGCCGGCGACGACGTTGAGCACGCCGGGCGGCAGTCCGGCCTCCAGGCCGATCCGGCCGAGGCGCAGCGCGGACAGCGGCGAGTTCTCGGAGGGCTTGAGCACCACCGTGCAGCCGGCGGCCAGCGCGGGCGCGATCTTCCAACCGGCCAGTGTCAGCGGGAAGTTCCAGGGGACGACCGCGCCGACGACGCCGGCGGGCTCGCGGGTGACGAGGGCGAGCGCGTCGGGCGCGGTGTGCGGGGATTCGTCGGTGAGTTTGTCGGCGAGGCCGCCGTACCAGCGGAAGGTGTTGACGACGGCGCGGAGTTCGATGTCGTGCGCGTCGGTGACGGGCTTGCCCATCTCCAGGCTGACGGTGAGCGCGAGTTCCGTCCGGTGCTGTTCCAGCAGGTCGGCGAAGCGCAGCAGCACCCTGCCGCGTTCGGTGGGCGACAGCCGGGGCCAGGGGCCTCGGTCGAAGGCCCGGCGGGCGGCGGCGACGGCCGCGTCCACCTCGGCCGCGCCGCCGTCGGCGACCTCGGCCAGCACCCGGCCGTCCCGGGGCGACACCACGGCGAACGCCTTCCCGCCGCCGGCCTCGTCGGCGCCGTCGATCAGGTGCGCGGTGACGGGTCGCAGGGCCTCGGCCCGGCGCAGCCAGTCCTCGTGGGTCATGCGGGTCCTCCAGGAAGGGCGGCCGCGCGTCCGGGTGCCGGACGCGCGCCGCGGTCGAACTATCGGGAAGCCGAACGCCGTTGCCGGATCCGCTGGTTGACCACTCCGGCCGCCAGCACCACGGGCACCGACAGCACCAGCCACAGGGCGGTGCTCAGCTGTCCGCCGATCAGGGTGGTGAAGTTGGCGAGGATCAGCCAGATGGCGCCGGCGATGCCGAGGGCGCCCAGCACGGGGGCGATCACGGTGTTCCACAGCCGGGTGTCGACCCGGTTGCGGCGGAAGTACACCACCACGGACACCGAGGTCAGCAGGTAGAGCAGCATCATCGCGAGCACGGCGAGTCCGCTGAACCAGGAGAACAGGGTGAGCACCGGGTCCTGGCCGGCCACCGCGAACGGCACCACCAGCAGCACGGCGATGACGGTCTGCACCCGTCCGGCCGCGGCCGGCGCGTGTCGACCGTTCAACTGTGCCAGCGCGGGCGGGAGTTGGCCGTCCCGGCCGAGGCAGAACAGGTAGCGGGCGGCCGAGTTGTGGAAGGTGAGGACGCCCGCGAAGAGCGAGGTGGCGAGCAGCACCGGGAGCACGCTGTTCACCCAGCCGCCGAACAGGTCGGCGATGGGCGCGAACACGAACCCGGCGGAGTCGCCGGCCTCCAGCGCCGCGTTGGCCGCCGCCGGGGCCTGCGAGGCGCCATGGGCGGAGATCAGCGACCAGGAGGTGAGGGCGAAGAATCCGGTGACCACCAGCACCGAGAGGTAGGTGGCGCGGGGCACGGTCTTCTTCGGCTCGCGGGCCTCCTCGCCGTAGATGGCGGTGGCCTCGAAGCCGAACATCGACGCCAGGGCGAACATCACGGCGATGCCGGGCGCGCCCTGGAGGGCGGACGACGGGGAGAAGCTCGCGCTCACCCCGAGGCCCTCGGGGCCGCCGCCCTTGAACAGCGTGACCAGGCCGAACACCAGCAGGATGCTGAACTCGGCGAGCACGAACGCGGCGAGCACCTTCGCGCCCATCTCGATGCCGGTCGCGCCGAGCGCCTGCACCACCGCCATGGTGACCAAGGTGTAGACCCACCACGGGAGATGGAGCGGGGTGTGGTCGGCGACCAGCGAGGAGACGATGGAGCCGTACAGGCCGTACATGCCGGCCTGGATGGCGCAGTAGGCGAACAGCGCGACGCTCGCGCCGCCCGCTCCGGCGGTCCGGCCGAGGCCGGTGCCGATATAGGTGTAGAAGGCGCCCGCGTCGACGACGTGCCGTCCCATCGCGATGAAGCCGACGGAGAACAGCAGGATCACCACGCCGGCCACCACGTAGGCGGCGGGGGTGCCGGATCCGTTGCCGATGGCGACCGAGATCGGGGCGGCGCCGGCGATGCCGGTCAGCGGGGCCTGGCCGGACAGGACGAAGAAGAGGATGCCCAGGACGCCGAGGGCGTTGGGCTTGAGGGTGGCACTGGTGGGGGCGTGCCGCACGGTCCGCTCGTGGGAAGCCGTCTGACTGTCCACACGGATCACCTGCCAGATCGAAGTGGGGGGAATCGTTTCAGGTCAAACGAGTTGCCTCATCGTGGAGGCGGGCGATCCGTTTGGCAAGGGTTTCGCACTGCCCGGGCGGTAACGGTTCGATGCCGCCCCGCAGGTCGGCCCGCCTCCCGGCCGCAGGTCGGCCGACAGGCCGGCCCGCCGGCCGACCGCAGGTCAGCCCGCGTCCGGCCGACCGCCCGGCGCAGCCTGCGGCCGGGAGGCCAACACCTCCAGCAGGGACCGGAGTTCGGACAGCGCGTCCTCCGTCGCCGCCCGCTCGCCGAACACCAGCTGATGCAGCACCAGGCCCTCCAGCGCGGCGAACACCAGCCGCGACAGGCCGGGGCTCACCGGGTCCGGCAGGAGGCGGCCGAGCTCGCGCCGGCTCGCCTCGAAGTACTCCTCGTACAGCGCGCGCAGGTGCGCCAGCAGCTCCGGCCGCCGCCGCGCCTCCAGCAGCAACTCGTACTGGAACGCCTGGAGTTCGGGCCCGGATTCGACCATGTCGGCGAGGCCCGCGGCGAACCCGTCCGGGCCTCCGGTGCCGGACTCCAGCGAGTTGGTGCCCAGCGAGGAGCGGATGGCGTGCGTCACCGCCTCCTCGATCAGCGCGTCCCGGGAGCCGAAGTGGTGCACGACCAGGCCGTGCGTGACTCCGGCCTCCTCCGCGACGGCCCGGTAGGTGAGGTTGCGCAGCCCGCCCCGGGCGACCACCCGCACCGCCGCCTCCAGCAGCGCGGTGCGGCCCGTCCCGTAGTTCTTCACGCGCTTGCGGGTGGTGGGCTTGGGGTCGTTCATGGCGGTGACCCTACCGGGCGGCGCCGGTTCAGCGCTTCGGCGGCCGGATGCCGCGGAACTCCCAGTCGCCGCCGAGCGCGGTGGACAGCACCTCCTCGGACTCGGTGGGCTGCGCTCCCACGTCGGTGCGGATCGGCGTCGGGCCGGTGACGATGCGGTTGGTGAGCCGGCCGAGGCCCTCGACCTCCACCTCGACCACGTCGCCGGGCTGCACCGGACGGGAGTTGGCGGGTGTGCCGGAGAGCAGCACGTCGCCGGGGTACAGGGTGATGGTGCGGGCGATGTCGGCGACCAGGTAGTGCATGTCCCAGGTCATCTCGTCGGTGGAGCCGTCCTGGACGACCTCGCCGTTGACGTAGGTGCGCAGCCGCTTGCCGCGGAAGTCCCAGTCGGTGACCAGGCCGGGGCCGAGCGGGCAGAGCGTGTCGGCGCCCTTGACGCGCAGCATCGAGCCGGCGTCGGTGTCGCGGAAGTCGTGCAGGCCGTAGTCGTTGGCGACGGTGTAGCCCGCGATGTAGTCGCCGGCCTCCTCGGGGGAGATGTTGCGCGCGGTCCGTCCGACGACGATCGCCACCTCGCCCTCGTAGTTGAGCCACTGGCAGCCCTCGGGGCGGACGATCGCGCCGCCGTGCGCGTTCAGCGAGGAGGTGGGCTTGTGGAAGTAGGTGGGGGTGTCGGGCAGGCCGATCCGGAACTCGTCGACCCGGCTGCGGTGGTTGAGGTGGACGGCGATCACCTTGGACGGCGTCACGGGCGGCAGGTGGTGCGCGTCGGCGACGGCGACCCGGCGGCCGTCGCCGGCGACCAGTTCGTCGCCGTCGCGGACGGTCTCGACGACGGCGCCGTCGAGGAGGATGCGGCGGTACTCGGGCACGGTGGGGCCTTTCTAGGCGAGGCGGTGGGGGTGGCGGGGGGCGGTGTCGTCGGGCAGGCCGGTGCCGGTCCAGCCGTTCGCGGGGCGGTCGAACCAGAGGTGGACCTGTCCGGTGCCGATCGAGTTCTCGTACTCGCCGTACTGGCGGGCCGGTGCGGTGCAGGCCCGCTCGCCGAGGGCGCCGGCCATCATCAGGTAGTGGAAGAACCTGGCTTCGGGCTTGTACGTGGCGAACTCGTCCATGGTGTCGAGCACTCGGTCGTGTCCGCCTTCCTTGAACCAGGCGATCCGCTGCTCGTCGGCGGCCCGCGCCTCGGGGGTGAAGATGTGCGAGGGGTCGCTGGATTCGTGCTTGCGGAGCTCGCGCAGCGGCCAGAAGGTGTGCGACAGCGCGCCGGAGGCGATCACGATCACCCGGCGGCCGGGGGTGGCGGCGATGCCGTCCGCCAGGGCGCGGCCGAGCCGCAGGTGGTCCTCGTTGTCGCCGGTCTGGCAGACCCCGATGGTCACCCACTTCTTGTCGGGCAGGCCCTCGCCGAGGTACTTCCACAGGTTGACGGTGGCGTAGAAGATCGGCAGGTACGGGTCGTCGATCGGGGTGATCCAGGTACCGTGCCGGTCGGCGAACGCGGCGATGTTGTCGGCGAGTTCGGGGTCGCCGGGGAAGTCGTAGGGCATCCGGCACATGCCGCGCGGCAGTTCCTCTGAGGTGAACAGCCCGGCCCGGCGCCGCTGCGCGGTGACCACGAACTCGACGGTGGTCGCCCAGTGCGAGTCGAGCACGACGACGGTGTCGTAGTCGTCGCGTTCGAACACCTCCTCGCGCAGCTGCCGCAGGCCGGTGACGAGGGTGATCTCCCTGCCCTCGTTGAGTTCCCGGCGGGTCTCCTCGGGCAGCACGACGGTGGGGACGTGGGCGAGCAGGCCGGCCCCGACGATCTCACCCATGGCCGTTCCATCCCTTCGGCGCGCTGACGGTGTTCTTGACGTCGCAGTAGAAGTCGAAGCTCCAGGTGCCGCCCTCGCGGCCGACGCCGGAGTGCCGGGAGCCGCCGAACGGGGCCCGGAGGTCGCGGACGAAGAAGCAGTTGACCCAGACGGTGCCCGCGACCAGCTGCCCGGTGACGCGTTCGGCGCGCTCGCGCGAGCCGGTGGCGAGGGTGGCGGCCAGGCCGAAGCGGGTGTCGTTGGCCAGCCGCACGGCCTCGGCCTCGTCGCGGAAGGTCTGCAGGGTCAGGACGGGTCCGAAGACCTCCTCCTGGACGATCTCGGAGTCCTGGGCGACGTCGGTGAGCAGCGTCGGCGTGTAGTACTGGCCTTCCAGTCGCGTGCCGCCGATGACGGCGCGGGCACCGGCCGCGATCGCGCGCCGCACGAAGCCGTCGATCTTCTCCAGCTGCCGGGGGTGGATGTTCGGGCCGAGGTCGGTGGCCTCCTCGCGCGGGTCGCCCTGGGTGAGCTGCGCGGCCTTCTCGACGAAGCGGCGGGTGAACTCCTCGGCGACGCTCTCCTCGACCAGCAGGCGGGTGGCGGCCAGGCAGACCTGTCCGGCGTTGTCGTACTGCTCGACGGCGAGCGCGGCGGCGAGGTCGAGGTCGGCGTCGGCGAACACCAACAGCGGTGACTTGCCGCCGAGTTCGAGGCTGAGCGGGGTGAGCTGCGGGGCGGCGGACGCGGCGATGTGCTTGGCGGTGGGGACGGAGCCGGTGAAGCTGATCCGGCGCACGTCGGGGTGGGAGGTCAGCGCGTCGCCGATCTCGGAGCCGAGGCCCTGCACCACGTTGAGGACGCCGGCGGGCAGCCCGGCCTCGGCGGCGATGTCGGCGAGCAGCGAGGCGGTCAGCGGCGTCCACTCGGCGGGCTTGAGGACGACGGTGTTGCCGGCGGCGAGCGCGGGGGCGACCTTCCAGGTGGCGAGCATCAGCGGCGCGTTCCACGGGGTGATCAGCACGCACGGGCCGGCCGGGTCCCAGCTGATGTGGTTGGTGTGGCCGCGGGTGTCGAAGTCCTCGTGGTCGAGGGTGAGCAGCCGGTCGGCGAAGAACCGGAAGTTGTGCGCGACCCGGGGCATGACGCCGCGTCGGTGCGAGCGCAGCAGCGCGCCGTTGTCGGCGGTCTCCACGGCGGCCAGGTCCTCCAGCCGCCGTTCGACGCCGTCGGCGATCGCGTGCAGCAGGCGGGCGCGTTCGGCGCGCGGGGTGGCGGCCCAGGCGGGGAAGGCGGCCGTGGCGGCGGCGACGGCGGCGTCGGCCTCGGCGGCGGCGCCGCGGGCGATCTCGCCGAGGACGCTGCCGTCGATCGGCGAGTGGTCGGTGAAGGCGGCGGCGGAGGCGACGCGCTGCCCGCCGATCCAGTGCCGGGTGTCGACGGCGACGCCGGCGACGGTGGTGAGGTGTCCGCTCATTGCGTCACGTTCCTTGCTGGGCAGGGCGGTTCACTGACCGACGGTGGTGGTGTTCGAGGCGAGCAGCCGGCCGCCGTCCCAGACCACGCCGACCTGCCGGTAGTAGGCGGCGATGGGTTCGCGGATCTCCAGCCGGGCGAGTTCCTCGGTGGGCGACTCGAACAGCTCCAGGTCGGCGTCGCCGACCCAAGCCGGTCCGGCTTCGAAGGAGGCGGCCCCGGAGGCGACCAGCTCGTCCAGGGCGAGGCCCTTGCCCTTCTCGATGGAGGGCAGCCAGCGGTGGTGGGCCATCGGGTGGCCGTTGACGAATCCGTTGGTCCCGGACGGTTCGCGCAGCGTGACGACGGCCTGGGCGAGGCGGCGGTCGGCGGCGGCGAGGGTGGCCCCGAACCGGGCGCCGGCCTCGATCCGCGGCGCGGGGCCGTACGGGTGCGGGCGGGTCTGGTGGATGGAGCCGAGCTTCTTCGGGTAGCCCTGGTGCAGGCCGCGGGCGATCGCGAAGTCCTTGTCGACCCAGATGTACACGCAGCGCGAGTACGTCTGCCCCTGGAACTTGCACCGCACCACGGCGAAGGCTTCCTTGTACTGGGCGAGCACCGGGTCGAGCAGTTCCTGCCCGGACGCCGAGCAGGACTGCCAGTCGGCCCAGATCAGTGCGACCGCGCCGGGGTCCTCGTCGGCGAGTTCCAGCGGCTCGGGCAGCAGTTCGCGCACCCGCTCGGGGTCGGTGCGGTACTCGATGGTGAGCAGGTCGCCGGAGTAGCGCCACGGCGGGGAGGGGATCAGCGACGAGGATCCCGTCGCGGTCTTGGGGTGGAAGTACCCACGGACGTCGGCCACTTGGATTCCTTACGCGGTGAGGGCGGGCTGCTGGAGCAGCTCGGCGCGGTGACGGGCGGCGGCTGCGGCGGCCTGCTGTCCGCCGAGGGCGACGACACCGACCAGGCGGCCGTCGCGGTGGTAGCCGACCAGGACGTCGCCGTCGAGGTCGCCGTCCAGGACGCGCACGTCCTCGCGGCCGAGGGCGGGGGCGCCGAAGGACTGGAGGCGGAAGTCGTGCTGGTCGCTCCAGAAGGTCGGCAGCGGCGCGAACGGGTCGAGGCCCGGCTCGGCGCCGGCGAGGTGGCCGGCGAGCACCTTGGCGGCGTGCTTGGCGGTGTCGGTGGGGATCGACCAGTGCTCGACGCGGCGCGGGACGCCGTCGTAGCGGGCGTTGGGGAAGCGGGCGACGTCGCCGACGGCGACCACCTCGGGCCGGCCGCCGACCCGCAGGTGCTCGTCGGTGAGGACGCCGTCGGTGAGGTCGAGTCCGTTGCCGTCGAGCCATTCGGTGTTGGCGATCGAGCCGACGGACTCCACCACCACGTCCGCGGGAAGCACCCGGCCGTCGGCCAGGGCGACGCCGGTGACGCGGTCCTCGCCCTCGAAGCCGGTGACGCCGGCGCCGAGCGCGAAGCGGACGCCGCGCTGCTCGTGGCGGCGTTTCAGCGCGCCGGCCAGCAGCTCGCCGAGCGGTCCGGCCATCGGCAGCGGCAGCGGGTCGACGACGGTGACCTCGGCGGCGCCGAGGGCGACGGCGGTGGCGGCGACCTCGCAGCCGATGAAGCCGGCGCCGACCACCACCACCCGCGCGCCGGGTTCGGTCAGCGCGGTGCGCAGCGCCCGGGCGTCGTCCAGGGTGCGGACGGTGTGCCGTCCGGCGGTGGGGCCGGGGCAGCGCAGGCGGCGCGGGCGCATGCCGGTGGCGACGACCAGTGCGGCGTACGACAGGCCGGTGCCGTCGGAGAGTTCGACGGACTGCCGGTCGAGGTCGGCGCGGACGACGGCGGTGCCGAGGTTCCACGTCACGTCGGCGACGGCGGCCCGGGGACGGAAGGCCAGCGAGTCGAAGGAGGCCTTGCCGGCCAGCACCTCCTTGGACAGCGGGGGCCGGTTGTACGGCGCGTGGGGCTCGTCGCCGACGAGGGTGATCGGGCCGGTCCAGCCGGCGGCGCGCAGCTGTTCGGCGGCGCGCAGGCCGGCCATGGAGGCGCCGGCGATCACGACGGGTGCGGCGTTCACCGGGATCAGCCTTCGATCCGGATGGCCTGCAGCGGGCAGACGTCGGCGGCTTCCTCGACGTCGGCGCGCAGGGCGTCGTCGGGGTCGGCGACGTACGCGAGGCGGCCGGTTTCGTCGAAGGAGAAGACGTCGGGGGCGGCGAAGACGCACTGGCCGTGGTCCTGGCACTTGTTCATGTCAACGACGACCTGCATGGCCGGTCCTCCTGGGGGTGGGTGGGGCAGCGGGGGCGCCGGAAAGTCATTTGGCGTCAAACAACATAGGAAGCGGTCGCCCCGGGGTCAATAGCTATACGGATGGATAAATTAATGCGTCCGACCCCTTGCGGGACGGTGACCTGCGTTCATACGGTGGGCCACCAACAGCGAGCGGTTCCTGCGCCTGGCCGCAGTCCTGACGCCGCCGCTCCCCCTCCCCCCAGGGCCACGGACTCCGGTTCATCTCGGTCGGCACAGCCCGGTGCCGCGAGCAGCCGCACCCCCGCGCACCCTGGGCGGCGCCCCACACTTCCCCACAGGAGACACCGGTGAGCGCATCCGACACCCCGCCCGTCCGCCACCACCAGGAGCGGCTGGCCGCCCAGGGCATCGACGTGGTCCGGGTGACCTATCCCGACCTGATCGGCACCGAACGGGCCCGGGACGTGCTGCTCGACCACCTGCCCTCGGCCTGCGACCACGGCCTCGCGTTCTGTCGCGCCGTCTACCACACCAGCCCGCAGGGCGACGTCGTCCCCGTCCCCGGCGGCCTGGACGCCGGCCTGCCCGACATCTGCGTCCGCCCCGACCTCGACACCCTCACCCCGCTGCCGTGGGAGCCCGGCGTCGCCTCCTGCCTCGGCGACGTCACCGACCCCGCCACCGGACGCCCCGCCCCCGAGTCGCCCCGCGACCTGCTGCGCGCCGTCGTCGAACGCTGCCGCGAAGTGGGCCTGCACCCGGTCGTCGGACCGGAGCTGGAGTACTACCTGTGCGACCCCGCCCCGGGCACCGCGCGCGGCTGGCGCCGCTACAGCGA
Organism: Kitasatospora sp. CB01950; assembly: GCF_001905465.1. Taxonomy (GTDB): domain Bacteria; phylum Actinomycetota; class Actinomycetes; order Streptomycetales; family Streptomycetaceae; genus Kitasatospora. The sequence goes on from NZ_LISX01000006.1 coordinate 129,357, forward strand.
CGCCTCGGGCGTCGTCTACACCGCGGGCCTGCGCGCCGACGGCGACAACCACCTGCTGCGCACCCTGCGGCAGCTGCGCGAGCTGAACATCGGCGTCACCGGCGGCAACCACGAGTTCGACGGCTCCCAGTTCGAGATCAACCTGACCCACTCCGACGCCCTGTCGGCCGCCGACCGGGCCTTCCGCTTCAAGGCCGCCGTCAAGGAACTCGCCCGCGCCGAAGGCCGGTTGGCCACCTTCATGGCCAAGCCCTTCATGGACGCCGGCGGCTCCGGCTTCCACCTGCACCTGTCCTGCACCGACGAGGACGGCGGCAACGTCTTCGCCGACCCCGCCGCGCCGTACGGCCTCAGCGCCACCGCCCGCCACGCCGTGGCCGGCCTCCTCGCGCACGCCCCCGCGCTCGCCGCCCTCTCCAACCCGACGGTCAACTCCTACAAGCGCTTCGGGCCCGACACCCTCGCCCCCTGGCTGGTCGACTGGGGCCTGGACAACCGCAGCGCCATGGTCCGCATCCCGCCGGAGCGCGGCGCCGGCTCCCGCTTCGAGCTGCGCCTCGGCGACGCCGGCGCCAACCCCTACCTCCTGATCGCCGGCACCCTCGCGGCCGCGCTGCTCGGCGTCGTCGCCGGCGACGAGCCGCCCGCCCCGCTGGAGGGCTACGGCTACGACCCCGCCAAGTCCCCCGTCCTGCCGATGTCGCTGCCCGCCGCGCTCGACGCCCTGGAGGCCGACACCGCGCTGACCGAGGTGCTCGGACAGGACTTCACCACCGCCTACCTCTCGTACAAGCGCGACGAGGTCGCCCGCTTCCATCGGCACGTCACCGACTGGGAGTTCACCGAGTACGCCTACCACCTGTAAGCCGAGGAGCGAACCATGACCACCGCCGCCCACTCCGACGCCGTGCCCGAGCCGATGCCGCTGGACCAGGTGAACCTGGCCGATCTCGACAACTTCACCGACGGCGTCACCCCGTACCGGATGTTCCACACCCTGCGGCAGCAGGACCCGGTGCACTGGCAGGAGGAGGAGGCCCCCAACTCCGGCTTCTGGGCGCTCACCAGGCACGCCGACATCGCCCGCGTCGACCGCGACGCCGAGACCTTCACCTCGGCCCGCTTCGTCAACCTGGAGGAGGTCGACGACGACCAGATCAAGAAGCGCGCCTCCATCCTGGAACTCGACGGCGTCCGCCACCGCGCCCTGCGCAGCCTGCTGCAGCGCCAGTTCGGCGCGAACGTCATCAACAGCTACGCCGACTTCCTGCGCGGCCTGACCGCCACCACGCTGGACGCCGCACTCGCCAAGGGCACCTTCGACTTCGTCAAGGAGGTCTCCGCCGACTTCCCGATCAACGTCCTGGCCCGGCTGCTGGACGTCCCGCCGGAGGACAACCAGCAGCTCATCGACTGGGGCAACCGGATCATCGGCAACACCGACCCCGACTACGCCGACGTCCTGCTGCACAGCGCGGAGAGCGAGAAGTACCGCGACCTGCCGTTCCGCTCCCCCGCCTCGCTGGAGGTCTTCGCATACGGCCGCGAACTCGCCGCGCAGCGCCGCGGCGGCGCCGGCACCGACCTGATCTCCCGCCTGGTCAACGAGACCCCGAAGGACGGCGTGCCGCTGTCCCCGCAGGACTTCGACAACTACTTCCTGCTGCTGGTCGTCGCCGGCAACGAGACCACCCGGCACACCATCAGCCACTCCATGCTGGCCCTGCTCCAGCACCCCGAGCAGCTCGCCCGGCTCCAGGAGGACCCCTCGCTGATCCCCGCCGCGGTCGAGGAGTTCCTGCGCTGGGCCTCCCCCGTCTACCACTTCCGCCGCACCGCCACCCGCGACGTCGAACTCGGCGGCAAGAACGTCAAGGAGGGCGACAAGGTCGTCATGTGGTTCGCCTCCGGCAACCGCGACGAGGAGGTCTTCGGCAACCCCTACGACTTCGACGTCACCCGCAAGGACAACGACCACATCACCTTCGGCAAGGGCAGCCCCCACCTGTGCCTGGGCAACCTGCTGGCCCGCACCGAGATCCGCATCATGTTCGAGGAGCTGATCCCGCGCCTGGCCTCGATCCGGCTGGCCGGCGACGTCCCCCGGGTGCGCTCCAACTTCGTCAACGGCATCAAGAAGCTGCCCGTCTCGATCACCCAGGCCTGAGGCCCGCACCGCCCTCCCCGGCCGTCCGGGGAGGGCGTCCGGCGTCCGGCGTCCGCCTTCCGCCTTCCGTCTGACGCCGCATCAACCGATCGGTGGATGGCGGCATCCACCACAGTCCGCACCAAGCCTGGCCGACCGGTCGATCCGGCGCCGCGGTACCGGCTGGCACGCTGCTGCCATGGCAATCATCGAGGTGGAGAACCTCGTCAAACGTTACGCCGGGCGCGCCGTGCTGAACGGCGTCTCCTTCGCCGTCGAGCCGGGCGAGATCTTCGGCATCCTGGGCCCCAACGGAGCCGGCAAGACCACCACCGTCGAGTGCGTCGAGGGGCTGCGCGCCCCCGACGGCGGCACCGTCCGGGTGTGCGGGCTCGATCCGCAGCACGACGGCGGGCAGCTGCCGCAGGTGCTCGGCGTGCAGCTCCAGCAGAGCGAGCTGCCCGACAAACTCACCGTCCGCGAGGCGCTGGAGCTGTACAGCTCGTTCTACCGCCGGCCCGCCGACTGGCGGGAGCTCGCCGAAATCCTGCGCCTGACCGACAGGTTCGGCACGCAGTTCCGCCGGCTGTCGGGCGGGCAGAAGCAGCGGCTGTCGATCGCGCTCGCCCTGCTCGGCACCCCGCGGGTGGCCGTGCTCGACGAACTCACCACCGGCCTCGACCCGCAGGCCCGCCGCGACGTGTGGGGCCTGATCGAGCGGATCCGCGACCGCGGCGTGACGATCCTGCTGGTCACCCACTTCATGGAGGAGGCCGAGCGGCTCTGCGACCGACTCGCAGTCATCGACACCGGCCGCGTCGTCGCGATCGACACCCCGGACGGCCTGGTCTCCCGCATCCGGTCCGCACAGCGGATCCGGTTCCGGCCGTCCGCCCCGCTCGACGTGGCGGAGCTGGCCGCGCTGCCCGAGGTCGAATCCGTCGAACGGGTCGGCGAACAGCTGGTGGTGACGGGCGACGGCGAACTCCTGCTCGCCGTCACCACGGTGCTCACCGCCCGCCGGATCGCCGCCCTCGACCTGCGGGTCGAACAGCACTCGCTGGAGGACGCGTTCGTCGCGCTCACCGGCCGCACCGCCGAATCCTGAGCCCGCCGAGTCCCGAGCCCGCCGAATCCCGAGGAGTCCCTGTGTCACCGCTGTTCCGGCTCACCGTCGCCGAGACCCGGCTGTTCCTGCGCGAACCCGTCGTGGTGTTCTTCGCGCTCGCCTTCGCCCCGATCCTGCTGGCGGTGCTCGGCCTGATCCCCTCCATGCGGGCCGCCAACCCGGAGTTGGGCGGCGTCCGGCCGATCGTTTTCTACCTGCCGATCGTGGTCGCGATGGGCATCGCCCTGTTCGCGCTCAGCGGCCTGACCCAACTCCTGGCCGGCTACCGGGAGAAGGGCGTGCTGCGCCGCCTGCGGACCACCCCCGTCGGGCCGCGCGTGCTGCTCGGCGCCCAGCTGCTGATGGCCACCGCACTGTCCCTGGCCACCCTCCTCGTCCTGCTGGTCGTCGGCCGGCTGGCGTTCGACGTCCACCTGCCGCGCCTGCTCCCGGCGTTCCTGCTCTGCCACCTGCTGGTCGCGGCCTCGATGTTCGCGCTCGGCCTGCTGGTCGCCGCGCTCGCCCCGAACGGCCGCAGCGCCGCGGCGGTCGGGTCGCTGCTGTTCTTCCCGCTGATGTTCTTCGCCGGCCTGTGGCTGCCCCGGGCCAGGATGAACGGAGTCCTGCTGACGATCAGCGATTTGACGCCCCTCGGCGCAGGCGTGCAATCCTTGCAGGACGCCACCGCCGGGCACTGGCCGCACCCGATCCACCTGCTCGCCCTGCTGGCGTGGACGACCGTGGCCGGTGGGCTCGCTGCCCGGTACTTCCGTTGGGAGTAGGGGGGTTGGGCATCGTGACCGGCATCGTGACCGCGCTGCGCACCGCATCCGACCGCCGGGAGCAGACCGGGACGGCCGCCGTCCGGCTGCTGCCGTTCGTCCTGCTGGCCCTCAGCACCGCGATCGCCGTGCTGCAGTGGCTGCGCGACGTCCCGATGCCCTTCCCGCTGGTCCTGGGGCTCTCGGTCGCCGCCGCGCTCTGGATGCTCGGCTTCCACGCGCTCCGCCCAACACGTCGCCGGCCGGCCGGGGTCCGCTGCGGGTACTACGCCGGGCTGATGCTGCTGGCCGCCGGGCTGGTCGCCGTCGCCCCCTGGTACGGCCTGTTCGCCTTCGCCGGCTACCCGCAGGCGTTCCAGCACCTGACCGGCCGCCCGCGCTACGCCGGCGCCGCCGCCACCGCGGCGATCTCGGCGGCGGCGTTCATGGGCGGCGTGTCCGGCATCGACGCCGCCCGCATGTGGTGGGCCTGGGCGGGCATCGGCCTGATCTCCGCGGTGCTCGCCGGCGTGCTGTTCCACTTCGTCGGGACGGCCGACCGCCGCAACACCGAGCAGAAACGGGCGCTCGCCCGCCTGCACGAGGCCAACGCCAGGCTGGAGGCCGCGCTGGTGGAGAACGCCGGCCTGCACGCCCGCCTGCTGACGCTGGCCCGCGAGGCCGGCGTCCAGGACGAACGGCAGCGGATGGCCCGGGAGATCCACGACACCCTCGCCCAGGGCCTGGCCGGCATCCTCACCCAACTCCAGGCCGCCGAACAGACCCTGGACGCGCCCGCCGCGCTGCGCCGGCACCTGGCCAACGCCACCGGCCTGGCCCGCGAGAGCCTCGTCGAGGCCCGCCGCACCGTCCACGCCGTGCAGCCCACCGCCCTGGCCGAGGCCCGACTCCCCGACGCCATCGGCGAGGTGACCAGGCGGTGGTCCGAACTCCAGCACGTCGACGCCCGCCTGACCACCACCGGCGACGCCCGCCCGATGCACGCCGAGGTCGAAGCCGCCCTGCTGCGCACCGCCCAGGAAGCCCTCGCCAACGTGGCCAAGCACGCCCGCGCCACCCGGGTCGGCCTCACCCTCTCCTACATGGAGGACGTGGTCACCCTCGACGTCCGCGACGACGGCGCGGGCTTCGACCCCGCCGCCGCCCGCCCGGTCATGTCCGCCGACGGCGGTTTCGGGCTCGCCGCGATGCGCCGCCGCGTCCAGCGCCTCACCGGACAGCTCGTCGTCGAATCGGAGCCGGGCGGCGGAACGGCGATCTCCGCCACCGTCCCGGCGATCCCCGCAGGAGGCACCAGGTGATCACGCTGCTGATCGTCGACGACCACCCCGTCGTCCGGGACGGACTGCGCGGCATGTTCGGCGCCGACCCGCGCTTCGAGGTGCTCGGCGAGGCCGCAGACGGCGCGGCCGCCGTCGCCGCCGCGCAGCGGCTGCGACCCGACGTCGTCCTGATGGACCTGCGGATGCCCGGCACCGACGGCGTCACCGCCATCAGGGAACTCGCCCGTCTCGGCCTTTCCACCCGCGTCCTGGTGCTCACCACCTACGACACCGACGGCGACGTCGTCCCCGCCATCGAGGCCGGGGCCACCGGCTACCTGCTGAAGGACACCCCCAGGGACGAGCTCTTCCACGCCGTCGAAGCCGCCGCCGAGGGCCGGCCGGTGCTGTCCCCCGCCATCACCGCCCTGCTCATCGGCCAGGTCCGCCGCCCCGCGCCCGCCCTGCTCTCCGCCCGCGAACTCGAAGTCCTCGAACTGATCGCCAAGGGCACCACCAACCGCGAGGCCGCCCGGCAGCTGTTCATCAGCGAAGCCACCGTCAAGACCCACCTGCTGCACCTCTACGCCAAGCTCAACGCCACCGACCGCGCCTCCGCCGTCGCCGCCGGCTTCTCCCACGGCTACCTGACGCCCTGACGGCGGCCGCCCCCGGTCGGTTGCGGCCCGCGTTCAGGACATCTGGACCGCCGCGCCCATCCGGTAGTCGTGCGCGGAGAACGCGGCCGAGACGGCGAAGCGGTCCGCGCGGACCAGGGTCTGCCGCCACTCGATCAGCCGCCCCCCGTCGTCCCGGCCGAGCCGGTCGATCGCGAGCAGCGCGGTGGTCTCCGGGCAGTCCAGCAGGATGCGCTCGCCCCGGCCGGGGACGACGGCCCGGATCCGCTCCCAGCCGCCGCAGATCCGGCTGCCGCAGTGGCGTTCGAGTTCGTCGTAGAGCGCGGTGTGGGTGAAGTCCACGTCCAGCAGCGGGTGGGCGACGTCCCAGGGCAGCCAGATCCGGTCGACGGCCAGCGGCTCCTCGTCGGCCAGCCGGATGCGCTCCAGGTAGAGCAGCGGCGTGGACTCCTCCAGCCCCAGCCGCGCGGCGATGACGCCGTCGGCGCGCCGGTCGAGCGCGCGCACCACGCTGCGCTGGACGGCACCGACCTCCTCCACCGAGCGGAACAGGCTGTACCCCTCGCCGACGTCCTGCTCCAGCGGGCGGCTCGCGGTGAACCTGGACGCCCTGCCGCGCTGCGCGCTGACCACGCCCTCCTCGCGGAGCCCCCGCAGCGCCTCGCGGACGGTGTGCCGGCTGACCCCGTACTCGGCGCCCAGGTCGTGCTCGCCGGGGAAGACGTCGCGGAACTCGCCCTCGTCGAGCCGGCGCAGCAGGTCGGCGCGCAGCTGCGCCCAGAGCGGGCTGCCCGCGGATCGGGTGATCGGCCTGGGGCCGGGGTCGGTGGTCACGGCGCCGTCCTGGAGGTCAGGGTTCGGATGGGTGGAGCGGGACACGAACTGAATGTTCGTACCTGGGCGGGGGCTGCACAAAATCGGACGCCCGCCGGGTGCGGCGGGCGTCCGACGGTGCGGCGGTGACGGGGGCGGTCGGGCGGGGCCGGTGACGGGGGCGGTCGGGCCAGGGCGGTCAGGCCAGGGCGGTCAGGCGAGCACGCCGATCAGCATGAAGGAGGCCACGCCGAGCAGGACTGCGGCGAAGGCCCGCTGCAGTGCGGCGCCGGACAGCTTGGACGCCAGTCGCCTGCCGTCCCAGGCGCCGAGCACGGCGGCGCCCACGAACGGCCCGAAGACGGCCAGGTCGAGGGAGATGCCGGAGACCGCCAGGCGGGTGGTGAGGGAGACCACCGAGTTGATCAGGATGACCACCAGGCTGGTGCCGACGGCCTTGCGCATCGGCAGCCGGAGCACCGAGACCAACGCGGGCACCGCGAGGAAGCCGCCGCCGACGCCCAGCAGTCCGGTCACCGCGCCCAGCCCGGCGCCGGCCGCGACCGTGCCGAGGCGGCCGCGTCGGGCCGGCCCGGCGGGGCCGTCGTCCTCGGCCGGGGCGCGCGTCGTGGTGCGGGTGCCGCGCAGCATCGCGGCGGCGGCGAGGGCGGCCAGGGCGGCGAACGCCGCGGTCAGCACCGACTGCGGGATGCGGTGCGCGAGCACCGACGTCCCGATGGCGGGGAGCACGCCGGCCGCGGCGAACAGCGCGCCGGTCCGCCATTTGACGTTGCCGGTGCCGGCGTGGCGGAAGAGCGCGGTGACGGTGGTGGCGGTGACGATGACCAGGCTGGTGGTCCCGGCCTGGGCGGGCTCGACGCCCAGCAGGTACACCAGCGCCGGCACCGCCAGCACGCCCCCGCCGCCGCCCAGCGCGCCCAGCGCCACGCCGACCACGGCTCCGCAGAGCAGAGCGGTGATCAGGACGCTCACGCCGTGACGCCGTCCGGGGCGGTGTCGGCGGGCCGGACGACCTCGCCCTGCCAGGCGCCGAACCCGCCGCGCAGGTCGGTGGTGTCGAAGCCGCGGGCGCGCAGCACGGAGGCGGCCACCGAGGAGCGGTTGCCGCTCGCGCAGATCACGGTCAGCGGCCGTCCGGTCGGCAGTTCGCCCAGCCGGGCGAGCAGTTCGGGCAGCGGGATCAGCCGGGCGCCGGGGATGGTGCCGGCGTCCCGCACCTCGCCCGGTCCGCGGACGTCCAGCAGCTCGAACTCGGCTCCGGCGCCCGCCAGTTCACCGGCGAGGGCGTCGGCCTCGACCCGGGTCGCGGCGGCGAGGTACTCGGCGCCGACGGCGTCCACCGGGGCGGCCAGGGCGCCGAGGACGCGGTCGAAGCCGATCCGGGCCAGCCGGGTCCGGGCCTCGGCGGCGGTGGCCGGGTCGCCGCACAGCACCAGGGTGTCCTGGGCGTCGAGCACCTGGCCGGCGAGCTCGGCGAAGCGGCCGCCCAGCGGTATGTTGACCGCGCCGTGCAGGTGGGCGGCGGCGAACGCCTCCGGGTCGCGGGTGTCCAGCACGGTGGCGCCGCCCGCCCGCGCCGCCAGGAACGCCTCCGGGGTGAGCGCCGGCACCGCGGAGCCCTCGTCCAGCACCGGACGGGCCTCGCGGTTGCGCACCGAGGTGAACGCGAAGTAGGCGGGCACGGCGGGCTGACCGGCGGCCACCACGGCGACGAACTCGTCCTCGGTCATGTCGGCCAGCGCGTAGTTGCCGCGCCGCTGGTTGCCGATCGTGCAGCTCAGCTCGGCGGACAGGTTCTTGCCGCAGGCCGAGCCCGCTCCGTGCGCCGGGTAGACCCGGGTGTCGTCGGGGAGGGTGAGCAGGGCGCGGGTGGAGCGGTACAGCAGGCGGCCCATCTCCTCGGCCGACCGGCCGCGCGAGCTGAGCAGGTCGGGGCGGCCGACGTCGCCGATGAACAGCGTGTCGCCGGTGAGCACGCCGTACGGGACGGCGTCGTCCGGGTGTTCGCGCACCACGACACAGATCGACTCCGGGGTGTGGCCCGGGGTGTGCAGGATCTCCAGCTCGACCTCGCCGAGGCCGAGGCGCTCGCCGTCTGCCAGCGGGTCGGTGTCGAAGTCGAGCGCGGCGACGGAGCCGTAGGAGATGCGCGCGCCGGCGCGCTCGGCCAGCTCCAGGTGGCCGGAGAGGAAGTCGGCGTGGATGTGGGTCTCGATGACCCGCTCGATGGTCAGACCGTGCTGCGCGGCGGTGTCGAGGTAGTCCTGGACGTCGCGCTGGGGGTCGACCACGACGGCCCGGCCGGTGGTGCGGTCGCCGACCAGGTAGGAGGCGTGGGAGAGGCAGTCGAGGTAGAACTGCACGAAGACCAGCGAGCGGTCGGGCGTCGTCATCTGGGGCTCCTGAAAAGGGAGTTGGACGGGGCGGGAGGGTGGGAGCTCGGGTGCGACCGGAGGGTCAGGCGAGCCCGCGGAGCATGAGGTTCCAGTAGAGGAACGGCAGGCCGCGCCGCTTGAGGTGCCACATGTCGGTGCGCTCGCGGAAGGTGTTGATCAGCGGGATCGACGGGGCGGGCCGACCGCTGTAGTCGAACTCGGCGAGCAGCATCTTGTTGCGCGCGGTGGTCAGCGGGCAGGAGGCGTAGCCGTCGTAGGAGGCCGTCGGCTCCCGGCCGTTCATGGTGGCGAGCAGGTTCTCCACCAGCACGGGTGCCTGCTTGCGCACGGCGGCGCCGGTCTTGGAGTTCGGCGACGATCCGGCGTCGCCGAGCGCCCACACGTTCGGGTGCCGGACGTGCCGCATGGTGTGCTTGTCGATCTCGACGTAGCCGGCCGGGTCGTCGGTACCGGCCAGCGGACTGCGCTTGACCCAGTCCGGGGCGCTCTGCGGCGGCACCACGTGGGCGACGTCGTACGGCAGGGTCGTCGTGCCGCCGGTCCCGAGGTCGGTGACCACCACCTCGCGGGCGCCCGGGCGCACCTCGGTGACCTCGCTCCCGTAGTGGACCTTGATGCCGTAGCGGCGCACCACCTCGTCGAGCACCCGGGCGAACTCCGGGACGCCGAAGATGGCGGCGCCGGGGATCACCAGGTGGACGTCGATCTTGCCGAGCACGCCTTCCCTGCGCCAGTGGTCGGCGGCCAGGTAGGCGATCTTCTGCGGGGCGCCGCCGCACTTTATGGCGCCGGTCGGCATGCTGAACACCGCGCTGCCCGAACGGGTTTCGCGGATGAAGCGCCAGGTCGCCGGAGCGTACTGCGGCAGGTAGTTGCTGGACAGGCCATCCTTGCCGAGCCCCGCCTCCAGGCCCGGCACCCGGTCCCAGTCCAGCTGGATGCCGGGGCAGACCACGAGGTGCTCGTAGGAAACCGTGCCGCCGTCGTCCAGCGTCACCTCCTGCGCCTCGGGGTCGACGGCGACCGCGGCCCGGCGAATCCACTGCACGCCCTTCGGCATGACGGACGCCTGCGGCCGGATGCTCTCCGCGAGCGGCGCCCGTCCGCCGCCGACCAACGTCCACAGCGGCTGGTAGTAGTGACGGTCGCTCGGATCGAGCACCGCGAGGTCCTTCTCGCCGGCCCGTCGGAGCCGGGCAGCGACCGAGATACCGGCGGTCCCGCCGCCGATGATCACGATCCGATGATGCTTGCTTGTCAACGGCCCTCCCTCGGGAAATGTACGGACATTAAAGTAGGGCGGGGCCGCGACCGACCGCAAGACCGCCCGGGGAATCCCGCCGCATTTGTCCGTACATTTGCCTCTGAGGCACGAGGCGCAGACCCGCAGGACCGGCCCACCGGCGGCGGCGGCCGGGCGAGGAGGGCCCGATCAATGCCGCCCGGCCGCGCCGCGCCGCCGTATGCTCCCCGATGGAGACCGACGGCGTCTCGCACGGCTGCGAAGTCCTGGCCGCAGGGCCCTACTTCGCGAATCTGGTGTTCCCCGCACTCCCCCGACCGGTCGCACCGGGCGGCGAGGTCTTCGCGGACGGCTTCGCGTTCGTACCCGGCGGCGCGCACACCCTCGCCATGGCGCTCTGCCGACTCGGCCGCACCGCCGTCCGGAGCGTGGACTTCGACACCGACCTGTTCAGCACCGACGTCCTGGCGGCGGCCCGAACGAAGGGCCTGGACGAGCAGACCTTCCGCCACCACCCGTTCCCCGCAGCCGACCTCGCCGACCGGCTCGCCCGCACCCCCTGACCACGCCCGACCGGGCCGCCACCACCTTCCGGGGCCGCACGCTGCGCGCTGCACGCCTGCCGACGCCGACCCCAGAAAGAGAAGGGGCGCCGGCGGACGAGGCTGCACTATGGTGAGCCGATCTTCGGACCTGTCCGCATGGAGGCGCAGCAGTGACGACCGACGTGACGCCCGAACTGGCCGAGGCGATCCGGCGTGGCTACGACCGGCGGGACCGGGCGAACATGGCGCCGACAATCGCCTACTTCCAGGCCCTGCTTGCCGAACACCCTGGTCACCCGGTCCTCATGTACGAGGTGGGTGGCGCCTACGACACCGCGGGCCAGGAGGAGACCGCCCGCAGCTACTACGAGCGGGCGCTCGCCCTGGATCTCGACGGTGACGTCCTGCGCCGGTGCCTGTGCCAGTACGCCAGCACCCTGCGGTGGTTGGGCGAGCTGGACGAGTCACTGGCGGTGCTCGACCGTGCCCGCAGGGAGTTCCCCGATTCGGACTCCGTACGCGTCTTCCGCGCCCTGACCCTCAACGACGCCCAGCGGCCGGACGAGGCGGTGGCCGAGTTGCTCACCGTCGTCACCGGGCACGCCGAGGTCACCGACCTCGGACGGTGGACGGTCGGACTGCGGGGCCTCGCACAGTGGCTCGCCGACGGCCGCCCCGCCTAGGAAGCACCTGCCCTGCACAAGGCCGACGCAGGAGGGCCTTGGCGGCGGTGCACGGCGACCCGTACGCCGACACCAGCCGCCTCGAGGAGCCCCGGCACAAACCGCATGCCACAGCGGCCCGGGTACGAGCTCGGCCCTCCGGGCGGCCGGGGGGTGTCCTCTTCGCCACATCGGGTCGTCGTGTTGGCGTCCGTCGGATGTCGAGGATTCTGGTCACGGATCTGGACGGCACCCTGCTCCTCCCTAATAAGACCTACCGAGGCTCCGTCCGGCAGACTCGGTGCCTGGTAGCCGCCAACAAGTGAGCACCCTCTTTTCCCTGGACACCGAGTCCTGTTGACAGATCGTGCCCCTGCCGGTCGGCCAGGAGCGAAATCGCTGATGGGATGTCGTGCCCGCCCGGTTGCGGCGTGAGCACAGCCTTATTAGGTCGCTGATGGTTCTGCTGCGGGCTGCTGCCGATCGACGTCTATGACGGAGGACGAGTTGCTGTTCGTTGGGGACGACTGGGCCCAGGACCACCACGACGTCGAGCTGATGGACGCCACGGGCCGCCGGCTGTCCAAGGCTCGGCTGCCGGAGGGCGTGGCAGGAATCGAGCGGTTGCACGCGATGATCGGTGCCGAGCTCGGCGAGGACAGCAAGGCCGAGGTGGTGATCGGGATCGAGACCGATCGGGGTCCGTGGGTGCAGGCTCTGATCGCCGCCGGCTACACGGTGTACGCGGTCAACCCGCTGCAGGCCTCCCGATATCGGGAGCGTCTGGCTGTGTCAGGGGCCAAGCGCGATGCGGCCGACGCGCACATGCTCGCCGACATGGTGCGCACCGACTCCCATCAGCTCCGTCCGGTCTCCGGGGACACCGCCGGTACCGAAGCAGTCAAGGTGGTGACGCGCATCCACAAGACCCTGATCTGGGAACGGACCCGCACCACGCAGCGGCTGCGGCACGCCCTGCTCGACTACTTCCCCGCCGCCCTGGAGGCGTTCGAGGACCTAGACGCCTCCGACGTCCTGGAGCTGCTGGCTAAGGCGCCTGATCCAGCAGCCGCAGCAAAGCTGACGACCACACAGATCAGCGCGGCCCTCAAGCGCGCCCGCCGGCGCAACATCGCCGACAAGGCCACCAAAATCCAGGCCATACTGCGCGCCAAGCACCTGGGCCAGCCCGCCGCTGTGACCGCGGCCTACGCCGACTCGGTACGCGCTCTTGTCGCGCTGCTGGTCACATTGAACGAGCAGGTTAACTTCCTGCACAGGCAGGTCGAGGACTACTTCGGCCGACACCCCGACGCTAGGTCAGTGCTCCCAGTAGTCGAGGTTGGGCAGCCGGACCCAGGTGTCGGCGGGGCCGGTGACGGCGCGGGCGCTGGTGGGTCGGAGGCCCGCGAAGGCGCAGGCGTAGGCGACGGCGTGATGGCGGTAGAGATAGCTGGCCAGGACCTCCTCAGGGGTGTCGTCGGGGAGGGGGCCACCGCCGGGGTGGAGGTCCCATCCTTCTACGGTGCTGTTGCGGACGATGCTGCCCTGGTTGCCGCTCTTGGGGTTGGCGTAGAGGCCGTAGCCGAACGTACCGGTGGTCAGGCGGGTCATCGCACCCAAGGTGGACGGGGTATAGCCCCAGGGCTGGGTGACGATGCATCCGCCAGGAACGGTCGTGACGCCGACGATGAGCAGGCTCTCGTCCATGTCGTACTCGTGCGGGTCGTCGAGGAAGTCCGCCATGAACTCCTCGTCCGCCGACGTCGCGTCCAGGCGGCGGATCGCCTCGGCTGCGTCGATCCCGGCGATGCAAGCGATGCCGGTGCCCTCGTAACGGAAGCGGCCCAGGGCCTCGACGAGTTGCCGACCGCGCTGGACGGTGGCCTGCTCGGCTGCCGTCAGGCCGGGTTCTTCGTCGGGGACAGGGAAGAGGTCGGGGACCGGCCCGGCCATGGCGAGGCGGCCCGGCGACCAGCCGCCAAGCTGGGGCTGCCAGGGATCGGCACCGGCGGCCACGAGGGCCCGGGCATTGTCCGGTTGGTCCTCCAGGACGGCCCCCCACAGCGCCGTCGTCCCGCACTCCAGCGCGTCCACGTTCGAGACACGGCCCGCCAGTTCGGCCACCACCTCGGGAGAGCCGAACCCTGCCGCCCGGTGCAGGGGGCGCCCCCCGCCCCACGCATCCGGGTCAGCGCCCGCATTGAGCCGCGCGCGGATGTCGCCATGGTCTCGCCAGCTTTCCCAGGTCACACCGGCCCAGCCCGTCATCGTGCCTCTCCGTCCTCTGCGCACCAGCGCGGGCGTCGGCCCCTCCACACACAGTCGCATGCGGGTCCGACAGCCGTCGTTCCGAAGCCGATCCGGTCCGCGCCGAGCCGGTCGACCAGGTGCCTGCTGCGACGTCAGGAGCGCCGGACAGTCGCCGTGTGGGCCCTTGCAAGCCACGCCAGCCGGGCGGCGGCCGGGCGCCACGAAGGCGATGAACCCGGCCGAACACCGTCCGGAGTCCAGGACGACCGCCTCTCCGCCCTCCCGTACGGCCCGCTCTCCAACCGGCTGCCCCCGCTCGCCGACCACAGGGCCCACGTACTCGCCGTTTGACTCTCCAGCTCATGGGATGTCTGTCAAGTCAGCGTGTTGAGACGGCAGAGCGGGTCAAGCTGCCGCCCCTGGCCGTTCAGGACGCCTCCACCGCCGAGGGGGCACTCCTCGTGCAATGGGACTGGGTCGGTGTCGATCAGCAGCGGTTCCGGCTGGAGAAGCTGCCCGACGGCAACTACCGCCTGATGGCCAAGCACAGCGGGAAGTACCTGGCCGTCAGCGGTGGCGCGACCGCCGACGGCACCGGTGTCTGCCAGCAGTCCTGGGCCGATACCGACGAGCAGAAGTTCGCCCTGCGCGAGACGGTGCCCGACCCGGTGGGCCTGGTGGTCCGGCACTGCGGCAAGGCGCTGCAGGTAGCCGGCGGCGACACAGCCAACGGCGCCTCGGTCGTTCTGGGCGAGTGGGATCAGGCCGCACCGCAGCGGTTCCGCGTGGAGGAGGTCGGCGGCGGCTACTTCCGTTTCGTTGCCGAGCCCTCGGGCAAGGTCCTGAACGTCTCCGGTGCCGGCAGCGGCAACGGCGCCCGGGTGGACCAGTGGGACTGGGCCGACGCCGACCAGCAGCAGATCGAGCTGGCCCCGGCCCCCTTGAACACCTCCGACTGTGCGCCGATGCTCGTCAAGCACAGCCAGAAGTTCGTCTGCGTGGCCGACGGCAGCAGTGACAACGGTGCCCCGCTCGTCCAGCGGCCCCTCGCCGGTGTCGGGGGCGACGTCAGCAAGTACCGCTTCCGCGTGAGTCCGGTCAACGACGGCTACGTCCGGATCGTGATCGAGCACTCGGGCAAGGTCCTGAACGTCTCCGGCGCCAGTACCGACATCGGCGCCGCGGTGGACCAGTGGGAGTGGGCCGACGTCGACCACCAGAAGTTCCGGCTGGAGCCCACCGCCGACCAGGCCTTCTTCCGTATCATCGCCAAGCACTCCGGCAAGGCCCTGCAGATCAGCGGTGGCGACACCTCCGACGGCGCCGCGATCGTCCAGGCCGACGTCAGTGACACGGAGAGCCAGTACTTCCGCTTCTTCGTCCTCACGCTCGATTCACGTTGAGAGCAGCTTCCGGCGCGCGCTTCCCGGCACCGCTGTCCAGGCGCACCGCCCCGACGAACCGGGCCGTCGGCCCGCTACGGCCGTCGCGGCAGCGGGCCACCGGTGCCGGGCACACACCGATCGAGAGCGGGCACGTCCCGCACGCCGGCGCGGGCGCACAGCGCGCTGTCGCTCCGGTAGAGGCACAGCAGGAGGGCGTGGGGGTTGTCGTAGAGGATGGCGCCGTCGCGGGCGAGGAAGGTGCGGGCGAAGCGGGCGGTGATCCGGCGACCTTCGGTGCGGGGGGTGGTGGCGGCCTGGAGGAGGACGCGGCGGGCGGCCGGGCCGGAGACGCCGCCGCCGGCGGTGAAGTGCTCGTGCAGGTCGGCGGCGGTCTCGGCCACGCTCAGGGCCGTCTCGACGTCGATCAGGGCGTGGATGCCTCCTCGGGCGCGGTTGCCGTAGCGGCCGGAGGTCTCGGTGTCGCCGGCGGTGCGCAGGGGCCGTACTGGACGGTGAGGGCGACCGGGCCGCCAGGTCCTCCGCCGCCCCGGGCGTCCTGGTGCTCTCCCGCCACGCAGGCGCGGCCGAGGAGTTCGCCCCCGCCGCCGTCCTCACCGACCCGCACTCCCCGGACGACCTCGCCGCCCGCCTCGCCGTAGCCCTCACCGCCACCCCCGCCGAACGCCGCACCCGGATGGCGCGCCTCTCCGCCCTCCTCGGCCACGACCGCCCACTCGACTGGGCCACCCGCGTCATCGACGCCATCCGCCAGACGCCGCACGGAAGTTGACAGCGCCCACCGGCCGACGCCGGGCCGCCCGGTCACCCGTTCGTGAGCACCATCCGGAACCGCGCCCGGCCGTCCAGCATCCGCCGGTAGGCCTGCTCCGCGCGGTCGAGCGGCACGGTCTCGACCATCGGGCGGATGCCGTGCAGGACGCCGAACGCCATGGTGTCCTGCACGTCCTGCGCGGTGCCGGACGGGTGTCCGCGCAGGACCAGGCCGTTCATCAGCAGTTGGGCGGGGTTGATGCCGAGCGGCGTGATGTCCGCGCCGACGACGACCAGTTCGCCGCGCGGGGCCAGGCCCCCCACGGTGGCGGTCATGGCGTCCGCGTTGGCGGCCGTCGCCAGCACGACCCTTGCGCCGCCCAGGGATTGCAGCGCCTCGGCGACCGGGGTGTCGGAGGTGCTGTCGATGTAGTGGTGGGCGCCGAGCTTCTCGGCGAAGGCGGCCTTCTCCTGCCCGCGCGCGATAGCGACCGTCTCGAAGCCCATCGCGGCCGCGAACTGCACCCCGAGGTGGCCGAGGCCGCCGAGGCCGAGCACCGCGACCAGGTCGCCGGGCCGGGCGGAGCTGCGCCGCATCCCGTTGAAGACCGTCACGCCCGCGCAGGACATCGGCCCGGCGTCGACGGCCGTCAGCCCGTCGGGAATCCGGGCCAGCGCGTCGACAGGCGCGATCGTCTTCTCGGCGAAGCCGCCGTCGTACGCCCACCCCGGGACCTTCAGGTAGCGGCAGACGATGAAGTCGCCCTCCCGGCAGGGCCGGCAGTGCCCGCAGCTGCCGCCGAACCAGCCGACCGCGACCCGATCGCCGACCTGCCAGCCGGCCTCGCCCGCACCCGCCCCCAACTCCTCGATCCGGCCGGCGATTTCGTGACCGGCCACGACCGGGAACGACACCCCAGGCAGCCCGCCGCCCAGGAACATCGCGTCGCTGTGGCACACCCCGCACGCCTCCACCGCGATCCGCACCTGCCGTGCTCCCGGCTCCGGCACCTCCCGCTCCACCACCTCCAGGGGTCCGTCCGGAACGCTTGCCTGCACAACGCGGTAGGTGCCCATGTCCTGTACTCCTGACGGAAGTTGACGTCCACCCAGCACCCCTGCGGGCGGCCCGCTCCAGTATCGACGCCGGACCGCGCCCCCGCCGCCCGATCCCCCGTGTCCGCCACGGATTCCGTCGTTCGGGCGAGCCTGCGGGGCGTCCCGGCCGGTCGTCACCTCGCTCCCGCCGCATCACCCACCACCGTTCGCACACCGATCATCTGCTCATTGCGAACTATTCCACCCAAGGCGTGACTTTCCCTTTCTCCGATTGCCCCGCCGTTCGGCTTCGCCCTAGCGTGCGTCGAAAGTCGCGACCGGGCCCGCACTGCCCTGTCGCCGGGCGAGAGAGAGGCGGCGCGAATGCCGGCCGAAGTGAAGAACCAGAAATTCAGCATGCTCTTCCACTGGTTCGACCAGGGTGGCGACAACATGCTCACCCATGACGATTTCCTGGCGATGGGAGAGCTCTTCGCCACGCTCGCCCAGCCGGGCGACCACGAGAACGCCGCGGCGATGAAGAAGGCGTTCGAGGAGTGGTGGCGGGTGCTGCTGGAGCACGGGGACGCCAACGGCGACGGGCAGATCGACCACGAGGAGTTCCTCGCCCTGATGAAGGCCACCGTCACGGCACCGGAACACTTCGAGAAGGCGGTGCTGGCCATCGCGGACGCCCTGATGCGCGCGCTGGACACCAACCACGACGGTGTGTTGAGCAAGGACGAGTACGTGCGCATGTACGACGCCCTGGGAATCCCGCCCGAGCACTCGGGGGACGCGTTCCAGCGGCTCGACCTGGACGGCAACGGGGTGCTCAGCCACGACGAATTCCGCAGCGCCATCACCGAGTTCTACCTGAGCTCCGACGAGAACGCGCCGGGGAACTGGCTGATCGGCCCGATCCGGCAGGGCTGAGCCCGCGGACCGCCTACGAGTCGCCGTTCCGGACCACCCGCTGGTCGCCGTGCTGGACGGCGTAGACGGTGCCGCGGTCGTGCGCGGTGTTGTTCTGCGTGTACGCGAGGCGCTGCTGTTCGCCCCGGAACTCGTCGACCAGTCCGGCGAGTTCGGGGCGCAGCTCGGGGTCCTGGCGGATCAGGGCGGCCAACTCCAGGGCCCAGAAGGCGAACAGGGCCCGCCGGGCCTCCTCGGGGCGGTCGGCGTCGCGGACCAGTTCGGCGTTGCGGTCGAGCTGCTCGGCGACGGTGCGCTGCCGGTCGCGGCCGAGGCGGTGGAACATGGCGAGCGTCCCGTCCTTGACGGACTGCCACAGGTCGGTGGCCATCGCGCCGACCACCACGGCGGCGCCGGACTCCGCGAGTGTCACCAGTTCTTGCTCCATGGGGGGTGTCTCTCCTTCAGTTTCGGGGGGTGGTGGTGATGTGCTGGACGCCGTTCTGGACGGCGTAGATGACGCCGTGCCCGGTCGCCCGGTTGTTCATCCGCGACGTCCCGGCGGCCGGCGGCGGCACGGCCGGGGGTACGGCCGGGGGCGCGGCCGGGGGTACGGCCGGGGGCGCGGCCGGGGGCGCGGCCGGGGGCGCGGCCGGGGGCGCGGCAGAAGGCACGGCCGGGGCGTCGGCCGCGGCCGTCCGGAGCCAGGCGGTGGAGGTGAACTCCTTGTTGCGGACGGCGACTTGCCGGTACTCCTCGGGTTCGATGCCGGGCAGCCCGGGCTGCACGGTCTCCTCGTGGAAGTGCTCGGAGAGGACCAGCACGGCGACGGCCCCCGGCGCTTCGGCCAGTTCGGTGCGGACGGCGGGCGCGTCGAGCAGCCGGGCCAGCACCTCCAGCGGCCGCCCGGCGACCTCCCCGTCCGGGCCGAGCCGGACGTCGCCGGCGTGCAGCGCCATCCGGACCCGGATCGTGGTCGGCGGCCCGGCCAGCCGGTTGTGGGCGCGCAGCCGGGCGGCGACCTCGTCGAACAGCGGGTGGACCAGCGACGCCTTCGGCGCCCCGGCGGGGGCGGTGACCCGCAAGCCGTCGCCGAGGTCGTCGATCCGGCACTGCGCCCAGTCGATCCGGCTCCGCCCGAAGGACTCCCGCAGCACCGCCCGGAGCGCCGCGCGAATCGCCATCAGCGCCGGGTCGCCGCGTCCGGCGGAGCGTTCGATGTCCACGGCGAGCACCGCCCGGTACGCCAATTCCCAGTCCACGCCAGCCTCCTGATGCCGCACCTTCGCGAGCGCTCCGGGTTCCATGGTGCCGGACCGGCGGGCGGCGGACCCCGTCGGAATACGGTTTCTCCCACCGACCCGCACCATCCCGGGCGGCCCGCCGACCGCATACTGGTGACAGCAGCGCACCGGGCAGGGGGAGAGCGATGGCAGCCGACGACCGCAGCCGCACCGGAGACGGGAGCGCCCCGTCCGGCCGTACCTGGGCGTGGCCGCTGTCGAGTCTGCTCGGCGGCCTGTCGCCGGCCGAGCGGGAGCCGCTGCTGTCGCTCGGCACCGAGGTGCGGTACCCGGCCGACCGGGTGCTGGTGCGGGAGTCCGACCGGACGGACTTCCTGCTGGTGCTGCTGGCGGGCGTGGTCAAGGTGACCGGCCGCACGCAGGATCACCGGGACGCGCTGCTGGCCGTGCGGATGGGCGGCGATCTGGTCGGCGAGTTCGCCGCCGTGGACGGCCGGCCGCGTTCGGCGACCGTCACCAGCTGCGGCCGGGTCACGGCCCGGGCGGTGAGCCGCCCGGCGTTCCTGGACTGCATGCGGCGCGAGGCGCGGATCGCGCAGGCCGTCAACGAGTCCATCGTGACGAAGCTGCGGGCCGCGAACGACCGCCGGATCGACTTCACCGGCTGCGACACGGCGACCCGGCTGGCCCGGGTGATCCACCAGATCGCGGTGACGTACGGCGAGCCCGCCGGCGCGGGCGCGGTGATCCGCTGGCCGATCACGCAGCCCGAACTCGCGACGCTGTCCGGCGCGGCCGAGCCCACCGTGCACAAGGCGCTGCGCCGCCTGCGCGAGTCGGGGGCCGTCACCACCGGCTACCGCAGCATCCGGGTGGAGAGCATGGCGCTGCTGGAGACCATCGCCTTCCCCTGACCGGAAACCCTCCCCTGCCCGCAAACCTTCCCCTGCCCGGAAGCCTTCCCCGAACGCTTCCCCCGACCGGGGAGGTGATGTGAACGGCCTTGGCGGAAACCGTCGTTCGACGGGGTCTCGCCGCACGGCCCGCACTAGCCTGGCCAACTACCGGACCGCCGACGGCAGTTCCGGACCACTGCCGGGCGCCCGTCACGCCGCCCGGCGGACCCTCACCTTCTGTACCGGCCGACCTGCCCGCGCGGCGGTCCGCCTCGAGAACGGTCGCGCTCCACGGCCGGGAGAGACAGTCGCGATGGAAGAACCGGACGACTCCGCCACGAGCAGCACCGAGCGCTCCCCGGGCAACGACTACCGCCTCGACATCGACGGCGACGCCAACGGTCCGGTGGTGGTCGGCGACCACAACCTGGTGGTGGACGCCGACCACGGCTCCACGGTGACCCTGCTGGTGGCGGGCCGCCGCCCCACGCCGGTGCGCCGCCCGCAGGTGGCGCTGCTCCCGCGCCGGCCGCAGCCGCCGCTCGGCCGCGAGGACGAACTCGCCGAACTGGCACGGGCGATCGACGCCGGCGGGCTCGTCCAGCTGTACGGCCCGTCCGGCACGGGCACCAGCATGCTGCTGCGCCACGCCGCGCACCGGACGGCCGCCGGGTCCGACGGGCGGGTGTACCTGAACGCCGCCGACCGGGAGGTCGCCGACCTGGCGCAGGAGATCTTCGAGGCCTGCTACGACGCCGTCGGCTATGCCCCGTCCGAGCCCGAACTGCGGCGTCTGATGGCCGGGTTGAGGGTCACGGTGTACCTCGACAACGCCGACCTGACCCGCGCCGAGGCGCTCGCCCTGGCCGACCTGGTCCCGGACGCGACGTTCGTGCTGGCCTCCCACGACCGGTCGCTGCTCGGCGAGGACGGCGCGTTGGTGGAACTCGCCGGGCTGGACCGGGCGGCCGGCCTGGAGCTGCTCACCCGCGAGCTGCGCCGACCGCTCGCACCGGGCGAACTGGCCGACGCGACGACGCTCTGGCAGGCCGCCCAGGGCCGCCCGCTGCACCTGCTGCAGGCCGCGGTGCTCGCCCGGTTCCGGTCCGCCGGCGACGGCGGCCTGCCGCGGGCGGGCGAGGTGGCGGAGATCGTCCCGTTGCTGCTCGACGGCCTCGACGACCCGTCCTCGCAGGTCCTGCGCCTGCTGGCCACCCTGGACGGCGCGGAGCTCGCGGCGGAGCGGATCGCCGCGATCGCCGACCTGCCGGACGCGGCGGCGCTCTGCGAGCGGCTGGCGGACGTCGGCCTGCTCCGCGCCGAGCAGCACGGCTACCGCTGCCCGCCGGACGCGGTGGCGGCGGCGCTCGGCCGGACCGACCCGTTCCCGTTCGAGCGGATCTGCGCGCAGCTCACCGAATGGGTCACCCGGCGGGACACCGTGCCCGCCGAAGTCGCCGAGCACAGCCGGGCGTTGGAGCGGGCGGTCGCGCTCGCCGAGGCCGCCGGGCGGCCCGAGCTGGCCGTACACCTGGCCCGGGCGGCGTCCCCGGCGATGGCGCGGGCGCTGCGCCCGGGGGCGTGGGGCCGCCTGCTCGGCCGGGGCTGGAACGCCGCCGAACGGGCCGGCGACCGGTCGGCGCAGACCTTCTTCATCCACGAGGAGGGCATCCGCAGCCTGCTGACGGGCCGCCGGGTGATCGCGGTGGTGCTGCTCGGCGAGGCGGCGCTGCTGTGGAAGGCGATCGGAGACCTGCACGGTGCGACGGCCGCGCTCAACGCCCAGCACGTCGCGCCCGGCCTGACCGGGCCGCCCACCCTGCCGCTGCCCACCCCTCCGCACGTCCCGGCCGTCCCCGGCGACCCGGGTGCCGGGCTGAGCAGCATCGGGACGCACGGCGGCACCGCGGCCCAGAGCGCGCAGACCCAGTCGGTGGCCTCGCACATGGCGAACCTCTCCCCCACCCCGCCGCCGTCCGCCGCACCCGCGACCGTCCCGCACGCCGCGACCGTCCCGCACGCCGCGGCGCCGGCGGCGCAGCACGGCGCCGCGCAGGCGGGCCAGCAGGCGGCCGGGCACGCCGCCGGACACGCGGCGGCCGGCGCGGGTGCGGCGGCCGGTGCCGGGGCCGGGGCCGGGGTGGCGGGGACGGCCGGGGTGCTGAGCGCCAAGGGCCTGCTGGTCACGCTGGGCCTGCTGCTGGCCGGTGCGGGCGCGGTCACCTGGTCGGTGTCGGGCGGCAGCGGCGGCGGTGGCGGCGGGGCCGGCGGGGCCGGCGAGGGGAAGGTGCTGCGGGCGCCGTTCGAGCAGGCGGTGCAGGCGCTGGCCTCGGCCCCGGGCGTCCGCTACCAGGGCGACTGGAACGTCCAGGAGTACCTCAACGACGTCACGGTGACCGCGCACGGCGAGAAGTTCGGCACCAGCCACCTCAGCAACCAGAGCATGGCCGCCGACAAGGACGCCCAGGACATGCTGACCGTCGGCGGCAAGGACTACTCGCGCTGGCACTCCTCGGACCTCATCCTGCGCCTGTGGACGTACAACGGCCTCGGCGACCGGACCAGCACCGGCACCAGCCGCCTGTCCGAGGAGATGGGGATGTACGAGACCCCGGCCGACCTCGCCAAGCGCTTCTCGCAGGCGCTCGCCGACCGGCCCCGGCTCCCCGCCGCGGAGAACCCGCCGACCACCGACGTGAACGGCGTCCCGGCCCTGCGCGCGGACACCACCGTCGGCTACCTGTACGTCTCCCGCGACGCGCCGTACCGCGTGCTGCGCTGGGAGCCGCCGAGCGCGATGAAGTTCCAGCTGCCGACGGACGGCAAGCTCTCCCGCGCGATGGAGGCCCACTCGCCGATGTGGGAGACCACCTCCATGGACCTCTCGACGGTGGCGCCGGGCGGGACCGGGGCGATGTACGACGCCCTGGAGGCGTCCGTCAAGGGCCTCACCACGGCCCGCTACGGCACCCTGGACTTCGACCAGGACCCGGACAGCCATGTGAACTGCGACGCCACCGGGTGCCACATCAAGGAGAACGTCACCGCGAAGATCCTCCAGGGCGACTCCGTGGTCCACGGGCTCCCGCACGTCAATGTGGTGATGACGGTCGGCACGATCACCATCGACGGCCGCGCGGCCGGCAAGTGCACCAGCGCCCCGACCTCGCTCCCGGTCGGCACCAGCGCCGTCAGCGGCACCATCACCTGCGACGACGCGGCCGGCGCCGCCGTGTTCCAGCAGGTCAGCGCGGAGAGCCAGAACCGGGCCGACGCCCTCGGCAGCAGCACCTACTGGGACCGCGCCTCGGACATCGAGATCGAGGCCCTGGTGCTCACCGGGGCCGAGGTCGACCAGCTGCTGTCGACCGTCCGCCAGGAACGCTCCGGCGCCCACTGACCACCCCCTCCACGGAAGGAGTCCCGCATGGCCACCCGATCCGGTGACCGGTACGACGTTCGCATCGGCGGCGACGCGCACGGCCCCGTCGTCGTCGGCCGCGACAACCGCGTCGAAGCGCCCGCCGCGCCCGACACCCCGCCCGAGTCCCCGACCGAGTCCCCGACCCAGAACAACACGGCCGGCGGCCACGCCTCGCTCTACACCGTCATGAAGGGCGACCTCCACGTCCACCACGAGGCGGCCGACCCGGCCGACTGACCGGCCGGGGGTGCTAGAAATCCCTGGTGGACGATCACCCCGAGCCCCCGACCCGGCGCCTGTTCGTGGCGCTGGCCCCGCCCGACGACGCCAAGGACGAGCTGGCCCGCGCCCTGCAACCGGCCTACGCGGCGTACCCGCTGCTGCGCTGGAACCGGATCGCGGACTGGCACATCACCCTGGCGTTCCTCGGCGAGCTCCCCTCCGCCGCCGTGCCGGTGCTGCGCTCGACGCTGCCCGGCGCGGCGGCCGCGCACCCCGCGCCGCGGCTGGCCCTGCACGGCGGCGGCCACTTCGACGGGCGGCTGCTGTGGAGCGGCGTCACCGGCGACCTCGACGGCCTCCACGAACTCGCCTCCGCCGTCCGCGAGTTGATCCGCGCCCACGGCCTCGACTTCCGCGACCGCCCGCTGCACCCGCACCTCACCCTGGCCCGCTCCCGACGCGACGACCCCACCAGCGTCCCGTTGGCCGCCGCCGGTCTCACCGGCTTCGCCGGCCGCAGCTGGCCCGCCGAACGCCTCCACCTGGTCGGCAGCAACACCGGCCGCGGCCCCGGCCCGATCCGCTACCGCGACCTCGCCTCCTGGCCGCTCGCCCCGTCCTGACGTCTCGTCAGGAGGCTTTGCCGGTTCGGGTTTTAACCATTCATTACGCCGCGTCCCTTCCCATCGACCGCGCCGACCCGGGAGGCTTCGGCGGGGCTGCGCGATCGTGCGTCCCGCCCGTAGCGAAAGGACCCGGCACCGTGCCCAAGAGGCAACGCCGACGGCTGCTGCTGCCCGCCGTCACCCTGACCGCACTCGGCCTGGCCACCTCCCAGGCGCTCGCGGCCCCCGCCCCCCACCCGGCCCTCCCGCGTCAGGCTCAGCACCAGGCCGAGGTCGGCCGGCAGCACGCCGCGAAAGTGCAGGGCAAGGTCTCCGCGCACAACGCGCTGACCGGCGGCGACGAGGACGGCGCGGACGAGGCGGAGAACTCCGCCGAGGGCGTCGCGCAGTACACCGAGGCCCGCACCGCCCCGGGCGTCGTCGCCCCGGGCGCGTACGGCGCGGCCTGGGCGCAGTTGCAGTCGATGCCGCATGTCGGCGCCGCATGGCAGCACGTCACCTCGAAGCCGTACAACGCGGACGACCCGCGCTACCGCGACATCAACTCCAACTCCAGTGGCGGCGCAGGCTACGTCACGGGCCGGATCACCGGCATCGCGGCCGACGACGACGGCAACGTGTACGCCGGCGGCGCCAACGGCGGCGTGTTCCGCTCGCGCACCGGCGGCGGCAACTGGGAGCCGATCGCCGACAGCCTGCCCACGCTGTCGACCGGCACGCTGGACCTGGACGAGGGCGGGCGGCTCTGGTACGCCACCGGCGAGTCCAACACGGGCGCCACCTCGTACGTCGGCACCGGCGTGTACGTGCTCGCCGACCCCCGGCACGGCCGGTTCGCGCCGAGCAACCGGGTCGGCGGCTCCGAGCTGGAGTCGACCGTCATCCACGCGCTGCGCTTCGGCGGCGGCAAGGTGTGGGCGGCCACCAGCCGCGGGGTGTGGAGCCACTCCACCGCCGAGCTGTCCGGCCCGTGGAAGCTGGAGTTCGCGCCCAACCCGGCCTATCTGCCGGGCGGTTCGCTGGCCAAGGACCCGTCCGCGCCGTACCGGAACATCGCCAACGACATCGCGATCGACCCCAAGGACCCGTCCAAGGTGGTGCTGGCGATCGGCTGGCGCGGCGGCGACACCTACAACGGCTTCTACAGCCGGGCCGCGGACGGCAGTTGGCAGCGCGTCGGCGCGCTCGGCGACCTGCCGACGGACGCCGACAACGTCGGCAACGTGACCTTCGCCCGGTCGGCGGACGGCTCGCGCTACTACGCGATCGACCAGTCGCCGCTGCTCACCAGCACCGACCCGGACTCCGGCCTGAAGGGCATCTACGTCTCCAAGTCCGGTTCGCCGTACGGCCCGTGGACGCTGATCGCGGACAAGGACAAGATCAAGAACTCCGGTTCGGCCCTGACGGACGACGGCTACCAGCCGGGCATCCAGTCCTGGTACAACCAGTTCCTGCAGGTCGACCCGACCGACCCGGACCACCTGTACGCGGGCCTGGAAGAAGTGCTGGAGACCAAGAACGGCGGCACCGACTGGACGGTCCCCGGCCCGTACTGGAACTTCCCGTTCTCCTGCTGGAGCATCGACCCGAGCAAGCAGACCGGCGACTGCCCGCCGACCGTCCACTCCGACCAGCACGCCGTCGCCATCGGCTCGTACCGGGGCAAGGCCACCGTGTACGTCGGCAACGACGGCGGCATCTACCGCCGCCCGGTGGACGGCGCGGCCGACGCCTCCGGCCACGCCACCGACTGGAAGTCCCTCGCGGACGGCACCATCGACACCCTGCAGTACTACTCGGTCGGCATCGGCAAGGACCCGGCGGACCGCTCCGGCAAGGGCGTCATCGTCAGCGGCGGCCTCCAGGACAACGGCGAGTCCATCCTGCGCGCCGGCGACAAGGTGATGGGCTCGAACTTCGGCGGCGACGGCGCCGACACCCTGGTCGACCCGGCCAACGGCTGCAACATCGCCGAGGAGTACGTCTACCTCGACATGTGGGTCACCCAGAACTGCGCGGTCAACGACGGCGCCGCGAGCGAGGACCCGAGCAAGGCCACCTCGTACGAGGTCGCCCCGCCCGACAAGGCCCTCGGCGGCTCCGGCGCCCGCTTCATCGCGCCGATCACCGCCGACCCGAAGGACGGCAACACCTGGGTCGCCGGCGGCCGGCACGTCTGGGTGCAGCACAAGGGCTGGGCGATCCGCAGCGGCAGCGAGTGGAGCAACGCCTACGACCTGGGCGCCGGCCACCTCGCCACCGCCGTCGCCACCGTCGACGGCACCGTGTACGCGGGCTGGTGCGGCCCCTGCAACAACCAGGGCTTCAGCCGCGGCATCGCGGTCGGCAGGACCGACGGCACCGGCTGGCACCAGCTGAACCTGCCGGTCGACGGCACGCTGCCGAACCGCTACATCAGCTCCTTCGCGGTGGACGAGAAGAACGCCCAGCACGTCTTCGTCGCCTTCAACGGCTTCTCCCGGACGTGGACCGAGGGCCCCGGCGCGGGCATCGGCCACCTCTTCGAGACCCGCGACGGCGGCGCCACCTGGACCGACGTCTCGGCCAACCTGCCGGACGTCCCCGCCACCTCGGTCAAGATCCTGCCGGGCGGCGGGCTGGTGCTCGGCACCGACCTCGCCGCGTTCTACCGGGCGCCCGGCGGGAAGAACTGGAAGGTGCTCGGCCGCGACCTGCCCACCACCTCCGTCCAGCAGCTCAAGACCGGCCCGGACGGGCGCCTGTACGCCGCCACCTTCGGGCGCGGCATCTGGTCGATCGACCCTCGCGGGCTGATCGACGACAACAACGGCCAGGGCGACGACAACAGCCGGCACTGACCCCTGCACCACCGCTGCCCCGCACCACCGCTGCCCGGCCCGCTCACCCGAGCGGGCCGGGCAGCCGCATGCTGTCGACTCCTCAGCCACCCGGCCGCAGGGCCTTCTCGGGCGGTGCGCCGTACAGCGCCGGGTGGAGGTAACGGCCGCGCTCCGCGCGCGGTTTGGTCTGCTCGGGCTCGATGCGGTGGGCCTCGGCCCAGGCGTCGGCTCGCACGCCGGTGACCTGCCAGGCCACCTTCAGGCCGGCCGGTGCGCCCGCGATGCGGAAGCGGCGGTGCTCGATCTCCTCGGCGATGTGGAGGTCGGGGGCGGGTGCGCCGATCGCGGTCAGCTGGTAGCGGAAGTCCCGGTTGAGGGCCTCGAACCAGCCGGGGAGTTCGACGCTCGCCGTGCCGTCTGCCCCGGCGGTGACCGTCCCGTCGTAGACGTTCTTCATCTCGGACGACTCGACGAACGAGTGCGTCAGGTACTTCTCGGCCGGTGCCAGCGGGTGATCGATCCGGAAGCCGCCACTGCTCTTGAACAGGTTGCCCATCACGCTGACCGGGCCGGTGAACCAGGCCGCGCAGCAGTCGCTCGCGAGGTACGCGGCGTGGTCGTTGTTCGGGTTGAACGCGGCCACTCCGGCGTTCGGCGCGATGCCGACCACACCGAAGTCGTCGCCCAGGCAGGTGCCCTGGACGGCGGCCGCCGAGCTGCTCTGCGCCAGCACGGCGATCCCGGTGTCGCTGGTCGCGTTCACCGCCGTGCCCTGCTGACTGCGCGCCAGGACGCCGATCCCGTTGCCCAGGCAGTTGCCGACCACGCCCACCCCGTTGGTCGTTCCGCCGAGCAGGGCCGTGTCACGGTCGTTGACCACCTCGACGGCCGTGGGCGCGTCGCTGGTCGCGGAGATCGCGGCGGTGCCGCCCGTGCCGGTGGCGGTGACGGCCGGGGTGGCCGGGGTGGAACTGCTGAAGTCGCCTTGCACGGTGCGCTCACTCCTTTGAGAAGAGTTGCCTCGTGTACTTCACGATCTCGTGGCTCTCCAAGCTGAACCGCGTGATCATGTCCCCCATGAAGTGGCCGATCTTCTCGGCCGACGGCCGGCCGCGGTGCTTCTTGATGAAGTCGGCCCACATGCCGTTCCACTGCGTGTGCAACCACTTGTGCAGGAAGTGCGGGATGCGGATGCAGTAGTGCCGGGTGTTGATTCCGGCCCGCTCGAAGATCTTGATGAACTGGGTGGGC
The DNA here is from genome assembly GCF_001905465.1 of Kitasatospora sp. CB01950. GTDB lineage: Bacteria > Actinomycetota > Actinomycetes > Streptomycetales > Streptomycetaceae > Kitasatospora. Next base: position 157,823 of record NZ_LISX01000006.1, read on the forward strand.
AGCAGGTGGTGAACCTCCGTCCTGAGCAGGGTGACGACCCGGCGCAGCTCGATCCACTCGGAGCCGCTGGCAGCCGACAGGACGGTTTCCGGCACCCCGGCCACCGTGGCCAGAGCCGTCTCCGTCGCCTCCGCCGCAACTTCCACCGCGCCGACCGTCGCCTCCGCGGCCGTCCCGACGGCGAGCGCCGCGCTCCCCACCGCGCCGAGCACGGCCTCCCCCGCCCCGACGAGGGCGGACATGGCTCCGACCAGGGGCAGACTCCGCGGCCCGCTCCCGGACGGCGCCGCGCCGTGCACCGGCGCCGCCACCGTACGGAACCTCGACTCCGCCGGGTCGCGCTGGAGTTGGTCGGCACGGCCGCGGTTGCCCGCGGTGGCGCCCGCGTTCGGCGGCAGTCCGGTCGCGGCGGCGCCGCCGTTGCCGTTGTCGTTGGGCGGGGGCGGGGGTGGCGGTGTCGGCGGCTTGGAGGTGTGGGGTCCGCTGCCGGGTGGCGTGGCACCGGCCGAACCCACGGGCGACGGCCGGGCGCCCTCCCCGGCCCCGGCACCTGCTGCCCCGGCACCGGCCGACTTCGACGCGGGCGTCAACTGCTGCCCGGAGCCGGCACCGCGCCCGGTCGACTGCTGCGGCCCGGAGCCGGCGCCGGAGTGCGCCGATGGTTGCGCGGTGGCCGGTGACGTCGAGCCGGTCTTGGCCGGCGAGGCGGCCGGCGGATCTGCCGGTGCGGCCGGGCCGGCCGGCGGTTTCGGGTCGTCGTCCAGGGTCGCGCCGTTGAACCCGGCGGGGTCGCGCAGCGACAGCGGGTTGTTGACGACGTAGGCGTAGCGGTTCCAGGACTGCGGGTTCAGCGGGTCGGGGGTCAGCGGGTCGGCGCTGAGGAAGCGGCCGATGACCGGATCGTAGAAGCGGCCGCGCATGTCGATGAGGTACCAGCCGTCGATGTGCCGCTGCCCGGTGTACCCGGTGTGCAGGGCGGTGTCGTGCTCGGCCCGCGGCAGGGCGGGGTCGGTGGGGTCGGTGCGGCGGCCGAAGGGGTCGTAGGCGTAGCGGTGCAGGACTTTCCCGTGGCTGGTGGTGACCAGGTCGGTCGACTGCTGGTGGTCGGCGTGCAGGTATTCGACGCGGTCGGCGGTGCGGGCGCCGCCGGCCAGCACCCAGGTGCGCCGGGCGACCAGCCGTCCCGGTACCACGATGTCGAAGATGTGCTGCCCGTCGGGCCGTTCGGTGCCGATCGGGCGCCGGTACTCGTAGAGTCCGTCGAAGCTGTCGGTGGCCAGGCCGCTCAGCCGGTCGACGGTCTGTACCCGGCTGCCTTCGCCGTCGTAGCGGAATTCGACGGCGCGTGGCTGCTTGGGTCCGCTCTGCGTGATGCGGGTCGGCAGGTTGCCGCGGCCGTAGCGGACGGTCCGGCCGGGGGCGCCGGTCTGGTTGCCGCGGGCGTCGTAGGTGTAGGCGCCCAGGGTGGTGGCGACGACGGCGTGCGGCCCGGCGACCGCCGGGTTGTAGGTGTAGGCGAGGTCGGTGCCGGGGCCGACCTCGATGGCGCGCAGGGTGATGTCGCCGATGTCGTCGTAGTCCCAGCGGACCTTGCGGTCCCCGGGGTCGCCGCGCCAGGTCCAGCGCCGCAGCCGGCGGCGGTTGTCGTAGCCGAACGCCTCCTTGGTCCGGCGCACGCTGTCGGTGCGTCCGACCAGGTTGAGGTTGGCGTCGAACCGGTAGCGGGTGTCGCGCAGCAGCTGGTTGGCCCCGTCGAGGGTCTGGATCCGCTGGAGCACGCCCGGGCGGGCGCCGTCCTCGATCCGCCGGTCGGTCAGGCCGTTGCCGAGTGCGTCGTCGCCGAACAGGCCGGAGGCGTCGGCGTTGACCCACTGCCAGTAGACCCGCCGGTCGGCGGCGTCGGTGGCGCGCAGCAGTTGCCCGAACTTGCCGTACTCGTACCGCAGTTCGAACGGTTCGAGGCTTCCGGCCTTCGGGTAGACGATGCCGCTGAGGCGGCCCATCGCGTCGTACTCGTGGGTGAGCGTGTACCGGTTGGGGCCGACCGAGCAGGTCTTGGTCACCGGGCGGCCGATCGCGTCGTAGCCGAAGACCTCGGTGACGGCGGAGAGCGGCGCCGCGATCCGGGTCACCTGCCCGGTGGCGCCCACGTCCCAGTCGATCGTCACGTCGCCGTCGAGGGCGTCCCGGATCGCGGTGGGCCGGCCGGCCGAGTCGTACTCGTGGTCGACGGCGTGACCGTCGGCCTGGATGTCGCGCAGCGGATCGCCGAACACGTTGTACGTGTAGGTGAGGTGGCCGCGGTCCGGGTCCGTCTCACTGATCAGGCGTCCGAGCCGGTCGGCGTCGTAGCGGGTGACGTTGCCGGCGATGTCCGTGACGGACGCGACCTGGCCGAACGGCGCGTAGTCGACGGTCATGCCGGCCGGGGCGGTCGCCGTCCCGACCAGCGCGGCGTCGCGGTCCGTGACGAAGACCGGGCGCTCCAGGCAGTCCGTCCGGGTCGCGGTGGCGTGGTGCTCGCCGTCGGTGGCGATCAGCCACTCGCCGCGGTACTCGTAGCCGGTGCTGGTGCCGTCGGCCCCGGTCCGCGCGGTGATCCGCCCGAGCGTGTCGTACGTGAAGGTGTCCCAGCTGGGCGCGTCGGCGGCGAAGTGCGGCAGCGATGTCCGGACGGCCCGGCCGAGCGCGTCGTACTCGGTGTCGCGGATCACGGCCTTGCCGTCGTCGCGCGCGAAGAGCGTCCGGGTGACCACCCGGCCCAGCTCGTCGTGGTCGAACAGGGCTTCCTCACCGGATCCGGCCACCACCGAGATCCTCGCCCGGCCGCCCACGTCGAGCTGGTGGGCGGTGGTGCGGGTGCCGTCCGGGGCGAGTTCGCCGCGCAGCCGGCCGAAGCCGTCGTACTGCCGGAAGGTCTGCACGCCGTTCTGGTCGGTGCTGCTGATCTGGACGCCGAGCCCGGGGTGGTGGGTCGCGCTCACCGTGTGCCCGAGGCCGTCGGTGACCTGGACCGGGAACTGGTGCTCAAGGCCGTCGTACTGGACCTCGACGGAGCGTTTCGCGCCGCCCGGGCCGATGCTCTCCTCCAGGGTGACCCGGAGCAGGTTGCCGTCCGGGTAGCGCTGGAGGGTCCGGTAGAGCGTCCGCACGCCGTCCGGCTGGGGGCCGATCGGCAGCCAGCCGTCGGGGCCCAGCACTCCGGGTTCGACGGTCTCGCGGGTGAGCAGGCCGTCGCTGCCGTACTCGTACCCGAACCGTCTGGTCTGCGCCGAGCCGTTCGGGCTGGTGCTCCGCTCCGTCACCTCGGTGCACAGCCCGATCAGCCAGCCGACCGGGTCGTTGCTGTAGGCGGACTTCACGGCGAGCGCGTTGCCGTCGCTCCAGGTCTGCGAACGGACGGTCAGGTTCCCGTAGGCGTCCATGTCCTGCGCCGTGGTGCAGCGCCGCACCGGCATGGTGGGCACCCCGTTCCGGGTGATCACCTGCTCCTCGTCGATGCCGAGCGGAACGACGAAGTAGGGGATGGTGCCCACCGGGCCCGGCCGCTCGGTGTAGGTGGTCGTGGTGCTCGCCCGGTGCTGAAGGCCGTGGCCGAGCGGGGTCGTGGTGACTTCCTTGACGGGCAGTCCGAGCAGCGGATAGCTGCCACTGGCCGCGGCCAGGTCGGGAAGGTAGTCCGAGACGGTGCTGACACCGGTCTCGACGTGCACGGCGGTGCGCCGCCGGAAGCCCAGGAACCCGGCGCCCGTGACGTCCTGGACGCCGCCCGCGTAGGTGTACCGGTGCGTGTTCACCCCGCCGACGCCGTTGTCCTCGCGGTACTCGGCGACCACCCAGATCTTCCCGGTGCTCGCCCGCAGCGGGAAGGTGAACCCGTACTGCGGGGTGTGCACGGCCGGGTCGGAGATCGGCCGGTAGCCGACCGAGGTGTGGGCGCCCAGCCCGTCGGTGATGCCGGTCAGCAGGTCGGCCCGGTCGCCGCCGCGGACGAACACGCGCAGCTGGCCGTCGCTGTACATCACCACGCCGTCCAGGCCGTCGCCGTTGTGGTCGATCACCTCACAGAGGTCGAAGCCCTCCGGGAACTGCTGGTCCCAGCTGCTGGTGAAGGGCAGCTGGATCTGCGCGAAGCCCTGGCCGTCCCACCGCAGGACGTACATCGGGTCGCTCAGCTCCCCGGCGGTCCGGGTGCGGACCAGCACGGTGGCGCGGCCGTCCTCGTTCCAGTCGATGACGCGCAGCGCGGGCGTGAACCTGCTGGGGAGCTGCGGGAGTTGGAGCGCGACGGGAACCGCCTGGCCGAACGTGCCGCCGAGGTTCTCGGTCAGCGTCGGGTCGGACACGGCCGCCGGGGCGGGTCCGGGCGCGCCGCCGAGGCTGAACGCGGACGGCAGGCCGCTGCGGGTGAAGTCGCCGAACAGGTAGTCCTGCCCGCGCGGCAGCGTGCCCAGCGCCACGGTGGTACTCACCTGGCCGCCCTGCCTGGTCACGCCGACGGCCGACCAGCGCGGGTCGCCGCCGGTGGTGCCGGAGTCGTCGACGAGCAGCGCCGTCGCGCTGCCGCCGTCCGGGGAGACCGTCAGGTGCGGGAACGGGTAGGTGCCGAGCGGCTGCTCCACGTCGAAGTTGAGGTTGCCGCCGAGGTTGGCCCGCAGGTACCAGTTCGGGTCGACGCCGCCGCCGCCGGTCCAGCCGTGCACCAGGTCGGGCAGCCCGTCGCCGTCCAGGTCGGCCACCTCCACCGGCCCGTCCACCGAACCGGCCGGGTTGAAGATGTCCCGGCCCTCGAAGACCCAGAACGAGCCGATGCTGCCCGAGGCGCCCGAGCGGTCGATTCCCGCGTGGTGGACGCGGTAGGTCGGGCTGCCCACGGTGCCGGGCTGCGCCGAGTCGTCGAGGACGAAGATGTTCATGAAGTCCCCGGCCGGGTCCGGGTACACGTACACCCGGCCGTCCGCGCTGTCCGCCGGGACGGGGATGTCGGTGTAGTACGGATCCCGGAAGCCGGTGGGCGAGGCGGGGTCGGAGCGCAGGATCGCGAAGTGGTCCGGGTCCGAGCGCGGCACGTAGAGGATGTCGTCCCGCCCGTCGCCGTCGAAGTCGGCGACCCGGATCCGGCCGGGGAGCGTGCTGCGCCCGGCCGGTGTGGTCTTGATGTCGGTGATGCACGTCGCGATCTCCTGGAAGCCCGTCCCGCCGAGCTCCCAGTCGAAGGTGTGTCCGCCGAGCGCGATCCCGGCCCCGTCGAGTTCCTGGACACCGGTGAGCAGGCTGCGGCCGCTGACGCTGGTGTTCTGGTAGGCGAACAGGTAGCGGCGCAGCAGGGCGACGTTCGACGGGTCGGCGGCGGTCGGGTCCGGGCCGCTCATCCGCAGCTCCCGCAGCCGGGTGTTCTGGGTGACGGGGAGACCGGACAGCAGCCGGGTCTCGGGGTCGGGGCGCGTCTCCCACCCGAAGTCGACCGAGCGCAGTGCCGGCACGCCGCCGCCCTGGGAGCCCGTGTACTGGATGCGGACGGGCACGAAGTCGCGTTCGGGCGGCGGCAGGTCGGGCCGGAACGGGTAGCCCTGGTAGGTGATCCGGAGTTCGTTGCCGGAGCGGTCCCTGATGCTGCGCAGGCCCCAGCCGTAGCGGACCGGTTGCTGCGACACCGCGACGGCGTCCCGCACGGCGGCGGGCAAGGTCCCGGCCGGTACCTGAACCGGCGTCACCACCTGGGCCAGGCCTTCGAAGCGTGAGCCGAGGTCCTCCCGTCCGAGGCCGCCGAAGGTCAGGATCCGGCCGTCCTTCTGAAAGGCCTCGAACCAGGTCGGGCCGAGCGGGCGGCCGTCCGGCGCGGTGTCGACGTCGTGCAGCACGATCTTGGTGAAGGTGTCGCGTTTCGTCCGGTACTCGGCGCCGTCCGCGCCGTGGGTGCCGCCCACGAGGACGAGCGGTTCGCCGTCCAGCGCGAACGGGTCGGTGCTGTCGTACCTGATCGGCCCGTCGGTGCCTTCGTCGGGGATGGTGCGGCGGCGGCGGGTGATCCTGGGCAGGCCGCTCAGCGACCAGCCGACGCCGAGCGGGCCGTTGCCGCCCCGGCTGTGGTAGTGCAGGTCCAGCTCGGGCTGAACGCCCAGCCGCCCGACCGGAACCCAGAGCGGCAGCGTCAGGCTGCCCGCGCCGTCCGGTGTCACCCCGAACGCGCCGCCGGCGAGCTTGCCCGGCGTCACTCCCGCCACGTTGTCGGTCGGAACGATCGGCGTGGGACCAGCCATGGCACGTCCTTCCAGACGCCCGGAAGCACCGAACCGGCCAGGTCCACAGGCCCGCTCGGAGCGCAACCCCGGTTCCACCGTACGCGTGACGACACCCCCGCGCGCCCGCTGACGCCCGTGCCCCGGGAGGCCCGCCCCCGGATACATCGGATGATTTCCGGTCCGGTCGACCGATGAGGTGACGAATCGTCAATTCCTCCGCCGCTCCTCGCCTTCCGTTCCATGAATGTTCAGGAAGCGGTCCCTGACCGCGTCGCGTCAACTGCCTAGGGTCTCCAACGGCTTTGGAGGGAAGCACGCATGGACACACCGCTCGCGGTCCGGGCCCGGGGGATCACCAAGCGCTTCGGCGAGGTGATCGCCCTCGACGGCGTCGACCTCCGGGTGGCGCAGGGCCGGATCCACGGCCTGGCCGGACCGAACGGCGCCGGAAAGACGACGCTGCTCGGCCTGCTGCTTGGCCTGGCCGCCGCCGACGGGGGCAGCCTGGAGATCCTGCGGACACCGATCGGGCGGGCACTCGCCGCACCGGACGGGGTGGCCGGGTTCGTGGACGGGCCCGGTCTCTACCCCGCGCTGACCGCCCGGCAGAACCTCACCGCACTGGCCGCGCTCCAGGGCCGGGCCGCGCGGGTCGAGGAGGCACTCGACCAGGTCGGCCTCACCGACGTCGCCGACGACCGGGTGGGCGGTTTCTCGCTCGGCATGCGCCAACGGCTCGGCCTCGCCGCCGCCCTGCTCCCCCGGCCCCGCCTGCTGGTACTGGACGAGCCGTCCAACGGCCTCGACCCGGCCGGCAAGCGGCAGGTGCACGGCGTACTCCGGCGGCTCGCGGCGGACGGCTGCGCCGTCGTGCTCTCCAGCCACCGCATGGACGACCTGGAGGCGCTGTGCTCCGAGGTCACCGTCCTCGCCACCGGACGGACGGTGTTCTCCGGCCCGCTGCCCGAACTGGCCGCCCGGAACCGCGAACTCGACCACCGGCTGCTCACCTCCGACCCGGCGGCGGCCCGCCGCGTCGCCGCCGGAACGACGGGCGTCCGCCTCACCGACGACACCGCCGACCGCCTCGTGATCCGCGCGGCCGTACCCGCACTGGACGCCCTGGTGGTGCGGCTGGTCCGGGCCGGCATCGCCGTGCGCGAGCTCGCCCCGGTGGTGTCGCCGCTGGAAGCCGCGTTCCTCGCCCTCACCGACCAGCAGCAGGACGCCCGATGACCACGACCCTCACGCCCACCACCACCCGCGTGCCGGTGACCCGCGCCTTCCGCTTCGAACTCGTCAAGCTGCTCGCGCAGTGGCGGATCCGCCTGCTGCTGCTCGCCTGCTGGCTGGGCCCGGCGGCGTTCGTCGCCGGGGTGAGCCGGCAGTCCACGCTTCCCACCGACACCCTGTTCGGCCGCTGGATGCACGCCACCGGCTGGGCCGGGCCGTTGGTGATCCTCGGGTTCGCGGGGAGCTGGGCGCTGCCGCTGCTGACCTCGATGGTCGCCGGTGACGTGTTCGCCGCCGAGGACCGCCTCGGCACCTGGCGTCACCTGCTGGTGGCGGTCCGCTCGCCGCGCCGGATCTTCGCCGCGAAGGCGCTGGCCTGCCTCGCCGTCCTGGTGGCGCTGGTCGCGGGCCTCGCGCTCTCGGGGGTGGTCGGCGGCCTGCTGGCGGTCGGCAACCACCCGCTGGTGGGCCTGGACGGCCACCTGCTCTCCCCCGGCGACGCGGCGCTGCGCGTGCTGCTGGCCTGGCTGTGCGCGCTCGCCCCGACCCTGGCGCTGGCCGGGATCGGCCTGCTCGGCTCGGTCGCTCTGGGCCGCTCCCCGATGGGGCTGCTGCTGCCCGCGCTGGTCGCCCTGGCGATGCAGCTCGCCCAGCTGATGCCGCTGCCGGTCGCCGTCCGGCTCGCGCTGCCCGGGTACGCGTTCCTCTCCTGGAACGGCCTGTTCACCGGCCCGGTGCAGCTCGGCCCGCTGCTGATCGGCGTCGCGGTCGGCCTGGTGTGGGCAGCGGGCACCACCCTGCTCGCCCGATTCCTGTTCCTGCGAAGGGACTTCACCAACCCGGCGCACGACGCCCCGGGCCGCCGGACGCTGCTGGTCGGTGCGCTGCCGCCGCTCGCGCTGCTGGCCGTCACGGTCGGGGCGCTGGCCCCGGCGGTCGGCGCGGCGGGCTCCGGCATCGAGCAGCAGAAGGTGCAGCGCTCGGTCGCCACGGCCTTCGCGCACCTGTACCGCCTGCAGACCGCCGAACTCAACCGTCCGGACGTCACCGAGGCGCAGTTGCAGGTCACGGCGGCGTGCGACAAGGGCAGCACCCGGGTCGAGCCCGAGGGCGCGGGCAACGACTGGCGCTGCGTGGTGTCCTGGCGCCTCCCGGGCGTCGAGGCCACCGGGACGGCCGTCTACCAGCTCGACATCGCCCCCGACGGGCGGTTCGTCGCCGACGGCGACGGGCCGAAGGAAGTGAACGGCTACTTCCTGGTGCGCACCGCCACCGGCGACGCGCCGAACCCGCTCTGGCAGTTCGACGGCAACGTCGAGCTGCTTCCGGCACCTTCGAAGGGATAGCAACGATGCAGGTCACACGTCGTCGGCTGAGTGACGCACCGGCCACGGGCGGCGGTCGCAGGACCCGTCGCCGGACGCTGGTCACGGCCGCCGCCACGGCGGTGGTCGTCACGGCCGGCGCCGGTGTCGGCTGGGCCAAGTCGGACACCTTCGGCACCAACCGGGTCGGCCAGGTCTACGACCAGGGCGAACTGGTCTCCAGCAACCAGTACCTCGCCCCGTACGGCGAGCGGCTGGTGATCGACAACGGCAAGATCATGTCGTCCACGGTGAGCCCGGACGGCACCCACCTGGCGGCCTCGGTCACCGACGGCGGCGCGGCGCTGGCGATCGTGGACGTGAAGAACTGGAAGGTGCAGCAGCTGGTCGGCAGCGCCGCCGGCTCCACCCCGAAGATCGGCACCAACGCGGTGGGCCAGGAGGGCCCGACGTACTCGCCCGACGGCAAGCAGCTGTGGCTGGGCCAGCCCGACGGGTACACCCGGTTCGACGTGAACCCGGACGGCAGCGTCGCCAACCCCAAGGTCGTCAAGATCGCCAAGAGCGGTTCGCAGCAGGCACTGGTGGCCGGCCTGGTGTTCTCGGCGGACGGCACGACGGCGTACGCGGCGGTCAACGGCCAGAACCGGGTGGTGGCGATCGACACCGCCGCCGGCACGGTCGGGCAGAGCTGGGCGGTGGGCATCGCCCCGCGCGGCCTGGCGCAGGCGGGCGGCAAACTGTACGTCAGCAACGAGGGCGGGCGTCCGGCGAAGCCCGGTGAGAGCACCATCAACTCGTACGGCACCCAGGTCCCGGCCGACCCGAACACCGGCGCCACCCTCACCGGCACCGTCAGCGTGATCGACCTGGCGAACCCGTCCGCCGCGCCCGGCAGCATCGACGTCGGGCTGCACCCGACCGCCGTGTACGCCAAGAACGGCGCGGTGTTCGTCACCAACACCGGCACCAACAGCGTCTCGGTGATCGACGCCGAGCGCGACAAGGTCGTCCAGACCATCGCCACCCGGCCGTGGTCCGAGGCCTCGATCGGGTACGAGCCCGACGCGGTGACCCTCACCGACGACGGCCACCTGCTGGTGACCCTCGGCCGGGCCAATGCGATCGCCGTCTACCGGTACGCGGGCCCGCAGGAGCCGGCGAGCTACGTCGGCCTGCTGCCGACCGACTACTTCCCCGCCGAGATCTCCTCGTCCGGCAACCACATCCTGGTCTCCAACACCCGCGGCATCGACGCCCGCCGGGTGGACGGCGCGCACGGCACCCACGACACCACCTCCAGCGTGGTGCGCTTCACCCTGCCGAGCGACAAGGAGATCCGGAAGCAGACCGCCAAGGTCTTCGCGCAGAACAACTGGACCAACAACGCGGCCAAGCTCGCCACCGGCAACAAGGCCAAGGCGCAGCCCGTCCCGAACCGGATCGGCGACCCGTCGACGATCAAGCACGTCTTCCTGCTCGTCAAGGAGAACCGCACCTACGACCAGGTCTACGGCGACCTGCCGCAGGGCAACGGCGACGCCTCGCTGGCGCAGTTCGGCGCGAACGTGACGCCGAACCAGCACGCGCTGGCCGAGCAGTTCGGGCTGTACGACAACACGTACGACATCGGCACCAACTCCGCCGAGGGCCACAACTGGCTGATGCAGGCGGACAATCCGGAGTACACCGAGTCCTCGGCCGGCGAGTACATCCGCAGCTACGACACCGAGGACGACGCGCTCGGCCACCAGGCCGGCGGCACCCTGTGGAGCGGCGTCCTGGCGGGCGGGAAGTCGGTGCGGGACTTCGGCGAGTTCCACCAGTTCCTCACCAAGCCGGCCGGCGCGACCTGGCAGAACCTGTACTGCGACACCAAGACCATGCAGGCCACCGGCAACGGATCGGCCTACAAGCTGGTCTCGTCCTCGCCGATCCCGTCGCTGAACAACGTGTCGGTGCCGGCGTTCCCGAAGTTCGACACCGCCGTGCCGGACATCTACCGGGCGCAGATCTGGAAGCAGGACTTCGAGCAGAACGGCCCCGCCGACCTGAACATGCTCTGGCTGTCCAGCGACCACACCGGCGGCCCCGCCAACGCGGCCGCCCAGGTCGCGGACAACGACCTCGCGGTCGGGCAGATCGTCGACGAGATCACCCACAGCCCGTACTGGAAGGACTCGGCGATCTTCGTCGTCGAGGACGACTCGCAGGCCGGCCTGGACCACGTGGACGGGCACCGGGCGCCGATCCAGATCATCAGCCCGTACGCGCAGCACGGCGTCGTCGACAGCCGCTACTACTCGCAGATCAACATGATCCGCACCATCGAGCAGATCCTCGGGATCAGGCCGATGAACCAGAAGGACACCGCGGCCACCCCGATGACCTCGGCGTTCACCGCCACGCCCGACTTCACCCCGTTCACGGCCCTGCCCAACCGCACCTCGCTCACCAACGGCCTGGCCACCCCGCCCTCCTGCGGCCCGGACGTGCCCGCCGCGCCGAGCGCGCTCGCCGCTCCCGCCGCGACCGGCGCCGTCCCCGCCGAACAGGCCGACCTGGTGCGGACCTGGTCCGCCTGGAAGGACCAGCAGCGCCTGACCGGCGCCGACGCCGCCCCGGACCGCGCCAACCCGGCCCAGATGAACCACCTCACCTGGTACGAGGCCCACGACTGGAAGACCCCCTACCCCGGCGAGCAGACCCTGCTCGCCCCGGCCGACGTCCCCGGCGCGTACCTGCCCTCGGCGGAACTCGACGGCTGACATCCCCAGGCGCGTCCTCCGCACGTAGGAGCACCCCTCGCACCACGGCCGGGCGGGCCCGCTGTCCGGGCCCGCCCGGTTCCCCGCCGAGCAATACTGAGGTGTACGCACCAATCCGCCCTCCGCCCCGCCGAGCCCCATGCCCCTCCCCTCCGCCTCCCCCGGCCGCAACCAGTACGCGGACCTCCTGCGGGTCGGCGCGATCTGCGCCGTCGTGCTGGGCCACTGGCTGCTGACCGACCTCACCTACCGCGCGGGCCGGGTCTCCGGGCTGGACGCCCTCGACTACGTCTCCTGGGGGCGCTGGGCCACCCTGCTCTTCCAGGTGATGCCGGTCGTCTTCCTGGTCGGCGGCTACGCCAACGCCGCCTCCTGGACGGCGCACCGCCGCGCCGGAGGGTCCTGGACGAGCTGGGTGCACCGCCGCGCCCTGCGGCTGCTCCTGCCGACCACCGTCTACCTCGGCGTGGTCTCCCTCGCCGCCGCCGCGGCCTGGGCGGGCGGCGCCGGGGCGGCCGAACTCGCCCGGGCGGGCTGGTACCTGGCCCTGCACCTGTGGTTCCTGCCGGTCTACCTGCTGCTGATCGCACTGACCCCGGCGCTGCACGCCGCGCACACCCGCCGGGGGCTCGCCGTGCCCGCCGCGATGGCGGTCGGCGCGGCCCTGGTGGACCTCGCGATCCTGGGCCCGCGACTGCCGCTGCTCGGCTTCGCCAACTACCTGCTGGTCTGGGGCGCCATGCACCAGTGGGGCTTCGCCTGGCACGACGGCAGCCTCACCCGCGGACACCGCCCGCTCGTCCTCGCCCTCGCCGGCGCGCTCCTCCTCACCGGCCTGCTGACCTGGGGCCCGTTCCCGGTCGACATGATCGGAGCCGGCCTGCCGGCCGGCAACACCACGCCGCCCTCGATCGCCCTGCTCGCCTTCGCCGCCGCCCAGTGCGGCCTGCTGCTCGCCGCCGAGCCGCTCGCGCGCCGCCTGCCGCCCTCCGCCCTCCTGCACCGCCTCAACCGCGCCGTGATGACCGTCTACCTGTGGCATCCCGTCCCGGTCGTCCTGGTCGCCGTCACCCTCTACCCGGCCCGCCTCGCACCCCAGCCCGCCATCGGCGGCTGGCAGTGGTGGGCCCTGCGCCCCGCCTGGTTCGCCCTCCTCGCCGCGCTGCTCGCCCTCCTGGTCGCCGCCGTCCACCGCGCCCAGCGCCCCCTGCTCCACCTCCCGCCCCTCCCCAGCCCCTCCCCCGTCCTGCTCGCCTGCGCCCTCGCCACCACGCTCCCCGCGCTCGCCTGGCTGGCCGTCAACGGCTTCGCCCCCTCCGGCCGGCCGCCCGTCCTCGCCCTCGCCGCCTACGCCCTCGGCATCGGCCTGCTCCTCGCCCGCACGACGCCTCCGCCCCACCGCCGGAGGTCGGCGGTGGGGCGGAGAACACGTCCGGACGTCGGGTCAGACGGCCGTCGGAGGAACGGTCAGAAGTGGAGGTCGGGGCTGGTCTGGTAGGTGTAGCCGGTGCCGGGCTGCCAGTAGAACCGGGCCTCGGCCTTGACCTGCCCCCCGCCGTCGCTGACGCACACCTGCTGCCACCCCGGCCCGTCGCACCCGCCACCGGTCGCCGCCGCCGCGGACCCGGCCCCCGTCAGCGCGATCCCTCCGGCCATCGCGGCCGTCGTCAGGGCCAGCGCGGCCCTTCGGATTCCCTTGAACGACATGATCGTCACCCCTGTCTCGACAGACCCGGCCGGACCGACCGGGCACGGGGAAGAGGTTCGTCGACCGCGATGGACATCCGATGAGCATGCACATGCCCAGCGGAAGGGCTCAGGCCGACGCCCGCAGCAGCAGCTCCTCCACCTCCGCCGCCTCGCCCGTCAGCTCCAACTGCCGGAAGTGGCCCAGCGCCTGCTGCAGGCAGATCCGCGCCCGGTCGGTGTGCCGCAGCCGCGTCAGCGCCTCGCCGAGGGCGCGCAGGACGGCGCCCTCCAGCAGGCCGCCGACCTGGCGGGCCTGCGGCAGGGCCTCTTCGGCGGCGCGAACGGCGGCGCGGTCGCGGCCGGCGGCGAGGTGGATGCGGGCGATCAGGCTGCCGGTGGCCGCCTCGAAGGCCAGCATGCCGAAGGCGCGGAAGCGTTCCAGGACGTCGGCGGCCTGCGCCAGGGCGGGTTCGAGGTCGCCGCAGAGGTGGAGCACCCGGGCCAGGTAGTACCGGCCGACGGACGCGGAGATCGACACCTGGCGCCCGGTCAGCTCCACACACCTCCCGGCGGCCGCCCGCGCCTGCCGGTGCAGCCCCAACTGGGCCTGGTTGAATGCCAGTTCGCCGAGCACCAGCCCCTCCGCGTTCTCGTCCCCCAGCCGGTGGAAGAGCGCCGCCGCCTCCTCCAGGCAGGCCACCGCCTCCTCGAACTCGCGCAGCGCCCGGGCGTTCGCGCCGAGGAGCTTCAGGGTGTCGGCCCGCAGCGGGAGCCGGTCCTCGCCGTCGCACAGGGCGAGGCAGCCACGCAGCTCCGCGCCACGTGACCCCGAGCCGGGACGCCCTCCACCGCGCCGCCGGTTGACGCCCCCTCTCCACGAGAGAAGGACCGGACGTGATCGACAGGCGTACCTTCACCACCGCGCTCAGCCCGCCGGCGGCTTCGGCGTGTCCACCAGCAGGTCGAACGCCAGCCCGCTCGCTCCCTCGCCGCGCCCCGCGCCGCGGCCCGCGGCGAGCCAGACGCTGACCCGGCCGTTGCGCCAGCGGGTGCGGCGGTAGCCGACGGTGAGGCGGGTTCCGGTCTGCGGGACCTCCTCCTGGTTGACGAAGTACGAGTGCGGCGGCGTCACGTCGAGTCCCTCCCGCAGCAGGGAGGTTCGCGGCTGGACGGGCGGCAGCACGGCCACCGTGTTCGGCATCGCCGCGCGCTGCAGCTGCACGGTGCGGTTGTCCCCGGGGACGTGCACCGGGATGAACGGGATCCACTGCTCGGGAACGGAGTTCATCGCCTCGTACGCGATCGGCGCGAGCGGCGCGTCCGGCGGGACGGGCGGGTGCAGCCGCAGGTGCTGGGCCTGGACGGCGGCGGCGACCTCGCTGCCGCGGCGGCCCTCGCCGGTGGGGCGGGGGACGGTCGCCTCGATGCCCCAGACCAGGTTGGCGTTCTCGTCGCGGATCAGCTGGACCTCCTCCAGCGCGGGCCCGTCGGCGACCTTCGGCACGCTCGCGGGCAGGAACAGGCTGGTGTCGGCGGCGGTGTCGGGCCCGGCGTCGAGCGTCTCCAGGGTGTACATCGACCAGCGCTGCCAGTTCTCGTCGAGGCCGCTGCCCGCCGGGGTGATCCACAGCCGCTGCCCGAACACGTCGGTGACGGCGAGGCCCTGGATCGACGCGAGGGTGCCGACCGGCAGCTCGCACGGGAGTTGGTACCAGTCGTTGCTGTAGACGAGGGCGAACTCCAGGAAGATCAGCCGGGCCAGGTCGGTGCTATCGGGCGACACCGCGGCGAAGTTGGTGCCGCCGTCCTCCACCGCCCACCAGCGCGGCAGCGGCATGCCCGCGTACCGCAGCGGCGCCGGGAACACCGTGCGGTTGATCGCGGGCAGCGGGGGCTCGGCGCCGCCGACGGGGTGGTCGGGGTCGATCGAGAAGGCGTGCCAGTCGAGTTCGCCGCCGGGGAACTCCTCCGCCGTGAGCACCTTCTCGGTGCCGTCGGGGGCGGTCCCGGCCACCGAGAAGACGTGTTCGAGGCGGCGCGGGTCCCAGGTGGCGTCGCCGTCGGGCCGGTCGATCAGGTCGTCGAACCAGGCGACCAGGCGGACGCCGAGGGCGTCCAGCGCCGGGTAGTGCATGTGCAGGATGTCGCTGATGCCGTCGGAGGCGTGGCCGCCGTCCTTGAGGTGCCGGTACAGCAGGTAGCCGTCCATCCGGCGGCCGGCGACGGCCTGCAGGCTCGCCCAGACCTCCGGGTCGGCGACCCGCGGCGCGTCGGCGTCGGTGGTCGGGTCGGGCAGCGCGATCGGGTACATGCGCACGTACTGGCCGCGGAAGTCGAACGCGATGTTGGCCAACACCGGGTCGCGGCCGAGCAGTTTGAGCCAGCGCCGGCCGATCGCCAGCCGCAGGTCGAACGCGATCGGGTCGGCGCCCGCCGTGAACGCCGGGGGCCGCCGTTCGGCGAGCGCCTCCAACGGCCGGTCGTCGGGCAGGGGTTCGGCGGCGCCGCCGCCCGGGCGGAAGCGGCTGGGCCGGGTGCCGGCGATCGAGTACGTCGCGGTGACAGGCGACCCGGCGTCGCTCGCGCGGAACTCGCCCATCTGCCACTGCCGGGTCAACATCCAGAGCGCGTCCCGCACTTCGGCCCGCAGCGCACGCTGGAAGTCGGTGGTGCGGGGGCGGCCCTCCAGCCGGTTCCACACGCCGACGGCCGGGTTCGACCGGGTGGCGAGCGCCTTGGGCAGGTCGGCGATGCGGGGCTCAGGCATGGGTGGCCTTCCAGCGCTGGTTGGCGATCGCGAGGTCGGTGGAGATGGTGATCGGCTGCCGGGTGGCGGACATCAGGGTGGCGGGCAGCAGTTGGGCGTACGCGGTGTTGTCGAGGTGCTCGGGTTCGACGCCCCGGGCCTTCGCCAGGTCGAGGGTCTCGCCGACGGCGGCGATCAGGTCGTCGGTGTTCCAGGCGCCGGTGCGCACCGGCGGCACGACCAGCAGCATGGCCTGCGGCGGTTCGGAGTCCGGCCCGTCGTAGTGCAGCGCGATGCCGGTGGTCTCGCGCTCGGACGGGATCACCTCCGTCCACTCGTCGAACAGCAGGCCCACCTGGGTGGGGGACGGCGCCACCGGGTCGGGCGCGTAGTGCGCGGTGAACAGCACCTTGTCCTCGGTGATGTCGGCGCCGGTGGTGCCGGGGCTGAACTCCATGGCCAGCCAGTGGTCGTGCGGCCGGTACGGCAGCTGGATCGGCACCAGTTGCGGTTCGGCGGACTGCAGCAGGTCGCCGAGGAGGCCGCCGGGCCCGCGCAGCGCGTCGCTGAGCACCACGACCTTCTCCCACAGCCGGGGCCTGTCGCGGACCCGGGCGATGCCGTGCGCCCAGTCGTCGACCGGGAAGTCCCGCCCGATCGGCGGCTGGGTGAGGTGCTGGACGAGGGTGCCGCTGTCGGCGAGGGCGTTCCTCCAGTCCGCGGCGAGCTGCGCGGACGGCGTGAACTCCGGTACGGCCAGCACGTCCTGGCCGATCAGCGCCTTGAGCGCGTCGGTCGCCGCCGCGACCTGGTCGGGCCCGGTGACGGCGGCGTCGTACGCGGCGAGCGCCTGGTCGGCGGCGGCGAGCCGGGCGAGGACGTCGGCGTGCAGCGCGTTCGCCCGGTCCAGCAGGTCGCGGCAGAACTGCACCACCCGGTCCTGGAACGGCTGGAGGCTGAGGTCGGTCGGGTCGAAGTCGCTCAGCGGGAGCTTCCCGGCGACTTCGGTGAGCAGGCCGCTGAGCGTCGTCCGGATCGTCCGGGCCTCCGACCGCAGCGACTGCACCTTGGTGGCGAAGGCCTGCCGGCGGCCCGCGACGATCGCCCGGAACGCGAACGGCTGGGCGGGCAGCGGCGCGGTGGGCTTGGTGGCGATCAGCCGTTCCGCCTGCTGGAGCAGCCGGAACCGTTCGGCGGCGGAGGTGGCGGCGGGCAGCGCGTCGTACGTGGCGAGCAGGGCGTCGGCGCTCGCCAGCGCCCTGGTCATCCGGTCGGCGGCGGTGGCGACGGCGGCCAGCACGTCGGTGAACACGCCGCGCCGCCACATCGCGAGTTCGCCCCAGCCGCTGCGGACCATGCCGAACCCGCCGGCGGTGGTGACCAGTGCCGCGTACCCGGAGAGCAGGGTGTCGACGAGGGCGAGGATCTGCGTCTGCTGGGGCGGCGCGCCGGCCGGGTAGAGCGGCGCCAGCGTGGCGAGGTAGCTCTCGACGCCGGTGCGCAGCACGTCCATCGAGGCCCGGACGGCGGCCGGCCGTTCGCGGGGCAGCGAGACGGCCTGATCGGCGGCCCGGTCGGCCGGGTCGGTGCCGGCGGCGGACGCCAGGTCGGTGGGGCGCAGCGGCCGGGCGGTGGTGAGCAGGGTGCGCAGCACGGTGATGAGCGGGGAGAGTTCGAAGAAGGTGAGGTGTCCGGCGGACCGGTCGGTGTAGTGGATGGTCAGTTCGACGTCGGGCCGCGGGTTGTCGGTGCGCAGGACGGAGCCGAGGATGCGGTCGTCGAGGTCGGTCATGGTGCTGCTGCCGGCCGGGCGGACCGCCCACAGCAGGTCGATGGGCTGCAGGCCGAGGTCGAACTGGGTGACGAGGCGGCTGCGGGCGAGTCCGGTGAGGGCGTCGGTCCAGGTGACCTGGGCGACGACGTTGGTGGCGGGCGGCAGCAGGGTGGGCAGCCAGGCGTTGACGGCGGGTTCGGCCTGGGCGCGGGGCGTGTTGTGGGCGAGCGGGGGTGCGCCGGTGTCGGGTTTGAGGCCGGGGGTGAGGCGCAGGCCGAGGCGGTGGGTGAGGGTGGTGCCGCTGCGGGGTGTGGTGACGACGGCGGGTTCGGGCGGCAGGCCTTCCTTGGCGTACGCGTCGAGGGTGGCGGAGGCGCGTTCGGGGTTGCCGAGCAGCGCCTGGTGGGTGCTTTCGGCGACGGCGAGGTCGGCGAGCGCGTCGTGGAGGTCGAGCAGGTGCTGCACGGCCAGGTCGACGACGGCCTGCTGGGTGGTGTCGACGGCGGGCAGGCCGTCCAGCCCGTACGGGTAGGTCTGCGGGACGTTCTCCCTGGTCAGGTGGCGTACCAGGGCGAGGCCGTCGATGACGTTGTGGGCCTCGATCCGGTCGATGGCCAGCGGCTTGGTCGGGTCGGGCTGGTCGCTCTGCTGCGGGACGGTGTCGGCGATCCGGCCGGCCCGCAGCGGGAACTTCAGGCGCAGCGCGGCGATCAGGAAGTCGACCTCGGCCTGTTCGTGGCTGTCGTGCAGGTCGCGTTCCAGCCGGTAGCCGAGCAGGGCGCCGAGGGACTGGCCCTGCCGCATGCCGTCGAGCAGGCCGAGGGCGGTGCGGACCCGCCCGGAGCTGAGGTTCACCGCGAACGAACCGGGGTTGTCGGGTGAGCCGTTGGCGAGGTACCCGGCCCGCAGCACGGCGGCGGTGCGGGCGTGGCCGGGCGAAGGGGCGTGCAGGTGGCCGCCGTTGAGCGGGTCGTGCATCAGCGGCTGGTCGCCCTGGAAGACCGTGGCGAGCGGCCCGGTCAGGGTGACGGGGGTGAGCGCGGTGTCGCGGCGGCGGACGTCCTCCAGCCAGCCGTACGCGCCGAGGTGGACGCCGGGCACGGCGGGGGTGGTGCCGTCGGGTCCGTAGCGCAGTTCGGCGAGGCGTTCGTTGGCGAGGCCGAGCCGCCAGGCGTCGAGCCGGTAGGTGGCGGTGTCGAGGTGCTCGGCGAGGACGCGTTCCAGCCGGGCGGTGGGCAGCGCGGTCAACAGGCCGAGGGCGGCTGTCTGTTCGGCGAGGCGGGCGGTGGCCGGGCTGGTGTCGATCACCCGGGGGATGTGGTCGACGACCAGGCGGGCGGGGTCGCCGGTGATCTCCGGCGCGGGCGAGTACAGCCGCCGGAAGCGGCTCTCGCTGGGCAGGCTCTGGCCGGGCGCCGGGATCTTGACGTGGATGAACGCCGGGTCGGCGGCGGCCTGTTCGGCGGTGGTGGCGATGCCGGCGGCGACGGCGAGTTCGGTGGCGGCGTCGGCCCAGCCGAGCAGCAGGGCGTGCCGGGCCAGCAGGTACAGCAGCGCGGCGGGCCGGTCGTCGTCGGGGAAGCCGGCCTCGGTGCGGACGGTCTCCAGGTCGGTGCGGGCGTGCGCGGCGAGCCACGTCAGGTAGTTGGCGCCGTCGAGGGTGTAGGGGCGGATCGGGTCGGTCTCGGACAGCGGCCGGTCGTCGACGGGCGGGGCGAGCAGCGGGTGCTGGGTGTCGAGGAACAGGCGGCGGATCAGGTCCGGGTCCTGGGCGGCGCCGGTGTCGGGGTAGCCGAAGCGGGTCAGCAGGGCGCGGATCGGGCCGGGCTGGTTCAGCCGGTCCAGGCCGGGCAGCACGGTCGAGCCGAGCGCGCCGAGGTTCTCCCGGTTGAAGACGTCCTCGACGCTCTGCGCGTACCGCTGGTAGTACTCGGCGGAGGTGGGGTGCGCGGCGAGGATGTCCAGCAGGTGCTGGTGGGCGTCGGCGGCGGGCCCGCCGAGGTGGGCGACCTTGCCGGTGGCGGCCTGCCAGTCGGCGGCGGCGGCCTGCAGGACGGTGTTCAGGCCGCGCCGGTGGGCGGCGGCGGGGTCGGTGTCCGGCCAGGCGAGGCGGGAGAACGCGGTGGTCGGCAGGATGCCGTACGGCTGCCGGCCGATCCGTACGGTCGGCGCCGGGCCGCGTCCGGAGACGTGCCGCAGGTAGTACTCGCGGGTCTGTTCGACGACGGCCCGAGAGAACACCGGGTGCAGCGTGGTCTGCAGGTGGTAGCCCCAGGTCGCGGGCCACAGCGCGGTGTCGGCGGCGCGGGCGTCGCGCTGGTCGGTGCCGTCGGCGCCCGGCATCCCGGCGAGGTCGGCGGGGTCGACGCCGAGCAGTTCGGCGAAGCACTGCCCGTCGGTGCGGGTCGTCCAGTCCGCGCCGGGCGCGAGGGCCCGCAGGTGTGCGGCGGAGCGCAGCCCCGCGTCGGCCTCCTGTCCGGGGTCGAGTCCGGCGGGCGCCTGCGCGCTGTTGTTGGTGGGGGTGCCCTGCGGCAGCAGGCTGAGCCCGGCGGGGCTGCGGAGCTGACGGGTCAGCAGGCCGGTCAGGTCGGCGGCGGACTGCGTCGGGGTGGCCCCTGCTCGCAGGCCGAGCACCACCAGCCGGTCCAGTCCGCCGGCGAGGTCGGCGGTCAGCGGGACCCGGAAGCCCATGCCGACGGTGACGGCCCGGTCGAAGTCGGTCAGCCAGCGCAGCTCGTCGGGGACGGTCAGCACGCCGGTGCTCTCGTCGACGCGCATCTCGGTGTTGCCCGGGTCGGGGCCGACCGGCAGCGTCGCCGGGACGGGGTTGCCGTCGACGTCGAGGACCTTGGCGCCGCCGGCCCAGCCCAGCAGCCGGAAGTGGTCGGGCAGCAGGCCGGCCCGGGCGGCGACCGTCCATGACTGCGGGGCGATGTCGGCGTCGGCCGGGCGCGGCACCACCAGGAACGCCACCAGCACGGCGTCGCCGCTCTGCACCGGCGCGGCCTCGATCCCGGCGGGCCGGCGGGCGGTGATCGCCGCCGCCCCGGCCGGGCCGACGGCGGCGAGCAGCGCGGTGTCGGCGGCCCGCTGCTTCACCCGGTCGCCGTGGGCGCGCCAGACCGCCGTCCAGTAGTCGGTGGTCGGCTGCCGGTCGGCGGCGGGCAGTGCGGCGTCGCTGAGCACGACCAGCACGGTGGTGCCGGCCGGCACCGGCACCGGCCGGTCGGCGGGGTTCGCCGGCCGGTGGTTCTGCAGCAGCCAGGTCGCCCGGCCGGCGGCGATCCGGCCGACCAGTTCCTGCCAGGCCGCCCGGTCGCCGACGGCCGAGCCGCCGGTGCGCCACAGCGCCGTCCAGTAGGCGTCCAGCGCGCCCAACTCGGCTTCGGTGGGCCGGGGTTCGAAGGTGTCCACCGACCACTCGTCGGGGAACACCCGGACCAGCAGCTCGGTCGCGGTGAACCTGGTCTCGACCCGCACCGGCCCCAACAGGACCGGGAAGTCGTCGCTCAGGGCGTTGTCGGCCATACCGGGAGCATCTCCTGTGCGTGGACGGCGACCATGACCGGCGCCTGGAAGAGGATGTACGCGATGTCGGCCGAGCTCAGCCGGGAGTACCAGAGCGGCAGCGCGATGTCCTCGCTGCGCTGCTGCTGCTTCTCCAGGTCGTCCGGGGAGCCGTCGAACGGCACCAGCGGGACGTGCGTGGTGTCGCTGAACTCGATGAAGCCGAGGTGGTCCGGGTCGACGTGCTGCCAGGTGAGGTCGTTCCACACCTCGACCGGCGGCAGCGGACCCTCCGGCTCGTCCACGCCGAAACGCGGCTCGCCGGGGCGTTCCTTGAGGATGAAGAACCAGCCCGGGTCGCCGGGCGGGTTGCCGCGCGCCTCGGCGGCGTCCAGGTCGAAGCCCAGCAGGTAGATGTCGGGTTCGACCTTGGCCTCGTACAGCGGCAGCCGCACCAGGTCGGGCGTCGGGTGGTCCTCGTCGGGCAGCGGCGCGGGGATGCGCTCCCCCGTGGTGACCGGGTTGCCGTTCGCGTCCAGCGGCCAGGCGGCGCGCTGCGCGTACACGGCGGTGTTCGGGTACTTCTTCAGCAGCTCGCCGCGGACGACCAGCACCAGGTCGTCCTTCTGGGCAGTGCCCGGCTGCTGCCGGTTGTCGTTCTCACCGAGCAGCGCGGCCGGCCCCCAGGTGTGGATCGGCTTGATGTCGTACAGCCGCTCCCGGCGCTGCTCGGCCGTCTCGCCGGGCGGCGACAGCACCGCCCGCGGGTCCCAGAACTGCCGGAACGGGGTGCCGCGCTGGTCGGTCGGGTACTCGCGCCACAGCATCTCCCGGGCCATCTCGTGGTTCAGGCCGACCATGAACGACTCGATGAAACGCCGGTTGTTGGCCAGCAGGGTGATCGAATTCGCGGGCAGCAGGCCCAGGTTGGGCACGAAGACGTCCGTCGACCGGTCGATCAGCGACTGGTACATCGGCAGGTCGATCACCGGGTACGCCATCGCCTCGATGAAGTTCTCCGCGAACGGCCGCAGCCGGTCCGGCACGTCCACCGACCCGAGCAGGCACCTCGGCACGGTGGTGTCCGACCGCAGCCCGTTCAGCACCGTGTCCGTCGTCCCGGCGACGCCCAACTGCCCCCGGGGCGGGGCCTGTCCGACGGCGGCGGCCTCGTTGCGCCCGTCGTACAGCTCCCGCAGCGCCGCCTTGAACCGCTGCGCCTCCGGACTGTCCACATCGCCGCCGGTGGTCGGCGGGACGGGGTCCCCGATGTCCTTCAGGACGAAGTCCGCGCTCTTCGGCAGCGCGTCCACCGGGTCGGTGCCCGCGTCCGCGAAACCCGGCCCGGGGTGCAGCACCCGGTCGAGCTGGTCCGGTGTCACCAGCGCGGCCGGCTTCACCTTCGGCGCGGCGGCCGTCACGGCGCCCGTCGCGGCGTCCATCCGCGGCAGCAGCGCCTCCCGCGGCTGGTCCGGCGGGAACGTCAGCGACCGCACCAGCCGCGCGCCGGGCCGGATCTGCCGCCGCATCGCCGCCGACAGCGGCGCCTCCGCGACCTGGCTGGCCGCCACCTGGAACCCCACCGCCAGCTGCTCGCCCGGGCCGGCCGTCGCGGCGGACCCGGCCGTCGTCACCCGGGGGTGGGCGGGCGCGGTCAGCGTCAGGTACTTGCCGGTCGGCGGCGGCGCGGCCGCGGCGGGCGGGGCGGCGGGCGGCGACAGGTGCTTGACCTGCAACCGGTGCCCGACCTCCCGCGCCAACTGGGCTTCCCGGATCCGCGCGTTGGCCTTCAGCACGTCGCCGAGCTGCGCCCACGCGGCGTCCATGAACTCGTCCTGCCGGTCCTGCACCACCTTGGTGCCGAAGTTCGCGGCGACCCGGTGGCGCGGGTCGAGGTTGAGCCGGTGCACCCAGTTCCGGTTGGCCGGCGAGGGCAGCGGCTGCCCGGCGTCGTCGATCAGCAGGTGCGCGGTCAGCGCGTGCCAACGGCCGTACAGCGGCGGCGTGATGACCGGATCGACGCCCGCCGACAACGACTGCGCCTGGGCGGGCGGCAGCGCGGCGTGCGCGGCCGCGGGCGTGGTGTCCTGGTACGCCTCGGCGAGGTTGACCAGGTTCGCCAGCGCCTGTTGGAACGGGTGCGGGTACGGCGCGGCGGGCGGCGGCTGGTCGAACCAGTTGTCCCAGTTCTCCCAGGCGTCGATCGGCTGCTCGGGCACCTGCAGCGCCCCGCCGAGGCGCAGCACCCCGCCGATCGCCGCCGGCGTGGTGATCGGCGGCAGCCCCGGCCCCGCCGAACGGTGCACGTCCATGTCCCGCCGCCCGACCAGCGGGTCCGGTCGGCGCGGCTGCAACAGCCGCACCAGGTACTCGAAGTCCCCGGTGGCTCCGGTGGTGAACGGCCACCGCTGGTAGTACGGCAGCTGCCCCTCGCCCGGGCGGTTCGGGTAGTCCGGCCCCCAGCTCGAGTACAGCGCCCCCGGCGACAGCGCCGGATCGAACCCCAGCCCCGACAGCCGCCCGGTCTCGAACGCCGGGACCAGGAACGCCTCGTACGCCCGGTCCCGTTGCAGGTGCCGCGGACACACCAGCCGCGAACACGCCCGGTCCGGGTCCGTCCGCAACACCTCCGCGAGCGCCTGCAGCACCGGATCCCCCGCCCCGCTCAGCTCCCGCGCCACCGCCTCGTCCAGCCCGCCGTTGACGTGCACGTGCGCCCACGCCCCCAGCTGGTCCGCCGGCGGCAGCGCGTTCGGGTCCTTGACCGTCACGAACGGCACCGGCGTCCCCCCGCTGCCCTCCTCGAACTCCGCCGGCGCCCCCGTCACGTCACTGCGCGCCGCCAGCACCACCAGCGCCAGCCACGGCGCGAGCCGGTCCGTCGACCCGTCGGCCGCCGCCGGGCTGTACCGCCAGGGAAAGTCCTCGTCGTAGAACTCGATGTGCGCAAGGTAGTTGGGCTCGATGTTGGTGGTCCCCGGCAGCGGCTCGCGCCGCGAGATCGCCTGGGCGTCCACCCCCACCACATCCCCGGGCCCGTACAACTGCACCGCCCGCTCGACCCCTTGGCTCAGCGCACCCCCGTCCAGCCCCTCCCCGCTCAGCACCAGCTTGACCGGAATGGTCGCGCGGGCGGACGTGCCCGGATCGCCGGTGATCCGGGTGGAGAGGCCGGACCGCAGCCACGGCAGGAACGAATAGGCATTCGCCGTCACAGCACACCCCCGTCAAGCAACTCACCTGCGACACCGACACGTTCGCCACCGACCGCACGCCGCTCCGGCCGGGCACCGCAACCGTTCGCCCTCACGCGCCGCTCCCGAACAGCTCGGTGGTGGCGGTGAGTTCGGTGGCCGTCGGGTCGGCAGCGGCCAGGCCGGAGCGGGCCGCACCGCCTGCGGCGAGGACCCGGCCGTCGGTCAGGACGGCGGCGGCGAAGCCCCAACGGCCGGTGAGCAGGCCCGACTGGGCGGTCCAGGCATCGGCACCCGCGTCGTACTGGACGACGCTGCGAAAACCCGCCTCGTCGGTGTCGCTGCCGGTTCCGCCGATCACCAGGACGCCGCCCGTGCCGACCGCGACGGCCCGGTGCTGGGCCCGTCCGGCGGGCATGTCGGCGGCGGCGGTCCACACCCCCGTCGTCAGGTCGTACTTCTCCGCCGTCCGCCGGCCGAACGGGTCGAACGTGCCGTCGTCGCCCGCGCCCGGTGCGCGGCCGCCGGTCACCAGCACGGTGGTGTCGGACAGCGCGGTGGCCTGGTGCAGGGCGCGCGGGCGCAGCAGGCTGCCGGTCGGCGTCCAGGTGCCCGCGGCCGGGTCGTACAGCTCGCAGAAGGCCAGCGCCGGGTCCTGCGCGGTACCGACGGACGCCGTGCCGCCGACCACCAGCACCTTGCCGTCCTTGAGCACCACCGCGACATGCCCGGACCGGGCGTCGCCCAGATCCCCCGCCGCGGTCCAGATGCCCGTCGCCGGGTCGTACAACTCGGCGGAACGCAACGCCCGGACGGTCGTACCGGCTCGCACGGCACTGCCCCCGGCCACCAGCACCTTGCCGCTCGGCAGCAGGACGGCGCTGTGGCCCCAGCGGGCCTGGTTCATGGTGCCGGCCGGGCTCCAGGTGTTCGCCGCCGGGTCGTAGACCTCGGCCGAGGTCAGCCCCGGCGCGGTGGAGCCCCCGATGCCGCCGGTGACCAGCACCTTGCCGTCGGCCAGCGCGGTCACCGCGTGCAGCCGCCGGGGCGAGGGCTGCGTGGCGGTCGCCGTCCAGGTGTCGGCGGCCGGGTCGTACACGGCGGCCCGCCCGAGCGCGGCCCCGCTCGGGTCGGCACCGCCGACGACCAGGACTTTCGTGGTGCCCTTGAGCACGACCGGCCCGTCGTGCTGCCCGAACCAGGCGGTCGCCCCGGCCAGGTCGTGCGCGGCAGTCCACTTCGCTGCGGTCGGCACGGTGGAGGTGGTCATGGTGTCGAACCTTCCGTCATCGGGTCGTTTCGTGGTCGCGGGACGAACCCCCCGCCGCCGGCGGCGAGTTCGCCCGGGCCCGGGCCGGATCTCCCGGCGCCCGCACGCCCGGACCGGAGCTGCTCATGACCTCGAAACCCTCCGCCGCCCAGCCCCGAGCCCCTCGCCACACCCGCCGCCTGCACCCAACACCCGCCCAGCACCGCCGACTTCACCCGCCCACCCGCCCCCGACAACCGAAACCGCGCCGCCGCGACACACCCCCGGGCCCAACCACCCGACAGCGAAGCCGACTTCACCTGCCCGCCACCCACGACACCTCCTCGGCCACCCGCCCCCGGCAACCGGAACCGCGCCACTCCACCACAGCCCCGGGCCCAACCACCCGGCCGCACGGCCGACTTCGCCCCGCCCGAACCCCGCCCGACACCGCCGCCGCCACGGACACCGGCGCCGGACGATCGAGACCCCGCCACCGCACCACCATCCCGAGCCCAACCACCTGACAGCGAAGCCGACTTCACCCGACCGCCTCCCGCCTCACCGCCCCGGCCACCCACTCCCGGCAACCGAAGCCCCGCCACCCCACCACCACCCCGAGCCCAACCATCCGACCGCGCAGCCGACTTCAACCCGCCCGAACCCCGCCCGACGGCCACCCCGCTCGCCACCTCGCACCCCTCCGCCCTCACGGCACGTACGCCTCGTCGGCCGCGGCGAGCTCCACCGGCTCCGGCCCCGGCGCCGCCGCGCCCGCCAGTGTCACGCCGCCCGCCACCAGTACCCGTCCGTCCGCCAGTTCCACGGCCGCGAAGTCGAAGCGGCCGGTACCCAGGCGTCCGGTGGCCGTCCAAGTGCCCGCCGCCGGGTCGAAGGCCACCGCGTCGCGGAAACCGGCGTCGAAGCCCGGCCCACCGCTCCCGCCCACCACCAGCACCGACCCGGACCGCAACGCCACACAGCGGTGCCCGCGCCGGCCGCCGCCGGGCATCGGGGCCACGGCCGTCCAGGTGCCCGTCGCCGGGTCGTAGACCTCGGCCGTGGCGAGGCTGCGCGGGTCGTAGGCACCACCACCGGCCACCGCACCGCTGCCACCGGCCACCGCACCGCTGCCACCGCCCACCGCGTCGCCGCCGGTGACGAGGACCCGCCCGTCGGCCAGCAGCACCGCCTGGTGCCCCTTGCGCGCGGTCAGCAGGCTTCCCGTCGGGGTCCACGTACCGGCCGCCGGGTCGTACAGCTCGCAGTGCGCGAGCGCGGCGTCCGGCCCGCCGGTGGTCAGCGCGCCGCCGACGACCAGCACCCGCCCGTCGGCCAGCAGCACCGCCCGGTGCCCGGTCCGCACGTCGGTCATCGTCGGCCCGGCGCTCCAGCCCCCGGCCGCAGGATCGCGCACCTCGACGGTCGCCAGCGTCCGCCCGTCCGCGCCGGTACCGCCGGTCACCAGCAGCCGCCCGTCCCCCAGCACCGTGGCCGCGTGCCCGTACCGGGCGGCCGTCAACGAGCCGGCGCCCGACCACGTCCCGGGCGCGGGGTCGAAGACCTCCGCCGAGCCGAGAGCAGCCCCGGCCCCGGAGCGGCCCCCGACCACCACCACCCGTCCGTCTGCGAGCCGACTGCTGCTGTGCCCCGACCGGGCGGTGCCCAGCGGCGGCGCAGCCGTCCAGACCGCGGCGACCGGGTCGAACAGCGCGGCGGTCGCCACCCCGGCGCCGGACACGTCCGCTCCGCCGGCCACCAGGACCTTCCCGCTCCCCAGCCGCACCGCCTCGACGTCCCGGGCAGGCGTCGGAAGGCCGCCGACCGCGCCCCAGGCCCCCGACACCGCCGGCGACCCGATCGACTCCTCCGCCGGGATGACGTGCAACTGCCCGGCCAGCGCGCCGTCCCGGGCCACCCAGTCGGCGAGCGCGTCCTCCGCGGTGGCCCGGCTGCGGAAGGTCGCCGACGCGAGGCCGCCCGGCGGGTGCGCCTGGACGTTGTTGCGGATGTTCGCGACCACGAAGCGCCGGTCGGTGAGCTGCACCGTCTGCGAGGGCGGGAACGGCTGCCGCAGCTGCGACTCCCGCTGCGAGATCGGCGAGCGGCTGGTGCTGCTCCCCTGCAGCAGCTGGTTGAACAGGGCGGGGCTGACGTCGTGGAAGCGCTGCGGGGTGTCGGCGGTCCGTGCCGTCATCGGCACCACCCGCCGTGCGGCGGCGGCCGTCGCCGGCATCCCGCTGTCGATGATGTGCAGTTCGTAGCGGGCGCTCCGCCGCACCACCCTGGGCGACAGCAACGTCCCGGCGGCGGCGGTGAGTTCGAGGCCGGAGTCCTGGCTCTCGTACGCGGGCCGGGACAGCTTGGCGGCGTCGTCCATGTCCTGGAACTGCGCCATGGCGAACTTCTCGCCGGTGACGGAGACCCGGGTGAGCCCGCTGTCCGGCGCGGGCGCGATCGCGAACCGCTTTCCGTCGCTGGGCCGTTGGGCGCCGATCCGGTCGACGCGGACGTCCAGCGGAACGGCCCGCTGGCGGACGAAGAGGGTGCCGAGCGGGTGCAGCACCAGCTGGTCGGTCGCGGGCAGGTGCCGGAGGGTGACCAGCGGGTTGAAGCCGCCCGAGGGCAGCTGCGTCTGCCAGCCCTCGATCTTCCCGAACTCCCCTGCCAGCAGAGGCAGTACCGCCACCGGTGGCAGCGTGGTGTTGTGTTCCTCGCCCCAGCTGATGTCGAAGTCGGCGGAGATCTCGAAGAACAGCAGCGAGATGGAGCCGCGTCCGTGCGCCCGCCACGGCGCGGGGCCTTCGAGGGCGAAGCGCAGGTCGATGCCGAACACGCCGACACCGAAGGCCTTCAGGGTGACGCCGGCGGAGATCTCGATGGTGAACGCGAACGGCGAGAAGCGGAACAGCGCGTCGAAGGAGAGGTGGCCCTCGATGCCGAACCCGCCGAAGCCGAGGCGCAGTTCGGCTGCCGCGCCGAACTGGACGGTGTTGCTGGTGACGGCGAAGTACCCGGAGACCCGGATCAGTTGGCCGGGCCGGTTGAGGATGTCCACCGAGAGCCGCTTGGGCACCGGGAAGGGCAGCGGCGGCGGCTTGAAGGACGGGTGGAATCCGCCGACGGTGAGCACGAAGTCCGGGTTGTCGCCCCAGGCGACGAGCAGGCCCATTCCGCCGTCGATGGTCATGAACAGCACGTGCGAGTCGAAGAGTTCGGCGAAGAACCAGAGCCGCGACTTGTCGACCTCCAGCGCGCCCACGAAGTCCACCTGGAGCGCCAGCAGCGGCAGGTCCTGGCTGGGCAGGAGGCACTGCAGCACGCCGAGGACGGCGATGTCCCCGGGCGGGATCTCGATGACGACGCCGAGCGAGACGCTGACCAGGGTGGGCGTCCCCCAGCCGATCTTCGCCATCGGCCCGATCAGGAACCGGCCCTGCTCGGGCGGGAAGAACCGGGCCAGGTCGGAGAGGATCCGGGGGGCGTTGGCGATGACGTCCTTGGGGAACATCACCGACTGCACGGAGCCGTTCCGCACGCCCTCCGCGAGGGCCTGCAGGTTCATCGACCGGTTCAGTCCGATCAGTCCGCCGACGGCCAACAGCGTGAAGCCGTAGCCGAGTTGGATGCCGGTGGGCCCGAAGTCGGTGGTGATGACGATCAGCAGCGAGAAGCCGTCGCTGCCGTCGGGCATCCGGGTGCTGATCAGGCCGATCGCCTTGAGTTCGACCAGTCCGGAGAACTCCAGGTCGAGCGCGCCCGCGTACTCGCCGCGGTCCGGGTCGAAGGACAGGAACCCGCCGCCCTTGACGGCCCCGGCGTCCACCTGGAGGCCGACGCCCTTGGGCGGCCGGAAGCCGAACGACAGGTCGACCGGGCCGAGGTTGCCGCTGCCGTCGGAGCGGAACGCCAGCTCGGCATTGATCCCGACCTGCTCCACCACGGCGGTGACCGGCCCGAGTTGGGCGCGGAAGGAGGCGCCGAGGCCGATCGGCAGCCCGTCCGCGGAGGGCGCGGCGGTGATGGTCAGGCCCTGGATCTCCAGCGGGCCGAGTTCCAGGTGCGCGGGGAGCTGGATCTCCAGGTTGGAGGTGCCGCGGAAGTAGAACCCCTGCCGGTAGGAGACGCCGACGGTGAGGTCCGCACCGAGGGTGAACCCGTCGGCGGGCAGCACGGCGGCGACGAAGCCGTCCGCGCCGTTCGGCGAGAGGACGAACTCCAGCCCCTCCAGGCCGAATTCGGCGAAGAAGTCGACGGCGTCCTTGACCAGCCGCACGCCGCCCGCGCCGGAGATCCGCTGGAGCTGGAGCCGCGTCCCGCCGGCCTCGCCGAACAGGATGCGCGGCTGGTCGGTGGGCCCGAACCGGTCGGCCTGGACGTCGATCGAGCCCTTGGCGTGCACCGGCGCGGAGGCGGACTCGAAGCCCAGCACCATGTCGATGCCCTGCCCGGGCCGCACCAGCAGCGCCACGCCGCCCTGCAGGTCGAGGTCGCCGCGGATGGTGACGGCGATGTCCGGCCCGAGCTCGAACCGGAACCCCTGGACGCCGGTGAACGAGGGCAGCAGCGCCAGCCCGGGCAGCGCCCCGTCGGCGGCGGGCAGCGGCAGCAGCCGGACGGCGGCGTGCATCTCGGTCGACGGCTGGACGCGCTGGAACAGCACGGCGGTGAGCGTCCGAGGCCGGGGCCCGAACGGGTCCACCGGCGCACCCTGGACGGCGGCCGCGGTCGACGGCGCGACCCGCGGCGTGTCGACGTTGGCGCCGAGGCTGTGCAGCAGGTTGTCGAGCTGCGAGAGCAGCGCGGGCTGGTCGAACGCGTCGGTGCCCCACCCGAAGGCGTCCTTCAGCACCTGCGCCGGGTCGGCGAGCGCCCGCGGCAGGTCGCCGAGGTCGAGCGCGAGGTGCACGTACGGCGGCCGGTTCCCGACGGGCGGCGCGTACCCGGCCTTCACCACGCCGAGGCTGCGCAGCACGAAGCCGAGGTTCGAGTGGTAGCGCTGCAGGTAGGTGACGATCAGGAAGTCGAGGAGCTGGCCGGGGAACACCGTCAGGAAGCCGTCGGCGCGCAGCGTGTCGGGGATGGCCGAGGCCGGCGCGTCGGCGATCGCCCGGATGCCCGCGATCAGTGCCTGCACGGCGCCGAGGGCCCGCTTGACGTCGTCCGGGGAGAAGGACGTCGTCGCGGAGGCCCCGCCGTCTCCGACCGTGCCGTCGACGTTCAGGCCGCCGTCGCCGAGCAGCGTGTGCAGGCTGTCGTAGAGCGTCTCGACGGCGTTGCGCAGGTCGACGAAGGGCTGCGGGATCGCCGTGACCGTCCAGCCGAGGCGGCGCAGCAGTGCGGTGAACGCGGCGGGGGTGGCCAGTCCGTCGCGCAGCGGCAGCAGGGCCTGGCCGACCTCGGCGAGGATCCGTTCGAAGGTACCCGGCTCACTCATGCTTCCTTCTCTCCGCCTTGGACTCCGGGTAGAACTTCCGGTCGAGGAGCGCGTGGAAGCTGGGGTCGACCCGGTTGACGATCAGCCAGGCGCAGACGTGGCAGAAGTCCGTCTCCAGGCGCATCTTGCAGCGGCCGGTCGGCCGGTAGTGGGCGCCGGCGAAGGTCGCGGCGCCCTCGAAGATCCCGATGGTGCGGGCGGACTTGCAGGGGGCGCTGAAGTCCGGGATGTCGACGGGGTTGTCCTCGTTCGGGTTGGTGTTGTCGTGGTCGGGGTCCTGGTTCAGCGGACTGCGGTTGGTCTGGAGGAAGGTGAGCACTTCCGGCTCGACCAGCAGGAGCGGCTGGTGCTGCTTGTCCTTCAGCGGGACGAAGGCGATCGAGCCCTTCACGAACGTCGGGAACGGGGCGCTGCCGGCCCGGGTGAGGATGATCGCGCCCTCGCCCGGCAGCACCTGGCCGACGATCAGCCCTTCCAGGTAGTGGTGGTCGGCGTCGATGACCGGCGGGAGCTGTCGGCCGCCGGGCGCGATGCCGAAGCTGCGCAGCCGCACCTCGGAGAAGAGCGTCTTGGCCTGCTGCCACTCCGCCAGGTTCCGGGTGCCGACGGAGAGTTTGATGCCCTGGACGGGGCTGGTCACGTTGGTCGAGTCGGCGAGCAGGACGGCGGCGGTGCTGATCCGGGGCAGTTGGAACCACTTCACCTTGCCCGGGTCGATGTGCCGGTCCGGCGCGGCCGCGACCCGCAGGAAGCCGAGCCGGGAGACGTTGTCCCCGTCCAGGTCGCCGGGCTGGTCCTCGTCGGGGCCGCCGTCGCCGCGGAACTCCTCGTACTCGTCGAGCAGGTTGAAGCTGTGGCCGAACTCGTGCGAGACGGTGTGGACGACCTCGTCGAAGTTCGGCCGGATGTCGGGCGGGTCGCGGCGCAGTTCCCGCTTGTCCGTCGCGTTGGCGTAGACGTAGGGCAGTCCGAGGACGGCGTTGACGGTCTGGGCGGTCACCGTCCGGACGTTGAAGTTGGTGCCGCCGTCCATGTCGTCGTTGGCGATCAGCGCGATCAGGCCCCGGCTGGGCTGGAACTGCTGGTCGTCGGGCTGCCACACGGTGCCGACGGCCGCCGTCGAGCCGGTGATCTTCAGGCTGCGGACGTACCGCAGCAGGGTGTTGGCCGGGTTGAGCTCGCTCGGGTTCATGTACAGCTCGGGCGGGTGCCGGCGCGGGTCGAGGGTGAGGTTGCGGTCGGACCTGGTCCGGTAGAACTCGTACACCCGGGCGACGAAGGCCTTGACCACCGGGTCGCCGACGGCGTCGGCGGCGTCGGGCCTGGCCGCCGGGCCGGTGCCCGAGAACCGGTCGGCGGGGCGGCCGCCGAGGCGGAGGCCGAAGAAGGTGTCACGGGCGTGCAGGATGCCGACCGACTGGTGCTGCTTCCAGGAGTTGATCAGGTCGTCGTCGATCTTCGCCGGGTCGATGTCGAGGTCCTGGGCCTGCCAGGTGGCCACCAGGCCGGTCCGCCCGTCGCCGCGCATCGGCAGTCCGACCCGGCGGACCAGCTCCTCCAGGGTGTACCGCGGGCCGCCGCCGATCGAGCCGGTCGGGATCGGGAAGCCGGTGCCCTTCGCCTGGCCCGCCTCGATCCGTTCCGTCCCGGCCGCGACCCGGTATCCGCAGGTGAGGGTGTGCTGTTGGGAGGCGGTGAAGGACTTGAAGGCGTTGAAGCTGCCGCGCAGCATGCCGTACGGCTCGTGCGCGGGTTTCTCGAACAGCTCGTGGATGGCCCGGGAGACGATCTCGTCGAACCTGGCGCGGTCCTGGTCGCGGAAGCCCTCGGCGAGGAACAGCACGTTGTGCCGGTCGGTGAGGGCCGCCGGGTCGCCGCCGCCCATCTCCCAGCTCAGCGCGTGGTCGGCGGCGTAGTCGACCACCCACACGTTCAGCAGTTGCGCGCCGCCCAGGCCGGGGAACAGCCCGGAGAGCACCCACGGCGTGCCGGGCTGGGTGGGCAGCACGCCCCGCAGCCGGCCGGTGGGCGACACGGCGAGCTGCCGGGCGTCGGCCGGCACCAGCTGGACGTACCCGTGGCCGGTGATGTCGCCGATCAGGTCCGTCCCGGCGCCGGCGTCGTCGCTGAACTTGGCGTACAGCGACGGCTGGGCGTGCGCGACGGCGGTGTCGAGCGCGGTGGTGATCGAGTCGTTGCCGAACCACCAGCCGACCACCGAGCGGTGCACCTGGAGCCTGCCGACCATGTACTGGTTCCCGGTGTGCGCCTGGAAGAGGAAGACGCCGGGGGTGGTGGCCGTGATCCGCCCGGTGGCGCTGTCGTAGGTCGGCAGCCCTTCGAAGCGGTGGCCCTTGCCGTTGAACGGGGCGAAGAACTCGAACGCGCACTGCGCGGGCGGCACCGGGGTGACAGTGAACCCGTTCGTCGCAGGCACCGCCTCCTCGCGGGCGGCGAGCGTGACGGTGAGCGGCGGCGTGCCGGTGAGCGCGACGTGCAGGTCGCAGTGCGGGAGGAGCAGCAGGTCGGGGCTGGCGACGGCCATCGGAGGCCTCCTGTCGGATGCTCCGCCACCCTACTGAGCAGGCCCGGCCATTTCGCCCGAAACGCCACGTCAATGCCACGAACGGGTCATTCCGCCCGGGCGACCATCGGATGATCTGCCGCACAAGGGAGTTGAGGCGTTCTCACCAGAGCGCCCGCAGGCCGCGCGGGCTGCGGGTGGTGCCGCCGAGCCGCCATTCGACGGGGGCGCCCGGGTCGGCGAGGCGCAGCCCGGGCAGCCGGCCGGCGAGGTGCTGCAGGGCGGTGCGGAGCTGGGTGCGGGCCAGCCAGGTGCCCAGGCAGTAGTGCGGTCCGGCGCCGAAGGCCAGGGTGGGGGCGGGCAGCGGGGCGAGCGGGTCGCCGGACAGGCCGTCGGGGAAGACCGCAGGGTCCCGGTTGGCGCTGCCGAGGCAGATCGCGACCGTCTCGCCGGCGGGGACGCGCACCTCGCCGACCTCGGCGTCCTGGACGGCCTGCCGGGTGGTGAACTCGTCGTCGCCGAGCTGGATGTGGTGCAGCAGCCACTCGGTGGCGTGCTGCGCCTGCCCGTCCCCGGCGAGCCGGGGCCAGAGTTCGGGCCGCTCGCCGAGCAGGTACAGCAGGGAGTTGGCCAGGACGGCGGCCACGCTGTCGCTGCCGCTGGCGGCCAACCCGCCGACCAGGAAGGTCAGTTGCTCCTGAGGGATGCCTCCTTCCCGGTCGGCGGCCTGCACCAGGCGGCTCACCACGTCCTCGCCCGGCCGACTGCGGCGCTCGGCCAGCAGGCCGGCCGCGAACTCCGTGAACTCCCGCTGGTCTGCGGCGACTTGGCCGTCCTGCTCGGCGCCGTCGGCGGTCAGGCAGGCCGCCCACCGCCGCATCTGCCCGTACTCCAGGCCGTCCAGGCCCATCAGGCGCTCCGCGACGGCGAACGGCAGGACGGCGGTGAAGTCGGCGACCAGGTCGGCCGGCGGCCCGGCCTCGACGAGGTCGTCCAGCAGCCGGCCGACCACCGTCTCCACCCAGGGCCGCCACTGCGCGACGGCCCGGGGCGTGAACGCGCCCTGCACGGTGCGCCGCAGCCGCTGGTGGCCGGCGCCGTTCTGGTTGTAGAGCGAGGACGGGTCGGTGGACACGTTGAGCGCGGCGCCCTCCTTCTGCTCGCCGTCCTCGGCGCGCACGAACCGCGGGTCGGTGAGCACCTGGCGCACGTCGTGGTAGCCGGTCACCAGCCAGGCGGAGGTGCCGTCCCGCAGGACGCCCCGGCGCGGCGGCGCGGCTTCGGGGAGGGCCAGGGCGTGCAGCGGCGGGAGCTGGGCGATCGGGGCGGGCATGGCACCTCCACGGCGGCGGTGCGCGCCGGCGGTCGGAGAAGGGCAGGGAAGTACCGGTTACGCTACCTGACTGACCATCAGATTTCTTTCAGCCGCGCCATGTCGGTTCCGTGGCGAGTGCACGCCGTCCGGTTAGCATCGACTCCCGTTCAGTTCGGTGACGATTCATCCGGAGGGCCGTGCAGTGAGCCCGGAAAAATCTGTCGGTCCGATGGTCGGACTATTACCTTTTCTGCGGTATTCCGCCTATCCGGTTCTGCTCCTCTCCGTGCCCGCGGCGGCCGCGGCGACCCTCCATGAGCACTGGGACATCGGCCGCGTTCTCGTCCTCCACCAGATCGGCGTCATCGGCTACCTCTGGGCCCTCGAACGCCTCGTCCCCCACCGGCGCGAATGGCACCCCGACGGGCGCGAACTCCGCTGCTACGGCATCTACTTCGCCCTGACGATGGTGGGCGGCGCGATCGGCCAGCTGCTGGTGGCGGCCCTGGTCGCCCGACTGGCGCCGCCGCACCCGACGCTCTCCCTGCGCACCGAGATCCCGCTGGCCCTGCTCTCCGGTTCGCTGGCGAAGTACCTCTTTCACCGCTGGTCCCACCACCAGCCGTGGCTGTGGCGACTGCACGGCGTCCACCACGGCCTGGACAAGGTGAACGTCACCAACAACGGGGTCAATCACCTGCTCGACGTCCTACTGGGACAGGCCGTCGTCCAACTGGCACTGGCCTGGCTCGGCTTCTCCCGGGAATCGGTATTCTGCGCCACCCTGTTCGTCGTCGCGCAGGGATATTTCGTGCACGCCAACATCGACGTCCGAATCGGCCGGCTGAACCACCTTCTCGGCAGCCCGGAACAGCATCGGCTGCACCACAGCACCGACCTCGCCGAATCCGGCCACTACGGCGCGGACCTCGCGATCTGGGACCACATCTTCGGCAGCTTCACCTGGCGCCCCGGGAAGGTCCCGGCGGCGGTCGGGCTGAGCGACCCCGACAGCTTCCCGCCCACCACCAGCGTGCTCGCCAGCCTGCTGCACCCCTGGCGTCCCGCTGCCGACGCCACCACCGGATCCTCCAGCTGACCCGGTCCTTGCCCACCGCCCACCCCGTCCCGGCCCCGGGGCGCCACGACACACGGATCGGACAATGACGGACTCGCCACACGACACCCAGGACCGGATCGCGATCATCGGCATCGGCTGCCGGTTTCCCGGCGGCGTCCGCGACCACCGGAGCTTCTGGCGCAACCTGATCGAGGGCCGCGACTGCATCGTGCCGACCCCGGCCGACCGCTACGACACCGCCACCCTCGGCAGCCGGGACCGCGCGAAACCGGGCCGCCTGATCGGCGGACGCGGCGGATACATCGACGGCATCGACGAGTTCGACCCGGAGTTCTTCGGCATCAGCCCGCGCGAGGCCGAGCACATGGACCCGCAGCAGCGCAAACTGCTGGAGGTCGCCTGGGAGGCGCTGGAGGACGGCGGCCAGCTGCCCAGCCGGCTCGCCGGACGCGAAGTCGGCGTCTACGTCGGCGCGTTCACCCTGGACTACAAGATCCTCCAGTTCGCCGACCTGACGTTCGACACCATCGCCGCGCACACCGCGACCGGCACCATGATGACGATGGTGTCGAACCGCATCTCGCACTGCTTCGACTTCCGCGGCCCCAGCGTCTCGATCGACACCGCCTGCAGCTCGTCCCTGGTCGCACTGCACCTGGCCCGCCAGAGCCTGCTCCGCGGCGAGACCGAACTCGCCCTGGCCGGCGGCACCTTGCTGCACCTGGCGCCGCAGTACACGATCGCCGAGACCAAGGGCGGCTTCCTGTCCGCCGAGGGCCGCTCGCGCGCCTTCGACGCCACCGCCGACGGCTACGTCCGCGCCGAGGGCGTCGGCGTGGTGGCGCTCAAGCGCCTCTCCGACGCGCTGCGCGACGGCGACCCGATCCACGCGGTGGTGCTCGGCTCCGGCGTCAACCAGGACGGCCGCACCGACGGCATCACCGTGCCCAACCCGGACGCCCAGGTCACCCTGGTCCGCCGGGTCTGCTCGGAGGCGGGCATCGCGCCGGGCAGCCTGCAGTACGTGGAGGCGCACGGCACCTCCACCCCGGTCGGCGACCCGATCGAGGCGAAGGCGCTGGGACGGGTCCTCGCCGACGGCCGGCAGCCGGGCGACCGCTGCTACGTCGGCTCGGTCAAGACCAACATCGGGCACACCGAGGCCGCCGCCGGCATCGCCGGGCTGATCAAGACGGTGCTCGCGCTCAAGCACCGCCGGATCCCGCCGCACATCAACCTGGAGCGGCCCACCGACGCCGTCGACTGGGCCGCGCTGCCGTTCGAGGTCCCGACCCGCGCGGTGGACTGGCCCGCGCACACCGGCCCGGCCCGCGCGGGCGTCAACTCCTTCGGCTTCGGCGGCACCAACGCCCACGTGCTGCTGGAGGAGGCCCCGGTCCGCCCGGCCGCCGCCCCGCCCGCGCGGGTGCCCGCCTGCACCGTCCTGCCGCTCAGCACCCGCGACCCGGCCGGGCTGCCCGAACTCGCCGCCGGCGTCCGGCAGGAGCTCGCCGCCGCCGACGGCCCGTCGCCGGCCGACCTCGGCCACACCCTGGCGCACCGCCGCGAGCACCACGAGCACCGGCTGTCCGTGGTCTACCGGCCGGATTCGCCCGAGTCGCTGGACGAGGCGCTCGCCGCCCACGCGAAGGGCGAGCCGCACCCCCGGGTGCTGACCGGCCGCAGCCAGGACCGCGCCCAGCGCCGCCTGGTGTGGGTGTTCACCGGCATGGGCCCGCAGTGGTGGGGCATGGGCCGCGGCCTGCTGGAGACCGAGCCGGTCTACCGCGCGGCCGTGGAGCGCTGCGACGCCGAGATCCGCCGCCAGGCCGGCTGGTCGCTGCTGGAGGAGATGGGCCGCCCCGAGGCCGAGTCGCGGATGGCCGAGACCTGGCTCGCGCAGCCCGCCAACTTCGCCGTGCAGATCGGCCTGGCCGCCCTGTGGCGCAGCTACGGGGTGCGCCCCGACGCCGTCGTCGGGCACTCCACCGGCGAGGCCGCCGCCTTCCACGAGGCCGGGGTGCACGACCTCGCCGACGCGGTCACCGTGATGCTGCACCGCAGCCGCCTCCAGCACCGGCTGGCCGGCACCGGCGCGATGCTCGCCGTCGGCCTGACCGAGGTGGCGGCCGCCCGCCGCATCCGCCCCTGGCAGGACCGGGTGTCGGTGGCCGCCGTCAACAGCCCGTCCTCCGTGACGCTCTCCGGCGACCGCGACGTCCTCGGGCAGCTCGCCGCGGAACTCGAACGCGAGCAGGTCTTCGCCCGCTTCCTGCCCGTCCAGGTGCCGTACCACAGCGTGCGGATGGACCCGATCCGGGACGAACTGCTCGACGCGCTGGCCGACTTGAAGCCGCGCCCGGCCGACGTCCCGCTGTACCTGACGGCCCGCGAGGGCCGCGCGCAGGGCACCGAGCTGGACGCCGACTACTGGTGGCGCAACGTCCGCGAGGCGGTGCGGTTCCGCGACGCCGTGGACCTGCTGGTCGACGACGGCCACCAGCTGTTCCTGGAGATCGGCCCGCACCCCGTCCTCGGCCACGCGATCCGCGAGTGCCTGGACGCCCGGGACACCGCGGGCTGGACGGTGCCGTCGATCCGCCGCGAGGAGGACGAGCCCGAACGCATCGCCCGGTCGCTGGCCGAACTGCACAACCTGGGCGTCGAGTTGGACTGGCTCACGCTGCAGCCGGGCGGCGCCACGGTGCCGCTGCCGGGCTACCCGTTCAAGCGCGACCGGTACTGGGTGGAGCCCGCGCCGGTGCAGCAGGTCCGGCTCGGGCGGCTCGACCACCCGCTGCTGGGCCGCCGCACCGCGAACGTCCGGCCCACCTGGGAGGTCCAGCTCGACCTGGAGCGGCTGCCCTACCTGGCCGACCACCGGATCGAGGACGCCGCGGTGTTCCCGGCGGCCGGCTACCTGGAGATGGCCGTGCAGGCGGTGCGGGCGCAGACCGGCGCCGACCGGGCGGTGCTGGCCGACATCGAACTGGCCAAGGCGCTGTTCCTCTCCGAGTCGCAGCCGCCGACCGTCCAACTGGGCTTCGACTCCGACGGCGTGACGTTCTCGATCGCCTCCGTCGGCGCCGAGCGCACCGTCCACGCGACCGGCGTGGTCCGCACCGACCAGCGCCGCGGCTCCGGCCCCGCGCCCGACCTGGAGGCGGTCCGGGCCCGCGCCCGGCGGCGGCTCGCGGGGGCCGACTGCTACCGGGAGCTCGCCGAGCTCGGCTACGGGTACGGCCCGGCGTTCCAGCGCATCGAGGAGGTCTGGATCGGGCCCGGGGAGGCGCTGGCGCGGATCAGCCCGGCCGACGACCCGCGCCCGGTGGACGCGGACGCCGCGCACGTCCACCCGACCCTGCTGGACGCCTGCTTCCAGGCCCTGCTGACGCCCCAGCTCCTCGACCGGGAGGAGCAGTCCCACGGCATCCGACTGCCCCTGTCGATCGCCGAGGTCGGCCTCGACCGGATCGCCGACCGGCCGTTCTGGGTGCACGCGACCGTCACCGCCGAGGACGGCGACGAGCTGATCGGCGACCTCGCCCTGCACGCCGATGACGGCGCCCTGCTGGGCCGCGTCACCGGCTTCCGGGCGGCCGGCGTCGAGGGCGCCGCGGCCTCCGTGGGCCTGGCCGCCATCGACGGCTGGCTGGCCGAACCCACCTGGATCGACCGGGAGTTGGAGGCCCCCGAAGCTCCGGCGCCGGAGCGGCTGGTGGTGCTCGCCGACGCGGGCGGCCTCGCCGAGGAGCTCGCCGCGCAGGTCCGCGGGCGCGGCGGCCGCTGCCACCTGGTCCGCCCCGGCACCGAGTACCGGTACGGCGAGGACGCCTCGACCGTCCGCCCCGGCGAGGCCGCCGACCTGCGCAAGCTGTTCGACGAACTCGACGAGGACTTCGCCACCGTCCTGCACCTGTGGAACCTGGATC
The DNA here is from genome assembly GCF_001905465.1 of Kitasatospora sp. CB01950. Classification (GTDB taxonomy): domain Bacteria; phylum Actinomycetota; class Actinomycetes; order Streptomycetales; family Streptomycetaceae; genus Kitasatospora. The sequence continues at coordinate 197,839 of NZ_LISX01000006.1, forward strand.
TGCCGGCCCTGGACGCCGCCGACCGCGAGCAGTTGGAGCAGTGCGGCACCCGCGGCGGCTGGTCGCTGATCACCCTCGCCCAGGTGCTGCCCGCCGCCCGGCCGAACGGCCGGCTGCACATCGTCACCCGCGGCGTCCAGGCCGTCGTCGCGGGCGACCCGGTGGAGCCGCTGGGCGCACCCGCCTGGGGCATCGGACGGGTCCTGTGGCAGCAGGAACTCGTCGCCCAGCGCGGCAAGTTGATCGACCTGGGGCCGGTGCCCGAGCACCGTGAGGAGGCCGCCGCGCTGCTGCGGGAGCTGGCGGTCGCCGACGTGGAGGAGGTCGCGCTCCGCGGCGCGCTGCGCCGCACCTGTGTGCTGCGCCGGCCCGCCGACCTGACCAGGCCGCTGCCGCTGCGGCTGCGCGCCGACGGCAGCTACCTGGTGACGGGCGCGTTCGGCGCCCTCGGCCGGCTGCTGTGCCGCACGCTGGTCAAGCGGGGCGCGCGCCGGCTGATCCTGGTCGGGCGCACCGCGCTGCCCGCCCGTGAGCAGTGGGCCGAGGTCGACCCCGGCTCCCCGGCGGGCCGCCGGGTGGCGTTCCTGCGCGAACTGGAGGCGCTGGGCGCACACCCCGTCCCGGTGCCGCTGGACATCACCGACGAGGCCGCCCTCGGCAGCTGGCTGGCCGACCACCGGCGTCGCCAACTCCCGCCCGTGCGAGGGGTGTTCCACCTCGCCGGGCAGGTCAGGGACGCGCTGGTGCCGGAGCTGGAGCGGGAGGTGTTCGACGCGGCGTGGGAGCCGAAGGTGCTCGGCGCGCACATCCTGCACCGGCAGCTGCGCGAGGAGCCGCTCGACCACTTCGTGCTGTTCGCGTCCATCGCCTCGCTGCTGACCACCGCCGGGCAGACCAACTACGCGGCGGGCAACGCCTTCCTGGACGCGCTGGCGCACCACCGCCGGGCGCTCGGGCTGCCCGCGCTCAGCATCGACTGGGGGCCCTGGGCGACCGGCATGATCGAGGAGCTCGGGCTGGTGGGGCACTACCGCGAGGCACGCGGCATGAGTTCGCTGCCGCCGGCGGCGGGCATGGCCGTGCTGGAGCGGGTGATCGGCCAGGACCGGGCGCAGCTGCTGGTCGCCACCGTCGTCGACTGGCCGGTGTTCCAGGCGTGGTACGCCTCGCCGCCGGCGCTGGTGGCCGAGCTGGCGGCGGCCGCCGAGACGCCGCAGAGCGCGCCGACGGGCGGTTTCGCGGCCGCGTTCCGGGCCGCCGCCCCGGAGGCGCGCCGGCCGCTGGTGGCCGAGCGTTTCACCGAGCTGGTGGCGCACGTGCTGCGGGCCAAGCCGGAGCGGATCGACCCGGCGGCGGGCCTGAACAGCCTCGGCCTGGACTCGCTGCTCGCGATGGAGCTGCGCGCCCGCGTCCACGCCGAACTGGGCGTCGCGCTGCCGGTCGTGACGCTGCTGAGCGGCGATCCGCTGGACGAGCTGATCGGGCGGGTGCACACCGGCCTGCTGGAGTCGGCGGCCGACGGGCCGGTGCCGGAGGCGGAGGTGGAGGCGCACACCGACGAGGACCGCTACCCGCTGACGCACAACCAGAAGGCACTGTGGTTCCTCAAGCACCTCAACCCGGACGCCTTCGCGTACAACATCGGCGGCGCCGTCGAGATCCGCACCGAACTCGACCCGGAGCTGATGTTCGACGCCTTCCGGGTGCTGCTGGAGCGCCACCCCTGCCTGCGGGCCAACTTCGTGCTGGAGGACGGGCAGGCCGTCCAGACCATCTCGCCCGACGCGCGCCCGGACACCGGCTGGTTCGACGTCCAGGACCGCCCGTGGGACGAGATCCACGACATGATCGTCCAGGAGTACCGCAAGCCGTACGACCTGGAGAGGGACCCACTGGTGCGGCTGCGGCTGTTCAAGCGCGGGCCGGACCGCTGGGTGATCATGAAGGCGGTGCACCACATCGTCTCCGACGCGATCTCCACCTTCACCTTCATCGACGAGCTGTTCACCCTGTACGAGGGCCGGCGGCACGGCCGCCCGGTGGAGCTTCCGCCGGTGCCCTCCCGCTACCTCGACTTCCTCAACTGGCAGAACCGGCTGCTCGCCGGGCCGGACGCGGGCCGGATGCTGGAGTACTGGCGCGCCCACCTGCCGGCCGAGACGCCGGTGCTGGGCCTGCCCACCGACAAGCCCCGCCCGTCCGTGCAGACCCACAACGGGGCGTCCGAGTTCTTCCGGCTGGACGATGAACTCAGCTCCCGGGTACAGGAGTTGGCACGCGAGCACGACGTCACGCCGTTCATGGTGCTGCTCAGCGCGTACTACCTGCTGCTGCACCGCTACTCCGGGCAGGACGACATCATCGTCGGCAGCCCCGTCACCGGCCGCACCCGCGAGGAGTTCGGCTCGGTGTACGGCTACTTCGTCAACCCACTGCCGCTGCACGTCGGGCTGGCCGACCGGCCGACGGTGGCCGGCCTGCTGGCGCGGGTCCGCGACACCGTGCTGGGCGGCCTGGACAACCAGGAGTACCCGTTCGTGCTGCTGGTCGAGCAGCTCGGGCTGCAGCGCGACCCGAGCCGCTCGGCGGTCTTCCAGGCGATGTTCATCCTGCTCACCCACAAGGTCGCCACCGACAAGTACGGCTACCACCTGGACTACATCGAACTCCCGGAGGAGGAGGGGCAGTTCGACATCACGCTGTCCAGTTACCAGGACCGTGCGGACAACTGCTACCACTGCGTCTTCAAGTACAACACCGACCTGTTCGAGCCCGCGACGATGAAGCGGATGGCCGGGCACTACCGCAACCTGCTGGACGCCCTCACCCGCGCCCCCGGCGAGCAGCCCGCGGACCGGCTGCCGCTGCTCGACGCCGAGGAGCAGCGCCGGCTGCTGGAGCAGTGGAGCGGCGCGGGCCGCACCGAGCCCGCCGAAGCGCCGGTGCACGAGCTGATCGCCCGGGTCGCCGCCGAGCGGCCCGAGGACGTCGCCGTGACCCTGCCCGCCGCCGACGGCACCGCCCGCCGGCTGAGCTACGGCGAGCTCGACCGCCGCAGCCGCCGGGCCGCCGGGCAGCTGCGCGAACTCGGCGTCCGGCCGGGCTCGGTGGTGGCGCTCTGCCTCGACAAGTCGCCCGAGCTGATCGTCGCCCTGCTGGCGGTGCTCCGCGCCGGCGGCGCCTACCTGCCGCTGGACCCGGAGCACCCGGTCGACCGGCTCGCCTACCTGACGTCCAACGCCGACGCGGCGCTGCTGCTCACCGACCGCCCCCGGCCCGACCTGGCCGAGCTCGCCCCCCAGGTGCTGACCGTCGACGAACTCGACCGCTCCCCCGGCAGCCGGGACCCCGAGAGCGCCGTCGGCCTGGACGCGGCCGCGTACGTCATCCACACCTCCGGCTCCACCGGCCGCCCCAAGGCCGTCCGCGTCACCCACCGCAACCTGGCCTCGGTGTACGCCGGTTGGCGCTCCGAGTACCGCCTGGACAGCGAGGTCCGGGTGCACCTCCAGATGGCCGCCCAGTCCTTCGACGTCTTCACCGGCGACGTGGTGCGCGCCCTGTGCTCCGGCGGCAACCTGGTGCTGGTCGACCGCGACCTGCTGTTCGACACCGCCCGGCTCCACCGGACGATGGTGCAGGAGCGCGTCGACTGCGCCGAGTTCGTCCCGGCGGTCGCCCGCGGCCTGCTCGCGCACTGCGAACGCGAGGGCCACCGGCTGGAGTTCATGCGCCTGCTGATCGTCGGCTCGGACGCCTGGAAGGTCGAGGAGCACCGCCGCCTGCACGCGCTGTGCGGCCCCGGCACCCGGCTGGTCAACTCCTACGGGCTGACCGAGGCGACCATCGACAGCGCCTGGTTCGAGGGCCCGGCCGAGGGCATGGAGCCCGGCCGGATGGTGCCGATCGGGCGGCCGTTCCCGAACAGCGCGCTGTACGTGCTGGACGCGCACGGCGAGCCCGTGCCGCCCGGCGTGGCCGGCGAGCTGTGGGTCGGCGGTGCCGGGGTGGCCGACTGCTACGTCGGCGACCCGGAGCAGACCGCCGAGCGCTTCACCCACCGCACCCTCGACGGCCGGGAGGTCCGCCTGTACCGCACCGGCGACCTGGCCCACTGGGCGGCCGACGGCACGGTGCGGCTGCTCGGGCGGGCCGACAACCAGGTCAAGGTGCGCGGCCACCGCATCGAGCCCGGCGAGATCGAGACCCAGCTCGCCGCGCTGCCCGGCGTCGCCCAGTGCGCGGTGACGGTCCGCCAGGTCGACGACGGCGGCGGCGTGCTGTGCGCCTACTACGTCCCCGAGCGGGGCGCCGAGCTCGACCCGCGCGCGCTGCGCCGGCACCTCGCCGACCGGCTGCCCGCGTACATGACGCCCTCGCACCTCACCGAGCTGCCCGCGCTGCCGCTGACCCCGAACGGCAAGGTGGACACCGCCGCGCTGCCCTCGCCCCGGTTCGACCCGGGCGACGGCGAACCCGAACCGCCGACGACGCTGTTCGAGCTGCGGATGGCCGAGCACTGGAAGTCCCTGCTCGGGGTGGAGGCGGTCGGCCTGCAGCACGACTTCTTCGAGGCGGGCGGCAGCTCGATCAAGCTGATCGAGCTGATCCACCACCTGCGGGCCGAATTCAACGTCTCCATCCCGGTCAGCCTGCTGTTCGAGTCCACCACGCTGCGCGGCATGGCCCGGACGCTGGAACACGTCATCACCGGCCGGATCGCCGGCGCCCAGCCGTACCTGAGCTTCAACGCCGAGGACGGCGCGGGCGGGACGGTGTTCTGCTTCCCGCCGGCCGGCGGTCACGGCCTGGTGTACCGGCAGATCGCGGCGCACCTGCCGGAGTACCGGTTCGTCGCGTTCAACTACCTGACCGGGGACGACAAGGTGGCGCGCTACGCCGACCTGATCGAGTCGTTCCCGGAGCAGGGCCCGTACACCCTGCTCGGATACTCGCTCGGCGGCAACCTCGCCTTCGAGGTGGCCAAGGAGCTGGAGCGCCGCTCGCACCAGGTGCCGCACGTGCTGATCGTGGACTCCTACCGGATCACCGAGGCGTTCGACCTCCGGCCCGAGCACCTCGACGCCTTCGAGCGGGAGCTGCGCGAGCACCTGCTGCGGCACACCGGGTCCGACCTGGTCGCCGAGGAGACCCTCAGCCAGGCCCGGGAGTACCTGCACTTCTGCAGCCGCACCCCGAACCTCGGCTCCGTCCGCAGCCTGATCTCGGTGATCTCCGACCAGGAGAAGGCGCCGTTCTACGCGGTCGGCAACCAGGGCACCTGGCACGGCAGTTCGACCACCCGGACGACGGTGTTCCGCGGCTTCGGCAGTCACGCCGAGATGCTCGACCGGGACTTCGCCGCCCGCAACGCCGAGCTGACCCGCGGCATCCTGACGGGAGGTGCGACCGGTGCCGCAGAGTGAGGACGGACCCCGGGTCATCGTCATCGGGGCCGGGCTCGGCGGGCTCGCCACCGGCTGCTACGGCCAGATGAGCGGGATGCGGACCAGGATCTTCGAGAAGCACGTCCTGCCGGGCGGCTGCTGCACCGCCTGGTCCCGCCAGGGCTACCTGTTCGACTACTGCATCGACTGGCTGATCGGCACCGCCCCCGGCAACGACGCCAACCGGATCTGGCGCGAACTCGGCGCCCTGGACGGCAAGACCATCACCAACTTCGAGCTGTTCAACCGGGTCGTCGACCAGCACGGCCGGGAGGTGAGCTTCTACAACGACCCCGACCGGCTGGAGCGCCACCTGCTGGAGCTCTCGCCCGCCGACGCCGCGCCGATCCGCGCGTTCTGCCGGGACCTGCGGCGCTTCGCCACGCTCGACCTGCACCCGTTCCTCAAGCCGTCCGCGCTCAAGACGCCCCGGGAGAAGCTCGCCACGGCGCGGGCGCTGCTGCCCTCGTTCCGGCTGCTGTGGCGGACGGCCGCGACCCCGCTCAACACCTTCGCCGACCGCTTCCAGGACCCGCTGCTGCGCCAGGCGTTCCGCAACATCCTCTTCCAGGACCCGGACGGCTTCCCGCTGCTGCCCTACCTGTACAGCATGGCCGCCGCCCGCAACCTCAACGCCGGTTTCCCGCAAGGGGGTTCGCTCGGCCTGGCGCGCTCGGTCGAGCACCGCTACACCTCGCTGGGCGGCCGGATCGACTACCGCGCCCGGGTCGAGCGGGTGCTGGTCGAGGACGGCCGCGCGATCGGCGTGGAGCTCAAGAACGGCGAGCGGCACTACGCCGACCACGTGGTCTCCGCCGCCGACGGCCGGACCACCATCTACCGCCTGCTGGAAGGGCGTTACACCGGCCCGCGGATCGACCGGCTCTACCAGGAGGTGCTGCACCAGCCGGGCACGCTGTTCCCCGCGGTGGTCTCGGTCTTCCTCGGCATCGACGGCGAACTCGACGCCGACGACCCGCACTGCACCACGTACCTGCTGCCCGACGAGCAGGCCGCCGAGCTGCCCGGCGTGCTCCAGGGCAGCCTGGTGGTGCAGCAGCGCTCGCGCTACTCGGACGGCTTCGCCCCGCCCGGCAAGTCGGTGATCCACTGCACGTACTTCAGCGACTACGACTACTGGAAGGCGCTGCGCGGCCGGGACCGCAAGGAGTACCGGGCGCACAAGCAGCGCGCCGCGGACGTCGTCCGGGCCTTCCTGGAGCGGCGCCACCCGGGCCTCGGCGCGCGGATCGACCTGATCGAGGTCGCCACCCCGGCCACCATGGAGCGCTACACCGGCAACAGCTACGGCAGCATCCTGGCCTGGAAGGCGTTCTCCGGCGCCGACGACCTGGTCACCAAGCTGATCAACCGGGACCGGATGCGGCTGCCCGGGCTGAGCGGCTTCTCGATGGCCGGCCACTGGGCCAGCCTCGGCGGCCTGATCCGCGCGGCCTCCAGCGGACGGTTCGCCGTCCAGTACCTGTGCGAGGAACTGGGCCTGGAGTTCCGGGCCTGGGAGAGCGAGGACCAGGACCCGTGGCACCCCGGCAAGCTCGGACACCTGCCCCAACTCGCCCGCTGGAGCACGTCGGCATGACGGAACGCAGAGAGACCATGATCGTCATCGGCGCGGGCCTGGGCGGACTGTCCACCGGCTGCTACGCGCAGATGAACGGCTACCGCAGCACGATCGTCGAGATGCACGAGATCCCGGGCGGCTGCTGCACCGGCTGGGACCGCGGCGACTTCACCTTCGACTGCTGCATCAGCTGGCTGCTCGGCTGCGGGCCGGGCAACGAGATGCACCAGATCTGGCTCGAACTCGGCGCGCTGCAGGGCAAGCAGATGCGCCACTTCGACGTCTTCAACATCGTCCGCACCGCCCACGGCGAGGTGTACTTCTACTCCGACCCGGACCGGCTGGAGGCGCACCTGCTCGGCATCTCCCCCGAGGACGCCAGGACGATCCGCCAGTTCTGCGCCGGCCTGCGCAAGTTCCGTGCGTGCCTGGCGAGTTACCCCTTCCTCAAGCCGGTCGGGCTGATGGGCACGGTGGAGCGGTGGCGGATGCTGGCCGGCTTCCTGCCGTACTTCAACGTGATCCGGCGCTCCATCGGCACCCTGATGACGGACTACTCGGCGAAGTTCCGCCACCCGCTGCTGAAGGAGGCGTTCAACTACATCCTGTACGAGCGCCACCCGGCCTTCCCGGTGCTGCCGTTCTACTTCCAACTCGCCTGCCACGCCGACCTTTCCGCGGGTGTCCCCGAGGGCGGCTCGCTGGGCCTGGCCCACTCGATCGAGCAGCGCTACCGGCGGCTCGGCGGCGAGGTGCACTACAACGCCAAGGTGACGGAGGTGATCGTCGAGGAGGACCGGGCGGTCGGCGTGCGGCTCAGCGACGGGCGCGAGCTGCGCGCCGACATCGTGGTCTCGGCCGCCGACGGGCGCACCACCTTGATGGACTTCCTCAAGGGGCGCTATCTCGGCGACACCTACCGGGAGTTGTACACCAGCACCATCAAGCAGCCCGGCATGGTCTTCCCCGGCTACGTCACCGTCTTCCTCGGCCTGCGCCGCCCCTTCCTCGCGGGCGAGCCCTGCACCACCTACCTGCTGGACGAGGAACGGGCCGCCGCGCTGACCGGCATCCGCCACCCCAGCATCAACGTGCAGTTCCGCAGCCGGCACTACCCCGAACTGTCGCCCGCCGACTCGACGGTGGTCTACGCCAGCTACTTCTGCGACATCGCCCCCTGGCGGGCCCTGAGCAACGGCCCGGAGCAGCAGAGCCGGATGCGCCGCGGCGAGGAGCTGCACACCCTGCCCACCGGGCGCGGCCGCGCCTACCAGACCGCCAAGCGCCAGGCTCGGGACACCATCGTGGACTTCCTCGACCAGCGCTACCCGGGCCTGAAGTCGGCCGTGGCGGTCAAGGACGTCTCCACCCCGCTCACCCAGGTCCGCTACACCGGCAACTACGACGGCACGGTGCTCGGCTGGCAGCCGTTCGTCACCAGCGGCGAGACGCTGGAGGAGGAGATGAAGCGCAACGGCCCGACCCTGCCGGGCCTGCGGAACTTCTACCTGTCCGGGGTGTGGGCGACCACCGGCGGCCTGATCCGGGCCGCCGCGGCCGGCCGCCACGTCATGCAGTTCATCTGCCGCGACGACGCGCGGGAGTTCCGGGCCGAGATCGACCGCAACGCGCCGCCGCCCACCCATCTCGTCGTTCCCGTAGGCCGTTGAGGAGAGCAGCACTGTGCAGATCGCCAAGTGGGTCGTCCAGGAACACCTCGACGGAGTGCCCGACGTCGACCGGGTGTACCGGAAGGTGGTCGAGGAGGTCGAAGTCGCCCTCGGGGACGAGGAGATGCTGTTCCGCACCCGCTACCTCTCGCTCGACCCGTACCTCCAGGGCATCACCCTCGACACCCCGCTCGGCGACCTGATGGGCGGCGACGCCGTCATGGAGGTGCTGGCGGCCGGACCGCGTGCCCGGTTCGCGGTCGGCGACCTGGTGCAGGGCTACGGCGGGTGGTGCACCCACCTGATCGGCACCGGGGAGGCCCGGCCGTGGCAGACCGGGACCTTCCCGATGATCTTCCCGGAGTACCGGCGGCTCGACCCCGCGCACTACGACGAGGCACTGCCGGTGAGCACCGCGCTGGGCATCCTCGGCAGCCCGGGCATGACCGCCTGGGGCACGCTGACCAAGTTCATGACCGTCCGCCCCGGTCACACCGTGCTGATCAGCGGCGCGACCGGCGCGGTCGGCTCGCTGTTCGGGCAGCTCGCGGTGCGGGCCGGGGCCCGCGTCCTCGGCACCACCAGCTCCGAGCAGAAGGCCGACTACCTGGCCGACCTGGGCATCGAGCCGCTGGTCTACCGGCACGGCGACGACCCCGAGCTGGTCGGCGAGCTGCTGGGCAAGGCCGCGCCCGACGGCATCGACCGGTACCTCGACAACCTCGGCGGGGCCGTCACCGACGCGGCGTTCGCCCTGCTGAACGTGCACAGCGAGGTCGCGGTGTGCTGGCAGTGGGCCACCCAGGTCGGCAACGACCACACCGGGCCCCGGCTGCTGCCGTACATCCTGTTCCCGCGCACCACCATCCGCGGCATCTTCGCGCCCGAGTGGTTCACCGAGCCCAACTGGGCGGCGCTCCGCGAGGAGGTCGGCGGCCTGGTCCGCAGCGGGGAGATCTTCTACCGGCAGACCGTCCACCGCGGCTTCGACGCCGTCCCCACCGCCTACCGCAGCCTGTTCGGCACCGACCGCTCCCGCAACCGGGGCAAGGTCGTCGTCGAGCTCTGAGCCGTACCGACCGACGTGTGCAACCGACAGGAGTAACCGTGCGACCGTCCCGGAAGTTCGGACAGGTCATCACTCGGGGCCCGACCCCCGGGGACACCGCGCTGCCGCCCGCCCTGCCCTACCCCGACGGCTGGGCGGCGCTCGCGTTCGGCGCGGAGCTCCGGCCCGGCACCGTGCTGACCCGTCAACTCGCCGGGGAGGACGTGGTGCTGTACCGGCAGCGCGACGGCCGCATCCGCGCGATCCGCCCGTACTGCCCGCACCTGGGCGCCCACCTCGGCCTCGCCGAACTCGACGGCAACGACCTGGTCTGCCCGTTCCACCGCTTCGCCTTCGGCCCCGACGGCCGCTGCGTGCGCACCGGCTACGGCACCCCGCCGCCCAAGGCCGCGCTGACGCAGCTGCCGGTGCGCGAGGTCAACGACGCCGTCTTCGTCTGGCGGCACCACGACGGCCGCGAACCGGACTGGGAGATCCCCGCCTGGCACACCCTCGGGAACCTGCCCGCCCGGCACGCCGCCTGGGAGATGGCCGGCTACGCGCAGGACGTCATGGAGAACGCCGTGGACGTCGGGCACTTCCAGACCCTGCACGGCTGGTCGCAGGGCGAACTCGCGGCGCCCGTCTCCTTCGACGGCGTCACCTTCCACGTCTCGATGCGCGTCCAGGAGCAGTTCCCGCTGATCGGACGGCGGCAGGTCGACATCGAGGTCGACGGCTACGGCCTCAGCTGCCTGCACACCGACATCCACACGCCCGCGCTCGGTCTGAAGATGTGCTCGCTGGTGATGGCCGCCATGACCGCGCCGGGCCGGATGCAGTTCCGGCAGGCCAGCCGCTTCCTGGTGACCGAGCCGGCCAGTCTGCCGCCGGGCCTGGCGCGGGCGGTGAGCCGGTCGGTGACCCGGCTGCTGGCCGGGCCGATGTTCAGGTTCAGCTGCGAGTTCACCGCCGCGGACTTCCCGATCTGGTCGACCAAGCAGTACCTGGCCCGGCCGCGGCTGGCGTCCGGGGACGGCCCGATCGGCCCGTTCCGGCGCTGGTCGCGGCAGTTCTACCCGCCGGTCTCCACCGGGCCGCTCCCGCTGCCCGCCACGCCGCTCGCCCCCGTCGCCCCCGTCGTTCCCGTCACCCCCGCCGTTTCCGTCACCCCCGCCGTTTCCGTCGTTCCCGTCGTTCCCGAAGGAGGACACCAGAATGGCCAGACCACCCGAACCGGGCACGCCCGCCCCTGACTTCGCCCTGCCCGGCCTGCACTTCGACGGCGAGACCGCGCACCGCCGCGAGTACCGCCTCTCCGACGCCAAGGGCAGCCCGCTGGTGCTGGCCTTCTACCCCGGCGACGACACGCCGGTCTGCACCCGCCAACTCTGCTCGTACAACAGCGAGTTGGATCGGTTCGTCGGGATCGGCGCGACCGTCTGGTGCATCAGCGGCCAGGACCTCGACAGCCACGAACGCTTCGCCCGCCGCCGCGGACTGCGGCTGCCGCTGCTCACCGACGCGGGCGAGGCCGTCGCCAAGGCCTACGGCATCACCGCCCCGGGAATCGGCCTGCGCCGTTCCGTCTTCGTCCTCGACGCCGGCGGGGCCGTGCACTGGCGGCACGTGGCGCTGGCCGGTCTGACGTTTCGGCGACCCGACACGCTGCTCGAACAGCTCGCCCGGCTCAACTCCTCTCCGGCGGCGCGAAACTGAACACCTGGCTTCCGTCCGGCCCGCCCGGCGACGCCCGTCCGCCTTCGCGGGTGTTCCAAACGCGAGATGGATCACGGTCGGCGTTCACCCGCCGTTACGTGCCGGCGGTTAGCTTGGTCCCCGTCCGCCGCCGATCCGCGCGGCGGGCGGGTCGCAGGAGGGGGCATCGGATGAACGGAACCATGCGGAAGTCGGCCAAGGGCGCCGTCGCGATCGCCGCGGCCGCGGTGGCCGTGCTCGGCGCGACCGGCACCGCCTCGGCGAACACCACCCAGGGTCTGCTGGGCGGCCAGAGCCTCAACATCGGGGACTCGGTGGTCAGCAACAACAGCGGCAGCACCTGGTTCGAGCTGACGCTGCAGTCGGACGGCAACCTCGTCGAGTACCGCTGGGACGGGGGCAGCCGCCGGGCGTGCTGGGCGACGAACACCAGCGGGTCGGCCGCGCACCACGCCACCTACCAGACGGACGGCAACTTCGTGCTGTACACCCAGTCGGGGTCGGCGCTCTGGTCGTCGAGCTCCTCGGGCACGGCGGTCATCACCGTCAGCATCAACTCCAGCGGCTACCTGTACGTCGGGCAGAAGAAGATCACCAACGGCTGCTGACGTCTTCCCCCCGGCCGGTCAGCGGCCGACCTCGCGGGCGCGGAAGTCGTCGACGGTCTCCCGGCGGATCAGCAGGCGCAGGCGGCCGTCGCGGACGGCGGCGACGGCCGGGCGGCCGACGTGGTTGTAGGTGGAGGCCATCGAGAGCTGGTACGCGCCGGCGGCGGGGACGGCCAGCAGGTCGCCCGGGCGCAGGTCGGCGGGGAGCGGGGCGTCGCGGGCCAGGACGTCGCCGGCCTCGCAGTGGCAGCCGACCACGTCGAACGGGCGGGTCGGGGCGGTGTCGGGGCGGCCGAGCGCGCGGACCGTGTAGGCGGAGCCGTAGAGCGCGGGGCGGGGGTTGTCGCTCATGCCGCCGTCGACGGCGGCGAAGGACCGTCCGTCGGCGGTGTGCTTCACGGACAGCACCCGGTACACGGCGACGGCCGCCGGGGCGGCGATCGCCCGGCCCGGTTCGACCGTCAACTTCGGCTCGGCGAGGCCGAGTTCGGCGCAGCGGGCGGCGAGGTGGGCGGTGATCGCGGCGGCGAAGGCGGCGGGGTCGAGCTCCGGGTCGCCGGGGAGGTAGCGGACGCCGTGGCCGCCGCCGAGGTCGAGTTCGGGCAGTTCGACGCCGTGCCGGTCGCGGATGAGGGCGAGCAGCTCGACCAGGCGGTCGAGGGCGGCGAGGTAGGGCCCGGTGTCGGTGATCTGCGAGCCGAGGTGGCAGTGCAGGCCGGCCAGCCGGAGATCGGGTTGGGCGAGGATGCGGCGGACGGCCTCGGCGGCCTCGCCGGCGGCGATCGAGAAGCCGAACTTCTGCCCGTCGACGCCCGTCCGGACGGCGCGGTGGTGCCCGGCCGCGACACCGGGCAGCACGCGCACCAGGACGCGCTGCGGGGTGTCGGCGACGGTCAGGGCGGCCAGGCGGGGGATCTCGGCGAGGTTGTCGACGACGATCCGGCCGACCCGCAGGCGGCGGGCCAGCCGTAGTTCCTCCGGGGACTTGGCGTTGCCGTGCAGCAGGATCCGCTCGGGCGGGAAGCCCGCGGCGACGGCCAGGCGCAGTTCGCCGGCCGAGCAGACGTCCAGGCCGAGGCCCTCCTCGGCGATCCAGTCGGCCATCGCCGTGCACAGGAAGGCCTTCGCGGCGTACAGCACGTCGGCGTGCGGCAGGGCGCGGCGGTAGGCGCGGGCGCGGCGGCGGACCTCGTCCTCGTCGAGGACGTACAGCGGGGTCCCGAAGCGGTCGGCGGCCTCCCGCAGGGCGACGCCGCCGAGCCTCGGCTCGCCGCCGTCGCGGCCGGTCGTGGCCGACGCGGGCCAGGGGCTGCCGAGCGGTACGGGCGCCGGGGCGACGGCGGTCTGCTGCGGGCGGTCGGACAGGGTGGTCATCGCGGGGGTTCTCCTGCGTCCGGAGGGGAGGGGCGGTGCTGCGGGGTGCCGTCAGTCCTCGTAGTGCAGGGTGAAGCGGCAGTGTCCGGCGGCGGGGCGGCGGGGCGGCTCGGGCTCCCGGCGGGTGGCGGCGGCGGTGCCGGTGTCGGGGACGGAGTCGCGCAGCAGGCGGCGGAGCGCCGCGTCGTCGATCCGGGCCGGGCGTGCGGGGGCCGCGGGGGCTTCGGGGGCCGCGGGCGCTTCGGGGGCGAGTTGCAGGTCGGTCATGGCGTGATCCCTCGGAAGGGGCGGGGGGAACCCTCGGACGGGTTCCGCCGGTACCTCCAGTTCACGCCCGCCGTCGGCCGGTCGCACCGGTTCTTGACGCGGCGGCTACACCGATCGGGTCTGCCCTGACGGGACGTTGACGTCCGGTCCCCGGGCCGCGTCAACGCGCCGTACGGATCGCACCCCGCCCGATCAGGAACGCATCAGGGAGGTGCCGCGGGCGGCGGCGGGCGGGGATAGCGTCACTGCTGCGCCCGCGAGCGGCGCGTCGTGTCCCGGCCGTTGTGTGGAGGATGCCGTGAAGCAGCAGCTGTACCCAGAGCTCTCGAAGCCTTCGGAACGCGTCCCGGCCGGACGGCTGGTGGTGCCCGTCCGGCCGGGCCCGGTGGGCCTCACGGTCCGCGTCTTCCGTACCCCTCTCGGTGACCGCACCGCGGTCGCCTTCTCCTCCGTGCCGCGGCTGGTCGCCGTGCTCGGGCCCGATCAGCCGTGGGTGGTGCTGGCCGAGCCCGCCGTGCGGGCGCTGTTCGCGCCGCTGGGCGTGACGGCGCTCACCGTCGATCCGCAGCTGGCCGCGCCCGCGCCTCGGCCGTGGCCGGCCCGCGCGGACCTGGCGCTCCCCCGGGAACGCTCGCGCGCCGCCTGAGCCGCGGGCGCCGTCACCTCGGGGCGCGCCGGAGGCGGGGGCGGCGGAGCATCAGCAGGACGGCGCCGGGGAGCAGGACGGCGTCGACGCAGATCAGCAGGAGGTTCCAGGCCCCGTCGATCGCGTGCTGGTGGGTCGTCCCGCCGTCGTCGGCGGGGGCGGCGACGGGGCGGGCCTCGGTCGGGGCGCCCACGCCGAAGGCGGTGGTGCCGGACACCTCACGGCCGCCGTCCAGGACGAGCCGGTAGGTGACCTGGTAGGTGCCGCGGGCGTTGATCCGGACCCAGGTGGCCACCCGGTTGCCGTCCAGCCGGGGCCGGCCTTCGGTGACGGGTTGGCCGTCGGGGGCGTTGACCTGGAGGAAGATCGAGCCGGGCCGGAAGTCGTCGCCGGAGAAGGTCAGCGCGACCTCGGCGGGGGCGTGGGTGAGGGAGCTGCCGTCGGCCGGGGTGATGCCCGACAGCCGGACGGGCTGTCGGGCACTGACCCAGAGGAGTCCGACGACGAGCAGGACGGCCACTCCGGTGCCGAGGGCGACGGCGCGCTGGAACGGCCGCGTCGAGCCGGCGGTCGTCACGCGGCCGCCACTGCCTCGTGGCGCTGGACGGCGTGCTGGCAGCTGCACGTCATCTCGGACAGCTCCTGCCGGTTCGGGCGCAGGTGGTAGTACATCGCGATCACCATCGGGATGAACACGATCGTGTTGTAGAACAGGTGCAACTCCACGCGGGGGAACACCAGTTGGAGCACCGAGGTGGGCACGGCCTTCCCGAACAGGAAGTGCCCGGTCTGGGCCTGGAGCAGCAGGAGCAGGTGCTCGATGTGGTGCCAGAACTGGATGCCCAGCGCCACCGTCCACCAGGTGCGGCCGCGTCCGACGAAGCCGGGGCGCAGCAGGAACAGGCCGATGATCATGATCAGGGCGTAGCCGTAGTGCATCCACTCCGAGGTCACCAGCCACGGGAACTCCTGGCCGAGCAGGCCTCTGGCCTTCGGGACCGGTCGGCCGAGGCCCCAGATCTGGTAGGCCTGGGCGATGTGTTCGGCCCAGTGGGCGAGCACCACGACCATGAAGGTGTTCAGTGCGGCGCGGTGCGAGCTGTTGTTGAGTCGGGCGAGCAGCCCTTGCGGGGCGCGGCGGGACGGGGCGGTGTGTGTGGTCATGGGCGTGGGTCTCCTACGCGGGGAGGGAGGCAGGGAGCTCTCGTGGCGCGCGCGGGGGTGGCCGCGCGCGTGCCCCAGCGTGGTGGCCGCACCCCGGGGAGGGCTTCTCCGAGCGTGCTCAAGTTGCCCGAATATTCCCCTGACGATTCGTCAATGTCCGGCGCAGCAGGGCGGACCGGACGGGGCGGGCTCCTCCGGGCGGAGCACCTCGACGAGTTCGGCGGTGCACATCATGTAGCCGTCGGGGGTGGGCAGCCGGTCGAGGTAGTGGGTGAGGTCGGTGCCGAGGGAGAAGACCCGGACGGGGGTGCCGGCGGCCTGCCCGGCCTCGACGACGCGGCGGACGCCGTCCAGGACGGCGGGGTGGCGGGTCTGGTAGGAGTCGGCGACGAGGTGGTTGCCGCGGTCGGCGGCCAGGTAGAACTGGACCAGGTCCTTGACGCCGACGAACAGTTCGCTGGCCCCGGCGGCGCAGATCTGCGGGGTGGCGTGGACGGCGGCGGGCGTCTCGATGAACGCGGACAGCGGGACGTCGGCGGGAAGTTCGAGGTGGGCGCGCAGCTGGGCGTACTCGTCGGCGTCGTTGAGGAACGGCACCGAGAGGTGGACGCGCGCCGCCCGGTCGCCGAGCCGGGCGCGCAGCGTGTCGAGCACGGTGTGCAGGGCGTCCCGGTACGGGGTCGAGCCGAGCAGCCAGCGGGCGCCGTGCAGGCCGAGTTCGGGGTTGGGTTCGACGGCGACGGCGGACTGTTCGGTGACGCTCGCGGCGTGGTCGGAACGCAGGTCGAGCAGCCGCAGGACGAGGCGCTGGTCGGGCAGCAGCTCCTCGACGAACGCGCCGAGGCGTTCGGCGACGGCCTGCCCGTAGCGGGCGACCTCGGCGGGTCCGCCGTCGAGGGCGTCGAACGGGCTGAGCCCGGCGGCGAGGCAGAGGAACTCCTCGCGGATGAAGAAGGATTCGACGCGTTTCGCGTTCGGCCCGCAGGAGTTGACGGTGCGGATGTCCTGGAAGTCGGCGATGACGGCGCAGGCCGCGCCGAGGTGTTCGGCGGTGGGGCTGCCGACGCCCGGCGCGGGGTCGGGCCCCGCGGCCGGGTCGGGGTGGACCAGGATCGAGCCGTCCTCCAGGTCGAGGGTGACCTCGCCGACCAGGGCGGCGAGGTCGGCCTCGTCGACTCTCAGGACGGGGATGCCGCGGCCGCGGCAGAGGGACTGCATGTGGCCGGTCTGCCCGCCGCCGCCGCAGACCACGGCGCCGGCGGTGACGATGGCGTCGTACAGTCCCGCCTCCAGGTTGGGGGCGATCAGGATGGAGCCCTCCTGCGGGTATCCGGTGCGGTTGCAGGTGCCGCGCAAGGTGGCCTGGCTGCCACCGGTGAGCAGGTAGCCCTGGATCCGTCGCCCGTCCACTCAGTCCTCCATGTCCTCGTAGGTGTCCGTGATCCCCAGGTGACGGCGCAGTTGGCGCGGCGTCATGGAGACGTCGGTGAGTCTCCGGACGGCGGACCGGTTGACCGCCGCGCGCAGGCGGCGGCGTTCCGGGTCGTCCGGGGTGGCGAGGGGGCCGAGCAGGGCGTCCAGGCGGGCGTCGAGCCGCTCCCGCAGGTCGCGGGCCCCGGTCGCCATCCTCCTCACCTCCAGACTCACAGCGTGCTCGAAGGCCGCGCCGGGGGCTTCCTCGAACGTGCCGTCGGAGGCACCGGATTCGGCCAAGTCGCGAACATGCCACAACTCTGCGGCCGGGTCGGTGAGTTCGAGCTGCTCGACGACGTGGGCGGCGACCGCGATGGAGTGGTTCTTGATCGCTGCGAGGTTGAAGGCGAACGCGCCGGTGCGGCCGTTGCGGACGATCTCGTCGCCCTCGCGGAGCGGGCCGACGGCGCTGAGCGGGCCGCTGGGCCGCCCGCTCGGGGCGAGCAGCACGCCGCGGTGGTCGACGTCCAGGCCGCGGCCGGTGCGGCCGTGCGGGGTGGCCAGGCCGCGGCGCAGCAGGTTGCGCCAGAGCGGGCCGTCGACCCGCCGGTAGTCGGTCTCCCGACCGAAGTTGGAGACCACCAGGTCCGCCGGGACGACCAGCTTCTCGTCGGCGGTGGCGACGGTGACCTCCAGCCGGCCGGACCCGGCGGGGTTGACCGCCTGCACGGCCCCGACCAGCAGCCGGACCGGGCCGCCGGAGCGCATGGACTGCTCGATGACCTCGATGGTGTACTGCACGGCGGCGACCCGCAGGGCGGCGATCAGCGTGCCGAACTCGTCCAGCAGGGAGCGCAGTTCGGCTGACGGAATCCGGTCCATCGCGGCCGGCAGGTGGGGCTCCCAAGCCTTGGCGACCCGTTCGGCGACCACCTCGGGCGCGATGTCCGGGAACTCGCGGGTGACGGTCGCGCAGGCCGCCGTCCACTCGGCGCGGACCCGGTCGAGGAACTCCTCGCGGCCCCGGAACGGCTCCAGCAGTGAGCTGGGACAGGAGAGTTCGACCACGCCGTGCTCGTGGCTGCCCGGGTAGGAGCGGAACATCGTGCCGGTGCGGGAGACCAGGCTGATGGCGCCGGTGTGGCCCTGGCGCAGCAGCAGGCCCGCCGAGTCGTAGGCGCTGAGCACCGAGCCGACCACCACCACCTCGGCCTCGGGCGGCAGCGCCTCCAGCCGGGCCACGCCGTCCGCCGAGTAGGGGTGGCGGACGAACCGGGGGTGCTCCAGCACGTCGGTGGCGAACGGCAGTTCCTTCGGCTCCAGGCCGGTGGCGAGCACCACGTGCGCGGCGGGGAGCACGCGCTCCGCGCCTTGCTGACGAATCGTCAGATCGACTCCGCCGGAGGTGAGTTCGAGGTCGATCGCCTCGCCGTCGGCCTCGGTGAGCAGGACGCCGGGGGCGGCCTCGCGGGCGGCCTCGGCGAGGCGCTGCTCCAGATAGTCCTGGAAGATCCGCCGGGGCGCGGGGCCGGGCTCGGTGAACTCGTGGTCGGCCCACTGCGGCGGCCAATCGGCGCGGTCCGCCTCGCTGTTGGCCCAGTGGACGAAGTCGAGGACGTCCTCCCGGAACACCGACATCCGTCCGGCCTGGATGTTGAAGACGTAGTCCCAGGGGTTGCCGTCCCGGTGGTAGGCGACCCCGGCGGAGCGGTAGTCGGCGCGCCGCTCCAGCAGGACGATCTCGACCGGGCGGCGGGCGAAGCGGAGCATGCGGATGGCGGTGGCGGTGCCGGCCAGGCCGGCGCCGACCACGACGACTCTGGGGCGGGTTCCGGTGCGGGTCATCCTGAAACCTCTCGGTCGAGGAGCGGGGAGTGGGGGAACGCCCGGGCCGCCCGCGCGAAGACCCCGAAGCACTCAGGGAGAAGCCCGCCCGGGGGCGCCGACGCTAGGCTCCCCGAAGCAGGCCAACACCGCACCGGAAACCTCACAACATGGCCATAACTCTTTCACGAACAGAAAGTTGACGAACAGTCAGTGCACGGAGCTCGGCTCCGCTGTGCGCTGTTGTGGTAGCCGGCGACGCGCCACGAGCAGTCCTTCTTCTCCAGGACCCAGGTGGCGTTGACCCTGCGGGCCTCGGGGACTTCGCTCCCCCGGCGAACAGGATTCCGGACTCGCCGACGACGATCGCGGCGCAGTCGTTGTCGCTGTCGCTGTCGCTGTCGCTGTCGCTGTCGCCGAGGAAGTGGATGCCGAGCCGGCGGTTCCAGGTCGAGCTGCCCTTGAGCGGCCCCGAGAACCCCTGGGCCATCGCCGCGCGGATCGCCTCCCGGCCGTCGCGCAGCGATCCGGGCAGGACGGCGGTCGCGTCCTCGGTGTAGTGGGCGACGAACGCGTCGGCGTCGTTGGCCTCCCAGGCCCGGTAGGTCGCGTCCAGTACGGCGTCGATCGCGGCCGTCCTCGGCACGGGTGACAGTCACGGGGTCTCCTTCGGAGCCGGTCCGCCGGGCTGTTCCGACGGAGTCGCGCATACCTACCGGCGGCGTTCCCGGAACTCATCGCGGCGGCGGAGAAGGATTTCCGACGGCCGGTCCGAGGCGCGGCGGCGCGGTAGGGTCCCGTCCGACCCCACGAGGGCGGGGAAGGCCGGGAGGGGCGCGCGGTGACGGCGGAGGCCGAGTTCGAGCGGCGCCTCGTACCGTACCGGCCGTACCGGCCGTACCGGCCGGAGCTGCCGGAGCTGCCGGAGCTGCCGGAGCTGCCGGAGCTGCCGGCCCACTGCTACCGGATGCTCGGCACCGTCCACGACGCCGAGGACCTCGTCCAGGACACCTGCCTGCGGGCCTGCGGGCGCGCGAGCAGTACGACGAGTCCCGGGCCTCGCTGCGCACCTGGCTGTACCGGATCGCTACCAACGCCTGTCTGACGGCATTGCAGGGCGCGACCCGGCGACCGCTGCCGTCCGGGCTGGTGGCCGGGTCGGAGCCGCTCCGGGCACTGGTCCTCGGCGACGACGTGCCGTGGCTGCAGCCGTTCCCGGACGCGTGGCTCGGCACCGGCGGACCCGGCGGACGCCGCGGTCGACCGCAGCGGCCTGCGGCTGGCCTTCGCCGCCGCCCTCCAGCACCTGCCGGCCCGTCAACGCGGCGCGCTCGTCCTGCGCGAGGCGCGAGCTGCCGCCGGGCATCGGCCTGCGGGCAGGCGCTGCCGGAACTGAGCCCTCGAGAACGAGCCACTGCGCATCGGCGACCGGCCGACGCGCCCGACCCGGGCGGCGAGCCATCGCCCTGCGGACAGGCCCCTGCCGAAACGAAGCGTTCGAGAACGAGCCAATGCGCATCAGCGGCCGGCCGACGCGCCCGACCCGGGCGGCGAGCCATCGCCCTGCGGGCAGGCCCTGCCGGAACTGAGCCTTCGAGAACGAGCCGCTGCGCGTCGGCGGCCGGCGGACGCGCCCGACCCGGGCGGCAAGCCACCACCCTGCGGACAGGCCCTGCCGGAACGAAGCGTTCGTGAACGAGCCACTGCGCATCGGCAGCCGGCCGACGCGCCCGACCCGGGCGGCGAGCCATCGCCCTGCGGGCAGCCGCGGGCCACTCGGGTGCGGGCTCCTTGCTGGGTGCTTCGGGAGCGGCGCCGGGTGCGGGCAGGCCTCGCGGGGCAGCGGAACGGCGCGGGGCGGCGGGTGCTCGGCACGCTCGAAGAAGCGGCGGCGGCGCCTGTCGGGCGACGCTCGGCGCGGGAGGTGGTACGCCGATGCGGATGACGGCGGATCAGCGGCGGGACGCGGTGGTGCGGGTGGCGGTGCGGGTGTTCGCCCGCGACGGCTTCCACGCCGCCACGACGGCGGCGATCGCAGGCCTGGCCGGGGTGTCGCAGCCCTACCTGTTCCGGCTGTTCGCCACCAAGCGCGCGATGTTCCTGGCTGCCGCCGAGGTGGCCACCGACGACGCCGCACGGGCGTTCACGACCGCGACCGGCAGCGCCCGCGGCGTCGCCGCGCTGCGGGCCGGGGAGCGGGCCTGGCGGCGCATGGTCGGCGCGGGCAGCCCGTTCGCCTTCCAGTGGCAGCTGCACGCGGCGGCGGCCGGCGACCCGGTGATCCGCGCGGCAGCGGCCCGGCACGCGGAGACGCTGTGGCGGACGGTCGCGGCGGCCACCGGCCTGCCCGACGCTGCGCTGGCCGCGTTCTTCGGCCGCGTCCTGCTGACGGGCGCCACGACGGCACTGCGCCCGCCCGCACCGCTCACCGCCGCCGCACGGCTCACCACTTCGCCGGCACCCACTGCGCGTGGAACCCGTGCGGCACCCGTGCCGGCAGGGGGACAGTCACGACCGGCGGGCCGGTGAAGTCGACGGTGTCCAGGACCAGCAGTTCGCTGCGGTCGGTGGCGGCCGGGGACCCCGTGATCCACGCGGCGGCAGCCCGGCACGCGGAGGCGCTGTGGCGGACGGTCGCGGCGGCCACCGGCCTGCCCGACCCGGCGCTGCGCCCGCCCGTACCGCTCACTGCCGCCGCACCGCTCACCACTCCGCCGGCACCCACTGCGCGTGGAACCCGTGCGGCACCCGTGCCAACAAGGGGGACAGTCACGACCGGCGGGCCGGTGAAGTCGACGGTGTCCAGGACCAGCAGTTCGCTGCGGGCCGCGGCGGCCGGGGACCCCGTGATCCACGCGGCGGCAGCCCGGCACGCGGAGGCGCTGTGGCGGACGGTCGCGGCGGCCACCGGCCTACCTGACGCTGCGCTGGCCGCGTTCTTCGGCCGCGTCCTGCTGACGGGCACCGCGACGGCACTGCGCCCGCCCGCACCGCTCACCACCGCCGCACCGGTCACCGAATCGGTCACCGCCACCGCGCCGGTCACCGCTGCCGCGCCGCTCACCACTCCGCCGGCACCCACTGTGCGTGGAAGCCGTGCGGCACCCGCGCCAACAAGGGGGACGGTCGCGGGCGGCGGGCCGGTGAAGTCGACGGTGTCCAGGACCAGCAGTTCGCTGCGGTCGGTGGCGGCCGGGGACCCCGTGATCCGCACGGAGGCAGCCCGACACTCGGCGGCGCTGTGGCGGACGGGCGCAGCGCCCACCGGCCTACCTGACGCTGCGCTGGCCGCGCTCTTCGACCGCGTCCTGCTGACGGGCGCCATGACGGCACTGCGCCCGCCCGCACCGCTCACCACCGCCGCGCCGCTCGCCGCACCGGTCACCGCTGCCGCGCCGCTCACCACTCCGACGGCACCCACTGTGCGTGGAAGCCGTGCGGCACCCGTGCCGGGAGGGGGACGGTCGCGACCGGCGGGCCGGTGAAGTCGGCGGTGTCCAGGACCAGCAGTTCGCTGCGGTCGGTGGCGGTGTCGTACACCAGGGTCAGCAGCCAGCCGTCGCCCTCCGGGGCGAGCGCGTCGCGCGGTACGAAGACCGCCTCGCCGCCCTGCCGGCCGTCGCCGAAGGCGTGCCGGTCGGTGCGGCCGGTGGCGAGGTCGTGCCGCAGCAGTGCGGGGCCGCCGAGCGCGGCGCCCTGGCCGGGGACGAGTTCGACGGTGAACGCGTAGCGGTACGGGAGCCCGGTGCGCCGTTCGTCGATCCGCGGGAACTCCTGGACACGGCTGTCGAGTTGACGTTCGACGACGGCGCCCTCGCGGGGGTCGAGGGTCCACCGCCACAGCGTGGGGGCGGACTCGCTGGGGTGCAGCCGGTCGCGGTCGAAGGCCCGCTCGTGGCGGATCACGTCGACGGTGATCCGGCCGTCGGCGTCCTCGAAGGCGTTGACGGGGTGGAAGACGAAGCAGGGCGGCACGTCCAGCCAGAGTGCGGCGGCGCCGGGCCGGTCGCGGGGGACGATGCCGATCCGGGCGTCGCGGTCGGGCTGCCAGGTGTACGGGACGGGCGAGCCGGCCCGGGCCTCGGCGGGGTCGTGGGCGACCGGCAGGTCGAACAGGACCGTGTGGCGCTCGGTGAGGGCGAAGGCGTGCATCCACGGGCGGCCCTTGACCGGCACGGGCAGCGCGTCGCGGACCCGGCCCTCGACGTCGACGGTGAGCACCAGCGCCCGATCGCCGGCCGGGTCGACCGCGACGCCGTGCAGTTCGCCGGTCACCGGGTCGGTCAGCGGGTGGGCGCAGAATCCGCCGGGCAGCGTGCCGTCGAAGTCGGTGCGGGCGCGGGTGCGCAGGTCGGCGTCGAGGACGAGCGGCAGCGCGCCGCCGTCGGTGACGGCCAGGGTGCGGCCGGCGTGCCGGACCAGGTTGGCGTTGACCGGGCCGTCGAGGCCGTGCAGCGGTCCGGGGGTGGGCAGTTCGCCGAGTTCGCGGGCGAGCGCGCCGTCGCGCAGCCAGCGGTTGCGGTACCAGTGGGCGCGGCCGCCGCCGAGGCGCAGGGCGTGCACCATGCCGGTGCCGGCGAAGGCGTGCTGCACGGCGGGGTCGTGCTCGCCGCGGGTGTTGGGGCCGATCCGCAGGAACGTGCCGTCGAGCTGCGGCGGCAGGGTGCCGCGGACCGTCAGGTCGGTGTGGGCGGTCTCGGTGGAGACCGGCCGGTAGCCGGCTTCGAGCAGGTGGGTCGTGCTGTGGCGGTGGCTCGTGTGGGTGTGGCCGGTGGTGCCGGGCATAGCTGCCCCCTCCGTCGATAGCACCGTTATATAACGCCGTCATTGATTAGGTTCACAGGCGGCTGACATACTGTCAAGGGTGAGTCCACGAAAGGTCGACCCCAATCTCAGTGCGCAGCTGATCGAGGCCGCGGCGAAGCTGCTCAGCGAGGAAGGACCGGCCGCGCTGTCCACCCGCAAGCTGGCGGCCACCGTGGGCACCTCGACCATGGCGGTGTACACCCACTTCGGCGGGATGGACGACCTGGTGCGGGCGGTGGTCCGGGAGGGCTTCACGCTGCTCAACCGGCGGCTGGAGGCGGTCGAGCAGACCGACGACCCGGTCGCCGACGTGGCCGCCCTCGGCTGGGCGTACCGGGCCAACGCCCGCGAGCACCGGCACCTCTACAACGTGATGTTCGGCGGCTCCGGCCTCAGCGGCTTCTCGCTCACCGACGCCGACCGGCAGCACGGCCGCTACACGCTGGACGCCCTGGTCGGCGCGGTCAAGCGGTGCGTGGCCGCCGAGCGGTTCCTGCCCTCCGAACCGGAGTTGGTGGCCCATCAGCTCTGGATCGCGCTGCACGGCCTGGTCACCCTCGACCTCGGCGGCTACCTGGTGGAGCCGCTCAACGCGGACGTCTGCTTCGAGGCGCAGGTCTGCGGCATGGTCCTCGGCGCGGGCGACGACCCGGCCCGCGCCCGGGAGTCGCTCGCCGTGGCGGCGCAGCGCACGGTCTGAACGCACGGACCGAAAGCACGGACCTGAACGCACGGGCCCGGACGCACGGCCCGGACGCACGGCCCGGACGCACGGCGGGCCCGGGCCTCGTGGAGAGGCCCGGGCCCGCCGTCATGAGCGGCTACACGTTCCAGGGCGCCTTCGGCCACCACAGGTAGCCGAGGTTGCCGAGCAGCCGGACGTCCCAGTAGATGACGGTGAACGCGCCCGCGACCAGGAACGCCGTCGCGGTCAGCGCCGCCGCCCGGCCGGGCTTGGTGGCCAGCCAGCGCTGCACGGGCCGGCCCAGTCCGAAGGACAGCAGCAGGAACAGCAGCGCCATCACCAGGATGTTGCCGATCGACTGGAGTGAGAACGCCACCGCCCCGTACAGCGGGTTGTGCTCGGTCGCCGCGTGCCGGAACAGGTTGCGGAACAGCGGGTAGGGGCGGCCGATCAGGAAGCCGCCGACCAGTGCGCCGATCAGCACCAGCGGGGCGTTCGGGAAGCGACTGGCCACCCGCGCCAGCGGGTCGGGCAGGACGCCGACGGCGGCCAGGCCGATCACCAGCATCACCAGGCCGATCACCCCGAAGACGATCATCGCCTGGAGCATCCGCGGCGACAGCGTCCCGGGCACGGACCTGGTGGAGAACTGCGGCAGGTGGGTGCCGGCCAGGCCGACCAGCACCCCGTAGCCGGCGGAGACCGGCAGCATGCCGACCGTCAGCCAGCCCAGCGGGCGCAGCGCGTGCGCCAGCCGCTGACGGCGGGTCAGGCTCATCTGGCCGACCAGCGGGCCGACCGCGCCGAACACCGCCACGTTGCAGGCGGTGAACGAGCCGGCGAGGCCGGAGACGAACGCGAACAGCACGCCGGCGGCGACGCCGGTCAGCGGCGTGTTCCTGGCGTCGTGGCCGAGCAGTTGGTTGGCGGTGGTGAAGCCGATCTCGTCGTCGGCCAGTTTCGAGGACCAGGCCCAGGCGAGCAGCAGTCCGCCCAGCAGTCCCAGCAGGACGACCAGGGCGGGGCGACGTGGGAACAGTCCGTTGACGAATAGCGAGGTGGCACGTGGCGGCGCTTTCACCGTCCGGCCCGTGGTGGTGTCGGTCACGCGGGGTCTCCTCAACTCACGGGTGGCCGGCCCTGCGAGGGCGTCAGGACCGGAGCGCGCGGGGCGTCACAGAGTGTCGTGGATCGACCCGGCCGGACGACTACTTCCGTGTTGCCCGGCATCGGCACGGTGGAAGTAGTCCCACGTCGCCCGGCCCCGAAGCATGTAACTCGGAGACAGCTGCGGCCATCCGGGCACGCGGCGGGCTGGAGGCACTGATGAGCGGAGGATGGCGGGCGGTTAGGCGACGCCTGTTGACACCGAGTCACAACGAGACGAAGTTGTCCACCCGGGGTTTTCACCTGAAGGACGACGCGGCTCGGACCAACCTGGAGACCGTCGGCGGGACGTTCCTCGACGGCTACGCGATCGCCGTCGAGTCGGCGGACCAGAACGAGGCGCACCGGCTGCTGGAGCGGATACCGGTGCGCTACCGGGGCTTCGCGTACGAGGGCGCGGCGATGGGCCTGGCCATGCTGGACGGCCTGCCGCTGCCCGGCAGCGGCCGGGTCGCCGAGTTCCTGGCGGGCCACGGCGCGCCGCACGACTACATGGTGCACGTCGGCGTCGGCTGGGCGATGGCCCGGCTCCCCCGCTTCCGCTGGGCGGCGATCGCCCCCGCCGACCCGCTGCTGCGCTGGCTCGCCCTGGACGGCTACGGCTTCCACCAGGCGTACTTCCGCACCGCGCGGTACGTGCACGAGCACTACCGGGAGACCGCGTTCCCGTGGCCCGGCGACGAGACCCGGCGCTACGCCGGGCACGCCATCGACCAGGGCATCGGCCGTGCCCTGTGGTTCATCGGCGGTACCGACCCGGCCGTCGTCGCCGACCTGCTCGACGGCTACCAGCCCGACCGGCACGCCGACCTGTGGGCCGGCGTCGGACTGGCCGCCTGCTACGCCGCCGGCGCCACCGAGGCCGAGCTGCGGCTGCTGTTGGAGCGGGCCGGCGAGCACCGGCCGCAGCTCGCCCAGGGCGCGGCGTTCGCCGCCACCGCCCGGGTGGAGTCCGGGCTGCTCACCGAGCACGCCGAGGCGGCTGCCGCGGTGCTCTGCGGCCTCACCCCGCAGCAGGCCGCCACCGTCTGCACGCAGGCCCGGCCGCGGTCCGTCGTGGACGGCGCGGTGCCCGCGTACGAGGTGTGGCGGCAGGCGATCTCCGACCGGATCGTCAGCGGCGCCCCCGGGGCCCGCACGTGACGGCCGCCGAACCCGCCCCGGCCGCCGCCGCCCGGCGGCGCGCCGCCGCGCACCGACGTCCCCCCGGGCCGTCCCGCGCCGCCACCCCGGTGCTGCTGGCCAGGATGGCCTCCGACCGGCTGTCCG
This sequence comes from Kitasatospora sp. CB01950, assembly GCF_001905465.1. GTDB lineage: Bacteria > Actinomycetota > Actinomycetes > Streptomycetales > Streptomycetaceae > Kitasatospora. The sequence goes on from NZ_LISX01000006.1 coordinate 224,528, forward strand.
TGATGACGGAGGCCGCCGCCGAGTACGGCGACGCGGTGCGACTGCCGCTCGGCCCGAAGACCCTGTACTTCTTCAACCACCCCGACCACGTCCGCCGGGTGCTCACCGACAACAGCGCCAACTACCACAAGGGCATCGGCCTGGTGCACGCCCGGCGTGCCCTCGGTGACGGCCTGCTGACCAGCGAGGGCGAACTGTGGCGCGCCCAGCGCAAGGTGATCCAGCCGGTCTTCCAGGCCCGCCGGATCTCCCGGCAGGCCGAGGTGATCGCCGAGGAGGCGGCGCTGCTCGCCGAGCGGCTGCGCCGCATCGCGGGCACCGGGCCGGTCGACATGCGGCAGGAGATGACCTCGCTCACCCTGGGCGTCCTCGGCCGCTCCCTGCTGGACGCCGACCTCGGCGCCTACGAGTCGATCGGCGACGCCTTCGAGATCGTCCAGGACCAGGCCATCTTCGAGATGATGAGCCTGAGTTCGGTGCCCTCGTGGGTGCCGCTGCCGCTCCAGTTGCGCTTCCGCAGGGCCCGCGCCGAGCTCGACCGGATCGTCGCCGACCTCGCCGAGGAACGCGAGCGCCGGCCCGCCTCCGACGGCACCCGCGACGACGTGCTGTCCCGGCTCGTCGACGCCACCGCCGGCGAGCGCGACCCGGTGGCGCGGCGGGCCAGGATGCGCGACGAACTGGTCACCCTGCTGCTGGCCGGCCACGACACCACCGCCAGCACCCTCGGCTGGACGCTGTACCTGCTCGACCGGCACCCGGAGGTCGGCGACCGGGTCCGCGCCGAGGTGGACGAGGTGCTCGGCGACCGGCTGCCGACCTTCGAGGACATGCACCGGCTCAGCTACACCTCGATGGTCCTGCAGGAGGTGATGCGCCTGTACCCGGCCGTGTGGCTGCTGCCCCGCAAGGCGCTCGCCGCGGACGAGATCGGCGGCTACCGGGTGCCGGCCGGCGCCGACGTCGTGCTCTGCCCGTACACCCTGCACCGGCACCCCGAGTTCTGGGAGCACCCGGACCGCTTCGACCCGGAGCGCTTCGCCAAGGGCCGTGCGGCGGGCCGCCACCGCTACGCCTACATCCCGTTCGGCGCGGGCCCCCGGGTCTGCGTCGGCAGCGGCCTCGGCATGCTGGAGGCCACCGTGGTGCTCGCCGTCCTGCTGCGCCGGCTGCGGCTGTCGGTGCCGGCCGGGCACCGGGTGCGGGCCGAGCCGATGCTGACCCTGCGGATCAGGGGCGGCCTGCCGATGACCGTCCGGGCGCGCGACTGAGTCAACAGCACGAAGAGGCCCGGACCGTGAGCGGTCCGGGCCTCTTCGTGCCGTCGGTTCCGTGCCGGGGAACAGCCGGACGCCCGGCCGGGAGGTTCCCGGCCGGGCGTCGCTGTCGTGTGCCAGGCGCGCCGTCAGCCGGCGAGCCTGGCGAATCCGCCTCCGTGGTACAGCAACGGATCCCCGCCGGCCGATCGGCCTGCCCCCAGGACCGTGCCGACGAAGATGGTGTGATCACCTCCCTCGTGGACGTCGCCGAGCCGGCACTCCAGCCACGCCTGGACGTCGTCCAGGACGGGCGCTCCGGTGTAGTGGCCGCGCCGGTGGCCGATGCCCTCGAACTCCCGCAGCCCGCGCGGGCGCCGGCTGTCGGCGAAGTGCCGCGCCACCCACTCCTGGTCGCGGGCGAGCACCGACACCGCGAACGATCCCTCGGCCAGCACGGTCGCGTGGATCGCCGCCGACTTCACCACGCACACCAGCACCTGCGCGGGCTCCAGCGAGACGGACGTGAACGAGTTGGCCGTCATCCCGCACGGGACGTCGCGCCCGGCGGTGAGGACGGTCACCCCGGTGGCGAAGCGCCCCAGCACCCCGCGCAGCGCCCGGGGGTCGCCCAGGTCGGCCTCGGGTGCGTGTGCGGGCAGCGGAGGCAGGTCGAGCGCGCCGGGCAGCGGCGCGGAGGCGGACGGGAACGAGGACATGGCGATCACCCCACGGTGGTGGTGCCGGTCAGGGAGGGCGCCGTCGCGGTGACGGCGTAGGGCTCCAGGGCGAGCCGCAGCGGCTCGGGCACCCTGGTCGGTCTGGTGTCGGTGTTGGGGCCGCGCATGCACGCCACCCGCTGCTGGCCGCGCGCGACCAGGTACTCCGCGCCGTCCGCGGCCAGCCGCACGTAGTCGAAGGTGAAGGCGACCTGGGTCTGGGTGAGGTCGGCGAGCCGCATCCGGATCGACAGCTCGTCGAACGCGGTGATCTCGGCGAAGAACTCGCAGTCCACCTTGAGGGTGAACAGCTTGAGGTCGGCGCGGACGTCGGCGAGCACCTCGGGGGCCTTCTCCAGCAGGAACATCTCCCGGCAACGGCCCTGCCAGCGCAGGTAGTTGACGTAGTAGACGTTGCCGACCAGGTTGGTCTCCTCGAAGCCCACCAGGTGGCGGTACTCGAAGTAGTCGGACACGGTCATCGGGCTCCTCCCGTCAGGACGGTGAAGGCCACCGGGTCGGCGACGCCGTCCAGGGCCGTCACGAAGCTCACGATCCGGTGCGTGCCGCCGTTCAGCGCCGCCCAGCCCGCCGGGAGCCCGGAGGCGTCCCCGAGGCTGAGGCCCGCCACCGCGTGGCCCGCCTTGCGCAGCGTCTCCACCGCGCCCCACACCCGGGTGGCGGCGGTGCCGTACGGCTCGCCGCGTTCGGCGGACAGCAGGGCGGCCAGCGCCGAGCCGTCCGGGCCGAGCAGGCCGTCCCACTCCTCGACGGTCCGTTCGACGGCGGCCTCGACGTCGCAGGCGACGGTCTCGTCGGCGACCACCGTGAAGGTGACGCCCGCCGCGTGCGAGGAGGAGATCCGCCGGCCGTCGGCGAGTTCGGGCCGGCCGTCGGGGCGGTGGTGCACCTCGGTGGTCCGGCCGAGCGCCCAGCTCGCGGCCTCGGCGGTGCGCCGGCGCCGGTCGGCGACCGACTCCCCGGAGCCCTCGCCGCCGGGCAGCACCACGCACCGCACCGGGTGGCCGAGCGCCGCCTCCACGCGCCGCTCCAGGAACGGGCCGAGCAGCGCGGGCAGCCAGGGGCCGGAGCCGTCCTGCTTGCGCACCGCCCGCAGCAGCAGGCCCTCCCACTGTTCGACCGGCAGGCCTGCCTCGTCGCGGATCTCCAGGTCCCACAGGTAGCTGTCGCCGTCCCGGGAGCGCTCGCGGGCGTCCAGGAACAGCCGGCGGCCGTCGCGCGCGGCGGCGGCGTCGGCCAGGTGCAGCCGCTCCACGCTGACCGGCAGCAGGGTCGCCTCGGGGACGCACGCCTGGATGGTGTGCATCATCGCGTCACGGGTGCCCGGGTCGGCGAGCAGCAGCTCGCCCGGGTGGAAGCCGGCGAACCAGTCGGTGCGCGGCGTGTCGTCGATCTCGACCAGGCAGTGCTTGGCCGCCAGGTCCCGGTAGCCGAGCAGCCGCTGGAAGCGGTCGCCCTGGAACAGCACCGGGCCGTACAGCTCGCCGGGCGTCAGCGGGACGGTCGGCACCTCGTCGGTGACGGGGGCGGGGTCGGCCGCGGACCGCTCGGCGCCGAAGCGCAGGGTGGCCCGGAAGTGGTCGGCCTGGAAGCCGGTCTCGCCGCTGCGCAGCACCGCCCGGACGGTGTCGGGGCCGGTGGCGAGGACGGCGACCCGCAGGGCGGTGGCGCCGGTGACGGGGACGACGATGGGCCGCAGGAACTCCATGCCCTCCAGCACCGGCGTGTCCTGACGGCCGGTCAGGGCGGTCGCGGCCTGCGTCATGGCCTCCATGCCGAGGACCGCGGGGAAGAGCAGGTCGCCGTCGAGGAGGTGGTCGGGCAGGTAGCGGTCGCCGCCGCCGGTGAGTTCGGCGTCCACCACCAGCTCGATGCCGGGGTAGTGCACCTGCGGGCGCTCCAGGAAGCGCAGCAGCGGCAGTTCGCGCCGCTCCAGGGCGATGGTGGGCAGTCCGCCGGCCCGGCCCATCACGACCAGCGCGGGGGCGGTGGCGGGGGTGGCGAGCAGGCGGCCGAGCAGGGCGACGCCGTCGTCGGCGGGGATCGGTTCGATGCCCTCGCGGACCAGCGCCTCCAGCACGCCGAGCCGCTCGCCCATGCCCGCGCCCGACCAGACCGACCACTCCAGGGCCAGGCAGCGGCAGTCCGGGTAGTCCTGCTGGAAGCGGACGGTCAGTTCGGTGAGCCAGTCGTTGGCGGTGGCGTAGTCGGCCTCGCCGCGCAGGCCGGCCCGGCCGATGATGCTGCCGAAGGTGACGAACAGGCGCAGCGCGGCCGGGTCGACGGCGGCGAGGACGGCCTCCACGCCGTCGATCTTGGTGGCGAGGGTGCGGCGGAACGACGCCTCGTCGAGGGTCGCGAGGGCCTGCGGCTCGTTGCGGCCGGCGCCGTGCAGGACGCCGGTGACGGTGCCGAGTTCGCGGGTGATCTCGGCGACGGCGGCCTTGACCTGGTCGGCGGAGGTGACGTCGGCGCGGGCGTAGTGGACCCGGACGCCCGCGGCGGCCATCCGGGCGAGGTTGTCGGCGAGTTCGGTGTCGCGGGCGGGGTCGGAGCGGCCCAGCAGGCCGATCGCGGTGCCGTTGGCCCGGGCGAGGGCGAGGGCGCACTCGGCGGTGATGCCCTTGCCGCCGCCGGTGACCAGCAGCACGTCCTGCGGGCCGAGGGCCTGGTGGTCGGGGTCGACGGGGAGGTCGACGGCGCGCAGCACCGGGACGCGGCGGGTGCCGTCGGCGTCGTAGTGGACTTCGCTGAACGCGGTGGTGGCGGCGGCGTCGGCGGCGATGCGCCGGGCGATCCGCTCGGCGTCGTCGGCCGGCAGGTCGTCGGTGACGGGCAGGGTGACGACGGTGACGGGGATGTCGGGGGCCTCCAGGTGCAGGGTCTTGGCGAGGCCGGCCGCGCCCCGGCGGTCGCCGACCGCGACCAGGCGGGTGCCGGCGGAGCGGCGGGCGGGGTCGAGGGCGGCGCGGGCGGCGTCCAGCATCAGGCCGAGGTGGCGCTGGTCGCAGTCGCGGGGCAGGGCGAGCAGGACGCCGTCGCCGGGGCCGGTGGCCGTGAGGGCCTCGGCGAGCGGGCCGGCCAGCGGGTGCCGGTCGGTGGCGAAGACCTCCCAGTGGCCGCCGGGTCCGGCGGCGGGGGCGGACGGGGCGGTCTCGGTCAGGTCGACCTCGAACGGGCGCACCCAGGGCGCCACTCCGGGCGCGGCGGCCGGCTGGCGGCCGGCGTCCGGCGACTGCTCCGCCAACTCGTCCAGCAGTTCGGCGAGTTGGCCGAGGGTGGAGGTGGCGAAGGCGGTGGTGACCATGGGGGCGACGATGCCGAGTTCCTGGGCGGCCTGGTTCATGATCTGGCCGACCGTGATGGAGCTCAGGTGCAGTTCGTCGAGCGGGTTGGCGGACGGGTCGACGGTTTCGACCGGCAGTTCGGCCCGTTCGGCGGCCAGCCGGATCAGCACCTCCAGGCTGGAGGCGCCCTCCCCCGCAAGGGCGGCCGCGGGGCCGGCCTCGGCGGTGACGGCCTTGCGCGGAACGGTCTGCTCCAGCACGAATTCCTCGCCGCCGACCTCGCAGGGGCTGGCGAAGAACCGGAACTGCTTGTCGAGCGGCAGGGGCCGGGTGAAGCGGTCCGCGAACAGCTGCTCGTGCCGGACCGGCGCGCCCATCGTCCAGGCGGCGGCGACGGCGCCGAGCAGCCCGCCCAGCGAGGTCGCGTCGGCCTCGGTGGCGACGGCGGGCACGGCGGGCAGGATCTCGCCGGCCAGCGACTTGAGGATCTGCCCGGGGCCGACCTCGATCAGCAGGTCGACCTGTCCGGCCATCGCCTGCAGCGCCTCGGTGAAGCGCACCGGCTGGACGACCTGGCGGGTCAGCAGGTCCACCACGTCGGTGTCCGCGGGCAGCAGGCCGCCGGTGACGGTGGAGACCAGGCCCTCGCCGACCGGCGCGAAGGCCTCCTGGGCGAGGTGGTCGGCGAGGCCGGCCGCGGCGGGCGCGACGGCCGGGGAGTGGAAGGCGTGCGAGACGCGGACCCGGCCCACGCCGACGCCCTGGCGTTCGGCGAGCGCGCAGACCCGTTCGACCGCGTCCGCCGGGCCCGAGACCACCGTCTGGCCGGGGCTGTTGTAGCCGGCGATGACGACCGGCTCGCCGACGATCAGCGCCTCGGCGAGCGCCGGGGTGGTGGCGAGGGCGGCCATCGCGCCGCCGCCGTCACTGGCGGTCGCCATGATCCGGCCGCGGGCGGCGGCCGCGCGCAGCACCGTCTCCTCGTCCATGGCGCCCGCCCAGTGCAGGGCCGTGAGTTCGCCGAGGCTGTGGCCGGTGGCGCGGGCGGCCTCGATACCGAGCGTCTCCAGCACCCGCAGGCCCGCCACCGAGGCGGCGACGATGCGGGGCTGGGCGACGTCGGTGGCGACCTGGTCGCCGTCGACGGGCAGGCCGAGCCGGGCGTACAGCTCCTCGACGGCGGCGAAGCGGCGGCGCAGCGCCCCGCCGTCGCCGCGCCGGCCGGCGCCCTGGCCGGGGAACAGGTAGCCGATCCGGGGGGCGCGGCCGGCGCTGCCGAGGTAGATGCCCTGGGCGGTGCCGATGGCGGAGCGGGCGCCGGAGTCGAGCAGCGCGGTCAGCGCGGCGAAGCGCTCGACGGCCTGGTCGGGCGAGGCCGCCAGCACGGCGGCGCGCAGCGGCCGGTCGGCCAGGTCGCGTTCCAACGTGGCGGCGAGGTCGCCGAGTTCGGCGTACGACAGCTGGGCGCAGAACTCGCCGAGCCGGGTCGCCTTGGCGCGCAGTTCGTCCGGGTCGGCGCCGTCCAGCAGGAACAGTTCGACGTCCTGCCGGGAGGCGACCAGGCGGTGCGCGACGGTGGGCACGGCGGTGCGCAGGACGCCGTCGGCGTGCTCGACGACGACGTGCGCGTTGATGCCGCCGAAGCCCATGGAGGAGATGCCGGCCCGGATCGGCGCGCCGTCGGGCCACAGTTCGGCGCGGTCGGGGACGCGCACCGCCGGTGCGGGGCCGGTGAGTTCCGGGTGCGGGTCGACGTGGCTGGTGGCGGGCGGGATGACCTGGTGGCGGACCGCGAGGATCGCCTTGAGCAGCCCGGCGACGCCGGCGGCGGCCTTGGTGTGGCCGAAGTTGCCCTTGACGGTGCTGAGCGCGGCGGGCGTCTCGGCGCCGGCCGCCCGGCGGGCCTCGGAGAAGGCGCGCAGTTCGGTGGCGTCGCCGACGGCGGTGCCGGTGCCGTGGCCCTCGAAGTAGCCGACCGTCTCGATGCCGAAGCCCGCCGCGCGGTAGGCGCGGGCCAGGGCGAGCCGGTGGCCGCTGGCCTCGGGGCGGGTGATGCCGCCCTTGCCGTCGGAGGAGTAGCCCCAGCCGGGGATGGTGGCGTAGCGGAACCGGCCCTGGGCGCGGGCGTCCTCGTCGCGCATCAGGACGACCATGCCGCAGCCCTCGCCGGGCCAGAAGCCGTTGGAGCCCTTGTCGTAGACCCGCATCTCGCCGGTGGCGAGCGCCCCGGTCTTGGCGAAGCCGATGACCTCGAACGGGTCGATGCTGAGGTCGACGCCGCCGGCCACCGCGACGTCCATCCGGCCGTCGATCAGCGCGTCGCAGGCGGTGGAGACGGACAGCAGCGAGGAGGAGCAGGCGCCGTCGACGGTGAAGCCGCCGCCCTTGAAGTCGAAGTGGTTGCAGATCCGGCCGGCGATGGTGTTGGCCAGGCCGCCGGCCAGGGTGTCCTCGCCGATCGGCGGGAACGCGCTCTTGTAGCGGCCCTCCAGGCCGTCCAGGAAATCGCCCAACTGCGCGTCGTCCCAGCCCTGTTCGCGCAGGGCGGCGCCGACGGTGCGGCGCACGTACGGCCAGCGCAGGCGCATCAGGTTGGCGCGGCTGAACTCGCCGGTGAGGGTGTTGCCGATGACGACGCCGGTGTTGGCGTCCTCCAGGCCCTCGCCGAACGGGAAGCCGGCGTCCTCCAGGGCGCGGGCGGCGGTGTCCAGGGCCAGCCAGTGCGTCATGTCGGTGGCGCGGAAGGTGCTGCCGGCGACGCGGTGGCGGACCCGGTCGAACTCGAAGCCCTCGATGACGGCGGCCTTGGCGCTGTAGAAGCGGTCCGGGGCGGCCGGGTCGGGCGAGTAGTAGTCCTCGGCGCGCATCCGGACGTCGGGGAGCTTGCGGAACGCCCGGCGGCCGGCCAGCACGTTCTGCCACAGCTGTTCGGGGGACTCGGCGTCGGGGTAGCGGCAGGCCATGCCGACCACCGCGATCCGTCCGCGGCCGGTCGGCTCCTCGCCGTCCCGGGCCGGTCGGAGCTGTCGGTCCGTCACGCCGCCACCGCCTCGTTGCCCATGGGCCGCCCGGGGGCCGCCGCCTCTCCGGTCGGGCCGGCGAGGACGCCGTCGGCCTGCTTGCGCTTGTTCAGGAAGTGCGCGACCCACCAGCCGGCGCCGCGCAGGCCGCAGACCAGGGTGGTGGCGAAGAACAGGGTGTAGACCACGTTGAAGAGCATCAGCACGCCGTAGGCCATGGCCACCGAGGCGCCGAACATGAACTGGTTGCGGCCCTTGCTGGGCGTGGTGCCCGGGTCGGTGATCATGTAGTTGGTGTAGAGCACGAACGCGACGCCGCTCATCGGGCCGAGTGCGGAGAAGATCGCCACGTCCCAGATCCAGTGCCGCAGCAGCGCCTGGATGACGAAGCCGCCGAGCCAGCCGACGATCAGCGGGACGCGCTTGGTCAGCATGGCGTTGATGACGGTGCCGGCGGTGGTGATGATCAGCGGGATGCCGATCCGGAAGAAGGTGTTGGCGTTCTCGGTGAACTCGTACGGCGGGGCGATGCTGACCCACGAGCCGAACATCACCAGCGCCATCGTGATGCCGAAGTTCGACGGGTTCATGAAGTGCCGCATCCGGCCGTACACCGGGGCCTGCAGGGCGTGCTTGGCGGCGACGCCGATGAACACGGCGAGCAGGATCGGCAGCAGCCGGTCGTTCGCGTAGAGCAGCATGTTCGCGGCGAGGGCGGTGATGTGGGACGGCAGCAGGAACTCGTACAGGCCGCGGGCGCCGTTGCCGCGGAAGCGCGGGGTGCGATCCTGCGCCCAGGCGCTGACCATCTCCAGGACGATCTCGACGACGTAGGCGAACGGCGCGCAGATCAGCGGCCACAGCCAGGGCTGCTCGAAGCCCAGCAGGGTGTAGCCGAAGATGTTGAAGACGGACATCGAGAGGGCGAAGTTGCGCAGCGCCAGGTAGCGCGGGTCGCGGTTGGGCTGCCTCTTCTTCGGGGCGGCGTGCGGGCGGACGGCGGCGGTGGCCGCACCGGAGATGTCGGTCGCGGTCATCGGGCCGCCACCTCCTTGATGTCGTCGGTCAGCATGAGGGTGTGGGTGCCGGCGGTCAGCTGCTGGGTCTTGGTGTGCATGACGCCGGAGGCGTCGCGCCAGCAGAGGTCGGCGGTGACGGGGCCGCTCTGGTCGCCGAGGCCGAAGCGGACCTCGAAGCTGCGGTAGCCGCCGTGGCCGCCGCCGCCGTCGAGCTGGGCGATCTGCTTCTTGCCGTCGGGGGTGGTGACGGTGACGGTGGCGCCGTAGGCGGGCGAGCCGGTGTTGGCCAGGTTCTGGCCGGCGGTGGAGCCGGTGGCGGGCCGGAACAGGTTCAGCGTCAGGTGGTGGCCGAGCGCCGGGGCCTGGTTGGCGTAGAAGGCCGGCGGTCCCCACTGGCGGGCGATGGCGAAGTCGAGGGCGCCGCTGCCGGTGGTGTCGGCGGTGGCGATGCCGCGGGTCGGGATCGGCACGTCGAGGCCGAGCTGCTTGCTGATGTTGGCGAACTTGCCGTTGGCGGTGCGGGCGTAGAAGGCCATCGTCTCGTCGCCGGCCAGGTCGTCGCCGGGGCCGACGTTCGGCCAGATCTTCGGGTTCGACAGCAGGTCGTCGTTGGTCATGGCCATCTCCTGCAGCCACGGCCAGCGGTCGATGTCGCCCTTGACGAAGCCGTCGGCCTGCAGGATGTTCTGCTTGCCGTTGTTGAGGAAGTCGCCCATCTTGGCGTCCCAGCCCCAGCCGGTCCAGGCGACGCCCTGGTCGGCGGCCTCCTGGGTGAACGGGGCGATGCCGGCGGAGAGCTTCTTCTTCATGTCGGCCTGGTCCTTGGCCTGGTTGATCCAGAGGAAGTTGCTCTCCTCCAGGCCCCACGCCACGGTGATGTTGCTGACCATCATGTCGAAGCTGCCGTTGCCGTCCACGTCGCCGAAGTCGACGCCCATGCCCTTGAACGAGCCCTTGCCGAGCACGAAGGACTTCGGGGTGGTGGCGGTGCGCTCGCCGGTGGCCTCCTCGAAGCGGATCCGGCCCGGGGTGGAGACGTTGTGCAGCAGGTGCGCGTGGCCGAAGTCGTTGGCGATGTAGATGTCCGGCACTCCGGAGCCGGTCAGGTCGGCGCCGGCGATGGCCAGCGTCCAGCCGGTGGAGGCGTCGAACGGGATGGCGTCCTTCTCCTCGACGAACCGGGCGTCCGGCTCGTTGCCGGTCGCGGAGTCGTGGAAGCGCAGCACGTGGTCGCCGCCGGCGTTCTTCGCGCTGGACAGCGAGTCGTTCATCTGGACGTTGCGGATGCCCTGCGGGTCGAGCACGTCCGAGTCGGGGAAGTAGTTGCCGATGATGATCGACGGGTGGCCGCTGCCGTCCAGGTCGCCGACGTACGCGGCGTCGGTGTTCCAGCGCGGTCCGTGGTAGCGGCCGTCCAGGCTCTCCGAGGCGACCAACTCGCGTGGCACGTAGGAGTCGTGGCTCGGCGTGGCGGCGTCCGCCTTGGCCATGAACAGCACCGGGGTGCGGCCCCAGTAGGTGACCAGGAAGTCGGTGCGGCCGTCGCCGTTGAAGTCGCCGGGCGTGCAGCCGGTGGGCGCCATGGTGTCGTCCATCGGCAGCGGCTTGCCGTCCAGGACGAACGGCGTGAACCGGTCGGCCTCGGGGGCGGTCGGCGTCCAGGAGACGATCACCGAGTCGGTGCGGGTGTCGACGATGCACATGCCGTCGGCGCGGCCGTGGCCGGTGACGTCGTTGATGGCGATGCTGGCGCCGACCGAGGAGATCCAGGCGCGGATCTTCTCGTAGGCCGGGTTCACCTTGCGGATCGTGTTCATCGGCCGCGACTCGTAGCCCGGCGGCATCGCGATCGGCATCTCCTTGAATTTGTACGCCGCGGCTGCATCGTCACCGCCCGCGACCGCCACCGAGGAACGGATGACGAAGAACATCGAGGCAGCCACCAAAATGGTGACCAACCCGGGTACTAGTCTGCGGAATCGTCGTTGTTGCGACATTCCAATTCCCTCCCGTGGGCGACGATGAAAAGGGCGTCCGAGGCCGGTCCGAACGAATTCGTCGGCTATCCGCCATGCGGACCTGACACTTGAGGATGTCCGCCCTCCGCAAAGTGTGCTTCTCTGACGTTGCCAGGGTTCGAACGGCGGACCGGGCGCGGTACACGGAATATCCCGGACGGCCGGTCGGGCACTCTCGGAGAAGACCCGGCGCGGATGCGCTGTGAAACTCGGGTGAGATCGGCCCCTTCGAATCCCCCGTCTGGCGAGGTAATCCATGGTGCACACGTATGACGTGATAGTCGTCGGGTCCGGCTCGGCCGGCGCGACCCTGGCGGCCCGGTTGAGCGAGGACCCGGGCCGTTCCGTGCTCCTCGTCGAGGCGGGCCCCGACTTTCCCGATCCGGCCGACATTCCGCGCGAGATCGTCAACGGCAACGCGATGTCGATGCACGCGCACGACTGGCGGTTCCGCGCCGAGATCCTGGACGGCCGGCGGATCATCTTCCCGCGCGGGAAGATCACCGGCGGCTCCTCCGCGGTCGGCGCGACGATCGCGCTGCGCGGCGTCCCGGAGAACTTCGACCGGTGGGCCGCGGGCGGCAACCCGGCGTGGACGTACCAGCAGGTCCTGCCGTACTACCGGCGCCTGGAGGACGACCAGAACTTCACCGACGAGTACCACGGCAACAGCGGCCCGGTGCCGATCCGCCGGGTCCGGACGCAGGACATGTCGCCGATGGAGATCGCCTTCACCGAGGCCAGCCTGGCCGCCGGATTCCCCGAGATCACCGACCACAACCACCCCGAGGCGACCGGCATCGGCCCGATCCCGTCCAACCGCCGCGACGGCCTGCGGGTCTCCACCGCGATGGCGTACCTGACCCCCGACGTACGCTCCCGCCCCAACCTGACGGTCGTCGGGGACACCCTGGTGCACGAGGTGCTGTTCGAGGGCGATCGGGCCGTCGGCGTGCTGGCCGGCCCGGCCGGCCGGGTGCCGGAGGAGCTCCGCGCGCACCGCGTGGTGCTGTCCGCCGGCGCGGTCAACTCGCCCACGCTGCTGATGCGTTCGGGCATCGGCCCGGCCGACGACCTGACCCGCCTGGGCATCCGGGTGCGGCTCGACCGCCCCGGCGTCGGCGCCCACCTGCAGGACCACCCGCGCACCGGCGTCTTCCTGCGCCCCAAGGAGGGCATGCCCACCGACGTGCCGTTCCTGCAGGCGATGGTGCGGACCACCTCCAAGGGCTCCGCCGACTTCAACGACATGCAGTACTACATGGTCAACCACTTCGACCTGACGCTCTTCCCCGAGCTGCAGATGCTCGCCCAGGCCCCGATGATCTTCGGTGTGATGGTGGTCGACCAGCAGCCCGAGTCGGTCGGCCGGCTCCGCCTGACCTCCACCGACCCGGCCGCCGGGCCCGACATCCAGCTGGACTTCCTCTCCACCGAACGCGACCTGGAGAAGATGGTCGAGGGCGTGCGCACCTGCTGGGAGCTGGCCAACCACCCCGGCATCGCCTCCCAGGGCGACGGCTTCATCGTGCTGAGCGACCGGCTGATCGAGAAGGACGCGATGGTCGAGCAGTACGTCCGCACCAGCCTCGACAGCGGCTACCACCCGGTCGGCACGGCCCGGATGGGCGCCGCCGACGACGCCGGCTCGGTCGTCGACCAGCGGCTGCGGGTGCACGGCACCGAGGGCCTGTACGTGGCCGACGCCTCGATCATGCCGCAGATCGTCAACTGCAACACCAACCTGACCTCGATCATGATCGGCGAGCGGCTGGCGGACTGGCTGCGCGCCGAGTGACCCCCCTGCGCCCGTGACGACGGCCGCCCCGGTGCCCCGCGCACCGCGGCGGCCGTCGCCGTTCCCGGCCTCCCGGCCTCCCGGCCTGCGGGGTCTCCCGGCCGGCCGGCTCCCCCGCGGAAGTCAGGGCAATTTGGGAGACGAGCGGAGGGCCCCATTCCTGCCACCATGGGAAAAACCCCGCCGCCTCCTGCCCGGGACGGAATTCCGCGCTTTCCCCGCCGGAATTCCGAGCACATTCCCGCAGGACGGCGGCACCGTCGAATGGGAGGGCGAGCACCATGACCGATCCGAACGTGCTGAGCACGGTCCGCGTCCCGCTGATCGAGGAGGACCAGGCCGAGGGCCGCACGAAGGAGCTGTACGACGCGATCAAGTCGCGGATGGGCATCCCCTTCGTTCCCGACATGTTCCGGCTGGTCTCCAGCCGCCCCGACCTGCTGGAAGTGGTGATCACCGGCTACGGCGGCGTCTTCAACGACGGCGTGCTGCCCCGCGCGACCCGCGAGATGATCTCCGCCTGGAGTTCCAAGGTCAACGGCTGCCCCTACTGCGTCGGCACCCACAACTGGTTCCTCGCCCAGTTCGGCGGCCCGCAGGAGCTGACCGACGCGATCCAGAACTCCGGCTCCGTCGAGGAGCTGCCGATCGACGAGCGCACCAAGGTGCTGATGCGCCTGGTCACCAAGGTCGGCACCGGCGCGTTCCGGATCACCGACGAGGACTGGGCCGCCACCGAGGAGGCCGGCTGGAGCAACGAGGAGATGCTGGAGGCGGTCTTCACCGCCGCCCTGTTCGCCTTCATCAACCGCCTGGTGGACGGCCTGGGCCTCGGCAACTCGGTGACCCGCAGCCGGATCGCCTCCCAGCCGGAGGACGCCACCGTCTCCGCCGAGCGCCTGGCGGAGGGCACGTGAGCGGGCGCTCGCGCGCGATCCTGCTGACCGGCGCCTCCTCCAGCACCGGCAAGTCCTCCGGGACCGGCCGGGCCGCGGCACTGCGGCTGCACCGGGCCGGCTGGCCGGTGTACGCCACCGCCCGCCGCCCCGAGGCGCTGGCCGACCTCGCCGCCGAGGGCATCCGGGTGCTGCACCTGGACGTCAACGACGAGGAGTCGATGACCGCCGCCGTGGAGAAGATCACCGCCGAGCACGGCGCGGTCGGCACCCTGATCAACAACGCGGCGTACAGCCTCAACGGCACCATCGGCGAGACCCCGTTGGACGAGGTGCGCAGCCAGTTCGAGACCAACCTGTTCGGGCTGTGCCGGCTGACCCAGCTGGTGCTGCCCGGCATGCGGGAGCAGGGCGGCGGCCGGATCGTCATGATGTCGTCGATCTTCGGCCAGTTCGCCACCCCCGGACGCGGCTACTACCAGGCCACCAAGCACGCCCTGGAGGCGGTCAGCGACTCGCTGCGGCTGGAGGTGGCCCGGGACGGCATCAAGGTGGTGCTGATCGAGCCGTCGCCGGTGCTCGGCGGGTTCGTGCCGATGTCGGTCGCCGACCTCGGCATGACCGGGCAGGAACGGACCGGCCTGTACGACGACTTCTGGAAGTATTTCGTCGACTGGCACGGCGCCTACCGGGAGACCGAGAACCCCACCGGCCGGGGCCGGATGGCGGTGCGCGCGGAGACCGTGGCGAAGGTGATCGAGAAGGCCGTGGCCAGCGAACACCCGCGGATCCGCTACCGGATCGGGGTGCCGTCCCGGCTGCTGCCGCGGATGCGCTGGACCATCGGCGACGCGCTGTTCGAGCGCTTCGTCCGGGCGTTCTTCCCGATCCCGTAGGCCTCCCGGGCCCCGGTTCCGCGCTTCGGCGTCCGTGAGCCGGGGCACACCTCCGCAAGGACGAAGAAGGACGCGCCCGCTCCGAATGTCACGATCGGGTGTAGCACCGGCGCACGCCGCCGACGAGCCGAGGGAGATCGCGCGAATGCCTGCGGGGGACGGAAGACGGACGCATCGCGGCGGCCCTCGGGCCCGGGCCGGGGCCGGGGCCGAGTCGTGAGCGCCGCACGGCGGCTCGTCCAGGCGCCCCTGCGGGGGCTGTCCCTGCTCCAGGTCCGGCACGTCGGGACGGTGTCGTTCGGCGCGGCGGCCGGCGACACCGCGCGGGTCTACCGCGAACTGGAGCGGGACTTCGGGGTGCTGGCCCCGCCGGTGGTGCTGCACGCCCCCGTCCCCGCGCTGCTCGCCGCGTGCTGGACGGTCCTGCGCGAGACGATGCTGGCCGAGGGGCGCGCCCCCCGGGCGGCGAAGGAGGCGGTGGCGGCCGCCGTCTCGGCAAGCAACCGGTGCCCGTTCTGCATCACCGTGCACAGCGGCATGCTCGACTCGCTGTCGGCACGGCCGATCTCCCGCCGCCGGACCGAAAGCAGGCCCGCCACCGAGGAGTTGACGGCGTGGGTGCGCGACGGCGGCAAGCCGCCGTTCCCGCCCGAGCTGCTCCCCGAGCTGGCCGGGACGGCGCTCTGCCTGCAGTACCTCAACCGCATGGTCAACATCTTCCTCGGCCCGATGCCGCTCCCGCCGAACGCCCCCGCGCAGGCGCTGGGGCCGGTGCTGCGGGTGCTGGTCGGCCTGATGCGCTCCTCCGCCGGGACGGGCACCGCCCCGGGCACCTCGCTGTCCCTGCTGCCGCCCGCCGAACTGCCGTCCGACCTGGACTGGGCCGCCGCCGACCCGCGGATCGCCGACACGCTGGCCCGCGCCGCGGCGGCCGTCGACCGGACCGGCGCCGAACTGCTGCCCGCCCCGGTCCGCGAGCCGGTGGCCGCCGCGGTGGCCCGCTGGGACGGCGCCGACCCCGGCCTCGGCCGGGCCTGGCTGGACGAGCCGCTGACGGCGCTGCCACCCGAGCAGCGCCCGCTCGCCGAGCTGGCGCTGCTCACCGCGCTGGCCTCCTACCGGGTCGACGAGCGGGTGATCGCCGCCGCCCGGCAGGCCGGCGCCGACGACCGGCAGATCCTCGCGGCCTGCGCCTGGGCGAGCCTGCTGGCCGCCCGGCGGCGGGTCGGGCAGCTGCTGTCCGACCACTGAACTCCGGCGCCCGCCGGCCCCGGCCACTTCGGCGGGGGCCGGTCGGCGTTCCGGCGCATTTCCCGTTCCGTTTTCTCCTCCGCACGTCGAAAGACGCGGATCCACCGATGTACACACGCTCCCGCTTTCGTCTCCGGAAATAGGCACATCCCCAGCCGAGGGAGAAAGGTCACAGCCCTCGGAATCCTCCGGAGGGCTGTCACCGATTCATCGACGAACTTGGAGATTCGCTGTGCAGATCGCCGTCGAACGCGCCATCGAGACCATGTGGAACAGATACGAGGAGCCGCTCTCGCTCGACGAGATAGCGAATACGGCGATCCTCAGCAAGTTCTACTTCTCCCGGGTGTTCCGAAATCTCACCGGGACCTCTCCGGGCCGATTCCTCTCCGCCGTCCGCCTGCACCAGGCGAAGACCATGCTGCTGGAGACCGATTTCAGCGTCACCGAGATCTCCTACCGCGTCGGGTACAACAGCCTCGGCACCTTCACCAGCCGCTTCACCCGGTCCGTCAGCCTCTCCCCCGCCCGCTACCGGACCCTCGCGCGGGCCGGCCTGACCGAGCGCACCGGTGCCGCGCACGACGGCCGCCGCACCTGTTCGGTGAGCGGCAGCATCCGCACGCCAGACACCGGCTGTCCGGTGCGGATCTACATCGGCGCGTTCCGTGAACCCATCGTGCAGGGCCGCCCGGTCGCCTGCGAAATCCTCGACGG
This sequence comes from Kitasatospora sp. CB01950, assembly GCF_001905465.1. GTDB lineage: Bacteria > Actinomycetota > Actinomycetes > Streptomycetales > Streptomycetaceae > Kitasatospora. Next base: position 241,426 of record NZ_LISX01000006.1, read on the forward strand.
CTCCGGCCAGTTCACGCTGCGCGTCCCCGAGGGCGTGTGGTTCGTCCGGGCGGCCGTGGTCGCCGCGAGCGACTTCCCCGCCCCGCCGTGGGAGCGGCGTCCGCTGCTGGTCGCCTCCGGGCCGGAGCTCAGCGTGCGCCACGGCCACGACCTGCCGCCCATCCGGCTGACCGCCCGTCCGCTGACCGCGCTGGACCTGCCGATCCTGCTGGCCCTGCCCGGGCTCGACTCCCCGCAGCGGCCCGCCCCGGAGGCGGCCGCGGTGCGCGTCCCCTCGTTGAGCGGCGCGTGAGGGGCCCGCGCAGGACGAACGGGCGGGACCGCTGACCGGCGGTTCCGCCCGTTCGTCGTTTCCGGTGCTCAGCGTCCGAGGACCGGCTCCACCTCTGCGGCGGGCGGCGCGAACGGGCCCCAGGCGAACGCCTGCGCCCAGCGGTCGGCCGGTTCGCCGGACCACTCCAGGCCCTCGATCTGCGGGCGGGTGCGGCGGCCGGTCAGCGACCGGAACACGTCCACCGCCGGCCCGCGGACCGTCGCCGCGGGCGCGCCCTCGCCGACCACCCAGCTCTGCCCTGGGGTCTCGATCCGCAGCGCCGGCAGCCCGCCGCCGTTCACCGCCAGGCCGAAGCCGATCGTGGACAGGTCGAGCGCGCCCTCGAACCCGGGGTGCGCGGTCGGCTCCACCGGCAGGTCCAGGCCCAGCCGCAGGTCGATCTCGTGCGAGACCACGTCCAGCAGCATGATCCGCCGCCGCAGCTCCGGGCTGCGCTCCAGCGCGGCGGGCAGCTCGGCGTCCAATTCGGCCCAGCGGTCGAGCAGTTCGGCCGCCGGGACGCCGGACAGCGGCACCAGGTCGATCTGGCTGTCCTCCAGGGCGACGAAGGACTGGCAGATGTGCACCAGGTGTCCGAGCAGGTCCCGGACGCTCCAGTCCGGGCAGGCCGGCACGGTGACGGCGGCCGGGTCGGGCAGCGCGGCCGCCAGGGTGGATATCGCCTCCCGGCTGCGCCGGTAGGCGGCGAGCTGTTCGGCCGGGTCGTGCTGGTCGGGTGCCGCTGTCACGTTCGTCTCCTCGGGGTCCGGAGTGCGGCTCGGTGCCGCCGTCATCGGGTGGTGCGCTCGGCCGCGCGGCCGATCTGCCGCTGCGTCAGGAATCCCGCACGGTACAGCCAGTGGGCGGTTTCGGCCATCGTCTCCTCGACCGGACGGGGCGCGGGGCCGCCCGCGGTGGCGGCCTTCGCGACGGGCACGGCGTGGACGCAGGTGTAGGCGGCGCCGTACTCGGCCGGGATGTGCCAGGGCCAGCCGCGCTGCAGGACGTCGGCGAGGCGGGCGGCGGGCAGCATGGCCCGGCCGGGGAGCCGGGCGGCGGGCAGCGCGCGGCCGGTGGCGGCGCGCAGCGCCGTCAGGTAGTCGGCGGTGGAGAGCCAGTGGTTGGGGGCGAAGATCCGGTCGGGGGTGTCGGCGGCGGGCGCGGTGGCGAGGCCGGCCAGCACGGCGGCGGTGTCGCGGACGTCGCCGAGCGGGAAGCCGCCGGTGGGCCAGAGCGGCATCAGGCCGCGCAGCGCGTCGCGCAGCCGCCCGGTCTGGTCGCCGAGCCGGGGGTCGTGCGGGCCGAGCAGCGCCGGCGGGTAGACGATGCGCACCGGCGCGCCCTCGTGCCGGTGCTGCCGGGCGACGTGTTCGCAGGCGGCCTTGCTGGCGAGGTACGGCTCGGCGGGCCGGCCGACGGCGCTGTCGGCGTGCAGCTCCGGGTCGGCGCTGGGGATCAGCGCGCCGACCGTCGACACGTGCACCACCGTGCCGGCGCCGGAGCGGACGGCGGCCCGCAGCACCGTCTCGGTGCCGAGCACGTTGGTGCGGGCGATGTCCTCGCGGCGGCGGCGGTCGAAGGAGTACACCGATCCGAGGTGCAGCACGGCGTCGGCGCCCTGGCAGACCCGGCGCGCGGCGTCGGCGTCGGTGACGTCGCCGACGACCGTCCGGACGGCGTCGGGGTCGAGGCCGAGCGGGGCGAGGGCGGGCGCGACCCGGGCCGGGTCGCGGACCAGCAGCCGCACCCGGGCCCCGGCGGCGAGCAGCGCGGCGACGGTGTGCGCGCCGAGGAAGCCGGTGCCGCCGGTGACGGCGACGACGGGGGCGGTCCGGCCGGCGTGGGCGGCGGGGCCGGCGTGGGCGGCGGGGCCGACGGGGTCGGCGGGGGCGTTCACGCCCGGTCCTGCGAGTGCTCGGCGTCCGTGCGGCGTTCGGCGTCCACCTGGACGTCCTTGGCGAAGGACGCCATCAGCACGGGGACGGCCTCGGCCTGGAAGTCGACCTCGGAGTCGAACTCCTTGATCATGCCTTCCAGCACCAGCAGCGACAGCAGCGGGAAGGCGAACTCCGATGCGGCGAACACCCCGTGGTCGCGCTGGAGCTGGAACAGGCGGGGGGCGAACGCGCCGAGTTCGAAGTCCTTGGAGAGCGCCCCGAACGCCTCGTCCACCAGCTCCGTCACGGCGGTCCGGAAGGCCTCCCGGTCGAGGTTCTCGGGCAGTCGGGCGGCGCTTTCGAGGACGATGTCGGCGCACTTGGGGCCGTTGCCCTGCGCCATGTTGAGGAAGAAGCCGGCGAAGGAGCGCCGGACGGCGTCGGGCAGCCGGACCACGAACCCGGCGTCGAGGACGACGACCCGGCCCTTGCCGTCCAGGCAGAGGTTGCCGGGGTGCAGGTCGCAGTGGACCAGGCCGTCGACGAAGAGCATCCGGTAGACGGCCCGCAGCACGTCGCGGACCACTTCGCGGCGGCGCTCCATGGTCATGCCGAGCGGCCGGAAACGGCCCAGGTCGGAGACGAACTCCATGGTGAGCACCTGGGGCCCGCACAGGCCGTCGACGGGGGCGGGGATGCGCAGGTCGGTGTGGTCGGCGAGGTTGGCGCGCAGCAGCAGCAGCGAGTCGCGTTCGGCAATGAAGTCGAGCTGGTGCAGGACGGCGCCGCCGAGTTGGCCGATCATCTCCTCGGCGGGCAGGTCGCGCATGCTCGGCAGCACCCGTCCGGCGCGGGCGCCGAGCAGGGCGAGCCGCAGGTCGGCCTCCAGCACCGGGCGGATGCCGTGGCGCTGGACCTTGACGGCGACCTCGGTGCCGTCGGCGAGCCGGGCACGGTGGACGCTGGCGATGCTGCCGCAGGCGACCGGCTCCCACTCGAACTCGGCGAAGGCGTCGGCAAGTCCGGCCTCGGCGAGGGTGCGGGCGACATCGGCGCGGCTCGGCGGGCGGACGTCGTCGGCGAGTTCGGCGAGCGCGTCGCACACGTGTGCGGGGAGCAGGTCGCGGCGGGTGCTGACCAGCTGCCCGGCCTTGACGAAGAACGGGCCGAGCGCGGTCAGCAGCCGCGGCGCGCGGTGGGCCAGCCGGGCCCGGCCGCCTCGGGTTCCCAGGTGCGGTAGGGCGGCTATCAGGTGTCCGGTGACGATGGCCGCGGTGGTGCAGGCCCGACGGGCCAGCAGCCACCCACTCGTGCGGTGTTCCGGCACGGTACCTCCAGGTCCCTCGTGGCGGTCGGGCCCGAACCGGCCCGACAGCGAGGAAACCAGGCCGCCGACCGGCCCATCTATACGCGATATTGCCCAATGCGCCGGGGCGGCGGTCCGGGCCGGCCGGCGTAGGTCTGCGCGATGCCCAGCCAGTGGTCGGCGACCGCGCCGACGGCGGTCAGCGCGAGGTCGTCGCGGTGCCGGCGGCGGGTGACGAGCAGGCAGAAGTCCGCGGCGGGGCCGGAGATCCGCTGCTCGGCGTCCTCCGGGCCGAACGCCCAGGCGACGCCGGACGGGCCGGTCAGCTCGAACCGGAACGGCTCGGCGGGCGGTTCCAGGCCGCGGACCTGGTACGCGAGGTCCCGGGTGCGGGTGCCGAGGTAGGCGATGTGGCCGATCCGGTCGGTGAGGTCGGCCGGGACGCCCAGGGCGTCGCGGATGTCCTGGCCGTGGGCGAACAGCTCCGTCAGCGCGCCCGCGGCGAGCACGCTCGCGGGCAGCGGGCCGGCCAGCCAGGGCACCTCCTCGCGCCGGGGCGTCGCGGCGAGACCCTTCTCCGCGGCGGCGCGCCACTCGGCCCAGTGCCGCAGCAACTCCGGGACGGGCTCGGCGAGGTGGGCGGCGAGCAGGGTGGTCAGGCCGGCGTCCAGGTCGTCGCGGACGGGAGCGGTCTCGGCCGTGAACGCGGCCGGCTCGCACACGGCGAGGTCGATCAGGCGGGCGACCAGCGCCAGGTGTGCCACCTGGTGCCGGACCGTCCAGCCCGCGGCCGGGGTCGGCTCGGACCACTGCCCGGGCGACAGTCCGGCCACCAGCCGGGCCAGTTCGGAGCCTTCTGCGGCCAGGTCGACGCAGACGTCCTGCATTGCGGTCATGTCGGCATTCCCTTCCCCGGTGAGGCGTGTTCAATCCGGTTCCGCGTCCATTTTCCGAACGCGTCACCGGCGTGTGCTTCTCCATGCGTGCCGCCCCGTTCCGGGCCCCGGACATTCAGGGACGTACGGGTCTGCGCCACAGATGGCCGAGTTCCGACACTGTGGACCACACCGCAATCCAGAAGGTGCGAGAGTCCCCCTTTGGCAAAACGATGTGTCTTGCCCCACATCCGTCCGGTCGAGCCCCGCGGCAGGGCCCGCACCGGGCCGGAGCGGCCGGGGCGCGACCTCACGAAGACCAGAGCCGAACCACGGATCCACGGCAAGCGAGACACCAACGAGCCCAGGCGGGGAGATCCGAATGCCGATTGCGGCGGCGATTGAGCGCAGCATTGACGTCATGTGGCAGCACCACGCGAACCCGATTTCCCTGGAGCAGTTGGCCGAAATTGCCGCCTACAGTAAATTCCATTACTGCCGCATGTTCAATCAGCTGACCGGTACATCACCCGGGCGTTTCCTCACGGCAATCCGAATTTACATGGCGAAGCGGCACCTGCTGGAGACCCCGGACAGCGTCACCGACATCACCTACCGGGTCGGCTACAACAGCCTGGGCACGTTCACCAGCCGTTTCACCCGCAGCGTCGGGGTCTCGCCGACCCGCTACCGCTCGCTGGCGCAGGGCGACGACCTGCCGCAGCTCACCCCGCCGGCCGCCCGGAGCTGCCACGGTCTGTCGGTCGTCACCGGGCAGCTGTACTTCCCGCCGTCCGAGGTCGGCCCGGTCCGGGTGTACGTGGGCGCGTTCAACACGCCGATCGTGGAGGGCTACCCGCAGGCCTGCGACGTCCTGGACGAGGCCCGCCCGTTCCGGCTCCAGGTGCCAGACGGCCTGTGGTTCATCCGGGCCGCCGCCGTGGCCACCGAGGACGACTCCCCCGGGCAGCTGCTGATCCGCCCGCCCAGGCTGGTCGGTTCGGGCTGGGCGGTGCGGGCCCGCGGCGGCCGGGCGTACAGCACGGACGTGCAGCTGCGCGACGTGACGGCGCTCGACCTGCCGATCCTTTTGGCATTGCCGGAACTCGACGGAGCGAGACGCATCCCGCAGGCCGCGACTCGCTAGAAATCCTCCAGAATGACCCGCTCCGCCCTTTTCCCGCGCCGACCACTCGGTCACCGCGCGACCACTCTGCGGACACAACCGGAATCCCCGGCGCGGTTTCGGCGCACCCGGAGCGGGTGCGCCGCGCGAACGCCCGGCCGCTGCCGGTAGAACGTGCCCGATGTGACGATTGCCTGTCAGGTGGTGTGCACAAGGAACCGTCGCTCGTGGACGGACTGCCGGGTCGCGGAACGCCCGGTCAGTTCAGCCCGTCGAGCGCGGCCAGCACGTCGGCCGGCTCGGCCCGCGTGATGTAGTCCGGGTCGACGAAGGCCCAACGGATCGTGCCTGCACGGTCGATGACGTACGTCGCCGGGATCGGCAGGGTGCGCGGGTGGCCGGCGTGGTAGCGGTCCAGGTCGATGCCCATCCGGGTGTAGACGGCGGCGAGCGCGTCCGGCACGTCGAAGGCCAGGCCGTACTGCTTCGCCGTGTCGCAGCCGGGGTCGCTGAGCACGTCGAAGGCCAGTTCGTGCTTCTCCGCGAGGGTCAGCGAGTCGTCCGGGTTCTGCGGCGAGACGGCGACCAGGCGGGCGCCGCGGGCGGTGACGGCCTCGTGGTGCTCCCCCAGGGAGCGCAGCGCGATGTTGCAGTACGGGCACCAGGCGCCGCGGTAGAAGGTGAGCACCACCGGCCCGTCCGCGAGGAGTTCGGCCAAATCGACGCTGCGGCCGGCGGCCGAGCGCAGGGTGAAACCGGGGGCCCGGTCGCCGACGGTCAGGGCCCGCTCGGCCCGACCGGAATCGGCCAGCTCCTGAGCGGCTTCCTGCATCACGGCGCGGACGTCGGCGGGGATCTGCTCGCGGCGGCTGTCGTAGAAGGCGCGCAGCTCGGCGTTGACGCTCATGGGTCTCCTCCTGTGGCACATCCTGGAACGGTCATTCCAAGATAGTGGTGCCGGTGCTCCTCCGGTCAAGACCGGCGCGGGATATCTTGGAATCATCGGTCCAAGAAGGGGGTGGCGAGGATGCCGGACGTCAAGCACTTCGATCCGGACGCGGCGCTGGACACCGCGATGCGGCTGTTCTGGCGGCAGGGCGCGGCCTCCACCGGCGTCCAGGACGTCGTGGCGGCCACCGGCCTCAGCCGCTCCAGCCTGTACGCGACGTTCGGCGGCAAGCAGGAGCTGTACCGCGCGGCCCTGGAACGCTACGCCCACGGCCGGTCGCAGCTGCTGCTCGGCCCGCTGGAGGAGGACGGGCGCGGCCTGCCCGCCGTCCACGCGTTCTTCGCCCGGCTGATCGACACCCGCTGCACCGGCGAGTTCGCCCGCTGGGGCTGCATGGTCTCCAACGCCCACGCGGGCGCCGAGAACGCCGACCCGGCCGTCCGCGCCGTCCTGGAGCGCCAGCACCGACGCCTGCGCGCCGCCCTGCACACCGCCCTTCTCGCGGCCCGGCGGAACGGTCAACTCGCCGACGACGCCGACCCGGAGACCGCCGCGGACGTGCTGGCCCTGCTCGCCCACGGCGTCAACCTCCGCTCCCGCGCCGGCGCGGACCCCGGCCGCCTGCGCGCCACCGTCACGGCGGCGATCACGGCGCTGACCGGCGGCGGGTGATCCGTCGCGGGATCGGCCGTCGCGGGATCGGCCGTCGCGGGATCAGCCGAGGTGGGATCAGCCGAGGCGGGATCAGCCGAGGCGGGTGGCGATGTCGGCGAGGAGTTCGGGTTCGGACGGCGTGAGGTAGAAGTGGCCGCCGGGGAACCACCGGTGGTCGAAGCGACCGGGGGCCGTGAGTTCGGACCAGGCGTGGACGCCGGCCGGGGTGCAGTCGGGGTCGGTGGCGCCGGCGTAGGCGGTGATGGGGGTGCGGAGGGGCCGGGGGTCGCGAGGGAGGTAGGTCTCGATCAGGCGGTAGTCGGCGCGGAGGGCGGGGAGGGTGAGTTCGCGCAGCTCGGGGTCCTCGTAGACCGACACGCCGGGGCCGCCGTGGCGGCGGACCGCGTCGATCAGGGCCTCGTCGTCGCGGGTGTGCCGGTCGGACGGGGCGGCCCGGTGCGGGGCGACGCGGCCGGAGGCGAGGAGGCGGGTGGGGGCGTGGCCGCGGTCCTCCAGCCGGAGCGCGATCTCGTAGGCGACGGCGGAGCCCATGCTGTGGCCGAACAGCGCCAACGGCCGGTCCAGGTACGGGTCCAGGGCGGCGTGGATGTCGGCGGCGAGAGTGGGCAGGTCGGGGGCGAACGGGTCCAGCAGGCGGCTCTGTCGGCCCGGGTAGCGGACGGCCAGCACTTCGACGTCGTCGGGCAGCAGCCGGGGCCAGCCCTGGAAGAACGTGGCGGCTCCCCCGGCATGCGGCAGGCAGAGCAGCCGGAGCCTGGGCGGCCGGGCCCGCCGGTGCACCTGGAACCAGACATCCGCGGCGGCGCCCGTGCTCGTCACTGACTGCGGGCGGGGGCGGTCGGTCTCGCGAGAGGTCGTCATCTGGGCTCCTGGTCTCGGGTGTCGGTGCGCCGGCCGGTCCACGCCTCCGCGACGGACCCGATTCGGCACAATGCCATACCCGTTGACCGCCTCCCACCCGGCGTCGGCCAACGCGCGGTCCGCACCGCCGCCCGGCCACCGGAACCACCCGAACGGACGTCCGCACGAGGCCCGCCTCCCGGCCCCCGAACCGGACGCACCCGGCGGGGGTGCTGTCGCCCGTCGCCGGGGCGGCCGGTTCGGGCGCCGGGCCGTTCAGGCACCGGGCCGTTCAGGCGCCGGGCCGTTCGGGGCGGACGGTTCAGCAGGCGATCGGTGCGGAGCCCAGCGCCACGTCGTCGTACCAGAGGGTGTCCGCGCCGTTGCCGTAGGCCTCCCGGCCGAGGTACAGGGTGGTCGGCCGCGGTGCGGTGCTGCGGGTGAGCCACTGCTGGTCGATGTCCGCGGTGGGGATGCCGTCGTCGTGCAGGCCGGGCACCTGCTGGTCGTTGAGCCAGGTGTCCATGGACTGCTTGGTGGTGTCCACCGCGAAGCGGACGCAGCTCCACTGGTTCACCGGCAGCGGCCCGCTCTGCGCGACACCGGCCGGGCTCTGCGCGGGCAGCGTGGCGTCGTCGGACTCGCGGTTCCACTGCAGGGCGCCGTTCTGGCCGCCCAGGCGCGGTTGCTTGTTGCCGTCGTTGGCGTCCTGCATGGTGACCATGGCGATGTGGTCGGCCGGCAGCGCGGTGGTGTGGCGCACCCAGTACCGGCCGTAGGCCACGGGGCCGACGGCGGAGATGTTCTTCGTGGTGGCCGCGAACACGTGACTGCAGTAGCCCGCCTGGCCGTTGACCCGTAGCGAGCGGCTGCCGATGTGCGTGACCGAGCTGTCGACGGTGACCGTGCCGGCGCCGGAGCAGTCGGGGGCGGCGACCGTCCAGTCACCGGTCGGGCTGCTGCCGCTCTGGTCCTCGAAACCCGAGCAGACCACGGCCCCGGAGCAGCCGGCTCCGCCGCTCGACGTGGGCGACGGGCTCGGGCTGGGCGACGGCGACGCACTGCCCGAACCATCTTGGCAGGACGCCCCGTTGAAGGCGAAGTCGGTGGGCGCCGGGTCGCTGCCCGACCAGGTGCCCTGCACCCCGAACGCCATCGAACCGCCGCTGGGAACGCCCCCGTTGTAGCTCAGGCTGCTCGCCGTGACGGCCGTGCCGCTCTGGCCGACCTGCGCGTTCCACCCCGACGTCACCCGCTGCCCCGCGGCGAACGTCCAGGTCAGCTTCCAACTGCTCACCGCCGAGGCCGAGTTGGTGACCGACACCTGCTCGGTGAAGCCTCCGGTCCATTCGTTGGTCGTCCACGCGACCTGGCAGGCGGCGCTGCCCGCGCCGCCTGCGCTCCAGGCCGGGCGCCCACCGAACCCGATCGGCAGTCCGAGGACCACCGCGAGCGCGGCGAACACCGCCCCTCTCCCGGTCCGCGCTGCTGGACGGCACCTATCGGGAGGTTGCCGCCCGGTTGCCGACGAACGCGCAGATCACCGCCGACGGCGACGGACGGCTGCACTTTGCGGCGCTGGAGCCGGAGACCGAACCCGCGTCGCTGCTCGCGCTGCGGTCGGCGGTGAACGCGATGCCGACGAGCCGTCCTACCGTCGCCAGATCAAGGCTCAGGCCAACCTGCAAGAGGGCCGCGACCAAGACGTCGCCCGCCTCTCCCCGTTCGTCCGGCACCACGTCGACATGCTCGGTTCTCTCACCAGTCCTCCTGTGTTGCCGACCACCTTCGCCGGGGGGCAATGCGATGGGGCGGGGACCGGTGAACCGGTCCCCGCCCCATCGTGGAAGCGCTCTTGGAGAGAAGTCCCTGGCCGAGTCGTCGGCTCACTCCTCGGCGAGGACTGTACGGAAACCGGCGAGCAGCTTCTCGAGGTCATCAACCTTGTCGGCGAGATCGGCAAGCTTGGCATCCTTGGCCTTCTCGGCCTGCACCGCGTCCGAGGTGTTCAGCCGACGGAGAGCCGATTCGGCATCCGCCGTGCTGCTGCCGTTGCGGACCGCTGCGACGACGGCGCCCGCCTCGCTACCCACCTTGTAGAGGACGACGCTTTGGTGCTGGTTGTTGGGGAGGTCGAACGGAAGGTGGCCGACGCCGATGTCAGCGAGCTTGTTGTGAATGCTGGTGAGGACGCGGACACCGAGGCGGCCATAGCCGTCGATGTCACGAAGCGCCCACATGGCGACGCGGAGGACGCCTCCGTTGGCCTTGATGGCCTTGTCGAGCTCGGCCCAGGTGGAGAACTCAGGGGACTCGGGCTCAAAGTCGTCGGGGCTGGCCATGATTCCTCCAAGGGGCGACCGCAGTTTCGATACGACAATCCTAGGATAATTTCATGATGGCAGTCAAGAAAGTTTTTTCATGATCTAGCGTTTGCGCCAACCCTTCTTCCACCTCCCAACCTCACCAGCTACCGGAACAGTTGGCGATGCGTCAGTAGACAGGGCGCCCGCTCGGCGCTTGGGAGATGGCACGGATGTCGTCGAGGAGCTGGTCACGCTCCGCAGTGACACGGTCGAGCTCGACGGAACGCAGGGGGATGCCGTCCAGCAGCCGGTCGGCGGCAGCTCGGATGGCGTCCCGGTCGATGTGGGCGGTGGATGTCACGGCGTCACCGGCCGGGTCCGGTCGTGGTCAGCGACGAGTGCGGTGATCCGGGCCAGTTCGTAGCGCTCGCGTTCCTGGCGGGGACCGGGGCTGAGCGGGTCGTCCACGAGGTCCTCCAACTCGGCGATCCCCATTTGGGAGCACTCCCAAAGCTCAACGTAACCGCCCGCCCGGCAGGTGTAAACGGGCCGCTCAGGGCACCGAACCGGATCAAGTCCATTGCTTTCCTTCGCAGTTGAGATCCCGCACCGTTCGACCGGCGCTCGATCCGCACGCTCCCACGCTCGATTCGATTGTCCGGACCGTTGATTCGAGCGTCCGAATCCGGCATGGTGTCCCTCACAGCGTTCCGGGCTGCTGTTTCCGCAGCGGAGAGGTGCTTCATGGACGAGATCGACCGGGCCATTCTGCGGGAGCTCCAGGTGGACGGCCGGATCCCCTACGCCGAGCTGGGACCGAAGGTCGGGCTGTCGCCGTCCGCCGCCCGGCAGCGGATGCAGCGGCTGATCGACGCCAAGGCGGTGCAGGTGGTGGGGGTGACCGACCCGATGACCATGGGCCGCCAGTCGATGGCCCTGCTGGGCCTGCACGTCGACGGCGACCCCCGGGCGGTGGCCGACGAGCTGTCCCGGCACGACGAGGTCGTGTACGCGGTGCTGACCGCCGGAAGTTTCGACCTGTTCGTCGAGGTGGTGTGCGACCGCCCGAACGACCTGCTGGATTTCGTCAACGACGTGGTGCGCGCCGTCGAGGGCGTCGCCTCGGTCGAGAACTTCCCGTACTTCGCGATCCACACCCACCGCTTCCTCTGGCACGTGAACTAGCCCCTCCCCCTCCCTCTCCGATCCCGCACCACGCCGAGGACCTCGCCATGCCCCACCCCGAGCACCGCACCGTCGACTTCTTCGCCGAGGACGCGCTTCCCGTGCCGGTCGTCACCCCCGCCGAGGCCGAACTCCTCGCCGCCGAGCGGCTCGGCCTCCCCGGGCGCGCCGAGCCGCTGGGCAGCCAGCAGGACGCCAACTTCCTGCTGCGCGACGCCGACGGGGCCGCCCTCGCGGTCCTGAAGATCGCCAATCCGGCCTTCGGCGCGCTCGAGGTCGAGGCGCAGGACGCCGCCGCCGACCTGATATCGGCCGCCCACCCGGAGCTGCGGGTCGCCACCGTGCTGCACCACTCCGACGGCGCCCCGCGCCGCGCCGCGGTACAGGTCGGGGGCGCGGAGACCACGGCCCGGCTGCTGCGCCACCTGCCGGGCGGGGCGCTGTCCGGCCCCCGGCACCTGTCCGCGACGACCGTCGCCGCGATGGGCACGCTCGCCGGGAAGGTCAGCGCCACGCTGCGGTACTTCCGCCACCCCGGCCTGGACCGCGTCCTGCAGTGGGACCTGCGGCACGCCGACCGGGTGGTCGCCAGGCTCGCCGGGCACGTCGCCGAGCCCGAGCGGCGGGACGCCGTGCTGGCGGCGACCGCCGAGGCCTGGTCGCGCGTCGCGGCGCTCGCCGACGGCCTGCCGCTGCAGGCCGTGCACCTGGACCTCACCGACGACAACCTGATCCGCCGCCCCGGCAGCTGCCCGCCGCTGCCCGACGGGATCATCGACTTCGGTGATCTGACGACGAGTTGGGCGGTCGCCGAGCTCGCCGTGCAGCTCTCCTCGATGCTCCACCACGAAGGTTTCGAGCCCCACCGGGTACTGCCCGCCGTCCGGGCCTTCCACGCCGTCCGGCCGCTGTCCGCCGCCGAGGCCGGGGCGCTCTGGCCGCTCGTGGTGCTGCGCGCGGCCGTGCTGGTGGTCAGCGGGCGGCAACAGGCGGCGGTCGACGCCGACAACGCGTACGCCACGGCCGCGCTGGACCGCGAGTGGCGGGTGTTCGAGCAGGCCACCCGCCTGCCGTTGGCGGTGATGACCCAGCTGGTCGCCCACGCGACCGGCTTCGCCGCCGCCCCCGACCCGGTCGCTCCGCCCGCGCACCCCCTGCTGCGCGACGTCCCGGCCGGCGGATTCGCCGTCCTCGACCTGTCCACCGACGCCGACGCGATGGACGGCGGGGCCTGGTTGGAGGCCGGGGTCGAGGACCGGGCGGCGGCCGCCGCACTGGCCGGCGGCCCGGCGGCCGTCCGCACCCCGCACGGCGGCGTCCGCCTCTCCCGGACGCCCGCGCTGTCCGCCGTCTCCCCCGCCACCGTCGCCACCGGCGTCGACCTGTGGCTCGGCCCGGCCGCCGTCGCACAGGCCCCCGAGGCCGGCCGGGTGCTGTCCGCCGGGCCCGGAAGGCTCGAACTCACCTGCGGCGCACGGGTTTTGACGCTGTCGTTCGCCCCCGGGACGAGCCCGCTGGTGGCCGAAGGCGCGCAGCTCGACGCGGGCGCGGACCTGGTCCGCCTGCCGGCCGGCGCCACCGTCCGCCTCGCGCTGCGGGACGCCGACGCCCCGGACGTCCCGCCGCTGGTGCGCCCCGAGTACGCGGCGGGCTGGCTGCCGCTCACCGCCGACCCCGCCCCGCTGCTCGGCCTCACAGCCGACGCCCCGGCGAACGGGCCGGACGACCTGCTGGAGCGGCGCGGCGCGGTGTTCGCCACGGTGCAGGGGCACTACTACGACGCCCCGCCCCGGATCGAACGGGGCTGGCGCCACCACCTGCTGTCCACCGACGGCCGCGCCTACCTCGACATCGTCAACAACGTCACCCCGCTGGGCCACGCCCACCCCCGGGTGGAGCAGGCGGTGGCCCGTCAGCTGCGTCGGCTGAACACCAACTCCCGTTTCCACTACGCCTCGGTGGTGGAGTTCACCGAGCGCCTCGCCGCCCTGCTGCCCGACCCCCTCGACACGGTGTTCCTGGTCAACTCCGGTTCCGAGGCGGTCGATCTGGGCCTGCGCCTGGCCATCGGCGCCACCGGGCAGCCCGACGTGGTCGCGCTCCGCGAGGCCTACCACGGCTGGACGTACGCCTCCGACGCCGTCTCCACCTCCCTCCAGGACAACCCCAACGCCCTTGCCACCCGGCCGAGTTGGGTGCACACGGTGGACTCGCCGAACTCCTACCGGGGCCGCCGCCGCGGCGCGGACGCGGCCCGCTACGCTCCCGAGGCCGTCGCCGCGATCGACGCCCTGGCCGCCGCCGGCCGCCCGGCGGGCGCGTTCGTCAGCGAGACCTTCTACGGCAACGCGGGCGGGGTGGCGCTGCCGGACGGCTACCTCGCCGCGGTGTACGCGGCGGTCCGTCGGCACGGCGGCCTGGCCGTCGCCGACGAGGTGCAGGCGGGCTACGGCCGGCTCGGGCACTGGTTCTGGGGCTTCGAGCAGCAGCAGGTCGTGCCCGACATCGTCTGCGTCGCCAAGGCGATGGGCAACGGGCACCCGCTCGGCGCGGTCGTCACCACCAAGGAGATCGCCGACCGGTACCGCGAGCAGGGCTACTTCTTCTCCTCCACCGGCGGCAGCCCCGTCTCCAGCGTGGTCGGCCTGACGGTGCTGGACGCCCTGCGCGACGAGGACCTCCAGGGCAACGCCGTCCGCGTCGGCGGCCACCTGAAGGACCGGCTCCGGGCGCTCGCCGACCGGCACCGGATCGTCGGCGCGGTGCACGGCTCCGGCCTCTACCTCGGGCTCGAACTCGTCCGCGACCGGGGCACGTTGGAGCCCGCCGGCGAGGAGACCGCCGAGCTCTGCGACCGCATGCTCGACCTCGGCGTGGTCGTCCAGCCCACCGGCGACCACCTCAACATCCTGAAGATCAAGCCCCCGCTGTGCCTCGACACCGCCGCCGCGGACTTCTTCGCCGACACCCTCGACCTGGCCCTGACCCAGCTCGGCCACGCCCACTGACCCCCGCGGCCCTCCCCCACGGCTCTCCCCCGAGCCCTGCGGCCCCCGAACTCCCTGGAGCAGTGAAGATGTTGGACACGATCGTCGTCGGCGCGGGCATCGCCGGCCTCACCGCCGCCCGCCTGCTGCACGCCGCCGGACAGCGGGTGGTCGTCCTCGAAGCGCGCGACCGCGTCGGCGGCCGGATGTGGACGGACCGCACGGCCGGGTTCTCCGTCGACCGCGGCGCCTCCTGGATCCACGGCCTCACCGACAACCCGCTCACCGACATCGTCGCCGAACTCGGCCTGGAGACCGTCGAGTTCACCGTCGGCAGCTTCCAGGCCGGCGGCCGGCCGATCGCCGACCACGACGAGTCGCGCCGCCGCTTCGACCGGGCCGCCACCGCGCAGTGGCTCGCCGACGTCGAGACCGCCGACGCGCTCTTCCTCGACACCGTCGCCGACTCCGGCGACGACGAGAGCTACGCCGACGCCGCCGAACGCACCCTCGCCAGGACCGGCTGGGACGCCGAACGCGCCGACCGCGTCCGGGTGTTCTACCGGCACCGCACCGAGGAGCAGTGCGGCGCGGAGATCGAGCAGGTCGCCGCGCACGCCCTCGACGAGGACGCCATCGACGGCGACGAGGTGATCTTCCCCGGCGGCTACGACGCCATCCCGCGCGCCTTCGCGGAAGGCCTCGACATCCGCCTGCACACCACCGTGACCGCCGTCGACCGGTCCGCGTCCGGCGTCCGCGTCACCACCGACGGCGGCGAGTTCGAGGCCGCCAGGGCGATCGTCACCGTCCCGCTCGGCGTCCTGAAGGCCGGCGCGATCGCCTTCACCCCCGCGCTGCCCGACACCGTCGCGGGCCCGATCGCCCGCCTCGGCATGGGGGCCTTCAACAAGGTCTTCCTCCGCTTCCCCGAACGCTTCTGGCCCGACGACGTCTACGCGATCCGCCAGCACGGCCGCCCGAGCCTCCCCTGGCACTCCTGGTACGACGTCTCCGCGGTCAGCGGCCACCCGATGCTGCTCACCTTCGCCGGCGGCGACCTGGCCCGCGCGATCGAGCAGCAGAGCGACGAGGAGATCGTCGCCTCCGTCCTGGACGCCCTGCGCGGCATCCACGGCGACGCCGTCCCCGCCCCCGTCGCCCACTGGATCACCCGCTGGGCCTCCGACCCGCTCGCCCTCGGCTCCTACTCGTACGTCGCCACCGGCTCCTCCCACGCCGACCACGACGCCATGGCCACCCCCGTCGACGGCACCCTCCACTTCGCCGGCGAAGCCACCTACGGCCACGAACCCGCCACCGTCCACGGCGCCCTCCTCTCCGGCCACCGCGCCGCCGAACACATCCTCGGCGCCCCCGTCCCGCTGGCCGAGCTCACCCGCGGCCTGCACCCCGCCGGCTGACGGGGGCTCAGCGCTCGCGGGCGACGGACCAGGCCGGCAGGTGTTCGAAGAACGCCACCGCGTCCCGCCGCCAGTGCCCGTACCAGCCTGCGGCCCGCGCGGCGGCCTCCCGGGCGTGGCGGTCGGCGTCGGCCCGTACCGCGCGGTCGACGCCGTGGGCGCGGGCGGTGCGGCGGATCCGGTCGAGGTCCCGGTCGTCGCAGTCCGGGTCGCCGAGGACGGCCTCCAGTTCGGCGCGTCCGCGCTCGTCGGCGGCGGCCAGCAGGGCGTGCACGACGTAGTTCCGGCGGCCGGCCCGGATGTCCGTCCCGACGGGCTTGCCGAGCGTGTCCGGGTCGCCGAACAGGTCCAGCCAGTCGTCGTGGATCTGGTTGGCGATCCCCACCGCGCCGGCGTAGTCGCGCAACTCCTGCTCGTACGGGCCGGGTTCGGCGCCGGCGGCGAGCAGGCCGAGGCGCAGCGGCGCCAGCACCGAGTACCGGGTGGACTTGAACTCGGTGACGGTGTGCAGGAGTTCGGTGCCGGCGTCGGGGCGGAAGTCGCGTTCCAGGTCGAGGATCTGCCCGTTGACGGCGGCGGCCCCGGCGTCGGCCGTGACGGCGGCCATGGCGAGGGCCCGCTCCGGGGGCAGCGCGCCGGTGAGCAGGACCCGCACGGACAGGAACGCGGCCAGGTCCCCGGCGAGGACGGCGAGGGCGAGTGCGGTGTCGGGCCGCCCGGGGAAGCGGCTGCGGTAGGCGTAGTAGGTGGACGGGCCGCCCCGGCGCACGGGCGTGTCGTCGATGATGTCGTCGTGGATCAGCCCGTGCGTGTGCAGCAGTTCGATGCTGACGGCGGCGGCGTCCAGCCCGGGCACGGCCCGGTCGGTGACCAGGGCGGCGGCCTCGTGCAGCAGGGCCACCCGCAGTCGTTTGCCGCCGCGCAGGGAGAGTTCCCGCACCAGGGCGAGGGCGTCGGCGGGGTACGAGCCGTGCGGCGGCGCGGTCGGCGTCCCGCCGTCCGGGTCGGTCAGGGAGTCGAAGTACGCGGCGAAGCGGTGCTCGAACCGCTGCTGGTGGCCGGCCGCGCGGGACAGGGCGGCGTGGAGGACGTCGTTCACCGCACCAGGCTGTCACGGCCGCCGCCGGGGCCCGCACCGAGTACCGGTGCGGGCCCCGGGCGCTCGGTGCGGCGGGTTCGGGAGCTTGTCGAACCGGTGGAGTCTCCGGCGGAGTTCGATCAGCTGCTCGGGTCCTCCGCGCTCGCGGGCTCCGCCGCCGGCACCCGTCGCGGCCGTGAGCGCGAGACCGCCACGCCCGCCAGGCAGAGCACGCCGCCGCCGAGCGTCAGCAGCGCGGGCACCTCGCCGAGGAACAGCCAGGACATCAGGACGACCAGCGCGGGCACCGCGTACGAGGTCGCGGCCAGTCGGCTCGCGGTGGTCCGGGCCAGGGCGTAGGCCCAGGTGGTGAACGCGACGGCGGTCGGGAAGACGCCCAGGTAGACCATGTTGAGCGTGGCGGACAGCGGCGCGGCGGACGCGTCGTGGACCAGCTGCCCGGCGAACGGCAGGCAGGCGACCGTGCCGACGAAGCACGCGAACGTCGTCACCTGCAGCGCGCTCGCCGTCCGCAGCGCCGGCTTCTGCGAGACCACTCCGGAGGCGTAGGTGATCGCGGCGACCACGCACAGCGCGACGCCGAGTATGGACGAGCCGCCGCCGCCCGACATCGACAGCCCCACGGTCACGGCGCCCGCGAACGACACCGCCAGCCCCGCGAACAGCCGCGGCGGCATCGGGTCGCCCAGCAGCCGGACGCCCAGCAGCGCGATCAGCAGCGGCCCGACGTTGACGATCAACGCGGCGGTCCCGGCGTCGACCTGACGCTCACCCCAGTTCAGCACCACCATGTAGAGGCCGAACCAGAGCACCCCGGACACCAGGATGCCCCGCCACGCCGAGCGGGGCGGCAGCCCCTCCCGCCGCACCAGGCAGAACACCCCCAGCATCAGCGACCCGGCCAGCAGCCGTCCCAGCGCCA
This sequence comes from Kitasatospora sp. CB01950, assembly GCF_001905465.1. Classification (GTDB taxonomy): domain Bacteria; phylum Actinomycetota; class Actinomycetes; order Streptomycetales; family Streptomycetaceae; genus Kitasatospora. The sequence goes on from NZ_LISX01000006.1 coordinate 259,310, forward strand.
ACGCGCCCGGCGAGTACGCCGCGCCCGCACTGCGGATCGACACGAAGGCGGAGGCCCACAGGATCACCGTGACCAGGGCCGCGCCCGCGGCCAGTCGGGGGGAAGGACGAGTGTTCATCATGCTCCTGAGGACGAGAAGGAAAAGCTTCGACGGACAACACTGCGAGTCTCCGAACCGGTACCGCCCCGACGCAACGTCTCGGCCGAGATCGTGCGACCGGACCGCTGCGGACGCCCAGCGCAATCTTCCGGCCAAATGTCTAGACCTCTGTAAAGAGCAGAGATCTGATGGGTAATCACATCACTACCCCCACAGTGATTTTGGAGACCTGCATGACCATTCGCGCGCGCTTCCGCCCCCTCGCGCTCACGGCACTCCTCGCCCTGGCCGCCACCGGATGCAGCTCCGGCTCGGGAGGCGGTTCCGACGCCGGCGGCACCTTGACGGTGTGGCTGGCCGTGGACGCCCAGGAGAGTTGGCCGGAATTGGTCCAGTCCACCAATGACCGGTTCGCCAAGGCCCACCCCGGGGTCAAGGTCGAGGTGCAGTACCAGCAGTGGACCACGAAGAACCAGAAGCTGGACGCCGTCCTCGCCGGGAAGAACGTGCCCGACGTGGTGGAGATGGGCAACAGCGAGACCACCAACTACATCGTCAACGGCGCGTTCTCCGCCCTCGACCCGGCCGGGTACGAGCAGTCGGACGCCTGGCTGCCGGCCCTCGCCGACGCCTGCCGCGCCAACGGGAAGACCTACTGCGTGCCGTACTACGTCGGGGCCCGGGTCGGCATCTACCGCACCGACTACTTGGCCGAGGCGGGCGTCACGGGCGCGCCGAAGACGTACCCGGAGCTGCTCTCCGCGCTGGACCGGCTGAAGGCCACGTACGGCGCCAAGGACCCGAACTTCTCCGCCCTGTACCTGCCGGGCCGGTACTGGTACGCGGCGATGGCGTTCGTGAAGGACGCGGGCGGCGAGATCGCGGTGAAGGACGGCGACCGCTGGAAGGCGTCGCTGTCCTCGCCGAAGTCCGTCGCCGGGCTGACCGAGTGGAAGCGGCTGATCGACACCTACTACGTCGGCGACCGCGCCAAGGACAACGGCGACCAGCCGGGCGTCGTCGCCCAGGGCCGGGTGGGCGTCTTCTACGGCAACACCTGGGAGGCCGACTCCGCCGCCGACCCGCTCTCCGGCGGCGACCCGAAGCTGAAGGACAAGTTCGCCACCTTCCCGTTCCCCGGCCCGTCCGGGAAGCTCCTGCCGCCGTTCCTCGGCGGCTCCACGCTGGCCGTGCCCGCCAAGTCGACGCGCAAGCAACTCGCCGCCGACTGGATCAAGTTGTTCACCGACCGGCAGTCGCAGCAGGCGCTGATCGCCGCCAACACCCTGCCCAACAACACCGCCCAGCTGGCCGAGGTCGCCGCCGGCGGCATCAACGGCCCGGCCGCCCAAGCCGCCGCCACCGGCGGCTGGATGACCCCGTTCGCGCCGGGCTGGACCTCGGTGGAGAAGTCCAACGTGCTGCCCGAGATGCTGGAGCGGATCGCCAACGGCAAGGCCTCGGTGCAGGACGCCACCGCGGAGGCCGACAAGCGGATCGACGAAGTGATCAATGAGCGCTGACCGGCGCGGGCGGCGTCGGCACCGCCTGCTGCCCTACCTGCTGATCGGCCCCACCGTCCTGGCGCTCGTCCTCGTCCTCGGCTACCCGCTGGTCGACATGGTCGTGCTCGCCTTCCAGGACATGACCCGCGAGCAGCTGTTCAGCGGCTCCTCGCCGCCGTGGGCCGGGCTGGACCAGTTCCGCAGGATCCTCGGCGACGGGTTCTTCTGGACGGTGGTGGCGCGCACGGTGGTCTTCACCGCCGTGTGCGTCGCCCTCACCGTGCTCTGCGGGCTGTTCACCGCGCAGCTGATGCACCGCGTCTCGCCCTGGGTGCGCGCCACCATCGCCGGGATGCTGGTCACCGTCTGGGCGATGCCCGTCATGGTCGCCTCGTCGATCTTCCGCTGGCTCTTCGACGCGGACTACGGCGTGGTGAACTGGCTGCTCTCCCGGCTGCCGGGGGTCGAGATGTCCCGCCACAACTGGTTCACCGACCCCTGGCAGGGCTTCGCCGTGATCGTCGCCGTCGTGGTGTGGGGCTCGCTGCCGTTCGCCGCCATCACTCTGCGGGCCGCCCTCGCCCAAGTCCCGCCCGAACTGGAGGAGTCGGCGGTCCTCGACGGGGCCCGGCCGTTCCAGATCATGCGGCACATCACGCTGCCGACGATCAGGCCGGTGCTCGTCATGGTCACCACGCTGTCGGCGATCTGGGACTTCGGGGTCTTCAACCAGGTCTGGATGATGCGCGGCGGCCAGCCCGAACGGGAGTACTACCTGCTGGGCGTCTACTCCTTCATCGAGTCCTTCGCCGTGAACCGGTACAGCGTCGGCGCCGCGATCGCCCTGGTGACGGTCGTACTGCTGCTCGCCGGATCGGTGGTCCACCTGCGTCAGATGTTCCGGACGGGAGAGGTCGAATGAGACGACGGCGCTCACTGGGCCACGACCTGCTGGGGCTGCTGGTCGCCGCGGTGATCGGCTTCCCGGTCTACTGGATGGTGCTCACGGCCTTCCGCCCGGCCACCGAAATCCTCAGCGTGCCACCGAAGTTCTGGCCCGGCCGACCCACCCTCGGCAACTTCTCCCGCGCCCTGCACAGCGAGACCTTCTGGGCGAACGTCCGCTCCAGCGCGGTCATCGGGCTCGGCACCGTCGTGCTGTCCCTGGCGGTCGGCGCGCTCGCCGCCTTCGCCCTGGCGCGGTTCCGCTTCGTCGGCCGGAAGGCCTTCGTGGTGGTGATCCTGATCGTCCAGACCGTCCCGCTGACCGCCCTGATCATCCCGCTCTACCTGCTCCTGAACGACGCCGGCATGACCGACAGCCTGGTCGGCGTCGTCCTCACCTACCTGGTCTTCACCCTGCCCTTCACGGTCTGGATGCTCCGCGGCTTCATCGCCGGCATCCCGGTCGAACTGGAGGAGGCCGCCATGATCGACGGCTGCACCCGACTCGGCGCCTTCCGCCGGGTGGTCCTCCCGCTGCTCGCCCCCGGCATCGTCGCCACCTCCGTGTTCGCCCTCGTCCAGGCCTGGAACGAGTACGTCCTCGTCTACATCCTGCTCTCCACCCCGACCAAACAGACCGTCAGCATCTGGCTGGTCTCCTTCCAGACCAGCTTCGGCACCGACTACGGCGGCCTGATGGCCGGCGCCACCCTGACCGCCCTCCCCGTCGTCCTGTTCTTCCTCGCCGTCCACCGCCGCCTCGCCTCCGGCCTCACCGCCGGCGCGATCAAGGGCTGACCGCCTCCCGGCGCAGGCGGCCCCCCGCGGGCTTCCCGCGCCGGACGCGGTTCCACGCCACGACGTCGAGGACCCGCAGCAGGGAGACGTCCTCCGGCGCCGCCGCGGCGATCGTCCGCCACTGCTCGGGCTGCGACTCCAGGTCCTCGGCCACGGCCTCGGCCAGGAGCGCGAAGAACTCCGTCCAACTCCGCCTGCGATCGGGCTTGATGGGGTGCTCGGCGGCGCTGCCCCGGTAGCAGGCGTCGATCCGGCTGTCGTACAGCGGCACGAACAGCGGACGCTTGCGGTGCAGGACCTTCATCAGGGTCGTCCCGCCGACCCCGGGCAGGCCGCCGGGGCGGTCGAGCACCCCGGTCAGCGCGGCCAGCAGCGGGCGGTGGCTGCCCTCCGCCACGGCCGCCTGCAGGGTGAGGTCCTCGGGGATGCGCGCGAGGCCTGCCTCCAGGGCGGGGCGCACCGCCCTGAGGTTGAACACCGCCCTGATCGTCGGGGCCGCGTTCAGCAGCAGCGGGGCGAGCAGGTCCCCGTCGTCGAGCCGGTCCGGACCGCTCCCGGTGTCCAGGCGGTCGTACACCGGGTAGGCGTACGGCTTTCCGCCGCTCGCCGCCGCGGCCGCGGTGTTGGCCTCCTCGTCGAAGTAGGCGCCGACCCACCGCGTGGCCTCGGCGACCGTGGCCCGACGTCCGCCGACCTTGACCTCCACATCCGCCCCCTCCCGACCGGCGGCCCTCCGGCCGCCTCGGTCTCCCCGGTATTGTCCGCCCCCGGGCCGGGAGTTCTCGACGAGGTCCCCGGGTCTCCCGCACGGCCGGACAGCCGGTCCGCCGCCCGGGCGCCGCGGACGGGCCGCCCGCTCACCGGTCGCGGGTCAGCGCCCGGAAGCCCTCCAGCGTCTCCAGCAGGCGGCGGCCGTCCTCGCGAGCGGTCGGCGGCAGGCCCGCCAGCAGCTCGCCGACGGGGACGGGCGTCCGTTCGGCGAGGCGGTGCAGCAGCGGTTCCGCCTGCTGCCGCGTCAGCGGGCTGCGCAGCACGTGCCCGTTGGCGGCGCACAGCAGGGCCGCGCCGAGCGGCTCGTACAGCACCCGGGCGCGGGCCCGGACCGTCGTGGTGTCGGCCAGCGGGCGGGGCGTCCCGGGCGGCGGGGCGGGGCAGAGGCCGGATGCGCTCCAGGTGGCGAGCGAGGCGGTGGCGACCTGCTCGCGCATCCGGTCGGGGTCGAGGTACTCGCGGAAGACGCGCAGGGTCTGCTCCAGCGCTTCGGGCAGCGCGCCGTCCGCCGGCGGTTCGGGCGCCGACAGCGGCGCGGTGGCGGCGGGCAGCCGCACCAGGGCGGCGTCCGGGTCGACCGTCGCGTCCGGGGACCTGCCCAGCAGCAGGTCCTCCACGTCGTAGACCGCGCGGTGCTCGCCGCGCGGCACGCCGACGTTGACGCTGGTCGCGGCGCGGCCGTCGACGCTCTCGCCGACGTGGTAGTAGTCCGCGGGCCAGTACAGCAGGTCGCCGGGCTCCGGCTCGGCGGTGAACGAGTCGGCCAGGTGGGCCCGGTAGTCCAGCTTGGTGGTCACCGGCTCGGTCCACGGGCGCCGGCGCCAGAACCGCATCCGCTTGCGGCCTTCGACGGCGAACATGAAGGTGGCGAAGCGGTCCTGGTGGACGCCGACCGGGGTGTGCTCGTAGTTGCCGTGGAAGAGCGTGGTGATCGCCCCCGACAGCGGCAGCCCGGAGCGCTCCCACAGGGGTTCGAAGAACGCCCGCTGGCGTTCCCACTGCCCGGCGTGGAAGGCGTGGAAGGCGTGCACGACCAGCGCGTACCGCCGCTCCGCCGAGAAGGCCGCCAACTCGCCGTCCAGTCGCCGCCGGTAGCCGTCGAAGGTGCCGTCCTCGGCGCGCGGGAACCAGTCGGCGGGCTCGGTCTGCTGGAAGCGTCCGACGGCGAACTGGGCGTTCGGCGGCAGCAGGTACGGGCCGGCCGGACGGGTGGCGAGGGTGGCGGCGGCGAAGACCTCGGGCAGCTCGAACGGCGCCGGGCGGACGGCCTTGATCAGCACCGGGCGCCGGTCCCAGTGGCGTGCGGCGAACTCGTCCCAGTCGAGCGGGCCCCGGACGACGTCCAGGTCGCTCACGGGGGTGGTGGTCATCCGTCCGCCCTCCCGCCGTCCGTCAGGTCGACTCCGCGCAGTCGGTGGAGCGTGCGCAGCAGGGCGGTCACGGCGCCGTTGTGCTCGTCGGCGCCCACCGCCCGGCACAGTTCGCCGACCGTCGGTTCGCGGCCGGGCTCGAGCTGTCGGGCGATCCGTTCCCCGGCGGCCCCGCCGATCGGGAAGGCGTGCCCGTTGACGGCCCAGATCCATCGGCCGGGCCCGTCCGGCACCCGGACGATGTCGCTCACCACCCGCAGCCGCTGCCCGGGCGCGAGCGGGACGTCGGCGCGCGGCTCGGGCACCGGGTCCAGCCCGGCCGAGGAGCACCAGGCCGCCCACCGGACGCGCAGGGCGGCGGCCAGTTCCTCGCCCCCGGCGGCCGCGCGGACCGCCTCGCCGACGGCGCCCACCGGCGCGGCCGGGCCGAGCGGCCGGTCGGCGGGCGGCGGCCAGGGCAGGTGCGGCACCGTGCCGTCGTACGCCAGCCGGCCCCGGACCTCCTCGGCCAGCAGGTCCTTGACGACGCCGGTCGCCAGGTGCTGCGCGCGGGGGACGGAGATCCGCAGCGTCAGGCAGCCGTCGAGGTGGCGCTCGCGCCAGCGGGTGCCCTCCGGCCAGTACAGCAACTCACCCGCAGTGGCCCGCAGGACGCGCAACTCCCCGTCCTCCCGGTGCAGTTCGGCCTCCAGGGCGCCGGCCGTCACCCAGGTCAGCACGGCGTGTCCGGAGGGGGCGGCGAGGCCCCGGACGCGGGTGAAGTCGTCCCCCTCGGTCAGCTCGGCCTCGACCGGCAGGCACGGCCTACCGACGTGCCGCCACAGTTCGGCCAGGGCGTCGCGGACCGCCGACCACAGCGCCGGGTCGAGGTGCAGGCCTTGACGGACGCTCAGCAGGTAGCCGGCGTCCGTCCCGCTGCCGGGCGGTTCGCGGCGCAGCCTGGCCCGGTGGTCGGCCGCGCTCTCGGCGGCGTCGGGCAGCAGCCGGCCGGGCGCGCCGAGCCAGCCGAACGGGGTCTGCAGGCGGACCTGCGGCAGGGCCCGGAACACCGTGCCGGCCCGGAACGGCTCGCAGGCGGCGACGATCGTGCGGTGCAGGTGCGCCGGGTCCGCCGGGGCGGCCGCCGGGAGCAGGGCGGGTTCCTTGCCCCAGACGCGGGCCAGGGCCGGTCCGGTCCGGTCCGCGGCGGTCACGCCCGGGCTCCTTCGGGCTCGGGCGCCGGGTACTTCGCGGCGAGCAGGGCGGCGTAGTCGGCGAGCGGGCCGAGGCCGGCGGCGGCGCGGCGCTCGTCCACCCGGTCCGCGTCCTCGATCGGGCAGGGCCGCAGTTCGCCGCCCGGCGCCCGTTCGAACTTGGTGCCGTACAGCTGGCGGCCGCCCTCGGCGCGGCGCAGCGAGTCGGTGAGGTAGGCGACGTCGCTGCGGAGCATGTCGCCGCGTTCGGCCGCGGCCTCGATCAGGGTGAGGCAGGCGCGCAGGAACGCGAGGTCGCCGGTGTGGTGCTGGAGCAGGGCGCTCGCCGCCGCGGCGGCCTCCGCGCCGACCAGGCTCCGGCCGGGCCAGCCGTGTTCGGCGACCACGCCGCGCAGCCAGCCGATCCCGGTGCCGGTCAGCCGGTCGAGTTTCGCCTCCAGCTCGGGGTCGGTGAAGCCTCCGGCGGCCCAGGGGGTGCGCAGCGAGGCGTCGAGCCGGCCCAGCCGGAGCAGCCGGTCGCGGATCTCGTCGGCGTGCGGGTCGCCGAGCGGGTCGATGTGCAGCCGCAGTGTCGTCTCGTTCCACCGGTAGGTGATGCGGCGGGAGGCCTCCGGCCAGTCGAAGGACGCTTCGCCCTCGCGCGGGCCGCGCAGCACGAGCCGCACCCCGCGGTCGGGGTCGTGCAGTTCGGTCCGCTGCGGATCGAGGTCGCCGTGGACGTGTTCGACGGCGTCGCGCAGGGCGATGCCGAGGCCGGCGAGGTCCAGTTTGCCGCCTTCGCGGACGGCGGCGACCGGCGGCAGGGCGCCCTCGCCCCGCGTCGGGGCGTCGGCCGGTTCGGTGCGCAGTTCGCGGCCGGGCGGCATCCGCATCGCGAGCAGCGGGCCGCCGTCGGCCGTGCGGAAGAAGTACGGCACGTCGCCGCGGCCGAGTTGCTCCGACTCGCCGGTGGTGAACGGGACTTCGCCGCCGTCCGGGTACTCGGCCGTCGGGCGGGCGATCACTCGCAGCACGTGTCCGGCGGCCCGTTCGGCGAGGAACTCGGCGATCCGGGCGCGGTTGCGGCACATCAGGGTCCAGGCGTCGAACATGCCGCGCAGCATGGCGGTCAGGTGCGGGCCGTACCCGGTGCGGCCCTCGGTGTCGCCGACCACCGTGCGGGTCGTGGTCCGGGTCAGCGACCGGGTCCGGCGTTCCAGTCGCAGCGAGCCGTCCGGTCGGGTGCGCCAGCAGGTCGCGGGGCCGTCCGGTTCGCACCAGCGCGCAATGTTCTCCAGCCCGGCGTGGTGGTGCGTGGAGACTGCGGGGTCGAACAGCAGCCCGGTCTCGAACAGGCGCTTCGGGTCGGCGAAGTACGCCTCCAGGTCGACCGGGAACGGCAGCGGTTCGCCGTCCTCCGGGCGCTGTCCGATCAGCACGTTGCCGTCGATCAGGTCGGTGATCCCGAACGCGAACGCGGCGGCGGCCAGCGACCCGGCGCGGTGCCAGTAGCGGGCCGCAGCCCCGGGTTCGAGGACGGCGCCGCGCATGACCGTCCCGCCGTCGGCGCGCAGCACGCCCCACGCGTCCGGTGGCTCGATCCACTCCTGCCAGGAGTAGCAGGCGCGGTCCGGGCCGCTGCCCGGCCGGCTCCGCAGGGTCGGCAGCCGGATCGGGCCGGACGCCGGGGGCAGCGCGTCGAGCAGGGCGAACACCGAGTCCTCGACGTTCAGGAACAGCGTCTCGCCGGTGGCCGGCCGCGGCTTGTACGCGAGCCGCGAGCCGTCGGCGAAGTCGACGCGCAGCACCCGCTGTCCGCCGTTGTGGGTCTCCTCGCCGCTCGCCCACAGGCCGGTGACCGGGCGCTCGGACGGCCGGTCGCGGGCCAGCCGTTCCAGGAACAGCATCAGCGAACCCAGGAACTGGCCCACCCGCCGGGCCGCGAACGCGGCGGCGCACTCGGGCCGTCCGTCCGCGCAGGTCTCCAGCACCTCGGTGAGCAGCGGCCCGAACAGGTCGGCGTTCTCCAGCCGCAGCACCTTTGGATCGATCTGCCGGGCGTCGACCTCGACGCCCGCGGACCAGTCCTCGATCCGCCGCAGCACCTCGTGCAGCGGCGCGAACCGCCCGTCGGCCAGCGCGTGCGCCAAGGCCCGCGCGTCGGACGGGCCGCCCAGTGCGCGGTCGACGGCGAGCGTGCCGTCCGGCCCGGGGACGACCACCGGCGGGAACGCCCGGCCCACCCGGCCCTCGGCCAGCGCCGCCATCAACCGCCGCGTACCGGACGGGAGTTCGGGCGCGCGGGTGGCGCCGCCGAAGTCGCGCAGTTCCATTCAGCCCCTCGTCAGGTGGTCGATGCACGCCGCCGCGCGGCCGGCCGGGCCGGCACCGCGCGGCGGCGTGGTGCTGCGTCGCGCCCCGGGCCGGACAGGCCCTAGAACTCGGGGGAGCAGTAGATCCGGGTGCAGGTCGGCCAGGTGGACTGCTGGTGGGCCGGTGCGCCCTGCTCCAGCTCGCCGATCACCAGGTCGAACTCCGCGTCGGCGACGAGGGTGTCGCCCTGCGGCGGCTGTGCGGTCGAAGTCTCCATCGATGTTTCCCCTGTCGGTAGAAGTGGCGCGGCGACGGTCGGGGGCCGAACGGACTCGACGCCCTACGCTGCGCGGGGGGGGCTGTTTCGAGAGAAGGCGAACTCGGAAAACGCCTACTGCAGAACGCAGTAGAGGTGCAGGCCACAGGTCGTGGCACTCGGCGCGTGCTCCGGAGCGAGCTGCTCCAGTTCGCCGACCACCAGGTCGAACGCCTCGTCGAGGACGAGGGTGCCGGCCGGCGACGCTTGCAGGGTAGGAGCTTCCATGGAGGGTCCTCCTGACAAGAGCGCGGGGCAGGCCACCGCACCATCCGGTGACCGGGCGCCGTGCGGTTGACTGAATCTGCCGTGGTCGCGGACATGACACGACCGCCAGCAAGTGTTGCCCAGCCCGACCGCTTCGTCAACACAACTTACGCACCAGTACGCCGATTTCGGCGCGCCCGGCATCACCCGGACGGTTCGTGCGGAGACCGCGCGGGTCAGCGTCCGTCGGCGAGCGGCTCACCCTTCTCGAACCGCAGGATCTGCTCGCGCAGCACCCGCTTGGCCCGCGGCAGGAACGCACTGCTCGGGCCGCCGACGTGCGGGGTGATCAGCACCCCCGGCGCGCGCCAGAGCGGGTGGTCGGCGGGCAGCGGCTCCGGGTCCGTGACGTCGAGCGCCGCCCGCAGCCGCTCCGCGGAGAGTTCCGCCAGCAGCGCTGCGGTGTCGACGACCGGCCCCCGGGCGACGTTGACCAGCAGCGCGCCGTCCTTCATCCGGGCCAGGAACCCGGCGTCCACCAGATGACGGCTCTCCGGGGTCAGCGGCGTCAGCAGCACCACGACGTCCGCGGCCGGCAGCAGCTCCGCCAACTCCCCCACCCCGTGCACCCGTTCCTCGGGCCGGGCGCGCCGCGCGACCTTCACGACCTCGCACTCGAACGGCTCCAGCCGCGTGGCGAGCGCCCGCCCGATCGAGCCGTAGCCGAGGATGAGCACCGTCCGGTCGGCCAGCGACCGGTGGAACTCCTGCCTCCAGAGCCCCTGCTCCTGACGGCGCACGAACTGCGGCACGCCGCGCAGCGAGGCGAGGATCAACGTCACCGCCAGTTCGGCCGTACTGGCGTCGTGCAGCCCGCGCGCATTGCACGCGACGACCCCGTCCGGCACGTGCGGCAGCACATCGTCCATCCCCGCCGTCAGCGTCTGCACCGCCTTCAACGCCGGCAGCCGCCCGATCACCGGAAGCGCGACGGCGTGCCGCAGGTACGGCAGGCAGAAGAACTCCACCCCCCGCACCGCCTCGTCCGACGGCGCCGGCCCACCCCCGTCCCACACCACGGCGTCGAGCCCGTCGGGCAGACCCCCGATCTCCTCGGGCGGGTACGGAAGCAGGTAGCGAGCACTCATACCCCGACCCTAACCACCTCCGACCCCGCCCGACCGGGCGGCCCGGCAGCGCCGCTCGGCTCGGCTCGGCTCAGCGGCCGAAGCGGAGCACGAGCGTCGAGTCGACGGCGCGCTCGCCCGCCGACGTGCCGCAGCCGGCGCCGGTGCTGGTGCCCAGGCCCCGGACAGTGTCGTCGGCGAAGCGCGCGCTGTTCGCGGCGACATGACCGCTGACGTCCAGTGAGGCGGTGCCGTTCACCTTCACCACCTCGGTCCGGTCGAGTTCGAACGTGGAGATGGCGGTGTCGCTCCAGTACACGGTCGTGCTGGAGGTGTCGCCGTGTTCGTCCCCCGTGCACCGCGCCGCCGGCACCGTCACCGTCCGCGCGAACTTCCCGGACGCCACGGGCGCACCGCCCTGGTCCACGCAGGTCACCGTCCCGGTCACGACCAAGGTGTCGGCCACCGGAACACTGACACCCCCCGGCTCCACGGCATCGGCGAACGTCCCGCGCCCGTTGAACACGCACGTGGCGTCGGTCGTCGGCGCGTCGGAACCGGTACGGGCATAGGCGTCGGCCATCAGCGGCACCAGCGAGAGCAACGGAGCGGCAGCCAGCAGGGTGCCGCGGACAGCGGTCGTCATGAGGTCGGCATTCTCCCGTTCTCTCGTCGGCAAGCGGTGGCAAACGGTGGCAACTCGGCGGACCAACGACCCCCACCCCCCGGGGTTACGCCCACTACCCCACCCGGGTGAGCGGACGGCCGCGCGGCGGCATCCCGGCCTCGGGCCGGTTCGGGACCCGAGGGCGAGGCCCCGCCCGGGGCCGTCCGAGGTAAGAACCGTGACAGGTTCGCAGGGAGTCGCGCACGATCCGTTACGTTCCGTGCTGGACAGCCGTCCACCCCGTCCCACTCTTCGCACGGAGCGCCAGAAATGCGTCTTCGCTCGTTGTTCACCGTCTCACTCGCCTGCGCCCTGCCGCTGACCGGCCTGGCAGGCGTCGGAACCGCCGCCGCCCGACCGGGGGACGTCCGGAGCGTTCTCCCGGACGACTGTCCGGTGCGGACCGTCCCGCCGGTCGAGCACCCGGAGCTCTACTACTGCAAGGACCCGCGGCTCGGCCCCGCCGTCCTGCCCAACACCGAGCCGGTCGCGACCCTCCTGAGGGGATATCAGCGGTTCGGCGGGCTGAGTGCCACCAACTTCGTGAAGCTGTACGCCAAGGCGGACACCGGCGACTGGGAGTACCCTGCCGACCGCGGCTTCCAGCGGCTCGACGGCAAGGTCGACCAGACCAGGTGGACCGTCCCGGTCGGCACCAAGCTGGACCGCTTCGGCGAGCTCAAGGGCGGCTACATCTCCGACCCCGGCACGCCGCTCACCCAGCGCTCGATGACACCGGACACGCTCAACCCGGACAGCAACGGCAAGGTCTACCACTGCCTGAACACCCTGAAGCCGTTCGACGTGCAGCGTGGGCACATCGCGGCCTTCGCCGCCATGCCCGGCGGCGGCATCCAGGAGTGGCTCGACCGGACGCTCAAGCCCGCCGAACTGGGCGACAAGGACTACAAGATCGACGTCCTGATCGCGGAGAAGTACCTCGAAGAGGTCTCCGCCGACCACTGCGTGGTGACGCCCACCGGCGCCTGACGACCCGCCGCACCGCCCCCGGGCGCGTGGCCCGCGCCCGGGGGTGTGGCCCGCGCCCGGGGGTGTGGGCGTCACTTCCAGCCGGCGTGGACGGAGTTGGCGTCCTGGATCTTCTTCCAGGACTTCGGTTCCGCCGGCAGCGCCCCCTCACTCGGGCGCGCGGTCGCAGCCGCGGCGGCGTTCGGCACCGGGCCGACGGCGGGCTTGCCGAGGGTGAACAGCCAGGTGGTGAACACGTCGGCGAGGCTCCGGCCGGAGAGCCTCTCCGCGAACGCCTGGAAGTCCTGGACGGTGGCGTTGCCGTACCGGCGCTCGGTGGGCCAGCCCTTCAGGATGCGGAAGAACGTCTCGTCCCCGACGGTGTTGCGCAGCGCCTGGAGGGCCATCGCGCCGCGCAGGTAGACCGGCCAGGCGAAGAGGTGATCGACCCCCGGGTCGCCCGGCTTGACGGTCCAGAACACGTGGTCGGCCGGGTAGCGGGCGTAGGCGTAGTCGGCCAACTCCTGTGCGGTGCCCTCGTTCTCGTGCTCGGACCAGAGGAACTGCGCGTATTCGGCGAAGCCCTCGTTCAGCCAGATGTCGCTCCAGCGGGAGAGCGAGACGCTGTCGCCGTACCACTGGTGGGCCAGCTCGTGCACGACGACCGAGGTGTTGGAGCCGTCCGCGAACAGGCCGGGGCCGTAGACGATCCGGGTCTGGGTCTCCAGGGCGCCGCTGGACGGGATGTTGGGCACCAGGCCGCCGACCGAGCTGAACGGGTACGCGCCGAAGTAGTCGCTCAGCCAGTCCACCAGCTCGCCGGTGCGCTCCACGCTCGCCCGGGCCGCGGCCGCGTCCTCCCCGAGGTCCTTGCTGTAGGCGTTGTAGATCGGCACCCCCTTGGACGAGGTGTCCTGGGTGATGTCGAACTTCCCGATCGCCAGGGTCGTCAGGTAGGTGGCCTGCGGCTTGTTCTCGCGCCAGTTGAACCGTGTCCAGCCCGCCTGCGAAGTGGTACTGGTCAGCACGCCGTTGCTGACCACCTGGGTGCCGTTCGGCACCATCACCGAGACGTCGTAGGTCGCCTTGTTGCTCGGGTGGTCGTTGTTGGGGAACCACCAGGTGGAGCCGTAGGGCTCACCGGACACCACCCCGCCGTCCGGGGTGCGGTGCCAGGCGCTGTAGTCGTACAACGTCGCGGCCGACGGCACGTCCTTGTAGCGCACCACCACGGTGACCGGGGTCCCCTTGGGCAGCGGCCGGGCCGGGGTGATCTCCAACTCCTGGTCGCCGCTGGTGGCGAAGGTCGCGGGCCGCCCGTTGACCAGGACCTCGGAGACCTTCAGCACGAAGTCGAGGTTGAACCGGGAGAGGTTCTCGGTGGTCGTGGCCAGGATGGTCGTGGTGCCCTCCAGCTCGTCGGTGGTGGGCTGGTACTTCAGCCGGATGTCGTAGTGCGAGACGCGGTACCCACCGTTGCCCGCGGTGGGGAGGTACGGGTCTCCCACGCCGTCCGCACCCGGCTGGAAGCCGGAGGCCGAGGCGGGGACGGCCAGGAACAGGCTCAGGGCACTGGCAGCAGAAACGATCAACCTCTTGCGCACGTGGTCCTCCAGGGATCATCGGGACGATCGGGGTTGCCTCGATCCTTGTCCCGGCGACCGCCCTTCCACTCCCCGCCGATGAGAACTTCATGAAACGTCGACACGGCGGTACAGCGGCGGCACAGCGGCGGTACAGCCGCGGCACAGGGCTGCCACAGCATCGGTCAAATCCCTTTGACACGACCGGAGTTGACCGCGTATCGGGTCAGCCGGCGCGGAAGGCGCCCGCCCTGGCGGCGGCTTCGGCGGCAGCGGCGGCCCGGTCGGCGGCGGCCTCGTCCAGCGGTTCGGCCGTGGTGAGCATCCGGTAGTAGAGCGGTGCGGAGACGGCGCGGACGACCTCCTCCGGGTCGGTGCCGGCCGGCACCTCGCCGCGTTCGACGGCCTCGGTCACGCAGGGGGCCCACTCCGCCACCCGGACCCGGTAGAAGCGGTGCAGCGCCTCGGCGGCGGCCGGATCGCCGGCGGCGGCGACCAGCACGGCCCGGAAGAGCGCGCCCTGCCGGGGATCGGCCAGGGTGCGCCGGACCAGGCGGGCGTTGGCGCGCAGGTCCTCGTGCAGCGATCCGGTGCGGGCGCGCGGCAGCGACTGCTCCGCCATGCCGGTGAGCACGTCGGCGAGCAGCGCGCCGACGGTTCCCCAGCGCCGGTAGACGGTGGTGCGCCCGACCTCGGCGCGCCGGGCGACGTCGCCGAGGTCGAACCCGGCGAACCCGACCTCGACGAGCGCGTCCTCGGCGGCGCGCAGCACGGCGGCCCGGACCCGGGCGGTGCGGCCGCCCGGCCTCTGCATGCCGGCGGGGGTCGATGATGTCATTAACGGGACTCCTGTTCCATTAGCGCGGCCCAGCGTGTTACGGTCTCCCCATCTTAACGGCACCATAGTCCCGTTAGCGAAGGAGTACCTGTCATGGAGTACCGCCGCCTCGGCGCATCCGGCCTCGTCGTCCCCGCCCTCTCGCTGGGCACCGGCACCTTCGGCGGCCGCGGCCCGCTGTTCGCCAACTGGGGCGCCACCGACGCCCGGGAGGCCCGCCGCCTGCTCGACATCGCGATCGACGCGGGGCTGACCATGTTCGACTCCGCCGACGTCTACTCCGACGGCGCGTCGGAGGAGGTCCTCGGCCAGGCGATCAAGGGCCGCCGCGACCAGGTCCTGATCTCCACCAAGGCCGGCCTGCCCACCGGTGACGGCCCGCTGGACGCCGGCACCTCCCGGGCCCGGCTCACCACCGCCGTGGACGCCGCGCTGCGCCGGCTCGGCACCGACCACATCGACCTGTTCCAGTTGCACGCCTTCGACGCCGGCACGCCGGTCGAGGAGGTGCTGGCCACCCTGGACGACCTGGTGCGCGCCGGGAAGATCCGCTACACCGGCGTCTCCAACTTCGCGGGCTGGGAGTTGATGAAGTCGCTGGACGCCGCCGACCGGCACGGCCGCACCCGCTACGTCGCCAACCAGGTCTACTACTCCCTGATCGGCCGGGACTACGAGTGGGAGCTGATGCCGCTCGGCCGGGACCAGGGCGTCGGCGCGCTGGTGTGGAGCCCGCTCGGCTGGGGCCGCCTCACCGGCCGGATCCGCCGCGGCACCCCGCTCCCCGCCGACAGCCGCCTGCACGCCACCGCGGACTACGGCCCGCCGGTGGACGAGGAACTGCTGTACGACGTGGTGGACGTGCTGGACGCGCTCGCCGAGGAGACCGGCCGCACCGTCCCGCAGATCGCGATCAACTGGCTGCTGCGCCGGCCCACCGTCTCCTCGGTGATCATCGGCGCCCGCAACGAGGAGCAGCTCCGGCAGAACCTCGACGCGGTCGGCTGGGAGCTGACGCCCGAACAGGTGGCCCGGCTCGACGCGGTGAGCACCCGCGAGGCGCCGTACCCCTACTTCCCCTACCGCCGCCAGGAGGGCTTCGCCCGCCTCAACCCGCCCATGGCGGGCTGACGTTCGGCGGAAGGAAACCGGCCGGTGCCCGACCGGGCGTGAAAGGCGGCTTGCAGCGGGGTGGACACCGGCAGTCGAGCGCAATCACGCCGTGCCGCAACAACGGGTTGCCCGCCGCCCGCGAGGCGATCGGCGATACCACGCATGCGAAGAGACGGCCCGCGCCTGCGGCGATCGGACTGCGGCGGCCCGGTTCGATTTTCGACGATGCCCGTTCGCCGTCGATCTGCCGGGAAATCCGCTCTGCACGCGGGTATTTTCTCGGCTTCGCACATGGTATTCCGCGGGGATTTTCCGGATTTCCCGCCGGGCCGAGGACGTGCGAGCTCCGGTATCAACGGCCTTGCCCCGCAGCGGGGTTGCCCCGCCCGGTGTCCTGCTGCCGGGGCGGCGCCGTTTCGGGCCCGCGGTGGGGGCAATGCCCACCCGCGTATCACCGGCCCGCTTCCCGCCGGGCCGTTCCGTCCGCGGTTCTCGCCCACACCGGCACCGGCCCGCGACAGCGCGACGGCCGGCCCGCGACAACAGAGCGACCCGACGGCCGGGCTCGCGGCGAGCAGGGCGGCCCGACGGCCCGACGGCCCGACCGGAGACCGCCCGCAACGACGCGGCGCCGGCCCGGACCACGGGGGTGAGGTCCGGGCCGACGCCGGTCGGCCTGTGGGGAGTTCGGCTACTTGGACTCTGCCGTCATCTTGTCGCCGTCGATGGTGAGCTTGAGTTCGGGCAGCGGATCCTTGGCGGGTCCGTGCTTCACCGAGCCGTCGGCGATGTCGAAGTCGGTGTCGTGGCAAGGGCAGTGGATCGCGCCCTTCTTCACCTTCGTCACCAGGCAGCCGTGGTGCGTGCAGATCGCGCTGAAGGCGCGGAACTCACCGCTCTTGGGCTGCGTGACGACGACCTTCTGGTCGGCGTAGATCTTTCCGCCGCCGACCGGCACGTCACTGGGCTTGCCGAGCGAGACCGGTTCCGTGGGCACGGCGCCGGGGGTGTAGTGCGTGGTGGGCGCGCAGGACGTGGCGGTGACACCGACGATCGCGGTGACGCCTGTCGCCGTGGCGCCCTGCAGCACGGTGCGGCGGGAGGGGGGCTTCGATTCCGAGGCGTTGTCAGTCACATGAGCATGTTCCGACAGGCGACTTGAGCGGCACTGGAGTCGCGGGCGGCCGGCTCGCGGGCGGGCGCCCGCCCGCGAGCCACTCCCCCGCCGTCCGGCGGCGCGGCCCCGCCCCGCCCCGCCCTGCCCTGCCCTGCCGGAAGAACAGGCGCACCGCCGGAACGAAATTCCAAACACCCGACTCGGCGCGCCGATCACGCTCCGGCCCGACAACCGCTCACCGGCAGCCGACTTCACCCGCCCCACCCTCGCCGCAGCACAACCGACCTGGTCCTGACAGGACTTGCAGATACTTGCAGAGCCCCGTGACGGGATGATTCCATTGCGCCCAATGGCTTCGTTGGCATATCCGTACGGGGGTTCACATGGAGCGTTCAGGTCAGCGTACAAGAGAATTCGGTGGAGAAATCAGAATTCTTCTCCTCGCCGAAGACTCTCTCATTCGTGTCGGAATTACTGCTCTTCTTCAGCTGTCCGACGATCTGTCGGTCATCGCCGAAACGCAGGACGAGGAAATAGCCCACACTCTCGCCCTGGAGCTGGAGCCGGACATCACGGTGCTCAGCGCTTCCGCGGAGGCGCCGTTCCGGGGCGCCGTGGTCGAACGGCTCTCCGCGGTCAGCCGGCTGGTCTACGTCGGCGCCTGCCGGCCCGACGTCGCCCACCAGGTGATCACCTGCGGGGCGGCGGCCGTCTTCGACCCGCGGGGGCGGCCACAGGCGCTGCCCGACATCATCCGGGTGGCCGCCGCGGACGACACGCTGATCATGCCGACCTGCGGTCCGCTGCGGATGAACCGGCTCCCGGCGGCGTGGCGGGCGTCCGAGGACCGCGACCTGCCGCTGGCCCCGGACGCGCTGACCAACAGGGAGGCCGAGGTGCTGCTCCTGCTGGCGCAGGGCTACGCCAACCAGGAGATCGCCGACAAGCTCTCGGTCTCCTCGGCCACCATCCGCTCGCACGTCCACCACCTGCTGACCAAACTCAGCGTCCGCAGTCGGGCCCACGCGGTGGCGCTCGCCTATGAATCCGGGCTGATCAGGGCGGTCGAACAGGGGCTGCGACAGCCGGCCTGACCGGGCGACGGGGTCGGCACCGGGCAGGGCGCCGGGTCGGGGGGCCCGCCGGGTCGGGGGGCCCGCAGCGGACTGCCCGCCGACCCGGCACGCGCTACGCCAGGTTGCCGACCGGGTCGGCGTCGAGGGCCCCGGCGACCGTGCCGAGGATCTCGACCACCGAGGCGTGCAGGAAGAAGTGGTCCCCGGGCAGCAGCTCCAGCCGGGCCCTGGCGGTGGTCTGGGCCCGCCAGCCGTGCAGTGCCTGCGGTCGCACGGACGGATCCGCCGTGCCCCCGAAGACGGTGATCGGCACCGTCAACGGGGGCTCCGGGCGGTAGTGGTAGGTCTCCAGCACCGAGAAGTCGGCCCGCAGGGTGGGCAGCATCAGCTCCATCAGCTCCCGGTTGTCCAGCAGCTCCGGCGGGGTGCCGCCGAGGAAGCGCAGCTCCCGCTTGACCTCCTCGTCGGTGGCCGCGTGGATCTGCGGACGGGTGCGCGGCGCGTCCGGCGCCGAGGCGCCGGAGAGGAACAGGTGCTCCGGCCCGGCCGCACCGCGCCGCCGCAGCTCCCGGCAGAGCTCGAACGCCAGCAGCGCGCCCATGCTGTGCCCGAAGAACGCGAACGGCCGGTCCAGCGCCGGTTCCAGCTCGGTCGCCAGCAGGGCGACCAGCGACCGCAGTCGGGAGACCGGGCTCTCGCCCAGCCGGCGTCCGTGGCCCGGCAGCTCCACCGGGCAGACCTCGACCCGGTCGTCGGCGAGCGCGCTCCATCCCCGGTAGAGCGAGGCGGCTCCGCCCGCGTACGGCAGGCAGAGCAGCCGGACCCGGCCGGGAGGCAGCTGCCGCGGAACGTCGGCGAGGGCCGCGGACCGGGCGGGGCCGGTGGCGGTGGCGGTGGCGGGGTACATCAATCACCTCCGGTCCGTCCCGGCGGGCGGACCCGCCGGGACGAATGGTAAAAGAATAGTAAACGAATCATTGATCGTGGATCAGTCCTGTCGAATTACCGCTACCAGCTCGGCCAACCGCCGGTCCGGATCGACCGTCAATTCACTGAGCAGAACATGCCATTGGCGCATCATCGCCGCCATCGTCCGCGGCTCGACCACGTCCAGGCCGTACAGCCACATGCCGCGCAGCGACCCGTCGTCGAAGCTGCGGAGGATCAGCGCCAGGTCCACGGCCGACGCCTCCATGTCGACGATGACCTCCGGGAAGACATAGTCGTCACCGATCCGGAGGTCCAGCGGAGCGGCGGTCAGGCCGCTCAACTCCAGTGCCGGCACAGTGGCGTTGAGCAGATTGAAGGAGATCGAGAAGGGGTCTCGACCACGCTCCCGGATGCCCTCCTGGTGCCACAGCGGCACCCCTTGGTTGGCGTAGGCGTCGAGGGTCTCCTCCCGCACCCGGCCGACAAGTTGGCGGAAAGTCAGCGATGTGGCCAGATCTGTTCGAACCAGCAGGTGACTGACGAAGAATCCGATCATGTTCTCGGTCTCCGGCTGCTCCCGGCCGGCCACCGGGAAGGAGACGGTGATGTCCTCCCGGCCGGCGTAGCCGGACAGCAGCAGCTGGAAGGCCGCCATCACCACCATGAAGAGGGTCGCCCCCTCCTCGCGGGCCAGTTCGGCCAGCGCCGTGCCCTCCGCGGCCGGCACGGCGAACCCGCGGGTCGCACCGGTGGCCGCCTCCAGACGCTGGTGCTCCGGGGCCCGGAAGACCGGCGACGGGGGCAGCGCGGCCAGCCGCCGCTTCCAGTGCGCGGCCCGCCCGCACAGCGCCCCGGCCGCCCGGCGGCGCTGCTGCCAGTCCGCGAAGTCCGGGTACTGGACGGGCAGTTCGGGCAGCCCGGACGGCTCGGCGCCGTCCAGTCGGGCCGCGTACTGCACGCGCAGCTCCTGGAAGAGCACGCCGTACGACCAGTTGTCGGTGACCAGGTGGTGCATCACCAGGGCCAGCACGTGCTCGTCGGGGCGCAGTGCGATCAGCGCGCCGCGCACCAGCGGCTCGTCGGCCACCCGGAACGAGCCGAGCTCCTGCTCGGTGAGCAGCCGCCGCAGCTCCTTCTCGCGGGTCTCCTCGTCCAGGTGGGTCAGGTCGACGACGTCCAGCGGCCAGCCGCCGGCCTCGTCCACCAGTTGGTGCGGCACGCCGTCGACGGCGCCGATCCGGGTGCGCAGCGCCTCGTGGCGCCGGGTGATGGCGTCGAGGCTGTCGCGCAGCGCCGCCCGGTCCAGGGCGCCGCGCAGCACCAGGGCGGTGAGCACGTTGTGGAAGTGGTGCTCGATCGGGACGGGGTGGTGGCTGACCAGGTCTTCCTGGGAGAAGGAGAGCGGGATGCCCGCCGTGCGGTCGGCGAGCGGGATCCGCTCGCGCTCCGCGTCGTCCCGGTGGTCGCCGAGCCAGGCCGCCTGGCCGGCCGGCGTGGGCCGGTCGAACAGGACCCGGATCGGCACCTGCACGCCGTGCTCGGCGCCGAGCCGGGCGGCCAGCTGGGTGGCCAGCAGGGAGTGCCCGCCGAGGTCGAAGAAGTCGTCGTGCACGCCCACCTCGGGCACGCCGAGCAGCGCCGACCAGGCGGCGGCGACCGCGCGCTCCAGGGCGGTGCGGGGGGCGATCCGCTCGGCCCAGGCCGCCTCGCCGGCCTCGGGGGCGGGCAGGGCCGCCCGGTCCACCTTGCCGTTGGGGGTCAGCGGCAGCTCGGCCAGCAGCACGCAGGCGGCCGGGACCAGGTGGGCGGGCAGCTGCCCGGCCAGGTGGCCGCGCAGGGCCGCCGGGTCCGGGGCGGTGCCGGCGACGGGCACCACGTACCCGACCAGCTGCTGCACGCCGGGCCGGTCCTCGCGGACCACCACCACGGCCTGCGCGACATCCGGGTGGGCGAGCAGCGCCGAGGCGATCTCGCCGGGCTCGATCCGGAAGCCGCGCAGCTTCACCTGGTCGTCGATCCGGCCGAGGAAGTCCAGCTGCCCGTCGGGCAGTCGGCGCACCAGGTCGCCGGTGCGGTACAGCCGCTCCCCGCCGGGGCCGTCGACGAAGCGCTCGGCGGTGAGGTCCGGGCGGCCCAGGTAGCCGAGGGCCACGCCGCTGCCGCCCACCAGGAGTTCGCCCGGCACGCCGACCGGCACCGGCCGGCGGCGTTCGTCCAGCACGTGGACGCGGGCGTTGACGATCGGACGGCCGATCGGGGGCTTGGCCGGGCCGCCGGTGAGCGGCTCGCTCATGGTGGCGCAGACGGTGGTCTCGGTCGGGCCGTAGGCGTTGATCATCCGGCGGCCGGCCGACCAGGCGGCGACCGTCTCCGGCGGGCAGGCCTCGCCGGCCGTGACCAGCGTGGTGACGGTCGGCAGGCAGGCCGGGTCGAGCACGGCCAGCACGCTCGGCGGCAGCGTCACGTGGCTGACCCGGTGCTCGGCGCAGGTGCGCACCAGCGGGTCGCCGGGCAGCAGCCGGTCGGCGGGCGCGACCACCAGCGCGGCCCCGGAGAGCAGCGTGACCAGCATCTCCGCCACCGAGGCGTCGAAGCTCGGCGAGGCGAACTGCAGCATCCGGCTGTCCGGGCCGACCGCGAACCGCTCGGCCTGCCCGGCGACCAGGCTGCCGATGCCGGTGTGCGGCACCAGCACGCCCTTGGGGCGCCCGGTGGAACCGGAGGTGTAGATCACGTACGCCGGGTGCTGCGCGGTCGGCCGCTCGGCGTCCGGGGCGCCCGGGTCCGCCGCGGCCGGCTGCGCCACGGTCGCGGGCGCGTCCAGCAGCAGGCGCGGAACCGGGCCGTCGGGCAGGTCGTCGGCGTCCGCGCCGAGGGTGACCAGCAGCGCCGGGGCGGCGTCCCGCAGCATGTAGTCGATCCGCTCGGCCGGGTAGCCCGGGTCGACGGGAAGGTAGGCCGCGCCGGTCTTGGCGACCGCCAGCAGCGCGGTCACCAGCCGGGTGGAGCGGCGCAGCGACACCGCGACGATCCGGCCGGGGCCGGCGCCGCGGGCGAGCAGCAGCCGGGCCAGTCGGTCGGCCTCGGTGTCCAGCTCCCGGTAGGTCAGCTCGCCGGGCTGCTCCGGGTCGGCGGAGACGACGGCGACGGCGTCGGGGGTACGGGCCGCCTGGGCCTCGAACAGTTCCGCCAGGGTGCCCTGCGGCACCGGGCGGGCGGTGTCGTTCCAGCCGGGCAGGGCGCGGCGCTCCGCGTCGGTGAGCACCTCCAGGTCGTCCACCGGGGCGTCCGGGTCGGCGAGGACGGCCCGCAGCACCAGGCCCAGCCGCTCGGCGAGTGCCTCGACCGTGCCCCGGTCGAAGATGTCGGTGTTGAACTCCACCACGCCGTCCACGCCGGCCGGGGAGCCGTCGGCGGCCGGGCGGCGCTCGGTGAGCGCGAAGTGCAGGTCCACCCGGGTGGAGTCGGTGTCCACGGTGAGGCGCTGTACCGCCACGCCCGGCATCGTGGCCTCCGCGTCGGGGGTGTTCTGCCAGGCCAGCGCGGTCTGGTGGAGCGGGTGGTGGGCCAGCGAGCGGGACGGCTTGAGCAGGTCCACCAGGTACTCGAACGGGATGTCCTGGTGGGCCAGGGCGTCCAGGCTGCGCTCGCGCACCTGGGCCAGCAGCTCGCGGAAGCTCGGGCGGCCGCCCAGATCGGTGCGGAGCACCAGGGTGTTGACGAAGAAGCCGATCAGCTCGGCGGCCGCCTCGTCGAGGCGGCTGGCCACCGCGATGCCGAGCGGGATGTCGGTGCCGGCGCCCATCCGGTGCAGCAGCGTGGCCAGCGCCGCGTGCACCACCATGAAGGCGCTGGACCCGTTCTCCCGTGCCACCCGGGCGACTTCGGCGTGCAGGCCGGCGTCCCAGGAGAACTCCAGCGTGCTGCCGCGGCGGGACGAGCGGGTCGGATGGGGGCGGTCGGTGGGCAGCGCGATCCGCTCCGGCAGTCCGTCCAGTGCCCGGCTCCAGTAGGCGCACTGCTGGGCCAGCAGGCTCCCCGGGTCCTCGGCGTCGCCCAGCAGCCGACGCTGCCACAGCGCGAAGTCGGCGTACTGGACGGGCAGCGGGCTCCACTGCGGGGCCGCGCCGTCGCAGCGGGCCGCGTAGGCGGTCGTGAGGTCGCGGCCGAGCAGGGCCAGCGACCAGCCGTCGGCGGCGATGTGATGGATCGTCAGCACCAGCACCCGGTCGCGTTCGCCGAGGACCAGCAGCTCCGCGCGGAGCGGCCGTTCGGTGGTGAGCTCGAAGGCGTGCCGGGCGGCACGGGCCATCGCCCCGGGCAGCTCCTCCTCGGTCAACTCGGTGAGGTGCAGCTCGGGCGCCGCCGCGGCAGCGGGCAGCACCAGCTGGCGGGGCACGCCGTCGGTGTCGGGGAAGACGGTGCGCAGCGCCTCGTGCCGGGCCACCAGGTCGCCCAGCGCCGCGTGCAGCGCCTGCGGGTGCAGTTCGCCGCGCAGGCGCAGCACCACCGGGATGTTGTAGGTGGGCGACGGGCCCTCCAGGCGGTGCAGGAACCAGAGCCGCTGCTGGGCGAAGGAGAGCGGCAGCACCTCGGGGCGGTCGGCGGGCAGCAGCGCCGGGCGGACCGGGCCCGCGGCGGCGCGCAGCTGCTCGGCCAGCTTGGCCGGGGTGGGCGCCTGGAAGAGCGTGCGGACCGGCAGTTCGACCTCGAAGGCGGAGCGGATCTGCGACATCAGTCGGGTGGCCAGCAGCGAGTGGCCGCCGAGCTCGAAGAAGCTGTCGTCGATGCCGACCTCGGCGGCCTCCTCGTCGCGGTCCAGCACCCGGGCGAAGAGCCGGCACAGCAGCGCCTCGTCCGGGTCGCGCGGGGCGGCGTACGGGGCCCGCAGCTCGCCGCGGCCGCCCTCGGGGGCGGGCAGCGCCCGGCGGTCGATCTTGCCGTTCGGGGTCAGCGGCAGGGCGTCCAGGACGAGGAAGGCGGACGGCAGCATGTAGTCCGGCAGGGTGCCGGCCAGCGCCGCGCGCAGCTCGCGGGCCAGGGTCGGCCCGTCCGGGGCCGGGTCCGCGTCCTCCAGCACCAGGTAGGCGACCAGGCGCTGGTCGCCGGGGGTGTCCTCGCGGACCAGCGCCACGGCCTGGGCGACGACCGGCTGCTCGGCCAGCACCGACTCGATCTCGCCGAGCTCGATCCGGTAGCCGCGCAGCTTGACCTGGTGGTCGAGCCGGCCGAGGAAGTCGATCCGGCCGTCGGGGCGGCGGCGCACCAGGTCGCCGGTGCGGTACAGGCGCTCGCCCTCGGCGCTGTCGGCGAACTTCTCGGCGGTCAGCTCCGGGCGGCCCAGGTAGCCGCGGGCCAGGCCGTCGCCGCCGATGCACAGCTCGCCGGGCACGCCCACCGGAACCGGGCCGCCGGCCGCGTCCAGCACCTGGAGCGTGGTGTTGGCGATCGGCTCGCCGATCGAGATCGGGCCGCCGTCGACGCGGGAGACCGAGGACCAGATGGTGGTCTCGGTGGGGCCGTACATGTTCCACACGGTGGCGTCGGTGGCCAGCAGCCGGGCGGCCAGCTCGGCGGGCAGCGCCTCGCCGCCGACCAGGGCGGTCAGGCCGTGCCCGGCGGTCCATCCGGCGTCCAGCAGCATCCGCCAGGTCGCCGGGGTCGCCTGCATCACGGTGGCGCCGCAGTCGGCCAGTTCGACGGCCAGCCGGCCGCCGTCGGCCGCGGTCTCGCGGCGGGCCAGCACCACCCGGGCGCCGGTGACCAGCGGCAGCAGCAGCTCCAGCATGGCGATGTCGAAGGCGGCGGTGGTCACCGCGAGCAGCACGTCGTCGGCGGCCAGGCCCGGGCGCTCGCCCATCGAGTGCAGGAAGTTGCCGAGCGCCCGGTGCGGGATCTGCACGCCCTTGGGGCGGCCGGTGGAGCCGGAGGTGTAGATGACGTAGGCCAGGTCGTCCGGGCCGGTCCCGACGCCGGGGTCGTGCGCGGCCCCGGCGGTGAGCTCGGCGGTGAGCTCGTCCAGGCAGAGCACCTCGGCGCCGGTCTGCGGCCCGCGGTCGCCGAACAGCTCGTCGTGGACGCTCCGCTGGGTGAGCAGCACCCGCAGGCCGGAGTCCTCCAGGGTCCAGGCGATCCGGTCGGCGGGGAAGCCCGGGTCCAGCGGCACGTAGGCGCCGCCCGCCTTGAGCACCGCCAGCATCGCCACCGGCAGCTCCGGCGAGCGCTCCAGGCAGATCCCGACCAGCACGTCGCGGCCCACCCCGAGGCCGATCAGGCGGTGCGCCAGCCGGTTGGCCCGCTCGTTCAGTTCGCGGTAGCTCAGCGGGGCGCCGGCGGCCTCCGGGCGGAGCGCCTCGCGGTCCGGGGTGCGGGCGGCCAGCTCCTCGAACCGCCGGTGCGCGGCGAGCGGCAGCGGCCAGTCGCGCGCGGTGTCGTTCCAGCGCTCGCGCAGCTGCCGGCTCTCGTCGTCGGACAGCATCGGCAGCCGGCCGACCGGACGGTCCGGGTCCGCCAGCAGCGTCCCGACCAGCCGCTCCAGGTGGCGGGCGAAGCCGTCCACGGTCTGCGGCTCGAACAGGTCGCGGTTGTACTCCAGGCTGCCGCCCAGCCCGTCGGGCCGCTCGAAGACCTCCAGCACCAGGTCGAACCGGGAGGTGGCGCTCTCCACCTCCATCGTCTCCATCCGCAGGCCGACGCCGTCGAACCGGGGCAGCTCGATGTTCTGGTAGATGAAGGAGACCTGGAAGACCGGCGAGCGGGACAGGTCGCGCTCCGGCTGGAGCTCCTCCACCAGCCGCTCGAACGGCAGTTCCTGGTGGGCGAAGGCGCCGAGCGCCGTCTCCCGGACTCGGGCGACCAGTTCGCGGAAGGTCGGCGCCCCGGAGAGGTCGGTGCGCAGCGCCAGCATGTTGACGAACAGGCCGATCAGCGGCTCGACTTCGCGCCGGCCGCGGTTGGCGACCGGCACGCCGACGACGATGTCGTCCTCCCGGCTGTACCGGTGCAGCAGCACCAGGAAGGCCGCGAGCATGGTCATGAACGGGGTGGCGCCCTCGCCGCGGCTGAACTCCCGCATGGCGTCGGCGGTTTCGGCCGGCAGCCGGAACGGGCGGGAGCCGCCGCGGCTGCCCAGCACCGCCGGGCGCGGGCGGTCGGTGGGCAGTTCGAGCATCGGCGGCGCGCCGTGCAGGGTGGTGCGCCAGTACTCCAGCTGCGGGCCGAGGGCGTCGCCGGCCAGCCGGTCGCGCTGCCAGAGCGCGTAGTCCGGGTACTGGATCTTCAGCGGCGGCAGTCCGGCGTCCTCGCCGGTGCTGAACTCGCGGTAGAACGCCACCAGTTCGCGGAACGCGACCGAGGTGGACCAGAGGTCGCCGGCGATGTGGTGCATGGTGAGGAGCAGCACGTGCTCCTCGGCGGCGAGGCGCAGCAGGGTGATCCGCAGCAGCGGGCCGTGCCGCAGGTCGAACGGGCGGGCGAACTCGGCGCGGGCCAGCTCCTTGATGCCCTCCTCGCCGTCCGGCCCGTGCAGGTGCTCGCAGGCGACGACGGTGAACTCCGGCGCGCCGGACTCGGCGATCACCTGCACCGGCTCGCCGTCCACCTCCTCGAAGACGGTGCGCAGCGCCTCGTGCCGCTGCACCAGCGCCACGCAACTGCGGTGCCAGGCCTCGGTGTCGAGGGCGCCGTGGACGCGCAGCGCACCCGGGATGTTGTACGCCGCGCTGCCCGGGGCGAGCTGCTCCATGAACCAGAGGCGCTTCTGGGCGAAGGACGCCGGCACCCGCTTGGGGCCGGCCTTGCGGCGCAGCTTCCGGGCGAGCAGCGCGCGCTTCTGCTCGGCCGTGAGCCGGCTCAGGTCGACGTTGTCGGTCATGCCAGGTCCTCCAGGTCATCGGTCTCGGCGGCGAGCATCTCGGCGAGCATCGCTTCCACTTGTTCGTCGGACAGGTCGTCCAGGTCGGCCGACCCGTCGTCGGAGCGGGCTGTGATGGCGTCCGCCGGGTCCTCCTCGGATCCGCCGGCGGCCAGCAGGGCGACGGTGTGCGCCACGGTGGGGTCCTCGAAGAAGCCGCGCAGGTCGAGCGGGACGCCCAGCCGGCTGCGGATCTTGGTGCCGATCTGCACGGCGGCCAGCGAGTGCCCGCCGAGGGCGAAGAAGTCGTCGGCGGTGCCGACCTGTTCGACGCCCAGCACCTCCTGCCAGATCTCCGCGACGGCGCGTTCCTCGTCGGTCGCCGGCTCCTGGTAGGGGGTCGGCAGCTCGGGGCGCGGGTGGCGGCCGGCCGCCGGGGCAGCCCGGTCGTCCCCGCCGGCCAGCAGGGCCGGGGTGATGCTCCGGGCCACCGCCCGCATGTGCGCCAACTCGTGGTGGGAGAGCACCAGTTGGGCGGGGGCCCCGGGGTTGGCCAGCACCCGGGCGAGCGCCTGCTGCCCGTCCTGCTCGGTGATGCCCTCGGCCAGCAGCCGCAGTGCCTCGGGGAGTTGCGGCGCGGCCGGGGCGGGGGCGGTGCCGGCGGCCACGGCCTCGGCGACCTGGTCGCGCATGCCGTCCAGGTCGTTGATCCGCTTCAGGGTGAAGTCGGTGATCCGGACCAGCACCCGGCCGTCCTCGGCCAGCATGTCGATGTCGCAGGTCAGGCTCTCGCCGCCGTCGGGCGAGCCCTTGAGCACGACGTCGCAGGTGATCTCGGCGGTGAGCGGGGCCAGCACCTTCAGCGAGCGGTAGGTGAACGGCAGGTAGTAGCCCCGGTCCGGCATCTGGATCCGGGCCGAGACGCCGGCCACGTCCAGCAGCGCCGGGTGCAGCAGGTAGGCGTCCAGGTCGCCGGCGTGCTCCTCGGGCAGCCGGAGGGAGACCAGCAGCCGTCCGGGGGCGACCCGGGCGCTGCGGAGGCAGTGCCAGCGCGGGCCGAGGGTGAACTCGATGCCGTTGCCCTGCACCAGCAGGTCGAGCTTGAAGAGCTGCTTCAGCTCGTCCTCGTCGTCGACCGGCGGCACCTCGGCGAACTCGGCGCGCAGCGCGGCCGGGTCGCGCACCGGCGGCGCCTCGTCGAGGGCGACGGCGGTGCCCATGGCGTGGATCGGCCCGGTGGCGGGGTGGTGGCTGCGGACGGTGAACCGCAGCTCCTCGCCGTCCGCGGCGAGCGTCGTCCACAGCGAGCGGGACTGGCCGTCCGGCACGATCACCGGCTGGGCGAAGAGCACGTCGCGCAGTTCCACGGCGGCCGCGCCGGTCCGGTCGGCGACGGCCGCCCGGACCAGTTCCAGGTAGGCGGTGCCCGGCACCAGGCCGTGGCCCATGATCCGGTGGTCGGCGATGATCCAGCTGTCGGCGGTGCTGATCGAGCCCGTGTAGCCGCCGTTCTTCTCGTCGCCGCCGGGCAGCCGGCGCAGCAGCGGGTGCGCGGTCGGGACGCCGGGGGCGGCGGGGCGGTCGAGTCCGGCGGCCATGCCGACGCCGCGCCAGGTGTCCCAGGCCACCGCCGTCACCGGGGCGCCGGAGCGGCGCCGCCACTGCGCATAGGCGTCCAGGAAGGCGTTGGCGGCCGCGTAGTCGCTCTGGCCGGGGCCGCCGAGCAGGCCGGTCAGCGAGGAGCAGAGCAGCAGGAAGTCCAACTCGTCGGCCGCGCAGGCCCGGTCGAGCACCAGGGTGCCGAGGGTCTTGGCGGCCAGCACGGCGGCGGCGTCCTCGGGGGTCTTGCCCATCAGCAGGCCGCGGGAGGGCAGGCCGGCCGCGTGCACCACGCCGTGCACCGCCCCGGCGCGGGCCCGCAGCAGGGCGACCGCCTCGGCGGTCTGCGCGGCGTCGGTGACGTCCGCGCGCAGCGGCAGCACCTCGGCGCCCAGCTCGGTCAGCCGGTGCAGCGCCGGGTCGTCGGCGGCCAGCGGCGAGCGGCCGAGCAGGCCGAGCACCGGCCGGTGCACGGTGCGGGCGATCTGCTCGGCGACGGCCAGGCCGACGCCGCCGAACCCGCCGGTGATCAGGTAGCCGCCGCCGTCGCGCAGTCCGCCGGGGCCGGTGTCGGCGGCGGGCAGCTCGACGGCGTCGAAGGTGCGGCTCCACCAGTGCCGGCCGCGCAGCGCCAGCTGCGGTTCGTGGCGGGCGGCGGCGTCCAGCAGGCCTGCCGTGACGGCGGCGGGGTCGCCCGCGCCGACGTCCAGCAGCCGGCACTCGACCCCGGTGACCTCCTGCGGGACGACGGTGCAGGGGCCCAGCAGCAGGGCGCTCCCGGGGTGCAGCGGCTCGTCGCCGGTGACCTCGAAGACGCCGTCGGCGAGCACGTCGAGCAGCACCGGGCGGGCCGGGGCCGCGTCCAGGATGCCCTGGGCCAGGGTGACCAGGGTGTCGAAGCCGGTGCGCTGCGCGGCGGCCAGCCGGTCGGCGTCGAGTGCGCCGTCGGCGGCGGGGTCGGTGAGCGCGCCCAGGTGGACCAGCCGGATCGAGGCGGCCTCGCCGGTGGTGTCCAGCGAGCGGATCAGGGTGGCGCAGGCGTCCCGGTCCAGGCCGTCGGTGCGGCCGATCCGCCGCACCGTGGCGCCGCGGGCCTCCAACTGCCGTGCCAGCTCGGCGCCGAGCGGCTGCTCGCTGCCGAGCACCGCCCAGACCGCGTCGGCGGCGTCCTCGGGGCGGGCGCCGGCGGGCAGGCGGCGCCAGCCGGGGGTGGTGAACCAGTCGTCGATCGGCAGGGCCCGGCCGCGCGGCGCGGGCGCGGTGCGCGGACCCGCCTCGATCCAGTACCGCCGACGCTGGAAGGCGTAGCCGGGCAGCGCGGTCGGCGTGCCGCCGCCGCAGACCGCCGAGCGGTCCACCGGGGCGCCCGCGCTCCACAGCGTGCCCAGGCCGGCCAGCAGGTGGGTGCGGTCGTCGGTGCTGTCCTTGGGGTGCGGCAGCGAGTCCACCGCGATCCGCTCCGGGCTCCAGGAGTCGTGCTGCTGGGCGAAGCCGGTGAGCGAGCGGCCCGGGCCGACCTCCAGCAGGAGCAGCTCGGGGTCGTCGAGCAGCAGTCCCAGCGCGTCGCGGAACCGGACGGTGCCGCGCAGGTGCTCGCCCCAGTAGGCGGGGCTGGTGGCCTGCTCGTCGGTGATCCACTGTCCGGTGAGGCCGGAGCAGAACGGGATCCGCGGGGCCCGCAGTTCGACGGTGCGCACCACGTCGGTGAACGGCCCGACGGCGGCGTCCATGCTCGCCGAGTGGAAGGCGTGCGAGGTGTACAGCCGGCGGCAGGCGGTGCCGTCGGCGACCAGGCGCTCGCGCAGCCGCTCCACGGCCTCGGCCGGGCCGGCCGCCACGCAGAGCGCGCCGGAGTTGACGGCGGCGAGGTCCAGTTCGGGCGACTCGGCCAGCAGCGGCGCGAGTTCGGCCTCGGGCAGGAAGACGGCGAGCATCTCGCCGGCCGGCATCGACTGCACCAGCCGGCCGCGGGCGGCGACCAGCCTGACCGCGTCGGGCAGCGAGAACACGCCGGCCAGGCAGGCCGCGACGTACTCGCCGATGCTGTGGCCGGCCATCGCCCGCGGGTGCAGGCCGCGGGACATCCAGAACCTGGCGAGCGCGTACTCGACGAGGAACAGCACCGGCTGGGTGGTCTCGGTGCGGGCCAGCGCGGCGGCGGCCTGCTGCGGGTCGGCGTCGGGGCCGGGGAACAGCAGGGTGCGCGGGTCGGCGCCCAGCTCGGCGGTGAACAGCTCGGCGCAGGCGTCGAGTTCGGCCGCGAACTCGGGCTCCTCGCGGTACAGGCCGTGGGCCATCGCGACGTACTGGGCGCCCTGGCCGGGGAAGAGGAACGCGACCGGGGCGTCCTCGGCGGCGGCGCGGCCGGTGAGGCGGCGCAGCGCGGCGACGGCGGCCGAACGGCCCTCAGGGCCGGCCGGGGCGACCACGGCGGCCCGGTGCTCGAAGCCGCGCCGGCGGGCCAGCGTGTGGGCGGCGTCGCCGAGCGGCAACTCGGGCTCGGCGTCCAGCCGTTCGGCGAGCCGCTCGGCGTTGGCCGCCAGCGCGGCGGGGGTGCGGCCGGAGAGCGTCAGCAGTTCGGCGCGCCCGGTGGTCGCCGGGGCGGCGGGCGGCTCGGCGGCTTCCTGGAGCACCACGTGCACGTTGGTGCCGCCGATGCCGAAGGCGCTCACCCCGGCCCGGCGCGGGTGCTCGGCGGCCGGCCACTCCCGCAGCTCGGTGGGGACGTAGAACGGGCCGGTCTCCAGTTCCAGGCCCGGGTTGGGCGCGTCGAAGTTGACGGTCGGCGGGATCGCCCGGTGGCGCAGCGCCAGCACCGTCTTGATGAACGCGGTGACGCCGGCGGCGGCGTCCAGGTGGCCGACGTTGCCCTTCACCGCGCCGAGCGCGCAGTAGCCGGTCTCCTCGGTGGCCTCGGGGTGCAGCCGGTACGCCTGGCGCAGCGCGGCGACCTCGATCGGGTCGCCGAGCGCGGTGCCGGTGCCGTGCGCCTCGACGTAGCCGATGGTGCGCGGGGCGACCCCGGCGACGGCCAGTGCCTCGGCGATCACCTCGGCCTGCCCGTCGACGCTGGGCGCGGTGTAACCGGCCTTCAGCGCACCGTCGTTGTTGATCGCGCTGCCCAGCACCACGGCCTGGACGGCGTCCCGGGCGTCGCGGGCGTCGGCCAGCCGGCGCAGCACCACCACGCCGGCGCCGTTGCCCGGCACCGTGCCGCCGGCCGCGGCGTCGAACGGGCGGCAGTGGCCGTCGGCGGAGAGGATGCCGCCCTGCTCGTAGAGGTGGCCGCCGGCCAGCGGGCTGCTCACCGAGACGCCGCCGGCCAGCGCGATGTCGCACTCCCCGGACAGCAGGCTCTGGCAGGCCAGGTGGACGGCCGTCAGCGAGGTGGAGCAGGCGGTCTGCACGGTGATGCCGGGGCCGCGCAGGCCCAGCTTGTAGGAGACCCGGGTGGCCAGGAAGTCCTTGTCGGAGGCGAGCAGGGTGCGGTGGATGCCGCTCTCCTCCAGCGCCTCCGGGTCGCCCGGCAGGTTGCGCAGCAGGTAGGAGTTGAGGCTCGCGCCGGCGAAGACGCCGATCCGGCCGGTGAAGGTGCGCGGGTCGCAGCCGGCCGCCTCCAGCGCCTCGAAGGCGCACTCCAGGAAGACCCGCTGCTGCGGGTCGAGGAGTTCCGCCTCGCGGGGGCTGAAGCCGAAGAAGCCGGCGTCGAAGCGGTCGGCGTCGGCCAGCACCCCCTTGGCCTTGACGTAGTCGGGCCGGCGCAGCAGCTCCGGGTCGACGCCGGAGGCCAGCAGCTCCTCGTCGGTGAGGGCGGAGACGGTCTCCCGGCCCGCGGCGAGCTGCTGCCACAGCGACTCGACGTCGGGGGCGCCGGGGAACCGTCCGGCCATGCCGATGACGGCGACGTGCTCGTCCTGCTCGTCGTGCGTGAAGTCGGTCTCGTACACGTCCATCACCTGTCACTTGCGTCAGTTGCGGGGGTGCTGCGGCCGCGGCGCACGGCGGCGCGCTTTCGGCGGATCGCGGCGCGGTCCCGGGCCGCGCCCAGCAGCGAGTCGTCCTGGCGGCCGGACCGCTCCAGGTGGCCGGCCAGCGAGGCGACCGTGGGGTGCTGGAACAGCTCCACCATCGACAGCTCGTGGCCGGTCCGGGCCAGTCGGGCGCGCAGTTCGACCATCAGCAGCGAGTGGCCGCCGAGGTCGAAGAAGTTGTCGTCCCGGCCGACCCGCCGGGCGCCGAGCAGCTCGCGCCACAGCCCGGCCAGGGTCTCCTCCAGGCCGGCCCCGGGCGCGGTGTAGCTGCTCGCCAACTCCGGTCGGTCGGCGGGCGGTTCGGGCAGCGCCCGGCGGTCGGTCTTGCCGCTGACGGTCAGCGGGAAGGCGTCCAGCACCATGAAGGCGGACGGCACCATGTACTCGGGCAGCCGCTCCTTGAGGAAGGAGATCAGCCCGCCGGTGGCCGGGGCGTCGCCCTCGGCGGTCAGGTGGGCGACCAGCCGGACGTCCCCGGCGGCCTGCCGGCGGGCCGTCACCACGGCCTCGCGGACCTGCGGGTGGCCGGTCAGCACGGACTCGATCTCGCCGAGCTCGATCCGCAGCCCGCGCAGCTTGACCTGGTGGTCGAGCCGGCCGAGGTACTCGATGGCCCCGTCGGAGCGCAGCCGGGCCAGGTCGCCGGTCTTGTAGAGCCGGGCGCCCGGCGCGGGGTCGAACGGGTCGGGGACGAACCGCTCCGCGGTGCGCCCGGGGTCGCCGAGGTAGCCGCGGGCCAGGTTGTCGCCCGCGATGTGCAGTTCCCCGGCGACGCCCGACGGGACCGGCCGCAGCGCCCGGTCCAGCACGTACATCCGGGTGTTGGCGATCGGGTGGCCGATCGGCACCGGCCGCGGGTCGTCGTCCCGGCGGCAGGCCCAGGCGGTGACGTCCACGGCGGCCTCGGTCGGCCCGTACAGGTTGTGCAGTTCGGCGCCGGAGCGGGCGAAGAACCGGTCCTGGAGGCTGCGCGGCAGCGCCTCGCCGCTGCACATCACGCGGCGCAGCGCGGTGCACTCCTCGACGCCGGGCTCCTGCACGAACGCCTGCAGCATGGACGGCACGAAGTGCGCCGTGGTGACGGCCTCCTCGCGGATCGTCCGCACCAGGTACTGCGGGTCGCGGTGCCCGTCCGGCCGGGCCACCACCA
This sequence comes from Kitasatospora sp. CB01950, assembly GCF_001905465.1. Classification (GTDB taxonomy): domain Bacteria; phylum Actinomycetota; class Actinomycetes; order Streptomycetales; family Streptomycetaceae; genus Kitasatospora. Next base: position 292,859 of record NZ_LISX01000006.1, read on the forward strand.
GGGTGGCGCCGGCCATCAGCGGCCAGAAGAACTCCCAGACCGAGACGTCGAAGGAGAACGGCGTCTTCTGCAGCACCCGGTCGGTGCCGTCCAGCCGGTAGGCGTCCTGCATCCACAGCAGCCGGTTGCGGATGCCGGCGTGCACGTTGACGACGCCCTTGGGGCGGCCGGTGGAGCCGGAGGTGAAGATGACGTACGCGGCGTGCTCGCCGGACAGTTCGACGTTCGGGTCGGTGTCGGTGCCGCCGGCGGCGTGGTCCTCGACCAGCAGCACGGTCGCGGAGCCGGTGTCCGGCAGCCGGTCGCGGACGTGGCGCTGGGTGAGCAGCACCGGCACCGGGGCGTCCTCCAGCATGCCGGCCAGCCGCTGGGCGGGCTGGCCCGGGTCCAGCGCGACGTAGGCGCCGCCCGCCTTGAGCACCGCCAGCAGCGCGACCACCAGCTCGATCGAGCGTTCCATGGCGACGCCGACCAGCGTGTCGGGGCCGGTGCCGAGCCGGATCAGGGTGTGCGCGAGCCGGTTGGCGCGCCGGTTGAGCTCCGCGTAGTCGATGCTCTCGCCCTCGAAGCGGAGCGCCTCGGCGTCCGGGGTGCGGTGCGCCTGCTGCTGGAAGACCTCGTGGATCCAGCCGACGCCCGGCCAGGTGCGGGCGGTGTCGTTGCCCGCCGCCAGCACCTGCCGGCGCTCGTCGGCGTCCAGCAGCTCCAGCTCGGCCACCGGGGTGTCGGGGGCGGCGACCACCAGTTCGGCGAGGCGCCGGAAGTGCCGGGCCATCCGGGCCATGGTGTCGGGCTCGAAGAGGTCGCGGTCGTACTCGAACCAGCCGCTCAGCGCGCCGTCCCGGGCGAAGGACTGGAACTCCAGGTCGAACCGGGCGCCCTGGGCGGGCAGTTCCAGGCGCTCCAGCCGCAGCCCGCCGATCCGGCGGGCCGCCACCGGGTCGTCCTGGTAGGAGAAGCAGCTCTGGAAGATCGGCGGGCGGCTGAGGTCGCGCTCCGGGCGCAGTTCCTCCACCAGCCGTTCGAACGGCACGTCCTGGTGCGCGTACAGCCCGAGGCAGGCCTCCCGCACCCGGCCCAGCGCGGTGCGGAACGACGGGTCGCCGGCCAGGTCGACCCGCACCGGCAGGGTGTTGACGAAGAAGCCGATCAGCGGCTCCAGTTCGGCCCGCTCCCGGCCGGCGGTGGGCACCCCCACCACCACGTCGCGCTGGCCGCTCCAGCGGTGCAGCAGCACGTGGAAGAGCGCCAGCAGCACCATGTACGTGGTGGCGCCGTCGGCCCGGCCGAGCGCGGCGAGTTCGGCCATCAGCGGCCGCTCCAGCTCCACCGGGCAGGACGCGCCGTTGAAACCCTGCACCGGCGGGCGCGGCCGGTCGGTGGGCAGCGTCAACTGCGCGGGGGCGCCCGCCAGGTGCTCGCGCCAGTGGGCGAGGTGGTCGGCCCGGCCGGCGGCCCCGGCCTGCTTCTGCTGCCAGGCCGCGAAGTCGCCGTACTGGATCGGCAGGCCCGGCAGCGGGGACGGCCGGCCCGCGCCGAACGCCTCGTAGAGGGTGCCCAGTTCGGTGATCAGCAGGCCCATCGACCAGCCGTCCGAGACCAGGTGGTGCATGGCCACCGCCAGCACCTGGTCCTGCGGGCCCAGGTGCAGCACCCGCAGCCGCAGCAGCGGGCCGGCCGCCAGGTCGAACGGTCCCTCGACGGCCGCGGCGATCGCGTCCTCCAGCGGCTGCCCCTCGGCGGCGGGCAACTCGGCGAAGTCCAGCGGCAGTTCGGGGCGGACGACCTGCACCGGGCGGCCGTCGCGCAGTTCGAAGACGGTCCGCAGCGACTCGTGCCGGCGCACCACCTCGGCCGCCGCCGAGCGCAGCACCGCGGTGTCCAGGGCGCCGCGCAGCCGCACCGCGCCCAGGATGGTGTAGGCCAGGTTGCCGGGGCGCAGCTGCTCGAAGAACCAGATGCCCTGCTGGGTCACGGACAGCGGGAAGACGGTGCCGGCCTCGGCCCGCTCCTTCAGCAGCCGCTCGTACGCGGCCCGCCGCTCGGCCGGCAGCGCCGCCAACTTGCTTTGCAGCGCGGCGAGTTTGGTGTCCAGGGTGTCGGTCATCGGGTCTCTCCTCGGCCCGGCGCCTCCGCGGAGAACTCGGGCAGGCTGTCGGGCAGGCTGTCGATCTCGGCGAGCAACCGGTCGGCCAGGTCCTCCAGTCGGTCGGCGCGGCCGATCGCCGGGGCGGCGGAGGCCGGGGCGGCATCGGTCAGCGCCTCGGCGACCAGGCGCTCCGCCAGCGAGCGCACGGTGGCGCCCTTGAGGAAGTCGGAGATCGGCAGGTTGACGCCGAGCGCCTGGTCGATGGCGTTGCGCAGTTCCACGGCCATCAGCGAGTCGAGGCCGAGGCCGATCAGCGGCGTCTGCGGGTCCAGCGCCTCGGGGCCGGCGCCGAGCACCGCGGCCACCGCGGTCAGCAGCTGCGCGGCCAGCGCGGCGGAGCGCTCCGGCGCGGGCAGCGCGGCCAGTTCCTCGCGGCCGGGCAGCACCGGGCCGCCGCGCCGGGCGGACCGGGAGCCCGTCGAACCGTCGGCGGCGCCGACCAGCTCGGTCAGCAGGCGCGAGCCGGAGACCTCCTGGTAGCGGCGGCCCCACTCGTCCCAGTCCACCGGGACGACGGCCAACCGGTCGGCGTCGTGGCCGAGCAGCCGGTGCAGCACCCGCAGCGCCTGGGCCGGGCGCAGGGTGCCCATGCCGCGGCTCGGGCCGGAGGTCTCCTCGGCCTTCCGGGCCGCCATGCCGGTGTCCTCCCAGATGCCCCAGTCGATCGCCAGGGCCGGCCGGCCGGCGGCCCGGCGCAGCTCGGCGAGCGCGCCGAGGAAGGCGTTCGCGGCGGCGTAGGCGGCCACGTACGGGGAGCTGAGCACCGCGCTGGTCGAGGAGCAGAGCACGAAGAAGTCCAACTCCCGCTCCGCGAAGGCCTGGTGCAGCACCCAGGCGCCGAGCGCCTTGGGGCGCAGCTGGCGGTCCAGCTCGGCGGCGTCCAGCTCGGCCAGCGGCACCATCGCGCCGACGCCGGCGGCGTGCAGCACGCCGCGGACCGGCGGGCGGCCCTCGCGCTCCTCCTGGGCCAGGAAGGCCTGCACGGCCGCCCGGTCGGCGACGTCCAGCGACACCAGGCGGACGTTGGCGCCGAGCGCCTCCAGCTCGCGCACCGCGGCCGCCCGGTCGGCGAACGGGTGCTCGGCAGGCAGCGCGGACCACTCGCCGCGCGGCGGCACGGCGGAGCGGCCGACCAGCACCAGGTGCCGGGCGCCGGCCCGGGCCAGCGAGCGGGCGGTGGCCAGGCCGACGCCGCCCAGGCCGCCGGTGATCAGGTAGGAGGCGTCGCGCCGCCAGCGGACCGGGCGGTCCGGGCCGGACTCGGCCGGCTCCCGGACCAGGCGGGCCGCGTGCCGCACCCCGTCGCGCAGCGCGATCTGGTCCTCGCCGTCGGCGTCGCGGCGGGTGACGGCGTCCAGCAGCTGCTCGGCGCCGTCGGCCGGCCGCTGCTGCGGGTCGAGGTCGACCAGGCCGCCCCAGGCGGCGGTCTGCTCGGCCTGGAGCGAGCGGCCCAGGCCCCACAGGGCGGCGGCGAGCGGGGCGGGACCGGTCGGCTCGCCGCCGACCCGGACGCCGCCGCGGGTGACCAGCCAGAGGCGGGCCGCCCGGCCGTCCAGCGCCTGCGCGGTGCGGACGGCGGCCAGCACGCCGGTCCAGCTGCCGTCGGCCGGGTCCTGCGCGTCGAGGCCGGCCGGCTGCACCACCTCGACGCGGCCGCCGTGCCGGGCCGTCAGCTCGTCCACCAGGCGGGCCAGGTCGGCGGGCCGGTCGGCGCGGATCTCGGCGGTGGCGGACCCGGCGGTGTGCCGGTAGTCGGCGCCGGCGCGGACCAGGACGCACGGCTCGCCGCGTCGGGCGACGGCTTCGGCGAGCCGCTCGGCGAAGCCGGAGCCGTCGGGGTCGGAGCCGCCGGGGTCGGAGCCGCCGGCCAGCAGCACCCAGCCGCGGGCCTCGGCGGCCGGGGCCCCGGCGGCGTCGGCGGCGTCGGCGAGGGGTCGCCAGGCCAGGCGGTGCAGCAGGCTCCCGTCGTCCATCTCGTCCTGCTCGGCGGCCTGCTCCTCGGCGCTCTCCGGCAGGTCGGCGTCCGCGGGGCGGCGCTCCCGCCGACACGGCGTGGGCTCGAACGGGTAGCCGGGCAGCGCCACCCGGGCGCGCCGGTAGTCGCGGTCGAAGCCCTGCCAGTCCAGGTCGGTGCCGCGGGTGTACAGCTCGGCGACACCGGACAGCAGCACCTCCCAGTCGTCGTGCTTGGGCCGCAGGCTGGGCAGCAGCAGGGTGTCGTCGTCGGCGGGCAGGCTGTCGCTGATCAGGCCGAGCAGGGTCGGCGCCGGGCCCATCTCGACGAAGGTGCGGTAGCCGAGCTTGCGCAGGGTGCCCACGCCGGAGGCGAAGCGCACGGCGCGGCGGGCGTGCCGCACCCAGTACTCGGCGTCCGGCGCCTCCGCCCAGTCCCACAGCTCGCCGGTCACGTTGGAGATCAGCGGGATCTGCGGCGGCCGGAAGTCCACCCGCAGCGCGGCCTGCCGCAGCGGCTCCAGGAGCGGTTCCATCAGCGGGGAGTGCGAGGCGGTGGTGATGTGCAGCCGCTTGGCCTGCACGCCGAGCGCGGTGAAGTGCGCGCAGACCAGGTCGACCAGCGCGGCGTCGCCCGAGATCGTGGTGTTGGCGGGGCCGTTGACGGCGCCGACGGCGATCCGGTCGGGGTCGTCGGCGATCTCCATCAGGGCCTCGGCGACCTCCATCTCGGAGGCGAAGACGGTGGCCATCGCGCCGGTGCCGGACAGCGACTCCATCCGCTTGGAACGCTCGACGGCCAGCATCAGGCCGTCCTCCAGGCTCATCACGCCGGCCACGCAGGCGGCGACGTACTCGCCGAGGCTGTGCCCGAGCACCGCGCCCGGCTCCACGCCCCACGAGCGCCACATCTCGGACATCGCGAACTCGACGGCGAACAGCGCGGGTTGGGCGTATCCGGTGCGCTGGATCAGGTCGCGCTCGGACTCCTCGGGGTAGAGGTAGGAGAGCAGCGGGCGGTCCAGCAGCGGGCGCAGGATCGCGTCGCAGCGGTCGATCGCCCGGCGGAAGGTGGGCTGCTGCTCGTAGAGCGCGCGGGCCATCCCGGGGCGCTGCGGGCCCTGGCCGGTGAAGAGGAAGACCACCTCGGAGGGCTCGGTCGCACCGGCCGCCGGCAGCCCCTCCTCGACCAGCTCGGCCAGCCGCTCGGCGGCCTGGGCGCGGTCGGCGCCGACCACGGCGAGCCGGTGCCGGAAGTGCGAGCGGCCGGTGGCGGCCGAGTGGCACAGGTCGGCCAGCGGCGTGGCGTCGGACGCGGTCAGCCGTTCCCGGTAGCGCTCGGCCAGGCGCAGCAGCGCGGCGTCGCTCTTGGCGGAGAGCGGCAGCACGGACAGCGGGCGGTCCGCCCCGTCCTGCCCGGTCTGCCCGTCCTGCCCGGTCCCCGGGGTCCCCGGACGGGCCGGGGCCTGCTCGACGATCAGGTGCGCGTTGGTGCCGCTGAAGCCGAAGGCGCTGATGCCCGCGGTCCGGGGGCCGCCGGTGGCCGGCCAGGCGGTGCGGCCGGTGGGCACCTCGAAGGTGGTGCCGTCGAACGAGACGTTCGGGTTGAGCTTCTTGAAGTGGACGGTGCCGGGGATCTCGTCGTTGCGCAGCGCCAGGATCACCTTGAGCAGGCCCGCGATGCCGGCCGCCGCCTCCGGGTGGCCGATGTTGGTCTTGCACGAGCCCAGGTAGACCGGGTTGCCCTCGGGGCGGCCGTAGACGTCGGCCAGCGCCTCCACCTCGATCGGGTCGCCGAGCAGGGTGCCGGTGCCGTGCGCCTCGATCAGCGAGACCTGCTCGGGCCGGACGCCCGCGGCGGCCAGCGCGGCCCGCAGCACGTCGCGCTGGGCGGAGCCGTTGGGGGCGGTGAGGCCGGCGCTGCGTCCGTCCTGGTTGACGGCGCCGCCGCGGATCACCGCCAGCACGGTGTCGCCGTCGCGCTCGGCGTCGGACAGCCGCTTGAGCACCACCACGCCGCAACCCTCGCTGCGGACATAGCCGTTGGCGTCGGCGTCGAAGGCCTTGCAGCGGCCGTCCGGCGAGACCATCCGGCCGAACTGGGTGAACGAGACGCTGGGCAGCGGCGACAGCACCGCGTTGACGCCGCCGGTGAGGGCGGTGTCGCACTCGCGGTTGCGCAGGCTCTGGCAGGCCTGGTGGACGGCGACCAGCGAGGAGGAGCAGGCGGTGTCCACCGCGACGCTCGGGCCGTGCAGGTCGAGCACGTAGGAGAGCCGGCCGGTGAGCACGCTGTGCGCCGAGCCGGTGCTGGCGTAGGCGCTGAAGTCCAGCGGGCCGCGCAGGTGTTCGGTGGCGAAGTCCCAGCTGGAGACGCCCATGAAGACGCCGGTCCGGCTGCCCGCCAGCGAGCTGGGCGCGATGCCCGCGTTCTCCAGCGCCTCCCAGGTCACCTCCAGGCTGATCCGCTGCTGCGGGTCCATGAGCAGGGCCTCGCGGCGCGAGATGCCGAAGAAGTCGTGGTCGAAGCGGTCGACGTGGTCGAGGAAGCCGCCCCAGCGGGTGGCCATCCTGCCCGGGCGCGGCTCGCCCTCGTGGTGGAAGGCGTCGGCGTCCCAGCGGTCCGCGGGGATCTCGCTCACCGCGTCGATGCCCTGCCGGAGGATCTCCCAGTAGCTGTCCGCGTCCACGGCGCCGCCGGGGAGGCGGAGGCCCAGGCCGACCACGGCGATGGGTTCGGTGCGGGCGCCGGAGAGCTCGTCGATGCGGCGCTGCATCTTCTCCATGGCCAGATAGGCGCGCTTGAGGGTGTCGTTCGTCGCGGTCATGGTCAACGCCCTTCGTGAATCTGCTCGAACTGTGCGGACTTGGCGGCGAGGAGGGCTTCGAGGTCCTCGGTGGACAGCTCGTCGAGCTCGTCCTCGGCGACCGACTCCTCGGCGACCGACTCGGCGGCGGCCGGCGCGGGTTGCCCGGCGGCGGCCTCCAGCGCGATCTCCATCTGCTCCGCGAGGAACGGCACCATCACCTCGATCGAGGGGAAGCGCCAGGTGAGGGTGGCCGGCAGGCCGGTCCCCGTGGATGCCTCCAGGCGCTTGCGCAGCTCCAGGGACATCAGCGAGTCGAAGCCGAGGCCGACCAGCGGCGCCGCCGGGTCGACCAGCGACTGCTCCAGGCCCAGCACCTTGGCGGCCTGGTCGACACAGTGCCGCACCAGCAGGGTCCGGCGGCGCCGGCCCGGCTCCACGGCCAGCAGCCGGCCGCGCAGTTCACCGGACGCCTGCCGGGCGGCGGCCCCGCCGGCCGCGCCCGCCCGGTCGGTGACCAGGTCGAGCAGCAGCGCGGGCAGCAGACCGCCGGCCGCCGCCTCGGCGAGGCGTTCCCGGTCCAGTGGCAGCACACAGGCCAACGGGTCGGTGGTGCGCATCAGCCGGTCGAACGCGGCGATGCCGTCGGCCGGGCTCAGGCTGAGCACGCCGCGGGTGGAGAGCGCGCCCCCGCGGTCGGGCCGGGCGGCCAGACCCACCTCGGACCACGGGCCCCAGGCGATGCTCAGCGCGGGCAGGCCCCGGGCCCGGCGGTGCAGCGCCAGGCCGTCCAGGAACGCGTTGGCGGCGGCGTAGTTGGCCTGGCTGGCGGAGCCGAGCAGCGCGGCGGCCGAGGAGTAGAGCACGAAGAAGTCCAACTCCCGTTCCCGGGTGGCCTCGTGCAGGTGCCAGGCGCCGGCCGCCTTCGGCCGGGCGACCGCCTGGAAGCGCTGCTGGTCCAACTGCAGCAGCAGGCCGTCGTCCAGCACCCCGGCGGTGTGCACCACACCGCCCAGCGGCGGCAGTTCGGCGTCCACCTCGGCGAGCAGCGCGTCCAGCTCGGCGCGCCGCGAGACGTCCACCGGGCGCACCAGGACGGACACCCCGCACTCCCGCAGCTCCGTGATCGCGGCCTCGGCCTCGGCGGACGGGGCGGAGCGGCCGACCAGCACCAGGTGGCGGGCGCCCTGGTCGGCCAGGTAGCGCGCGGTGGCCAGGCCCAGGCCGCCGAGACCACCGGTGACCAGGTAGCTGGCGCCGGGGCCGACCGGCGGCAGGTCCGCGCGGACCGCGACCTCCGCCCGCTCCTCGGGCCGCAGCACGATCTTGCCGGTGTGCTTGGCCTTGGCCATGTACGAGAAGGCCGCGCCGGCCTCGCCGTAGCCGAAGGCGGTCACCGGCAGCGCGCCGAACTCGCCCCGGGCGAAGCCCTCGGCCACCTCGGCGAACAGGTGCCGCACCAGGGCGGGCTGTTCGGCGAACGAGTACTCCAGGTCGACGGCGAAGAACGACCGGTTGGCCTTGAGCAGGCCCATCCCGAGCGGGCTGTCGCCGTAGACGTCGCGCTTGCCGATCTCCACGAACCGCCCGCCCGGGGCGAGCAGTTCCATGCTGCGGGTGAGCGCCTCACCGGCCAGCGAGTTGAGCACCACGTCGATCCCGCGCCCGCCGGTGGCGGCCGCGATCCGGTCGGCGAACTCCAGCGAACGGGAGTCCAGCACGTGCTGCACGCCGAGCGAGCGCAGCAGTTCGCGCTTCTCCTCGGTGCCGGCGGTGGCGAACACCTCGGCGCCGCAGCGCCTGGCCACCTGGATCGCGGCCAGCCCGACGCCGCCCGCGGCGGAGTGGATCAGCACCGTCTCGCCCGGCGCCAGCCGGCCGAGGTACTCCAGGCCGTACACGGCGGTGAGGAAGGCGATCGGCACACCGGCCGCCTGCTCGTCGGTCAGCCCCTCGGGGCGGGGCGCCACCAGGTGGCGGCCGGTGGTGGCGAACTCGGCCATGGCGGAGCCGGCCACCGCCATCACCGGGTCGCCGACCCGCAGGTCGTCGACGCCCTCGCCGACCGTTGCCACCCGGCCGGCGCACTCGCCGCCCAGCGGCACCACGCCGCTCGGCATGCCCGGGCAGTCGCCCATCGCCTTCAGCAGGTCGTTGAAGTTCAGGCCGGCGGCGGCCACCTCGATCTCCACCTGGCCGGGGCCCGGCGCGGTGCGCCGCCACACGGTCGGCACCAGGCTCTCCAGAATGCCCGGCCGCTCGGCCAGCACCCGCAGGTTGGTGTCCCGGACCCGGTCGTAGCGGCGGCGGCGCCAGGCGCCGCCGTCCACCGCGCGGCGCGGCTCCAGACGGGGCGTCAGGCAGGTCCCGCCGCGCACCGCCAGCTGGGCGGGGCCGGACTCGGCGAGCAGCCGGTCGGCCAGCAGCGCCGCCTCGACGGCCGAGCCCGGAGCGGTCGCCGGGTCCAGGTCCACGACGAGCGGCCGCAGTTCGGCGTGCTCCAGGACGGCCACCCGGGCCAGACCCCACAGCGGGGCCTGGGCGAGCGCGACGGCCGGCCCGTCGCCCGGGACGTGCTGGGCGCCGCGGGTGAGCAGCGCCAGCCGGGGCGGGGCGGCGAAGCCGGCGCCGGCCAGCGCCTGCACGGTGTGCAGGGCGGCGGCGGTGGCCGCGTCCTGCCCGGTCCACAGCAGGTGCTCGCCGCCGTCCGCCTCCGGCTCGGGTGCGTCCAGCGCCCAGGCGCTCAGCACGCCGAGGCAGCTGCCGGGGCGGGAGTCGCGCAGCTCGGCGAGGAGCCCGGGCAGGGCGCCGGGGGCCTGCGGCGACAGCCGGTGGGCGTCCGGGCCGAGTCGTTCGGCCTGTTCGCCGGCGGTGGCGGTGACCACCTGGGCGCCGCGGGAACGCAGTTCGGCGGCGAGCGCGTCGGCGGTGCCGCCCCGGTCGGCGAGCAGCAGCCACCAGCCGTCCGGCTCGGCGCCCTCGGCGGGCGCGGGGGCGTCGGCCGGCTGCCAGGCGAGGTCGAGCAGGGCCTCCGCGCCCGGCTCGGTGTCCGCGGCGCCGCCGAGGCGCTGCAGGGTGATGCCGTCCAGGGTGCCGAGGACGGTGCCGTCGGCGGCCAGCAGCTCCACCCGGCAGCCGGCGAAGCCGTCCGGCTCGGCGGTGCCGCGCACCGCGTGCGCCCAGGCCGGCACGGCGCGGGCGGTGTGCAGGGTGAACGAGCCGACGCCGACCGGGAGATGGGTGGCGGTGCCGTCCAGGGTGCCGTCCAGCGCGGCGGCCAGCGCCTGCAGGCAGCTGTCCAGGACGGCGGGGTGGACCGGGTGGGCGGCGCTCCCGCCGGTGAGCTCGGCCGCGTCGCGCAGCTCGGCGAGCGCCTCGCCGGCGCCGCGCCGCAGCGCGCGCACACCCTGGAAGGCGGGGCCGTAGCCGATCCCGGCCCGCTCCAGCGCCCGGTAGAAGCCCTCGGTGTCGACCGGCTCGGCGCAGCGGGCGCGCAGTCCGTCCAGGTCGACGGTGGCCGGCGCGGCCTCGTCGGCGGCCCGGTAGCGGCCCGCGGCGGCCTCGGTCCAGCCGCCGTCCGCGCCGCCGGTCGGCCCGGACAGCTGGCGGAAGGAGCCGGTGTTCCCGGCGCCGGGCTGCAGCACCAACTGCCAGGTGGCGTCGGCGGCCTGGTCGGGCAGCACGTTCATGGCGGTGAGCGCGACGCCCTCCAGCGTCACCCGCTGTTCGCCCAGCGCCTCCCGGGCGGCGGCCAGCGCGGCGTCCAGCAGCAGCGCGGCGGGCAGCACGGCGGTGCCGCCGACCCGGTGGTCCGCCAGCCAGCCGAAGCCGGCCCGGTCGACGGTGGCGCTCCAGTGCAGGGTGCGGGGCTCGACGGCGGAACGCAGCGCGGTCTCGCGCAGCGGGTGGCCGCCGGCGGTGCGGCGGCGGACCGCCGGGCCGTCGGCGGGCCGGCTCTGCCGGTGCTGCCACGGGTAGGACGGCAGCGTCAGGTTGGGTCCGTCCGCGGGGAGCAGCCGGCTCCAGTCCACCGGATGGCCGGCGCAGTGCAGTTGGGACAGCGCGGCGAGCAGCGCGGGACGGCCGGGCTCGTCGCGGCGGAGCGAGCCGACCGCGACGCCCTCGGCGCCGTCGGCGTCGAGCCGGTCCGCGATCGGGCCGAGCAGCGTCGGGTGCGGGCCGACCTCGACGAACGCGCCGTGGCCGGACTCCACCAGCGCGGACACCGCCCGGTCGAACAGCACGGGGCTGCGCAGGTTGGCGCCCCAGTAGGCGGCGTCCAGCTCGGACCCGTCCAGCACCCGGCCGTGCACGGTGGAGAGGAACGGCACCTCGGTCGGGCGCGGTGCCAGGCCCTGGAGCAGTCGCCGCAGGTCGTCGGCGGGCCGCTCCATCAGCGGGCAGTGCGAGGGGAATTCGACCGACTCCAGCACCCGGCAGAACAGTCCGTCGGCGGTCAGGCGGGCGGCCAGCTCCTCGATCTCCGCGCCGTCGCCGGAGAGCACCGCCGACTGCGGGCCGTTCGCCCCGGCGACCCAGACCCGGGCCAGGCCGGAGCCGGCGACCAGCCGCTCGGCCTCGTCGAAGGCGACGCCGACCACGGCCATCCGGCCCCGGCCGACCGCCGAGTGCAGCACCCGGCCGCGGTGCAGCGCCACCAGCAGCGCCTCCTGCAGGGTGAGCGCCCCGGCGACGTGCGCGGCGGCGATCTCGCCGACGCTGTGGCCGACCACGGTGTCCGGCCGCACGCCCCAGGCCTGCCACTGGGTGGCCAGCGCGATCTGCACGGCGCACAGCGCGGGCTGGCCGACGGCGGTGTCGGTGAGCCTGGACTCCTGCTGCCCGGCGGCGAGTTGCGCCAGCAGCGACCAGTTGGTGTGCGGGCGCAGCAGTTCGTCGCAGCGCTCCAGGACGGCGCGGAACACCGGCTCGTCCATCAGGTCTGCGGCCACCGGCCACCAGCGCGGCCCCTGGCCGCAGAACACGAACGCGGTGCGCGCGGTGCGGCCCAGCACCCGGCCGCCGTGCAGCACGGCGGGGTGCTGCTCGCCGGCCAGGAACGCGTCCAGCCCGGCCCGCCACTCCTCGGCGCTGCCGCCCAGCACGGCGAGGCGGTGCTCGGGGTGCTGGGTGCGGCGCAGCGCGGCGGTCGCGGCGGTGGCGGACACCGGCGCGCCGTCCGGGCGGTCCAGCAGCTCGCGGTAGCGCTCGGCCAGCGCGGTCAGCGCCTGCGGGTCGCGGGCCGACAGCAGCAGCGGGACGGCGGACGCGTCACCGGCGGCGGGCGCGGCCGGGCGGGTGCGCGGGCCCTCCTCCAGCACCAGGTGCGCGTTGGTGCCGCCGAAGCCGAACGAGCTGACGCCGGCCAGCGCCGGGCCGGCGGTGGCGGGCCAGGGCTGCGCCCGGTCGACCACCCGCAGTGCCAGTTCCTGGAACGGGATGTGCGGGTTGGGGGTCTCGAAGTGCAGGCTGGCCGGGATCGAGCGGTGACTGAGCGCCAGCGCGGCCTTGATCAGGCCGCCGATGCCGGCCGCCGCCTCCATGTGGCCGAGGTTGGACTTGACCGAGCCGATCAGCATCGGCCGGTCCGGGGCGCGGTCGGCGCAGAGCACCGCGGACAGCGCCCGGGCCTCGATCGGGTCGCCGAGCAGGGTGCCGGTGCCGTGCGCCTCGACGTACTGCACCTGGTCGGGGCCGACCCGGGCCGCGTCGTAGGCGGCGCGCAGCACCGCCTCCTGGGCGAGCGGGTTGGGGGCCATGATGCCGTTGCTGCGCCCGTCCTGGTTGACGGCGCTGCCGCGCACCACGGCGTAGATCCGGTCCTTGTCGGCGAGCGCCCGGCCGAGCGGCTTGAGCACCACCACGCCGCAGCCCTCGGCCCGGACGTAGCCGTCGGCGCGGGCGTCGAAGGCCTTGCAGCGGCCGTCCGAGGCCATCGCCCCGGCCTTGGAGAAGTTGACGGCCAGCGCCGGGGAGAGGATCAGGTTGACGCCCGCGGCCAGCGCCAGCGTGCACTCGCCGGAGGCCAGCGCGGCGGCGGCCTGGTGGACGGCGACCAGCGAGGACGAGCAGGCGGTGTCCACGGCCATGCTGGGGCCGCGCAGGTCGAACAGGTAGGAGAGCCGGTTGGCGGCGATGCTCAGCGCGCTGCCGGTGCCGGTGTAGGCGTCGATCTTCTCGATCTCGTGGAAGTTCTGCACACCGTGGTCGAAGCTGGAGATGCCGACGAACACGCCGGTGGCGGTGCCGGCCAGCTGCTCGGCGGGCAGGCCGGCGTCCTCCAGTGCCTCCCAGGCGACCTCGGCCAGCAGCCGCTGCTGCGGGTCCATCCGGGCGGCCTCGGCCGAGGAGATGCCGAAGAACTGCGCGTCGAAGCCGTGCACGTCGTCCAGGAAGCCGCCCCAGCGGCTGGTGGTGCGGCCCGGCTCGGCGGGGTCGTCGGTGGCGTAGTCGGCGAGCTTCCAGCGGTCCTCGGGCACCTCGGTGACGGCGTCACGGCCCTCGGTGAGCAGCTGCCAGAAGCCCTCGGGGCCGTTGGCGCCGCCGGGGAAGCGGCAGCCGATGCCGACCACGGCCATCGGCTCGGCGGCGTACTCGGCGGTGGCGGCCGGAGTCAGGAACGCCGGGACGGAGGCGGACTCGGCGGACTCGGCGGGCTCGGCGGGCTCGGCGGGGGCCTGCGGGGTCCCGGCCGCCGCGGGCCCGGCGCCGGCCAGGTGCGCGGCGAGCGCCTCGACGGTCGGGTAGGCCCAGGCGAGGGTGGCCGGGAGCGTGCGGCCCAGGTGGCGCTCCAGCTCGCCGATCAGGGCGACCAGGTCGACCGAGCGCAGGCCCAGCCCGGCGATCGGCGCGGTGCGGTCGATGCCGGCCGGGTCGCAGTCCACGGTGCGGGCGATCCGCCCGGTCAGCCAGGCCTCGATCTCCTCGGCGCCGGGGGCCTGCGGCGCGTCCTCGGCGCCGGGCTGGGCGACCGGCTCGGCGACGGTGGCGACAACGGGCGCGGGCGCGGCGGCGGGCGTGCTGCCGTCCGCGGTCCAGGCGGCGAGCGCGGGCAGGCCGCCGGCCAGGTAGGTGTCCAGGCAGAGCGAGCGCTGCAGCTTGCCGCTGGAGGTCTTGGGCACCCCGCCGCGCCGCACCAGGGAGATGGCGTGCACGGGGATGCCGTGCGCCTCGGCGACCCGGGCCCGGATCGCGGCGAAGATCGCCTCGGCGTTCAGGTCCTGCGGCCTGCCGCCCACCTCGTGCACGATGATCAGCCGCTCGGCGCCGTCGATCTCGCGGGCGCCGGCGATGCCGCAGCCGGGGCGCAGCGCCGGGTCCACCGACTCGATGGAGCGTTCGATGTCCTGCGGGTAGTGGTTGAGGCCGTCGATGATGATCAGGTCCTTGGCGCGGCCGGCCACGTAGAGCTCGGGGCCGTCCAGGAAGCCCAGGTCGCCGGTGCGCAGGAACGGGCCCTCGTCGGTGCCGTCGATGGTGGCCCGGAAGGTGTTCTCGGTCTCCTGCGGGCGCTCCCAGTAGCCGTGCGCCATGCTCGGGCCGGCCAGCCAGATCTCGCCGACCCTGCCCTCGGGCATCCGCTGCCGGGTGACCGGGTCGACGATGGCCAGCTGCTGGTCCTCCAGCGACCAGCCGCAGCCGATGCCGGTGCGGTACTCCTCGCCGTCCCGCGCGTCCACCGCGGCGCCCTGCTCGGCGAGCGCGGCGGCCTGCAGTCTGCGCACCACCGGCTGGCCGTCGAGCTGCCCGCCGCTGACGGCGAGGGTGGCCTCGGCCAGCCCGTAGGAGGGCATGAAGGCCTGGCGGCGGAACCCGGACGGCGCGAAGGCCCGGGCGAACCGGTCCATGCTCTCCACCCGGACCGGCTCGGCGCCGTTCAGGGTGACCCGCCAGTTGCTCAGGTCGAGCGCCGCCCGCTCCTCCTCGGTGCTCCTGGCCACGCACAGGTCGTAGGCGAAGTTGGGGGCGCCGCTGAGCGTGCCGCCGGCCGCCGAGATCGCCTCCAGCCAGCGCAGCGGGCGCTTCAGGAAGGCGAACGGCGGCATGAAGGTGACCGGGTAGTTGCCGAAGGCGGGCGCCAGCAGACCGGCGATCAGGCCCATGTCGTGGTACGGCGGCAGCCAGATGACCAGGTGGTCGTCGGGGGTGGCGTCGAAGAAGCGGCGGTTGAGCGCGGCCAGGTTGTGCACCAGGTTGGCGTGGCCGACCATCACGCCCTTGGGGCGGCTGGTGGAGCCGGAGGTGTACTGCAGGAACGCGAGGGAGTCGCCGGTGATGTCGGGCCGCTGCCAGGAGTCGGCCGCGGTCAGGTCGAGCCGGTCCACGCTGATCCAGAGCAGCTCGGCGAACGACGGGACGTGCACGGCGAACTCGTCCGCCGTCGCGGTCACCGAGGCCGGGGCCAGCACCGCCTTCGGCCGGGCGTCCTCCACCACCCCGATCAGCCGGGGCAGGGTGCGCTTGAGCAGGGTCGGATCCGGAGGGTAGACGGGGACCGCGATCACCCCGGCGTACAGGCAGGCGTAGTACGACACCACGTAGTCCAGCCCCGGCGGGCAGACGATCAGCGCCCGCTCGCCGGCCCCGACCTGCTCGCGCAGCAGCACGGCGAGCGCGCGGGCCCGCCGGTCGAGCTCGGCGTTGGTCAGGCAGACCGGGGCGCCCTCCCCGTCCGGCAGGAACCGGTACGTCCGGTCCTGCGGATGCTCCAGGAAAATCTCCCGGTAGTGGTCGACGAGTGTCGTGTACTCGCTGCGGTGCCCGGCCTTCGCCATCTTTCGCTCCAGGAATTCAGGTTGCCCAGTGGCTGCCTCCGGCGGGTCGTCTGGGAATTCCCGCTCCTCGGCGCCCGCAGCTTATTGGCGCACTTTGTCAGGTGTCTTCGGCATAACGGTCGAACCTTTTTGCGTCGTCCGTTTGATTCAGTCGGTCCGGAAACTCCACCAAAAGGTTGAGACGCGGCCGGGGCGGTCAACATCTGATGGGACGCGGGCAGCCGGAGCGGCTCGGCGCTCCGGCGGAGCCGCGGCCGTCCACGAAAACGACGAGGCCCCGGGCGGCAGTCGCCCGGGGCCTCGCGTACGGGGGATGGATCGGTGCGGGTGCGTCAGCCGGCCACCTCGACCAGTTCCACCAGCACGCCGCCGGCGTCCCTGGGGAAGACGAAGTTGATCCGGGAGCCCGCGGTGCCGCGCTGCGGGGTGTCGTAGAGGAGCCGCACACCGCGGACCCGCAGCTCGGCGCAGGCCGCGTCCAGGTCGGTCACGGTGTAGGCCAGCTGCTGCAGGCCGGGGCCCGACGTGCCGATGAAGCGCCCGATGACGGAGTCCGGGGAGAGCGGGGCGAGCAGCTGGATGCGGCTGCCCTCGGCGTCCAGCGGGTCGACCGCGAGCATCGCCTCGCGCACGCCCTGCTCGACATTCTCCTCCACGTGCACACACTGCATTCCGAAGACGCGCTGGTACCGGTCGATGGCCTCGTCGAGGTCGGGGACCGCGATACCGACGTGGTCGATACGGCGCAGGCCGATTGACGTGCCCGCCATTGCTAGAGTGTCCGTCATGCGTCGAGAGTAAGTCAGGGAATGCCCGGGGAACAGGCCCTCCTAGGAATTCATCAGGAATTGTCGAGGCATTCTCCAGGGCGGCTCAAGCGGCGCTCAAGCGGTTCTGCGGCGACCCGGGCACCGGACGGCCCCCGATCTCGTACCCTGAGGGCGAGGTCGGAAAGGTCGGGAGCCCGCTCAGGGCCGGGGAGGACACGCGTGATCCGGATTCTGCTCGCCGAGGACATGTCCATGCTCCGCGGCGCGCTCGTCGCCCTGCTCAACCTGGAGGACGACCTGGAGGTGGTCGCCGAGCTCGCCCGGGGCGACCAGATCGTGTCCGAGGCGCTGCGGGTGCGGCCCGACGTGGCGGTCATCGACATCGACCTGCCCGGCCTGGACGGCCTGAGCGCCGCCGCGCAGCTGCACGACCGGCTCCCCGAGTGCCGCGCGCTGATCCTCACCAGCCTGGGGCGGCCCGGCACCCTGCGCCGCGCCCTGGAGTGCAAGGTCTCCGGTTTCATCCTCAAGGACGTGCCGCCGCGTCAACTCACCGAGGCGATCCGGGCGGTGGTGGCCGGGGAGCGGGTGGTCGACCCGCAGCTCGCGCTCTCCGCGTTCGACGCCGGGGCGGAGAACCCGCTGACCCAGCGCGAGACCGAGGTGCTGCGGCAGGCCGGGCAGGGCGCGGAGGCCGACGAGATCGCCGACCGGCTCTTCCTCTCGGTCCGCACGGTGCGCAACTACCTGACGGCGGCGGTGACGAAGCTCAACGCGCGCAACCGGGTGGACGCCGTCCGGATCGCCCGCGAGGCCGGCTGGCTCGACCACCACGGGCACTGACCGCGAGGCACGGGCCCCAGGGCCTACGCCTGCGCGGGCACCTGGGCGGACAGCCGGAAGCAGTCGGTGCCCTCGACGGCGCCGACCTCCAACAGGCCACCGACCCCGGCGATCCGGTCGGCCAGGTTGGCCAGGCCGGTGCCGTTCTCCCGGGCGCCGGCGCGGTCGGCGGGCACCCCGTCGTTGGTCACCAGCAGGCGGACGTCGGGCCCCTGGGCGGTGAACTCGATCCGGCAGACCTCCGCCCTGCTGTGCCGCAGCAGGTTGGTGACGCTCTCCCGCAGCACGGTGGCCAGCACGGTGTTCGCCTCGCCCGACGGCGCCGGCGCCGAGACGTCCACCTGCGCCCGGATGCCGCCCGCCGCCAGCACCCCGCGGGCCGACTCGATCTCGGTGAGCAGCGACATCTCCCGGTAGCCCCGGGCCACCGTGCGCACGTCGGCCAGCGCCTGACGGGAGATCGCCAGCACGTCGGTGAGCTCGGAGAGCGCCTGTTCGGGCCGGACCCGGACCAGCGCGGAGGTCAGCTCGCACTTCACGGTGATGGTGGAGAGGCTGTAGCCGAGCAGGTCGTGCAGGTCGCGGGCGAACCGCCGGCGCTCCTGCTCGACCGCCATGGCGGCCATCGCGGAGCGCGCCTCGTACAGCCGGTCGACCAGCTCCACCAGCCTGGTGATGCCGTAGAGCACCAGCGAGGACAGCACGTTGGCCACCACCAGGTAGACCGACGCGGCCGGTGTCATGCCGAGGACCGGCCCGGTCGGCGCCAGCGCCAGCAGAAAGGCGCCGTACCCGATCCAGGCGTCCCGGCCGGCCGGGACCAGCAGCAGCGACGCCCCGGCGAAGCCCATCATCGCGCCGGTGTTCCAGCCCGCCAGGTAGAGCGGCAGGAAGGCGAGCGCCCCCTGCAAGGCCAGCGTCCAGCGGCCGTGGCGCCGTCGCAGGCCGGCCGCGCACGGCAGGCAGTGCACCGCCTGGAGCCCGGCGATCAGCAGGAAGTCGACCATCAGGGAGGTCAGATGGACGTGCCCGGCGGTGCTGGTGCAGATGTCGACCATGCTCTGCGCGACGAAGCCGGCCATGATCACGCCGAGCAGCGCCGGGGCCAGCCGGCGCGGCGGGACCCCGCCCATCAGCCGGGCCAGCAGCGCGGACGAGCCGGCCGCCCCGTCCAGTTCCTCGGGCGGCCGCCGTCCGCCGGAGGCCCGCTCGTCCTCGTGGCGGCGGCCGGCCGGCCGTGTGTGTCGCGTGCGTCCGGTCACCGGCTCCCCCATCAGTCCCGCAGCAGCAGCCCGACGTCCCATTCGATCTTGAGACGCTCCGACGAAGCATAGGCCCGCTTACCTGGCAGTCCAGCCCTCGGCGAACACCGGCTGCCGGCGGCCTCCGGTCGAAGGCGGTCGACGGGCTCCGACGGGAATCCAGTCGGCTTCGAGGTTTCGTGCGCACCATGGCGGTGCCGTCGCGGCACAGGGCTGTGGGCCCGTCCGGCGGATCCTTCCGGGCGCGACCCGCCGGGCATCCCGGCCGGACCGCCCGACGACCGCGTCGCGTGACGACCGCATCGCTCAAGAACGGGGGAGATCTGGGCATGAGATACCCGGGGATCTTCATCGCGGGGGGCGCGACCGAGCTGCCGCCCGCGCAGGACGTCGAGGCCGCCGTCGCGGCCGGGCGGCTGGACCGGCGCACCGCCGACCGCACCGGGGCCCTGGCGGTGACGGTGTCCGACGGCCCCTCGGGTCCCGAGCTGGCCGCCCGGGCGGCGCGCCGGGCGTTCACCGAGGCCGGCTCGCCCGGGCTCGACCTGCTGCTGCACGCCACCGTCTACTACCAGGGTCACGACCTGTGGGCGCCGGCCTCCTACGTGCAGCGCGAGGTGCTGGCCGGCACGCCGGGCTGCGTGCCGTGCCCGGCCGTCGAGATCCGCCAGCTCTCCAACGGCGGGATGGCCGCGCTGGAGCTGGCGGCCGGCCACCTGGCCGCCGCGCCGGGGCGGGGGCACGCGCTGCTCACCGCCGGCGACCGGTTCGAGGAGCCCGGGTTCGACCGCTGGAACGGCGACCCGGGCACCCTCTACGCCGACGGCGGCTCCGCCCTGCTGCTCTCCAACCGCGGCGGTTTCGCCCGGCTGCGTTCCCTGGCCACCGTCTCCGCGCCGGAGTTGGAGGGCATGCACCGCGGTGACGACCCGTTCGGCGCCGCCCCCTTCGCGCACCGCCCGGTGGTCGACATGGAGACCGCCAAGCGCGCCTTCGTCTCCCGCACCGGGGTCGGCCGGTGCACCGCGCTGGTCTCGGCCGGGCAGCGCCGGGCACTGGAGACGGCGCTGGACGAGGCGGGCAGCAAACTCGCCGACATCGACCGGTTCGTTCTGCCGCACCTGGGCCGGCGACGGCTGGAGGCGGCCTTCTTCGCACCGTTCGGCATCGACCCGGAACGGTCCACCTGGCCGTGGAGCCGCACCGTCGGCCACCTCGGCGCCGGGGACCAGTTCGCGGGCCTGGACCACCTGCGGCGCAGCGGTGCGCTGCGGCCCGGCCAGCTGGTGCTGCTGGCCGGCATCGGCGCCGGCTTCACCTGGTCGTGCGCGGTCATCGAGGTGCTCGGGCCGCCGTGCCCGGGCGGAAAGGGCACGGAAGCAGCGTGACGAGACAGAGAACACCCGACCGGCGGGTGGTGATCACCGGCCTGGGGGCGGTGGCCCCCGGCGGGATCGGGATCAAGGCGTACTGGGAGCTGCTCACGTCCGGGCGCTCCGCCACCCGCACCATCACCCACTACGACCCCTCGCCGTTCCGCTCCCGGGTCGCCGCCGAGGTCGACTTCGACCCGGTCCGCGAGGGCCTGACCCCGCAGGAGATCCGCCGCATGGACCGGGCCGCGCAGTTCGCGGTGGTCGCGGCCCGCGAGGCGCTGGCCGACAGCGGGCTGGCCGTGGCGGCGCTCGACCCCGGCCGGATCGGCACCGCGCTGGGCTCCGCGGTCGGCTGCACCACCAGCCTGGAGCGGGAGTACGTGGTGGTCAGCGACGGCGGCCGGCGCTGGGAGGTCGACCACGACTACGCGGTCCGCGACCTGTACCGCCACTTCGTGCCCGGTTCGATGGCCGTGGAGGTGGCCCACCTGGCCGGGGCCGAGGGCCCGGCCGCGGTGGTCTCCACCGGCTGCACCTCCGGCCTGGACGCGCTCGGCCACGCGGTCGAGCTGATCCGGGAGGGCTCCGTCGACGTGATGGTGACCGGTGCCACCGAGGCGCCGATCTCGCCGATCACCTCGGCCTGCTTCGACGCGATCCACGCCACCACGCCCCGCAACGACGACCCGGAGCACGCCTCCCGACCGTTCGACCGGACCCGCAACGGCCTGGTGCTGGGCGAGGGTTCGGCCGTGCTGATGCTGGAGGAACTGGAGCACGCCCGGCGCCGCGGCGCCCGGATCTACGCCGAGATCGCCGGTTTCGCCTCGCGCTGCAACGCCTACCACATGACCGGTCTGAAGGCGGACGGCGTGGAGATGGCCGCGGCGATCACCGCCGCCATGGACGAGGCCCGGCTCGGCCCCGACGGCCTGGACTACATCAACGCGCACGGCTCCAGCACCAAGATGAACGACCGCCACGAGACCGCGGCCTTCAAGGTCAGCCTGGGAGAGCACGCGTACCGCACCCCGGTCAGCTCGATCAAGTCGATGATCGGTCACTCGCTGGGCGCCATCGGCGCGTTGGAGATCGCCGCCTGCGCGCTGGCGATGGAGCACAGCGTGGTGCCGCCCACCGCCAACCTGCACGAGCCGGACCCGGACTGCGACCTGGACTACGTCCCGCTGCACGCCCGGGTGCAGCGCACCGACGCGGTGCTCAGCGTCGGCAGCGGGTTCGGCGGCTTCCAGAGCGCCATGGTGCTGGCCCGTCCGGATCGGAGAATGCCATGACCGCCGTCGTCACCGGCATCGGGGTGGCCGCCCCGAACGGCCTCGGCACCGACGCCTACTGGCAGGCCACGCTGGCCGGCCGCGGCGGACTGCGCCCGCTCACCCGCTTCGACGCGTCCTCCTACCCGTCCCGGGTGGCGGGCGAGATACCGGACTTCGAGGCCGCGGAGCACCTGCCCAGCCGGCTGCTGCCGCAGACCGACCGGATGACCCGGCTGGCGCTGTTCGCCGCCGAGGGCGCCCTCGGCGACGCCGGTCTGCGCACCGAGGAACTGCCGCGCTACGGCGTCGGCGTGGTGACCGCGGCCTCCGGCGGCGGCGTCGAGTTCGGGCAGCGCGAGCTGCAGGCGCTGTGGTCGCAGGGCAAGGAGCACGTCAGCGCCTACCAGTCCTTCGCCTGGTTCTACGCGGTCAACTCCGGCCAGATCTCGATCCGGCACGGCCTGCGCGGGCCGAGCGGGGTGCTGGTGACCGAGCAGGCCGGCGGCATCGACGCGCTGGGCCACGCCCGGCGGCACATCCGCCGCGGCACGCCCGTGGTGGTCTCCGGCGGGGTCGACGGGGCGCTCTGCCCGTGGGGCTGGGTGCCGCAGATCGCCACCGGGCTGCTCTCCACCACGACCGACCCGGAGCGCGCCTACCTGCCGTTCGCCTCCGACGCGGGCGGCTACGTGCCCGGCGAGGGCGGGGCCATTCTGGTCCTGGAGGACGACGAGCAGGCCCGCGCCCGCGGCGCCCGCCGGTACGGCGAGGTCGCGGGGTACGCGGCCACCCTGGACCCGGCCCCGGGGAGCGGCCGCCCGCCCGGGCTGCTGCGGGCCGTCCGGCTCGCCCTCGACGACGCCGGGATCGGCCCGGACGAGGTGGACGTGGTGTTCGCCGACGGCGCCGCCGTGCCCGAGCTGGACCGCATCGAATCCGACGCCCTGACCGAGCTGTTCGGCCCGTACGGGGTACCGGTCACGGTGCCCAAGAGCATGACCGGCCGGCTCTTCGCCGGCGCCGCGCTGGACACCGCCACCGCGCTGCTGGCGATCCGCGACGGGCTGATCCCGCCGACCGCGCCGGTCGACGGGCCGGCCGCCGAACACCGCATCGACCTGGTCACCGGGGCGCCCCGCCCGGCCCGGCTGCGCACCGCGCTGGTGCTGGCCCGCGGCTACGGGGGCTTCAACTCCGCGCTGGTCCTGCGCGGTTGCACCGACACCACCGAGTCCGAGGAGACCACCCGATGAGCGTTCTCGACCTGCCCACCCTGACCCGGATCCTGCGCGAGAACGCCGGCGTCGACGAGTCCGTCGACCTGTCCGGCGACATCCTCGACATCCCGTTCCCGGAGCTCGGCTACGACTCGCTGGCGCTGCTCCAGGCCATCGGCGTGATCCAGCGCGACCTGGGTGTCGCGCTGGACGACGACGCCGCCTCGGCGGAGACGCCCCGGGAGTTCCTCACCGTGGTCAACGGCGGGGAGCTGCCGTCGGCCGGGAACGCCTGACCCGGTGGACGCCGACACCGCACTGCGGCCGCCGCGCCCGGTCGCCCTGCTGCTGCCCGGCCAGGGCTCGCAGTACCCGCACATGGCGCGCGGCCTCTACGGGCAGGTGCCCGCGTTCACCGAGCCCTTCGAGGAGGTGCTGGGGCTGCTCGGCCCGCCGGGCGAGGAGGTGCTCGCCGACTGGCTGGCCGAGCGGCCCGCGGTGGACATCGACCACGTGTCCCGGGCCCAGCCGCTGATCTTCGCGGTGGACTACGCGCTGGCCCGGATGCTGACCGCCTGGGGGCTGCGGCCCGCCGCGTTCGTCGGGCACAGCGCCGGCGAGGCGGTGGCCGCGGTGCTGGCCGGCGTGCTGTCGCTGCCGGACGCCGTCCGGCTGCTCGCCGAGCGGGTCGAGCTGATCGCCGACGCGCCGCCCGGCGGGATGCTCGCGGTCGCCGCGACCCCCGCGCAGCTGGCGCCGTACCTCACCGCCGAGGTGGTGGTCGGCGCGGTCAACGGGCCGCAGCAGGTGCTGCTGGCCGGCCCGGACCCGCAGCTGGAGCAGGTGGCGCAGCGGCTGCGGGCCGCCGACCTCGTCTGCATGCGGGCCAGGGCGACGAGCGGGTTCCACAGCCCGTCGCTGGCCGACTGCTGCCGCCGTGCGCTGCCCGGCTTCGCCGGGGTGCGGCTGTCCCCGCCGGCCGTTCCGCTCTACTCCGGCCGGGTCGGCGGGGAGCTCGACCCGGGCTCGGCCTGCGACCCGCTGTTCTGGGCGATGCAGCCCGCCGAGCCGGTGCTGTTCGCCCCGGCCCTGGACGCGCTGCTGAGCCGTGGCCCGCACCTGCTGGTCGAGGCCGGGCCCGGGCAGGGCCTGACCGCGCTGGCCCGCCGGCACCGCGAGGTGGCGTGCGGGCGCAGCGCGGCGGTGCCGCTGCTCGGCACCCGGGCCCGGCAGCCCGAGGCGGACCGGCTCGACGTGCTGCGGGCGGTCCGCGCCCTGGTCGAGGAGGGCCACCCGGTGCGGCCGCTCGGCCTCGACGAGCTCGCCCCGGCCGCCGCCCGAGGCTGAACCCCCTTCCCTTAGACGGCTTTTGACGACACAACCTCAGGGAGCCCCACCATGGTCGAGAAGACCACCCCCCGACACCGGCCCGCCCTGGTCACCGGCGGCACCAGCGGCATCGGCCTGGCCGTCGTCGAGCAACTCGCCGAGGCCGGGCACCCGGTGTACTTCTGCGCCCGTGACGCCGACCTGGTGGCGGCGGTCACGGAGAAGCTCCGCGGTCGCGGCCTGGACGTCCGGGGCGGCGCCGCCGACGTCCGCGACGCCGCCGAGGTGCGCGCCCTGGTGCAGGACGCGGTCGCCGCGTACGGCCCGCTGGACATCCTGGTCAACAACGCCGGCCGGGGCGGCGGCGGCATCACCGCCGAACTCCCGGACGAGCTCTGGGACGACGTGATCGCCACCAACCTCACCGCGGTCTTCCGGGTCACCCGCGAGGTGCTGACCACCGGCGGCATGCGGGAGTCCGGGCACGGACGCGTCATCAGCATCGCCTCCACCGGCGGCAAGCAGGGCGTGATGCTGGCCGCGCCGTACTCCGCGTCCAAGCACGGCGTGGTCGGCTTCACCAAGGCGCTCGGCCTGGAACTGGCCGGCAGCGGGATCACCGTGAACGCGGTCTGCCCCGGCTACGTGGAGACCCCGATGGCGGAGCGGGTCCGGCAGGGCTACGCCGCGCACTGGGGGATCACCGAGGCGCAGGTGCTGGAGAAGTTCCACGCGAAGATCCCGCTCGGCCGCTACTCCACCCCCGAGGAGGTGGCCGGCCTGGTCGGCTACCTGACGAGCGACACCGCCGCCTCGATCACCGCGCAGGCCCTCAACGTCTGCGGCGGCCTCGGCAATTACTGACCGACCCGAACTCCAAGGAGGTTCGCCGTGGCTGAACCACGCATCCGCACCACCCTGCACCGCACCACGGTGCCGGCCGATCCCGACCAGGTGTACGCACTGCTCGCCGACGCCGGTCAATGGCCGCAGATCTTCACCCCGACCGTACACGCCGAGGTCACCGAAGTACCGGACGCCGACCAGCAGTTGATCCACCTGTGGGCGCTGGCCAACGGCGAGGTCCGGGACTGGACCTCGCGCCGCACGCTGGATCCGGCGGCCCGCCGGATCACCTTCCGACAGGTGGTCTCCTCGCCGCCGGTCGCCTCGATGGGCGGCGAGTGGCTGATCGAGGCGGCGCCGGACGGCGGCTCCTCGGTCACCCTGCTGCACGACTTCGCCGCCGTGGACGACGACCAGGAGGCGGCGGAATGGATCGAGCAGGCGGTGGAGCGCAACAGCACCGCCGAACTGGAGGCGCTGAGCCGCGCGGTGACCGCCGGCCCGGACGGCGAGCCGCTGCGGTTCGCCTTCTCCGACTCGGTGGACGCCGAGGGGCCGGCCGAGGCGGTCTTCGAGTTCCTGGCCCGGGCCGAGCTGTGGCCCGAGCGGCTGCCGCACGTCGGCCGGCTCGACCTGACCGAGCAGGGCGACGTCCAGCGGATGGAGATGGCCACCCTGGCCCCCGACGGCTCCGAGCACACCACGGTCTCGCTGCGGGTGCTCCGCCCCGAGCAGCACACCCTGGTCTACAAGCAGACCGTGCTGCCCGGCGCGCTGGCCTCGCACACCGGGCGCTGGACGGTCGAGCCGCACGGCGCCGGGGTGCGGATCACCTCCTGGCACGGCGTCACCCTGGACGTGGACGGGGTGGCCCGGCTGCTCGGCGCGGACACCGCCCTGGCCGACGCCCGCGCCCGGGTCCGGCACAACCTGGGCGCCAACAGCACCGCCACGCTGCGGCTCGCCAAGGAGTTCGCCGAGCAGCACGCCGAGCGGCAGGGGGCGGCGTGGACGCGATGAGTCTGAGCGGCCGCACCGCCGTCGTCACCGGCGCCAACCGGGGCCTCGGCGAATCGGTGGCCGAAGCGCTGCTGGCCCGCGGCGCCCGGGTGGTCTGCGCCGCCCGGGACGAGGCCGCCGCCGGGCCGCTGCTGGCCCGCGGCGGCGACCGGGTGCACTTCCACCGGACGGACGTGCGGGACCCGGACTCGGTGGAGCGGGCGATGGCGTCCGCCGTCGACCGGTTCGGCGGGCTGGACATCGTGGTCGCCAACGCCGCCGTCAACGCGCCGGGGCCGGTGGCCGCGATCTCGCCCGAGGCCTGGGCGGAGGCCGTGTCGATCAACCTGAGCGGCACCTTCCACTGCCTGCGGGCCGCCGTGCCGCTGCTGCGGGAACGCGGCTGGGGCCGGATCATCACGCTCTCCTCGGCGCTCTCCACCCGGCCGATGCCCGGCGCCGCCGCGTACTGCGCGACCAAGGCGGCGGTGGAGGCGCTCACCCGGGTGACCGCCCTGGAGGTGGCCGCCGACGGAATCACCGTCAACTGCCTCTCCCCGGGCGTCGTCGACCGGGGCATGGGCAGCGCGCTGGTGGCGAACGAGCGGCTGTGGGGGCAGTTCCTGCCGAAGCTCGCCTCCGGCCGCCCGGGCCGCGGCGAGGAAGTCGGCGCGGTGGCCGCGTTCCTGGCCGGCGAGGAGAGCTCCTACGTGAACGGCGCGGTGATCGAGGTGGACGGCGGCATGGGGCACTGAGCCGCCGGACATGCGGGAGGGGGCGCGGACCTGATGTCCGCGCCCCCTCCGTCGTACGGCGGGCAGGTCGTCCGTCACACGGCGGGCAGCTCGTCGACCAGGTCCAGGTAGCCGACCGGGTGGCCGTCCGACCCGGCCTCCGAAGCCGCCGAGGCCGCCGGCGCCGTCGAGGCCGCCGATACCACCGAAGCCGTCGAGGCCGCGGCATCCGGCTCAGCCTCCGCCGCCGCCGGCGTCCGGGCGGCGTTCCGGTCGATGAACAGGGCCGCCACGGCGCCCGCGGCCACCACCGCCGCGCCGATCCAGACTGCCGGGCGCATGCCGTCGACGTACTGGGCGGCACTCTGGTAGCCGCCGTGCGCGATGAACACCGAGGAGAGCACCGCGACGCCGAAGACGCCGCCGAGCTCGCGGATCGTGTTGTTGGCGCCCGAGGCGATGCCCTCCTCGGAGCGCTCCACCGCGCCGAGCGCGACGTCCGCGCTGGGCCCGAAGAACAGGCCCATGCCGAAGCCGTTGAGCGCGAAGCCGGGCACCAGGGCCGGGTAGCCGGTGTCGGTGCCGGTCACCAGCGCCAGGTAGACCAGCCCGGCCGCCTGCAGCGCCAGACCGGCGGTGAGCAGCGCCCGCCCGCCGTACCGGCCGGCCAGCACCGCGCCGAGCGGCGCGCCGATCATGGTCAGGCCGGTCCAGGAGAGCAGCCGCACGCCCGCGCCGAGCGGCCCGGCGTGCTGCACGTCCTGGAGGTACTGGGTGATCAGGAAGATCGAGCCGAACATCCCGAAGTACATCAGCAGCGACACCACGTTGACGGCGGCGAAGGTGCGGTTGCGGAAGTGCCGCAGCGGCAGCATCGGGTGGGCGGTGCGCTGCTGCCACCACAGGAAGGCGGCGAGCAGCAGCAGGCCGCCGACCAGCGGCAGCAGCACCCCGGCGGACGTCCAGCCCGCCTGCGGGCCGCGGATCAGTCCGTACACCACGCCCAGCAGACCGGCGCTGGCCAGCACCGTGCCGGGCAGGTCCAGCGGGCGCGGCTCGCCCCGCTGCTCGCTCAGCCAGAGCGGGGTGAGCACCAGCATGGCCACACCGATCGGCACGTTGATCCAGAAGATCCACTGCCAGGAGGCCCACTTGACGATCACTCCGCCGACCAGCGGGCCGAGCGCCACCGCGAGCCCGCCGACGGCGCCCCAGATGCCCAGCGCGGCGGCCCGCTTCTCGGGCGGGTAGGCCGCCGCCACCAGCGTCAGGGTGAGCGGCAGCAGGACCGCCGCGCCCAGCCCCTGGACGGCCCGGCCGGCCACCAGCAGCACGACGTCGGAGGAGAGCGCCGACAGCAGCGAGCCCAGGGTGAACAGGCCGATGCCGATCATGAAGAAGCGTCGCCGGCCGAACCGTTCGGCGACCGCCGAGGCGGTCAGCAGCAGCACGGCGTAGGTCAGCGTGTAGGCGTTGACGGTCCATTCCAGGCCGTCGATGCCGATGTGCAGATGCTCGCGGATCTGCGGCAGCGCGGTGGTCACCACCAGGTTGTCGAGCGAGATCATGAAGACCACGACACCTGTGACCAGCGAGGTGCGCGCGGTACTGCTCATGCTCATGAGGTTGCGGTCCTTTCCGTCGTTCCCGAGTCGCGGGCCATCCCGCGCAGCGTGGAGCGGTCGAGCTTGCCGTTGGGCAGCCGGGGCAGCGCGTCCACCAGCCGGACGCGGGACAGCTGCTGGTGCTTCGTCAGGTCGGAGTTGGCGCGCCCGAGCAGGTCGGCGGCGTCGGCCGGGCCGCGGGTCACCAGGTAGGCGACGGGCTGCGCCTGCGTACCCGCGTCGACTGCGGGGGCGTCGACCACGGCGCTCTCGGCGACCTCGGGCAGCTCGTCCAGCAGCGCCTCGATCTGTCCGGGGGAGACCAGGGTGCCGTCGGCGGCCTCGAAGACGTCGCGCACCCGGTCCAGGAAGAACAGGTTGCCCGCCGCGTCCAGCCGGCCGATGTCACCGGTGGAGAGCCAGCCCTCGGCGTCCACCGCCGACGGGACGGCCAGGTAGCCCTGCATCACGTTCGGGCCCTGGATCTGGACCTCGCCCAACTCGCCCGCCGGCAGCGGGACTCCGGTGCGCGGGTCGATCACCCGCAGCCGGCTGCCGGGCAGCGGGCGGCCCACCGAGCCGGGGCAGCGGGTGTCCGGCCGGTCCGAGGTGGCCAGCGAGGAGGTCTCGGAGAGGCCGTAGCCCTGGAGCACCGGCGCGCCGAACCGCTCCTCCAGCCTGCGCAGCACGGCGGGGCGCAGCGGGGCGCCGCCGGTGGAGAGCATCCGCAGCGCGCGCGGCGCCGGGCCGGGCGGCTCGGGCGCGTTGGCGGCCGCGACCAGCCGGAACGGCAGGGTGTAGAAGTGCGTGGCCCGGTGGTCGTCGGCGTGCCGCAGCGCCTCGCCGATGTCGTTGCCGGAGAGCACGTGGGTCGCGCCCGCGTGCAGCGAGGCGTTGAGGTGCATCGGGTGGTAGATCGGCAGGCCGTTGAGCACCAGCGAGTCGGGGCCCTGGCCGTGCGCGGCGGCCAGTTGGGTGGCGCCGGTCAGCAGGTTGCGGTGGCTGAGCCGGACGGCCTTGGGGCTGCCGGTGGAGCCGCTGGTGAACAGCAGGCAGGCGGTCCCTGCGCCGCCGGCGGCCGCCGGGCCGCCCTGGCGCGGCAGCTCCCCGGCGGCCTCGTCGAGGGTGAAAAGGTGCTCCAGCTGCGGCAGTTCGCCACGGAGCGCGGCCAGCCGGGCGTGCGCCTCGGGGGTCAGGACGGCGGCCCGGGCGCCGGAGAGCGCCGCGACGTGCTTCAGCAGGTGCGGCGGATAGAACGGGTTGACCGGGGCGACGGTGTTACCGCTGCGGATGATGCCGTGGTACAGCGCGCCGAAGTCGGGCGTCATCGCGGCGGACAGCAGCACCACCGCGCCGGAGTCGCCCAGCAGCCGCCGCAGGCCCCGGGCGTAGGCGTCGGCGCGCTCGTCCAGCTGCGCGAACGTCAGCTCCGCGCCGCCGGGCACGATCACGGCGGGCGCGTCCGGGCGGGCGGCGGCCGCCCGGGAGAGCAACCGGTCGGCGGTGCCGGTCGGCACGTCGGGCAGCGGACCACCGCTGCTGACCGCCTCGGCGGTCTCGGACAGGGCGGTGACTTCGACCATGTTCGCCTCCTGCGGCACACGGGACGGACCTCCGCGCCATCGTCGGGCGGTCCACTCGACAGCCGCTCGACCGACGCCGGAGCCGCCCGGCTCCGCCAGGGCTCCAGAGCCGGCTGGCATCGTCGCCCCGCACCGCACGCCCACTCCGGCAAGGAGCCCTCATGACCGACCTGTTCAGCCCGTTGGCGCCGTCGGGCAGCAGCACCGACGCCCAGCTGTACACCGCGATCCAGCAGTTCTACGCCCGCCACATGCAGGCCATCGACGACGGCGACGCCCTCACCTGGGCGCTCGGCTTCACCGAGGACGGCGTCTTCGACAGCAACGCCCTCCCGGCGCCGGTCCGCGGGCGGGAGACCATCGAGACGGCCACCCTGGCCGCCGAGGAGGCCCGCAGGCCCACCGGCGTCACCCGCCGGCACGTGATGACCATGCTCGCCGTCGAGCCCGAGGACGAGACGGCCGCGGTGGTGCGCACCCGCTCCTACGTCGCGGTCTTCACCACGCTGCCCGGACAGCCCACCGGCATCTACTGCATGACGTCCTGCCAGGACGTGCTGGTGCGCCAGGCGGACGGCGGCTGGCGGATCCGCAGCCGGCACGTGCTGCGCGACGACCTGCCGCCGCGCGACTGACGGCCCGCGCACACGGGTGTGCCCGGTACGGCTCGTGGCCGTACCGGGCACCTGCGCGTGCGCGGAAAGTCACTCGGGGTCGGTCACCCGGGCCACCGCCCTGGTCCAACCTGCGCCGCCGCCCCGGATCTTGACGGGGAAGCAGGTCACCGAGAAGCCGTGCGGCGCGGGCAGCGCCTCCAGGTTGGAGAGCCGCTCGATCTGGCAGTACTCGCGCTCCCGGCCGGCGAAGTGCGCCGGCCAGAGCACTCCGGGGTCGCCGGTGGCCCGGTACTTCTCGATGATGGCGCCGAACGGGGCGTCCAGGCTGAACGCGTCGGTGCCGATCACCCGCACCCCCAGGTCCATCAGGTACCGGACGGCCGAGCCGTCCAGGCCGATGAAGTCGGTGAAGTAGCGCCGGGTGCCGGCCCATTCGGCGGCGCCGGTGCGGAACAGTGCGATGTCCATCGGCTGCGGCCGGTGGTCGATGGCCTTCAGGGCCAGCTCCACGGCGGCCGCGTCCACGGTGCGGCCCGCGACGTCCCGGACGTCCAGCACGAAGGCGGGCCGGTCGAACCAGTCCAGCGGCATCTCGTCGATGGTGCGGGCCGCCTGCCCGTCGGCGCGGGTGCCGTAGTGCGCGGGGGCGTCGACGTGGGTGCCGGTGTGCGAGGAGAGGTAGAGCATGTCGTTGGTGAGGAACTCGCCGCCCGGCAGTTCCTCCGGGCGCAGGTCGATGCCGAAGTTCTTGCGCATGCCGTCGGTCATGTGCCGGGCGCCCTCGGCGGCCGACATCACCGCGTGGGTGACCGGCTCGGGTTCCCAGCCGGAGGCGTCCACAGGTGAGGAGAGGTCGATCAGTCGCACGGGCGCTCGGCCCTTTCGCATTGACGGGGCATCGTTGGCTTGTTCGGGTGCAGGGGGTGCGCGGGCCCGCCGGTCACACGCCGGCGGCCTTGTCCGGCCGCAGGCAGGCGCCGACCAGGAGCAGCGCCGAGAGCACCGCGCAGACGGTGCGCACCACGTGCCAGTTGTTCCAGGCGTGCTCGATGGCGGCCCGGGCCTGGTGGAACTGCTCCGGGGTGGTGGTGACCGCCTCGGCCAGCCGGGTGTTCATCGGCACCTCCACCGCCAGCGAGACCACGAAGGCGGCGAGCGAGAGCAGGGCGGCCGCACCGATCAGCCAGACCCGGGTGTCGGCGCCGCGCCACGGCGTGCGGGTCAGGAACGCGAGCAGCGGCCAGACCACCGAACCCACGATCACCAGGAAGAACAGCACACCCGGCACCGCCTCGTTGAGCCGGCGCATCGTCGTCACGTACGCCTCGTCGTCCAGCCGCTCCAGGGCGGGCGTGACGACGACGGCGTAGCAGAAGCAGAAGCCGGCGAAGAGCCCGGCCGACACGGCGGCCAGGTGGAGGAAGACGCGGAACGGCACGGTGCCGCCTCCTTCGTGGGTAGTCCTGGGGGAAGGATCGGGGCCGGTGCTAGAGACCTGCTCAAGACCGCCGGCCCGGCGGCGGGACCGTGATCGGTGACCGGGTGCACCCGTGACGGAATCACGGATTTCCCATGATCCTGACACTGTCCTGTCAGCCCCCCTGCTGTCGAGAATGGGATCCCAAGATCGTGGGAACACAGGGGGTACCGCCATGAAGGTCCGCGTCTTGGGCGAGTTCGAGGCCACCGAGGACGGCAGATCCGTCGCACCGAGCGCGGCCAAGCCCCGTCAGATCCTGGCGCTGCTGGCACTCTCGGCGGGCCAGGTCGTCCCGGTGACCTCGCTGATGGAGGAGCTCTGGGACCACGCGATGCCCCGGAGCGCGGCCACCACCCTGCAGACCTACATCCTCCAGCTGCGCCGCCAGGTGCAGCGGGCGCTCGCCGACCAGGGCCACGCCGACCCGGCGGCCGGCGCCAAGTCCGTGCTGGCCACCCGCTACAACGGGTACCTGCTGGACCTGCGCGGCGAGGAGACCGACGTCCAGCAGTTCGAGCGGCTGGCGACGGCCGGCAGCCGGGCCCAGGAGGCCAACGACCCGGAGGCGGCCTCCCGGCTGCTCGGCTCCGCGCTGGCGCTGTGGCGCGGCCCGATGCTGGCCGACGTGCAGACCGGCCCGCGGCTGGCGATCGAGGTGATGCGGCTGGAGGAGACCCGGTTGGGCATCCTGGAGCGCCGCATCGAGGCGGACCTGCGCCTCGGCCGTCACCACACGCTCCTCGGCGAGCTGGCCGTGCTGGCCGCCGAGCACCCCTGGCACGAGAACCTGCACGCGCTGCACATGGTCGCGCTGTACCGGTGCGGCCGGCAGTGGCGCGCCCTGGACATCTACCAGCGGCTGCGCGCCACCCTGGTCGAGGAGTTCGGGCTGGAGCCGTCGGCCCGGCTGCAGCACCTCCAGCGGGCGATCCTGGAGTCCTCGCCCGAGTTGGACGGCGTCGGGCGCTGGGCGCCGACCCGATCGGCCCACGAACTGACCGGTTGACCGATGGCGGGGGGCAGGGTCATGCAGATCGTCCGCGGCGGCGGCCTCGGCGGCCCCGCACCCGCGGCGCCGGACCGGGACACCGCCCGGCGCCCCCGGCTGATGGTCTGGTCGGCGGCCGACCTGCGGGACGAGCGGAACGTCCGGCGCTCGCTGCGCCGCTGGCTGCGAGCCCGTGGCGAGAGCGGGTTCGCCCGGGCTGCTCAGGTGTGGGGGCAGGCCGAACCGGGCCCGGTGCGCGGGGCCGTGGTGGCCGCCGACTGCGCCGAGGCGCTCGCCCTGCTGGACGGGCCGGTCCCGTCGGCGTCGTCGTCCGCGCCGTCGTCCGCGCCGTCGTCGGGGGCCGCGCAGGTCCGGCAGGTCGGCGCCGCGCCGCTGCCGGTGGTGCTGCTGCTGCCCGGCCAGGGCGCCCAGCGTCCCCGGATGGCCCGCGGCTGCTACGGGTGGGACCCGGTGTTCACCCGGGCCGCCGACGAGGTGTTCGACCTGGCCGGCCGCGGCGTCCGCGAGGACTGGCTGGCCGAACCCGCCGCCCGCACCCGCCGGGACGCGTTCGGCCCGGGGCGCGCCGCCCGGATCCACCACTCCTTGCTCCAACTGTTCGCGGTGGACCACGCGTTGGCCCGGATGCTGGTCGGCTGGGGGGTGCGCCCGGCCGCGCTGCTCGGCCAGGGGATCGGCGAACTGGTCGCCGCCGTGCTGGCCGGCGTGATGGCGCTGGAGGACGCGGTGCGGCTGCTGGCGCTGCTCGCCGAGGAGACCGCCGCGCTGGCCCCCGGCGGGATGCTGGCGGTGGCCGCCGGTGTCGAGGAGGTGCGCGGGCAGCTGGCCGACGGGGTGGCGGTGGCCGCCCTGAACGGCCCGGCCCAGACGGTGCTGGCGGCCGGCCCAGGGCGCGCCCTGGCCGACACCGCCGACCGGCTGACCGGCGCCGGGTACGAGTGCCTGCCGGTGCGCACCGAGGCGGCCTTCCACACCCCGCACCTGGCGCAGGCCTGCGCCGGGGTGGCCGCGCGGCTGCCCGCCACCGTCCTGCGACCGCCCCGGCTGCCGCTCTACTCACCGTCGGTGGGCGCCCGGCTGTCCGCCGACGCGGCCCAGGACCTGCGCCACTGGACCGACCTCGCGGCCGCCCCGGTGCGGCTGCGCGACGCCCTGGACGCGCTCTTCGCGGACGGCGACTGGGCGTGCGTGGAGTCCGGCCCCGGGCAGGGGCTCGGCACCCTGGTCCGCCGCCATCCGGCGGCCGCGCGTGCGGCGGCGCAGACCTTCGGCGCGCTGCGGGCCCGGCCCGGCAGCGGCGCGGACGACCAGCGGGCCGTGCTGTCCGCCGCCGCCGGCCTCTGGCTGAGCGGCCACCACATCGACTTCGAGGCGATCCGGGGCGCCGGCTGACCGGGGCCGCCGGACATCCGCTCCGCACCGCGGGCGGGGAGCCGCCGCGGAGCCACCGGCGAGAGAGGGGAACACCGATGGCCGACGGGCCGATCGACGTGGCGGCGCTGTCCCGCCTGCTGCGCGAGTGCGGCGGCGAGGAACCGGGCGGCCCGATCGGGCCGGGCGACCTGGACGTGCCGCTGTACGAACTGGGCCACGACTCGCTGACGGTCGCCCAGTTGCTGACCAGGGTCGGACGGGAGTTCGGGCTGACGGTGCCGCTCGACCTGCTGGAGGACGCCGACACCGCCCGCTCGCTGCTGGACATGCTGGCGACGATGCCGCGGGTGCCCCGGGCGCCGCGCCCCGAGCACCTCCCCTCCCCCGGTCCGCGCGACGCCGGACAACGCCGCCGCCCGTGAGCCGCCGCCCGGGAGCGGGCGGTCGGGAGCGGGCGCCCGGGAGCGGGCGGTCGGGAGCGGGCGGCCGCTCAGCGCGGCAGCAGTTGCAGCGGCACCGTGAAGCGGTCCAGGGCCGGGACGGAGTCGATGACGGCGCGGTGGAGTTCCCGGAGCGCCGGGCCGGGTTCGACGGAGAGTTCGGCGGCCATGCCGTTGCGCAGCCGTTGGAAGGTGCTCAGGGCGTCGAGCCGACGGCCGCAGCGGTAGAGGGCGACCATCTGCTGGGCGCAGTGACGTTCGTTCATGGGGTCCTGGACCGTCAGGGCGGCCAGTTCGCCGAGGAGTTCGGCGTGCCGGCCGATCGCGAGTTCGGCGTCGATGCGGCGCTCGGTCAGCGCCGAGCGGCTCAACTCCAGTCGCTGGGCCTCCGGTTCGAGGGCCGGGCCGCGTTCGACGTCGAGCAGCGCGCCGGGTCCGCGCCACAGCCGCAGCGCCTCGCGGAGCAGCCGGGCCGCGTCCTCGTGGGCGCCCAGGGCGGCGGCGCGGTCGCCGAGGGCGGCCAGCGACTGGTACTCGTGGACGTCGACGGCCTCCGACGGCAGCTCCAGGCGGTAGCCGCCGCGCACGGTGCTGATCAGGCGGCTGGACAGGCCGGCCCCGCGCAGGGTCCGGCGCAGCTGGAAGATGTAGGTCTGCAGGGTGGCGGCGGCGCTGGCCGGCGGGCGGCCGGACCAGAGTTCGCGGATCAGCGTCGCCGCGGGCACCGCCCGGCCGTGCCGGGTGCTCAGCAGCGCCAGCACGGTGCGCGGTTTGCCGGCGGTGGGCGCCACCGAGCGGCCGTTGACGGTGAGCGCGAACGGGCCGAGGACCTCGATGCGGATGCGGCTGGGTACTGCGCTGGTCATGACGGTTCTTCTCCCCGTTGCGTGGTGGTGCGCGAGTGTGCGTCAGCCGCCGCCGCGCGGCTGGTGGGCCGCCGCCGCCTGCCGTTCCCAGAGCACCTGGACGGTGCGGTGGTCGAGGGCGGTGGTGAGCCCGGTGTCGAGGTTGCGGCCGCGGCCGTCGTCCCGGACGGCGGCCGCGGCGAGGTAGCCGCCGGCGAACCGCCGGGTGTGGAAGGTCCACCAGTGCTCGTTCACCGGGTCGCCGTGCGGGCGCAGCAGCCGGGCCCGGCCGCAGGACTCGGGCAGGTCGAAGCCGAAGTGCGTGAACGAGAAGGCCAGGCCTTGGCCGAGCGCCTTGGTGTAGGCCTCCTTGAGCGTCCAGCGGCGCAGCAGCGCGAGGTTGCGCTCCGGCTCGGGGGAGGCGGCGAGGCGGCGCAGCTCGTCGGGGGTGCACATGACCCGTTCGATGCCGCTGCCGTAGACGCGGCGCTCCTCGTGCTCCAGGTCGACGCCGATCAGGCCGAGCGAGGTGATGCCGACCAGCGCGACGTCCTTGGTGTGGCTGAGGTTGAGGTCGACCTGGTCGCAGCCGCGCACGTAGAGCCGCCCGGTGAGGCCGTAGGCGAGCTCCAGTTCGTGCGGGCGGGCGCCCACCGCGGTGGCGGCGACGTGCTTGAGCAGCAGCCGGGTGGCCCGGAACCGGTCGGCGTGCGGGCGGCCGGCCAGCTCCCGGTAGCGGGCCCAGTCGCGGCCGAGCAGCCGCCGCAGTTCGCCCTCGCCGCCCGGCGGGGCGGGCCAGTCGGAGAGGCGGCTGTGGACCAGGGCGACGCCGTAGCGGTCGAGGTCGGCCCGGACGGGTTCCCAGGGGCCCGCGGGCCCGAGGACCGGCCGCGGTGGTGGCACCAGGCCGGCGCCGCTGCTCATCCGGCCAGCTCCAGTCCGTACAGGTCGTAAC
This sequence comes from Kitasatospora sp. CB01950, assembly GCF_001905465.1. GTDB lineage: Bacteria > Actinomycetota > Actinomycetes > Streptomycetales > Streptomycetaceae > Kitasatospora. The sequence goes on from NZ_LISX01000006.1 coordinate 329,102, forward strand.
CGATCGCCCCGCGGGCGCGCCGCAGCGCCTCGGCCGCGAGCTCGGCCGTGGCGGCGTCCGGCACCCGGGGCCCGGCGTGGCCGAGCCGCCGCAGCAGCCGGTTCAGTGCGGCCACCAGCCAGGTGGGGCGGGCCTGGAAGGAGCCGGGGTCGGCGCACCGCCAGACGCCCAGGCAGGCGCAGGCGACCAGCAGCAGGGCGTAGCGGTCGGTGAGCGGAAACGCCGAGGTGTCGGTGACGAACCGCCCGTCGGGGCCGTCCAGCGCCGGGCAGCCCTCCCGGATCGCCGCCAACTCGACGTCCAGCAGCGCCAGTTGGTCGGATAGCAGGCGCAGCAGCGGGGCGTCGGGGTCGCCGGGCGGGGCCGGCTGCGGCTCCTCGCGGCAGCGGGCGATCCAGCCGATCAGCCCGTCCCGGCCGCCGAACGCGGCGAGCCGCTCGGAGGCCAGCGGGGGCAGTGTGCCGTCGGTGCGGAACAGCTCGGCGGGGGCGGCGAGTTCGGCCGGCCAGTCGTGGGCGAGCAGGCTGGGCAGGAAGGGCGCGATGGTGGCCTGGCAGACCGCGCTGCTGACGTGGCCGAAGCTCACCATGGTCAGGTCCCGGACGTGCTTCTGGAAGATGGCGTGCTCGCCGCTGCGGGTGTGGAAGGCGTCGCCCATCAGTGCCGAGAGCCGGTAGAAGGTCTCCCCCACGATCTTGGGGACCAGGTACTTGGCGGCGGCGGCCAGCACGTTGCACTCCTCGGGGAGCACGTGCAGCGCGCGGGTGGCGGCGAGTGCGATGCTGTCGCAGGCCAGCAGGTCGACCAGGGCTCCGGCGATCGCCCCGCGGGCCGAACCGGACAGCCTCGCAGGGTTGTTGTGCACCGAGCCGCCGACGGCGAACCGGATCGCGGTGCGCAGTCCGGTGTCCGCCATGCCGATGATCATCGACGGCACGGCGGCGGAGTTCACCTGGAGGGCCCGCAGCCCGAGCGTGATCCCGTCGCCCCACTCCCCCAGCATCACCCCGGCCGGCGCCGGGCAGTCCCGGAACCGCAGCCCGGAGATCTGCAGGCCCTGGGTGCCCTCGGTGCGGTAGCGCGGCAGCCGGTCGCAGGCCGCGGCGGGCATCGCGCCGGGCTCCAGCAGCAGCAGCGAATAGCCGTCCTCCGGGTCCTGCGGGCCGACCGTGCGGGCGTAGGTGAGCATCAGCGCGGCGCGGTCCGCGTTGTTGACGGCGGCCTTGCGCCCACCGAGCAGCAGGGTCCCGTCGGCGGCGCGCCGGACCCGGAACTCGTCCGCGACGAAGTCGTTGCCGTGCTTGAACTCCTGGTAGGCGACGGTCGCCCGGCCGCCGCCGAGCAGCACCCGGGCGGTCCGCCGCTGCTGTTCGGCGTCCCCCACCAGCCACACCGCCATCGACCCCATCAGCGAGGTGAGCGCCTCCCCGACGGCCAGCGTGGCGTCCCGCCGGAACAGCGGACGCAGCATCATCCCGAGCGTGTCGATCTGCTCCAGGCAGCCGCCCAGCGCGGCCGGCACGTACTCCGCGTTCATGCCGACCCGGTGATACAACTCCACGGCCGCCCGGGGCAGTTCGGCCCGGTCATCGGCGTCCAGCAGCGCCGCGAACCCGGTCGGGTTGGCTCTGTCCCACGGATCGCCGAACGCCTCCTCGACCGCCGCGTGACGCACTGCGGCCGTACTGGTGTCCATGATGCGATCCGTCATTGCCGCTCCCAAGGACGCATGACCGGGCGGGCGTTCGACGCTTCCACCACCCGGTGGAGCGGCGATCGAGCCCCGCTCGACCGGGCGGCCACCGCTCCGCCCCGCGGGGTGGCTCCCTCGATCGGGGGAGGATCTTCTCCCGTCTTCGCGTGATGTGCGGCCGCGCCCCCGACGGCCATGATCGGTCCGGCCCGGCCCCGGCTTCCGCTCCCGGGCTCCTCGGCCTCCGCGAGGACGCGGAGGGCTCATCATCCGATCACTCGAAGGATCAGCATGACGGTGCGACACCTACGCATACCCTCCCTCGTGACCGTCGGCGCCGCCGCGGTGCTGGCTGCCACGCTGACACCGGGAGCGGCCGCCGCCGAGGACCCGATGCGGCCCTACACGCAGCAGACGCTCCACTGGGGGCCGTGTGATCGGCAGACGCCCGCCGCGTTCCGGTGCGCGGCCGTCAAAGTGCCGCTGGACTACGGCAATCCCGGCGGCGCGCAGCTCGACGTCGTGGTGAACCGGTCGAAGGCGGCCAGTGCGCACCAGCGGCGCGGCGTCCTGCTGTTCAACCCCGGCGGTCCCGGCGCGTCGGGCCTGGAACTGCCGGTGGCGATGGAGCCGGTCCTCCCGCAGGAGGTGAAGGACCGGTACGACCTGGTCGGCTTCGACCCGAGGGGCGTCGGGCGGAGCTCCCCGATCAGCTGCGGCCTGACTCCCGACGAGCTGAACATCGACCGCGCGTACCACCCCGAGACCTTCGCGAAGGACGTGCAGTGGGCGCGCACGGTGGCCGACAAGTGCGCCGCCGCGGCGGGGGACGAGCTGCGGCACATCACCACCCGCAACACCGCCCGCGACATGGACCTCGTCCGCACCGTGCTGGGAGAGCAGCGGATCTCCTACTACGGGGGCTCGTACGGCACCTATCTCGGCGCCGTCTACCTGCAGATGTTCCCCCGGCGGGCCGACCGGTTCGTGCTGGACAGCGCGGTCGACCCCACCCAGTACGGGCGGGGCACCTTCCAGCAGATGGCGCAGGCGACCGAGCCCGCCTTCACGCGGTGGAGCGAGTGGACCGCAGGACAGGACGCCACCTACCACCTGGGCCGGACCCCGGCCGACGTCCGCGCCGCGTTCTGGAACGTCGTCGCCCGGGCGGACCGCCGGCCCGTCGACTCCGGCGACGGCCCCCTCACCGGCGACGACATCCGCGCCGCACGCGACATCTTCTTCACGAGGCAGAAGGCCGCCGAGTGGGTCGCCGGGCTGAAGAAGGCCGCCGAGGACGGCCGGCCCGCCGCACCGGCGCCCGACCCCGAACTCCCCCCGGAGAACCAGCTCGCGAGCCTGTGGACGATCATGTGCGGCGACACCGCCGCGTCCTGGCCGCACGACCCCGAGCAGTACCGGCGCGACGCCCTCCGCGGCAGGGCCCAGTACCCGCTGTACGGCGACTTCGCGGCCGGCATCAAGCCGTGCGCCTTCTGGAAGCCCGGCGCCGAGGCCCCGACCACGGTGGACAACGACGTCCGGGCGCTGATCGTGCAGAACGAGTGGGACTCCCAGACTCCCCTGGACGCCGCCCGGAGCATGCACCGGTCCCTGCACGGCTCCCGGATGATCACCGTCCTGGGCGGAGAGGGACACGGCGTCTACGGCCGGGGGTCCTGCGCGGACGCGCCCACCACGCGCTACCTGACCACGGGCCGGCTCCCGGACGGCGACCTCGCCTGCTCGGCCGGACCCGCCTGAGCGGCGGGGCTAGATGTAGCCCTCGCGCAGCGCGTACGCCACCGCGTGGGCGCGGTTGCGCAGTTGGAAGCGCGTCGTGACGGTGTGGATGATGTTCTTGATCGTCCGCTCCGAGTAGAGCAGCTTGCCCGCGATCTCCCCGGTGTCCATGCCGTCGGCGACCAGGCGCAGCACGTCCACCTCGCGCGGCAGCATGCCGAAGTCGGTGGAGCCGCTCTCGTGCGCCTGGCCGTCGCCGCCGCGCTGCCGGCCCATGCAGCCGATCAGCTTGCCCAGCAGGTCGGGCGGGAGGTCGCCGTGGCCCCGGTCGGCGGTGAGGACGGCTTGGCGCAGGCGTTCCCTGGTCACCTCGCGGCGCCACAGGATGGCGGTCACCCCGAGCGAGACGACGTTGAGCAGTTCCGGTTCCTGGATCCGGTCCAGGACCAGCACCACGCGGGTGCGCTCGGCCCGGACGAGCCGGGACAGGCTGGTCAGGGCCGTCTCGTCGAAGGTGTCGGCGACCAGCAGGGTCACGCCGGTCCGGCCCTGGTGGTTGTCGTCCACCAGCGACACCTCCGGGCACTGCCGGAGGAAGCTCACCACTCCGGCCCTGGAGAGCGGGTCCAGGGCGTGGACGGCCACCGGGATCGTCCGGGTGGTCTGCGTCGGGATGGGTCGGATCGTCGTACGGACGTCGTCGGCGTACTGCAGCACGGCGCTGGATTCCTTTCGTTGCGCTCGGCGGTGCGCCCACCGCCCCCCACAGGCGGTGGCGCACCGTCAGAACCGGCCGGCCGGCGTCGTCCGCACGAGACGCCGTCCCTCCTCCCGCGGCCCGGCCGGCGCCGCGGGAGTTCCCCGTGTCCGTCGGAGGTTCGGCGGACACGGGCCAAGCTATCCGCCGCCGGTCAATAAAAGATTGACGGATGCGCATCTGCGCCGTTGGTTCCCGTTCCCCGGGAGAAATTTCCATTCCTTTGCCCACCGGCAGGACGGCCCGCGGCCCGCGGCCCGGCGGAATCGAATGCGCGCGGGCGGGTGAGCGACAAGTCCCGCCCGCGGCGGTGGAATTGCACCCGCCCCGGCCCGGCGGTCCGGCGGTCCGAACCGCTACCTTCTGACGATGACGGAAATCGGAGAGCCCCACGGTACGTCGGCCCCGGCGGCGGACGGCGGGGAGCGGCTGCGCCTGTGTCTGCTCGGGCCGGTGCAGGCCTGGTGCGGGGAGCGGGAGTTGGAGCTCGGCCCGCCGCAGCAGCGGGCGCTGCTGACCGCGTTGGCGCTGCGGGCCCGCCGGATCGTGTCCGTCGACGAGCTGCTCGACGCGCTGTGGGAGGAGCCGCCGGCCCGCGCCGCCGCCATCGTGCGCACGTACGTGTCGCGGCTGCGGCGGGTGTTGGAGCCGGACCGGGTGCACCCGACGGTGCTGGTGTCCTCGGGCAGCGGCTACGTGCTGCGGCTCCCGGCCGACGGCACGGACGCCGAGGTGTTCGAGAACCGGGTCGCGGCGGCGGGCCGGGCCCGCGCGCTGGGGGACACCGCCGGGGCGCTCGGGCTGCTGCGGGAGGCCTGCGGGCTGTGGCACGGCGAGCCGCTCGCCGGGCTGCCCGGGCCGCTCGCCCAGGCGCACCGGGCCCGGCTGGTCGAGCGCCGGCTGAACGCCGTCCAGGCTTGGCTGGAGACCGAGTTGGAGGCCGGGCGGCACGCGGAGGTGATCGGCGAGCTGACCATATGGGTCAGCCAGTACCCGCTGCTGGAGCCGATGCGCGAGCTGCTGATGCTGGCGCTGTACCGCAGCGGGCGGCAGGCCGAGGCGCTGGGCGTGTACGCGGACGCCCGCCGCACGCTGCTGGAGCAGCTGGGGGTCGATCCGGGGCCGCGGCTGCGCGAGCTGCACCTGGGCGTGCTGTCGGGCGAGCCGAAGCTGGCCGCGCCGACCGCGGCGCCCGCGCCGGCGTTCGAGCCGGGCGGCGGTCCGACCGGGTCCGCGCCGCTCGCGCCGGCCCAGCTGCCCGCCGACATCGCCGACTGGACCGGCCGGGACGGGCTCTGCGCGGCGCTCTGCGCGGACCTGGCGCCCGGCGGTCCGGCGATGCCGGTGGTGGGGGTGTCGGGCCTGGGCGGGGTCGGCAAGTCGGCGCTGGCGGTGCACGTCGCGCACGCGGTGGGCGGGCAGTACCCGGACGGCCAGCTGTACGTGAACCTGCAGGGGGCCGGGGCGTTCCCCGCCGATCCGGGCGAGGTGCTGGCCGGCTTCCTGGGCGCGCTGGGCGTGGCCGACGCGGCGATCCCGCAGGGGACGGCGGACCGGGCCGCCATGTTCCGGTCCCGGGTGGCGGGCCTGCGGGTGCTGATCGTGCTGGACGACGCCCGCGACAGCCGGCAGGTCGGTCCGCTGCTGCCCGGCAGCCGCTCCTGCGCGGTGCTGGTGACCGGCCGGGCCTGGCTGTCGGGCATGGCGATGACCCGGCAGGTCGCCCTGGAGCCGCTGACCCCGGACGAGTCGGTGCGGCTGCTCACGGCGATCGCCGGGGAGCGGCGGGTGACGGCCGAGCCGGCGGCGGCCCGTCGGGTGGCGGCGGCCTGCGGGTTCCTGCCGCTGGCGGTGCGGACGGCGGCGTCCCGGCTGGCGGCCCGCCCGGCCTGGCAGCTCTCGCACATGGCGGACCGGCTGGCGTCCGAGCGGCGGCGGCTGGCCGAGTTGGAGGCCGGGGAGCTGGCGGTCGCCGCGTCGTTCCGGCTCAGCTACGACCAGCTCGACGCGGAGACCGCCCGCGCGTTCCGGCTGCTGTCGTTGGCGGACGGCCCGGGGGTGTCCTCGGCGGCGGCCGCGGTGCTGCTGGGGCTGCCGGAGCCGGAGGCCGAGCGGCTGGCCGAGTCGCTGACCGATCTGGGGCTGCTGTCCTGCCCGTACCCCGGCCGCTACCACTACCACGACCTGCTGCGGCTGTTCGCCCGCGAGCTGGTCCGGGAGGTGGACGGGGACGCCGCCGGGCGGGCCGCCGTCGAACGGCTGCTGCGGCACTACCTGGTGACGGTGGCGGGCCTGTACCGGGTGGTCCGGCCCGGCTACCCGTTCCCGGACCTGGTGGCGGCGGAGGCCGGCGCACCGGCCCGCACCGGATCGGCCTTCGGCGGGCCGGCCGAGGGGCTGCGCTGGGCCAGGCAGGAGATCGCCGCCGTGCTGGCGGTCGCCGAGCAGGCCACCCGGGACCCGGACGGCCCGCTGGCGGTGGTCGCGGACCTGACGCTGGTGCTGATCCAGCTGATCGACCTGGGCATGGCCGTGCCGGAGCTGTGCGACCTGGCCGGACGGGTCGCGGAGGCCACCGCGGCGGCGGGCCTGCCGGAGAGCGAGGCGCGGGCCCGGTACACGCTGATGTGGGCGCAGCGGGAGTTCCAGCGCACCCTGCAGGCCCGGTCCGAGGCGGCCCGGGTGGTGGCGCTGGCCCGGCGGACGGGGCAGGCGGCGCTGCTGCCCGGCGCGCTGATCGTGCTGGCGCTGACCGGCCTCCCGCACTGCACGGACGAGGAGGTGACGGCCCGGTGCGACGAGGCGGTCGCGCTGAGCGCCGAGCTGGGCGACCCGTCCTTGCAGGCCTTCGTCGAGGGGATGGCGGCGCTGGTCGACCTCGCCGTGGACCGGCCGGAGTCGGCGCGGCGCCGGGCCGAACGCAGCCTGACGGCCTTCACGGAGCTCGGCGACTTCGTCGGCCAGGTGCACATGCTGTACGCCCGGGCGACGGCGCTGCACGGGATGGGCCGGTTCGAGGCGGCGTGCGAGGACTACCGGGAGTGCCTGGGGGCGCTGCGCGCGCTCGGGGCGCGGGACCGGATGCCGGGAGTGCTGGTCGGCCTGGCCGAGTCCTGCCGGGCCGCCGGGCGGCCGGCCCAGGCGCTGGAGGCGGCCGAACAGGCGCTGGCGATCGCCCGGAAGCTCGGCCTGGAGCACCGCCGGGCGAACGCGCTGGCCGCCGTCGGGCGGGCGCTGCTCGACCTCGGGGAGCAGGACCGCGGCCGGGCCTGCCTGGCGTAGCCGGCGCCCTTCGGGGCGGCCCGAATTCGAAGGCCTTCGCCGAATCCGGAACATCTCCCCCGCAAATCCGTGATCTCCCCGAGATATTCGGCGCAGGGTGCGCAACGATCATCACGAATCGATTTCGGAGCGGGTGCCGAAGCGGCGAATAGGCGTTCAGGAGATCAATCGGCCGGGCCGGGTCCGGGCCCGACGGACTTCGGGTACGGAAGTCGGGCCGGGCCGGCCGCGGGCGATTCCCCGCCGGATTCCGCGCGACCGTTCTCCGTTCACCCGGAGGGTCCCGAAGCGCACGCGAACCGATCCGCTCCGGGCCCGCCCCGGGGCAGTGCCGACTGCCCCATCGGGCAGTGTCGGCGGGCGGTGCGGGCGGCCCGCGAGCAGAGCGTTGACACCCCGGTTCGGGCTGGTCCAGTGTGGGGCGAACCAGGTCATCCACGGTGCCGCCGCAGCCTTCCGCACCCGCCGTCGGCCGGACAGGCCCTGGTCCGGGACGGCGCGACGGGCCGGTCCGGGCTCCGGGTCCTCGCTCGACCGGCCACTGCCGCACCGCATCTGACGATCAGACGGAGATTCCCACACCATGCAACGAGTCTGCCTCGCCCTGCCCACCATGCGGGCCTGTCCCGGCACCATCGTGGATCTCGCCGAGGAGGCGGCCTACGCCGTCGCGACCTTCGGGGTCGAGGTCCACCTCCTCGTCCTGGACACCACCGTGGCCGCCGAGTTCGCCAAGAACGCGGACGCCGTGGCCGCGCTGACCCCCGCCCCCGGCGTGTTCGTCCACCACCTCGGCAACGAGGCGCAGCGGGCGTTCTTCCTCGACGTGGCGCGGCGCTCCGGCGGCGCCGACCCCGAGCTGCTGCTCGACCTGATGCTGCCGTCGGACGTCGCGTACGGCTCCTGCGTCAACCGGATCTTCCTGGGCGCCGCCGCCCTCGGCTGCACCTCGGCGCACCTGCGCAACGACGACTTCGACTACCGGGTCGTCGACGGCGACAAGATGTTCCCGATCCACCACGAGCTGCTGTCCCTCGGCAAGCCGGCCGGGGAGGCGCTGGCCGGGGTGGCCCGCTCCGAGCTCGACCCGGCGGACGCGGACCGGCCGGTGATGCTGGTCAGCGCCTCCTTCATGGGCGAACTCAACGTGGACATCGGCGAGATCAACGAGCTGGACCCGGAGGTCTACCGGGACCTGGTGCGCCTGTGGACGCCGCGGGTGTGGACCCGGGAGCAGCAGGACGCCATGGTGGAGATCTCCTTCAAGGGCGCCGAGCCGGAGACCTTCGACCGCGACGACTCGGTGCTCGGCGTGCCGGACATCTGGGACGTCTACATGTGCAACGTCGCCCTGGACCACCGGGGTTACGAGGTGCTGCCGCTGGTGCCCTCGCTGCGCACCATCGGCGCCGACTACGCCCTGCTGCACGCCCTGGTGCACGCCGAGCTGCCCGCCGTCGTCCACAAGCGGCACATCGTCAACTACTACACGCCCGAACGCCGGGTCGGCCCCGGGTTCGTCTCGTACCAGCTGCGCTTCGTGAAGATGCTGCTCTCGATGCTGTACCTGTACCCGGTGTACGGCCAGATGATCGACCTCGGACGCGAACTGCTCGACGAGCGGCACGAGTTGAAGGTCGAACCGATCCTCGGCCTGGTGCGGAGCACCATCGACCTGGACCGGGACGTGAACGAGCAGTGCCTGGACGAGGTGGACCGCCTGTACCGCAAGCTGGGCGGCAAGTACGCCGACCTGGCGGACGCGGTGGCCGGGCAGCGGCAGCAGCTCCTGGACGAGGCCCGGGAGGACGCCGAGCGCTGGGCCGTGCTGATCGAGGCCTGGGCGCCGATGGTGGCCGCCGCCCGCGAGCGGGGGCTCGGCGGGTGACCGGGGAGTTCCTGATCCGGCAGCTGGCCGACGGGGACTGGGACGCCGTGGTCGCGCTGGAGCACGACGCCTACGCGGCCGACGGCCTCTCCGAGGGCCGCGAGGCGCTGCAGTCCCGGGCCCGCCGCTCGCCGGAGACCTGCTACGTGCTGGAGCAGCACGGCGCCGTCCGCGGCTACCTGCTGAGCCTGCCGTACCCACCGCTGGAGTGCCCGGACCTCGCCGTGCCGGAGCAGGACGGGGCGGTCGAGTCGGACAACCTGCACGTGCACGACCTGGTGCTGGCCGAGGAGTTGCGCGGCCGGGAGCTCGCCTCGAACCTCATGGACCACGTGCACGCGCGGGCGGTGGAGGGGGGCTTCACGCAGATCTCGATGGTCGCGGTGCGCGGCTCCGACATCCTGCTGCGCTTCTTCGGCTACCGCGCGCACCGGGAGGTGTCCCTGCCCGCGTCCTACGGGCGGCGCGCGGTCTACATGTCGAGGCCCGTGGGCTGACGGCACCACGACGTCGAGCCCGACCGGCATCCTGGCCGGTCGGGCTCTTCGTGCTGTCGGCCGGTCAGGCCCAGTGATGCCGGCGGACGGTGAAGGGGCGGTCCCCGTCGGCGGCGACCGCCGCGCGGAACGGGCCCGGGACGGGGACGTCGGCCAGCCGGAGCGGGCCGGGGCCGAGCGGGCCCGCGTCGGGCAGGCGCAGCGGCGAGGGCCCGGCGAGCGGGAGGCCGAGGCCCTGGGCGAGCCGGCCGCCGTACACCTTGACGCAGGCCTCGCGGCGACACCAGAGCCGGGTGAAGTGCTCGGCGCCGTCGGCCGGGGTGGGCGCGTCGAGGACGAGGGCCGCGTCGGCGGGCGGGAAGTGGCGGCGGGCGATCCGGGCGCCGACGCCGGGCGGGCGGAGCTGCTCGACGTCCGCGCCGACCCGGCGCCCGTCCGCGACGGCGAGCAGCGCGAGGGCGCCCGAGGCGGACCAGTTGACGTCGATCCCGCTGTCGACCGCGGGGCTGGGCCTGCCGTGCGGGCCGCGCCGCCACCCCAGGTCGGCGGGCGCGACGGCGAGCCGTTCGGCGACCAGCAGCCGGACGACGCCCCGGACCACGGTGAAGCGCGCGCCCTGCCGCGGGTCGTGGGCCCGGTCGGCCCGCTCCCGTTCCTCGGCGTCGAGCAGGCCGTACAGCCGGCGGACGACGGCCGGGGGCCGGTCGGTGGGGATGCTCCAGACGTCGATGACGTCGGGGTCGGTGTCCGGCACGGGGGTGTTCACGGCAGGGTCAGGGTGCTGAGCCGGCCCAGGCGCCGGTCGTGGTCGGCGACCAGCAGCGGCCCGTGCCCGGGGAGGCGGTCGGCGAGGCGGTCGGCGAGCAGGCTCCAGACGCCGGTGAACGGCTGTCCGGGGCGGGCCGCCTCCACGCCGTCGGGGAGGTCGCCACGGGCCAGGTCGGCGGCGAGCAACAGGCGTGCGCCCGGCCCGAGTCGGCGGTGTTCGTCGAGGACGGAACGCAGCGCCTGCACGCCGTCCGGCTCGGCCTGCCCGCGGACCCGCATCCCCTCCCCCGGGGCCTCCTCGCAGACCAGGACGACGGCGCGGTGCTCGGCGGGCAGCTCGACGGGCTCGGCGGGCCGGTGGTGCAGGGCGCTCTGCTCGGCGAGCACGATCACGGCCCGCCGGCAGCCGCCGGTGCGGTGGTGGGCGGCGGCGATCCGCAGCGCGGCGAAGGCGGTGGCGCTGCCCTGGTCGCAGACGGCGAAGGCGGTCGGCTGCCCGGGGCAGTGCCGGCTCAGGCGGAGCGAGGAGGGCGCGGCGGGCCGGACGTCCGGGGAGGAGAAGGCGAGGATCAGCAGGTCGGCGGGTTCGCCCCCGGGCAGCGCCTGCGCGAACAGGCCGGCGGCCATCTCGCCGTAGTCGTGCCCGGCGCCTTCGGTCAGCAGGTCCTCGCGCAGCGGCAGGCCGTACGGGCGGACCAGGTCGCCGGTGAAGACGCGCAGGTCGGGGTGGAGCGCGGCGGCGGAGTGGCCGTCGAATCCGGCGGCGACCGCCCTGGTCACGCGCAGGCCGCGGGTCTCGGCGGGCATCGGGTCAGTCCTCGTCGACGTGGTGCCCGACGACGTAGTCGGTGAGGCTGTCGACGGTGCGGATGTCGTCGATGGCGAGGTGCTCGACGTCGACCTGGATGGCGAGTTGCTCCTCGATGTCCAGGACCAGTTCGACGATGCCGGAGGAGGTGAGGCCGAAGTCGTCGAAGAAGCAGGCGTTCGCGGGGATGTCGGCGAGCTCGACGCCCAGGACGCGCGGCAGGATGTCCTCGATGCCGCGCCGGATGCGGACGCGGACCTCGGGGTCGACCAACTCGTGTGCGGGCACGGCGGTTGCGGGCAGGGCAGCCGTGGGGAGGGCGGATTCTGACATGGGTGGACCGTCCAGTGGTGGAAGGGGGAACGCGGAGCGGGCTCAGTGCCGCAGGACCATGGCCGCGAAGGTGGCGCCGATGCCGGCGGCGGCGATCAGGTAGTGGTCGCCCGGCCGGAGCGCTCCGCCGGTGGTGGCGGTGCGGAGGTTGATGAAGGCGTCCGCGGCGAAGCTGTGTCCGACCGTGAGCACGTTCTCCAGGACCACCTGCTCGACAGGGTAACCGAGTTGACGGCAGATCATCCGCCAGGAGGCCTGGTTGACGTTGTGCGGGAGCAGCAGCGCGATGTCGGAGAGGTCCAGACCTGCCTGGTCGAGTGCGGCCTGCACGGTCTCGATCATGGTGGGCTGGTACTCCCGCTGGTAGCGGACCATCAGCTCCGGGTCCTCGGCCGGTCGGCCGTAGAACTCGGGGCGTTGGCGGACCGCGTAGGACAGCACCCGGTTCCGGTCGCCGTCGGGGCTGACCAGGCAGGCCGTCGAGGCCTCGGCGAAGATCGTGGTCTCGGGGAGCACCTGGGCGTCCCGGGTGAAGGTCTTCTCCCCCGCCACCACCAGGGCCAGCGCCGACGGGTCGCCGTCGTCCGCGAGCAGCCGTCCGGCCAGGTCGACGGCCAACAGTGAGGCGGCGCAGGCCTGTTGGGTGACGGTGAAGGCGTCGGCGCGGGTGAGGCCGAAGCGTTCCTGGAGCTGGTGCAGGGGGTTGATCGGGTAGGGCGCGGCGACCGGCGTGTTGCGGGCGTGCAGCAGGTACCGGATGCGGTGTTCGTTGCCGCGCAGTTCGGGCAGCGCCCGGACGGCGGCGTCCAGCAGGTCGAGCAGCGTCCCGTCCGGGTCCAGGCGCACCTGGTCCAGGCCGTGGAAGCGGCGGAAGAGTCGGAGTTGACGTGGGGTAAGGCCGATCCGCGCGCCCACGTCCTCGATCGGTTCGAGTCGCGGGGGGAGGTGGACGGCCACTGCCTCCAGTGCGGTCACGGCGGTTAGTATTCCCACGCTCTGCGGGTCGCACAAGCGACGACCGCCTTGGAGCAGCCTCCCTCACTCCCGTTGCCGTCGAGCCGGTGGAGCCTTCCGATGACCGATTCCCCGCATTCCTCCGTACACCTAGAAACCGCTTCCGATCTGGCCTCCGGGCCGCCCGCCGGGCTCGACCCGGGGTTGTCGGCCGCGCTGGTCGAGGCCGCCGACGCGCTGCCCGAATGGGCAGAGTCGCTCGCCCCCGAGGACCGACTCGACGGCGATCTCGCCCTGGACGAGAGCGAGTTCGCCGCCCTGGACGCGCTGCTGCGGGAGCGCTTCGGCGCCGACCTGGGCGCGCTGCGGGCCGGCCTCGACCTGGACGGTCTGGCTGCACTGACCGTCGGCGACCTGGCGGAGCTGGTGCGCCGATGAGCCGCTTCCTGATGGTGGTGCCGCCGCTGGCCGGGCACGTCAACCCGGCGTCCGGGATCGCGAACGAGCTGGTCGCGCGCGGCCACCAGGTCGCCTGGACCGGCACCGAGACGATGCTGCGGCCGCTGCTCGGCCCCGACGCCCGGATCTTCGGCACCGGCAACCGGATGTTCCGCGCGATGGGCGGCCACGGCCTGGCCTCGCTGCGCTCGCTGTGGGAGGGCTTCGTCGTCCCGTACGCCAGGTTCACCCTGAAGCCGCTGGACGCGGTGGTCCGGGAGTTCCGGCCGGACGCGCTGCTGGTGGACCAGCACACCCCGGCGGGCGCGCTGGTCGCGCACCGGCACGGGCTGCCGTGGGCGAGCCTGGCGCCGGGGGCGATGGAGCTGGGCCGCCCGTACCGGGCGCTGCCGCAGGTCGAGGCCTGGACGGCGGGCCTGCTGGCCGGGCTGTGGGAGCGGGCCCGGCTGCCCGCCGACGAGTTCATCGACCCGCGTTTCTCGCCGCACCTGCTGCTGGCCACCACCGGGCGGGCGCTGCTCGGCGACCTGCCGACGCCGCCGCACCACGCCCTGGTGGGGCCGGTGCTGACGCCGCGTCCGGCCGATCCGGCGTTCCCGTGGGAGCGGCTGGAGCGGGGCCGGCGCACCGTGCTGGTCACCATGGGGACGATGTCGGACGCGGTCGGCGCGGACTTCCTGCACCGCACCGTCGAGGCGCTGGCGCTGCTCGGCGGGGACGTCCGGGCGGTGATCGCCGCGCCCCGCGGGGCACTGCCGGCTGCCCTTCCGGACTCCGTCGTGGTGGTCGATCGGGCACCGATCCTGGAACTGCTGTCCGGCGGCCGGTTGGACGCGGTGCTCTGCCATGGTGGGATGAACACCGTGGTCGAGTCGCTGGCGCACGGTGTCCCCGTGCTGGCGGCGCCGATCCGCAACGACCAGCCGTTCGTGGCGCAGCGGGTCGTGGAGGCCGGGGCCGGCCTCCGGGTCCCGTTCGCCCGGGTCAGCCCGCCGGTGATCGCCGAGCGGCTGCGGCGGGTGCTCGACGAGCCCTCCCACCGGACGGCCGCCGAGTCGATCGGTCGTCAACTGCTGTCCGGTGGCGGGGCGTTGGCCGCCGCCGACCGGATGGAAGCGCTGGTCGCCCCCTGATTCCGCCCCGCGCCCGCCGACTCCCTCTCCCTGTAAGGGAGTTGGCGGGCGCGGTCCCCCGCACCCCTTCCCAGCTCGGGAGTTCTGGTTGATCGAGACCAAGGGACTTCGCAAGTCCTATCCGTCCGGTAAGCACGGCCGCACCGTCGTCGACGCCGTCCGCGGCATCGATCTGGACGTCCGGGCGGGCGAGATCTTCGGCTTCCTCGGCCCGAACGGCGCCGGGAAGACCACCACCCTGCGCATGCTCGCCACGCTCATCCGCCCGGACGGCGGCGAAGCCCTGATCGCCGGCGCCGACCTGCTGGCCGACCCGGCCGAGGTCCGCCGCCGGATCGGCTACGTCGCCCAGGGCGGCGGCACCGCCGACGCCGTCACCGGCCGGGAGGAGCTGGTGATGCAGGCCCGGATGTACGGCATCCGCAAGGCCGACGCCCTGCGGCAGGCCGCGGACGCCCTCAAGGCGTTCGACCTGACCGAGTTCGCCGACCGCCACTGCAGCACCTACTCCGGCGGCCAGCGCCGCCGGGTGGACATCGCCCTCGGGGTGATCCACTCCCCGAAGGTGCTGTTCCTGGACGAGCCGACGGTCGGCCTCGACCCGGCCAGCCGCGGCCAGGTGTGGGCCGAGATCGAGCGGCTGCGCACCGAGGGCATGACGGTGGTGGTGACCACCCACTACCTGGACGAGGCCGACGCGCTCTGCGACCGGGTCGCGATCGTCGACCACGGCCAGGTCGTCGTCGAGGGCACGCCCGAGGCGCTCAAGCGCGAGATCTCCGGCGACGTCGTCCTGCTCGGCCTCGCCGCCGGAGAGGCCGGGCCTGCGGCCGACGCCCTGCGCGGGCAGCCGTACCTGCACCGGCTGGAGCCGGGCGAGGACGGACTGCGGCTCTACCTGGACGACGGCGCGGCGGCGATCCCGCAGCTGCTGAGCGTCCTGAACGGGGCGGGCATCGTCCCCGGGACGGTGCAGCTCCAGCGGCCGAGCCTGGACGACGTCTTCCTGGCCCGCACCGGCCGCTCCATCGAACAGTCCTGACGAGAGATCCCTGGGGTTCCTTCCGTGAAGCTCGCCCGTGACACCTGGCTGGTCTTCCAGCGGCAAGCGCTGCTGATGTGGCGCACACCGATCTGGATCGTCATCGGCATCACCCAGCCGGTCTTCTACCTGCTGCTGTTCGCCCCGCTGCTCAAGAAGGTGCTGGCGCCCATGGGCGCCACCAGCTATGCCGAGGCCTACCAGATCTACGTCCCGGGCCTGTTGGCGGTGCTCTGCATCTTCGGCGGCCTCTACACCGGCTTCAGCCTGCTCGGCGAGCTGAAGGCCGGCATCATCGAGCGCTCCAGGGTGACCCCGGTCAGCCGGCTCGCCCTGCTGCTGGGGCGGGCGCTGCGCGAGATGGTCGGGCTGCTCGTCCAGGCGGTCATCATCACGGTGGCCGCGCTGCCGTTCGGCCTGCGGGTCGACCTGCCGAGCCTGCTGCTGGCCTACGTCCTGCTCGGCCTGCTGGCGCTGATGACCTCGGCGCTCTCGTACGGCATCGCGCTGGCGCTGCCCAACGACGCCGCGATGGCGCCGGTGGTGAACACCATCGCCCAGCCCATCGGACTGCTCTCCGGCGTGCTGCTGCCGCTGGCGCTGGCGCCGATGTGGCTGCAGCGGGTGGCGGAGTGGAACCCCTTCTACTGGGCGGTGGAGGGCATGCGGGCGCTGTTCTCCGGGCACCCCGGCGACAGCGTGGTCTGGCAGGGGCTGCTGATCGTCACGGCGCTGACGGCCGTGGCGGTGTTCTGCTCGGCCCGGCTGTTCTCGGCCCGCATCCGATAACCGCGCACGCATAGAAGGAGGGGGAGGGGCTGCGGCCCCTCCCCCTCCTCGTGCTGTGCTCAGCTCGCGGCGGCCCGGATGCAGGCCGACCGGACGAAGTCGGCCAGCCGGGCCACGCCCGTCTCGATCTGACGCTCGTTCAACGCGCTGATCGACAGCCGCAGCCGGCGCTCGCCGCCGCCCGCCGGGTAGAACGGGGCCATCGGCGTCCAGAGCACGCCGTGGTCGCGGGCGCAGCGCTCCATCGCCGCCTCGTCGGCGGTGAACGGCACCTGCAGCACGGCGAAGAAGCCGCCCTCCGGCTCGTTCCAGGACACGCCGAGCCGGGCCCGTTCGGCCGGCGGGAAGTGCCGCTCCAACTCCCGCAGCAGAGCAGCCAGGTTGGCCGCGTAGTGGGCGCGGGCCGGGCCGTTGGCCTCGCGCAGTCGGCAGTCGTGCCGGAGCAGCATGCCGCCGATCACGGCCTGGCTGAGCGCCGGGGTGTTGACCGTCGTCATGCTCTTCAGCTTGGCCAGCTCGTCGGCGAGCAGCGTGCGGCGGCCGTCCGGGGCGAGCACCTGCTGGTCGGCGACGACGTAGCCGAGCCGGGCGCCGGGGAAGCAGGTCTTGGCGAAGGAGCCGAGGTAGACCACCCGGCCGCGCCGGTCCAGCGCCTTCAGGGTGGGGCGCGCGCCGGGTTCGCGGGCGAAGAAGCCGTACGGGTTGTCCTCGATCACCAGCAGCCCTTCCTCGGCCGCCGCGTCCAGCAGCCCGGCGCGCGCCTCGACCGGCATGCTGGCGCCGGACGGGTTGGCGAAGTCGGGGACGACGTACAGCGCGCGCGGACGGCGGCCGGCCGCCCGGACGGCGCGGGCCGCCTCGCGCACGGCCTCCGGGTCGGGGCCGCCGTCCGGGCCCTCCGGGACGGGCACGGTCGCCAGGTCGAGCAGCCGGGCGGCGCCGGTGACGCCGACGTAGCAGGGAGAGCTGACCAGCAGGACGTCCTCGGGCGTGGCGCACAGCGCGCGCAGCACCAGCAGCATCCCCTCCTGCGCGCCGACGGTGAGCACCAGCGACTCGGGCGCGGCGTGCAGGCCCTCGTCGTTGGCGAGGGTGCGGGCGACCAGGTCGGCGATGATCCCCTTGGTCGGGCCGTACTGGAACAGCGCGGTACGCACGGCGCTGCCGCTGAGGCCGCGTTCGGCGAGGTGGGCGAGGTAGGTGTCCAGGTGGCTGTGGACGTCCTCGGGCTCGAAGAAGCCCTCGTGCGGGCGGCCGGGGGCGAAGGAGAGCGCGTCCGGGTAGCGCTCGGTGACCTCGTTGAGGAAGGTCATCGCGTCCAGCAGCGGGTCGGCCAGGCTGGCGTGCAGGTCGCCCAGCGGCAGCGTGACGGTGCTCATCGGAGGGCCTCCCGCAGTCGGTCGGCGGCGTAGTGCTGGGCGTCGCGGCCGTCGTCCAGGACGCCGGCCATCGCGAAGAAGCCGTGCGGCATGCCGTCGTAGCGGCGCAGCTCGACGGGGACGCCGGCGGCGCGCAGGGCCTGTGCGTACGCCTCGCCCTCGTCGCGCAGCGGGTCGTACTCGGCGGTGATCACGGTGGCGGGCGGCAGACCGGCCGGCGAGGGGGCGCGCAGCGGGGACGCCAGCGGGTTCGCGCCGTCGGCCGGGTCGGCCAGGTAGTGGCCCCAGTACCAGGCGACCGAGCGGCGGTTGAACAGCAGCGGGTCGTCGTGCTCGCGGACGGACGGGGTGTCCGCGGCGTGGTCGGTGTTGGGGTAGACCAGCAGCTGGTGGCGGATCGCCGGGCCGCCGCGCTCGCGGGCGGCCAGGGTCAGCGCGGCGGCCAGGTTGCCGCCCGCGCTGTCGCCCGCCACCGCCAACCGGGCGGCGTCGCCCCCGAGTTCGGCGGCGTGCGCGGCGATCCACTCGGCGGCGGCGATCACGTCGTGCACGGCGGCCGGGAAGGGGTGCTCGGGGGCGAGCCGGTAGCCGACCGAGACGGTGAGACACCCGACGGCGTTGGTGAGGCGGCGGCAGATCGCGTCGCCGGTGTCCGGCGAGCCGAGAGTCCAGCCGCCGCCGAACAGGTAGAGCAGAACCGGCAGTCGAGCGCCGCCGGTCTCGGGACGGTAGACCCGCAGCGGCAGCGGGCCGCCGGGGCCGTCGACGGTCAACTCCTCGACCGAGCCCACCGGTTCCGGATTCCCGGCGGCGGCCCGGATGTCGGCGAGATCCGCAGCACGGGCCTCGGCCAGGGTAAGGGTGTACAGCGGAGGCACACCGGCCACCGCGCGCTGCGCGCGCATGGCCTCGGCCTGGGGATGCAGTGGCAAGGGACGTTCCTGGGGTAGGGCCGCCGGTCGGCGGCGAGGTTCGGTACGGGTTCGGGCGCGCGGCGACGACGGCCCGCCGCAGGCGGGTCAGTGGCGGCCGTCGGGGGTCTCGGGGGCGACCGCCGTGCGGTCGAGGTCGGCGAGGCGGGGGCGGCCGAGCAGGGCGAGGGTGTCGTCGAGTTCGGCCTTCAGCAGGTCGAGGACCTGCGCGGCGCCGTTCTCGCCGTCGACGGCGAGGCCCCACAGGAGGGGGCGGCCGATCAGGACGGCGCGGGCGCCGAGGGCGACCGCGAGGGCAACATCCGTGCCCGTGCGGACACCGCCGTCCAGGAGGACGGGCAGGTTCGGCGGCACGGCGGCGGCCACTTCGGGCAGCGCGGCGAGGGACGGAAGGGCACCGTCGAGCTGGCGGCCGCCGTGGTTGGAGACCAGGACGGCGTCGACGCCGTGTTCGACGGCGAGTCGGGCGTCCTCGGCGGTGAGGATGCCCTTGAGGACGATCGGCAGCCGGGTGCGTGCGCGCAGCCAGGCGAGGTCGGCCCAGGTCAGGGTGGGGTCGAACTGCTCCTTGGCGTGGTCGGCGATGCCCGAACTGCCGTGGCCTGCGCGGTGGCTGGCGGCCATCACGGCCTGGTCGACGTTGACGGCGCGGACGTGTGCGGGGATCGCGAAGCCGTTGCGGGCGTCGCGCAGGCGGCGGCCGATCCGGGGGGCGTCCACGGTGAGCACCAGGGCGCGGAATCCGGTGGCTTCGGCGCGTTCGACCAGGGCGGCGAGCGCGTCGCGGCGGCGCAGCCAGTACAGCTGGAGCCAGAGCGGGCCGGTGGCGGCCCCGGCGATGGATTCCAGGGTGCGGCTGGCGAAGATCCCGGCGACCATGAGCGCGCCCGCGCGGCCCGCGGCGCGGGCGGTGGCGACCTCGCCCTCGGGGTGGAACAGCCGGTGGTAGGCCATCGGGGCGATGCCGATGGGGGTCTCCAGGCGGCTGCCGAGCAGGGTGAGGCCCTGGTCGGTGGCGGAGACGTCGACCAGGGTGCGCGGGCGCAGCCGGCACTGTTCGAACCGGGCCCGGTTGGCGGCGAGGGTGCGTTCGGCGCCGCTGCCGCCCTGCACGAAGTCCCAGATCTCGGCGGGGAGTCGGTCGCGGGCCGCGCGTTCGAAGTCCGCCAGTTCCAGCGCTTCCAAGGGTCTGCCTTTCCGGGCAGGCCTCGGTCGGGCCCGCTCCGGCCCGGCAGCGTAGGAGGCCACTCCCCCAATGGTCTAGACCTTGATTCGGTTCGAACCCCTGTGTAATCGTCAGAAAGCCGAACCGCCCCCGTTGGTCGTGACCGGCGTCCTTCCAACCTCCCCTTCGTGGAGTGGTGTTGACCGGATCTCCCTCTCTCCCGCCCCAGCCGTGCGAGGCCCCGCACGACTGGGTGGACCGCCACCTGCTGGCCGGCCCCGCCGACCAGGAGTGCCTGCGCTTCGGCGCCCCCGTGGACCGGGCCGCGCTGCGCGCCCTGGTCGCCGAGCAGGCCGCCCGGCTCACCGCCGCCGGCCTGCAACGCGGCGGCACGGCCGCACTGCGGCTGGCGCCCTCGCTCGGCTACGCGGCCGCGCTGCTCGCCTGCTGGCAACTGGGCGCCCAGGCCGTCCTGCTGGACCACCGGCTCACCGACCACGAGGTCGCCCGCGCCGTCGAACGGCTGGCGCCCCAGGTGCTGGTCGAGTCGGCGCACGGCCCGGCGGCGGCCATGCGCGGCTTCGCCGAGACCGACCCGGTGCCGGTGGCGCTGCCGAACGGCCGCCCGGCCGCGACCGGCCACGCCCTGGTGCAACTCAGCTCGGGCTCGACCGGCCCGGCCAAGGTGATCGCCCGGACAGGGGCCGATCTGTTGCGCGAACTCGACTGCTACGCGCGGCTGGCGGCGTTCCCGAAGGCCGGCGGGCGGGTCGTCCTGCTCTCCTCGATGGTGCACGTCCTCGGCCTGGTCGGCGGGCTGCTGAACAGCCTGCACGCCCGGGTACCGCTGACCGTCCCCGCGCGGATGACCACGGCGGGCATCCTGGCCACGATCGCCGCGGACGACCGGCCGACCACCGTGATCGGCGTCCCGTTCCACGCCGAGCTGCTGGCCGGCGCGGCCGACCCGCCGCCGCTGCCGCAGCTGCGCCGGATGATCGTCGCCGGCGAGCTGGTCCGCCCGGGCCTGCCCGCCGCCTTCACCGACCGGTACGGCGTGCCGCTGGGCACCATGTACGGGATGACCGAACTCGGCGTCATCGCCACCGACCTCGACGGCGCCCTGCACCCCGAGGCCGCACCCGTCCACGGCATGGACGTGCGCGAGGACGGCGGCGAACTGCACATCGCGATGGCCGCCTCCCCGTACCCCGGCCTCACCGACCCCACCCGCTGGTCGGACGGCCGGCTGCACACCCGCGACGCCGGCCGGGTCGACCCGGCGACCGGCCGCGTCACCGTGCTCGGCCGGCGCGACTCGCAGGTCTCGATCGGCGGCCTCAAGGTCGACCTCAACGAGGTCGAACACACCCTCGCCGCCCTGCCGGAGGTCCGCGAGGCCGTGGTGGTCTTCGTGGACGGCGCCATCGAGGCCTACCTGGCCGCCGAAACCACCGAGGCCGCCGGAGCCGCCGGAGCCGCCGACCGGGCCGACGCCGTCCGGGAGGCGCTGGCCCGCGAGCTGGCCCCCTTCAAGCGGCCCCGGCAGCTCACCTTCCTCCCGGCACTGCCCCGCACCGCCACCGGCAAGCTCGTCCGCGACACCGCCGCGCTGCGCGCCGCCGCCCCCTGATCGACCGTCGGTCCGTCGGACCGCATCGCACCGAACCCCGACCCAGCACGAGGAGCACACCATGCAGGAGCGCATCCAGGAGTTCGTCATCGCGGCACTCGCCGAGATGAAGTACGACGTCGACGGGATCACCGGCGACACCGACCTCGGCCCGGCCGGCCTCGACCTGGAGTCGCTGGCGCTGGCCGAGCTCTCGGTCCAGGTCGAGGACGAGTTCGGGGTCAAGTTCGAGGCGGAGGAGATGGAGACCACCGCGCTGATGACCCTCGACCAGTTCACCGCCGACGTGGCCCGCCGGATCGCCGCCACCGCCACCGCCGGCACCGCCGGCACCGCCGCGTGAGCACGCCCGTGCTGCCGGGCCGGGCCGAGGTCGTGGCGATGCTGGCGGCGTTCGGCCGGCGTGCCGCGGAGAGCGTGCCCGAGAGCCTCGGCTCGCTCGAACTCACCTGGCTGACAGCCGAGTTCGAGCAGCGCTACGGCATCGAGCTGGAGCTCTCGGACGAGCGGTTCGCCGCCGTCCGGACGGTGGACGACGCCGTCGTGCTGCTGCGCGAGGCCGTGCAGGCCGCCGCCGCCTCCCCCGGCGGGGTCGCCCGGTCATGAGCAGCAGCGCACCGCCGGCCGGACGGCCGGTGTTCACCGGCCTCGGGGTGCTCAGCGCCTTCGGCGCCGGGCTCGCCCCGCTGGCCGCCGCGACCGCCACGGCCGGCGCCGGGTTCGCCGAGGTGACCCGCTTCGACGTCGCCCGGCGCGGCACCCGACGGGCGGCCCTGCTGGCCGATCCGCCGCCGCTCGCCGCCGCGGTGCTCGGCGCCGTCGCCGACGCCCACCGGCAGGCCGAACTACCGGACGGTGCACCGCTGTTGCTCGCCCTGCACAGTGACCTGCACACCCGCGAGGTGGCCGCGGAGGTGTCGAAGGGCGCCACCGCCCTCGGCCTGGCCGGGGTGACCCGGGTCTACACCGGCGCCTGCGTGGCCGCCGCCACCGCGCTGGCCGACGCCGCCGCCATGGTCGGCTCCGGCCGGCACCCCCGGGTGCTGGTCGCGGCCGGGCACCTGGTGGAGCCCGGCGTCTTCGCGGCGTTCGACGCGGGCCGGGCACTGGCCCGCGACGGCGCGCTGCGGCCGTTCAGCGCCGGGCGCAGCGGCACCCTGCTCGGGGACGCCGCGGTGGCCGCGGTGGTCGAGGCCGCGGACGCCGCCGCCGGGCGCGGCGCCCGCCCGCTGGCCCGGCTGGCCGGCTGGGGCCGCTCCGGCGACGCGCACCACGTGTGCCGGCCGCGGCCGGACGGCGCGGGCGTGGCCCGGGCGGCCCGGTCCGCGCTGGCCCGGGCGGGGGTCGCCCCGTCCGAGGTGGGCTACGTCAACGCCAACGGCACCGGTTCGCCGATGTCCGACCTGGCGGAGGCGCGGGCGCTGCGCGAGGTGTTCGGCGACGCGCTGGCCGGGCTGCCGGTCAGCTCCAGCAAGTCCGTCCACGGGCACGCCCTGGAGGCCTCCGCGCTGCTCGAACTCGCCGTCACCATCGGCGCGTTGGACAGCGGACGGCTACCGGTCAACGCCGGCTGGCTCGGCCCGGACCCGGAGATCGGACTGAACCTCGTCCTGGCCGGACCCCGTACGGACGCCCGTCCCCGCTACGCGCTGAGCCTCAACTCGGCGTTCGGCGGCGCCAACACCGCACTCCTGGTGGCCGCCGCATGAACCCCCTGCACACCCTCGCCACCGCGAACTGGCCCCCCGGCGAGCCGCCACCCCCGCTGCCCGGCTTCTCCGCCTCGGACTTCAACCCACTGGTCGCGGCCGTCGCCGACCTCTGCCTCACCGACCACTACGGCGAACCCCGACCCGACAGCCCCGGAGAGCCGCGCCGCACCGCCCTGCTGCTCGCCAGCGCCGGGGGCGACCGCGCCACCGCGCTGGCCATCGACACCGGCGCGACGCGGCACCGGATGCCGCCGCTGCTGTTCTTCCAGTCCAACCCGAACGCCGTCCTCGGGCACATCGCCGCCCGCTGGGGCCTGACCGGCCCGGTCGTCGCGATCAGCCCCGCAGACGCCGCCGCACCCGGTGAAGTCCCGCCGGACGCAATGGAGTTGGCCACCCTGCTGCTCGCGGACGGCGACGCCGACCAGGTCCTGGTCATCTCCGCCGAGCAGCCCGAGCAGCCCGACCAGCCCGACCAGCCCGCCGAGCAGCCCGACAACGCCGGCCACGCCACCGCCGTCCTGGTCACCGCCTGACCGCGCGCACCCCGCTCTCCGACACCCGGCTCTCCGCCACCCCGCTCTCCGCCACCAAGTCCGTACGCGTCCCCGGACGCCGCACCGCACCCGCATGGTCAGCACCATGGGAGGGATCCATCACCGTGAGCATCCGCAGCATCCGCAGCCTCCTGGCGAACGACCCGGACGTCGGCGCCGGGAACGTGCTGACCAGCAGGATCGCCCTGGGCATCGGTCTCGACGACCCGCTGCTGACCTTCGACACCCCGGTGGACGGGCACGCCGCCCGCGCGGCCCTGACCCTGCGCGAGGCGGACCGCGCCGTCCGGGCCCGGGCGGCCGCGCTGCACGCCCTCGGCGTCGGCCGGCGGGACGTGGTGGTGGTGTACGCGACCGCCGCCGCCGACCAGGTGCTGTCGTTCCTGGCGCTGGCCCGGCTCGGCGCGATCCCGGCGCTGCTCAACCCGGGGGTGGAGGGCGAGCGCGCGGCCCACTACATCGCCCGCCTCGGCGCGGTCGGCATCCTCGCCGACCCCGCGCACCGGGCCGAACTGGCCGGGTACGACCCGGCGGCCCCGATCCTCGCCGATGCCGCCGACCTCGGCTCCGGCGACCCGGACGCGGCGCCCGCCCCCTACCGCCACCACGCGGACGACCCGATCGCGATCACCCACTCCTCCGGCACCACCGGGATGCCCAAGGCCGTGGTGCACTCGCACCAGAGCCTGTACGCGTCGATCCGGCACCGCGCGGCCCTGCCCCGGCCGCAGGGCATCGACCGGGTGCTGAGCGCGCTGCCCGCCGCGCACGCCGCGACGCTGATCGCGCTCAACCTGGCGCTCAGCTTCCACTCCCAGCTGCACCTGATCTCCCAGCAGACCGGCCCGGCCGTGCTGGACGCGATCGAACGCTGGCAGCCGCAGAGCGTGTTCGGCTTCGCCACCAGCTGGGCCGACCTGGCCCGGCAGGACCTGTCCGCCCGCGACCTGTCCTCGGTCGGCCTGTGGTGGAACACCGGCGACTGCGCGCACGAGGCGCACATCCGTCGCCTGATCGCGCAGGGCTCGCGCGAGACCGTCACCCGGGAAGGCCGCGGCCGTGTGCCGGGCTCGGTGTTCGTCGACGGCCTGGGCTCGACCGAGATGGGCCACTCGCACTTCCACATCACCCACGCCCCCGGCACCGAGAAGTACGGCCGCTGCGTGGGCCGTCCGCACACCTTCGTCGACTGCGAGGTGGTCGGCCCGAACGGCGAGCCGCTCGGCCCCGGCGAGGTCGGCGAACTCGCCACCGCCTCCCCGACCCTGGCGCCCGGCTACTGGAACGACTCGGTCACCACCTACCGCACCCGGCTGCGCGGCCGCTTCCTCACCGGCGACCTGATGTACCGGGACGAGGAGGGCTACTACTACCACGTCGACCGGCTGGTCGACTCGGTCGACCTCGGCGACGGCCGGCGACTGTACACCGCGATGTCCGAGGAACGGGTGCTGGCCGACGTCCCCGGCGTGCTGGACTGCACGGTCGTCGCGGTGAAGGACGGCGACCGGGTGGTCACCGACGTGCTGCTCCTCCTCGCGGACGGCGCCGACCCGGCCGCCGACCGCACCCCGGAGGTGCTCGCCGCGCTCGACGAGCACACCGCCGCCACCGTCCGCTCGGTCCTGGTGGTCGACGACGCGGACATCCCGCTCGGCCCGACCGGCAAGGTCCGCAAGGTCCTGCTGCGCGAGCGCCACCTCGGCGCGATGAACTCCTCGGCCACCGCCCGATGACCGGGGCGGGACGGCCGGGCGCCGTCGTCACCGGCATGGGAATGGTCACCTCGCTGGGCCGCCGGCCCGACGAGGTCTTCGAGGCGCTGACCGCCGGGCTCAGCGGCATCACCGCCGTACCGGAGGGCCACGTCGCGCACGGCTGGCTGCCCGCCGCCGGAATCGCCCCGCACATCGAGGGCGAGGAGGTGCTGCCGCCGACCGAGACCCGCTGCGTCGACCGCTTCGCACTGCTGGCGATGGCCGCCGCGGACGACGCGCTGGCCGACGCCGGGCTGGTGGTCGGCCGCGACGTCGACGCCCGCCGCACCGCCGTGGTGCTGGGCACCGGCGGCGGCGGCCTGGAGACCTACGAGCAGCAGGCCCGCCGCCGCCAGGACCGCGGCCGCCCCGGCGTCAGCCCGTACCTGCTGCCCGGGATGCTCTCCAACATGGCGACCGCCCGGATCGCGATCAAGCACGGCATCCGGGGCTTCAGCACCGCGATCGTGACGGCCTGCGCGGCCGGCGCCCAGGCGGTGGCCGAGGGGCTGCGGCTGATCCGGGCCGGCGACGCGGACGTGGTGGTGTGCGGCGGGACGGATGCCTCGCTGCACCCGACGATCGTCTCCGCCTTCGCCAACGCCCGTGCGCTGGCCCAGGGTTGGGACGACCCGGCGCAGGCGTCCCGGCCGTTCGACATCCGCCGCAACGGCTTCGTGCTGGGCGACGGCAGCGCCGTGCTGGTCCTGGAGAGCGCCGCCCACGCCGCCGCCCGGGGCGTGGCCGGGTACGCCGAGGTGATCGGCTGGGGCTCCACCACCGACGCCCACCACCCGACCATGCCCCGCCCCGACGGCGCGGGCGCCGCCGACGCCATGCGCGCCGCCCTCGCCAATGCCGGCCTGGACCCGTCCGACATCGGCTACGTCAACGCGCACGGCACCGGCACCAAGCTCGGCGACCTCGCCGAATCGGCCGCGCTGAACGCGGTGTTCGGCGCGCACCGGCCCGCCGTCAGCTCCACCAAGGGCGCCACCGGCCACCTGCTGGGCGCGGCCGGGGCGGTGGAGGCCGCCGTGACCGTGCTGGCCGTGGCCCGGGGCCTGCTCCCGCCGACTCTCAACCTGGACGAGCCGGACCCGGCCTGCGCCCTGGACCACGTCCGCGGCGCCGCCCGCCCGGTCCGGCTGCGGGCCGCGTTGAGCAACGCCTTCGCGTTCGGCGGCCACAACACCAGCCTGGTCTTCGGGCCGACGCCCACCGGCACCGCCGAACCGGCCGCCGCGACCCGCCCGTAGCGCAGGCCCAAGCCCCGATAAGCCCCTCCGCTCTCAACTCCGCTTGCAGGGAGTCCAGTTGTCGATCCAGACGATCACCCATGTCGAGTACCACTGCGCGGACAGCGCGCAGACCGCCGCCGAGCTGCAGACCGGCTTCGGCTTCCGCCGCGACGCCGAGCAGCCGGTGTGGAAGCCCGGGGTGCGGACCGTCCACCTCCACCAGGGCGCCATCCGGCTGCGGCTGCACTCCAGCGGGATCACCGACCACCCGGTGGCCCGCTGGGTCGAGCGGCACGGCGAGGGCGTCGCCGTGCTGGCGCTCGGCTGCACCGACCCGCAGGCCGCGCTGGAGCGGGCCGAGCGGCACGGCGCCGAGGTCCTGGACCGGGCCGGCGCGCTGATCGCCGGATTCGGCGACACCGCGCTGCGCTTCGTCCCGCTGCCGGACGCCCCGGAGCCCGCCGGCGGCGACCTGCTGGACGCCCTCGACCACGTCGCGATCTGCGTGCCCGCCGGACAGTTGGCGCAGGCCGTGCTGTTCTGCGAAGCCGCGCTCGGCATGCACCGGATCTTCGGCGAGTACATCGCGGTCGGCGAGCAGGCGATGGACTCCGGCGTGGTGCAGAGCCCCTCCGGGGACGTCACCTTCACCCTGATCGAGCCGGACACCGGCCGCCGGGCCGGCCAGATCGACACCTTCCTGGCCGACCACGACGGCGCGGGCGTCCAGCACCTCGCCTTCCGCACCGACGACATCGCCACCGCGGTCCGCACCGCCAGGTCGCACGGCGTCGAGTTCCTCTCCACCCCGGGCGCCTACTACGACGGCCTGGCCGAGCGGCTCGGCGACACCGCGATCCCGGTGGGGACGCTGCGCGAACTGGACGTCCTGGTCGACCAGGACCACGGCGGCCAGCTGTTCCAGATCTTCGCCCGCTCGACCCACCCCAGGCGGACCTTCTTCCTGGAGCTGATCGAGCGCCAGGGCGCGGGCACCTTCGGCACCGCCAACATCAAGGCGCTCTACGAGGCCGTCGAGCGCCAGCGCGCCGCCGCCTCCGTCTGACCGCCCCGACCCGCCCCTCCGAAGGAGGCACACCCCGTGACCACCGCACCCGAGTTCGCCCTGACCCCGGCCGAGGCCGCCCTGCTGCCCACGCCCGAGGAGGTGGCCGGCTACCGCGAGCACGGCTGGTACCTCTCCGGGAAGCTGTTCACCGACCAGGAGATCGACGCCCTCCGGGCCGCCACCGACGACTACTACGAGGGCCGGCGCGACCGCGCCCTCCCCGTCCGACCGCCGCGGCTGGCCGCCTGGGAGCCCGCGCACGGGCCGGTCCAGCGGCACAACGACTACGTGCACTACGAGAGCGACGCGATCGCCGCGATCCTGCGCAAGCCGCTGGTCGGCGCCGTCGCCGCGGTGCTCGCCGGGGCCGAGGAGATCCGGATCTTCCAGTCGACCCTGATCTTCAAGCCGCCGGTGCCCGAGGAGCCCTCCAACCAGGTGCCGTGGCACTTCGACAAGCACTACTGGCACACCTCGACCTCGGAGGAGATGCTCACCGCCTTCATCCCGTTCCACGACTGCGGGGTGGAGAACGGCACCATCACCATGGTCGACGGCAGCAACCGCTGGGAGGAGCTGCCCTCCGGGGAGGACGCCACCCGGCACTTCGCCCAGCGCGACCGCGCCGAGCTGGAGTCGATCCTCGCCGCCAACGCCGCCCACAACGGCGCCGAGGTGCGCAAGGTCCCCGTCGTCATCCCGCGCGGGCACATCAGCTTCCACCACTGCCGCACCTACCACGGCAGCGGCGCCAACCTGGCCGACTTCCCGCGCCGGGCGATCTCGCTGCACCTCCAGGACGGCGCCAACGAGTACCGCCACGCCACCCGCCCGGACGGCGCCGCCGCCTCCTACAACCACGACGTGCTGGTCCGCCGCACCGCCGACGGCCGCCCCGACTACGCCGACCCCGAGATCTGCCCGGTGATCTGGCGGGGCGCCCGGTGACGGGCCTGCCCGATCCCCGCGACCTCGGCTCCCCCGCCGGGCGCTACCGGATGCTGCGGCTGATCCGCGGCTTCGAGGAACTCGCGCTCGGCCTGGTGAAGTCCGGGGCGATCACCGGCGGCATCCACCCGTACATCGGGCAGGAGGCGGTGGCGGTCGGCGTGTGCGCCGCGCTGCGCCCACAGGACCGGATCACCTCCACCCACCGGGGCCACGGCCACGTCCTCGCCAAGGGCGCGGCCCCGGACCGGCTGCTGGCCGAACTCCTCGGCCGCACCGGCGGGTTGAACCGGGGCCGGGGCGGCTCGATGCACGCCGCGGACTTCTCGCTCGGCATCCTGGGCGCCAACGGCATGGTCGGCGCGGGCGGCGCGATCGCGGTCGGCGCCGCCTGGTCCGCCCGGCAGGCCGGCGAGGACCGGGTCGCGGTCGCCTTCTTCGGCGACGGCGCACTCAACCAGGGCGTCCTGCTGGAGTCCTTCAACCTGGCCGCGATGTGGCGGCTGCCGGTGCTGTTCGTCTGCGAGAACAACGGCTACGCCACCACGCTGCCGGCCGCCACCTCGGTGGCCGGCAGCGCCACCGGCCGGGCCGCCGCCTTCGGAATCCCCGCCGCCGAGGTGGACGGGATGGACACCGAGGCCGTCCGCGCGGCGACCGCCGAGGCCGTCCAACGGGCCTCCGCCGGCGGCGGTCCCGGCTTCCTCGAATGCCGCACCTACCGCTTCGAGGGGCACCACACCATGGAACGGCTGATGAAACTGCGCTACCGCACCCCGGAGGAGATCGCCGACTGGCGCGGCCTCGACCCGCTGCCGCGCGCCGCCGCCCTCCTGCCGCCCGGCCTCGCCGCGCAGTTGGACGCCTCGGTCGCCGAACAGCTGGCCGCCGCCCAGGAGTTCGCCCTCGCCTCCGAACATCCGGACCCGGCAGGGGCGTTGGACCACCTCTACGCCGACGGGCTGCGCCCGAGGGCGGGGGCGAGGACATGAGGCTCTCCTACACCAAGGCGCTCAACCGGGCGCTCACCGACGCCCTCGCCGAGGACCCGGCGGTCTGCGTCTTCGGCGAGGACATCGGCGCCGGCCTGGCCGGCCCCACCCTCAACCTGCTCGACCGCTTCGGCCCCGGCCGGATCGTCGACACCCCGCTCTCCGAGCAGGCCTTCACCTCGATGGCCGTCGGCGCCGCGCTGACCGGACGACGGCCGGTGATCGAGTTCCAGATCCCCTCGCTGCTCTTCCTCGTCTTCGAGCAACTCGTCAACCAGGCCCACAAGTTCTCCCTGATGACCGGCGGCCAGGCCGGTGTCCCGCTGACCTGCCTGGTGCCGGGCTCCGGCTCCCGGGACGGCTGGGCCGGACAGCACTCCGACCACCCCTACAGCCTCTTCGCCCACGCCGGGATGAAGACCGTCGTACCGGCCACCCCCACCGACGCCTACGGACTGCTCCGGTCGGCGATCGCCGACCCGGACCCGGTCGTCGTGTTCGCCCCGGCCGCCGCCCTGCCGGTGCGCGAGACCGTCACCTGGGAGCTGGCGCCGATCCCGCTGGGCACCGCCCGGATCCACCGCGAGGGCGCCGACGTCACCGTCGTCGCCGTCGGCCACCTGGTGCACGACGCCCTGGCCGTCGCGGAGGAGCTCGCCCCGGAGATCTCCGTCGAGGTGTTCGACCCGCGCACCCTCCACCCGTTCGACTGGACGGCCCTGGCCGGCTCGCTGGAACGCACCGGACG
The DNA here is from genome assembly GCF_001905465.1 of Kitasatospora sp. CB01950. Taxonomy (GTDB): domain Bacteria; phylum Actinomycetota; class Actinomycetes; order Streptomycetales; family Streptomycetaceae; genus Kitasatospora. Next base: position 359,381 of record NZ_LISX01000006.1, read on the forward strand.
CCTCGTCGTCGTCGACGACTCCAACCGCAGCTGCGGCATCGGCGCCGAGATCCTCGCCACCGCCGCCGAGGAGATGCGCCTGATCGCCCCGCCCCGGCGGATCACCCGCCCGGACGGCGCCGTGCTGCCGTTCGCGCTCCCGCTCGACCGCGCCCTGCAACCCCACCGCGACCACCTGCGCGACGCCGTGCGCGCCGTCATGAAGCCCCGGTCCCGGCACGACGAGGACCCGGCCCGTTGAACCAGAACGCCGGACTCCGCTCCCTCACCCCCGCGCTGCGCTCCGCCCTGACGGCGTCCACCGACGACCGGATCTTCTACGACCTGGCCGGCATCGCCCGCCGCTACGCCACCCTGCTGGACGAACTGCCGGGCATCGCCGTCCGGTTCGCCCTCAAGGCCTGCCCGGTGGACGAGGTGCTCGCCGAACTGACCGCGCTCGGCGCCGGCTTCGACGCGGCCGGCCCGCACGAAATAGCCCAGGCCCTGCGCACCGGCGTGCCCGCCGACCGGGTGCACTACGGCAACACCGTCAAATCGGACCGGGGCATCGCCGAGGCGTACCGCCTGGGCATCCGGGACTTCGCCACCGACAGCCTCCCGGACGTCGCCGCGATCGCCGAACACGCCCCGGGGTCCCGGGTGTTCTGCCGGCTCGCCACCACCGGCGAGGGCGCGCTCTGGGGGCTGAGCCGCAAGTTCGGCTGCTCGCCGGCGGACGCCGTCCAGGTGCTGACGGCCGCCCGGGACGCCGGACTGACCCCCGCCGGGCTCTCGGTGCACGTCGGCTCCCAGCAGCTGACGTCCAAGGCCTGGACGGCGGCCTTCGAACTGCTCGGCGACGTGCTGGTCGAGCTCGACCGGCACGGGATCGGGCTCGACCACATCAACCTCGGCGGCGGCCTGCCCGCCCTCGGGTACGTCGACCGGCACGGCACCGTCCTCGACCCGCCGCTCGACGAGATCTTCCAGGTCGTCCGGCAGGGCCTCGACCAGCTGCGCCGGCTGCACGGCGGCGAGCTGGACTTCGTCCTGGAACCCGGCCGCCACCTGGTCGCCGACCAGGGTGCGATCCGGGCCCACGTCTACCGGCTGACGTCCCGTCAGCAGCCGGACGGCGAACGGGAGCACTGGCTGTACCTGAGCTGCGGCAAGTACAACGGCCTGTACGAGATGGACCAGGTGCAGTACCGGCTGGTCTTCCCGACCCACCCGGACCCGGAGTACGTCCCCGCCGTGGTCGCGGGCCCGACCTGCGACAGCGACGACGCGTTCCCGCACGGGTACGCGACCGGCCGCGTCCCCGTCCCCCGCGCGGTGGCCTCCGGCGACCCGGTGTGGATCCTCTCCAGCGGCGCGTACGCGGTCAGTTACCTCACCCGGGGCTTCAACGGCTTCGACCCGCTGCCGTACTCGGTGCTCCCGCCCGCACCCCGATGAAGCGGACGCGGCTCAGCTCTCGAACGCGGCTCAGCTCTCGAACGCGGCTCGGCTCTCGGGCGGAGTCAGCGGAACCCGGCCGACGGCGCGGCCGCGGTCGTCGAGGAGCCAGCCCATCCGCTTCGGCGTGTGCATCACGAGCGTGCGGTCCTTGATCTCCAACGCCGGGAAGGAGGCGGCGAGTTGCTCCTCGAACCGGTCGACGTCCGACAGGCTGTGCAGCAGCACCTGGACGAGGAGGTTGTGCGGGCCGGTGACCGAGGCGCACAGCCGGACCTGGCTCAGCCGGGCCAGTCCCTGCCCGGCCTGCCCGAGGAGGCGGTGCGGGGACGCCATGCGGTACACGGCCGTCGTCCGCAGACCGGCGAGGGGATGGGCGAAGTCGCAGCGCAGCCGCAGGTCGCCGTCGCGGAGCATCCGCTGCACCCCGCGGCGGGCGACGTGCTCGCTCAGCCCGGTCGCGGCGGCGAGCGCCGCGTAGCCGAGGCGGCCGTCGCCGCTCAGGGCCGTCAGCAGCGCCTTGTCCTGCGCCGGCCCCCGGCCGCCGGTGCGGACGGCGTACGGCGTGCGGCTGGGCACGCCGGAGGTGCCGAGTCCGGCGCGCCGGGCCGGTTCCATGGCCCGGATGCGCCAGTCGCCGCCCTCGCCGAACAGGGCGACACCCATCTGCATCCGCAGCGAACGCACGCCCCGCAGGCCGCCGACGGCGCGGTGCACGGCCCGGCCGAGCTCGGACGGGCACAAGGCGCCCACCGACAGCAGGAGATCGAACTCGCCCGACGTCTCGTCGACGCTGAACACCCAGGGCAGCGCGCACGCCTGCGCGCTCACGGCCCGGTGGGCGCCGGGTTCGCTGCTCACCTCGACGAAGCCCACGGCGCCGTTCCTGGCCGAGTCGTAGGCGGTCACCCAGGCCAGCCCGCCGGCCGTCAGCCGCTCCCAGCGGCGGGCGGCCGTCGTCGCGTCGACGCCCAGGGCCCGTCCGACGGCCGACCACGGAGCACGCGGCGCCGACTGCAGGGCGTCGACGAGCGCGAGGTCCTGCTCGGTGAACTGCACGTCGGCCCCGAGGCCGTGAGCCGGAGCGCCGGAATCCTGCATCAATGACTCTCCCCCGTAGTTTTCCTGCAATTCGGCGGGATGTGCCTCCGCGAGCCGGATCTTAGGGGCACTTCCCGGCCGAAACCCCGCTGCGGCCACTGCTGAGAGGAGTGCCATGTCCGCTCCCGCTGTGCCGCCCCCGCACACGGATCCCGCCGCCGTCGACCGGACCGCCCCGGCCGACCGGACCGCCCCGGCCGAACGCGTCGTCAGAACCACGGTCGTCCTGCTCTTCGCCGCCTGGCTGATCGACTACGCGGACCGACTGGTCATCAACTTCGTCCTGCCCTCCATCGGCGAGGAGTTCCGCCTGACGCACGGTCAACAGGGCCTGATCGTCTCGGCGTTCTTCCTCACCTACGCCCTGGCGCAGATCCCGGGCGGCGTGCTCACCGACCGGTTCGGCGCCCGCCGGGTCATCACCTGGGCCCTGCTCGCCTGGTCGCTGTTCACCGCACTGACCGGGTTCGCCTGGTCCTTCGCCGCCCTGCTGGCCGTGCGCTTCGCGTTCGGCGCGGCCGAGGGAATCTTCCCGCCGGCGTCGATGAAGGTGCTGGTCGAACGGACCGCTCCCGAGCAGCGCATGAGCGCCAACGGTCTGATCATGAGCTCCAACGCCGTCGCCGCCATCGCCGCGCCCCTCGCCGTCGCCCCGCTCGCCGCCGTCTTCGGCTGGCGCTCGGCGTTCTTCTCGGCGGCCGCGCTCGGCGTGTTCGTCGTCCTGGCGATCCGGGCCCGGCTGCCGGCTCCCCTGCACCGCGGCGTCCTCGGAGCGCCGGAGGAGCGGCACGGCATGCGGAACGTCCTGCGGGTCGGCGTGCTCTGGCGTTTCGCGGCGATGCTGTTCGGCCTCAACCTCGTCCTGGGCGGACTCCTCACCTGGGCCCCGTCGTACCTCAGGACGGAACTCGGCGTCCCGCTCACCACGGTCGGCGCGCTCATGATCCTGCCGGCCCTCGCGAGCGCCGCCGCGACGATCGTCGGCGGGCGGCTCTCCGACCGGCTGGGCGGTCACCACCGCAAGCTGATCGTGCCGAGCATGGCCGTCGCCGCGCTCGCGCTGCCCGCGATGGCCTTCTCCTCCTCGCCCATCGGCTTCGTGGTCTTCGCCACGGTCGTCGTCATCGCCGCCTCCCTGACCTACATGCCGATCCTCGCGGCGCCGCTGAGCGGCCTGCCGCCCGCGTACGTCGGGGTGGGAAGCGCCGTCATCGTCCTCGGCGGGCAGCTGGCGAGCATGGTCGTCCCGCCGGTCATGGGGGTGATCGCCGACGCCTTCTCGTTCGAGGTCGCCTTCGCCTCCCTCGTCGTCGGCGCGATCATCGCCGCGCTGATGGCCGTCCTCACCCCGCAGGACCCCGCCGCCTTCCGCGCCGCGTTCGGCGCGTCCGCCCGCATCCGCCCGACCACCGACTCGGAGCAGTCATGACCACCGCCACCGACCTGTTCACCGGCGTCGCCGACCGCGTCCCCGCGCTGCGGGCCCTGTACGAGGACCTGCACGCCCACCCCGAACTGTCCTTCCAGGAGGTCCGCACCGCGGGCATCGTCGCCGAGTGGCTGCGCGCCCAGGGCTGGCAGGTGACCGAGCGGGTCGGCGGCACCGGCGTCGTCGGCGTCCTCGCCAACGGCGAGGGCCCGGTCGTCCTGCTGCGCGCCGACATGGACGCCCTTCCCGTCGAGGAGAAGACCGGCCTGCCGTACGCCTCGACCGCGAAGGGCGTCGACCGCGACGGCAACGAGGTCCCGGTCATGCACGCCTGCGGCCACGACATGCACGTCACCTGCCTGCTCGGCGCCACCGCACAGCTCGCGGCCTGCCCGGAGCAGTGGAGCGGCACCGTCGTCGCGGTCTTCCAGCCCGCCGAGGAGGTCGGCGGCGGTGCCGCGGCCATGATCGCGGACGGCTTCCTCGACCGCTTCCCCCGAGCCGACGTCTGCCTCGCCCAGCACGTCCTGCCGGCCCCCGTCGGCATGGTCGCCACCCGCCCGGGACCGATCATGTCCGCCTCCGACAGCTTCCGGGTCCTCCTCCACGGACGGGGCGGCCACGGCGCCGCCCCGCAGCTGACCGTGGACCCGGTCGTCATGGCCGCCGCGATCGTGATGCGCCTTCAGACGGTCGTCGCACGCGAGGTCGCGGGCACCGAGACCGCGGTGGTGACGGTCGGCGCGATCCACGCCGGCGCGAAGGAGAACATCATCCCCGACACGGCGGAACTGCTGATCAACGTCCGCAGCACCACCCCCGCGGTGCGCGAGCGGGTCGTCACGGCCGTCGAGCGCATCGTCCGCGCCGAGGCGGCAGCGTCCAACGCCCCGAAGGACCCGGAGATCACCGCCCTGCCCTCCTTCCCCGTGACCCTCAACGACCCGCGCGCCACCGCCACCGTGGTCACCGCCCTCGGCGACGCCCTGGGCCGGGACAGTGTCGTCGTCCTGCCCCAACCCATCACCGGCAGCGAGGACTTCGGCGCCTTCGGCACCGCCCTCGGCGTCCCGTCCGTCCTGTGGCACTTCGGCGGCACCGACCACGCCCTCTTCCGGGGCATCGGCCCCGAGGACCTGATGGCCAACGGCCTGCCCGACTCCGTCCCCACCAACCACTCGCCCCACTACGCGCCCCTCCCCGACCCCGCCATCCGCTGCGGCGTCACCGCCCTCCTGGCCGCCGCCGCACACTGGCTCCCCCGTACCGGGGGCTGACCGCTCCCCGGCGGCGGACCGTCGACTTTCGGACCGTCGACTTTCGGACAGCCGGGGGCCGGCGCCGCGTCCGTGCGCGCGGCGGGAAACCCGCCACGTGCGACCGGGCCGAGCCGCTCAAACGTTCGGAATTTGTCCGATTGGTCGTCAGCGCCGCCAGGCCGGAACACATCTGACGCGGACATGCTCCTTTGCGTAGCCTTGACCCGGCGGCCCCCCTCGACCGCCGTCCCCCCACTCCTCAGGAGCGCAGATGCGTCGTTCCGTTCGCGTCCCCTCGCGTGCCGTCGGCAGGCTCCTCGGCGCCGCGGCACTGGTCGCAGGCGTCGGGCTCGCCCAGTTCGCCGCCCCTTCCACGGCCACCACCGCGCAGGCCGCGACCTCCACCGCGTGCGCCGGGGAGGCGGCCCACGACGACGCCGCGGCCCGCAAGCCCGCCGGCAACTCCGTCGTCGGCCGCGACCCCAACGCCCTCACCGACGCGCAGGCCCAGGCGATGGAGGCGGACCTCAAGGCCCGCGTCGCCCAGCTGGCGACCGCCCAGGGCGGCGTCCCGATCGCCCCCGGCGTGACGGCGACCACCACCGTCCCGGTGTACATGCACGTCATCCACTCCGGGACCACCGGCAAGCTGTCGGCCACCACCGTCGCCAAGCAGATCGACGTCCTCAACGCGGCCTACAGCGGCCAGGGCGCGGGCAACACTCCCAGCCAGTTCCAGTTCCAGCTGGTCTCCACCGACTACACCGACAACGCGAGCTGGTACGCCGGCGTCGCGCCGGGCTCCTCCGCCGAGAGTTCGATGAAGAGCGCACTGCGCAAGGGCGGCGCAGGCGCCCTCAACATCTACAGCGCCAGCCTCGGGCAGTCGCTGCTCGGCTGGGCGACGTTCCCGAGCAGCTACAAGTCCAACCCGACCGACGACGGCGTGGTCATCCTCGACACCTCGTTCCCCGGCGGCTCGGCCACCAACTACAACGAGGGCGACACCGCCACCCACGAGATCGGCCACTGGCTCGGCCTCTACCACACCTTCCAGGGCGGCTGCGGCGGCCAGGGCGACTACGTCTCCGACACCCCGGCCGAGAAGACCGCCGCCTACCAGTGCCCGACCGGCCGCGACACCTGCACCGCCGCCGGCGTCGACCCGATCCACAACTTCATGGACTACACCTACGACTCCTGCATGACGCAGTTCACCGCAGGCCAGGTCGCCCGGATGTCCTCCTCCTGGGCCGCCTACCGGGCCTGACGCCCACTCCGCTCCGACAGCCCGTCAGGACGGCGACGACCGCCCTCCTGGCGCCGGCGGGTGCGCGGCAGTGACACCGCGCACCCGCCTTCGGCCACGGGAGAGACGGCCACACCTTGGGCTGTTCGGCCAGCGGGGCTGCTCCGGCAGAGTGAAGAGCCGGGCCGTCGGGCTTCGGCGGCCGTCCGGGCAGGTACGAGGTTCGCTGTTCGTGTCCCTCCCGACAGCGAGGTTCCCGTGTCTTCTGTCCGACGACCGCGCCGGCGTCCACCGCGCACCCTGTCCACGTTGCTGGCGGTGGTGCTCGGTGCGGGCGCCGCCGCCCTGACCGGCGCGGCCCCGGCGGCCCTGGCCGCCGCCACCACCGGGTCCGGGCACGCCCGGGCCGCCGCCCGCCCTGCCCTGCTGCCGACGAAGCCCGCGGCCAGGGCCGTCGAGGCGACGCGCGGGGCCGGGACGCAGCGTCCGATCGGCCCGAACCCGGTGGTCGACCTGCTGGCGCACGGCAACCTGACGATGGCCTCCAACTCGGTGCTGACCTGCGACGACAGCGACGGCACGGTCTGTTCGGACACCGAGGGCTCGAACAACGGGCGGACCAAGTTCATCAAGGTCGACCCGAACGCTCCGGGCCCGAACGCGGCCTCCGCGCAGCTGCTGCTTCCGGCCGGCGCGAACGTCCTGTCGGCCCGCCTGTACTGGCAGTTCAACCCGACCAACACCAGCACCATGGGCGGCACTTCCGGCGACATCAACAAGGGCAACCAGGTCTACTGGAAGGTCCCGGGCGCGAGCGACTACCAGCTGGTGACCGCGGACACCTACGACTGGTTCGACCAGAAGGTCGGCGGGAACCCGCCCGAGCCGCTGCTGGCCGGCGGGGCGGTCAAGGACGTGACGGCCGAGGTCAAGGCCGCCGGCGCGGGCAGCTACACCATCGCCGACATCCAGGCGTGCGCCGGCCGCTCCTCGGCCCAGAACTTCGGCGGCAACAACGTGGGCTGCTGGGGCGGCTGGTCGCTGGTCGTCGCGTACGAGGACCCGGCCGAGCCGCTGCGCTACCTCCAGGTCTGGGACGGCTACCAGCTGCTGCGCGACCCCGACAACCAGACCACCCTCACCCTGGGCGGCATCCGCACCCCCGCCACCACGGCGCCCCGGGCCACCCTGGGCATCACCGTCGGCGACGGTGACGCACCGATCGCCGGAGACACCCTGGCCGTCGGCTCCACCCCGGAGAACCTGATCCTGCTGCCGATGCCCGGCCCCACCGGGGTCGGCACCGACAACGCGTTCACCAGCCGGATCGACCACGTCGCGGCGGACGGCACCGGCACCAACATCACCACCCGCGACCCCGACCCGATCAACAACTACGGCTACGACGCCCGGATGATCGACGTCACCGGCAAGATCCCGGCCGGCGCCGAGCAGGCCCTGATCCGCATCAGCGGCTCCGGCGACGCCCTGGAACCGCAGGCCGCCTGGCTGGCGCTGGACGCCCTCGAACCCGACCTGCGGATCACCAAGGCCAACACCCCGCCCGGCAACCCCGACGACAACCCGCCCGGCCTGGTCGGCCCCGGCGAGACCATCACCTACACCTTCGCCGTCGCCAACCGCCACCAGGACGGCAGCTCCACCGACCTCGACACCGCCACCGACATCACCCTGACCGACACGATCCCGGCCGGCACCACCTTCGTCCCCGCCTCCAACCCCGACTGCCGGGCCTCCGGACAGACCGTCACCTGCACCGTCGACGACCTGCCCCCCGGCGCCGAGACCAACGTCGCCTTCCAGGTCACCGTCGACGCCGGCACCGCCGTCGGCACCCACCTCGACGACACCGCCGCCCTCCACTTCCAGGGCAGCCAGACCGGCCGCGCCCAGGAGCGCACCAGCAACACCGTGCGCAACACCGTCGCCATGGTGCCCGGCTACACCATCACCAAGACCGCCGATCCCACCAGCGCCGATCCCGGCGACACCGTCCGCTACCGGATCCAGGTCACCAACACCAGCGAGGTCGACGCTCCCGGCGTCACCCTCACCGACGACCTGGCCGGCGTCCTGGACTCCGCCGTCTACAACAACGACGCCACCGCCGACCGCGGCCAGGTCCAGGTCTCCGGCACCACCCTGGTCTGGAGCGGGGACCTGCCCGTCGGCGCGACCGCGACCATCGGCTACTCCGTCACCGTGAACTCCTCGCTGACCGCCTCCGCGGTCCTTCGCAACGCCGTCACCTCCACCACCTACGCGAACAACTGCGCGCAGGGCTCGCCCGACGCGCGCTGCCGCACCGAGGTCCCGGTCACCGTCGTCGGCCCCTCGCCGAGCCCGAGCCCGACCTCCTCGCCGAGCCCGACCCAGGAGCCCCCGCCCGGCGAGAACCACGACCACAACGGCCACCTCCCCGAGACCGGTAGCAACGCCGCCCGGGTCCTGCCCGTCGCCGCCCTCGCCGCGCTCGCCACCGTCGCCGCAGGCGTCCTCCTGCTGCGCAGGAGCCGCCGCACCCACTGACCCGCACACCCACCCCACGGCCGCGCCCACGCCCCCATGTGGTCGCGGCCGTGGCGTGCCGCGCCCCGCACGGCCGATGACGACACGTTCGACATCGGCCTGTTCCGCCCACGGAGGGACTCCGTGGGTAACACTGTGTGCCGTGTCGAGTACAGGTCGGAGCGGCGGAGGCGTGCAGGAGGGCGGCGGTGCGCCGAGCCCGGACGCGCTGCTGCCGGCGCTCGACGCGGAGCAGCTCGGGGTGTTGCGCCGGGTGGGGCTCGAGTGGGGTCGGGCGGCCGGAGATCCGCAGGCGTGGCGGCGTGCGCTGCCGGTGGATCCGGATCTCGGCCGCTATCCCGCCCCTTCGGAGATCCTGCCGGTCCGCTTCGGTCGTTTCGTACGGGTCGCCACGGTCGACGGACGACCGCCGGCGGTCGAGGCGACCGGCGAGGACACCTGGACTTCGCCGCCGGGCCGGGTCGGTTCCAGGGTGCGGCACGCGGTGCTCGGTGCTCCGCTGCGGAGCACCGCGATCGCGCACGAGCGGATGCGCAAGCTGGTGGCGTTGCCGGTGCTCTCCGCCGACGCGCTCTCCTCGGTGGCGTACGGGCCGGAGGCGATGCTGGCCGTCCTCGTTCTCGCCGGTGGCGCCGGGTTGCGGTTCTCGGTGCCGATCGCCGTGACGATCGTGTTCCTGATGCTCGCGGTCGGAGTGTCGTACCGTCAGACGATCCGCGCCTATCCGCACGGTGGCGGTTCGTACATCGTCGCCACCGCCAATCTGGGCCGCGTTCCCGGGCTGGCGGCCGCTGCCGGTCTGATGACCGACTACATCCTCACGGTCGCCGTCTCGATCGCCTCCGGGATGGCGGCGGTGACCTCGGCGATCCCCTCGCTCCGACCCGACGTCGTGCCCATCGGCGTCGCCGTGATCGCCGTGCTGCTCGCCGGGAACCTGCGCGGGGTGCGCCAGGCGGGTGCGCTGTTCGCCGCGCCGACCTACGCCTTCGTCCTCGCGGTCCTGGTCCTCGTCGCCGTGGGCCTGTCCGACGCGGCCGGCCGCGACTTCCACCCGACGGCGACACCGCAGTTGAGTGCTACCGAGAGCGCCGGCCTGCTCCTGGTCCTGCGGGCCTTCGCCTCCGGCTCGACGGCGATGACCGGCATCGAGGCGATCTCCAATGCGGTGCCGGCCTTCAAGCCGACCGAGTGGCGCAACGCCCGCACCACGTTGACCTGGATGGTCGGCCTGCTCGTCCTGCTGTTCGCGGGCACGGTCGCTCTGGTCCGGCTCGACGGCGTCGTGCCCAGCGCGAACGAGACGGTGCTGTCGCAGCTCGCCCACCGCACCTTCGGCTCGGGTTTCCTCTACGTCTTCACCCAGGCAGCCACCGCCGCGATCCTGCTCCTCGCCGCCAACACCGCGTACAACGACTTCCCCCGCGTCCTGTACCTGCTGGCCCGCGACCACCAGGCGCCGCGGATCTTCCTGAGGCTGGGCGACCGCCTGGCCTTCAGCAACGGGATCATTCTGCTCTCCGTCGCGGCGGCGGCGATCTACGCGGCGTTCGGCGGGACGACCGGCCCCCTGATCCCGCTCTACGCCGTCGGTGTCTTCCTCGCCTTCACCCTGTCGCAGACCGGCATGGTCGTGCACTGGTGGCGTCTGCGCGACCGCCACTGGCGCAAGAGCCTGGCCTTCAACGCCACCGGCGCCCTGCTCTCCGCGATCGTCTTCGTCACCGCCGGCGTCACGAAGTTCACCGAGGGCGCCTGGTTCGCCGTGCTCACGGTGGGACTGTTCATCCTGGTGACGACCCGAATCCGGCACCACTACGACACGGTCCGCGCAGCGGTCGCCCTGCACCCCCACGCCGTCGAAGTCCCCAGCCGCACCGTCACACCGCCGGGCCCGGGGGTCGGCCTGCCGCGAGCCACCGGGCCGGGGGCGCCGTCCGAGGCCCGGGCGGAAGCCGAGAGCGAGGAGACCCCGGAGGAGGTCCACCCGCTGTCGATCGTGCCGATCGCCACCCTGGACCAGGCCGGCATGCGCGCCCTCGCCTACGCCGCCTCGCTTCAGCAGCCCGTCCTGGCGCTCCACATCGGCTCCAGCGCGGACGAGGCCCGACGCTTCCGCGAGTACTGGGACCTGTGGGGCGACCACCTGCCCCTGAAGATCGTCCTCTCCCCCTACCGCGCGATCGTCGCGCCGCTGGTCGACTACATCGAGTCGCTGCACCACCAGCGGCCGGACCTCACCCTGACCGTCATCCTCCCGGAGATCGTCGTACGGCACTGGTACCACCGTCTCCTGCACAACCGACTCGCGGCTCGGCTGCGGAGGGCGCTTCGCCCGCTGCCGAAGGTCGTCGTCACCACCGTCCCGTTCCACGTGTAGGTTCACGGGCCGGTGGCCGCGGGTAGGCAGGTGAGCACTATGCGTAGCCAGGTGCAGCAGGAGGGCCTCGGAATGAACGACCAGCCGGCCGGGACGACGGACGACAGCGGTGCCCGGCCTTCGGCGCCGTACGAGGAGGCCGATGTCCTCTTCCACGGCGGGGAGATCGTGACGGCCGCCGCCGACTCCCGGGAGTCCGACCCGCGCCCCGAGGCGGTGGCCGTCAAGGACGGCGTGATCGTCCACGTCGGCGACCACCGGGAGGCCGTCGACCGCTGGCAGGGGCCGCGCACGCAGGTGCGCGACCTCGCCGGCCGCGCCCTGCTGCCCGGGTTCATCGACGCCCACGGCCACCTGGGCGGCATCGGGCTGCAGGCCACCCTCGCCAACCTGCTGGCCGCCCCCGACGGCGACGTCACCGACATCGCCTCGCTCCAGGACAAGCTGCGCGCCTGGGCGAAGACGCCGGTGGGCGCCTTCTCCCAGTGGATCATCGGGTTCGGCTACGACGACGCGATGCTCGCCGAGGGCCGCCACCCCACCCGCGAGGACCTCGACGCGGTGTCCACCACCAAGCCGGTGCTGGCCATCCACCAGTCGTTCCACCTCGGGGCGGTGAACAGCCGCGGCCTGCGGGAGCTGGGGTACAACAGGGCCACCGCGGACCCGGACGGCGGCGTCATCCGCCGTCAGTCCGGCCCCATCGCCAGGCCGTTCGGCGAGCCCAACGGCGTGCTGGAGGAGACCGCCTTCAACCCGGCGTCCGAAAAGGCCACCGCCGGGCTGCCGTTGACCGCGCTGGCCGCCCTCTTCGGCAAGGGCGTCGCCTCCGCCGCTAGCTTCGGCTTCACGACCGTCCAGGAGGGCGGCGCCACGCTGAAGAACCTGAAGGCCCTGCGCGACGCCGCCGCGCTCGTACCGTTCAAGATCGACGTCGTCGCCTACGCCCGGGCCGACGAGGCGACGGCCTCACCGGAGCCGGACCCGGTCGGCGCGAGCCAGGAGTACGAGCGGGGCGTGCGGGCGGCCGGCGTGAAGATGTACCTGGACGGATCCCCGCAGGGCCGCACCGCCTGGCTCACCCAGCCCTACCTGGAACGGCCGGAGGGCACGCCCGAGGGCTACCGCGGCTATCCCACCGTCGACGATCCCAAGATCGTCCTCGACCAGGTGCGCACCGCGTACGCCAGGGGCTGGCAGGTGCTGGCGCACGTCAACGGGGACGCCGCGATCGACCAGTTCGTCGAGGCGGTCGAGGCCGCCGCCGAGGAAGCCGGCCCCGGCGACCGGCGGACGGTGGCGATCCACGCCCAGACCGCCCGCGAGAACCAGATCGAGGCCTTCGCCCGCCTCGGCGTCATCCCGTCCTTCTTCTCGATGCACACCTACTACTGGGGCGACTGGTACCGGAAGACCGTCCTCGGGCCGGAGCGGGCCGCCACCATCTCCCCCGCCCGTTGGGCCGTCGACCGGCAGATGATCTACACCTCGCACCACGACGCCCCGGTCGCCCTGCCCAACTCGATCGCCATCCTGTCCAGCCAGGTCACCCGCCGCACCCGCACCGACCAGGTCGTCCTCGGCCCCGAGCAGTGCGTGTCGGCCCTGGACGCGGTCAAGTCCATCACCGTCCACGCCGCCCACCAGTACTTCGAACAGGACCGCAAGGGCAGCATCGAGGTCGGCAAGCTCGCCGACCTGGTGATCCTCTCCGCGAACCCGCTGACGGTCCCTCCGGAGCAGATCAAGGACATCAGGGTCGCCGAGACCATCAAGCGGGGAACCACCGTCCACTCCGCCGCCGGCACGAAGACCGACGACCCCGAGCCCGGACTCGAGGCCCCCACCGACTACCAGTGGCACGGCTGCTGCTGACGGCACGAGACCGGCGGCCGCTCCCCGGGGCCGCCGGTCTCAGCGGGCAAGGACGTGGCCGTCGTCGGGGCGGTGGTCGCGGGAGCGGCGCAGGTCGGTGGTGACGTAGCTGCGCTGCAGCCAGCGGTCCGCTCCGTCGTACCGTGGCCGGAAGGCGGTGCGGCCGTGCACGGTGACGCGGTTGTCGAGGACGACCAGGTCGCCGGGGGTCAGGCGCAGGGTGCGGGCGGTCGCCTCGCAGGCCCGGCCGAACTCGGCGAGTGCGGCGGCGGCCCGAGGGGTGAGCGGCGTGGTGACGAGTTGGGCCATCCGGATGTCCGGGTCGTCGGCCGCGCCGAACAGCACCGGCCCGGGCTCGGGTTCGGCCCCGCTCGCGTCGGGAGCGAAGGAGGGCGGTGGCGCGGTGATGAACTCCGGTGCGAACAGGGCCTCGCGGCCGGCCGGGGTGAGCAGCGGCAGCGCTCGGCGGATGCCGGCGACGCGCATGCCGGCCGTCCCGTCGTGGTCGGCGCGCAGGCACAGGAAGACCACGTAGTCGGGCGGGTGGGGATGGAAGCCGTTCTCGCTGTGGAAAGACAGCGGCACCGACCCGGCGTTGCCGTGGAAGGACTCCTGCCCGGGCACCGGGACGACGTCCTGCACGAGGGCGCCGGCCTTCTCGGCCCGATAGGCGAGCGGCTCGCCGAGACCGCAGGCCACCATGGTGAGCAGCGCGGCCGGGACGGTGGCCCGGCGCTGCACCGAGCCGGCCACGGCCGGTGTCGGGGGCAGCGTCGCGCGATCGACGGGCAGGCCGCCGATCACCAGGGTGCCGTGCGGGCCGGAGTGCCTGCGGAACCGGCGCAGCGCGCGGCGCAGCGGCAGCGGGAGTTCGTCCCAGGCGTCCCTGACCCGGTCCACCCACGCGGGGTCGTCGACCCGGTCGGGTCCGCCGGTGCACAGGGTGCGGGCCAGTTGCGCGCACAACTGGGCGTCGGCGGGGTCGAGTTGCCGGTCGGCGGCGGTGCCGGCGTTCCGGGTGGTGCCGGGCTTCGTCTCGGTCATCGGTCTCCTGCCGAAGGGGGCGGCGGGCGTGGGTTTCAGGCGGCGGGGCGTGGGTTTCAGGAGTGCCGCAGGCCGGCCACGGCGTCGGCGATGTAGTGGTCGCCGAAGCGGATCAGTGGGGCGTACTGGGCGGCGCGGCGGTGGCGCATGAGCCGCAGTTCGGCGACGGCGTTGTCGGGGCCTTCGGGCCGTTGGGCGATGGAGCGGCGCAGGTGGACCATCGAGTAGGCGAGGGTGACGTGCCGTTCCGCGTCCACGATGTCGGCTTCCAGCAGGGTGCCGCGGGTGTCGGCCAACTCCTGTGAGCGGGAGGCCAGTTGGTCGTATGTTTCGGGAAGCTCCGCCAGGAGGTCCTTCATTGCGGCCCGGAACAGTCTGTAGCCGCGGTGCTGGCGTCCGCTGAGCGGGATGTCCGTGGACGGGGGCGCCATGGTCCGGCGGATCTCCGCCATGTAGTGGTCGGCCGGGATCGTGCCGGCGTGGTGCATCGCCGCCGGAAAGCCGCGTACGTACACCGTCGCGTCCGCCATCCGGGCCAGTGCGGCCTCCACGTCGCCGCGCCGCAGGTGGCGGGTGGCGTCGGCCACGGCGTCCGCGGCGCAGACGTTGAACAGGACGTGGACCTGGTGCCCGATGAGCCAGCGGGCGCTCCACACGCTCTCCGGCGACCGGCCCGGGCCCGGGCCCGGGCCCGGGCCGGATTCGGGCACGGCCGTCGGCGGCGCGGGCTCGGGGTCGGCGCCGGGCGCCGTGCCGGTGAGGTCGAGCACCGCCTGCCGCATCCCGGCCGTCTCCAGTGCCAGGTCGGCGCCCGACAGCGGCGCTTCGCACAGGTCCTCCAGGCCGCGGTGGACGACCAGAGCGCCGTGCAGGGCGGCCTGTTGGTCCGACAGCTCCACCTCGCGGACCCGGAAGTACGACTGACTGGTCGACTCCGCCGGCACGTCCTCACCGGCCACCGCCGGGGCCGGCGCCGACAGCGCGGCCACCAACTCCCCGGCCGTCGCGGCGACTTCCCGCAGCGCCGCACTCCGCTCGACGGGCCCCGCGTGGGTCGCCACCCCGGCCAACGCCCGCGCGGTCCGCCGCGCCGCAGCCTCGACCTCCGGCCCCAGCACCGGAGCGGGCCGCCCGCCCCGGGGTTCGCGGAAAACAGCGACGGCAGGGTGATCGGCGATCGGAGGTAAGCCCATGGTGGACATGGTTCGCCAGAATCACGCCGCGCGAAACCTCGGTGCCCGAGAACTGACCTTCTGCGCAACGGAGTTGACCGATTCTGTCGGCGGCGGCGCGGGGATCGCCGACCGCGACGCCGACCGCGCCACCGCCGAGGCCGGCCAACTCCCGTAGCGCGAAGCGGCATCCCGCCGACACCGACGCCTGATGCGGAGCAGGCACGGTCCGCCTATGGGCGGAGGCCCGATCCGCCCGGCAGCGGACGCCGCAACAGGCCTCTGAGCAGACGTCAAGTGCCGTGCCCGAAGCCTAGGTTCGGGGCATGACCAATTTTCGCCGCGCGGCCGTGACCGCCGTGGGCGCCCTCGTCCTGCCGCTGCCGGTCGTCGCCGCGGCCCCCGCCTTCGCCACCTCGCCGACGTCCGCCGCCGCCCCCGTGACGGCCGGGTTCACGGCCTCGCTGCCCCGCCCGACCGGACCGTACGCGGTCGGGCGCGACCTGCTGCACCTCGTCGACCGGAACCGCCAGGACCCGTGGGTGCCGTCGGCGGGCGCACGGGAGTTGATGGTGTCGATGTACTACCCGGCCCGGGCCGGCAGCGGAACGCCCGCGCCCTACATGACCACCGAGGAGGCCCGGCTGCTGCTGGCAAGGAAGGACCCGGGCACCGGCCTCCCGCCGGAGGCGCTGGCCGCCACGGGCACCTGGGCGCGGGCCGACGCGCGCCCGGCGGACGGCCCCTTCCCGCTGGTGCTGCTCTCGCCCGGCTTCACCTTCCCCCGGGCCCTGTTCAGCAGCATCGCCGAGGACCTGGCCAGCCGCGGCTACGTGGTCGCGCTGATCGACCACACCTACGAGTCCACCGGCGTCACCTTCCCGGACGGCCGGACGCTCCCCTGCGCGATCTGCGACCAGCCGCCGGAGGGCGGGCTGCCGGCCATCGCCGAGAGCCGGGCCAAGGACGCCTCGTTCGTCATCGACCGGCTGACGTCGGGCAGTTCGCCGTGGGAGTGGGCCCGACTGATCGACCGGCACCGGATCGGCATGGCCGGGCACTCGATCGGCGGTGACGCCGCCGCCGCCACCATGGCCGCCGACCGCCGGGTGCGGGCGGGCGTGAACATGGACGGCACATTCTTCGCGCCCGTCCCGGCCGGCGGACTCGGCGGGCGCCCGTTCCTGCTGTTCGGCGCCGGGATGCACGACACCCAGGGCACGGACCCCAGCTGGGACGAGGCCTGGTCCCGCCTGGACGGCTGGAAGCGGTGGCTCACCGTCGCCGGAGCCGACCACGGCAGCTTCAGCGACCTGGGCCTGCTCGCGCAGGCCGCGGGCCGGCCCTCCGCCCCCGGGGCGATCGACCCGACGCGCGGACTGGCGATCACCCGGACGTACCTCGCCGCCTTCTTCGACCTCCAGCTGAAGGGGAAGCCGCAGCCGCTGCTGGACGGGCCGTCCCCGGACATGCCGGAGGTCGCCGTCCAACTCCCGTAGAACCGACGGCCGGTGTCCCCGTCCGGCGGGCTCAGCCGGACGGGGACACCAGGCCCGCGTCGTAGGCGGCGATGACCAGATGGATACGGTCGCGGGCGTCCAACTTGGCCAGCAGCCGGGCGACATGGGTCTTGGCGGTGGCGGGGGCGATGAACAGCTGCTCGGCGATCTCGGCATTGGACAGGCCCCGGCCGACCAGGATCAGGACCTCGTGCTCGCGCTCGGTGATCCCCGGCAGGCTGCGCTTCGGCGCGGCCGGGGTGGGCGCGGGCCGGTCGGTGAGGTCGGCGATCAGGCGCCGGGTGACGCTCGGCGCGATCAGCGCGTCGCCGGCGGCGACCACCCGGATCGCCGCGAGGATGTCCGTCAGCGCCATGTCCTTGACCAGGAAGCCACTCGCGCCGGCCCGCAGCGCGCCGTAGACGTTCTCGTCGTCGTCGAAGGTGGTCAGCATCAGCACCCGCACCGGCGGGTCGGCCCTGCCCGCGCCCGCACCCGCGCCCCTGCTACCCGCACCCGCGCCCGCACCCGCGGTGAGCAGCCGGGTGGCCTCGATGCCGTCCATGCCGGGCATCCGGATGTCCATCACCACGACGTCGGGACGGACCTCCTGCGCCCGCCGGACGGCCTCGGCGCCGGTGGCCGCCTCGCCCGCGAGTTCCAGGCCGGGAGAGTGGGTGATGGCCATGCCCAGCCCGGCACGCACCAGTTCCTGGTCGTCGGCGAGCAGCACCCGGATCGCGGTGGCGGTCGCGGAGTCTGCGACGGCCGCGGCGTTAGGGTCGGCGGCCGTCATGCGGGCAGCCTGGCGGCGACCCGGAAGCCGCCCTCGGGGCGGGAGTTGGCGCTGAACCGGCCGTTCAGCAGCGCGACCCGCTCACGCATCCCGGCGATCCCGTACCCGGTTCCGTCGGCACGGCGAACGGTGGCACGGCCGGGCGTACCGCCGTCGCCGTCGTCCAGCACCTCGATGGTCAATTCCTGCTCCTGGTAAGCGATGTGAACCTCGCAGCGGTCGGCGCCCGCGTGCCGCAGCACATTGGTGACCGACTCCTGGACGATCCGGAAGGCGGCCAGGTCGATCTCGGGCGGCAGCGGGCGCGGCAGCCCCTGCCAGCGTACGTCCACCTCGACGCCGGCCTGCGCCATCGTCGCCGCCAGCCGGTCGACGGCCTCAAGTCCCGCGAGCGGTACGGCGGTCGAGGGGTTCTCGCCGGTCTCGGCGTGCCGAAGCGAGACGAGCATCCGGCGCAGGCCGGACAGCGTCTCCCGGCTGGTGGCCTCGATGGCGTCCAAGGCCCGGCGCGCCCCGGCCGGTTCCACGTCCAGCACCATGCTCGCCGCACCGGCCTGGATCGCGATCACGCCGATGCTGTGCGCCACCACGTCGTGCAACTCCCGGGCGATCCGCAGCCGTTCGTCCGTGATCGCCTGGCGGGCGGCGTACGCTCGCAGGTCCGCGCTGTAACGGTGTTGCTGGCGAACCGAGTTGCCGATCGCCCACGGGATCGCGATGCCTGCCGCGAACGCCCCGACGGTACTCACGAGGTCGCCGGGATCGGTCACGCCGCCCCTGAGCGCCGTCACTCCGCCGAACCAGACGGCGAACTCGGCGACCCCGGCGAGCACCGAGACCCGGCCGGGGCGGACCGCCGCAAGGTAGCCGAGCAGGACGTCCATCGCCACGAACAGCGGCCACGTCCGCCCACCGAGCAGCAGCACGACCGCCGACTCGGCCAGCAGCACCCCGAACACCTGCGCCGGCCACCGCCGGGCCCAGCACACCGGCAGCGCCAGCAGCACGGCGAGAGCCGCCCGCACGCCGAATCCCACCGCGACCGCCGGGTGCCGGAACCCGAACGGCGGGGCCATGTCGAACGTCGTCGACATGAAGAGCAGCAGCGCGAACTCCCCGGCGGCGCACCAGCTCAGCGCCGTCCAGACCCCCGAAGGCAGTCGCCTCAGCCACGGCGCGCGCGGCACATCCCGATCCATGCGGCGATGGTAGCCAGCCGTCCCGCCGCCGACATCCGCCCGTGGGCATACGCCCGCAGGTGGAGGGGCGTTCCTGCCCACCGCGCGGCCCGCAGGGCGAACTCGCCCGGAACGGCTCTCACTTGAACGCGCAGAGCCGGTCGATCAACGTACGCCGCCCGCCGGTCCCCGTCCTGACGACCGTCCGAGGCACGAGCCCGGCTGCGGCGGCCGGCCGGGAGACCGGGCGTTCCTCCGTCCGGCCGCGCCCTGTGCGGCCCAGCCTGCCTGGCAGGCGGCCGCCACTGCTCCGAGCATGGACCTGGTGCGTCGATCGCGCAGCCACCTCCTCGAGTGTTCGGTCACCCGGAGCGACTGGTGCGACCGCCCCGCCGGCCGCACCCCGCTGCCGGCGTCGTCACTCCCGTTCCGGAGCCCAGCGGAGGAAGCATGGCCAGCACCCCGGGAAACCCGCCCGCCGATCAGGTCGTCGCAGCGCCCACCTATTTGGCGGACATCCGCTTCTTCTTCCGGCCCGAGGACGTGGCCCACATGGGCGCCAAGGGGATCGAGCTCGGAACCTACGACGGGGTGAAGAAGAACGCGCTCGCCATCCTCGCGCAGACCTCCTCGCCGAACGCGCAGATGCCCCCGGACCAGGCCGGGAAGTGGAGCACCGAACGCTCCCAGACGTTCAAGAACTGGATCGTCAACGGCTACCCCCTCGGCACGGCGACGGGCGGCGGCCCCCCGGCGGGCGGACCGGCCCCGACCAGGCTCCGCAAGGACGTCACCACACTGACCGACGCCGAGTTCACGCTGCTGAAGACCGCGTTCAGCGGCCTGATGGCCCGCGACCCGGCAGCGGCGGACAGCTACTTCGTCCTGGCCGGGCAGCACGGCCTCCCGGAGAGCTGGTGCCTGCACCACGAGGACCGCTTCAACCCCTGGCACCGCCAGTACCTGATCCAGTTCGAGGACGCGCTGCGCTCCGTCCCCGGCTGCGAGACGGTGACGCTCCCCTACTGGGACATCACGACCAACCTGCCGGACCGGCTCCAGCACCCGCCGCTCGACCAGTACGTCCTGCCGGCCGACCCCGGCGCCAAGGCGACGCCGCAGCCCGTCACCGGGTACTTCCCGTACACGACCCAGCGGTTCCCCGTCGCCACCATCGCCCAGAACGTGCAGGACTTCGGGGTACTGGCCGACATCACCACCTCGCTGACCCAGTCGCTGTGGGGCACGTACAACGTGAACGGGTACCAGGACTTCTCGATCCAGGCCCACGACGGCGGCCACGGCTCGATCGGGCCGACGATGGGCGACCAGAACGTCTCGTCCTTCGACCCGGTGTTCTGGTTCTTCCACTGCAACATCGACCGCCTCTGGCTGAGCTGGCAGACCCGCGCCCAAGCGACCACCCTGACCGGCTTCCGGTCCACCCTGGGAACCGACACCGACTGGCTCACCTCGCCGTTCAACGCCCTGCCGCCGTTCACCACGACAGCCGACCAGACGATCGAGACGACCGTCACCTACGACCGGCTGAACGTCCCCGCACCTGCGGCGCACGCCATGGAGAACGTCATGGAGAACCTGTCCGGAAGCACCGACGCCGCCAGCCCCTTCGCGTTCCGCAGCACCGACCCCGTCTCGGTGCGGGTGAAGGGCATCGACCGGCTGAACATCCCGGGGTCGTTCGTCGTGACGCTGCTCTCGAACGACGAGCCCGTCGCGAAGCGCTTCTTCTTCCAGCCGAAGACCCCTCGGAAGTGCCCGACCTGCGTGAAGCACGGCATCATCAACCTCGACTTCCGGCTGCCGCAGGAACAGATCCTCGACCGGCAACTGTCCGTCCGCATCGACGTCCCCGGACACTCCGACGAGATCGGCACCGCCTTCCCCCTCGCCCAGGCCGGCAACCCCACCGTCAACGCGCGACTCCTGGTGCAGGACGCGTAACCGGGACCGGCCAGCCGATGGCGGCGCGGGCGGCGGGCAACGGCCGGACCCGCGCCGCCATCGACAACGGCAAGGCCGGGCTCAGCGGTCGGCCTGGAAACCGTTGATCTTGCTCAACTGGCCGTAGCTGCCGTCCTGGTAGACCGGCTGCGTCTGGACGTCCCCGATGATCTGGAACAGCTTCTTCGCCGGGTCCGCGGCGGTCGGGTTGCAGTTCGGGTACCCGACATACCAGTAGATGCTGGCCACCCCGTCGCCCTGCACGGGCGGCGAGACCGTGGTGTAGAAGGTCACCACCCCGACCTTCGCCTGGTTCGGCCCGTTCGGATCGTGCAGCTCCCACGCACCGGAGACCGTCGAGTCCGAGGTGTTCGACGTCACGGTCAGCGACATGTCGTCGTTGAACTGGACGGCCGACACCCCGAGCCACTTGCTGATCACGTCGTCGAACTGGAACGCCCGCGCCGGATACGTGTAGTCCGCGACGTTGCCGCCGCACTGCCCTGCCGCTCGCGTCGCCGCCTGCGCCGTACCGGTCTGCGCGAGCGTCCCCGCCGCAGCGAGCAGTACCACCACGGCGGCCGTCCGCCTACGGGCCCCTATGTGCTTCATGTGTCCGAATTCCCTTGCTCGATCGATCAGTTCGCCGGCGAATCACCGGCGGAACCAACCTGCCCAGCCGCCACGAGAACCCGCAACCACCCAGCACCGAACGGCCGATCGGGCATCCACGAACGGAGTCCCCGTCCCCGCCGCCTCCCTCGACCCGCCCCGGCTCGACCGCCTCCCCTTCCGGCGGGACGGACACGTCGATGCTCAGACCGGCACGGCACCTGCCTGGCGGAGGCGTTCCAGGACCAGTTCGACCAGTTCGGGCGCGTCGCCCAGCGGCTGGGAGACACCGACCACGCCGGCCGCGGTCGAGGCCTCGACGGTCTCGCGGTACAGCACGCCGGATGCGAGGCAGTAGGACGCGACCGCGATCCGGCGGGCCCCGGCACGGCGCAGCTCCTCCGCCGCCTCGCCGGGGGTCGGCGTGGAGGTCGCCGCGAAAGCGGCCCGGCACGGCAGGCCGAGGTCCGTACCCAGCGCGGACGCCATGGCGGCCACCTCGGCATACGCGCCGGCGTCGGTGCTGCCCGTCGCCACCAGCACCACCGCGTCGAACTCGACGTCCAGCTCGGCGAGGCGGCGGCGCAACGCCGCGACCAGCCGCTTGTCGGGCTCGCCGGTCGTACCGCCCAGCACCGGCGTCACGAGCGGCGCCCGGCCCAGCGGGTCGGACAGCGCCTTGGGCAGGTCCACCCGCGAGTGAAAGGCCGAGCTCAGCAGCAGCAGCGGCACCACGGCCACCTGCTCGTGCCCGGCTTCGGCGAGCGTGCTCAGCGCCTGACGGGCCCTGGGGCGGGTGTGCCGGAGGTACGCGACTTCGACCCGGCCCGCCCAGGAGGACCCGACCGCGCGGGCGAGCGCGCGGGTGTACTCCTTCGCCTCGGGGACGCGGCTGCCGTGCGCCAGCAGCAGCAGCGCACTCGGAGCCGCCGGCCGGGCGACTGGTCGGGGCGTCTCGATCGCGTCGGTCACTGTCGTACCACCCTCGTCATGCGGCGCGAATGCCAGAAAGCGACGACCAGATTACCGTCAGCGACGACCCTTCCCGTCGTCGGCGCGCGGAGCACCGTCGCTCGCCGACCGCAGAACCGGTCGCTGCGCCCCGTCAGTCGCGTGGTGCGGCAGCGCCGCGAAGGACCCTCCCGACCAGTTCCTCGTAGCCGATGCCCACGGCTGCGGCCATCAGGGGGAGGGTGGCCGTGCGGCGCAGCGCGGGCAGGGTGTTGAGTTCGAGCCAGTGGAAGCTTCCGTCCGGGGTGACCACGAAGTCGCTCCGTGAGTGGCTTGAGCAGCCGAGTGCGGTGTGGGCCCTCCGGGCGGCTTCTCCGATTTTGAGCACGGTGTCGGCCGGCAGGTCGGCCGGGCACTTGAAGGCGTGCAGGTCGGGGCGGTTCTTCGCTCTGTGGTCGTAGAAGTCGCCGGCGGTGAGGACCTCCGCGGCGGGGAGCGGCACCGACTCACCGTCCGTCTCCAGAACGCCGACCGTCACCGTCCTGCCCTCGACGAACGGTTCGACGAACAGGCGGTGACCGGCCGCGCGAAGGTCTCCGAGCGCCCGTTGGAGCTGTCTCCGGTCGCGGGCCACGGTCATGCCGATCGAGCTGCCCTCGTCGCGCGCTTTGACGATGACCGGGGTGTCCAGCCGGGCGAGGACGTGATCGGCCGCCCGGGCGGCGGCGTGTTCGTCCGACACCAGGACGTCGGCCAGGACGGGCAGGCCCGCGGCGCCGGCCACGATCTTGGCGGTGGGCTTGTGCATGGCGAGGGCACTGGCCCGAATACCGGAGCCCGTGTAGGGGATGCCGCTCGTCTCCAGGAAACCCTGGAGCCTGCCGTCCTCCGCATACCGGCCCGCCAGCGCCAGGAAGGCCACGTCGACCGCCCGCACCTTGTCCGCGAACTCGGGATCAACGGTGTCGATCACCCGGATCCGGTGTCCGAGGCTGGTCAGCGCCTGTGCCACGTCGGCGCCCGTCGCCAGGGAGCGGTCCCGCTCGCGGCTCGCTCCTCCCGTGAGGACGCCGACGACGGTGTCGGCGGGCCGACCGTCGCGGGCCTCGGGCTTCGCCGGCCGGGGCGCATCGCTCCTTCTTCGGGCGGCGCCTTCGCGGCGGGGGCGCCATGGATCGGCAGGTCGGGCGCGGGCCGACGCGGCGGCCGGTGCCGCCGGGCCGGGCCGCAGCGTCATGTAGCCGTCGACGGGGTCGAATCCGAGGGCACGGTAGAGCCGGGCCCCGGCTTCGGTGGCGCGCAGTTCGATCGAGCCGCAGCCGCATTGCCGGAGTGCCTGGACCAGGGCGGCGGTGACGGCGCGGGCGTGGCCGAGGCGCCGATGGGCGGGGTCGGTGGCCACGGTGTGGATGCGCGCCCACCGGCCGGTGGGGTGGGTGGGACCCCGGTAGCAGCGGTGGACGAGGCCGATGGCACAGGACGCCAGCGTGCCGTCGCCGGCGGGGACCACGAAGGCCGCCAGGTCCGGGTCGACGCCGAGCCGCTCCCGCATGTCGTCCCGGAAGGCGGCCCTCCAGTCGCCGCTGGGCCGGACGCCGTCGAACGCCGCGACACGCAGACGCAGCAGCTCGTCGGCGTCCTGGGGGCCGGCGGGGCGTACAGCGGATCCGGTCATGTGCCCTTGTTCAGGTGTGAGATTCATGGGCGGCGAGGCCGGCGATGACTGCGTGACGCCCGCCTCGGCGAGCTTCGCTCGGGCGCTGCCGCCCCCGACGGCACCGCCCGAACCGTCCAGAAACCCTCTGGCCGTGGTCGGCCGTTGGTGCCTGCCGCCGTGAGGGAGCCGGAATTGCGTCGGTGGGGTCCAGCCGCCTGCCGGACCCCACCGACTTCAAACGGAGCACGATCAAGGCTGTCGGCTGTGCTGCAGGAGAGCCGCCGTGCCTGATGCTCTACCGGTTTCGGTTCACCACTCCCAGTGGTCGGGGGACGTGGAAGTGGGCAGCACGGCGATGCCGTAGTCGCTGATCACGACCACCGCGTAACGGTCCGCGGACTGCTTGATGTTGAGGGTGTACTTGCGCCCCCGCTCGGACCAGGACCACTGGTCGGGGTCTGACGTCGGCCTGATGGCCTTGAGCTCAGAGCTGCAGGTCGGCTTGAGGCCGTTCACGTCGATGGACGCGCTGTCGGTGCCGCTTTCCCAGCTCACGGTGCCACTGAGGGCCTCGGTCTGGATGTTCACGACGAAGAACTCGTGGAGCGCGTTGCCGTTGTCGGACGCCACGCCGTCACCTCTTTTCCTTTGTGAAGCAGCCAGACCCCTTGGACCGGCCGTACTTCGTACGCGTCGGATCAACGACTCCGGCGAGCGAAGGTCACGCGCACACGACTGGGGTGATGCCGAGTCCGGAGCGTGCCGGTTGAGCGGGAATGGAGGTTGGCCGGCTGGCGGTGTCAGCCGTTGACGTTCACTGCGGACCAGGTGGAGGCGACGGTGGCGGAGGCCGTGCTGTCGGGTCCGAAGAGGTCGGCGGCGGCCTGGAGGGTGGCGGCGCGGGCGCCGGAGTAGTCGGTGGTGGAGGTCATGTAGACGGTCAGCGCGCGGTACCAGATCAGTTCGGCGTCCACCCGGCCGATTCCGGTGACGGTCCGGCCGTCGACGGTGGGGCTGTCGTAGTCGTAACCGTTGATCGTCTTCGGGCCGCTGCCCTCGGCCAGCAGGTAGAAGAAGTGGTTGGCCGGGCCCGAGGAGTAGTGGACGTCGAGGTCGGCGATGCCGTCGTACCAGTAGTCCGCGGAGTGGCCGTCCTTGGAGGGCCGGTCCAGGTAGCGCAGCGGGGTGCCCTTGCCGTCGAGGTCGAGGTGCTTGCCCATGAGGTAGCCGGGGACGTCATGGGGGTTGTCGGCGTGGAAGGAGACCGCGGTGCCGAAGATGTCGCTGGTGGCTTCGTTGAGGCCGCCGGACTCCCCGGCGTACTCCAGGCCGGCGGTGGCGGCGGTGAGGCCGTGGATCATCTCGTGTGCGGCGACGTCCAGTTCGGTCAGGGGCTTGGCGTTGCCGGGCCCGTCACCGTAGGTCATGCAGAAGCACTTGTCGCTCCAAAAGGCGTTCGTGTAGTTGGAGCCGGCGTGGACCCGGCTGTAGGCGCCGATGCCGTCGCCGCGGATGCCGGTGCGTCCGTGGACGTCCTGGAGGTAGTCCCAGGTCTGGGCGGCGCCGTAGTGGGCGTCGACGCCGGCGGTCTCGTCGTTGCTCTGGTCGCCGTTGCCCCATCTGTCGGTCTGGTTGGTGAACAGGTCTCCTCGACCTTTCGCCGCGTGGTTCATGGTGTAGGTCTTCTGGCCGCCGCGTACCGCGTCGTTCATCTCGTACCCGAGCGCGGTGTGCGTCGTCCCCAGGGACACCGTTCCGTTGTACTGGCCCTGGCCGACGCCGGTGTGCACGGCCTCGTAGGCGTACAACTGCCCGCCCGAGGTCGCGTCGGTCACCACGTGCCGCTCGCTCGGAGTGCCGTCGGCCTGTGTCGCCTCCAGCACCGACTCCCAGGCCAGTGACGGGGTTCGGGCGGCCGACCAGACGACCAGCCGCGGGGGCGTCGTGGCGCGGAGGGACTGCATCACCTGGGCCGCCGAGATCACGGGCGTGGTGCTCGGCACGCCGACCGGCCCCCGGTGGGCGCGGGTGTCCGACAGTGCGCCCTGCGGGGTGCGGTGGACGATCAGATCGCCGCCGAGGACCGGCAGCTCGACGAAGGTGCGGTTGTACCGGAAGTGGACGGTGCCGTCCTCGTCCCGGGCGACGTCGGAGGGGAGCAGTGCCTCACGCGGGTCCAGGTGCAGCGCCTCCGCCGTCGAGACGGCGATCCTGGCGGCCTCCTTCAGCAACTCGGCGTGCTCGGGCAGGGAGAGCCGCACCTCGGCACCGCCGGCCGCGGCGGGGAGCGTGCGGGCTGCCGCGCCTGCGGGCTGAACGCACGTCAGCGCCACGGCGGCCAGGACGGCGAAGGCGGCAGCCGGCCAGGTGGACCGGCGGCGTGCGCGCTGGGGGTTCGTCGACCGCAACAGGGGCTCCTCGGTGTACGCAGTCGTGGCGGATCGGGGCACCGCGACGCCGGCCGGGCGGTCGGGCCCGGCCGGCGCGTCACGACGTCAACCCGCGTTGGCGATAGGGGAGTTGGTGTCGACCTGGGGGTCGTCATCGGGGTCGACGTCGTCGCTCGGCTCGACCGTGGGCTCCGCGCCGCTGCCCGGCTCGAACGCCATGAAGTGGGTGGATCCGCCGTAGCTGAAGTAGCCGAGCTCGTCACCCTTCCGCACCTCCTGGTCCTTGCGGACCGTGGGCGTGACCGAGGAGACCTCACTGATGCCGACAGCGGCCAGGCAGACCGTCCCGATCCGGGGCGCGGTGCTCTCGATGAACACCAGAGCACGCGTGCTGGACGCCGCCGCTCCGCCGAACGAGACCCCCTTGGGCACGGGACCCGCCCCGTCCAGCCCGGCTGTGCCGAACACCAGGCCGGGGACGATCTCCACGTGCCGCACCACGCCGTCGACCGGCGCGTGCCAGCGGTGGTAGCCGGTGGCGGGGAGCACCATCTGCAGGACGTCGCCGCCGACGAAACGGTCCGTGTAGGAACTGTTGTCGAGGGTCTCGGCCAGGGAGAAGACCTGGCCCTTGAGGGTGAACCCGGCGTTCTCCGCCACCTTCCGCTCGTGGCGCACCAAGGTGCCGTCGCTCGGCGCGAGGATCGCCGTGGGGTCGGTGGAGACCGGTCGGGCCCCGGGCTTGAACCTGCGGTGGAAGAAGTCGTTGAACGACGCGAAGCCCCAGTGCTCCGCACCACGGTCGGGAATCACGTAGTCGCCGAGCCGGTGGCGTTCGACGGCGAGCGGGGACAGCCAGCCGTTGTCCGCCTCGGTCAGCACGTAGCGGCTCGCGGGGCTGTCCAGGAACACGCACCACTCGCGCAGCACCTGCTGGAGCGCGGAGTTGAACGCCGGAGTGCGCAGGAGGCTCTCCCCCGCCTTCGTCAGCGACATGTTCGCGAACAGCGCGGACAGCGGGAAGAGAATCCGCTCCTCGGGCTTGGCATGCCACTCGGGCGCGGTCGTGACGATCTGATCCACACACTGGAGCAGATGACCGACACCGCGGATCGGCTGAAGCTCGCGCGGCAGCTGCTCCAGCATGCCGGCCACCAGCGGCTGGACGCTCCCGTCGGTCTCGATCAGTTTCGCCATCGCCGCAACAGCCGGGCTGTGCGGCTCCGTTCGGCTCTGCGCCCGGCCCGCGAGGTCGACCAGCCAGGCATCGACGGCCCGGCGGTCCTTCGGCAGATACCCGGCGACCCTCCCGAACGAGGTGCGGTAGCGGGCATCGGTCAACGCGCCCGTGAGATCGCCGAGCATGATTTCCTCCATCGGTCTTCGATCGATGACATCCAGCAGAGCCCCTGGACACTCTCGGCCACTCCCGCCCGATCAATGGGCAAGGAAACGCGACCCGTTGCCAAAGAACCCGAACGGATGACGGCCATGAACGATCGGCGCAGCCGATGTGCGCACACTGAACGGCCTTCGAATTTCCGTGACGATGCCATGTCCCGACTCCGCGAAACCCTCGAACGGGCCACGCCGGATCCTGGATCGCCACCGAGCTGCCCAAGATCATGAACGCGACCGTCTCGGCCCCCACACCAGTGCCCCGCGAGCTGTTGCGGAAGCGTGTGCGTCGTACGGGCGGCCTATCGGGTGGACGGCCCGCGCGGGCGGGAGTGTCGCGGCCGGTCTGTCGGACCGGGTGCCCCAGTCTCGTCCCCACAAGGAGGCGATGACCATGACCCCCGTACGCCGACCCCGGCTTCTCACCCGCGCCACTGTGCTGGCGGCCCTCGCACTGGCCGCCGTCACGGGGTGCAGCAGCAGCGGCAAGTCCCCCGCCACGGGGAGCAGCCCCACCGGTGCCGCCGGCAGCGGGCAGGCGGGAACCGTCACTGTGACGGAGAAGGAGTACACCCTCACGTTCTCCGAGATGCAGCTCACGCCCGGCAGCCACACCTTCGTCGCCCACAACGCCGGGACGACGGACCACGCGCTGGCCATCTCGGGCCCCGGTGTGTCGACCACGCAGACCTCGCCCATCCCGCCGGGCGGCGAGGCACAGTTCACCGTCACGCTCCAGCAGGGCAGTTACGAGGTGTGGTGTCCGATCGACGACCACAAGGCGCTCGGCATGGACGCCCACGTCCAGGTCGGCGCGGGCACGGCGGGATCGTCCTCGCCGACCGCCGCGGCCAGCGCCGCCACACCGCCGCCCGGCAATGGCTACTGACCTCCACCGCTCCCCCACCGGGCACCCCCTGCCGCTCCGGGCGCTCCAGCTCGTCACGGCCGCGGCGCTGGCGGTGAGCGCCGCGATCCACGCCGACCTCGCCCCCGGCTACGACGCGGTCGGCGCGCACATCACCCAGGGCACGCTGTTCCGCCTCGAAGCCGCCGTCGCCGCCCTCGCCGCGCTCCTCGTACTGGCCGCCGGCCACCGCAGGTCCGTCTGGGTGTTCGCCGCGCTGGTGTCCGCCTCCACCCTCGGAGCCCTGCTCCTGTACCGCTACGTGGACGTGGGCGCCATCGGCCCGCTGCCGAACATGTACGAACCCGCCTGGTTCACCGAGAAGGCCACGACCGCGATCGCCGAGGCCGTCGGCACCGTCACCGCGATCGCGGGATTCCTGACCGCCCGCCGTCCGCACTGAACGGTGCTCCGACAGGACCTCCCCGCCCCGCCCGACCACCGACCGGGGCGGGGGAGGACGACGAGGGCGGTGTTCAGGAGCATCGTTCCCGGGACGAGCCGGTGAGGGGTGGCGGTCTCGGCGACCAGCCACAGCGGCACGGCGACGGTGAGCACCCTGAACCGGATGGCCATGACCCCGTCCAGGGCGGCTCCCGTGCACGCGACCGCGCCCTGCTCGGCGCGTTGCTCGGCGTGAACCGGCCGCTGCGCCCGTCGCCGCCCGGAGCGCGGACGGCCCGCGTGGCGGGCCCCGTCGTCCGGTACGTCGCAAGCGCTTACCGCCGACTCCGGCGGCGGACGGCGATCAGGCTCAGCATCGTGCCGCCGAGGGCGGTGGCGACAGCCCCTCCCAGGAGGGAGGGCAGGGCGGGAGTTCCGGTGGCGGGCAGCACGCCCGCGGCGGTGCCCGGCGGGGGAGTGGGCGAGGGCACCGGTGCGGTGGGCGGCGGTGTGGGCTCGGGCGTGCAGTCGACCACGTTGGTGACCTCGGCCGCCAGGTGCTCGCCGGTCAGCTCCTCGGTGTCGGGGAGGGGGAGGTCGGTGCTTGCGCCGTCGAGGCGGGTGAGCCGGGACGAGACGAGGGCGCAGCCCGGGCGGTCGACGGTGGCGGTCTCGGTGATGGTGACCTGCTCGCCGACCCGGTAGCCGGTGCGGGCGGTGTCCCACGGTTGCGGGGTGGCGCTGCCTCCCCCCGGGCCGGTGAGCCGGAGTGCCGCGGTGAGGCCGGCGGGCTGCTGCCCGTCGGGCAGGAGCAGGCCGTCGACCTGCCAGGTCTTGGTGACGGTGACGTCGGCCGGCCGGACGGGGCGGTTGTGCACCAGGCAGCTGATCGCCTCGTTGCTCGGCGCCGTGACGGTGAAGGCGGCGCCCTGGTCGGTGACGGTGGCGGGCGCCCCGGTGCTCAGGTTGGTGCAGACCGCGTTCCGGCCGCCCTGGGTGACCAGTTCGTAGCCGCCCTGCTGGATTTCGGCGATGGTGACGGGGCCGCTGTCGGTGCCGGTGAAGGTCGGCCGGAAGGCGACCGATCCGGTGCCGTCGTCGGTGGTGGTCGCGGTGGCCGGGAGGCCGCCGATACCGGGGTCGTCGGTGGTCGCGTCGAAGGTCCAGCCCGGCCCTGCGTTCACCGAGCCGGTGACGTCCTCGCCCGTGGTGTCGACCGGAGCGATCTGTTTGACCACCGAGATGCTGCCCTGGCAGCGCGACAGTGCGAGATCGTGCAGGTCCTGACCGGCGGAGGGGAAGTCTGCGGTCTGGAAGTAGTCGGCGCTCAGCAGGTTCGTCCCGTCGTAGAGGGTCGGACCGGACAGTGCGCGGAGGTTGAGTCCGGACACGCCCTCGACGCCTTTGCCGACGCCGACCGCGATGATCCGTGCGCCGGTGGCCTTGACGGCGTTGGCGGAGAAGATGCCGTTCTCGACGTCCCGGAAGTGCGTCCGGGAGCCGTCGCCCTGTGCGTCGTCGGCGAACCGGGTCGGGTTTCCGTCGGTGATCACCACGACCGCCTGGTACCGCTGGGTGGCGGCGGCCACCGCCGCCAGGCCTTGGTCCCAGTTGGTGCCCTTGCCCAGCGTCCACCCGGCGTAGAGCTGCTTGAAGGCGTCGGCGCCGGCCTTGGTGGAGACCGGGATCAGCTCCGGGTGGTTGCGGTCCACGGTGGTCGCGGGGGACGCCTGGTCGAAGGAGAAGAGGGCCATCCGCGACGGGGTGCCGGTGAGGGCGTCGGCGAAGGTGTCGGTGGCCGCCTTCAGCTGCGGGAGCGCGCTGCCCACGGAGGCGGACAGGTCGAGCACCACCGCGACGTCCAGACCGCAGCCGACAGCGGGGACGGGGTTGGTGCGGGAGTTCTGCCACACGCCGCCGGAGGCGGTGTAGTGGGTGCCGTAGGTGTTACTGATCATGAAACCGTCGGGACCGGTGTCGGTCGACGCGTACGTCAGCCCGGCCGCCAGGGCCGGGGTCCGGAAGGTGTAGGCGGAGGCGACCGAGTCGCTGCCGCTGCCCGGCCCGGTGCGCAGGGCCGGGTTGGCGAACCACCCGGCGGGCACGCCGTCCGGGAGCTGCCGCACCCAGTAGCGCGCGCCCGCGTTGGCCCCGCCGTTCCCGGTGTCCGGCACCACGAAGGAGCAGTCCCCGTCCGCGTCGGCCACGCAGACACCCCACCCCGGGTCCACCGGGGCGTCGGATGCCTCGTCCGCGTACAGGCCCAGCCGTACGCCGGCCAGCGGGGCCACCGCCTGCGCGGTCGTCCGGTCCCCGCCGGTCCGCACCGTCACCACGGAGGTCTCCGCCCCGGGCGGCGGCACCGTGCGGTCGGCGAGAGGGGCTGCAGCGATCGCCGAGGCGCTCAGGAGCACCAGGACCGGCACGGCGAGGAACGGGCGACGACAGGAAACTCGCATATCGGGCACTGCCCCATAGTGACCAAGTACCGACCGGAATCTGCCGTTTTCCTGCCCGGGACACACCGACGGAGATCCGGACGCCCCTGCGCAAGCGGCTGGGCGCCGCAAGGAGACCGCTTCGACCGGCGACGCGTCCCGTTGATCCGGGCGGGGAGACAACGACGGTGTCACTCGAATGGCGGAAACCACTCAAGTGATTCGTGAACGAATCCGACGAAGGACACAGGAGACCCATCACACGAACGGAGTCACCCGATGCGCCGGATCAGCACCGCGCTCACCGTCCTCGCCGCAATATCCGCCGCCCTCCTGCCCGCCACCAGCGCGGTCGGCACCGACCGGCCGACGGTCGAGACGGCCGCCGCGCCGAACCCGAACTTCACCGTCCACTGCTTCACCACGATCAGCGGTGTGCAGCAGTCCGAGAGCTGGCTGTTCCAGCCCGGCCCGACCACCGCGGGCCGCACCGTCTCGGCGACCCACCGCACCAGCTACCGCGGCTGCTCGGGCAGTGCGAGCAGCACCCTCAACCAGAACGCCCCCGTGATCTGGGACTCCACCTGTCTGGATCCGTTCCCGGGGTTCAGCACCGAGACGATCACCTACACCTGGGACACCGGTGACACCACCACCGTGGAATTCCGCCAGGTGGTGGCGACCCGCGAGGTCAGCGGCAACCTCACCCGCACCCGGGTGAAGAGCAATGGCGTCGTCACCGCCGGAAGCGGCCTCGGCAAGACGGTCAACCGCAGCACCCTGTTCGACCCGGTCGGCAGCGGCTGCAACCGGGACACCGCCGAAGTGTTCGGCGCCACCAACGACTTCAGCATCGCCTGAGCAGCCCACCCGCCCGTGCCCGCCCCGCTCCGGGGCGGGCACGGGCGCTTCCGCAGCTGCAGGTCGGCGACGCCGTCTACGACAGCGTTCACGCGCAGTCCTACAACCAACGGCCCTTCCCTCGTCCACCCCGACCAGCGCGCCGCTCACGGCCGACCCGTGATCCAGATCTGGGCGCTCCCCGGTGAAGCCGCCCGGCCGGAACCCGGACGTCACGAGCGGCGAGGGGAACGTCGAAGGGGTCGTCCTGTCCACCGACCGGTTCACCGTCATGTTCCACTGACGACTCGGCCGCTGTCCCCGCATGCGCGCCGACCACGCGCCCCCGGAGACCGCGCCGAGGGCAGCCGGTGGGGAGCCGGTTCAGCTCTTCTCGTCCTCGGCCCAGGTGATGTCCATCTGGTCGATGAAGTAGCGGCCGTCGAAGCACAGGAACACCTTGGAGCTGGTGTCGTTGTCCGCGATCCAGGTCTTGTTCCACTGCACGACGGTGCCCGCGCCGTCGCGCTTGGGGAAGTAGAGGCCCTCGCGGCGTTCCGGCCGGTTGTAGAAACCGTGGCCGTTGGCCAGCCGGTACGGCGTGCGGACGAGGGCACCGCTGTAGTCGTCGAAGAGCGCCGCGGGGAAGTTGGTGCGGGCGACGAGCTTCGGCGGGACGTAGTGGACGTCGACCTCCCCGGAGTCCACGTAGCGGGCGGGCTCCCCCGGCAGCCGGTGGAAGGCCCTGCGCACGGCGCCCGGCGTGTCGTAGCTGTCCGTGAAGGTCAGGAGACTTCCCTCCCGTCCCTCCTTGTACCAGTCGCCCTGGGAGTACTGGTCGAAGTCGAAGGTCTCGATGCGGGTGCCCGGGGCGAGGAGCTCGCCGGGGACCTCCCGGAAGCTGGTCTCGTCGAAGATCTGCTCGATGGTTCGCACGCGCTTCTCGTAGCGGCGGGCCGGCACCCGGACCCGGCCCGTCCCCACCGGGAGGTCGGTGGCCTTCGGCGCCGGAGCGGGTGCGGGCTCCGGCGGCCGGACGGGCGCGGGCGCCCAGGCGGTGCAGGACCGGTCCTCGGCCCCCGCGCCCTTCTCCAGGATCAGCGGCCCGCCCGGCCGCTCGGCAGCCGGGTCGGCCAGGCCGAGCAGGCAGTTGGAGGAGTCGTTGATCGCCATCAGCCGACCGCTGTCGCGCTGGACGAAAGCCCGCCACGCCTGCCGCCAGTACGAGGAATCACTGCCGGTGTCGGAGAACTTGGGCCGCAGAGTGACCGCGGCGCCCCGGCTCGTCTCCTCGGCGGTCAGGTAGAGGCCGGTGGCGGCGTGCCGGATCCGGTGGTTGATCACCCGGAACCGCTCGGCCACCCACCGCTCGCCCTCGCCACCGGTCTCGGGCGCGAGCACCACAGGGGCACCCTCCGGGCTCCCCACCGCGACACCCGCCACCAGGCCGGGAATGCGGTGCAGACGCAGCACGAACGTCTCGGCGGGCCAGTCGACCAGCATGGTGAACACCCTCTCCACAAAGGAATATGACGTCGCGTCACGTCATGATCACCCATACGGGTGCAATCGCACCAGGCCCGCCGACAACCGGTCGACCGCCGAGCCTCGACCACCTGGGAGGCCATGAGTCCGGATCTCCTTCAACGACCGCCACTTCGTCGACAAGCACGACGCCGTCCGCGCCGTGGACCGACCTGCGCGGCCCTGACGGCCGGCTGCGGCCGCGCCTCGGATCCGCCCTCCACCGATCAGCCGCGGGGCTTCACCCGGAACCCGTGGAACGTGGCGCCGTAGCCCCAGCAGGGCCTCCTCTGCGCTACGGGCCATCGCGCTCATAGTTGTATAGTGCATCTTAATAGTTGCATTCATCAACCTTGAGTATTTGGGCGCCAGACCTGCTCCACAGCCACCACAGGAAGAACCGCACACGGGCATGAAGACATCGCACCGAGCCGAACCGGCCCAGCCCACCGCCACCCACCACACCCCGCCCGGCCGTTGGCACGGGGTAGGGCACCTCGCAGTACACCTGCTCACACCACTGCTGATGTGCCTGGGCATGGCGCTCGCCTACCAGGGCGCCTTCCACCAGCCGGAGCCCCACCACCTGAAAGTCGCCGTGGTGGGCACCACGGCGCCGGACCAGGTGCTGGCCCAGACCCTCAAGGATCGGGCGGGCGACGCGCTCGACGTCACCACCTTGCCCGACAGGCAGAGTGCCGAGCAGCAGCTGCACAGCCGGGACCTCGTCGGCGCGTACGTCCCCGACGCCGAGCATCCGGAACTGCTCATCGCCAAGGCCAACTCCGACACCTCCGCGATGGCCGCGGAGGCGGTGTTCCAGACCGTCGCCGGGCACCAGGGCGTGCCGCTGACCGTCACCGACGTGGCACCGCTCGCGGCCGGCGACCCAACGGGGCAGGGGATCTTCTTCCTGCTGGTCACCATCAGCATCGGCTCCTACGCCAGCGTGGCAGTGCTCGGCACGGCAGGCGCGGCCCTCGGCATGCGCGTGCGGGCACTGGTCGGGCTGGCGACCTCGCTCGTCGTCAGCGCGATCGGGATCGCGACCGCAGGACCCGTGTTCCACATCGTCGACCACCACCAGGTCGCCGTCTGGGCGCTCGCCTGGCTCTACTCGGCGGGCATCATCGCCATCGGCACCGGCCTGCACGCCTTCCTCAAGCGGTGGACCACGCTGACCATGATGGCGCTGTTCGTGATGCTCAACTTCACCACCTCCGGCGGCATTTACCGTCCCGACCTGCAGAACGGCTTCTTCGGCGCGTTGCACGGATTCTGGAACGGCGCCGGATTCGTCGAAGGTGCGCGCAGCATCCTGTACTTCGACGGCAGCGCGGGCCTCGGCGGCCGGGTGCTCTCGCTCGTCCTGTGGTTCATGGTCGGAGTGGCGATGCTTGTCGCCGCCGGTGTCCACGAGCGACGGCAGCAGACGGCCGCGTCGGCTGCCTCGACCGGCCCGACGGCGGAGGCCGGGCCCGACGAGCTCACCGAGGACCAGTTGCAGGAGGACGAGGCCGTCGCGGTCTGACACGAGCGCCCCACGCCGCGACACCGACGCGCCGACAGCCGCACTGTGGTTGCGCTGGAGCGACCCTGTCCTGCGGGATGCCAACACGCAGTCCCAACGGCACTCGGCCTCACCGCGCACCTACCGGCCCTCGCTGCCACGGCAGCGACCCGAACCGCTGCCTGGAACGTCTGGCCGCCGAGGACGGACGTCCGCCGACACCCGCCCGAGCCCCCTCGGCGGATGGGGTGGAGCATGAGACCCCCTGGCCCGCCGGAACGCTGAATGCGTTGCCGCAGGTCATGTGGCCTCTCCGGAGTGGGCCCGATGAGGCCTCGGCTGATGCCGGTTCAGTGGCCTGACCGACTGTCATGCCGCTCCACCCCGGTCGGGCCGGCCGGTGCGACGGGCGGCCGAGCCCGCGGTCGGTGTCGCGAGGCAGCGTTTCCGGGTGCTGGGACGGCTCCTTCGCAGCCGGTGTGGACCACGACTCCGTGCTGATTGCGTCCGTCCGGATGGCCTCCAGCGCCGCCGACTCCTCTCCGTTCGCATGCGGGAATGGGTTGCCGAGCGACCCACTGGCCCGCTTCCCGGAGGACACCGATGGCCATCCCCGCCCTGGACCACTCGACGACCCGCTACTCCCTCCCCCACGCCTACTGGATGGCGCAGGCCGCCGGACTGGCCGTGCTGGACCCGGCCGGCATCGAGGAGAAGGCCCACGCCTGGGGCTTCGGCGAGGTACGCCACTTCGAGTCGACGCACCAAATGCCGTTCCCGATCGAGGACACCCAGGCCTACACCATGGCCAGCGACCGCATGATCGTCACCGGCTTCCGCGGCACCGAGGTCCTGAAGATCTACGACTGGCTCACCGACGTCAACACCCCGCCCGTCCCCGGACCGGCCAAGAAGGGCTTCGTCCACTACGGCTTCCGGCAGGCCCTGCTGTCCGTCTACCCCCAGATCCGCGACACCGTCCAGGAACTGCGCACCGACGGGCAGAGCGTCTGGTTCACCGGCCACAGCCTCGGCGGCGCCCTCGCGATGCTGGCCGGCGCCAGCTGGTACTTCGAGGAGCCCCACCAACTCCCCGACGGCGTCTACACCTTCGGCCAGCCCCGCACCTGCGAACGCCTCCTCGCCGACGCCCACAACGCGGCCTTCAGGAACCGCTGCTACCGCTTCGTCAACAACAACGACATCGTCCCCCAGCTCCCGCCCGAGCCGATCTTCACCCACGTCGACGCGCTCCGCTACTTCGACGCGGACGGAAAGCTCCACGAGGCCATGCCGCTCATCGCCGGACTGAAGGACCGGAGCAAGGGCTTCCGCCAGGACATGTTCGCCCCCGAGACCGACGCGATCAGGGACCACCACCTGCCCCACTACCTCGCCGCGCTCGAGAGGAACCTCACCAGGACCGGCTGACCAGGTCCGGGCCTCGGCGAGTTGACGGTTGTCGAGGGGACATGATCCGGAGCCGGCCCCGGGCCTGCCCTCCGGTCCCAGGTCATGGCTCGCTGAGGTCTCTGCTCAACCACCCCTCGGGGCGCATGTGGAAGACCACGCGCTCACCGCTGCACCTCGCTGCCGCGATCTCGACACAGCGATCGACCAGCTCGGGAGCAAGACAGTGGGCCGCCACGTCGCGGAACAGCTCGATCGACCCGGGCGACGTGCAGACCACCAGCCCCTCGACGGAGACACAGCCGACCCGCGGCACCGTACATTCGACCATCAGGCTGAACCGGCCGGCCCTCTCGATGGGCAGGGCCTTGCGGCAGCCCGCATCGGTCAGCACCCTGACGTCACCACCAGGCTCGTACCAGCACCACACCGGCACGACCAGCGGGCCGTGCCCATCCCCTGCATCGACCGCCAGAGCAGCCACACGCGGCTCCGCCAGGAACCCCTCGCCGCTCGTCACGAGTCAGCGCCACGTACGCTCCTCCCTGCCCTCAGTTTGTTGCACTGTTCGAGCTCGCCGATGCGGTGCTGTGCACGGCCGGGCCGGTGAGGACCCTGGTCGAGCTGTCGCTGGCGGCCGAGTACCGGCGCGGGCACGGAACGATGTACGCGGCCCTGGACCGGGGCTGGTGCGAGCCCGCGCGCCTGCGCCGAGCCCTGGCCGACTTGCCGCTGCCGAAGGCGGCGGACGGACGGATCGTGCTCGCCGTCGACGTGTCCCACTGGCTCCGCCCCGACGCACCCACCAGCGACGACAGGCTGTTCTGCCACGTCTACGGACGCGGCGACCGCAGCAGGGACCAGTTCGTCCCGGGCTGGCCGTACTCCTTCGTCGCCGCGCTGGAGTCGGGACGGACCTCCTGGACCGCGCTGCTGGACGCCGTACGCCTCGGGCCCGCGGACGACGCCACACGCTCCACCGCCGCCCAACTGCGGGACGTTGTCGGCCGGTTGATCCGGGCCGGGCACTGGAGCGAGGGCGACCCGGAGATCCTGATCGTCATGGACTCCGGCTACGACACCGCCTACCTCGCCCACGCCCTCACGGACCTGCCCGTCGTGCTCGTCGGACGCCGGCGCTCGGACCGCGCCATGCTCCGCGACCCGGGCCCCGCCCGCGCCCGTCCGGGCCGGCCCCGCAAGCACGGCGGCGTCCTCGCCCTCTCCCGGCCCGACACCTGGCACACCCCCGACACCGCCACCGCCACGGCCACCACCCGCCACGGCACCGCCGAGACGACCGCCTGGGACCGCATGCACCCCGGGCTCCCATCGGCGGGCCGATCTTCCGGCCGTGGTGCGATCGGGTTCGGCAGCCCGAAGTGTCCGAGTGGTGCAGCAGGATGGGGTGACGATCCGTCTCGGGAGGGGAGAGCGATGTCCGCCAGCAGCAACCGGCTGCCTGTGGAGTTCCTGATCACCGTCGCGGCCGGCGCCGAACCTGGTTCGGCCGCCGCGCTGATGGCGGCCGGGCAGGCGCGGGAGCGTTCCGGTGACCGGCAGGTCGAGGAGTTGCTGGAGGCACTCCTTCGCGGGCCGTTCGCGCGGAACGCGCCGGATTGGATGCTGACAGCCGCCGTGACGAAAGGCCTGCACGCGGGCGATTCCGACTACCGCGCCCAGTTGACCGTCGAACTGGCCGCCCTCGCACTGGGGCATCCCGACTTCGACGGGAAGCTGCTGACGGAGGCCCTCCGTGGCTGCTCCGCCTACCGACTCGGGATGCTCGGCACCGCCGACCGTCCGCCGGTGCTGACCGTCGCGGTGTCCGCCGAACTGCACCGGCGGGTGTCACAGCCACCGCCCTTCACGTCCGCCATGCTGAAGGACCGGACGCCGGCGCAGGAGGTGCTCCGGACCGGGCGCCTCGACGACCGCGTGTTCGACGCGGCGGTGGTGCTGCTTCCCGGCCCGCCCGACCGAGCACGGCCAGAAGGCGAGAGCCCGAAGGAGTGGTCGGAGCGGTTCCATGCGGAGTACCGCACCTGGGAGAGCATGTGGCGGACAGTGCTGGAGCAGCAACTGGACCGCCACGATCGGTTGGTGCGGGCAGTGGACGGCACCGAAGCGGACTCGGTGGTCCGGCGACAGCTCTTGGGAGGCCTGCCGTGGATGGTGGAACCCGGGCTGCTCCGCCGGATCGCACTGGACGACCTGGCCTCGTTCGACTCCGCCATGCTGACGGCCCGGATCTGCGGGGCGGTGGTCGAGGGGGCATCCGAGGAGGCAGCCCGCGACAGGTTCTCGGCCGAGCTGGCCGCACTCGACGACACTGCCCGCACGGAACTCGGCCTCTGTCTGGGCGGTGATCCGATCCTCGGCGCCGAGTTCGGCCGCAAGGCGGCGGTGCTCTGGGCGCGGAACGCGGCGGATGGGCGCTGGCGGCTCATTCTCGACCCCGCCGAGGCGAAGCCCCGATTCGGCGGCCCCTGTCCGTGGCACATGCCGCCGGACGAACTCGCCGAGCTGGCACGGCGGTTCGCTCTGGTCGCTGAACAGGCCCTGCACACCTGGCGGCCCGAGAAGCTCTATGGCATCAGCCGGGCCACCGACCTCCGCTGGGTGCACGCCGTGCTGGTGCACCTTCCCGAGGTGACGGCCGAGACGAGGGCAGCCGTTCAACTCGTGCTCCGCGACGCCCGGCGCAACCCGAACCGCCCCCACTCCTACCGCCCCCAGGACTACGAGGACCACCAGCAGTTCACGAAGCTGCTCGCCGACATCACCCGGATCGTCGCCGACCCGCTCCCCCAGCCGTCCGCCACCCGCCGCGCCGCCCTCGGCGACCCGGCCGAGGTGACGCCCCGCCAGCTCTCCGCCGTCGAACCCGCCGTCCTGACTGCCTACTTGGATCAGCACACCGGCAACGACAAACTGGTCGAGAAGGCCCTGCTGTCCTGCGCCCAGCGGGGCGGCTTCCGGAGCGAACCGGTCTTCCCCGACCTCCTCGCCCGGCACTCCACTCCACAGCAGGCCTTGCGCGCCCTCACCCACGACCTGCGCCGCCGCCTCGGCGGCAACCCCTCCGACCGCGAGTCCTGGGCCCGATACGTCCTCGCCCTGCCCGACCCCGAGACCGAGACCGTCCTCGCCCTCCCCGCCTGGACGGCACTCACCGTAGGCGGCCCCCGCTACCGGGACAGCACCCACCCCGCCGTCCTCGCCCTGGTGACTGCCGCGCTCGGCGACGACCCCCAGGCCTGGCAGCGCTTCGCGGACAGCCCGGTCAGTCACGCCGGCCCCACCGCCTGGCTCCGTCTCGGCGAGGTCCTCGACGCCGCCGCGCACGGAACCCCGTGGCCGAAGCCACCCGCGTCCCGCTGACCTGCGGTCCGACCGTAGACAGTCGGCCGGTTCTGCCAGGGCCCGGTGCCCCGGCAGAACCGGCATGCTCTCCGCGGGAGCCGAACCTTCGAATCAGCTGGCCGTAGCCCTTCAGGTGTGACTTCGCGAGCATGATTCCCTTCGCCCGGGCCGCGACAGATCGCCGCGGCCCGGGGATGTGGGCGGGCGTCAGAATCAGCTGGGCAGGAAGCGGCTGCGCTCTCGGTGCCAGGAGATGGTCAGGGCGTCGCGGGCGCGAGTGGTGGCAACGAAGAGCAGCGCGCGGGATTTGCGCAGCTCACGCTGGTAACGGGCCGGGTCACTGTCGCGGTACTGCTCGATAGCTGCACGAGGGAGGACGCCCTCGCCGGCGGCGGCGATGGCGAGGCGCTGGTATTCGAGGCCCTTGAAGCGGTGCATGGTGCCGACGTGCACCTCGCCCTCGCCGCGGGCTCCGTCCTTGGTCAGCTCGGCGCAGGTGATCCCAGCCTGCGTGGTGAGGTAGTACATGACTTCGTTGACCTTGTTGCGGTCGGCGACGCAGACCGCCATGAGCCCGCGGGCGTCGCGGGTGGTGTTGCCCGCCTCGTCGGTGGTGAGTTCGGTGCGCCAGGTGCGGAGAGTGTCGGCGAGACCGGCGAGCTCGTCGTTCCAGGTGGGGTGGCCGACCAGGGCGGGCTCGGGGCCGCTGAGGACCGAACGGTACCCGGCGAGGGTGTCCTTTCCGTCGTCGAGGTCGTCGAACTCCACGTTCTTGCCGCTGACGACGGTGATCGCCTTGGCGAGGATCTCCTTGGTGGTGCGGTAGCTGAGGGTGAGCCGGGAGGCACGGCCCTTGATGTTGATGCCTACGGAGCCGAGGGCCACCTGATTGTCGTAGATGCGCTGGTGGGTGTCGCCGGCGATGAACAGGTCGTTGGGGCTCGGGGCCACCATCGCCCGGAGCATCTTCCAGTGTGCCGGGCTCAGGTCCTGGGCTTCGTCGACGACGATGTGCTGGTAGCGGTGCCGGACGTAGCGGATGCCGGAGTCGGCGTCCCGGTGGATCAGTTCCCTGCCGCCGA
The DNA here is from genome assembly GCF_001905465.1 of Kitasatospora sp. CB01950. Taxonomy (GTDB): domain Bacteria; phylum Actinomycetota; class Actinomycetes; order Streptomycetales; family Streptomycetaceae; genus Kitasatospora. The sequence goes on from NZ_LISX01000006.1 coordinate 400,787, forward strand.
CCTGTTCCTTGTGCTCGGCCCGGGCCTGAATCCTGGTGGCGCGTTCGATCTCGAAGCGGGCGGCCCGTTCGGCGGCCTGGCTCCAGGTCTCCATGTGCTGCTTGTCGAGGCGGGCGGTGTACTGCTCGAGGATCTTCCACACCGCGGTCCGCTCGATGCGGGTCAGCGGTCGGCCCCGGCCGGCCCTGCGGGCCTGCAGGTAGGCCGTGCGGGTGGGGACGGCCTGGCCGAGGACGACCTGTTCCCATTCCTCGAAGAGGAATTCGGGTTCCCAGGTCCGCTCGTCGAGTTCCAGCAGCAGGTCGCGGAGCTCTTTGAGCGCGACCTGGTTGTCCACCCGATTCCGGGGACGGCCGGAGACGGCGTTCTCGCCCAGTACTCGGGCGGTGAGCTGGTCGATGTGGGTGATCTCGACCCGGGCCAGCAGCTCGGGCTCGACGAGGGAGGCGAGACGGGCCCGCAGGTCGGTGGTGAGGTTCTTGGTGAAGGTGGTGAGCAGGATCGGCTTGTTCTGGCCGGGTGGGAGCTGCCGGGCCAGGTGTCGGACCCGGTGCAGCGCGACGATGGTCTTGCCGGTGCCGGGGCCTCCGGAGACCCGGGCCGGGCCGCTGTAGTTGCGGTTCACCAGGCGGGCCTGGGTCGGGTGGAGGAAGACCTTCCACGCACGGAAGTCACCTTCCTCGAGCACCGCGCGCAGTGCGTCGTCGACCGTGGTGACGGTGGTGCGGGCCAGCGCTGCGGTGAAGTCCTCGGGGTTCGGCTGCTCGTCCAGCTCGACCGCCCCGGTGATCTCCCGGCGGATGTCGTCGAGGGGCAGTCCGCTGGCGAGACCGTAGAGGACGTCCTTGGTCAGCAGTGGTGCGCTGCTGACCAGTTGGTCGAGTTCCTCGCTGGTGGTGACGACGAGGGCGAGGTCGATGAGGGCCTCGGCCACGCCCAGCTCGCGCAGCAACTCCGCGTCGTAGGCAGCCAGCAGCGGAATGGCCGACTCGGGTTCCGCGACGGGCACCGCCTGCGCAGGGCTGCCCGGGGCCGCGCTCGTGTCCTCGCCGGGCTCGGCCTCGGGTTCGGCCGGGGTGAGTTGGATTCCGGCGCGGCGCAGGGCGCTCTCGCCGACCACGGACAGGTCGACGAACTCGATCTCGCCGGTGATCCGGTTGACCGCCACGGACAGCTGCTCGTAAACGTCGCGCCGGTGGCGGACCGCGATGGCCAGCCAGCTCTCCTCGCCGTTGCCGGCGAGGCCGGTGCGGGTCAGCAGGACCCGGTAGGACGGGTCGAGGCGGGCGGAGTAGATCCGGCCGTCGCCCTTGAGCGGCTTGAGCCGCAGCGAGCTGTGCCACGGATCCTGCCGGAAGAGGTGGCTGAAGTCGTAGAACTTCGCCTTCACTTGCCGGTCGAGCTTGTACAGCTCCTGTTCGGCCTTCTGGTACAGGCTGAGCCGGGCGGTCATCGCAGGGAGCCTTCCGCGTCGGGCGCGCCTGCCGTGGGCGCGTCAGGGAGGAGGGAGATCAGGGAGTCGAAGTGGCCGAGCCAGTCGGCGGCGGTACGCACCGTCCAGCCTGCGGCCCGGTAGGCGGCGTCGCGGCGTTCGGCCTCGTCGTCGGTGCCATCGGGGCCGCCGTGCGATCCGGGGACGACGACAACCTTGACTCCGCTGTCTTCCCAGGCGAAGTCGGCCGGCCAGCCGCTGTCGCCGAGTTCGAAACCGAACACGGTGGGAGCCTTCTTGCCGCGGTCGGCGATCCGGGTGGCGAGGGCCAGCAGGTCGGCCTCCTCGTCCGGGTCGATGTGCGGGAGGAAGTCCTTGTCCCAGGCACGGTCCCGCAGCAGGGCGACGATGCGTTCCTCGAGCGGGGACTCGTCGGCCACGGCGGGTTCGGGTTCCGGGGCCGGCCGGTCGGCAGCGGAGAACGTCACGAGTTCACCGGCACCGCCGCACACCGCGAGCGCTTCCAGCGGATAGCCGGAGGACTGGCTGCTGGTCAGTTGGACGCCGTCGCCGCCGATGTGGACGAGGAACTGCAGGAGGTTGGACCAGTACAGCCAGGCGCGCCACCGCTGCTTGTACTCCTCGGTGTCCAGAGCCGACGGCTCGTCGTCCAGGCATGCCAGCGCGGTCCAGACCGGGGCTTCCTGGTCGGCGTCGCGTACCGCGAGCACCAGCGCGAGCCCGTGGAGATCGGTGCTGCGCAGGACGTGCACCAAGCCCGTCCGCGCCCCCTCGGGGTTCCCTCCCGCCGGGTGGCCGAGCGCGGTGCGCAGCGTGTCCGCGATCTGTCCGCGTTCTGCAGCAGAGCCGGCCAGGGCGGTGGACGGGTGTGCGGTCAGGCCGCTGACCAGCGCGTTCGCCCGCCGGGCCCACAGCTGTGGCGAGGGGTCTCGGAGGTACGCGAGCAGGGTGTCGATCGGGTTGGCGAACACCGCCTCGGAGAACTGCGGGCGGCTTCCGCCGAGTTGCTCGTAGGCGCCCTTCGCCGCCTCTTGGGCGTTCCACTCGTACGGCGGCCACACGGCACCGGCCCGGGTGCTGCGGCCCTCGAACAGGTCCAGGTCGTCCCAGGTCAGTTGGAAGACCACCGAGCCGTCCGCACGCAACCGGGTGCGGCGCAGGGCGTCCTCGGCAAGGCGGTTGTGCTCGCTGCTGGCGTGGTAGCGCCGGCCGTCCAGGTAGACCTTGACGCTGCCCGCCGGCCCGTCTATGCGGGTGAAGGTGAAGTCGGTGCGGGAGCCGGCGAGTCGCTCCTGGGCGGTGAGCCGCCAGTGCAGCCGTTCCTCGCTCGCGCTGATCCTCAGGTGTCCGCTGGCGCGGCCGTCCTCCTCCAGGACGGCGTCCTGGCTGTGCTCGCTCCAGGTCCGCAGCGCGGCCAGGAAGCGGGCTTCCAGATCGGACTCGACCTGCCGGTCCAGGCCGATCAGCCCGGTGGAGGTGATCTCCTCGGTCTGCCAGGCGTCGTCGCCGTCCTTGTCGAACAGCAGCGACTCCAGCAGTTCGAGCGCTTCGAGACGCGAGACCTTTGCCTGGTGGCGTTCGGCGGTGTACCGGTGCAGGCACCGGTGGCATGCCTTGCGGTGCTCCTCGTCCTTGCACGGGCATTCGAGCAGTGCCTGGTGGGCTTTCAGCAGGGTGGCGCGGAAGATCTCCGGGTCGGTGAGCCGGTGCAGGTAGCCGGTGCCGCCGGGGAGGGCGTCGAACAGCACCAGGAACCAGCGCCGTTCGCCGGTCGCGGCGTCGGGCATCGATGCGAGGGTGTGGTCGAGGTGCTGCGGGTCACCGCCGAACTGCCGGTCCACGCCGAGGCGCAGGGCTGCCCGGAACGAGTGGATCTTCTCCTCGACCAGGACCGTCGCCGCCGGGAGCAGCACCCGCAGGGCCTCGGTCGGCAGCTCGTGGGCGAGGAGCACCGGCAACTGCTCGGCCGCGCGCGGGTTGCCCCGCCGTACCGGGCACCACGGCCGGTGGTGCTTGAGTGCGGGGTTGCGGGCATCGGAGGCGCTGAGCGCGTCCGTGTCGTGGTCGAAGACCGGTCGGCCGTCCGCGGTGGCGGCGCCGCAGCCGGTGCAGACGTGGAAGGGGTTCAGCCGCACCGTGTGCCCGGCGAAGTCGTCACCGGCCGGAATGTCGAAGCGCGCCGGACCGAGGTTGATCGTGCGCACCATCGCCGCACGGCTGAAGTCCACGCCGAACGTCGCGCTGACGTGCCGCCATGAGCCGGGCTCCAGTTTCTCCTCCGGCATGTCGACGGCGTGGACGGTCTCGTAGAAACGCGGGTCGCGCTCGTCGCGGTCGTCCCGGATCCGGGCGTCGTCCCGCTTGTCCCGGGACGTGACCAGCCTCGGCTGGACGACCTTGAACAGGCAGGAGCCGTCGTCGGCGATCGCCCCGGTGCGGCAGCGCGGGCACGCGGAACGGTCCTCGGCCGCGTCCTGGGTGCGGACGTACCCGCACTGCGGGCAGACCCGCCAGGTCTGCCAGCCGGGTTGCGAGGCCGTGCCGATGTCCAGGCCGGTGATCTCGTGGCGGTAGCGGTTGACGTAGAAGGTGTTGCCCGGTGCGAGTTCTTCGATGGCGAAGCGCTGCGGGCGGTCGTAGCTCCGCAGTTTCGAGTCGTAGCGGGTGCGGCCGGCGGCGTCTTCACCCTCCGGCCAGTAGAGGGTGGCTTCCAACACCGTGACGGCATCCACCAGGGCGTAGTTGGGCAGCAGGCCGAGGTCGCACAGCGCGCCCTGTGCCGGGGTGTCCTCCAGCAGGTCGCCGAGTTGGCGCCCGACCGCGCGCCGCTCGGCCTCCAGTTCCGCCTTCTGCCGGGCCTCCTCCGGGTCGGCTTCGTGCAGTTCGCCCAGCGCCTCGTTGATGTGCCCGATCCGGGCGCGTAGCGCGTCCTCGCGCGCCGCCCAGGCCTGTTCGGCTTTCTCTGCCGCGCCGCGCAGCCTGTCCGTGGCGTACGTGCGCAGGTCGGCTGCCGCCTGGTCGGACACTCCGGTGGGGAACAGGGCGAGGAACGCCTCCGCCAGCACCTCGCCCCGGGCGAGTGCCAGGTCGACGAGGTCGGTGAGGTAACCCTCCGGCCCGAACAGGGTTTTCGCCTTGCGCGGCAGGGCGGGGAGCACCTGGCCCTGATCGTCGATCAGCCGGCCGCGAGCCGCGAGGTCCAGCAGGTGGGCCAGGTACTGGCGCCGCAGGATCTCGACGGCCGAGAGGTAGCAGCCCGGCGGAACGATCCGGCCCGCGATCATCTCCTTGGGCTGTTCCAGGAAGTACAGGTCGCGTCGACGCCGCTCCGGGATGGTCAGCAGGAAGGCGTTGCCGGTGCGGCGGCCCGCGCGGCCGACCCGCTGGGCGTAGTTGGCGGGGGTGCGCGGCAGCGAGGCCAGCACCACGGCCGACAGGTCGCCGATGTCGATGCCCAGCTCCAGCGTGGGCGTGCAGGACAGCACGTTGGGGTCGTTGAAGGCGCGCTCTCCGCCCGTACCGCGGAACGCCTCCTCCACGGTCTCGCGTTCCGGTCGGGTGAGCATGCGGGTGTGTTCGGCGGTCACCACCTGGTACGGGCCCGAGCGGTGGTAGAGCCGCCGGTAGTAGTCCTCGCGGAACTGGCGGTCGCGGGCGTGCACGTCGGCCTCGCGCGCGTGCGTGCCGGCGACCAGCCGCCCCGAGGTGCAGCGGTAGGACGGGCAGGGCGCATCGTGCCACTGCTCCAGCAGTGACGGGTGCACGGTCTGCTCCCAGAAGCACACCCGGCAACGCACGTACGCTGTCTCGACGTCCGCATCGGACAGCAAGAGTGCGTCGATCGCACCGGGCTGCAGGCCGTGGATGCGGGTAGCCCCGTCCTTCGCCGTCCGCACCGACAGCAGTCCCGCGTCGTGCAGGGCCGGCAGCAGCCTGCCCCAGAACTCCGGTGACAACTCGCGCGGCACGCCCAGGCACCGCCCGGCCCACCGCTCGTGCCAGGCCAGCCGGCCGGTCACGATGTCGAACTCGGAGCCGTCCTTGGGCCCGGAGAGGAGGAACACCGGCGCGCCGACGCCCTTGGGGAAGGCCGGCATACCGGCCGGCCGGCGGTTCCAGATGAAGTACCGGCTGGTGCCCGTCTCGGACAGGTACTTCTCCAACCAGCGGTGCTTGATCGCTCCCCGCCAGCGCAGCCGCTCCAGGAAGATCCGCAGGAAGGCCAGGTACCGGGCGTCGTCCACCGGCAGCAGCGCCTCGCCACGAGCCGTCTCCAGGTGGGCCTCGCGCACCAGAGCGACGGCTGCCGCCGGGTCGGGCAGCCGTACGTACGCCGCGGCGGTGCGGGTCAGCTCCAGGGTGCGGCCCTGGCGGGCCCGCAGGCCGAACTCCATCAGCGTCTGGAACGCCAGCCGCTCCCCGATCAGTCGCCAGGTCGCCTGGTCGCCGCCCCGGGACTTGCCGGACAGCAGCCGCTCGACGCCCTTCAGGTCGTGCAGGTCCGGCGGGACCACCGCGGCGAGGGTACGGGGGTTGGTAGTGTCCGCAATCACCTTCGCGATGAGCTCGTTCAGCGGTGTCGGGTCGCTCTCGGAGAGGTGCGCGACCAGCAGTGCCCGCAGCGAGAAGGTGTAGGAGCGGTTCGCGACGAACCCCGCACGGTGCGCGGCGTCCTGCACCGAGTCGTTGAACATCAGTGTCTTGCGCTCGCCCAGTTCCTCGACCAGCTCACCGCCGGTGAACAGGCGGGTGATCGACGCGGCGGCGAGTGCGGCCTGCCCGGTGCCGAGGAAGCGGATCGCGTTGCGCTCGCCGCAGGCCGGGCACCAGTCCTCCTTCGCCGCGGTGTTCGCCGTGGTGCCCTGGTTGACCAGGACGAACGCAGAGTCGGGGGCGCCCAGTCGGGGTTCGCCCGACTCCGGGTCGAAGTCGCCGACCGGATTGGGCAGCCGCAGCCGGTGTTGCGACCCGTCCAGCACCATCAGGTCTCCGCCCGCGCCACGGAGTTGCCCGTGGCCGGAGCCCTTGGTGCGGGCCGAGGCGGCGATCCTGGCGTCGGCGGCGGCCCGCTTGGCCTCCTCGCCGGTGGCCGCGATCAGGTTCCGCACTCGGATCTTGTCCTGGGTGGCGGAGGCCCGGCGGATCTTCGCCGGGTTCACCTCCACCTCCAGGTCGTCGCTCTCCGGGGTGAACACCGCCCAGCCCGAACGCCCGCAGTCGCGGCAGTACACGGCAGGCAGGAACAGGTTCGCGCTCTCCCCGCTGGTCGCCGTCGTCACCGGGGCGTTGCGCGCCCCGTCCGACGTACTCGTCTGCGGGGCGTCGCCCGCGTCCCACTGGAACTGCGCCATCGGCCACGGCAGCACCCCGCGCAGCAGCCGCGACACCGACCGCGCCCACTGGTGCACCTCGATCTGCACCAGCGGCCGGGGCCGAAGCGGGGTCGAGGCCGGGTCACGGGCGATCGAGAGCAGGGCGACGAACCGGGCCAGCGCCTCGGCGGCCTGCTCCGGACGCTGCGTGATCGCCTGGCCCCACGAGTACGCGCCCGCCCGCCACAGCACGGCGAGGATCTCCTCGGTGGACTTCAACTCCCCGCCCAGGGCGATCATCACGGCCTGGGTCAGGATGTGGCGCTTCAGCCGCGCACCGAGCTGGAACGGGTCCAGCCCGCGCTGTCCCGTGAACGCCTCCACCAGGTCGTCCAGCGCCTCGTCGCCGACCGTCGGGTCGGCCATCGCAGCCAGCTTCTCGGGTGTGGGAACCGGCAGCAGCTCGATCATCTCGGACGGGATGAACTCCTCGGCCGCCGAACGCTGCTCTCCGATCACCGCGTCCGCTGCGAACGGCGTCCCGAACACCTCGCCGGCCACCTGCAGCAGCTCGGCGGCCCCGGACTCGTCCGTACCGGAGGCGAGAGTGGCGGAGGTCGCCACCGGGCAGATCCCACCCAGCGGGCGACCCGGCTCGGACACCCCGAGCGAAGCTGCCAAGCGGCGCAGCAGCATCGCCACGTCGGTGCCCTGTGCGCCGTCGAAAGTATGGAACTCGTCGACGACGACGTAGCGGACGTCCGCGTCCTCCCACAACGGTGCGTCGTCGCTGCGCTGGAGCAGCAGGTCCAGCATCTTGTAGTTGGTGATCAGGATGTCGGGCGGCGAGGTCCGCATCGCGGACCGGTTCGTCTCCACCCGCTCGTAGCGGGTCTTGGCGATGTCCCCGATGTAGAGGCCGGCGCTGACCTGCGACAGCGCCTTCTCGTCCCGCAGGTACGCGTTGAGGCGCAGCGCCTGGTCGGTCGCCAGGGCGTTCATCGGGTACAGCAGCACCGCTTTGACCCCGGCCCGGCCCGCCGCCCGCTCGCGCCGGCAGTGGTCCAGGACCGGAACGAGGAACGACTCCGTCTTGCCCGAACCGGTGCCCGTGGTGACGAGCGTCGGCTCGGGCGTGCGGCCGTGCGCCGACGACAGCCGGGCGAACGCCTCGGCCTGGTGCGCGTACGGCGTCCACCCGTCCGAAGGGGCCCACTCCAGCGCGCTTCGCCAGTCCCCATCCGCCTGGATGAACGGCGTCCGGATCCGCAGGTAGGGACCGCGGAACATCCCCGCCGTCTCGTCGCCGAGGAAGCTGTGCAGCGCCAGCCGCGCACCCTCGTCGGTGAGCGCGTACGTGGTCGAGAGGTACTGCAGCAGGCTCTCCTTGAGCGCCCGCGCCTCCAGCGTCGGCCTCACGGTGTGACGTGCTCCCTTGGTGACCGGTTCAACGGGTGATCGGCGTGACTGTACCGGCGCGGTACGTCAGCGGTGGCGATGATCTGCATTCCTACCAGCCATGCAGGTCCGCCAGGAAGTCCCGGTAGGAACGGCTGGTGCCGACCGCCTTTGCGGGCGCGTGACCGTGGTCGACCGCCGCGCGCATCACGGCCGGGCTGTCGCTCTCGCGATAGCGCGGCGTGCCGAGGCGGCGCTGCAGCTCCTCCTTGGGGTTCCGGACGAGTCCGGTGTCCTTGCCGCGGAGCTGCTGCGGGACCGTCCAGCCGGGATGGACCCGGGGAAAAGCGTCGGGAAAGAGCAGCAGCCAGCTCTCGGTCTCCCACGCCGCCAGGGCGAGGGCGAGCGGAGCGGGGCATCTGGCGGTCAGTTCGGACCGCAGGCGGGTGCGGACAGTGTCGTAGTGCCCGTCGTGCACGGCGTCCAGGTCGAGGTGGACCACCAGCCCGTGGAGTTCGCTCTGCTCCTTGGCCGCCACGGCCTTGGCCTTGCCGACCAGCTTCGTCACCCGGGAGGACAGGTTGGTGCCGGTCGCCTCCTTCAACGCCACCGGGTCGTTGATCGGGACGATCTTCCCGGTGAAGTCGAGGTGTGCCCGTAGGAGGGAGGTCATCACCTCGCGATCGTTGGAACTCTCCCCCGCCACCACGATCACCCGCTTGGTTCCTCTACCGGCGGCCGCCCGCCCCTTGCTCACAGACCGCCCCCCAGTGCCCCGGAGAACCACAATTCACCCAGCGGCAGCCCCTCGCTGGCCGCCCGGATCTCCCGCACCTGCCCGGTCGTCAGGGAGGGAATCAGCGAGGCACCATTCTCACTGCGCTCGCAGACCACGAACTCCTCCGGCTGCAGCCGGTCCACCAGCGCCGGCGAATGGGTCGTGACGATGAACTGGCTCCGCTCGCTCGCCTCCCGGAGACGCTCCACCAGTAGTTCGAGGGCCTGGGGATGGAGACCGTGGTCGAGCTCCTCGATGCAGGTGAGGGCGGGCGGCGCCGGGTCGTACAGCATGGCGAGCAGACTCAGTATCCGGACGGTGCCGAATGAGGCGTCCGCGAGAGGCGTCGGACGCCGCAGACCCCGCTCGATGAGCTGAACCTCGATCAGCTCGGCCGCCCCGCCGATCGCGGCGAAGTCGATCGCCTCAAGGTTGGGCAGCACTGTTCGGGCGTCTTCCAGCAACCGCGACCAGGTGTCCTCGTCCTGCGCCAACTGGCTGAGGAAGAGCGCGAGGTTACCGGCGTCATCCGCCAACCGGGCCCGAGGGCCGTACAGCATGCCGTGGATCGGCAGTTGGCGGCTCCCCCTGGCAGGAGTACGCCCCCGGCGTTGCAGCAACGGCAGCACCCGGGCCGGTTCCCGGGCCGCAGCGACGCTGACGTCAAACACCCGGAACGAGGAGAGCCGTTCGGCCAGCGTGGCCACCTCCTCGCCCCCCTCGGACGGCGCCAGCCGCGGCAGCGTGGACAAACCGCTGCTGAGCTTGCGGATACCGAGGCTGCGCTCGCCGGAGTCTTCCAAGTCTGCCGGGGACGGGTCCGCCAGGGTGTCGGTGACCAGCGCTTCTTCACCGGTAACCGTGATCCGCCGCCCACGCCCCTTGGTGCGCTTGAACGTGAACGATTCGCTGCGGGAGAGCGTGAACCCGTCGAGGGCACGCTTGTCGGCCCGCCGGTTGAGCGTCAGCTCGTACTCGTCCGGCGCCGCGACGGAGGCGTGCGACGTCCACCGCGCCTGGAGCCCGATCTTCATCGCTGTCGGCGTCCGGCTGCCACCCCAGAACGCGATCTCGTCGAACCCGCCGCGCGACTCCAGCGCCGGGTCCAGGTCGGTGTTGATGATGTCCGAGAGGAACCGGAACACCTGGAGCACGTTCGACTTGCCGACCCCGTTCGGACCGACCAGCACGGTGAGCGCGCCCAGGGGGAGGGAGATCTTCCGCAGGCTGCGGAAGTTCTCCACATCGAGGCGGAGCAGCCGACGGTCCGTCATGACGCCTCCTGGCCTTCGTTGCGTGCAGCAGAACCAGCTGTGCGCGGATCCTCCTGTTTCACCGGGTCCCACTCCCCGCGAGCGACGGCAGCATCCAGCCGCGCCTGGAACACGGCGTGCGCCTCACGCATCTCCCGCTCGCGGTCCGCCTTGTAGAAGGGAGCCCTGTAGCCGTCCGGCACCGGGGCGTTATCGGGATCGGCCAGGTGAGCCGTGAGCTGCGCGAAGCTCTCCTTGCCCTGGTACTGCCCGATCGTACGGGCGTTGCCGGCCAGCTTCCGGCCCTCCACATCGAACCAGGTGACGGCCTCGTACTTCTGCAGCACGGGGAAGCGCCCCCGATACGCGGCGATCAGCGCGTCCGCGTCCATGCCGAGCCAGACCGCGACCAGCGCGTCGATCTCCACCAGTGCGGAACGGCGGGCCCGTTCGGTACGCAGCGGAGTGTCGGACTGCCACTGCGGGGTCACTTCGTGCAACGGCTGGAGCTCCGGCCAGTCACACGCCCACGGCTCGTACCCCGGCCAGGTGCGGTCGTACAGCTCGGCCCATAGGTCGGAGTAGGCGCGGGTGAGGCAGTTCAGGCGCAGGGTGCGAAGTAGGAGCGCGGAGGCGAGGGGGTGGCCGGGGGCAGGGGCTGGCATGGCCTTGGGCCCCTTCACCACGAGGTCGCTACGACCAGTAGCTCTCAGAAGGTAGTCCAATGGCAGAGAGGCCCAAAACCCGGCTGCCAACGCAGTTAGGCGGTCGTCCGGCATGGCGAGACTATGCACTGCATGAATGTGCGCAGACCCTGGCGGCACCAGGGCCGCGTACAAAGCGCGCTCGGTATTCGGAGCGATCTGTCGACGCCAGGCCAACCGGTTGAAGATAGTGAACCGGCGACGCGCGCGACCGATGAGGAAAATATCAATTTGCTCCGCGGTGACCCGCTCCGGAGAAGCGCCTGTCTGCGCGCTGACCGCATTCTTGGCGGCGTCGCGAGCATCGGCACTCGCACGGAGTCGCGCAAGCACGCGGTGATCGATCCAGCGGTCTTGCGCCGTGAGGTACTCGCCAGTCTTACCTCTCATCCTCACGTAGGCGGTATCCGGAACGAATTCATCGGCAAGGGCAACCAGGTCCGCACCAAAGGCGTCGTTACTGTTCGCGTCATGCCGCTTGAACACCGGGGTGGCTACGCTGAACTGGGCACCTTTCAAGATTACTTGCCGCCAGCGGTCCGGATGAAATGATGCTTCCTCCGGCCCGGCTGGGCGGTTGTAATCAATAAGGCCGATCTCCCTTGCGCTGCTCTCGTGGTAGCCGGCAGAGATCTGTGGCCCAAACGTTCCCAGTCTCAGCGGATAACCAGCCAGCGCCTCAATGGCTGCTGCCTCCGCCGTACTAACTGGGAACAGTAGCTTTCCCTGTTCCACCGGCTGCCCCTGTTCGTCCAGCAGCTGTTGCCACATCGCAAGTTGGTCGTAATTCACTCGCACAACCCGAGCCAGGTGCGGCCTCTCATCGAACTCGCCATTGCGATAGCGGACGCCAGGCGCGTCTCCAGTGCCGTCATGCTTGGCCGACAGTCGTAGCGCATCGACCGACACCAACCATGACAGATGGTCGAAATCAATCCCGCCAGGGGCACCGTACACATGCACACCGAAATGAGAGGTGTCCCCCACAGGCCGCGGGAAGAACCGCTGTCCGGAATTAACGAAGTCTCCGTGCACCCGCAGCCGCCGGTACGCAGCCTCCCGCAACACCCCTTCCTTCTCTCCGGTGAAGTGCGTGTCCGGGTGCACCATCCCTGCCGTACCCGCCACCGAGGAGTGCGCCCACACCTGGTGCATGAACGCCCGGTACAGGTCCGGCTGTGTGCCCGTCAGCAGCGGGTAGAACTGCTCCGAGCCGAAAAGCGCCACCTGCGCGCTGAGCGAAATCAGTTCGTCCAGCACCCAGCTCCGCGCCGCCGGGGTCCTGAGCAGGTCGTCCTTGCGCCGCTGCTTCTCCGCCGTCGACGCCTTCTCCGTCAGCTTGAACCAAGGCTCGTGCTCCGCCAGCACCCCGGCCTCGTCCCAGCGCGGCCGCACCCACGGCGGGTTGCCCACCTGAAGATCGAAGCCGCCGCCCTGAGCGAAGACCAGCGCGAAGTCCAACTCCCAGTGCAGAAAGCCTTGTTCCTCGGCGATTCGCTGCACCGTGGCCAACCAGGGAAAGCGTTCCTCAAGCTTCCAGACCGAGTCCATGCCCATGAACGCGGGCAGGCCGTCCTCGAAGGTCGAGACGTCCTCCAGGTCCCGAAGGTCGCCGATCAGCGAGTCGGTCGGCGCGTCGTAGGTGCCGAGCAGGGCTTCCGCAAAGTCCAGCCAGTCGGCGAAGTCGGCCAGCGCGATGGTGTTCCGCCGCCTCGGCGCCGGGCGCCGCCCGCGTCGGACACCGGGTGCCGAGCTACCGCCCGTCGACACGGGCGCACTGTCGGCAAGCCCCGCGAACAGGCTCTCCTGCTCCGCCCCGGCGGCGAACAGCGAGGTCTGCTCAGCGACCACCCAGCCCGCCTCGACCACCGGCTCGCCGACCTGCGGCAGGACGGCGAGGACCGACTCGACGGCACTCACTCCCCCGCCAGTCTCCTCCACGTACACGGCCGCGCTGCCATCGAGCAGTTCCGCCTGGTCGACCGGCCAGAACCACAGCGCGCACCAGGCGTCCATCATGGTCTTGAGCCGCCAGTACGGGGTGCCGGGCGAGTCGAACAGGTCCTTGTAGACCTTCTCCTTCGACACCGCGCCCTCGGGCCGCCGCAGGAACGCGTACTCCTCCGCGTCCTCGCCGGGTGTCGCCTCGGCTCCCCACACCGTCACCCGTCGGGAGATCTCGCTCTCGGAGATCTCCATCCGCCGCACCACCAGCTCCCACAGGAACTCGGCCCGACGCGCCACGGCCTGGAGCCGGGCCAGCTGGGACAGCTTCTGTCCCCGCGCAGCCTTCACCGCGGGCGGCTTGAGGATGCCCTTCTTCCAGGCCGCGAGCCGCCGTGCCTGCTCGGGGGCGAGCGCCTTCGCCTCCTTCTCGCTGGCGACCGCGGCCCAGCCGACGGCCGGCAGCAGGAACTGGTGCACCGCGCCGTCCGGCAGTTCCTGCCGCTCACCGTCCCCGCCGTGGAACGGCAGCGGGGTCGGCCCGAGCGCGCCCTTGGACTTGAGCCAGAGCTTCTCCTTGCCGCCCACCACGTCCCCGTCGAAGACCGCACGGCGGCCGCCGATCAGCGAGTTGCCCCGCCGCAGGTGCAGGCCGAACCACGGCGCGCGCATGCCGGGGTGCATGGTGTTGAGCCACAGCGACACCTCGGCCAGCTCGACACCCGTGGCGTTGAGGTCGACACCGTACGCGTTGTGCAGCGCAATGTACGCCTTGGCCTTCTGCTCCTCCGCGAGCGCCTGGCTGGTCGGAATGGTGGTACCGAGCTCCTCCTGCCTGCGGCGCAGGTACTCCTTGGCGACCTGGTTGATCGCCTCGTTGAGGAAGGCCCCGGAGCCGAGCGCGGGCTCGCAGATCCGGTACTTGAGCAGTTCGGAGGCCCGCGTGCGGACGACGTTCCCGTCCGCGTCCTTCTCCTGGTCGAGCCGGTGCTTGAGGGTCAGCTCGACGGTGACCTTGGTCAACGATTCGGGGGTGTAGTACGAGGCGGAGGTCTGCCGGTCCCGCCCCGCGAGGCGGTAGACGAACGAGCCCCGCGCGTACTTCTTCCGCCCGCGCAGGCCCTTCTTGGCGTCGCGCTCGTCGTACTGGACGAACACCTCGTCGGGGTAGTCACCCTGCCGACTCGCCGGGATCATCCAGGAGCCGTCCTTGGCATCACCGCCCTTGGCGACCTCGTACAGCTCCTCCTCGGCGATGAAGCCGGTGTAGGACATCAGCCCCTCGTACACCGCACCGAGCTGGTTGATGCCCAGGTTGCGGTACGAGATGAAGCCGCCGCGCTCGCCCTTCCTCGCGTCCTTCATGGTCAGCAGCCGCAGCACCTCGTGCAGGGCGGCGTTGCGCAGCCGCAGGTCGAGCCAGGCCGGGTTGTCGTCGTCCGCGCGCGGGTCGAAGGTGTAGAGGCCGATCAGCTTCACGGACTTCGGCTCGAACAGTTCGCTGCGCAGCGGCTCGAAGCGCAGGCCGCGGTCCTCGCTGCGCCGCTTCTGCTTGGCCTTCCTGGTGTCCTCGTCGTCGCCGGGGAGTTCGTCGTCCGGCTCACTGCCGTACTCGCGATGGCCGTGGTTGACCTTGTTGAACAGGACGTCCAGCGACTGGTGCAGGTGGAAGCCGTCACGGGCGGCCGGATCGACCAACTGCTCGTCCCGGGCGACGAGTTCGCGCAGCCGGGCCATCGAGTACCCGGCCTCGTAGCTGCCGTCGTCGGCGGGCAGGATGCCCAGCTCGGGACGGGCCTCGGCGTAGAGCAGGAACAGTATCCGGTACAGGTAGCGCAGTGACTCGCGGGTGAGCCGCCTGGCGAACGGGGTCCTGCCGTCGTCGATGTCGCCGGGCTCCAGACCCTCCGCAGCGAGCCGGTGCAGAACTTCCTGGGCGATGATCTCGACCGAGCGCTGCAGCCCGCTGCGCAGCTCACCGCTGACACCGACGGCGTTGGTGCTGGAGGCCTTGAGCAGAGTGTCGAGGAGGGGCTCGGAACCGTTGTCGCCGGGGCGGAGCATCTCCTGCCCGAACAGCGCGGCGATGGTGGCGAGTTCGCCGCCCTGTCGGCGGTCGTTGCGTTCCAGGGCGGCGTCGAGGTTGACCGCGAGGTAGCGGCCTTCGCCCCAGCTGTTGCGGTCGGCCAGCACCAGTACGCCGCCGATGAGCAGCAGGACGAAGCGCGGTGGGGTTCCGTCCGCTCCTCCCAGGGTGCCGGCGAACAGCCAGGAAGCCAGTGCGGCACCGTCATTGTAGTTCTCGGCGGCGCTGACCCGCAGCGGGTGAAGCAGGCGGCCGGAGCCGGTGGGGTCGAGGGCGGCGTCGTTGTCGGTGGCCCACCCGCAGTCCACCGCCACGATGCCGTGGCCGTGGTAGGCGACCTGCACGGTGTGATCGCGGCCGGCGCGGTGCACGGTCAGTTCGGCCGGGCCACCGTCGTCGTACCCGAGGGCGTGCAGTACCTGCTGGTGCCATTCGCCGAGCTGCTTCGTCCACTCCGGGTTGCCGTGGCCGCGGCGGGAGTACTCGTCCTCGGCGTCGGCCCGGGCGGCCTCGGCGAAGAAGCCGCGCAGCTCCTCACCGAAGTACGGGGTGCGCAGGCCCCGCACCCGTTCGCGCGCCGTGGTCCGCCGGTCGTGCTCGTCGCCCTCGCGCAGCGTCCAGGTGTCCAGCAACTGCTTCTTCAGGTCGGCGGCGAGCTGCTCGGCGAAGTAGTGCGCCGCGAAGTACTCACCGCGGTTGCTGAAGGAGTCGTAGTCGGTGCTCATCAGTGCGAGTTCTCCAGGACGGCGAGCAGGCGCAGCATGGGGGCGCCGGAGGTCTCCAGGGACTTGACCAGGCCGAAGAGGTCGCCGGCGGTTCGGGCGGTCTGTTCCTTGTCCGGGCGGGTCCCGATGGACAGGGCTTCCTGCTTCCAGTAGGTCAGCCGCTTGCGGTAGGGCTCCAGAGTCGCTTCCACCTGTCGGCGGTAGTCGTCCTCCCGGGCCTTCAGGTGGGCGGTCGCGGCGTCGATCGCCGCCGGTACCAGGCCTTGCAGGCCGGGCAGGTCGCGTGGGGCGGCGCGGCCCGGCATGTGCGGGCCGACTCCGGCCCGGTCGAGGAACGCGTTGTCCATGGCCTCGACCACCGGCTCGCCAGGCAGGCCGTGGACGGCCATCCACTCGACCACCGTGGGACGGCCCTTGGCATTGGAGTAGATGCCCTGGACGAGAAACGTGGGGCCGGGCACGTCGGCGGAGAGCACGGGCGCCTCGTGGCGGCCGATCTCGACCAGGACCTTGTCGGTGAGCCAGTCGATGACGGGGTGGATGTCCGTCAGGTAGGACACGTTCGGCCACAGGGTGTCCGAGGAGTCGCGGGCGACCTGGAGCCGTCGGCCGGCCAGGTCCTTGGAGAACGTCACCCGAAGGCGTCCGGAGCCCTTCTTGCCGGGCAGGACCTGCTGCTCGTCCAGGTAGGACTTGGGCAGGGCGCGGAAGCGGTAGGCGAGGTCGCGCGGCGGTTCGAAGGCGATGGTGCCGTCGGGGTCGCGGCGCAGTGTCAGCTCGTCCTCGGGGTTGGTGCGGCAGATCTGCCGCAGTCCTGCTTCGAAGTACTCGGCGGTGCCGGGAAACAGGTTCGGCACCCGGGCCCGGGAGACCTCGCGCCGGACAGGGGTGGCGCCGACCTGGGCCAGCAGCCCGGCCAGCATGCCGCCGCCGCTCTGCCGGGACGCCTTGATCGACTCCTCGACGGTGCGGCCCGCGATCAGGTCCTTGGTCAGCCGGGTCTCTTCCTCCTGTGCCCGGTAGATCCCGGTGACGGCCTCGGCCGATCCTTCGATCTTGTGCGCCTGTTCCTCACGGGCGAGGAGCTTCTCGCCGACCAGGCGGTCGTCCAGGGTGCGCGCCTCGCCGGTGACGGCATCGGTACGCCAGGGCAGGTCGCTGGTCAGGATCATGGCGCGGAACTGCGGGGAGCGGGCCTGACCGTAGCGGTCGATGCGGCCGTTGCGCTGCTCGATGCGGATCAGCGACCAGGGGAGGTCGTAGTGCACCAGCAGGTAGCACTGCTGATGCAGGTTGACGCCTTCGGAGGCGACGTCACCGGTGAACAGCAGCCGGACCGGGTCGTCGCGCAACCCGAACTTCTCCACCAGTCTGATCTGTTCCTGGTCGGTGTTGGCTTCGCCGTGCATGACCTGGACCGCGCCGGTGGAGCCGTCGCCGTGGCCGTAGGCGAGCCAGGGCTTCCGGTCGTCGACGTCCGGGCCCTTGGTGAAACCGAGCTCCGCCGGAACGGCTTGCGCGAGCCACTTCAGGGTGGGGATGCGCTCGGAGAAAACCACGACGCGCACGTCCGAACCGGGACCCACGCCGAGCTCGCGCAGCTCGGCCACCAGGGCCTTGAGCTTCGCCGAATCGTCGTCGCCGATCCGGCGGGCCAGACGTTCGAGGTCGGTGAGGGCGGCGAGTTCGGCCGCGGCCTGCTCGTCGGTGCGCTGGCGTCGCTGCACGCGAGCCGGGCCGCCGTCCCCGTTCTGCTGGGGGTCCTTACGGTCGGTCAGGGTCTTCTTGCGGGTCGCGACGGTCTGCAGCAGCGCGTGGTGGGAGGAGAGGAACGACTTGAGGAGGTTGTAGGCGTCCAGTTGGTTCCAGGCCACCGAGGCGACCGACTCGTCACGGGGGATCCAGCGGTCGGCGAGTTCCTCGAAGACGGCGAGTTCGGCCTCGCTCGCGGGGGCCGCCACGGGTACCGAAGGACCGCGGTCGGCCCACGCGCCGCGCAAGGAGTCGCGGACCTCGGGCGTGGCCTTGGTGCGGCGGATGTAGAGGTGCTCCAGGTCGGACACCTCGTACTTGCCGGGGTCGGCGATCGCCGCCGGGTCGAGCAGACGGATCAGCTCGGCGAAGGAACGGGTGTCACCGTTGTGCGGGGTCGCCGAGGCGAGGACGAGCGCGTCGGTCTTCCGTGCGAGCAATCTGGCCAGGGTGTTGGTGTCGGTGCCGCGGTTGACCAGGCGGTGCGACTCGTCGATCACCACCGCGTCCCACTCGGTCTTCTCCAGGTGATGGGCGTACTGGCCCTCGCGCTTGAGGGTGTCCATCGAGACGATCACCCGCTTGAAGTAGGCGAACGGGTTCCGCCCCGAGGGAATCTCCTGCTGGATCCGCTGGATGCCGGTGGAGTCCAGCCGCACCAGCGGAATCGCGAAACGCGTCCACAGTTCGCGCTGGAACTGCTCCAGCACGTGCTGCGGGGTGACCACCAGGATCCGCTCGCCGCGCCCGCGCCTGATCAGCTCCGCCAGCAGGATCCCGATCTCCAGGGTCTTGCCCAGTCCGACCACGTCCGCGATCAGCAGGCGGGGCTGCGGGTTGACCATCGACAGGGCGAGTTCGGCCGGCCGCAGCTGATGGGTCTGCGCGTCCATCAGGAAGTTGTCCGCCAGCCCGAGGCCGTGCTCGGTCTGCGGAAGGGAAGACTTGCGGACCACCGCCTCCAGATACAGCCGGGCCCGGCGGTGGTTGGGCGAGTCGTCGGCCACCAGCCGTGCCTCGCGCGGGTCGAGAACCTGGATCGTGTCCAGTCGGCTGTAGAAGGTCGCGTCGGTGTCCCGGACGAACGAGGAGATTCCGGTGACCTCGACCATCCAGCCGTCGTGCTCGGTCGGGGTGACCTTTCGCACCAACCACTGCTCGTCGCGCACCAGCACCTGCGCACCGGGCGGGAAGTTCGGCCCGGTCGTCCTGGGGAAGGACGGCTTGTCCGACATGCGCTCCGGCTCCCAGGCGCTCCAGTCGGTCGACTCCGCACCGGTCTCCGATCCGTCACCGGTACCCGTGTCGACCACCACGTCGTTCCCCTGTTCCTTCGTTCTCGCCATAACCGCCACACTCTGACCACATCGTGGGCGTGTCCTTTTCCGGACCTGCCCACAGGCATCCAACCAGGCTCACCCCCGGCATCGACAGCAGCTACCGGCTGCCTCTCACAGGGCCGACTGCAACGCGTACGCCAAGCGCAGTTCCTCCGCGATGCGCTGCGAGGCCGGCGCTCTGGGACGGGACGGGCGGGGCGTCACCGCATCGGCTTCGGCGGCTCCAGGCGGCTCGGTCGGCTCCGCGGCGGAGCCCTCGCCGACGGCAGCGGGCGGGCCGTCCAGGGTCGCGGACGGCAGACCTGCTTCGACGTATGCCCTCAGCCGGTCCTCGACATCAGCGGTGAACGGGTCCGCCGCCGAGGTTCCCGGCCCACTCGCGCCCGTCCGCGCGATCAGCGCCTGCCTCGCGGAGACAGGGGTGACACCGAGTACCGTCATCAGCCCCGTACATGCCTCGGCCACCTGCTCGACCGTGGGCCGGTCCTCCGGCTCCTGTGCGAGCATCGAGGCCAGCAGTGGGAGCAGCGGCTCAGGAACACCGCTCAAGTCAGGGAACTGCGCCGGATTGGAGACCTGGGCGACGATCGCCTCCCAGCGCGTTCCGTCATAGGGGTAGTGTCCCGCCGCCGCGTACAGCAGCACGGTGCCCAGCGCATAGACGTCCGCTGCCTCGGTCACGTGGGGATTCCCGGCCGCCTGCTCGGGCGGCATGCAGCGCACCGTCCCAATGATCATTCCGCTGTGGGAAAGGGACTCCTCCCTGGCATCCGCGAACGCTGCCAGGCCGAAATCGATGATCACCGGTCCGTAGGCGCCCAGAATGACGTTCTGCGGCTTGAGATCCCGGTGCAGCAGCCCGGCCCCATGGACCACCCCGAGCCCTTCGGCCAGCAGTGCAGCAAGGCTCACCGTGTGCACCGCCGGCAGGGGCCCTCCACCATCCACGGCGTCGAGGAGGGTGCGACCTGCCACGTACTCCATCGCCATCCAGGGCCGATCGGCGTACGGATCCGCGTCCAGGAAACGCGCGACCCGGTTGGTGCCGACCACTTTCCGAGCGGCCCGCGCTTCCTTCTCGAAACGCGCCCGTGTCACCGGGTCCAGCCGATCGGCCCGGATCAGTTTCACCGCGACAGGGTCTCCGGCCGGCGAATAGGCCAGGAAGACCTCTCCCATCCCTCCGGAGCCCAGCTTTCGCGCCACCGTGTAACGGCCGATCCGCTCGGGCATCCCCGGCATGTCCCACTCAACCCTTTCGCACACGTGCGGCACCGCGATGCCGAGATCATCGCTGGTCAGCCTAGTCCGTGGCACACCCCCGAAGGGGAGGGATCGCGCAACTCCTCGCCCGAGCTCCCCATGCAGAAGCCGGAGAAGCCCTTTCTCGCGGCCCTGCCCGGCCGCCAAAGGAGCAGTCGGCCACAGCCCTGGGCAGAGCCCAGGCTGTCTACGGTATGCGGGCTCAGGTGAGTCCCGGTCTCTCGGGGAAGAAGCCATGACGGCCGTTCCCCGTCCTACGGAACATCACCACGTGGGCCTGCTCGACGACGTCGGGTGGCGGCGGCGTGTTCTCCACGATGATCGTCTGCCCCGGCGAGTGGAGGAAGTGCCGATAAAAGCTGTCGTTGACCTCCGGGGCCAGGTCTGCCTCCTCCTCACCGCGAAGCTGCCCGTAGGTCACCAGGGGTGAGTCCAGCACAAGGAACCCCAGGTGCGGGAGCCTGAAGTCGATGCAGTACTCGGCCAGCGCCGCGGAGAACGCGGACCGCAGCAGTGCCTGCATGCCCCGGCCGTGGTCGGCGCGGGCCTGGCCGCCCGCGCGGACGTCACCGCCGTAGGGGTCGTAACCGGCGTGCTCGGTGCCCGGTACGTTCCAGCGTTCGAGGATCCGCTGGAGCACGGAGTCGAACATCCGCACCGTCCGGCCGGGGATGAGCGAGTCGGCGCGTTTGGCGGGCACCGCTCCGGCGGCGACCAGTTCGGCACGGTGTTCGTCGAGTTCACCGATGCGCGCCAGCACTTCGAGATTGCGCTCGATCTCCGAGCGTTCCGCCAGGATCCGGTCGAGTTCGCCCTTCGCCGGCAGGAGTTGCTCCTCGATCGCCCGGATCGTGCGGTCGAGTTCGGCTCCCCGGGCACGCATCCGCTCCTGTCCCCGGAGGAGCTCTTGTTCCTGTTCCCCCAGGTCGGCGATGGTGAGCCGGAGGTCGGCCAGCAGGGCCCCGGTCTTGGCACCCTCCGCAGTGACGGCCTCGTGCAGATGGGTGGTCTCGTGATCGTCGTGCGCGGGTTCCTGGTGCTCAGGCTCCGCCCCGCAGAAAACGCAGCGGCCGGTCCGGAAGTAACCGAGCAGGTTGCCGGCCTCGCCGACCATCTCCAGGCGGGCGAGGTCCGACTCGTACTGCTGCCGAAGGATGTCGAAACGCCCCAGCAGGTCGCGTACTTCGCCCAGGCGTACCGCCAGTGCTTCCTCGGCCTCGGTGTGCTTCGTCCGCTCGACCGCGATCAGGCTCTGCCGCTCCGTCGCCTCGCGCAGTGAGGCTGTAACCGTCTCCAGGGTGGACGCGAGTCGGGCCTGGCGTGCCCGCAGCTGGTCCACGTTCTCCTCGGTGGTCTGCTTGGCCGACAGGTCGATCACCAGCTGGTCGAGCAGAGCGATCTTGCTCCTCTGGATGCGGCGTTGGGCGGCGTTGGGCACCTTGCTCGCCGGCGGCTCGTCCTCGCCGGTGAGGACGAGCTTCATGACGGACCTGGCGGCGGTCTTCACGGCGTTGCCCCGGACCCGCTGCGAGGGTGGCGTCTGGTCGACCATCCGCTCGTCGGTGACGATCGCCAGGTGGGTGAGGTCCGCAAGCCTGAGGTGCTCGGTGTTCCCTGCCTCGTTGGTGCGGATGTACGCGTCCGCCAGGCCGAGCCGGTCGAGCAGGTAGTGGGAGACGTCGCGCCGGTTCTTCGTCCGCCGCGCGGACAGCACCTCGTCGGGGGAAGCGTGGACGAGGGTCCGCAGGTCGGCTTCGTGGACGTGCACGTTGTTGCTGCTCGGCGCCCGTACGAGGGTGAGCGGGCTGCCGTCCGGCAGGAGCAGCCCGAGCAGGATCTGGCTGTAGCCCTCCGCGTGCAAAATGGCGGGCGTGATGTGGCCGCCGAGCATGTAGTCGATGGAGTCGACGATGAAGGACTTGCCGGTGTTGGAGTCGCCGCAGACCAGGGTGAAGGTCGGGGCGAATTCGAGCTGCGCGTCGGGGACGCCGGACCCGGCGTAGGTGAGGTGGGTCAGCGTGAGCTTATTCATGTCCGTCCCCCGGGTGGTGCGCGCTCGCGGCGAACTGCTCGCGCCAGGTCTGTGTGATGGCCCGCGTGGACGCCAGCGGGTCGGCGTGCGGGGCGAGCCGTTCCACCGCCCAGATCGCCCGGTCGCACAACCGGCCGACGTAGGGCGCTTCGAAGATCCCCAGGAAGCTGGAGCCGCGGGCGGTCGCCCGGTAGACCAGACCTTCGGCCGTGGCATCGATCGACGCGAGGCCGGCCCTTATCAGGACGGCCAGGCCCTCATGGAGGAGTTCGCGTTTACGGCCGAGTTCGCCCGGCTGGGCGGGTAGTTCGGGCAGCAGACTGGGCGGCCCGCCGAACCGCCCACTGTGCAGGACGGCGTGGTCGAGCACGACGAGCGCGGCGAGGTCGAGCGCCTCCGGGTGGGCCTCCGCGAGCAGAGCCAGGGCCCGCATGCCCACCTCCACCGGGCCGTTGAGGGCGTTCACCGCTCTCCTCCGTCGCACCAGGTCAACTTGTCGTCATTGGCGAACTGGTGGCACATGCCCTTGCGCTGGACCTGCCGGAAGTACGACGCGATGGCCGATCCCGACACCTGCAGGTTCCCGGCCTGGGTGACGACCGCCCGCAGCCGGTGCCAGCCCGACTCGTGGTCGTCGTCCGCCACTTCCACCAGGTTGACGAGCACGTCGTCCTGCAGTTCCGCGTAGGCGTCGCCCGGGACGCTGTCCCGGGCGTACAGGCGCAGCTCCTCCGCCGCGTAGAACGCCTCGCGCTGGCGCCGCAGGTGGTCTCTCGACCTGGCGTGGGTGAAGGCGTCGTCCACCGTCACGATCTGCCGCCCGTACCGCTCCTGGTACACGTCGACCAGCTGCGCCAGGAACCGGGCCTCACCGGCGGCGGGCTCGGACGGCACGGGGAGTTTCGCGGGTGCGCCGGAGGGCGGGTAGTTGAAGCGGGCGGCGAACAGTGGGGACTTGCTGTAGACCTCCAGCATCTCGTCCAGGTTGATCGTCCAGAACATGGAGAACTCGGTGGCCTCGGCGAGCTTGACGACGTCGCCGAGGAGCTGTGCGGGCAGCTTCGCCACCGTCTGGGTTCGGCCCCGCAGGTACTCCAGGAAGCGGAACTTGAGCTCGTCCGGCGTCAGCACCAGGTCCTTGAGCCGCGGGTGGATCCTGGGAGCGACGAAGGTGTAGCGCGTCGGCAGCGTCCTGGTGGTCTCCACCGCCGCGACGAAGGGTTTGACCATCTCCGGCAGCGCGTCGGCGACCTCCAACTCGTCCTGGTAGAGCTTGCACTGGAAGCAGTGCCACTCCCCGTTGAGCCTCCGCTCGGTGAAGAACGCCACCACGTCGGCGCCCCGGTCATTGCTGCCGCCGATGATCTCGGTGCCCAGGTAGCCCTCCTCCGGCGCCCGCATACGCACCCACTCGCAGGTGAAGCGCTCCCACTCGTCGGGTTCCCAGAACCAAACCTGCTGCAGGGGCGTGCGCCGGTCGAACCGGTTGGGCGGCACGAGCGCGGCCGGGACGGCGTACTGCGACACAGACACGGCACTCACCGCACTGCCCGACCTGTGCGACAGGTCTTCCACTTCCACCCCCAACGCGCGATCGACGCCCGCGATCAAGCGCGCCGGGTGTACATACCACCACGGGCCGCCGACGGAAACTTCACTCCGGCTCGCACCATGCCAACTGCCGCTCTCCACCTCGGCAACGCGCCATTCGATGACAGTCCCGCTGCCCGGTCCAACAGAAACCACGTCAATGCGCAGCGTGTCGGACAGGCCCCCGAATCTCCGCAACAGATTCGTCTGTCACATCACCGCCGCCGCACGGGCGAAGAACACGGAGCCCGACAGTCGGGCCGGCAGAGCCTGCTGACATGACGACACCCTCGGTCGGGCACTCCCGTCGAGCGCCCGGTCCGCACCCCTGCCCGATCGGGCCCGCCCCCACTTCCCATCACTTCCCACCGCTCCGGTCGACACCGTGCGGCTGCCGGCCGCGGACCGGTGGGGCACCGGTCGATCGGCCGTTCTGCCCGGCCGTCGAACCTCCCCCATGGGTAGGTAAACGCTAGTGCAATTTCACATTGCCATGTTACATTTCATGCCCTGCACCAGCCGGCCTCCCCCCACCTGGAGGCCGCGGCCCCTTTCGGCCATCGACTCCGCCCCACCTCCCCCACAGGAGAATCGGTGTCAATTCCTCGCGCCACGCGCCGAGTCACGCCCGTCCCGACGACGGACCACACCCGCACGCGCCCGCCGGGCACCTAGGCCTGTCTTCAAGCCCCCGCCTGCCCCACGCCCCCTGGCACGCACTCTCGCCGCACCGGGCGAAAGACCAAGTACACCCAGTACGAGGCCTTCCACCCGGCACGCCGAGAGCACGCACCAGACGCCGCGGGGCCGCGACGCGGGTTTGAAGACAGGCGCTAGGCCCTGTCTTTCGGGTCCTGCCGTCCGCGCAATGCCGGATCGCCATCCCCCCCCGCCCCGACGGGCCGGGAGGCGCCCCCACGGAAGCGCCGGCAAACCGTCCAAGTACCCCCAGTACGAGGACAGTTCGCCGACACTCCGAGCCGGGCGCGGCATCCGGGCTTCTTCCGACCCCAAGGGCCGGGGAGCCGCGCGCCGATCCGACAGGATCCGGAAGAGAGGGCCTGGCCGGAGCCCCGACGCCCGTACGAAGGCGCCGCTCCACCGCTTCCGCCGCACCTCCGTACGGGCTTCGAGCTCCGTACCGCCGGCGCGGTCACCCGTAACCGGGCTGCCCGTTCCCTCACGTTCCCGCACCGGTTCCGGCGGCATTCGCCGCCTCGCTCCTCCCCCGGTGCGCCCCGCACAGCACCACCTGACCACCCCCACACCAACGAGGAGACCCCGGTGCGTTCATCAGTCACCGTGCGCAACACCCTGCTCTCGGCCGCGCTCGCCGCCGCCCTCGCGGTCCCGCTGCTGCACAGCGTCCAGGCCTCCGCCTCGCCCGCGCCTGCCGCCTCGGCGGCGGACCGCCCCGCGCCCGCCCCGCAGCAGGCCGGCGACCACGTCGCCCATCAGGGCGCCCCGGGTGGCGGCACCTCGGCCGTCCCGCAGGGCTGGCCCGGCACCGCCGCGCGCCAGCCGACCACCGGCCTGCAGTCCGGCGACCCGGCCGACACCCCCGAGTCGCTCCCGGCGGCCGGCGTCGCGAAGAGCGCCGCCTGCACCCCGGAGGCGTTCACCTCGCTCTCCCCCGCCGCGCTGGTCGACTTCCTCACCGACCGCGGCCACACCTACCAGGACTGTCTGCGCCCGCTACTGGTCAACTGGGACCCGCGGACCGCGAAGGTGATGACGCCCGACCACGTGCGGGCCGTCGCCGCCAAGGTGAGCTCTCTCGCGCCGTCCTTCGACAGCGCCAACAACCTGAACCAGCAGGAACTCTGGTACTACCTGCACATCGCCGTCTTCTTCGACTTCTACCACGCCGAGATCGACCTCGGCGACGACACCACCGTCGCCGCCATCGACCGCGCCATCCGCGACTACGCCGCCAACCCCCGGGTGTTCGACCCCACCAGCACCAATGGCGACACCATGGGCGAGCTGCTGCAGACCAGCAGCGCCCCCAAGCTCCGGCTGGCCCGGCTGCCCCTGGTGAAGCAGGTCATGCGGACGTTCGCCCCCGGCTCGCCCGTGGTCGGCGACCGCGGCTGGAACTGGGCCGTCCAGGGCGCTCTCCAGATCAACTTCCAGGGCATCGAGAACGTCGGCGAGGACCCCGAGGGCCTGTTCCGGGCCGCCGTCGCCGCCGACGCCGACTACCGCGAGGCGTTCCGCGCCTACGCCGGCTACACCCACCTCAAGGGCACGAACAGCGAGTGGGCCGCCGGCGACGCCATGCTGGAGTACGGACGCTTCGCCCGGATCGACGCCGTCAAGTCCGAGCTGAAGCAGCGGATCGGCTCTCAACTGGAGCTCGCCACCGCGACCTTCGGCCGGATGAGCGTGCCCTGGGCCAACCTGGTCGGCCCGGTCAACGACCTCGGGCTCTGCGGCCAGTACGGGGTCTGCCGCGCCGACCTGCAACGCGAGGTCTTCCCCCACACCTACAGCTACGACAACGACACCCTGATCGTGCGCACCGCGCTCGACAAGGCCACCGCCGACCAGCTCTACTACGCCACCAAGCAGGTCAAGGCCCAGTTCTTCCGGACCCTGGGCACCGACCGGCCGCTGGCCGACGACAACCACCCGGCTCTGACCGTCCAGCTGTACGACACCAAGAGCAACTACCAGGCCCTCCAGCGTGTGCTGTTCGGCATCGGGGACGTCCAGAACGGCGGGATGTTCATCGAGGAGAACTCCACCTTCTACACCTACCAACGCACCACCCAGGAGTCGTACTTCAGCCTGGAGGAGCTGTTCCGGCACGAGTACACCCACTACCTCAACGCCCGCTGGGCGATCCCCGGCGAGGGCTACACCACCCGCTGGCCCAGCGACGCCACCTTCGCCATGAACGAGGGCACCGCCGAGTACTTCGCCGGCGCCACCCGTGACAGCGGCGTCAAGGCCCGCAAGTACATGGTCCGCCAGATCGGTTGGGACGACGAGGCCCGCACCCCCCGCCTGACCGTCGACCAGATCCTGCACGCCACCTGGGACGGACTGGGCTTCCGCGCCTACCCCTACTCCGCGACCTTCTTCAACCTGCTCGGCGAGAAGCACCCCGAACAGCTCGCCGAGATGTACCGCCTGCTGCGCGCCGACGACCGCAACGGCTACGACGCCTGGCGCGACCGCCTGGGCCGCGACGCCGGCCTCCAGCAGGAGTACACCGCCTACCTGGACGCCGAGATCCCGCACGCGGACGACCTCTACGTCCCCTCCACCGACTACACGCCCAACGGCCAACTGAACTACGCCTGGGCATCCGAGATCCGCAACGCCTTCGCCTCCGCCACGCAGAACACCCCCGACTGCAAGGACAACGGCGACTGGAACAACAAGATGCGCTTCACCTGCACCGGACGCATCACCGCCAACCTCACCAACTCCAACAACCCCGGCCAGAACCGCAAGGACATGGCCACCACCGTCGACCACTTCCTCCTCGACCGGGGCGGCGCCGCCAACAACAACATGGCCGACATGAACTGCTGGTTCGGCAAGGTCGACGTCTGGCCCTCGGGCCAGGCCGGCACCGCGGACTACTCCTGCGAGGGCCCGCTCCGCCGCTGACACCGCACAACGGTGACGGCCGAACCCCGTCCGCCGCTGCCGAAGGCGCTCGGTGACCCTGTCGACAGGGTCACCGAGCGCCTTCGGCCGTCATGCGCGAACGGCTGAGGCTCGCCGACCGCATCGTCGATCCGCTCACGCACGTGCCCGGTCACGGTCGCCCGGATTTCGCCGGCGGCCGGGTCGCGGCGGCCGACAGTGCGGGACTGCGGATGACCTGGTGCCCCGGCTGGAGGGGCTGCTGCGATCGCTTCCTGTTGGTGGACGGCGTCCTCAAACCGGTCCGGGAGATCCGCTACCGGCGCAGCCGCAGCAAGGACCGGCCCTGAGCCGTCTGTGCCGCCTCGATGGCGCGTATCCGGAGCGCGCTTCCGTCGTTGACCAGGCCGTGGCTCCGAGTAGTTGCCCGGGGCAGGGTCTGTGCAGGCACCGGCTTTCGACGGGGCCCGTGCGAGGAAGGAACGATGAACATGCTGACGGGTGAGGAGCGCCAGGCCGCGGGCAGCAGTGCACGCACCGTGGGCAGGCGGATGGCGGTGCTGGGTACGGCCGTGGGGGCGGCAGTGGTCCCGGCCGGCGCGGCCCAGGCCAACATCGTCGGAGTGGGCAACGCCGTGTTCGGCAACTCCTGCACGAACCACGGCGCCGCGCAGGCCACCGGGACCACCGTCTCCGACAGCGGGACGGCAAGCGGCAACCACCTCGGTCTGCCACTGGACCTGCCCCGCAACCACTGCGGGAGCAGCGGGATCGTCTGCACGGCCGTCTTCATGTCCAGCGTCTGATCCGGTGGGACCGACGTTGTGCGGGACGGGTGGGCTCGTGGCCGGTGTCGGGGGGACGGATGTGTCGCTGGAGGACGCCGCTGTACGGGAGTTGGCTGCCCTGAGCGGGCGCGCGGTGCCGTTGTTGCGGGAATGGGTCGGCGAGTGTCCGCGGCTGGGCGTGGCGCGGGCCCTCCTGATGCTGGCGACCGGCGGGGGCCTGAGCGATGAGGTGCTGCGGGAGGAGTTGGTGGTCGCCCACCGGGACGCGCAGGAGGCCGATGCGCGGTCGGCGAGCCTGGTGTACGGGATCTTCCTTTACACCCACCGACAGTTCCGGCTCACGGCCGATCACCTGGTGACGCACTTCGCACGGTGGCCCGGGGACGAGGTGGCCTCGCTGATGCTGGACGCCTTCCACGCCTGCGGGGACGTCGACTACCGCGCGCACGGTGACGCCCTGGTCGAGCGGCAGTACGCCCTGGCCGGTGCGGACAGCTGGCCGTGGACGGGCAGGCTGGCCTGGACGCGGGCCGAGCAGGGCCGCGCCGAGGAGGCCCTCGAACTGGCCGGGCACACCCTGGCCCGGTTTCCGCGCGCCGGACTCGCCGCGCACGCCCGCGCGCACGCCGAGCACGAACTGGGAGCCGGCCCCGGCTCCACCAGGTTCCTCGACCGGTGGCTGGCCGGGGATCCACAGGCAGCGCAGTTCAAGCACCTGAACTGGCACGCCGCCCTGCAGTCCCTGGCCTGCGGGGACTTCGCGGACGCGCGCCGCCGGGCCGACGAGGTCCTGGGCCGGGCGGACGTGGGGATGCGGTCGGCGACGAACTGGCGTCTGCTGCTGGCCGGGCAGGAACCCGCCGGCCGCTGCGACCTCGACCACGTGCGCGGACTGCTGACCGGGCCGGGCGGGATGGCGGAGGTCTTCCACACCTTCAACCTGGCCCTGGCTCT
The DNA here is from genome assembly GCF_001905465.1 of Kitasatospora sp. CB01950. Lineage (GTDB taxonomy): Bacteria > Actinomycetota > Actinomycetes > Streptomycetales > Streptomycetaceae > Kitasatospora. The sequence continues at coordinate 429,762 of NZ_LISX01000006.1, forward strand.
GGCCGTCGAGTCGGCCACCGGCGACCTTGAGGCCCTGGCCCGCCGGGCGGCCGGTGACACGCGCCCCGACTACAGCGAAGTCCTCGCACCGGTGGTCCAGGCCCTCGCCCACGTGACCGCGGGCCGCCCCCGGGCCGCCGTCGATCTCCTGACCCGCCTGGGCGGGCAGATCGACCGCATCGGCGGCGTACGGGTGGAACGCGAGATCGTCCAGGACACGCTGGCCCGCGCCCTCGTCGACACCGGCGAACACGCGCGCGCGGCGGCCCTCCTGCACGAACGCGTCACCACCCGCCGCCACCACACCTACGAGGACCTCCTCCTCGCCCCGGCCGTCTCGCCGGCCCGCTGACCCTTCACCACCCCGTCGCCTCCTCTTCTCCGGGAGACCTCCCATGCCCGTGCCCCAGCTGATCGTCGTCTCGCTGCGCGGCAGCGGCACACCACTGCTGGCCGGCACCACCACCGCACTCGGCTACACCCCCTACGGCACGATGAGCGGCATCCAACCCGACAGCGGTGAAAGGCCCGGCCCCGGTGAGGTCGCCCCCCTGCTCCGCGCCGCTTACGGCCAGGACGAAGCCGGACGCCTGCTGCTGCACGGGCAGCGCGACAACCGGGAAGAGCTGGAAGCCGCCTTCCAGCAGGCAGTCACTGCCCTGTGGCGGGTGTGGTGGACACGCCTGGGCCAGCCCGTCACCGCCGCCTCACCCGTCGACCCCGTCCTCGAAGACCGTCTGACCCGCGTCCCCGACACCGACCTGCCCCGACTCCTGCCGGGCCGCGGCTGCTGGTACGTCAACAGCCTGGACCTGGAACGAGCCGACGCCGGCTTCCTGCGCGCCTGGCACACCGCCGCACGACCGCCGATCGTCTACCACCACCGCGACGTACGCGACCGCGTCATCGAGCAGATCCACCTGCTCTCCCAGCCCGCCGGGCACGTCGGCACCATGCCCGAACACCTCGTCTACCGCGACATCCTCGGCGCCCTGCCCACCATGGACGCCAAGCTCACCCTCGCCCTGACCGACCCCGGCTTCCCCGGCATGCGCGAAGCCCGCCGCTGCCAGTGGCTGCTGCGCCACCCCGCCGTCTGCGTGCTCACCCACGAAGAACTCGCCGGCCCCGCCCACGGCGGCACCGCCGAAGCCCGCGACCGCGCCCTGCACCGGCTCCTGGCCGCCGCCCGCCACCCGGACCCGGCCGCAGCCCTCGCCACCCTGCCCAACCCCAAGAGCGACCAACTCCCGGCCGGCGTCTGGCGCACGCACTTCAGCCCGGAGCACGAACGCCTCCTCCACCAGCATCACAGCGACCTCCTGCCTCCCCACCCCGACGAGGCCGCGCACACCATCAGCTCCCAACGCACCGACGCCCCGACGCACTCACGCCCCGCATCCCGGTGAACCCGTACCCGCCCTGCCCGCGACCGGCGGGCGCCCGACCGCGCTGCTGTGGCCTGCGCCCTTGGTTCCGCAGGACCGGCCACAACGGCTGCATCAGCACCACCGAGCCCGCCGGCCGCGGTCGCCGCTTCGACGGTCACCCGGAACAGCAGGCCGGCGGCGAAACAGTAGGACGCGACCGCGATCCGGCGGGGCCCCGGCACACCGACGGCCCTGCCCAGGACCGGCCGATGTGGCCGGGCGACCACCAGCGGCCAAAACAGCTGGTCCCAGAATGGCGGGGGTCCGGACAAGCGGCAGGCCACCCAGCCCTCCCCGTGCTGTAGGGGCAAATTGATCCGGTTGCTCCCACCACCATCGGGGCGGCGCGCGGAGGGCCCGTCCCCGGCCGGGTCGGAGCACTCCGCGCGCCGCCCCCGCAGGAACTGCGGCGGCACCGCTTCAGCGGGGCGACGGCTGCGACGTCGGTGGTGTCGCGGCGGCGCGTACGGAGTCGCCGCCGTCGGGCCCGGGCGGCTCGGCGTTCTCCCGGGTCGCCTCCGGCCAGCGGGGCAGGATGCCCCGCGCGCGGGCCTGCACCAGGGTCAGTGCAACGACGGTTCCGGCGACGTCGGGCTGCTGCCCGTCAACTTCCGGCCATTCAAAGGCCGGTCAGGCCGACGGGCCGACGGGCCGCTGATATCGATGCGCGTCCGGATCGACGCGGCCGCCCTTGGTACCACCCCGGCATCTCGCGCTCCCCTCGGCACCGGCCCTTGCGGGCCTCACCCCGAGATCCGTCCGAAGCCGGGACGGATCCATCCGGAAGCGGCTGAATTCACCTACCGCTCCGACCCTCGCGCTCCGGACAGGCCCTGCCGGTGGCCGAAACCACCCGCTCTTCCGACCGAGAACACGACTCGCGACTTGACGCGATATATCGCGTTTCATACTTTGGTCGCGCTGCACAACCACTGGCCCAGGCCTAACCGTTGCCGAACACGGCCGTGAGGGGCCCAGCCACTCAAACCTTGGGAGAGCTCTTTGTCAGGGGCCATCTACGCCGAAGGTCTGGTGAAGCATTTCGGGAACGTTCCGGCCGTGGACGGCGTCGACCTCGACGTCCCCGCAGGTACCGTTCTCGGTCTACTTGGCCCGAACGGCGCCGGCAAGACCACGACCGTGCGAATGCTGACCACCCTGCTCAAGCCCGACGCCGGAATCATCAAGGTGGCCGGCATCGACGTGGTCAAGGACCCGAACGAGGTACGCCGCAACATCGGCCTCTCGGGGCAATTCGCTGCGGTCGACCACTACCTGACCGGCCGTGAGAATCTGCGGCTGGTCGGCCAGCTCTACCAGCTCAACGGGCGCGCCGCGAAGGCGCGCGCCAACCAGCTACTGGAGCAGTTCGACCTCACCGACGCCGCCGACCGTCCGGTCAAGACGTACTCCGGCGGCATGCGCCGCCGGCTCGACCTCGCCGCGGCGCTGATCGTCCAGCCGCCGGTGATGGTCATGGACGAACCGACCACGGGCCTGGACCCGCGCAACCGCCAGGCGCTGTGGGACGTCATCCAAGAGCTCGTCCGTGCCGGTACCACGCTGCTGCTGACCACTCAGTACCTGGAGGAGGTCGACCGCCTCGCGCACGACATCTGCGTCATCGACCGCGGCAAGGTGATCGCCCGCGGCACGTCCGACCAGCTGAAGGCGCAGATCGGCCACGACCGGGTCGAGCTGGTCGTGCACCGGCGGAACGACATCATCGGCGCCAGCGCGATACTGGCGACCCACGGCCACGGCGAGGTCACGGTCGACAACCACACGCGCAAGCTCACCGTGCCGGTCACGGGAGGCGCCCAGGTGCTCGCCGACGTCATCCGCAACCTCGACGGACTGAACATCGCGATCGACGACATCGGGCTGCGCCGCCCGACCCTGGACGACGTGTTCCTCTCACTCACCGGCCGCCCCGCGGAGCCCGGACAGGACGGCGATGCCGAGGAGCAACCCACCAAGGAGAGTGCGAAGTGATCGCTCCCGTCGAAGCGTTGCCCGTAGAGGTGCCGGTGGCTCCGCGTGCCAAGGGCGGCGCGAGCCAGGCCATCCGCGACTCGCTGGTCATCGCCAAGATCACCGTGATCCGATGGACCCGGGTCCCGGAAGTCGTCGCCTTCATGATGATCCAGCCGGTCATGTTCGTGGTGATGTTCTCCTACGTGTTCGGCGGCTCCATGAGCATCGGCGGGACCACGTCTCCGGGCGTCTACCGCGAGTTCCTGATGGTCGGCATCTTCGCCCAGACCATCGCCTTCGGTATCCTGACGACTTCCGGGGCCCTCGCCGATGACATGAGCAAGGGCCTCATCGACCGCTTCCGGTCACTGCCCATGGCCCGCAGCGCGCTGCTCACCGGCCGCACGCTCGCCGACCTGGTGCAGATGGCGGTCACCGTGGTCGTCCTGGCGCTCGTGGGGGCGTTGGTCGGCTGGCGCTTCCACAACGGCGTGCCCAAGGCCCTGGCGGCGTTCGGTCTGCTGATCCTGCTGGGGTACGCGTGTACCTGGATCGGCGCGCTGATCGGCATCTCGGTTCGCACCCCGCAGGCGGCCTCCAGCGCCCCCATGCTCGGGATCCTCCCGCTCGCCTTCATCTCCAACGCCTTCGTCGACCCCGGCCAGATGACGCCCTGGCTGCGGCACGTAGTCGACTGGAACCCGCTCAGCGCCACCGTGCAGGCCTGCCGGTATCTGTTCGGCAACCCGGGTGTACGGCCGTCGGACGCCTGGCCGATGCAGCACTCGGTGCTGGCATCGGTGCTCTACTCGACACTGATCGTCGTAGTCTGCCGCATCCTGGCAGTGCGGAAGTACCGGAACTCCGTGTCGTAGGCACACCGCTTCACCGGCAAGCGGCCCCGGCCCCGCCCTGCGGGACCGGGGCCGCTCGGGAACTGGCGCAGCGTCAGGTGTTCCGTCCCGTGAGGCGCCCGGACTCCCGACAGGCGCCTTTCCCGCCGAGGAACGGCGCGCTCGCAACGCCGACACGACACAGGAGTGGAAGAGTGAAACGGTGACTGCCTCGCCGGAAGACCCGCCCCGACCGATCGGCGAAGCCGACCGCGACGCCGGCGTGCAACGCCTGCAGGACGTGTTCACCGAAGGGCACATCTCCTCCGAGGAGATGGACGAACGCCTCACTCAGGTGCTCACCGCCAAGACCGGCGGCGAACTCGTATCGGCCTTGGCCTCGCTCCCCGCACTGAACCCGGGCAGCACCTCCCGCACACCGGGGGAAGCGCACACCGGCGCGGCCGAGTTGCCGACCACCGGCCTGTCACCGTCACCGAGCGCCCCGACGGACCCGGGGTGAGCAGGAGGAGCTTGACATGCCAGTAGCCAACGCCGGGGCGGACGTATTGATCGTCGGTGGTGGGCCGGTCGGGCTCACCGCCCGGGCGCTTATGGAGCGCTGGGGTGTGCGGGCACTGCTGGTCGAGAAGCACCGCAAGCTGTCACCATTTCCCCGGTCCCGGCTGGTCAACGTGCGCTCGATGGAGATCTTTCGCCAGCTCGGGCTTGCCGACAAGATCACGGCCGACGCATTCGCACCGGAATACGGCCGCGTCCGCTTCCGCGACACCCTGCGCGACCGCGACTTCGCCACCGCGGCGATGGTCGGGGTCGACGCGCCGGTTCCGGAGAGCCCCGCAATCGGCGTGGTCACCTCGCAGGATCGGTTGGAACCCACGCTTCTCGCCGCAGCAGACGCACACCTGCGGTTCGGGGTCGAGCTCGTCGACCTGGTCGAGGAAGCCGAGAGCGTCGTGGCCCTGCTCGTCGACCACCGGCGCGGTGAGAAGGTGCGCGTCCGTGCCCGCTATGTCATCGCCGCTGACGGCGCGAGCTCCACGGTCCGGCAACGGCTGGGAATCGACACCACCGGCCCCGGAGCGATCGGGGACTTCACCACCGTCGTGTTCGACGCCGACCTCGACCGCTGGTGCACCCGCCGGCCCGCCGGGGTCTACTTCACCGCGCACGGAACGTTCCTCCCGCTCTACCCCGGGGGAGGCTGGGCCTGGTTCGTTCCCACGCCCGAAGACGCGGCTCGGGCCGACTGGCCCGGCCTTGTCTCGCGCGCCATCGGCGCCAGCTCCGAGGTACAAGCCGACGTGTTGCGGGTTCAGCACTGGGTGATGAACGGGTTCGTCGCCGAACGCTTCCGCCACGGCCGGATCCTGCTGGCCGGCGATGCCGCGCATGCAGTGCCCATCATCGGCGGTCTGGGCATGAACGCCGGCATCGCCGACGTACACAACCTGTGCTGGAAACTGGCGGGCGTTCTCCAGGGGTGGGCCGAACCAAGCCTGCTGGAAACCTATGAGACGGAGCGACAGCCCGTCGCCCAGCAGACTCTCCACCAGGCCGTGGCCAACACCCAACTGCTGCTCCAAGTGCAGAACCGGCGCCGCGAGCAGCTGCGGACCGGCGAAGCAGCACCTGCACAGGTCGAACTTCCTTGGTCGGAGCAGTACTTCGCCCAGCTCGGTCTCGTGCTCGGCGTCACCTACCACTCTGCCGCCGTCCTCACCGACGGCAGCACCCCACCCGAACCGTCCGACCCGGGCACGGACTATGTCCCCACCGCAGAGCCGGGCCGTCGTGTGCCACACCTCTGGCTCACCCGCGACCGCTCCACCCTCGACACCCTCGGCGAATGGTTCACCTTGCTCACCCCGGACCCCACTCACTGGGAGCAACAGACCGCCGCACCATGGCCGCTGCACATCGAGGCACTTCCCATCGAGCACACCGATCTCTGCGGCCTCCGGCCGCACGGAGCACTACTCGTCCGACCCGACGGCCACATCGGCGCCCGCTGGCGGGACCGCCCACCGAGCGACGCCACCCTCCACCACGCCCTCACCGCAATCACCCGCTCGACAGCCCCCAGATAGCCCGGTGCCCGATGACGTGAACCACCGCCGATCTCAGAGAGCGGTACAGGTGACGTGATGTCGGTGCTGTCGTCACCGGAACGTGTGGTGCCGGCGTATCCGCACCGATCGGGAAGCCCGGTCGCGCTGGGCTGTCTCCCGTGAGCGACCGGCGGCCCTGTAAGAGCGACCGATCCGACGAGCGGCGGGCCCTGATCGAGCCCGTCAGCACCTACTGGAAGGCCCAGCACCACTCGGCGATACCTCGGGTCGCGACCGGCGGGACCGGATCGGCGACGATCAGCGGGTAGGCGCGCATTCCGGCTCCCCTCCGCCAGGAGAACTCAGCTCCCAGATCCTTGATCTCCGCGTCCCTGGCCGGGGCAGGGTTCGTCACGGAGAGCGCGGACCGTCTGATCGGACCGGGCCGCGCGCTGCCCGGTGCGGGTCGCAAGGCCGAGGCATGCGGCTCGCACCGGGCATTTGCGGTCACTCCTCGTCGTCGGCTTCCGCAAGAGTGTCGGGAGACCAGCGGAGCGTCACATCGAAGTGGACGCCGGCCGAGCCGCCCGCCAGGATCACCCCGACGCTGCCGTCCAGTTTGACGCCGAACTTGATCTCGATCTCGTCAGGTCGGCGTGGCAGGGCGCGGAACGCGTCGATCACGTCGGATGCCGTGTTGACCACGGTGTGAAGCGAGTCCCGCACCGTGGCGCCCGCTCGCTCCAGACTTCCCCGGCCGGCGGGCGCCACTCCTGCGCCGGTGCCCTCGCTCTCGACCACCAGCGTCCCGCCGGACGCGAGGGGGAATTCGATACGTGTTGTCACTTGGCCTCCTGGCCTGAGGATGAGGATGGGCAGACGGAGCTCTGTGCCGGCTGCGGATAGGCGTCGGCCTGGACCTTGTCCAGCCCGGTGAGGATCGTCGGCAGTCGGCCGGGGTCGTTCAGGTAGTCGAGCACCGCGTGGTTGAACGCGGCCGCCATGGTGCTGGGCATGCTGTCCGAGGCGTCGAAGCACAGGGTGGCGGGCGAGGCCAGCAACCCGTTGATCCGGCGGGCGATGCTGTCGGGCGCGTTGCGGGACAGCATCTGCGTGACGGTGCGGTTGGCGGAGAAGGCCGCCTCCGGCTGGTGTTTGGGCCAGATCTCCTGGGCCGTCCGGCTCGCGAGGAAGGCCATGAACTTCTCCGCCTCGGGCGAGTCGCGGAACATGGCGACGAGATCTCCCGACACCTCGTACGTCGGATTCGCCGTCGGAGTCGCCGTCGCCGTCGGCTGAAGGTCGGGGAACGGGACGAAGTCGTAGTCCTTCCCGGAGACGGGTTCGGGCCGGACCTCGGGGTCCGGGGTGACGAGGGCGCCGTGCCAGAGGTAGCAGCCGGGCGGTGCGGTGAAGAGCGGATAGGCCCCTTCGCCGTAGCTGGTCAGGAGCGCGGTCAGCGGGCCGCCGTGGATCGCGTCCTGGGCGGTGACGGTCCGGCCCCATGCCTGCCAGGCCGCGCTGACCTGTGGAGATGTCCATTTGAGCCTGCCGTCGACCCAGGCCGTGTACGTGCCGGCACCCGCCTGGTGCAGCAGGATGTCCTCGATCCAGTCGGTACCGGGCCACCCCGAGTTGGGCGGGTCGGCCATGGCCAGGCACCAGGGCGTCCCGCCCCGCTGGACCACCGACCGGCCGACACCGACCAGGTCGGCCCAGCTGTCGAGCGGTTGGGTGGCGAGCTGCCGGCGGTTGTACCAGATCAGGCTCTTGACGGAGGCTTTGACGACGACAGCGTACGGACGGCCCGTCCCGGCCTCCCCGAGGCGGTACCACTGGGGGTCGTAGTCGGACTTCAACAGCTCGACGAGTTCGCTGCCGAGTGCCTTGTTCTGGAAGCCGTCCAGCGGGACCAGGGCGTGCTGTTGCGCGTAGGAGCGCAGCGCCCCGGGGTTCGCCACGACGGCCAGGTCCGGTTCCTCGCCCTTCTGCACGCCGGCCCGCAGCACCTGGTCGAGTGCCCTGGTGGGGGAGGCGTGGACGGTGATGTCGGGGTTGCCGGCCTCGAAAGCATCGATCACTGCTTGGAAGGATTCCTTCTCGGCACCGGCGGTCCAGGGCGTCAGGATGGTCAGGACGCGCCGGTCGGACGAGCCGCCGAGGCAGGAGGCGGACGCCGCCAGCAGGGTGAGGACCAGAAGGAGCCGGAGGGCTGCCTGGCGCTTCTGCCGCATCATCGGCCTCCGAACCGGTACTCGTCGATGCGCGGATTCAGCGCGCGAGCGGCTGCCGCGGCCGCAACCAGGGTCAGCAGCACGACAACGGTCGGGCGCTCGGAGGAGGAGGCGTCCGCTCTGGTGACCCCGTTCGTGAACTCGGCCTCGGCCTGGCCCAGTTGGTGGCCGTCTTCGGCCGTCCCTCCGGTCGCGGGTCCGGGCGCCGGGGGTGTCAGGTCGGTCCCGCAGAACCTGGTGGTGGCCGGGCACGCCTGCGCGACACCGGCGAACAGGTCCTCGCCGGCCTGAGTGGCGGACCGGCTCGCCTGCTGCTGCGCCAGGGTGACCGCTTGGACGAACGGACCGTCCAGAGCCGAGCGCAGGTGTCGGTCCGAGGCATGGAGCGACTGACCGCACCACAGGGCCGTCGCGGTGAGGGCGAGCACAGCGGTCGTCAACCAGATGCTCACCCGACGCCGGAACCGGCGGCGCAGCACGAACTGGGTCCGCGCGAACAGCGCCAGCACCACGACGAACGGCACCAGGAACAGCAGATCCATGGCGCCCGCCAGCCACACCGAGCCGCGCCGGTCGGCCAGTGCCGCGCGGCCCTCCGTCCGCAGCCGGTCCAGCGTGGCCGAGATCTCCCGGTACTGCAGGGTGGCGTACCAGAGGGCCGGCAGGGCGCGGGTGAGCTCGCCGGTCTGCTGGTAGTCGGCGGCGGCCTGCTCGATCTCGGCGTTGTAGGCGACGACAAGCCCCTCGACGAGTTGCAGGTCGCTGGTGGCTTCCGGGCCCGCCACGTTGTACCTGGCCAGTTCCGCAAGGTTCTGGTTGATCGCGGCGATGTCGTTCTGGTACTGGTCGCCGAGTCCGCCGAGGACCACGGTGCCCTGCAGGAAGCCGTGCACCGCCACGCGTTGGGCGTCCGCGAGCGCGCCGGACGCGGCCTCGGCCCGGAGCAGCGCGGGGGCGGCCCGCCCGCCGGCGGCGTCGGTTCCGGCGTGCGCCTGGCTGGACACCACCAGGCACAGCGTCCCGGTCAGCAGGCTGCCCGCCACCAGCGCCCCGCGGAGCCGGCGCAGGGTGCGCGCAGTCGTGGAGGGCATCGCCGGTTCGTCCGCCCCCGGCTCGGGTGCCACCGTGCCGGGGGCCGTCATCCGCCCACCACCGGTGAGCCGTCGGTGAATTCGTGGTCGCAGGCGGGGTTCTCGCAGTACCGTGCGCCGGCCACCGCGACCCGGCGACACCTCGGGCAGGTGGGCCCGGGGGCCGACGGGTGCCCGGGCGCCGGATCGGCGCGTGGCGCCGGGTTGCGCGGGAGGCCGTACGAGCTGCTGGTGACCGTGCCCATCATGGCCTGCAGGACGTAGTCGGGATCCAGATCCGGTAGCAGGCCGACCACGCCGCGTACGGCGTCCTCGACCCGGACGACCTTGCCCAGGCGCCGGAGCGCGTCCTCGTTGCGCAGTTCGGCAGCCAGCGCCACGGCCCGACCCCAGGCGTCGCACGCCCCGTGGCGATCCCCCTGGCGGTACAGTGCCCCGCCCCGCCATCTGAGCGCGTACAGCTCCTTCTCCTGCTCGTGGCGGTGCCGGTCGGCCCCGATGACGGTTTCCTGGGCCGGCTGGTCGAGCCAGCGCGCGGTGATCACCTCGACCGAGCTGACGGGTGTGGCCCGGTCGGTGCCGATCGCGCCGATGACCACCTCGATGGAGGCCAGGGTCTCCGCGTCGGCGCCGGCCGTCCGGTCGCCGGTCACGGTGAAGGTCGCGACGAACCGGCGCGCCTCGCTGCTCCAGGGGCCGGTCGGGTAGTCGGACGCCGCTGCTCCGGCCAGTGGCAGGCGGTGGTCGAGCAGGTCGGCCACCGCCGGGTGGGCCTGTTCGAGGGCCGACACCGACACTCCCGGTGCGCAGCGCACCCGCAGGGCCAGGTCGGACAGCGTGCGGCCCATGGCGGTGCGGACCAGCGCGCGGAATTCGGGCGCCAGGTCGGCCAGGTCGGGCACCGCGTCCGCGGTGCCCCGGAGTTCCTCGGCGATCCGTCTCAACTCGGCGGGATCCCAGTCCGCGCCGATACCGCGGGCGTCGCAGGTGAACACGGAACGGCAGTCGGCGAGCACGGTGTCCATCGACCGTGCGGACCGGCCCTGATGTTCGTTGCGTCCGTCGGTGAGCAGGAGCGCGTGGCAGATCAGATCGCGGTGCGGTTCGAGCAGTTCCCGGGCCTTGTCGAGCCAGGCGCCGATGACCGTGCCCTGGGCGCCGGGAGCGATCCGGTTGACAGCCTGTTTCGCCTCCGCGCGGGTGGTGGCGTTCGCCGGGGCGAGGAAGGATTCCCGGGGGTAGATCATGGTTGCCTCGTGGGTACCGGCGACCACCGCGAAGCGGGTTCCCTCGCGCAGGGTGTCGATGGCGGCGCAGCTCGCCTCCTTGGCCCGTTGCAGCTTGGTGCGCGGATGACTCATCGACCCCGATTGGTCCAGCAGGACGACCTCGGCGAACTGCGCATCGCTCGGCGGGCTCGCCGGCCGGTCGGCCGCGGTGCTCGCGACCACGCTGAGGTAGAGGTGCACCTCACGTTCGTCCAAGGAGCGGTACCTGTCGTAGTTGGCCTCGAGGGTGACTCGTGGCTCTTCGCTCATCTGCCGATTCCCCGTTCGTAGCGCGAGATTGACGATCCGTCGGAGCCTGCGGGTTCACTGCGTGGTGACTGGTCTCACGGCGTTGGCCAGATCGACGAGTACGGTGTGGCGGTGCTCGTCCGGTGCCCACTGGGCGAACGCCCGGTACTCCTTCTCCAGCCCCGACCGGATCTCGTGCTCGGTGGCTTCGTCGTCGGACGCGGTCCGGTCCGGTCGCGGGCCGCGTCGGCGGTCGAGCCTGGCCTCCATGATCAGGACGGCGAGCCGGCGCCGCTCGGGTTCGTCCAACGGCAGTGTTGCCAGCACCTGTTCGGCTTCGGCGAGGTCCGCACGGTCGGGCAGGCCCTCGGGACCGGGGTCGAGCCGCCCGGTGTGGATCCACAGCGCGGCGATCCGCGCCGCCCGGTGGTGCGGTGAGGTGTCGGGTATCTGCCTCAACTCCGAGACCGCACCGGCCCGGTCGCCGCGGCGGAGCCTCGTCCGGGCATGGCCGAAGGCGGCGCTCTCGTGCCAGCTGTCGATCCGCCACACCGACAGGTAGGCAGCCGCCGCGGCGTCGAGTTCCTCGTCGGTCGCCGCTCGGTACTCGGCGCACAGCGCCAGCGCGAGCTGCGGCGCGAGCTCGCCCGGCAGGGTCCGGTAGCAGGCGGTGAACATCCTCTCCGCGCCACCGAACTGCTGCCCGGCCAGGGCTATCAGCCCCTCGTGCCAGTTGAGCCGCCAGCCGGGCCGCAGCAGGCTCCTCGCCTGGTCCAGCGCGGCGCGCGCCGCTTCGAGGTCGTCGAGCCGCAGGTGGAACCGGCAGCGCAGCAACTCGACCTCGGGCGAGGAGGCACGGGCGGAGGCCGGGGCCGCATCGGCGTAGGAGGCGAGTTGGGAGAGGGCGACGGCCGGATCGGCGCTGACCGACGCCCTGAGGAACCCGGCGGCGGGGTCGCGGGCGTCGACCAGCGGCTCGGGCAGCCCGGCCGCCGCCGTGACCGGCGCGGGCGGGGCGGTGGCGAGCGGACGGCAGCTGCCCTCGGCCGCCGCCCGCAGCGCCGAGGTGCTCGTCCACCGGTCGAGCGGCGGCACAGTCCCGAGCCCGGGGTCGATCAGCGTGGTGGAGCGGGCGAAGAGCAGCGACGGCGCGGTGTACTGGGTGCCGTCGCGGTTGGAGACCAACTCACGCAGTACACCGCTCAGTTGGCCTGCCATCTCGGCTGCCGAGCCGAACCGCAGGTGCGGATCGGGATCGGTGGCGCGGCTGATGAGCTGGCGCAGTGAGGTGAAGCGGGGACTGTCGGGGTCGTCGGTGTACCACCCGAAGAGCGACTCCAGGGTCCGGCCCACCGTGTGAAGGTCGGTGGCGACGGTGGGCCCGGTGACCATCAGCTCCGGGGCCATGTAGTCCTCCGAGTACGCCCCGCTGCCCGGTCTCCCGGCCTCGCGCACCGCGCCGAGGTCGATCAGCTTGATCCGGGAGCCGTACACCATCAGGTTGCTCGGCTTCAGGTCGCAGAACAGGTACTGGCGGTCGTGGAGGTACTGGAACGCCCGGAGAACGCGCAGGACGTAGCCGATGACCTGCTCGGTCTGCAGCCGGCCGAACAGTTCCGGACGCTCCAGGGAGTAACCGGGTACGTACTCCATCACCAGGTAGCCGTGGTAGCCGTGCCGGGACCCGCCCGCCGGCTCGTGCGTCACGAAGTCGTGGATGTCGACGATGTCGTCGTGCCTGAGCTCGATCAGGAACCGCTTCTCCTCGGCGGCCGCCTCGACCCGCACGGGGTCCTCCGCGTCGATCAGGCCTTTGAGCGCCACCGGACGGTTGTTCAGGCGCTCGTCGTGGGCGAGGTAGACCCAGCCGAAGCCGCCGTGGCCGATGCAGCCCTCGACCCGGTAGCGGTCCGACAGCAGCTCGCCCCGGCTGAGTCTCGGCACGAACGAGTAGGCCGTTCCGTCGTATGGGCAGCGCCCCTCCAGCAGGCTCGGCTGGCCGTCGAGACCCGTGCCCACGGGGCGGCGGCAGGCGGGATGGGGGCAGAGCCTGCGCTCCTCCGGGATTCGCGGCGTGGCTTGGACCGCTTGGCCCGGCTCCGGTCCGTCGATCGTCGGCAGCGTGACGAGGCCCTGCCCCCACCAGGGGTCGTCGCCGAACGGGCGCGGCGACGGTACGGGCTCTGCGCGGCGCGCGGACCACGGCACCGCGCCACGGCTTGCGACCGCCGGCACCGACCGCCCCGGGGTCCGCTCCCGGGCCGGCGGCTGGTTGCCGCCCGCCGGCACCGATCGCCCCGAGGTCCGCTCCCGGGCCGGCGGCTGGTTGCCGCCCGCCGGACCGGCCGGCAGCGGCGGGAGCAGGCAGCGCCGGCAGTAGCCGGTCCCGTCGTGTTCGCCGCCGCAGCCAGGACGATTGCACCGGTTCATGCCTGTCTCCCATCGATCTCGCGTCGAACGGCCCGGTGGTACTCCTCGACCCGGAGTTCGGCGAGCGGCAGGTCGCATCCACCGCTGTAGAGCAGCCGCCGGGCCGCCTCGTACGACTCGCCCAGGTTCTCGATCAGGCCGCGCGCCGCGGCCTCCGAGCGGTAGGCCTCCAGCCGTCCCCGGGCCCGGTTGCGCCGGGCGAGGAGGGCCGTGCACTCGGCGTGCAGGCGCCGGGCCCGCACCAGCGACCGGGCGGCCGCCTCCTCGCAGGCGTCGAGTTCCCTCAGCAGCCATCCCCGAAGGGTGGATCCGGCGGCGGCCGATCCGGTGTCCCGCAGCACCCGCAGGCGGACCGCGAGCGCGGCCGCGCCGGCGACCTGCGGCGGCGGCGTGCCGAGGATCCGCGGTGCGACGTGGTCACGGCACACCCGGGCGTCGCCCTCGGCCGTCTCGACCTCCTCGACCAACCGGTCGAGCCGGTCGAGCCGGCGGCCGACCTGCGTCGTTCCGCCGTGCCGACCGTGCGGCGGGGCGAGCGCGGCGGGCCCCCCGAGGCTCGCCGCGACCGCACTGCGGACGTACCGCGGAGGGTCGCCGTGGTAGGCGAGCAGCAGGCGCACGCCGATGCTCGACGCCCGCGCGGCGATCGGTTCGAGCAGCCGGTAGTACAGCTCGCCGGGATCGGCCGCCAGGTCGACCGCGTTCACCACGACGACGATCGGTGAGCCCAGCTCCGCCAGTTGGTGGAAGAGGTCATCGGTGGCGCGGTCGGTCAGCAGGCTCAGACTCTCCGCGAGCTGTTCGGCGACCTGCTCCGTCGTCCGCCCGGTCGCGTCGACGGCGGCGTCCACCTCACCCAGCTGCGGGACGGTGCCGGGCGGGGCGCCGCTGACGGTTTCGTCGGGGGCCGCCCGACGGTAGCCCGGCACCGTCAGTCCCACCAGGCGGGACGTCAGCGCCACCGCGCCGCCACCGCCGATCGCACAGACCCCGCCCGACCCGCCGGACGCCAGCCAGCCGACCAGGTGCCGGGTCAGGGCAAGCTGCACCGGGTCGTTCAGGACCTCCGGGACCTGCGGCGACGGCCAGTCGCCCGGCGCCACCTGCGAGGGCCGGCCCGCCAGGTGCCCGTCGAGCACCGCGCTCGCGTACTTGTACAGCGTCCGGACCGCGATCATCCAGCTGCTCTCGGCGAGCGGCGCCCGGACGACCGCGATCACGCCGAGAATCTCACCACTCGCGGCGAGTGCCGCCGCACCGCTGAAGCCGCGGTCGACGCGCTGCTCCAGCACCGCGTCGAGCTGTATCCGCTCCCCCGTGAAGTCGTACGAGGCGATCTTCGCACTGGCCAGCTGGCCGTTGTCGGTACCCGCCGGGAAGCCGAAGATGCGCACGATCTCGTCGTGCTGCCAGGTCCGCCGGATCCTCGCGCGGGGCGCGCCCGGCACCGCGGACCGCAGGGCGAGGATCGCCACATCCCCGCGCTGGTCCGGTAGCGGCGGCTGCCAGCAGCTCTCGACAACGGTCGCCGGGTAGGCGTCGTCGGGATGTCCGGCGATGCGGACCCGGACCTCGCGATCGGCACCACGCCCGGCGTCGATGGCCTCCTCGACCACGTGCGCACACGTCAGCACGTACTCGCCGTCGAGCATCGTCCCGGCACCGTGCACGCGCCCCTGGGTGTCCTCGATGCGCGCCAGCCAAGGATCCTCCCGCCCCATAGCGAAAAACGTTACCGGTGAAGTGATCTGACGGACAATCATTTCGTCTGATCGCATCATCCGTGAACACCGGAGGATGCCCCTGGAAGCGGGGCGCACAGGGATCGGTTCCTCCCTACGACCGCGCGAAGGGGCGGTGGAGCCGAAGGTCCACCGGAGCGGCACGGAAGATGCCGAAAGGGCTTGCAGTCAGCGATACGGCGCGGCTTGGCGATTCAGCCCGGTCAAGCAGCTTATGAACCTTTCGCGATGCGACTCAACAGCCGGTCTCGGCCGGATGCGGAGCATGGGCACGGCCACCTCGACCTTTCCGTACCCCTGCCCCGGGCGCCACGGGCGGGGCCGGACCGACAGACGCACCGGCCGGACACGGCGGCGCTCTGCCGGGCCACCCCAACATGCCGACGGAGTGCCGCAGATGCCCCGCAACAGGTCCAGGGCCGCACCCCGCACCCCGCGCCCGGACCGGGACGCGGGACGCGGCGGTGCCGTCCGACCCGGCGCCAGCTGTGAGCGGCCAGGACGGACTCGTCC
Source organism: Kitasatospora sp. CB01950 (assembly GCF_001905465.1). Lineage (GTDB taxonomy): Bacteria > Actinomycetota > Actinomycetes > Streptomycetales > Streptomycetaceae > Kitasatospora. The sequence continues at coordinate 445,601 of NZ_LISX01000006.1, forward strand.
GTTCGACAGCCGTCCCCGGCCGGCCGCGCCGAAGAGGCGACCGGCCCTCGATCGATGACGCCCGAATGCTCGACCGGATGAGCAGACACCCCATGACGACCAGCAAAGAGGAGCCTCAGCCTGCGGAAACGTCCCCAGTGGGGTGACATGAACGAGCGTTCACGACCACATTGCGACCACCAAAGGAAAAGGCCGTTCTCATCGTTTCGATAAGAACGGCCTCCGACCTGCATAAACGCTGGTCGGGACGACAGGATTTGAACCTGCGACCCCTTGACCCCCAGCCGGCGATGGCCATCGCTGCACGTCGGGACGGTAGACAGCCCGCACTATCCGTTCACCGAAAGACACCTCGGCGAAGATGGTGAGCGACGCGCGGTCCCCGGCTAGTCCCCACCAAGCAGGCCATCCTGCTGCAATGGTGCCGCACCGGGGCGGTGCGGAGCGACCGGCCGATGAACGACACGCCCCGGTCCGGCGACGAGACCGTACGCTTTCCCATGGCGCGCACCTGCCCGTTCCATCCGCCGCCCGCATACGAGGAATTGCGCCGTCGCTCCCCCGCTGTCCGGGCGGCCTACGTGGAAGACACACCCCTGTGGTTGATCACCCGCCACCGGGGGGCACTCCAACTGCTGTGCGACAGCCGGTTGAGCACCGACCCGCGGCGCGTCGGCCACCCGTTCGCCGCGATGGCGGCGCACGGCCGCCAGCGGGCCGGCCAGTTCATCGACATGGACCCTCCCGAGCACGACTACTACCGCAAGATCCTGATCTCCGAGTTCGGTTACCGTCGGGCCCGGGAGCTGCGGCCCGTCATCGAACGGACGGCGCATGAGGTCCTCGACGAATTCGCCGCGGACGGGGCGGCGGACCTCGTCGGGCAATTCGGCTATCCGTTCTCCACGCGGGTGATCTGCCACCTGCTCGGGGTTCCGGCCGAGGACAGTGCGTACTTCCACGACTGCACCCGGGAGATGATCGACAGCTTCTACGACAGCGAGAAGCTCCCACTGGCCCGCCAAAAACTGTTCGACTACCTGGACTCCCTCGTCGGGCGCTCCGAGCGGAATCCCTCGACCGACACCTTGATCGGCCGCCTCGCCGCTCGGCAGCGCCGGACCGGCCGACCCGATCACGACTCCCTGGTGGGCGTGGTCTTCCTGCTGCTGACGGCCGGTCACCAGACCGTTGCCAACATGCTTTCGCTGGGGACCTACTCGTTGCTCCGGCATCCCGAGCAACTGGCGCGAGTGCGGGCCGATCCGGGCTTGTGGCCGACCGCGATCGAGGAGCTGCTGCGCTTCCACTCGATCGTCGACTGGGTCGGCTTCGACCGGGTGGCAACCGAGGAGATCGCGGTGGGCGAGCACACCATCGCCGCCGGCGAGGGGGTGTTCGTGCTGGGGGCGTCGGCCAACCGGGATCCGGAGGCGTTCCTCGATCCCGATGTCCTCGACATCCACCGCGACGCCCGCCGTCACCTCGCCTTCGGGTTCGGGGTGCACCAGTGCATCGGTGGCAACATCGCGCGGGTCGAGCTCGAAGTCGGCTACCGGGCGCTGTTCGATGCGCTCCCCGGGCTGACGGTCGCCGCGGAGCTGGACGACTCCTGCTTCCGTTACGAGGCCCGGACGTTCGGAATGAGCCGGTTCCCGGTGCGGTGGCAGCCATGAGAGTGCGGTGGCGGAGATGAGGGTGCGGGTGCTGCGCGAGCGGTGCATCGGCGCCGGCCAGTGCATGCGGGCGGCCCCGGAGATCTTCGGCTCCGACGAGTCGGGCGGTGTCCGGGTGGAGAGCGACGCACCGGTCGGCGATTCGGAGGCCGAGGTCCTGCTGGCCGTTCAGCTCTGTCCGGTGCAGGCCGTCCTGGTGGCCGACGGGTAGTCGGCGCCGATCGTCAGGCCCCGTCGTGGCCCCGGACCAGGGAATCTCCCAGTGCGGTGCGGTGGTATAGGACCGCACGACCCGAGCGGGCCCGTTGCAGCAGGCCGGCGTGCCGCAGGACCGCCAGGTGGTCCCCGACGGCGCCGAGCGACATGTCGAGGCTCTTGGCGAGCTGGGTCGTACTCGCGGGCGCGTCGAGCCCAGCCAGCAACCTGGCGCGGGACCGGCCGACCAGTGCGGCGAGGGCCTCGGCGGCGGGACCGTCCGGCTCCCACCACAGCGCGGCCGTCCCGCGCGCCGGATAGATCAGGGTCTTGGGCCAGGAGCCGTCGACATGGGCGGCCACCCCAGGGCCGATGAACACCGAGGGGACGAGCAGCAGGCCGTCCTCGACCCGGGTGATCGTCGCCGGGTCCGCGTTCGGCAGGTTGACGCCGCCGTCCGTCCAACTGAGGTCGTCGTGCAGCCCGTCCAGCACGCGTGCCCACCCCGAGCGGCCCAACTGACCGACCCGGTGCACGACATCACGCTCGCAGACGGCACGCAGCTGCTGCCAGTCCGCTGCCAGGAGTGCGTGCCAGGCGTGGTCCAGGGCGCGGACAATGCGGGCGACGAGATCGTCACTGCTCAGCACCGCGGCGACTCGTCGATCGCCCACCACGCCGGAGGCCAGGCAGTGTGCGGCCTCCCGCCTGGCCTGCTCCGGCGGGGTGCGCGACATCGACCGCAGATCGTCGTCCCAGCTCTGCCCGAGCCCGGCCGGCGGTGGCGCGATCAGGTCCGCACAGAACCTGTCGGTCTGCAGGGCGAGGACGGCGTCCAGCTCGGTCTCCCGGCGAAGCCGCTGGAAGACGGGCCGCAGGCGCGCCGACCATCGCGGCGGCAGCCGCCCGCTGCTCGCGTCGCACAACAGCCTGAGCAGGCCGGTCAGTTCGACCGCCGGCGACAGCGCGAACCGGCTGTGTAACAGGGCGCCGGCGGTCACCTCCATGCGCAACACGGCGTCAGGTTACGTCGTGGGACGAATGAATCGCCAGGGAACCCGGGCCACCGGCACGCTGACCCGCATGACTCCCGAATCCTCGCCGGACCTGCGGACGTCCTACCGCCAGGTCCTGGCCGTGTCCAGGTTCCGGCTGCTCCTGGTCGGCAGCACACTGACCGGTACGGCCGACGCGCTGCGGATCGCCACCCTCGCCATGCTCATCTATGCCAGGACCGACTCGGCGCTGCTGGGAGCCGTCACCTTCGGCGTCGGGTTCCTCCCCCAGGTGATCGGATCCACGCTGCTCGGCTCGCTGTCCGACCGCATTCCGCCACGACGGCTCATCGCCTCGGGCTACGCGCTCGAATGCGCGGCGGCGACCCTGCTCGCCCTGACCGACCTGCCAATCTGGACCTGCCTGGTGCTGGTGGCCGCGGTGGCCGTCTGGACGCCCGTGTGCAGTGGTGCGAACAACCGGGTGGTCGGGGAGCCGCTGACGGGCGACTCCTACGTCCTCGGGCGGTCACTGCTGAACATGGTCAGCTCCGGCGCCCAGTTGGTCGGGCTGGCGACGAGCGGCATCGCCGTGACGGCCCTGGGCCCGCACCGCGCCCTGCTGGTATGCGCCCTGGCCTACGCCGTCGCCGCGACCGTGCTGCGGACGGGACTGCCCGACCTCCCGGCTCCGGGCCGCGGGACACGCGGGCCATTGGCGGAGCGCGGCCCCTGGTCCGTGATGCGCGCAAGTCTGGCGAGCACCCGCGGAACGCTCGCCGAGGCCCGGGTGCGTGGACTGCTGATCGCGTTCTGGCTGCCGACCGGTTTCGTCGCGGGAGCGGAGGCCCTGATCGTGCCCTACGCCGGCCAACGGGGCTTCCCCACCGCTTCCTCCGCCTGGCTGCTCGCCTGCCTGCCGGTCGGGATGCTGATCGGCGACCTGGCGGTGGGACGCCTGATGCAGCCCGCCGCCCGCGAGCGTGCCGTCGTCCCGCTCATGGCTCTCCTCGGGCTCCCCCTGATCGCCTTCTTCGCCAGCCCGCCCTACCTGCTCTGCCTCCTGCTGCTGACAGTCACCGGTACGGGCTTCTCCTACGGGCTGGGCCTCCAGCGCGCCTTCCTGAGCTCCCTCGACGAGTCCCGACAGGGACAGGCCTTCGGGCTTCTGGCCTCCGGACTGATGACGCTCCAGGGCGTGGGGCCCACTGTCTTTGGCGGTCTCGCCCAAATGGCCACCGCAGGAACGGCGATAGGCGGCGCAGGCCTGGCGACCCTGGTGACCGCCCTCTGGACCTCCACGGCCGTCCGACCCGCCCCCGTCGCCCGACTCCACGAGAACGGCCCGCGCTGAAGCTCCGCCGCTCCGCACGCAGCTGTGCCGGTCAGCGCTCCCGTTCCCGCGCCTTCAGCGGCATCGCGGGCAACTCCGGAGCCCGCAGCCGATCCCCGTCGTAGCCGTGCTCCTCGCCGAAGCGCGCACCGTCCTCCCAGTCGCTGCGCGCCTGCACGATCTCCTCACTGGTGCGGCCGATGACGTTTCACCACATATCACGTGGTGAGCGTCTCTTCCGATCTTGACGTGGATGGCGTCCACGAAGACGACCGGGTAGAGCGGGTCGAGCGGGCGCGTGCGCCATTCCGTCATCGGCTCCAGGGCTTGGTCGGTGACGGTGGAGACCGTTTCCTTGGACGTGGTCATCCCGTATACCTCGGCCAGGCGCGCGACGATCTCGCCGCCGGTCAGGCCCTTTGCGGTCAGGGACAGCACCATCTCATCCAGGACCCCGGTGCGGCGGGCGTATCGGGGCAGCAGGGACGGGGTGAAGATGCCCAACCGGTCGCGCGGGACCTGAATGGTGACCGCGCCGACCTCGGTCATCACCTTCTTATTCCGGCTTATTCCGGTAGCCGTTGCGTGCGTTGCCGCCCGAGCGTGAGCCGCGTCCGCCCGCCCGTGTCCGCTCGGCGGCCAGGTGCAGGTCCATCTCCGCTTCGAGGGCGGCCTGCATCAGGCACTGGGTCAGCTCGGGCAGGATCCCGCGCCCACAACCAGCTCACCATCACGGAGAACAACCTGCGGAAGGCAGCCTGACCGGCAATCAGCCCAACCGGTCGACACGACCAAGCGCTTCGGATCTCACAATGCACTCACAAGCCCTGGAGAACACGAAAAAGGCCGCTCCCACTTCTCAGTGGAAACGGCCTCCGACCTGCGAAAACTCGCGGTCGGGACGACAGGATTTGAACCTGCGACCCCTTGACCCCCAGCCGCAGGGTCGCCTGCTGCGGGGCATCCGGGAGTGGATCAGAACCGCCCACCTGCCGACCACTTGCCGCCGTCTTCCGAGCGGTGTGTCGTCCTGCGCGTGTCGTCGCCGAGAAGCCGCGGCATGCTTCACGCCCTGCTGTGCACGCTCTGGAAGCGGACGTACTGCGTCGACCTCGCCCCCGACGAGGGACATTGCCGCACCCGCCGACGGGGCGGGTTCGCCACCCGCGCCGAGGCAGTGCGAGAGTTGGCGTCACCGTCCACCGCATCCTCGCCACGCTCTCCGGCGCCCTCAAAGCGGCCGCCATCCGCCACCGCCTCGGCCACAACCCCGCCCAGACTGACGACAGTCACCCCGTCCACAGGTCTCGACGACAGCTCCGGGATCGCCCCGGCAGTGCCTATGCGCTCTCCGTCGGGGCGGGGGTGATCGGGTCGGTGAGGCGCAGTAGCAGTGCGGCGGCGGTGTAGCGCATGCGGCCGGTGGTGGTGCGCGGGTCGTAGCCGAGGCTGGCGGTGAGTGCTTCGTGACGGGCTTGGACGGTGGAGTGGTGCATGCCGAGGGTGGCTGCCGCGGAGCGGATGCTGTCGGCCTCCACGAGGGTGCGGAGCACGTCGGAGGATCGCTGGTCGAGTGCGGCGAGGGCACGGACGTCCTCGTGCGGTGCCTGCGGGTCGTGGGCCTGGGCGAGCAGGAGCATCGCGCCGAGGTCCGTGGCGTCGACGGTCGGCGTGTCGGGGGCGGTCAGCCGCAGGGCGATGATCGCCGCGTCCCAGGATTCGGGGGCACGGTCGGCGCGTACCCAGGTTCCGAGGCCGGCAGCTGTGCCGGTCAGCGCTCCCGTTCCCGCGCCTTCAGCGGTATCGCGGGCAGCTCCGGAGCCCGCAGCCGATCCCCGTCGTAGCCGTGCACCTCGCCGAAGCGCGCACCGTCCCCCCAGTCGCTGCGCGCCTGCACGATCTCCTCACTGGTGCGGCCGATGAAGTTTCACCACATATCACGTGGTGATCGTCTCTTCCGATCTTGACGTGGATGGCGTCCACGAAGACGACCGGGTAGAGCGGGCGCGTGCGCCATTCCGGCGCCGCCGATCAGCCCGACCGCCGGAGCAACGCGCGAAACTGCGCGCGGTCAGGTGGCCGGTTCGATCAGGCCGGTCTCGTAGGCGGCAATGGCCAGCTGTACGCGGTCGCGGGCGTCGAGTTTGGTGAGGAGGCGGGCGACGTGGCTCTTCGTGGTGGCGATGCTGATGCAGAGTCGGTCGGCGATCTCGCTGTTGGACATGCCGCGGCCGATCAGCACCAGGACCTCGCGTTCGCGTTCGGTGATGCCGTCGATGGTGCGGCGCTGCGGGGCGCGGGCGGCGGGGAGGCGTTCGACGAAGCCCTCGATCAGGCGGCGGGTGACACCGGGGGCGATCATGGCGTCGCCGGTCGCCACCACGCGAACCGCCGTCAGGATGTCCTCCAGCACCATGTCCTTGACCAGGAAGCCCGCCGCGCCGGCCCGCAGGGCGGCGTAGACGTTCTCGTCCTCGTCGAAGGTGGTCAGGACGAGGACGCCAGGCGGGTCGGGCATCGCCTTGATCCGGCGGGTTGCCTCGATCCCGTCCATCACGGGCATCCGAATGTCCATCACCACGACGTCGGGCCGCAGCTCCTTCGCCATCGCGAGCGCCTCCGCGCCCGTTCCCGCCTCCCCCACGACCTCGATGTCGGGCACTTCCGCGATCACCATCCGCAGGCCCACACGCACGAGTGGCTGATCATCCGCGAGTACGATCCGGATCGTCATAGCGGGAGTCTAGCCATCACTCGGAAGCCGCCCCCGGCCTGCGGACCGGCGTCGAAGTGGCCGTGCAGCAGGCCGACCCGTTCGCGCATCCCGATCAGGCCGTAGCCGCTGCCGACACTGGCGCCCTCGGCCGCCCGGCCGCGCCCGTCGTCGCGGATCTCCAACGACAACTCCTCCTCCTCGTAGTCCACTTCGACCCAGCACCGGGCCGCGCCCGCGTGCCGTACCACGTTGGTCACCGACTCCTGGACGATCCGGTACGCCGAGAGTTCGACCTCGGCCGGCAGCTGCCGACGGCGACCGCGCCAGCGCAGCTCGACCCGCGCCCCGGCGTCCGCCGCCCGCTCGACCAGCCGTTCCAGATCCGCCAGGCCCGGTGCGGGCGCCCGGTCCGAGCGGTCGGTGTCGGCCTCCCGCAGTGCGCCCAGCATCCGCCGCAGGCCGGTCAGCGTCTCCCGGCTGGTCGTCTCGATGGCCCGCAGCGCGTCCCGCGCGCCGGCCGGCTGGGTCTCGATCACCCGCACCGCCGCGCCCGCCTGGATCGCGATCACACCGATGCTGTGGGCCACCATGTCGTGCAACTCCCGGGCGATCCGGGCCCGTTCCACCTGCACGGCGCGGGCCGCGGCCTGGGTGCGCAGGGTGTCGGCGTGCTCCTGCCGCAGGCGCACCCAGTTGCCCGCGATCCACGCCAGGACGGTGATCATCACCAGGTTCTCGCCGACCCCGGTGAGGGTCCGCATCACCGGGCTGTGCCCGAAGGCGACCAGGATCCCGCACCCGACCAGCACCACGCCCGCCCCCGCCAGCGCGGCGGTCCGCCGCGGCCTGGCGAAGGTGACGTAGAAGACCAGCACGTCGGCCCCGAGCAGGAACGGCCAGGTCCGCCCCCCGAACGCCTTCACGCCGATCGCCTCCACGGCGAGCACCCCCAGCACCGTCAGCGGCATCCGGCCGGCCAAGCCGATCGGCGCGGCCAGTGCGACGACGATCAGCAGCAGCACCCAGGTCGGAGGTGTGACGAATTGGCCGGGCGACATGAACACCGGATTGGTGGGACCGGACATCGTGCCGTACAGCGCGAGCGCGAACACCACCGCGGCCCACCGGCTGAGCACCGTCAACGTGTCCGGCGCCAGCTTCCTCAGCAACACACCGGGCTTCCGGAGTCGTTCCACGCTCACCATGCTAGGTCCTGGCCGCTACGGGGCCGGCGGTTCCGCCGGGCCGGGACGGTCGGCCGGGCGCACAGCCTGACGGCATGTCGGACCCGTTCCGCTGGTCGGGGTGCCGCGCCCCCGGTACGGGGGTTTCCGGGGGAGCGGCGAGTTCAAAGCTAGTCGGGGGGCCACCCGGATTCGTCATCCCGCCGAATGATCACGACGTCCGCGCACTCCGTCGCGGGGATGCCGTCGGACGGTCGACGGACGGACGGCCCAGAGCGGGGCGACGACCCGGCACGCGGGCCCGGTTCGCACTCCCCGGCCCGGTCGAATCGCCATCTTCCGGACACACCGGTGCGAGGGCGGGCGGCCACCGCCCGCCCTCGCACCGGCGACCGAAGCATCCCCGGGGCGCCCCGGGGCCGTCCCCGGCTCATCCCTGCGACTGCATCCGCCGGACGGAGGGCCACCGCGCCTGTCGGTCGTACGGATGCCGGCCGACCACCCACCGCAGGAACGCCCGGGAGCCGATGGCCGCCCACCGGGCCCGGCGGATCCACGTACCGCCCGCCGAACAGCACCGCGCGGGACCGTGTCGTACCGGTCCCGCGCGGTGAAGAGTCCTCGCTGTGTCAGCTGGTCAGCTCCGGTCGGCCAGCCAGTGGCTGATGGCCTGCCAGGCCAGCTCCAGCATCTCGGGGCGCACCATGTCGGAGTGTCGGCACGGCAGGCCGGCGGTGGTCACCCGTCCGGTCAGGTGGGGCTCCCAGAGCCGGGCCTGGTCGCTGCCCGGCTCCCGGCCCTGTTCGGCGATCAGTAGCAGGGTGTCCCCGTCGAAGCGACCGAAGTCGTGCCGGGCCCTGAGTTCGACGTTGTTGCGGAAGACGCCGGCCATCAGCACCAGTTCCTCGTCGGAGAAGCCGGCGAGCAGCGTGCCCACTTCGGCCCGCATCCGGCCGACGAGCTCCGCCGCCGCGTCGGGGCCGGGGCCCGCCACCGGGTCGGCGAGGGCCGGTGGGGCGGCCGCCGGGTCCGGCGGGTACGCGTCCATGAGTATCAGCGCCACCTGTTCGCCCTCGGCGCGCAGCCGTACGGCGATCTCGTGGGCGGGCGTTCCGCCGAAGGACCATCCCACCACGTGGTAGGGGCCGTGCTCCTGCACCGAGCGGATCCGGTCGACGTACCGGGAGGCCATCTCCGCGACCGTGGTCGCGGGGGTGCTCGCGCCGTCGACCCCGTCGGCCTGGAGCCCGTGGAGCGGGTGGCCCTCGGGTACGAATCGGGCCAGTGGCAGGTAGCACCAGCTGAGCCCGCCGGCGGGGTGGACGAAGAAGAATCCGGGCCGGTCGCCGCCGGGGCGGATCGGGAGCACCGGGCCGAGCGAACCCTGGACGGAGGACAGGTTCAGGGTGCTCATCAGCCCGGCCGGGGTCGGGTTGACGACGAGGTCGCGCAGGGCGACCGACACGCCGCGCTCGCGCAGTCGCTCCATCAGGGCGACGGCGAGCAGGGAGTGGCCGCCGAGGGCGAAGAAGTCGTCGTCGACACCGACGGCCGGCAGTCCGAGCACCTGCGCGAAGGCCTCGCAGACCGCCTCCTCCAGCGCGCCCGCCGGTCCCCGGCCGCGTTCCGCGCGTGCTCCGGCCCCGGCGGAGGGGCCGGGTGCGGGCAGGGCCTTGCGGTCGAGTTTGCCGTTGACGGTCGTCGGGAGGGCGTCCAGCACGACGAAGGCCGCCGGGACCAGCTGGACGGGCAGCCGCTCGAGGGTGAACTCCCGGATCGAGGCAGCCAGTTCGGCGTGGTCGGGCGGCGTGTCGCGGCCCTCGGCGGGTACCACGTAGGCGACCAGCCGCCGGTCTCCGGGGGTGTCCTCGCGGGCGACCACCGCAGCCTGGGACAGGTCCGGGTGCGCGGCCAGCACCGCCGCGACCTCGCCGGGCTCGATCCGTACGCCGCGGATCTTCACCTGGTCGTCGGTCCGGCCGACGAACGCCAGCTCGCCGTCCGGTGTCCAGCGTGCCCGGTCGCCCGTGCGGTACATCCGTTCGCCCGGTTCGCCGAACGGGTTGGCGACGAAGCGCTCGGCGCTCAGGCCCGCCCGGCCCAGGTAGCCGCGGGCCAGGCCCGGGCCGGCCAGGTACAGCTCGCCGGGAACGCCCGGCGGCACCGGTGCGAGTCGCTCGTCCAGGACGTAGAGGCGGGTGTTGACCACCGGCCGGCCGATCAGCATCTCGGGGGCGTCCGGCTCGCAGCGCCACATGGTGGCGTCGACGGTGGCCTCGGCCGGTCCGTAGGAGTTGTACATCCGGCGGCCCGCGGCCCAGCGGGCCATCAGGTCCGGGCCGGTCGCCTCGCCTGCCGCCACCAGCACCAGCTCGGGGCTGACGGTGGTTTCGTCGAGGGTCGCCAGCAGGGCCGGGGGCAGTGTCACGTGGGTCACCCCGGTGGCGGCCAGGAACACGGGCAGCGCCCTGCCCAGCCGCTGATCCTCGGGCACCACCACCAGGGTCGCCCCGGTCAGCAGGCCCATGAACCACTCCCAGCCGAAGGTGTCGAAGCCCGGCGACATGAACTGCCCGACCCGGGACCCCGGCCGCACGCCCAGGTGGCGCAGATGGCCCTCGACCAGGCTCGCCACGCCGGTGTGGGTGACCAGGACGCCCTTGGGCCGGCCGGTCGAACCGGAGGTGTAGATCACGTAGGCGGGGTGGGCCGGAGTCAGCGCGGCCGTCCGCTCGCCGTCCGTCGGCGCGGTGGGGTCGAGGCGGTCGAGCTCGCCGCGGAGCTGCGGCGCGTCGAGCAGCAGGACCGGTCCGGCCACGGCCGCGGCCGTCCCGGTGGTCGCCAGCACGGTGGCCGGGCGGGCATCCTCCAGCATGGAGGCGATGCGCAGCTCCGGGTAGGCGGGGTCGATCGGCAGGTACGCGGCGCCGGCCTTGAGGACCGCGAGCAGGCCGGTCACCAGCTCGATGCCGCGCTCCAGGCAGAGCGCCACCAGGGACTCCGGGCCGATGCCGCGCCCGATCAGCAGGCGGGCCAGGCGGTTCGCCCGCTCGTCCAGCTGAGCGTAGCTGAGCTCGGTGCCGTCGGCGACGAGTGCGACGGCGTCGGGGGTCTGCGCCACCCTGGCCTCGAACAGGGCGGGCACGGTCGCCGCGGCGAGGTCGACCGCGGTGTCGTTCCACTCGGTGAGCAGCCGCTCCCGTTCGTCGGCGGCCAGCACCTCGACGGCGGCCAGCCGGGTGTCCGGGGCGTGTTCGAGCGCGTCCACCAGGCCGTCCAGGCACGTGCGCAGCAGGGCGCAGAGCTGTTCGGCGTCGGCCCCGGCGACGGCGTCGACGGTCAGGCCGAAACCGGCGCCGCCGTCGTCGACGGCCACCGCCACCGGGTAGTTGGTGGCTTCGCGGGTGAGCAGGGTGCTGATGCCGTCGAAGCCGGTGGCCGGCCCGTCACCGGCGCCAGGGGCGCCGCCGTGGCGGTAGTTGAACACGGAGGTGAACAGCGGGCTCGGGGCGGGCACGGCGCTCGCCTGCTGGGCCAGGGTGAGCGGGGAGTGCTCGTGCACCATCAGTTCGGCGAGTTGGCGGCGCAGGTCGGCGAGTGCCCCCGCCACGTCCGTCCCGGTGGTGCGGACCCGGACCGGCAGGGTGTTGAGGAACAGGCCGGGGACCCGGTCGGCGCCGGCCCCGGCGTTCATCCGGCCGAACAGTACGGTGCCGAACACCACGTCGTCGCGGCCGCTGGTGGCGGCCAGGACGCGGGCCCAGGCGAGGTGGAAGATCGTCGCGGGGCTCACTGCGAGCCCGCGGGCCACCCGGCGCAGCCGTTCGTCGAGTTCGCCGGTGATGACCTGGTGGGCGCGGACGGCGCCGCTGCCGTCGCCGTGCACGTCGAGCAGGCCGTAGGGCGCGGTGGTCTCCTCGACATCGCCGAGCAGGTCGGCGAAGTACCGCTCGTGTTCCTCGCGCGGGACGCCGAAGCGGGCCTGGGCGACGAAGCTGCGGAAGGGCAGCGGTGCGGGCAGGGTGTCGGCGCGTCCGGTGAGGATCGCGCGCAGTTCCCCGAGCAGGACGCCCCGGGTGGTGTGGTCCTGGATGAGGTGGTGGACAGTGAGCGCGGCAAGTCGGCGGCCGGTTTCGGGCTCGGGGGCGGTGTGCACCCGGATCAGCGGCGCGCGGCCGAGGTCGAGGCGCGCGGCAGCGGCCTCCCGCAGCTGCGCCCCGACCGGCCGGTCCGGGTCCAGCGGGACGTCCTCGACCGGCAGCGGGGCCCGGCGCAGCACCACCTGGACGGGTTCGCGCAGTTCTTCCCAGACGATCGCGGTGCGGTAGATGTCGTGCCGGTCCACGACCTGCTGGAGCGCGCCGAGGAAGGACTCGAAGTGCTGCTGCGTGTCGAAGGCGACCAGGGTCGGCGAGGCGTACGCGTCGGTGCCCCGGTCCGTCTGGAGCAGGTGGTGGAAGAGGATGCCTTCTTGGAGCGGAGCGAGCGGGTAGATGTCCGCGATGTTGGCGGCGCCGCCGGGGATGCGGGCGGTCAGGCGGGCGAGCTCCGCCGCGTCCAGGTCGACCAGCGGCAGCATGTCGGGCGTGAGTTCGCTCGCGCCGTCGGGGATCAGGTTCGGCGGGACCTCCACCTGTTCGGGTGCGGCGGTCGCCGCCAGGCCCGCCGGGGTCGGTGTCTGGAACAGGGCCTTCACCGAGACGGCGACTCCGCGCGTGCGCAGCGCCTCCACCAGCGAGACGGCCAGCAGGGAGTGGCCGCCGAGGGTGAAGAAGTCGTCGTCGACGCCGACCGTGGGAAGGCCCAGTACCTCGGCGAACGCCGCGCACAGCACCTCCTCCTGGACGGTGGCCGGGGCCCGGCCGGGGCCCGCCGCCGCGTACTGCGGGGCGGGCAGGGCCGCGCGGTCCAGCTTGCCGTTGGCGGTCAGCGGCAGGGCGTCGAGCACCACGACCGCGGTCGGCACCAGGTGCTGGGGCAGCCGCTGGGCGGTGAACTGCCGCACGGATGCCGGGAGTTCCTGGTCCTGCGAGTCGGCGGCGACCAGGTAGGCGACCAGCTGCGGTTCGCCCGCCGCGTCCGTGCGGGCGACCACCGCGGCCTGCCGGACCCCGGGGTGGGCGGCCACGACCTCCCGGACCTCGCCCGGTTCGACGCGGAAGCCGCGGATCTTCACCTGCTCGTCGGCCCGGCCGGCGAACACCAGCCTGCCGTCACCGGTCCAGCGCACCCGGTCGCCGGTACGGTACATCCGCTCGCCGCCGCCGAACGGGCAGGCCACGAAGCGTTCGGCGGTCAGCGCGGGCCGGTAGGCGTAGCCGCGGGCCAGCTGCGCGCCGGCCACGTACAGCTCGCCGGCCACCCCGACCGGCACCGGGTTCAGTGCGCCGTCGAGGACGTAGAGGCGGGTGTTGGCCACCGGTGCGCCGATCGGCACGACGCCGTCGGCGGCATCCCGCGCGGTGAACCGGGTGGTGGTGACGCCGATGGTGGTCTCGGTGGGTCCGTAGTGATTGAACACCTCCCGCTCGCCGGCGGCCGCCAGCAGGTCGGCGACCAGCGCCGGCGGGGCGGATTCGCCGCCCAGCACCAGGGATCCGGCCGGGAGCACCGCGGCGGCGCCGCGCGGTCCGGCCAGTGCGGCCAGGTGCGAGGGCACCGCCTTGAAGTGGTCGATCCGGTGCTCCGTCAGGTAGCCGGAGACCGCCGTCGGGTCGGTGACCGTGTCCGCGGGCAGGACGTGCAGTTCGCCGCCGGTGGTGAGGGCGGCGAACAGCACGGTGTTGCCGAGGTCGGTGGCCTGGGCCTGGAGCAGCGCGTAGCGGCTGCCGGGGGCGCCGAAGCCGACCCGGCCGGGCACCGAGGCGGTGTAGTTGGCCAGCGCGCCGTGGGTTACCTGGACGCCCTTGGGGCGGCCGGTGGAACCGGAGGTGTAGATGACGTAGGCGAGGGAGTCGGGTCGGGGGCGGGCGTCGGGGGCGGTGGTGGGTGCGGTGGCGAGTGCGGCGCGTACCGGCGCGGAGTCGACGGCGACGGTCAGCAGGCGTCCGGTGGGCAGTTCGTCGAGGATGTCCTCCTCGCCGAGCAGGGCCACCGCCCGGCTGTCGGTGAGCAGGTGGCGGATCCGCTCGACGGGGTACCCGGGGTCGATCGGCAGGTACGCCGCACCGGCCTTCCAGACCGCCAGGATCGCCGTGATCATCGGGATACCCCGGCCCAGGCCGAGGGCCACCACCGATTCGGTGCCCACGCCCCGCCCGATCAGGTGGTGGGCGAGCCGGTTGGCGTGCTCGTCCAACTCGGCGTAGGTCAGTGCGGCGCCGTCGTCGACGACGGCCACCGCGTCCGGCGTGCGGGCCGCCTGTTCCTCGAAGTCCTGGTGGACCGTCAGGCGGGGCGCGGGCGCGGTGGTCGCGTTCCACTCCTCGACGACGCGTCGGCGCTCGTCGGCGCCCAGCACATCCACGGTGGCGATCCTGGTCTCCGGGTCGGCGGCCAGGGCTCCGAGCACCCGCACCAGGCTGTCCGCGATCCGCCGTACGGTCGGCTCGTCGAAGAGGTCGGCGGCGGCGTTGAGCATGCCGCCGATGCCCTGCGGGGTGCCGTCCGGGTCGAAGGACTGCGCGACGGTCACGCTCAGGTCGAACTTGACGCCCGCCTCACCGCCGCCGGCCACCCGGGTGGCCCGCACGCCGGGCAGGCCGGCGATCTGCGCGCCGGAGGCACCGCCGGTGTCCATGCTGAGCACCACCTGGAACAGCGGGTGGCGGGCCAGCGAACGCGCCGGCGCGAGCTCCTCTACCAGCCGCTCGAACGGCACGTCCTGGTGGGCGAAGGCCCGTAGCCCGGTTTCCCGGGCCTGCCGCAGCAGGTCGGCGAAGGTCGGGTCGCCGGACAGGTCGGTGCGGAACACCAGGGTGTTGACGAAGAAGCCGATCAGGTCGTTCGCGGCCTCGTCGGTGCGTCCGGCGATGCCCGCGCCGATCGGAATGTCGGTTCCGGCGCCGAGCCGCGACAGGGTCACGGCCAGGGCGACCTGGAGCAGCATGAACGGGGTCGCCCCGCGTTCGCGTGCCAGTTCCGCCAGCCGGCCGTGGACCTCCGCCGGGACCTTGAACTCCAGGACGTGGCCGCGCCGCGAGGGCACGGCCGGGCGCGGCCGGTCGGCCGGCAGGTCCAGCTCCTCGGGGAGGCCGTCCAACGCCTCGCGCCAGTAGGCCACCTGACGGGCCAGCAGGCTCTGCGGGTCGCCCTCTTCTCCCAGCAGCTCGCGCTGCCAGCGGGCGTAGTCGGCGTACTGCACCGGCAGCGGCGCCCAGTCGGGGGCCCGGCCGGCCAGCCGCGCGGTGTAGGCCGTGGTGACGTCCCTGACCAGCGCCTCCATTGACCAACCGTCACCGGCGATGTGGTGCACCACCACCGCGAGGACGTGTTCCTCGGGGCCCGTCGCGAACAGCCAGGACCGGATCGGCAGGTCGGCGGCGAGGTCGAAGGCGTGGCCGGTGGCCGCGGCGACGGCGGCCCGGACCGCGGCGTCCGGTGCCGTCCCGTCCGGGCCGGGCCCGCGCAGGTCGACGAACTCCAGCCCGCAGTCGAGCCCTTCGGCTTCCCGCACGTACTGGTACGGCTCGCCGTCCACCACCGGGAACACCGTGCGCAGCACTTCGTGCCGCCCGACGAGGTCGCGCAGCGCCGCGTCCAGTGCCTGTCGGTCCAGCGTGCCGGTGAGCCGCAGCACGGTGGGGATGTTGTAGGTGGCGCTCGGGCCCTCCAGCTGGGCGATGAACCAGAGCCGCCGTTGGGCGTACGAGAGCGGCACCCGCTCCGGGCGCGGGGCGGTCGTCAGCGGGGCGCGGGCCGCCCGTGTGCCGTCCAGCCTGGCGGCCAGGCCGGCCACCGTGGGTGCTTCGAAGAGGGTGCGCAGCGGCAGTTCCACGCCCAGCGCCGTCCGGACCCGGCCGACCAGCCGGGTCGCCAGCAGCGAGTGGCCGCCAAGGGCGAAGAAGTTGTCGTCGACGCCGATCGACGGCAGGCCCAGCACCTGGGCGAACATCCCGCAGAGGATCTCCTCCTGCGGCGTGGCCGGGCCCCGGCCGGCGTCCGCCGGGGCGCCGGAGTCCGGGGCGGGCAGCGCGGCGCGGTCCAGTTTGCCGCTGACGTTGCGCGGCAGTGCCGGGAGCACCACGACCGCGGCCGGCACCATGTAGTGCGGCAGTCGGTCTGATGTGAACTCTCGCACCAGGGCCGGAAGTTGCCTGTCCGATCCGGGTTCGGCGGAGACCACGTAGGCGACCAGGCACTTCTCGCCCGGGGTGTCCTCGCGGGCCACCACGGCGGCCTGGGCGACCCCGGGGTGCGCCGCCACCACTTCCTGGACCTGGCCCGGTTCGATCCGGAAGCCGCGGATCTTCACCTGCTCGTCGGCCCGCCCCAGGTACTCCAGCCGGCCGTCGGCGTCCCGGCGCACCAGGTCGCCGGTGCGGTACATCCGCGCACCCTGCTCGAACGGGCAGGCGACGAACCGCTCGGCGGTCAGCTCCGGCCGGCCCAGGTAGCCGCGGGCCAGACCGGTGCCGCCGACGTACAGCTCACCGACCGTCCCCACGGCAACCGGCCGCAGCGCGCCGTCCAGCACGTAGGACGTGCTGTTGGCCATCGGACGGCCGATCAGCGGGTGCGCGCTGTCCGCGGCGTCGGCCCAGAGGGCGTCCACGCTGCACTCGGCCGGCCCGTACAGGTTGTAGCAGAGCACGCCGTCGGCGGCCCGCAGCCGCTCCCACAGGGCCGGCCCGGCGGCCTCGCCGCCCAGCAGCACCACCGCGGGCCGCCGGTCCGGATCGTCCACCAGCCCGTGCTCGACCAGCTGTTCGGCATGGGTGGGGGTGAGGTCCATGACGTCGATGCCCGCGTCGCGCACGTGGCGCACCAGCGCCCGCGCATCCCGGCGGACGTCGTCCGGGACCAGGTGCAGTTCGTGACCGGCGGCCATCCACAGCACCTCGTCCCAGCTGGTGTCGAAGGACAGCGAGGCCGTCAGCGCGACCCGCATCCGGCGGCCGGCCCGCGCGACGACGTTGGCCCGATGGCCGGCGTACAGGTTGCTCAGGCCCGCGTGCGGTACCAGCACACCCTTGGGGCGGCCGGTCGAGCCCGAGGTGTAGATGACGTACGCGGGGTGGGCGGGCAACGGCGCGGGACGCTCGCCCGGGCGCAGCGGCCCCGACGGGAGGGCGGCCAGCAGGGCCGCGGTGTCCGGCGCGTCCGGGAGCAGCACGGTGGCGCCGCCGGTCGCGGCCGCGGCGGCGGTGACGGCGTCGGCCACCACCACGGCCGGCGCGGAGTCCGCCAGCATGGCGACGACCCGGTCCACCGGGTGGTCGGAGTCGACCGGCAGGTAGACCCCGCCCGACTTCAGCACGGCCAGCATCGCCACCAGCGAGGTGAGGCTGCGCTCCAGCAGCACCGCGACCACCGATTCCGCGACGACGCCGAGCGCCACCAGGTGGCGGGCCAGGCGGTTGGCGCGGGCGTCCAGGTCGGCGAACGAGACCCGGAGGTCGCCGAAGACCAGCGCGGTGGCGTCCGGCGTGGCGGCGGCCTGGGCCTCGAACACCTCGGCCAGGGTGGCGGTCACCGCCTCGGCGGCCGTGTCGTTCCAGTCGACCAGCAGTCGCTGCTGCTCGGCCCGGTCCAGCACGTCGATGCTGTTCAGCGGCCGGTCGCGGCCGCCGTCCAGCGCCGCTTCCAGTGCGGGAACCAGGTGCGCCAGCACCGCGTGCAGCTGGGCGACCACCACGGACGGGTCGATCGGGTCGAGCGCGTCCACGGACAGCTGGAGGCGGTCGCCGTCGTCGTCCACCGCGGCGGACAGCGGGAAGTTGTCGCGTTCGTGGGTGAACACCGTCGTGACCCCGTCGAGCCGGCCGGACGACGACTGCCCGTCGCCGTCGCCCTGGGACCGGCCGGGGTTGTGCCGGTAGTTCAGCAGGGTGGTGAACAACGGCGCGTCCCCCGGGACGCCACTGGAGCGCTGGGCCAGCACCAGCGGCGCGTGCTCGCGCTCCAGCAGGTCCGCCAGCTGCCCGCGCATCGCGCGCACGGCGGCCAGCGCGCCGCCGCCGGCGACCAGGGCACGGACCGGCAGGGTGTTCATGAACGGGCCCGGTACCCGGTCGGAGCCGGTCCCGGAGTTCATCCGGCCGAACAGCACGGTGCCGAACACCACGTCGCCCCGGCCCGACACGGTGGCCAGCACCCGTGCCCACGCCACGTGCAGCACGGTCGCCGGGCTCGCCCCGGCCCGCCGCGCCACCTCGCGCAGCTGCTCGGCCAGCCTCGGTTCGACCGTGACCGTACGCCGCACCAGGGCGGCGCCGTCGCCGCGCACGTCCAGCAGGCCGTACGGCGCGGTGGGCTCGGTGACATCGCCCAGCAGCCGGGCGAAGAAACGCTCGTGGGTTCCGGTGTCGGCGCCTGCCAGGGCGTGCGCCACGAAGTCGCGGAACGGCAGCGGCGCGGGCAGTTCGGCGCCACGTCCGGCCACGAAGGCCCGCACCTCGTCGAGGATCACCGCCAGCGCCGTGTGGTCCTGCACCAGGTGATGCATCCTCAGCAGCACCAGCCGACGCCCGTCCGGCCGGGCCGCCACGTGCAGGTCGACCAGCGGTGCCCGACCGATGTCCATGGTCACGCCGACCCGGGCCAGCAGCGCGCGCGCCGCCTCGCCGGGGTCGGCCGGCAGCTCGTCGCCGGCGGTGTCGGGTTCCACCTCCACCACCGGCAGCACCGCGCGGCGCCACACCACCTGCACCGGCTCGCGGAGCCCTTCCCATAGCACGGCCGTCCGCAGCACGTCGTGCCGGTCGATCACCTGCTGGAGGGCGGCCGCGAAGGCGTCCAGCCGGGCCGGGGCGTCGAACTCCAGCACCGTCGGCAGCACATAGGTGTCCTCGCCGCCGTCCGCGAGGAGGTGGTGGAAGAGCAGGCCCTCCTGGAGCGGTGCCAACGGGTAGATGTCCGCGACGTTGGCGGCACCGCCCGGGGTCCGCTCCGTGATCCGCCCGATCTCGGCCGGGGTCAGCTCGACCAGCGGCAGCATCTCGGGCGTGATCGCGGTGGCGCCGTTCGGGATCAGGTTCGCCGGGACCACCACATGCTCCGCGCCCCGGCTGGCGGCCAGGCCCGCCGGGGTCGGGCTCTGGAACAGGGCCTTCACCGACACCGACACACCGCGTTCGCGCAGCCACTCCACCAGCGACACGGCGAGCAGCGAGTGGCCGCCGAGGGCGAAGAAGTCGTCGTCGACACCGACGGCGGGCAGGTTGAGGACGTGGGCGAACGCCCCACAGAGGATCTCCTCCTGCTGGGTGGCGGGCGCCCGACCGGCCCCGGCACCGACCTCGGGAGCGGGCAGGGCCTTGCGGTCGAGCTTGCCGTTGACGGTCAGCGGCAGCGCGTCGAGCACCACCACCGCCGCCGGCACCAGGTACGACGGCAGCAGGTCGACGGCGAACTCCCGCACCACGGAGGGAAGTTGTTCCCCCGACTGGCTCTCACCGGGCACCACGTACGCCACCAGGCGCTTGTCACCCGACACGTCCTCCCGCACGACCACCGCCGCCTGCGCCACACCCGGGTGAGCCGCCACCACTTCGGCGACCTCGCCCGGCTCCACCCGGAACCCGCGGATCTTCACCTGCTCGTCCGCACGGCCCGCGAACACCAACTCGCCGTCGGCGGTCCACCGCGCCAAGTCACCCGTACGGTACATCCGCACACCCGCTTCGAACGGACACGCCACGAACCGCTCACCCGTCAGCCCCGCCCTCCCCAGGTAGCCGCGCGCCAACTGCGCTCCCGCGACGTACAGCTCGCCCACCACACCGACCGGCACCGGCCG
>NZ_LISX01000007.1:0-27080 GCF_001905465.1 Kitasatospora sp. CB01950
CTAGTGTTACTTCATAAAGGAATCTCCAACCGATCCAGAGGACCGGCCGGGGATGTCAACATATCTGGCGTTGACTTTTGGCACGCTGTTGAGTTCTCAAGGAACGGACGCTTCCTTCGAGCCGCATTCCTGCGGACCCTCCGGGCGCTTCGTTCTTTCGTGTTCTCAGCTTATCAGATGTTTTCCGCTCCGTTTTCCGGAGTTTCGATCCGACTTGCTGTCTGTCTTCCCTGCCTCGCGGCCGTTCCGACGTTTCAAACTCTAGCCGATCCCCGCTCCGAAAAGCGAATCCGCCGCAATCTCCGAAAACGCGCACAGCAAATACGAACAGAGACGCGAAAAGGACGCGACCCGACACGGATCAACTGGGTGGTTCTCAAGGGATTGGCCGCTCCGGGACCGTCCACACAGATGCGTGTCCGGTGCTCCCTGCCGAGCGACCAGTGAACACTACGCCGGATCCGCGCCAGACGCAAACACCCCCAGGTCGGGCCACCGAAACCCGCCCACCGACGCCGACGGCCGGCCCGGAAGAAGTCTTCCGGGCCGGCCGTCGTACAGCAGACCGAGCAGGCGAGCGCCGTCAGGCGTCGCGGCCCATCTCCTCCGCGATCGCGGCAGCGAACGCGTCGATGTCGGCCTCGGTGGTGTCGAAGGCGGCCATCCAGCGGACCTCGCCGGTGTGCTCGTCCCAGAAGTAGAAGCGGTAGCGCTTCTGGAGGCGCTCGCTGACCTCGCGCGGGAGGAGCGCGAAGACGGCGTTGGCCTTGACGGGGCGGACCACGGTGATGCCGGGGATGTCGCGGACGGCGGCCTCCAGGCGGAGCGCCATCGCATTGGCGTGGCCGGCGTTGCGGAGCCAGAGGTCGCCGGTGAGGAGCGCCTCGAACTGGACCGAGACGAAGCGCATCTTCGAGGCGAGCTGCATCGACATCTTGCGCAGGTACTTGAGGTCGCGGACCCGCTCGGGGTTGAGGACGACCACGGCCTCGCCGAACAGCAGGCCGTTCTTGGTGCCGCCGAAGGAGAGGACGTCGACGCCGGCGTCGGTGGTGAACTCGCGGAACGGGACGCCGAGGGTGGCGGCCGCGTTGGCGAGCCGGGAGCCGTCCATGTGGACGAGCATGCCGCGCTCGTGGGCGTGCTCGCAGATCGCCCGGACCTCGTCGACGGTGTAGAGGGTGCCGAGTTCGGTGGACTGGGTGATGGAGACGGCGAGCGGCTGGGCGCGGTGCTCGTCGCCCCAGCCCCAGGCCTGCTGGTCGATCAGCTCGGGGGTGAGCTTGCCGTCCGGAGTGGGGACGGTGTGGATCTTGATGCCGGCGAGCTTCTCGGGCGCGCCGCACTCGTCCACGTTGATGTGCGCGGTGGCGGCGGCGATCACCGCGCCCCAGCGCGGCAGCAGGGCCTGCAGGGCGACCACGTTGGCGCCGGTGCCGTTGAAGACGGGGAACGCCTCGGCCCGGTCGCCGAAGTGGCGGCGGAAGACGGTCTGCAGGTGCTCGGTGTACTGGTCCTCGCCGTACGCGACCTGGTGGCCGTCGTTGGCGAGGGCTATCGCGGCGAGGATCTCGGGGTGCACGCCGGCGTAGTTGTCGCTGGCGAAGCCGCGCACCGCGGGGTCGTGGTGCCGTACTGCGTCGGTCGGGCCGAAGGGGGTGGTCATCGGGCTGTCAGCCACAGGTGCTGTCCGTTCAGTTCTGCTGCGGGGCGGTCCCAGAGGCCCGCCAGGGTGGTGGCCAGGTCGGCGGTGTCGGTGAAGCCCGGGAACTTGGCGTCCGGCTTCTCGGCGCGCATCTCGGGGCTGACCAAGGCCTTGATGACCAGGATCGCAGCTGCGGCGGTGGGGGTGCCGTCCTCGGCGGTGGTCTCCTTCACGAAGGAGTTCGCCATGGCGAGGGTCCAGGCCTCGGTGGCGGCCTTGGCGGCGGCGTACGCGGCGCCACCCGCGGTGGGCTTGTGCGCGGCGGCGGCGGAGACCATGGCGTACCGGCCGTCGGTGCTGCGCAGCAGGGCGGGCTGGAAGGCCAGCGAGGTGTGCTGGAGGGTGCGCACGACGGTGTCGTGCAGGAAGTCCCAGTCGTCGATGCGGGAGTCGTGGAAGGTCTTGCTTCCGCGCCAGCCGCCGACCAGGTGGAACAGGGCGTCGATGTGGCCGTGCTCGGCCTCGAGGTGGTCGGCCCAGTCGTGGACTTCCTGCGGGTCGAGCAGGTCGATGACCTGGCCGGTGATCTTCGCGCCGGGCACGGCGGTGCGGATGCCGTCGATGACCCGGTCCAGGCGCTGCTGGTCGATGTCGGCACCGATCACGGTGGCGCCGTCGGCGGCGAGGCGGCGCAGGGTGGCCTGGCCGGCGGGGCCGCTGGCTCCGGCGACGGCGATGACCTTGCCGTCGAGCGGGCGGGCGGTCTCGGTACGGGCGGCGGCGGTCACGCGGCGATCTCCTCGACGTCGGCGCTGGTGATGCCCTTGGTGTCGGCGATCACGCGGCTGAGCTTCTTGGCCAGGGCTTCGTAGAACATGCTGAGCGGGAACTCGTCGGGGTGGACGGCGTCGCAGAGGGCCTTGCGGAGCGCCTTGTCGTCGGCGAGGTCGAGCGGGAGCGCCTCGGGGCCCTTGGCCCAGGTGGAGGCGGGGTGCGGGGTGAGGTACTGGGAGACCAGCTGGTAGGCGGCGATCCAGTGGGCGGTCTTGGGCCGGTCGATGCCATCGCGGTAGAGGGTCTCGATCTCGGCGCAGAGCTCGTTGGTGACCTCGGCGACGCGCGACCAGTCGATGGTGAGGCGGTTGTCGCGCCAGCGCAGGGCGTCGTGCTTGTGCAGGTAGGCGAAGAGCAGCTGGCCGCCCATGCCGTCGTAGTTGCGGACGCGGTCGCCGGTGACCGGGAAGCGGAACATCCGGTCGAAGAGGACGGCGTACTGGACGTCGCGGCCCTGGGTGTAGCCCTCGGCCTCCAGCTTGACCGACTCCTTGAAGGTGTTCAGGTCACAGCGGAGCTCTTCGAGGCCGTACATCCAGAACGGGCTGCGCTGCTTGATCATGAACGGGTCGAAGGGCAGGTCGCCGTGGCTGTGGGTGCGGTCGTGGACGAGGTCCCACAGGACGAAGGTCTGCTGGACGCGGTCCTGGTCCTGGAGCAGGCTCGCCGCGTCGGCGGGGATGTCGAGGCCGAGCTGGCGGACGGCGCTGGTGGAGACGGTGCGGAAGCGGGCGGCCTCGCGGTCGCAGAAGATGCCGCCCCAGGTGAAACGTTCCGGCGCTTCGCGGACGGCCACCGTCTCGGGGAACAGCACGGCGGAGTTGGTGTCGTAGCCGGCGGTGAAGTCGTCGAAGGTGATGCCGAGGTAGCCCGGGTTGTCGAAGCGGGTCTTCTCCAGCTCGGCGATCCACTCGGGCCAGACGACCTTCAGCAGGACGGCTTCCAGGTTCCGGTTCGGGTTGCCGTTCTGGGTGTACATCGGGAAGACGACCAGGTGGCCGATGCCGTCGATGCGCTGCTCGTTGGGGCGGAAGGCCATCAGCGAGTCCAGGAAGTCGGGCTCCCGGTAGCCGGTGTCGGCCCACTTGCCGAGGTCCGTCCGGACGGCGGCGAGGTACTCGGCGTCGTGCGGGAAGTGCGGGGCGAGCTCGGCGACGGCGGACTGCACGGTCTCGACCAGCGGGTCGACGGTGGTGCGGGGCACGGCGGCGAGGTCGATCGAGCCGTCCTTGGACTGCAGGGGCCGGAGGGCCTCGACGGCGTCCTTGAGAGCCAGCCAGGCCGGGTGCCCGGCGAGGTCGACGGTGGGGGCGTCGCCCGCGGCCGCGAGCGTCGACGAAAGATTCTGCATCACAGGCTCACTTCGACAGGAGTTATTTCGACAAGACCACGTTAAATGCGAAAGGTTATCCGGCTCAAGGGCAACTTGACGGCGGACACTCCAGTTCGTAGCGCCGACGACCTTGGTCCCTTACGGGATGGATGAAACGGACAGATCCGGCGATGCTTCCGGTACGGCCGACCCTCCCCCGCCCCCGAACCACCCGCCACCGGGGCTCGACCGCACTGTCACCGACCGCGCCGACCGCCCTCCGACCGCCGCGCAGCCCCGCGCCGAGCACCGCCCGAGCACCGTCCGAGCACCGCCCGAGCGCGGCCCGGCCGCAACCCGACCACCGCCCGAATGCGGTTTCACGCCGGGCGCGCCCCCGCGCGCGCCTCGATGCGCCCCCACTCACGCCCTCCTGCCCCCGGTCGCGGTCGGTGATCGTGGAGGGGGCTCCGTACATCCGGCCAGAGGGGGAGGCGATGCACGGACCGGCACTGGTCAACTGGCTGCTGGCGGCACTGGCCATGGGCAGCGGCGGTTACTGCGGGTGGCGGGTCCGGCAGCTCGGGCGGGGGCGGCAGGTCGCCGGGTCCTGCGGGCACGACCGACCGGCCGGCCGGGAGTCGGACGTGCTGGAGGCCGCGATGGGCCTCGGCATGGCGGGGATGGCGCTGCTGCCGGGCGTGGCCTGGGGCTGGCCGTACGCGCTGCTGGCAGCGGTGCTGCTGGTGGGCGCGCTGGCCGGGCGCGGCGGCTCGGGGCTGCGGGCGCACCGCCTGCACCACGGGATCGGCGCGCTGGCGATGGCGTACATGGCGCTGGCGATGGCGGGCGGCCCGCCGGGCGAGCACGCCGGGCACCACTCCCAACCGGGCGGGTTGCCGCTGGTCACGGGTCTGCTGCTGGTGTACTTCGGCGGCTACGCGCTCTGGGAGGGCAGCCGGGTGATCGCGGCGGGCGGTGCGGCGGTGGCGGCGCCGCTGCCGCGGGCCTGCCGGGCGGCGATGGGGATCGGGATGTTCGCGATGCTGCTGACCATGTGAACCGGGCGGCGCGGGAATTGATCTGACGGAGCGTCCGAAACCCTGCGGGGACGTGGTGTTGGTCACTGGAGGCACCCGGGCGTTCCCCGTCGGCGTGAGGAGGCATAGGTTGGGGGGAAGCGCATCGCCGCGCCTCGAATCCCTCCTCGGGGAGCCCCTGCCATGACGGCACTGCTGAGCCTGTTGCTGCTCGGACTGCTGCTCGCCACCGTGGCGCCGAGCCGCCTGGCCCGGGCCCGCTGGCCCGAGCGAGAACCCGTGTTGGCCCTGCTGGTCTGGCAGATGCTGGTGGTCGCGGTGCTGCTGTGTTGCGTGCTGAGTCTGCTGCTGGCGAGTGCCGCGGCGCTGCCGGCCTGGCGGGACGTGGTCTTCTCGGGCGCCCCGGACGGGGTCGCGGAGGCGTACGGCCTTGCGGGCCGCGAGGGTTGGGGCCGGCTGTCGGCGGCGGTACTGGCGGCGGGCGGGCTGTGGACGGCGCTGTCGCTGGCCCGGGAGATCCGTTCGGCGCGTGCGGAGCGCGGCCACCGTCACGCCCAACTGGTGCGGCGGGCCCCCGAGTTGCCGGCCTCGCTGCTGCCGCGCCAGCGGGCGGCGAAGGAGCCGCTGGTGGTGCTGGAGAACGTGCGGCCGCAGGTGTCGTCGCTGCCCGGGCCGCGGGCCCGGCTGGTGGTGACCACGGGCGCGCTGCAGCAGCTCTCCGACCGGGAGTTGGCGGCGGTGCTGAGCCACGAGCAGGGTCACGTCCGGGCCCGGCACCACTGGTTGGCGCAGTGTGCGCAGGCGCTGGCTACGGGCTTTCCGGGGGTGGGGGTGTTCTCCGCGTTCCGGGACCAGGTGGCGGTGCTGGTGGAGCTGGCGGCGGACGACCGGGCGGCGCGCCGGCACGGTCGGGTGACCACGGCGCTGGCGCTGGCAGAGCTGAACAGCGAGGTGTTCGCGTCCTGCCCGCCGCGGCAGTTGGCACAGTCCCCCGCCCGGGTGGACCGGCTGCTGCTGGGCGAGCCGCGGCTGCCCCGGCGCTCCCGGCTGGCGTGGACGCTGGCGGCGCTGACCGCTCCCGTGGCGGCAGCGCTGATCGCGGCCGCGCCGGGCCTCTCCACACTGCTCTGAGGCCACCCTGCTCTGAAGCCACACTGCTCTGAGGCCGCGCTGTTCTGAAACCACGCCGCCCCGAGGTCGCCCTGCCCTGAGGCCACGCTGTTCCGAGGGCTCCGGGGCCGGTCAGTCAGTCCGTCGGCGGCAGCGTCTCGGCGAGGATCCGGCGGTGCACGGGGCGGGCCTTGCGGTAACGCTCGCGGCCCTCGTCGGTGAGTGCGACGAAGATGCCGCGGCGGTCGTCCTGGCACAGCGAGCGCTCCACCAGGCCGGCCTTCTCCATCCGGGCGACCAGCCGGGAGAACGCGCTCTGGCTGAGGTGCACGGCGCCGGAGAGGACCTGGGCGCGCGAGCCCGCCTGCGCCTCCTCCTGCTCGAACTCCCAGAGGCGTTCCAGCAGTTCGAACTCGCTGACGCCGATTCCGAAGGCCTCGCCGAGCTCGCGGTCTATCGCGCAGGACGTGGCCGCGTGGCAGGCCAGGACGGCGCGCCACTTCTCGCTGAGCGCCGTCTCCGCAGCTGGGTCACGGTCTGGATCTGGGTCGGTCACGCCGCCACGTTAGCACATGCGTGCGCATCTGTTGCGAGTGCATTAAATGCGTTTGCATCGCATGCACATGCATGTAGCGTTCGGTGCCATGACCGACACGCGATGGACCCCTCGCCTCTGGGGCGCCCTGGTGGTGCTCTGCGCCGCCATGTTCCTGGACGCCCTCGACGTCTCGATGGTGGGCGTCGCCCTGCCCTCGATCGGCGCCGACCTGCATCTCTCCGACTCCGCCCTGCAATGGGTGGTGAGCGGCTACGTCCTGGGCTACGGCGGCCTGCTGCTGCTCGGCGGCCGCGCCGCCGACCTGCTCGGTCGTCGCCGGGTCTTCCTGATAGCCCTGGCCGTGTTCGCGGGTGCCTCGCTGCTCGGCGGCCTGGTCGACAGCGGCCCGCTGCTGATCGGAGCCCGCTTCCTGAAGGGCATCAGCGCCGCGTTCACCGCCCCGGCCGGCCTCTCCATCATCACCACCACGTTCGCCGAGGGCCCGGCCCGCAACCGCGCGCTGTCCATCTACACCACCTGCTCCGCGGCCGGCTTCTCGCTCGGCCTGGTGATCAGCGGGCTGCTGACGTCGGCCGGCTGGCGGCTGACGTTCCTGATGCCCGTCCCGATCGCGCTGATCGCGCTGCTCGCCGGCATCAAGCTGCTGCCCCGTCAGCGCGAGCAGCGCAGCTCCGGCGGGTACGACGTGGCGGGCGCGATCACCGGCACCGTCGCCGTCCTGCTGCTGGTGTTCACGGTCACGGAGGCGCAGGGCGCGGGCTGGCTGTCGCTGCGCACGATCGGCTCGCTGCTGCTGGTGGTGGCGCTGGCCGCGGCCTTCCTGGCGATCGAGGCGCGCACCGCGCACCCGCTGGTGCGGCTCGGCATCTTCCGCAGCGCGGGCGTGCGCCGGGCCAACCTGACGGCGCTGACGCTGATGGGCTCGTACGCGGGCTTCCAGTTCGTGGCCACGCTGTACCTGCAGCGGCTGCTCGACTGGTCCGCGCTGGAGACGGCGCTCGGCCTGCTGCCGGGCGGCGCGATCGTCGCCCTCTCGGCCGGCTCGGTCAGCCGCCTGCTGGACAGGTTCGGCCCGGAGCGGGTGCTCCCGGTCGGCGTGGCGTCGATGGTCACGGGCTACGCGCTCTTCCTGCGGCTGGACGAGCACAGCTCCTTCCTCGGCCTGGTGCTGCCCAGCATGCTGCTGATCGGCGCGGGCTTCGCGCTCGGCTTCCCCTCGATCAACGTCGCGGCCACCAACGGCGTGGCGGACGACGAACAGGGCCTCGCCTCGGGCCTGGTGAACACCGCGCTCCAGGTGGGCGGCGCGATCGTGCTGGCCGTCACCACGGCGGTGCTCACTGCGGGCTCCGGCGGCGGCACGGACGCGCACGCCCAACTCGCCGGGTACCGGCCCGCCCTGCTGCTGGTGACGGGCACCACCACGCTCGGCCTGCTGATCGCGCTCACCGGCGCGCTGCGCAGCGGCCGCCGCAAGGCCGGCGCCGAGCCGGCCCCGGTGCCGGACTACCAGTACCGGGCGGTGCAGCAGGAGGTGCTGTCGGAGCGCTGATCATCTCCGGGCCGGGCCGGCCCGATACCGGAGCGTCCGAGAAGGCGTCGGGGCCGGCTCCACCAAACCCCCGTGTTGGTGGAGCCGGAATGCCGCTCGTTCCGCTCCCCGGTGGCCCGGGGCTGACGGCGGCGCAGTCACCATGGCAGTTGTCCGGTCCGCGGTCAATCAGGTTCACCGCGCCGATACCGAACTGCGCCCGGGGCGGCCCGCGGAGCCCGGCACCCGATGCCCCGTGGGCCCCGGCCGGGGCCTTGAGGCACCGGGAGCCCCTGCCGTCACTGGCTCTTGAGGATGCCCTGCAGCAGGTCGACGGTCTGCTGCGGCGTCAGGCTGTCCACGCAGAGCCGCTCCATGACCTGCACGTACTCGTCCACGTCGTCGCGCTTGTCCAGGTACAGCGCGCTGGTGAGCTGCTCCAGGTAGACCACGTCCGGCAGGTCCTGCTCGGGGAAGCGCAGCACCGAGAACGCGCCGCTCTCACCGGCGTGCGCGCCGAACCGGAAGGGCATCACCTGGAGGACCACGCTGGGGAGTTGGGCGAGCTCCAGCAGGTGTTCCAGCTGGGCGCGCATCACCTCGGGGCCGCCGACGGGGCGGCGCAGCGCGGCCTCGTCGATGACGGCCCACAGCTTGGGGCCGCGGCCGTCGGTGAGCAGCTTCTGCCGCCGGGCGCGCAGTGCGACCCGGCGTTCGATCTCGTCGTCGGCGAGCACGGGGCGGTTCTGCGCGAAGATCGCCCGGGCGTACTCCTCGCACTGGAGCAGGCCGGGGATGAACTGCACCTCGTAGGTGCGGATCAGTGCGGCGGCCTCCTCCAGGCCCATGTAGGTCTGGAACCAGTTGGGCAGCACGTCGTTGTAACTGTGCCACCAGCCGGACTTGTTGGCCTCGCGGACCAGGGCGAGCAGGGTCTCGCGCTCCGGGCCTCCGGCCAGACCGTAGAGGCTGAGCAGGTCGGCGACGTCACGCTCCTTGAAGGAGACGCGGCCGAGTTCCATCCGACTGATCTTGGATTCCGAGGCGCGGATCGCGTAGCCGGCGTCCTCCCGGCTGATCCCGCAGCTGTCGCGGAGTCGGCGGAGCTGGGAGCCGAGGAGGATGCGGCGAACCATCGAGCCCCCACCGGGCTGCACTGTGGTCATCTGACCAAACCTCCACTCGGAAAGACCAGTTGCACAGTCTGCCATCACTTGGACGCGCTGAGTGCCGGTAGTGATGCGCCGGACTACCGGTTCTGACGCGCAGACACCATCTTGCACGTGCATCCGGTGCATGCATATGCCAATCGCACGACTGCACGTGAATCGACTCTTGCATCTGCCGTGAGCGCAGAGGACCATGGTGCACGTGCACTTGCACGCCCTTGGCAACCCCGCGGGCTCCGCGTCGACAGCTTGCGCGATTCCGCACACCCGTCCCGGCAACGCCCGTGCGTCGCTGGGTACTTGCGTGTGCGCGCAGCGGTCTGGCGCGGCGGCAGAGCGGCCGAGCGAGTCGGAGGTGACCGGCATGACCCCGGTGGGTCCCGCCGTGTCCGCCCCCTTATGGGAGGAGCTCTTCATGAGCACCGGTACGGCCCTGGCGACCGACCCGCATGTGGTCAGCTGTACGCTCGCTCCCCGCTTCGAAGCCGTGCGCACCGCACGGGAGTTCGCCCGAACCACCCTCGAAGGCTGGGGACTCGGCGACCTCTTCGACGATGTCGCCCTGGTGGCCTCGGAGTTGGTGACCAACGCGCTGCGGCACGCCCTCGGCCAGTACGAGCCGTCCCGTGTCCCGGCCCAGACCGCGCCCCAACTGGCCGTCGGCTCACTGCCGATCCGGATCAGCCTGGTGCACCGGGCCCCGCAGGTGGTGTGCGCGGTGAGCGACCCGTCCAGCTCCGGCCCGATCGCCCGCGAGGCCGACTTCGTGGCGGAGTCCGGCCGCGGCCTGCACCTGGTGGACTCCTTCTCCCGCTCCTGGGGCTGGCACCCGCTGGCGGGCGCGGGGAAGGTGGTGTGGGCACTGTTCGACGCCCGCATACCTGAGGCCCTCGCCGAACCCTCGGTGCCGAACCTCGGCCGCCACCGCCGCTCCGCCTGACGCCCGCGACTCTTCCGCTCCTCCGGCTCCGCGCCCACTCGGATCTGCGCCCGCCCGGTCCTACGCCCCCCGAATCCGCATCGGCCCGGCTCCGCACCCGCTCGATTCCGCGTCGGCCCGGCTCCGCGGTCGGCCCAGGTCGACGTCAGCCCGGATCTGCGCCGGCCCGCTTCCGCTTCCGCCCGAATCCGCGTCGGCCCGTACCCGCACCTGCGCGGGAAGCCCTGCGGAAAACACGAAGGCCGTCGTGGGTTCTCCCACGACGGCCAGGCTGCAGCACTGCTGATGTTCCGTCAGGACGCGGAACCGAGGTGGTCGAACTCCCCGTCCTTCACACCGAGCAGCATGGCGTCGATCTCCGCCCGGGTGTAGACCAGCGCCGGCCCGTCGGGGAAACGCGAGTTGCGCATCGCGACGCCGCCGCCCGGCAGCGCGGCGAACTCCACGCAGTTGCCCTTCGAGTTGCTGTAGCGGCTCTTCTGCCAGGCGACGTCGAGCTCCGCCGCCGCCATGCCGTTGTACGCCTCACCCATTGATTTCTCCCCAGACCCTGGTGAATGCCTCACTTGACGTGATGATAGCTCGGCTGCACGTGCATCAGCACGAGAAATATCCCGTGCAGACGAACGTGCCAATGCCGACACCAAGCCTTCACAGGGCAGCAATTGACGGTGCGTAAGCGGACACAGCGCAGCAAATCGGCCATCGCTCCATGACCGTCCGCACACAGCCGTCAGCGCGTTGTCGATCATCACCGCCCGCCCCGCGCCTCACAGCCAGTCACAACTCGCGCTGTGATGACCGTCACTTCCTGGCGGAAAGCCGCCCACTGTCGGCATCCGGCTGCAAGGCACGCTGGGCAATGTCCTACGATCTGGCCCATGAGCACCGCAGCCATCCCGGGCGCGCCACTGCCCGTCCGTACGCCAGGCTCCCGTGCGCGGGGGCGCCACCGCCGTCCCGAGCGCCCCGAGATCATGGCCGGTTCGCCTGCCCTGGTGCTGGCGGTTCCGGCCGTCGCCGGGCCGGAGACCCGCCCGGCCGTCGAGGAGCTGCTGTCCATCGTGCGCGGCGACCAGCCGGGCATCGAGGTGACGGCCGCTTACCTGGGCGGCGAGGGCGCTCCGACCGTGGCCGACCTGCTGAGCGCGGCGGCCGAGGCCGGCCTGGCCGCGCCGGTGGTGGTGCCGCTGGTTCCGGGGCCGCACGAGTTCCTGCCGGAGCTGCACAAGGCCGCGGCCGAGACCGGCGCGCAGGTGCTGGACCCGCTGGGCCCGCACCCGCTGCTGGCCGAGGCCGTCCACGTGCGCCTGTCCGAGGCGGACCTCGCCCGCGCCGACCGCGCCCGCCTGTTCGCGATCGCCACCGCCGCCGACGGCGTGGTGCTGACCACCACCGGTGGCGAGGAGGCCGCTGCCGCCGCCGGCATCACCGGTGTGCTGCTGGCCGCCCGGCTCGCCGTCCCGGTCGTCCCGGCTGCGCTGGACGTGCCCGGCTCGGTCGCCGCGGCCGTCGCGCACCTGAAGTCGACCGGCTGCGCGCGTCCCGCGCTCGCTCCGCTGGTGATCGGCCCGGAGGCCGACCCGGAGCTGCTGGCCACGGCCGCCGAGGAGACCGGCTGCCCGAGCGCCGCCCCGATCGGCGCCTACCCGACGGTGGCTCAGCTGATCGCCTCCAGCTACCTGGCGGCGCTCCCCGAGCCCTCCCAGGAGCAGCTGGAGGCCGCCGAGGCCGCGGCCGCCGACAAGCGCACCACGTCGGGGGCGCACGCGGCGCGCTGACGCGCCGTCCGAGGACCGCGACGGGCGGGAGCAGCGCATCGACGCGTTCCCGCCCGTCGCGCTTTCACCCTCCCTGCACGCGGCCGGTCTTCGGCGCGCTGTCGGTGAACTTCAGTGCGGGCAGCGCGACCTGGCGCGGCGGGGTGGGCGCGTTCGCGGGGCTGGTGGCGGCGTTCCACGGCCCGGCGGCGAGCCCGGGCGCGGGTTTGGCGAGCGCGACCGTCCCCGACTGCCCGGCCTTGCGGAACAGGATCTGCTTGGGCGCGGGCGCCTCCGGGTCGAGCCACAGCTCGGGCCCGTCGCCGAACTCGCAGTCCAGCACCGCGATATCGTCGGGCTTGCCGTCGACGGTGGCCCGAAACGCCACTCCCGCCTTCCGGTACCCGGTCAGCCGGCTGCGGCTCAACACCACCATTTCGCCGTCGAGTTGGTGCTTGAGGGTGGAGACCGCGTAGTCGGACTGCCCGGCGGCGTCGATCAGCAGCCCGTCGAACACCGTGCCCTTGTCGCGGCCGAGCGCGTGCACGGCGATCCCGCCGGCGGCGTTGCCGTACAGCACCGAGGCGGTGTAGTCGAAGTCGTTCAGGTAGGCGCCGTGCTCGATGCCCCAGCCGCCGTTGTGGTAGGCGGCGAAGCCGGTGACGGTGTGGTGGTGTGCGGCGTTCAGCCAGACGAAGATGCCGTTCTCCAGGTTGTTGTGCGCCAGGCAGTTCTCGAACGTCCACACCCCCTCGCTGTTCTCCGGCCACTCGTACCCGGACGCGCCGGTGGCGCCCTGGACGCCGACGGCCACGCAGTCCCGGGCCGTCGAACCGGTGCCCGCGCCGAGGCTGAACCCGGTCAGCCGGTAGCCGCGCTGGTTAGGTTCGAAGACGGTGCGGGAGGCGACGCACCCCAGGTAGCCGATGTCGTCGGACGGCCCCTGCGGGTTGCGGGTGTCGCTCGGGCCGTCCCACCAGTACGCGTCCTCCCAGGTGTTGTGGGCGATGCAGCCGCGGAAGGTGATGCCGTGGCTCATGTGCGGCACGAACGCGTGGCTGCCGGCGTCGCGGACGACGACGCCCTCGACCACGGTGCCGCGCGAGGCGTCCTGCAGCATGTGGAAGTGCAGTCCGTACCGGCCGAGGACGGGTTCGGTGACGGGCTGCCCGTTCCAGCTGTCCTTCCCGGCGGCGCGCGGCCCGAGCCGGCTCAGCGCCGCGTGCCGGATGTCGGCGGGGCGGCTGGAGGTCAGGTGGACGTGGGCGCGGCCCTGTTCGGTGCCTTCGACCCGGACGTTGCGGGTCAGGTTGAGCACCTCCGCGCCGAACACCGCACCGCCGCCGACGCCCACCCGGGGGTGGGCGTGCTGGAGCGGCGCGGCGAGGGTGAGGTTCGGGCCGTCGATCCGCTGCACCGTCACCAGGTCGTACGCCTCGGAGAAGCCCTCGGCGTCGGGCGGCGCGGTCGGGGTGACGGCGAGTTCGTCGCCCACCTGCCAGCCCTCGGGCGCGGCGGCCAACCTCAGCGTGGTCTCACCCGCCTTCAACTCCCCGGCGGCCCGCACCCACGCGGTCCGGGGTGCGCCGTCCAGCCGCAGGTAGCCGCTGCCGGTGACCCACAGACCGGTGTCGGTGTCGACGACGGTCATGCCGCCGCCCTGGAAGCGGTGCTCGTCGATCCCGGGGAAGCGCAGCGTGTGCGTGTGCGCCGCATCGGGGGCGAGCCCGAGCACACCCCGCACCTCGACGTTCCCCCCGCTCTCCAAGGTCAGCGACCGGCCCTTGGCGAACACCAGCGAGCCGCCGGTGTCGATCAGCAGCGAGCCGACCCGGGCATCGGTGTCCAGCACCACCTTGTCGGTGATCCGGACGGCACTCCCGGCCCCGGGTGCCTTCCCGCCCCACCCCTTGACGTCCGACCACTTCCGCCCACCCTCGTCCAACCCGGGCAGGCCCTGCGTCGGCTGCGGGCCCGCCGTCGCCACCGCCGCCCCCGCGAGCGACTGCCGCAGCATCACTCCCCCACCGACGGCCGTCACCGACCCGACCGCCAACCAGGTCAGCATCCGCCGCCGCCCCAGCAACGGCCGCCGGTGCCGCCCGTTCTCCCACTGCTCCACGATGGCCGCCTCCCGAATCACCCAGCAGGGACTCCGAATCGTCGGGGGCAGCATAGGTGGCGGGTCCGTCGGGAATCGGGGACTTCCACAACGGTTAAGCATTCTGACGTATCGTCATTCGTCAGTTCGACAGAAACGGGTGTCCGGCGGAGTTCCATGACCTGTCAGCGAAGGCGGACAGAAGCGCTCAAATCACCCCACTGACTCGATCACAAATGCCTCCAAGACGAACATTTACTCACTAAGCGGCATAACGCCCCAAAACGGGCACAAGATCGCCAACTCCCTGACGGCGCAGCAGTTCTCGCCGACCCCACCGCAGTTCGCCAGGAATTCCTTGATCGCGTTTTCCGGGCCCGGTGACGGCCGTCACAGGCATTTGCTAATCATCCTTAAATCCGCTTAATCTCCTGCCCACGTTCGTGGACACACGGACCCAGCTCACCCGGAACGCCGAATCCTGCCGCCGGGCGAGCCGGCTCATGCAAAACGCACCGCGGCAGGGGCGGGGGAACCAGGTAAGTCGCCCTGGGGCGGTCCTGACGGACCGGTCCGGGGCTAGGGGTGAAGCCGGGCGCACCGGAAGGTGCGCGCGGCCGGGCAACTCCAGCCCGAATCCGACAGCTCACCTCGCAGGCGTGGGAGAGGAACGCACCTTCATGCTGCCCGTCAGCTCCAAGCGCGCCCGCCGTCTGATCGCCACCACCGGCGTGGTGGGCATCGGCCTCACCGTCCCCGGCCTGATGGCCGGCACCGCCTCCGCCGCCTCGGTCGCGACCTGGGACAAGGTCGCCCAGTGCGAGTCCACCGGCAACTGGTCGATCAACACCGGCAACGGTTTCTACGGCGGCCTCCAGTTCACCGCCTCCACCTGGGCCGCCTTCGGCGGTACCGCGTACGCCCCGCGCGCCGACCTCGCCACCAAGGACCAGCAGATCGCCGTCGCCGAGAAGGTGCTGGCCTCCCAGGGCCCCGGCGCCTGGCCGGTGTGCTCGGTCCAGGCCGGCCTGACCAAGGGCGGCGAGACCCCGCAGGTCGACACCTCCGCCAAGTCCTCCGGCTCGCAGGACACCGCGCAGAAGCAGACCCCGGCCCCCAAGGCTCAGACCCCGAAGACCCAGGCCCCGCAGAGGCAGGCCCCGAACCAGGCCCCGAAGCAGCAGGCCCAGCCGCAGACCGCCCCGGCCGCCAAGGCTGACGGCAGCTACACCGTGGTGGCCGGCGACTGGCTGTCCGCCATCGCGCAGAACCAGCACGTCGATGGCGGCTGGCAGAAGCTCTACGACCTGAACCGCTCCGTGCTCACCGAGGGCGCGGACATGATCTACCCGGGTCAGAAGCTGGCGCTCGGCAACGTCTCGGTCGCCGAGGCTCCGGCCCAGCAGTCCGCCCCGGCCGCCAAGTCCTCCACAAACGGCTCCACCTGGAAGAGCAACCGCTCCACGGGCTCCGACACCGCCCCGGCCAAGCCGAGCACCCCCGCCAAGCCGAGCACCCCGGCGACGAGCACCCCTGCGACCACCACCGCGACCACCGCCACCACCGCCGTCAAGGCGACCGGTTCGAAGGCCGCGGCGATCGACTTCGCGCTGTCCAAGGTCGGCCAGGCGTACATCTACGGCGGCACCGGCAACGGCGGCTGGGACTGCTCGGGCCTGACTCAGGCCGCGTTCCGTCAGGCCGGCATCAGCCTGCCGCGCGTCGCCGCCGACCAGGCCGACTACGCGACCCGCGTCTCGCTGAACAGCCTGCAGCCGGGCGACCTGCTGTTCTGGTCGAACAACGGCTCCAACTCGGGCGTCTACCACGTCGCGATCTACATCGGCGACGGCAAGTACGTCGAGGCCGCCAACCCGAAGTCGGGCGTGAAGACCGAGACCATCGCCAACTGGGCGCCGGACTTCGCCGGTCGCGTCTGACCCCTCGCACGGCGCTCTCGCACGGCGCTCTCGCACGGCACCCGCGCACGGCACACATCCACCGCGCACAACGCTGCCCCCGAAGACCTGGTCGGCTTCGGGGGCAGCGGCCTGTCCGATGTCGAAGCCGACGATCACGCTGGACGTGGACCTCGCGCCGGACGTGATGATGCGTCTCAGGGCGAGCAGCCCGCAGGACGCGGTGGAACTGCTGCTGCGCGACCACCTCGCCGCCGACCGGCACACCCGGGCGCACACCGGCGGCAGCCGGGACGGCGACCGCTTCACCGGCCCCGCCCCATCGCCGAGGAGGGCTGAGCCCCCACTCCCCTGGGCAGAGCTGAGCAACCAACCCCCGCTACCGGCAAGGAACTTACCGTCTAGTAAGTTCGCGACGGAGTCCCTACCCTGGGCGAACCCCCATCCCACCCAAGGGAGTTCGCTGATGGCACACCCCCTCGCCCGGGCCGCCCGCGCCGCGCACCTGCGCGACCGTGCACCCGTCGAAGTGCTGCGCGAGAACGACCGGGTCGTCGAGGCCCGCACCCCGTACCTGGTCCCGCCGCCGGACGCCGGCAGCCTCGCCGACCTGCCGTTCCGCAACGCCGAACTCGCCCCGGACACCGAGGTGTTGACCAAGCGCCGACCGGGCGGCGGCTGGCAGCCGGTGACCGCCCGACAGTTCGCCGACGAGGTCGCCGCGACCGCCCGCGGCCTGATCGCCGCCGGGGTGCGGCCCGGCGGCCGGATCGTGCTGATGTCCCGCACCCGCTACGAGTGGACGCTGCTGGACTTCGCCGCCTGGGCGGCCGGCGCGTCCCTGGTGCCGGTCTACCCGACCTCCTCGGTCGAGCAGACCGAGTGGATCGTCCGCGACTCGGGCGCGGTGCTGGCGGTCGCGGAGGACGCCGGCACCGCCGAGGCGCTCACCGCGGCGATCGCCCGCACCGGCGGCACGGTGACGCTGTGGCGGCTGGACGAGGATGCCATCGCCACCCTCGGCACGCTCGGAAAGGCCGTCCCGGACGGGGAGTTGACGCAGCGCCGGGCGGCGCTCGGCCCGGACAGCGAGGCCACCCTGATCTACACCTCCGGCACCACCGGCCGCCCCAAGGGCTGCCTGCTCACCCACGCCAACTTCCTCACCGAGGCGGCGAACTGCCACGCCATGCTGGAGCCGGTGTTCACCGCGGCGACCGGCGAGGCGCCGTCCACCCTGCTGTTCCTGCCGCTGGCGCACGTGCTGGGCCGGATGATCCAGGTGACCTGTGTGTTCGGCCTGATCCGGTTCGGCCACAGCCCGTCCCTGAAGCCCGCCGAACTCCGGCCCGACCTGGTCGCGTTCGGCGCCACCTTCCTGGTCGGCGTGCCCTACCTGTTCGAGAAGATCCACCAGCTGGGCCGGGCCGAGGCGCAGGCGAAGGGCGCGGTGCGGGTCTTCGACCGGGCCGCCGAGGTCGCGGTGCGCTACGCCCGCGCCGAACTCGCCGCGCTGTCCGGCGAGGGCGCCCCCGTCCCGCTGTCGCTGCGCCTCGCGCACGGGCTGTACGACGCCCTGGTGTACCGCAGGGTGCGTCAGGCGATGGGCGGCCGGATCCGGTACGCGATCAGCGGCGGCTCCTCGATCGACCCGGAGCTGCTGCTGTTCTTCGCCGGCGCGGGCGTGCTGGTGTACGAGGGCTACGGGCTGACCGAGACCACCGGCCCGTCCACCGTGAACCCGCCGCTGCGGCCCCGCCCGGGCACCGTCGGCCCGCCGGTGCCCGGCAGCGCGGTGCGGATCGCCGAGGACGGCGAGGTGTTCCTGAGCGGCGGCCAAATCTTCGACGGCTACTACGAGTTGGGCGCGGAGCGGCCCGAGCGGGAGCAGTGGTTCGCCACCGGCGACCTGGGGCGGCTCGACCAGGACGGCTACCTGACCATCACCGGCCGCAAGAAGGAGATCCTGGTGACCTCCGGCGGCAAGAACGTCTCCCCCGGCCCGCTGGAGGACCGGCTGCGCGCCCACCCGCTGATCAGCCAGTGCCTGGTGGTCGGCAACGGCCGCCCGTACGTGGGTGCGCTGATCACCCTCGACCCGGAGGCGGTGGAGCACTTCCTGCGCCAACGCCCGCCGACCGCCGCCACGGACACCGCACCCGCACCCGCACCCGCACCCGCACCCGAGATGACCAACGCGATCCCGGTGCACCCCACCGTGCTGGCCTCGCTCGCCGAGGCGGTCGGGGCCGTCAACTCGACCGTCTCGCGCGCCGAGTCGATCCGCCGGGTGCGCGTGGTCGGCGGCGACTTCACCGAGGAACGCGGCCTGCTCACCCCGTCACTGAAGGTCCGCCGGCAGGCCGTCACCACCGCCTACCGCCGCGACATCGAGCAGCTCTACACCTGAACACGCCTGCGACCCCCGGGAGTTCCCTCCCGAGGGCCGCAACGGGTGCCACAAGCCACCAGCAAATAGCGTCAGTTGCGCGGACCGGACCCGGTGGAGCCGCGCATCACCAGCTCCGGCTGGAACATGAACTCCGAGCGCTGCGCCGGGTTCCCGCCGACCTCCTCCAGCAGCGCGTCCACGGCGGCCGTGGCCATCGCCTCGACCGGCTGGCGCACGGTGGTCAGCGGCGGCTCGGTGAACGCTATCAGCGGCGAGTCGTCGAACCCGACCACCGAGACGTCCTGCGGCACCGACAGCCCCCGGCGGCGCACCGCGCGGATCGCGCCGAGCGCCATCATGTCGGAGCCGCAGACGATCGCCGTGCAGCCCTTGTCGAGCAGCGCCTGCGCGGCGGCGTGCCCGCCCTCCACGCTGAACAGCGTGTGGTGGATCAGGTCCGCGGCCTCGTCGGCGGTCCGCCCGGTGAGCTGCTGGAGCGCGGCGGTGAAGCCCTCGATCTTGCGCAGCACGGGGACGAAGCGCTTCTGTCCGACCGCCAGCCCGATCCGGTCGTGCCCGAGCTCGACCAGGTGCTGCACGGCCATCCACATCGCGGCCCGGTCGTCCGGGGAGATGAACGGCGCGGCGATCTTCTCGCTGAAGCCGTTGATCAGCACGAACGGGACCTGGCGGCCGGAGAGTTTGGCGTACCGGTCGTGGTCGGCGGTGGTGTCGGCGTGCAGTCCGGAGACGAACACGATGCCGGCCACGCCGCGTTCCACCAGCATCTCGACGAGTTCGTCCTCGGTGGAGCCGCCCGGGGTCTGGGTGCACAGCACCGGCGTGTAGCCGTGCCGGCTGAGCACCTGTTCGATGACCTGGGCGAGGGCGGGGAAGATCGGGTTGCTGAGCTCCGGGGTGATCAGGCCGATCAGCCCGGCGCTGCGCTGGCGCAGCCGGGTGGGCCGTTCGTAGCCGAGCACGTCGAGCGCGGCCAGCACCGTCTGACGGGTGGTCGCGGAGACGCCCGCCTTACCGTTGAGTACGCGGCTGACGGTGGCTTCGCTGACCCCCGCCTGGGCCGCGATGTCGGAGAGTCGCGCTGTAGTCACGACCCCAGAGCCTACTGCGGCCATCTCAGACCGCCCACCATGCGGTGCTGTCGGCGGGCAGTTCGACGCTCTCCCCGTCCGACTCGACCGCGGCCTCGGCGGTGGAGGACAGCAGCATCCGACCCGGCGCGGCGATCCGGACGGCCTCCCCGGTGGCGTTCACGGTGCACACGAACGATCCTTCGGCCGCTTCGCGACGGAACATCAGCACGCCCTCGGGGGCGGCCAGCCACTCGACCTCGGTGCCGGCGCCGAGCGCGGGCTGCTCGCGGCGGACGGCCAGCGCGGAGCGGTACAGCTCCAGCGTCGAGGTCGGGTCGCCGGCCTGGACCTCCACCGAGAGCTCGGCCCAACCGGCGGGCTGCGGCAGCCAGCTCGGGCCGCCGGCGACCGGGCCGAAGCCGTACGGCGCCTCGGTGCCGGACCACGGGATCGGCACCCGGCAGCCGTCGCGGAAGCCGTCCTGGCCGGCCTGTCGGAAGAACGACGGGTCCTGGCGGACCTCGTCGGGCAGGTCGGTGACGTCCGGCAGGCCGAGCTCCTCGCCCTGGTAGATGTACGCGGAGCCGGGCAGCGCGAGCATCAGCAGGGTGGCGGCGCGGGCCCGCCGGAGCCCCAGCGGACGGTCGCCGGCGGTGCGGATCTGGGTACCCAGGCCGCCCGGGTTGGCGAACCGGGTGGCGTGCCGGGTGACGTCGTGGTTGGACAGCACCCAGGTGGTGGGGGCCTGCACGGGGCGCATCGAGTCGAGCGAGAGGTCGATCACCTCGCGCAGCTTCGCGGCGTCCCAATCGGTGCCCAGGTACTGGAAGTTGAACGCCTGGTGCAGCTCGTCGGGGCGGACGTAGTTGGCGGTGCGCCGGACGGTCGGGGTCCAGGCCTCGGCGACGCCGATCCGGTCGCCGGGGTACTCGTCGAGGATCTTGCGCCAGCTGCGGTAGATGGCGTGCACGCCGTCCTGGTCGAAGAACGGCATGACGTCGTTGCCGAGCAGCTTCAGCTGGTCGTGGCTGCCGAGGTCGGGCAGGCCGGGGGCCTTGACCAGGCCGTGGGCGACGTCGATGCGGAAGCCGTCGACGCCCATGTCGAGCCAGAACCGCAGGATGGAGCGGAACTCGTCGGCGACTGCGGGGCTGTCCCAGTTGAAGTCGGGCTGCTCGGGCGCGAACAGGTGCAGGTACCACTCGCCGGGGGTGCCGTCGGGGTTGTCGCTGCGGGTCCAGGCGGGGCCGCCGAAGATGGACTCCCAGTCGTTGGGCGGGAGTTCGCCGTTCTCGCCCTTGCCGGGGCGGAAGTGGTAGCGCTCGCGCAGCGGGGAGCCGGGGCCCTCGCGCAGCGCGCGCTGGAACCACTCGTGCCGGTCGGAGGAGTGGTTGGGCACCAGGTCGACGATGATCCGCAGGCCCAGTTCGTGGGCGTCGCGGATCAGCCCGTCGGCGTCCAGCAGGGTGCCGAACATCGGGTCGACGGCGCGGTAGTCGGCGACGTCGTAGCCGGCGTCGGCCTGCGGGGAGGCGTAGAACGGCGAGAGCCAGACCGCGTCCACGCCGAGGTCGCGCAGGTACGGCAGGCGGCTGCGGATGCCGGGCAGGTCGCCCATGCCGTCCCCGTTGCCGTCGGCGAAGCTGCGCGGGTACACCTGATAGATGACCGCGTCCCGCCACCAGCCGCCTCTGGAGGCCCCGGTGGTCGCAGCAGTCGTCCGAGCGGCGGGAACGGCGGCGGGCCGGGAGGCGTCGGCCAGGTTCTGGGTCATTGGACAGTCATCCCTTGGGTGCTGTGGAAGGTGA
Source organism: Kitasatospora sp. CB01950 (assembly GCF_001905465.1). Taxonomy (GTDB): domain Bacteria; phylum Actinomycetota; class Actinomycetes; order Streptomycetales; family Streptomycetaceae; genus Kitasatospora. The sequence continues at coordinate 21,215 of NZ_LISX01000007.1, forward strand.
CGGAGGTTCAGGACTTCGCGGCGCCGGCCGTCAGACCGGTCACCAGGTGGCGCTGCACCAGGTAGAAGACGAACGCGGCGGGGATCGCGATGAGCACCGAGGTGGCGGCCATCAGCTGCCACTGGTGGTCGTGCTCGCTGACGAACGAGGACAGGCCGACCGCCAACGTGTACTTGCTGGACGAGAGCATGAAGGTGGAGGCGTAGGCGACCTCGCCCCATGCGGTCAGGAAGGAGTAGAACGCGGCCACCGCCAGGCCCGGGCGGGCCAGCGGCAGGATCAGCCGCCAGAAGGTGCCGAACGGGGACAGCCCGTCGACCCGGCCGGCCTCGTCGATCTCCATCGGGATGGTGTCGAAGTAGCCCTTCAGCAGCCAGGCGCAGTACGGCACGGTGGTGGCCGAATAGACCAGGATCAGACCGGTGTAGCTGTCCAGCATCTGCAGGTTGGACAGGATGTAGTACATCGGCACGATCAGCACCGCGATCGGGAACATCTGGGTGACCAGCAGGGTCCACATCAGCTGGCGGTGGCCGGGGAAGCGCATCCGGGAGACCGCGTAGCCGGTGGAGGCGGCGATCAGGACGCCGATCACGGTGGTGCCGCCGGCCACGATCGCGGAGCTGCCGAACCAGCTGAGGAAGTCGGTGTCGGACAGCACCCGGCTGTAGTTGGCGAAGGTGGCCTTGTCCATGATCTTCGCCGGGTGCAGGTAGTCGTTGTCGTCCGGCCCGAGCGAGATGTACGCGATGTACAGCACCGGGAACAGGGCGATCAGGCTGGCGAGGATCAGCGTGCCGTGCGAGAGCACGGAGGCCAACTTCGAGGACTCGCCGCGCGCCCGGACCTTGACGGGTCGTCCGGCGGGCTTCGCGTCCTCGGTGGCGGGGCGGTCGGCGGTGAGAGTCATGGGGCTACCTGCCTGGTCGTGGTCCTTGGGGTTCAACTCGGCCGCGGCGCTCATCCGTTGGCCTTCTCGTTCCGGGCCAGCCAGCGGCGGTAGAAGGTGGTGAAGACGATCAGGATGGAGAGCAGCAGGATTCCGTAGGTCGCGGACTGCGCATAGTCCGCGGGCTGCTGGCCGAAGCCGAGGCGGTAGGCCCAGGTGACCAGGATCTGCGCGTCGGGGGCGCCGGAGCCGAACAGCAGGAAGATGACGGCGAACTGGTTGAAGGTCCAGATCACGCCGAGCAGCACGACGGTGGAGGAGACGGTCCGCAGGCCCGGCAGGGTGACGTAGCGGAACCGCTGCCAGGCGGAGGCGCCGTCCATCTCGGCGGCCTCGTACAACTCGGCCGGGATCGACTGGAGTCCGCCGAGCAGCGAGATCATCATGAACGGCACGCCGACCCAGGTGTTGACCAGGATCGCGGCGCACTTCTGCGCCAACGGGTCGGACAGCCAGCCGGGTTCGGGCAGGTGCAGCATCGACAGCAGGCCGTTGACGGCGCCGCCGTCGGCGAGCATCAGCCGCCAGGAGAAGACGGTGACGAAGGTCGGCACCGCCCACGGCAGGATCAGCACCAGCCGGTACAGGCTGCGGCCGCGCATCTTGCGGTTGAGCAGCATCGCCAGGCCCAGGCCGATGCTGTAGTGCAGGAGCACGCAGATCGCGGTCCAGATCACGGTCCAGATGAAGTGCGACCAGAACCGGTCGTAGGCGGTCGGCCCCCAGAGCACGTCCGCGTAGTTGTCGAGTCCGACGAAGTCGAAGCTGTCGGGGATGTGGTTGACGCCGATCTGCCGGCCGACGTTGAGGCTGGTGGCGTTGGTCAGGGTCAGGTAGAAGCCGCGGACCAGCGGATATCCGACCAGCACGCCGAGGACGACCACCACCGGCGCGATCATCGCGTACGCGTACCAGTACTTCGAGTACGACAGCCTGATGCGCTGCACGACCGCAACTGCCATGGGTTGACACCTTCTCCGGGAGGTCCGCCGCCTGCCTCGGCGACATGTGCTGGGGGTCTGACGGGGCACGCCCGGCCCACCGTCAGGTGTGGGCCGGGCGAGCCTTGTTCCGACTTACTTGGCGAAGTCCGGCAGGAGCTTCGCGTAGTCGGTGGCGGTGGCGTCCAGGCCGGCCTTGGTGTCGGACTGGCCCTGGACGATCTTGCCGAGGTTGGTGCCGAAGGAGCCGAACAGCGAGGCGTACTCGGGCAGTTCGGGGCGCGGCTGGGCGGAGGGCAGGATCGCCTGGAAGTCGGCGATGCCCGGGTTGGCCTTGACCTCGGCGGTGTAGGCGTCGCTGCGGGTCGGCAGGGTGCCGTTCTTCAGCGCGAGGAAGGTCTGGCTCTCGGCGGAGGTCAGGAACGCGGCGAGCTTCTCGGCGGCGGCCTTGTGGGCGGCGTCGGAGCCGGCGTAGACGGAGACGTTGTGGCCACCGGTCGGGGCGCCGCCCTTGCCGGAGGCGCCCATCGGGACGGCCGCGATGCCGAGGTTCTTCTTGTCGGCGAACGCGGAGCCCTTGTAGACGTTGGTGACCTCCCACGGGCCCTGGACGATCGCCGCGACCTTGCCGCTGGTGAAGGCGTCCATCATGTGCGCGTAGGCGTCGGTGGTGACGTCGGCCTTCACGGTGCCGGGGGAGGTGAACATCGACTTGTAGGTCTCGACGGCCTTGACCGCGTCGGCCGAGTTGACGGTGATCTTCTTGCCAACGGCGTCCACCATGTTGGTGCCCTCGCCGTACAGGAACGGCATGGCGTAGTAACCGTCGGCGGCCTTCAGCCAGAAGCCGTCCACGCCGGCCTTGTCCTTCAGCTGGGCGGCGTCGGCCTTCAGCTCGTCCCAGGTCTTCGGCGCGTCGGTGATGCCCGCCTTGGCGAACAGCTCCTTGTTGTACATCAGGGCGAGGGTGTCGGTGACCAGCGGGACGCCGTAGGTCTTGCCCGCGTACTTGGCCTGCTGGATCAGCGAGGGCTGGAAGACGGAGGCGTCGGTCAGCGCGGGGGTGCCGTCCAGCGGCTCCAGGTAGCCGGCCTTGGCGAAGGCGGAGGTCCAGCCGACCTCGGCGCGGAACGCGTCCGGAGCGCCCTTGGCGCCCATCGCGGTCTGCAGCTTGTTCTGCGCCTGGTCGAACGGGACGTTCTCGAACTTGACCTTGATGTTCGGGTTCGCGGCCTCGAACTTCTTGACCAGCTCTGCGTAGTTCGGCGCCTCGTTGGTGGCGTTCGAGGTGTCCCAGTAGGTGATGGTGACCGGTCCGTCGCCGCCCTTGGCGTCGGAGCCGGAGCCGCTGCTGCCGCACGCTGCAAGAGTGACCGCAAGAGCCGCAACGAGAGCGGAGGCCGCGATACCACGCCGCATGGAAACTCCTTGAAAGATGAGGGTGCCCGAGTGGGGGGAGGACCGCGCATAATGGCTGTCCCAGCCGACTGCGCCGTTGCAGGCCGTCGGGCTTGAGCAGGAACGTAACAGCGCGGCAAGCGGTGCTGAAAGTCCTTGCAGAAAGTTTCTGCAAGATGCCGGGGATCGTTACGTCCACGTGTCCTTAGAGTTGCCGCCACGCGTCTTGACCATCCGTGGCCATTCGGGAACTGCTTGCAGTCCGAACCCCTCTGAGCAGGCATGAGCAGGCAAGAGGCCCCGGAAGCGGCTGCTTCCGGGGCCTCTTCGGCACGCTGTTCGTCAGTCGGTGGTGCCCAGCCGCAGCACCGTGGTGGACCGGAACTCCTGCCCCGGCCGCAGCTCGGTCGACGGGTAGGACGGCTGGTGCGGCGAGTCCGGGTGGTGCTGGGTCTCCAGCGCGATGCCTGCGTACCGGCCGTACGCCGCGCCGGACGGGCCGGTGACGCTGCCCTCGAAGCCGTTCGCGGTGTACACCTGCAGGCCCGGCTCGGTGGTCAGCACCTCCAGGGTGCGCCCGCTGCCCGGCTCGGCCAGCAGCGCCGCCCGCACCGGCGGCCCGTCCGCCGGGCGCTCGCGCAGCACCCAGTTGTGGTCGTAGCCGTTCGAGAGTTTCAGCTGCGGGTGCCCCTCGGCGATGCCCTCGCCGATCGGCCGGGCGGCGGTGAAGTCGAACGCGGTGCCCGCCACCGGCTCGAACGGGCCGTACGGGATCTGCCGCTCGTCGACCGGCGTGAACGCGTCCGCGTCGATGGTCAGCAGGTGCCCGAGCACGTCGCCGCGGCCCTCGCCGGCCAGGTTGAAGTAGGCGTGGTTGGTGAGGTTGAGCACCGTCGGCTTGGTGGTGACGGCCCGGTAGGAGATCGTCAGCTCGGCGCCGCTGAGCGTGAAGTCCGTCCAGACGTCCAGCGCGCCGGGAAAGCCCTGGTCTCCGTCGGGCGAGTGCAGGTGCATCCGCACCCCGCCGGGGATCTCCTCGGCCTCCCACACCCGGTGCGCGAACGAGTCCGGGCCGCCGTGCAGGGTGACGCCGCGACCGGTCGGCAGCAGCGGGAAGTCCTCGCCGTCCAGGGTGATCCGGCTGTCCGCGATCCGGTTGCCGTACCGGCCCACGGTCACGCCGTAGTACTTGGCCGGGCCGAGCAGCGCGCCGACGTCCTCCGTGGTCAGCACCACCTGCCCGGGCGTGCCGGCCCGGTCGGGCGCGGTCAGCGAGTGCAGCGCCGCGCCCAGCGTGATGACGGTCGCCTCGATCCGGTCGGAGCGCAGCGTCCACCGCTCCAGACCCATCCCGGCCCCGGACAGGTCGTACGGCGCCCGGTGCACCTCGGCGGTCCGATCCGGCACGGTCATGGACAACTCCTCGGTTCGTGGTCACCCTTTGCGGGTCAGACTAGCCCGCCCGGCGCGCAGGGGGCCGATGACCCGCTCCGCGCGCCGGGGTGCCCGTCGGCCCGTCAGTCGGCCTGCCCGGGACGGAGAGTGGGCAGTCCGAGCGCGTCGGCGAGGCCCTCCGGTCCGGTGCCGAGCTTGCGGTGGACGGCGGCCAGCCGCTGCTTGACCACCGACACCGGCAGCCGCAGCTGTTCGGCGATCCGCTGCGGCGGCAGCGCCCGCGCCGCCAGCTGCGCGACCTCCAACTCCTGCGGGTTCAGCGTCACTTTGGCGGGCACCAGCGCCCGGCTCGGCTGCAGACCGGACGAGGCGAGCACGTTGCGGGCCCGCACCTCCAGGCCGTCGGCCCCGCAATGCTTGGCCAACTCCATTCCCTGGTAGAGGTGTTCGGCGGCCTCCAGGCTGCGGCCGACCTGCACCAGGGCGGCCCCGAGGTCGACCAGCGCGTGCGCGTGCTCGTAGCCCGCCGGGGAGCGGCCGAGACAGCCGACCGCCTCCTGCAGCAGCTCGACGGCGTGCGGGCCCTCCCACACACTGGCCGCCAGCCGCAGCGCGCTGCCGATCGCCGACGGCGAACCGGACTCCCGGGCCCGGGCGACCGCGTCGTCGCCGTTCTTCCGCGCGGACGGCAGATCCCGGTGCGCCATCGCCACGGCCAGGTGACCGGCCCACGGCGCGTGCACGGTGGACCGCCAGCCGCGCTTGTCCAGCCGCATGCCGGTCTCGGCGAGCACCTCGACGGCCATGTCGTAGTCGCCCCGCGAGATCAGCAGCTTGCCGTAGATGGTGGCGACGTCGGGCAGCACCAGCGCGGTCTGATGGTACGGCGGCGAGAAACGGTACTTCTGCGCGACCTCCCAGGCTTCCCGGTCGCGGCCGCGGGACAGCAGGGTGTCGATCAGCGAGCCGACCAGGTTCCACTGGAGCGGCAGCCCGGTGCCCATCCGATCGGCGATCCGCAGGCCCCGGCGCAGGAAGTCCTCGGCCTCCGGGAGGAAGCCGCGGCGCAGCCGGGCGAAGCCCATCAGGAAGTAGGCGAAGCCGCGGTGCGCGCCGCTCCACCCGGCGATCTCGAACTCCAGGATGGCGGAGCTGAACAGCTTCTCGGCGCGGGCGATCTCGT
>NZ_LISX01000007.1:27138-72825 GCF_001905465.1 Kitasatospora sp. CB01950
TGTAGGCGAAGCACAGCCCGAGCAGCGCGGGCAGTTCGAAGTTCCAGGTGGTGTTGGTCCAGCCGAGACTGCGTGGCAGCCGGCCGTTGACCAGGGCGTCCTCGGCGGCCCGCAGCGCCTCGGCGGTGGGGGTGCCCTTGAGGGTGAGGTCCCAGGCGTGCAGGGCGCGCACCGGCCGGGAGGCCTCGCTCTCCTCGTCGATCCGGGCGGCGAGTTCGGTGACCTTGCGGGCCCGGTCGGGGCCGTTGTCCTCGTCGCGCTGGAGGGCGGTGTACAGCAGGTGGGCGGTCAGCAGCCGGTCCTTGCCGAGGCCTTCGGGGGTGGTCTCGGCCTCGCTCAGGCAGAGCCGGGCGGCGCCGGTGAGGTCGCCGCCGTGGGCGATCACCTCGGACAGCCGGAACACCGCCTCGACCCGCAGGTCGGGGCTGAGCCCGTCCTCGATGTCGAGTGCGCGGCGCAGCTGGTTGGCGGTCGCGTCGGGGTCGGTGAGCAGGGCGGCGCTGCCGAGTTCGTACAGCACCTCGGCGCGGTCGTCCTCGTCCGGCGGCTCGGCGAGAGCGCGTTCGAGGCAGCGGCGGGCGGCTTCGGGAGCGCCGATGGCGAGGTTCTCGGCGGCGGCCCGGCGCAGCTTGCGGACCATCAGGTCGTCGCCCTCGCCGGGGTGGGTCTCCAGCAGGTGGCGGGAGGCGGAGAGCAGCGATCCGCCCCGGTCCTCGATCGCGGTGGCGGCGACGCCGTGCATGCCGGTGCGGGTGGCTTCCGGGATCGACTGGTAGATCGAGGTGGCGATCAGCGGGTGCACGAATTCGAGCCTGCCGTTGGGCTGGCTGGTGAGCACCCGCAGTCGGCGCAGTTCGCGGACCGACTGGGCGGCCTGTGCCGGGCCCTGGGCGCAGATCGCGGCGGCCAGTTCCTCGTTGATCTCGGTGCCGAGCAGTGCGGCGGCCCAGGCGAACTGGATGATGGTCGGGCCGAGCTTGTCGAGCCAGTAGTCGCGGCCCTGACCGCGGGCGGCCGCGGCGAGGTCGCGCAGCCGGGGCGAGTTCTCCTCGACGGGTTCGAGGTTCTGGTCGCGCACCTCGCGCAGCAGGGCGACGGTGTCGAACGGGGCGCCGGCGGTGACGGCCCACACCTGGCGGCAGAACGCGTCGTCGGCCTCGGCGAACTCGCTGTGCACGATCTCGGCGATCGACAGCGGGTTGAGCGGCATCAGTTCGTGCCGGCGCTCGGCGCGGTCGAGGATCTGCAGGAGCAGCGGGCGGGCCACGTCGTCGAACTCGTGGCGGTAGGCGAAGACCAGCAGCACCGGCAGTTCGCGGGCGCGCAGCACGAACGAGGCCAGCCAGGTCAGCGACTCCTGGTCGACCGCGTGCAGGTCGTCGATCACCACGACCAACGGGGCCCGCCGGGGCGCGAGTTGGGTGATGACGAAGTCCAGGCCGTCGTGCACGCCCTGCGGGTCGATCCGCTCGACCTCGTCGGACGGCGGCTCCAGGCCGATGGCCGGCGCGACGATGTTGTACCAGTTGCCGAAGACGTCGGTGCGCTCGTCCGGGTCGAGGTCGCCGAGGACGGGCAGCAGCAGTTGCCGCAGGACGCGGAACGGTTCGTGCTTCTGCCGTTCGCTGCCGCGGGCGAACAGTACGGTGGGGTCCTTGCGGGCGCCGGCGATCCGGCGGACCTGTTCGAGCATGGTGGTCTTGCCCATGCCGGGAGGTCCGGAGAACAGCAGCAGTTCACCGATCTTTGTGCCGCCGGCTGCAAACTCTCGACACAACTTGTCCACAGCTTGTTCGGCGGACTGGAGTTCACTGTCGCGTTCCCAAAGCCGCTGGGCGGCCTTTCCCTCGCCGACCACCGCCGATTCCTGCGGCCCGCTCTGCTCTTCGGCCACGTCCGTCCTTCCGACTCGCCTTACCGCCACTCCGTTTCCGACCATAGCGTCGCCACGGGCCGCGCGGGCGGCGTTCCCGCAGGCCGGGGCCCGAACGGAGTGTCAGTTCACCTGGTCAGGGGCAAATCCCTTACAGACCGCGGCAACTGAGGATCAGCTAGGCTAACTCTTTCCGGTTTTCCAGGTGTATTCGATCTTTGCGGGGGAAGACCGACGCCGGGCGCAAGCCCGAACCGTTTTGCGTTTCCGCACACCAGCCCGCCCTGGAGATACGTTGGCTGCTATACCTCCGCTCTTCTGCCCCATCCCCTCGTCCCTGCATCCCGCGCACGAGGCGGTCGGCAAGAGCACCGAACTCTGGCTCGACACGATGGGATTCGCCCGGGACGCGGAACGCCGCCGCCGCCTCCTGGCCATCGGCGCACACGAGTTCGTCTGCCGGATCGCCAGCGACGCCGAGGGCATCACGGGGCTGGAACTGGTTTCGCAGTGGCTGTGCAGCATGCTCACGCTCGACGACGAGTGGGACACCGGCCGGTTGAGCCGGGACCCCTCCCGTGTACTCACGATAGCAGCCACACTACTGGCCGTTATCAATTCCACGCCTTCCCACCCGGAGGAGTCCGATCTCTACGTCTCCGCCGTGCGCGACGTGTTCCGCCGGGCCCGGGACTGGGCCCCCGCGGTGGCCGTGAAGCGTTGGGCGGACAGCCAGTTGGAGTCCTTCATGGGCGCCGCCGCCGTCACCGCGTACCGCGCCCAGGGCCGACCGATGACGCTCTCCGAGTACCTGACGATAGGGCCGCTGGACCGCGGCAGCCGCTCCTGCATCGAGATCATCGAGGTCTGCGAGCGCACCGCCGTCCCGCAGTCGCAGCTGGACTCGCCCCGGGTGCACGCGCTCACCGAGGCCGCCAAGTTCCTGGTGCTGGTCTCCGCCGACGTCTACTCCTACAAACGCGAGGACAGCCAGGGCGCGTTGGAGAGCAATATCGTCGACGCGCTGCAGCGACATCTGGGCTGCCCCAGGGAGCAGGCTCTCCTGGAGGCCGCCGCGCTGCACGACCGCACCATGGTGCTGTTCCTGCGCCTCTCGGACCGCGCCGGCCGCCGCGCCGGTCCCGAACTGAGACGCTACATCCAGCAGTTGGCCAACCTGGTGAGCGGGAACCTGGAGTGGGGATTCACCTCCGCCCGATACACCGCCCGGCCGCCCGGCGTCATCCCGATCGCCGAACGCGCCGACCGCCCCGCCGACGGCCGGCTCACGCCGCCGCCCTACCCGGAGATCGCCTGGTGGTGGGAGCAGCTCTGGTGACGGCTCCCTGACTGTCCGACGGCGCCCCACGGCTTCCCCGGCCGCAGCACGGAGGCGCCCATCCGGACATCACACCACACCACTCCCCCGGCCCCGGCCCGCGCCACGCGCCCGGGGCCTAAGCGTGCCCGCACCGGTGGCGCACCGGCTCCGACCGGCCCAGAAGGGCTGGCGAACGGCGGTCCGACGTGGTCACGTCGGGTCAGTGTCCGACCCGACGGGTCCGACCCCCCGTGACACCCCCCGCCCGACCGCCAAGGAGTGAACTCTCATGACCATCGCCGTCGACAAGCTCTCCGACCCCGCCGTACGCCGCCTGCTCGGCGCCGTCAACTCGGGCGACCGGAACGCCTTCTTCGCCGCCCTCACCGACGACGCCACGATGTCCGACGACGGCTCCGATCGCGACCTGGCGGACTGGGTCGACCGCGAGATCTTCTCCTCGCACGGCCACATCGAGGTGCAGACCGAGAAGTCCGGCGGCCGCGCCCTGGTCGCCGACTTCCGCAACGACGCCTGGGGCGAGATGCGCACCGCATGGAGGTTCACCGTCTCCCCGGACGGCCGGGTCAGCCGCTTCGACACCGGCCAGGCCTGACCTACGCCCCCCACCGGGCCGGCGACCGCTGGACCCGGCCCGCCAGGCACTCCCGAACGGCCGTTATCAGCGCCCGCGAACGGATGTCCCCGGTGACGCCCGGCTGCATGCCGTTGGTGACGTAGCCGAAGCCGATGCCCAGCTCGGGGTCGGCGAAGCCCAGCGAACCGCCGCGGCCCGGGTGGCCGAAGCTCGCCGGGGAAGCCATCGGCGCGGTGCCGCTGTGCCGGAAGAAGCCCTGGCCGAACGTGGTGTTGACGATCAGCACCCGGTCCGGCCCCTGCACCGAGGGCCCCGCCGCCTCGGGCAGGGTGGCCCGCCCGAACAGCGCCGACGACCGCTCCCCGGCCCCGTCCGCCCCGTCGACGGCGCCGATCAGCGCCGCGTAGAACCGGGCCAGCGACCTGGCGGTGCCGATGCCGCCCGCCCCCGGCACCTCGACGGCCTGCACCGCCGGGTCGTTCAGGTCCACGCTGCTGCGCACCGAGGCGAACGAACGGGCCGTCAGCGAGCGCGGGTCCCGGTAGGCGTCCACCACGGACTGCTTGGGGCGCATCCGCATCCCGCCCGGCCCGGCCTTGGCCGCCTCCGGCGCGGGCAGGTCGACCAGCCGGCCGACCCGGCCCGACTCGGCGGCGGGCAGGCCGATCCACAGGTCCAGCCCCAGCGGGCCGGCGATCTCCTCCGCGAAGTACCGCCCGACGCTGCGACCGCCCGACGCCCGACGCACCACCTCGCCGACCAGCCAGCCGAACGTCAGCGGGTGGTAGCCGTGCGCCGTGCCCGGCTCCCAGGCCGGAGCCTGCGCGGCGACGGCCGCCGCGGCCGGATCCCACGCCAGCACGTCCTCGATCCGCAGCGGCACGTCCAGCGCGGGCAGGCCCGCCTGGTGCGACAGCAGCCACCGCACCGGGATCCGCTCCTTGCCGGCCTGCTTGAACTCCGGCCAGTACGCGGACACCGGGGCGTCCAGGTCGAGCAGCCCGCGCTGCGCCAGCAGCAGCGCGGCGGAAGCCGTCAGCCCCTTGGTGACCGACCGCAGCACCTGCGCGGTGCCCGCCTCCCACTCCACGGCCGGAGCCGGCCTGGCCCCCACCTCCGGCCGGGCGTCACCGCCCCACAGATCGACCGCCTTCCGGCCGTCCACGTACAGCGCGAACGCCGCACCCAACTCCCCGTACTTCCGGAAGTTGCCCTCGAAGGCCGCCCTGACCGGCTCGAAACCGTCCGCCGTGAAACCCTGGATCTCCACCCGCCCACCTTAGACAGCACCCCTCGCCACCTGCGGCGGGGCCTCGTCCCGATGGGTACACCGCTACTCCATCACTCCACCGTCCAACCGATGTGGCCGATGCCGGAGGAGTAGAAGGCGCAGTGGCCCGCCGACTCCTGCGTCTGCCCGGGCTGGGCCGTCACCGAGGTGCCCGTGACGTCCGGCGCGAGGCCGCACACGATGTCGGCATGGAAGGTGATCGGGGCTCCGGTGTTGTTGGTGCAGTCCACCCCTCCGGTCAGCGGGTCGTTGTTGTGCACCCACGTGAGGCAGTCGAGCCCCGAGCGGACGGCGGCGGGCGCGGGCACCGCCGTCGCGGGCAGCACGGTGCCGAGCCCGAACAGGGCGGCGGCGACGGACAGAAGCGTGACGCTATTCCTCAACATCCCTCCAGCAGTTGCTATCTGACGACCCGATAGCTGACCTTCCCCACCCCGCCGCTCCGCATACCAACTCTTTCGGGTGATACCGCCCGCCCCGGGCCAGAATGGCGACATGGCCACTCCTTCTCCCGCTTCCCCCTCCGACGAACTCGTCGACGTGGTCGACGAACACGACCACGTGCTGCGCACCGCACCCCGCTCCGAGGTCTACCGCGACAACCTGCTGCACCGCTGCGTCTTCGTCCTGGTCCGCGACCCGCAGGGCCGGATCTTCACCCACCGCCGCACCGACACCAAGGCGTTCGCCCCCGGCGCCCACGACTGCTTCGTCGGCGGCGTGGTCGGCGCCGGCGAGAGCTACGCGGACGCCGCCGTCCGCGAGGCCGAGGAGGAACTCGGCGTCACCGGCATCCGCACCCGCCCGCTGTTCCGCTTCCGCTACACCGACGGCGAACGCTTCAGCTGGTGGTCGGACGTCCACGAGGCCGAGTGGGACGGCCCGGTCTCCCCGCAGACCGAGGAGGTCGCCTGGTACACCTGGCTCACCGAGGACGAACTCGCCGACCGCCTCGCCACCTGGGAGTTCGTCCCCGACGGCCGGGAGGCCTGGCGCCGCTACCTGGAACAGCGCGCCACCGGCTGACCACCCCGTCCGTGCTGTCCCGCGCCACCTCGACGAACTAGGGTGTGCCGCATGGCTTCCCGTACGCCGTCCGTGGCGCCCCGCGCGGAGGAACAGCAGCCCGCCCGCACCCCCCGGCGGCGGCTCACCGTCGACGAACGCCGCGAACAACTCATCGCGGTCGCCCTGGAACTGTTCTCGGACCGGGCCCCCGAGGATGTCTCCATCGACGACATCGCGGCCGCCGCCGGCGCCTCCCGCCCGCTGGTCTACCACTACTTCCCGGGCAAGCAGGCCCTCTACGAAGAGGCCCTGCGCCGGGCCGGCCGGGAGCTCGCCGGACGCTTCGAGGAAACCGCCGAAGGTCCCGTCTCCGAGCGCCTCTACCGCGTCATGGGCCGCTACCTGGACTTCGTCCAGTCCCACGAAGCCGGCTTCACCGCCCTGCTGCGCGGCGGCTCGGTCGCCGCCAGCCCCGACGCCGACGCCGTCATCGACCAGGTCCGGCGCGCCGCCCAGGAGCAGATCCTCCGCCACCTCGGCCTCGCGAACCCCAGCCCCACCCTGCGCCGCACCGTCCGCGCGTGGATCGCCAACGCCGAGATCAGCTCCCTCGACTGGCTCGCCGACAAGCCCGTCCCCGTCGAGACCCTGCAACTCCACCTGGTCCAGGACCTCGTCGCCTCCCTCGCCGTCGCCGCCACCCGCGACCCCGAACTCGCCGGCCTCGTCACCGAGTTCTTCACCAACGAAACCCCCGACGGCCCCACCGCCCGCCTCATCCGCGACCTCACCACCACCCTCGCCACCCTCACCCCCACCCTCCTCCACCTCGCCACCCCACCCACCCCCTGACCCCCAACCCACACCCCCCACCCCCGGACGACCCCTCAGCCTGCGTCGTCCACACCGCTCCCCACACGCCACTCCTCGCCGAAGGCGCCCCCTCCCCCACCGCGCCCTCCACCCCGCACCGCAGGCATTCCCCACCCACCCCACCAGCCCCACCAACCCCCACCCCCGAACGACCCCTCAGCCTGCGTCGTCCACGTCTGATAAAAAGTGCCTGAACTGTCCACACCCGAGAACGAGGGGGCTCGGCGAATGACGCAGGCAGGCTTCGCCGCCGCAGACCGGATCACGGCCACACTGGACGCGGCGTGCGCCGCACTCCTCGGCAGCCGCGCCACCTACTACCCCGTCGACGCGTTCACCGCGTTCCGCCGGCCCCAACACCCCGCCGCCAAGGCCCTTTTCGGCCTGCGGATCAGCCAGATCGGCCCCGGCCTGCTCTCCGTCCCGAAGCTCGGCACGGTGATAGAGGTCTCCGGCAACCGCCGCCCGAACGCGAGCGCCGGCCGCGAGGCCGTCCCCGTTCTGACGCAGCGTTTCGCCGCCTCCGCCCTCGACCTGACCGACGGCCCGTCAGCCGCCGCCCTGCGCGTGCACGCCGAGCCGACCGCCGTCGACAGTGAGCCGCTGGCCGGCTTCACCCAGTCCCTCGCGGCGCTGGCCGAGCCCCGCGTCACCGTCGCCCCCGACGAACTGTCGACCGGCTCCGGCGTCGAGGCCCGCATGGTGGTCCCGCCGGCCTTCCACACCCTGACGGTGCGCGGGTCGGGCAACGCTCTGTCCGCTCATCTCGCCGAGACCGCCGAGGAGTTGTTCTCCGGCGCGTCCCCGGCCGAGCGCAACGACTTCGCGGTCGTGGCGGCCCTGCTGGCGGAGCAGTTCTCCGCCGCGAACGTCGCCTACGCGGGCGTCGCGACGCTGCTGGTGAACGGCCGCCGTTCGCGGGTCACGCTGGTGGTGTCGACGGTCCCGTGCGCGCAGCCGATCCAGGAGCTGGCGGTGGAACTGTCCACCGAGCGCCCGCACGCCGAGGTGTGGACGGTGCTGCTGCCGGCCGGCCCGGCGGCGGTGCTGGTGGAGAACCGGTCGATGCCCGCCCTGAAGGAGCTGCGCGACGAGCGCCCGGGCGGTGTGGTGCACAGCTCGGTGGTCGAGGCGTTCGTGCCGATGCCGGACGGGGCGACGGTCCTGTCGGTGCAACTGACCACCTCCGACGCCGAGGACTGGGACGTCTACACCTCGGTCTTCGCCGACCTGCTCTGCTCGGTCCAACTCGCCTGGGACGGTGTGGCCGTGGCCCCCGCCCCGGTCCCGGTCGGCCGGGCCGTGCCCGCGCACGCCCAGACCGATCCGGCACAGCCCACCGCACCGACTGCCGCCCCGGCCGCCCCGCCGGTGTCGGTCGCGGCGCCCGGGCAGCCGGACGCCCCGTCGGGTACGTCGGTGCGGGTGCCGCCGAGCGACTTCAACCCGTTCGCGGCACCCGCCCCGACCGACCCTCCGGCCCACCAGCCGTCCCCGGTGCTGGCCTCCGCCGACCCGTTCGGCGCCCCGGCCCCCGTCGCCCGGCAGGAGCCGGACACGGGCACCTCGGTCCGGGTCCCCGCGAGCGACTTCAACCCCTTCGCGCCCCCGGCTGCCCCCACCGCGCCCGCGCCCGCCGCAACTCCGGCCCCCGAAGCGGCCGACCCGACCAAGGGACGCCTCGTCAAGGTCCCCCCGGCCGACTTCAACCCCTTCGCGGCACCCGCCCCCACCCCGACCCCCGTAGCGGCCGCCCCCGCGGCCCCGGCCGCCGACCCCTTCGGCGCTCCCGACCCCTTCGCGGCCCCGGACCCGTTCGCCGCCACCCCGACCCCGGCCGCAGCGCCCGCACCCGCACCCGCACCCGAGCCGACCCCCGAAGCGGCCGACCCGACCAAGGGACGCCTCGTCAAGGTCCCCCCGGCCGACTTCAACCCCTTCGCGGCACCCGCCCCGGCCCCGGCCGCAGCAGCCGCCCCGGCACCCGCGACCCCGGCCGCCGCCGACCCCTTCGGCACCCCGGACCCCTTCGGCGCACCCGCCGCCGCCCCGGCCCCCGCCGCGGCACCGGCACCCGCGCCTCAGCCCGAGGCCGCCGACCCGACCAAGGGACGCCTCGTGAAGGTGCCCCCGGCCGACTTCAACCCGTTCGCGCCCCCGGCCCCGGCCCCGGCCGCAGCGCAGGCCACCGAGCCGGAGCCCGCCCCCGAAGCCGCTGACCCCACCAAGGGACGCCTCGTCAAGGTCCCCCCGGCCGACTTCAACCCCTTCGCGGCACCCGCACCCGCCCCGGCCGCAGCAGCCGCCCCGGCACCCGCGACCCCGGCCGCCGCACCCGCGCCCACCCGCACGGCCTCCGCCGACCCGTTCGGCACGGTCCTGTCCGCCGAACCGTCCGACCCCTTCGGCACGGTCACCGGCACGCCCAGCAACATTCCGCCCCGCCCCACGGCCCCGCCGGCCGTCCCCGCCCCGGCCACCCCACCGGAGCCGGCCGACCCGACCAAGGGACGTCTGGTCAAGGTGCCCCCGGCGGACTTCAACCCGTTCGCGCCCCCGGCCCCGGCCGCAGCGCGGGCCACCGAGCCCGAGCCGGCCCCCGAAGCGGCCGACCCCACTAAGGGACGCCTCGTCAAGGTCCCCCCGGCCGACTTCAACCCCTTCGCGGCACCCGCCCCGGCCCCGGCCGCAGCAGCCGCCCCACAGTCCCCGCCGCCCTCATCGGCCAACAACCCCTTCGGCTAACCCTGCCCCTCACCCACCAAACGGCGAGCCCCACCCCGGGGCTCGCCGTTCCCCATTCCACCTGACGCCCACCACCCGACGTCCACCACCCGACACTCACCACCGCCTGTCAGCCCCCACTGCGACGATCGACCTCCACCCACCCGGAGGAGAGATCACCATGGGCACCTGGGACATCGGTCCGTTCGACAACGACACCGCCGCCGACTTCGCGGGCGACCTCGACGAGGCCGCCCCGGAGCAGCGCGAGGCCCTGATCCGCGCCGTACTCGGCGGCGCTGTCGGCGAGTTCGACGATCTGGACGCCGACGACGGTGCCCAGATCGTCGCCGCGGCCGCCCTGGTGGCCGCCCAGTGCCCGGGCGGCGCCCCGGTCACCACCGCCTACGGCCCCGCCCAGCCCCTCCCGCACTTCGACCCGGACCTCCGCCGACTCGCCCTGGACGCCCTGGCCGGCGTCCTCAGCGACGACTCCGAACTCGCCGAACTCTGGGACGAGTCGGACGAGGGCCCGACCTGGCGCCGCGAGGTCGAACGACTCCGCACCGTCCTGTCCAACACCGCGGCCTGACCCAAGGTCAGCACGCCCCAGCCCGCCCCCGCCTCAGCACACCCCAGCCCGCCCCCGCCTCAGCGCATCCCCGCCTCAGCGCGCCCCACGCTCGGCGTCGATCTCCTCGGCCAGCATCGCCATCCGGTACAGCGCGACGAAGTACCGCGAGGCGTAGCCGTCGACGCCGAACGTCGGCAGCAGGTCCCCGAGCAGGGCTGTTCGCCGGCTCAGGTACTCGCGGTGGCGGGCGCCGAGCGGCGGCCCGTCGAGGACGGTGGCGGCGAATCCGGTGAGGATGGTGTCCAGGGTGACCAGACAGGTGCCTTCGGGCTCCTGGTCGTACCAGCCGCTGGGAAACCGCATGGCGCTGAACTCGTCCCAGAGGCACGCCAGGAGGTCGGTCTTCTCGTCCGCCATGATGATGATCATGCCGCACGCGAGCTCCGCTGGGAACGCGTCTCCCGCACATCTTCCCCACCAAATCCGGCCACTTGCCGTCCGCGTCACCCGGCCCGGCGCGCCAGGTGCACCACATCGGGCACGCCGCGCTCGACGGCGATCTCCTCGGTGCGGACGTCCGTGAACCCGGCGTCCCGCAGCGCCTGTTCGAACGCGCTGGACGGCTGGGCGCTCCACACGGCGAGGATCCCGCCGGGCCGGAGCCGGTCGGCGGCGTTGGCCAGGCCGACGGGGCCGTACAGGGCGTCGTTCTCCTCGGTGACCGTCCAGTCGGGGCCGTTGTCGATGTCGAGGCAGAGCGCGTCGTAGCGTTCCTCCGCCGACGCCAGGTACGCCACCAGGTCGGTGTGCAGCACCTCGACCCGCGGGTCGTCCAGCGCGCCGGCCGAGAACGCGCCCAGCGGGCCCGTCCGGTGCCAGTCGATGATCGCCCCCTCCCGCTCGGCCACCGCGATCCGCCCCCACCGGCCCGAGGCTGCCGCGTGCGCCAGCGAGAACCCGACCCCGAGCCCCCCGATCAGCACACTCGGCCCGGTGGACCCGTCCAGCGAGTCCAGAGCCGCCTGGATCAGCAGCCGTTCGGAGCGCCCGTCCGCGGTGTCCATCAGGAAGCACCCGTTCGCGATGATCTCGTACTGCTCGCCGCGCCGCCGCAGCGCCACCTCGCCGTACGGACCCTCCCGCCGGTCGATCACTTCGGCCTCGGGCAGGCCTTGACGGCTGGGCAGCACGGACATTCGGCAACTCCCGGTCTACGCACGGTCACGAACCGAACGACCCTAACCGATCCCCGCACCGCACCGCCGATCTTTTCCTCACCCCTGCGCGGCGCTCCCCCACCCCAGCGAAACTCCTCCTCACCCCTGCGCGGCGCTCCCCCACCCCAGCGAAACTCCTCCTCACCCCTGCGCGTCCAGCACCGGCCCGGCGTCGGCGACCGGCGTCGCCCCCTCGCGCGGGCTGCGCCGGCCGCGCCGCTCCAGCCACTTGGCCAGCCAGGACAGCAGCAGACACATGCCGATGTAGATCGGCGCGATCACCATCACCACGGGGATGAACGGCAGGTCGTAGTCCAGGTTGGTGGCGATCAGCTTCCCGGCGTGCAGGAACTCCTCGAAGGTGATCAGGAAGCCCAGCGAGGTGTCCTTCAGCGCGACCACCAACTGGCTGACGATGGTCGGCAGCATCGCCCGGACGGCCTGCGGCACCAGCACGTACGTCATCACCTGCGTCTTGCGGAGCCCGAGCGCGAACGCGGCCTCCTTCTGCCCCTTGGGGACGGCGAGGATCCCGGCCCGGAACACTTCGGCCAGCACCGAGCCGTTGTACAGGGTGAGGCCGGCCACCAGTGCCCACAGCGGTTCGACCTTGAGCGCGACGAAGATGAAGAAGATCATCACCAGCAGCGGCATGGCCCGGAAGAACTCCACCACCAGGGTGGACACCCATCGCACCGCCCGGTGGTCGGAGAGCCGCCCGGCGGCGAACAGCGCGCCGAACGGCAGCGCGAACAGCACCGTCCAGCCGAACGCCTTCAGGGTGTTGCCGAGGCCGCGCAGCAGCAGCTCCTGAACGCCCTTGTACTGGAAGGCCATCCACTTCTGGTAGGTGAACTGGTTGGTGTGGAACAGCATCCAGATCACCCAGCCGATCACGGCGGCGATCACCACCAGCGCCAGGATGCCGTACAGCCGGTGCCGGGCCAGCGCCTTCGGCCCGGGGACGTCGTACAGCGCGGAGGACTCCACCGTCATCGGGACACCGCCACCCGTCGCTCCAGCACGTTGAACAGGGCACTGATCGCCAGCGTGATGATCAGATAGCCGACCGCGATCCAGACGAAGGTCCAGACGATGCTGTAGCCCAGCTCGTTGATGGTCCGGTAGGTGCCGAGCAGTTCGACCACACTGAACGACCCGGCGATCGCGGTGTTCTTCGCCAGCGCGATCATCACACTGCCCAGCGGGGCCACCACCGAGCGGTACGCCTGCGGCATGACGACCAGGCTCAGCGTCTGACCGAACGTCATGCCCAGGCTCCGCGCCGCCTCGCCCTGCCCGACCGGCACCGTGTTCACGCCCGAGCGCAGCGCCTCGCAGACGAACGCCGAGGTGTAGCAGCCCAGCGCCAGCACGGCGAAGGTGAAGAACGGCAGCGTGATGGAGAACCGGGGCAGCCCCAGCACCACGATGAAGAACAGCAGCGTCAGCGGGGTGTTCCGGAGCACCGTCACCCACCCGGTGCCGAACGCCCGCAGCGGTTTCACCGGCGAGACCCGGAAGCCCGCGATCACCACCCCCAGCACCAGCGCGAGCACAGCGCTGACCAGCGTCAGCCAGAGCGTGCCGAGGAAGCCGTGCCAGTAGGTGGACCAGTTGTCGGTCAGGACCTTCATCCGCGCCCCCGCTCAGTTGTACCGGTCGATGGCCGGGGGCGGCGGCGCGGGCACTCCGGAGAGGCCGAGCGTCGCGTCGTACGCCTTCTTCCAGTTGCCGTTGTCCATGTTCAGCTGCAGCGCGTCGTTGATCGTCATCCGCAGCACGGTGTCGTCCTTGGGGACGCCGATGCCGTACGGCTCGGTCGAGAACGGCTCGCCGACCATCTTCAACTCGTCGGGGACCTTCGCCACGTAGCCCTGCAGGATCGCGTTGTCCGTGGTCACCGCGTCGACCTGGTTGCTGATCAGGTTGTCCACGCACGCCGAGTAGGTGTCGTAGCCGACCAGCTGGGCCTTCGGGTAGTCGGTCTGGATCCGCTGGTAGGGGGTGGACCCGGCGGCCGAGCAGACCTTCCGCCCGGCCAGGTCCTGCGGGCCGTTGATCTTCGTCTCGTTCTTGCGGACCATCAGCGCCTGCCCGGCGATGAAGTACGGGCCGGCGAAGCCGACCAGCTTCTTCCGGTTGGCGTTGATGGTGTAGGTGCCCACGTAGTAGTCCACCTGGCCGTTCTGCAGCGCGGTCTCCCGGTTGGCGGAGGCGATGGTGCGGAACTCGATCCGGTCGGGTGCGAAGCCCAGGTAGGCGCCGACCATCTTGGCGATCTCGATGTCGAAGCCGGAGTACTCGCCGGTGGCCGGGTTCTTCTGCCCCAGGTACGGCTGGTCCTCCTTGGCGCCGACCACCAGGCGCCCGCGCGCCCGGGCCGCGTCCAGGGTCGGCGAGCCGGTGACGGTGTTGCTGCGCACCTCGTAGCTGGGCAGCGCACTGGGCTGCGGGCCCTTGGGCGGCGGGGTGCCCTCCTTGCCGCAGCCCGACAGACCGGCCAGACCGGGCAGCACCACGAGCAGGGCCACGACGCGCAGGACGTACCGCTGGTTCACCGCGCCGCCTCAGTGCTTCAGGATCTTGGAGAGGAAGTCCCGGGCACGCTCGCTCTGCGGGTTCGCGAAGAACTCCTCGGGGACGCGGTCCTCGACGATCCGCCCGTCCGCCATGAAGACCACGCGGTTGGCGGCGGAGCGCGCGAAGCCCATCTCGTGGGTGACCACCACCATGGTCATCCCCTCGGCGGCCAGCGAGCGCATCACCTCCAGCACCTCGTTGATCATCTCGGGGTCGAGCGCCGAGGTCGGCTCGTCGAACAGCAGCGCCTTCGGGTCCATCGCCAGCGCCCGCGCGATCGCCACCCGCTGCTGCTGCCCGCCGGACAGCTGCGACGGGTACTTGTCGGCGTGCGCGGCGAGCCCGACCCGTTCCAGCAGCGCCCGTCCCCTGGACTCGGCCTCCGCCCTGCCGCGCTTGCGGACCTTGATCTGGGCGAGCGTCACGTTCTGCAGCACCGTCCGGTGCGCGAACAGGTTGAAGGACTGGAACACCATCCCGACCTCGGCGCGCAGCTTCGCCAGGCCCTTGCCCTCGGCGGGCAGCGGCTGGCCCTCGATCAGGATGTCGCCGCTCTCCACCGGCTCCAGCCGGTTGATCGCCCGGCACAGCGTGGACTTCCCCGACCCGGACGGGCCGATCACCACCACGACCTCGCCCCGGCCGACCGTCAGGTCGATGTCCTGCAGCACGTGCAGCTGCCCGTAGTGCTTGTTCACCCGCCGAAGTTCGATCAGCGGTTCTCCGGTCGACCGCCCCGCGGCCTCCTGCGGGGCAGTCACCTGCTGCTCCGGCCCTTCAGCAGCCAGCCGAGTGCCGTCCCGGCGATCAGCGTCGCCAGCAGGGCGATCCAGAGCGGGCAGGTGACGGTGAAGACCCAGAACTGGATCTTCACCTTGTCCAGGTTGGCGAACAGGAACCAGATCGCGAGCACCACGATGACGCCGATCCCGATCCACCGGGTCGGAACGCCGCCGATCTCACTGCGCCGGGTACTGGACGGAGAGCCACCTGAAGTCTTGGTCACGCTGGCAGTCTGCGCCCGGCCCGCCCGCCGACCGCAGCACCACCACCGCCTCCCCTGCCCATTCACCCGTCCGGAGGACACACCCCGGGGTCGACAGCGGGAATACTCCGCCGTTCGTCCCGGTTGCGGCCCTTTTGGAAGCCTCCGCAAAAGCCAGAAGCCAGAAGCCAGAAGCCAGACGCGCCTGCCAGAAGCGCCTGCGAGGGCCTCCGCCCACCACAGACCACGCACAACCGAAGGGCACCCCTTCTCGTGACCAGCACTCCCGCAGTACCCCCGATCCCCTCGATCACGCTGAACAACGGCGTGCGGATCCCGCAGCTCGGCTTCGGCGTCTGGCAGGTGCCGGACGCGGAGGCCGTCCCGGCGGTCCGCACCGCGATCGAGTCGGGCTACCGCTCGATCGACACCGCCGCGATCTACGAGAACGAGGCGGGCACCGGCCAGGCGATCGCCGAGTCCGGCGTCGCCCGGGACGAGCTGTTCGTGACCACCAAGCTGTGGAACTCCGGCACCGTCGACTGGTCCGGCGAGCAGGGCCGCGACCGGGTGCTGCGCGACTTCGACGAGTCGCTGGCCAAGCTCGGCCTGGAGCAGCTGGACCTGTACCTGATCCACTGGCCGCGCCCGATGCACGGCACGTCCTTCCTGAACATCTGGCAGGCCTTCGAGCAGCTGCACGCCGACGGCCGGGTCCGGGCGATCGGCGTCTCCAACTTCCGCGTCGCGGACCTCCAGCTGCTGGTGAAGGAGTCCTCCGTCGTTCCGGCGCTGAACCAGATCGAGCTGCACCCGTACTTCCCGCAGGCCGAGCTGCGCGCCTTCCACGCCGAGCACGGCATCGCCACCGAGGCGTGGAGCCCGCTGGGCCAGGGCCGCGACCTGCTGGCCGAGCCCGCGCTGCTGAAGATCGCCGAGAAGCACGGCCGTTCGGCGGCCCAGGTGGTGCTGCGCTGGCACCTGCAGAGCGGCGTGATCGCCATCCCGAAGTCGGTCACCCCGGCCCGGATCCGGGAGAACCTGGACGTGACGGGCTTCGAGCTGGACTCCGAGGACCTCGCGGCGATCGCCGCCGTCGACTCCGGCAAGCGGATCGGCCCCGACCCGGCCGAGTTCGACTGGAGCTGACGACCCGCCGTTCGCCCGCGGAACTGACGATGCATCAGTTTCGACTGATGCCCGATCAGCACGGAGCGTGACGACCGGAACAACCCGGAAGGGGCCGACACCTGACGTGGTGTCGGCCCCTTCCGGAGCGTCCCGAGCGGTGCCGCATGCCCGCCGGGGCGCGTTCGCCGCCCAAAAAATTGGGCGACGCTTTGCAGAATCGTTACAGCCGGGCCGCCTTCGCGAGCAAGGCCAGCGCCGGCGCGTGCTCGTGCGGCTCCAGCGAAGCGAGCAGCGCCTCCTGGACCTCGCGGACCCCGGCGGTGGAGCGGTGCAGCAGCTCCTGGCCGGTCGGGGAGAGCGAGAGCAGGTTGCGGCGCCCGTCCGAGGGGTCGCGACGACGCAGCACCAGGCCGCGCCGCACCAGCCGACTGACCATTTCGGCCATCGTCGCCTTGTCGAGCGAGGCAAGCTCGCCCACGGTGCGCTGGTCGGCGCCCGGTTCGGTCTCCAGCGCGTCCAGCACCGCGTACTGCGGAGCCGTCAGCTCGGTGCCGACCTTCTCCGACCAGAGCTTGGTGTGCACCTGCTGGGCGACCCGAATCAGGTAGCCGATGGCCCGCTGGGCGTCCAGCGTGGGCCTGGCGTCGGCTATCACGGCAACGGCGGCCGGCTCCAGCCGGGCGATCCGTGCCATGGTGCGGACGAGTTCCAACTGCTCGTCAGGACTGAGCGGTTCGAACAGGGTCCGCTGGACCCGGACCACTCCGCCGGTCGCCTCGCGCACCGCCTGGGCGCCGCTCTGCGAGAGCGCCAGCAGCTTGCGACGACCGTCGGCGGGGTCGCGGCGACGGAGCACCAGGCCCCGCCGGACCAGCCGGGCGACCATTTCTGCCATCGTCGCCTTGTCGAGCGAGGCCCGTTCGCCGACCGTGCGCTGGTCGGCTCCGGGCTCTAGTGCCAGTACCAGCAGCACCGCGAACTGCGGGGCTGTCAGCTCGGTACCGACGTATTCGGACCACAAGCGGGTGTGAACCTGCTGGGCCACGCGGATGAGGTGACCGGGCGACTGCTGCAGTCGACCGGGCACACGGGTTGTCGGGATCTCCCCCAGCACCATGAAATCCGTCCCGGTGTCACGCTCGGGGGTGTGTGGGACACCCGAGCGGGGCAGTAACGGCGAGTGAGCATCCCGCTGTGAGTAAGGACGCGCCGGCCGTGCAGCCGGTGGCTGCTGGCGCACACTATACAAACGGTCGGCCTGGACCGGCAGGTAGGGGCGCAGAGTAGTCGCAGGTTCGGCAAAGTTGGCATATTTCCCCCGTATGTCGGGACGGCGACCGACCTGGTTCACCCGCTCGGCCGCCGCACGCCCTCACCCTCTGTCACCTGCGGCGCTGCCTCTGGCCGGAATTTCTACTCGCCGGTAGGGTTGCCGCGCTGCGCGCTGCGCACCTCATTCAATTCTCATCCGCGGGTCGCCGGCCCGGGCCGGTTCCGTCGTCCGATTTCGAGAGAGACGAGTACGAAGATGACCGAGCAGAGCACGTCCGCGATCACCGACGCTCCGGTGCGGGTGGCCGTGGTGACGGGCGCGGCCCGCGGCATCGGCGCCGCCACCGCGCTGCGGCTGGCCGCCGACGGCTACGCGGTCGCGGTGGTCGACCTGGAGGAGTCGAACGCCAAGGGCACTGCCGAGGCGATCGTCGCCGCGGGCGGCCGGGCGCTGGCCGTCGGCGCCGACGTCTCGAACGCCGAGCAGGTGCAGGCCGCGGTCGACCGGATCGCCGCCGAGCTCGGCGCCCCCGTGGTGCTGGTGAACAACGCGGGCGTGCTCCGCGACAACCTGCTGTTCAAGATGTCCGAGTCCGACTGGGACACCGTGATGAACGTCCACCTCAAGGGCGCCTTCCTGATGACCCGCGCGGTGCAGAAGCACATGGTGGACGCCGGCTTCGGACGCGTCGTCAACCTGTCCTCCTCCTCCGCGCAGGGCAACCGCGGCCAGGCCAACTACTCGGCGGCCAAGGCCGGCCTGCAGGGCTTCACCAAGACCCTGGCCATCGAGCTCGGCAAGTTCGGCATCACCGCCAACGCCGTCGCCCCCGGCTTCATCGCCACCGACATGACGGCGGCCACCGCCGCCCGGGTCGGCATGGAGTTCGAGGCGTTCAAGCAGGCCGCCGCGTCGGCGATCCCGGTCCAGCGGGTCGGCACGCCGGACGACATCGCCCACACCATCTCCTTCCTCGCCTCCGAGGGCGCCGGTTTCGTCTCCGGCCAGGTCATCTACGTCGCGGGCGGCCCGCTCGACTAGTCGGCCCGCTGCGGGTTCGTGGTGCGCCGCCCACGGCGCGGGTCCAGACTCGACGTGCAGACCTCCCGCCGCCGCCCCCCGGCGGCGGGGCGCACCCATGGAGGATCTTGATGACGGATTCCACGGACAGCGACTCCGCGCCGACTCCGGACAAGCTGCTGCACACCGGGGCGGAGCACCCGGTCGACCCCGAGGACCTGGTGATGGCCTCGGGGCGCGACGTCACGAAGGAGCGGCTCGCGAAGGCGAAGAAGGACATGGAGGAGCACGGCGCGGCAGCCGTCGAGAAGGTGTTGCCCTGAGCCGCGCCACCCCGCCCGACCTGGCGGTCGATTTCCCAAAGTGACGTACGTCACGGAAATCGGCCGCCTCTTTCGTTCCCGCACTACCCGCCCGTCAATTGGAGAAACCCGAGGATAACGGCACTCGGAGGCGTCCCCGAGGGTGATTTCGCACACTCCCCTCCGCTTTCCCGCCCCACCCCTCGACCCTTGAACTGCCCGTATGGGGAAAGTGCGGACAACCGATCACCGGCGGGTGACGGATCGACCGAATAGCCCGGACCCGTCCGAGTCAGCCGGTAATGTCGAACGCGTGCCAGCGAAGCCCGAATGCCCCGTACCGCGGATATCGACCGCACCGCGTACGGTTCCGGTCCAGTCCGAGCGCGATTCCGTCACTACGGCGACCAAATCCGCACTCCCGCCGATCAGCCGGCGGCACGCCCTGCTCTTCGGCATCACCGCCGTGCTGTACCTGGCGGTGGTGCTGGCCATCATGGGCGATTCGCCGCTGGTCGACCTGGACTGGGCGCTGCAGCAGCTGCGCCCGTACAAGGTGTGGCCGGAGGCCCTGCCCTACCTGGACATCTGGGTGGTCGCCGGCCAACGCGGCCCGACCGCCATTGCCGCCTGCCTCTGGTTGGGGTGGCGCTGCTACCGCACGCACTCGTCACGACCACTGCTCGTCATGGGCATGGCACTGCTGCTGCTGAACGTCACCGTCGGGGCGGTGAAGATCCTCACCGGCCGGCTCGGCCCGCACTACGCGCACTACGTGGGCTCGCCCGAGCTGTTCTCCGGCGGCAACATCTTCCCGTCCGGGCACACCGCCAACGCCGTCGTCACCTGGGGCGTGCTGGCCTATCTGGCGGTGCGCTGGCGGCGGACGGGCACGGTGCTGGCCGCGCTCACCGCGGCCTCGATCGGCCTGACCACCGTCTACCTCGGCACCCACTGGATCTCCGACGTGTTCGCCGGCTGGACGGCGGGCGCGCTGGTACTGCTGTCGCTGCCGCTGGCCGAACCGGCCATCGCCGCACTGGACGAGCGGATCCTGGCGATCTGGCACCGCGAGGGCCGCTTCGCCCGCCCCGCCCCCGTGCCCCGGCCGAAGCCGGCGACCGCGCACTGGGCCGGCCGCCCGCTGCCGGTGCGCCCTCAGCCCGCCCAGGCCCGTTCCACCACGCCGCCGCGCACCGTCAGGTTGAGCCGCTCGGACCGGTACTCCATGGTGAGCAGCGCCTCCGGCTCCAGCACCCGCACCGTCCGCCAGCCGCGCTCCGCGGCCAGCGCCCGGGCCGGCTCCACCGGCAGCCCCAGGTAGTCGTCCAACCGGTCGTCCATCACTCCGCCTCCCCGTCCCCGACAGTCCTACGCTGGAAGGGTACGAGGGAGGCGGTGGCGTATGCGGCGGGCGAAGACTCCGAAGGTCTGGCGGAGCGGGACGGAACCCGCCACCGCACGCAGCGATCTGAAGCTGCGCTTCCTGCTGTCGATGATCTTCCTGCCGTTCTTCGCGCTGTGCACGGCCGGTTTCGCGGTCTGGGCGGCCTACGCGTCGCCGCACGGCGCACCGAGCAGCGGCACGCTGACCGTGTTCGCGGTGGCCTGCGGGGTGCTGACGCTGGTGGCGGCGGCGGACCTGTGGGTCGTGGTGCGCCGCCGCCGCACCGAGCTCTAGGACAGGCCCTAACGCGAGCCCACGGCTTGCTTGACCAGCGTCCGGCCGAAGTCCCACATCAGGCCGCTGCCGCGGTGCGCGTCGTCCATCACCTCGGTGAAGGCGTCCATGAAGCGGTCGACCTCCTTCTCGGTGATGATCAGCGGCGGGATCAGCTTGATCACTTCCAGGTGGTCGCCGGAGACCTGGGTGAGGATCCGGTGCCGCTGCAGCAGCGGGACGACCACCATCTGCGCGAACAGCCCCTTGCGGGCGGCCTGCAGCGCCGTCCAGCCGGTGCGGAGCTTGAGCGACTTGGGGCGGCCGAACTCGATGCCGATCATCAGGCCGCGTCCGCGCACCTCGGCGAGCAGCTCGTAGCGTTCGACCAGCGCGGACAGCCGGGCCTTGAACAGTTCGCCGACCCGGGCGGCGTTCTCCACCACCTTCTCCTGCCGCATCACGTGCAGGGTGGCCAGGCCGGCGGCCATCGCCTGCGCGTTGGAACCGAAGCTGGCGGAGTGCACCAGCACCCGGTCCATCGAGGAGTACACCTTCTCGAAGATCCACGACGTGCCGAGGGTGGCCCCGATCGGCACGTACCCGCCGGACAGCGCCTTGGCCGCGCACACCAGGTCGGGGTGGACGCCCTCCTCGGCCTGGTGGGCGAAGAAGGTGCCGGTGCGGCCGACGCCGGTCTGCACCTCGTCGCAGATCAGCAGCGCCTTGTGCGCGTGCAGCAGTTCCTGGGCGGCGGCCAGCCAGCCGGGCGGCGGGGCGAGCACGCCCTTGCCCTGGATCGGCTCGACGATCAGCGCGGCGACGTCCCCCTTCTTCAGTTCCCGCTTCAGCGCCGCCAGGTCGCCGAGCGGGATCGCGGTGTCCGGCAGCAGCGGGTCGAAGCCCTTGCGGAAGCCGTTCTCGCCGTTGACGGAGAGCGAGCCGGTGGTGAGGCCGTGGAAGGCGTGGTCGCAGTACAGGACGCGGCGCCGGCCGGTGGCGTACCGGGCGAACTTGAGCGCCGTCTCGACGGCCTCGGTGCCGCTGTTGCCGAAGAACACCCGGTCCAGCCCGGGCGCGTGGGCGAGCAGCTGTTCGGCGAGCAGGCCGGGCAGCGGGGAGCAGTCGAAGCGGGTCAGGTCGGCGGTCTCCAGGTCCATCGCCTGCTGGACGGTCGCCCGGACGGCGGGGTGGTGCCGGCCGAGCGCGAAGACGCCGAACCCGGCGAGCATGTCGAGGTACTCGTTGCCCTCGGCGTCGTAGAAGTACGGGCCCTTGGCGCGTTCGTAGGTCCGGTCGAAGCCGATGGTGTGCAGCATCCGCGGCAGTTGCGGGTTGAGGTAGCGGGCGTGCAGTTCGTAGCGTTCGCCGCCCCGGGCGTCGAGCAGGGCGGCGAGGTCGAGCGGTTCGGCCTGGGTCACGCGGGTTCGCTCCAATCGGTCAGCGGCATCCTGCGCCGGTACTCCCGGGCGGCGGTGCGGGTTCCGGTGCCGGGCAGCAGGCGGCGGGCGTGGGCGGCGGTCTGGGCGGCGACGCCGGTGCCGGTGAGTCCGATCTCCTCGAGGATCTCACCGCGCGAGGCGTGTTCCAGGAACTCCTGCGGGATGCCGAGGTCGCGCAGCGGGGTGTCGACCTCGGCGTCCCGCATGGCCTGGGCGAGGGCGGCGCCGACGCCGCCGGTGCGGCCGTTGTCCTCGACGGTGACCACCATCCGGTGCGCGGCGGCCAGCTCGACCAGGGCGGGGTCGACGGGCTTGACCCAGCGCGGGTCGACGACGGTGGCGGTGATGCCGTCGGCGGCGAGCAGCGCGGCGGCGTCCAGGCAGGCGGGGGCCATCGCGCCGACGGCGACCAGCAGCACGTCGGGGGCGGGTCCGGTGCGGGCGAGCACGTCGAGGCCGGCGATCCGTTCGATCGCGGGCACCTCGGGGCCGAGCTCGCCCTTGGGGAAGCGCAGCACGGTGGGGGCGTCCTCGACGGCGACGGCCTCGCGCAGCTGTTCGCGCAGCCGGGCGGCGTCGCGCGGCGCGGCGATCCGCAGCCCGGGGACGACCTGCAGCACCGACAGGTCCCACATCCCGTTGTGCGAGGCCCCGTCGTTGCCGGTGACACCGGCCCGGTCGAGCACGAAGGTGACGCCGAGCCGGTGCAGCGCGACGTCCATCAGCACCTGGTCGAACGCCCGGTTCAGGAAGGTCGCGTACACCGCGACGACGGGGTGCAGCCCGCCGGTGGCCAGGCCCGCGGCGGAGGCGACGGCGTGCTGTTCGGCGATCCCGACGTCGAAGGTCCGCCCGGGGTGGGCCTTCGCGAACGGCCCGAGCCCGACGGGGTGCAGCATCGCGGCGGTGACGGCGACCAGGTCGGGCCGTTCGGCGCCGAGCGCGAGCATCTCCTTGCCGAACACGGACGTCCAGGACGCCCCGGCGGACGGCGAGATCGGCAGGCAGGTGTACGGGTCGATCGGGTTGACGGCGTGGAAGCGGTCGGCCTCGTCCTGCTCGGCGGGCCGGTAGCCGCGGCCCTTGACGGTGATGCAGTGCACGATGACGGGCCCACCGAAGTTGCGGGCCTGACGCAGCGCCTGTTCGACGGCGGCGATGTCGTGCCCGTCGATCGGGCCGAGGTACTTCAGGCCGAGGTCCTCGAACATGCCCTGCGGGGCGAAGGCGTCCTTGAAGCCCTTCTTGGCCCCGTGCAGCGCGTCGAACAGCGGCGGCCCGACCACGGGGGTGCGCTGCAGGGCGTCCTTGCCCCAGGCGAGGAAGCGTTCGTAGCCCTTGGTGGTGCGCAGCGTGGCGAGATGGTGGGCGAGGCCGCCGATGGTGGGCGCGTAGGAGCGTTCGTTGTCGTTGACGACGATGATCAGCGGGCGGTCCTCGGCCTCGGCGATGTTGTTGAGGGCTTCCCAGGCCATGCCGCCGGTGAGCGCGCCGTCGCCGATCACGGCGACGGTGCAGCGGTCGACGCCGAGCAGCTGGTTGGCCTTGGCGATGCCGTCGGCGTGGCCGAGAGCGGTGGAGGCGTGCGAGTTCTCGATCAGGTCGTGCGGGGATTCGGCGCGCGAGGGGTAGCCGGAGAGGCCGTCCTTGGCGCGCAGTCGGCCGAAGTCCTGTCGGCCGGTGAGCAGTTTGTGCACGTAGGCCTGGTGGCCGGTGTCCCACAGGATGCGGTCGTGCGGGGAGTCGAAGACGCGGTGCAGGGCGATGCTGAGTTCGACCACGCCGAGGTTGGGTCCGAGGTGGCCGCCGGTGCGGGTGACGTTGTCGATCAGGAAGTCGCGGATCTCGGCGGCGAGCGGGGGGAGCTGTTCGGGGTGGAGTCGGCGGAGGTCGGCGGGCCCGGCGATCCGGCTCAGCAGTGGCATGGCGTGCCCCTCACGGCTGTTCGGGTGGGTGGACGGTCGGTGTCCAGCCTGCGGCCCTGCGCCCCGGGTCGCCTGTCGGCGTGGGCCGCCCGCGCCGTTGCGGCGCGGGCGGCCGGTGACGCGTGCTCAGAGGGCCTTGGGGGCGGCGAGGGTCTCCCGGGCGGCGCGGATCGTCTCCTTGAGCGAGCCCATGGTGGCGAGCACCGCGGTGGGCTCGTACCCGCAGTGGGCCATGCAGTTGTCGCAGCGCGGGTCGCGGCCGCGGCCGTACTTGTCCCAGTCGGTCTTCTCGATGAGTTCCCGGTAGGTGGGGACGTAGCCGTCGGCCATCAGGTAGCAGGGGCGCTGCCAGCCGAACAGCGAGTAGTTGGGGATGCCCCAGGCGGTGCACTCGAAGTCGACCTTGCCTTCGAGGAAGTCCAGGAACAGCGGGCTGTGGTTGAGCCGCCAGCGGCGGCGGTTGCCGCCGGCGAAGGCCGTGCGGAAGAGCTCCCGGGTCTGTTCGACGCCGAGGAAGTGCTCCTGATCGGGGGCCTTCTCGTACGCGTAGGCCGGGGAGATCATCATCTCGTCGACCTTGAGTTCGTCGTTCAGGAAGTCCAGCACCTCGACCACGGTCTGCGGGGTGTCGGTGTTGAAGAACGTCGAGTTGGTGGTGACCCGGAAGCCCCGCCGCTTGGCCTCCTTGATCGCCTCGACGGCCTCCGCGAAGGTGCCCTCCTTGGCGACCGAGGCGTCGTGCCGCTCCTGCAGGCCGTCGATGTGCACGGCGAAGGTGAAGTACGGGGACGGGGTGAACAGGTCGAGCTTCTTGCGCATCAGCAGCGCGTTGGTGCACAGGAAGACGTACTTGCGGCGGGCGACCAGCTGCCGGACGATCTCGTCGATCTGCGGGTGCATCAGCGGTTCGCCGCCGGCGATGGAGACCATCGGGGCGCCGCACTCCAGGACCGCGCCGACCGCCTGCGCGACCGGCATCCGCTGCTTGAGCACCCCGGCCGGGTGCTGGATCTTGCCGCAGCCCTCGCACTTCAGGTTGCAGGCGAACAGCGGCTCCAGCTCCACGATCAGCGGGAACTTGTCCCGGCGCTTCAGCTTCTGCTGCATGAGGTAGGTGGATACGCGGACGGTCTGACGCAGCGGCATGGCCATGGCTTAGCTCGCCTCCTGAGGGAGCGTCGAGGGCTGTGTCGAGGACGGTGGGGTCGTCGGCGGAGGGGGTGCGGCGTTCAGCTGCCGGTGCCAGGCGGTGAGGGCGGGGACGGCGGCCCGCAGCGCCCGCCAGGCCCGGAAGCCGGCGGGCAGGGTGCCGGGGCGGACGAGTTCCCGCTCGGGGGTGTCGACCACCACCCGCAGCACGGCGGCGGGCAGGTCGGGGGCGTGCTCGGCGCGGGCGGCGAGCACCGCGGCGGCCTCCATGTCGACGGCGAGCGCGCCCTCGGCGTGCAGCCGGGCCCGTTCGGCGCCGCGCACCACGTGGTCGGCGGTGCGGTGGGTGCCCAGGTGGACGCGGAGCCCGGCCTCCTCCAGGGCGGTGGCCAGCGCGGGCGCGGTGGCCAACGGGTGGGTGCGGCCCTCGGCGTCGGTGACCCGGTCGGCGACGATCACCTCGCCGGGTCGTACCCCGGGGCCGACCGCGGCGCCGAACCCGGCGACCAGCAGCGCCCCGTAGCCGCCGGCCTCCAGCAGTACGGCGGCCCGCCGCCCGGCCGTCCGGCGGCCCATGCCGGTGCGGGCCAGCACCGGGGGCCCGCCGGCCGCGCCGGACCAGTCGCCGCCGCGCAGCGCCCAGGCCTCGGGGGCGAGCGCGCAGAGCACCAGCAGCGGGGCGGTCATCGGTGGCCGCCCCGGCCGAGCGGGGCGTCGTGCAGGTAGCGGCCGAGGGCGGTGACCGGGAAGACCAGCCGGTACAGGTGGTAGTTGATGGAGAAGTCCCAGGGGAACCCGGTGCCGGTGAACTGCGGTTCGTCCCACGTCCCGTCGGGGCGCTGGGTGCGGGTCAGCCAGGCGACGCCGCGTTCGACGGCCTCGGAGTCGCGTTCGCCGGCGGCGAGCAGCGCCATCAGCGCCCAGGCGGTCTGCGAGGCGGTGGAGTCGCCGCGGCCGGCCCAGGTGGCCGGGTCCTCGTAGGAGCGCATGTCCTCGCCCCAGCCGCCGTCGGTGTTCTGCCGGCCGGTCAGCCAGCGGACGGCGCGTCGGATCGAGGGGTGGCCGGGGGTGAGTCCGGCGGCGATCAGGGCGGGCAGCACGGAGCCGGTGCCGTAGATGTAGTTGGTGCCCCAGCGGCCGAACCAGGAGCCGTCGGCCTCCTGGTGGCTCAGCAGCCAGGCGACGCCGCGCCGGGTGCGCGGGTCCCGGGTGCGGCCGGTCTCGGCGAGCATCTCCACCATGTGCGCGGTGACGTCGGCGGACGGCGGGTCGATGACTTCGCCGAAGTCGCAGAACGGCAGCTTGTTGGGCAGCCGGCTGGTGTTGTCGGCGTCGAACGCGGCCCAGGCGCCGTCCTTGGACTGCATGCCGAGGCTCCAGTCGACGGCGCGTTCGACGGCGCCGGCCATCCGGGGCCGGTCGGGGTGGTCGATGCGGCGCAGCGCGAGCACCACTTCGGCGGTGTCGTCGACGTCGGGGTAGGTGTCGTTCTGGAATTCGAACGCCCAGCCGCCGGGGGCCAGCCGGGGGCGTTTGACGGCCCAGTCGCCGCGGGTGGTGACCTCCTCGCCGAGCATCCACTCGCCGGCCCGGACCAGGGCGGGGTGGTCGCCGGGCAGGCCGGCGTCGCGCAGCGCGATGGCGGCCAGGCAGGTGTCCCAGACCGGGGACTGGCAGGCCTCCATCCAGCGCTCGCCGTCCTCGGTGTGCACGGTGAAGGAGTCGAAGGCGGCGAGGCCGGCCTTCATCACGGGGTGGTCGAGGCCGTAGCCGAGCAGCCGCAGCGCGATCAGCGAGTACACGGCGGGCGGCTGGATGCCGCCCCAGCAGCCGTCGGCCTCCTGCCGTTCGACGATCCAGGCGGCGGCCTGCCGCAGCGCCAGCCGGCGCACCGGTTTGACGGCGTGCCGGTGGTAGTGGTGCATCAGCCGGTCGAGGCGCTGGAAGAGGCCGTCCCAGGTGTGCGCGGCGGCGAGCGGCCGCCTCGGGTACGGGTTCGCCGGGTCGGTGTGCAGTTCGTCGAGGTCGAACGGGGCGGGGCGCACGGGGCGGTGGGCGGAGACCACGGTCAGCGGGACGATGGTCTGGCGGGCCCACTGGCCGAAGGAGTAGATGTTCAGCGGGGCCCAGCTGGGCAGGAACAGCACTTCGGGGGGCAGTTCGGGGAGCTTCTCCCAGGGCCACCAGCCGAACAGGGCGAGCCAGATCCGGGTGAAGACCCGGGTGGCGGCGATGCCGCCGTGTTCGCGGACGAAGGCGGCGGCGGCCCGCATGTGCGCGGCGTCGGGGTCGTCCCCGGCGAGCCGGAGGGCGACGTACGCCTCGACGGTGGTGGACAGTTCGGGCGGGCCGCCGTGGAAGGTGGCCCAGGTGCCGTCCTCCCGCTGCCGGGAGCGGATCCAGGCCGCGGTGGCCCGGGTCTGCTCCTCGGTGCGGATGCCGAGGAACTGGCGGAGCAGCAGGTCTTCGGCGTCCATGGTGACGTTGGTCTCCAGGTCGCCCTTCCACCAGCCGTCGGCGTGCTGGAGTGACAGCAGGTGTGCGGTGGCCCGGCTGAGCGCCGCCGCGGGTGAGGAATCGTCAGATCGTGTTACTGCAACTGAGGTTTGGGGTCCGAGCCTTCCACCCGCGGTTGCTGTCACTCTTACGTCACCTCTCTCTGACCACCACGAATTCGGCGAGT
Organism: Kitasatospora sp. CB01950; assembly: GCF_001905465.1. Taxonomy (GTDB): domain Bacteria; phylum Actinomycetota; class Actinomycetes; order Streptomycetales; family Streptomycetaceae; genus Kitasatospora. Next base: position 54,771 of record NZ_LISX01000007.1, read on the forward strand.
GCGACGAAGTGCTCGCGCACCTCGTCGGCCATGGGCACCTCGCCGAGCGCGGCGAGGGCGGTGTCGTACTGGCGGCGGGCCTCTTCCTGCGTCCAGGCCCGGCCGCCGGCCTGCTCGATCAGCGCGGCGCGGGCGGCGAGCTGCTGCTCGCTCTCCTCGCCGCGGCCGGTCGGGTCGGCCAGCTGTGCGGCCAGCTCGCGGGAGGCGGCGCCACCCTCGGCCAGCGCGGCGCACACCGGCAGCGACTTCTTGCGCGACTGGAGGTCGCTCCAGTGCGGCTTGCCCGTCACTTCGGTGGCGCCCCAGATGCCCAGCAGGTCGTCCACCGCCTGGAATGCCAGGCCCAGGTGGTGGCCGTACCGCTGGAGCGCGTCGGAGATCTTGTCGTCGGCGCCGGCCAGCACCGCGCCGATCGCCGCGGAGGCCGCCAGCAGGGCGCCGGTCTTGCCGCCCTCCATGGTCAGACACTCCTCGACCGTCACCACGTCCCGTTGTTCGAACGAGACGTCCAGCGCCTGACCGTCGATCAGCCGCCGGGTCGCGGTGGTGATCAGCCGGACGGCGCGGGCGGCGTCGGTCGGAGTGGCCCCGCCGGTCACCGCGGCGTCCAGCAGGACCTCGGTGCCGAGGGTGGCCAGCGCATCGCCGACCAGTACGGCCTGCGCCGGGCCGAACACCGTCCAGGCGGTGGCCCGGTGCCGACGTGTCTCGTCACCGTCCATCAGGTCATCATGGAGGAGGGAGAAATTGTGGACCAGTTCGACCGACACGCCGCCGGGTACGCCCACCTGCGCGTCCGCGCCCACCGCCTCGGCCGACAGCAGCGCCAGCGCCGGGCGCACGGCCTTGCCGCCGTCGCCCGCGGCGGGCCGGCCGTCGCGGTCGATCCAGCCGAAGTGGTACGCGGCGACGGTGTCCATCGGTGCGGCCAGACGGGCGACGGCCTCGCGCATCGGCGGCGTGCAGAGCGTGCGTCCGCGCGCCAGCAGGTCCAGGACCGTCGGGGTGTCCCTGACCGTCGAGCCGGTGCGTGCCTCCACGTGCGTTCCCTCTCGGTACGTCTGACCGGCCGCGAACGGCGGCCGGCCGGGTGCGATGTCGGTGGTCGGGGCCTGCCGGGTCTCCGTCATCGGGGCCACCGCCCGTCGGCCCGGTCGACGGGGAGCCGGCCGGTGCCGGCCAGCGCGGCGTCGGCCGCGGCGTGGCCGCTGCGGACTGCGCCCTCCATCGTCGCGGGCCAGCCGGTGGCCGTCCAGGACCCGGCGAGCAGGATGCCCGGGACGTCGGTGCGCGCGCCGGGGCGCAGTGCGGCGGTGCCGGGCGCCGGGTCGAAGGTGGCGGTGCGCTCGCGGGTGACGAAGAAGTCCAGCACCTTCGCGTCGCGGGCGGCGGGCAGCAGCCGGGCGAGCTCCGGCAGGTAGCGGTCCCGCAGTTCGGCGACCGGCAGGTCGATCTCGTCCTCGACGGCGGACTGCGACACGGCCAGGTACTGGGCGCCGGGGACGTCCAGCCCGGAGTGCCGGGTGCGGTCGAAGACGAACTGCACCGGGGAGCCGATCGCGGCGAAGAACGGACGGCGGATCAGCGGCCGGTCGTAGATCACGTGCACGTTGAGGATCGGCGCGGTGCCGAAGTCGGCGAACCGCTCCTGCCCGGGGACGGCGCCGGGCGGCAGCAGCGCCGCCGCGGTGTCCTGGGCGCCGGCCAGCACCACGGTGTCGGCGGTGAGCAGTTCGCCGCCCTCCAGCCGGACGGCGTGCGGTTCGGCGGCCTTGAGTTCGGCGGCCTTGGCGCGCAGCAGCACCCGGACGCCCGCGCGTTCGAGTTCGGCGCGGGCCCGGTCGTGGTGGATCTCGCCGAGCGGGACGCGGGCGGTGCCGATGTCGGCGGCGCCCGGGTCGGACAGCAGGCCGGTCTGGAAGACCTTCGCGGCCAGTGCCGTCGAGGTGCGGTCGGCGGTGGCGTTCAGGGTGGCGACGCCCACCAGGTCCCAGACCGCCTCGACGGTGGCCGGGGTCTGGCCGTGGCGGCGCAGCCACTCGCCGAACGAGATCTCGTCGAGCGCCGGGTCGTCCAGCCGCAGGCCCTTGAGGGCGAGCGCGCCGCGCACCACCCGCAGCCGGTCGGCCGGGCTCAGGTGGCGGTAGGTGGCAAGACTGCCGGCCAGGTGCAGCGGGACGGGCAGGGCGGCGCGGCGGAGCCGGCCGAGGCTGCGGGTGCCGTCGGCGGCGAGGCCGAGCACCGGGACGTCCAGCCGGTCCTGGAGGTCGGTCAGGTCGTGCGCGCCGAGGCGGTCGATCAGGCCGCGGTAGGCGGTGCAGCAGCGCATGAACACGTGCTGGCCGTTGTCGACCGTCAGGTCGCCGCGCTTGAAGGAGAAGGCCAGGCCACCGAGCCGGGGGCGGGCCTCGACCAGGGTGGTGCGCACGTCGGCGTCGGCCAGGCGGAGGGCGGCGGTGATGCCGGCCAGGCCGCCGCCGATCACCACGGCGGTGCGCTGCCGCTGCGGCGTCGGCGTGCTCATCGGTCCTCCCCGGCAGCAGTGGACTGTGGGCACAACAACGTGCGCATGCGTCGTGATTCCCTGTTGACACAGCGTGACATAACTGGCGTGAGAATCAAGAACGCCCTCCGGCGAGCCCGGACAGTGCCACGTACGCCTTCTCCCAGCCGGGCAGCGAGACCCGGCCGCGGAGCACCGAGTGCGGGTCGGCGGCGATCCGGCCGAGCAGGCGGTGGTAGATGCCGGCCATCGCGGCGGTGGCGGCGCGGCTGCGGCGGTCGAGCATCGGCAGCAGGCGCAGGCCCTCGGTGAAGGCCTGCTGGGCGCGTTCGGCCTCGAAGGCGACCAGGCCGGTGAAGTCGGCGCCGACCGGGAGCTGCGGGAGGGCGAAGCCCTGCTGGCAGCCGAACCGGACGAGGTCCTCGGTGGGCAGGTAGGTGCGGCCGTTCAGGGCGTCCTCGCGCAGGTCGCGCAGGATGTTGGTGAGCTGCAGGGCCAGGCCCAGGGTGTCGGCGTACTCGGCGCCGCGCTCCCGGTCGTCGCAGCCGTACACGCCGAGCGAGAGGCGGCCGATCGAGCCGGCCACGCAGCGGCAGTACACCTTGAGCTCGTCGAAGGTCTGGTACTCGACGCCCTTGAGGTCCATCTCGACGCCGTCGATCAGCTCGTCGAAGCCGCCGAGCGGGATCGGGAAGCGGCGGGCGGCGTCGGCCAGCGCGACCTTGATCGGGTCGGTGTCCTCCTCGCCGACCGCGCCCGCCCGGATCTCGTCCAGCAGGGCGCGGGTGCGGGCCAGCGCCTCGGTCTTCTGTTCGGCGGGCAGGTCGCCGTCGCCGATGTCGTCGACCCGGCGGGCCAGCGCGTACAGCGCGGACATCGCCAGCCGCTTGGCCTCGGGCAGCAGCCGGATGCCGTAGCTGAAGTTGCGGGCCTGTAGGGCGGTGACCGCCTCGCAGTACCGGTAGGCCGCCATGACCGGCGCGGACGCCAGTGGTGATGCCCCCACGCGGGCACTCACCTTCCCTTCGCGAAAAGTGCCGCCGCCCGGCCGGCCAGGCGGCGCTTGTCCGGCTTCGCCCGGTGCGCGAGCACGTCGTACCCGGCCGCCGCGATGGCGTCCAGGGCGGCGTACCCGCCGGCGGTGAATCCCGCCAGCAGCAGTCGAAGCCTCCCGTGAACCGTACCTACCAGCGGCGCGCCGCGGTCGAGCAGGGTCCGGGCCCGGCTCGCCTCCCAGGCGATCAGCTGCCGGACCTCGCGCGAGGCGGCGGGAGCGGCGAGGTCCTGTTCGGTGACGCCGAAGGTGGCGAGGTCCTCCTGCGGGAGGTAGATCCGGCCGCGGTCGAGGTCCTCGGCGACGTCCTGGAGGTGTTCGACGATCTGCAGCGCGGTGCAGATCGCGTCGGACATCTCGATGCGTTCGGGGGTGGTGCGGCCGGCCAGGGCGAGCACCAGGCGGCCGACCGGGTCGGCGGAGAGCGTGCAGTAGTGCCGCAGGTCGTCCCAGGTCGGGTAGCGGGTGACGGCCTGGTCGACCCGGTTGGCCTCGATCAGGCGGCGGAACGGCTCGGGGGTGACGGCGTGCCGGTCGATCAGCGGGACGAGGCCGCGGATCAGCGGGTGCCGGGGCTCGCCGGCGGCGGTGCCGAGGACGGTGCCGCCCTGGGCGCGGTCGTCGCCGAGGACGGTGGCGAAGGCCCGGTCGAGGTCGCGCTCCAGGCCGTCCAGCAGGTCGAGCCGGAAGTCGGCGTCCTCGGGGGCGCCGGGGACGTCCAGCAGGTGGGCGACGGAGGCCGGGTCGGCGAGGTCGCCGTCGCCGGCGTCGTCGATCAGCCGGGCGAAGCCGTAGACCGCCATCAGGTCGCCCCGCCAGGCGGCGGGCAGGAAGGCGGGGGCGACCGGGAAGTTCTCCAGGTCCGCCTTGTCCAGCGTCACCGCCGCTGTCTGGTTATCGGATTTGGTTGAAGCCGACACTGCCGTCACTCCCCCGTTCTACACCGGTGCCGGGCGCCACCGCGCCTCGGACACGCTTCCGTCGCCACGCCTTCACCCGCCGCACGGCACAGGGCCGGTGCCGGGGAGGACTCCCCGCGCACCGGCCCTGCGACCGTCGGCCGCGCCCCGTTCAGGGGCGCTCGCCCTTCTCGTACCGCCGGACCACCTCGTCGGTGTGCCCGTCCATGATCAGCTCGCCGTGCTCGATCCAGATGGTGCGCTCACAGGTCTCGCGGATCGCGTTGTTGTCGTGGCTGACCAGGAAGACCGTGCCGGCCTCCTTGCGCAGCTCGTTGATCCGGGCCTTGGAGCGCTGCTGGAAGCCCTGGTCGCCGGTGGCGAGGGCCTCGTCGATCAGCAGCACGTCGTGGGTCTTCGCCGCGGCGATGGAGAACCGCAGGCGGGCGCCCATGCCGGAGGAGTAGGTGCGCATCGGCAGCGAGATGAAGTCGCCCTTCTCGTTGATGCCCGAGAAGTCGACGATGCTCTGGTAGCGCTCGCGCACCTGGGCCGGGGACATGCCCATCGCCAGGCAGCCCAGCACCACGTTGCGCTCGCCGGTCAGGTCGTTCATCAGCGCCGCGTTCACGCCCAGCAGCGAGGGCTGGCCGTTGGTGTAGATGGCGCCCCTGGCGGTCGGCAGCAGGCCGGCGATGGCCGCCAGCATGGTCGACTTGCCGGAGCCGTTGGAGCCGATCAGGCCGACGGCCTCGCCCTTGTACGCGGTGAAGCTGATGCCGCGCACCGCGTGCACCTCGCGGATCGCGGGCGACTTCTTGCGGGTGATCATCCGGCTCAGCGCCGAGGTGGCGCTGCCCTTGCCGGCACCCGCGCCGTGCACCTTGTAGATGATGTGCACGTCGTCCGCCACCACGGTGGGGACCCGGGCCTGGTTGTCCACCGCGGTGGTCTCCTTCAGGGTGTCGATCGCTGCGTCAGCCACGGCCGTACTCCTCCTCGGACTTCCAGAAGAACACGAAGCCGATGACGAAGGCGACGATCGCCCAGGTGCCGGCCATGATCCAGATGTGGTGCGGGAGGTTCAGCGCGGTGGGGAGCTGGTGGCCCGCCGCGTCGTAGCCTCCCGGGTACTTGGCCTTGTCGAAGCTGTCCGGCATGAACGCGTAGCGCATCAGGTCCATGTAGACCGTCGCCGGGTTCCAGGAGTAGACCGTCTGCCAGATCGTCGGCCAGCTCTTGATGTAGCCGGAGACGCTGTACATGACGCCGGAGACGTACATCCAGGTGCGCAGCAGGAACGGCATCAGCTGCGAGATGTCCGAGGTCTTGGCGCCGACCCGGGCCATCACCATGGCGAGGCCGGTGTTGAACAGCGACTGCAGCACCAGCGCCGGGACGATCAGCAGCCAGGTCATGGCCGGCTTGATGTCGTTCGCCAGCACGATGGCGACCAGCACCACCATCGAGATCAGCAGCTGCTGGAGCTGGATCACGGTGAAGGCGATCGGCAGCGCGGCGCGCGGGAAGTGCAGCGCCCGGATCAGGCCGAGGTTGTCCGAGATGGACCGGGTGCCGGCCTGGATCGCGCTCTGCGAGAACTGGAAGACGAAGACGCCGACGCACAGCCAGGCGATGTAGACCGGGACGCCGTCCCGGCTCTTCATGATCACACCGAAGACCAGGTAGAACACCGCGCAGTTGAGCAGCGGGGTGAGCACCTGCCAGAGCTGGCCGAGCTTCGCGGTGGTGTACTGCGCCACCAGGCGGGCGGTCGCGAACGAGCTGATGAAGGCGCGCCGGGCCCAGAGCTGGCGGATGTACTTCGGCAGACTCGGCCGCTTGCCGCTGACGGACAGCCCGTACTTGTCCGCCAGTTGCTTCGGGGTCAGACCCGCGTCGGCGCCCCTCGGTGCGGAGAGGTTGACCGGGTCACTCAGTGTCGACACATTCGTCCTTCAGGGGGTCGAAAATCCCGCGCCCGAGGGGACGGGGCGCGGAACCGGGGCGTACCACGAGGAGCTCAGGTTTGCGTGCGGCCGACGGGGGTATCGCCGACCGGTTGCGATCAGATGATTGGCGGTCTGCCGAGCCTGGTCAAGCGCCAGACGGTGGACCACTTCATCGGCCGACGCGGGCCGCAGGGCTCGCTCCAGCCTGCCCGGAACCCGCCGAGCCACGCCTTGAGCGCCGAGCCGGAGGGCCGGCGGGCGACGGTCAGCAGGAACCAGGTCCCCAGGTAGAGAGGCACCAACAGGACCGGAAGGTTCCGCCGCGCCAGCCACACCCGGTTGCGGGCGACGTTGTGGAAGTACGCCGCGTGCCGGGCCGGGGAGGTCGCCGGGTGGTACAGCACCACGTCCGGGCGGTAGTCGATGGACCAGCCGGCGTCCAGCGCCCGCCAGGCCAGGTCGGTCTCCTCGTGGGCGTAGAAGAACTCCGCGGGCAGCTGCCCGGCCTGCGGGAAGACCGCGCTGCGCACGGCGCTCGCGCCGCCGAGGAAGGTGGTGACCCGGGAGCCGCGCATCGGGTCGCTGGCGCGCAGCCGGGGCACGTGCCGGCGCTGGGTGGTGCCGGTCTCCGGGTCGGCGATCCGGAACGAGACGATGCCCAGCGACGGGTCGGCGGTGAACGCCTTGCGGAGGAGTTCGGCGGAGTCGGTGTTCGGCAGCGAGCCGTCGTCGTCCAGGAACAGCACCGCGTCGACGTCCCGGCCGTCCGGGCCGAACAGCTCGATGCCGACGTTGCGGCCGCCGGGGATGCCCAGGTTCTCGGGCAGCTCGACGGTGCGCACGCCCGCGGGCAGCGGGGGCAGCGGGGCGCCGTTGCCGACCACTGCGAGTTCGACCGGCGGGCCCTGCTGGGCGCGCACCGACTCGATCAGCGCGTTCAGTTCGGCGGGCCGGTTGCCCATGGTGATGATGACCGCGCCGAGGCGGAAGTCGTCGCTCATCGCAGCCTGCTGGACAGGACGATCGACAGCAGGTGCAGGACGGTCTGCAGCATCGCGATGGCGGCGAGCACCACCACGGCGAGGCGGGTGAAGTACAGGCCGCCGTGGACCTGGTCGGCGATGCCGGCGGCCAGGATGAACAGCGAGGCCTCGACGGCGCCCACCAGGCGGTGGAACTTCAGCAGCGCGGCGGCCCGCCGGGCCTTGGCGACAGCGTTCGAGCGCGGCACCGAGGCCTCGTCCTGGACGGCGGTCATCCCGGAGCGGGCCCGGGCGACGTCGACCAGGTCGGTCTCGGACTTGATCAGGATCGCGCCGAGCGCGGCCAGCGTGCCGAGGAAGGCCCACTGCCAGGCGGCGTGGTCGCCGTCGCGGTGCAGCAGGTCGGCGGCCCGCAGGCCGAGGCCGGTGAGCAGCGCGGCCTCGGACATGTAGTGGCCGACCCGGTCCAGGTAGACGCCGGTGAGCGAGGTCTGGCGGCGCCAGCGGGCGACCTCGCCGTCCACGCAGTCCAGCAGCAGGTAGATCTGGATCAGCAGCGCGCCGAGGATCGCGCCGGTCAGGCCCGGGACCACCAGGGCGATGCCGGCCAGGATGCCGGTGAGCATCATCAGGTAGGTCAGGCCGTTGGGCGTGATCACGGTGACGGTCGACAGGATGCGGGTGATCCGCAGCGAGATCTTCCGCATGTAGAGGCGGCCGGCCCAGTGCTCGGCGCTGCGTCGCTGGAGCATGCCCTCCGGGTGGATGACCGCCCGGAGCTCCTCGATCGACGGGCGGCGGGTGAGGTCAACCGGCGGGCGTTCAGCTGTTGACGGCTTGGACATAGTCGGCGTACGCGTCCCTGATGTCTGTGGCGGAGAGGTCGAGGTGTTCGAGGATGGTGAAGCGCCCCGGTCTGGTGTTCGGAGCGTAGTGCACCGCTTCGGTGAACTCCGCCTCGGTGAAGCCGATCTGATCGGCGGTCACCGGCAGGCCGTGGAAGCGCAGGCGCTCCACGATCAGTCCGGACAGGTCCCGCTCGCCCCGCAGGAAGCAGGCGAAGGCCGCGCCGAGGCCGACCTGCTCGCCATGCTGGGCGGACCGCTTGGGGTACAGCACGTCCAGGGCATGCGAGATCTCGTGGCAGGCTCCCGAGCTGGGCCGGGTGCTGCCCGCGATGTTCATCGCGATGCCGGACAGTACCAGGGCTTCCGCGAGCGTCGTCAGGAGGTCCGGGTCCTCCAGGGTGCCCGGGTGCCGCAGCAGGTTCTCACCGGCCGCCCGGGCCATCGCCACGGCGAGGCCGTCGACCGGCTCGCCGGTGACGGTGTGCGAGAGCTCCCAGTCGGCGCAGGCGGAGATGTTGGAGACGGCGTCGCCGATGCCCGCCGCCACGAAGCGCTTCGGCGCCTTGGAGATGACGTCCAGGTCGACCACGATGCCGATCGGGCCGGGCACCCCGTAGGAGCCGCGGCCGGCGTCGTTGTCGAGGGTGGAGACCGGGGAGCAGATGCCGTCGTGGGCGAGGTTGGTGGCGACCGCGACCACCGGCAGGCCGACCCGGGCCGCGGCGTACTTGGCCACGTCGATGATCTTGCCGCCGCCGAGGCCGACCAGGGCGTCGTAGTGGCCGCGGCGGATCTCGTCGGTCAGCCGGACCGCGCTGTCCAGGGTGCCGTCGTCGACCTGGTACCAGTCGGCGCCGGGCAGCGCCGGCTCCAGGCGCTCGCGCAGCACGGCGCCGGAGCCGCCGCTGATCGCCACCGCGATCCGGCCGGACGAGGAGAGCCGCTGGTCGGCCAGGATGCCGCCGAGCGCGTCCAGCGCGCCGGACCGCACCTCGACGAAGACCGGCGAGGGCACCAGTCGGGTCAGTACCGGCACGCGATCTCCCGAGCCTTGGCCAGGTCGTCGTGGTTGTCGACCTCGACCCAGGAGACCTCGCCGATCGGCTGGACGTCGACGACCAGGCCGCGGTCGACCATCTCCTGGTAGCCGTCCTCGTAGTACAGCTGCGGGTCGCGCTCGAAGACCGCCTTGAGGGCGTCGGCGAGGGCCGGGCCGGCCGACGGGTTGATCACGGTGACGCCGATGTACTCGCCGGTGGCGTCCAGCGGGTCCATCAGCTTGGTGATCCGGCGCACGCCGAGCTCGGGGTCGACGACGACCTTCATCTCCTCGTCGGCGAGCTTCTTCACGGTGTCCAGCGCGAGCAGGATGCCGGGGGCCTTGCCCTCCTTGATGCGGCGGTCGTTGCCGTCCAGCATGGTGCGCTGCACCGAGGCCGGGTGGACGGTGTCGCCGTTGGCCAGCAGCAGACCCTCGCCGAACAGGTCGCGGGCGCACCACAGGGAGTAGGCGTTGTTCCACTCCTCGGCCTTGTCGTTCTCGACCAGGGTGAGCTTGACGCCGTACTTCTGCTCCAGCGCCTGCTTGCGGTCCTGGATCGCCTCCTTGCGGTAGCCGACGACGATCGCAGCCTCCCGCAGGCCGACCTCGGCGAAGTTCCCCAGGGTCAGGTCGAGCACCGTCCGCTCTCCGTCGACCGGCACCAGCGCCTTGGGCAGGGTGTCGGTGTACGGACGAAGCCGGCGGCCTGCGCCGGCGGCCAGGACGAGGCCGATCATGCGGGACTCCAGGGTCTCGGGTGCCGTCCGGCGCGCCGGTGCGGGTAGCGGCGCCGGGACGCGGCCGCGGCTGCGGCGCGCCGTACGGGCGCGTCTTGCGGACCGCCCGGTCCCACTGATGGTAGGCGACCCCGGCCACCTGCCAGAACGCGGCCCGGGCGGCTCAGGTGATCAACTGCCGGGCTGCGCGGCGGTCGGATCGCATGATCGACTGCCGAATCCGGGGCGGTCGGATCAACCGATCAGCTGCGGGCACGGGGCGGACGTTCGACGACGCCGTACGGTCGCGGATCGCACAGTTCTGCCGAACATCCGGTCCTCCACCCCGGTGACGTGCGTCGCGGCCCCGGGGCCACCCGGGCATGCGGCAGACTTGGGCCCCGACGCCGTCGGCGGACCGGCCAGACCGGGCCGACGTGCGCGCAGCCGACCTCACAACCGGGGTGGGCGGCCCCGGGCCCGGCCCGGGCGCGGCCCCGGTCCACGCGCCGAAAGGGGCATTTCGCCCATGAGTCCTGCTGTCAGCCCGACCGACGACCTCTCCCCCGAGCTCGCCTCCCCGTCCGCGGCCGCACCCGGCGAGATCCTGCTGGAGCTGGTCGACGACCACGGCGCGACCATCGGGACCGGGGAGAAGCTCTGGGCCCACCAGCAGCCGGGCCGGCTCCACCGCGCCTTCTCGGTGTTCCTGTTCGACCGGCAGGGCCGGATGCTGCTGCAGCGCCGGGCGCTCGGCAAGTACCACTCGCCGGGTGTCTGGTCGAACACCTGCTGCGGCCACCCCTACCCCGGCGAGCAGCCGTTCGTGGCGGCCGCCCGCCGCACCACCGAGGAACTGGGCGCCGCCCCCGCGCTGCTCTGCGAGGCCGGCACCACCCGCTACGACCTGCCGGACGAGACCACCGGGCTGATCGAGCGGGAGTGGAACCACCTGTTCGTCGGGCTGATCACCGCCGAGCCGGACCCGGCGCCGGAGGAGGTCGAGGACACCCGCTTCGTCACGGCCGCCGAGCTGCGCGCGCTGCGCGCCGAGAAGCCGTTCTCGGTGTGGTTCGAGACGGTCTTCGAGGCGGCCCTGCCCGGGATCCGGGAGATCGCCGGCAACGACTGGTAGGCGTCTCAGCAGTCCGGGCCGCCGTCGGGGCCGTCCCCCGTCCCGGCGGGGCCCGGCAGCGGCAGCGGCAGGCTGGCCCAGATCACCTTGCCGCCGTCCTCGGTGGGCTCCACGTCGCACTCGCCGCCCGCCTGCAGGGTCACGCTCTTGACCAGCAGCAGGCCGCGCCCGCCCGGGCGGACCGGGTCGTTCGACTGCGCCCTGGGGCGGTACGGGTGGCCGTCGAGCACCGAGACCCGCACCCGCTCCGGGTCGATCACCAGCTCGCAGTGCACCTGCGGGGAGAGCGCCGCGGCATGCGTGACGGCGTTCGACACCAGCTCCGAGACGATCAGCAGCAGGTCGTCCACCAGCTCCTGGTAGCGCTCCCCCGCCATGCCCTGGGCCAGCAGCCGGTCCCGCACCGCGTGCCGGGTGCGCGGCACCGAGGACTCCTCCGGGGCCGCGCTGAACCGCCACGCCCCGGGCCGGAGCCCTGCCGCGGCGGGCCGCCGCCCGGCCGCTGCGTCCGTGGCCGTCTCCTGCGTCTGTTCCACTGCACGCCGCCCTTCGCTCGGGGCTCCCTGGTGACCCGAGGCTAGGAGAGCGGGCCCCGCCGAGTGGCACCGGGACTGGAATCACGCGTGTCGTGAAGCTTCCCGACCGATTCGGTGCGCGATTCGCCCCGTCCTGGCCGCGCACGCTCCCGGACGGCCCGTTTTTGCCGCCGGAACACCCGTCCGAACCCCGCTCACCAGCAGCTTCACCACTTCTTCCGCCCGCCTTGCCCGCGTTGCGCCCGAATTGCCCCGCCATTCGGCCCTCAGGCCTCGAAAACGCAGGTGAGAAGCACTCCGGAAGCCTGGTAATGTTCTCTTTGTCGCCAGGGGGCGGCCGAAAGGAAGCCCCAAGGTGAACACCCGGTCCGGGTGGCGGAATGGCAGACGCGCTAGCTTGAGGTGCTAGTGCCCTTTATCGGGCGTGGGGGTTCAAGTCCCCCCTCGGACACCAAACGAAAGACCCCAGTTCATCTGGGGTCTTTTACGTTTTCCGGGCCCGGTTCCCAGAAGCCTTCGGCGCGGCCCTCGTCGATGCGGGTCAGGTGGGCGAGGTCGCGGCGGCGGTGGCGGCGACGGCCGCCGGGGGTGACGACCTGGGTTGACGGTGCGTCAACTGTCTTGCCGGGAACGGGCGGAGGGGGTCGCTCGCCCGAACTGGACGGCGGGCGGAAGCGGTTGGTGCTCGGCGCGGCGGGGTCGGGCCGCCGGTCGGACGTGGCGCCCGGGCGTCAGCCGGAGTGGCGGGCGCAGTCGGCGCAGAGCCCCCGGTAGGTGACCTCGGCGGCGGTGATGGTGAAGCCGAAGCGCTCGCCGGCGGGGAGGGCGGCCAGCGGGTCGCCGGTGGGGTGGACGTCGCGGATGGTGCCGCAGGCGAAGCAGACCAGGTGCTGGTGCGGCTGGTGGGCGTTGGGGTCGTAGCGCTTGGCGCGGCCGTCGGTGGAGACCTCCAGGATCTCGCCGAGGGTGACGAGTTCGCCGAGTGTGTTGTACACGGTGGCGCGGGAGATCTCGGGGAGGCGTTCGGCGGCGCGGGCGTGGACCTCGTCCGCGGTCAGGTGGACGTGGTCGCCGTCGAGGACTTCGGCCACCACCCGGCGCTGGGAGGTCAGCCGCCACCCCCGGTCACGCAGCCGTTCCAGCAGGTCACTCATGTGTTCATCCATTCAGCTCAACAGACGCCCGAACTGTACAGGGGACGCAGCGACGCGCCCGAGTCGAGCGGAACCACCACCCGATTGACCGAGTTCTTGACTTAGACTGTGTCTATCTTAGGATCGACTCCGGCGAACGGCCAAGGTGCCCGTCAGCGCCGAAGTGTCCGTAAAGAGTGCGATCCGCCCGATCCGGAGGGACTTCCCATGCCCGAGAACGACGACGCCATCGTCACCGACCCCAAGTCCGAGGGTGCGGGCGGCTGCCCGGTCGCGCACGGCCGCGCGCCCCATCCGACCCAGGGCGGCGGCAACCAGCAGTGGTGGCCGAACCGGTTGAACCTGAAGATCCTGGCCAAGAACCCGGCGGTGGCGAACCCGCTGGGCGGCGACTTCGACTACGCCGAGGCGTTCAACAGCCTCGACCTGCCCGCCGTGAAGCGCGACATCGAGCAGGCCCTCACCACCTCGCAGGACTGGTGGCCCGCCGACTTCGGCCACTACGGCCCGCTGATCATCCGGATGGCCTGGCACAGCGCCGGCACCTACCGGATCTCCGACGGCCGCGGTGGCGCGGGCGCCGGCCAGCAGCGCTTCGCCCCGCTGAACTCGTGGCCGGACAACGCCAACCTGGACAAGGCCCGCCGGGTGCTGTGGCCGGTCAAGCAGAAGTACGGCAAGAGCCTGTCCTGGGCCGACCTGCTGATCCTCTCCGGCAACGTCGCGCTGGAGTCGATGGGCTTCGACACCTTCGGCTTCGCCGGCGGCCGCGCGGACGTCTGGGAGGCCGACGAGGACGTCTACTGGGGCCCCGAGACCACCTGGCTGGGCGACGAGCGCTACACCGGCGACCGTGACCTCGAAGACCCGCTGGGCGCCGTCCAGATGGGCCTGATCTACGTCAACCCCGAGGGCCCCAACGGCAACCCGGACCCGGTCGCGGCGGCCCGCGACATCCGCGAGACCTTCCGTCGGATGGCGATGAACGACGAGGAGACCGTCGCGCTGATCGCCGGCGGCCACACCTTCGGCAAGACCCACGGCGCCGGCCCGGCGGACAACGTCGGCGAGGCCCCCGAGGGCGCGGGCCTGGAGGAGATGGGCCTCGGCTGGAAGAGCACCTACGGCTCCGGCAAGGCCGGCGACGCGATCACCTCCGGCCTGGAGGTCACCTGGACCAACACGCCGACCACCTGGGACAACACCTTCTTCGAGATCCTGTTCGGCTACGAGTGGGAGCTGACGAAGTCCCCGGCCGGCGCGCACCAGTGGAAGCCGAAGGACGGCGCCGGCGAGGGCACCGTGCCGGACGCCTTCGACCCGTCGAAGAAGCACGCCCCGCAGATGCTCACCACCGACCTCTCGCTGCGCTTCGACCCGGTGTACGAGCAGATCTCCCGCCGCTTCCTGAACGACCCGGCGGCGTTCGCGGACGCCTTCGCCCGCGCCTGGTACAAGCTGACCCACCGTGACATGGGCCCGGTGGCCCGCTACCTCGGCCCCGAGGTGCCCAGCGAGGAGCTGCTCTGGCAGGACCCGCTGCCGCAGGCGCAGGGCGCGCCGATCGACGCGGCGGACGCCGCCGCGCTCAAGGAGCGGGTGCTGGCCTCCGGGCTGACCACCGCGCAGCTGGTGTCGACCGCGTGGGCGGCGGCGTCCTCGTTCCGCGGCAGCGACAAGCGCGGCGGCGCGAACGGCGCCCGGGTGCGCCTGGAGCCGCAGCGCGGCTGGGAGGTCAACGACCCGGAGCAGCTGGCGCAGGTGCTGCGGGTGCTGGAGACCATTCGGACGGCGTTCAACGCGGAGGGCGGCAAGCACGTCTCGCTGGCCGACCTGATCGTGCTGGCCGGCACCGCGGCCGTCGAGCAGGCCGCGAAGGCCGGCGGCGTGGACGTCGCGGTGGCCTTCCACCCGGGCCGGGTGGACGCCTCCCAGGAGAACACCGACGTCGAGTCGTTCTCCGCCCTGGAGCCGAAGGCCGACGGCTTCCGCAACTACGCGGGCAAGGGCAGCCGGCTGCCCGCCGAGTACCTGCTGGTGGACAAGGCGAACCTGCTGAACCTGTCCGCCCCCGAGCTGACCGTGCTGGTCGGCGGCCTGCGGGTGCTGGGCGCCAACCACGGCGGCTCGCAGCACGGCGTGTTCACCGACCGTCCGGGCACGCTGAGCAACGACTTCTTCGTCAACCTGCTCGACATGGACACCGCGTGGGCGCCGGTCGGCTCCGACAACGCGCTGTTCGAGGGCCGGGACGCCGCCGGTGCGGTCAAGTGGACCGGCACCCGGTCCGACCTGGTGTTCGGCTCCAACTCGGAGCTGCGGGCGGTCGCCGAGGTGTACGCCTCGGACGACGCCAAGGAGAAGTTCGTGAAGGACTTCGCCGCCGCCTGGACGAAGGTCATGGACCTGGACCGCTTCGACCTGGCGTGAGCCGCTGAATGACGGAGGCCCGGTCCCGCTGGTGCGGGGCCGGGTCTCCGGTGTGTGCGGTGCTTCGGCTCTTCGGTGCTTCGGCGCTTCGGTGCTTCGGTGCTTCGGTGCTTCGGCGGGCCGGTCAGTGGCGCAGTTCGAGGGTGCAGCACTTGACGGCGCCGCCGGCCCGGAGCAGTTCGGTGAGGTCCACGCCGATCGGGTGGAAGCCGCGTTCGCGGAGCTGCTCGGCGAGGCCGGTGGCGGCCTCCGGGAGGACGACGTTCGCACCGTCGGAGACGGCGTTGAGGCCGAACACCCGGGCGTCGTCGGCGCCGGCCAGGATCGCGTCCGGGTAGAGGCGCTCCAGCGCGGCCCGGGACTCGGCGTCGAAGGCCGGCGGGTAGTACATGATCTCGTCGTCGTCGAGCACGGCGAGCGCGGTGTCCAGGTGGTAGTGGCGCGGATCGACCAGCCGCAGGGTGACCACCTCGCGGTCGAGGAAGGACGCGGCCTCGGCGTGCGCGGCGGGCTCGGTGCGGAAGCCGGTGCCGGCCAGGATGCGGCCGCCGGCCACCAGCAGGTCGCCCTCGCCCTCGTTGACGTGTTCGGCGTCCCGGACCTGCCAGCCGCGCTCGCGGAACCAGTCGGCGTACGCGGGGCCCTCGGCGACCCGCTCCGGGTACAGGAAGCGGGCGCCGAGCACCCGGCCGTCGACCACGGTGGCGCCGTTGGCGGCGAACACCATGTCCGGCAGGCCGGGCAGTGGATCGATCAACTCGACGGTGTGGCCCAGGCGTTGGAAGAGTGCGTACAGCTCGTCCCACTGGGCGAGGGCGGTGCCGGTGTCGGTGGGCTTGGCCGGGTCCATCCACGGGTTGATGGAGTAGTCGACGGTGAAGTGCGCGGGCCGGCACATCAGGTAGTGGCGCGGGCGGGCGGTTCGCGGCGACACGGTGGTGTCTCCTTCCGGGCGGAACGGGTCGACTGACGGTCGGTCAGCGGTACGCCGTACGGGCGAAGTCTGAAGGGGGTTCAACTGCCGATGGACTGCGGGAAGGTGAACAGTCCGTCCGGGTCGTGGCGGTGCTTCACGGCGACCAGGCGGGGGTAGTTCGCACCGTAGTAGGCGTTTCGCCAGTCTCGCAGGTCCGGGTCGGTGAAGTTCAGGTACGCGCCGTCGGTCGTGCACGAGGCGATCAGGTGATCAAGGCCGGCCAGCCAGTCGAGCTGCGCGGCCGGGTCCTCGCCCGGCAGCCAGGAGGTGTCCAGGCTGACCAGGTACTGGGCGTCGCGGTGCACGAACGCGGTGGCGGACGGCTCGACCCGGTTGATCGCGCCGCCCCACCCGAACAGCGCCAGGCCGCAGCCGTCCGGGTTGCCGCCGGGGGGCGCGGCGGCGAGGTGCTCCAGCGCCGCCGCGACGACCTGCGGGGGCAGCGGGTCGGTGGCGAAGTGCGTCCGGACGGCGAACGCGCCGCCGGCGGTCTCGTGCTGCAGGTAGTCCATGGCGTCCCAGAAATCGCGGTCGGCGATCTCCTCGCGCAGCGGGCGGGCGGCGGCGAACGCGGGCGCGAGGAGCGCGCGCAGCTCGGCGGCCGGGCCGAGGTGCAGGCCGACGGCGGACACCAGGGTGCGGCCGCCGGAGGTGGCGACGCCCAGGCGCAGCGAGGACTCCTCCGGGGCGGTGCGCATCAGGTGCTGCACGGCCTCGAAGACGGCGGGCGCGTGCGCGACGTCCCAGAGCAGCAGGCAGGTGGACGACGGCGGGGCCGCGACCGCCTGGAAGGTCAGGTCGAGGTTGATGCCGAAGTTGCCGCCGCCACCGCCGCGGCAGGCCCAGTACAGGTCCTCGTTCTGGGTGGCGTCGCAGGTCAGCACGGTGCCGGCGGCGGTGGCCAGGGTGGTGGCGCGGAGGGTGTCGGCCGTCAGGCCGAGCCGCCGGGAGGTGGCGGCCGAGCCGCCGCCGAGAGCGAGGCCCGCGATGCCGACGCCCGCGCCGTTGCCGAGCGGCAGCGCGAGGCCGTGCGGCCGCAACGCCGCATACAGCGCGCCCGTCAGGACGCCTCCGCCGACCGTGACCAGCCCGCTCCCGGGGTCGACCTGGATCGCGTCCAACGCCCGCAGGTCCACCACCAGCCCGGAGTTGACGGAGTGCCCGGCGTACGAGTGCCCGCCTCCGCGCGGCACGATCGGCACCCCGCGCTCCCGCGCCCACTCGATCGCCCGCAGCACGTCCTCCGCGCCCGCCGCCCGCAGCACGCCGGCGGGCGCCCGCCCCGCCCACCGCTCGTTGAACGCGGCCGACGACTCCCGGAACCCCCCGTCACCGGGCCGCAGCAGCGGGCCGACGGTGTGCTTGTCGAGCAACGCCCAGTCGGGGCTCATCGGGAGGCCTCCTCAACAAGCGCGCTGCGCGCGGCAACGAACGGACGGAGAGCACGAACGGCGCTGCGCGGGGCGACGGACGGGCACAGGACACGGACAGCGCTGCGCGCGGCAACGGGCAGACGAAGAACAGGAACGGCGCTGCGCGGGGCGACGGACGGGCACAGAACACCGACAGCGCTGCGCGCGGCAACGGGCAGACGAAGAGCACGAACGGCGCTGCGTGGGGCGACGGACGGGCAGGAATCGACGGCCCGCCGAGCCACGCCGTCCCCTCCCGCCCAGCGGACGGAGTCACCGCCGCGCGGGGCGACGAGACGCCGAGCTCCCGTCCGGAGGGCAACGCCACCGCTGCGCGGAGCGACGAGCGGCCGGAGGCCGACCCCGCGAACCTGCGCCTGCCCGGCGCAGCCGGTGTCGTGTCGGGTGACGGACG
>NZ_LISX01000007.1:72890-416626 GCF_001905465.1 Kitasatospora sp. CB01950
GTCGTGTCGGGTGACGGACGCGGGCCGACCGCCGAGCCATCCCGCCCGGAGGGCAACGCCACCCCTGCGCGGAGCGACAAGCGGCCGGAGGCTGGCCCCGCGAACCTGCGGCTGCCCGGCGCAGCCCGTGTCGTGTCGGGTGACGGACGCGTGCCGACCGAGCCATCCCGCCCGGAGGAGGTGCCGGGGGGTCATGGGGTGATCTCTTCGATGGTGGAGGTGCCGGTGGTGGGGTGGGGGCCGTAGCGGTGCCAGGTCTCCTGGAGGCGGATGCGGCCGTCGGGGGTGAGGGAGGGGGTGTTGCGGGTGTGGCCGCAGACGACTTCACCGGTGGTGAGGACGAAGGTGTAGCCCATGGCGAGGGTGCCGTCGGGCTGGCGGGTGCCGGCGGTCCAGCCGCGGCGGATGGCGCCGCCGGTGATCTCGCCCCAGACGAGGTCGTCCTGCTGGTGGTAGACGGCGACGGTGCGGCGGTCGCCGTCGGGGGCGTGGAAGCGACGGCCGTCGTAGTCGAGGTGGCGGGGGTTCATGCCTGCCACCAGATGGCGTAGTAGGCGAAGTCGGTGGAGTGCGGGTTGGCGACGGCGTGGTCGGTGTCGGCGGGGAGGAGGACGAGGTCGCCGGCGGCGACGGGGTGGCGGCCGCCGTCGGGGGTGTGGATCTCGCCGCGGCCGCTGATGCAGATGAAGAGTTCGCGTTCGGTGTGCTGGTGGGTGTCGGTGAGGTCGCCGGGGCGCAGCACGCACCAGGCGCCGTGGAAGGGGGTGGTGAGGTCGTTCCAGGGGTGGAGGAGTTTGAGGTCGAGGCCGTGGGCGCGTTCGAGGTGGGCGGGTTCCTGGCGGCGGACGACCAGGCCGGGCGGCGGGGCGGTTTCGGGCATGCGGGGGCTCCGATGCGGGAGTGGATGCGGGAGAGGGAGGGGTCAGCGGGCGGCGGCGGTCTGGCCGAGGCCGGAGTCGCGGGCGAGGACCAGGGCCTGGGCGCGGTCGGCGACGCCGAGTTTGCCGAGGATGCCGGAGATCCGGTTGCTGACGGTTTTGGAGGCGAGGGCGAGTTCGCGGGCGATCGCGGTGTTGGAGCGGCCGGCGGCGAGGTGTTCGAGCACTTCCCGTTCGCGGTCGCTGAGTTGGGGGAACGGGTAGCTGCGGGCGCGCTGGCCGGCGCCGATGAGGGTGCCGAGGCGGGCGGCGATGCTGCGGTCGAGGATCGCTTCGCCGGCGCCGACGGCGAGGATGCCGCGGATGATCTGTTCGGCGGTGGCGCGTTTGACGAGGTAGCCGCGGGCGCCGGCATGGAAGGCGGCGGCGACGGCCTTGTCGTCGTCGAGGGTGCTGAACACCAGGACGCCGGTGTCGGGGGTGAGGCGCACGATCTGGCTGATCATTCGCATGCCGGCGGTGTCGTCCATCTGCGGGTCGAGGACGAGGACGTCGGGCCGGTGCCGGGAGGTGGCGGCGAGGACTTCGCCGGTGGTGCCGGCCTCGCCGACCACCGCCGCTCCGCCGGAGGCCTCGACCATCGAGCGGACGCCCTGCCGGAGGGCGGGCTGCACGTCGGCGAGCAGCACGGTCGGTAAAAAGGTGTTCCCGTGCTGGTTCATCGTTCCCTCGCGGCGTGTGGGGTGCGGCGGCGGTGCGGCGCTGCCGTCGATGATCACCGGCAGTGATGATGTCGCCGCTTCAGCATGGTCTGATCATTTCGCCAGCTCAAGTGCGATATGTCATACAGGAGTTGGAAGATGTGAGGATTCCCCGGCGGTTTCCCGCGCGGCCCGCATGATCTCCTCGCGGCCGCGCCAGTGCGACCAGAACGCACCGGTGTAGCCGAGGCCGCCGAGGCTGGTGAGGAACGGGTTGTCGGCGTAGTTGTTGTCGTGCTCGCTCATGCCCTCGACGGTGGGCAGCATCACCCGGTGGTGGTCGGCCGGGTCGATCAGCGCCCACAGGTCGTGGACGGCGCCGTGCCAGCGTTCGGCGGGGTCGGCGGCGCGGGCGGGGTCGGGCAGCAGGTCGGGCGAGAAGTAGCAGACGAGGCGGAAGTTGCCGTTCTCGTCGAACATGAACTGCCGTTCGTACTCGGCCGGGGAGGCGCACATCCGCAGCGGTTTGAGGACGATCGGGCCGTCGGCGGTGTTGGACTGGAGGCCGGGGGCGGTGCGCACGCCGGCGCACTGTTCGGCCAGGTCGATGCCCATCGGGGTGTAGGGGAACAGGCGCAGGCCGAGCGAGAAGCCGGTGACGGTGGCGTCGAGGGCCATGAAGGCGTCCACGCAGGCGCGTACGGTCTCGGGGGTCTCCCCCGGCATGCCGAACAGGGCTTCGACCATGGTGAGGATGCCGCGTTCGTGGCAGAGCCGCACCAGCCGTTCGGTGTCGGCGAAGGTGTAGTAGGTGCCGCCCTTCTCGGTGACCTTCCAGCCGCTGAGCACCTCGGGCCGGATGTGGTCGCTGCCGACGTTGACGCCGCGGCAGCCGGCGGCGGCCAGCAGGTCGGCGAACTCCTCGTCGAACGGGCTGGGTTGGCAGTAGACCCACAGGCGCAGCAGGTTCAGCGGGTTGTCGGGGTCGGCGTGCCGGCGGCGGACGATCTCCCGCAGCAGGTTCTTGGCGTGCGCGATCGACAGGTTGAACTCGCTGTCGGTGGTGTGCTGGTCGAGGATGCCCTGCGCGGCGAGCGACTCCATCTCGTCGACCACGGAGGCGAGTTCGCGCTGCCCGTAGCGGGTGCCCTTGGCGTCGGGTTCGACGCAGTGCGCGCAGCGGTAGGCGCAGCCGTTCTTGGTGAGGATGGAGCCGAGGCCGCCGCGCCGGTAGTACTCGAGGTTGTCGACCCGGTGCGGGACGCCGGAGCGTCGCCGGTACACCGAGAGCTGGTCGACCTGCCACACCCGGGGTTCGAACTGGCCGGTGGGGTCGGCCTGTTGGGTCTCGCCGTGGCGGACCGTCAGGAATGCGGGCGGGGTCCGGACGGCGCCGTGCTCGGTGTTGCGGATCAGGCCGGGGATGGCGGAGGTGTCGCGTCCCTCGGCGATGGCGGCGGCGAGTTCGCAGAGGATCTTCTCGCCGGGGCCCTTCACGCCGTAGTCGATGCCGAAGTACTCGACCAGGGCGAACGGCATGGTGGAGAAGCCGATGCCGCCGCCGACAACGGGCGCGTCGGTGAGCCGGCGGATCTCGGTGATGATCTCCCGGTGTTCGCCGACGAACGGGCGCTGCTCGAAGGCGTAGACGGTGTCGGTGTTGCGGACGGTGACGCCGACCAGCAGCGGGGTGTGCTGCGCGAAGTACTCGTGCAGGCAGGTCTTCCATTCGTCGCGGCGGAAGGTCAGGTCGAGTACCTCGACCTCGAAGCCGGCGTCCTCCAGTGCGGTGGTGAGCACGTCGAGGGCGTACGGGGCGATCGGTGGGTGCACTTTGTTCGGGTTGACCAGGAGGACGGGTCTGCTCATCGGTTTCTCCGCTGCGTCGTTGGGGCCGGTCAGACCAGGCCGAGGCTGATGCCGAACTCGGGGGTGCCGCCCAGCAGGTACGCGCCGGCGGACTGCAGGATGCGGTCCTGGGCGACCAGGTGCTGGGCCATCACGGTGGTGTCGCGCAGCCAGCGGTCCATCGGCGAGCTGCGGTTGATCGCCCAGGTCTGCAGCAGGTCGTAGGTGCGGGCGACGATGGTCCGGGAGTTGCGGAAGGCGTGCAGCCAGGACAGCGGGGACGCGGCTCGCTCGGTGGGCGTCAGGTCGTCGAGCGTGCCGCCGGCCGCGAGCACCTCCCACTGGCGCCGCATCGCGCCGTACACACCTTCCCGGGTGGCGTTGAACTCGGCTTCCAGCCGGGCGAGTTCGGTCTGCACCCGCCAGCTCTCGGCCCAACTGCGGCCCGCCATCCGGTCGTACCGGGTGGCGGCGATCTCCCGGGCGTGGTCGAGCGCGGCCCGGGCCACACCGAGCGGGACCCCGCACATGGCGCGGGTGAAGGAGTCCGGCTGGGCGAGCGGGCCGGGGCGGCCCTGCGGGGTGGCGAAGGTGTAGGTGTGCTCCTCGGGGACGAACACCCCGTCCATCGTGTAGTCGCAACTGCCGCTGCCGCACAGGCCGGTGGTGTCCCAGTTGTCGATCACCTCGACCTGGTCGCGGGGCACCAGGAACTGCCGGGAGTCGTGGGCGTGCTTGCTGCCGGGCGCGGCCCAGGGCTCGCCGCCGTCGTAGAGGAACGCGCCGGAGGTCACCCAGTCGGCGTGCTTGACGCCGGAGCCGAACGACCAGCGGCCGCTGAGCCGGAAGCCGCCGGGGACGCGTTCGGCGCGGCCGGAGGGCTGGAGCAGGCCGGCCACCACCAGGTCGAGGCGCGGGAAGACCTCCTTGGCGACCTGCTGGTCGAGGAAGTTGGCGTAGATGCCGGTGTTGGCGCCGATCACGGCGCACCAGGCGGCGGAGGCGTCGCCGTGCGCCAGCGCCTCGACCACCTCGGTCTGCTCCATCGAGGTGAGGCCGGGGCCGCCCCACTCGGGGCCGAAGCACATGCCGAACACGCCGGTGCCGCGCAGCAGTTCGACCACCTCGGCGGGCAGTGTGCGGTTGGCCTCGATCTCCGGGGCGCGCTCCCGCAGCACCGGCGCCAACTCGCGGGCGCGGTGCAGGATTTCCGATGTCATCGGGTCACTTCTCCTTACCGGGGGTGGTCAGCGGTCGAGGCCGAGGCTGATTCGGAACATCGGCGGCCGGCCGAGCAGGTAGGCGCCGACGGACTCCAGCACGGCGTCCTGCGCGGTGAGGTTCTGGCACATCACGGCGGTGTCGCGCAGCCAGCGGTCCATCGGCGAGGAGCGGTTGATCGACCAGGTCTGCAGCAGGTCGTAGAGCCGGTTGACGACGGCCCGCGAGGCGCGGAAGGCGTGCAGCCAGGACAGCGGGGACGCGGCTCGCTCGGTGGGCGTCAGGTCGTCGAGCGTGCCGCCGGCGGCCAGCACCTCCCACTGGCGGCGCATCGCGCCGTACACGCCCTCCCGGGCGGCGTTGAACTCGGCTTCCAGCCGGGCGAGTTCGGTCTGCACCCGCCAGCTCTCGGCCCAACTGCGGCCCGCCATCCGGTCGTACCGGGTGGCGGCGATCTCCCGGGCGTGGTCGAGCGCGGCCCGGGCCACACCGAGCGGGACCCCGCAGAGGGCGCGCATGAAGGAGTCCGGCTGGGCGAGCGGGCTCGGGGTGCCGCGGACCTCCCAGAACGTGAAGGTGTGCTCCTCGGGGACGAACACGTCGGTCATCGTGTAGTCGCAACTGCCCGTCCCGCACAGGCCGGTGGTGTCCCAGTTCTCGACCACCTCGACGGCGGAGCGGGGCACCAGGAACTGCCGGGAGTCGTGCGCGTGCGGGCTGCCCGGCTCGGCCCAGGGCTCGCCGTTCTCGAACAGGAACGCGCCGGAGGTCACCCAGTCGCTGTGCTTGATGCCGGAGCCGAACGACCAGCGGCCGCTGAGCCGGAAGCCTCCGGGGACGCGCTCGGCCCGGCCGGCGGGGGCGAGCACCCCCGCGGTGACCAGGTCCAGGCTCGGGTAGACATCCTTCACCACGGACCGGTGCAGGAAGTTGCCGAGCAGCCCGCTGTTGGCGCCGATGACGCCGCACCAGGCGGCGGAGGCGTCGCCGTACGCCAACGCCTCGACGACGGCCAGCTGTTCGGGCGAGGTCAGTTCGGGGCCGCCCCACTCGCGGGCGAAGCACATCCGGAACACGCCGGTGCCGCGCAGCAGTTCGACCACGTCGGCGGGCAGCGTGCGGTTGGCCTCGATCTCCGGGGCCTTCGCGCGCAGCACGGGGGCGACCTGCCGGGCGCGCCGCAGGATCTCGGCCGCGTCCTGGGGCGGACCCGCCCACTCCACGGCGCTCACCGGTCCACGTCCAGCAGGCCCGCGGGCATCGCGAACGGGGCCTCGGGGTCGGCCGGTTCGACCGGGGAGACGGCCAGGTCGACCAGGGCGGCGGCGTCGATCAGGCGCTGCTCGCAGACTGCGACGGTGTCGGCCTCGCAGATCACGAAGGAGTGCCGGGCCAGGTAGCCGCCGGGCGGCAGCCGCAGCACGGTGCCGGGCGGGGCCATCGGGGCGGCGTGCACCAGGCCGGGGCTGTCGGCGGGCTTCGGGAGCGTCAACTCCTCCAGGCGGCAGTCCTGTTCGGGGTAGCCGAAGCGGATGCCGGCGACTGCGGAGCGGGTCGGGGCGATGTCGGGGCGACGGCCGACGGCGACGTCGAACAGCACCTCGCCGGGTTCGATGCCGGTGGCGATCCGGCCGAGCAGCGGGATCAGGTCGCCGCCGAGCCGACCGTTGACCTCGACGATCAGCGGGCCGCGGTCGGTGAGCCGCAGCTCGGTGTGGGTGATGCCGTCCTCCACGCCGAGCGCCCGGTGCGCGTCGGCGAGCACGGCCAGCAACCGCGGGTCGGAGAGCAGCGGGTCGGCGGCGTCGACGATGTGGCCGACCTCCTCGAAGTACGGCTCGTCACTGCTGTACTTGCGGGCCAGGAACAGCGGCAGGTACTCGCCCTTGTGGACGGCGCCGTCGACGCTGATCTCCGGGCCGCCCGCGTACTCCTCGACGATCACACTGGCCCGGTACGGCCCGGGGTCGACCTGGCTGGCGGCGAGCGCGGTGGCGAAGGCCGCGTCGAGTTCGGCGGCGTCCCCGGCGAACACCACGCCGATGCTGGCGCCCATCGCACGCGGCTTGAGCACCACGGGGTAGCCGATCCGCTCGGCGGCGGCCCGGGCCTCCGCCAGGTCCGCGGTGAGCGCGAAGCCGGGCTGGCGCTGGCCGGCGGCGGTGAGCACGCTGCGGGTGCGCTCCTTGTCGCGGACGCCGCGCACGCCGCGCTCGGACAGGCCGGGGACGCCGAGTTCGGCGGCCAGCAGTCCGGCGTCCAGCACCAGCGGCTCGTCCCAGCAGAGCAGGCCGACGATGTGCTTGCGGGCGGCGATCCCCCGCACGGTGGCGTTCATGGTGGCGGTGTCGAAGACGTCGGCGACCACGATCTCGTCGAAGTACTCACGCTGCCAGGTCGGCCGCAGGTTGTTGACCAGCAGCAGTTCCAGTCCGGCGGCGCGGGCACGGCGGCTCATCGGGCCGACCAGATACTCGCGGTACTCCTTCAGTCCGCTGCCGATCACCAGCAGCGTGCCGGGTTCGGCCGCGTTTTCCTGATGTTCCGTCATGAGTCCTCCTCTGCATGGGAGTCGATGTCGAACCGGACCAGCGCGGCCGCCTCGTCGGCGAGCCGGCGGGCCTCGGCGGGGGTGTCGGCGAGGGTGGTGACGATGCCGACCCGGTCCCAGGAGCTGCGCAGTCCGGCGGTGCGGTGGCCGGGAGAGATGCCGACCACGGCGAGTTGCACGCCCTCGGCGGCGGCGGCCTCGTCCAGGCCGTGCACGGCAGTGACGGTGCCGGGCCGGTCGGGGGCCAGGAAGCGGGCGGCGGTGGCCCGTTCGGCCTTCGCGGGCAGCGGGCCGGGGTCCTCGCCGCTCATCAGCGCGAAGTAGGCGCGGGTGAGGTCGACGGGGTAGGCGGCCTCGATCAGGTCGGTGATCGAGTCGCCGGGGAGCCGTCCGGCGCACTCCACCAGCACCGGGACGCCGCCCTCGACGATCCACTCGCAGTGCAGCACCCCGTCGCCGAACCCGACCGCGGCGGCCAGTCGTTCGGTCTCGAAGGCCAGCAACTCGTGTCCTTCCAACGGGAGTTCGGCAGGGACGGTGTGCCCGGACTCGATCGGGTGCGGGCCGGGGTAGAGCACCTTGCCGGTGGTGTTGGCGAACACCGGCCGGCCGCCGGAGACCAACATCTCCACGCTGAACTCCGGCCCGGCGACGAAGCGTTCGGCCAGCATGGACGGCACGATCGGCCGGTCCGGGACGAACGGGCCCTCGTCCTGCACCAGGCACTGCGCCCAGGCCTGCTCGACCTCCTCGGGGCGGTGGATCACCCGGGTGCCGACCGAGGCCTGCCGGTTGGCGGGCTTGAGCACCGCCGGGCCGGGGTGCCGGACCAGGAAGTCGGCCAGCTCGGCGGCGCTGCCGACCGGCTCACTGGGCGGGTTGGCGATCCCGGCAGCGGCCGCGACGGTACGCAACTGGTGCTTGTCTCGCAGCAGTTGGGCCGCCCCCAGACCGGCGCCGGGCAGTCCGTAGCGCTCCGCGAGCCGGGCCGCGAACGGCACCGCGTACTCGACGGCGGGGATCACCGCGACCGGGTCGAGCCCCGGACGGGCGGCGAAGAAGGCGTCCGCCCGGCCCGGCAGGTGGTACTCCCACTCGATCAACTCGCGGGCGAACGGCACCTGTTGCAGTGCCTCGGCGAGGTGCCGCTTGCGGGCGACGTCCGGTTCCTCGACGTAGATCACCGAGTCGGCGCCCTGGAAGGCCGCGATGCCGGGCACCGCGAACGCCACGTAGCCGACGATCAACACCGGCCGCTCGACGGCGGGTTGGCTGCTCATGCCGTCTCCTCCGCGAGCTCCTGCGGGGCGGCGGTCCGCTGGGCGCGGTGCCGGATGCCGAGCACCGCGAGGACGCCCGCCAGGCCGTTGACCACGGCCATCAGCACCCAGAACCCGGCGTGCAGATGGGTCCAGGCCCAGACGCCGAACAGCGGGCCGACGGCCGAAGCCAGACCGGCAGCGGCCTGCATGGTGGCCAGGTAGCGGGCCTTCGACTCGCCCGGGAAGGTGGCCGGGTGGGCGAACATGCTGGGCCCGGCGATCATCAGGCCGCTGACCGCGAGCACCGCGCCGAACAGCACGAACGCCCCGGAGTGCACGGCCAGCCCGTACGCGGCGAGGCCGATCGAGTTGACCAGGTGGCCGACGCCGACGGCCAGGTAGGTGGGGATCCGGGTGATGTACGCGGTGATCTTCAGCTCGCAGGTGATCAGCACCAGCGAGGAGGCGGTGAGCACCGCGCTGTACAGCCAGGTCGGGTAGTGGTCGTGGACGATCTCCAGCGGCAGCGAGATCGAGGACTGCACGTAGGCGACCGTCCCGAGCATCACCGCGGCCAGGTACGCCAGGTAGGCCCGGTCCCGCAGCATCGCCGCGTACGCCGCCCGGCCGGTGGCGCGCCGCTCGGCGGGCTCCTGCGGGGCGGACTCCGGGACGGCGTGCCGGGGCAGCAGCCAGTAGGCGAGCAGCGCGTAGACCAGGGTGGTCGCGCCGTCCAGCCAGAACAGCAGGTCCCAGTCGAACAGGATCACGGCGGCCGCGATCAGCGGGGCGAGCGCCGCCCCGGTGTTCAGCGCGATCCGCATCATGGAGAACGCCATCACCTGGTGGCGCTCCGGCATCAAGTCGCTGAGCAGCACCGAGGCGGCGGGCCGGTACGCCTGGGCGAACAGGCCGGCCAGGGCGACGGCGATCAGCAGCGGCGCCAGCAGCCCGGGCCGGGCCAGCAGCGGCAACACGGCGACCAGCGGCGCGGAGCCGACCATGGCGACGAGGATCGCGGTGCGCGACCCGAGCCGGTGGGTGATCTCCCCGCCGAGCACGGTGCCGAACACGGTGCCCAGGCTGTACGCGCCGAGGGCGAAACCGGCGGTGCCGTCGGACATTCCGCGGTGCGTCAGGTACAGCACCAGAAAGGTCTGGACGAACGCGCCGAGCTGGTTGACCAGCACGCCGCCGAGCAGGTACCGGACGGTGGTCGGGGTGGCTCTGAGCGTGTCGAGGACGCCGATCGGTGGTTGTTCGTCGGTCATGTCGCCTCCTTCACTTCCGTGGCGATGGTCATGCCGCCTCCCGGACAGCGGCGGCGATGCGTTCGGCGACCAGCGGTGCGGTGGAGAACCCGCTGCCGCCGCAGGCGGCGCGGGTCCACAGGCCCGGGGAGACCCGGGTGAGCAGCGGGCCGCCGGTGGCGGTGTCCGCGGTGTAGTGGCAGACCCGGACTCCGGCCACGGGGTGGCGTTCCAGGTCGGGCAGGATGCCTTCGGCGGCCAGCCGGTCCAGGTGGGGCCGCTGGTCCTCGCCGCTGCTGTCGGTGTCCGCGACGGGGCGGCACACCGTGTCGGAGCTGAGTTTGAGCAGGGTGCCGGCGCCGGGCGGCAGCACCCAGCCGCGGCCTTCGCGGCCGAGGCCGCCGGCGGCGGGCGCGTCGTCCCAGCGGTCGTCCCCGGCGGGGCGGCGCAGGTAGAGCATGGTCTGCCGGTACAGGGTGACGGGGCTGTCGGCGAGCCGGCGCGTCCAGGGGCCGCCGGCCAGCAGGGCGAGGTCGCCGCGGAGCACCTCGCCGGTGTCCAGCACGATCCGGCCGGAGCCGGTGAACACCGAGCGGACGGTGCTGTGCGGGCGCAGCGCCACGCCGGGCCGGGCGGCGAGCCAGCGGGCGGCGGCGTGCAGCACCCGGTCGGCGAGCAGGACGCCGCCGGTGCGTTCGCGGACCCCGACGGTGCCGGGCGGCAGACCCAGCGGCGGGAGTTCGGGGCCGTCCGGCAGGTCGACGGGGACGCCGGCCTTGTCGGCCTCGACGAACAGCTCGTCGAGGCGGTCGGCGGGGTGCGCGGTGAGGACGCCGACCCGGCGGTAGAGCGGGGTGCCGAGCAGGGTCTCCAGGTCCTCCCAGTGGCGGTGCGCGGCGAGTCGGCGGGCGGTGCCGTCGGGGTCGCCGGGCAGCAGGGTGCGGATGGCGCGGTGCTGGTCGTGCGAGGTGGCGTCGGGGTTGGGCAGCGGGCCGCGTTCCAGGACGGTGACCCGGTGCCCGGCGCGGGCGCAGGCGACGGCGGTGAGCAGCCCGGTGACGCCTGCGCCGACCACCACCACGTGGGCGGCGGAGCTCACCGTCCGCCGCCGCGCAGGTGGGCGCCGAGCCGGGGCAGCGGGCGGGGCAGGACGGTGGTGGCGGCCGGTTCGGCGGGGATGGCGGTGTCGGGCAGGGCCTCGGCGGCGAGGTCGACGAGGAGCGGGGCGGCGCAGCGCAGGAACAGGTCGAGTTCGTGCCAGAAGTCGCCGGCGTCGGCGTCGGTGACCTCCCAGCGGTCGAGTCGGCCGAGCTGTTCGGTGAGGGTGAAGGCGGCGGCGCTGAGGCTGAAGCGGCGCGGGCGCAGGGCGGCGGCGAAGCGTTCGGCGATCAGCGCGGCGGCGTGCCGGGAGCGGGCGCTGACGGGCAGCGGGCCGCGGTCGAGGTGGGCCTCGGCCTTGGCGGCGACGCGGTTCCACGGTTCGACGAGGCGCTGTCCGCAGACCCGGTCCATGGCGGCGCGGGTGAAGTTGGTGCGCTGGAAGTCGGGTCCGGTGGCGGCCAGGTAGTAGCGGACCAGGTCGCGGGGGACTTCGGCGGTGAGCTGGCGGCCGGTGACGACGTGGCCGCGGCTGGTGGAGAACTTGTCGCTGTCGAGTTCGTAGAACTCGTTGGTGACGAAGTGCGCGGGCAGCGCGAGTCCGCCGAGGGCGAGCAGCATGGCGGTGCCGGCCAGGGCGAACGCGAAGCTGGCGTCGGAGCCGAAGAAGTACACGATCTCCGGTCCGGCCTCGACGGCCCAGTGCCGTTCCTCGTCGCCGGGGACCTCTCCTCTGGCCTCGGCGGCCAGCGCGATGGCGTGCAGGCTCCACGCGACGGTCTCGGTGTCGGAGTACAGCACCTGCCCGGGGGTCTCCGGGAAGGGCGCGGGGATGCCCCAGTCGATGGGCAGGGTGATCGGGTAGTCGGGGAGCCTGCGGGCCATCAACTCCTCGACGAGCTGGGCGAGTCGGGGTCGCATGGTGGGGGCGAGCCGGGCGAAGTAGGAGGCCAGCGCGGCCCGGTGCTCCTCCAGGGGCAGCACCAGGACATCCTTCTCGCGCAGTTCGACGGCGAGTTCGGGGTGCCGGGTGGAGCGCGGGTCGAGCAGGTCGCCGGAGGCGATCCAGTGGCCGCAGTTCTCGCAGAGTCCGGCGCAGCCCTCGGCCAGGCAGACCGGGCAGCCGCCGCGCACGTAGGCGTCGGTGAGGTACTCGCCGGTGTCCGGCAGGTACGGGAACTTCACCTTGCGGAGCCTCAAGTGGCCTTCGCCGTGCAGCCGTTCGAAGAAGGTGCGGACGGTCTTCAGGTACCGCTCGTCGAAGCGGACGAAGCCGTCGGGGACGATGCCGGCGGCGGCGAGGGTGGCCTCGACCTGTTCGGCGGCGCGCAGCCGGAGTTCCTCGGGCTGTTCGCCGAGGCGGCGGGCGGTGGTGACGATGTAGTTCTGGGTGAAGTGCACGCCGGTGCCGAACAGGGTGTCGCGGGCGGTGGCGCGGGCGTAGCGGGCGCACACGTCGGCGGAGAGGAACGGTCCGGCGAGGTGGCCCAGGTGCAGGTCGCCGTTGGCGGTGGGGCCGGGGGCGATCACCAGCAGGGCGGCCATCAGCGGGCTCCCGCCGGGGCGAGGCCGTGGCGGGTCAGCAGGTCGCCGGTGATGTCGCGGGCGCGGTGCGCGAGCACGCTGATCAGCGAGTCGGCGATGCCGTGGGTGGCCTCGTTGACGCCCTGGAGGTACAGCGCGGCTTCGGCGCCGGCGCCCAGGTCGACCCGGTAGTCGCGGCTGACGGCGACCTCGGACAGTCCGGCCTTCTCGGTCAACTCCCGCACCAGGGTGGGCATCCGGCCGTCGTAGCCGGTGCCGAGCAGCACCAGGTCGCAGCGGTGCTCGACGGTCTTGCCGGTGCGCCGGTCGCACAGGTCGAGGACCACCTCGCCGTCCTCCTCGCGGGCGGCGACGACCTCGGTCATCGGCCGGACCTCGGCGCGGCCGGTGCCGATCATCTTCTCCCGGTACAGCACCATGTACAGCTCGTCGAGGAACGGCGGGGCGAGGCCCGCGTAGTTGGTGAGCCGCATCTCGTCGAGCACCTGGGCACGCATCTCGGCCGGGGCGTCGTAGAACTCGTCGACGAAGGACGGGTAGAACAGCTCGTTGACGAACTTGCTGGTCTGGTAGTTCTGCAGGCCGATGGAGCGGACCAGCATGGTGACGGTGGAGTTCGGCAGGTTCTCGTACAGCGCCATGAACATCTCGGCGGCGCTCTGCGCCCCGCCGATCACCACGGTGCGCAGCGGCGTGTCCTTGTCGACGGCGTTGATCCGGCTGCGGAACCGGGCGCTGTGGATGACCCGCTCGGCGGGCAGGTCGGCGAAGACCTCCGGGATGTGCATGTCGCGGCCGGCGCCGACCACCAGGTCACGGCAGCGGATGGTGTCGCCGTCGGCGAGGGTGACCTGCCAGCCGATCAGGCGGCCGTCGGCGTCGTAGCGCGGTTCGGTGGCGGTGGCCTTCGCGTCGTAGCGGATCCGCACCTTCTCCAGCGAGGCTGCCACCCACTGCAGGTAGTCGGAGAACTCCCAGCGGTGCGGGTGGAAGGTCCCGAGGTTGATGAACTGGTCCAAACGGTCGTGCTGGTGCAGGAAGTTGAGGAACGAGAACCGGCTGCGCGGGTCGCGCAGCGTCACCAGGTCCTTCAGGAAGGACACCTGGCTGCGGGCCCACGGCATCAGCAGGTCGCGCTGCCACTTGATGTCCGGGGCCTGCTCCAACAGCAGTGTGCCTTCGGCCAGTTCGGCCGATCCGCTCTCCTCGATCGCGGCCGCGAGGGCCAGGTTCGCCGGGCCGGCGCCGATCGCCAGTACGCCCACTTCAAGGTCAGCCATGCTCTCCCCCAACTAGGGTCTCTCCGGGGCCTGTTGTCGCGCCGAGAAACCTAGGGAGTCCGCGTTCCCGCCAGGTAGGGACGAGTTCCCGGCGGCGGGGGAATTTCCGGACACGGAGTGCTCCGGCAGGCCGGGCGCGCCCCGATCGTCAGAGCATCCGCTGCGCCGTAGCCGCGCGGGCCAGCAGGTCGGCGGCGTCGGCGTGCCGGCCGCGGGCGGCGAGGATGCGGGCGCGGTACTCCATGGCGTAGGCCCTCTCCTCCGGATCTTGCCGGATCAGCGCGCGTCTCCCCCAGTCCTTGCGGGCCGGGAGGTGCCCCCATTTCGCGCCCGGCTGGGAGTGCCGGCGAACCGTCCTCGTACTGGGTGTACTTGGATGGTTTGCCGGTGCTTCCAGCCGGGATGATCCGGCGGCGCGCGCCCGGCAAGATCCGGAGGAGAGGGCCGAGGCGTCGCCGAGCTGCTCGGCCCGCAGGAAGGCCTGCACGGCGCGGTCGAGGTCGCCGCCGTCGCGGAATGCCACGCCGAGCGCGGTGATCGGGAACGCCTCGTCCTGGGCCAGGATCACCGGTGCCCAGCGCTCCACCCCGGCGGCGTCGCCGCGCTCCAGGGCCTGCTTGACCAGGCCCAGCATGGCGTCCGGGTCGCCCAGTTCGGCGACCTGCTCCCAGATCACCTGCGCCCGGTTCGCATCCCCGGCGATCGCGTGCTGCATGCCCAGGTTGAAGCCGGACACCGGGTTCCCGGCCGCCCAGGACCGCTCCCACCAGTGCAGCGCCCCGGCCCGGTCGCCGCGCATGCTCAACGTCGCGGCCAGGTTCCCCATCGCGATGTCGTCGCCGCGCTCCGCCTCGGCCCGCAGCTCGGCGACCTCCTCCTCGGACGGCACGCCGGGCGTTCCGGCCGGCACCCGCACCGACACCACGTCCTCCCCCGGCTGCTGCCCCTTCCTGCGGAACCAACGACCCATCAGTGACCAACCCCAGCCTGACGTGCACACGAACGATACGAACGCGGCGATGATGCCAGCCGCCTCCCCGCCACTCGCGCGCGGGTCTGCCGGTTCCGTTCGGGGTCGGGGCGGGCATGGCTGAGGGCGACGCCGGTGTGGTGTTCGGGACGAGTGGTGTTCGGGACGAGAGGGGACGGGTGTGGGGACCGACTGGGTGCGGAGTGCGGTGCTGTACCAGATCTACCCGCAGAGCTTCGCGGACGGGAACGGGGACGGGACCGGGGACTTTGCGGGGCTGACGGAGCGGCTGGAGTACCTGCAGTGGCTGGGGGTGGACGCGGTGTGGCTGAACCCGTGTTTCGTCTCGCCGTTCGGGGACGCGGGCTACGACGTGGCGGACTACCTGGCCGTCGCGCCTCGCTACGGCGCGCCGGAGGACCTGGCGAAGTTCACGGACGCGGCCCGCCGCGCCGGCATCCGGGTGCTGCTCGACCTGGTGGCCGGCCACACCTCCGACCGGCATCCGTGGTTCGTCCGCTCGGCGTCCGACCCGGGCGACCACCGGTACGTGTGGGCGGACCGCCCCGCGCCCGGGTTCGTGGCCTCGCCGGGCAGCCGGCCGGGTTGGTACAAGCCGAACTTCTTCGACTTCCAGCCCGCCCTCAACTTCGGCTACGCGCAGCAGAGTTCGGCCGAGCCGTGGCGCCAGCCGGTGGACGCCGAGGGCCCGCGGGCCAACCGCGCGGCGCTGCGGGAGATCATGGCGCACTGGTTCGGCCTGGGTGTCGCCGGCTTCCGGGTGGACATGGCGTCCTCGCTGGTCAAGGACGACCCGGGCTTCGTCGAGACCGGCCGGCTGTGGCGGGAGACCCGCGCCTGGATGGACGCCCACCACCCCGACAACGTCATCCTCGCCGAGTGGGGCGACCCGGCGCGCTCGGTGCCGATGGGCTTCCACGGCGACTTCTTTCTCCAGTTCGGCGGCCCCGACGACGGCGCCCCGCTGCGCTCGCTGTGGGACAACGGCGCGGGCACGGTGCACGAGCACTGGCCGCAGCAGCCCTGCTACTTCGACGCGGACGGTCTCGGCTCGATGGACCCGTTCGTCACCGAGTGGCAGCGCGCCGCGCAGGCCATGGACGGCCGGGGAATCGCCTCGCTGCCGACCGCCAACCACGACTACTCCCGGCTGGCGACCGGCCCGCGCACCCGTGAGCAGCTGGCGGCGGCGTTCACCTTCCAGCTGACCTGGCCGACCGTCCCGGCGATCTACTACGGCGACGAGATCGGGATGCGCTTCGTCCCGGGTCTGCCGGACACCGAGGGCAGCGTGCTGGGCCCGCACTACAACCGGGCCGGCTGCCGCACCCCGATGCAGTGGGACGCGACGCCGGACGCCGGGTTCTCCTCCGCGCCCGCCGAACGCTTCTACCTGCCGCTCGACCCCGCGCCCGACCGTCCGGACGTCGCCTCCCAGCGCGCCGACCGGGCCTCCCTGCTGCACCAGGTACGGCAGTTGATCGCACTGCGCCGCGCCCACCCGGCGCTCGGGCCCGACTCCTCGGTCGAACTCCTGCACACCGGCTACCCGTTGGCGTACCTGCGCGACGGCCGGTACCTGGTGGTGGTCAACCCGCGCCGCACACCCGCCCACCTGCCGGTGGAGCGCGAGCTGCCGGGGCGGCCGCTGTTCGGGCGGGGCGTGTCGCTGACCCACTCGGCGCTGCACGCGGACGGCTTCTCGTACGCGGTCTACGGAATCTGACCTATCGACATTTCACTTGCGTCGCAGAGCAACTCGGCCGCCGCCGTGCGCAGGTGGAGCACGGCGCGGCCGGTGCGGCGGCGGGCGCCGAGGCCGGCGTCGTGAGGGCATGCAGGGCGTGCAGGGTGCGAGACGGTGGGCGCGGACAGGCCGGTGCGGGCGGCGAGTTCGGTGGCGGTGGCGGGGGCGTCGAGTTCGGCGAGCAGCCGGGCTGTTCCGGTCTCCGGGTCTCGCGCCTGCTGGAGAACGTCCGGCCGTCCCGTGCGGTGGCCGCAGGATCCGCCCCGAACGCGCTCGCCTTCGCCGGGTTCGCGGTGCTGCCCGGCGCGCCCGGCTGGGCGGTCGGCGCCGGACCGGTCGCCGCCATGCCGGTGTACAACCTCGCCGAGACCGTCGCCGTGCCCGGCCGCGAGGAGTTGAGCGTCGCCCTCGCCCACCCGGCGCGCCGTGGACGGTACCTGGCCGTCGATCAACTCTCCTGGAGCATCGGCCACGCCGTCGCCCCCGGCCTGCTGACCGCGCTGCTCGACCACGGCCCGGCCTGGCCCTGGCTGTTCCTGTTCGCCGTCTCGCTCGCTGCCGTACCCGCGCCGCTCCGCCTGGAGCGCCCCGCCGGCCGGTTTTCCGACATTCCGTCGGAAAACGGGACGCTCTCCAGGGGCTAGCATGCCATCAGGGTGACGCACGACAGCGGGAGTTGACGATGGTCGAACTGGTGGTGGGGTCGCGGGCGAGCCAGCTGGCGCGGGCCCAGGTCCGGGAGTTCCTCGCGCCGGTCCGGGAGCGCTTCCCCGACCTGGTGATCCGCCACCGGGCGATCCTGGAGGACGGCGACCTCGACCGGAAGGCCGCCCTGCGCGAGGTCTCCGAACGCGGCGGCGGCTCGGCGTTCTCCACCAACCAGGTCGCGGCGCTGCTGGGCCGCGAGGTGGACGTCGTCGTGCACTCGCTCAAGGACCTGCCCACCGAGAACCCCGACGGCCTGGTCCTGCTCCCGCCGCCGCCCCGAGAGGACGTCCGCGACGCCCTCTGCGGCTCGACCCTGGCCGCACTGCCGACCGGCGCCCGGGTCGGCACCTCCGCCGCCCGCCGGATCGCCCAACTGCTGCACGTCCGCCCCGACCTGCGCCCCGAACGCATCCGCGGCAACGTCCCCACCAGGCTCGCCCGCCTGAAGGCCCTGGATGCGGTCGTGGTGGCCGCCGCCGGACTGCGCCGCCTCGGCCGCACCGAGGAGATCGCCGAACTCCTCCCCGTCGCCCTGTTCCCGCCCAGCCCCGGTCAGGGCGCGCTCGGCATCCAGATCCGCGAGGACAACGCCCTGGCCCGTGAACTCCTCTACGGGACCGGAGACTTGACCACCGACGCCGAGGTGCGCGCGGAACGCGCCATGCTCGCCGAACTCCACGGGGGCTGCTCCGTCCCCGTCGGCGCGCACGCCACCACCGCCTGCGGCGTCCTCACCCTCCACGCCCAGGTCACCTCCACCGACGGCACCCGCCAGATCGAGGCCCGGCTGTCCGGCACCCCCGCCGAACCCGAGAAGCTCGGCGTCGCGGTGGCCGGCCTGCTCCTCGACCGGGACGCCGAATCCCTCCTGGCGGAGGCCCGCGGCTACGCCCACGCCTGACGGCTCTCCGACCCACGCCTGACGACTCTCCGACCCGCGCTCGACGGCTGTCCAACCCCCGCCGGACGGTCGAAACGCCGGGTCGGAATCCCGCCAGCGGCACTCCTCCGCGTCGACAAGTATCCATCGCATGAACCGACTTGAAGGAAACGTCGCCCTGGTGACCGGCGGCAGCCGCGGTATCGGTGCGGCCGTCGCGCTCCGCCTGGCCGAGGAGGGCGCGGACGTCGCCCTGACCTACCGCGAGGGCGAGGCGCCCGCACAGAAGATCGTCGAGCAGATCGAGGGCATGGGCCGCCGGGCCCTCGCCGTCCGGGCCGACAGCGCGGACTCCGCCGCGCTGAACGCCGCCGTGGAACGGACCGTCGAGACGTTCGGCCGGCTCGACGTCCTGGTGAACAACGCCGGCGTGTTCCTGGTCGGCCCGCTGGAGCAGATCGGCCGCACCGAGATCGACACCACGCTGGCCGTCAACATCCGCGCCCCGTACGAGCTCGCGCAGGCCGCGGCCCGGCACATGACCGGCGGCGGCCGGATCATCAGCATCGGCAGCAACATCGCCGAGCGGGCCCCGTTCCCGGGCCTCGCGCTGTACTCGATGAGCAAGACCGCGCTGGTCGGCCTCACCAAGGGCCTGGCCCGCGAACTCGGTCCGCGCGACATCACCGTCAACCTCGTCCACCCCGGCCCCACCGACACCGACGCCAACCCCGCCGACGGCCCGAACGCCGCCGCCATCGCCGGACTGACTGCGCTCGGCCGGTACGCCGAACCGGCCGAAATCGCCGCCACCGTCGCCCACTTGGCGAGCCCCGAGGCCCGGTACGTGACCGGCTCGGTGATCTCCGTCGACGGCGGCTTCTCCGCCTGACGGCGTGCGCCGCCCCCGACCGGCCATCGGGGGCGGCGCACCCCGCCGGGCCCGTGCGGTGACGACCGGACGACCTCGTCGCCCGCGCCCCGCGTGTCGCCCGTGTCACCCGTGTCACCCGATGAGCGCCTCGGTGATCTGCCGGGTGGTCTGGGCGGCGACCCGCGGGTTGACGGCCGCGTAGTGGGTGTACGCGTTCAGGCCGGTGGTCAGGGCCCAGCCGCGACCGCGTGTCCAGGTGGCGTCGTCCACCCCGAGCGCGGCCCGGAACGCGGCCCGGCTCCCGGCCGACATCAGCGTGAAGGCGATGGTCAGGTCACAGGCCGGGTCGCCGACGCCGAGCCCGCCGAAGTCGATGACGGCGCCGATCCGGCCGCCGAGCGTCAACAGGTTCCCGGTGTGAAAGTCCCCGTGGAACCACACCGGCGGCCGCCCCCACCCCGGTGCGCCCAGCGCCGCGTCCCACAACTCCGTCATGGCGACGCCGTCGAACACCTCGTCCAGCGCCGAGATGGCACTGCGCGTCTCCGCGTCCCGCTCCGCCAGCGTCTCGCCCCCGGCGCCCGCAGCACCCTCGTGCCCCGTGTACGAGCACCCCTGGAGCGCCCCGAGGAACTCCGCCAGCCGCACCGCCTCCCCGGTCGACGCCCCCACCCCCTCGACGGTGGCCACCTCCCCGGCCAGCCACCGGCTCACCCCCCACTCCCACGGATACCCGAACCCCGGCTCCCCCACAGCCACCGGCACCGGCACCGCCAACGGCAACTCCGGCGCGAGCCGAGGCAGCCACTCCCACTCCTTCGCCACCTGCCCGACCGCATCCACATGCCGGGGCAGCCGCACACTCAACTCCCCACCAAGCCTGAAGATCACATGATCCGACCCAGCCTCCGCCACCCCCCGCAACGGCAACCCCGCCCACTCCGGAAACTGCGCATCCACCAACCGCCTGACCAACCCACCATCAATCACCACACCCCCATCCGAGCCCCTCACCCCCGCCCCTGTCGACCGGATTCCCGCCCGACCGCCGATCCTTGACGTCTGTTCCGTGGCCGACCAGTACGGCTGACCGGAGCTGTCGTCAGGAGGTTCCGGTCAACTGCCCGTTGGCCAACAGCAAGGCCACCGCAACCGCCGAGGCGGCGATGACCGCGAGGAACGGGAGGCGGCTGCGGGGGGCGGCGAGGGCGGCGAGGGTGGGTGGGGCGGTGACGGCGAGGACGGGCCAGCCGGGGGCGAGGACGAGTGCGGCGGCGGTCGCGGCGAGGACGGCGGTCAGGGCGGAGACGCGGGCGCCCGCACGCTGGGGCAGGCCGCGGATGCCGGCGGCGCGGTCGGCGGCCAAGTCCGGCAGGACGTTGGCGAAGTGGGCGGCGACGCCGAGCAGTGCGCCTGCGGCGAGGACGGCGGGGGCGGGCCACGGCCGGCCGGGCAGCGCGAGAGTGACGAAGGCGGGGAGGAGGGCGAAGGCGAGCGCGTACGGCAGCCAGGACCACCGGGTCGCCTTCAGACGGAGGTTGTAGACCCAGCCGGCGGCCACCGCCAGCAGGTGCACGGTCGCCGCCGCGACCCCGCACGCCGCCGACAGCACCACGCAGCACGCGACCGCCCAGCCGATGGCCGACGCAACCTGCCGTTCCGTCACTTCGGCCCGCGCGAGCGGCTTGTCGGCGCGCCGGGCGGCCGCGTCCCGCTGCCGGTCGATCAGGTCGTTGCTCCAGCCGATCGACAACTGCCCGGCCGCGACCGCGCCGCCGGTGAGCAGCGTCCCGACCGTCCCGCGCCCGGCGCCGACGGCCATCGCCCCGGCCAGTGCGGTCACCGCCCCGGCGGGCACCGGATGGCAGGCCCGCGCCAGGCCCCCGATCAGCCCCCGGGACACCGCCGCCGCATCGCTCACGCCGGTCACGCTAGCCGTCCGCACGGCGGCGACGCGGGATCACCACACCTGAGCGCATGTCAGGACTTCGGCCAGGTAATGGAGTTGTCGATGCACACGTCGACACGGGTGGGCACGGCCGCCGACATCTGGGCGTGGGCGTGCTGCGTGGTGTGCGCCGCCCACGGGGCCAGCCCGTTCGCGGCCACCGGCACCGGCGCGGTGATCCACCGCATCGTCGACACCGGACCGGACCTGCCCGCCCTGGCCGCCGTCCAGGCCGTGGAGCACCCTCCGCCTCTGAACGCCGGACGCGCCTGAACGCCGGACGCGCGTCGGGCGTCGCACGCGCCGCTGAACACCGGACGCGCCGGGGCGGGTGGATTGCCCGGTTCGGGTGGGTTCGGTCCCTATCCTGGGTCGGTGACGCGGATCGCGGCAGTGTGCGGAGTCCTTCCACCCCATCGGTACCGGCAGGGCGAACTCGCCGCCGGGCTGGCGGCGTTGCGTGGCGGGGCGGGTGGTGAGCAGGCCCTGGCGGAGCGGTTCTTCGCGGGGGCGGGGGTGGACTCCCGCTGTCTGGCGCTCCCGTGGGAACGGTACGGCGAGCTCGACGGGTTCGGGCAGGCGAACGACGCCTGGCTGGAGGCCGCGGCCGAACTCGCCCACCGGGCAGCCGAGTCGGTGCTCCGCACGGCGGGGATGGCCGCCGAGGAGGTCGACGTGGTGGTCTCCACCACGGTCACCGGAATCGCCGTGCCCTCGCTGGAGGCGCGGATCGCGTCCCGGCTCGGTCTGCGCGAGGACGTGCGCCGGGTACCGCTGTTCGGCCTCGGGTGCGCGGGCGGGGCGGGCGGTCTGGCGGTGGTGCACGACCTGCTGGACGGCCGCCGGGGCGTGGCCCTGCTGCTGGCCACCGAACTGTGCTCGCTGACCTTGCAGTGCGCGGACACCTCACCGGCGAACCTGCTGGCGACCGCGCTGTTCGGGGACGGCGCGGGCGCGCTGCTCGCAGTCGGCGACGGCCGTCCACCCACTGGTGACGGCGGCGGGCCGGTCGTAGTGGCTACCCGGAGCCGACTGTACCCGGGGACGGAGCGGCTGCTCGGCTGGCAGGTCGGCGACACCGGGTTCGGCCTTCTGCTGGGGCCCGAACTGCCGGAGCTGGTAAGGCTGCACGTCGGCGAGGAGGTGGCGTCGTTCCTCGCCGCGCACGATCTGAAGCCGGCGGACGTGGGCAGCTGGGTGTGCCATCCGGGCGGGCCCCGGGTGTTGGAGGTGCTGGGTGAGGAACTCGGCCTGTCGGACGAGGCGTTGGCGCCGAGCCGGGAGTCGTTGGCGCGGTGCGGCAACCTGTCCTCGGCGTCCGTGCTGCACATCCTGCGCGATGTGATCGACCAGGGCCCGCCCCCGCCGGGCTCGTTCGGGCTGATGATCGCGCTCGGGCCCGGATTCTCCTCCGAACTCGTCCTGCTCCGCTGGTAGTCGGGGATGATCGCCTTCACTGTGCTGGTCGCGCTGGTCGCCGTGGAGCGGCTGGCGGAGCTGTTGGTCGCCCGCCGGAACGCCGCTTGGAGCCTGGCCCGGGGCGGGGTGGAGTACGGGCGGCGGCACTATCCGCCGATGGTGGCCCTGCACACCGGGCTGCTGGCGGGCTGCCTGCTCGAAGTCTGGTGGGCGGGACGGCCGTTCGTGCCGATGCTGGGCTGGCCGGTGCTGGTCCTGGCGCTGGCCGCGCAGGGCTTGCGCTGGTGGTGCATCGGGACGCTCGGGCCGCGCTGGAACACCCGGGTGATCGTGGTGCCGGGCCTGCCGCTGGTCGCGGGCGGGCCGTACGGGTGGCTGCGGCACCCCAACTACCTGGCGGTGGTGGTGGAGGGCTTCGCGCTGCCGCTGGTGCACACGGCCTGGGTGACGGCGCTCGGGTTCACTCTCCTCAACTCCCTTCTGCTGGCGACGCGTCTGCGCTGCGAGGACGCCGCACTGACGCTCTGCCGGGCCGCCGCATGATCGACCTGCTGGTGATCGGCGGCGGCCCCGCGGGGCTGGCCGCCGCGATCCACGCCGCCCGCGCGGGCCTGTCCACCACCGTGCTGGAGCCGCGTCCGACGCCGGTGGACAAGGCCTGCGGCGAGGGCCTGATGCCGGGCGCGGTAAGGGAGTTGGCGCGCCTCGGGGTGACCGTCGACGGTCGCCCGTTCCACGGCATCCGGTACCTGGAGGCGGACGGTCCGCGCACCGCCGAGGCCCGGTTCCGCTCCGGCCACGGCCTGGGCGTGCGCCGCACCGTCCTGCACGCCGCGCTCGCGGACCGCGCCGAACAGCTGGGCGTCCGCCGCGCGACCGGCCGCGCGGCCGGCCTCGCAGTCACCGAACAATCGGTAGCGGTAGGGGAATTGACCGCACGCCACGTGATCGCCGCCGACGGCCTGCACTCCCCCGTCCGCCGCGCACTCGGGCTGCACCGGCCGCCCGGCACCCGCCGCCCGGCACGGTACGGGCAGCGGCGGCACTTCGCGGTGCGGCCGTGGAGCGACCTGGTGGAGGTGTACTGGTCGCAGCACGCGGAGGCGTACGTCACGCCGGTGTCGGACGGAACGGTCGGGGTGGCGGTCCTCGGTTCGCAGCGACTGCCGTTCGACCGCCAACTCGCATCATTCCCAGCCCTGTTGGAACGCATCGCGGGCGCCGACGCCGGCCCGGTGCGGGGAGCCGGGCCGCTGCGGCAGGACGCGGCGGCGCGGGTGTGCGGGCGGGTACTGCTGGTCGGGGACGCCGCAGGCTACCTGGACGCCCTCACCGGCGAGGGGATCGCGATCGCCCTGGCCTCCGCCGAGGCCGCCGTCCGCTGCCTGACCGCCGCCCGCCCCGCCGCCTACGAACGCGCCTGGCGCCGCGCCACCCGCCCCTACCGCCTGCTCACCACCGCCCTCCTGGCCGCCCGCCACCACCCCGCGCTCGGCCCCCGGATCGTCCCGTTGGCCGCTGCCGCCCCGGCCCTGTTCCGCGCCGGCGTCAACCTGCTCGCCCGCTGACCCGTTCCGCCAGCCGCATCGGCTGCGGCCCCGGCGACAGCACCAGCCGGGGCACCGGCCGCACCGCCCCTGCCACCGCCGGTCGCAGCCGCCAGCGACCGGCCACCGTGGCGAGCGCCAAGGTGGCCTCGACGGTGCCGAAGCGGTCACCGGGGCAGCGGGTCGCGCCGAGGCCGAAGGGGAGGTAGGCGTCATGGGGAAGGGCGCGGTCGGGGTCGAAGCGGGTGGGGTCGGGGAAGAGGTCGGGGCGGCGCTGGAGGAGGTAGAGGCAGCAGACCACCTGCGCGCCGGCGGGCAGCCGGGCGCCGCCGAGTTCGAGGGGGCGGGTGGTGGTGCGGCTGATCGCCCAGGCGGGCGGGTAGAGCCGCAGGGCCTCGTTCACCACCCGCGCGGCGTACGGGAGTTGGCCGAGATCGTCGAAGCGGGCCGGGGCTCCGGCCGGGCCGGCGTCCACCTCGGCGTGCAACTTCCGTTCGACCGACGGGTGTTCGGCGACCAGCCGGAGCGACCAGGCCAGCGCGGAGGAGGTGGTCTCGGCACCGGCCAGCACCAAGGTGGCGACCTGGTCGGCGAGTTCGCGTTCGCTCAGCGGCCGGCCGCGCTCGTCGCGGGCGGCGAGCAGCAGCGACAGCACGTCGCCGTGGTCGACGCCGTTCGCCCGGTAGTCGGCGATGATGGCGGCCACCTGGGCGTGCCAACCGCGCAGCGCCCGGCGGTACTCGCGGCGGGCGGGGGTGGGCAGCAGGTCGGCGGCGGGCAGCACGACGCGCAGGTAGAGGCCGCGCAGCAGGACGTCCAGGGTGCGGCGCAGGCGTTCGGCGACCTCGGCGCCCAGGCCCGCCGAGAACAGGGTGCGGACGGCGACGGCGGTGGTGAGGGTGAAGGCCTCGCGGGTGACGTCGACGGTCTGCCCGGGCCGCCAGCGCGCGGTGAGCGCGGCCGCCTCGGCGGTCATCGCCTCGGCGTATCCCGGCAACAGGGCGCGCTGGAAGGCGGGTTGGACGATCCGGCGGAGCCGCTGGTGGTCGGCGTGCGGGCAAGTGGCGAGGCCGTTGCCGAGGAAGGTGCGGATCTTCGCGTAGAGCGGGCCGGTGCGGTCGAAGTCGGCCCGGTCGGTGAGCACCCGCCGGACCAACTCCGGTGCGGAGACCATGTACAGCTCGCGCGGGCCGATCCGGACGCGGACCGGGTCGCCGTGTCCGGGGAGGGTGTCGAGGAAGGCGAGCGGGCGGGCGATCATGGCCGGCAGGTGGCCCAGCAGCGGGAGGCCGCCCGGGGCGGTGGCGGGAGGCACGAGCCCTCGATTCGATGGCGGGACACGGGTGGCGCGACAGCTGGCGCACACGATACGTCACTTGTCGACCACTGTGTGCAACAATCGTGTTGCATCCGGGTGGTGGTGATGCGTCAGGCGCGGCTCCCGCCTCCGGCCCGGAGCCGCTCGGGCTCCGGTCCTGCGACAGACGGGATGCCTGTGCCCTCCACTCCCGCACCGAAGGATGCCCAACTCGGCCCCATCGCCGCCGTCCGGCGCCGCCTCACCGTCACGGTGCACGTCGACCCGGCGGGCCGGGTGCTGCTGTACCGGCGCGCCGCCGAGGCCTCCCGCCACCCGGGCCACTACGACCTGCTGACGCAACGGACCCCGTCGGAGGGGCAGTTGGCGGCTTCCGGCGGCCTCCTGGTGGTGCGCCGCGTGGTGACGTCCCGCCCGCCGGCGCCCGGCCCGCGCGAGGCCGACTGGTGCGGTTTCGTCCCGCCCGCCGAGCTGCTGGCCGGCCGCTGCCTGCCGCTGGTCCCGGGCCGGGCGGGCATCCTGCGCCGGCTGCTCGCCGACCTGGCGTGACGCGCCGCACGAAGCACCCCACGGAGCACCCTCGAAGCACCGTGCGAAGGGCCGTGCGAAGGGCCGTGCGAAGGGCCGGGGAAGCACCCGCCGCGACCGCCCGGACACGCTCCGCCGACCGCCTCCGACCTGCACCGATGCCGCTCCGTCCGGGGCGCGCGACACTGGGGGTATGAGCGAGTCCGGAGACATATTCCATCCGCCGGTCGTGGTCCGCCCCCCGACCCGCGGGGCCCGGCCGTACCGGCGGGTGGAGATCTACGGGCGGACGGTGGGGCGGGCCACCTCGGAGGCCGACGTCGCGGAGTTCGTCCGCCGCGCGGGCGTGGACGAGCCTGACCTGGACGACCCGGAACTGGTCGTCTGGCGCGGCGGCGACCGCACCGTCTGGTCCCAGCCGCCACCCGAGCAGGACCCGGCCGAACAGGACCCGGCCGAACAGGAACCACCCGAGCAGGACCCGGCCGCACCGGAGCCGGCCGCGCCGGAATCCCCCGAAGAGACGCCGTGAGCCCCGCTCACACCGCCTTGCGGTAGAGCCAGACCCCGAGCGGCGCGAACGCGGCAACGATGCCGACGTCCCAGGCGAGGGCCTGCCAGACCTGCGAGCCGACGGGTGTGCCGAGCATCAGCGCGCGGACCGCGCCGGCGGTGATGGTCACGGGCTGGTGGTTGGCGAACACCTGGAGCCAGCCGGGCATGGTCGAGGTCGGGACGAACGCGGAGGACGCGAACACCAGCGGTGCGAGCACCGGGAAGGCCGCGGCGGTCGCGGTCTCCGGGTCGCCGACGGCGAGGCCGACCACGGCGAACACCCAGGACATCGCGAACCCGAACGCCAGCACCAGCAGCGCCCCGGCCAGGAACCCCCAGACGTCGCTGTGCACCCGGAAGCCGACCATGAAGCCGACGCCGCTGATCAGCGCCACCACGAACACGTTCCGGGCGAGGTCGGCGATGGTCCGCCCGGAGAGCACCGCGGAGCGGGCCATCGGCAGTGAGCGGAACCGTTCCATCAGGCCGGTCTGCAGGTCCGTGGCCAGGCCGATCGCGGTGTTGACCGCGCCGAACGTGACCACCTGCACGAACACGCCGGGCATCAGGTAGTCGATGTAGCTGGTGCCGTGCAGGACGGCGCCGACGACCCCGCCGAACACGTAGCGGAACAGCAGCACGAACACGATCGGCTGCACGGTGGAGAAGATCAGCAGCCTC
This sequence comes from Kitasatospora sp. CB01950, assembly GCF_001905465.1. Classification (GTDB taxonomy): domain Bacteria; phylum Actinomycetota; class Actinomycetes; order Streptomycetales; family Streptomycetaceae; genus Kitasatospora. The sequence goes on from NZ_LISX01000007.1 coordinate 99,721, forward strand.
GGCACCCGGCGCAGCGCGATCAGGTTGCGCCCGCAGACGGCCAGGCCGTCCCGGACGGGGGCGAGCAGGCGGTCGGAGAGGCCGGGCGCGGGGGCGAGGTCGGTGACGGTGACGGCGGTCATTTCGGGCCTCCGGAGGAGGTGCGGCGGCCGGTGAGGGCGAGGTAGACGTCGTCCAGGCTGGATTCCCGGACGGCGATGGTGCGCGGGGTGAGCTGTTCGGCCTCCAGCGCGTGCAGGACGTCCATCAGCAGCAGCGACCCGTCCGGGCTGGGCAGCCGGAGCAGCGCGCCTTCACGCTCCGGAGCGCGGTCGAGGCGTTCGGCGAGCAGGGTGGCGGCGCGGACGGCGCGCGGGTCCTCGCCCATGCCGAGTTCCAGCACGGTGGTGCCGAGGCGGGCCTTGAGGGCGTGCGGGCTGTCGTCGGCGACCACCCGGCCCTCGGCGAGGACGGCGACGCGCTGGGCGAGCCGGTCGGCCTCCTCCAGGTACTGGGTGGTGAGCAGGACGGTGGTGCCGTCGGCGACGAGTTCGCGGATCAGTTCCCAGAGGGCGGTGCGGCTCTGCGGGTCGAGTCCGGTGGTGGGTTCGTCGAGGAACAGCACGGGCGGTTCGGGGACGAGCGCGGCGGCCACGTCGAGTCGGCGGCGCATGCCGCCGGAGAAGGTGCGCACGGGCCGGTCGGCGGCGTTGGTGAGGTCGAACCGGTCGAGCAGTTCGGCGGCGCGCGGGGATCTTCGGCTGCGCGGGACCTGGGTGAGGCGGCCGATCAGGCGGAGGTTCTCACGGGCCGTCAGGTTCGGGTCGACGGCGGCATACTGCCCGGCCAGTCCGATCATCCGACGTACCGCGCCCGGGTGGGCGACCACGTCGGTGCCGAGCACTTCGGCCCGGCCGCTGGTGGGCGGGATGATGGTGGTGAGGATCCGGATGGCGGTGGTCTTGCCCGCCCCGTTGGGCCCGAGCAGTCCGAACACGGTGCCGGGCGGGACCTCGAAGTCGACGTCGTCGAGGGCGACGAGGTCCTTGAAGCGCTTGCCGAGCCCGTGGACCCGGATCGCGGGTGCGGTGCTGTGCTGGGTGGTCATGGGCGCCCCCTCGGGCGAGTCGTACCTCTCCAGTGTCCGCCCGTCCGGGTGGGGCGCGCAGGACGGCCGTCGGGCGGTCGGCGTGACGGGCTGCCAGTCGCGGCCGGTGGGCCGTCCAGGGCAACGGGGTACCCCCTGGTGCGGACCGGGCCCGTTCTGGAGTGGCCGGGCGGCGGGCGGCGGGGGTGGATGGTGGGGCCGGGCCCCCGTCCCGCGCCCCCGCCGCTCCGTCGCCCAGGAGTCGTGATGCCCCGTACCCGCCGTGTCGCCGCCCTCGCCGTGCTGTCCCTGTCCGCGCTCGCGGCCGCCGGTTGCGGCGCGGGTTCCGCCCCGAGCGCCCCGCCGGCCGCCGGGTCCGCGCCGGTGTCGGCGCCGGCCGCGGAGGCGAGTCCGTCGGGCGGGTCGGCGTTCGCGACCTCGGCGGGCACCATGGTGGCGCTGGCGAGCGTGGGCAGTCTCGGCCCGATCCTGGTGGACGCGCAGGGCCGGACGCTGTACCTGGACCGCGCGGACACCTCGGTGCACGGCACGTGCCTGGACGAGTGCGCGAAGTCGTGGCCGCCGGTGACCACGCCGGGCTTCCCGCTGGCCGGGCCCGGTGTGGACGACGGCCTGCTGGGCGCGGCGGCGCTCCCGGACGGGACGGCGCAGGTGCTCTACAAGGGCCACCCGCTGTACCGGTACACGGGCGACCGCGGGCCGGGCGAGGCCGCCGGGCACACGGTGGCGGACGCGCAGCACGGCACGTTCTACGCGGTGACCTCGCTGGGCGACCCGGTGGGCGTGGACATCTCGACGCTGCACGGCGCCGGGAGCGCGCCCTCGGGGGCAGCGGCGGGCGAGGGGGCGACCGCGACCGCCACGCCCACCTCGACCGCCGCGCCGACGACCGCGCTCCCGTCCGCCCCGCCGGCCGACTCCGCCCCGCCGGCCGACTCCGCCGCACCGGCCGACTCCGACCCGGCATTGTCCGCCAACCCGGCATCGCCCGCCGATCCGGCAGCGCCCGACACCCCCGTGGCGCCCGCCACGCCGCGGACGCCCTCGACGCCGCTGGTCCCGTACGTCCCGCCGGCGCCGTCCGCGCCCGCCGTGGTGCAGTCGCCCGACACCTCGGGGGCGGGCACCGGCGACCAGGGCGGCGCCGACGACGGCACGCAGGACGGCTGAGGTGCGGCGTCCGGGCGTGTCGGCGCCGACGGTGCTGGCGGTGCTGGCGCCGTTCGCGGTCGTGGCGGGGCTGCTGTGGTTCGGCCGGGTGCACACGCCCGACCCGGGCCGCAGCCTGTTCGGGGCGTCCGGGGTGGATGCGCTGCGGTTGAAGTCGCAGCTCGGGTCGGCGCTGTTCGGTCTGGCGCTGGTGCAGGTGCTGCTGGCGCTGTGGATGTACCGGGCGGGCCACCTGGTGCGCCGGGTACGGCTGTCGCACCGGCTGGGCGGGGCGGCGGCGTTCGTGCTGTCGCTGCCGGTCGCCCAGCACTGCCTGCTGGCGTACGGGGTGCGGTTCACCGACGCGCGGGTCGCGGTGCACGCGGTGGCGGGGTGTTTCCTGTACGGGGCGTTCGCGGCGAAGGTGCTGCTGGTGCGGCACGGCCGGCTGCCGGGCTGGGCGCTGCCGGTGGCGGGCGGCGCGCTGTTCTGCGCGATCGGGCTGCTGTGGTGGACGGCGGCGCTGTGGTTCCTGAACGACTACTCCACTCCCGGGTTCTGACGGTGCGACGGTCGGCGGCCTGCGGTTGTGGCCGTCCCGGGCCGGTGTTCGAGTGGGAGGCAGTCGCGGCGGACGCCCCTCGCCCCCGCGCGGCACAGCGTCCGAGGAGGAGTTCCCCGATGTCCCAGCACGTCCCGTTCACCACGAACAACGCGGGTGTCCCCGTCGAGAGCGACGAGCACTCGCTGACGGCGGGCCCGGTCGGCCCGGTCCTGCTGCACGATCACTACCTGGTCGAGAAGATGGCCCAGTTCAACCGCGAGCGGGTGCCGGAACGGGTGGTGCACGCGAAGGGCAGCGGCGCGTACGGCACCTTCGAGGTGACCGCGGACATCAGCCGGTTCACCCGGGCGGACCTCTTCCAGCCGGGCAAGCAGTGCGACATGCTGGCCCGGTTCTCCACCGTGGCGGGCGAGCTGGGCTCGCCGGACACCTGGCGCGACCCGCGCGGTTTTGCGCTCAAGTTCTATACGGAGAACGGCAATTACGACCTGGTCGGGAACAACACGCCGGTCTTCTTCGTCCGCGACCCGATGAAGTTCCAGGACTTCATCCGCTCGCAGAAGCGCCGCCCCGACAACGGCCTGCGCGACCACGACATGCAGTGGGACTTCTGGACGCTCTCCCCGGAGTCGGCGCACCAGGTGACCTGGCTGATGGGCGACCGGGGCATCCCGAAGAGCTGGCGACACATGGACGGCTTCTCCTCGCACACCTACAGCTGGGTGAACGCGGCCGGCGACCGGTTCTGGGTGAAGTACCACTTCAAGACCGACCAGGGCATCGACTTCCTGACCCAGGCGGAGGCGGACCGGCTGGCCGGCACGGACGGCGACGTGCACCGGCGCGACCTGTTCGAGGCGATCGACGGCGGCGCGTTCCCGTCGTGGACGCTGCACGTGCAGGTGATGCCGTTCGACGAGGCGTGGGACTACCGGTTCAACCCGTTCGACCTGACCAAGGTGTGGCCGCACGGCGACTACCCGCTGATCGAGGTCGGCCGGTTCACCCTGAACCGCAACCCGGAGGACCACTTCGTCCACATCGAGCAGGCCGCGTTCGAACCGTCCAACCTGGTGCCGGGCATCGGCGTCTCGCCGGACAAGATGCTGCTCGGCCGGATCTTCTCCTACCCGGACACCCACCGGTACCGGATCGGCCCGAACTACGCGCAGCTGCCGCCGAACCGCTCGCACGTGCCGGTGCACTCGTACGCCAAGGACGGCCCGATGCGCTTCGACGCGGCGCGCACCGCCCGCCCGTACGCGCCGAACTCGTACGGCGGGCCGGCCGCCGACCCGCAGCTGTGGGGCGCGCCGCTGGGCTGGGACGTGGCCGGGAAGATGGTCCGCGAGGCGTACCCGCTGCACCGCGAGGACGACGACTGGGGGCAGGCCGGGACGCTGGTGCGCCGCGTCCTGGACGACGCGGCCCGGGACCGGCTGGTCGCCAACATCGCCGGGCACCTGAAGGACGGCGTCTCCGCGCCGGTGCTGGAGCGCGCCTTCGCGTACTGGCGCAACGTGGACACGACGCTGGGCAACCGGGTCGCCGCCGCCGTCGCCCGCTGACCCGCACCTCCCGCCGACCACCCCGCCCGCCGATCCGCTCCTCCCGTCGCCCGCCCGGGCCAGGTTCCCGGGCGGGCGGCGCTCGTTGACAACTCGGGCCCCCGGGGCAATCCTAAGCAAGCGCTTAGTCAGCCCACGTTCCTCTGCGAGGTGCCCCCCGATGACCACCGCCGCTCCGCCCGGACTCGACCTGGAGAGGCTGCGCGCCCACCTGGACGCCGCCCTGCCCGCACCCACCGCCGGACCGCTGGCGGCCCGCCGGTTCGAGGGCGGCCGGTCGAACCTGACCTACCTGGTCGAGGACGGCGCCTCCCGCTGGGTGCTGCGCCGGCCGCCGCTCGGGCACGTGCTGGCCACCGCGCACGACATGTCCCGCGAGTACCGGGTGCTGGGCGCGCTCGCCCCGACCGCGGTGCCGGTCCCGCAGCCGGTGCTGCTGGTCGAGGACGACGCGGTGATCGGCGCGCCGTTCTACCTGATGGAGTACGTCGAGGGCACCGCGCACCGCGACGCCAAAACGCTGGCCGCGCTCGGCGAGCAGCGCGTGCACGGCCTCGGCGTGCGCCTGGTGGACACCCTGGCCGCCCTGCACGCCCTGGACCCCGCCGCCGTCGGCCTGTCCGGCTTCGGTCGCCCCGAAGGCTTCCTGGAGCGCCAACTACGCCGCTGGGGAAAGCAGTTGGACGCCTCCCGGAGCCGCGAACTGCCGGGCGTCGACGAGCTGCACGCACGACTCGCGGACACCCTGCCCGACTCCCCCGCGCCCACGCTGGTGCACGGCGACTACCGCCTGGACAACGTGCTGGTCGGCCCGGACGACCGGATCACCGCGGTGCTGGACTGGGAGATGTCCACGATCGGCGACCCGCTCACCGACCTCGGCCTGCTGGTGATGTACACCGAACTGGCCCGCCGCTTCGACGGCGTGCTGCCCGGCGCGGCACTCGCACCCGGCTTCCCCGACACCGACGAACTGGTGCGTCGCTACGCCGAGTTGTCCGGCCGGGACGTCTCCGGCCTGGGCTGGTACGTGGGTTTCGCCTCGTTCAAGCTGGCGGTGGTGCTGGAGGGCATCCACTTCCGCTGGACGCAGGGCGGCACGGTCGGCGCCGGCTTCGACCGGGTCGGCGAACTGGTGCCGCTGTTCGTGGAGTTCGGACGCACGTCGATGGAGGGCTGAGCAATGGATTTCGCGTACGACGCCAGGACGACCCATCTGCTGGGTGAACTCGGCGCGTTCATGGACGAGTTCGTGTACCCGGCGGAGGCGGTGCTGGCCGAGCAGCTGGCCGACCCGAAGCGCGAGCCGTGGCACATCCCGCCGGTGATCGGCGAGTTGCGGGCGGCGGCGAAGGCGCGCGGCCTGTGGAACCTCTTCTTTGTGGACAGACACGGCCTGCCGGGCGAGCACGGCGCCGGACTGACCAACCTCCAGTACGCGCCGCTGGCCGAACTCACCGGCCGCTCCGTCCTGTTGGCCCCGGCGGCGGTCAACTGCGCGGCCCCCGACACCGGCAACATGGAACTGCTCGCCCAGTTCGGCTCCCCCGAGCAGCGCGAGCAGTGGCTGCGCCCGCTGCTGGACGGCACCGTCCGCTCGGCGTTCGCGATGACCGAGCCGGACGTGGCCTCCTCGGACGCCACCAACATCACCACCCGGGTCGAGCGGGACGGCGACGAGTACGTGGTCAACGGCCGCAAGTGGTACATCACCGGGGCGATGAACCCGGACTGCCGGCTGCTGATCGTGATGGGCAAGACCGACCCGGACGCCGAGGTGCACCGGCAGCAGTCGATGATCCTGGTGCCGCGCGACACCCCGGGCGTCCAAGTGCTGCGCGGCATGCGGGTGTTCGGCTACGAGGACGCCGACCACGGCGGGCACGCCGAGATCCTGTTCGAGGACGTCCGGGTGCCGGTCGCGAACCTGCTCGGCGAGGAGGGCTCCGGTTTCGCGATCGCCCAGGCCCGGTTGGGGCCGGGCCGGATCCACCACTGCATGCGGGCCATCGGTATCGCCGAACGGGCCCTCGAACTGACCTGCCGTCGGGTCAACTCCCGTGTCGCGTTCGGCCGTCCGCTCGCGGACCAGGGCGTGGTGCAGGACTGGGTCGCCGAGGCCCGGGTCCGGATCGAGCAGGCCCGGCTGCTGGTGCTGAAGACCGCGTGGCTGATGGACACCGTCGGCAACCGGGGTGCGCACACCGAGATCCAGGCCATCAAGATCGCCGTCCCGTCCACCGTCGAGTGGATCCTCGACAAGGCCGTCCAGGCGCACGGCGCGGCCGGCGTCAGCCAGGACACCGCCCTCGCCCAACTCTGGTCCGGCAACCGCACCTTGCGACTGGCCGACGGCCCGGACGAGGTCCACAAGCGCTCGCTGGCACGGCGGGAGCTGAAGAAGTACCGCTGACCGGACGGGGAAGGGGCCGCCCGAACGGGCCGCCCCTTCCCCGTACTTGGCCTAGGGAAGAACGGCGATCCGGCCGGTGGTGGCGCCGGTGGCGACCCGGTGGACGGCCTCGGCTGCGGCGGCGAGCGGGACGCGGTCGGAGATCAGCGGGCGGACCACGCCGGCGGCGGCGAGGGCGGTCAGCGCGTCGTGGCAGTCCCGTACCGCCTGCGGGTCCTTGGCCACGTACAGGCCCCAATGCAGGCCCAGCACCGAGTAGTTCTTCACCAGGGCGTGGCCGAGCGCCGGCGCGGGGATGTCGCCGGAGGCGAAGCCGACCACCACGATGCGGCCCTCGAAGGCGATGCACTTGGTGGAGCCGGTGAAGGCACTGCCGCCGACCGGGTCGAAGACCACGTCGGCGCCGCGGCCCCCGGTGGCCGCCTTCACGGCGGCGACGAAGTCCTCGGCCTTCCGGTCGACCACCAGGTCGGCCCCCAACTCCCTTGCCGCAGCGGTCTTTTCCGGCCCGCCGACGACGGCGACGACGAACGCCCCGGCGGCCTTGCCGAGTTGCACGGCGGCGCTGCCGACGCCGCCGGCCGCGGCATGCACCAGCAGCGTCTCGCCGGCCGCCAGGCGGGCCCGGCGGTGCAGCGCGAACCAGGCGGTCTGGTAGGCGATGAGCAGCGCGGACGCCTCGGCGTCGTCCAGGCTCTCGGGGGCGGGCAGCGCGGTGGCGGCGTCCATCAGCGCGTACTCGGCGAACGCGCCGGACGGCAACGCGGCCGTGCCGACCAGGCGTTCACCGGCACGCGGGCCCTCGGCGACCTCGCCGCAGAGTTCCACGCCGGGGGTGTACGGCAGCGGCGGGCGCACCTGGTAGAGCCCGGCGGCCATCAGCGCGTCCGGGAAGTTGACGGCGGCGGCCCGGACCCGGACGAGCAGCTGCCCGTCGCCGGGGACGGGCCGGTCGGCGTCCTCCACCTGCTTCATCACGTCCAGCGGGGCGCCGAGTTCGGCGATCTGCCAGGCTCTCATCGGGTCTCCTCCCGGGCCTCGATGTGCTGCTGGAGCCGGTTCATGCCGTGCAGCCAGCGGTCGGGGGTGGTGGCGCGGGCCGCGTAGTAGTCGGCGACCTCGGGGTGCGGCAGGATCAGGAACTCGCCCGCCGCCATCCCCCGCAGGGCGGCCTCGGCGACCTCGGCGGGCTCGATGGCGGTGGGCGCGAGCAGCACCTGCCCGTGCTCGCCGGTGTCGTCCAGCATCCTGGTCCGCACGCCCTGCGGGCACAGCGCGTGCACCTGGATACCGCGGTGCCGGTAGCTCGCGGACAACCACTCGGCGTAGGCCAGCGCGGCGTGCTTGGTGGCGGCGTACGGCGCGGAGCCGAGCATGGTGAGCAGCCCGGCGGCGGAGACGGTGGCGAGGAAGCGGCCGCGGCCGCGCTCCAGCCAGTCGGGCAGCAGCAGCCGGCTCGCCCGGACGTGCGCGAGCACGTTGACCTGCCAGGACTGTTCCCAGGCTTCGGGCGGGGCGTCGGGGCCGCCGGTGGTGGCGACGCCCGCATTGGCGCAGTACAGGTCGACGGCGCCGAGGTGCGCGCGGGCGGCGTCGATCAGCGCGGCGACGCCCTCGTCGCTCGCAGCGTCGCCGGGGACGGCGTGGGCACCGAGCTCGGCGGCGACGGCGTGGGCGGCGTCCGGGTCGAGGTCGTTGACCACGACCCGGGCGCCGGCGGCGGTCAGCGCCCGGGCGAGGGCAGCCCCGATGCCGCGGCCGGCGCCGGTGACGACGGCGCCGATGCCCGCGAACTCGCCTGCGGCCGTGGCCGGTCGGCTGCTCACAGCCCGCCGCCGAGGGTGACGCCGCCGTCCACCACCAGGGTCTGGCCGGTGATCCAGCCGGCGTCCTCGGAGAGCAGGAAGGCGACCGCGCCGGCCACGTCCTCGGGCAGGCCGAGGCGGCCGAGCGGGTAGGCGCGGGCGACCTTCTCCTCACGGCCCTCGAACAGGGCTTCGGCGAAGCGGGTCTTGACCACGCCGGGGGCGACCGCGTTGACCCGGATGTCGGGGCCGAGTTCGGAGGCGAGTTCCATGGTGAGCCGCATCAGCGCGGCCTTGGAGACGCCGTACATGCCGATGCCGTTGGAGGCGCGGATGCCGGCGATGGAGGCGACGTTGACCACCGCGCCGCCGTGCTCGGCCATCCAGGCGGCGTGCGCGCGGCGGGTCCAGGCCAGCGGGGCGAGCACGTTGACAGCGAGGATCTTCGCGGCGGCGACCGGGTCGGTGTCCAGGATCGGGCCGTAGATCGGGTTGATGCCGGTGTTGTTGACCAGCAGGTCGAGACGGCCGAAGGTCTCCATCACTCGAGTGACGGTCTCCTCCTGGTGCGCGGCGTCGTCGGCCTTGCCGGCCACGGCCATCGCGTGGTCGGGGCCGCCGAGTTCGCGCACGGCCTCGTCCAGGGTCTGCCGGGTGCGGGCGGTGAGGCAGACCTTCGCGCCGCGCTGCACCAGTTCACGTGCGATGCCGAGGCCGATGCCGCGGCTCGCTCCGGTGACCACCGCCACCTTGCCCTTGAACGACACTGTCATCGCCGTACCTCTCGGATCTGCTGCCAGGGATGGTTCCGCTCGCCCCGCGCCGTCGCCGGTTGCCGCGCGACGCCTTGACTAAGCGCTTGCTTAGCATCTTGGCGACGGGCGACACTGTCAACAGTCCGCCCGCCCGGCACCGCCCCCGACCGGCCCGAACCATCTGCGAGGATTGCCCCCATGAACGACCCAGCGACCGCCGCACTGTGGCCCGGGGAGCGCACCGAGGCAGCCCGGCGACTGCTGCTGGCCGCCGTGGACTCCTTCGCCCGCCGCGGCTACCACGCCACCACCACCCGGGACATCGCCACCGCCGCCGGCATGAGCCCCGCCGCGCTGTACATCCACTACCCGTCGAAGGCCGCGCTGCTCGCCGAGATCTCCCGCACCGGCCACCGGGCGACGCTGGACCTGGTGGAGCGGGCCGAGGCCTCCGCCACCGACCCGGTCGCCCAGATGCGTGCCCTGGCCGAGGCGTTCACCACCTGGCACGCCCGCGGCCACACGGTCGGGCGGATCGTCAACCACGAGCTGCACGCGCTGCCCGAGGAGGACTTCGCGGCCGTCGCCGAACTGCGCATCCGGATCGAGGAGACGGTGCTGCGGATCATCGCGCGCGGGGTGTCGGAAAACGCTTTCCAGGTGCCCGACCAGCGCACCGCGGCCCGCGCCGTCACCTCGCTCGGCATCGACGTCTCACGCTGGTACACCGAGCGCAGCAGCGAGTCGCCGGAGGAACTGGGCCGGCGCTACGGCCAGTTGGTGCTGCGCATGCTGGGCGCACCGGCCGCCGCGACCGAGGACTGACCGGGGGCGCCGGCTCGGTTGCGCAGAACCGGCCTCAGCGAGGGGCCGTGAGGATCGAGAACCGGCCGCCCTCGGGGTCGGCGAGGCGCGCGACCCGCCCGTACGGGGAGTCGGCGGGCCCGTCGAGGACGCGTCCGCCGAGGGCGGTGGCGCGGCGAGCGATCGCGTCGGTGTCGGCGGCCGAGAAGAACACCTCCCAGTGCGGGGCGAGGTCGTGCGCCATCCGCAGCGCGGCCACGCTGCGGCCCTCGGAGCGCAGCACCACCCGCTCGTGCTCGTAGCGGACCTCGAACTCGGCCGGGTCGCGGCCGTCCCAGCGGAACACCTCGCCGTAGAACAGCGCGGCGGCGAACGGGTCGGCGGTGCGCAGCTCGATCCAGGCGGGCGCGCCGGGGGCGGTCATCCAGGTGTCCTCGCCGGGTTCGCCCTCCCAGATGCCGAACGTCGCCCCGAACGGGTCGGCGGCCAGCGCCACCCGGCCCGCGTCGAACGCCAGCGGGCCGACCGCCAGCGTGCCGCCGCGCTCGCGGACGCCGTCGGCGGCCCGGTCGGCGCTCTCGATGCCGAAGTAGGTGGTCCAGGCGACCGGGCGTTCCCAGGAGCTGTCCAACTGGCTCAGCCCGGCGACCTCCACACCGTCGACGGTGGCGCGCACGTACGGGCCCCAGCGGTCCGGGCCCGGGACGAACTCCCAACCCAGCAGCGGCCCGTAGAACCGCTGCGCGGCGTCCATGTCGCGGACCGTGAGGCCCGCCCAGCACGGCACCGCGGGCACACAGCGCACCGTGGCCGTTCGCTCCGCCACCATCCCTCGGGCTCCCTTCGCCGCTGCCCGGACCGCTTCCGGCCGGGCCCGCCCCAGCCTAGGCCGACGCCCTCGCAGGATCCGGCTCCGCCTCGCGGGCGGACGGCCGCCCCGTCACCCGGCCGCCGGACCACGCCCTCGAACGGTGCGGATCCCCCGAACGGCAGCGCGGCAGTGCCATGGTCGAAGGAGCCGGAAGACCGTAAGGAGATGGGGCATGGACACCGGAATCGTGATCATCGGGGCGAGCCTGGCCGGGGCGAAGGCCGCCGAGGCGTTGCGCGCGGAGGGCTACCCGGGGCCGATCACCCTGGTCGGCGACGAGAGCGAGCGGCCGTACGAACGGCCGCCGCTCTCCAAGGGGTACCTGCTCGGCGACGAGGAGCGGGAGAAGATCTACGTCCACCCCGCCGACTGGTACGAGAAGCACGACGTCACCCTCCGCCTGGGCGTCGCCGCCACCGCGATCGACCCGGCCGCGCACACCGTGACCCTCGCGGACGGCGGACGGCTGCCGTACTCCAAGCTGCTGCTGGCCACCGGTTCCTCGCCGCGCAGCCTGCCCGTGCCGGGCGGCGACGGGGACTTCGTGCAGACCCTGCGCCGGATCGGCGACAGCGAGCGGCTGAAGGCGGCGTTCCGGCCGGGCGCCCGGGTGGTGATCGTCGGCGCGGGCTGGATCGGCCTGGAGGCGGCGGCCGCGGCCCGCACCGCCGGGGCGGAGGTCACCGTGCTGGAGGCGGCCGAACTGCCGCTGCTGCGCGTCCTCGGCCGTGAGGTCGCCCAGGTCTTCGCCGACCTGCACCGCGCCCACGGCGTCGACCTGCGCTTCAACGCCAAGGTGGAGGAGCTGCGCGCGGACGGCGTCCGCCTCGCCGACGGCAGTACGGTGCCCGCCGACGTCCTGCTGGTGGGCGTCGGCGTCAGCCCCAACACGGCGCTCGCCGAGCAGGCCGGGCTGACCGTCGACAACGGCGTCCGCACCGACCAGCACCTGGCGACCTCGCACCCGGACGTCTTCGCGGCGGGCGACGTGGCAAACGCTTTCCACCCACTGTTCGGGAAGCCGATCCGGGTCGAGCACTGGGCGAACGCGCTCAACCAGCCGGCCGTCGCCGCGGCCGCGATGCTCGGCAAGGACGCCGGCTACGACCGGGTGCCGTACTTCTTCACGGACCAGTACGACCTGGGCATGGAGTACACCGGCTACGCGGAGCCCGGCGGCTACGACCGGGTGGTGTTCCGCGGCGACGTCGCCAAGCGGGAGTTCATCGCGTTCTGGCTGTCCGGCGGCAAGGTGCTGGCCGGGATGAACGTCAACGTCTGGGACGTGACCGACCCGATCCGCGCGCTGGTCCGCTCCGGGCGCGCGGTGGACCCGGAGCGGTTGGCCGACCCTGCGGTGCCGTTGACCGAAGTCTGACGGCCCGCCGGGGTCAGTTGGGACGCTTGACCTCCTCGTGGGCCTTGGTGAGCAGCTGCATGGCGAGGTCGTTCAGGGCGCGGGCTCCGGCGACCTCCTCGCCGACGCGCAGCTGCGGGCTGTCGGAGTGGTGGCGGGTGGAGTAGCCGTGCGCGCGCAACTCCGTTCCGTCGCCGAGACGGACCATGGCCGCAGCTCTGGTGCGGTTGCCGTCCTCTTCGAACTCCATCTCGATGTGCCATCCGACCAGCGTCTTCATGGCCACCACCTCCCGGGTGGGTACTGGGTGTTCAGCTGTCCTGCCGGCTAGTCGTGGAGGACTGGTCGCCGGCGGACTGGTCGCCGGGGGCCGGTTCGCAGCTCTCGCGGCCGGTCTCCGTGTGCACCACCCGGATCGGGTTGTGCGGGTCGTCGATGTGGACGACCTGCTGCGGCTCGCCGCAGCGCGGGCAGAGCAGGGGTATCGGGTGCATCTCGGCCGTCCACGCGCCCCGCGGCGGACAGCTCCCGGGCCCGCGTGGCCTCCTCATCCCCAGTGTGCCGCGCCCGGGTGTTCACCGCCGGGCGGGCTGGGCGGGCACCGTGACCAGCACGGACGAGCCGGAGTGCACCTCGAAGCGGGCGATCGCGGACGGGGCCAGTCCGGTGCCGCCGCCGGTGCGCAGTGCGGTGTGCCCGCCGTAGCCGGTGGCGGGGACGGTCCAGCTGGTGACGGTCTGCTGCGTGCCGTCGGTGCCGACGGCGACCAGGGTGCAGCTCTGCGGTCCGGACAGGTGGCCGAGGTCGAGGGTGATCCGGCTGCCCCAGGCGGCGGGGTCGACGCCGACCGTGGCGGACACCCCGGTGGTCGGGTCGGTGGCGCTGAACTGCTGTGCCGCGGCGGTCACTTGGGTGCTCTCGGTGATCGCCCAGGTGACCGCCGGGCCGCCCAGCGCGAGGATCGCCGCGACGGCGGCCAGCACCAGCCGCCGCACCCGGGCGCGCCGCCGGTCGGCGACCACCTGCCCGGCCAGCCGGTCCAGCAGCTCGGGCGGCTCGGGCAGCTCGGCGGGCGCCGGTGCGACCTCCGGCCTTGCGGCGGGTGCCGGTGCGACCTCCGGGCTTGCGGCGGGCGCCGGTGCGGGCTCCGGGCTTGCGGCGGGCGCGAGTTCGGCCAGCAGGTCGGTGACGGGGGCGAGCTCGGCGGCCTCGGCGGTGCAGCGCGGGCAGTGCGCGAGGTGGGCGGCGAACCGGGCCTCCTGCTCGGGTTCGAGCACGCCGAGCAGGTGGGCGGCGAGGTCGGCGTGCGGGCCGGGGTCGCGGGGGGCGGTGGTCATGGGGTCACTCCCCGTTCCTCAAGGGCGAGCCGCAGGGCTCGCAGGGCGTAGTAGAGCCGGGAGCGGACGGTGCCGGGCGGGACGCCGAGGACGGCGGCGGCCTCGGTGGCGGTGCGTCCGCGCAGGTAGGTCTCGGTGATCGCGCCGCGGTGCGCCTCGGACAGCGAGTCGAGCGCGTCGGTGAGGGTCATCAGCCGCAGCACGCGGTCGAGTTCGTCCTCGGCGGGGAGCCGTTCCAGTTCGCCGTCGGGGACTTCGCGGGGCCGGGCCCGCCGGCCGCGCCGCTCGTCGATGACGATCCGCCGGGCGACGGTGGCCAGCCAGGGCCGCAGGCTGCGGTGGTCGGTGTCGAGCCGGTCGAGGTGCCGCCAGGCGCGGACCAGGGTCTCCTGGACGACGTCCTCGGCGCTCTGCCGGTCGCCGCCGACCAGGTGCAGCACCATGCCGTACAGCGGGCGGGCGTGTTCGCGGTACAGGGCGCGCATCAGCCGGTCCTCGGCGGCGGGACCGCCGGGGCGTCCGGCGCCGCCGTGGCCGGTGGAGCGCGGGTGCTCGGCCACGGCGCCATCCTCGCGCGGGCGCCGGAGCGGGTCGATCGGGGACGGCGGGCCGGCCGGGGACAGCCGGCGTGGGTCGGTCGCGCGGGGCGGGTACGGGTCGGCCACGGACGGCGGATCGACCGGCGACAGCCGGCCCGGATCGGTGGTCGCGGGCGACACGTGCGGGGCGCGCGGCTGCCGGTGCGGGGCGCGCGGCGGGCCGGGGTTCTCAAGTCCGGCCCGGCCGGTGTCGATAACCGTGCCAGGGGTGCGGCGCGGGCGCCCGCGCCGCACTCCCTCGGCCGTCATGGCGCCGCTCCGCGCCCGCTCGGCCGCCCGCCTCAGTACCCGCCGCCGGACGGCATGCTGGGCGCGGCGCCGGCCATCGCCTTGTCGCCGGTCGGGGTGGACGCGAACCAGCTGCCGTCGATGCCCTGGCCGTTGGTCTGGCCGGGCTTGGTGTCGGGCGCGTAGCGGTACAGCGGCCAGCCGTTCAGGGTGACTTGATGGGTGCCGTCGGGTCGGGTGACGGTGGAGACCAGCTTGCTGTCGATGCCCTTGAGGGCGGGTGCGCCGCTGCCGGTGGTGAGTTCGGGCGGCCAGAGGGTGGCGCAGGAGCCGGTGCAGTGCGTGGTCGACGGGTTGTTGGTGTCCATGTCGAAGCGGTACAGGGTGAATCCCTGCCCGTCGGTGACCAGGGTGCCGAGGGTGCCGTTCTGCGTGGTCATCAGGGTGGCCTGGGTCTGGCTGCCGGTGTGCATCGTCGAGGAGGAGGAGCCGCCGCTGCTTCCGCAGCCGGCGATCAGTGCGGCGGAGGCCAGCGCGCCGGCGGCGAGCAGGGTGATGCGGCGTCCGGCGGGGCGGGTTCGGCCGGTGGTGGTCATGAGGGTTGCTCCCGTCCGGGAGGGTGCGTCCGGCCGGGCCGCCGGGCTGCCGGGCCCGGGGTTCGACCGCTTCGTCCGGGGGTACGTAGGGCGGGTCCGGAACGTTCAGCGAACGCCGGGCGGCCGGAATACTTCCGCAGGTGGCGGGGTTGAGACGGCCGTGGGTCCGACGCCGGGCCCGCTTCGAAGAGACCCGGCTGTGGAAGGCAGGTGGCAGCGATGAGCACGGTGGAACTGACCAAGGACAACTTCGACGAGGTGGTCCAGGGTGAGGACGGCAAGGGGTTCGTCCTGATCGATTTCTGGGCGGCCTGGTGCGGTCCCTGCCGCCAGTTCGCGCCGGTCTTCGAGCGGGCCGCCGAGAAGCACTCGGACATCACCTTCGCGAAGGTCGACACCGAGGCGCAGCAGGAGCTCGCGGCGGCGTTCGAGATCCGGTCGATCCCGACGCTGGCGATCATCCGCGAGGGCGTCCTGGTCTTCGCCCAGCCGGGCGCGCTCCCCGAGGCGGCCCTGGAAGACCTGATCGGCCAGGCCCGCAAGCTCGACATGGCCGAGGTGCACAAGGGCGTGGCGGCGCAGAAGCCCTCGCAGAACTGACGTACACCGCAGGCTGGTTGACAGCTCGAAAGGGGTGCCGGGAGTCTCCCGGCACCCCTTCGTCATGCCCTCTCCCACTCCCCCGCGCTTCCCCACTTCCCCGCGTTCCGCACATGCGTCAAGGCCCGCCGGACGGCTCGGTAGCCGCTCGGCGGGCCTTGACGTGCGACTCGGGTCGGTTGCCCCGGGTCAGTTGAGGGTGGCGTTCATCTCCCACTGGAGCAGTTCGGCTCCCTCGGGTCCGGCGGTGACCCGCTGGCCCTCGGCGCCGGTGATGCGCAGCGCGTCGCCCTCGTGCAGCAGGCCGGCGCCTTCGACGGCGGCCTCGCCGCGCGCCACGAAGAGGTGGACGAACGGCGCGGTGGCGAGTTCCAGGGTCTCGTTCGGGCGGATCCGGGCGACGTGCAGCGCGGCGCGCTTCTGCCGGATGCCGATCGCCCGCTGGTTGGAGTGCTTGCTCATGCCGGACGCGAGGGTGGTCCAACCGCCCTGGGAGAGCTGGTCGTTGATGTCGAGCTGCTCGTACCCGGGGACGATGCCGGCGGTGTCGGGGATGGTCCACATCTGGATGAAGCGGACCGGGTCCTGGTGCTCCGGCTCGCCGGTGAGCGTCCAGGAGTCGTTCTTCTCGCTGTGCAGGATGCCGGTGCCGGCGCTCATCCGCTGGGCGAGGCCCGGGTAGATGACGCCGTTGTGGCCCTCGGAGTCCTGGTGGACCAGGCCGCCGTCGAGCACCCAGGTGATGATCTCCATGTCCCGGTGCGGGTGGGTGTCGAAGCCGGTGCCGGGGGCGACGATGTCGTCGTTGGAGACCAGCAGCAGGCCGAAGTGGGTGTTGGCCGGGTCCCAGTGGCGCGAGAACGAGAAGGAGTGCTTGGAGTCCAGCCAGCCGGCGCGGGTGTGGAAGCGCTCGTCGGCGCGGCGCAGGTCGATCGTGGATGCCATCGGATCCTCCTCCATCGGGGTCTTGTTGAATCATAAACCATCTCGGGTCGTCCGGCATTCCACCGTGCCGCACCGGCCGTCGCGGCGCGCTGCCGTGCGACCGCCGGAGCCCCGGAGGAGACTGCTGCGGGACCGCGCACAACCGATTCCGGGTGGTTCACGATGAGTGACGTACGGGGTGCCCTGCTGGCCGTCGGCACGCAGAAGGGCCTGTTCCTGGGCCGCAGTCCGGACCGGCGGACGTGGGAGTTCAGCGGCCCGCACTTCCAGATGAACGCGATCTACTCGGTGGGCATCGACCGGCGCGGCGGCCGCACCCGGTTGCTGGTCGGGGCGGACAGCAGCCACTGGGGCCCGTCGGTGTGGTGGTCCGACGACCTGGGCGCGAGCTGGCAGGAGCCGTCGAAGCCCGCGGTGCGCTTCCCCGAGCGGACGGGCGCCTCGCTGGAACGGGTGTGGCAACTCCAGCCGGCCGGCGCGGAGGCCCCGGGCGTGGTCTACGCGGGCACCGAGCCGGCCGCGCTGTTCCGCTCCACCGACGGCGGCGAGTCCTTCAGCCTGGTCGACGCGCTGTGGGACCACCCGCAGCGCGAGCACTGGGGCGCGGGCTTCGGCGGCCAGGGCATGCACACCGTCGTCACCGACCCGCGCGACCCGGACGTGCTGGCGGTCGCGGTCTCCTCCGGCGGCGTCTACCGCACCACCGACGGCGGACACGCCTGGGAACCGTCCAACACCGGCCTCAAGGCGGACTTCCTGCCGGACCGGTTCCCCGAGTACGGGCAGTGCGTGCACAAGATGGCCCGGGACGCGACCGACCCCGACCGGCTGTACCTGCAGAACCACGGCGGCGTCTACCGCAGCGACGACGCCGGCCGGAACTGGACGTCGATCTCCGGCAACCTGCCCGCCGACTTCGGCTTCGGCGTGGCCGCCCACCCGCACACCTCGGGCACCGCGTACCTGTTCCCGCTGGACGCCGACTACGCCCGCCTGCCGGTGGACCGCCGCTGCCGGATCTTCCGCACCACCGACGCGGGCGAGACCTGGCAGCCCCTGGAGACCGGCCTGCCGCACGAGAACCACTACGGCGTCGTCCTGCGCGACGCCCTGTGCACCGACGACGCCGACCCGGCAGGCGTCTACTTCGGCAACCGCAACGGCGAGGTGTACGGCTCCCCCGACGGCGGCGAGCACTGGTCACTGCTCACCTCCCACCTGCCGGACGTACTCTGCGTCCGCGCCTCGTCCCTCTGACCTGCTTCAGGCGTCGGTGGCGCGGAGGCGGTCGGCGACGGTGTTGAGGCTGTCGGCGAGGGCGGCCAGTTGCTGTGGGGTGAGGACGTCGATCAGTGTGTCGCGGACGGCGGCGACGTGACCCGGGGCGGCGGCTCGCAGGGTGTGCCAGCCCTGTTCGGTGAGTTCGGCGATGACACCGCGCACGTCGCCGGGGCAGGAGCGGCGGCCGACCAGGCCGGCCTTCTCCAGCTGCGTGACCTGGTAGGTCAGGCCGCTCTTGGAGGTGACCAGCCGGTCGGCCAGGTCGGTCATCCGCAGCGAGCCCTCGGGGGCGGCGGACAGTTGCACCAGGATCTCGTACTGGGTGTGCGACAGCCCCGCGTCATCCTTGAGCTGGCGTTCGAGTCGGCGGGCGACCAGGTTGGTGGCCTCGACGAATCCGCGCCAGGCGGCCATCTCGGTCTCGTCGAGCCAGCGGGGTTCGTCCATGCCCCGCATCCTACTCCGGTTGTTCAAATTTGAACTCAGGTGTACCGTCGACAGCGTTCGGTTCAAATTTGAACCAGATTCGTCGGGCCAGGAGGACGGACCCATGAGCAACGCCACCACCGAGCGCATGCCCGCTCTCTACCTCTCGCACGGCGCGCCCCCGCTCGCCGACGACCCGATCTGGCCCGGCCAGCTCGCCGCCTGGTCCGCCGACCTGCCCCGCCCCAAGGCGATCCTGATGGTCTCCGCGCACTGGGAGGAGGCCCCGCTGGCGATCGGCTCGGTGCGGACCATTCCCCTGGTGTACGACTTCTGGGGCTTCCCCGAGCACTACTACCAGGTGCGGTACGCCGCCCCGGGCGCACCCGAACTCGCCGACTCCGTCCGCAAGTTGCTGCGCACCGCCGGCACCCCCGTGCAGGACGTGCCGGACCGCGGGCTGGACCACGGCGCGTACGTCCCGCTGGTCGAGATGTACCCGGACTCGGACATCCCCGTCCTGCAGATCTCGCTGCCCACCCTCGACCCGCAGGAGCTGCTCGCCATCGGCCGCAAGCTCGCCCCACTGCGCGACGAGGGCGTGCTGATCGTCGGCTCCGGCTTCTTCACCCACAACCTGCGCGCCCTCTCCCCCGACGGCCGGATCACCTCCGTGATGGCCGAGTTCGACGACTGGGGCCGCCGCGCCCTCGAAGCCCGCGACCTCGACGCCCTCCTCGACTTCGAACACAAGGCCCCCGCCGGCCGCCTCGCGCACCCCCGCACCGAACACTTCGCCCCGCTCTTCGTCACCCTCGGCGCGGGCGAGTCCGACCTCGGCGACCAGCGCAGCGTCATCGACGGCTTCTGGATGGGCCTGGCGAAGCGCTCGATCCAACTCGGCTGACCGCCGCCCGTCACCCCCTCCGCCCCGGTGCTTCCTCAGTAGCCGCAGGTGAAGCGCTCGCCGTGGTGGCGGGGCGTCTCCAGTTCGTCGACCAGGGCGGTGGCGAAGTCCGGCAGCGAGATGGTGGACAGGCCGTCCGGGGTCGCGACCAGCTCGTCGGTGGCGGTGCGGTAGTCGCCGGTGCGCTCGCCCGGCAGCAGGCTCTGCGGCGGGCTGAGCACCGTCCAGTCCAGGTCGCTGACGGTGCGCAGGTACTCCAGCGCGCGGCCGTGCGCCCGCATCACCTCCAGCTGGCGCGCGGTCACCGACGGCTCGTCCCACAGCCGCGAGCCCGCCGGGGTGGTGAGGCTGCCCGCGCTGCCGACCACCAGCAACCTCGGTGCCTGGTCGGTGAGTTGACGCATCCCCGCGACCAGCGCGTGCGCGGCCGGCTCGATCAGCCGGCCCCGGCCCGGGCCGTCCCCGCCGCCGACCGCGCTCACCAACGCCGCTGCCCCCGACCCGACCCGCGCCATGTCCGCCGGATCCAGCACGTCCCCGCGCTCCACGCTGATCGCCAACCCCTGGTACTCCTCCGGCCGCCGCACCACCGCCGTCACCCGGTGCCCCCGCGCCAGCGCCTCGGTCACCACGCACCGACCGATCTCCCCGTTGGCCCCGACCACCACCACCCGCATACCCGCCACCGTCCTCCCGCTCCACCCGCCTGACGTTTCATCAGACCACGCCGCCTGCCACCCGCCCCGCAGCGAAACCCGCTGCACGGGGCAGCCCACGGCGAAGACCGCGGTGCGGGCCGGGGCGGGCGGGGGTAGGAGTGGGTGGTCGGAGTGGGTGGTCGGAGTGAGCGCGAGAGGGGTGACGGGTGGACGGTCTGGTGGCGGATCTGGTGGCCGAGGGGGAGGAACTGGACTCCCTGGTGGCCGAGTTGGGCGCGGAAGGGTACGCGGTGGGGACGCCGGCGGTCGGGTGGACGGTGGCGCATCAGATCTCGCACCTGGCGTGGACGGACCGGTGGACGCTGCTCGCGGCGCGCGACCCGGAGGGCTTCGTCGGCGCGCTGGGGCGGGAGTTCACGGACGGGCTCGCGGCCGTGGACCGGGGTGCGGCGGAGGGCGTCGGCGAGGACCCGGCCGCGCTGCTGACGCGCTGGCGGGCGGGCCGCGCGGAGGTGGCGCAGGTGTTGGCGGCGGCGCCGGCGGACGTGCGGCTGCCGTGGTTCGGGCCGCCGATGAAGGCCCGTTCGATGCTGACGGCCCGCCTGATGGAGACCTGGGCGCACGGCCAGGACGTCGCGGACGCCCTCGGCGCGGACCGCACCCCCACCGACCGCCTGCGCCACATCGCCCACCTGGGCGTCCGCACCGTCGGCTTCGCCTTCGCCGCGCACGGCCTGCCCACACCCACCGCCCCGATCCGTTTCGAACTCCGCTCCCCGGCAGGCGAGTTGTGGACGTGGGGCGAGGAGGACGCCGCCGACCGGGTGTCCGGCCCGGCGCTGGACTTCTGCCTGCTGGTCACCCAGCGCCGCCACCCCGACGACCTCGCCCTGACGGTCGTGGGCGACACCGCCCACGCCTGGCTACCGTACGCCCAGACTTTCGCGGGCCCGCCCGGCGAGGGGCGGAAGCCGCTGCGGTGAGCCCGGCGTCAGGCCCGACGGGCGGACAGGGCGGGGATCGGCGTGCGGCCGGCGGCGCCGCAGATGCCAGTCGCCCGACGGACAACGAGAGCTGGGAGGTCACCGGACTTTGGTGCAGGGGGTGTTGCCGGGCATCGACCCGTACTGGCCGGTCTTCGCCTCGAGGCCGACCACGAGCGTGGCTACCTGGTGCGGACCGTCGAGGCCGTAACCGAGTTCGGTGATGCGCAGGCACAGGGCCAGGGTCTGCTCAGGGACGGTTTCGGGCGTGACGTAGACCACCATGGAGTTCTCGCCGCCCTCGGTGACGTCCGGCGCGGGCGGGAAGTGGACGTAGCCGCCACCTGCCACATGCGGCAGGCAGCGGACGTCGTCCGGCAGCGGGCCGCCCCAGCCGCCCATCCAGCTGGCGGTGGGGCTGGGCGCGGCACTGCACGCCGGTCCGGGCCCGGCGGAGGCAGAAGCGGGCGCGCCGGCCTGCGGCTCGGTGGCGGTGCAGCCCGTGACGGCGAAGGCGGCAGCGGCAAGGACAAGAGCAGGGGCGGGGCGCCTGAACATGATCGTCTCCTGGGGTCGGGCATCACCGTACCGAGCTTGGCAAGCGCTTTCCGTAGCCGTCCGCGAGCCGCTACGGCGCGGCCGGCGAGCGCGGCCGGCTCCCATCGGCGCAGGCGGGCAGGCCGGGCTCCGACTGGTAGTGGCCGGCACCGCTGACCAGGAGCAGGGTGATGTCGTGCGAGCCGCCGTAGCCCCAGCCGAGTTCGGTGATGCGGTGGCACAGGGCCCGGGTCTGTTCCGGGTCGGTGTCGGGGGTGACGTGGACCTCCAGGGCCTTCCAGCCGCCGGGGGTCGGGCCGCTCGCCAGGTAGGAGAGGGAGCCGTCGGCGATGTGCGGCAGGCAGCGGATCTCGTCAGGGAGCGGCCCCTTCCAGTTGCCCTCGTAGGTCTCGGTGGGGCTCGGCGCGACGCTGCACGCGGGCCCGGGAGCGCCGGTGACGGCGGCGGGGCCGGTGGGCTTCGAACCGACGGTGGCGGCGGTGGTGCTCGCGCAGCCGGTGGCGGCGGCGAGGGCGGTCACGGCGAGGGCCGTGGCGAAGCGTCTGGACAATCGCCCCCCTTGATCGAAGCCACACCGTATCGGCCCTCGCAAGTGAATAATTCGGGGCATCAGATCCCCAGCCGCAGCGGCGTGATGCGGGTGGCGATCAGGTTGGTCGCGCCGTGGGTGCGTTCGACGGTGCCGTGGACGAGCAGGCCGGCGCGTTCCAGGACGGTGCGGCGGTGGGCCTCCCAGACGGGGCGGTTGCAGATGACGTTGATCAGGCCGGTCTCGTCCTCCAGGCTGAGGAAGAGGACGCCGCCGGCGGTGGGCGGGCGTTGGCGGTGGGTGACCAGGGCGCCGACGACGACAGGGGTGCCGGGCGGGACGTGCTGGAGTGCGGCGGCGGTGACGGCGCCGGAGCGGTGCAGGGCCTCGCGCAGGTGTTGGACGGGGTGGCTGGTGGCGGAGCTGCCGGTGGCCCACAGGTCGGCGATGGTCTCCTCGATCGGCGTCATCGCGGGCAGCGGCGGGGCGTCCGCGCCGGGGAGGGTGCCGGGCAGCGAGTCGGGGTCGGTGGCGGCGTACAGGCCGGCCGTCCAGAGGGCCTGGCGGCGGCTCAGTCCGAAGCAGGAGAACGCGCCGGCGGTGGCGAGGGCCTCCATGATCGGCCGGGGCAGTGCGGTGCGGCGGGCGAAGTCCTCCAGGTCGGTGTAGGGGCGCCCGGCGGCGATGGTCTCGGCCTGGGCCCGGCCGAGGCCGCGGACCGAGGTGAGGCCGAGCCGGATCGCGGCCTGCGGGGTTCCGGCGGTGAGGGGGTGCGGGTAGGAGGGGTGCCGCCCGGGTTCCAGGGTGGGGCCGGGGGCGCTGACTGCGACGTCCACGCCGCGGACCCGCACGCCGTGCCGGCGGACGTCGGTGATCAGGCTGAGCGGGGAGTAGAAGCCCATCGGCTGGTTGGCGAGCAGCGCGCAGGTGAACGCCGCCGGGTGGTGGTACTTGAGCCAGGCGCTGGCCCACACCAGGTAGGCGAAGCTGATCGCGTGCGACTCGGGGAAGCCGTAGCTGGAGAAGGCTTCGATCTTGGTGTAGACGTCCTCGGCGGTCTCCGGCGGGATGCCGCGTTCGGCCATGCCTTCCAGCAGGCGGGTGCGCAGCACCGCGACGCGTTCCAGGGAGCGTTTGGCGCCCATCGCCTGGCGCAGCCGGTCGGCCTCGTCGGGGCTGAATCCGGCGCAGTCGATGGCGAGTTGCATCATCTGTTCCTGGAACAGCGGGACGCCGAGGGTCTTGGCGAGGGCGCGTTCCATGCTGGGGTGCGGGATGTCGGCGGGTTCGACGCCGTCGCGGCGGCGCAGGTAGGGGTGGACGGATCCGCCCTGGATCGGGCCGGGGCGGATCAGTGCGACCTCGACCACCAGGTCGTAGAAGTGCTTGGGCTTGAGCCGGGGCAGGGTGGCCATCTGGGCGCGCGATTCGACCTGGAAGACGCCGACGGTGTCGGCGCGGCAGAGCATCTCGTAGACCTTGGGGTCGTGTTGGGGGATGGTGGCGAGGTCGAGCCGGTCGCCGTAGTGCTGTTCGATCAGGTCGCAGGCGTCGTGCAGGGCGGCGAGCATGCCGAGGCCGAGCAGGTCGATCTTGACGAGTCCGGCGCCGGCGGTGGAGTCCTTGTCCCACTGCAGGACGGAGCGGCCGGGCATCCGGGCCCATTCGGTGGGGCAGATCTCCCCGACGGGTTCCCGGGTGAGCACCATGCCGCCCGAGTGGATGCCCAAGTGGCGTGGAAGGCCGTGGAGTTGGCCGCCGAGGTCGAGGACGTCGGCGGGGATGACGGCGTCGTTCTGGACGGTGCCGTGGAACTCGACCTGCCGGGTGAAGGCGTCCACCTGTTCGGACGGGTAGCCGAGCGCCCGGGCGGCGTCGCGCAGCGCGAGCCGGGGCCGGTAGGTGATGACGTTGGCGACCTGGGCGGCGTGGGCGCGGCCGTAGCGCCCGTACACGTACTGGATGACCTCCTCGCGGCGGCGGTTCTCGATGTCGAGGTCGATGTCGGGCGGCCCGTCACGGGCCACGCTGAGGAAGCGTTCGAACAGCAGGCCGTAGGCGACGGGGTCGACGGCGGTGATGCCCAGGGCGTAGCAGACGGCGGAGTTGGCGGCGGAGCCGCGGCCCTGGCACCAGATGTTCTCGCGGCGGCAGAAGTCGACGATGTCGTGCACGATCAGGAAGTACCCGGCGAGGTCGCGGGTCTCGATCACGTCGAGTTCGCGGGCGAGTTGGCGGCGGGCCCGGTCGTTGTCGGGGCCGAAGCGCGCCGGTCCGGCCTCGGCGACCAGGGCGCGCAGGTGGCTGCTCTCGGTGTGGCCGTCGGGGACGGGGTAGCCGGGCAGTTGCGGGTCGAGGGTGGCGAAGTCGAAGGCGCAGGCCCGGGCGAGGTCGACGGTGGCCTGCTGGACGCCGGGGAACCTGCGCAGCCGCCTCGCCATCTCGCGGCCGGAGCGCAGGTGGGCGGTGCCGGCGGCCATGGTGTGGGGCGCGGCCTGTGCCAGGGTGCGGCGGTCGTGCAGGGCGGCCAGGGTCTGGGCGAGCCGGCCCTGCGCGGGCGCGGCGTGGTGGACGTTGTTGGTGGCGACCAGTGGCAGCGCGGCGCGGGCGGCGAGCGCGGCGAGCCGGTCGTTGCGCAGGTCGTCGCCGGGCAGCCGGTGGTCGGTGAGTTCGACGTACACGTTCTCCGCCCCGAACGCCTCGGCCAGGGAACGGAGTTGGCGTTCGGCTTCGTCCTCGCCGGCGGTCTCCAGGGCGTGCCGGACCCGGCCGCGGCGGCAGCCGGAGAGCACCGCCCAGTGGCCGTGGTGGGCGTCGGCGAGTTCCTCGAAGGCGTAGCGCGGGTTGTTCTTGGCGCCGCCGCGCAGCTGGGCGGCGCTGATCGCGGCGGACAGCCGCCGGTAGCCCTCCGGGTCGCGGGCCAGCACCAGCAGGTGGTCGTCCGGGCCGACGGTGAGTTCGGCGCCGAACACGGTGCGGATGCCGGTGCCCTTGGCGGCCTCGGCCAGCCGGACCGCGCCGTAGAACCCGTCGTGGTCGGTGATCGCCACCGTCTCGATGCCCAACGCGGCTGCCTCGTCGAGGAGTTGCTCGGGGTCGCTGGCGCCGTCGAGGAAGCTGAACGCCGAGTGGACGTGTAGTTCGGCCCACGGGAGGGCGTCCTTCGGCGGCGCGGGCCGGGGGCGTTCGGGCTCCTCGGGGGCGGGGGGAACCGCCGGGCGGGCGCCGGACATCCGGCGTTGCAGCTCCGTCCAGGGGAGCGAGGGGTGGCTGGTGAATCCCATCGCGGGTGGTGCTCCGGTCTCGGGGTGGTCGGTGCGGGCGCTCCCCCCGAGCGCTTGTCTGACGATTCGTCAATTCTGTTCAGTCATAGGCCCCTTCGACGTACCAGCGGCCGCCCTCCACGGTGAGCAGCAGGGCACGTCCGCCCTCCACCGCGACCTGGAATCTGGCCCGGCGGCGGGCGGTGCGCGGGTCCCACCAGCGTTCGACGGCCGGCCACGGGCCGGTCCAGCCGAGCACGTCGAGGGTGCGGCCGTGCAGTTCGACCCGGTCCGGCGGGGCGGACACCTCGGCCCGGCCGTCCACCGCGACGGGCTGCCCCTCGCGGTCGAGCACCAGCACCGGCACCGGGTCCGGCGGCACCACGGACGGCGACGGGTCGGCGAGCCGACCCGGCCAGGGACCGTCCGCCTCCCGGCCGTCCCGGAGCGCGGCCTCGTCCCACGGCAGCCGTGCCTGCTGCTCGCCGGGGGCCCGGCCGCCCTCGGGTGCGCCGCGCCGCAGCCCCGCATAGCCGAGCAGCGACTGCACCCGGGCCACCGCCCGCTCCACCCGGTCCTCCGCGACGGCCTCGCCCCACAGCGCCAACTGCCGTCCCCGGTCCGGGAACAGGCCGTCCGGGACGAGGCGCAGCGCGATGAACGCGCCGTCCGCGTCGGTGAACGTGCCGGTGGACTGCCAGGCGCTCAACTGCCAGCGGATCCGCTCGGCGAGCGCGGCCGCCGACAGCCGCCCCTCGTGCTGCCACAACCGGGCGACGGTGCGGCCGCCCTCGCAGGACACCTCCACCGCGACCCGCTGGCAGGCGAGTCCGACCTCGGCGAGCCGGGCGTGCAGGCGCTCCGCGAGGGTGCGGCCGACGAACACCAGCGGCTCCGCCAACTCCTCGGGCGGGTCGAAGAGTTGCTCGACGGAGAGGTCCAGCCCCTGGTCCTTCGGGGCCAGCGGGCGCGGGTCCAGGCCGCGGGCCTGCCGGTGCGCGGCGCTCCCGGTCGGACCGAAGCGGTTCGCCACCACGTCCGCCGCGAGCTCCGCGAACGCCCCCACCGTCTCCACCCCCAGCCGGTGCAGCAGCTCCGCCAACTCCGGCTCCCCCAACGTCGACACCGGGTACGGCGCGAGGAACTCCGGCGTCCGCCCCGACGGCACCAGCAGCTCGGCGCGGGCCGCGAGCACGGCGGCGAACAGGCCGTCGGCGACCCCGAGAAGGCCGCGCGGGGGCGACGCAAGGGGTTCCGGCGTCGGCTCCGGCCCTTCGGGGACGGCCACGGCGCGCGGGGCGGGAGCAGGCGGGGTGGAGGCCTGCGAAGCGGAGGCGTGCGAGGTGGGGGCGAGCGGGGTGGAGGCGAGCGAAGCAGGAACGAGCGGGGTGGAGGCGAGCGAAGCAGGAACGAGCGGGGTGGAGGCGAGCGAAGCAGGAACGAGCGGGGTGGAGGCGAGCGAAGCAGGAACGAGCGGGGTGGAGGCGAGCGAAGCAGGAACGAGCGGGGTGGAGGCGAGCGAAGCAGGAACGTGCGGGGTGGGGACGTGTGGCGGGGCGGGCTCGGCGGGGCCGCCGTCGATGACGGCGAGCGGGGGGCGGGGGGCGGTGTCCGCCTGGGTGAACATCTCGTCCACCCAGGCGGCCGGTTCGGACTCGTCGGCGGGCTCCTGCTCCGGTGCGACGGGCGGGGCGACCGGGCGGGTCAGTGCGAGGGCGGTGGCGACCGCGTCCCGGATGCCGGCCGTGAGCGCCTCCTCACCGCCGAAGTACCGGGCCGGGCCCTTCACCGGAATCGCGCACAGCCCCGGCCGGAGCACCTCCACTCGCGGGGTGAACGCCTCCACCGCAGCCACCACCGGCTCGAACCGGCGCGCCTCCGCCTCCTCGTCGCGGTCGCGCAGCCGCAACTCCGGGCAGAACCGCTGCGCCAACCGCAACGGCTGCCCGCGACGGACCCCGGCAGCCCGCGCCGCCTCCGAGGACGCCAGCACCCGACCGCCCTCCACCACCGCCACCGCCCCCGCTTCCCCGCCCACCGGCGCGGTCGCCACCAGCGGCCAGTCCGGACACCACACCACCAGCACCCGCTGCCCCGCCGGCCCCCACCCCGCCTCCCCCGCCTTCGAGGTACCCCACAACGGCCCGTCACCGACACGGCTCACGGACTGCTTACGGACGGGATTGGGATGCTTCATGCCTGGTCACTCGGGAGAACTCGACGGAACGGAAGAACGGGGTCAACAGACGCTCGGGCACACCCCCACCACCGGCCGCGACGACGAAGGGGGCTGAAACGGCGCACGCTGCCGGACCCGGACAGCCCCCGCAGCGCCGCAGGTACAGGACCGCCACCGCCGAGGAGCCGGGCGAAGCCGAAACGCACGAGCAACGACGGCCCGAAGCGGCGAACGCCGCCGACCCGGCCGAACAGCACCGCAGACACAGCGCCCCGCCGAAACCGAACAACCGCACGGCCACCGGCGAAACCCTGCCCCGCCCGGGGCGCCGAAAGCACGCGCGACCGCAGAGCGAAACGGCGCGCGCCGCCGCCGACCCGTTCGAACAGCGCCGCAGCCACCCGGCCCACCCACCCTCGACACCGGCAAGCCCAAACCGCCGAAACCGAACAGCCGCCGCGCCGCAGGCGAAGGACCTCCGCAGCCAAGAAGCCGGGCGGAGCCAGAACGCGCGGCCGAAGCAACGACCGCCCCCGCCGACCCGGCCGAACAGCACCGCAGCCACCCGGCCCACCCGCGCCCGACACCAGCAGGCCCGGACCGCCGAAACCGAACAGCCACCACACCGCAGGCCTCCCCGACACCGGCAGGCCCGAACCGCGCCGAGGGACCCCGAACGAAACCGCGAGCACACAAGCAACAGCGACCCGAATCCACGACCGCTCCCGCCGACCCGCTCGAACAGCACTGCAACCCGGCCCACCCGCGCCCGACACCAGCAAGCCCGGACCGCCGAAACCGAACAGCCACCACACCGCAGGCCCCCTCGACACCGGCAGGCCCGGACCCCGTCGACGAGCCCCGAACGAAGCCGAGAACACACAAGCAACGACAGCCCGAATCCGTGACCGCCCCCACCGACCCGCTCGAACAGCACCGCAGGCGGAAGCCCGCCGTCGCCGAGGGAGGACGTCGCATCTCAGACCGCCTCCAGGGCCGGCCGCGTGAGCGGGGTCTCGGTGGGGGTGAGGGGGCGGGCGGTGCCCTTGGCGTCGGGGAGCCAGAGGTGGGCGGTGCGGGGGCGGGTCGCGGTGCCGCGGCCTTCGGCGACGGCCTCGACCTGGCGGCCGGTGAGTTGGCCGTGGCCGTCGCCGAGGCCGAACCAGCGGCCGGTGCGGATGCTGAGGCGCTGGACGGCCCCGGGCCAGGGGCCGGCGACCAGCAGGGCGCAGCGGCTGCGGCGCAGGACGGCGGTGAGGCGGGCGGCGAGCGCGGGTGCGACCGGGCCGGTGGGGCGGAGCAGGATCAGGCCGACGGCGCCGGCGAGGGCGGCGACCACGTCGGGCCAGTGCGGTCCGGGGTGGTCGGCGAGCAGTAGGCGTCGCAGGTCGTAGCCGTAGCCGGCGGCGGCGGCCAGTCCGATTTCGGGGAGTCCGACGGCGGCGGCCCAGGCGGTGTCCCCGGTCTGTTCGGTGAAGGTTCCGGCGCCGAGGGCGAGCAGCAGCCCGGTGTCGCCGGTGACGGAGACGGCGGTGCCGGGTCGCAGTCCGCCGCCGGGGAGCAGTGGGGCGAGTGCGGGCAGGACGGGCAGCAGCTCGGGTTCGGCGATGATCGGCAGCGACGGGGTGGGGGCGGTGCCGGGCCGCAGCGGCACAACGACCGTTCGATCCCGTTCGAGCGTTCGAACGTCGCCGCCCGCCCGAGCGGCGGCAAATCGGGCGGAAGCGCCCATCTCGGACGGGTCGATCGAGTCTTGTTCGAACATGTGCACGACTCCAGCATCGAACACTCGTTCGTAAATATTCAAGTCCGAGAATCTGACTGAGCTGCAGAAACGCCCCGCGTCGTACCTGTCAGTGGGTGCGGTCAGGATCTGTTCGTCTCCCGCTCTGTCGAAGGACGGTCTCCATGGCCCGCACCACCCCGCCGCGCCGCGCGGACATCGCCGCGGTCTTCCCGGAACTCGCGCCGCTCGCCCGGCGGGCGGTCCGCCTGCACCCGCGTCTCGGCGCGCCGACCGTTCGGGACAGCTCGGTCGGCGGCCCGCTGCTGTGGCCGGCCGACGAGCCGTGGCCGGTCTGCGAGGGCCCGCACCCGAAGGACGACCTGCCGGTGTCGCCGGCCGCTGTCAGGCTGCGCCGCGGCCTTCAGGAGGCCGCCCGGTCGGGTGAGGGCCTCACCGCACCGGAGCGGGCGGCACTCGAAGCGACGCACACGGGGCATCCGTGGAGCCCGGGGCCGAACGCCCTGCTGCCGGTGGCCCAGCTCTACGCGCGCGACATCCCCGGGCTTCCGCACCCCGAGGGCACGGACCTGCTGCAGGTGCTGTGGTGCCCGCTGAACCACGACCCGCAGTGGATGCCCGCCGCCAAGGTGGTGTGGCGTTCCTCCGCCGAGGTGGGCGAGCTGCTGGTCGAGCCGCCGCTGCCCGCGGACGTGACGCAGTACGGCGAGTACCTGCCCGAGCCGTGCGTGCTGCATCCCGAGGTCGTGGACGAGTACCCGGCGCCGCTCGAACTGGAGCGGGACCTGGCGGAGCGGATCGCCGACTGGACCGAGCGGGAGTTCGCCGGCACCGATCCCCGCTACCTCCACCCCGAGGAGCTCCGGGCCTACTACCAGTCCGAGCTGTCGGTCGCCCCGGGCTGGAAGGTCGGCGGCTGGGGGCCGTGGAGCTTCTCCGATCCGTCGGTCATGCGGTGCGCGACCTGCGAGTGCGTCATGAGTCCGCTGCTGACGATCGGCTCGGACGCCCTGGACGGCAGCGGCTGGGACCCCGTCGAGGACCGGGGCCTCGCCGAGGACATCGGCATCCTGATCGGGCGGAGCTACCACATGCAGCTCTACTACTGCTCCGCGTCCTTCGACCACCCGCACCTGGAGAACATGCAGTAGGCAGGTGTCGGAACGCGGCCGCCCGCACCCGGGCATGCGAACACATGAACGACAGAGTTCACTCCTTCGAGCGAACGTCGGCATGGCGGTTCACCACCCCCGGGTAGAGCGCCCGGCATGACCGCCACTCAGCACGAGCCCGCCGTCATGCCCTTCGACTTCTTCGCCCCGCCCGCCGCGCCCGACCTCCCCGAGGCGCCCGACCTCCCCGAGGCGCCCGCGCCGGACCGGACGTGGCGACTGATAGGCGGCACCGCCTGGGTCTACCTCGCCGACCCCGAGGGGCCCGGCCTGACGCGTCCGGTCATCATGTCGGACGGGTTCGGCAACGGCCCCAGCGATCTCGACATCCTCCACCACGCCCTGGAGCGCGGGAAGTTCGCCCTCCTCACCGCCCTGCGCCGGCGCGGCCACGACGTCGTCCTGCTCGGCTACCGCGAGCGCAGCGCGTCCGTCCTGAACAACGCCACCACCGCCATCGAGTGCATCCAGCGCGCCCTCGTCGAGCGGCCGGGCCGCCACCCGCTGACGGTCGGCGGCTTCGGCGCGGGCGGGCTGGTCACCCGGTACGCGCTCGCCAGGTTGGAGGCGGACGGGGTCGACCACCGGACCGCCACGTACTTCTCGTACGACAGTCCGCACAACGGCGCCTGGATCCCGATCGGCCTCCAGGCCCTCGCGCACGCCCTCAAGGCCACTCCGGCCCTGTCCCGGCAGGTCAACAGCCCGGCCGCCCGTCAACTCCTCTGGCGCCACCTGGAGACGGTCGACGGCACGCCCCGCCAGGACCCGCTGCGCACCGAGTTCCTGGAGGCGCTCCGGCGGGTCGGCGACTGGCCGCGGCTCCCCCGTCTGCTGGCGGTCGCCAACGGCGCCGGCGACGGCGGCGGGAACGGCGTCAAGCCCGGCATCGACGCCGTCAGGGCGACCAGCGGCCGGTTCGACGGCACCACGCTGCGCACCCAGGCCAAGGGCGACGAGCAGGTCGTCGCCCGGCTCAAGGGCCTGCCGTCCGGGCACACCGTCCGCACCGACGGCTTCCCCGAGTTGGACGGCGCGCCCGGCGGCACGCTCGGCACCTTCGGCGTCGCGGGCGACAGCCTCGGGGCCACCGGCGCCGTCGGGATCGAGCCCGCCGCCGCGTCCGTCTGCTTCGTGCCCACGATCAGCGCGGTGGCGGCGACCGGTCTGGACCTCGGCACGGACCGGGACCTCTACGCCCCCGTCGACCGGCTCGCCCCCGACGCCGTGGCGGTGGACGACTTCGTGTACTCCTCGCAGAACACCGGCCACGCCGAGATCACCGAGGAACTCGCCACCTGGCTCCTGGACCGCCTCCCGTAGCAGGCCCGCCGCCGGGGGCCCCGGAACCCGCCTCCACGGCCCGGTCCGGGACCCTCGCGCGGCTACGAGTCGGTGTCCCAGTTGCACCCGGAGGCGAGCATCTTCTTGAGGATCGCGTCGTTGCTGCCGGTGAGTTGGGGACGCCAGGTCTCCAGGTCCCAGGTCGGGCCGCCGAGGTGGCCGCCCTTGGGGTTGGGGTAGGAGAAGTCCGCATGGCAGAGCAGCTGCTGGTAGGTCGAGTTCTGCTCGGTCGGGGTGGCGCCGGGGAACATCCGGGTGTTGGACCACACCTGTCGCCAGTCCTCGTCCACGTTGCCGGCGGCGTCGTCGCCTCCCAGCGGGGACTTGAACGCGGCGTCCGTGGGGGTGACGTGGACGGACGTGAAGCGGCTGTCGTTCCAGTTGATGTAGACCTCGGTCTTGACCACCCACTTGCTGTTGGTGATGCCGCCGTAGCCGATGCACGCGCTCTGGCAGGACTCGAAGGCGTCCTGCTGCCCGCCGCTCCACAGCAGGTACTTGCCGTTCTGGAAGTCCTGGCGCACGCCGTTGTTGTCGTCGACGTTCCCGCCGACGTGTCCGGCGTCGTACTCGTCGCTCGTGGGGTAGCCGTACGTCCCCCTCTCGTAGCCGTACTGGCCCCACCACCAGCCGATGTTGCCGTGCACGGCGTGCGCCCCGGTGCCGGGCGACCAGTAGACCGTGGCGTTCTGGAACTGCTGGCGGACGCCGATCCCGTCGGGGTTCTTCAGTTCGTCGGTGAGCGGGTACCCCATGTAGCCGCCCTCCCAGCCGTGTTGGGCCCACTCCTGGCCGATGAGGCCCCACACGGCGTGCGCCCCGGTGTTCGGGCTCCAGTAGATCGATCCGTGGTCGAAGACCTGCCGGCGGCCGACTCCGTCGGGGAGGCCGAGTTCGTCGCTGGTGGGGCAGCCGAGGGCGTCCCGCACGCCGGGAGCCTGGGTGTACTCGGTCCAGATCGCACCGTCGACGGAGTGGGTGCCGCAGAAGACCTCCGCGGACGCGGGGGCGGCCTGGACGCCCACCATCAGGGAGGCGCCGGCCGTGCAGGCGGCGAGCGTGGCGAGGAGCCTGGTAACTGCCGGTCGTCCGTTCATGACCGGCAGTATCCACGACGGCAACTGCCGCGGGCTGCGCGATAAAGAGCCAAAGTTCGGACCCGATCGGCCGACGGCTCAGCGGACGCCGCGCGGCCGGAACTGGACGCTGATCCGCGGGCCGACCGCACCGGCGCTCTTCGGAATCGCGTGCTCCCACGTGCGCTGGCACGAGCCCCCCATCACCAGCAGGTCGCCGTGCCCGAGCGAGCGCCGCACCGTCGGCCCGCCGCCGCCCCGGGGGCGCAGCAGCAGCGGCCGGGCCTGGCCGACCGAGAGGATCGCGACCATGGTGTCCTCCCGGTCGCCGCGCCCGATCCGGTCGCCGTGCCAGGCGACGCTGTCCCGGCCGTCGCGGTACAGGCAGAGCCCGGCGGTGGCGAACGGCTCCCCCAGCTCCGTCCGGTAGTGGGCGCCGAGTGCGTCCCGGGCCTCGGCCAGCACGGGGTCGGGCAGCTCGGCGTCCTCGCGGTAGTACGCCAACAGCCGCGGCACGGCCACCACCCGCTCGTACATCTCCCGCCGCTCGGCCTGCCACGGCACCCCGCCCGCCAGCCGTTCGAACAGCGCGTCCGCCCCGCTCAGCCACCCGGGCAGCACGTCGATCCACGCCCCGCCGCCGAGCACCGTGCGTTCGATCCCGTCCAGCGGCCCGAGTGCGGGTTCCGCCTCCGGGCCGTCGGCGTCGAACAGCGATCCCTGCAGCTGGTACGTCATGCCGCCCAGCGTACGCCCCGTTCGAACACTCGTACGATTACCGGCAGGACCTCGCCACCGGAACTGGCGCCGCGGGACCGCGGTGCAGGAGGGTGGGCCGACCGCGCGGACCGCGTGCGGCGGCCGGCCGGCGAGAAGAGGGGCGCATCCATGAAGAGGCTCACTGTGAAGCTCTGGCGCGCGATCCGGGGCCCGTTGCAGTGGCGCGTCCTGTGGCTGTGGCACTCGACGTTCATGGTCGGGGTCACCGGCATCGTCCGCGACGACCGGGGCCGGGTGCTGCTGCTGAAGCACCGGATGTGGCCGGAGGGCCGGCAGTGGGGCCTGCCGAGCGGGTACGCGAACAAGGGCGAGCGCTTCGAGGACACGGTGGTGCGCGAGGTCCGCGAGGAGACCGGGCTCACCGTGAAGACGGGCGAACTGGCCTTCCTGAAGAGCGGGTTCAAGCTGCGCATCGAGGTCGCCTACGAGGCGCTGTACGTCGACGGGCGGATCGAGGTCGCGCCGTTCGAAATCCTGGAGGCCGGGTGGTTCGCGCCGGACGACCTCCCCGAGGGCCTGCAGGAGTCGCACCGGCAGCTGATCCACCGCCGACGGGCCTGACCTCCGGCGGAAAGAGCGCCTGGGCGAACGGTGCGCCGCCGAGGCGGTTTTGTCCGTTTGGTCTAGATTGCCCGGTCATGGGAGAGAGTGGTCGGATCAGTCGCCGCCTGGTCCTCAAAGGCATTGCCGGTCTCGCGGTGGCCTCCGACGGGATGCCGGCCGGGCGGCGCGCAGCGGCGGCGACGGCGACGGCGACGGCGACGGCGACGGCGACGGCACGGTTTCCGCAGCCTGCGGTCTCGGGGGTGCGGACGGCCGCCGCCGAGACGGGGCCGTGCGTCGAACAGACCCTGGACGTACGGTTCGCGGACGTCGACGTGCCGGGATACGGGCAGGTCACCACGCGCGCCTACAACGGGGCGATCCCGGGGCCGACGCTGCGGGTGCGCGCCGGAGACACCCTGCGATTGACGCACGTCAACGGGCTGCCGCCGAACGAACCCTTCCACGGCGACCACAACACGCCGCACCACGCCAACAGCTTCAACGTGCACACCCACGGGATGCACGTCCCGCCGTCCGGGTACGCCGACAACGTCCAGCGCGAGTTCGCGCCGCGCAGCGCGGAGGACGTGGCCGCCGGCGTCGCGGAGCCCTGCTACCGGACGGCCATCCCGATCCCGGCCGACCACCCGGCGGGGACGTACTGGTACCACCCGCACCTGCACGGGTCCACCGCCGAGCAGATCGTCGGCGGAATGGCCGGGGTGATCATCGTCGAGGGCGACGTCGACGAGGTGCCGGAGATCAAGGCCGCCGCCGATGTCGTGGTCTGCATCAACGAGTTGAAGATCGAGGACGGCAGGATCCCCGCCTTCACCTCGGGCGCCTGGGTGACCGACGTCCTGTCCGTCTTCACCGTCAACGGCGCCGTCAACCCCACGATCGGACTGCGCCGGGGCGAGGTCCAGCGCTGGCGACTGGTCGCCGCAACCGCCTTCACCGCGCTGCGCCTGCAAGTGGCTTCCGAAGACGCCAAATTGACGATGCATCAGATCGCCCAGGACGGCATCGGTTTCGCCGCGCCGGTCGCCGTGACGACGGTGCAGCTGGCCATGGGCAACCGCGCCGACCTGCTGGTGCGGGGCGAGACGCCGGGCCGGTACGAGCTGCGGGCGGAGGGGGTGAGCGGTCCGCTGATGACGGTGGAGGTCTCGGAGGAGTCCGTCGACCCGCCGATGCGACTGCCGTCCGCGCTGCCGCCGGGCCGGCCGCTCCTCGACGAGCGGGACATCGCCAACCCCGACGCGGACCGCGAGGTGGTCCTCCACGTCGACCCGCAGGCCTTCGACGGGGCGTTCCCCAACGCCTTCCGAATGCTGGGCAGCCACGCCACGCCCGCAGCCGACCCCGGCGGCGACCTCGTCCACGACCCCGCCTACGGCCGCTTCGACCCCGAGTACGTCAACCACCGGCTGCGCCTGGGCACGGTCGAGCGGTGGACGGTGCGCACGGACGAGACCGTGCCCTCGCACGGCCACCCCTTCCACCTGCACACCAACCAGTTCCTCGTCACCCACCGCAACGGCCAACGGCTGGACCCGCCGGTCTGGCACGACACCGTCGGCCTGGCCGGCGGCACGCCCGGCGGGTCCGTCACCTTCCTGGTCAAGTACCAGGACTTCACCGGCCGCGCCCTCGCACACTGCCACCAACTGCACCACGAGGAGCTCGGCATGATGCAGCTCGTCGAGTTCGTCGAGGATTGAACTCCCTTGTGCGCTACCGCTGTTCGAAGTAGAAGCTGCGGATGAAGCAGTCCCGGGGCTGACCGATCGCGAACAGCACGCAGTCGGTGACGGACTGGGCGGTGAGCACGTCGTCTGCGGTGCGGGAGGCGGCGTCCCACTCGGGGGCGAGCGGGTCGCCGTCGTCGAAGTCCGGCGGGTAGAGCGCGATCACCCGGATGCCCTCGGGGCGCAGCCGGGCGGAGAGCACGTCGGAGAAGCCGGACTGGGCGGCCTTCGCCGCGTAGTAGGCGGGGTGCGAGGCGGAGCGGTGGTTGCGCAGTTCGCCGACCGAGGAGACCAGGTTGACCACGTCGGCGGCGACCGAGGCGCGCAGCAGCGGCAGCAGGTGACGGGTGACCAGGACGGTGCCGGTGCCGCCGGAGGCGATGGTGTCGGCGATCGCCTCGTCGTCGGCGTCCAGCAGGTCGGCGCCGTGCAGGTAGCGGGCGCCGTTGTTGACGAGCACGTCGACCCGGTCGGTGCGGGCGGCGACCTCGGCGGCGAACGCCCGGACGGACGCGGGGTCGGAGATGTTGCAGGCCAGGCCCTCCGCCGCGGCCCCGCTGTCGGCGGTGATCTCCTCGGCCGTCCGCCGGGCCGCGTCCAGCCCGCGCGCCGACACCAGTACCCGCGCCCCCAGCCGCCCGGCCCGGATCGCGAGCGCGCGGCCGGTGCCGCGGCCCGCGCCGGTGATGACCATGGTGCGTCCGGTGAGATCCATGGACCTACCCTTCGTTCACTGTCCTTTGTCGTGAGGACAATATGACCATCGACCGGAAGGGGTGGGCGAAGTGGCCGCGTGGGGCGTGACGTTCACGGTGGTGTGCGACGACTGCGGCGCCGAGGCGAGGCAGGACGTCGGGCAGAAGCTGCGGGACGGACGGCTCCACTGGGACTCGGAGTTCCACTGCCCGGCCTGCGGGGCGTCGGCGTGCCTGGGGTTCGGCGTCGACGAGACGCCCGACTGGGTGCGCGACCGACTGATCGCCCGGCACGGGACGGCCCGGCTGCGGCTGGCCGATCCGGCGGCAGGACGGGTCGCGGTGCTGAAGACCGTACGCGGGGCGTGGGACGTGACGCTGTCCCGAGCCTGCGTGCTGGCCGGGCAGTTGGCCGGCGAGGGCCTGGCCGGGACGCTGCCCGAGGTCACCTGGCTGCGCGAGCGGCTGGCGGCGGGCGGGGTGCAGGCCGACGTGGTGGCCGGGGTGCAGGCCGACGTGGTGGCTGAGGTGCCGGCCGAGGCCTGTGCGGCGGTCAGTCCGTGGGATCGGCCGATCGGTGGCGGGCGCGGCTGAACTGGCCGGTGCCGACCCGGGCGGCGAGGGTGTCGTCGGGGCCGGACAGCAGCGAGCCGTAGCCGGTGGCGGCCCACAGGCTGCGCTCGGCGGGGACTTCGAAGTACGGGACGGTGCGGCCCTGTTCGCGGACGGCGAGGGCCTCGGGGGCGCGGCGGGCGCGCAGCGCCCGGAGGCAGTCCGGGCAGGCGGCGACGTCGACGCGGTCGCGGCGGCCGAGCGGCCGCCAGCTGGTGCGGGCGCCGGCGGTGCCGTGGCGGGGGTCGAAGAAGCAGAGCGGCAGCGCCGGTCCGGTGGCGAGCGCGGCGCGGCCTTCGGCGGCGAGCGCGAGCACGCCCGCCAGGTCGGCGAGGTCGGTCGCGCCGTCCAGCACCCGGCCGGCCGCGTCGTAGGCGTCCAGGGCGCGGGCCAGGCCGGGGGTGGTGGTGCCGTCGGCGCCGTTCACGGCCTCGCCGAGGGCGAGCACCTCGGCGGCGGCCCGGCGGCGCAGCCCGGCCTCGTCGGCGGCCCGGTCGGCGGCGAACACCACGGCCGGGAGGGCGAACGCGGCGTCCCGGCGGGACGAGCGGCGGCGGCGCACCAGGAGGAGGCCGCCGGCGAGGACGACCACCACCACCGCCACCGCAACGACCGTCGGGGTGTGGGAACTACCGCCGAAGGAAGGCGAGTTGGGCTCGGGGGTGTGCGGGCGGGCCGCATACTCGCGGTCCAGTCGCTCGCTCTCGGCCTGGTAGACCTCGGTGCCCTTTCCGGTGCCGATCAGCTCGACGGCCCGGCCGACCCGGGCGGCCAGGCCGGCGTCCTTCAGTTCCTTGACCATGGCGACGGCGTTGGCGGAGTCGCGGACCTGGTGGGTGTCGGTCGGCCATTCGGTGCCGATCAGCCAGGTGCCGTAGGTGTCGTTGGTGAGCAGGATCAGCTGCGGCAGGCCGAGGCGTTCGTTGACCACGGCGGCCAGCGACTTGGGGTCGCCGTCGAACGCGTCGCCCTTGGTCAGCGGCACCAGCACCACCTTGATCGGCAGGCCGGTCGCGGCGATCCGGTCGGCGATCTCCTTCTGCTGGGCGGCGGTGACGGCGGCGGCGAACGCCGGATCGACGTAGATCGGGCCGGTGCGCAGCGCGTCCACGACAGTGGTGACCGACCCGCCGGCCGGGGTGCTGTCGGCGCGGGCCGGGCCGCCGGTGCCGAGCAGCAGCACCATGCCGAGCAGCAGGGCGGCCGACAGGGCGGCGGCGTACGGGCGTCGGACGGTCTGGCGTCGGACGGTCGGGCGGTCACTGGACACTGGCGGACTCCCTGGCCCTGAGGACGAGCTGATCGAGGCCTTCGCGGGCGGCGGGCAGGATCGGCCCGGCCTGGTCCCAGACGGTGTGCCCGGTATGCCCGGTGCGGCCGTTCGGCGCGGGCAGGCGCAGCGTCCGGTCGTCGACGACGCGCCGGCGGACGGCGGGATCGGCGTCGCGGCGGTGGGCGCCGGCGTCTCGGACGGCGTCCCGGCAGCCGGGGCAGAGCTGCGCGGAGTTCGGGCCGATGCCGAGGCGGGCGAACCAGGTCGGCACCCGGCCGCCGGTGGCCTCGCCGTGCAGCGGGTTGAGTCGGCAGACGGTCAGCGGGAGGTTGCCGCGCAGCGCGGCCAGCCCGCCCTGGGCGAGCACCACGACGGCGGCCGTCCGGCCGACCCCGTCCGCGCCGTCCGTGGCACCGGTGGCGCCGGTGGCGCTGGTGGTGTCACCGGTGTCGTCGGCGAGCAGTTGCGCGGCGTCCAGGCAGTCCCAGGCGCGGGCCCGGCCGGGTGCGTCCGGTGCGGCGGCGGCGAGCTGGGCGGCGAGGGCGCGGACGTCCTCCTCGGCCCAGCTGCGCAGCTGTCGCAGGGTCGGCCTGGGGCTGCTGTGCCGGGCCCTGAGCGGGGGCGCCGAGGACGCGGCGGCGGTCGGGTCGGCGGCCCGGGCCCGGCGGCGGAGCAGGGCGCGGACGACCGCGACGGCGGCCCGGGCGAGCAGCAGCACCGCGCCGAGCAGCAGGGCGCCGAGCACCAGGCCGCCCCCGAAGTCGCCGCTGAACAGCGGTGGCAGCCGGTTGTCGCGCAGCGGCGGCAGGGTGATCTCGGTGGGGACGGGGTCGTCACCGGGGCGCGGCTCGGCGGCGGCGACGGCGTCCAGCACCTGGTGGAGGCGCGGCACCGTCCTCAGGTCCGCGGACGACCCGTACGGGTAGCGGATGTTCGGGTCCAGTCGGGCGAAGCGGCTTTCGGTGTCGCGGTCGGTGCCGAAGCTGCGCAGTTCGAAGCCGCCGAGCGTCGGGTCGACCAGGATGTAGACGCCGTTCCGCCCGGTGCGGGCGCGGATCAGCGAGAGCAGCAGCCGGTCGTCGTGGGCGGTCTCGTCGGCGCTGGTGGACGCGGTGACCACCACGTGGACGGGGCCCTTGGGGGCGAGTTCGGCGATCCGCTGCCGGAGGGCGGGCAGGTCGGCGGCGGGCAGCGCGTCGGGCGTGGACGGGTCCTGGTAGATCGGCCCGGCGGCGAGCCCGGCGACGACCTCGTCCACCCGGGCGTCCAGGTCGGCCTGGGTGACGGTCAGGTTCGGGCTGTCCTGGGTCTGCGGGTAGACGGCGGGCGCGGCGAGCACCACGCCGGCCACGACGGCGGCCGCCGCCAGCAGGGCGCCCGTCAGCACGCCGCGGTGGCGGCGGGCCCGGACGGCAGCTGCGTCCTTCGCGGCCGCGGGTTTTGCAGCCGCAGGTTTTGCGCGGTCGGCCTTCCCGGGCTTGGCGAGGTCGGTCTTCCGCGGCCCGGCGCCCTTCGGCTCCGGGGTGGTGTACGGCGTGTCGTAGCGGCGGGAGAGGCGGAAGCCGAGGGCGAGCACCAGGCCGGGGAGCAGCACCACGGCGATGCCGAGGACCAGGTTCTGGTTCTGCCGGTCGGTGGCCCCGATGTACTGGGTGGGCCGGTCCATGTCGCGGTAGCGGGCGGCCAGTTCCTCGGCCTTGGCGGCGGCCTTCTCGTTGCCGAGGGCCACGGCGTCGACGAACTTCTCGAACCCGGCGAGCGGGCCGGC
Source organism: Kitasatospora sp. CB01950 (assembly GCF_001905465.1). Taxonomy (GTDB): domain Bacteria; phylum Actinomycetota; class Actinomycetes; order Streptomycetales; family Streptomycetaceae; genus Kitasatospora. The sequence continues at coordinate 139,946 of NZ_LISX01000007.1, forward strand.
CCCGTACGGGGTGTCGTACAACGCGACCCGGGCGGCGTCCGCCGTGGGGAGGTCGAAGCCGAACGCGGAGGCGTTGACGAAGCCGTACTCGTTGATCAGTACGTACAGGCCGTTCTCGCCGAGCCGGTCGTGGACCAGGGCGAGCAGTTCGGGCTCCTTGGTCTCGGGCACCGCCAGCACGTAGGTGGGGACGCCGGTGCGCCGGGCGAGTTCGGCGATCCGCGGGGTGAGCGAGCGCGGCAGTTCGCGCGGCCGGGCGGCGGAGACGTACACCGGGTTCTTGCGCAGTTCGTCGGCCAGCCGGTCGATCCGCGTCCGGCTGTCGGCGGCGGCGCCCGGTGCGGCACTCGGTACGGGGGCCGGGTCGGCGGCGGCGAGGGTGGCTCCGGTGACGGTGACGGTGACGGTGCCGAGCAGGAGCAGCAGCAGGGCGGCGAGTGCGGCACCGGCTGTCCGGGCCGCCCACGGCATCCGTATTCGCGTCCGTGCCCGTACCCGCATCGGTGCCCTCCCGTGGTTCCGGCCCGTCACTTTACCTGCGCTTGAAAGGGGCGAGCCGTAGCACCCTGCCGGTTTCGGGTCTGGCGGGGTGGTTGGATCGGGGCGGCGGTGTCGCCACGGGCGCCGCCGGACGGAGGGACGAGGAGCGATGAGCGGCGCCGAGCGGACGAGTGGGCGGGCGAGTGGGCGGACGAGCGGGCAGGCGAGCGGGCAGGCGGACGGGAAGCACCTGGCGGACAGTCACGACCTGATCCGGGTGCACGGGGCGCGGGTGAACAACCTGAAGGACGTCAGCGTCGAACTGCCCAAGCGCAGGCTGACGGTGTTCACCGGAGTGTCCGGCTCGGGGAAGAGTTCGCTGGTGTTCGGCACGGTCGCGGCGGAGTCGCAGCGGCTGATCAACGAGACGTACAGCGCCTTCGTCCAGGGGTTCATGCCGACGCTGTCCCGCCCCGAGGTGGACGTGCTGGACGGCCTGACCACGGCGATCATCGTGGACCAGCAGCGGATGGGCGCCGACCCGCGTTCCACCGTCGGCACCGCGACGGACGCCAACGCGATGCTGCGGATCCTGTTCAGCCGGCTCGGCGACCCGTTCATCGGCCCGCCGCCCGCGTTCTCCTTCAACGTGCCGACGGTGCACGGCGCGGGGGCGATCACGGTGGAGCGCGGCGAGGGTTCGAAGACCGAGAAGCGGACGTACTCGCGGGCCGGCGGGATGTGTCCGCGCTGCGAGGGGCGGGGCAGCGTCACCGACATCGATCTCGGGCAGCTGTACGACGACGCCAAGTCGCTGAACGAGGGCGCGCTGACCGTCCCCGGGTACAAGCCGGGCGGCTGGAACTACCGGCTGTACACCGAGTCGGGCCTGATCGACCCGGACAAGCCGATCCGCGAGTACACCGAGAAGGAGCGGCACGCCTTCCTGCACCTGGAGCCGACCAGGATGAAGATCGCGGGCATCAACATGACCTACGAGGGCCTGGTGCTGCGGCTCCAGAAGTCGATGCTCTCCAAGGACCGGGCCGCCCTCCAGCCGCACATCCGGGCCTTCGTGGACCGGGCCGTCACCTTCACTGCCTGCCCGGAGTGCGAGGGCACCCGGCTGAGCACCGCCGCCCGCTCCTCGAAGATCAAGGGCCGCTCGATCGCCGACGTCTGCGCCCTGCAGATCAGTGATCTCGCCGACTGGGTAAGGGAGTTGGACGAGCCTTCGGTCGGCCCGCTGATGGCCTCGCTGCGGCAGGTGCTGGACTCGTTCTCCGAGATCGGCCTCGGCTACCTCTCCCTGGACCGCCCGGCCGGCACCCTCTCGGGCGGCGAGGCGCAGCGGGTGAAGATGATCCGGCAGCTGGGGTCCTCGCTGACCGACGTCACGTACGTCTTCGACGAGCCGACCACCGGCCTGCACCCGCACGACATCCGGCGGATGAACGACCTGCTGCTGCGGCTGCGCGACAAGGGCAACACGGTGCTGGTGGTGGAGCACAAGCCGGAGACCATCGCGATCGCCGACCATGTGGTCGACCTCGGCCCGGGCGCGGGTTCGGCGGGCGGCACGGTCTGCTTCGAGGGCAGCGTGGACGCGCTGCGCGCCAGCGGCACCATCACCGGCCGGCACTTCGACGACCGGGCCGCGCTGAAGCCGGAAGTCCGCACGCCCACCGGGGTGTTGGAGATCCGCGGGGCGAGTGCGCACAACCTGCGCGAGGTGGACGTGGACGTGCCGCTGGGCGTGCTGACGGTGGTCACCGGCGTCGCGGGCTCGGGGAAGAGTTCGCTGGTGCACGGCTCGCTGGTCAGCGGCGCGGCGCTGAAGGGCGGCGCGCCGGAGGGCGTGGTGGCGATCGACCAGAGCCCGATCCGGGGTTCGCGGCGGTCGAACCCGGCGACGTACTCGGGGCTGCTGGAGCCGATCCGCAAGGCCTTCGCCAAGGCGAACGGGGTGAAGCCGGCCCTGTTCAGCGCCAACTCCGAAGGCGCGTGCCCGACCTGCAACGGCGCCGGGGTGGTGTACACCGACCTGGCGATGATGGCCGGGGTGGCGACGGTCTGCGAGGAGTGCGAGGGCAGGCGCTTCCAGGCCGCGGTGCTGGAGTACCGCCTCGGCGGCCGGAACATCGCCGAGGTGCTCGCCATGTCGGCCGACGAGGCCGAGTCCTTCTTCTCCACCGGCGAGGCCCGCACCCCCGCCGCGCACACCGTCCTGACCCGCCTGACCGACGTCGGCCTCGGCTACCTCACCCTCGGCCAGCCGCTCACCACCCTCTCCGGCGGCGAACGCCAACGCCTGAAGCTGGCCGCGCAGATGGCCGAGAAGGGCGGCATCTACGTCCTCGACGAACCCACCGCCGGCCTGCACCTCGCCGACGTCGAGCAACTCCTCGGCCTGCTCGACCGGTTGGTCGACTCCGGCAAGTCCGTCATCGTGGTCGAACACCACCAGGCCGTCATGGCCCACGCCGACTGGATCATCGACCTCGGCCCCGGCGCCGGCCACGACGGCGGCCGCATCGTCTTCGAGGGCACCCCCACCGCCCTGATCACCGACCCCGCCACCCTCACCGGCCGCCACCTCGCCGAATACGTCGGCGCGTAACAGCGCGATATCCCCACGACACGGCCCCCGGCACACCGGCACAATGACGGCCGACCCGAACGGAAGGACGAGGATGGGGCTGTCGCCGGACGCACTGGACGCCGTGGCGTGGGGAGAATTGACCACCGGGGATGCACCCGCCGAAACCGTGGCGGACACCCTGCGCCGCCTGGCACTGGCGGGGGCAGCCGCGACGGACGAGGACTGCAGGCCGCTGTACTGCCTGTTTCCCCGGGAGTCGCAGCAACCTCCTTCCGCCACTCCGGTCGCCGTGCCGTTCCTGCTCGCCCTGGCGTCCGACCCGGCGATGGGCGCCCGCCTCACCTTGATCGGCATCCTGGTCGACCTGCTGGAGTTGCCCGGTCTCCTGGCGCAGAACCGGCCGGCCGTGCTGTCGCTGCTCACCGACCCGGACCCGGCGGTCCGGCGCGCGGCGGCCCCGCTGGCGCACACGGCCGGGGCACTGCTGGAGCGCTGGCGGGACGAGACCGACCGGTCGGTGCGGTTCGAGTTGCTGAACCAGTGGCACGAGGACGAGGACGTCGAGGCCGCCGCTGTCGTGGCGGATGCCCTGGCCGGCGACGACCCGGCGCTGTACGTCGCGGCTGTGCTCGCCTCCACCGACCGCGATCTGCCGGCCCGGCACTTCGAACGCCTGATCACCGTCCTGACCGATCCGGCACTGCGCCCGCGCTTCGCCGACATCTGGTACCTCCCGGGCATCGACGAGGCGTGCGGGCGCGAGCACCTGATCGAGCGGGTGTTCTGGGTGTTCTGGAGGTCGATGCAGCGCCCCGACCTGGAAATCGCTTTCCCGCTACGCCTGTTGACCGCTGCCGAGCAGAGCGGCGACACCCCCCTGTGCCGAACGGCGTTGGACCTCGCCTGGTCCACGCTCACCCGGCGGCACGCCACAGACCCCGCACTGCTGCCGGCCGTCGGCCCGCTGCTCGACCACCCTTCCCCCGCCGTCCGTCAGCGCGCCGCCAATCTCCTCGCCGGCCTCGGCCCCGCCGCCGCCCCCTACGCCGACCGCCTGGCCGCGCTGCTGGACGACGACGGCGCGGACCCGTATCTGAACGGAACGGTCGGCGAGCTCGCCCGCTGGGCGCTGCTTCGGATCGGCGACCCGCGCGGGCTCCCGGGACTGGCCGAGCGGTTGCGCCGGCAGAAGGAGGAGGACTGGGCGCAGACGAACGACCTCTCCGGGCCACGCCGCCCGGAGATCGTCCACGTGCTCGCCCCGCTCCGGGCACACGCGGAGGTCCTGCTGCCCGAACTGCGCGAAGCGCTCCGCCGGTCGGACCCGCGCGGCGCAGCCCGCGGTCTCCTCGATGCCCTGGCGGCCTGGGGCCCGGACGCCGCGCCGGCCGCACCGGACGTGCTGCCGCTGCTCCACGACTCCTTCACGGCACACCACGCGATGAACGTCCTGGAGGCGATCGGCCCGGCCGCCGCACCACTCGTCCGCGGCCTCCGCCTGCCGGACGACGAGCACCGACGCCGGCTCGAATGGATCGCCGAACCCGGCCCGACGATCCACCGATCCGCCGACCAGCTCCGCCGTCTCGTGGCCACCACCGACTACAGCCTCCGCATCGACGCCGCAGCCGCCCTCTGGGAACTCACCGGCCGGCCCGGACCGAGTGTGGCCGCCGTGACGGAGTACATCCTCCCGATCACCGGCGCCGAACCCAACTACTACCTGTTCGACCTGGCCCTCCGCACGGTGATCCGCATCGGCGCCATGAACCCGGCGATCCGTTCCGCCCTGCTGGCGGCCCGCCGCTCCGGCCTCCGCCTGTCCGGCAAACCCGGCTACGAGGCGATCCTCGAGGACGAAGCCCGCCGCGCCCTGATCGACCAGGCCCTCGCCTGCCCGGATGTCGACGCCTCGGCCGAAGGGGAACCGATGGACGTACGGGTGCGCACCGGTCGGGGCGGGGACGCCGGCGCGTTGGTGCGGTTGGCCGGGCAGGTGGAGCAGTGGTTCGGGGCGATGGTGGACGATCCCGGGTTCCACGAGGCGGTGGCGCGTCAACTGGCGCGCGGGACGGCCCTGGTGGCCGTGGCCGGGGAGCGGGTGGTGGGCGGGCTGCTGGTCGGGCGGCGGCCGCCGGTGTGCCACCTGCACTGGCTGGTGGTGGACGAGGACGTCCGGGGGCTGGGGGTCGGGCGGGCGCTGGTGGCGGAGGCGTTGGCGCGCTGCGCGGACGGGGTGGAGACCGTCGAGGTGGTGACATTCGGCGCGGACCACCCGGGGGCGGTGGTCAGTGGCGCGCGGGTGTTCTACGAGCGGCTCGGGTTCCTCCCCGCCGAGGCCGCCGAGCCGGGGCCGGAGGGCGGCTCGCGCCAGGTGTACCGGCGACTGCCCTGACGTCCCGTCAATTCGCCTGGTGCTCGCGGGCCCAGGCGCAGGCGGTGTCCAGGACGCCGATCAGCGAACGGCCGGTCCCGGTCAGGGCGTACTCGACGTGCGGCGGGTTGCCGCCGTGGTCGGTGCGGGTCAGCCAGCGGTCGCGTTCCATCGCGCGCAGGGTCTCGGTGAGCACCTTCGCGTTGACGCCGCGCAGCCGGGCCTTGAGTGCGGTGAACCGGTGCGGCCCGTCCTCCAGGCAGCGCAGCACCGCGCCGGACCACTTGTCGCCGACCCTCAGCGGTGGACGGTCCGCGCACTCCCGGAGGTCGAACACGCCGGCTTCGTCAAAGGTGGCCATGCGTACGACGATAACCGCACCTCGTCCCCGGTTCCGTTGCAGTAACCGGGGGTGCCCGCCCTACCGTCGGCGACGACACGGAAAGCAGCGGGGCACCGAGGAGGAGCCATGAGCAGGATCGTGATTTTCGGCGCGGGCGGACGGGTCGGCCGGGCGGCGGTCGCGGAGGCGGTCGGCCGCGGGCACCGCGTCACGGCGGTGGTCCGGGACCCAGCCAAGTACCCGGAGCTGGACGGGATTTCGGGCGTGACGGTGGTGTCCGGCGACGCCACCGACGCGGACGCCGTCGCCCGGGTCGCGGCCGGCCACGACGCCGCGATCAACGCCTCGGTGCGCCTGGACGTCCCGTCCGAGACGTACTTCACCGCCGCCGCGCGGGCCCTGGTCACCGGCCTGAACGCCGCCGGGGTCGGCCGCCTGCTGGTGCTGGGCATCGCCACCACGCTGGAGACCGCGCCCGGCGTCCGCCTCATGGACGACCCCGAATTCCCCGAGCAGTACCGGACGTTCGCCCAGGGCCACGTCGCCGAGTTCGACCTGCTCACCGCCGAGGCCGCCCCCCTCGACTGGCTGATGGTGGTCCCGCCCATGGACCTCACCGCCGACGCCCCGACCACCGGCCGCTACGTCACCGCCGTCGGCGCCGTCACCGGCACCGGCCGCATCTCCCACCCCGACCTCGCCGCCGCCCTTCTCGACGAGATCGACGCCCCCAAGCACCACGCCGCCCAACTGGCCGTCTCGCACTGACGGTTCAGACGCCGCCCGCAACGGCAACCGGAAACGGCCGGCCGGTGGCGAAGGCCGACGTCATCGTGCGGCGTCCTGGACCGGCTCTCCGTCGGCGTCGCTGAGCCCGAGCCGCAGGTGCTCGGTGTGGTAGACGGCCTGGTCGAGCAGTTCGGCGACGTGGTTGTCGTACAGCGCGTAGACCACCGAGCGGCCCTTACGGGTACCGACGACCAGGCCGAGGTTGCGCAGCAGCCGCAGCTGGTGGGAGCAGGCGGACTGTTCCATACCGACGGCGTGGGCGAGTTCGGTGGCCGCGCAGGGCCCTTCGCGCAGGCGGGCGAGGATCAGCAGGCGCGACGGCGTGGCCAGGGCCTGGAGGGTGGTGGCCACGCGGGCGGCGTTGTCGGCGTCCAGGCGTGCACGCGGGACGGCGTTCTCGGCGGGGGCGGCTCCATGACCCATGGGGCAATACTACAGATCACGCATGAAGGAGTGTTCATGCGTTCCTGTATTGTCGGAAGCATCGTCGTACCGCCCCACGGCCTGCGTGAAGGGGTCCCGTCCGCCATGCCTTCCTCCACCCTGATCGAGCGCCCTGTCCGGGCGCCCGCGACTGCCGACGCGGCGCCCCGGCGGCGCACCCGGGTCTTCGCGTTGCCGGAGGTCCGGTGGGCCGCGGCGTCGCTGGTGCTGTTCCTGGCGGCGCTGCCGTTGCAGCCGGCCGGCGCCCCGGCCTGGACCTGGGGCCCGTTGTTCGCGCTCGCCTACGCCACCGGCGGGTGGGAGCCCGGGTGGGCGGGGCTGCAGGCGCTGCGCGAGAAGACGCTCGACGTCGACCTGCTGATGATCGTGGCGGCGCTGGGTGCGGCGGCGGTCGGGCAGGTGATGGACGGCGCGCTGCTGATCGTCATCTTCGCCACCTCCGGCGCACTGGAGGCGATCGCCACCGCGCGCACCGCCGACTCGGTGCGCGGCCTGCTCGACCTCGCCCCGGCCACGGCGACACGGCTGCTGGACGACGGCGGCGAGGAGAGCGTCCCGCTGGAGGAGCTGGCCGTCGGCGACACCGTGCTGGTGCGCCCGGGCGAGCGGATCGGCGCGGACGGGCGGGTCCTGGACGGCGCGAGCGACGTCGACCAGGCGACCATCACCGGCGAGCCGCTGCCGGTGGCCAAGCACGTGGGCGACGAGGTGTTCGCCGGCACGCTGAACGGCACCGGCGCGCTGCGGGTGAAGGTCGAGCGGGACGCCTCGGACTCGGTGATCGCCCGGATCGTGAAGATGGTCGAGGAGGCCTCCGGGACCAAGGCCCCCACCCAGCTGTTCATCGAGAAGGTCGAACAGCGGTACTCGCTGGGCATGGTCGCCGCCACCCTGCTGGTGTTCGCGGTCCCGCTGCTGATCGGGGCCGCCTTCACCGACTCGCTGCTGCGCGCGATGACCTTCATGATCGTCGCCTCGCCGTGCGCGGTGGTCCTGGCCACCATGCCGCCGCTGCTGTCCGCGATCGCCAACTCCGGTCGGCACGGCGTGCTGGTGAAGTCCGCCGTCGTCATGGAGCGCCTCGGGCAGGTCGACGCCGTCGCCCTCGACAAGACCGGCACCCTCACCGAGGGCACCCCGCGCGTCACCGACGTCCGCCCGCTGGCCGGCGCCGGGGTGACGGAGGAACGGTTGCTGGTGCTGGCCGCCTCGGCCGAGCACCCCAGTGAGCACCCGCTCGCCCGCGCCGTCGTGGACGCCGCCCGCATCCGCCGCCTCCCCCTCGCCGTCCCGGAGGAGTTCGCCTCCACCCCCGGCGTCGGCGTCCGCGCCACCGTCGACGGCCGCACGGTGGCCGTCGGCGCTCCCGCCCGCCTCCTCGGCTCCGCCGACCCGGCCGCAGACCCCGCCGCAGACCCCGCCGCCGCCGCCCGCGCCGCCGCCGTGGCCGTGGCCGTGGCCGTGGCCGCCGAGCTGGAGGAGGCTGGCCGCACCGCCGTCGTCGTCGAGGCCGACGGCGTCCCGGTGGGCGTCCTGGGCATCGCCGACCGCCTGCGCCCCGACGCCGCCGCCACCGTCGGCGCGCTGGCCTCGCTCACCGGCACCGCCCCGGTCCTGCTGACCGGCGACAACCCGCGCGCCGCGAAGCGCCTGGCCGAGGAGGCCGGCATCGCCGACGTCCGCGCCGGGCTGCTCCCGCAGGACAAGGTCGCCGCCGTCAAGGAACTGGAGGCCGCCGGACGCAAGGTCCTGGTGGTCGGCGACGGCGTCAACGACGCCCCCGCCCTGGCCGCCGCCCACACCGGCATCGCCATGGGCCGGGCCGGCTCCGACCTCGCCCTGGAGACCGCCGACGCCGTGATCGTGCGCGACGAGCTCGCCACCGTCCCCGCCGTCGTCGCCCTCTCCCGCCGCGCCCGCTCCCTGGTCGTGCAGAACCTCGTGATCGCGTCGGTGTTCATCACCGTCCTGGTGGTCTGGGACCTGGTCGCCACCCTGCCCCTGCCGCTGGGCGTGCTCGGCCACGAGGGCTCCACCGTCGTCGTCGGCCTCAACGGCCTGCGCCTGCTGCGCGACGCGGCCTGGAAGCGCGCCGCCGCCGAGGGCCGGCGATGAGCCGCCGCTCCCGCGAGAAGGCAGCCGCCCCCGCCGCCGGGGCGGCGGCCCGCTGCACCGTCACCGTCTGCCGCGGCTGCTGCTGCGGCACCCCGAAGATCCCCCGCATCGACCACGCCGCCCAGCTCACCGGCCTGCGCGCCGCGCTCGCCACGACGGCGACCGTGCGGCCCGTGGGCTGCCTGGACGCGTGCGAGCACGGCAACGTCATCGTCGTCCAGCCCTCCGCGCAGGGCCGCAAGGCCGGTGGGCGGCCGGTGTGGCTCGGCCTGGTCAACGACCTGGACGCCTCCGCCGACATCACCGCCTGGATCGAGGCCGGCGGCCCCGGCCTCGCCGACATGCCCGCGATCCTCGACCTCTACGTCTTCAGCCCCTCCCGCCGCATCCGCGACCAGCTCGACGGCCGACCCGCCACCGCCACCTGACGGTCCGTCAGCTCTTCGGCGCGGCGAGGCCTTCTGACCTGCGGTGGCGTCCTAGGGTGGGGGCCGCCGTCGCAGCCGGATCGTGGAGGAGGTCGGAGATGACCGGGGCCGCTGGCGTTACCCCGCCGCCGCAGGTGTGGCCGACGTTGCGGGCGCGGGACGCCCGGGCGTTGATCGCGTTCCTGGTCGAGGCGTTCGGGTTCGAGGCGACGTCCGTGTACACGGACGGGGACCGGGTGCTGCACGCGGAGTTGGCGTGGCCGCCCGGCGGGGGGATCATGCTCGGCTCGGCGAAGGAGCCCTCGTCGGAGGCCGGGGGCGACTCGTGGCCGCTCAAGCCCGGCACGTTCGGCGCGTACGTGGTGACGGACGACCCGGACGGGCTGTTCCGGCGGGCGGTCGCCGCGGGGGCGCAGGTGACGGCGGAGCTGCACGACACCGACTACGGTTCGCGGGACTTCACGGTGCGCGACCCGGAGGGCAACCGCTGGTCGTTCGGCACCTACCGGGGCGAGCCCCGCAAGCACTGATCGCACTGTCGGAGGGGTCTGACAGGCTGTCGGCCATGACGACCGAACCGACGCCCCCGCCGCAGCACCTCTCCCCCGCCTGGACGGATGCGGAGAGCCGCACCACCCCGCCGCTGGTCGGCGACGAGCGTGAACTCCTCACCGCCTTCCTGGACTTCCACCGCGAGACCTTCGCGCTGAAGTGCGCGGGCGTCCCGGCGGAGCGGCTGTCCGACCTCGCGGTGCCGCCCTCGGGGCTGAGCCTGCACGGGCTGGTGCGGCACCTGGCGGGGGTCGAGCAGTGGTGGCTGGAGATCCAGTTCGCCGGCGACGAGAGCCGGCCGCTCCAGTTCTACTCCGACGACGACCCGGACCAGGACTTCGAACGCCTGGACGGCGACTTCGCCGAGGCCCTCGCCGTCTGGCGCGCCCAGGTCGAGACCTCCCGCCGGATCGTCGCCGAGGCCCCCTCCCTCGACGCCACCGGCATCCAGAAGTCCACCGGCCAACCGGTCTCCCTGCGCCGCATCCTCCTGGGCATGCTCGCCGAGTACGCCCGCCACAACGGCCACGCCGACCTGCTCCGCGAACGCATCGACGGCTCGACCGGCTACTGAGGCGGGCGCGCGCCGAGGAACCGAACGACCGGTTGACCGAATCCTGTCATTTTTCGGAATCCGTTCGGGCGGGGGTTGTAGCCTGGCAGGGTGCTTCTTCTTGTCAGCCGTCGCCACGTGGACCTGCTCCGCGTCACGAGCATGTCCTGTCGACGCTCCGGCTGATCGCCCTTCCACCCTCACCAGCCCCTCGCGGTCCACCCGACCGCCCGGGCACCCGCCACCCCGGCACGTCCGGCGCGACCCGCCGTGACGGCCGGGCCTTTCCCCGTGGACGCGCACCCATGACGATGCAGCACCCGACCGCTCTCCCCGTCATCGACCTCTCGCTCGCCGACGGCACCCCCGCCGAGCGCGCCCGGCTCCACCGCGAGCTGCGGGAGGCCGCCACCGGAGTCGGTTTCTTCCAGCTCGTCGGCCACGGCGCGACCGCCGCCGAGACCGCCGACCTCACCTCCGCGATGCGCGCCTTCTTCGCGCTCCCCGAGGCCGACCGACTGTCCGTCAGCAACCTCAACTCCCCGCATTTCCGCGGCTACACGCGCACCGGCGACGAACGCACCGGCGGCAGCCGGGACTGGCGCGACCAGCTCGACATCGGCCCCGAACTGCCGCCGCACGTGCCCGCGCCCGGCGAGCCCGCGTACTGGTGGCTGGAGGGGCCCAACCAGTGGCCCGCCGCGCTCCCGGAGCTGCGCACCGCGTCCCTGCACTGGATCGACCGCCTCGACGAGGTCGCCCGCCGGCTGCTGCACGAACTCCTCGCCTCGATCGGCGCCCGCCCGGACTTCTACGACGACGCCTTCGCCCCGCACCCCCACCTGCACCTGAAGCTGGTCCGCTACCCGGGCACCGCCCCCGACGGCGCCGAACAGGGCGTCGGCACCCACAAGGACTACGGCTTCATCACCCTGCTCCTGCAGGACACCGTCGGCGGCCTCCAGGTCGAACGCCCCGACGGCACCTTCCTCGACGTCCCCCCGCTGGACGGCGCCTTCGTCGTCAACCTCGGCGAACTCCTCGAAGTCGCCACCGACGGCTACCTCAAGGCCACCAGCCACCGCGTCCTCTCCCCCTCGGGCGCCCGCGAACGCTACTCCGTCCCGTTCTTCTACAACCCCCGCCTCGACGCCCACATCACCCCCGTCGACTTCCCGCACGCCCACCACGCACCCGGCATCACCCAGGACCCTTCGAATCCTCTGTATGCAGACTTTGGCGAGAACGAATTGAAGGGATTCAGCCGAGCCCACCCGGAAGTCACCCGCCGCCACCACGCCGAGCTGCTCCCCCAGGGCTGATCGGGGCACCGGCCCGCCCGCCCGGCGGGGCCATGGACCGCCGGGCGAGACCGGTGTCACACTGCTGGTGTCACAGTGGTGCTGGTGTGAGGGCTGGGGTTCGATGGGTGGCGCGGAGCTGCGGTTCACGGTGGACGAGCTGGCTGCGCGGGCCGGGGTGACGGTCAGGACGTTGCGGTTCTACGGGGCGAAGGGGCTGCTGCCGCCGCCGGAGCTGGGGCCGCGGCGGGTGGGGCTGTACGGGGCCGAGCACCTGGGGCGGCTGGAGTTGATCGAGGAGTTGCAGCGGCAGGGGCTGACGCTGGCCGCGATCGATCGGTATCTGGCGCAACTTCCGTCGGACATCGGCGAGTTGGACTTGGCGATCCACCGGGCGCTGGTCGCCTCGTGGACGCCGGAGTCGGCGGAGGAGGCCACCCGGGCGCAGCTGGAGCGGCGGACCGGGCGGGCGCTGTCGGACGCGGACCTGGACGGCCTGGCGGCGATGGGGGCGCTGCACCGCACCGAGGATCCGGACGTGTTCAAGGTGGAGCCGGGGCTGCTGCCGCTGGGCGTGCGGGTGTTGGACGTGCCGATCCCGTTGGAGACGCTGGTGGCGGCGCGGGCGGTGGTGCGGCTGCACAGCCAGGCGACGGCGCACGATCTGCACCGGCTGTTCCGGGACACCGTGTGGCGTCCGTACCGGGAGAGCGACCCGGGGCCGGAGGAGTTGGAGCGGATGCGGGAGTTGACCGACCGGATCCAGCCGATGGTGGTGCAGGCGCTGGTGACGGCGTTCCAGCGTTCGCTGGCGGAGGAGCTGGCCCGCCCGGCGGAGCGGGCGGGCCAGTAGGGGTCAGTCGCGGTAGCGGCCGCCGCTCTCGGCGAGGGCGACCAGCGACGCCGGCGGGGTGAAGCGCTCGCCGTACGCGGCGGCGAGTTCCCGGGCGCGGGCGACGAAGCCGGCCGGCCCGCCCGGGTAGCCGTTGACGTACTGCAGGACGCCGCCGGTCCAGGCGGGGAAGCCGATGCCGAGGATGGAGCCGATGTTGGCGTCGGCGACCGAGGTCAGCACGTTCTCGTCCAGGCAGCGGATCGAGTCGAGGGTCTCGGAGAAGAGCATCCGCTCCTTCATGTCCTCGAACGGGATCTCCGCGCCGGGCCGGACGCTGTGCTTGTCTTTACCGAAATGCTCGCGCAGGCCGGGCCACAGGCGGGTGCGGCGGCCGTCGACGTAGTCGTAGAAGCCCGCGCCGCCGCTGCGGCCGGGGCGCTGGAACTCGTCGAGCATCCGGTCCATGACGATCTCGCCGGGGTGCTCGGTCCAGGTGCCGCCGGCCTCCTCGACGGCGCGGCGCGACTCGTTGCGGATCTTGCGCGGCAGGGTGAGGGTGAGCTCGTCCAGCAGCGACAGCACCTTCGCGGGGTAGCCGGCCTGCGCGGCGGCCTGTTCGACGGAGGACGGGTCGAGGCCCTCGCCGATCATCGCGACGCCCTCGTTGAGGAACTGGCCGATGACGCGGGAGGTGAAGAAGCCGCGGGAGTCGTTGACCACGATCGGGGTCTTGCGGATCTGCCGGACCAGGTCGAAGGCGTGCGCGAGCGCCTGGTCGCCGGTCTCCGGGCCGCGGATGATCTCGACCAGCGGCATCTTGTCGACCGGCGAGAAGAAGTGCAGGCCGATGAAGTCGGCGGGCCGCTCGACGCCCTCGGCGAGCAGGCCGATGGGCAGGGTGGAGGTGTTGGAGCAGAGCAGCGCGTCGGGGGCGACCACGTGCTGGATCTCCTGGAACACCTTGTGCTTGAGCTCGGGGTTCTCGAAGACCGCCTCGATGACGGTGTCGCAGCCGGCCAGCGCGGTCGGGTCCGCGGTGGGGGTGATCCGGGCGAGGAACTCGTCACGTTCCTCGGCGGACAGCCGCCCGCGGCTCACCTGCTTGTCCAACAGGCCCGCCGAGTAGGCCTTTCCGCGTTCGGCGGCCTCCAGTGTGACGTCCTTCAGCAGCACGTCCAGGCCGGCCTGCGCGCACGAGTACGCGATGCCCGCGCCCATCATGCCGGCGCCCAGCACGGCGACCTTCGACGCCTTCCGGGCGGGCACCGCATCCGGGCGGGAGACACCGGAGTTGACGGCCTGCATGTCGAAGAAGAAGGCCTGGATCATGTTCTTGGAGGTCGCGCCGCAGGCCAGCTCGGTGAAGTACCGGGCCTCGATGACGAACGCGGTGTCCACGTCGACCTGCGAGCTCTCCACGGCCGCCGCCAGGATGTTGCGCGGCGCCGGGTAGGGCGCGCCGTTCAGCTGCTTGCGCAGGTTGGCGGGGAAGGCGGGCAGGTTGGCGGCGAGCGCGGGGGTGGCGGGGGTGCCGCCGGGGATCTTGTAGCCCTTGGCGTCCCAGGGCTGCACGCTGACCGGGTTGGCGGCGATGAACGCGCGGGCCTGCGCGAGCATCTCCTCGGTGGTGGAGGCGAGTTCGTGCACCAGGCCGTTCTGCAGGGCCTGCGCGGGACGGTACTGGCGGCCCTGCAGCAGGACCTTCAGCAGGGCGTCGGTGATGCCGAGCATCCGCACGGTGCGGACCACGCCGCCGCCGCCGGGCAGCAGGCCGAGGGTGACCTCGGGCAGGCCGATCTTGCTGCCGGGGGCGTCCAGCGCGATCCGGTGGTGGCAGGCGAGGGCGATCTCCAGGCCGCCGCCGAGCGCGGCGCCGTTGATCGCGGCGACCACCGGCTTGCCGAGGGTCTCCAGCCTGCGCAGCGCGCGCTTGATCCGCATCGAGTTGGCGAACACCTGCTCGGCGTCGTCCGGCCCGACCGAGGACAGCAGCTTGAGGTCGCCGCCGGCGAAGAAGGTCTTCTTCGCGGAGGTGACGATGACGCCGGTCAACTCCGCGGTGGCGGCGAGCCGTTCGACGGTGGCGTCGAGGGCGTCGGTGAACGCGGCGTTCATGGTGTTGGCGGACTGCGCGGGGTCGTCGAGGACGAGGGTGACCACGCCGTCCTGGTCCTGCTCCCAGCGGATGGGGCTCACGTCGGTCATTGTGTCGAGTCCTTGTTCGGATACGTGAGTGGACGGGTGGTCAGATGCGCTCGATGACGGTGGCGATGCCCATGCCGCCGCCCACGCACAGGGTGGCCAGGCCGTAGCGCAGGTCGCGGCGCTCCAGCTCGTCGATCAGGGTGCCGATCAGCATCGCGCCGGTCGCGCCGAGCGGGTGGCCGAGCGCGATCGCGCCGCCGTTGACGTTCACCTGGTCGTGCCGGAAGCCGAGTTCACGCATGAAGCGGAGCGCGACGGCCGCGAACGCCTCGTTGATCTCGACCAGGTCGATGTCGGCGGCGGTCAGGCCGGCCTTGGCGAGGGCCTTGCGGGTGGCGGGGGCGGGGCCGGTGAGCATGATGGTCGGCTCGGAGCCGGAGACCGCGGCGGAGACGATCCGGGCGCGCGGGGTGAGGCCGTAGCGCTCGCCGACCTCCTTCGAGCCGATCGCGACCAGCGCCGCGCCGTCCACGATGCCGGAGGAGTTGCCGGCGTGGTGGACGTGGTCGATGGACTCCACCCAGTGGTACTTCTGCAGCGCGACGGCGTCGAAGCCGCCGAGGTCGCCGATGTCCGCGAACGAGGGCTTCAGCGAGGCCAGCGTGTCCACGGTGGTGCCGGGGCGGATGAACTCGTCGCGGCCGAGCACCACCAGGCCGTTGCGGTCGCGCACCGGCACGACCGAGCGGTCGAACAGGCCGTCGGCCTGCGCCTTCGCGGCGCGGGCCTGCGACTCGACGGCGAACGCGTCCACGTCGGTGCGGGACAGGCCCTCGATGGTGGCGATCAGGTCGGCGCCGATGCCCTGCGGGATGAAGCTCGTCTCGTAGGCGGTCATCGGGTCGGCGAACCAGGCGCCGCCGTCGGAGCCCATCCGGACCCGGGACATCGACTCCACGCCGCCGGCCAGGATCAGGTCCTCCCAGCCCGAACGGACCTTCGCCGCAGCCAGGTTGACGGCTTCCAGGCCGGACGCGCAGAAGCGGTTCTCCTGCACGCCGGCGACGGTGTCGGGCAGCCCGGCGGCGATCGCCGCGACCCGGGCGATGTCGGAGCCCTGGTCGCCGATCGGGCTGACCACGCCGAGCACGATGTCGTCGATCGCGGCCGGGTCCAGGGTCGGGAACCGCCGCCGCAGTTCGTGGATCAGGCCGACCACCAGGTCGATCGGCTTGGTGCCGTGCAGGGAGCCGGTCTGCTTGCCGCGGCCGCGCGGGGTGCGGATCGCGTCGTAGACGTACGCTTCGGTCGTCACGGTGTCAGTGCCTTTCAGACGTGTCGGTCAGCCGAGCAGGGAGCGGCCGACGATCTCTTTCATGATCTCGGTGGTGCCGCCGTAGATGGTCTGGACGCGCCCGTCGGTGAACGCCCGGGCGACCGCGCTGTCGCTCATGTAGCCGGAGCCGCCGTGCAGTTGCAGGCAGCGGTCGGCGGTCCGCTTCTGCAGCTCGGTGGCCCACCATTTGGCCATCGAGGCGTCCGCCGGCGTCAGGTTGTACCGGTTGTGCTCCAGCACGCACCGGTCCACGAAGGCCCGGGTGACGGCGCACTCGGTGGCCAGCTCGGCGATCTCGAACCGGACGTGCTGGAGCTTGGCCAGCGGGCGGCCGAACGCGGTGCGCTGCTTCACGTACCCGATGGTCTCCTCCACCAGGAACTCGGCGCCGGCGATCGCCGCGACCGCGATCGCCAGCCGCTCCTGCGCGAGGTTGCGCATCAGGTACAGGAAGCCCTGGTTCTCCTCGCCGAGCAGGTTGGCCTTCGGCACCCGCACGTCCTGGAAGAACAACTCGGCGGTGTCCTGCGCCTTCTGGCCGATCTTGTCGAGGTTGCGGCCGCGCTCGAAGCCCGGCATGCCGCGCTCCACCACCAGCAGGCTCAGGCCGTGCGCGCCGCCCTCGGGGGTGGTCTTCGCCACCACCACCACGAGGTCCGCCAGGATGCCGTTGGAGATGAACGTCTTCGCGCCGTTCAGCACGTAGTGGTCGCCCGCGTCGACCGCCGTGGTGCGGATCGCCTGCAGGTCGGAGCCGGTGTCGGGCTCGGTCATCGCGATCGCGCCGATCAGCTCGCCCGAGCAGAAGCCCGGCAGCCAGCGCCGCTTCTGCTCCTCGGTGCCCAGCCCGGTCAGGTACGGGCCGATGATGTCGTTGTGCAGGCCGATCGCCAGGCCGCTCGCGCCGACCCGGGTGAACTCCTCGGCCAGCACCGCGGCGAACCGGAAGTCCTGGCTGCCCCCGCCGCCGTACTGCTCGTCCACCGCGAGGCCCAGCAGCCCGGCCCTTCCGGCGGCCGTCCAGGCGTCACGGTCGACGATGCCCTGCTGCTCCCAGCGGGCGTGGTGCGGGATGACCTCCTTGGCGAGGAAGGCCCGGACACTCTCCCGGAAGTCCTCGTGTTCCTCGGTGTAGAGCTCGCGCTGCACGGGGTTCTCTCCTTCAGGAGGATGTCGGGTCGAGTGCGGGGACGGCCCAGTCGCGGGCGACCTCGGCGGTGTGCTCGCCCGGACGGGCGGGCGCGGTGCGCAGCGCGGCCGGGGTGGCGGAGAACCGCGGGGCGACGCCGGGCTGCACGGTGCCGTGCTGCTCGGTGTAGCTGCCGCGGGCGGCCAGGTGCGGGTGCGCGGCGGCCTGACGCATCGTCAGGACCGGTGCGACACAGGCGTCGTGGGCCTCGAACCGGTCGTTCCACTCGGCCTGGGTGCGGGTGGCGAAGCGCTGTGCGATCCGCTCGCGCAGCTCGGGCCAGCGGGGCAGGTCGTACTGGGCGGGGGCGTCGTCGCCGAGCTCCAGCAGGCGGGTGAACTCGGCGTAGAACTGCGGCTCCAGCGGGCCGACGGCCATCCACTGCCCGTCGGCGGTGGCGAAGGTTCCGTACCAGGGCGCGCCGCCGTCCAGCAGGTTGACGCCGCGCCGGTCCTGCCAGAGGCCCGCGTCGAGCAGGCCCCACAGCATGGTGGACAGGTGCGCGGCGCCGTCCACGATCGCGGCGTCGACGACCTGGCCGGCGCCGGTGGACCGGGCGTGGTGCAGGGCGGCCAGCAGGCCGACCACCAGGTACAGCGAGCCGCCCGCGTAGTCGCCCAGCAGGTTGGCGGGGATCGCCGGGGGGCCGCCGGCGTCGCCGATCAGGCCGAGGACGCCGGACGTGGCGAGGTAGGTGATGTCGTGGCCCGCGCGGTCGGCCAGCGGGCCGGACTGGCCCCAGCCGGTCATCCGGCCGTACACCAGCGCCGGGTTGCGGGCCAGGCACTGTTCCGGTCCGACGCCCAGCCGTTCGGCGACGCCCGGACGGTAGCCCTCGATCAACAGGTCGGCGCGGGCGGCGAGTTCGAGCACCAGGCCGGTGCCCTCCGGGGACTTCAGGTCCACGACCACCGAGCGCTTGTTGCGGTTGGTGAGGTCCCGCTCCGGGGCCGGCCCGAGCGCCTGCCCGCCCGGGCGGTCCACCCGCACCACGTCCGCCCCCAGGTCGGCGAGCAGCATCGCGGCGAACGGGCCGGGCCCGATGCCCGCCAGCTCCAGGACCCGGACGCCCGCGAGCGGCCCGGCGGCCTTGACGGGGGGTGTTGCGGGGGTCATCGGCGGCTGCCTCCCAGGTTTGACAGTAAAGCTGTCACAGTGGCGATGATAGGGATGCGACTCGCCGGTAACAAGAGTCCGCCGCGCAGTCTGTACGACCATGGAAGGGCGTCCGACCGACCGGAGGGAAACCCACCATGCCCGACCGCGACACCGCCGTCCTCGACGACCCCGTCGCCGCTGCCCTGTGCGGCCCGCACGCCCACCTCGCCCGCCGCCACGGCCGGGCCGCCAGCTACCACCCCGACATCGCGAGCATCTCCACCCTCACCGCCAACCGCGACGCCGGCGTCTGGGACGACCTGGCGGAACTCCTCGGCGCCGACGCCTTCGCCCTCCTCTTCCACTGCCCCGCCCTGCCGCCCTCCCACTGGGTGTCCGAATTCGCCATGGGCGGCTACCAGTTGATCCACACCGGCCCGCGCCCCCCGCGTCCCCGGCGCGCGGCGGACCTCGTCGAACTCGGCCCTGCGGACGTCCCCGAGATGCTCGCCCTCGTCGAACGCACCCGCCCCGGCCCCTTCCACACCCGCACCATCGAACTCGGCACCTACCTCGGCGTCCGCGAGAACGGCGCCCTCGTGGCCATGGCCGGCGAGAGGCTCAAGCCGCCGGGCTGGACCGAGATCAGCGCCGTCTGCACCGCCCCCGAGGCCCGCGGCCGCGGCCACGCCGCGACGCTCATCACCACCCTCGTCCACCTCATCACCGCCCGCGGCGAGCACCCCTTCCTCCACGTCGCCGCCGACAACCCCGCCCTCGGGCTGTACCAGCGCCTCGGCTTCGAGATCCGCACCGAAGTCACCTTCCGGGGGTTCCGGACACCGTAGAGGGCAGGCGGGCGCGGGGAACTGCGCGACAAGCGCACGCCACATCCGCAAGGTCGCAATCACGTGCAGGTCAATGTCCTGCGTCGCGACCTTGCCGTTGGGAGCCTTCCGCTTCGCGCAGTTCTCCCCCAGCCCTGGCGGGCCGGGAGGTACCCCCACGCGCCCCTGGTTGTGCTCCTACCGCTGCCAGTGGCGGATTTCGAGTGCTGCCGCCACTTCGAGCGGGTTCTCGGCGAGGGGGCGCGGGAGCAGCGTCTCCGCGTGGGCGAGGCGGCGCAGGAGCGTGTTGCGGTGGGTGAAGAGGCGCGCCGCCGCTCGCGTCGCGTTGCACTGTTCGGCGAGGTAGGCGCGGACCGCTTCGGCCGGCGGGCCGTCGAGCGGGCCGAGGACGCGGCGGACGAAGCGGTCGGCGACGTCGAGGTCCTGGGTGAGGAGGGCGACGAGTTCGACGTCCTCGTGCGAGGCGAGGCGTTGGACGGAGGCCAGGCGGGCGAGCATGCGCTGGGTGGTGAGGGCGTCGAGGTGGCTGCGGCGGAAGCCGTTGACGCCGGTGGCGGTGGGGCCGAGGGCGATGCGGACGGCGGGGAGCCGGTCGAGGCCCGCGCGCAGGGCGGAGGTCGAGGGGCGGGCGGCGGTCCAGACCCAGCGCGAGGCCGCGCTCGCGGTGACGTCGAGGACCGGTGGGCGACCCGCGGAGGACGCCAACAGGTCGGCGGCGCGGTCGAGTTGGGCGAAGTCCTGGTCGAGGTCGTCCACCCACAGGACCGCGGCGGTGTGCGTCCCGGTGAGCGGGTAGCCGAGCCGGGCCTCCGCCCGGGCGCGGGTGATCGGGGCGCCGTCGAGCAGGAGTGTGACGGCGTGCAGCCGGTCCGCGTGGTGGGAGCCGGTGAGTGCGGCGCGTTCGGCGCGCAGCAGGGCGGACATCTCGCCGACGCAGACGTCGACGAAGGCGGAGATGGAGCGCAGGGAGACGTCCAGGAGCTCGCGGAGGTCGTCCGGGTCGGTGGTGAGCGAGCAGGCGATCCGGGTCCAGAGGCGGACGGCGACGCTCTCGCCGGCCCGGTAGGAGTCGAGGGCGGGTTCGTCCAGGCCGCGGCGGACGATGTCGCGGGCGATGAGGCGCTGTTCCTCGCCGTCGGGTGCGGCGGGGACGGGCGCGCCGGGGGCGGTGACGTTGGCGGCGGCCCAGCGCAGCAGGTTGGCCCGGTTGACGCGGCGCAGTCCGGCCGAGAGGACGGGGTCGTCGGCGATCGGCCGCCGGGTCTCGCCGGCGAGGGTCGCGGCGTCGAGTTCGGCCAGCCACTCGGCGGGCGGGTTGAGTGCGGTCTCGGCGCCCTGGCGGATCAGCCGGAGGATCCGGGGCGGGGGCAGCGGCGGCATGTCCGTCACGGTAGTGGTGCACTGTGCACCGGGGAAGGGGCAGTACGGTGCAGGTTGAACCTGGGCAACCGGCGCGCCCGGTGGGGACGATGACTGGGTTCCGCCCACCAGTCCTGCCACTCCCGGGAGCCGCCCGTGTCCACCGCCACCGCCGCGCAGCACGAGCGGACCGCCGCGCCCGTCGAGCACCTGGACGTGCTGATCGTCGGCGCCGGGATCTCCGGGATCGGCGCGGGCCGGTACCTGACCACGGAGTTGCCGGGCAGGTCGTTCGCGATCCTGGAGGCCCGGGGCGAGCTCGGCGGCACCTGGGACCTGTTCCGCTACCCGGGCATCCGGTCCGACTCGGACCTGCACACCTTCGGGTACGCGTTCAAGCCGTGGCGGGAGAAGGAGTCGATCGCCGACGCCCCGCAGATCCTGTCCTACCTGCGCGAAACCGTCCGGGAGAACGGTTTGCAGAACCGGATCCGCTACCACCACCGGATACGGGAGGCGTCCTGGTCCACGGCGGACGCCCGCTGGACGGTCCGGGTGGAGCGCGCCGACACCGGCGAGCAGCTGACGCTGACCTGCGGCTGGCTGTTCTCCGCGACGGGCTACTACCGCTACGACCAGGGCTTCACCCCGGAGTTCCCGGGCCTGGAGCAGTACACCGGCACGGTCGTCCATCCGCAGCACTGGCCGGAGGACCTCGACTGGGCGGACAGGCGCGTGCTGGTGATCGGCAGCGGCGCGACCGCCGTCACGCTGGTGCCCGCGATGGCGAAGCGGGCCCGGCGGGTGACGATGCTCCAGCGGACGCCGACGTACATCATGCCGGTGCCGCGCCGCGACCACGTCGCCAACCTGCTGCGGCGGGTGCTCGGCGAAGAGCGCGGCTACGCGCTGGCCCGGCGCAAGAACATCGCCCAGCAGTATGCGATCTGGTCGTTCTGCCAGCGCCGCCCGAAGGCCGCGCGGCGGATCATCCGCTGGGTCAACGCCCGCCAACTGCCCAAGGGCTACCCGGTGGACGAGCACTTCTCCCCGCCGTACGACCCGTGGGACCAGCGGCTGTGCGCCGTCCCCGACGGCGACCTGTTCAAGGCGATCAAGGCCGGCCGGGCCGACGTGGTGACCGACCGGATCCGCACCTTCACCGAGAACGGCGTGCTGCTGGAGTCCGGGCGGGAGCTGGAGGCCGACCTCGTGGTCACCGCGACCGGGCTGAACGTGCAGGCGTTCGGCGGCATCCCGATGAGCGTGGACGGCGAACCCGTGCGGCTCGCCGAGACCGTCGCGTTCAAGGGCATGATGCTCTCCGGCGTGCCCAACTTCGCGTACGCGATCGGCTACACCAACTCGTCCTGGACGCTGAAGATCGGCCTGCTGTGCGAGCACTTCTGCCGCCTGCTGGCCCACATGGAGCGGCAGGGGCACCAGATCTGCCGGCCCGAGGTCGCCGACCCGGCGATGGCCACCCGGCCGTTCCTGGACTTCGCGGCCGGCTACATCCGGCGCGCCGTGGACGGGCTGCCCCGGCAAGGCGACCGGGGGCCGTGGCGGACGTCCAGCAGCTACCGCGACGACGAGCGGACGCTCGGTGCGGGCCGCGTCGCCGACCCCGAGCTGCACTTCTCCTGACCCCGCCCGTCCCGTCCCGCCCGCGTCGCCGCCCCTTGCCCCGTGGCGGGAGCGGGCGGAGGCTGGGAGGAAGGCGCACCGGCCGCCCGTCGCCGGTGCGCACGGGAAGGTGACACGTCATGCAGAACCACTGGGTCGTCGACCTGAGCTTCGACGAGGACGAGTCCCGCACCAGCTGCACCGCCTCGCTCAGCGGCTTCAGCGCCCCCGGGGCCCAAGGCACCGGCGAGGCCCGCCGCAATCCGACCGACGACGGCGACAGCGTCATCGGCGAGGAACTGGCGGCGGCACGCGCCTGCCACGACCTCGCGCACCAACTGGTCGGCCGCGCCGCCGCCGGCATCGAGGGCCACACGCACGTCCCCGCGCACCCGGCGCTCTGAACTCCCGCCCGGGCCGGGCCAGTCCACGGTCGGTGATCTTTTCGGACCGCCGAACCGGCAGGTAGAGTGCGGCGATCAGTCGTGCCCACGGGGGGCACCAGCGAGACGAACACCGGTGACCGCATGACCGTCTGGACCCGGCCCGCCCTGTGGTGGCGCTGCGCCATAGCCCTGTCCGCGTTCCTGGGGATCTACCTCAGCAACAGCTCGCTGGTGTACTTCACGCTGCAGAGCAACGTGCTCGTGGTCGGGTACTTCCTCGGCGCGGCGTACTGGATGGTCAAGCGCGGCACCGCCGACGCCCCCGCGCCCCGGCTGCGCGGTGCCGTCGTCCTGTACATCACCATCACCGGCATCGTCGCGCACGTGCTGCTCAACCACGGCGAGAACCCGCTGCCCGGCCTGGTCTCCGGCCCCGACCGCCTCCAGCACTGGTCGAGTTTCTTCCTGCACTACACCACCCCGCTGATGGTCCTCGCGGACTGGCTGGTACTCTCCCCCCGCAACGCCTCCCGCTGGCGCGACCTCCCGCTCTGGCTCTCCTACCCCCTCGGCTACGCCTTCCTCACCGAGGCCCGCGCCATCGCCTTCCCGGACTTCCCTCTCCGCTACCCCTACTTCTTCCTCGACCCCACCGAGAAGGGCTACGGCTGGGTCGGCCTCCAAATGATCCAGCTCACCCTCGAATTCGTCGTCCTCGCCGCCCTCGTCATCGCCCTCGACCGCCTCGGCACCAGACTCCGCCGCACCCCCGCAACCCCCGTCGAGGCCTGACGCGTCAGCGGGTGGAGCCCATGGTCTTCGACACTCTCGCGGCGGTGGCGGCGACGACCGGGCCGAGTTCGCGGGCGCGGGCGGCGGTGATGCGGGAGGTGAGGGCGGAGGTGGAGATGGCGCCGATGACGGTGTTGTTGTGGTCGAACACGGGGGCGGCGATGCAGCGGACCTCGGGTTCGTTCTCGCGGTCGTCGACGGCGTAGCCGCGGGTGCGGATGCGGGTGAGTTCGGTGCGCAGGGCGGCGGCCGAGGTCAGGGTGCGGGGGGTGATCGCGGGGAGGCCGTGGGCGATCACGGTGGCGATGGCCTCCTCGGGCATCCAGGCGAGCATGGCTTTGCCGACCGCGGTGCAGTACATGGGGGCGCGGCTGCCGATCCGTGAGGCCATCCGGACGGCGGTCTCGTTCTCGACCTTGTCGACGTAGACCACGTACGGCGCGTCGGGGACGCACAGGTGGACGGTGCCGCCGACCTCGCGCATCAGCTGGTGGGCCTCCTCGGAGGCGGCGGTGCGCAGGTCGAGGGTGGCCAGGTAGGCCTGGCCGAGCTGGAGGGCGCCGGGGCCGAGCCGGAAGTGCCCGGTGTCGCGGTCGCGGGCCAGCAGTTGGGCGTCGACCAGCGGCGCGGCGAGCCGCAGCACGGTGGACTTCGACATACCGAGCCCGTCGGCGAGCGCGGTCAGGCTGAGGTCGCGGCCGGCCGCGGCGTGGTCGCGGACGTGTTCGAGCACCGCCAGGGCGCGGCGCAGCGACGCGGACTGGTTGCGTTCCGGCCGGTCGGCGGGCCGGCTGTCGGCGGCGGTGCTGGTCATGGGGTGTGACGCTACGGCGCGCCGGGGTCCGGTGCCAGATCCGCAGCACATCGTTTTGCAGTGCAGAACTTTCGCGCTCTGCTCTTGTCGGCGTGCCCGGCGGCTTTCTAATGTCCCGCTCACACCGATCCCCCACCGCATGTCCGAGTTTTCTCCGGATCGTGCAGGTACATCCCGCTTTCGGCGAGGAGATGACGTTGAGCATGAAGAAGCTGGCCCGTGGTGCTGCCCTTGCCGTGCTGGCGGGCACCGTGGCCACGGCCTGCGCGCCGGGCACCGCCAAGACCGCCTCGTCGGAGGACAAGCAGACCGGCACCGTGAAGGTCTGGCTGTACGACGAGGCGAACCGGGCGCCGAAGGAGCAGGTGGTGGCGCAGGCCGTCGCCGACTTCAAGGCGAAGCACGCGGGCGTCGAGGTGCAGGTGTCGTACATTCCGACCGATGCCGGTCCGCGCGCGGAGAAGATGAAGGGCGCGTTCAACGACCCGTCCTCCGCGCCGGACGTGGTGGAGTTCGGCAACACCGACCTGTTCGGCTACACCGCCTCGGGCGGCCTCGCCGACATCACCTCCGACCTGGCGAGCTGGGAGGAGGGCAAGGACCTGCCGCAGGACCTGAAGGACACCGCGGTGGTGGACGGCAAGACGTACGGCCTGCCGTGGTGGCTGGGCGTGCGCGCGCTGTACTACCGCACCGACGTCTTCACCGAGCTGGGCCTGTCCGCGCCGACCACCTACGCGGAGCTGAAGTCGGCGGCGGAGAAGGTCCGTTCGGCGCACGGCGACATGCTGGGCATCGCGGTGGGCGGCAAGTACACCTTCGGCGCGCTGCCGTTCGTCTGGGCGAACGGCGGTGACCTGGCGACGGCGAACGGTTCGGCGTACACCTCGGCGATCGACTCGGAGAAGTCGCAGGCCGGCGTGAAGGCGTACACCGACCTGTTCACGGACGGGATCTGTCCGGCGCAGCAGTGCGCCGATCTGACCGGCGGCAAGACGGTGGAGTCGTTCGCGGCGGGCAAGGCCGGCATGGCGATCCTGCCGAACTCCTCGCGCAGCGCGGTGGAGGCGGGCGCCGCGAAGGGCAAGTACGCGATCGTTCCGCTGCCGGGCACGGCGGCCGGCCAGGTCGCGCCGGCGTTCTCCGGCGGCAACGACCTGGGCGTCATGAAGTCCACCCAGCACCGCAGCCTGGCGGTCGACTTCATCAAGGAACTCGCTTCGAAGAAGAACCAGTTGGCGCTGTTCGACGCGATGGGCAACCTGCCGACGCTCACCTCGGCGCGCGCCGAGGTGTCGCAGAAGCAGCCGTGGCTGAAGCCGTTCACCGACACCATCGAGGCGGGCACCAAGTTCGTCCCGAAGGACGCCGCCTGGGCGAAGATCGACGCCCAGAACGTGGTGCCGACGATGCTCCAGAAGGTCATCACCGGCAAGGCCGACGTGGCTGCCGCGACCAAGGAGGCGGCGGCCTCGATGAACTCCTCCTTCAGCGGCAAGTAGCCGTCGACCCGGCGTCAATCTGTAGGAACGAAACGGAAGTTGTCGATGCCTGCCACGACCGTCACCGCCCGGGCGGACCACGGGGACTCCCCGGTCCGCCCGGCGGGCGGCGCCCCCGCGAAGGGCCGCCGCCGATCCGGGCCGCTCGCCCGAATCCCCGTCCCGCTGTGGCTGCTGCTGCCGGCCGCGCTGGTGCTGATCCCGCTGTTCGGCTATCCGCTGTACCAGTTGGGCCTGCTGTCGGTGCTCAAGTTCGGCCAGCCGCAGGCGTCCGGCGGGGTGCCGACCGAGTTCGTCGGACTGTCCAACTACACGGACGTGCTGGGCGATGCGCAGTTCTGGTCGGTGCTCGGCCAGACCCTGGCGTTCGCCGCGTTCTGCGTCGTCGCCACCCTGGCCGTGGGCGCGGTGTGCGCGGTGCTGCTGACCCGGGTCGGCAAGTGGCCGCGGCTGCTGCTGATGTTCGGCGCGCTCGGCGCGTGGGCCGCGCCCGCGATGACCGGCTCCACGGTGTGGATGTTCCTGCTGGACACCAACTCCGGCCTGGTCAACGAGATCCTGGGCACCCAGGGCCACAACTGGATGTACGACAAGTGGTCGGCGTTCGCGATGGTCGCCGTGGTCGTGGTCTGGCACAGCTTCCCGTTCGTGATGATCACCCTCTACGCGGGCATCCAGGCCATCCCGGACTCCGTCCTGGAGGCCGCCCGCCTGGACGGCGCCGGCACCGCCACGATCTTCCGCAGGATCATGCTGCCGATGCTGCGGCCGCTGCTGGTGATCGTGGTCATCCAGTCGATCATCTGGGACTTCAAGGTCTTCACCCAGATCTATGTGATGACCGGGGGCGGCGGCATCGCCGGTCAGAACCTCGTCCTCAACGTGTACGCCTACCAGAAGGCGTTCGTCGCGGAGAACTACAGCCTCGGCGCGGCGATCGGCGTCCTGATGACGCTGATCCTGCTGGCCGTCACCGCCGTGTACATCCGCAGCCTGCGTCGCTCCGGGGAGGAACTGTGAAGCGTGACAACCGCGTCCTGAGGCAGGGCGCGAACGTACTGGCGATCGTGCTCGCCCTGCTGACGGTCTTCCCGCTGTACTGGATGGTGCTCTCCGCGCTCAAGCCGAAGGGCGAGATCACCTCCGCGCATCCGCGGCCCTGGACGTTCGCCCCGACGCTCGACAACTTCCGCAACGCGCTGGGGGTTTCGGGCTTCGGGCGGTACTTCCTGAACAGCATGGCGGTCGCCGTGGTCGTGGTGGTGGTCTCGGCCGCGATCGCGTTCCTCGCGGCCGTCGCGCTGTCCCGGTTCAAGTTCCGGTTCAGGACCACCATTCTGATCATGTTCCTGGTCGCGCAGATGGTCCCGGTCGAGGCGCTCACCATCCCGCTGTTCTTCCTGGTGCGCGACATCGGCACGGTCGCACCCGGCTTCGGCCTCTCCTCGCTGGGCGCGCTGATGCTGGTCAACCTGGCCTTCTCGCTGCCGTTCGCGGTCTGGATGCTGCGCGGCTTCGTCGCCGCCGTCCCCGAGTCGCTGGAGGAGGCCGCCCGGATCGACGGCGCGAGCCGCTTCACCATCCTGTGGCGCATCCTCTTCCCGCTGGTCGCGCCCGGCCTCGCGGCGACCAGCGTGTTCTCCTTCATCACCGCCTGGAACGACTTCGTGTTCGCCAAGACGCTGATCCTGGACACCGACCACCAGACCCTGCCGGCGGCCCTGATGGTGTTCTTCAAGCCGGACGAGAACGACTGGGGCGGCATCATGGCGGCCTCCACCCTGATGACCGTTCCGGTGCTGATCTTCTTCGTCCTCGTCCAGCGGCACATGGTGTCCGGCCTCGGCGGCGCGGTGAAGGACTGACCTGCCGGCCGCCGCCCGCCGCCGGCTACCCGGCCCAGGCGGCGAACGCCTCGTGGAAGCCGGGGAAGGTCTTGCGCACGCACCCGGGGTCGTCGAACGTGATCCCGGGCGTGCGCAGCCCCGTGACCGCGAACGACATGACGATCCGGTGGTCGCCGTGGGTGGCGATCTCCGCCGCCTTCGGCGTCCCGGGCCGGATCTCGATCCAGTCCCGCCCGGTCCGCACGTCGATGCCGAGCCGCCGCAGGTTCTCCGCGCAGGCGTCCAGGCGGTCGCACTCCTTGACGCGGGTGTTGTACACGTCCTCGATCCGCACCGGGCCCGAGGCGAACGGCGCGATCGCGGCGAGGGTCGGCATGGTGTCGGAGATGTCCCGCATGTTGACGGTGCCGCCGGTCAGCGCGCCGCCGGCCACCGTGGTCGCCTCCGCCCCGACCTCCACCTTCGCGCCCAGCTTCTCCAGCACCTCGACGAACCGCAGGTCGCCCTGCAACGCGTTCCGCCCCAGCCCGCGCACCGTCACCTCACGGCCCGTCACCGCGGCCGCCGCGAAGAAGTACGACGCCGTCGACGCGTCCGGCTCGATCGCGTACCGCGTCGCCGCGTAGCCGCCCGGCGGCACGTGGAAGGTGTTCCCCTCCCGCTCCACCTCGACGCCGAAGCTGCGCATCATCGCGAGCGTGATCTCGACGTACGGCGCGGAGACCAGATCCGTCACCCGGATCCGCAGCCCGTTCTCCGTCAGCGGCCCGAGCAGCAGCAACGCCGTCAGGTACTGCGAGGACAGCCCGGCGTCCAGCGTCACCTCCCCGCCCTTCACCCCGTCCGTCCGCACACTCAACGGGTGGTGGCCGTCCTCCCCGTGACACTCCACCTCAACGCCCAACTCCCGCAACGCCGTTGTCAACGGCCCCAGCGGCCGCCGCCGCATCTGCGCCGACGCGTCGAAGTGGAACGTCCCCCGCCCCGCGGCGACCAGCGCCGGCAGGAACCGCGCCGTCGTCGCCCCGTCCCGACAGAACACCCGCGCCCCGTCCACCCCCGGCCCCGCCGGCCGCCCCCCGACCCGCCACTCCCCCGCCCCGCGCGCCACCTCGTACCCCAGCGCGAGCAGCCCCTCCGCGAACCCCTCCGTATCGTCCGACACCAACGGCCGCACCAGCTCCGTCACCCCGCCCGCGGCCGCCGCCAGGAACAACGCCCGCGCGGTGACCGACTTCGAACCGGGTATCTCGACGAACGTCATGGAGGCACTCCAACAACAACGACAACAGAACCGCCCCCGATCCTGCCCTGCCACGCTTTTGCGAGACAGACCGTCTTACACCTCGGACGTCTCCCCTCACCGGACGCTTCCCCTGGATGGCCTTGAAGACGACACTGTGATGATCCATCAGGTAGTCACGGTCGCGGACGGTGGGGATCGGGCTACCGGTGCTCAGCGGTGAACCGTTCCAGAGTGGGGAAGGCGCCGGTGTCGGGCGTGCCGGACGACTCATACTGATCGAGTCCCCTCGTGAAAAGGGCGCGGCGGTACTGCCACTTGATGTGCTTGTCGTGCCGCGCGGGGTCGGTGGGCCGCATGAGGGCGAGGAAGAAGAAGCACTTGACGAGCAGGAAGTCGCCCAGGTGCTCGCTCGCCCGCTGCCCGATCAGGGGCGCGGTGGTCTCGTCGAGGGCGGCGGTGTAGGCGGCGCGCTGTTCCGGGGTGATCGTGTAGCCCTTGCCGCCGCCCTTGAACGCCACGATGTACCCCAGGACTTCGCGGCCGTCCTGCGCGATGCCGTCGAGCGTGGAGAACTCCTCGACGCCCGTTGACCGCACACGGCAGTGGGCCCCGCTGCCCCTCTTCCCGGGGCGGCGGGGCCTGCTTCCATTCGCGCTACGGAGGACTGTCGCGCTAGGCCGTGCGGGCGATCTCCTCGTGGGTGACCGGGTGGGCGAAGGGCAATCCGTCGACGTAGCGGGCGAGTTCGTCGGCGGCGGCGGCGGCCATGCGGTGGAGTTCGCCGCCGAGGGAGCCGGCGATGTGGGGGGTGAGGAGGACGTTGGGGAGGTCGTAGAGGGGGGAGTCGGCGGGGAGGGTCTCGGGGACGGTGACGTCGAGGATGGCGTCGATGCGGCCGGTGATCAGTTCGGCGGTGAGGGCGTCCTGGTCGATCAGGGAGCCGCGGGAGGTGTTGATCAGGGTCGCGCCGTCGGGCATCAGGGCGATCCGGCGGGCGTCCACCAGGTGCCTGGTCTCGGGGAGTTCGGGGGCGTGCACGCTCAACACGTCGGATCGGGCGCACAGTTCGTCCATGGAGACCAACTCGGCTCCCAGTGAGGATGCTTGAGTGGGCGTCACATACGGGTCGTGCAGCAGGAGTTCGAAGTCGTAGGGCGCGAGCAGTTCCAACACCCGCCGCCCGATCCGGGAGGCGCCGACGATGCCGACGGTGCGGCGGTAGTTGCCGGTGGCGGCGTACGCGGCCTGCCAGTCGTGGGGGGCCCGCCGGGAGCGGTAGTCGGCGGCCAGGCGCAGCACCGGCTTGTTGCTGAACAGGACGGCGGCGACGGTGAATTCGGCGACCGGCAGGGCGTTGGCCCAGGCGGCGGAGGTGATGCCGAGGCCGCGGTCCCAGCAGGCGTCGGTGATGTGGTGCTTGACGGAGCCGGCGGCGTGCAGGACGGCGCGCAGGTGGGGTGCGGCGGCCAGGACGGAGTCCGTGAGCGGGGGGCAGCCCCAGCTGCTGATGAGGACCTCGGCGGAGGCGAGGGCGGCCGCACCCTCCGGGGAGGTGAAGTCGTCGATGACCAACTCGGGGTCGAGGTCGGCGAGTTCGACCAGCCGGGCCATGGTGTCGGGGGAGATCAGCCGGGCGGCGAGGTCGCGGTGCATGGCGAGCAGGGCGCGCGGGCGGGTCCGGACAGTGGCGTCGGAGGGCGGTGCCTCGGCGGGCGCGGAGTTGGGCATGGCGGGGCTCCCCAGAAGGCGCAGTGGAAAGGAGGAGGGGTTTACTTGACGCTGCCGGCGGTCATTCCGGCCTTCCAGTGGCGCTGGAGCACCACGAAGGCGATGACCAGCGGCAGGACGGCGAGCAGCGAACCGGTGACCACCAGCGGGTAGTACTCGGGGAAGGCGTGGGTCTGGGCGTTCCAGGTGTACAGGCCGAGGCTGACCGGGAAGAGCCGGTTGTCGGAGAGCATGACCAGCGGCAGGAAGAAGTTGTTCCAGATCGCGGTGAACTGGAACAGGAAGATGGTGACGAAGCCGGGCATGACCATCTTCAGGCCGATCGACCAGAAGATCCGCAGTTCGCTCGCGCCGTCCATCCGGGCGGCCTCCAGGGTCTCGCCGGGCAGGTAGCCGGCGCAGAACACCCGGGCCAGGTACACCCCGAACGGGTTGACCAGGGAGGGCAGCAGCACCGCCCAGTAGGTGTTGACGATGTGCAGCTGGGAGGCCAGCAGGTACATCGGCAGGGCGAGCGCGGTGGTCGGCACCAGCACGCCGAGCAGCACGACGCCGAACAGCTTCTCCTTGCCGCGGAAGCTGTAGACGTGGAACGCGTAGCCGGCGCCGACGCAGATCAGCGCGCACAGCAGGGCCCCGATCCCGGCGTACAGCAGGGAGTTGAGGTACCAGCGGAAGTAGATGCCGTCGCCGGTGGTGGCCAGGTCCTGCAGGTTCTGGCCGAGGTGGAAGTTGTCGGCGCCCAGCGAGCGGCCGCCGATCAGGTCGGCGGTGTTCTTGGCGGAGGCGGTGATCAGCCAGCCGAGCGGCAGCAGGGTGTACAGGGTGGCCAGCGCCAGTGCCCCGTTGACGGCGGTCTTGGACAGCGTCCAGGGGCGGCGAGGCTTTCCGGGCTTCGCGGTGTCGGCGGCGGGGCGCACGGGGGTGAGGGTGCTCATCGGGCGGTCTCCGTCCGCTTCTCGGCCCGCTGCCGGGCCGGCTTCGAGGTCCGCTTCTCGCCGCGGTCGCGGGTGAAGCGGGTGACGACGACGGACAGCGCGGCGGCGGCCAGGGCGAGGAGCACCGAGGACGCGGCGGCCAGGCCGTAGTCGTTGCGTTCGAACGCGGCGGCGTAGGAGTACATGTTGGGGGTCCAGGTGGAGACCACGCCGGGGGCGACGTCGTGCAGGATCATCGGTTCGGTGAACAGCTGGAGCGAGCCGATCACGGTGAACAGTCCGACCATCACCACGGACGCGCGGATCAGCGGGATCTTCACGCTGAACGCGGTGCGCAGCGGCCCGGCGCCGTCGACCACGGCGGCTTCCAGCACCTCGCGCGGGATGGCCTGCAGCGCGGCGTAGAAGATCACCATGTTGTAGCCGGTCCACTCCCAGACCGCGATGTTGACGATCGCGGGCAGCGGGTGCCCGAACACGTCGACCTGGGCGCCGGCCGAGTTGAGCGCGTCGACCACGGGGCTGATGCCGGGGGTGTAGAGGTACGTCCACACCAGGGCGGCGATGATGCCGGGGACGGCGTGCGGCAGGAACAGCGCGAGCTGGAAGAACCGCTTGGCGCGGGCCAGCGCGGAGTCCAGCAGCAGGGCGACGGCCAGCGACAGGCCGAGCATCAGCGGGATGTACAGCAGGCAGTACTGGGCGGTGTTCCAGAAGCCGTCGCGGAACGCGGCGTCGCCGAGCGCCCGGGTGTAGTTGCCGATGCCGGTGAACACCTGGGTGGTGGTGCCGCCGAAGCCGAGGCCGGAGCGGCGCTCGCTGAACAGGCTGAGGTAGACGGCGTAGCCGATCGGGATCAGCGTGCACGCGGTGAACAGCACCAGGAACGGGGCGAGCAGGACGGCCGGGGCGCCGAACGGGGCCCGGCGCCTGCGGGCGCCCGCCGCAGCGGCGGAACCGCCCCGGGCGGCGGCGGAGGTGCCGCCGCCCGGGACGGGAGTGGTGCCGGACATCAGCCGGCCACCTTCAGTCCGCGGTTCTTCAGCTCGGCGAGGGTGGCCTGCTGGGCGGTGTCGACGGCGGACGGCACGGTGGTGCCCTGGCCGATCTTGCCGAAGGCGTCCTTCATCGAGCTGTTGGTGGCGCCCATGGTCGGGCCCCAGGCCCAGTTCGGCTTGATGGCCTTCGCGGCGTCCTGGTAGACCGCGTAGATGTCCTGGCCGCCGTAGAACTCGGTCTTGAACGCGGCCTTGGCGACCGGGACCAGCTCGGGGTCGGCCGGGTACGCGGAGGAGGAGCCGGAGGCGATGCGGGCCTGGATGCCCTCGGGGGTGGTGGTCGCCCAGGTGGCGAACTCGACCGCGGCCTTGGCCTTCTTGCTGTCCTTGGAGACGGCGAAGGTGGTGCCGCCGAGCATGCCGGAGGCGGGCTGTCCGTCCCAGCTCGGCATCGGGGCGACCGCCCACTTGCCGTTCTCCGACGGGTCGGTGCCGAGGGTGGACTTCAGCACGCCGCCGCCCCACGCGGCGCCGAGGTACGCGGCGGTCTCGCCCTTCTGCAGCGAGGCGGTCCACTGCTGGCTGAACGAGGGCTGGACGCGGATCAGGTCGTCGGTGATCAGGCCCTGCCAGTAGTCGGCGACCTTCTTGGTCTCGGCGCCGGCCATGTCGACCTTCCAGCTGTCGCCGCTGGTGCCGAACCACTTGGCGCCGGCCTGCCAGACCATCGCCTCGAAGGTGCTCGGGTCGTCCGGGAAGAACGTGGCGATGCGGGTGTTGGCGTCGGCGGCCTTCAGCTTGGCCGCGGCGCCCTTGAACTCGTCCCAGGTCTTCGGGACGGCGACCCCGGCCTTCTCGAAGAGGTCCTTGCGGTAGTACAGGGCCTGCGGGGAGGCGTCCAGCGGCAGCGCCCAGGTGGAGCCGCCGAGCGTGGTCAGCTCCATCGACTGCGGCAGGTACTTGCCCTTGAGGTCGGCGGAGACCAGCTTGCTGATGTCCTGCACCGCGCCCTGGCTGACGAAGTCCGGCAGCTGCGGGTACTCGACGTTGAAGATGTCGGGGGCGTTGCCGGCCTTCACCGCGTTGGAGATCTTGGCGTAGCCGCCGGCGTTGCCGGACGGGATCTCCTCGAAGGTGACCTGGATGTTCGGGTGGGAGGCGTTGAACGCCTGCACCACGTCCTTGGTGCCCTTGGCCCAGCCCCAGAACGTGATCGAGACCGGCTTGCCGTCGCTGCCCGCGTCGGAGGCCGAGGCCGACTTGTCGCCGTCGCTGCCGCACGCGGCGAGCAGGGTCACGCCCAGGACGGTGGCGGTGGCGGCGGCGGCGAGACGGAGGGCTCTGCGGCGGTGGAGAGCGGGAGAGGACATGGCACGGCTCCTGTGGGGGTCCTTGAAACGCCGGGTAGGTACCCGATCACCCGATTTGAGCAGGTCGGGCCGGGTTGATCGCTATCTTGGGACGGCCCCCGATCAGACGTCAAGGGATTGGGATCAAATGATCTGCAGTGATCAATCGCATCTGCCCTGTTGAGCGCCGTTCACCTTGAGTTTTCGGCGTTTTCCGGGAGGTCACAATCGGATCAAGGAGATCATTCGATCAGTGATCCTTGACGGCGCGATCGGGTCTTCCTAGGGTCGGCCGGTGTAGCCCCGCGCACACAGGAACGCCCACAGGAACCGAGGCCGCCATGCCGCACCCGCTCCCCCTCCCGCCGGAAGACCGCGCGCTCAGCCCGTACACCGGCTGGACCCGGGCCCACTGGGAGACCGCCGCGGACCGCCTGCTGGCCGCCGTCCGCCCGTACGCCGGGCCGGCCAACGCCCTGATCAACCTGCCCGGCACCCGGCCCAGTTGGTCCGGCCCCCGCTCCGACGGCCTGGAGGGGTACGCCCGCACCTTCCTGCTCGCCGCGATCCGGGTCGCCGGCGCGAACGGCGACGACCCCACCGGTCTGCTGGAGCGCTACGCCGAAGGCCTCGCCGCCGGCACCCGCACCCCCACCGGCGAACGCGAACTCGGCGACGGCGACCTCACCTCCTGGCTCGCCGTCACCGACCGCGGCCAGGCCATGGTGGAGGCCGCCTCCGTCGCCATCGGCCTGCGCCTGACCCGCCGCTGGCTCTGGGACCGCCTCGACCCCGCCGTCCAGGAACGCGCCGGCGCCTGGCTCGCCCAGGCCCTGCACCGGCAGCCCGTCGACAACAACTGGTGGCTGTTCCCGTTCACCGTCGGCGGCTTCCTCGCCGAGGTCGGCATCGACTCCGACGCCGCGAACGCCGCGATCGACCGCGGCCTCGAGCGCATCGACCGCTGGTATCTCGGCGACGGCTGGTACACCGACGGCCGCCCCCGCGCCATCGACCACTACAACGGCTGGGCCCTGCACCTCTACCCCGCCCTGCACGCCCACCTCGCCGCCGACCCGGCCCTCACCGACCGCTACGGGGCCCGCCTGCACGCCTACCTCGCCGACTACGCGCGGCTGTTCGACCGCACCGGCGCACCCGTCCACCAGGGCCGCTCGCTCAGCTACCGGTTCGCCGCCGCCGGCCCCGTCTGGGCCGGCGCCCTGCTCGGCACCACCCCGCTCGACCCCGGCACCACCCGGCGGATCGCCTCCGGCGCGCTGCGCTACTTCCTCGACCGCGACGCCCTCGACGAGAACGGCCTGCTCACCCTCGGCTGGCACGGCCCCTACCCGCCGATCGTCCAGCCCTACTCCGGACCCGCCTCCCCCTACTGGGCCTCCGGCGGCTTCCTCGGCCTGCTCCTGCCCCCCGACCACCCCGTCTGGACCGCCCCCGAAACCCCCTCCCCCGCCGAGAGCGCCGACGCCGTCACCCCGCTGCCCGCCCCCGGCTGGCTCGTCCAGTCCACCGCCGCCGACGGCCTGGTCCGCCTGCACAACCACGGCAGCGACGACCAGCCCGCGGACGCACCGGTGGCCGACGACCCGCTCTACTCCCGGCTCGCCCACTCCACCCGCACCGGCCCCGACACCGCCGCCGGCGACAACCACTTCGCCCTCGTGCTCGACGGCTCGCCCACCGAACGCGGCCCCATCACCCCGCTCGGCGCGGGCCGTCTCGGCGCCGCCGGCTGGGCCGCGTCCGCGCACCGCCCCCGGCACGACGGGGACGCCCTCCCCGGCGTCACCGTCACCTCCCTGACGCTCGCCCACGGACCCGACGAAGTCCGCGTCCACCGCGTCTGCGGCGCGACGCCCGGCACCGCCGTCCGCGAGGGCGGCTGGGCCGTCACCGGCGCCGCACCCGACGCCCGGGTGACCGGAGCACACGCCCTCGTCACCGGCGACGACCGCCTCCGCACCGAACTCCTCGCCCTCCACGGCTGGACCGCCGCCGCCACCGTCCCCGCCGGCACCGCCTTCGGCCCCACCGCCACCGTCCCCCACCTGCACGGCACGCTCCGCACCACCCCCACCGCGACCTTCGCCGCCGCCGCCCGCCTCACCGCCGACCCCGCTGCGCTGCCGCCGCTCACGGCCCTCGCGTTCACCCTCACCGACGACACGGTCACCGTCACCTGGCCGGACGGGACGAGCACGAGCCGCGCGCTGCCCTCGGCCGGCTGACGCCCCGCCCACTGCCCACCCGCGCCGCTCGCCCGCCCCCTCGCGGGCGGGCGGGTGGGCGCACGAACAAGGACCCCGCCGTGCCCCTCGCCTTCTCGACCCTCGGTCTCCCCGGCCACCCCCTCGACGCCGTCCTCGCCCTCGCCGCCGACCACGGCTGGCAGGGCCTGGAACTCCGCGCCGCCCCCGGCGAGCCCGTCCACACCGGCCTGACCTCCGCCGAACGCCGCGCCGCCGCACGGCAGTTCACCGCCGCGTCCGTCACCCCGCTCACCGTCGCCTCGTACGTCGGCATCGCCGAGCCCGGCCCGGACGCCCCCGTCCTCGCCGAGCTGCTCGCCCACCTCCACCTCGCCGCCGACCTGGGCGCCGCGTACGTCCGCGTCTTCCCCCGCGGCGGCGACAACCCCGCCGAGGGCACCCGCACAGCCGCCCACCGCCTGCTCCGACTCGCCGACACATCGGCCGACTTGGGCGTCACGATGCTGGTCGAGACGCACGACTCCCACCGCTCCGGGGCCGCCCTCGCCGAACTCCTCGCCGCCGCCCCGCACCCGTCCGTCGGCGCGCTCTGGGACGTCATGCACACCTGGCTGGCCGGCGAGCCCCCGGCCGACTCCTTCCGCTTCCTCGCCCCCCGCCTCGGCTACGTCCAGGTGAAGGACGTCGCCTCCCCCGCCGACCTCACCCCGCTCCCCCTCGGCGCCGGCGTCCTCCCCCTCCCGGCCTGCCTCGCCCAACTCCCCGCCGACAGCTGGATCTCCTGGGAGTACGAGGCCCCCTGGCACCCCGCCGCCGCCCCCCTCGCCCCCCGACTCGCCGCCGGCCGCGCCCACCTGACCGCCCTGCTCCCCGCCTGACCTCGCACAGCGGTACCGGGACGGTGCTGCCGACCAACCCCTGGTGCTGAACCCCGCCGGCCCGCCCTCGGAGTGGGAGACCAGCACCGCCCGTCAGGCGGACGCGGGCCGGTCGTCCAGGTGCGCGCCGAACTCGTCCACCCGGACCTCGGCGATGCGCTCGTGGCGGGCCGTCCGGTCGGTCCAGGAGGCGTCGATGCCGAAGGCCGTGTTCGCGAACCCGAGCCTGCCGATCGCCTGCGGCACGGCCGGGTCGCCGGGGGCGAGGAGCTGCACCGGGTCGCCGATGGCGAGCATGTACGGGGGGACGAAGTACTCGTCCGGCAGCACCGTCCGGGCATGGACCAGCGCGGCGACGGCCACCACCGAACCGGCCCCGACCCGGGCCTCCTGCAGCACGCTGACCGACGTGGCCAGGTACGAGGCACGCCGGACGGTGCACCCCAGCAACGTGGCATGCGGACCGACGAACACATGGTCGGCCACTCTGACCGGCTGATCGGCGGCGACGGCGGAGGCCCGCAGGACGGCGTTCTCGCACACCACCGTCGCCTCCCCGACCTCGACGTACGAGCCCTCCGCGTCCAGCACGGCCCCGTACATCACCCGCGCGCGGGGACCGATCCGGACGTCGCCGACGAGCGTGGCGGTCGGTGCGACGTAGGCGGTGGGGTGGACCTGCGGGACAGCGCCGCGGTGCTCGATCCGGATTCCCTGCGAGTGCGTGGTCATGGGCCCCGATTCTGGACGCCCGCGAGCCGGTCCGCTGGCGGGTATCGGACATCGCACGCTCCTACGGGCGACCGATCTCCGCCAGGTCCTCCGCGAGGTCCGCAAGGGTGAGTTCGGGGTTGAGGGCGGCGACCAGTTCGTCCGTCAGCGGTTCGCCGGCGAAGACCGCCCGGACGGCGGCCAGGTCGATCTCGTCCTCCAGGTACTCCTCGGCGTGGGCGTGGTACGCCTCGGGCCGGCGGTCCGTCAGCAGGGCGAACAGCTGGTCCGCGCCGTCCGGGTCGTCCCCGGCGGGGAACTCGATGGCGCCGTGCCGCCATGCGTCGTCGGCGGTCTCGCGCCACAGGCAGGCCGTCACCGCCGGAACGTCGTCCTCGTCGCTGAACGCCGGTTCGGCGACCTGCGCGGCGAACACCGCCGGGACGTCGTCGAGCACCCCGGGCCACACCGCGCGGTCCTCGCCGCCGTACGGGCTCATCTCCGTCTCGTGGGCGAACCCGCGCACGTATGCCCCGGCCGCGGTGAACACGATCGAGTACTCGTCGCCCGAGCCGTCCCGCATCGAGGCCATCTCCTCGCCCGCCTCGACGTTCCACCGCGCGTCGTAGCCGAAGTACCGGTCTCCCCACTCGGGCAGCAGGATCGCTTCCAGCACGGCCAAGGTCCGGCAGTGGTCCCGGAGTTCGGCTGGGGAAGGCAGCGCCGACGCCACCCGTTCAACAGTCATACGAGACATCCAAGCAGGTCAGACCCACAATCCCCGACCCCGGGGCCGTCGGCGTCAGGCCCCGCCGTCGCCGCCGCAGGAGGTGCGGACCTTAAGGGCGGGGAGGAGTTCGACATGGTAGGCGGGGAGGCCGGCGCCGCCGTCGAGGCGGCGGAGGAGGAGTTCGAGGGCGGCGGCGCCGACGGACTTCTTGGGCGGGGCGACGGCGGTGAGCGGGGGCGCGGCGAGGGCGGCGAAGACGTCGTCGTAGGAGATCAGGGCGACGTCCTCGGGGACGCGCAGGCCGCGGATGCGCAGCAGGGGCGGGAGTTGGATGGCGTCCTGGTCGTTGTGGACCAGGACGGCGCGGACGCCGTCGGCGGTGGCCTCGGCGATCTGCTGCGCGACCCATTCGGGGTCGGGGATGTTGGTGGGCGCGCCGGGGCGGTGCATGTCGATGACGGGGCGGGTGCGCAGGCCGAGCAGCGGGACGGCTTCGGCGTAACCGGTGCGGACCTGGTGGGCCGTCCAGGTGTCGGCGCGGGCGGCGAGCAGCACGGTGTCGTGGCCGAGGCCGGCGAGGTGCCGCAGGGCGAGCAGGACGCCGTGGCGGTGGTCGGAGCCGACGGCGTCGAGTTCGGCGGCGGCGCTGCCAGGGTCGGCCTTGCGTTCCACCAGGACGGCGGGGACGGGGAGTTCGGCCAGCCAGTGCTGGTCGCCGGGGTGGTGGGGCGGGTCGCCGGGCTGCCAGTTGGGGGTGAGCAGCAGGCCGTCGACGCCGGATTCGAGGAGTCGTTCGACCTGGGCGCGGTCGTCGCGGGCCTCGTAGGCGGCGATGCCGAGGACCAGTCGGGCGCCGGCGGCGGTGGCGGCGGCGCGGGCGCCGGCGATCACTTCGTCGAAGTAGGAGCCGACGGTGGGGACGAGCATGCCGATGACCCGGTCGTGGCGGCCGGGGCGGGCGTTCGCGCCGCTGTCGGGGAGGGCCACGGAGCCGTGCGAGCGGGCGAGTTCGCCGGCGTCGGCGAGGGCGGCGACGTCCCGGCGGACGGTGACCGCGGGGATGCCGAGGCGGGTGGCCAGGTCGACCACCCGGACGGTGCCGAGGTCGCGCACGACCTGCAGAATCCGTGCCCGGCGTTCGTCTGCCGTGACGGTCATGGCGTCCTCTCCTGGTGCGGGCCGCGGCCCCGATCGGGTCGCGGTGGCAGTCGCGGCGCCGGTCGGCACCACTCCTGTTCGATCAATTTTTATCATTCGATCGGCATTCGATCGAAAGGTCTGAAGTTATTGACTCGATCACATGGTCAACCTACGGTGCGGACTCGGGCGCCCCATCCGACCCTCCATTCTCGGGAGTCCCCACGATGCTCCTGCACCGTTCCCTCCGGCGTGCCCTGCCACTGGCATGGGCCGCCGCCGCCCTCCTGACCCCCGCGCTTCCGGCGGGCACGGCGAGCGCCGCCTCCGGCACGGCGTGGTACCTGGACTGTTCGGCCCCGACCGACGGCTCGGGCAGCCAGGCCGGTCCGTGGAACAGCCTCGCCTCCGCCAATGCGCACCTCTTCCGGCCCGGTGACCAGTTGCTGCTCAAGCGCGGCGCGACCTGCACCGGCACCCTGCAGCCGCAGGGATCCGGTACGGCAGGCGCGCCGATCATCCTGGCGGGCTACGGTACCGGCACCGCCCGCCCGGTGGTGGCCGGTGACCCGGCGAGCAGCCGGAACGCGGCCGTCCACCTCTTCAACGTGGAGCAGTGGGAGATCCGCGACCTGGAGATCACCTTCCGGGACACCGCCGCGACCAAGCGGGAGCGCAACGGCCTGCTGGTGGAGATCGCCGACCTGCCGAGCGGCGTCGGCACCCACTACCTGGTGGACGACGTGTACGTGCACGACGGCTTCGAGGCCGGGACGCTCGCCCCGTGGACGTACTACGGCGGCGTGCAGCTGGACACCGCCGGCTCCAGCAACCGCGCGGCCTTCACCACGACCGACTGGAGCCAGGGCACGGCCGTCTTCACCACCGGCCCGACCGCTGCCACCGCGCGCATCTACTGCTATGCGCGCAGCGGCAGCGGCTACGGCTGGTGCGACGACGTGACCGTCACCAAGGCCTGACGCCCCGCGCAGCGGCTCAGCGCGGATCCACCGCGTGGAGCTCACCCCCGTCCCACTCCAGCCAGCGGGTGATGCCGATCTCCCGCAGGAACGGGTAGTCGTGGCTGGCGACGATCAGCGTGCCCCGGTAGCCCGCGAGGGCCTGCGTGAGCTGGCGGACGCTGGCCAGATCCAGGTTGTTGGTCGGCTCGTCGAGCAGCAGCAGCTGCGGCGGCGGGTCGGCCAGCAGCAGAGCGGCCAGCGTGGCCCGGAAGCGCTCGCCGCCGGAGAGCGTGCCGGCGGGCTGGTCGGCCCGCGCGCCGCGGAACAGGAACCGGGCCAGCCGGGCCCGGACGTCGTTGTCCGTGGCGGCCGGGGCGTACGCCTTGACGTTCCGGAAGACGGTGGCGTCGTCGTCCAGCACGTCGAGGCGCTGCGGCAGGTACCGCAGCGGCACCGGCGTGGTGATCATGCCCTCGGCGGGGGCGAGTTCGCCCGCGACGGTGCGCAGCAGCGTGGTCTTGCCGGAGCCGTTGCGGCCGATCAGGGCGACCCGTTCGGGGCCGCGCAGCTCCAGGTCGACCACCCCGCCGTGGGCGAGGCGGACGCGTTCGAGCTGCAGGACGCTGCGCCCGGCGGGGACGGCGGTACGGGGCAGGTCGATGCGGATCTCCGCGTCGTCCCGCACCGCCTCCTCGGCGGCGGCGAGCCGTTCCTTGGCCTCGTTGAGGCGTTCGGTGTGCATGCCGCGCAGCCGGCCGGCGGTCTCCTCGCCCTTGCCCTGGAGCTTGTCGGCGAGGGCCTTGGGGTCGTTGCGCCGCACCGAGCGGGCCTTGCCGTAGGCCGCGGACCTGGCGAGCCGCTGGGTGGCCTCGACCAGATCCCGCTTCTGGCGTTTCACGTCGGCCCCGGCGTTGCGGACCGTCCGTTCGGCGTTCTCCTGCTCGGCCGCCAGGGCCTCCTGGTAGGCGCTGAAGTTGCCGCCGTACCAGGTGACTTCGCCGTCCCGCAGGTCGGCGATCTGGTCGACCCGGTCGAGCAGCTCCCGGTCGTGGCTGACCAGCAGCAGCACGCCCGGGAAGGCGGCCACCGCGTCGTACAGCCGGGCCCGGGCCTGGGCGTCCAGGTTGTTGGTCGGCTCGTCGAGCAGCAGGACGTCCGGTCGGCGCAGCAGCAGGGCGGCGAGGTGCAGCAGGACGGCCTGGCCGCCGGAGAGTTCGCCGGTGGTGCGGTCGAGGTGCAGCTCCGCCAGGCCGAGGCGGTCGAGGGTGGCGCGGGCGCGCTCCTCGACGTCCCAGTCGTCGCCGATGGCGGCGAAGTGCCGTTCGTCGACGTCTCCCGACTCGATGGCGTGCAGGGCTTCGCGCTGGGCGCGGATGCCGAGCGTCTCGTCCACCCGCCGGCCGGAGGCGACCGTCAGGTCCTGTGGCAGGTAGCCGAGTTCGCCGGCGATCCGGACGGTGCCGGAGGCCGGGGCGAGCTCGCCGGCGATCAGCCGCAGCAGGGTGGACTTGCCGGAGCCGTTCAGGCCGACCAGCCCCGTCCGGCCGGGGCCGACCGCGAGGTGGAAACCGCTCAGCACGGGGCGGCCGTCGGGCCATTCGAAGCCGAGGTCGGTGCAGAGGATCGAGGTGGTGGGTTGCGCCATGGAGGGCCTCCGGTGGTTGCCGTGGAAAAGGGGACAACACGGGGAGACACCGAGGACGCGGCTGCGAGAAGGGCCGTCACGGGAAAGCAGAAACCCGCACGGGAGCCATGGATCGCTGCCCTGCCGAGGTCGCACTCGCGCCCGCACGCCGAGAAACCCGGGAACAACACGGGTGTGGCGTGGCGCGGTGTCTCATGACCTCAGACAAGCAACGGCCTTCTCCAGACATGCGGGAATGTGACGCCTCCGAGCCTACGCAGCGCCCACCCGGCGGTGCAACGGAATTAAGTCCCGAGCCGGCCGGCCGGTGCTGTCGGCGGCTCCCGCCATGCCGGCGGGCATGCACGAGGACGAGTTCCGGCAGCTGATCGAGGAGTGCCGGGGCGTACCGGCGGCCGACCGGCGAGGAGTGGGACCGCGGCACCACCCACAGTGACGAGTCGTACTCCAAGGCCGAGGGGTGGGCCGGCCCGGCCGGGAGCACTTCGGCCGCCGTCTAAAATCGACTCATCATGACTGCCACTCTCGTCGTCAAGGACCTCGCCGCCGGCCACGGTGAGCGCACGCTGTTTGCCGGGCTGGACCTGGTCGTCGCCCCCGGGGACGTGATCGGACTGGTCGGGGTGAACGGCGCGGGCAAGTCCACCCTGCTGCGGCTGCTGGCCGGGCTGGACGCGCCGGAGGGCGGCAGCCTGAAGCTGAGCCCGCCGACCGCGAACGTCGGCCACCTGCCGCAGGAGCCGGAGCGCCGCGAGGGCGAGTCGGTGCGCGACTTCCTGGCCCGCCGGACGGGCGTCGCGGCGGCGCAGGCGGCGCTGGACGAGGCGACCGAGGGCCTGGTGGAGGGCCGGTCGGGCGCGGACGACGAGTACGCGGCGAGCCTGGACCGCTGGCTGGACCTGGGCGGCGCCGACCTGGAGGAGCGGGCCGAGGAGGTCGCCGGCCAGCTGGGCCTGAAGGTCTCGCTGGACCTGCCGATGACGGCGCTTTCCGGCGGCCAGGCGGCCCGCGCGGGCCTGGCCTCGCTGCTGCTGTCCCGCTACGACGTGTTCCTGCTGGACGAGCCCACCAACGACCTGGACCTGGACGGCCTGGAGCGCCTGGAGGCGTTCGTCAAGGGCCTGCGCGCGGGCACCGTGCTGATCAGCCACGACCGCGAGTTCCTGGCCCGCACCGTCACCCGCGTCCTCGAACTGGACCTGCACCAGAACCAGGTGAACGTGTACGGCGGCGGCTACGAGTCGTACCTGGAGGAGCGGGCGATCTCCCGCCGGCACGCCCGCGAGCAGTACGAGGAGTTCGCGGACACCAAGTCCGGCCTGGAGGCGCGCGCCCAGATGCAGCGCAACTGGCTGGAGCACGGCGTGCGCAACGCCCGCCGCAAGGGCGGCGACAACGACAAGAAGGCCCGTGCGCAGCGCTCCGAGTCGACCGAGAAGCAGGCCGCGAAGGCCCGCCAGACGCAGCGGATGATCGAGCGGCTGGACGTGGTGGAGGAGCCCCGCAAGGAGTGGGACCTGCGGATGGAGATCGCCGCCGCGCCGCGCTCCGGTTCGGTGGTGGCGACGCTCCGTCAGGCCGTCGTCAAGCGCGGGGAGTTCGCGTTCGGCCCGGTGGACCTGCAGATCGACTGGGCGGACCGGGTCGCGATCACCGGCGCGAACGGCGCGGGCAAGTCGACGCTGCTGGCGGCGCTGCTGGGCCGGCTGGAGCTGGACTCGGGCAGCGCGGCGCTCGGTTCGGGCGTGCAGATCGGCGAGGTCGAGCAGGCCCGCGGCCACCTGTTCGGCGGCGACGCGGAGCGTCCGCTGCTGGAGGCGTTCTCCGCGGCGGTGCCGGACCTCAACCCGGAGGACGTGCGCACCCTGCTGGCCAAGTTCGGCCTGAAGGCGGTGCACGTGCTGCGCCCGGCCGCGACGCTGTCGCCGGGCGAGCGGACCAGGGCGGCGCTGGCGCTGCTGCAGGCCCGCGGGGTGAACCTGCTGGTGCTGGACGAGCCGACCAACCACCTGGACCTGCCCGCGATCGAGCAGTTGGAGTCGGCGCTCGCCTCCTACACCGGC
Source organism: Kitasatospora sp. CB01950 (assembly GCF_001905465.1). GTDB lineage: Bacteria > Actinomycetota > Actinomycetes > Streptomycetales > Streptomycetaceae > Kitasatospora. The sequence continues at coordinate 184,320 of NZ_LISX01000007.1, forward strand.
ACCCTGCTGCTGGTCACCCACGACCGGCGGATGCTGGACACGGTGAAGGTGAACCGCCGGCTGGTGGTCGCGGACGGCCGGGTCACCGAGGCCTGACCACGCGGTCGGCGCGTGCGGACAGGCACCGCGGCAGGCACTCGCACGCACGGGCGCAAGCACCGGCAAGTACTGGCAAGGGCCGAGTCTTCCGCTGCGCGCCCGTCATGTGCTGTGCTGTCGGCCATGGTTGACAGTGCATCCACCACCGAAGCGCCGTCCTTGCCGACGGTGCCGCTGCGTCCGATGAGCGTGCCCGCCGATGAGGCGGCGGACCGCTGCCGGGCCTTCCACGAGGTGATGGCTCAGCGCCGCACCGTCCGCGACTACTCGACCCGGCCGCTGCCCGAGGGCGTGCTGGAGACGGCGGTCCGGACGGCGGCGACCGCGCCGAGCGGGGCGCACGTGCAGCCGTGGCGGTTCGTGGTGGTGACCGATCCGGGGCGCAAGCGGCGGCTGCGGGAGGCCGCCGAGGCGGAGGAGCGGGAGTTCTACGGGCACCGGGCGTCCGAGGAGTGGTTGGCGGCGCTGGCCCCGATCGGCACCGACTGGCGCAAGCCGTTCCTGGAGGACGCGCCGGCGGTGATCGTGGTGTTCGAGGTGCACAAGGGCCCCAACTCGCCGCGTCCGTACTACACGAAGGAGAGCGTCGGGATCGCCGTCGGCCTGCTGCTGGCCTCGCTGCACCAGGCGGGCCTGGCCACGCTGACGCACACGCCGAGCCCGATGCGCTTCCTGAACGAGATCTGCGAGCGCCCGCAGGAGGAACGCGCCGCGTACGTGATCCCGGTGGGCTACCCGGCGGACGACGCCCGGGTACCGGATCTGGAGCGCAAGCCGCTGGACGAGGTGCTGGTGCGGCTCTGACCGCCGCCGGGCGGCGTGCGGGACGGGAGGCGCTCCGGCGCGTGCGACCCCGCCCCGGCCCGGTCGGTGAACGAGCCGTGAGGGTACGGAATATCCGCTGGTGGGAGCGGTCGGGCATGGCCCATACTCCCGATCATGAGCCACTCCTCCGACGCACCTGACACCGGTACGCCCGACTCCGCCACACGCGACGCCGGCACACCCGACGCCGGCACACCCGACAACGTGGAGCGTCCGCTGACCCCGGGCCGACCGCCCGAGCTGCTGCCGGTCGGCGGCGGCGCGCATCTGCGCCGCCGTCGGCCGGCCGACGCCGCCGCGCTGAACGACGCGGTGATCGCCAACCTCGACCACCTGCGCCCGTACATGCCGTGGGCCGCCAACGCGCCGACGCTGCCGGAGAGCCAGCAGCTCTCGGTGCGCGGCGAGCAGGTCTGGGACGAGGGCACGGACTTCATGTACCTGCTCGGGCTGGACGCCGATCCGGCCGTCGTGATCGGCGGGTTCGGCCTGCACGGCCGGATCGGCCCGGGCGCGCTGGAGATCGGCTACTGGGTGCACCGCGAGCACACCGGCCGCGGCCTGGCCACCGCCGCCGCCCGCGCGCTCACCGAGGCCGCGCTGGCACTGCCGGGCATCACCCGGGCGGAGATCCACTGCGACGAGTCGAACGCCGCGAGCGCCGCCGTGCCGCGCAAGCTCGGCTACACGCTGGACCGGATCGACGACGAGAAGCCGACCGCCCCGGCCGAGACCGGCCGCAAGATGATCTGGGTGACCGGTTCCTGACGACCGCTCGCCAGGAACGACGGGGACGGACGGCGGCCGTCCCCGTTTTTGCTGCCCGAAGCCCGGAAGACCCTGGAGGGCCTGGAGGGCCTGGAGCCCGTGAAGGGCCCGAAAACCCTGGAGACCCGAAAGGGCCCGCTCAGCGGCGGGCGAGCCGCTCGATCAGGGTCTGCCAGCCGTCGGCGAGCAGCGTGCCGAGGTCTCCCTCGCACCGCCCGGACGCGGGCCGTTCCATCGCCATGACCACCAGCGGGGGCCCTTCGAGCGCGCTGGTGAGCTGGAACGCGAGGGTGTCCGGATCGGCCAGCCCGAGCCCGGCCTGCTTGAGCAGCATCCGGATGTGCGGCTGGGTGAAGACCGGCGCGGCGCTGGCGACGGGCCCCTTGCGTTCGACGGCGGCGCGCGCGATGTCCTGCCGCTCCAGCAGGAAGAACGTCCGCTCGCGGCCGTAGGCGATCAGCCGGTCGATCGGGTCGGCGCCGGGGCCGAGCGGCGGCGGCCCGGACATCACCTGGGCCTGGAAGCAGTGCTCCTCGGCGTCCAGCAGGGCGCGGAAGATGCCGGCCCTGGTGCCGAAACGGCGGAAGACGGTGCCCTTGCCGAGTCCGGCGCGTTCGGCGAGTCCGTCCATGGTGACCCGGTCGACGCCGGCTTCGGCGATCATCGCGCGGGCCGTGCAGAGCAGGGCCTCACGGTTGCGGGCCGCGTCCGCGCGCTCGACGGGGGGTTTGCCGAAGGGGACGTCCATGGCTGCCAATTTACCTTCCGACCGAAACGGGGTAAAGTCCGGTTCGTCGAAGCGGGGTAAAGTCCGCTTCGGTCGAGTGCGGTGCCCACCGGGCCGCACCCGCCGCCCTGCCGTGCCCCTGCGGCCGCCGCTTCCCCGGCGGGCCGGAATCCGAGGAGACCCGCCATGCACCTGTTCCGTCTGGACGCCAGCATCCTTGGCCCCAACTCGACCAGCTCCGAACTGGCCGACACCGCCCACGCCGAGTGGGAGGCCGCCCACCCGCAGGGCACCGTCACCCGCCGCCACGTGGGCGCCGACCCGCTGCCCGGCGACGTCTGGACGCACGCCACCCTGGCCGCGTTCACCCCCGAGGACCGGCGGAGCGACGAGCAGCGCGCCGGCGCCGCGCTCGGTGCCGAGCTCGCCGAGGAGCTGCGCGCCGCCGACGCCGCGATCATCGCCGTGCCGCTGTACAACTGGGGCGTCTCGCAGCACTTCAAGACCTGGGTCGACGTGGTCATCGCCGGCGCCGGCCCGACCGACCAGCTGCTCAAGGACAAGCCGGTCCTGCTGGTCACCTCGCTCGGCGGCGGCTTCGCCCCCGGCACCCCGCGCGAGGGCTGGGACCACTCCACCCCGTACGTGGAGCGCATCCTGCGCGACGTCTGGGGCGCCGACCTGACCGTCGTCCGCCGCGAGCTGACCCTCGCCGCCAGCAACCCGGCGATGGAGAGCCTGCGCGACCTGGCCGCCGAGTACCACACCCAGGCCCTCGACGCCGCCCGCGCCGCCGGCAAGAACCTGGTCCGCGCCTGATCCGAACACCGCCGCGCCGGTGGGCAGTTCCGCCCACCGGCGCGCGGCCGTGCGACCACCCGGTCGAGCCCCGCCGAGCCCCGCCGCAGGGCCGCCGCAGGGCCGCCGCCGGGCCGGACGAAAACCCGTCGAGCCCCGCCGCCCGGCCGGTGAGAATGATCCGCATGGACCCGCTCGACGCCGCGCCGCTGCTCGCCGCCATGGACCCGCTCCCGTACCCGGAGCGCACCGCCCTGTTCGCCCGCACCGTACGCGGCGCACGGCCCGCCGACGCCGACCGGCTGATCGCCGAACTCGCCGCCGGCGACTGGTACCGACGCCGACTGTCCGCGTTCGCCGCCGTCCTCACCGGCCGGGCCGACCTGCTCGCCCGGCTGCTCACCGACCGGGACGCGGAGGTCCGCGGCCGGGCGATCCGCGCCTTGCACACCCTGCCGATGTCGGACGAGGCGGTGCTCGCCGCCTACCTCCACGGCTCGTCCGTGGTCCGGCACGCGCTGCGCCGCGAACTCGCGCTCGGCCACCGGCCGGCCCTCGCCGCCCGGCTGCTGACGGCGGTCCGCACGCACTGGGGCGACGAGGAGGCCGCGCTACTGCTGCCGTGCTGCCCGCCGGAGACGGTGGCCGCCGAACTGCCCGGCCTGGCCCACGCGGTGGGCTCCTGGTCGCGGCTGACGAAGCTCCACCCCGACCTGGTGCTCGACCACCTGGAGGGCGAACTCGCCGGTGGCGACGGGGAGTCGGCCCGCCGACTGGCCGCCGTCGTGACGCTGCGCCCGGCCCGCGTCCTCGACCTGCTGGAACGCCACCGCCCGCCCCGCCTCGGACCGGCCCTGATCGCCGCGTTCGGCGCCCTGGTGCAGGTGGACGCCGAACGCGCCACCGCCCTGCTGGCCGACGACCCCGTCCTCGAACCGGAGCGCTGGGAGGCACTGCCCAGCCGCACCACGCTGGCGCGGATCGCCCGCGCCGACCCGCCGTCACTGGCCGCGCTCGGCCGCCGCTGGCTGCCCCACCCGCGCCGCATCACCGCCCTGCTGCGCGCCCTGCCGCCGTCCCGCCGGGCCGCGTTCCTGGACGCCGCGGCCGGCGAACTGCCGCTCACCGCCGACCGGTTGACCGTGCCGATGCTGTACCTGCTGCCCCGCGAACGCCGCTGGGCCGAGGTCCGCCGGCTGCGCGCGGCCGAACTCGCCCGCGGCCTGACCGAGCACCACCTGACGTACCTGACGCCGCTGCTGCCGCCCGACGAGGCCTGGGCCGTCCTGCTGCCCGGCACCCGCCGGCCCGGCTCCGACGACCGCTCCAAGGCCTGGCACGACCTGGCCGCCGTCGCCGCCCACGACCCCCGCCCGACCGCGCCCGGCCGACTGCTGGACGCCCTGCGCGCGGTCCGCAACGAACCGGACCCCGTCCGGCAGAGCGCCCTGCACGCACTCTCCCGCTTCCCCTCCCACCGCTTCGAGGACGCCCACGCCGACGCCCTCGCCGCACTCACCGGCGATGCGCTCACCGCCCGCGACTGCTCCCGCAGCAGCCGCCACTTCGTGTGCACCACGGCCCTCGGCGTCCTCGCCGCCCACCCCTCCGGCGACCGGCCCGCCCTGCTCGACTGGGCCCTCGCCACCGTAGAACGGCTCAACGAAGCCGACACCTCTCCCTGGGCCCGCACCCTGCACCGGCAGCTGCGCCGCGGCCAGGAGCAGCAGGTGCTCGACGCGCTGCGCCCCGCGCTGGACCGCGAGGAGCACCACTGGCTGCTGATCGCCCTGGTCCGGGCGCTCGGCCCGCGCGCCGAGCTGCTCCCCGAGCTCGACGCACGTCTGCGCAGCGCGCTGACGGTCGAACGCACCCGGTCGTTCTCCGATGTCCTGGAACTCTGGCTGCGACCGCGCCGGGGCCGGGCCGAGAGGGTGCTGACGGCGCTCGAACTCGACCCGTCGGCGGCGTTCTTCGGGCCCGTCCACCACCACCTGAGCACCGTCCGCACCGACCTGCTCGACACCACGCTGCTGGCCGACGTCCCACCCACCGGCCGCTTCCCGCGCAACGGCGAGCCGCGCCCCCCGCTGCCGACCCGGCACGCGGGCCGCTGGCTGCCCCGCCAGGCGGCCCGCGCCGGCCGGCTGCTCGCGTCGGCCGCCGAACCCGGACGCCCGCACGACGAGCGGGCCCGGGCGATCCGACAGGCCGCGCAACTCCCCGAGTACGGCAGCAAATTGATACGACGTCACATCGACGACCCGAACCCGCTGATCGCCGAGGAGGCGCTCGCCGCACTCCCCTGGACGGACGACCCGGCGGCCGCGCTGCCGCTGCTGCTGGAACACGCCGGCGACGACCGCGCCCGGGTCGCGCTGTACGCCGCCGGCCGGGCCGCCCGGCACACCGACCCGGCCCGACTGGCCGAGCTGCTGACCGGGCTCGCCGGCCTGACGACGGGGACGAAGGTCACCGCCCGCAAGGAGGCGGTCCGGCTGGCTGCCCGCTTCCTGCCCGCCGCGCAGGCCGCCGAGTTGGTCGCCGCGGCCTTCCACGCCCCCGGGCAGCACCCGGACGTCCGGGCCGCCGCGGCCTCCCGCTGCCACCGCCTGCTGGACACCACCGCCGCCCGGCAGCTGCTCGCCGAGGCCGCCGCCGACCCGCAGCCACAGGTCCGCGAGGCCGTGCTGGCCACCGCGCCGCGGCAGCTCGCGGCCCGTCACCGTCCGCGCTACGCCGAGCTGGTGTCGTCCGTCGCCACCGGGACCGGCTCGGAGCAGGACCTGATGGCGGCCCGGGTCGCGCTCACCGCGCTGCCGCAGTGGGCCCGGTACCTGCCGGCCGTCGCCGACCCGCTGCCGGAGCTGGTCACCGACCTCGGCAACCGCGGCACCTGGCGGGCGGCCGCGACGGCGCTGCGCGCCCTGGCCGACTCCGACCTCGCCCACCCGACCGGCGGCACGGCCCCCGGCAGCCTCAACCACCGTGCGCTGACGGGCCTGTTGGCCGCCGAGGCCGGGCCGCCGCCGGGCCGCGACCTGCCCGCCCGGCAGCGCCTCGCCGTCCTCACCGACCACTCCCGCCGACCCGTACTGCTCGCCCAGGCCGAGCAACTGGCCGGCCACCACGACCTGTTGGACCTCCGGGCGGAACTGCTGGCGCGGGCCGCCACGCCGGCCCGCGCCGAGTTCGCCGCCGACCTGGCCCGGCTCGCCGACGCCCTCGCCGACCGCCCCCTGCTGGCCGCCCGGCTGGCCCGCAAGCTGGCCAAGACGGTGGCTGGCCCCCACCCCCTCCCCGTGGACGCCGACGCCGCGGCGGCCGGCCACGTACGTGCCCTGGCCGCCTCCGGCGACACCGCCGCGGGCCTGCTGGCCGCCGCCCTCGCCGCCCGCCTCGGCACCCGGAGCAGCTGGTCCGGCGACTGGCCCGCCGTCCTGGCCGACCTGCGCGCCCACGCCGACCCCGAGGTCCGCGCGGCGGCCCGGGAGCAGCTCACCGTGCTGGAGTGAGCGCCCGGCATGCGGGGCGGCGCGGGCACAAATCGCCCTTCCCGCACGCTTCCCGCACGTTTCCATCATCACGGATGATCAAGACATAGGCCGCGCTCATCATATTCCGGGCTTCGCTCGACAAAAGCCGAGGTAAACCGGCCAGATGCGGCCGATCCGTGTCCGGAAAATTTCCCTTGACATGGGCACGTGTGAAAATCATGCTTATCCGCGGGCCATGATCAACGGATCCGGCCCGCGCCCCGGCATCGCCGAGGCGCTCGTTTCCAGCCGAAAGGAATGGCATGAAGAACTTCATGCGCCGACGGGCCGGCGTCATCGGTGCCGCGCTTCTCGCCGTCACCGCCCTGGGCGCCATACCCGCCCAGGCCGAGGGCAACTGGAGCTCGTACATCAAGAGCTGGAACTCCGGCAACGAGTCGCGCCGCTGGACCGACAACCACGCCGACCACGACTCCACCACGGTCGGCTTCTCCAGCTGCACCATCTACTCGGGATCCGGCACCATCCAGCTTGAGCTGGACCGCGACATCTCGCTCTGGCCGGACGCCAGCTACGGCACTCGCAACAACAACTGCAACACCAGCAGCTGGGGCGAGATGTCCGACAAGGGCAGCTTCTACTTCATCGACTACCACGACGGCCCGATCGACGTGGGCAGCGTCTACACGGCATACTGACGCTCAATTGCCCGGTCGGCTCCGGAATTCCCCGGCACCGACCGGGCGATAAACAATTCGCCCCGAAAACGGAATGCCATGCCGATCAAGATTTCGAACTGCTCGTTCAGCTATCGCCGCGGGCTGCCGGTCATCGAGCAGTTAAGCATTTCCTTCGACCCAGGTGCCACCGTGCTGCTCGGCCCCAACGGCGCCGGAAAATCGACGCTGATGGCGATCGCCGCCACCGCACTGAAACCGAAGTCGGGGGACGTCCGGCTCGGCAGCGTCACCGCCTCCGGGCGGTCGGCCGTCCGGGCCTACCGGCGCAAGGTCGGATGGCTTCCGCAACAGGTCCGGCCGGTCGCCGGACTCAAGGTGCGCGAGCAGGTCGCGTACGGCGGCTGGCTCAAGGGCATGGGTCGCGACGCCGCGTGGGAGGCCTCGCTCGGGGCGCTCGCGAAGGTCCGGATGACCCAGCTCGCCGACCGGCGCAGCACCGAACTCTCCGGCGGTCAGCTCCGCCGTCTCGGCATCGCGCAGGCGCTGGTCCACGACGCCGAGGTGGTGCTGCTCGACGAGCCCACCGCCGGTCTCGACCCGGCGCAGCGTTCCGCGTTCCGCCGGCTGCTCACCGACCTCCAGGACTCCGTGAGCTTCGTCGTGTCGACCCATCAGACCGAGGACCTGGCCGCGAGCTACCGCAGCGTGGTCGTCCTCGACCAGGGGCAGGTCAGGTACCAGGGCTCGATCGGCGAGTTCCTGGGCCGGGTGCCGGCCGGTGTCTCCGAGGAGCGCCGGGCCGAGGCCGCGTACTCCGAACTCGTCGCCGAGGAGGCGTGATGCGCTGGCGCACCCTGCTCCGCACCTCGATCGCACTGCGGGTCGCCCCGGCGCTGTTCGTCTGGGTTCTCGCGTACGTCGGCAACGTCAACGCCTGGGTGGTGGAGGGCTATTGGGCCTCCGTCACGGCCCAGAGCTCGTTCCTGCTGGGCTTCACCGCCCCGGCCTGCGCCGCGTGCGCCGCCTGGGAGGGGGCCCGGGTGAGGGCCTCCCGGGTGCTGGACGGGGCGCCGGTCAGGTCGGCCGCGGCGCTGGCCGTCCGGCGGACGGCGCCGGTCCTGGCGATGGGCCTGCTCGCCGTGCTGCTGCCGCTCGCCGTGCTGGCGCCGGACGCCGCCGGGTCGCCGGGCGGGCCGACGCTGTCGATCCTGGGCATCGAACTCCTCGTGGTGGCGGCCCACACCGCGCTCGGCTACGCCGCCGGCCAGGCGCTGCCGACGCTGCTCGCCGTGCCGCTGGTCACCGTGACCAGCTTCGTGTGGATGGCCTACCCGGCCTCGCTGAACACGCTGTGGGTACGGCAGTTGAACGGCCACAACCTGTCCGAGTGCTGCGCGCTCGACCAGCAGGTGTCGTACCGGGCGCTGGCCGCCTCCGCCGTGGTCGCCGTCGGGGCGATCGCGGCCGCCGCGCTCTGGCTCGCCGGGAGCGCCTGGCTGCTGCGGACGGCCGCGGTGGCGGCGGTGGCGGGCGCGCTGGCCGTCGGGTCGGTGCTCGCCGTGCCGCTCGGGTTCAAGGCGTCGGTGGCCCGGGACGAGAGCCTGCTGCGGTGCGACTCCGGTCGGCCGCAGGTCTGCCTGTGGCCCGAGCAGCGCGCGTCCGCGGACGACATCCGGGCCTGGGTGGACCAGGCCCACGCGCAGCTCGCCGCGGCGGGCGTGCAGGGCGCCGACCGGCTGACCCTGCTGCCCCCGCGCCCGTCCCGGGGCGAGGTGCTGGACGCGGTCGCCCGCTCCGCCGTCCCGCACGGCCTCCCGGAGTGCGCCGAGCGCGGCGCCTGGCCGGGCTCCCGGGCCGTCGGCCCGGTCTACGCCTGGCTGTCGGTCAGCGCGGGCCTCCGGCCGCAGGAGCTGAACGGCCGGTACCGGCCGGACGACGTGCAGCTGGTCAGCCGCCTGGTCCAGGCCCCGGCCGACTCCCAGCTCGCCTGGTTCCGGCGCAACGTGGAGACCCTGACCGCCTGCGACCGGACGCCCGACCTCGACCCCGGCCACTACCTGGCCGCCGCCGCGCCGGGACGGGGGTAGCCGTGCTCTGGTGGTTGCGCGTGCGGGCGCTGCCCGCGGTGCTGGCCGGCACCGTGCTGACGGTGCTGCTCGGCTCGCTGACCCGGTCGATCGTGGTGCCCGTCCCGATCGTGGTGGGCGGCATCTCCTTCCCGCTGCCGATGGCGTTCCTGCTGCCGCTCGTCCCGGTCTGCCTGTTCCTGTACGGCTACGGGCGCTCCGACGCGGTGACCGAGCGCACGGCGGTGCGCCGGGTGGCGCTGCTGGACGTGGCCGCGGTGCTCGGTGCGACGGCGGTGGCCGGCGCGGTCGGGTTCCACTCGGGCACCGGCGTGATGGTGGCCCGGGACTTCGCCGGCTACCTGGGCGTGGCGCTGATCGTCCGCTGGTGCGCGGGGATGCTCACGGCGGGCCTGGTGGTCTCCGTCTTCCCGTTCGTCTGCGCCTCGTTGGGCATCCGGGGCGGTGTGCCGCGGGTCTGGGCGTGGCCGTTCCTGCCCGCCGGGTCGGTGCCGGCGGCATTCGAGGTGCTGTTCCTCCTCGCGGTCGGCGTACTGCTGCTGTGGCGCGGGCCGCTGGAGTGGTCGCGGCGGGCGGATCTCGCCGCGGCCTGACCCCGTCCGGACGACCGGGAGGCCACCGCCGGGTGACCTCCCGGTGCGGTGAATTGACGTCTGCCCACCGGAGGGTGACGTTCCGTCCGATTCGTTGACCACTCGGGTCCGGTTCCGTCCGGTCAGGACTACGATCGATCGATGACGGACACGACGCGCAGAGCAGATGACAGAGCCGCGCTCGCGGCCAGGTTCCCGGCCCTCCACGCGCCGCAGCGCTGGGAGTGGGGCGGCATGGACGCGCAGTTCACCACCGAACTGCCACCGGACGAACTGGTCACCAACATCCACCTGGTGGGTTTCACCGAGGGCCGCGTGGTCCTCTGCCGCGACGTGCGCGGCCACTGGTTCCTCCCCGGCGGCACCCGCGAGGCCGCCGAGAGCATCGGGGCCTGCCTCTCCCGCGAACTCCGCGAGGAGGCCGGCGCCCGCCTGATCGGCCCCCCGACCTGGATCGGCCACCACCTCGCCGTCTCCGAGGGCCCCACCCCCTACCGCCCCTGGCAGCCCCACCCCGTCAAGGCCTGGCTCTGGGGCTGGGCCGACGTCCTCGTCGACTCCGCCCCCACCAACCCCGCCGACGGCGAACAGGTCCTCGAAGTCCGCCTCACCACCCCCGAAGAGGCCCAACGCCTCCTCGCCCACCACCGCGACCCCTGGTGGCCGGAACTCATCGCCCTCGCCACGGAATCCCGCACCGGCGGGTGACGTCGGCCGATCCGCACCGGACCGGCCGACGTCCGGGTGCTACTTGCCCAGGCCGGCGCGGCGGAGGGCGTCGGCCATCGCGGAGTTGGCGGGCGGGGCCGGGGTGCGGTCGGGCTGGCGGCGGTCCTGGCGCGGGGGGCGGGAGTCGCGGCGGGCGCCGCTCTCGCGGGGGCCGGCGGCGGGGCGGGTCTCGTCGTCGAGGCGCAGAGTGAGGCCGATCCGCTTGCGCTGGACGTCGACGGTGGTGACCTTCGCGCGGACGATGTCGCCGGGCTTCACCACCTCGCGCGGGTCCTTGACGAAGTTCTTGGACAGCGCGGAGACGTGCACCAGGCCGTCCTGGTGGACGCCGACGTCGACGAACGCGCCGAACGCGGCGACGTTGGTGACCACGCCCTCCAGCACCATGCCGACCTCCAGGTCGGAGATCTTCTCCACGCCGTCCTTGAAGGTGGCGGTCTGGAAGGCGGGCCGCGGGTCGCGGCCGGGCTTGTCGAGTTCGCCGAGGATGTCGGTGACGGTCGGCACGCCGAAGGTGGCGTCGGCGAAGTCGCCGGGCCGCAGCGAGCGCAGCACCGAGCCGTTGCCGATCAGCGCGCGCAGGTCGCCGCCGGTGGTGGCGAGGATGCGGCGGACCACGGGGTAGGCCTCGGGGTGCACGGCGGAGGCGTCCAGCGGGTCGTCGCCGTCGGGGATCCGCAGGAAGCCCGCGCACTGTTCGAACGCCTTGGGGCCGAGCCGGGAGACGTCCTTGAGCGCGCGCCTGGTCCGGAACGGCCCGTTCGCGTCGCGGTGGGCGACGATGTTGTCGGCGAGCGTGCCGGTGACGCCGGAGACCCGGGTGAGCAGCGGCGCGGAGGCGGTGTTGACGTCCACGCCGACCGCGTTGACGCAGTCCTCGACGACGGCGTCCAGCGAGCGGGAGAGCTTGAGTTCGCTCAGGTCGTGCTGGTACTGGCCGACGCCGATCGACTTGGGGTCGATCTTGACGAGTTCGGCCAGCGGGTCCTGGAGGCGGCGGGCGATGGAGACCGCGCCGCGGATGGAGACGTCGAGGCCGGGCAGTTCCTGGGCGGCGAACGCGGAGGCGGAGTACACGGACGCGCCGGCCTCGCTGACCATCACCTTGGTGAGCCCGAGCTCGGGGTGACGCGTGATCAGGTCGGCGGCGAGCCGGTCGGTCTCCCGGGAGGCGGTGCCGTTGCCGATCGCGACCAGGTCCACCCGGTGCTCGGCGGCGAGCCGGGCCAGCACGGCCAGCGCCGCGTCCCACTTGTTGGCGGGCTGGTGCGGGTAGATGGTCTCGTACGCGACGACCTTGCCGGTGGCGTCGACGACGGCGACCTTGACGCCGGTGCGGAAGCCCGGGTCGAGGCCCATGGTGGCGCGGGTGCCGGCGGGGGCGGCGAGCAGCAGGTCGCGGAGGTTGGCGGCGAAGACCCGCACCGCCTCGTCCTCGGCCTCGGCGCGCAGCCGGCTGCGCAGGTCGATGCCGAGGCGGACCAGGATGCGGGTGCGCCAGGCCCAGCGGACGGTGTCGGTGAGCCACTTGTCGGCGGGGCGGCCGCGGTCGGCGACGCCGAAGCGGGCGGAGATCCGCTGCTCGTAGTCGCTCGCGCCGGGCAGGTCGGCCTCCTCGGCGCCGTCGAACGGGGAGAGTTCGAGGTCGAGGGCCTCTTCCTTCTCGCCGCGCAGCATCGCCAGGATCCGGTGCGAGGGCAGTTTGGTGTAGGGCTCGGCGAAGTCGAAGTAGTCGGCGAACTTGGCGCCGTCCTGCTCCTTGCCGTCGCGGACCTTGGCGACCAGCCGGCCGCGGGTCCACATGCGTTCGCGCAGCGAGCCGACCAGGTCGGCGTCCTCGCCGAAGCGTTCGACCAGGATGGCGCGGGCGCCCTCCAGCGCGGCGGCGGCGTCGGCGACCTGCTCGTTCGCGTAGCCGGCGGCGAGCGCGGCCGGGTCCTGCGACGGGTCGGCGAGCAGCGTCTCGGCGAGCGGTGCGAGGCCGGCCTCGCGGGCGATCTGCGCCTTGGTGCGCCGCTTGGGCTTGTACGGGAGGTAGATGTCCTCCAGCCGGGCCTTGGAGTCGGCGGCGAGGATCTGCGCGCGCAGCGTGTCGTCGAGCTTGCCCTGGGAGTCGATGGACTCCAGGACGGCGGTGCGGCGCTCCTCGAGTTCGCGCAGGTAGCGCAGCCGCTCCTCGAGGGTGCGCAGCTGGGTGTCGTCGAGGGCGCCGGTGGCTTCCTTGCGGTACCGGGCGATGAAGGGGACGGTCGCCCCGCCGTCGAGCAGGCCGACGGCGGCCTGTACCTGGTTCTCGCGGACGCCCAGTTCCTCGGCGATCTTGCGTTCGACGGGCATGGTCACGATGCCGGTCACCCTTTCTGGTGGTTTCGCTTTCTCGCCCGTGCATTCTGGCAGGTCCGGCGGACGTTCATCGGGCGGGCCGGGTGGTGGGCGGGGGCGTGGCGCGTTCCGGGGACGTGTGCGGACACGCGCCGGAGCCGGTCAATCGGCACCCGATTTGTCTGATATGAGGGAGTTCACACGGGTCTCGGCCGATGTCCGGGAGCCCGGCCCACCCCTGCAGCACGAGCGCACCACGACCGCCCTGGAGGACACGGTGGCGCAGGTCCCCGCCCGGCCGATCCGCTGGACCCGCCCCGCGACCTGGCCCCGCGAGGTCGTCGCGCTGGCCGCGTACTGGCTCGGCAGCCGGATGGTGATGGTGGCTCTGGTCCGCTCCGGCAAGACCGAGTCCACGGAGGAGGTGGACCGGCTGTACCGCGGCTGGTCCGAGGTGCTGAGCAGCGGCACCTTCCCGGTGAACGACGTCACCTGGCAGTACCCGCCGGGCGCGGCGCTGTGGATGCTCGCGCCGCGCCTGCTGCCGTTCCTGACGTACCTCCAGGCGTTCTGGCTGCTGATGCTGCTGGCCGACGCGGTGGCGCAGTGCGCGCTGCTCCGGGTCCCGCTGGGCCGGCCGGGCCGTTCGACGTCGGGGGCGTGGCTGTGGGCGCTGACGCTGCCGCTGCTGCTCGGACTGCCGTACGGGCGTTACGACGTGGCGGTGACGGGGCTGGCGGTGGTGTCGCTGTTGCTGCTGCCGGCCCGGCCGCGGCTGGCGGGGGCGCTGGCGGGGATCGGCGCGATGGTGAAGGTGTGGCCGGCGCTGACGGTGCTCGGCACGCCGCGCGGCCGCACCACCCGGCAGGCCTGGACGGCGACGGCGGCGGCGGCGCTGGGCCTGCTGCTGGTGCTGGCCGCGCTGTTCGACCACGCCTTCGACTTCCTGCACGCGCAGCGCGCCCGCGGCGTGGAGATCGAGTCGCTGGGCGGCACGGCGTTCCAGGTGGCGCGGCTGTTCGGCTGGCCGGGCCTGGTCCAGCACCACTACGGCTCGATGGAGTTCATCGGCCCGTACGTCCGGGAGGCGTCCCAGCTGTCGCTGCTGCTGACGGCCGCCGCGTTCGGCTGGCTGCTGCTGTGGCGGCTGCGGGCCCGCCGCTGGACGGCCGCCACCCCGTACGACGCGGCGCTGTCCGCGGTGCTGCTGTTCACGCTGACCAGCCGGGTGATCTCGCCGCAGTACCTGATCTGGCTGATCGGGCTGGCCGCGGTGTGCCTGTCGGTGCGGGGCACCTGCCAGCGGCCGGTGGCGCTGCTGCTGATCCCGGTGGTGGGGCTGACCACCGTCGACTATCCGCTGTTCTTCCAGGCGGCGATGGTCGGCGGCTGGCGGCCGACGGTGGTGATCGTGGCCCGCAACGGGCTGCTGCTGGCGGCGGGCCTGTGGTCGGCGGGCCGGCTGTGGCGGGCGACCGTCCCGTCCGCCGCCCGGGGCCGCCGGCCCGCGTCGGAGCCCGCCGGGCCCCGGCCGGACGCCGATCCGGTGCGCTCCGCCTAAGGCCTGTCCGGTCGATCTTGTCGGATCGGCGCGCGGCGTCGGGCGCGGCGTCGGGCGCGGCGTCGCGCGCCCGGCAAGATCGGCCGGACAGGCCTTGACGCCGTACACTCGCGGCCATGGCCGACACCGCGCTGGACCGGCTCGCCGCCGGCAGCTACCTGCTGATCACCAGTTACCGCAAGGACGGCAGCGCCGTGCCGACGCCGGTCTGGATGGTCCGCGACGGCGACACCCTCGGGGTGTGGACCGCCGCCGACTCGTGGAAGGTCAAGCGGATCCGGCGGCGCGCGGACGTCCTGGTCGGGCCGTGCGACGTGCGCGGCAACCCGACCGGCGAGGCGGTGCCGGCCACCGCGACGGTCGCCGACGCCGCCACCGCCGAGCGCTACCGGAAGCTGCTGGCCCGCAAGTACGGGCTGCTCGGCCGGGTCCTGCTGCTCGGCAGCCGGCTGCGCCGCGGAACGGCCGGGACGATCGGTCTCACCGTCGTCCTCGCCTGAGGTCTCAGGCGCGGTAGGGCAGCAGTTCGGGGCGCTTGGCGGGGCGGCCGTCGCCGGAGGAGCGGCCGCGCAGGCGGCGGCCGATCCACGGGCCGACGTGGGTGCCGAGCCAGCGGGCGTCCTCGCGCAGTTTCCGGCCGCGGGTGCGGGTGTCGGGTTCGGCGAGCGGCGCCCGCCAGTCCTCCTCGGAGGGGCGGCCGAGTGCTTCCAGGACGGCCAGTGCAACCCGCCGGTGCCCCTCCGGGGAGAGGTGCAGGCGGTCCTCGGCCCACATCCGGCGGTCGTCGAACGCGGGCGCGGAGAACAGGTCGACCAGCACGATCCGGCCGGGGTGCTCCCGCACCGTGCGCTCCACGAAGGCCTTCATCCGCAGGATCGCGGGCAGCAGCCGGGTGCTGCCGGCCATCCGCCGGGTCGGGTCGGTGGAGGTGAACAGCACCACGGTGCGGCCCTCCGCGGCGAGTTCGGCCGCGCACTCGCCGAGCCGCCGCTCCACCTCGGCCACGTCGCAGCCGGGCCGTAGCACGTCGTTGAGCCCGCCGGCCAGCGTCACCAGGTCGGCGTCCATGGCGGCGGCGAGGCCCACCTGCTCGTCCCGGATCTGCCCGATCAGCTTGCCGCGCACGGCGAGGTTCGCGTACCGGAAGCCGTCCTGTTCGGCGGCGAGCGCGGCCGCGACCCGGTCCGCCCAGCCGCGGAACTGCCCGTCGGGCAGGACGTCGTCGCACATTCCCTCGGTGAACGAGTCGCCCACCGCCACCATCGCCCGGTACTGCCGCACACCGCCTCCTGGGTCCGTTTCTGCGGACCCACCCTACCCAGGCGTGACCGGCGGGTTCAGGCGGTGCCGGTGCGCGGCCGGGGCACCACGTCGACGGACTCGGGGCCGTTGACGATCAGCGACGGGAGGCGGGCGGGCCACTGCCCGGGTTCGGCGAGGGCCAGCTCGGGCAGCTGCTCGAACAGGGTGCTCAGCGCGATCTCCGCCTCCAGCCGGGCCAGTGGCGCGCCGACGCAGAAGTGCGGGCCGTGGCCGAACGCCAGGTGGCCCTTGTCCGCGCGGGCCGGGTCGAACTCGTCCGGGCGGTCCGGGTGTTCCTGCGGGTCGCGGCCGGCGGCGGCGAACCCGACCATGATCGGGTCGCCCTTGGCGATCAGCACGCCCTCGCCGAGGTCGATGTCCTCCAGCGCGTACCGCAGCGGGACGTACATGACGGGGCCCTCCAGCCGGAGCGTCTCCTCGATCACGTCCGTCCAGTCGATCGCGCCGGCCCGCAGCCGGGCCAACTGCTCGGGGTGGGTGAGCATTTCCAGCGCGGCGCTGGCGATCAGGTTGACGGCGGTCTCAAAGCCGGCGGCGATCATCGTGAACAGGGTGCCCACCAACTCGTGCTCCGCCAGCGGCTGTTCGCCCGGCCGGTCGGAGAGCAGCAGGTCGCTGGTCAGGTCGGCGGCCGGGTTGGCCCGCTTGTACACCGCCAACTCGCCGAGGCGGACGTAGAGTTCGGTCTGCGCGGCGAAGGCGACCTCCTCCTCCAGCGAGGAGTCCAGCACCTGGTCGATCAACGCGCCGAGCGCCTCGCGCATCTCCTCGGGCACGCCGAACAGGTCGCAGATCACCGTCATCGTCAGCGGCCTGGCCAGCGCCCCGCGCAGGTCCGCCTGCTCAC
This sequence comes from Kitasatospora sp. CB01950, assembly GCF_001905465.1. Classification (GTDB taxonomy): domain Bacteria; phylum Actinomycetota; class Actinomycetes; order Streptomycetales; family Streptomycetaceae; genus Kitasatospora. Next base: position 201,176 of record NZ_LISX01000007.1, read on the forward strand.
CGGGTTCGAGCGCGCCGAGCGCCGCGACCAGCCGGTCGGCCGTCGCCTGCACCTGCGGGCGCATCAGCTTCACCCGGCGCGGCAGGAAGGTCGGGGCGATCCGGCCCCTGGCCTGCCGGTGCTCCTCCCCGTACCGGTTGACCAGGCTGTCCTGGAACGCCACCGACCCCAGCACCCACCCGTCCGGCACCTCGCCGATGCCCGGCCAGTGCCGCCGGAAGTCCCGCGACACCCGCGGGTCCAGGGTGAGCGCCTGGATCACGCTGTGCCTGGTCACCGACCAGGCCTTGATGCTCCCCGGCAGCTCCACCAGCACCGCCGGGCCCTGCGCCCGCAACTCGGCCGCCTCCGCGTGCATCGCCGCCGCGGTGGGGTCGAGGAACGGGCATACGGGCTCGGAAGAATCGGACACGGTGTGCTCCCCTCACCAAGGCTGTCCGGGCTGCCTCACATGGTGGCCTGCCCTCCCGGGCCCCGGAAGCCTCCCCGCACCTTTGGCCTGTTTCCGCCACCGCGTCCGTCAACTCCCGTGCCATCAGCCACAGTTGGCGACAGGAGCCCCACTCAGTGGGAGGTCAGGGAGACCGAGGCTTCCGGGGTGTGGAGCTGGAAGGTGAGCGACTCCTGGAGGTAGAGGTGGACGGTGGCGTCGTCGTGCGAGAGGTAGCCGATCGAGAGGTCCTCGCCGAGGTGGAGTTCGAAGTCGCCGCCGCGGGCCGAGAGCAGGATGGCGCCCTCGACGGCGGGCGCCCAGACGATCTCGCCGTCGAGCAGGCGGGCGAGGTGGTTGTGGACGGGGTAGCCGTGGTCGGAGGTCTCGTTGACGGCGGTGTAGGTGTCGGCGCCGAGCAGCAGCGAGTAGGGGCCGCCGACGCCGGCCAGCCGCAGCGCGGTGAGGGCGCGGCTGACGGCGTTGGGGTACTCGCGGACGTCGGCGGGCAGTTCGACGGGGTGGTTGCTGGAGCCGTCGCGGATGCCGGTGATGCCTGCGGCGGAGTAGCCGTCGAACAGGGCGCGGTCCTCGGCGAGGGCGATGGTGCGGGCGGCGTCCTTGACCGGGTCCCAGTCGGAGTCCTTGGAGCCGCGTTCGACGTCGTCGACGGCGGCCCGGGTGACGGTGAACGGGACGCGCAGTTCGACCAGCGCCCGGCACTCGCGGGCGCGGGCCCGGACGCCGGCGGCGGGCGCGGCGATGTCGGCGAGGTGGCCGGTGCCGATCGCGGCGAGTTCCGGCCCCTCGGGGCCGAGCAGGTCGACCACCCGGCGCCCGGCCAGGTGCAGGGTGAAGGTCCGCCGGGCCTCTTCCTCGATTTCGGCCCAGGCGGCGGCGGAGACGGGCGCCAGCTCGCGGTGCAGGTTGTTCACGGTGCGGTACTCCTCTTCAGGCTGCCGATGCGGAGACTGCCGTCCCGGGCCGCCGGGTTCGCGGACGGGGTCGGGGACTGCGGTGCCGTCGACGGCTCGGCCTGCGCGCGGGCGGCGGCGCTGCCGGGCGCGGGCGGCGGGTCGCCCAGGAAGTCGGCGCCGGGGACGTGGAAGAGGGTCCCGGTGACGGGGGTGGAGAAGTCCAGCAGCCGGTCGTGGGCGGCGGGGCCGCGGCCGAGGAACATGTTGCGGAGCATCTCCTCGGTCACCCACGGGTCGCGGGCGTAGCCGATGAAGTAGGTGCCGCACTCGCCGCCTTCGGTGAACGACCCGAACGGCATGTTCAGCCGCCAGATGTCGAGGCCCGCGCCGTCCGGCCCGGTGACGGTGTTGAGGGCGACGTGCGAGTCGGCGGGCTTGGCGGCGTCGTCGAGTTCGAGGTTGTCGAGCTTGGTGCGCCCGATGATCAGTTCCTGCCGTTCGGTGCTGAGCGCGTTCCAACCGTCCATGTCGTGCAGGTACTTCTGCACGATGACGTAGGAGCCGCCGGCGAACGCCGGGTCCTCGTCGCCGATCAGCACGGCCTCGGCGGCCTCCGCGCCGACCGGGTTCTCGGTGCCGTCGACGAAGCCGATCAGGTCGCGGCAGTCGAAGTAGCGGAAGCCGTGGGTCTCGTCGAGGACGCTCACCGCGCCGCCGAGCCGGTTGGTGATCCGGGTGGCGAGTTCGAAGCACAGGTCCATGCGTTCGGCGCGGATGTGCAGCAGCAGGTCGCCGGGGGTGGCGGGGGCGAGGTGCCGGGGGCCGGCGAGTTCCTGGAAGGGGTGCAGTCCGGCGGGGCGGGGGCCGGCGAACAGGCGGTCCCAGGCGTCCGAGCCGATGCCGACCACCAGGGAGAGCCCGTCGTGCGGGGCGCGGCTGCCGATCGAGCGGGTCAGCCCGCCGAGGTCGGGCAGCAGCTCGCGGACGGCCGGTTCGCCGCCGTCCTCGACGGCGAGCACCAGGAACACGGCGGCCCCGGTCAGGTTGGCGAGGACCGGTTGGGGCTGCGGCATGGAGAAGGCTCCCAGGGGGCTGCCGGGACGTTCGGACGCCCGCCGACCATACCCGGCAAAAGATCAGAGACCCCGCCATAGCGCCCCAATCGGGCGTGTCCCCCACCGCCGGGGACGGGTCAGCCGACCAGGACCATCACCGCGACGGTCAGCACCAGCAGCGCCCCCAGACCGCCGTACACGGCGCGGTGCAGGCGGCGGCCGCGACCGGCGAACCGCAGCCAGCTGTTGTTGGTCCTGGTACCCGGCTCGCCGGCCACCGCGCCGAACACCGTGCCGGCCAGCAGCGCGCCCGGGAGATAGCCCAGCATCGTCCAGTCGAGGCCGTCCTCGGGCTCCGGGTCCGCGCCGAGGCCCTCGGCGATCCCGGCCGACAGCAGGACGACCAGCAGGAACAGCAGCATCGCGACCACCAGGGCGGGCCGCCGGTTCTGCGGCCACCGCCGCCACAGCGGGCCCAGGCTGCCGCTGACCGGCACGACCGTGATGATCAGCGCCGAGGAGGACGGCCAACCCTCGCCGCGCAGCGCCATGACGCCGCAGGCCACCAGGAACATGCACAGCCCGACGGCCAGGCCGAACGCCGCCGCCCGGAAACCGGCCGCCGCACCCGCACGATCACTCTCACGCATGCCGCGGAACCTATCGGATGCCCGCCACGACCCCGTCGCCGCCCACCCCTCCACACTGTTGGTCGCCGCGCAGCGGCGTCAGCCGACCACGGCCGCCGCGGCGACGTTCAGCCCGAGCAGGGCGGCCAGGGTGCCGTACGCGGCGAGGTGGAGGCGGCGGCCGCGACCGGTGAACCGCAGCCAGTTGCGGCCGGGTTCGTCGGCGGGCGGGCCGGCCAGCCCGCCGAACGCCGCGCCGAACAGCAACGCGCCCGGGAAGTAGCCGAGCAGCAGCCAGCCGATGCCCGCCTCCTCCTCCGGGTCGTCGGAGAGGCCGTCGCCGAGGGTGGCCGTGAACACGGCGACCAGCAGGAACAGCAGCGCGGCGACCAGCAGCGCGGGCCGCCGGTTCACCGGGCGGCGCTGCCACAGCGCGCTGATCGGGGTGCCCGCCGGGATGACGGCCACGCCCGCGATCCCCGACGGGAGCCCGCCGTCGCCGAACAGCGCCATGCCGCCCCAGACCAGCAGGACCAGGGCCAGCCCGATGCCCACCCCGACCGTCGCCGCCCGCAACCCGGCGACCGCCCGCGCCCGATCGGTCTCCTCCATCTGCCCCTCCATGTCGCCTGCCGCTACTGGGCGTTGATCACCGCAATCCCGGCTTCCCCGGCCTCGAACCGGCCGAAAAGCTCGTCCAGCGACGCCACCGGCCCGCTGTGGTCGATCAACAGTACGGCCTGCTTCTCGCCGTCCTGCTCGGCGGGTTCGAAGTCGGTGACCAGCTCACGGCGCAGCAGCGTCACCCACTCCCCCGCGCTGTCGGCCAACTGCTCCTCCGCTTCGGCGAGTTCCTCCCCGATCCCCGTTCGCGGCGCGACCAGCTCGACGACCAGGCGGTCGCCGGCCCGGGTGCAGCGGGCGGCGAGGTCGAAGGGCAGCAGGTAGAACACGCCCTCCTCGCCCTCGTGGCCGCGATCCAGCAGACGGCAGGCGATCCGTTCGCCGGGGTCGGCGGAGTCGGCGTCCACCGAGAGCAGCACCCCGACCTCGTCCGGGCCGAACGGCGGTACGGCGGTGATCCACATGCGCGAGGAGTCGTCCATGGCCGCCAGCCAAGCACAACTCCCCGACAAAGAGCTGCTATTGGACCCCTCCGCCGCCCGTCCAGCTGTGGTTGGCGGCCCGGTGGTGGCGGGCCGCCGCGGCCTCTCGGGCGACCTCGGCACGGTGGGCCTCGGTGGGGTCGTGGGCCGCGCCGCGACGGAACGGTCGGGCGACCGCGCGGGCGGCGGAGACGGCGAGCTCGATCAGGCGCGACACGGTGGTCCCCCGTTCGTCACCGGGCGACCGGTCGTGCCCGGACCATGTCAGTGTACCCAAATCCGCTGCGGTACAAGTCACTTGGCGGCGTACCAGTGCCCGCGGACGGCGTCGGTGGGGCGCGGTTCGCCGAGCTCGGGGCCGCCCCAGTGGGCCAGCGCCTCGATGACGGGGCGCAGTTCGGCGCCGCGGTCGGTGAGTTCGTAGACGGTGGCGTTGGCGGGGCGCTCCAGGCGGCGGCGCTCGACCAGGCCCTCGGCCTCCAGTTGCTTGAGCCGGGTGGCCAGGATGTCCGTGGAGACGCCCGGCAGGTCGGCGTGCAGGTCGGTGTAGCGGCGGGGGCCGCCGAGGAGTTCACGGACGATCAGGAGGCTCCAGCGCTCCCCGACCGCGTCCAGGGCGCGGGCGACGGCGCAGTACTGGTCGTAGCTTCGGCGTGGCATGCCGTCAGCATAGCCAATAGGTTGGACTTTCCAAGTGCTCACTTGGTAGAACGAAGCAAGCCGGCCGCAGGGGTTCGGTGACGGGTCGGGAGGCCGCTGATGGAGTTTCGCCAGTCCAGCAAGCTGAAAGACGTGTGCTACGAGATCCGCGGCCCGGTCGTCGACACCGCCAACGCCCTCGAAGAGGCCGGCCACAGCGTGCTGCGCCTGAACACCGGCAACCCGGCGCCGTTCGGCTTCGAGGCCCCCGAGGAGATCGTCCAGGACATCGTCCGCAACCTCACCAACGCGCACGGCTACAGCGACTCCCGCGGCATCCTGCCGGCCCGCCGCGCCGTGGTGCAGTACTACCAGCAGCGCGGCGTCCCGAACGTCGGCGTGGACGACGTCTACCTCGGCAACGGTGTCTCCGAGCTGATCCAGATGAGCGTGCAGGCGCTGGTCGACGACGGCGACGAGGTGCTCGTCCCGATGCCGGACTACCCGCTGTGGACGGCGGTCGTCACCTTCGCGGGCGGCAAGGCGGTGCACTACCTGTGCGACGAGGAGTCCGACTGGTACCCGGACCTGGACGACATCGCCGCCAAGATCACCGACCGCACCAAGGCGATCGTGGTGATCAACCCGAACAACCCGACCGGCGCGGTCTACCCGAAGGAACTCCTCGAAGGCCTGCTCGACCTGGCGCGACGCCACAACCTGCTGGTCCTCGCCGACGAGATCTACGACAAGATCCTCTACGACGACGCCCAGCACCACTGCCTGGCAGCGCTCGCCGACGACGTCCTCACCCTCACCTTCAACGGCCTGTCCAAGGCATACCGGGTGGCCGGGTTCCGCAGCGGCTGGCTGGTGGTCTCCGGCCCCAAGCAGCGCGCCAAGGACTACCTGGAGGGCCTCACCATGCTGGCCGGCATGCGGCTGTGCCCCAACGTGCCCGCCCAGTACGCCGTCCAGGCCGCGCTCGGCGGCCGGCAGTCCATCAACGACCTCGTCCTGCCGAACGGCCGGCTCACCGAGCAGCGCGACGTCACCTGGCGGGCCCTGAACGAGATCCCCGGCGTCTCCTGCGTCAAGCCGCGCGGTGCGCTGTACGCCTTCGCCAAGCTCGACCCCGCCGTGCACCGGATCGTCGACGACGAGCGCTTCGTCCTCGACCTGCTGCTCCGCGAGAAGATCCACATCGTCCAGGGCACCGGCTTCAACTGGCCCCGCCCTGACCACTTCCGCTTCGTCACCCTGCCGCGCGCCGACGACCTGGAGACGGCGATCAACCGCATCGGCCGCTTCCTCGCCACCTACCGCCAGTAGCGGCCGGGCCGCACCGTCCGCCGCCGGACCTCCGCCACCGCGGCGTCCTGCGGCGGGCCGGCGCCGCGCTGCGCGCTCGGCACGCGCTCACCTGCCGCGATCGCTTCTGTCCGAAGACGGGCGAACCCGACACGAAGCTGCCCATTTCCGCCCGGAATTGTCGTCCGGCTGCACGTCCGTGAACGGTTGCCGATCAGTAACAGGTCCGTCCCGCGAACTCCACGGCTCGCACACACTCGGGAAGATGACGTTCCGCCCCACCGAACGCCCAGCGGGATGAGCCGCGTTGTCCCTCCGCCTGCGCCACGCCTCTGTCGTCGGCATGCTGCTGGCCGGCGGCCTCCTCGCCACCGCCTGCGGGTCCACCGCCCCCGCCCCCTCCGCGCCCACCTCGCCGCCGGCCGTCATCGGGGGCAACGTGCCGTACGCCCCGCCACCCAGCCCGACCCCGACGGCCTCGCCCAGCACCTCGCCGAGCGCATCCCCCAGCCACTCGCCCGCACCGTCCCCGAGCCCGACACCGACCGCCACGACCCCGCAGCCGGAGCCGAAGGCCAGCCAGACCTGCCGCAAGACCGGGGGCAAGAGCACGTCCACCCGGTGCAGGACGAGGACCGACTGACGCCCGACCAGCCCATCGCCCGACCCGCCCGACCCGCCCGCCGCAGCTGTCACTGCACGCGACGCAGTCACCCGACGGCGGGGACGATCCGCCAGGACCGTCCCCGCCGCCTCCACACCACTACGCCGCACTCCAAGCCATTGACCAGCAGGAACGAAGCAGTGCGGCTGGAGTGCTAGCTGTTCCCGCCGCTGCCGCTGCCGCCGCCACCATTGTTCCCGCTGCCGCCGCCACCGTTGTTCCCGCCGCCGTTGTTCCCGCCGCCGCCGTTGCCACCCCCGTTGTTGCCACCCCCGTTGTTGCCGCCGCCGCCGTTGTTCCCGCCCCCGTTGTTGCCGCCGCCGCCGTTGCCGCCGCCGCCCGGGTTGAGCAGGCCGACGATGTCGATGGTGTTGCCGCAGACGTTGGCCTGGACGTTGACGGGGATCTGGATCTGGTTGCCGGACAGCACGCCCGGCGATCCCGCGACGATGCCATTGGCGACCGCGTCACCCGAGTTGATGCACAGCGTGCCCGCGGGCGAGGCGAGGGCGGACGCGGCGAGGGCGGAACCGTGTCCATGGGCGGTGGCGGAGCCTGTGGGGAGGACGACAAGCGCGGCAGTGAGGCCGGCAGCTGCGAGGTACTTCCTGGTGTTGGTCATGCGGAAGAACTATCCGATCATCCCCCTCGGCACGATGAAGCACGGCTGCATCGTCGCCCTGTCGGAGGTGTCTCCCGTCACCGACGGAGGAATCACAACTGATCGGAGCGAGCCGTGGACGCCTCGGGTCCCCGGCGCGCCGGACAGCCCACCCCGTCACTACCGGCCGTTGGCAGACGCGGTGAAACACGGCCCAGGAGACCCGGCCCATGAACTGACAAGGCGACATCCCACCTGGACCGGCACCGGCCAGCTTCGGCGCAGCACCCTCAAGGCTGCTGCGCCGCGACCGGATTGCCGATCGATAACGAACCCATCACTCGAACTCCACGACTCGCGCACACTCGGAAGGATGGCGTCCCGTCCCGCCAACCCCCTCCGAGATGAGCCGTGTTGTCCCTCTCCCTCCGCCTGCGCCGGGCCTCTGCCGCCGGCGCGCTGCTGGCCGCCGCACTGTTCACCACCGCCTGCGAGCCCACCGACGCCGGGCCGGCCGCGCCCTCCGCGTCGGCTGCCGTCTCCAGCAGTGCACCGTCCCCCAGCGACTCCCCCACGCCGAGCCCGAGCCCGACCCCGAGCCCGAGTCCGAGCCCGACGCCGTCGCCCTCGCCGTCGGCCGAAACGCCGAGCCCGACGCCGACCACCGAGGCGCCCGCCACCAAGGCCCCGCAGCCGACGCCGCGGACCACCACCGCCAAGCCGGCGACGGAGCCCACCCAGGACACGGCGGGCTGCCACCCGCGGTCGAACGCGGGGAACTGCTACAAGGCGGGCCAGTTCTGCCGGGCCTCGGACCACGGGGTGGAGGGCACCGACGCCTCGGGGCGGACCATCCGGTGCGAGGACAAGAACGGCTGGCGGTGGGTCGCGGGCTGAGGCCCGCTCAGCGGCGCGGGCCGTACATGATCACGCCGACGCCGGCCAGGCAGATCAGCGCGCCCAGCACGTCCCAGCGGGTGGGCCGGAAGCCGTCCACGACGACGCCCCACAGCAGTGAGCCCGCCACGAAGACGCCGCCGTACGCGGCCAGCACCCGGCCGAAGTTCGCGTCCGGTTGGAGGGCCGCGGTGAAGCCGTACAGGCCGAGCGCGAGGACGCCGAGGCCGGCCAGCCACCACGGCCGGGACTCGCGGACGGACTGCCAGACCAGCCAGCAGCCGCCGATCTCCAACAGTGCGGCAACGACGAACAGGACGATCGAACGGGCGGTACTCACCGAGCCACCCTAGACGGCGGCGCCCCCGGACCCGACAGCACCGGGCCCGGGGGCGTCGCACGGGGGCGTCAGTGGCCGTGCTCGCTGCGGCCCGCGCGGCGGGTGATCGAGTAGTGGTCGATCTGCGTGCCGTCCTCGGCCAGCGCGGTGACCTTCATGGTGCTGGTCGCGCCGCGGTGCGCCGGGGTGACGTCCACCTTGATGAAGGAGTAGCCGGTGTAGCGGACCCGCGACCAGTGCACGGTCTCCGCGACCTTCACGCTGCCCTTGTCGAAGTGGTAGGTGACCACCTCGTCCTGGTGCTTCTCGTGGCCCTCGTAGGTGTCGGGCGCGTCGAAGGAGTAGAGGCTGCGACCGGCCGCACCGGCGGTCACGTACACCACGCCGTCCTTGGTCGGGTCGATGCTCGCACCGCTCGGCACGGCCTTGCTGACCTTGTTGCCGAGGATCGCGTCGGTGCGCTCGTACACGTGGTTGTGGCCGTTGATGACCAGGTCCACCCGGTACTTCTCGAACAGCGGCACCCAGGCGTCGCGGACGCCGCCGTCGGAGGCGTGCTGGTGGGTGGTGGAGAACGCGCAGTGGTGGAAGAAGACGACCACGAAGTCGATCGCCTCGTCCGCGCGCAGCTCGCGCAGCTTGCGCTCCAGCCACTGGGTCTGACGGCCCGCGGTGATGCCCAGGTTGGCCGGGATCTCGTAGGACACGTCGTTGGCGTCCAGCGAGATGACGCCGACGTTGCCGTAGCTGAAGGAGTAGACGCCGGGCGCCTTGCGCGGGTCCGGGCCGTTGGTCGGCAGGGTGAAGCGGGCGTCGTCGCCGCCGTACCCGTTGTGCGAGTACCAGGCCTCCATGTCGTGGTTGCCGTAGGCGACCATCCACGGGACCTTCGCCGCCACCGTCTCGGTCTGCGCCAGGAACGCGTCCCAGGTCAGCGCGTTGAACGCGACCTTGTCGCTGTCCAGACCCTGGCCCATCGGGTCGGCGTAGCAGATGTCGCCGGCGTGCAGGTGGAACACCGGCTTCTGGGCCAGGATGACGTGGTCGTTGCCGGCCGCGTGCGAGGAGACGCCCTGGTCGCCGAAGGCGGTGAAGGTGAACGGCTCGAACGGGCGGTTGTGCCGGCCGTTGCGGGACGGCGCGGTGGTGAAGGTCTGCAGGGTGGAGATCGCCTGCTGCGAGGCCGGGTCGAAGCCGTCGTGGCCGACGCCGTAGTAGTAGGTGGTGCCGGGCTGCAGGTGGTTCAGCTCCACGTGCAGGTAGTACTGGTCGACCGGGGTGCCGGTCGGGGTCAGCGCGGGGGTGTGCAGCGCCCGGACCTCGGCCTCGATCTTGTGGCTGAGCTCCCACGGGTGGCGGCCGAAGCGCAGGAACGGCTTCTTCACCGGCGCCGGCACCTGCCAGGACACCCGCATCTGGGTGTCGGCCTCGGCGCCGAACTGGAGGTGGCGGCCGACCGGGGAGACCAGCGAACCGGACACCGCGTCCGTCGCGCTGCCCTGCTTCACGGCCGGGTCGGCGAACGCCGTGCCGGAGCCCAGCGCCCCGCCGACGGCCAGCGCGCCGACCGTCACCGCGCTGGAGCGCAGCAGGGTCCGGCGGGAGAGCTTGCTGCGCAGGTACTCGTGCTGCTCCGCCATGTTCATCCGGGCAGCGAGCTGGGCGGGCACGCCCATGTTGGGGATATCCATGCGCGGGAGACTGCCAGTGACCGATGGCCGCCACCCGGATGCTCGGTGAACGAGCGTCATCGCCTCGGTCTGGCCGAGCACATGATCAGACCATGTGTTGGTAAAGAGGCCGACGCGGACCGGCCGACGGCCCGATCATGACGTGCCGTCGGCCGTCGCCGCTGGTCACAGCGGGTCGCCCGGCACCTCCAGGTACGCCGCCCGCAGCCGCGCCAGCCCGGCCGCCTCGACCGCCCGGACGTCGAACTCCCGGCCGTCCACGGCCGCGACCGTCCGCACGCCGGTCGTCGCGTTGGTCGCGAACACCGCGTCCACGCCGTCCAGTTCGGGGCCCACCCGCCGGTCGACGCCGCCGACCGCCGCGCGCAGCAGCGCCATCGCCGTGCCCGGCAGGTACCCGCCGCGCGGCCACACCGCTTCGCCGCCGCACAGGAACCCGACGTTCCAGGTCGCGCCCTCGGTCAGGCCGCCGTCCCGGTCCACGAACAGCGCGTCGTCGAACCCGGCCCGCTGCGCCAGCCGCCGCTGCCGCAGCACCCCGAACAGCGCGACGCTCTTCACCTGCGGCACCTCGCGCTCGAACCGCACCGTCCGCACCCGCAACGGCCCCGGCACGCCGCTCCCCGCCGGACGGGCCGTCACCAGCACCCGCGGGCTCGCCGTGCCGCCGACGCCGCCCAGGTCGATCGCCGGGTCGAACAGCGTCACCCGCAGCACCGCCGCGCCGCGCGCCGGCGCCTGCCGCCGGGCCAGCTCCCGCACCCGCTCCCGGTCCGGCCGCACCCCGAACACCGCCTCGCCGTCCCGCTCCAACCGCTCCAGGTGCAGCCCCAGGCCGCGCACCCGGCCGTCCTCCACCAGCATCGTGGTGAAGTGCCCGTAGTTCGTCAGCGCCAGCGCCTGCAACTCCGCGGCCGTCACCGGCCGCCCGTCCAACTCCGTCACGACCGCGCGCCCTTCCGCAGATCGAACTCCTGCAACTCCAGCGTCGCCGGCGCCTCGGCCACCCCCGGGCCGCCGGCCCGCACCCACTCCGCTATCTCCGTCACCATGTCCTCGCCCAGCACCCACCCCAGCCAGACCGGCCGCGCCCCGTTCTCCCGGCCCCGCGGCGACGGGTTGACCACCACCACGTTCGAGTGACCGCACGCGTCCAGGCACTCCGACACCCGCACCCGCCCGGCGTCGCCCACCGCCGCCCGCAACCGCGCCACCTGCTCCCCGTGGTCCACCCCCGGATGCTTCGCCGCCGACCCGCAGCAGCACCCCCGACACACCGTCACCATCGCCGTCCCGCGCTCGTCCACGCCCCCATTCTGACGTGCCCGGGCACCCCCTCGTCCGACCCGGATGCCGGACCGCCGCAGGAGCCGGTAGCCTCGCGCGGCAAAGGTGCTGTGACGGGTGGGAGTGAGCGGTGGCCGGGCAGGTTGTGTTCAGGGACGCGATGGGGCGGGAGCTGACCGAGGAGGATCTGGCCGGGGTGACCGGCCGGGTGAGCTGGGAGTCGGCGGGCGGCGGGGACGTGCCGGAGCGGGCGCGGGAGCTGCACCGGCGGGGGCGGGAGGCCGGGGAGCGGGGCGAGTACGAGGAGGCGCTGGCGCTGCTGGAGCAGGCGCAGGACCTGGCGCCGAAGTGGCCGCACCCCTCGTACGACGCCGCGTTCACGGTGCTGCTGCAGGGGGACGCCGCGCGGGCCGAGGAGTTGTACGCGGGGGTCGACCGGCTCGCGCCGCGCGGGTTCTTCACCTGCAAGACGACGTTGGACCTGCTGCGCCGTGAGCTCCGCGGCGAGCTGTTCGACGGCTTCAGCCGGGCCTTCGTGCAGCTGGAGTGGGTGGAGGATCCGGCGCAGAAGCGCGGGCTGCTGCTGGGCATCGCCGAGCGCTACCCCGAACTCCCGCAGGTCTGGAAGGAGTTGGCCCCGTTGCTGGCCGACCCGGACGAGCAGGCGGAGGCCGTGGAACGCGGTCTGGCCGCCGGGCCGGATCCGGAGACGCTGGGCCTGCTGCTGATCAACAAGGCGCTGCTGCTCCAGCACAGCGACCTGCGCGCGGCGGTCGGCATCCTCGGTTCGCTGGCGCTCGACCCGGACTCCACGCTCGGCGCCGAGACCATGGCCAAGATCGTGCTGGCCCAACTGGCGGGCCACCCCCGGCCGTCCGCCGCGCCGTAGGGCCTGTCCTAAATCGCGGTGCGCCGCACGCGGGGCACCGGATAGGTTCGCAGGATGACTTCGACCGAGACCCAGCGCCGCCCCGTGCCCTACGACGACAGCGGCGAACTCGACACCGCCCTGGCCTTCCTGACGTTCGCGCGCGAGTGCGTGGTGAAGAAGACCGAGGGCCTGACGGAGGAGGAGCTGCGCCGCGTCCTGGTCGGCACGGGGACCAACCTGCTGGGCCTGGTGCAGCACCTGACGGCGGCCGAGCGGTACTGGTTCGGGTACCACGTGGCGGGCCAGGAGGCGTACCAGAACGTCGACTTCGACATGGCCGTCCCGGTGGACGTCACCGCCGAGCAGGTGCTGGACGCCTACCGGGAGGCGATCGCCGCCGCCGACCGGACGATCCGGGAGTCCGCCGACCTGTCCCGCCCGGTGGCCGTGCCCGTCACCGACGGGCCGAAGTCGGTGCGCTGGGTGATGGCCCACATGACGAGCGAGACCGCCCGGCACGCCGGTCACGCCGACGTCCTGCGCGAGCAGATCGACGGCGCGACCGGCCGGTAGCGGAGATCGCCTCGCCGGAGAACTGATCAGGCGGTGGCGGCGGCCGCGGCCCGGCCCGCCGTCCGCCCGGTGAAGAGGCACCCGCCCAGGAAGGTGCCCTCCAGCGAGCGGTAGCCGTGGATGCCGCCGCCGCCGAACCCGGCCGCCTCGCCGGCCGCGTAGAGGCCGTCCAGCACCGTGCCGTCGGGTCGCAGCGCGCGGGAGTCGAGGTCGGTGTGCAGGCCGCCGAGCGACTTGCGGGTGAGGATGTGCAGCCGGACGGCGATCAGCGGTCCGGCCGCCGGGTCGAGCAGCCGGTGCGGGGCGGCGGTGCGGATCAGCTTGTCGCCGAGGTAGCGCCGGGCCCCGTGGATCGCGGTGACCTGGAGGTCCTTGGCGAACGGGTTGGCGATCTCCCGGTCCCGGGCCTCGATCTCGCGGCGCAGCGCGTCGGCGTCGATCGCGGGCGCGGAGCCCTGTCGTTCGTTCATGCCGCGGACGAGTTCCGCCACGGTGGAGGCGATCACGAAGTCCGCGCCGTGCTGCTTGAACGCCTCGACCGGCCCGGACGCCCCGGGCAGTGCCCGCCCGAGCACGCCGCGGATCGAACGTCCCGTGAGGTCGGGGTTCTGTTCGGAGCCGGAGAGTGCGAACTCCTTCTCGATGATCTTCTGGGTGAGCACGAACCAGGTGTGCTGGTGCCCGGTGCGCATGATGTGGTCGAGGGTGCCGAGGGTGTCGAAGCCGGGGAACAGCGGGACGGGCAGCCGGGCGCCGGTGGCGTCGAGCCAGAGCGAGGACGGGCCGGGCAGGATGCGGATTCCGTGCTTCACCCAGATCGGGTTCCAGTTCTCGATGCCCTCGGTGTAGTGCCACATCCGGTCGCCGTTGACGAGTCCGGCGCCGGCGGCGGAGGCGACGTCCAGCATCAGGCCGTCGACGTGCGCGGGGACGCCGGAGAGCATCCGCTCGGGCGGGGTGCCGAGCCGGGCGGGCCAGGCGGCGCGGACCTTGTCGTGGTTGCCGCCGATGCCGCCGGAGGCGACGATCACGGCCTGGGCGCGGAGTTCGAAGTGCCCGGCGACCTCGCGGGAGCTGGCTTCGCCGCGCTGGACGGCGGACGGCGCGAGGATCTCGCCGGTGACGGTGTCGAGCGATCCGCCGCTCGCGGCGAGGCCGGTGACGCGGTGCCGGAAGCGCAGGGTGACCCGTCCGGCCTTCACGGCGTCGCGGACCCGGCGGGCGAACGGTGCGACCAGGCCGGGCCCGGTGCCCCAGGTGATGTGGAAGCGCGGGACGGAGTTGCCGGGCCCGCTGGCCAGCAGTCCGCCGCGTTCGGCCCAGCCGACCACCGGGAACAGCCGCACGCCCATCGCGCGCAGCCAGGCCCGCTTCTCGCCGGCCGCGAAGTCGACGTACGCCTCGGCCCAGCGGCGCGCCCAGGCGTCCTCGTCGCGGTCGAACCCGGCGGTGCCGAGCCAGTCCTGCCAGGCGAGTGCGTGGGAGTCCTTGATCCGCATCCGGCGCTGTTCGGGCGAGTCGACCAGGAAGAGTCCGCCGAACGACCAGTGCGCCTGGCCGCCGAGCGAGCCGGCGGGTTCCTGGTCGAGCAGGATGACGCGCCGTCCGGCGTCGGCGAGTTCGGCGGTGGCGGCCAGGCCGGCCAGTCCGGCTCCGATCACGATGACGTCGGCGTCGAGGGCCATCCGAGATCCTTCCCAAAGACAGTGATCCCCGATCCTGCGGCCGACCCCGCCGCCCGGTCAACCCGCCGGTAACAAAAGGCCCCCGCCCCACCGCGGACGCGGCAGGACGGGGGCCGGAGACGGGCCGTCAGGGCTTGACGCGGACCACCTGCGGGTCGTGGTCGGAGGCCTGCACGGCGAACTCGCTGTTGATGTGCACCACGTCGTAGCGGACGTGCTGCTGCTTGAACGCGGGGCTGACCAGGATGTGGTCGAGCACCTGCGAGTTGCCCTGGTAGACGTACGAGTAGCGCTCGCTCGCGGGCAGGTCGTTCACCAGGTCGCGGAGCACTCCGCCCTTGGTGAGGGTCTTCATCGCGGGCGAGAACTGGTAGTCGTTGAAGTCGCCGAGCGAGACGATCCGGGCGTCCGGGTCGGCGGCCTCCAGCTTGGCGATGAAGGCGTGCTCGACCTCGGCCTGCTTCTGCCGCTGCACCTCGGAGCTGCGGTTCGGGGCCTGGAAGCGGCTGTCGATGCCCTGGTCGCCGCCCTTGCTGTTGAAGTGGTTGGCGATCACGAAGACCGGCTTGTTGTGGAAGCTGAACTGGCCGACCAGCGGCTTGCGGCTGCTGGCCCAGGCCTCGTTGTTCGGGTCGATGCGGCCGGGCGAGGCGGTCAGCGAGGTGCGCTTGCCGGTGCCGGTGACGTCGACGGCGGTGGTGGAGTCGCCGCCGGCGATGTCGGTGAAGGACACCCGGTCGGGGTTGAACAGGAAGACCTGGCGGATGTTGCCGCCGGGCTGGCCGCCGTCCTTGTCGTTCACCGGGTCGATGGAGCGCCAGTCGTAGGCGGGGCCGCCCGCGGCCTTGACCGCGTCGATGAACTTCTGCACGGTGACCGAGGCGTCCACGGTGCCGTCGTCGATAGCGCCGCTGTTGTCCTGGATCTCCTCCAGGGCGACGATGTCGGGCGAGCGCAGGTTGGTGACGACGGCCTGGGCGAGCTCGGTGTACTTGGCGTCGGCGTCGCCGGGGGCGAGGTTCTCCACGTTGTAGGTGGCGATGGAGAGTTCGCTGGGCAGCGCCCGGTCGGCGACCTCGCGCTTCAGGCCGTTGTCCTGGACGGTGCCGACGGTGTTCGCGGCGATGGTGTAGCCGCCGAACTGGTTGTAGTCGAGCGGGCCGGCGGTGGAGCCGGTCAGCCTGTCGCCGACGTTGGCGACCGGGAACGGCTGCTGGGTCAGCGGCGGCAACGACTGGATCATGATCCGGCCGTTGTTCGGCTTGTCGTAGCCGAGGTAGACCACGCCGCCGCGGTTGGTCCGCGGGTCGGCCGAACCGGCGTCCACCCACAGCTCGTTGTACTTGTCGGTGGCCTGCACCACCGGCACGTCGCGGACCTCGACGTTCATGCCCTCCAGCGACTCGTACAGGTCGAGGGCGTACTTCGACGGGTCCAGCGGCAGGTTGTCGATCGAGCCGCCGGCGGCGTCCGGGGCGTACCCGGCGGGGATCTTGGCGGCGTCCAGCACCACGGGGGCGGGCACGGCGTTGTCGGAGGACAGCACGGTGACCTTGGGGCCGGTCAGCTCGGTGACGGACTGCGAGCCGCCGGAGCTGTTCGGGTAGTACTCGCTCACCTTGGCGGTGACCAGCACCGAGTCGCCGACCTTGACGGTCGGGTTGGCGGAGCCGGTGTAGACGAACACGGCCTCGCTGGTGGCCGGGTTGTTGTCCGGGTTGGGGTCCTGGATCCAGAAGCCCTTGGTGCCGTAGCCGCGCACGCCGGTGACGATGCCGGGCACGTTGGTGACGGTCTTGGTGTTCAGCGGCGATATCCGGGTGGTGCCCTGGATGTCGTGGATGCGCACGTCGCCGGGGACGGGCGGGGTGGTGCCGCCGTCGCCGCCGCCGGGGTTGCCGCCGGTGCCCGCGCCCTTGGAGTTGACCGGGGTCGGGTCGCCCGCAGTGAAGTCCTTGGCGTTGTCGTCGGTGTCGGCGAGCGAGGAACCGCGCGCGACCGAGGCGGAGTTGGACGCGCCTGCGGCCGGGCCGCTGCCCTCGCGGACCACGGCGGTGCCGAAGCCGACCAGGTCGACGATCCGCGGGTCGGCGGCGCAGTCGGCGGCGGTCTTGCAGGTCAGCGGGGCGGTGCCGTTGACCAGCGCGACGGTGCCGGAGGTGGCGGACAGCGCCAGGCTGCCGCTGGCGTCGGCCGCCGGGAGGTCCGCGGTGCCGCCGGCGCCGGGCGCCTCGGCGATCAGGTAGCGGCCGCCGGCCGGGATCGAGCCGTTCAGCGGGGTGACGCCCCACTGGGTGGTGGCGCCGGGGCTGCCGGGCAGGTACTGCACGCTGAAGCCGGACAGGCCGAAGGCGGCGCCGGTCGGGTTGCCGAGCTCGATGAAGTCGTTCTTCAGCGTCGCACCGGAGTTGCCGCCGCCGCCGTACACCTCGGCGATCACCGCACCGGTGGACGGCGCGGCGAACGCGCCCGGCAGCGGGACGAGGACCAGGGACGCGGCGACCGCGGCCGGCGCGGTGACGCGCAGCAGGGTGCGGCGGGAGCGGCGGGCGGGGGTGGGGCTGGGCACCGTTGCGGGGCTCCTTCGTGGCAGGACCATGGCCCGGTCGCCGTCAGTGGGGGCGCCGGGTGGCATCGAGGGTTCGTCAGAAGGCTGACTGCCAGGGCCGGTCCGGTCTGCCGGGCGGGCCCTTGATGGCTGATCAGGTCGATCCGGATCAGAAAGATACGCGCGTAGAAGTTGACCCGACAAGGTCCCGGACGTGAACTTCTCGCCACCTGGCCGGAACGCCCCTCCCCCGATTTCCGGATCTTCCGTCCCTGGACATGCCAAAAGGGGCACCCGCCGGGTGCCCCTTTCCGTGCTGCGACGCCTCGCGGGTCGGGACTGCTCGCGCAGGCCCGCCTCGCGGTCAGGACTGCTCGCGCAGCCCCGCCGACCACTTCTGTTCGACCTTGCCGAACTTCCAGAACGCCATCGCGGCGGCCCAGGTGACCACGAACAGGCCGACGATCACGTAGCCGACCAGGTTGAGGTCGAGCGAGCCGATCCAGCCGATCGGGCCGCTGGTGATGTCCAGCTTCTCGGCCAGCAGGCCGACCAGCTCGATCACGCCGATCACCAGCGCCACCAGCACCGACAGGCCGGTGACGGTGAGGTTGTAGTAGATCTTGCGGACCGGCTTGGAGAACGCCCACTCGTAGGCGAAGTTCATGAACGAGCCGTCGATGGTGTCCAACAGGCTCATGCCCGCCGCGAACAGGATCGGCAGCACCAGCAGCGCGTACCAGGGCAGCGAGAACGCGGCCGCGCCGCCGGCCAGCACCAGCAGCGAGACCTCGGTGGCGGTGTCGAAGCCGAGGCCGAACAGCAGGCCCACCGGGTACATGTGCCACGGCTTGGTGACGGCCCGGGTGACGCGGCCGAGGATCCGGTTCAGGAAGCCCCGCTTGTCGAGCTGGCGCTCCAGCTCGGCCTCGTCGAAGTCGCCCTGCCGCATCCGCCGGAACACCTTCAGGATGCCGTTGAACGCGCCCAGGTTGATCAGGCCGATCAGCACCAGGAAGGTGCCGGAGACGGTGACGCCGATCAGGCCGGTCGCCTGGTGCAGCGTCGACCCGTCGGACTCCACCTGCCCGGCCAGCGAGCGGATGCCGAACGCCAGCAGCGCGCACAGGCCGAAGACGATCGAGGAGTGCCCGAGCGAGAACCAGAAGCCCACCGACAGCGGGCGCTTGCCCTGGCCCATCAGCTTGCGGGTGGTGTTGTCGATGGCGGCGATGTGGTCGGCGTCGAAGGCGTGCCGCATGCCGAGGGTGTACGCCGTCAGGCCCATGCCGGCGCCGAACACCTGGCCGCCGACGTCGTAGTGCTTCGGGGCGATCACCGCCAGCAGCATGAACCACCCGACCACGTGCAGGGCGAGGACGAACGCGGCCATTCCGGCCAGCCGGATCCACTCCTCGCGGGTGAGCCGGTCGCGCAGACGGCTGGGGGCTGGCATGGGATGTCCTTCCGGGAGGGTGGTGAGCCGCATCATCCTTCCGTCGATCCGCCCGCAATTGCAAGTCATATGCAACTGAGAGCCAGGGGCGCACACCGCCGCGACCGGCGCCGCCCCCGACCGCCCTCCGCGACGCCTTCCAATCCGACTGATCGGAAAGCTTCCTGACGGTTCGTGAGCCGAAATCCTTGACCCGGGCGATTGGTCCAGTCCAATCTAGGTGACGCGCTCACCCCAAGCGCACAGGCTCCCACCTGGGCCCGCCGGGCCGCCGCACCTACCGGACAACCCCACTGACTCCGGAGGTTCCTCCATGCTTGAACGGGCCACGCCCGCCCTCGGGTCGACCACACGCCGGGCCCCCTCCCGGCGCCGCGCCGGCGCCCTCGTGGTGGCCGCCGCCATGACCGTCGGCTCCACCGCACTCGCGCTCTCGCTCGGCAGCGCCTCGGCGGCCACCGTCAACCTGCTCGCCAACGGCGACTTCGAGACCGGCTCGCTCAGCGGCTGGACCTGCACCAGCGGCTCGGTCGTCAACACCGGTGCGCACGGCGGCACTTACGCACTGAACGGCAACGCCACCGCCGGCGACACCGGCCAGTGCCAGCAGACCGTCACCGTCCAGCCGAACACCAAGTACACCCTGGCGGGCTGGCTCAAGGGCAACTACGTCTACCTGGGCGCCACCGGCACCGGCGTCAACGCCTCCACCTGGACCCCCGGCGCGTCCAACTGGACCCAGCTCAGCACCACCTTCACCACCGGTGCGAGCACCACCTCGGTGACGGTCTTCACCCACGGCTGGTACG
This sequence comes from Kitasatospora sp. CB01950, assembly GCF_001905465.1. Classification (GTDB taxonomy): domain Bacteria; phylum Actinomycetota; class Actinomycetes; order Streptomycetales; family Streptomycetaceae; genus Kitasatospora. Next base: position 220,685 of record NZ_LISX01000007.1, read on the forward strand.
GCGCCGGCGCCTACCAGGCCGACGACCTCAGCCTGACCGGGCCCGACAACGGCGGCTCCCCGAGTCCGTCCACCTCCGCGAGCAGCTCCACCTCGGCCAGCCCCTCGCAGAGCGCCTCCCCCAGCCCGTCCACCTCCACCTCCTCCTCGCCCTCGCCGTCCCCGAGCTCCAGCTCCGGCAGCGGCAACGGCCCCACCGGCGACGGCAAGATCACCGTCCCGGGCGGGGTGGCGGTCGGCAAGGCCACCTCCAACGCCGTGGTGCTGAAGTGGAACGCCTCGACCGACTCCACCGACAACTACGTCGGCTACAAGGTCTGGTCGAAGGGCCAGCTGGTCGGCACCTCGATGGGCACCTCCGTCGCGATCTCCTCGCTGCTGCCGAACACCTCGTACACCTTCACCGTCCAGGCGTACGACAAGGCCGGCCACGCCTCCCAGCAGTCGAACGCGGTGACCGTCTCCACCACCGCCGCGCCCGCCACTGCCAAGCCGTACAAGTCCGCCTACTTCGACCAGTGGTCGGTGTACGACGCCGCCTACTACCCGAAGAACGTCGACACCTCCGGCGCGGCCGGCAAGCTCGACGTCATCTCCTACGCGTTCGAGAACATCCACCCGACCAACCTCAACTGCTTCGAGGCCGTCAAGGCCTCCGACGCCAGCCACGAGGACAACCCGAACGCGGGCGACGGCGCGGCCGACGCCTACGCCGACTACCAGATGGACTACAGCGGCGCCATCTCGGTCGACGGCACCGCCGACGACTGGCAGCAGCCGCTGAAGGGCAACTTCAACCAGCTGCGCCAGCTCAAGGCGAAGAACCCCAACCTGCGGGTCACCCTGTCGCTCGGCGGCTGGACCTACTCCAAGTACTTCTCCGACGCGGCGGCCACCGACGCCTCGCGCAAGAAGCTGGTCTCCTCCTGCATCGACATGTTCCTCAAGGGCAACCTGCCGACCGGCGTCGCCGGTGACGCCTCCGGCGGCGCGGCCAGCGCCGCGGGCATCTTCGACGGCATCGACATCGACTGGGAGTACCCGGGCTCGGCCGGCGGCCACACCGGCAACCACTACTCCGCGGCCGACAAGCAGAACTTCACCGCGCTGCTCGCCGAGTTCCGCAGCCAGCTCGACGCCTACGGCGCCGGCGTCGGCAAGAAGTTCCTGCTCACCGCGGCCCTGCCGTCCGGCCAGGACAAGATCCAGTACATCGAGACCGACAAGATCGGCGCGTACCTGGACTACGCCGACGTCATGACCTACGACATGCACGGCTCCTGGGACGCCACCGGCCCGACCAACCTCCAGGACCCGCTGCACGACAGCCCCGCCGACCCCACCACGCCTATCACCCCCGGCACCGCCAAGTACAACGTGGACACCACGCTCGCGGCCTACACCACCGGCCTCCCCGAGTACGGCATCACCGGTGGCTTCCCCGCCAACAAGATCATCCTCGGCATCCCGTTCTACTTCCGCGGCTGGACGGGCGTGACCGCCGGCAACAACTACGGCCTCTACCAGAAGGCCACCGGCGCCACCCCCGCCAAGCCCGGCAGCCAGGAAGCCGGCCTCGCCAGCTGGCGCGAACTCACCCTGACCGCCCAGAACACCCACTGGGACCCGATCACCGAGTCCACCTGGGTCTACGACGGCACCAACTTCTGGACCGGCGACGACCCCAAGGCCATCCAGGCCCGCGCGGCCTACGCCAAGTCCAAGGGCCTCGGCGGCATGTTCGCCTTCGCCCTGGAGAACGACGACAACAACAACACCCTGCTGAACACCATCTACAACAGCCTCGGTTGACCGCCTGTCACATAATGTACTGACGGCCCGCCGCATCTTCCCCATGGGTGCGGCGGGCCGTCGCCATTCCCAGCCCACCGGTCGAGCAACAGCCGGGCGTCCTCCCGCAGTCGGCCGTCGGACTCGTCGCGCAGGACCCGGCGCTCCGAGACCGCCCACTGCGCCACCACCTCCCGCGCCCCGGGCGTTAACGGCTCACCGATCCGCCGCAGCATCGCCACCGCGAACGCGCCGACCGGCAGCGGAACGAGCAGCTCGGCCAACACGGGGACGGTCCGCCCGGTGTCGCCGGTGATCCGCCACAGCGCCTCCGCAGCGTGTGCCCGATGCCACTCGTACGCGTCCGCGAGGCGGCCCTCCACCAGCGGCACCAGCGGCAGCCCGAGCGGTCCGAGCAGAGCCGCATCCTCCAGGCACCAGCCGTCGCCGGCGAGCCGGTCGGCAAGCAGCCGCAGCGTGGGCCCCGGGTCCGCGCCGAGCCGGGCGGCAGCAACGGCGGCGACGGGCGCGAGGCCCCGGTCTTCCCCGGCCGCCAACTCGCCGAGCACACCGAGCAGTTCCGGGTCTTCGAGCCCCGTACCACCGAGCATCCGTGCCAACTTCTCGTCCGGCCGTGCCCGCAGCAGTGCGAGCAGCTCGGGCAACAGCGGCGCCGCGTCCTGCGGCGTGAGTGCGTCGAGCACCCGGGCCGCTTCGATGTGCACCTCACCGCAGCCGCCGGTGCATCGGCGCGGCGTCAGTGCCCGGCGCCGCAGATCGAGGTCGGCGGTGCGGGCGGCCAGCGCGTCGAGCGCGCCCGGGTGGGGCGTGGGAACGGCGGCGAGCAACCGGCGGTCGCCGGCCCGGCCGAGCACGAGTTGGGCCGCCCGGGAGACCTGCGGCTCGGGGTCGGCAACGAACGGCAGCACCGCCGTGCCGACCGGGGCGGGGTCGGGGCAGTCCGCGACCCACCGGGCCAGCGCCTCCAGAACGTACGAGCGCCCATGCGGCTCGCGCTGGTGCGGCAGCGCGGCGACCAACAGGGCGACCGCCTCGGCCTCCCGGTCCCGCCAGGTGTGGGCCAGCCGCTCGGCCAGCCAGGAGCCGTGCCCGTCGCGGTCGCGAGCCGCGGTCCAGGCCGCCGCGACCGCCCGGGTGGCTCCGGCGTCCCGACCCAGCACGTCCCACACCCTGCCGCTGCCGCTGCCGCTGCCGCTGCCGCTGCCGCTGCCGCTGCCGCAGGCGAACGCCGGGTCCGCGCCGGCCGTGGCCAGGACGTGCACCAGCCGTTCCGGGTACGGGAGTTCCGCCTTCGCCAGCAGGCCGAGCGCGGCGGTGGCCCGGACGGCCGGCTCGGGGTCGTCCAGCGCCGCACGCAACCGTCCGACCGGGTCGGCGTCGAGAAGGCTCAGCGCCGTCAACGCCGCGGCTCGCACCCGAGCAGACGGGTCGTCCTGGTGGCACTCCGTCAGCACTTCCAGTGCGAGCGGCAGCGCGTCCCCGCTCGCCCACCGTGCCACCTCTACCGCCCGGTGGCGCACCTCGGGCTCCTCGTCCCGCAACAGGTGCAGCAGGCCGGGCAGTTCGGCGCCGACCCGGACCGCTCCCTCTTCCGCGCGGTCGGCCGTGCTCGCCAGGAATCTCAGCATCTCGTCGCGCCAGTGGGTGGCGTGCACGATCGCGTGAGCCAGATACGGAACGGCGGCGACACTCACCGGGTACAGCAGGCGCCGGCCCAGCACCTGGCAGAACAGTTCCTCCAGTGCCTCGCCGACCACCGCCGCGTCCTCGTCGTACAACGCCCGGATCACGTCCGAGACATCGGTGACGTCCCCGTACGGATACTCCAGCAACGGCCAGTCGACCAGGTGCAGTTCCTCAGGTGTCCTCACGAACGCCGGACCCTACCGCGTCAGCCCTGCCCGGCGAGCAGCAGCCGGGCCTCCTCGCGGAGTGTGGTGTCCGGATGTCCGATCCAGCTGTATGCGTCCAGCACCCGGCGTTCCGCGCCCGCCCACTCCGCGACCGTCGCCCGGACATCCGGCGGGAGCGGCGCGCCGGTCTGTCGCAGGGTCTTCAGCACGGACGGGTCCGTTCGGCCGTCCCGGACGAGGGCGGTGAGCGTCGTCACGACTCCGGCCGGGTCGCCGGTGATCTGCCACAGCGCCATGGCCGCGTAGCCGCGCCGCTCGGGGCTGCCGTCGGTCAGGTGGCACTCCACCGAGGGGGCCAGTGGCGCCCCGAGCGGTCCGAGCAGGGCTGTCTCCGCCAGGGAGCCGCCGTCGTGTTCCAGCCGCTCGGCGAGCAGGCGAAGCGCGGGTGCGGGGTCGGCGCCCAGCCGGGCAGCGGCGACGGCGGCGGCGCACGCCAGGGCCTGGTCGTCCGATCTCGTCAACTCGACCAGCAGGTCGGTCAGTTCGGGGAGGGCGAGACCAGTCCCGCCGAGCGCGCGCGCCAGGTCCGGACTCGGGGATTCACGCAGCAGGGCAGTCAGTTCCGGCAGCAGCCCGGCGGCGGCCTCCGGCGTAAGCGACTCGATCACCTCCGCTGCCCTGCTGTGCAGGTGGTGGCCGTATCTGCACGGCTGGGGGCGCAAGGCCCGGCGGTGGATCTCGGGGTCGTCGGTGCGGGCGGCCAGCGCGGCCAGCGCGTCGCCGGCAGGTTCGGCGACGGCCGTGAGCAGCCGGGAGTCGCCGACCCGTCCCAGCACCAGCTGTGCACTCGTGGCCACCCAGCTGTCGGGGTGGGTGACGTGCGGCAGCACGGCCTCGGCGACCGTATCGGGATCTGCGTGGTAACCGGCCCAGCGCTCGATGGAGTTGATCACCTGCTGGAGTACGTACGGGTCTCGCTGCTGCGGCACGGCGGCCGTGAGCAGCGTGACGGCCTCGACCTCCCATCCGCGCCACCGCATGACGAGCTCCACGGCCCGGCGGCTGCCGCGCCCCTCGTGGTCGCCAGCCGCGATCCAGGCGGCGGCCACCGCCCGGACGGTCTCGGCGTCCTGCTCCCGCAGCAGCGACGCCACCCGCTCCTCGGTGCTGCCGACGCCGTGGAAGAACTCGTGGGCCGATACGGCGAAGTCGGGGTCCCCGCCGTCCGCCAACAGCACGGCCACCAGCTCGGCCGGCCAAGGGGCCCCGGCGCTCTCCAGCAGGCCGAGCGCAGCAGTGGCCCGGACGGCGGGCGCGGGGTCGGCGAGTGCAGCACGCAACCGCTCGTCCCGGCGGGGGGCGAGGCGGCTGAGCACCTCCAACGCCTCGGCCCGCACCCGGTCCGACGGATCGTCGCGATGGCAGGCGGCCACCGCGTCCAGGACGAGCGGCAGACTGTCCCCGGCCGCCCAGCGCGCCACTCGCACGGTCTGCCGGCGCACCTCGGGGTCCTCGTCCCGTACAAGGTGCAGCAGGCCGGGCAGCTCGTCGGCGACCCGAATGCCCTCCATCACCTCGTCCTCGAAGAACTGCCCGTAGTCGTCGCGCCCGGCATTGGCCAGGAACACCAGCATGGTGCGGCGGTGGTGAACGGCGTGCAGGGCGGCGTGCGCCAGGTACGGCACTGCCATCACGCTCGCCGGGTACACCGATCCCTGGTGCAGGAGACGGTGGAACAGCTCGCCCAGTGCCTCGCCGACCACCGCCGCGTCCTCGTCGTACAGCGCGCGGATCAGATCGGCGACGTCCGCCCCGTGGCCCAGGGACGCCCAGTCGACCAGGTGCAGTTCATCAGGTGTTCTCACGGGACCGGAGGCTAGCCGTGGGCTCCGACAGGGCAAGGGAGTTGGCATGCCCTTGGGCGGGGCTTGGCAAACCCGGGAGGCGGCTGGGAGGCGGCTGTGAGGTTGATGAAGCCGTACCTTACGATCATCGGGTGCCGAGCCTGACCGGAGTCCCGATCCAGATCATCGCCAGCCTGCTGGCCGTCGCCGCCTTCGCGGCCACCCTGTGGCTGTGGCCCCGGCTGGGTGGGCGGAGCTGGCGGGCCTGGCTGGGGCGGCTGGGGGCGTTCTTCGGGACGCAGATCGCGGTGCTGGCCGCGATGGGCCTGGTCGCGAACTCGTACTTCGGCTTCTACTCGACGTGGAGCGACCTGCTCGGCCTGGACGGCAGCCCCGGCACCGTGGTGGACCACCAGCCGGGCGGCAAGGCGGTCTCGGTGACCGGCGAGCAGAAGATGTACTCCTCGCAGGGTTCCGCGCAGGACCGTTCCGGCATGATCCAGAAGGTCGAGATCCACGGCGAGCACTCCGGCCTGACCGGCACCCCCGCGTACGTGTACCTGCCGCCGCAGTACTTCCAGCCGGCCTACGCGGGCACCAAGTTCCCGATGCTGCTCGCGCTGTCCGGCTACCCGGGCACGCCGGAGAAGCTGATCTCGCTGCTCCAGTACCCGGCGTCGACGCTCAAGGCGATCGAGGCCAAGGAGATGCCGCCGACGGTGCTGGTGATGATGCGGCCCACCCTGGTCGCCAACCGCGACACCGAGTGCATGGACGTCCCGAACGGCCCGCAGGCGGAGACCTTCTTCACCGAGGACCTGCCGAAGGCGATGTCCACCGCCTACCGGATCGACGACCGGCCCGAGGCGCGGGCGGTGATCGGCGACTCCACCGGCGGCTACTGCGCCGTCAAGTTCGCGGTGCGCAAGCCCGACTCGTACCGCGCGGCGATCGCCCTGTCCGGCTACTACGAGGTCCACAACGACCCGACCACCGGCGACCTGTTCGGCGGCAGCGCCGACGTCAAGCAGGACAACGACCTGCTGTGGCGGCTCCGGAACAAGCCCGCGCCGCCGGTCTCGCTACTGCTGGCCACCAGCCGCAACGAGGAGAACTACCCCGCGACGCAGCAGATGATCGGCGCGTTCAAGGCCCCGACCCAGGTGTCCACCATCACCCTCGACACCGGCGGCCACAACTTCCACACCTGGACCCGCGAGATCCCCCCGGCCCTCACCTGGCTCGGCGGCCGGCTCCCCCAGCCGCAGCCGGTACCCGCCAGCTGACCACCCGTCGGCCTCCCGTCGGCCTCCGGTCTACCACCCGCCGACCACCCGTCCGGAACGGGATGCCGCAGAGAACACAGCACCCTCATAGTCGGGTCTCATCGAGTTCTCAGGCTCGCCACCCAGCGTGTCTCCCATGACCACGTCCAGTTCCGTTCCTCCGACCAGCGAGCCGTGGCCCGACGCCGCGAACCACCCGCCGCCGGCGGTCCCGGCCGATGCCGCTGCCGTTGCCGCCGACGCCGACGCGTCCGGCCCGACCGTCTGGCCGGCCACGCCGCCCGCCGACGCCGGGCACGAGCGGCCCGCTGAGACGCTGTTCCCGCCCGTCGCGCTGCCGCCCGTCGGCCCCAAGGGTCCGGCGACCTGGGCCGCCCGACTGCGCACCCTGCCCGGACGGGCCTGGCGCGGGCGCGAGGACGACCCGCGGTGGGTGCGGCCGGCGTTCCTGGGGCTGCTGCTGGCCACCGCTGTCCTGTACTTCTGGAACCTGACCGCCTCCGGCTGGGCCAACGCGTTCTACACGGCGGCCGTACAGGCCGGCAGCGTCAGCTGGAAGGCGATGTTCTTCGGGTCCTCGGACGCGGCGAACTTCATCACCGTCGACAAGCCGCCGCTGTCGCTGTGGCCGATGGCGCTCTCCGCCCGCATCTTCGGGCTGAGCTCGTTCAGCGTGCTCGCCCCGCAGGTGCTGATGGGCGTCGGCACGGTCGCCGCCGTGTACGCCACGGTGCGACGCCGGTTCTCCGCGCTCGGCGGCCTGGTCGCGGGCGCGGCGCTGGCGCTGACCCCGGTCGCGGCGCTGATGTTCCGCTTCAACAACCCGGACGCGCTGCTGGTGCTGCTGCTGACGCTGGCCGCGTACGGCACCGTCCGGGCCACCGAGACGGCATCCACCCGCTGGCTGGTGTTCGTGGGCGCGATGTTCGGCCTGGCGTTCCTCACCAAGACCCTGCAGGCGTTCCTGGTGCTGCCCGCGTTCGCCCTGGTGTACCTGTTCACCGCGCCCACCGGCTGGGGCCGCCGCTGGCTGCAACTGCTGTACGGCGCCCTGGCGATGGTGGTCGCCGGCGGCTGGTGGGTGGCGATCGTCGAGCTGATGCCGGCCTCCGCCCGCCCGTACATCGGCGGCTCGCAGGACAACTCCTTCCTCTCCCTCACCTTCGGCTACAACGGCTTCGGCCGGATCACCGGCAACGAGACCGGCAGCGTCGGCGGCGGCGGAAACCGGATGGGCGGCGGAGGCGGTGGCGGCAGCATGTGGGGCTCCACCGGCCCGACCCGGCTGTTCGACGGCGACATCGGCGGCCAGATCGCCTGGCTGATGCCCGCCGCGCTGATCCTCATGGTGTTCGGCCTGTGGGCGACCCGCCGCTACGCCCGCACCGACTCGGCCCGGATCGCGTTCCTGGTCTGGGGCGGCTGGCTGGTGTGCACCGCGCTGACCTTCAGCTTCATGTCCGGCATCTTCCACCAGTACTACACGGTGGCCCTCGTCCCGGCGGTCGCCGCCCTGGTCGGCATGGGCGTGGACGGCCTGTGGCGGGTCCGCCACCGGCTGCCGTACGCGGCGGTGCTCGCCGTCACGATCGCCGTCACCTCCTGGTGGGCGTACCAACTGCTGGGCCGCAGCGCCGAGTTCGTGCCGTGGCTGCGCTGGGCCGTGCTGGTCGGCGGGCTGCTCGCCGCCGTCGCCCTGCTCGCCGCGGGACGGCTCACCGGACCCACCGGCGGCCGGGTCGCCACCGTAGCCGGCCTCACCGCGCTGGCGGCGGGACTGGCCGGGCCGACCGCGTACGCCCTCGACACCGTCTCCACCGGCCACAGCGGCTCCATCGTCACCGCCGGACCGGCCGTCAAGGGCGGCGGCTTCGGCCCCGGCGGCGGTCGCGGCGGCAAGATGCGCGGCACCTTCCCGGGCTTCCCGGGCGGCCAGGGCGGGAACGGCGGCCAGGGCGGGAACGGCAACGCCCCCGCTTTCCCGGGCGGCGGCCAGAACGGCGGCACCGGCAACGGCTTCCCGGGCACCGGCTTTCCCGGCACCGGCACCGGCACCGCCACCGGCGAGGACGGCCGCACCGGCCGCGGCGGCATGGGCGGTGCCTTCGGCGGCGGCATGGGCGGCCTACTGGAGGGCGCGAAGGTCTCCTCCGAGGTCGCGGACCTGCTGAAGCAGGACGCCGACAAGTACACCTGGGTCGCCGCCGCGGTCGGCTCGCAGAACCAGGCGAGCTACCAACTCGCGAGCGGCGAACCGGTGATGGCGCTCGGCGGCTTCAACGGCAGCGACCCCTCGCTCTCCCTCGACGGCTTCAAGCAGCTGGTCGCCGAGGGCAAGGTGCACTGGTTCATCGGCGGCGGCGGCATGGGCGGCCGCAGCATGGGCGGTTCCAGCTACTCCTCGGAGATCGCCTCCTGGGTGGAGTCCACCTACACCGCGAAGACGGTCGGCAGCACCACCCTGTACGACCTGACAGCCGCACCCAAGGCCACCACCGGCTGACCTCCGCAACGCCCGCAACACCCCACAGCGCCCGAGGCCGTTCGGCTCCCCTCCCCCCAGGGGGCTCCGAACGGCCTCGGGTCATTCAGTGGACGCGACGATCGACGCAGCGATCGACTCGGCGGTGCTCAGCCGCCGCACAGCGACAGCATGGTCTTCTTGTCCGCAGGCGTCACCGGCAGCTGGTACTTCAGCGAGACCTGCGCCCAGCGGATCGCGTACGAGCAGTGCACCTCGGTGTTGGCGGGCAGCCAACTGGCGGGGCCGGAGTCGCCCTTGGAGGCGTTCTGCGAGCCGTCCGCCGGGATCAGGTTCAGCGGGTCGTTGGCGATCTGCACGCGCTTGCCCTTCTCCCACTGGGAGGCGCCCTGCTGCCAGTCGTAGGACAGCGGCATCACGTGGTCGATCTGTATCTTCGACGCCTGCTGCTTGCTCCAGTCCACGGTCTTGCCGGTGTACGGGTCCCAGATCGTCATGCCGGTGACGACGCACTGCGAGCCGTCCTTGTGCTCCAGCTTCTGCCCGTCCCGGGCCAGCATGTCGTCGCGGGTGCTGCAGCTGTTGTGGCCCATCGGGACGCCGTCCACGTTGTCCGTCCAGGCCGGGCCGAACTGGTCGCGGTCGTAGCCGGTCCTCGGGCCGGCGTCGGCGGTCTTCACCTTGGCGATCAGGTCCCGTCCGGCCTTGCGGTCCGCCTCGCTGCTGACGGGTGCCAGGCCGGGCTTGGTGCCGTCCGGGTTCTCCAGCGGGCTGGTGCCCTTGGCGGCCGTCTGGGGCTGGGACTTGGAGCTGCTGCCGCTCGACGGCTTCTTCCCTGTGTCGGTGGTGCACCCGGCGAGTGCGAGCGATCCGAGCAGCAGGGTGGCGACTATGGCGGTACGGCGGGATCGCACGGTATTCCTCTGTGGGTGGGCGACTCTGACGGCCCACCAGAAGACCAGCCGGTCAAACCCCGGTCAAGGCGGCCACGCCGCAGCATGACACACCTCACAATCCGGGCAAAACCACGACCGGTACGAACCACCCGCACGCCCGCCCCGCCGGGCAGACTGGCGGCATGAGCGAACTGCGGGTGCCGGCCCTGGTGTTGGCGGCGGGCGGCGGGTCCCGGCTGGGCGGACGGCCGAAGGCGCTGCTGCCGTACCGGGGCCGTCCGCTGCTGGAACACGCGCTGGCGGCGGCCCGGGACGGCGGCTGTGACGGAACGGTGGCGGTCCTGGGCGCAGCGGCGGCGGAGGTCCGCGAGCGCGTCGACACCGGCGACTGCGTGCTGGTCGACAACCCGGACTGGCGCACGGGGTTGTCCTCCTCGCTGCGGACGGGCCTGGCCGCCCTGCCCGAGGGCGCGAGCGCCGTGCTGGTGCTGCTGGTGGACACGCCGGGCGTCACGGCGGAGGCGGTGCGCCGACTGCTAGCCGTGCACGCCGGGCGCACGGATCTCGCGGCGTGCGCCTATGCCGGCCGCCGGGCGCATCCGGTGCTGATCGGCGCCGCGCACTTCCCCGAGCTGCTGGCCACCTCCACCGGCGACGCGGGCGCGCGCGTCCTGCTGGCCAACCGTCCGGTGACGCCGGTGGACTGCACCGGCGTGGCCGTCCCCGACGACCTGGACACCCCGGCGGACCTGGCCCGTTGGGGCATTCACTGACGGACCGTCAGACTTCCCGCACCTTTTCCCCGCCTCAACTGCACTGGAGGATTACCTCATTCCGCACCGACCCGGGGCCCGATCCGCGAGGATGGACGGGATCGTTGCCAGCCCGACCGAAACGGACGGTGACCGCCCATGCCGCTGCCCGAGGACGCCGCAGACCCGGCCCGGTTCTCCCCGGGGTCGCCGTCGGGGGCCAGCGAACTGCGCTGCCCGGCCTGCCGTCGTGAGCACCGTTACGAGCCACCGAGCCTGCCCTGCCCGTGCGGCGCACAGCTGCGGGTGCCGCTGCTGCGCGGCGGGGTGCCGGTGCAGGTGCGGTTCCGCTCCTGGGAGGACTCCTGGGTGAGCATGCGCTGCCCGCACTGCGGACGCAACGACCAGTGGCCGCAGCCGGAGTTCACCTGCGACTGCGGGGCGACGGTGCGAATGCCGGTGGACCGGGCGCCGAAGTTGCAGAGCGCGGGCCCACGGACCACCCGTCCGGCGGAGGCGGCGCGTCCGTACACCACGGCGGTGCCGCCGCTCGCCCCGCCGGAGCCGGCCGCGGGCCCGGGTCCGGCCCGGGCGCTGCGTCCGCCGTTCCGTCCGCGGCCGGTGCGCACCCCGCAGGACGCGGTGCTGACGGCGGCCCGCTACTTGCAGTGGCTGGGCTTCGAGGACCTGGAGCTGACGTCCGGCCAGGAGCGCGACTCGACCACCCTGTTGGGCGGCCGGATGGTGGCCCGGGTGGACACCTGGTCGGAGCCGGCGGACGTCAAGGCGGTGGAGTGCCTGTGGTTGGAGACGCTGCACGGCGAGCAGGTCGCGGCGGCGATGTTCACCGTGTCCGGCTACTCCCGGCAGGCCACGGTGCGCGGTGAACAACTGCTGGTCGCGCTGTTCACATTGGACGCGGCAGGCATCCCGCAGCCCTCGAACGGCGCCGCCGAGGCGCTGATGGAGACCGGCTGGACGTCCTGACGCGTCGCCACTCCCACGTCACCCGGAAGCATGCATTCCGGATCTCCTCGCGCTCGTGATCTGGTGCACAAGCTCCGGCGCGTGTTGAATTGCCGCCACGACGCGGGCCCTTGGGGGTTGGGGAGGGTCCGCCGGTCACTGCATGGCGCGCACAAGGAGGTGGCGTTGTCGGTGCACGGGACTGCCCCGGGGGGCATGGCGGACGTCGTCTGGCGGCTTCGGTCGCGGGGCTGCTGGCAGGAGGCTGCGGACCTGCTCCGCCCGCAGGCCGGCCGGGATCCGACGGCGGCGCTGCAACGGGCCGAACTGCTGATCGAGCAGTGCCTGTTCACCGCGGACCACTGGGAGCGTGCGGAGGACGCCCTGCGCCAGGCGGAGGCTTCGGTCGCGGGCAGCGAGCACCGTGCCGCCGCCTCCTGCGCCCGCGGCTACCTGGCGTACGTGGCCAGCGTGCTGAGCCGCCGGGACCGATTGGACGAGGCGCAGGCCGCGCTGGGCCGCACCTCGGCGCTGCTGCCGCCGAAGGCGCCGGGCCGGCCGTTGCTGGACTTCCGCCGGGGGCTGGTCGCGGAGAACCTGCTGCACGACCTGGCGGCGGCGCAGAGCGCGTACGCCAGGGCGCACGAGGGGGCCCGGGAGCGTGGCGACGACCTGCTGCGCTCCTCGACCTGGTGCCACCTGGCGGGGTTGGCGCTGGTGGCGGGCGACCAGGAGCGGGCCCGGGAGGGTTTCGGGGCGGCGCTGAGGCTGCGCGAGCAGCTCGGCTACACGGTGGGGGTGGCGCCCGCGCTGGCCTCCCTGGCGGAGGTGTCGGAGCCGGGCGAGGCGGTGCGGCTGCGCGCCGAGGCGTCCCGGTTGGTGCAGGCGCTCGGCGGGGTCCCGGTGTGGCTGGCGCGGCGGCTGGCCCGGCTCCCGGCACAGTCGGCAGCACCGGACGGCGGCACCGCGCACGACCCGCGGCACGGCATCAGCTAAGGTGAGCCTTACCTGTCCGGGTTGAGCAGTGACCCGGACAGGTTCACCGTGCCACACCCGGGCCCCGCCCCCGGGGTACCACCCAGGGAGCCCGCGTGACCGCGCACCAGGTCGAGCAGTGCCCCCCGCCGAGCACCACCGACTCCTCTCCCTGCCAAGCGAGTTGGCGACGCCTGACCGAGGTCTTCGGGGATCTCCGGATCCACCCCGCCGCCCCCCGCACCGACCCCGGCTGGACCCTCGCGGCGGCCCTCGCCACCGACCCGGCCGCCCTCGACGCCACCATCGCCTTCGACGAACGCCTCGGCCTGGAGCTGTACGGCGCTCCCAGCCGCCCGGACGTCACCGCCGGTTTCAGCCTGCACCGCTACGCCTGGCCGGTCGCCCTCGCCTTCACCCTGCCGTGGTTCCTGGAGCGCCGCGTCCCGGCCCTCCCGGTCGACCGGATCTCGATCAACCGCACCACCGGCGAACTGACCGCCCGCCCGACCGCCTTCCACTGCCTCCCGGACGACCCGGCCGCCGGCCGCCCGGACGCCCTGGTCGTCCCGGACCGCCCGGCGCTCGACGCCGCCCTGCGCACCGCGCTCGCCGACCATCTCGCGCCGGTGCTCGACGCTTTCCGCCCCCGCGTGCGACGCGGCCCGCGCACCCTCTGGGCGCTCGTCACCGACGACGTGGTCGACGGCCTCTGGTACCTCTCCACCCTGCTCGACGAGGAGCCCCGAGCAGTCGCCGAGCTGACCGCCCTACTGCCGGGCGACGCCTCGTCCGCGCCGTTCGTGGGCACCCCGGGCTTCCGTCGGGAGGGCGGTCACCGCACCAGGACCAGGGTCAGCTGCTGCCTGTTCTACACGGTCCGACCGGCCGAGCCGTGCTTCAGCTGCCCGCGCAGCAAATAGATCTGACAATCCGTTGATCTAATTCCGGAATTCCCCCCAAATAATGTATTGCGCGCGATCCGGTCATGTTTTCCCGCATTTCTCCGCCATGATGGTCCCCCCATCAAGACGCGGAAAGCGAGGCTGGATCAGGTCATGAGACTGTCGGACATACCGCTGGGCTGGGTCGTCGCCGGCGCGGCCGCCCTGGTGGTCGCCGTCGCCCTGCTGGCCTTCGCCCGCAGCCGCTCGGCCGCAGCCACCAAAACCGGCGGTTCGGACTCCTCCTGGGAACGCGCCGAGGAACGCCGCCGCCGCACCGAATCCCTCTACGGCGGCGCCTCCTACCTTCTGTTGTTCTGCTGCGCCGCGGTCGCCGCCGCGCTCTCCTTCCACGGGCTGGTGGGCTTCGGCATCCAGAACCTCGGCCTCTCCGGCGGCTGGGAGTACCTCGTCCCGTTCGGCCTGGACGGAGCCGCGATGTTCTGCTCCGTCCTCGCCGTCCGCGAGGCCAGCCACGGCGACGCCGCACTCGGCTCCCGCCTGCTGGTCTGGCTGTTCGCGGCGGCCTCCGCCTGGTTCAACTGGGTGCACGCCCCCCGCGGCTTCGGCCACGACGGCGCGCCGCAGTTCTTCGCCGGCATGTCGCTCTCGGCCGCGGTCCTCTTCGACCGCGCCCTCAAGCAGACCCGGGTCGCCGCCCTCCGCGAACAGGGACTCGTCCCACGGCCCCTGCCGCAGATCCGCGTGGTCCGCTGGCTGCGCGCCCCCCGCGAGACCTACGCCGCGTGGTCGCTGATGCTCCTCGAAGGCGTCCGCACCCTCGACGAGGCCGTCGAGGAGGTCCGCGACGACAAGCGCACCGCGGCGGAGAACCGAGAACGCCGCAGGATGGCCTCCCGCCGTGAACGCGCCGAGATCCGCGCCATCGGCCGCCAGCCCGGCCACGGCTGGCGCACCCGCCACACCACCCGCCAACTCGAACCCGCCCCCGCCAACTCGAACCCGACGGAGCCCGCCATAGCCCCTGCCGGCCTCCCCGCCACCCCCGCCCAGCGCAGCATCGAACTCGCCCCGGAGGACCCCGCCGCGGCCCTCCCGCGACTCGACTCCCTGGAACAGAAACTCAAGGACCTGGAACAGCAGTACGGGTAACGGCGAGAGCCCCGTCAGGGGCTCCCCGACCGCTCAACTGCTCACTTCGAACCACATCCGCTTCCCCGACCCCCGGGGCTCCACCCCCCACGCGTCCGCGAGCGCCTCGACGAGCATCAACCCGCGCCCGGAGGACGCCTGTTCGCCGGGCGTGCGGCGGGTGGGCCAGAGGTCGGACTCGTCCTCGACCTCGACGCGCAGCCGTGCCCGCCCGCTCTCCTGGTAGAGCCGCGCCGTGAACATCGCGTCCCGGTCGGTGTGCCGAATCGCGTTGGTGACGAGCTCCGACGACAACAGCTCGGCGGTGTCGATGAGTTCGGGCACGCCCCAGCGCCGCAGCGCGTCCCGGAGTTCGGCGCGGAGTTCCGAGATCCGCGCCAGGTCGGCCTGCCCGATCCGGCGCCGCAGCTGCTGGGCCGCCCGCCCGCCCGCCGGCCCGTCCCAACGAAGCAGCAGCAGCGCGATGTCGTCCTCGCGTTCGCTCGTGTCCGCCGCCTGCGAGGCGATCCGGTCCGCGAGGTCCTCCAGCGGCTCCCGCGGAGACTCCGAGACGGCGGCCAGCGGTTCGGAGACGGTCTCGCAGAGCCGCCCGACCCCGGTGTCGAGGTCCATGTCCCGCGCCTCGACCAGGCCGTCGGTGAAGAGCAGCACGGTCTCCCCGGGGTCCAGGCTGAACCGCGTCACCCGGTACTCCTCGTCGGGCGCGACGCCGAGCGGCAGCCCGCCCGCCACCGGAACGGGATGCGCGGTGCCGTCGGCACGCCGGACCACCGGGTCCAGGTGCCCGGCCCGCACCGCGTAGACGACGCCGTAGTCGACGTTGACCTCCGCGTAGGTGCAGGTCGCGAAGTGGTCGGTGTCGAGGTCCGCGAGGAAGCGCGACGCCCGGGCCATCACGGCGGCCGGCGGGTGCCCCTCCGCCGCGTAGGCGCGCAGCGCGATGCGGAGTTGGCCCATGATGCCGGCGGCGTGCACGTCGTGGCCCTGGACGTCGCCGATGACCAGGCCGACGTGTCCGCCGGGCAGCGGGACGACGTCGTACCAGTCGCCGCCGATCTGCAGGCCGGAGCCGGCCGCGAGGTAGCGGACGGCGGTGGTGACGCCGGGGACGGCGGGGACGGTGCGGGGGAGCATGACGCGCTGCAGGCCGGCGGCGAGTTCGTGCTCGGCGTCGTGCAGGCGGGCCCGGGCCAGGGACTGGGCGACGAGTCCGCCGAGGGTGGAGAGCAGGGTGCGTTCGTCGGCGTCGAGTTCGCGGTCGTCGTCGAAGGAGACCACGCAGACGCCGGTGGGCCGACCGCTGGCGACGAGCGGGAGGAACGCCCAGGAGGAGCGGCCGCTGTTCTCGGCCCAGTCCCAGGCGTCGGGGTAGCGCTCGCGGTACTCCGCGCGGCTGGAGACGAAGATCGGGGCGCGCTGCCGGACCGCTTCGGCGGCGGGGTGGCTGGGCGAGAGCGGGATCCGGTCGAACCGGTCGCTGAGGGCGGCGCGGTAGCCGCTGGAGCCGAGCAGGGCGATCCGGCCGCCTTCGAGCGAGGCGAGGGCGAGTCCGTCGGGGCCGAGGCCGGGCAGCGGGAGTTCGGTGAAGACCCGGGCGACGTCGCGGACGGTGACGGCTTCGGAGAGGGCGCGGGCGGCTTCCTTGATGAACCGGGAGCGTTCCTCGCGCAGCACGGCGAGTTCGTCGGCGCGTTCGCGTTTGTGGAGTTCGACGGTGGCGTCCCAGACGAAGCCGACCATCCGGGAGGGGCGGCCGAAGGCGTCGGCGAGGACCCGGCCGCGGAAGCGCACGGCGTGCAGTTCGCCGTCGGGGAAGACGGTGCGGTAGTAGGCGCCGCACTGGCCGAGCTCGGCGACGGCGCGTTCGACGCGGCGGCGCACGACGGGCGCGTCCTCGGGGTGCAGCAGCGCGAGGAACGCGCCGGAGGTGCGGTCGAAGGGCTGTCCGGCCAGGCCGAGGATGGCGCAGGCCCGCCGGTCGCCGACCAGGGAGTCGCGGCGGATGTCCCAGTCGAAGGAGCCGATGCCGTTGGCGGCCATCGCCGGTTCGAGCCACTCTGGGGTGGAATCCCCCGTGCGGGTGGGCAGACCGCGGGCGGTGGACGGCACGACGCGGCCTGCTGCGGTGCGCAGCGGCTTCGCGGGGGTGCTGTTCCGGGTGGCCTGGGTGGCCTGGGCGGGCGGGGTGCGGCGGGCGGGCCCAGGCGCCTCGGGCTCGGTGGCCATGCTTCTCCTGCCGGTGCCTTGCCTGGCGGCCGCTGGATTTCCGTGTCCCCTGCTGGGCCGGCCGGACCGCGATGGTTGTGCGTGCCTACTGGCACACATTCTCACTAGCCTGTCGTATGTTCGGCAAAGCGGCAATGGCGGTGACCCGGACGGTACTGATCGCACACGATCCCGCCGCGAGTCCTCACCCGGACGGCCCCGACGGGTGGCGGTCCGGAATTCGCGCCCCCGGTTGTGGGGGCGGTCGGCTCAGAGCGCGGACAGCTCGAACCAGGTGACTTTTCCGTCGCCGCGCAGCTGCACTCCCCAGTCGTCGGCGAGGGCCTCCACCAGCAGCAGTCCGCGCCCGGAGGTGGCGTCCTCGTCGGGGTGGCGGCGGCCGGGCAGCCGGCTGGTGCGGTCGTGGACCTCGACCCGCAGGCGCTGTTCGGCGGTGAGCTGGGCGTCGAACTCGGCGCCCTTGCCGGTGTGCACGAGCGCGTTGGTGACCAGTTCGGAGGTGAGCAGCTCGGCGGTGTCGGCAAGTTCCGGCACACCCCAGTGGTCGAGCGCGGCCCGCAGCCGGCGTCGGACGGCTCCGACGGCGGGCAGGTCGGCGGCCTCCAGGGAGGCGTGCACCCGGCGATGCAGGGCGCACTCGGGCTGCTGCACCGGCGCCGCGCCGTGCGACTGCGGCTGCGGCTGCGGCTGCGGCTGTGGCGGTGGCTGCGCGGGCCCCGGTGGCTTCGACTGCGCCTGCGCGGGTGCCGGACCCTGCGGCTTCGCCTGTGACTGAATGTGTGCGGTCCCCTGCTGGTCGAGCTGCTCCCGGCGCGAGGCCGAGCGCTGCCGCGGGAACCTTGCCTGACCGTCCATCAACCTCGTAAGCCCCCGCCCTCGTCACCGGACGGCCGCTCCGGTCCCCCACCGGTCCGGCGGCCACTTCTGGTCATCCTCATGCCCACTCGGCGGCGTTTGCAACAGCGATCCGGCCCTACGCCCGTGGTGAACGGTGCGCAAGGGCGTGCGCGGGCACACGGACGAGCCGGGGCGCGCCCGCCCCGACCGGGGCCCCGGCGAAAGCTTTCTCCAGGGCCCCGGCTGCGCGGTGTCAGACGATCTGCCAGCCCTGGTTGGCGCCGTTGGTGCAGTCCCACAGCCGGGCGGGCGCGCCGTTGTCGGTGCGCCAGTCGGCGATCTCCAGGCACTTGCCGACCGCGGCCGGCCAGTACGCGGCGTCGGCCTGGAGCTTGTTGGTGCGGTCGAGCCAGATCTGGTTGCCGCCCCAGTTGCAGGGCCACTGGTTGGCGGTGGCGCCGTTGGAGGCGTTGAGGCCGCCGATCTCCAGGCACTGCTGGCTGTTGACGTTGCGGTAGTAGCGGATGCCGTGGTCGCCGACGTCGCCGATCTCTTCCCACAGCTGGTTGGCGCCGCCGGTGCAGTCCCACTGGCGGGCGGGCGCGCCGTTGTCCTTGCGCCAGTCGGCGATCTCCAGGCACTTGCCGCTGTTCTTGTTGATGAACCGGACGTAGGTGCCGAGGCTGGTCGGCTGGGCGGCGGAGGCCGGGGCGACGGCGCCCAGCGCGAGAGTGGTGACGCCGGCCAGGACGGCCAGCGAGCGGGCGGCGGTGCGAAGGCGCATGTGGATCCCCCAGAGGGTGCGTGCGGTCGTTGACGGTGAGTCAGCTCGTCCCCGGCGTGATCCTCGCACGGTCCGATCACCACATCCACCCCTTGCATGCCATTTCCACACACGATCCCCTCGGCTCCCGCACGCCTCCCCCGTGCGCCTGCGGGGTGTCCCGGGCCCGGGGCCGGAGGCTGGACATGTCGGGCAGCCGCGGGTTCAATGGGGCCCACGCGTTTGAACGTCGTTCTAAACTCTCCATCGACCACCCCGTCCACCCTCGACGAGCGAGGCACCGTGCGACTGACTCCCACCGAACGGGACCGGCTGCTGATCTTCACCGCGGCCGAGTTGGCCCGCGCCCGACGGGCGCGCGGCGTGCGACTGAACGTGCCGGAGGCGACGGCGCTGATCGCCGACACCGTCTGCGAGGCGGCCCGCGACGGCCGCCGGCTGGCCGAGGCGATCGAGGCCGGCCGCACCGTGCTGAGCGCCGACGACGTGCTGCCGGGCGTGCCGGACGTGGTGACGGTGGTCCAGGTGGAGGCGGTGTTCGAGGACGGGACGCGGCTCGCCGTGGTCAACGACCCGTTCCGCGGCGCGGGTTCGCTGGGCGAGGGCGCCCCGGGCGCGGCGCTGCCGGGCTCCGGCGCGGGCTACGACCCGGTGGAGGAGGCGCTGCTGCTACCGGTGCACAACACCGCCTCGGTGCCGATCTCGGTGACCTCGCACTTCCACTTCTTCGAGTCCAACCCGCGCCTGGCCTTCGACCGCTCGGCCGCGTACGGGATGCACCTGGCGGTGCCGGCCGGCTCCTCGGTGCGCTTCGACCCGGGCGCCACCGTCGAGGTCGGCCTGGTGCCGATCGGCGGCGGGCGGGTCACGATCGGCTTCGCCGGCCTGGTGGACGGTCCGCTGGACGCGCCGGGCGCGAAGGACGCGGCGCTGGCGAAGGCCCGGGCCACGGGCTACCTGACCGAGTTCGACGACGCGCAGCCCGAGCAGTGACCGCCACCCGCACCAGGAAGGACCAGGCATGAGTTCCATCACCCCGCACGACTACATCTCGGTGCACGGCCCGCGGGCCGGCGACCGGGTCCGGCTCGGCGACTCGGGGCTGATCGTCCGGGTCGAGTCGGACTCGCAGGCCCCGGGCGACGAGTTCCTCGCCGGGTTCGGCAAGACCGCCCGGGACGGGCTGCACCTGAAGCCGGCCGCGGTCCGCGACACCTGCGACGTGGTGATCTCCAACGTGCTGGTGATCGACGCGGTGCAGGGCATCCGGAAGACCTCGATCGGCATCCGGGCGGGCCGGATCACCGCGATCGGCCGGGCGGGCAACCCGGACACCCTGGACGGCGTCGAGGTGGTGGTCGGCACCGGCACCACGATCGTCTCCGGCGAGGGCCTGATCGCCACGGCCGGCGCCATCGACACCCACGTCCACCTGCTGTCGCCGCGCATCATGGAGGCCTCGCTGGCGTCCGGTGTGACGACGATCATCGGGCAGGAGTTCGGCCCGGTCTGGGGCGTCGGCGTCAACTCGCCGTGGGCGCTGCGGCACGCGTTCAACTCCTTCGACGCCTGGCCGGTCAACATCGGCTTCCTGGGCCGCGGTTCGTCCTCCGACCCGGCGCCGCTGATCGAGGCGCTGGCCGAGGGCGGCGCGTCCGGCTTCAAGGTGCACGAGGACATGGGCGCGCACACCCGGGCGCTGGACACCGCGCTGCGGGTCGCCGAGGAGTACGACGTCCAAGTGGCCCTGCACACCGACGGGTTGAACGAGTGCCTGTCGGTGGAGGACACCCTCGCGGTGCTGGAGGGCCGCACCATCCACGCCTTCCACATCGAGGGGTGCGGCGGCGGCCACGTGCCGAACGTGCTGAAGATGGCCGGCGTGCCGAACGTGATCGGCTCCTCCACCAACCCGACCCTGCCGTTCGGCCGGGACGCGCTGGGCGAGCACTACGACATGATCGTCTCCGCGCACGACCTCAAGCCGGACCTGCCGGGCGACGCGGCGATGGCCCGCGACCGGATCCGGGCCGGCACGATGGGCGCCGAGGACGTGCTGCACGACCTCGGGGTCATCGGCATCACCTCCTCCGACGCCCAGGGCATGGGCCGGGCCGGCGAGACCGTGCGCCGCACCTTCGCGATGGCCGGCAAGATGAAGGCCGAACTCGGCCCGCTGGACGGCACCGGCTCGTACGGCACCGCCGAGGGCGGCGACGACAACGAGCGGGTGCTCCGCTACATCGCCAAGCTGACCGTCAACCCGGCCATCGCGCACGGGCTTTCGCACGAGGTCGGCTCGATCGAGGTCGACAAGCTGGCCGACATCGTGCTCTGGCGGCCCGACCACTTCGGCGCCAAGCCGCAGCTGGTGCTGAAGGCCGGCTTCCCCGCGTACGGCGTGGTCGGCGACCCGAACGCCTCCACCGACCGGTGCGAACCCCTGGTGCTGGGGCCGCAGTTCGGCGCGCACGGTGCGACCGCCGCGGACATCTCGGTGGCGTTCGTCGCCCAAGCAGCCGCCGACGGCTCCTACTTGGACGTCGCGGGTGACCAACTGCCCACCCGCAGGCGGCGTGTGGGCGTGCGCGGAACCCGCGGCATCGGCCCGCGCTCGATGCTGCGCAACGGCCGGATCGGCCAGGTCGACGTCTCGGCGACCGGCCTGGTCTCGCTGGACGGCGAGCCGCTGCGCTCCGCGCCCGCCGACTCGGTCTCCCTCAGCCGCCTGTACTTCCTGTGAACTCCCCTCACTCGTTTAGGACTTGCACCCCATGACCTCCCCGACTCCCGCCTCGCTCGGCTTCCGGATGCCCGCCGAATGGCACCCGCACGAGCGCACCTGGATGGCGTTCCCGACCGCCAACCCGACCTTCGACGGCGCCGAGCAGCTGGACGCGGCCCGCCGCGCCTGGGCCGAGGTCGCCAACACGATCGTCCGCCACGAGCCGGTCACCCTGGTGGTCAACACCGGCGAGACCGACGCCGCCCGCCCCTACCTCTCCCCCGAGGTGGAGATCGTCGAGCGGCCGCTGGACGACGCCTGGATGCGCGACATCGGCCCGTCCTTCCTGATCGACGACAAGGGCGAACTGGCCGCCGCCGACTGGGTGTTCAACGGTTGGGGCGCCCAGTCCTGGGCCCGCTGGGACAACGACCGGCACATCGCCGAGCACGTCACCGAGCTGGCCGGCGTGCGGCGCTTCGCCTCCCGCCTGATCAACGAGGGCGGCGGCATCCACGTCGACGGCGAGGGCACCGTCCTGGTCACCGACACCGTGCAGCTCGGCGAGGGCCGCAACGCCGACTGGACCCGCGAGCAGGTCGAGGCCGAGCTGCACGCGCACCTCGGCACCACCAAGGCGATCTGGCTGCCGCGCGGACTGACCCGCGACTACGACGAGTTCGGCACCCGCGGGCACATCGACATCGTCGCCGCCTTCGTCCGCCCCGGCACCGTCGTCATCCACTCCCAGCCCGACCCGGCGCACCCCGACCACGCGGTCTGCCAGGAGCTCGCCGACATCCTCCGCGCCGCCACCGACGCCCGCGGCCGCACCCTGGAGGTCATCGAACTCCCGGCCCCCACCGTCCTGTTCGACGAAGACGGCGAGCCCGTCGACTACTCCTACATCAACCACTACGTCGCCAACGGCGCCGTCGTCCTGTGCGCCTTCGACGACCCGCGCGACCAGCAGGCCAAGGCCATCCTGGAGAAGGCCTACCCGGGCCGCACCGTCGAACTGGTCGACGCCCGCGAAATCTTCGCCAACGGCGGCGGCATCCACTGCATCACCCAGCAGCAGCCGAAGGCCTGACGTTCCACCAGGCTGTCTGCACTGACCTGCATGAATGACATTTCGGACATGACAGTTCCTGGCAGTTGCCGGCGGATCCCGGCGGCAACTCTCCGAGATCACCTCCCGGGCTCTCCCGCTTGATCAAGGAACTGTGTCAAGGCTGGGCCGTGGTGCAATTGGGCGCACCCGTTGCGGCCCGGCCTCGACAACCCAGGGCGGAGGGTCCTGCCTCCTCCCCCCTCTCCACCATGTCCCACACGTGCAGTCGGCGGCACCCTGGGCGGTGTCGCGGCCGGTGCCGCGGACGCAGCGGTGGTCCACGGCTGTCCTCTCTGGCGGAGGTGGGCGACGGCTATGGATCCAGCATCGTCAGAACCAGCCGTGATCAAAACGCATCGACTACCTGTGCCGGGTATACGGCACCAGACCCGACCGCCTTGGCTACGGCCACGACCACAGCGGAGTCTCCATGTCCCACCTCGAACAGGCCGGGCTGAGCGACATCTACCCGCGCACCGACGACGATTCGAAGGCTGATCTGATCGGCCGGATAAGGTCGGCCCGGGAGCGGATCGACATGTTCGGCCTCACCCGGAACTTCTACGGCAGCGACGAGATGCTGCCGCTGTTCGTCTCCGCAAGCCAGCGGGCGCCGGTGCGGATCTACATCATGGATCCGTACTGCGACAGCCGCCGCGACCGATACCGGCTGGAGCCTGCCGAGGCGGCGATGGAGGACCCGGGCCGGTACGAGCGCGAGGTGTTGCGGCCCCTGGCCGACGCCGTTGCCTCTGCTGGTACCGACCTGCGGATTTATCTGTACGACTTTCCGTGCAGCTTCGCGATGGAGCGGATCGACGACTCGGTTCGAGTGATGCTCTACGGTCACGGCAGGCGCGGCACGGACGGGCCCATCCTGACGTTCGATCGCGGCGCTGAAGGGCAGACCACTCCGTACTGGGACTACTTCGTTGGCCAGTTGGACTGGGTTCAGCGACTGGGCGATGCCGAGGCGACTCCGGAGCCGTGGCGGTCGAAGGGCGTCTCGGTCCGTCGTTACGGCTGACTCGGGCACGACGAACCGCCCCGCCCGACCTCCGGAGAGGTGAACGGGGCAGTGGTCAGTGCTGAGCGGCGTGGTCGGGTCTCTGCGGAGGGTCCGCCCCACGGTTGTCTGCGGCGGTCGGTCAGTGGCGGCGCCGGGTGACGACCTGGACGCCGCTGCCCGGGGACCAGCCGGTGGGCAGCGGGCCGTTCCAGGTCAGCCGCACCCCGTCCGGCCAGCGCCCGGTGGGCAGGCCGAGCACGTCGTTGGCCGGGTCTCCGGCGCCCTCCTCGAAGGCGATGCGGCGGTTGCCGGAGCCGTCGAACGGGGTGCCGGGGGTGAAGGTCAGCCAGGTCGGGTCGCCGTTCAGCCGGTACTGGAAGGTGAGTTGGATGCCGGGCGGGTTCCATGCGTCGAGCTGGACGGTCTGCGGGGTCTCCCCGTCGACCGTCAGCTGCGCCGTGTTGGACGCCGAAGTGCCGTCCGCCGTCGTCCAGTTGGGGAAGCGCCTGACGACGGTGACGGCGGCCGTGGTGCCCGGGCCGAGGTCGGGCAGCGTCGAGTTGGCCACGTCCACCGTGGTGGGGTCGGGCGACCAGCCGACGAACTCCAGCGACGGGGGCAGTAGGTCGGTGATCCTGCCGTTGACGCACTCCTGGACCGAGCAGGTGAACTGCAGGGTGAAGGTGACGTTCTCCCCCGGCGCCGCGGTGGGCTTGTCGACGGTCCTGGTGAACGAGATCGCGGCGTGCGCCGGTGGGGCGAGAGCGCCGCTGCCGAGCAACGAGCCGGCCAGCAGTGCCAAGTGCGAATCGAAATGACACTATTTCACCCGAACGGCGCAGCGAATCCGCCCGCTCGGCCGACACTCCGTCACCGACCGTTCGTCCGGTCGCCGGTGCACCCTCACGGACGATCTCCGATATTCGGCCTTCGGACGCCCGTCGGCGGTTAGCATGCCCGTGCGGCGTCAGGGGGACGCCCGCCCAGCATTGGGGGAACCACGCATGCGCATCCGCGCGAACGGACTCACCGCCCTGCTCCTCGGCTCGCTGCTCGCCGTCGGCGCCACCGCCGCACCGCAGGCCGTCGCCACCACCACGCCGACCACCGCCGAGAGCCGCGGCCTGGAGATCGGCATCCCGGCGTACGTCGCCCCGGACAACCAGATGATGCTCGACGTCCAGGCCGCGCAGCCCGCGGCGTCGATCGTCATCCTCAACCCGAACAGCGGCCTCGACCCGTTCGGCCCCGCCTGGCAGGCCCGCGCCGACGCGCTGCGCGCCCGCACCACCGCCACCGGCGAGCACACCAAGGTGATCGGCTACGTGCACACCGCGTGGGCCACCCGCGACAAGGCCGAGATCCTCAAGGACGTCCGCAACTACCTGGTCACCCCGGACGGCAAGCTGCACGTCGACGGCATCTTCTTCGACACCAGCAGCCGCAACTGCGGGGCCAACAACGTCGAGCGCGACTTCTACCTCGACCTGCGCCAGCAGGTCCAGGCGATCGTCCACTCCATCGACCCGGCCGCGCAGGAACTCGTGGTGAACAACCCCGGCACCGCCGTCCAGGACTGCTTCCTGGAGCCCGGCAAGCGCACCGCCGACACCTTCGTCACCTTCGAAGGCACCTACGACAACTACATCAACCACTATCTCGGCGGGAACGTCTTCAACCTGACCGTCGGCTACTACCCCGGCGCGGGCTTCGACCCCGACGGCACCTCCTACTGGCACCTGATCCACGCCACCCCCGACGCGGCCGCCATGAAGACCGCCCTCGGCAGCGCGTTCACCCGCGGCGCCGGCTACGCGTACGCCACCAACGACGTCGAGGACAACCCCTGGGACACCACTCCCGCCTGGGGCTTCAGCGCGCAGACCTCCTACGCCGCCACCCTCGGCTGACACCGGCCCTCCTGCGGGCCCGCCCCTGCGAAGGGGCGGGCCCCGCCGCGACGCGATGTCATGGAGCCATGACACCTCCGCCGGACCCGCCGAATCCGCCGTCCCCGCCGCCGCTCACGCTCGACCGGCTCACCGACGAACTGCTGCGCCTCGCCCCCGGCCTCGACCGCGAACAGGCCGCCGCCGTCCTCCGCAAGGCCTACCGGGCCGGCCTCGCCCACGGCCGCCGGGAACACGCCGAAGGACTCGAACACGGCGGCTGGTGACCCCGCCCGCACCCCCGCCCCGCCCCGTACGGGAAACTGGATGCCGGACAGCCAGCAACGAGGAGAGCGGATGGCCCCGCCACGCACCCGCCGCCCGGCCCGCCCGCGGGAGGAGGTGTACGCGGCCGCCCGCGCCGCCATCGCCGAACACGGCCTCGCCCGCCTCACCATGGCCGGCCTCGGCCAGCAGCTCGGAATGAGCGCCGGCCACCTGCTCTACTACTTCGGCAGCAAGGACCAGCTCCTGCTGGAGACCCTCCGCTGGAGCGAGGCCCAGCTCGGCGAGCGCCGCACCCGCGAACTCGCCCGCCACGACCTGCCGGTCCTCGAACGGCTCGCCCGCTACATCGACCTCTACCTCCCCGAGGGCCCCGGCGACCCCCGGTGGATCCTGTGGATCGAGGTCTGGAGCCGCTCCCCCGGCACCGCGGACCTCCGGCAGGGCCAGCTCGACATCGAGACCCCCTGGCAGAACGACCTCACCGCCCTCATCACCGAGGGCGTCACCACCGGCGTGCTCACCCCCACCGCGCCCGCCGCCACCCGCGCCGCCCAACTGCGCGCGCTCCTCGACGGCCTGGCGATCCCGCTCGCCATCGGACTCCCGGCCGCCACCCGGCCGGCCGCCACCGCCCAGGCCGCCTCCGCCGCCCACGCCCTGTTCGGCGTCCCGCCGGCGCCGTAGCCGCGGGCCGGCCGGCTACTCCGTCCAGACGGCCGCCGCGGTGCGGTCGTCGGCGTAGCCCTTGGCGCGGACCTGGATCTGGCGGAGGAAGTCGACGGTGCCCGGCGGGTGCGGGTGGGCCCAGTGGCTGGACAGGAAGTGCGCGACGGCCGGCTCCTCCGCGATCGGGGCGGCCAGGCCCGGGGTGCAGAGCAGCAGGATGTCGCCGGAGGTGGCCGGCACCAGGCGGAACCGGAACGGGCGCGGCGCCGGGAGGGCCGCCGGGGGCAACGGGGGCTGGCCGTCCGGATGGTGGAGCAGCCGGGCCGCGTACGCGTCGATCCAGTGGCCCGAGCGCAGCAGGTACAGGCCGCCCGGGCCGGTGCCGAACGCCGCCCGGTGGGTGGCCGCCGGGTCCGTGGACATCAGCAGGCAGTGCAGCGACCCGGCGTCCTCCGACGGCGGCGGCAGCTCCTCGTCCGCGCCCGCGGTCTCGCCGCGCAGCCGGGCCGCCGCCTGGACGGCGATCCGCTGCAGGCCGTACCGCAGCCGGTCGCGGGCCCCCGCCCGCAGGTCGGCGGCGAGTTCGGCGCGGCTGCGCCCGATCGCGGCGGCCAGCTGCCGGGCCGCGTCCGTCGCCGCCGCGGAACCCCACACGGCGTCGGCCTGGCGTGCCGGGCCCGCGAGCACCGTCAGCACCAGCCCGTCCTCGGCGTCCCCGAAGCGGACGGTGAGCAGCGCGTCGCGGCGCGGCTCGCCCCGGTAGCGGGCGGAGTCCCCGCGGATCGACACGGCCCGCAGCGTCGTCCCCGCGAACTGGGTGCCGTCGATCGCCGTGTCCGGCACCACGGCGGCCAGCCCGGCCGGGTCCGTGACCGGCAGCGCGGTCGGCTCGGCGGCGTACGTCGGCGGCCGCTCCCCGACATGCGGCACCGCCGGCACCTCGGGCTCCCGCCACGGCGCACCGCGCTGCGAGGGCGGCGCGGCCGCGACCCGGGGCTCGGCGACGGTGGCGGGCTCGGGCGCGACGGGCTCCGGCTCCCACGTCTCTGCCGCCGCCTCCGCGGCGGGCGCGGGAGCGGCGTCGGGCTGCTGTTCGGGCTCCTGCGCGGACTCGGGCCCGGGTTCGTACTCGGGCTCCGCCACCGGCGCTTCGGGCTTCTGCCACGAGACGCCCGGCTCTGCCTCAACTCGCGTCACCGCACCGCCCGTTGGCGCAGGGGAGGCCGTCGGCTGCGCGTCCTCCGCAGGCTGGAGCTTCGGCCACGCAGCCTCGGCCCAGCTGCGCTGTGGCGGCACGAACGCGGCCGTCCCGCTCTCGGTCGCCCCGCTCTCAGGCGAGTCGCTCTCCGCCGAGCGGCTCTCGGCCGGCGGCGGTGTGACCTCGGTCGCCCCGCTCTCGGACGGCGGCGGTGCGCTCTCGCCGAAGAGGCCGGCGGCGGCGGTGAACCAGTCGTCCACGGAGGTGGTGTCGGGGACGGCGTCGGGAGTGTCGGGGAGGGTTCCGGCGGGGCCCGCGTAGACGGTGTGCCACCAGGCGTCGTCGGGTCGGGTCTGCCTGGGTGCGCCCTGCTCGTTCAACTGACGGCTCCTGATTGCTCCGTGGAAATGCCGGTTGTCACGTCATTCTTCCGAAGGTCGACGACGCTGTCCGGGAATCGGAACATCGCACCGACGCCGGGGGGAGGTTCCGGCCACTGCCGGTCCGAATGAGCTGCGTCGGGCGCTCCGCGACGGAAATTCACAGTCCAAGGGGGGCATCGCTTCACCCGATCGGCTGATTAATATGTGCGCATGACCGCGCCAGGGCTTCGCACTCGACCCCGGGAAGGAACCGCCTACGCGGCGCTCCGCCCGGCGGCGGTGCTGTGGTCCGTGCTGCTGGCCGCTCTACTGGCGCTTCTGCCGTGCGCGGCGAACGCCCGCACCGCAGGCTCCGCGCCCGCCGGGGCCGCCACGTCCGCCGGGGCCGTCACGTCCGTGCAGGCGGTGTCGACCGTCGTTCCGGCGGCGGCCGCCGTCCTCGCGGACCGGGCCACGGCAGCAGCCGGTCATCAGCACTCCCTCGCGCCGGACGACTCCGGCGTGCGCATCCTGTGCACTGCGGACGGCCCGAACCGGGTTCCCGGCCACGGCTGTTCCAGTCACTCCTTCTGCGGCCCGGAGTCGCAGCTCCCGAACGCGCCCCCGCAGCCCGGCGCGGTCGTCCTGCCGCAGTTGGTGGCTCCTCCCGCATCGCCCGCCGCCCCGGCGGTCGATGTCCGACCGGCGCCGCACCACGCGCCCGACCTGCACGCACTCCAGGTTCACCGGTCCTGAGCGGAACCCACCGCCGACCCGTTCCCCGTTCCCGGGGCGGTCGGCGGCTCCGCCGCCCCCACCCCACCGCAGACCGCCGTGCGCCGCACGGCGGGGACAAGGACAACATCCATGGGTTCCGCCTCCAAGCAGTCCTCCCAGCCCACCGGCAAGCAGCCCAAGGCGGGCAGCAAGGCCGCCCAGCAGGCCGACCGCCGGGCCCGGATCGCCGAGCTGCGCGCCGTCGAGCAGCGCCGCGAGCGCCGCAACAAGATCCTCACCATCAGCGTCTCGGCCGTCCTGGTGCTCGCCATGGCCGGCGGCGGCACCTGGCTGGCGCTGGACGCCAAGCACAAGAAGGACGCCAAGGCCGCCGCGGACGCCGCGCCGATCGAGGGCGTCAAGACCTGGGACAAGCTGGGCCGCACCCACGTCCAGACCGAGGTCAAGTACGACCAGACCCCGCCGGTCGGCGGCGACCACAACCCGGTCTGGGCGACCTGCATGGGCAACGTCTACGACCAGCCGGTGAAGAACGAGAACGCGGTGCACTCGCTGGAGCACGGCGCGGTCTGGGTCACCTACAACGGCAAGGCCACCCCGGACGACATCAAGGCGCTGGGCGAGAAGGTCAAGACCACCCCGTACAGCCTGATGAGCCCGTACCCGGACGAGCAGGGCACGATCACGCTGACCGCCTGGGGCACCCAGCTGACCGTGGACAACGCGCAGGACCCGCGGATCGAGAAGTTCTTCACCAAGTACGTGCAGGGTCCGCAGACCCAGGAGCCGGGCGCGTCCTGCAGCTCGGGCACGATGTGACCGGCGGCCAGGAGCAGGCGGCCGAGCAGCCCGAGGGCCGGCGCCGCCGGGCACTGTGGTGGCCTGCCGCGCTGGCGGCGGTGGTCGCGCTCGGCCTCGGGGTGCCCGCGCTGGTCTCCAGCGGCACTCCGGCGGCCGGCAGTTCGTCGTCCGCGCCGAGCACGGACTCGGCCGAGGCCGGGTTCGCCCGCGACATGGCCGCCCACCACCAGCAGGCGATCGACATGTCGTTCATCGTCCGCGACCGCACCCAGGACCAGGCCGTCCGCACGCTGGCGTTCGACATCATCAACACGCAGGCGAACCAGCGCGGCATGCTGATGGGCTTCCTCGACCAGTGGGGCCTGACCCAGGCCAGCGCGGCCAAGCCGATGGCGTGGATGGGCCACACGTACGAGGCGCACGACGGTTCGCTGATGCCCGGCATGGCGACCAACACGGACCTGGAAAGGCTCCGCACGCTCAGCGGCCGGGACGCCGAGGTGTTCTACCTGCAGCTGATGCTCGCCCACCACAAGGGCGGCGTGGAGATGGCCCAGGCGTACGTCGACGCGGCGAAGAACGACATCGAGAAGCGACTCGCGCAGACCATGGTCAACGGGCAGAAGGCGGAGATCGACCTGATCACCGGCATGCTCACGGAGCGCGGCGCGCAGCCGACGTCCTGACCCTTCGTACCCGAGGAGCGCCGTCCGGAGACTCCGGGCGGCGCTCCCGTCGTACCGCAGCACCTGCCGGGCCGGGTGGCAGGATTTCGACGCAATCAGTCGTTCCTGTCTGCTTCGCCGGCCGGTCTCCCCGAGCAGGATGGAGGAAAGAGCCGGCCCTGCGGCCCCTGCGGCCCCTGCACGGAAAGATCCACCGGTGCGCTTCCTCGACCCCGCCTCCTTCACCGCCGAACGCCCGTGGGGCGCTCTCGACCTCGTCGCACTGGACAACGCGACCGTCCGACTGCACTGGACGGACCAGCCGTACCGGTGGCACGTCAACGACGGCCCGGAGGTGTTCGTCGTCCTCGACGGCGCCGTCGACATGCACTACCGCATCGACGGCGCAGAACGGGTCGAACACCTCACCCCGGGCCGCGTGTGCTGCGTCGAACCCGGAGACGAACACGTGGCCCACCCCGCCCCCGAGGCCCGCATCCTGGTCATCGAGAGGCGCGACAGCGAGTGACGACGCACACCCCCACAGCCGACCGACCACACCGGGGCCGGTACGGAGGGGAAGCGGTCGGCCGACAGACACCGGGGCACCACCGCACGCACTGAGGCAACACCAAGGGCGGGGTGGACTACGAGCACCGCCGCAGCCGATCGACCGCACGCACTGCGGCACCGCCGGGGCAGGTACGGCAGAGGACGCGGTCAGCCGGCAGACAGCCGGGCCGCCGGCAGGGCGACTGCGGCGAGCAGCAGCAGGACCACCCGGCCGCCGACCGCCGGGCCGGCGAGGTGGACTGCGAGCACCGGCAGGGCGGTGCCGAGCGCGGTGCCGAGGCTGCGCACCATGTTGACCAGGCCCCCGCCGACGGCCGAGCTCTGTGCCGGTATCGCCCGCATCACCAGCGCATTGTTGGCGGGCAGCAGCAGACCGAGGCCGTAGCCGGCCACCAGCAGGGGCACCACCGCGCCGGGGCCGGACCCGGGCAGCAGCGCGAGCGCCAGCAGCCCGGCGGCGGCCAGCAGCGCGCCGGCGCGGCAGCGGACCGCGTCGCCCCAGCCGCGCGGCAGCAGCGCGCCGCCGACGGTGGCGGCCAGCGCGAACGCTGCGGGCAGCGCGGTGATCACCAGTCCGGCGGTGGCGGCGGGCACGCCGCGTCCGGCCAGCATCACGGGTTCCAGCACCAGCGGACAGAACAGCAGCAGGTAACCGATCAGCGCCACGACCAGCCCGGCCCGGATGCCGGGGGTGTTCACCAGCCCGGGCGGAACGATCGGCCGGTCCGCACGCCGCTCCTGCCGGACCAGCCCGGCCGCCGCGACGACCGCCAGCAGCGCCAACGCAGCCACCGCCCAGCCGGGCAACGGCAGTCCGGAGGCGGCGGACAGCGCCAGCAGCAACGCGGTGGACGCCGTGCCGAGCAGCAGCAGCCCCGCCACATCGAAGCGCCCACCACCGCTCCGCCTGCCTGCCCGCCCGCTGTCAACCCGCCCGCCATCGACCCGCCCGGCACCGCTCCGCCCGCCGGCCAGGTCGACGCGTCCGCCGTTCCCCTCCGGGCGAGCCTCGCGGCGGCCGGCGGGGAAGGTGCGCGGGAGCAGGAACCAGCCGGCCAGGATGCCGAGCACGCCGATCGGGACGTTGACCCAGAACGCCCAGCGCCAGGAGGCGTGGGTGACCAGCAGGCCGCCGAGGGTCGGGCCGAGCGCGAGGCCGAGGGCCTGGGCGGCGGCCTGGATGCCGAGCGCGGTGCGCATCGCCCGTTCGGGTACGCCGCGGGCGACCAGCGCGACGCTGTTGGCCTGCATCATCGCGCCACCGACGGCCTGTACGGCACGGCAGGCGACCAGGACTGCGAGGCTGTCGGCCAGTCCGGCACCGAGCGAGGCGGCCGCGAACACCGCGAAACCGCCCAGGTACATGGTTTTGCGGCCGACCAGGTCGGACAGCCGCCCGACCGGGGCGAGCAGCGCGACCAGCACCAGCAGGTAGGACAGCGACACCCACTCGACGGCGGCGAAGCCCGCGTCGAACCGGTGTTCCAGCGCGGGGAAGACCAGCGAGGTGACGCTCGCGGTCAGCTGGCCGAGGAACGCGCCGACGCAGACCGTGCCGACGGCCAGCCAGTGCGCGTGCGGCCAGCGGGCGACGGCGCGCGGACGCGGGCGTTCGGCGCGCTGCAGGACGTCCTGAAGGGTGCCTGGCAGGGTGTCGAGCAGCCTCGGGGCTACGGCGGGTTCGGCCATGGTTCGAATATATCTGCTACCGACATAATCGCTCAAGGAGTGTTTCCGAACCCGAGGCATCCGGTTGCGCCCGGCAACGGTTTTCGCTGGTCAACGGACACACACCGGACAGCGCCGACGGCACCTGGCGCTACGCTGTCCGCCATGTCTTCGCAGCCCCAACCCGCGCCCGGCCCCCTAGCGCCGGACACCGACGCACTCGCCGGGGCCCAGCAGCTCACCGACGTGATCACCCGGCTGCGCCGCGCGCTGCGCAGCTCGATCCGGTCCGAGTTCCCGTGGGAGGCGCTGCCGATGGCCCAGGTCGAACTGCTCCAGACCCTCGCCGTCGCCCCCATGCGGGTCGGCGAACTCGCGGCCCGCCAGCGCCTCGCGCCCAACACCGTCAGCGGCCTGATCTCCAAGCTCCTCGACGCCGGACTCGTCGACCGCCAGCCCGACCCGGGCGACCGCCGCACCGCCCGGATCGCCCTCACCGAGGCCGGCCACCAGCAGCTCCGCGACTGGCAGAGCGCCCACGAACGCCGCCTCGCCGCCGCTCTCGCCGCCCTCACCCCCACCGACCGCGCCGCCGTCATGCACGCGCTCCCCGGCCTCGACCGCCTCGCCCACTCCCTCACGGGCACCGACCCGGCCCGCTGAAACCGCAGAAGCCGCTGAAACCGCCGCCACCGCCGAACCACCGGAACCGCACTCGCACGGCACTCCCACGGCACTCGCACGGCGATGTCCGATTCCCGCCAGTCGGGGCCCCGGTGATGGCGCAGACTGGATGGCGTGATCGACGACGAGACCAGATACCGAGCCGTGCACAGCCGGGACGCCCGCTTCGACGGGGTGTTCTTCACGGCCGTCCGCACCACCGGCATCTACTGCCGTCCGAGCTGCCCGGCCACCACCCCGAAGCGCACCAACTGCTCGTTCTACCCGACCGCGGCCGCCGCTCAGGGCGCCGGATACCGGGCCTGCCGACGCTGCCGGCCCGACTCGGTGCCGGGCTCGCCCGAGTGGAACCACCGTGCCGACCTGGTCGGCCGGGCCGTCCGGCTGATCGGGGACGGCGTGGTGGACCGCGAGGGTGTCGCGGGGCTCGCCGACCGGCTGGGCTACAGCGCCCGGCAGCTCCAGCGGCAGCTGACCGCCGAACTCGGCGCAGGCCCGCTCGCACTGGCCCGCGCGCAGCGCGCCCAGACCGCCCGGCTGCTCCTGCAGACCACCGAACTCCCGGTCACCGACGTGGCGTTCGCGGCCGGCTTCGCCTCGGTGCGGCAGTTCAACGACACCATCCGCGAGGTCTACGACCGCACCCCCAGCACGCTGCGCACCGAGCACGGCGGCCACCGCCGCCAGCCCGTCGCGGCCGGCCCGCTCGCGCTGCGGCTCGCCTACCGGGGTGCCCTCGACACCGAGCACCTGCTGGACTTCCTCGCACTGCGGGCCGTTCCGGGCGTCGAGGAGGTCGTCCCCGGGCCGCGCCCCGGCAGCCGCACCTACCGGCGCACCCTGGCCCTGCCGTACGGGCACGGCATCGCCGAGGTCGACGGCCTCGCGCCCGGCGACCCGTCGACCCGCGGCTGGCTGGACTGCCGGCTGACGCTGAGCGACCTGCGCGACCTCACCACGGCCGTGCACCGGCTGCGCGCCCTGTTCGACCTGGACGCCGACCCGGACGCGGTCGACGCCCGGCTCGCCACCGACCCGCTGCTCGCCCCGCTGGCCGCCGCCCGGCCCGGACTGCGCTCCCCCGGCCACGTCGACCCGCACGAACTCGCCGTCCGCGCCGTCCTCGGCCAGCAGATCAGCGTCGCCGCCGCCCGCACCCTGGCCGGCCGGCTCGCCGAGACGTACGGCGCCCCGCTGCCCGCCGCGGACGGCGGCCTGCGCCTGCTGTTCCCGACCGCCGCGGCCCTCGCGGCCGCCGACCCCGAGCACCTGGCGATGCCGCAGGCCCGCCGCCGCGCGCTGCTCGGCCTGTGCGCCGCACTCGCCGACGGCACCGTCCGGCTGGACCCGGGCGTGGACCGCGAACAGGCCGCCGCCGACCTGCTCGCCCTCCCCGGCATCGGCCCGTGGACGGTCGGCTACCTCCGGATGCGTGCCCTCGCCGACCCGGACGTCTTCCTCCCCACCGACATCGGCGTGCGCGACGGCCTGCGCGCCCTCGGCGAGAGCGGCGAGGCGCGCACCGCCGCCGAGCGCTCCGCCGCCTGGGCGCCCTGGCGCTCCTACGCCCTGCACCACCTGTGGTCGGCGGCCTCCGCCCACCACACCGCCCACCGCACCACCCATCACACCGCCCTCCGCACCCGCAAGGAACCGGCATGACCACCGTCTTCACCACCATGGACAGCCCGCTCGGCACCCTGCTGCTCAGCGGGACCCTCGACGAGGAGCGCGGCTTCGCCCTGACCGCCGTCACCGCCCCGGGCCAGAAGGGCGCGCTCGCCGAACCCGCCGCCGACTGGCAGCCCGACCCGGAGGCGCTCGCCCCCGCCGTCGAGCAGCTCACCGCGTACTTCGCCGGCGAACGCACCACCTTCGACCTGCCGCTCGCGCCCGTCGGCACCGAGTTCCGCCGCCGCATCTGGGACACCCTCGACGACATCCCCTACGGCACCACCGTCACCTACGGCCAACTCGCCGACGCCGCAGGCCAGTCCCCCCGCGCCGTCCGCGCCGTCGGCGGCGCCGTCGGAGCCAACCCCCTCCTGGTCGTCCGCCCCTGCCACCGCGTCATGGGCGCCAACGGCAGCCTCACCGGCTTCGCCGCCGGCATCGACGCCAAGCGCTGGCTCCTCGCCCACGAGAACGGCGAGGACGCGGGGCAGCTGTTCTGACGTCGAGTCAGTCGCGCCCGTCGAGATCGGCCATCCGGCGGGCCAGCCGGGCGGTGTCCGGTGCGGCGACGCTCAGATACAGCTCGTGCGCGACCGTGAACCGCTCCCGGGCGAGGTCCGACTCGCCCTGCGCCAGGGCGAGTTCGCCGAGCCACTCGGTGCTGCGGGCCCGCCAGTGCGTCGAGCCCGCCGTGTCGAACCCGGCCCGGGCGGTCTCCAATTCGGCCCCCGCCTGCTCGTACCGCCCGGCCAGGGTATGCGCCCGACCCCGGATCGCGCGCGCCCGGCACACCTCGTACGGATCATCGACCGACGTCAAGTCCGCTATGGCCGCGGATAGTTGGCGCACCGCCTCGGCCTCGTCGCCAACGTCCACCGCGACCTCGCCGAGCGCGATCCGAATCAGGCCGACACCCCGCCGGTAGCCGAGCGCCTCGCGCAGGACCAAGGCCTGCGCGAACCGGGCCCGCGCGGAGTCGAACTCGCCGAGAATGCGGTGCGCGTGGCCGAGCCCGGTCAGGGCCTGCGCCTCGGCCCGCCGGTCGCCGTTCCCCCGGGCCACCACGAGGGCCTGCGCGTACCACTGCGCGGACTCGCCGATCCGGCCGGCACTGCGCAGCCCCTGCCCGCCGGAGGTCAGGAGCCGCTGCTCGGCGATCCGGTCCCCGGCCTTCCGGGCCGCGTCCAACCCCAGGGCGTGGGACTCCACCTGCATCGCGTGCGGCTTGAGGCGGATGAACATCGGCTGCATCGCGTCGGCCAACTGCCACACCAGCGTGTACCGGCGGCTGCGGGCCGCGTCCCGAAGCACGGCGGAGAGCTGGTCGCGCTCCCGGTCGAACCAGCCGAGTGCCTCCCCCTCTTCTTCGAACTCGGCTGCGTGCAGCGGAGGTTGGTGGTAGTCCCGGGCGAGGCTGCGGTGGCTGGGCATGATCAGCGCCTCGGCGGCGGTCGCCGCCGCCAGGTAGTGCTCGCCGACCCGCCGCACTGCGGCCTCGCACTGCTCGGGGGTGTCCTCGGCTCGGCCGCGCTCGCCGGCATGGAGCCGGACCAGGTCGTGGAACCGGTAGCGGCCACCGGCGCGCTCCTCCAACAGGTGCGCCCCGGCGAGCGCGTCGAGCCCGCCGTCGGCCTCGTCCAGCGAGACTTCGACGGCAGCACCGGCCGTCTCCGGCGTGAAGTCCAGCACCGGAAGCTGTCCGAGCATGCGGTACAGCCTGGCCGTCGCCCGGTCCAGCAGCCCGTACGAGGCGTCCAGTGCGCCGCGCACCGCCATCTCGCCGTCCATCCGCAGGGCCGCCAGCCGATCGGCCTCACGGCGCAGCGCCTCGGCGGTCGCCGCGAGCGGCTGCCGGGGCCTGGACGCCATCCGCGCACCGGCCACGCATATGGCCAACGGCAGGCCCGCACAGCGGCTCACCACCTGCTCGGCGGCGATCGGCTCGGCGGCGATCCGATCCGCGCCGACCCGCTGGGCCAGCAGTTCGGTGGCCGCGACCGGGTCGATCAGGCCGACCGGGAAGAACCCCGCGCCGTCCATGAACAGCCCGCCCAGCCGGGTACGGCTGGTCACCACCGTGACGGAACGCTCGGCGCCGGGCAGCAGCGCGCGAACCTGAGCGGCGGTGGCGGCGCTGTCCAGCAGGACGCCGATCCGGCGGCTCGCCGTCGCGGACCGCCAGAGCGCGGCCGCCTCGTGCAGTTCACCGGGTACCCGGGCGAGGCCCAGCGCCCGCAGGAACGCGCCCAGCACCTCGACCGGATCGGTCGGACCACCGGGTGCATGACTGCGCAGGTCGGCATAGAACAGCCCGTCCGGGAACTCCTCCGCCCGACTGCGCAGCCAACTCCCCGCAAGCGCGCTCTTGCCCACGCCGGCCGGTCCGATCAGCACCAGGCAACGTCCGCCCTGCGGCAATGCGGACTCCAACTCCCGGTCGAGCATGGCCAGTTCTCTCTCGCGCCCGAGGAGGCGCGCAGGGGCGGGCGGAAGCTGTTGAGGTACTGGAAGCAGCGCCGGAGCGTGTGAATGGATGTGCACGCCCCCCCTGATGTCTCCCGCCTGGAGGGCCACGCCCTCGATCTTGGCCTGGCCCGTGACGGAATTGCGGTGGCCTTCCACGTGCTCATTCCTCCACTGGATCGATCGGTACGACCGGGTCGGACTGGTACGACAGCCCCCGGCATCCCCCACCGGGAGGTGGGACGATCTTCTGCCCGCCGAGGCGCGCCGACGCCGGGTACTGCTTCTCACGAACTGGCGAACTCCCTTGTGTCCCAGGCAGTTTCGGCCCAGGTGGCGGCTGCTGGGGCAGCCCGAACCGGTGGTCCGGCACCCGCTCCTCGGGCGGGCGGCGGCTTTTACCAGAAGAGTGCGACAACGGACGAAGCAATGCGAGAAAACTGGCGATGGGAAACTCCGAGGTGCTATAGCAGCATGCCCCCACCCGTGCCATGCTCACCTCCTGCGCGTCCGAAGAACCGGCGACAGGAGGCATCCGGGTGTATTTGCACTTGTTGGGAGCGGTGGAACTCTCGTCCTGCGGAAGGCCGTTGCCGATCGGTTCGCGGAAGGTCCGAATCCTGCTGGCCGCCCTGGCCGTCGACCTCGAACGGCCGGTGTCGCCCACCCTGCTCGCCGAACGCCTCTGGGACGGCGAACCCCCGCGCACTGCCGCCGGCACCTTGCAGTCCTACGTCTCCCGGCTGCGGGCGACTCTGCGCGACGCCGCCGAACTCGACACCGAACTCGGCGAGCCCCCTGTCGAGATCGTCTCCCGCCCCGGCACCTACGCCCTTCATGCCGAACCCGAGCAGATCGACTGGCACGCCTATCACCGACGGACCCGGCAGGCCCGCACCCTGGTCGAAGCGGGCGAGGACCGGCAGGCTCTCGATGTCCTCGACGACGCCGACGACATCTGGCAGGGCGAGCCACTGGCCGGGCTGCCGGGCGAGTGGGCCGAACAGACCCGCACGTTCATGGAGGGCCGCTGGCTCGCCACCCAACTGACACGCTCCGAAATAGAGTTACGTCTCGGCCGGTACGCCGACCCCGTCCCCACCCTGGCCGAACTCGCCGACAAGAACCCGTGGAACGAACGCGTCGCCGCCCACCTGATGACCGCCCTCTACGGCAGCGGTCGGATCGCCGAGGCCCTCGCCGTCTACCGCCACATCCGCCGCCGGCTCGACCACGACCTCGGCACCAGACCCGGCGAACGCCTCAACACCCTCAACCACCACATCATCAACGGCGTCGACGTCACCTCCCTCATTCCTCACCCGGCCGCCCCACCGACCGCTTCTGCCCGGACCTCGGCCCCGCACCCCGCCCGCCGCCCGGGCCCCACGAAGCGGCCTGCAGGCCTGCTGGACGTTCCCGAACTGGTCGGCAGGGAGGACGAACTGGCACTCCTCACCGCCGCCGCCAAGGGCGAGTGGCCCGGACGCGGGGGCAGGCGGAGCACCGGACCCGGTAGACCGGTGGTCGCCATCAGCGGACTGCCCGGCAGCGGAAAGACCGCCCTCGCCGCCGTCGCCGCCGATCGACTGCACGGCCACTTCCCGGACGGCGTCCACCTCCTGCGGCTCGGCACCTATTCGGGCGCGCAGCACGACCCGAGTCCCGAGGCGGCGGCCACCGCGCTGCTGCGGCAGTTCGGCGTTCCGGCCGATCGGATCCCCGTCGAGCGTGACGAACTCATCCGCCTGTGCCACGAGTTGCTCACCGATCGGCAGGCCATGGTGGTCCTCGACGATGCTGCGGGCCCCGACCAGATCGGGCCACTGCTGCCGTCCAGACCCGCCTCGTTCGTCCTGGTGACCAGCCGCCACCGAATGGCCTCCCTCCCCGCCGTCGCCAATGTCCCGCTCGACGCCCTCGCTCCGGCCGCGTCCGCCGAGATGTTCGTCCGCCTGGCCGGCCCCGATCGGACCGCGGACGTCGACCGGCTCGCCGAGATCACCCGCCTGTGCGCCCACCACCCACTGGCTCTCCGTCTCGCCGCCGGACGCTTCCGCTTCCGCTCCTCCTGGACTCTTGCCCATCTCGCGGACCGACTCGCCCGGAACGGACTGCTGGACGAACTCGGAGACGGCCCCGACAGCCTCTACGGCGCTCTCGCCATGTCGTATCACGACCTCTCGGCCGCGCATCAGATGGCTTTCCGTCGGCTGAGCCTGCACCCCGGCCCGGACTTCGGCCTGCGCACCGCCGCGGCCCTGATCGGCTGCCCGGCCGACCGCGCGGAGCGGCTGATCGAGGACCTGCTGTCCGCCAACCTGCTGTCCGAACACTCGGCCGAGCGATTCAGCTACCACTCGTTGGTACGCCAGTACGCGGCAGACCGGGTGCGGCAGGAGGAGTCCCCGCAGGACCGGCGCGCCTGTTTACGACGAACCGTCACTTACTTCTGCCGCACTGCTGATTGGGCCGACCGGGAGCTGAATCCCCGCCGCCATCGAATCGAACTGGCGACGTTCAGTGGTGAGTTCACCATGGGCGACCGGATTTTCGACGCCGATCCGGCGGGCGGGGTGGGGGCGGAGCACTGGGTGGCCACCGAACTCGCATCCTTGATCGACCTTCAAAAACACTTGCGCACGACGGGAGATCACGATTCGGCGGCCGTCCTCGCGCACACCCTCAAGGAGCATGTAGAGACCCGCCAGCTGTGGCGCGAGGCGATCGAAATTCACCGGTCAGCCGCCGAGCACTGGCGGGAAAGGGGTGCCGAAGCCCCCGAGCTGCATGCACAACTCGCGCTGGCCACAGCCGAGTTGCGGGTCGCCCGCTACACCTCGGCGGAGCGCGCCGGGGAGCGCGCCCTGACTCTCGCCCGAGCCTCCGGCGACCGCCGGGGCATCGCCGCCGCCCTGGGACGCTTGGGCGAGCTGCACTGGCACCAGGACGACCTGCACAGAGCCCAGCGACTGCTGAGCGAGGAGCTCGACATCCTGCGCGCGCTCGGCGACGCCGCGGCGGTGGCCCGCGCCGTCGGCAACCTCGGCATGGTGCAGAGCGAGCTGGGTGACACCCGGGGCGCGATCGACAGCCTCCACGAGGCGCTGTCCTTCTTCCGCAGCATCGACGAGCGGTCGACAGCCCTGAAGATCACCAACAATATCGGTGGACTCTATCTGGAGCTCGGCGACAAATCCGCCGCCCGGAAGGCCTTCGAGGAGGTTTTGAGCGAGGGAGACGGGCTGATCGGAGCCATGGATCTGGCGATGTCCCAATCGAATCTCGCCTGCCTCATGGAACTCCCCGAAGAATTCGACCGAGCAGTATCGCTGGCCGCTTCGGCAATCGAGATATTCCGCCGATCCGGAGCCCTTCGCCATCAGGCCGGAGCAATGAATACCATGGGGGAAATCCTGCTCGGTTCGGGAAGTCCGGAATCAGCCTTCGCCGCGTACTCGGAGGCCCACGAGATAGCCCGCTCCATCGGGGCCCCGCGCGAGACGGTGGACGCCCTCAATGGTCTAGACCAAGCCGAACCGCTGCTGCCGAGCCACCTCCGGCGGACCGGCACGGCCGGACACAGCCGCCCCGCCCCGACCGAAAGCGGCGAGCGGACGGGCACCGGAACAACCACCGAAGAGACGCTGGACCGTTATCGGGAACTACTCCGGACCGAAGCCCACGCGAAGCCCGGCGGATCGCAGTAATTCACGTTCGAATATCGTTCGAACATCGCCGATGCGGCCATGCCAAATTACTCGGCAGTCACATGCTGTCGACCCAACCTCCCGGACTTGATGGAGCCGGTTCGCGACATTGGCACCGCATTGGGTAGGGTCGGCCACCAAGGCTTTGACCGCCACCGAGAAAGAGCAGAACGTACGTGCAAAGAGCTTCCCTGCGTCACGGCTTCGGCGAGCACCATGCCACGCCTGCCTCGTTCGTGAACCACCGCACCGCCTCGGAGCCTCTGGACCTGATACCCGGGGCACCCGGCAACAGCGAGCCGGGCACCTGCTCCTGGCTCGGGATATGGCTCCTGTGCCCCATGCTGTAGCCGAGGCTCAGCCACGAGCCGTTGGTACCACTGCCCCGCACTCCGGGTTCGTCCGGGGCGCGGGGCAGTGGGCGGTCAGGGCCGGAAGGTGCTGCGGGTCGCCTTGGTGCGGGACTTGTGGTGGCGGGCGCGTTCGGCGCGGAGGCGGGCGTCGGTGCGGGAGGCGATCCAGGCGTTCTCGCGCTGGAGCTTGAGGTAGGACTCCCAGCGGCGCTCGGGGAGGGTGCCGTCGGCGAGGGCGGCGCGGACCGCGCAGGCGGGTTCGGTGCGGTGGGAGCAGTCGTCGTAGCGACACCCGGCGGAGATCTCGTCGATGTCGGCGAACGCGAGGTCGATGCCCTCGCCGCCGAACAGGCCGACGCCGCGCAGACCGGGGGTGTCGATGACGGCGCCGCCGCCGGGGAGCGGGACGAGTTCGCGGGTGGTGGTGGTGTGGCGGCCCTTCTCGTCCACGGTGCGGACCTGCTGGACCGTCATGGTGTCGGCGCCGGCCAGGGCGTTGGTGAGCGTGGACTTGCCCGCGCCGGACTGGCCGATCAGGGCGCAGGAGCCGGTGGCGAGGGCGCGCAGGGCGTCCATGCCGTCGCCGGTCTCGGCGCTGACCGTCAGCACGGTGACCCCGGGTGCGACCGCCTCCACGTCCGCCCGGACGAATTCGCCGTCGTGCACCAGGTCGGACTTGGTGAGGACGATCAGCGGTTCGGCCCCGGACTCCCAGGCCAGGGCGAGCAGGCGCTCGATCCGGCCCAGGTCGGGTTCCGCGGCGAGTGAGACGGCGATCAGGACGGTGTCGATGTTGGCGGCCAGCACCTGACCTTCGGAGCGCTTGTGGGCGCCCTTGCGGATGATCGCGGTGGTGCGGGACAGCACGGAGGTGAGGGCGGGCAGGGGTCGGGCGGCCGGGTCGACGGCCACCCAGTCGCCCGTGCACGGGTTGTGGACGGTGTCGGCGCCGGTGACCGGCCTGGTGTCGGCGCGCAGCGTGCTCGGCTCGCCGGTCTCGGGATCGACGAACAGCACATCGCAGCGGCCCCGGTCGATGCGGGTGATCCGCCCGGGGAGCAGGCCCGCCTCGGCGAGCGGATGGAAGGCGGCGGCCCGGTCCTCGTCCCAGCCGAGGCCGGAGAGCGGGTGGGCAGCAGTGGTCGCGGAAAGCACGGGGTGAACCCTTCGGGGAACGGGTGGCCCCCGGCCGACCTCGTGTCAGCGCATGGGCGACACCGGATCGAGGTCGGCCGCGGACCTGGAGGAAGTACAGGACTCGGTGGACTTCTGAACGCGGGAAACGACACCTGCAAGGACAGGCCTCACGGTCCTCACCTCCTCTTCTGCGACGCGCCTCGCGCACCCCGCACGGGGCGCCCTCGATCGGCACGGGCCACGCTAGTCCCCACCTGCCCCGGCCGCCACCGAATTTCCGCCACCTCTCCGCCACCTCTCCGCCGACCCGACGCCGACCCGACGCCGACCCGATGCCGACCCGCCGCCGATCGCCAACTCCGGCTTCCGGCAAGGAAGTTGATGCAAGGGTTCCGCAAGGACCCGCAAGGGTTCTCCAGCCACCCCGCCACCGCGCGCGGACATCTCTTCCTTGCGGCGGTGCACGGGGCACTGCCGTCCGGCGGAAGGCCGGGAGAACAAAGGGGGGATGCCTCGTGTCCTGGGCGACTCTGCCCGACCGCAAGCGGGTGCTTGCGGTGGTTCACACCGAGGTGTACGGCCAGCGGCTGCGCGAGCTCTGCGAGCTGCTGGGTTCGGACATGCGGGTGCAGGTGGTCTTCACCGTCGCGCCGCACGCGTTCAACGACGGGGTGGCTGCGTTCCTGATGCGGCTCGGTGGCACGGTGGTGCCGTGGCAGCAGGCCGTGCAGACCGAGTTCGACCTGATCCTGGCGGCCGGTTCGCGCGGGATCGAGCAGTTGCACGGCCCGCTGGTGCGGCTGCCGCACGGAACGGGCCACCTGAAGCTGGCCCGCCCGCAGCCGCCGGTCGGTTCGGTCACCGGCGTCCGCGAGCAGGCCGACGGCACCGGCACGCCGATGCGGCAGCACGAGCGGCAGGTGTCCGGCCTGGGCCGTGACTACCTGCTGTGGGAGGGCCGGCCGAACGCGGCGGCGTACGCGCTGGCGCACCGGGACGACCTGATCGAGTTGGAGCGGAACTGCCCGGAGGTGCTGCCGGTGGCGGAGGTGGTCGGCGACGGCGACCACGACCGGATCACGGCGGCGCTGCCCCGGCGGGCGGAGTACCGGGCGGCGCTCGGGCTGGCGGAGGGGGAACAGCTGGTGCTGCTCTGCTCGACCTGGGGTCCGAGCTCGGTGTTCGGCCGGCTGGACGCGCTACTGCCGCGGCTGGTGCGCGAGTTGCCCGCCGGGCGGTTCCGC
Organism: Kitasatospora sp. CB01950; assembly: GCF_001905465.1. Taxonomy (GTDB): domain Bacteria; phylum Actinomycetota; class Actinomycetes; order Streptomycetales; family Streptomycetaceae; genus Kitasatospora. The sequence continues at coordinate 264,415 of NZ_LISX01000007.1, forward strand.
ACCGCACTGGTGGTGCACCCCAATGTGGCGGCCGGGCACGGCCGTTGGCAGGTGCGCCGGTGGGTCGACGGGATGTCCGGCGGATCGGTGGCGTTGGTGACGCAGGAAGTGGATTGGCGTCCGATGCTGGTGGCGGCGGACTACGTGATCGGCGACCACGGCTCGGTGACGTTGTACGCGACGCTCACCCGGGCCCGAATCCTGATCGCCCGGTTCCCGCACCGGGACGTCAATCCGCGCTCACCGGGTCTGCAGCTGGCGCTGACCGCCCCGGCGTTGGATCCGGCGCGTCCGCTGGCCGGCCAGCTCGCCTACGCGGACCGGATGTACCGGCCGGAGGCGTACGCGGAGATCGGCGCCCGGATCTCCTCGGAGCCGGGCGAGTTCCTGCCGAGGATCCGCCGTCTGCTCTACCGGGTGCTGAACCTGGGCGAGCCGGCCTGTCCGGCCACCGAGCCGCCGCTGCCGCTGCCCGCCCCGTTGACGGGGGGCACCCGGTGGCAGTGATGGTGACGGTCCGCTTCCCGGCCGCCGCGGGCTCTCCGCCCCGCTCCGACCGCCATCTGACGGCCCGCGTCGACGAACCGCCCCGGGTGCGGCACTTGGCGGACGTGCTGCACGGCACCGGCCCGGAACCGGCGGACGATCTGTGGCGGCGTCACCCGGGCTGCGCGGTGCTCGCGGTGCCCGGCCCGGACGGCACGGTGGTGGTCCGGGTCCGCGGCCGGGACGCCCCGCTGCTGTTCCGGGTGTCCGGTGGGCGGACGGACGCGGCGGCCCTGGTCGGTTCGCTGGTGCACGCCCTGCTCTCGCTCGGCCCGGCGATCCGTCGGTAGACACGAAAGCGGCCCCCGCCCTCGGCAGCAGTGCCGTCGGCGGGGGCCGTTGTCCGGGCTCAGTTCGGTGGTTTGCGGCGGGTGCCGCCGAGGCGGTGGCGGACGTCGTCGTGGGGGAGGAAGCCGGCCCAGCGTTCGGGGTATTCGCTGGGGGCGTCCAGGTCGTCGTCCTCGTCGAAGAGGTCTTCGTCGTGGCCTTCGGCGAGGCCGAACTGGCGCGTCCGATCTGCTCGTTCGGCGGCGCGGCGGGCGGCGGCCTCGCGGCCGCGCTGGACGGCGGCGTCCTCGGTGAGGCGTTCGACCTCGGCGCGGGCGTCGGCGGTCTCGACGGCGGGCCAGCGGCGGTCGATCGCGGCGTTCATGGCGGCGCCGATCAGTACGGCGAGCGCCACCACGAAGATCCACAGCAGCACGGCGACGGGCGCGGCGAGCGAGCCGTAGACGGAGGGGCCCTCGACGGAGCTGACCAGGTAGAGACGGAGGGCGACGCTGCACACCACCAGCACCAGCAGGGCGACCAGCGCGCCGGGGATGTCCTCGCGCCAGGGCGTGCTGACCGGAACGGCCACGTGGTAGAGGGTGGTGAGGAAGACGATCAGCAGCAGGATCGCGGCGGGCCAGTAGAGCGAGTTGATCACTCCGGCCCAGCTCTGGAAGGTGTTGATCAGCAGCCCGGGCCCGACCACCAGCAGCGGCAGCACCAGCGAGCCGATCACCAGCGCGCCGAGGTAGAGGCCGAGCGACATCAGCCGGGTCTTGACCAGTCCGCGTTTGCCGTCGAGGCCGTACATCACGGTGATGGTGTCGATGAAGATGTACAGCGCCCGGGAGCCGGACCAGAGCGAGAGCAGGAAGCCGATCGAGATCAGGTCGGGGCGGGCGTTGTCGAAGACGCCGTCGAGCAGCGGTTTGACGATCTGGTCGACGGAGCTCGGTGAGAGCACCGTCCCAGCTGCTGAGACGATGTCCGCCTTCAGTCTGACGATGGTTCCGGCGCCGATGATGTCGTCGAGGTAGCCGAGGGTGCCGGCCAGGCAGAGCAGCAGCGGCGGGATGGAGAGGAGGGTGAAGAACGCCGCCTCCGCCGCGAGTCCGGTGACCCGGTACTCGACGCAGGTGTTGGTGGTGTCCTTCACCAGCGCCCACAGGGTGCGGTACCAGGTGGTTCGCTTGACGGCGCGGCGTCGTCCGCCACGGCGGCGGGGGGGCCGGTCGCCGGTCGCTCCGGGCGCTCCGGGGGAATGCGGAGTACTGCCTGCTGCTTGCACGCCCCTACGGTATCGGCCCGTACTGGCGGACCGACGCGCCGCCGCCGGGAACCGGCGGGAGGCAGGGCGGGGGCGGGACGGGCACGGGCGCGGCAGGACGGCGCGGGGCGGTCGCGGGGCGGTCGCGGGGCGGTCGCGGGGCGGTCGCGGGGCGGTCGCGGGGCGGTCGCGGGGCGGGAGAAGAGGGGAAGGAGGGCCCCGAGCGGCCCGACTCGACCTTCCGTCCCGACATGCGAAACAACGAGGTCCAGGATTCGGACGTTAGTGGACCGCGAGTCGCCCGCCGTGCGAATCTCTTGCCATGTCTAGCGCCGGAACCACCCTAGTTGGCCGACTCCACGTCGACCTCCTTCGCGTGTCCAGCGCCATCTGTCCGGTGACCTGAGCCCCACTCGCACGCCGCCACCGCACCGGCGCCCTGCCCGCCCATCCCCGCCGTCGCGGATGCGCGCTCCACCTCCCCGGCCCAGCGTCACCCCTCCCGCCGCCTGCTGAAGTTCGCAGGTGGGAGCGGTCGCGCCCGGGGATCCGCAGCACCCCCGCACCTGCCAAGCCGCTCAAAGGACTGACATCATGGCCCGCACTCCCGAGCCGGACGAGCCTCAGGCCGGCGCCGCCGTCGCGCCTCGCCCCGCCGTCCGGAAGGCGACCCGCCACCGCGGCGAGGGCCAGTGGGCGATGGGGCACTACACCCCGCTGAACGCCAACGAGCAGTTCAAGAAGGACGACGACGGTCTCAATGTGCGGACACGCATTGAGACGATCTACTCCAAGTCGGGCTTCCACTCGATCGACCCGGCGGACCTGCGCGGCCGGATGCGCTGGTGGGGTCTGTACACCCAGCGCCGCCAGGGCATCGACGGCGGCCGCACCGCGATCCTCGAGCCGCACGAGCTGGAGGACGAGTACTTCATGCTCCGGGTGCGCATCGACGGCGGTCAGCTGACCGTCGCTCAACTGCGCGCCATCGGCGAGGCGTCGGAGCAGTACGCGCGCGGCACCGCCGATGTGACGGACCGTCAGAACGTGCAGTTCCACTGGGTGCGGATCGAGGACGTCCCGGCGATCTGGGAGAAGCTCGAAGCGGTCGGCCTGTCCACCACCGAGGCGTGCGGCGACTGCCCGCGCGTGGTGATCGGCTCGCCGGTGGCGGGCATCGCCGCCGACGAGATCATCGACGGCAGCTGGGCGATCGACGAGATCAACCGCAAGTACATCGGCAACCCCGAGTACTCGAACCTGCCGCGCAAGTTCAAGACCGCGATCTCCGGTTCGCCGCTGCTGGACGTGGTCCACGAGATCAACGACATCGCGTTCGTCGGCGTGGTCCACCCCGAGCACGGCCCGGGCTTCGACCTGTGGGTCGGCGGCGGCCTCTCCACCAACCCGAAGCTGGGCGTCCGCCTGGGCGCCTGGGTGCCGCTGCAGGACGTCCCGGACGTGTGGGCCGGCGTGATCGGCATCTTCCGCGACTACGGCTACCGCCGCCTGCGCAACCGGGCCCGGTTGAAGTTCCTGGTCGCCGACTGGGGTCCGGCCAAGTTCCGGCAGATCCTCCAGGACGAGTACCTGAAGCGGGAGTTGACGGACGGTCCGGGCCCGGACCAGCCGTCCGGCCGCTGGCGCGACCACGTGGGCGTGCACCCGCAGAACGACGGCCGGTTCTACGTCGGCTTCGCGCCGAAGGTCGGCCGGCTGAACGGCAAGCTGATCCAGCAGATCGCCGACCTGGCCGCCGAACACGGCTCGGGCCGGTTGGCCACCACCGTCGAGCAGAAGCTGATCGTGCTGGACGTCGAGCAGGACCGGATCGACTCGCTGGTCGTCGGCCTGGAGGCGCTCGACCTGCGGGTCACCCCGTCCACGTTCCGGCGCGGCACGCTGGCCTGCACCGGCATCGAGTACTGCAAGCTCGCGATCGTCGACACCAAGGACCGCGGCCGCACCCTGATCGAGGAACTGGAGCGCCGCCTGCCGGAGTTCGACGAGCCGCTGAGCATCAACATCAACGGCTGCCCGAACGCCTGCGCGCGCATCCAGACCGCCGACATCGGCCTCAAGGGCCAGCTGGTCACCGACGGGGACGGGCAGCAGGTCGAGGGTTTCCAGGTCCACCTGGGCGGCTCGCTCGGTCTCGAGAACGCCGCGTTCGGCCGCAAGATCCGTGGTCTGAAGGTCACCAGCGCCGAACTCCCCGACTACGTCGAGCGCCTGCTGACCCGCTACCAGGCGGACCGTCAGGACGGCGAGCGCTTCGCGCAGTGGGCGGTGCGGGCGAACGAGGAGCAACTGTCGTGAGCGAGCGTGCGGCGCCGTTCTACTGCCCGTACTGCGGGGACGAGGACCTGCGTCCGTCCGAGAGCGGCCACGGCGCCTGGGAGTGCCGGGCCTGCCGCCGGGGCTTCCAGCTGAAGTTCCTCGGCCTGTTGCCGACGTCCGACGGGGGGACCGGGAATGACGACCGCGACTGACTACGAGGCCGCCGCGCTGAAGGCGGGCCGGGAGCTGGAGGAGGCGTCCGCGCAGGAGATCCTGCGGTGGGCGGCCGACACCTTCGGCAAGCGGTTCTGCGTCACCTCCTCGATGGAGGACGCGGTGGTCGCGCACCTGGCGTCGACCGTGCTGCCGGGCGTGGACGTGGTGTTCCTGGACACCGGCTACCACTTCCCGGAGACCATCGGCACCCGGGACGCGGTCGCCGCGACCATGCCGGTCAACGTGATCACGCTGAAGCCGAAGCTCACCGTGGCCGAGCAGGACGCCGCGTACGGGCCGCAGTTGCACGACCGCGACCCGGACCTGTGCTGCTCGCTGCGCAAGGTCGAGCCGCTGAACCGCGGCCTGGGCGGGTACGACGCCTGGGCGACGGGCCTGCGCCGCGACGAGTCGCCGTCCCGGGCGAACACCCCGGTGGTGGCCTGGGACGCCAAGCGCCGCAAGGTGAAGCTCGCCCCGATCGCCCGCTGGACGCAGGCCGACGTGGACGCGTACGTGCAGGCCAACGGGGTACTGCTGAACCCGTTGCTGTGGGAGGGCTACACCTCGGTCGGCTGCTCGCCGCTGTCCTGCACCGCCAAGCCCGGCGAGGGCGAGGCGGGCCGGGCCGGCCGCTGGGCGGGCTCCGGCAAGACCGAGTGCGGCATCCACCTCTGATCCACCTGTTCCACCGTCACCGACCGTCAGGAGTAACCACCGTGACCACCGCCGACACCCCGGCAGCGGGCCGTGAGCGCGGCGCCACCGTGTGGCTGACCGGCCTGCCCAGCGCCGGCAAGACCACGCTGGCCTTCGCGTTGGCCGAGCGGCTGCGCGCCGAGGGCCACCGGGTCGAGGTGCTGGACGGTGACGAGATCCGCGAGTTCCTCTCCAAGGGCCTCGGGTTCTCCCGCGAGGACCGGCACACCAACGTCACCCGGATCGGCTTCGTCGCCGAGAAGCTCGCCGCCAACGGCGTCAAAGTGCTCGCCCCGGTGATCGCCCCGTTCGCGGACTCCCGCGCCGCGGTGCGCGAGCGGCACGCCGCGAACGGCACCGAGTTCCTGGAGATCCACGTCGCGACCCCGGTCGAGCTCTGCTCGGAGCGGGACGTCAAGGGCCTGTACGCCAAGCAGGCGGCCGGCGAGATCTCCGGCCTCACCGGCGTCGACGACCCGTACGAGGCGCCCGAGAAGCCGGAGCTGCGTCTCCAGACGCAGGGCCGGACGGTGGCCGATTCCGCCGGTGAACTGCACGCCTTCCTGACCGAGAGGGGCTTGGCATGACCGTCATCACCCAGCGCCCGGTCCAGGCCGCGGACAGCCCGTACGCGCTGTCGCACCTGGACGCCCTGGAGGCCGAGTCGGTGCACATCTTCCGCGAGGTCGCGGGCGAATTCGAGCGGCCGGTGATCCTGTTCTCCGGCGGCAAGGACTCGATCGTCATGCTGCACCTGGCGCTGAAGGCGTTCGCGCCCGCGCCGGTGCCGTTCGCGCTGCTGCACGTCGACACCGGGCACAACTTCCCCGAGGTCATCGAGTACCGCGACCGCACGGCGGCGCAGCACAACCTGCGCCTGCACGTCGCCTCCGTCCAGGACTTCATCGACCGCGGCGTGCTGCGCGAGCGCCCCGACGGCACCCGCAACCCGCTGCAGACCGTGCCGCTGCTGGACGCCATCGAGAGCAACAAGTTCGACGCGGTGTTCGGCGGCGGCCGCCGCGACGAGGAGAAGGCCCGCGCCAAGGAGCGGGTGTTCTCGCTGCGCGACGAGTTCGGCGCCTGGGACCCGCGCCGTCAGCGCCCCGAACTGTGGTCGCTGTACAACGGCCGGCACGCGGTCGGCGAGCACGTCCGGGTCTTCCCGCTGTCCAACTGGACCGAGCTGGACGTGTGGCAGTACATCGAGCGGGAGGACATCGCCCTCCCGGAGATCTACTACGCGCACCGCCGCGACGTGTTCAAGCGCGACGGCATGTGGCTGACCGCCGGCGAGTGGGGCGGCCCGAAGGACAGCGAGACGGTCGAGAACCGGCTGGTGCGCTACCGCACCGTCGGCGACATGTCCTGCACCGGCGCGGTCGACTCCGACGCCGACACCATCGAGGCCGTGATCGCCGAGATCGCCGCCAGCCGCCTCACCGAGCGCGGCGCGACGCGGGCGGACGACAAGCTGTCCGAGGCCGCCATGGAAGACCGCAAGCGCGAAGGGTACTTCTAAGCATGACCACAGAAACCGCCACTTCGCTGCTGCGCTTCGCCACCGCCGGCAGTGTCGACGACGGCAAGTCCACCCTGGTGGGCCGGCTGCTGCACGACTCCAAGTCGGTGCTGGCCGACCAGCTGGAGGCCGTCGAGCACGCCTCCCGCCGCCGCGGCCAGGACACGCCCGACCTGGCGCTGCTCACCGACGGCCTGCGCGCCGAACGCGAGCAGGGCATCACGATCGACGTCGCGTACCGCTACTTCGCCACCGCCCGGCGCCGGTTCATCCTCGCCGACACCCCCGGCCACGTGCAGTACACCCGCAACATGGTGACCGGCGCGTCCACCGCCGAGCTCGCCGTGGTGCTGGTCGACGCCCGCAACGGCGTGGTCGAGCAGACCCGCCGGCACGCCGCCGTCGCCGCGCTGCTGCGCGTCCCGCACGTCGTGCTGGCCGTCAACAAGATGGACCTGGTCGACTACGCGGAGCCGGTCTTCGCGGCCATCGCCGAGGAGTTCACCGCGTACGCCGCCTCGCTGGGCGTCAAGGACGTGGTGGCGGTGCCGATCTCGGCGCTGGCCGGCGACAACGTGGTCGAGCCGTCCGGGCACATGGACTGGTACGGCGGCCCGACGCTGCTGGAGCACCTGGAGACCGTCCCGGTCGGCTCCGACCCGAGCGTCGAGCCGGCCCGGTTCCCGGTGCAGTACGTGATCCGGCCGCAGTCCGAGGAGCACCACGACTACCGGGGCTACGCCGGGCAGTTGGCCTCCGGCGTGCTGCGGGTCGGCGACCCGGTGACGGTGCTGCCCTCCGGCCACACCAGCACCGTCGCGGCGATCGACGCGCTCGGCGTCGAGACCGACATCGCCTGGGCGCCGCAGTCGGTGACGGTCCGCCTCGCCGACGACATCGACATCTCCCGCGGCGACCTGATCGCGTCCGGCTCGACCGCCGTGGCCAGCAAGGACATCGAGGCGACGGTCTGCCACCTGAACGAGCGTCCGCTGCACGTCGGCGCGAAGGTGCTGCTCAAGCACACCACCCGCACGGTGCGCGCGCTCGTCAAGGAGATCTCCTACCGGATCGACATCGACACCCTCGAACAACGGCCCGCCCCCGAGGGATTGAACGTCAACGACATCGGTCACCTGGTGCTGCGCACCGCCGAGCCGCTGGCCCTCGACCCGTACCGCGACAACCGCCGCACCGGCTCGTTCATCCTGATCGACCCGGCCGACGGCACCACGCTCACCGCCGGCATGGCGGGCGAAGCGTTCGACACCACCGTCAGCACCATCGACGCTTCCACAGAGGAGGACTGGGTCTGATGCCCAGCGAGGCGTTCTCGGGCATGGACAAGGAAGGCGGCCGCATCGGCAGCGGCGTCCTCGGCAGCGGCCAGGGCGGCCTGACGCGATGTGGGGGCGGACAGGGGCACTGAGCCCCTGTCACCGGGCCCGACCCGCCGAACCTGTCCACAGCAGGCACGGCCGGGCGGCCCGGCCCCGTCAGGCACCGTCACCTTCCTTCTTCCTTCACCACGAACGGGACACCTCGTCATGGCACCCAGCACCCTGCCCACCCATACCCACGCCCGCCCCGCCGCCGGCCGGATCAGACGGACCGCCGTCGCCGCCGTCGCCGTCCTGACCGCGGCCGGCCTGCTCTCCGCCTGCTCGTACGGCTCCAAGAGCGAGGACAAGACCTCCTCGCCCGCCCCCGCCGCGTCCGGCGCGAAGCTCTCCGCCGACACCGTGAAGATCGGCTACTTCGCCAACCTCACCCACGGCACCGCGCTGGTCGGCCTCAAGCAGGGCATCCTCCAGCAGGAGCTCGGCGGCACCAAGATCAAGACCCAGGTCTTCAACGCCGGCCCCGCCGAGATCGAGGCGCTGAACGCCGGCTCCATCGACATCGGCTGGGTCGGCCCCTCCCCCGCGATCAACGGCTACACCCAGTCCGGCGGCAAGTCCCTGAAGATCGTGGGCGGTTCGGCCTCCGGCGGCGTCAAGCTGGTGGTCAACCCCGCGAAGATCAACTCGCTGGACGACCTCAAGGGCAAGCGGCTCGCCACCCCGCAGATCGGCAACACCCAGGACGTCGCGCTGCTCAACTACCTCGCGGAAAAGGGCCTGAAGGTCGACGCGAACAGCGGCGACGGCGACGTCAAGGTGATCCGCAGCGACAACAAGGTCACCCCCGACGCCTACAAGTCCGGCTCCATCGACGGCGCGTGGGTGCCCGAGCCGACCGCCTCCAAGCTGGTCACCCTCGGCGCGAAGGTCCTGCTCAACGAGAAGGATGTCTGGCCGGACAAGAAGTTCGTCATCACCAACATCATCGTGTCGCAGAAGTTCCTCACCGAACACCCCGACGTGGTCGAGGCCGTCCTGCGCGGCTCGGTGAAGACCAACGCCTGGATCAAGGCCAACCCCGACCAGGCCAAGGGCGTCGCCAACGAGCAGATCAAGGCCGACGCCGGCAACGCGCTCGACGCCGCGATCCTCGACCCGGCCTGGCAGGACATCGACTTCATCGACGACCCGCTGGCGAACACCCTGCAGGCCGAGGCCGACCACGCCGTCACCGCCGGGCTGCTCAAGAAGCCCAACCTGGCCGGGATCTACGACCTGACGCTGCTCAACAAGGTGCTCGCCGCAGCCGGAAAGCCCGCCGTCTCCGACGCCGGTCTCGGCACCAAGTAGGCCCTCCCGCAAGCCTTCTGGCTGCCTCCAGGCCCCGGGTTCCGCCCCGCGCCCGCCCATTCGATGCCCACACCGCGGGCGGGCGCGGGGCGGACCCCGGACACTGCGCCCACTCCCTGCCCTGCCCGGACCACACCCGCAGGAGGTGCCCGTGACCACGGCACTGACCACCTCGCCCGACGCCCCCGGCGCGGGCCACCCGGACGGCGACTTCGCCGTCCGGCTCTCGCACGTGCACAAGACCTTCGGCCGTCCCGGAACCGCAGCCCCGGTCCTGGACGACATCAACCTGACCGTCGCCCCCGGCGAGTTCGTCACCCTGCTCGGCGCCTCCGGCTGCGGAAAGTCCACCCTGCTCAACCTGGTCGCCGGCCTCGACCGGCCGACCTCCGGCACCATCGACGTCCCCGGCGGCCGCCCCGCCCTGATGTTCCAGGACCACGCGCTCTTCCCCTGGCTCACCGCCGGCAAGAACATCGAACTCGCCCTGCGCCTCGCGGGCGTGGCGAAGGCCGACCGGCAGACCGAGGCCGAGCGCCTGCTCGACCTGGTCCGCCTCGGCGGCTCCTACAAGAAGCGGGTCCACGAACTCTCCGGCGGCATGCGCCAGCGCGTCGCCCTCGCCCGCTCCCTCGCCCAGGGCTCCCAAGTCCTGCTGATGGACGAGCCGTTCGCCGCCCTCGACGCCATCACCCGGGACGTCCTGCACAACGAGATCACCCGCATCTGGGCCGAGAAGCAGCTCGCCGTCCTGTTCGTCACCCACAACGTCCGGGAAGCCGTCCGCCTCGCCCAGCGCGTCGTCCTGCTCTCCTCCCGCCCCGGCCGGATCGCCCGCGAGTGGCGCATCGACCTGCCGCAGCCGCGCCGCATCGAATCCGCCGGCGTCGCGGATCTGTCCATCGAGATCACCGAAGAACTGCGTGGGGAGATCCGCCGCCATGTCCAGCACTGACACCCTCCCCGCCTCCTCCTCGGACGACTCCGCAGGCCGCTCCACGGACGACTCCGCGGGCGTCGGGGCCGGCCTGGACGCGCTCGAAACCGTCGACGCGCAGCGCCCGCCGCTCACCACCGTCCTGCGCCGCTCGGTCCTCCCGCCGCTCCTCGGCGTCGCCCTGGTCCTGGTCGTCTGGCAGCTCGCCTACACCTTCCGCCTCACCACCCCCGACAAGCTCCCCAGCCCCGCCGACGTCTGGCACTCCCTCACCGAACTCTGGTACGCCGGAACGCTGTTCTCCATCATCTGGACCAGCGTCTGGCGCGGCCTGTCCGGCTTCCTGCTCTCCGTCCTGATCGGCACCCCCATCGGCCTCCTGGTCGCCCAGGTCAAGCCGGTCCGCGCCGCGCTCGGACCCGTCCTCTCCGGCCTCCAGTCGCTGCCCTCGGTCGCCTGGGTCCCCGCCGCCGTCATCTGGCTCGGCATCAACAACTCCGCGATGTACGCCGTCATCCTCCTCGGCGCCGTCCCCTCCATCGCCAACGGCCTCATCTCCGGCGTCGACCAGGTCCCCCCGCTCTTCCTCCGCGCCGGCCAGACCCTCGGCGCCACCGGCCTCCGCGGCGCCCGCCACATCCTGCTCCCCGCCGCACTCCCCGGCTACCTGTCCGGCCTCAAGCAGGGCTGGGCCTTCTCCTGGCGCTCCCTGATGGCCGCCGAACTCATCGCCTCCTCCCCCGACCTGGGCCTCGGCCTCGGCCGCTACCTGGAGAACCAGCGCGAGTTCACCAACATGTCCGGTGTCCTCCTCGGCATCCTCCTCATCCTCACCGTCGGCGTCGCCATCGACCTCCTCTTCTTCTCCCCCCTCGAACGCCGCGTCCTCCGCAGCCGCGGTCTCCTCGTCACCACCCGCTGACACCGATGCCTCCCCGCCCCCCCCCCCCCCAGCCCCCCACCCCGGCGGCTGCGCCCCGCCACGAGCAGAGCGACCGGGAGCAGGGCGGCAGCCTCGCGCCCCGCCAGGAGCGCAGCGACCTGACGCCCCCCAACCCCGCGCCCCGTCAGGGGCGCGGGGAACTGCGCGCGACGGAAGGCAACGAGCCGCAGCCGGACACCGCGCTCACCCTCACCCACCGCCCGCTCCGGGCAGGTGAGCAACCACCGCGCCAATCGACCCACCCCGCCTCGGCCCGCCGGCGAGGCAAGGTCGCACGTACATCGGAAGGCAACGAGCCGCGCCCGGCGCGCACCGAACCCCTGCGCCCCCTCCTCCTCCTGGCCCACGGCTCCCGCGACCCCCGCCACGCCGCCACCGTCGAGGCCCTCGCCGACGCGATCCGCGAGCTCCGCCCCGAACTCCCCGTCACCACCGCGTACCTGGACCACTGCGCCCCCCGCATCGCCCAGGTCGCCCCTCGCCTCACCGACGCAATCGCGGTTCCCCTCCTCCTCAACCGCGCCTTCCACGCCAAGCACGACATCCCGGCCGCCCTCCGCGCCGCCGGCTCCACCATCCCCGTCGCCGACGTCCTGGGCCCGTCCCCTCTCCTCCTCGACGCCCTCGACCGCCGCCTCGCCGAGACCGGACTCGACGTCACCGACCCGGCCGTCCGCGCCCGCACCGGCATCGTCCTGGCCGCCGCCGGCTCCTCCGACCCGGCCGCCAACGCCACCACCCGCGCCATGGCCGCCACTTGGCAACGCACCCGCGGCTGGGCCGCCGTCACCACCGCCTACGCCTCGGCCACCACCCCCACCGTCACGGACGCCCTCACCACCCTCCGCCACGCCCCCACCGTCCACACCACCGCCGTCGCCCCGTACCTCCTCGCCCCGGGCCTCCTCCCGGACCGCATCGCCACCGCCGCAGCCACCGCCGACCATCTCGCCCCCACCCTCGGCGCCGCCCCCGAACTCGCCCGCCTGGTCCTCACCCGCCACACCGAGGCCGCGTCCGCCACCGCCCCGAACGCCCGCACCGCCTGACCACACCATCGCCGCAGTACCCCAAACACTTGGGCCTCCGCCCCTCCCTATTCCGGGGAGCGGCAGAGGCCCAAGTATCGTTCGGCCCGCAGTCTCAGGCGGGCAGGATCGGCAGGTACTCCAGCCCCACGAGGACTGCGACCAAGCCGACCATTGCGAACGCGGCCCGTCCCCCACGGCGCCGGGCCTCGGGGCTCCGGTCGCGCGGCGCAGGCGCCGGGCGACCGGACCGCTCGACCTCCGCGATGTCGTGCCGAAGCATCCAGAACAGCAGCGGGAAGGCCAGCAGACCGTCCGCCGCCAGCAGCAGCGAGGTCGGGATTCCCGTGCTCCGGATGCCACCGAACGGCACGGCCAGCAGCGGCATCACCGCAAGCCCGATCAGCGCCGTTCTCCGGTTCTTCCGCAGCCCGTAGACGTGGAACACAACGGCGACATTCAGCAGGTATCCGACCGCGAGAAGGAACAGCACGAGCGGTATCGGGGGCGAATCAATCAGTGTCATGGTCACCTGAAGATGGAGTACGGGCCCTGGTCTTCCTCCGGGTGGAAGTTCCAGCCAAGGGCGTTGGCGGTAAGCGGTCCCAGGCCCGCCCAAGAGCTCACGACGTTATTGTCCAAACGCGGATTATAGCCGGGCGAGAGTCGCGCGGCCTCGGCCCCGCTTCTGACTATCTCGCCTTCCAGGCCGCGGGCCAGGAAACCGACGCCGAGTTTTGCGGCGCCGCGTTCGGCCCACCCACCGAGACCGCCGCTCAGCACCGACATACCGACCACCGCGCCGTTCACCAAGGCACCCTTCTGATCGCCCCCGATGAGGTCGAGTCCGGCGGCCAAAGCGGCTGTCGCGGTGGAGGCACCGGCAAGGAACGGCGCGGCCACATCCACGACGGGAATGAACGCGACCACCACCGCCGCCATCCCAAGGACGGTACTGATATTGCCGAGGTAGTTGGCGGCAATCCGGGAATGGCACTTCCAGTCACAGTACGGGGTCACCGTCATGTGCCGTTCCGGGTGCAGCCACAGGTCGGAGAAGGCTGCGGTGATCGGGTCGGAGGCCGCAGTCAGGCAGTTCTTGTCACACTTGACCAGGTACTGCTCGCGGTGGGTTCGGCGGAGTTCCTCCTCGTCCCGGCTCGCCTTGACCAGCAGCGCTCCGGCCAGCTCCCGGGTGGCGTGCTTGACTCCTCGCCATTCGGGGCCTGACGTCGCGGCCATCGCCGTCGTGGTGCCGGGGTGGCAGAGCGACCCGCAGCCCATCGACTCCTTCCGGACGCCTCCGCCGGCCTCGGGCCCGTGGGCCTCGGGCGCGGGCGTGCTGTCGTACTCGATCGGGGCCCGGACCATTCCGCTCGGGTCGCTGCGGCCCACCGGGTCGTTATTGCTGTACGCGTACCCGTTCCACTGCTGCGGATCGGTGGTGAGGAGTACCGGGTCGGGGCTGAGGAATCGTCCCTGCACCGGGTCGTACTCGCGGGCGCCGAGGTGAGTCAGGCCGGTGGGGTCGCTGGTGCCGCCGAGGAAGCCGCGGGTGCCGGCCCAGGTGGTGGGGGCGGTGCCGCGGGTGGCCCCGAAGGGGAGGGAGTGGCGTTGGGTCATCGCGCCGCTGGCGGCGTCGATGTTGACTTCGGCGGTGCCGTGGTGGTCGCTGGTCTGGAAGGTGACCTTGTTGTCGTCGGTGCGTATCGCGGTGGCGGAGCCGAGCGGGTAGTAGCGGGTGGCAGCGGCCTTGGCAGCGCCCTTGACCAACTTGAGTTCGGTGTTGCCGAGGTAGAGGGTCCAGCTCTCGGCCGCCGCGTCGGCAGTGTCGAGGGTGTGGCCTATCAGGCGGTTGCCACCTGCGTCGTAGAGGTAGTCGGTGGTCTTGCTGGTGGTCGTGGTGGTGGTGCCGGCCGTGGTCTTCACCGTGTCGACGAGCCGGGAGAGCCTGCTCTCGGTGTCCCAGGTCAGTACTTGGTCGCTGGTCTGGTCCGCGGTCGGCTTGAGGTGCCGTCCGACGGTGTTGCCCACATTGTCGTAGTCGTAGCTCTGCACGACGGGGGTGCCGGCTGCACCGGTGACAGTGCTGGTCGAGGTGAGGCTGTGCGGGCGGGCCGCGGTCGCGGCCGGGTAGGTGTAGGCGGTGGTGGAGTCCTGTCCGGTGTTGCCGCTCGTGTTGTGCCGGGTCTCGGTGGCCCGGGTGCCGTTGGTGTTGTAGGTCCAGCTGGTCCAGTACGGAGCCGGGCCGCCGAGCTTGGTTCCGTCAGGGACAGCGCAGGAGCCGGTGTTGGGGGTGTACCCCTCGGTCAGACGCCGGAGGTAGTCGTACTGGAAGCACTGCCGGTCGGTCCCGTCGCGGGAGGCGTCGGTCACCGAGGTGACGTTGCCGGCCTGGTCGTAGGTGTACGCGGCTGCCCGCGCCGGAGTGCTGATGCCGTACTGGTCGGTGCGGCTGGAGGCCAGGCGCTGGGTTCCCCACTCATAGGAGTTGGTGACCACGATCTCCTTGCCTGCGGTGCCGTTGAGCTTGGCCTGCATCGGCTTGCCGGTGAGGCTGTAGCTCTGGCCGGTCTGGTAGGCGTAACCACCGTCCCTGTCGACCCCGGTGAGCCGGTGCAGAGCGTCGTACGTGAACGACAGCGATTCGCCGGGAAGGTTGCCGGCCGCCGGATAACTGGCGCTCCTGGCCTGGCCGTCGAGGCGGTAGATGGTGCCGCTGATGTAGGTGCCGGCGAGGGCTTCCTGCCCGGGGACGGACGGGATCGTCACTGTCGTACGGGTCGGGCGGGCGAGCGCGTCGAACAGCGAGTAGGCGGTCGTGTATTGGTAGGTGGTTCCGCCGACGGTGCTGTAGCGGGTGCTGGAGGCCAGCAAGCCCTTGTTGTTCACCGGGTCCCAGGCCTGGGAGGTCAGCAGGGGCCCGGTGGCCGATCCACTGCGGGTCTCGGTCAGGCGGCCGAGGTTGTCGCGGACGCTGGCGATGGTGTTCCCGCGTCCGTCGGTAGTGCTGGTGACTTCACCCCGGTCGTTGTAGGTCTTGACGGTCGTTCCGCTGTCGGGGTCGACGGCCTTCGTCTGCTGGCCGAGCTGGTTGTACAGCCAGGTCCACGTGGTTCCGGCCGAGTCGGTCTGCTTGGTGAGGTTGCCGGCCTTGTCGTAGCCGTAGGTGGTGGCGTCGTAGGCGCCGGTCGGTGTCGCGGCCTTGTACTGTCGCAGTTCGGTGGTACGCCCCTCCACGTCGGTGATGGTGGTGGTGGGGGTGCCGCCGGTGGGCGGGGTGACGGTGACGCGGTCGCCGTTGTACTCGGTGAGCGTGGAGTGCAGCGGGGTGCCGACGCCGTTGCCCGCCGAGACCGTGGATTTGACGGTGCGTCCGAGACCGTCGTAGGTGACCGCGGTCTGCGTCTCCAAGCCGTCGATCAGTTTGGGGTTCGTACCGACAGTCTGCAGTTGACTTGAGGGCAAACCCTCAACGTAGTAAGGGGCGTAGGAAAGTGAGGCCAGGCCGCGGTCGTTGTAGAAGGTGTCGCTGAGGATCCGGCCGCCGTTATCTCCGGGCGACTGGATCTGGCGCACGCGGGCGAAGCCGTCGTAGACGGTGTAGGTGGCCTGCTGCGAGCCGTCTTCATTGAGCGTCTTGGTGGCGACGGCAGCGGCCGTGTTCTCGCCGACGGTGTAGACGTACTCCTGGTTCGGGTTGCCCTGGCCGATCCGGTCGTGCAGCCACACCCGGAGCGTGCGGCCGAGCGCGTCGTACTGGATCTCCGTACGACGGTTGTTGGTGTCGATGCTGTCCTTCGCCTGGCCGCGCATCAGCTCGAAGTCGACCGTGGTGATCTGTGCGGTGGCGCTGTTTCCGACCGTGGCCGGTGGAGAAGTCACCACTGTCTTGGTGGGCCGGCCGGTGGCAGGGGTGAAGGCGGTGGTGGTGGTCCGGGCATTCGGCGAGGCGGTGGTGACCGGGCTGGTCGCGCCGGTGGTGTCGTAGACGGTGCTGGATGCCAGCTCGGTGTCGCTCAGGGCCCGGCCGTAACCGTCGTAGGTCGCGGTGTTGTCCAGGTAGGTGGCACTGTTGCCGGTCCGCGTCTTGAGGGTCTCCGTCAGTGTGATGTCGCCCTTGGTCGGGGCAGTGCCGTAGCCCTGGCCGTCGAACCGGTAGCGCACGTCCGACAGCACTGCCGACGTGCCGTCGGCCTTGGTGTCGCGGTCGACGGTCGCCGCACAGGCCGCTGCGACGGTCTCGACCCGGGAGACGGAGCCGAGAATCCACGCCGAGGTGTTGTTCAGGTAAGTGGAGCGGGTGCACTTCTCGTCGCCGGTGACCGAGAGATCGCCGAGGCTCTCCACCGTGGTGGGCCGACCGTAGTCGTCGTAGCTGGTGTTGATACGGGTCTCGCGCCAGTTGCTGCCCGCGCCCTTGTCGAGTGACGTGAAGCTGCGGGTGCTGCCGGTGGCGGTCAGGTTCGCGGTGGTGGTGCCCCAGTCACGGACCCGCTTGGCGGTCTCCTTCTTCCACGGGGTACTGACGGTCTTTCCGAGGATCACGCCGCCGGGCTTGTCGTACTGCTCGGTCCGGTACTCGAAGCCGGCCCACGCGTTGTCGTCGGTGAGGGTGGTGCCCTGACCGTCGTCTATGGTGACGGAGCGCTTGCTGTTCTTGTCGGACGGGTTGTCGCGGTCGCCGTCCATGCCGCGCAGGTACCAGTGGTCGGCCTGGGTGGACATGGCGGCGTTGCCGCCGGTCTCGACGCGGACGTGGGCGTAGCCGCGCCATTGGGACCAGGTTTTGAGCTTCTCCTTGGTCAGGCCGTCCTCGTCGTCGAAGTGCCAGGCGGCGTCGCCGAGGTAGGTGTAGTGGGTGACCATGTCGGGTGCGCCGCCGGTGCGGTCGGTGGCGATGACCGCGTCGACGACGTACTTGTTGAACCACTCCGTGGTGACCGGGCCGTCCGGGGTCTCCCGATACATCTGCGGGAAGCAGCGGGTGGTGTTGGTCTGCGGGGTGGGCAGGTTGGCCCAGGTGCAGGCCTCGCCGGAGTAGTTGACGTCGATCTGGCCGCCGATCTCGTCGGTGATCGTACCCAGGCGCTGCTTGACGAACGGCATCCGGCCGTCACCGGTCTTGTCGAGCCGGTTGACCATCTGCTTGTAGGCGAGGGTGGTCTTCGGCAGCGCGACGGCGGGGGTGGCGGAGTTGCCGGTGTGCTTGATCGTGTCCAGCAGGAGCTGGTAGTCGTAGTCGGCGGTGCCCCACTTGTGCGTCAGGTCCCAGGTGTCGACGGCGGCGTAGCTGCCGTTGGCCTGGAGGGTCTTGGCGACGACCTGGGTCAGGCGGGTGCGGGTGAAGAACGTCGGCGAGTACGTGGTGGTGCAGTCGGTGCCGTCCTTGCAGTTCTGGTCCCACGGGGTGTCGTACCAGTACTGCCGGTTGGCGTCGATCGAACCCGCGTCGCAGCGGCCCGCGGTGGTCTCCAGGCAGCGTTCGGCGGTGCCGAAATCCACCCGCGCCATCGGCTTGACCGTCGCCGAGTAGATGTCGGCCTTCTGCTGGCCGTACTCGATGTGGTCGAGGCGTCCGCCGCGCACGTAGGGGGTGCGGTCGGTGGCCTTGAGGTTGCGGCCGTAGTTGTTGGTCTCCGGCGTGTACCAGTAAGTGATGTCGTTGCCGTGCGCGTCGACCACCAGGTCGAGGTTCCACCGCCAGCCCTGCTGGCACCACGAAGCGGCGAACGTCGAGGCGTTGCACGGCTCGCCGGCGTCGTTGCCGAACACCGGCACCGTGTACACCGACTTCGTCTCCGGCTGGCCGGCCGTCCAGTTCGGAAGCCGGTTGTAGCCGAAGTAGTAGCTGGTGCCGTCGGTCGTGGTGGCGCGGAAGTACTCTCCGTCCTTGGCGCCGTTGCCACGGGCGGTGTCGCGAACCCGGACGATCTTGGTGTTGTCGTCCCCCTTGATCCGCCACTCGTCCGCGGAGACGGGAATCAGCTCGCCGGCGTGGCCCGCGAAGCTGATGGTGGCGTTGTCGGTGCCCCAACACAGGTCGCCCGGGCTGACGGTCCCGGTCTTCGGCGCGCCGTCGTCCGCGCACGGCTTGTAGGAGCGTTCGACGAAGCCCGGGGCCATCTCGAAGCCGTCACCGGCCCACGACGCCTGGTTGTTGCTGTTGGAGGTCCGGCCGTCGATGACACCGGAGTTGTAGGACAGGCCGAGCTTCGGCGTGAGATCGCCGGGCATCGCCGTGAGCGGCATGTCGTACGACCAGTTGAACGATCCGCTGTTCAGCGAGGTCGACCAGGCCGAGGCCGAGGAGAGCGGGGTGGCCTTGTAGTCGCCGCCCGGTCCGGCCGAGCCGACGGTGGCGGCGAGGACGACCGGGCCGCCGAACGCCTGGATGCGGGTCGAGCCGTCCGGGGCTGCGGTCAGTGCGTTCGCCTTGACCGTCTGCGCTTCGAGGTCGTTCCCACCCGGAAGCGGGCTCTGCACGCGGCATTCGGCCAGCTGAGGAGTGGTCAACGCACAGTCGGGCAGGCGCACCAGCTTCAGCCGGGAGCCGTACCCGGAGCCTGCGGCCAGAGCGAAGGACGAGTAGTCCACGGCCACGCCCGCGCGCTCGTCCGCGCCGACGACGGTGAACAGCAGGCCGGTGATCCCGGCCTTGGCGGCGGCGTCCTGGCCGAGCACCTCGACCTGGGCCTTCGCGGCGGTGCCCGACGAGGTGATCGAGACCGGCAGCTTGCCGGCCTTGGCCGCCTTCCCCTTCTCACCCGGGACGTCGGCGGTGGCCTTGCCCTTGCCGGGCAGGGCGCCACGTTTGCCGTCGGGCTTGCTGACGGTGGTGTCGGCCTTGCGGTCCTTGGTCTTGGCGTTGGACGTCTTGACCGGCTTCTCGGGCGAGACCGCCGACGGTGGCGTGTAGGGCTCGGCGGCCGCCGCGGCGGCCAGTGACAACGTCGGCAGCAGTGACCCGACCAGGGTGGCCGCGACGGTCGCGGCCACCCTGGTCCGAGTCCGCCGCACGACGGACCGTTCCGTTCTCATTCGGTGCAACTTTCTTCAGGGATGGGCCCGTTCGGGCCGTGATGGGAAAGCGGGCCGGGCAGCTGGGTGCTGCCCGG
Source organism: Kitasatospora sp. CB01950 (assembly GCF_001905465.1). Lineage (GTDB taxonomy): Bacteria > Actinomycetota > Actinomycetes > Streptomycetales > Streptomycetaceae > Kitasatospora. The sequence goes on from NZ_LISX01000007.1 coordinate 283,934, forward strand.
CCCGCTCGAAAGAGATGGCTCAGACGCCGGTGCCGGCACTCAGGTCGGCGTTGTAGTCGGAGAGCCTGGTGATCTGGGCGGGGCTCAGCACGCCCTGGTACAGCCAGACGTCCTCGAGCTCGCCCGAGAAGTACTCGCCCCAGGCGTTGCCCGACCGGTTCCGGCCGAACTGCAGCCCGCCCGATGTCTCGTAGGGCTGCGGGGCGCCGGCGGTGGAGACGCGCGGTGTGCAGTCGGTGGCATCAGGTGCACAGGTCTGGTTCTCGACCCGGCCGTTGACGTACAGCGCGAGTCGCTGGGAGAAGGCGTCGTAGCTGACCGCCAGGTGGGTCCAGTTCTCCCACACCGAGCTCTCGGCGGATCGGGTGACCACGGTCCGGGTGACACCGGTGGCGTCGTCGGAGTCGCGGAGTTCGGCCTGCCACTCACCGCTCGGCTGCCCGTTGGCGTTCAGACCCAGGTAGTGCCAACGCACTGTCACCGCGCTGTTGTTGGCGCCCGCGAAGGAGAGCGCCGTCATGTCGCGGGTCGGGGTGCCTGCGGTGTTGGCCCAGCCTGCGAGGGTGAAGCTCTGGCTGGTGTGCACCGGGTTGACCGTGGTCGCGGCGTAGCCGGTGGTGCCGTTCAGTGCGAGCGCGCCCGGGTTGATCAGGATGCCGCTGCCGGGGTTGATCGTGGCGTTCCCGCCGAGGGTGGCACCGTTGTGGCCGGGGGCCTCGTCGGGAGCGACGGCGGGGGTTCCGGTGGCGGAGCTGAGGCGCCAGCGGCCGGCCAGCACCGGGTGCTGCTGGACCATCGCGGTGGCCTCGGGCCCGGTGACGATCCGGTCGTAGACGCGCACGTCGTCGACGTCGCCGCCGAAGAACCCGCCGTTCGCACCGTTCTCGTTGAAGGCGCCGATCTGCAGCGGGCCGGGGTTGGCCCACGGCGAGTTCTGGGTGTAGTCCGACTCGGCGACCAGGTAGCCGTTGATGTAGAAGCGCAGCTTCTTGGCCGTGGTGTCGTTGACGCCCAGCAGGTGCGTCCATTCTCCGGTGGTGCCGGTGAAGCAGGGCACGCCGTTGGTCACGGTGCCGGCGGTGCAGTCGGGCTGCATGGTGCGCACCAGGGTGTCGACGGAGGTGTCCTCCTTGTACCGGCCGAAGACCCACTTGCCCAGGGTGCCGGAGTAGTAGAGCGCGAACTCGACGTTGTGCTCGCCGATCTGGGCGATCGCCGCCCTGGCCTTGGTATCGCCTGCGGTGGGCTTGGGCATCTTCACCCACGCCGCGACCGAGAAGTCCCGGGTGCCGTCGACCTGCGGACGCGGGGTGCGCAGGTAGCCGGTGGCGCCGTCGAGGTGGATGGCCTTCCCGTCGATGCCGGCCTGGCCGACCTGGACGCCCTTGTAGGCGGTCAGGGCGTCGGTCTCAGCGACACCGGTCCTCGGGTTGGCAGCGTCGAAGTTCCAGACCGCCTTGGCCCCGAGGCCGGTGGTGACCGGCTGGTCGGCCGCCACCTTGGCCGCCTCGGCGGCGCTCAGCGGACGGTCCCAGAGCTTGACGTCGTCGACCGAGCCCTTCCACGGGCCGGTCATGTTGCCGCGGTACTTGAAGCGGCCGATCTCCAGCGGACCGCTGGACTGCCACGCGGCGCCGGCGGCGGCGACCGGCGTGCCGGCGACACCGTTGACGTACAGGGTGCACGTCTTGGCGACCGGGTCGTAGACGCCGGTCAGATGGGTCCACTGCCCGTACACCACGGGCGCTGTGGAGGTCGCGACCTGGAGGGCGTAGCCGTCGACGTCCTTGTCCGTCGTCCACATCTGCCACGCGTTGTTCATCATGCCCAACGCGAAGCGGCTCATGAAGGTGCCGTTCTGGCTGACTGCCACCCGGTTGCGCCCACCCTCGGTGACGTTGACCCACGCGGAGACGGTGAATCCATTGGTGGTGTCGAGCACCGTGCCCTGCGTGCTGGCGTAGGCGTTGAGGCTGCCGTCCAGGGCGAGTGCCTCGCCCCGGTGTCCCGCCGCGCCGGAGGTCGCACCGGAGCCGAGCGTGGCCTCGAAAGTGCCACCGGTGCCCGCCAGGACGGTGCCGGAGGTCTCGTCCATGGTCCAACCGGTCCGCTGTCCCTGTCCCGCCAGGACGTTGAAGTAGTACGTCTCGGGCTGCGACACGGTACCGACCCCGTTGACGGCCTGTGCCGTCAGAAAGTGCAGGCCGGGGGTCCGCGGGAGCACCTTGACCGTCTGTGCCGCACCGCTGGTGGTGGTGACATCGCTGTACGCCGAACCGTCCAGCGACCACTGGTACTTGGTGATGTTGGTGGACGCCGCCTTCAGCGTGAAGGAGCCGTAACGGCCGACACCGTCCGTCCACGGCAGCTCCGCGGTGGCGTCCTTGGAGCCCGGGTAGGAGACGGAGCTGATGTCCGGGCCTGCGGGGACGGTGGTGTCGATCTTGAAGAAGCAGGAGGTCGGGTCGCCGTCCGAGGACCACGGCCCCCAGGACGCACCGTCCCAGGCCCGCGCCTCCCAGCTCAGGCTGACATTCTGCGGGAGCGTGTCGGGCAGCTGGTACGAGAAGATCGACCCGGAACCCTTGAAGTCCGCCGAGCTGGGCGGGGTGTCCGCCGCGCCGGTGGACCACCAGCGCTTGCGCCAGCCGTCGCCGGTGTTCCAGTTGACGGCGAACTGCACGCCGATCGCTTCACCGTCCGGGTCGGTGGCCCTGGTCGTGACCCGCGGCACCTGGTTGATGCCGATCGGACTCAGCTGGCACACCGAGCCGGGCGACATCGTCATGTCGCTCATCGGCATCTGGTTCGGCCGCAGGTTGTAGTAGACCCGCAGGTAGGCGTCGTCGGTGAAGCGCTTCCAGGCGTTGATGTCGCCCTCGTTCTGCGCCTTCAGGCCGAACGTGATGGTCGGCCAGCCCCAGTTCGCGGCGTCCTGCACCAGGTCCTTGACCGGACCCGAGGTGCCGCCGAACTCCAGCCATCCGCCCGGGCAGCTGCCGCTCCAGCCCTTGGCCGTGTTGATGGTCTGCAGGTTGCGGCCCCAGAACCCGGCCGCGTTCTGCGCGTTCCAGTTCAGACCCTTCGAGATGTAGCCGGTGTTCCACAGCTCCACCGGAGCCGCGGTGCACGAGTACGAGTGGCTCTCGTACGTGCCGAACTCGGCCTTCAGGATCTGCTTGCCGACGAACGAGCCGTTCGGGATCTGGAAGAATGCGCGCTTCACGTCCTGCGGCGCGCAGCGCGAGTCGCCGGCGCAGTAGCCGACGCCCCAGTCGTGCACGTCGGTGGATGTGTAGGTGAAGTGCCAATAGGTCTGGTTCGGGAAGGTGCGCGAGACACCGGCCCAGTCCGCGGCCTTCGGGGTGTTCCACGCCGGGTCGATCATCACCGGGTAGACAGTGGACGGGTCGTCCAGCATCGCCTGGTCCGGCGTCAGGACCATGGTGTCCTTGGGCAGATCGACCTTCAGCCGGGTCATCTTCGCGCCCTCGGCCGGAGTGCTCGGGTCAGCGGCGGCCGAGGGTGCCGCCGCTCCTGCTGCGGGGGCCGACTTCATCGACTTGGCGCCCGCGACAGGAGCGGGAGTGACGGCAGCCGTGGCGGAGTCCCACATCACCGGCGTCGGGGCCTCGAACACGGTGCCGCCGCCGGACGGGTCCACCGCCTTCAGCGAACCGTCCGCCTCCTGCCGGACCGTCAGACCGTCGGTCTTCAGCCCCAGCCGCAGCGCGTCGAGTTCGGGGTTCTTCGCGGCCTCGGCGGTGTGCACCACGAAGACCTGCGTGAAGCCGGTCGTGGTGGCGGTCAGTCGCAGGTCCACATCGGGGAGGATGGAGCGGTACTCGGCGACCGCCCCGTCGACCACCGGCTTCGGCAGCGTCTTCGGCCAGGAGACCTTCAGCTCCTTGCCGGCCGTCGACATCCGCACCAGCGGCTGGTCACCGCCGCCCGAGAACTCCAGGTCCGCGGTCGAGCCCTTGGGCGCGAAGGCGCCGCTCTTCAGTGCCTGGAGCGCCGGGTCCAGGTCCACCCAGCGGCCCGCCTTGCGGGTCCGCTTCGGCTGCACGTACGTCGTCGACAACAGCCGGCCGTCGGGCTGCGCCACGACGTCGGCGCTCTCGCCCCGCAGCGCCTCGACCTCCACCGGCTTCCCGGTCCGCTTCGCCTCGGCGACCGCCAGCGTCTCCGCCGTATCGGCGGGCTCGGCCGGCGTCGCAGGGCTCTGCGTCGGTGCGTTCTCGGCCGCCGCCGCGAGGGGCGCGTCCGGTATCCCGAACGCCCCCACCGTGATGCCCAGGGCGAGGGCAGCTGCGGTCAACCCGCGCGCCCTCCGTCTCCCCACTGATCTTTCCAGCACGTCACATCCCACGATTCAAAATGATCATCACATGTGAGCCATGATCATCAAGGTGGGCTCACACAGCTGTCAATACCCGTTCCAAGCAATGAAAATGACAGGTAAAGACATAAATGATCATCACGCTCTTGCGTGGATGAACCACCACAAACAGGTTGATCAGGGAAGGAGCCGGGCCACCCAAAGACACTGATCTGACGCATCGTCAATTTTGCAGGGAAAGCCGGGCCTGATATCGCCATCTCGGCCGATTCCAAGCACTGTTGATGTGCGAAGGAATATCAGAAGTCCGCTGGCCGCATGCGAACATCTCAATGTTCAAGTCGGCGTGACGATCCATCAGTTTCAAGCATCCCGAGGCCCAGAAACGGCCCCGTCGCGGACCTCGCCGGCGCGCACCTGCTACCCACACAGCAGGGACGCGCCGGGGTCCGCGACGGTTGCGATCAGGCCGTGAACGCGGCCGCGAGCTCGTCCGCCGCCGACGGCAGCGGTGTCGTGACGCCCGCCCAGGAGCCGTCGCGGAAGTGGAGGTCGACGCGGCCGCGCTGGGTGACGCCCTTGGCGTTGCGGTGGGCGGCGGCGATCTCGTGGCGCGGGAGTTCGAACTGCAGGGCGTGCTGTTCGGTGAGCTGCCAGAGCTTGGCGCGGTCGGCGAGCAGGAACAGGCGGCGGTCGGTGAGGGCGAGCAGGCCGCTGCCGTTCGCGCCGTCCTCGTGGAGGCGGACGACGAGGCGGCCGGCGGTGGAGTGCCAGTCGCCGCCCATGCCCCGGCCGTGCCAGGCGGAGTCCGGCACGGCGTCCATCATCCGGTTCTCGACGGCGCCGACCGCCGCCGACACCGGGTTGACCACCGCGTACGCGCGCCGCAGCAGGCTGAACGGCTTGGCCAGCTTCTGTTCGAGCTCGCCCGGTTGACGCGGAGTCAGCAGCTCCTCCGGCGGGCGCGGGATGCCGGGCGCCAGCGAGACGGGTGCGGCGGCCAGCAGCTGTTCGCCGGCGGCCAGGAACGGTGCGGCGAACTGGCGGTCCCGGTCGAGCACAGTGCTCCTCCTCCTCGATTCAGTGGAACGGGTAGCGGCGCCGGGCTCACCCGAAGGCGTCCTCGAAGCGGCGGCGCCGCTCCTCGGGGCTCATCTCGGGCTCCTTCGCGGGCTGGGCAATGCCGGTCTTCTGCCGCAGACCGGTGCTGGGGCCGGTGTTGCCGCTGATCCGATCGTCGGCCTCGTCGGCGAGGATGCCGGCGCCGCTCTGGGTGATCTGCTGGAGCGCCTCGCCGGCCGGGTTGCCGGTCAGGCCGATGCCGTGCAGCCCGGCCTTGCCGATCGTCTTGGTCGCCGTCTTGGCCAGGTATGCCTCGACGTCGAGCGGCTTGTTCCAGGTCCAGGGCTTCTTCGGGTTGAGGTGCGGCCGCTTGGAGACGGCCTTGAGCGCCTTCATCGCGTCGGCGATCTTCTTCAGCGCACTGGCCAACTTCCGTACCAGGTTGGCTATTCGGACGCTGGCGATGGTGCCTTCGGCGGCGGCCGCGGCGGCTTCGGCGGCCAGCGAGATGCCGGCGGTGATGACGCTGAAGGCGATGGACGCGGCGAGCGTGATGATCGCCCATTCGATCAGCTCGCGGATGATCGTCTCGACCAGGTCCTGCGCCATCCGGGCCTCGGCGGCGGCCTCGTCGAGGAGTTCGGCGGTGCCCGCCATGTCCTCCGCCTCGGCCTCCAACGCCTGCTCGTACTCGGCGAGTTCGCGTTGGAACGCCTCGGACGCCTCGCCCTGCCACTCACCGGCCAGCGAGGCCCGGTCGCGACGCTGGTCGGCGATCACCTCGCGCAGCTGCTCGGCCTGCCTGCGCCACAGCTCGGCGGCGGCCTCCAGGCCCTCCGGGTCGCCGGTGACGAACTCCAGCGGCTCGGCGAGCGGTTCCACGATGGGACGCATGATCTCGTCGATCACGTTGCCCAGCGGGGACATCCAGTCGTTGATCTTCGTGTAGGCGTCGACTGCGCCGGCGATCGGCCCGCTCATCCGACGATCGCCTGCATCCCGCGCTCGATGCTCTCGTCGACCCGCTCGTACGCGCCGGCCATGCCGTCCGCGTACTCGCCGATCCGGTCCATGGTGTCGGCGGCGGCCCCGGCGTTCTCGATCGCCGCCTCGGAACGCTCCACGTAGTCGCGGCCGGTCTCGTCGGACTCCGGGAGCTTCCCGAAGGCGGACGGCGACAGCTGGTGCCCGCCGAGTTCGGCGCGGATCGCCCGCAGCCGCTCGGCCCGTTCGATGCTGGTGCGGGCGAACCGGCGCAGCGCGTCCGGATCGACCGTGAACTCCCCCGCCATGTCGGCGTACCTCTTCCCCGTTGCCAGGCCCACCGCTTCGGCGACGGCATAGACGACGCCATGCGCAGACCATGAATTGGCAAAGAAGCTAACACGGCCTCGCCCGCAAGAGGTACCCCGGGCCCGCCAATTGACGCTCAGTCGGCCAGCCGCACGCGCACCCACGGGTCGGTGCAGCGCTCGGCCGCCTCCCGACGCGCCGTCAGGAACCGTTCCGCGAGCGGCCCGTCCACGGCCTCCGCCCACCGCCACGCACCCACCGCGCACACCTGCCGCAACGGGTCGCCGTCCGCCACGGCCGCCGCCAACTCCTCCTGCAACCGCCGCCGGCCGCCCACCGACACCAGCACCTGCGCCAGCCAGCGCGGCGAGGACGCGTCGTCGTCGGCCAGCAGCGCGTCCAGCACCAGCGGGTACAGCCGGTGCGCCGCCTCCCGGTCCGCCGCCAGCCGCCGGTACGCGGCCTGCCGTTTGTGGCCGATCCGGTGGTACTGCGCGAAACCCGACGCCCGCGCCTCCAACCGGGCCACCCGCTCGTCCCCCGGCACCTCGACCGTCACGTCGAGCACTGCCAGCAGGGCGTCCAGCGCGGCTTCCTGCGCGTCCAGGCGCACGTGCTGCTCCATCGACCGCCTCCTCACTCCGCATGTAGATACTTGCAGGCGCGGGAATTTGCAGATTTCGACTAGGCTTGTACGGAGTGAACGATCCCATCCCGAAGGGAGCACGGCCCATGACCCGCCCGGACCCCGGCCTGGCGCACGGCTGGTGCGCCCTGACCTCGCTGCACGGCCGCCTCGAAGCCCACATCGAACGCGCCCTGCAGGCCGAACACGAGCTCAGCGTCCGCGAGTTCTCCGTCCTGAACGTCCTGAGCGAGCAGCACGAGGGCGACGGCGGTCACTTCCGGATGAACCGGCTCGCCGACTCGGTGGTCCTCAGCCAGAGCGCCACCACACGCCTGGTCACCCGCCTGGAGGACCGCGGCCTGCTCGCCCGCTACCTCTGCCCCACCGACCGGCGCGGCATCTACACCAACGTCACCCCCGCCGGCCTCGCCCTCCTCGACCGGGCCCGCCCCACCCACGACGCCGCCCTCGCCGAAGCCCTCACCGCCGCCGAGACCCGCCCCGAACTGGCCCCCCTGGTCGCCGCCGTCCGGAACATGGGCACCTGAAAAACGGGAGCACGCACAACCAGGGGATGCACCACCGGGGGCGCGGGGAACTGCGCGAAGGGGAACGCGCCACGTCCGCAAGATCGCGACGCAGGACAGTGACCTGCACCTGATCGCGACCTTGCGGACGGGCTCGCGCAGCCCTAGTCGGACTTGCGCCGCTGCCGCCCCGTCCCGTAGTTCGAGCCGCTCTTCGCCCCGGACCCCGGCTTCGCCCGCCCCGACGACTTCCCGATGAACCCGGCCGCCATCTGCGAACTCCCGCCGCCCGGACGCTGCTTGGGCCGGGGGCGTCGCGGGTTGCCGCTCATGTCGACGTCCTTCGGCAGCCCGCCGGTCCGCTTCGCCGGACGCCGACGCGCCTCGCCGTCCACCGGCGCACCGCCCCGCCCACGCCCGCGCCCCTCCGCGGCGGGCTCGGCGACCGCGGCGGCGGCAGCAGCGACAGATGCCGGGACCGGCAGCATGACGGCCACGCCGGACGGCATCCGCGCGCCGGTGATGCGCTTCAGCTCGCCGTCCTCGGGCCGGACCTTGGTGATGGTGGGCCGGATGCCGGCGACGCTCAGCAGCCGGTTGACCTCGCGGCGCTGCTCGGGCAGCACCAGGGTGACCACGGTGCCGGACTCGCCGGCCCGCGCGGTGCGCCCGCCGCGGTGCAGGTAGTCCTTGTGGTCGATCGGCGGGTCGACGTTGACGACCAGGTCGAGGCCGTCGATGTGGATGCCGCGGGCGGCAACGTTGGTGGCGATCAGCGCGGTGACCTGGCCGTCGCGGAACTGGTCGAGGACCCGGTTGCGCTGCGGCTGCGACTTGCCGCCGTGCAGCGCGGCGGCGACCACGCCGTGCGCGCGCAGCTGCTTGGCGAGGCGGTCCGCACCGTGCTTGGTGTGCACGAACATGATCACGCGGCCCTCGCGGGCGGCGATCCGGGCGGTGGTCTCGGCCTTGTCGGCGGGGTCGAGCTGGAGCAGGTGGTGGTCCATGGTGGTGACGGCACCGGCCGACGGGTCCACCGAATGGGTGACGGGGTCGCTGAGGAAACGGTTGACCAGCCGGTCCACGTTGCGGTCCAGGGTGGCGGAGAACAGCATCCGCTGCCCGCCCTCGGCGACCTGCTCCAGGAGCTTGACGACCTGCGGCAGGAAGCCCATGTCGGCCATCTGGTCGGCCTCGTCGAGGACGGTGATGGCGACGTCGTCCAGGCGGACGTCGCCGCGCTGGATCAGGTCGTCCAGGCGGCCGGGGGTGGCGACCAGGACCTCGGTGCCGCGGCGGACCTGGTTGGACTGGCGGGTGATCGACATGCCGCCGACCACGGTGGTGATCCGCAGGCCGAGCACCCCGGCGTAGGGGGCGAGCGCCTCGGTGACCTGTTGGGCGAGCTCACGGGTGGGCACCAGCACCAGGGCCAGCGGGTGGCGGGCGGTGGCGCGCTTGCCGGCGGTGCGCACCAGCAGCGGCAGGCCGAACGCCAGGGTCTTGCCGGAGCCGGTACGGCCGCGGCCGAGGACGTCGCGTCCGGCCAGCGCGTCCGGCAGGGTGGCGGCCTGGATCGGGAACGGCTCGGTCACGCCCTGCGCACCGAGTTCCTTCATCATCCCGGACGGGAGGTTCAGCTCGGCGAAGCTCGCCGCCGGCGGGCGGGACGGGGTGCCCTGCACGGGCGTGAAGTCCTCGGCGGGCGCGGCCGTCGTCACGGCGCCACGACGCGGCCGACGCGGACGCTCGGCACGGGCCTGCTCGCCGTCGCGGGACGAACCACCGCGGGACGAACCACCGCGGGCCTCGGAACCACTGCGCGGCGCACCGCCACGGGACGCGCCGGTGCGCGGCTTCCGCGCACCGGGCTGGTCACCGCGCGACTCGCCGCGCGAAGCGGACTGTGCGGACCGTGCGGACTTCGGACGGGACTGCTCTGACATGCGTGTTTCCTCTACCTGGAAGGCCGTCGGCCGACGCGCGATCACGCGTCGGCAGGATGTCGGCCGTCCGGGAGGAAGGGCCGCCCCGGCCGTCGGGCGGCATGGACGAGGGCCCGTACCTGTGGAGGTACGGGCCCTCGCCCACAACATCTAAGAGTCGGCGTGAGCCGGCACTCAGATGGGGCGGATGTTCTCCGCCTGCGGGCCCTTCTGGCCCTGGGTCACGTCGAACTCGACCTTCTGGCCCTCGACGAGCTCACGGAAGCCCTGGGACTGGATGTTCGAGTAGTGAGCGAAGACGTCAGCGCCGCCGCCGTCCTGCTCGATGAAGCCGTAGCCCTTTTCGCTGTTGAACCACTTCACGGTGCCGGTAGCCATAACCGTCTCCACTTTCACTGGGGCGTTGGGGCACACACCTCGTGCACCCCACGTAGCCGCGATCCCCATCCGGAGACTAAACACCGGACAAAACAAATGCGCCTGTGGTTGGAACCAGCAGGCGCACACACACGTTCATGGGAACCAATACTGCAACTGCTTCGACAATAGCACGGTCCCCTTCGTCGACGGCGGCAAAAGTTCCGCTGGTCACACCGTGTTTCGACGGGACGGCGAAGGGGCATGCGGTCCGGTTGGACCGCATGCCCCTTCACTCAGGACTGCCCGGAGCTACCCGTGCGTGGCCGTTCAGGCCTGGCCGGCGGGCTGTGGCGCGCGGGCGGCGACGGCCTCGGGGCCGTGGTCGGGCATCGCGCCGTGACCGGGCCACCAGGCCTTCTTGCCGAGCAGCGCGGTGATCGCCGGGGTGAAGAACATCGCCATCACGAAGGCCGCCAGCACGATGCCGATGGCCAGGGCGAAGCCGAGCTCGGCGAAGAGCACGTTGCCTGCCAGCATGAAGGTCGCGAAGGACGCGGCCAGGATGAAGCCGGCCGCGGCGACGGTCGGTCCGGCGTGCCGGACCGCCTCGCTGGCCGCCTCGCGCGGGTTGCGGCCCTCACGGGCCTCCTCGCGGAGTCGGGCGATGATCAGGATGTTGTAGTCGGTGCCGATCGCCACCACGAACAGGTAGATGAAGATCGGCAGCATGAACATCAGACCGGGCTCGGAGCCGATCTTGAGGAAGGCCAGCGTGGTGGCGCCCAGGGTCGCGGCGAAGCCGAGGCCGACCGAGGCCATCAGGTACCAGGGCGCGACCACGCTGCGCAGCTGGAGGCCCAGGATCAGCAGGATCAGCAGACCTGCCACCGGGAAGACCAGCTTGTAGTCGTGGGTCATCGCCAGGTTGATGTCCTTGTACACCGACGAGGTGCCGCCGATCAGCGCCTCGGTGCCGGCGGGCGCGTCCGCGTGGGCGGCGGTGCGCAGCTCGGTGACGGTGTCGATCGCCGCGTTGCTGGCCGCGGAGTCCTTGAGCATCACGACGAAGTCGGCGGTGGTGCCGTCCTCGCTGAGCTTGTGCTCGGCCTGGACGGTGGCGACGCCGGGGACCTGCCCGAGCTTGGCGCCGAAGCCGTCCAGCTGGGCGGCGTCGAGCTTGGCGCCGTCCTTGCCGGTGACGAAGACGTGCGTGGGGTCGGCGGCGCCGGCCGAGAAGCCCTTGGTCAGGGCCTCCATGACGACCATGGACTCCTTGTCCTTCGGCATCATGCTCTTGGCCATGTCGAAGGTGCCGCTGTAGCCGAGGCCGGCCAGCGAGAGGACCACCAGCAGACCGCCGGAGACCAGCGCGATGATGCCGGGGCGCCGGCCGACGACCTTGCCGAGCTTGTGGAAGCGGGCGCCCGTGGGCTCCTGCATCCACTTGCGGCCGGGCCAGAAGGTGGCCTTCGCCGGGATGACGGAGAGCAGCGCCGGGGTCAGGGTGAGCGAGGCCAGCGCGGTGACGATGACCGAGATGGCCAGCGCCGGGCCGAGCGAGGTGAACATGCCGAGCTCGGAGAGCAGCAGCACCGCGAAGGCGACGGTGACCGCGCCCGCCGCCGAGGCGATCGCCTCGCCGACCCGGGCGACGCCGTTGGCCACGGCGGCCTTGCGGTCGTCGCCGGCCCGCAGGCGCTCGCGGTAGCGGAACATCAGGAACAGGAAGTAGTCGGTGCCGACGCCGAGGATCACCACGATGTCGATCGCCGAGGCGATCGGCGAGGACTTCAGGTCGAAGATGTCGGTGACGAAGGCGATCAGGCCGCTGGCCGCGATCATCGGGAACAGCGACAGCAGCACCGGCAGCCAGCCGACCAGGATGCCGCGGAAGATCACGCCGACGATGACCACGATCAGCACGACGGTGGCGAGCATGGTGATCGCGTCGGTGGCGCTGGACGACTCCTTCTGGTCCTGCGCCATCGCGGCCTGGCCGCCGACCTGGAACTTCAGCGCGGTGCCCTTGGCGAGCTCCTTGCCCTCGTCACGCAGGTCCTTGGCGGCCAACGGGTACTCGTCGGTCTGCATCTTGGTCTTGTCGATGGAGACCATGCCCATCGCGTAGTGACCGTCCTGCGAGATGGTCTTCCCCTCCATCGGGGGGATGACCTGCTCGACCAGGGGTATGTGCTTGTCGGTCAGACCCTGGGTGATCTTGGCGATGTCGGCCTTGTCGGCGTCGGTCAGCGCGGCGCCGTCCGTGCGCTCGAACATCAGGATCGCGCTGGGGGTGAACTCGGCCGGGAACTTGTCCTGTTGGACCACCGCGGCCCGGATGGACTCGTAGTGCTTCGGCAGGAACTCTGACTCGTCGGTCGAGGCGCTCAGCTTCGGGGCGCCCGCGACCAGCGCGATGGAGCCGATCACCCAGGCGATGATCACCCACCACGCCCGCTTGACGACGAAGTGTCCAAGTCGGTGGAACATGCTCGAAATGCCTCCTGGGCATGGTTCACCGCAGCCGGGGGACGGGGACCGGGCAACGGCTGGACCGGCACGCGAAACCCTCGGCAGGGCCTAGCCGGTCGGCAGGTAAGTGTTAGCGGGCATCCTACGGGACCTGACTTGCCGCCCGGCAAGTGGGTTTCGTGTGCGCCCCCTAGGGGCGGCCACGGAGCCGGCCCCGATCCATCGTCGCCCGTCGACACCCCTTCCCACCTCGTGCTCGGGGTGGAGATCGCTCCCCCTCAGGGTGGACGCCCGGCTGCCCTCAAGGAGGAGAACCCTCCCCCGAGGGTGGGGATAACCCCCTACTCCCCCCTGGGGGCAGGGCCAGGGGAAAGTCGGTGACTAGCCGGATGGTTCGTCAGATCCCCAGCTCATAGCGTCTGTTCTGCCGCCGGAAGCAGCCCGGGGGCCCACTGACCGGGGCGGTCCGCACCCGCCCGAAACCCCTGGGGGACACCTACCGTGAATCATGGAATCGCCGCCACGATGGGCGCCTGGAGCGCCCGCCACAGAAAGACCGCGGTCTTCGGCTGGCTGCTCTTCGTCGTCCTCGCCGCCTACCTCGGCGGCGTGCACGGCTCCACCAAGGTCACCGAGTCCGAGTCGATGCCGGGTCAGGTCGCGCAGGCCGCCCGAATCCTGGACGACGCGGGCATCAAGTCCCCGGCCGGCGAGACCGTCCTGGTGCAGAGCCGCACGGTGACGGCCGACGACGCCTCGTTCAAGGCCGCCGTCGACCAGGTCGCCGCGGCCGTCAAGGCCACCGGCAAGGTCGGCGACATGCACAGCCCGTACGAGACGGGCGCGGTCTCGGCGGACAAGCACTCGGCGCTGCTCCAGTTCACGGTCGTCGGGGAGGACCGCGACACGGCCGTCGCCAACGTGCCCGCGGTGATGGACGCGGTGACGGGCGTGCAGAAGCAGCACCCCGAGTTCGTGGTCGAGGAGTACGGCGAGGCCAGCGCCGGCAAGTGGTTCAACGACCAGTTCACCAATGACTTCGCCCGCGCCGAGTGGACGGCGGTGCCGCTCGCCCTCGGCATCCTGCTGATCGCCTTCGGCGCGCTGGTGGCCGCGGTCCTCCCGGTGGTGCTGGCGATCACCGCCTTCGTCGCCGCCTCCGGCCTGGTCGCGCTCTCCTCCGGCCTGCTGCACACCAGCAACGACGCCGCCTCGGTGATGCTGCTGGTCGGCCTCGCCGTCGGCGTCGACTACTGCCTGTTCTACCTGCGCCGGGAGCGTGAGGAGCGCGCCGCCGGGCACGACGCCGAGACGGCGCTGCGGATCGCCGCCGCCACCAGCGGCCGCGCCGTGCTGGTCTCCGGCATCACCGTGGTGGTCGCCATGGCCGGCATGTTCCTCACTGGCATAGCCGACTTCAAGGCGATGTCCTTCGCCACCATCCTGGTCGTGGTCACCGCCGTGCTCGGCTCGCTGACGGTGCTGCCCGCCCTGCTGTCGCTGCTCGGAGACCGGGTGGAGAAGGGCAAGGTCCCGTTCCTGCACCGGCTGCGCCGGGGCGGCAACGAGGGCAGCCGGGTCTGGAACACGATCCTCACCCCGGTGCTGCGCCACCCGCTGGCCGCCGCCGGCCTGGCCACCGCCGCTCTGCTGGCGATCGCCGCGCCGGCGCTGACGATGCACACCGCCAATCTGACGTTCCAGCAGCAACTGCCCAAGGGCAATGCCCTGGTGGCCACCTCGCAGCGGATCCAGGACGCCTTCCCCGGCTCCCCCTCCCCCGCCACCGTGGTGGTCAGGGCGAAGGACATCTCCTCCCCCGAGATGACGCAGGCCCTCGCCGACCTCCAGTCCAAGGCCCTCGCCACCGGCAAGATGCACGGCCCCACCGGCCTGACGCTGCACGCCGAACAGAACGTCGCCACGGTCGACATCCCGCTCTACGGCAGCGGCAACGACACCACCTCCGCCGAGGCGCTGAAGGTGCTGCGCGAGCAGGTCGTGCCCGCCACGGTCGGCAAGGTCCCCGGCACCGAGGCCCCCGTCACCGGCGCCACCGCCGGCTCGGTCGACTTCAACAAGCAGATGTCGGACTCGATGCTCCCGGTCTTCGGGTTCGTGGTCGCCTTCGCCTTCCTGCTGATGCTCTGCTCGTTCCGCTCGCTGTCCATCGCCGTCACCGCCGTGCTGCTCAACCTGCTCTCGGTCGGCGCCGCCTACGGCGTGCTGTCGCTGGTCTTCCAGCACGGCATCGGCGCCTCGCTGATCGGCACCGCCGGCGTCGGCGCGGTGGAGAGCTGGGTCCCGCTGTTCCTGTTCGTGATCCTCTTCGGCCTGTCGATGGACTACCACGTGTTCGTGGTCTCCCGGATCAAGGAGGCGCACGACCGGGGCCTGCCGACCGGCGCGGCCGTCGCCCACGGCATCCGCACCACCGCCGGCGTGGTCACCAGCGCCGCCGTGATCATGGTCGGGGTGTTCGCGGTCTTCGGCACGCTGTCCATGCAGTCCATGAAGCAGATGGGCATGGGCCTGGCGGTCGCCGTCCTGATCGACGCCACGGTGATCCGTGCCGTGCTGCTGCCCGCCGCGATGTCCCTGCTCGGCGACAAGAACTGGTACCTGCCGCGCTGGCTGCACTGGCTGCCGCAGCTGGAGGGCGAGGCGCCCTCCCCGGCCCCGGCCGGCACCGGATCCCACCGGCGCCACGACGAGCACGAACTGGTCGGCTGACCGCCCCCCTCCCTCCCCGCGGACCCCGGTTCGCCGACAATGAGCAGGTGATCTTCGACGAATCGGGGGCCCAGGCCCTCCTGCAGCAGGCGTGCGCCCCGGCCGGCATCGACCCGGCCGGGGCCGCGCTCATTTCGCTCGGCCAGAACGCCGTCTTCGACCTCCCCACGCTCGGCCTGGTCGCCAAGGTCGGCCGCACCCCCGGCTCGGCCGACCGCGCCGCCCGCGAGCTCGCGCTGGCCGACTGGCTGGACGGCGCGGGCGTGCCGGTGGTCCGCCCCGCCGACCCCGCGGTGCACCTGGCCCAGGAGCACCCCGTCACGCTGTGGCACCGGCTGGAGCCCGCCGTCCGCCCCGCCCGGCCCGCCGACCTCGCCCCGCTGCTGCGCGCCCTGCACGCCCTGCCGGCCGAGCCGGCCCCGCCGGTGGCGCTCGGCCGGCGCGATCTCCTCGCGCCGGTGGACAGTTGGCTGGCAGGCGCGGAGGGTCACATCGATCCGGCGGACGTGGCCTTCCTCCGTGACCGGAAGGAGACCTTTGTCACCGCTATTTCCGAATTGACCCCTTTCCTCCCGATGGGTCCGATCCACGGCGACGCGCTGCCGCGCAACGTGCACATCGCCCCCGCCGGCCCGGTGCTGCTCGACCTCGAGTACATGGCCTCGGACTTGCGCGAGCACGACCTCGTGGTGCTGGCGCTCAGTCAGGACCGGTACGGCGTACCGGCCGAGGAGGTCGCCGCGTTCAACTCGGCCTACGGCTGGGACGTCCGCGAGTGGCCGGGCTTCGCGGTGCTGCGCGGCGCGCGGGAGACCGCCAGCGCGGCCTGGGTGGCGCAGCAGTCGGCCGGAAACCCGTCCGCCCGGGCCGAGTTCCGTCGCCGGGTGGACTCGCTGCGTGACGGCGAGGCGGCAGTACGCTGGTTCGCGTTCTGACCGCTTCCGTTCGGTGCCCGCCCTGTGGCGCAGCGCACATCCGGACGGAACCACCTCGGTCGTACCTGGCGTCGTATCCGATCGGACGCCCCGCCGTGCAGGCGACAGGTACGACGTCAGGAGTCGTTCCATGGTGAAATCCCGCATATCCGCCCGTCGTCGTTCTCTTCTCATCGGTGCCACCGCACTGCTCGCCCCGGCCGTGCTGGTGGCCTGCGGCGCCCACGGCACCCCCCTCGCGGCGGGGGACGCCGCGCAGCACTCGGCGGCGTCGCCGAGCGCAAGCACGAGCACGAGCGCGACCACGGGCGGAAGCGGGACCTCCTCGGTGGCGGCCCGGCCGACGCCGAGCGAGGGCCCCTCGTCCCCGTTCGCCACGCCGAGCCAGGACCCGGCCACGCCGAGCCGGACGGCCACCCCGTCCGCGCCGGGCACCGCCCCGGCCACCCCGTCCGCCCCCGGCACCGCTTCGAAGCCGGCCGGCGGGCAGCCGAGCCACGCCCCGGCCACGCACGTGCTGTCGCATACCGCCTCGGGCGGCAGGACGGTGGCGCTGACCTTCGACGACGGCCCGGGCCCGGCCACCGGCCAGGTGCTGGACCTGCTGGCGAAGTACGACGCGAAGGCGACGTTCTGCGAGATCGGCGACAACGCGAAGGCGAACCCGGCGGCGGTCAAGCGGATCGTCGCCGAGGGTCACCGCCTGTGCGACCACACCGTCGACCACCCGCAGCCGATGCACACCCAGTCGCACCAGCAGCAGGTGGCGGAGATCGCCGACGCCAAGGCGGAGATCCTGAACGCCGCCGGCGGCGACGCGCAGATCAGCTGGTGGCGCGCGCCGGGCGGCGACTTCACCGCCGAGAACGAGAAGATCGGCGCCGACCAGGGCATGAAGTCCCTCGGCTGGTCGGTCGACCCGCGCGACTGGTCGCGCCCGGGCGTGCAGTCGATCGTCACCACCGTGCAGCAGAACCTGCGCCCGGGCGGCGTGGTGCTGATGCACGACGGCGGCGGCGACCGCACCCAGACCGTGGCGGCGCTGAAGCAGCTCCTGCCGTGGCTGGTGGCGCAGGGCTACACTTTCGACTTCCCCCAGTCCTGACCGGCCATCCTGCCGAGGCGTCCCGACGGTCCGTCGGGACGCCTCTTCGGCTGGTACGGGCTGGAGGCCGGGACGGGTTCTTCGTGCACATCGGCACCGACCGCCCGTACGAGCGCGCCGCAGCCCGGGTCCGCCGGCTCGGCCTGTTCCCAGAGAGTCCTGGCGGCCGTTCACCTCCCCGTCCGACCTGGCCCCGGTGGGTGGGCAGGTCACGGCCGCGGTGCTCGGCGCCGACCTGGTGCGGGAGGAGCTGCAGCTGTCGCTGAGGGCGCTGCAGGACAACCCGCTGGAGCAGCTGTCCGCCCGCGTCGGCGAGTTGGTCGACGGGGTGGTCACGGGGGTGCTCCCGTTCGGCCTGCTCGTCCGGATCGAGGACCGGCCCGACGGCCTCCAGGGGCTGGTGCCCGCCGCCGAGTCGGCCGGCGGGGCCGTTCAGGTCGGCGACGGGCTGACCGTGCGGATCCTCGAAGTCGACCTGGCTCGGCAGCGGTTCGTGCTCTCCTGCCGCTGACCGTCGGCCGCCGCCCTCAGGAGGCCGCCTTGAGCGGCCAGCGCGGGTCGACGGTGGCGGCCGGGTCCTTGCGGCGCAGCCAGGCCTGGAGGTCGGTGGCCCAGGTGCGGTACCAGTCGATCTGCCGCCGGTGGAGTTCGTCGAGCGGGAGGTCGCCGGCCTGGTCGGGGTAGCGGTGGCCGAGGGCGACGGCGACCCGGACGGCGGCGAGGGCGTCGCTGCCGGCCTCGTGGGCGTCGTGGAGTTCGACCCCGTAGACCTCGCAGACCCGCTGGAGGGTGCGGGAGCCCTTGCGGTACTTGTCGAGGGCGCGGTCGACGACCATGGCGTCGACCACGGGGGTGACCGGGCCGCCGAGGCGGTCGGCGAGGGTGGGTCGGCCGTGGCGGCGCAGTTCGGCGTCGAGCAGCGACAGGTCGTAGGGCGCGTTGAAGGCGACCACGGGCCGGCCGGCGGCGAGCCGCTGGTGCAGGGCGCGGGCGATCTCCTCGATCGCCTCGGCGGCGGGTCGGCCGTGGGTGCGGGCCTCGGTGTCGGTGATGCCGTGGATGGCGGCGGCCTCGGCGGGTATCGGGACGCCGGGGTCGAGCAGCCAGTTGGTGACCCGCTCGACGCGGCCTCCGAGGGTGTCGACCACGGCGGCGGTGACGATCCGGGACTCCTCCGGGTCGGTGCCGGTGGTCTCCAGGTCGAAACCGGTGAGCGGCCCCTTCCACCAGGTCATGGGGTGTGTCTCCTTCCGTCGGCACTGCCAGGACGCGGACCATCATCGCGCGCGGCTGTGACAGTGCCGACGGCGCGTCCGCTGTTCCGCGGGCATGTGCCCTGGTCAGGACACTGCGCGGGAGTCTCCCCAGAGGTCTTCGAACTCCTCGCGGTAGACCTCCAGCAGTCCGGGTTCGGTGCCGCCGACCTCCTGTCCGGCGCCGCCGCGCAGGACGAGGGCGGGTGATTCGATGCCGCGGGCCTTGCGCAGGTAGGGCTGGATCACGCCGAGGTCGGTGGAGCGCCGCCGGCCGCCGGCGCCGGTGGTGCGCGGGCCCTCGACCAGGTAGGCGGTGAACCGGGGCAGTTCGTCGAACACCCGGATCTCGAACGAGCCGGGGTCGCGCAGCCGGGCCCTCACCCGTCGCACGTGCATGATGTTCATCTCCACCGAGCGCCCCAACTCGCCGCGCCCGATGCCGAGTTCGCGTTCACGTCGGCGGACGGCGCTGCTCGCGGGGTTGAGGAACAGCAGCCGGACCCGGCAGCCGTCGGTGGCGAGGCGCACAAGTCGTTTGCCGGTGTAGTTCTGGCAGAGCATGCCGAGCCCGATGCCGACGGCGTCGAGGCGGCGGGCGCCGTCGAGGAGGTCCTCGACGGGCAGGTCGCGCTGGAGGCGGACCCGGTCGGGGTGGACGGCGACCACGTCGGCGTAGCGGCCGGCGACGAGTTCCTCGACCACGTCGGCGGGGACGCCGCCGTGCGCGCCGTCGAGCAGCGCGAGCAGCCGGGCGGCGGCCCGTTCGGTCTGGTCGAGGACGGTCTGCGACAGCGCCCGGTTGCGGGAGACCACGTGCCGGGCGACCTCCAGCTCGTCGAGGGCGAGCTCGATCTCGCGCCGGTCGACCAGGTGGGGTTCGAACAGCGGCCAGTGCTGGACCATCAGTTCGCGCAGCTGCGGCAGGGTGAGGAAGACCAGCGGGTCGTCGTCGACGGGGTCGAGCAGGTAGCCCTTGCGGCGGGAGACCTCGCGGACGGCGGCGGCCCGGTGCACCCACTCCTCGCCGGCCGGTCCGGCGGCGGCGGTGACCCACTCCTCGCCGTGCGCGGGCGCGTAGACGGGGCGCAGCACCTCGTGGACGAGGGCGCGGGTGCGCTGTTCGACGAGGTTGAGCCAGACATAGGCGCGGCCGGCCAGGCGGACCCTGTGGTAGGCGTCGTCCCACTGGTGGCCGGCCCAGGCGGGGGGCATGCCCTCGGCGGGGCCGCCCTGCGGGGGCAGCGGTCCGCGTCCGCCGCCGGTGCGGACGACCAGCGTCGGGGCCTCGCTGCTGCCGGCCCGCGGGTCGTGTCCGTCGCCGTCGGCGGGGAACGCCATCCGCCACCTCACCTCTCGTCCGCCGCCGGCCGGCTGACGGAGTGTCCGCCGGGTCGCTCCACCGTCGCGGCCCCCGATCGTCGGCCGCGCGGGCCCGGGGTTCTCGCGGTCCGGACGATCAAGGGTATCGCCCCCCGTGCCCGTGACACAGCCCTCTTGACAGCTCCCGCCGCACCGGCCGACGGTCCGTCACGGACCGGTCGCGGCAAGCCGTCCGGCCCGGCATCCGGGACACCCGTACGGGCGAACAACGGGCGAATGGAGGCGGATGGGCACGGTGTCGGCCCGCCCGGCGAGGAGGATGCGGATTGTGCCGGGCACCGCGTCGCCGATGCCCGGCACCTGCTCGGGCGCTCCGCCGGGTGACCGCCCGCGGGGCGCCGATCGGCGTCTGGCACAGGGAAGTCGAGGACACATGCAGGTCTGGCCGGGGCAGCCCTACCCGCTCGGCGCCACCTACGACGGCGCGGGCACCAACTTCGCGGTGTTCTCGGAGAGCGCGGACCGGATCGAGCTCTGCCTGATCGGCGAGGACGGTTCGGAGACGGCGGTGGAGCTGCGCGAGACGGACGCCTTCGTGCGGCACGCGTACCTGCCGGGCGTCCAGCCGGGCCAGCGGTACGGGTTCCGGGTGCACGGCCCGTTCCAGCCGGGGCTGGGGCTGCGGCACAACGCGTCGAAGCTGCTGCTGGACCCGTACGCGAAGGCGATGGGCGGCCACATCGACTGGGACGAGTCGGTGTACGGCTACCACTTCGGGGCGCCGGAGCGCCGCAACGACCTGGACTCGGCGCCGCACACCATGCACTCGGTGGTGATCAACCCGTACTTCGACTGGGGCACCGACCGGCCGCCGCGCACCGACTACCACCGCACGGTGGTGTACGAGGCGCACGTGAAGGGCCTGACCAGGCTGCACCCGGGCATCCCGGAGGAGATCCGCGGCACCTACGCGGGCCTGGCGCACCCGGCGGTGATCGAGCACCTGGCGAAGCTGGGCGTCACCGCGATCGAGCTGATGCCGGTGCACCAGTTCGTCCGCGACCACCGGCTGCGCGACCTCGGGCTGTCCAACTACTGGGGCTACAACACGATCGGCTACTTCGCCCCGCACTCCTCGTACTCCTCGACGGGCGACCGCGGGCACCAGGTGCAGGAGTTCAAGTCGATGGTGAAGGCGCTGCACGCGGCCGGCATCGAGGTGATCCTCGACGTGGTCTACAACCACACCGCGGAGGGCAGCCACCTCGGGCCGACGCTGTCGTTCCGCGGCCTGGACAACGCCTCGTACTACCGGTTGGCGAAGGACCAGCGCTTCTACGAGGACACCACCGGCACCGGCAACTCGCTGCTGATGCGTTCGCCGCACGTCCTTCAGATGATCATGGATTCGCTGCGGTACTGGGTCACCGAGATGCACGTGGACGGGTTCCGCTTCGACCTGGCGGCGACGCTGGCCCGGCAGTTCCACGAGGTGGACCGGCTGTCCTCGTTCTTCGACCTGGTCCAGCAGGACCCGGTGGTCTCGCAGGCCAAGCTGATCGCCGAACCGTGGGACCTCGGCGAGGGCGGCTACCAGGTCGGCAACTTCCCGCCGCTGTGGACGGAGTGGAACGGCCTCTACCGGGACACCGTCCGTGACTTCTGGCGCGGCGAGCCCGCCACCATCGCCGAGTTCGGCTCCCGGCTGACCGGCTCCTCCGACCTGTACCAGGACGACGGCCGCCGCCCGATCGCCTCGATCAACTTCGTCACCTGCCACGACGGTTTCACCCTGCGCGACCTGGTGTCGTACAACGACAAGCACAACGAGGCCAACCGGGAGGACAACCGGGACGGCGAGTCCTTCAACCGCTCGTGGAACTGCGGCGCCGAGGGCGACAGCACCGACCCCGGGGTGCTCGAACTCCGGGCCCGCCAGCAGCGCAACTTCATCGCCACCCTGATGCTCTCGCAGGGCGTGCCGATGCTCTCCCACGGCGACGAGCTGGGCCGCACCCAGCGCGGCAACAACAACGCCTACTGCCAGGACTCCGACCTGACCTGGGTGGCCTGGCCGACCCGGGACGGCGAGCAGGCCGACAGCCGGCTGCTGGAGTTCACCCAGGGCATGATCTGGCTGCGCCGCGACCACCCGGTCTTCCGCCGCCGCCGGTTCTTCCACGGCCGCCCGGTCTCCGGCACCCACGACGCCCTCACCGACATCGCCTGGTTCACCCCCGGCGGCGAGGAGATGACCGAGCAGGACTGGTCGACCTCGTACGCGAAGTCGCTGACGGTGTTCCTGAACGGCAACGCCATCTCCGAGCCGGACCGGCGCGGCGGCAAGATCGTCGACGATTCGTTCCTGCTGATGTTCAACGCCCACGCGGAGCCGATCGCCTTCACCGTCCCGGCCGGCCACGGCGAGGCCTGGCAGGTCGTCGTCGACACCTCGCTGCCCGCCCTCCCCGCCCCCGGGACCGGCCCCCGCGCCAAGGCCGGCGACACCCTGCGGCTGCTGGACCGCTCGCTGATGGTGCTGCAACGACCGGCGTAGCGGACCCGGCCGAAACCACCCGTTCGGGGCAATGCACGGTACGCCTCGGACCGGCCGGGTAGGGATCGGGCCATGACGTCAGTCGCCGCGCGACCTTCGACGGCCCGCTTCCCGACGGCCACCTATCGGCTCCAGTTGCAGCCGGAGTTCACCCTGCACGACGCCCGCCGCGCCGTGCCGTACCTGGCGGCCCTCGGGGTCTCCCACCTCCACCTGTCGCCGCTGCTGGAGGCGGTGCCGGGCTCCACGCACGGCTACGACACGGTCGACCACGGCCGGGTCGCCGAGCAGCTGGGCGGCGAACGGGCGCTGCGCGAGCTGGCCGGGGCCTGCCACCGGCACGGCCTCGGCCTGATCGCCGACGTGGTGCCCAACCACATGGCCCTGCCCGTGCCGGAGCAGCTGAACCGGCCGCTGTGGCAGGTGCTGGCGAACGGCCCCGACGACCCGTTCGCCGCCTGGTTCGACATCGACTGGACGTCCCAGCCGGGCCCGGTGGACGCCCCGGAGCGCGGCCGGCTGCTGCTGCCGCTGCTCGGCGACCGGCTGGGCGCGGAACTCGACCGGCTCACGGTCGACGGCGAGGTGCTGCGCTACTACGAGCACGAGTTCCCGCTGCGCCCCGGCACCGCGCAGCTGCCGCTGCCGGAGCTGCTGGACCGCCAGTGGTACCGCCTCTCCTGGTGGCAGCTCGCCGACGAGCAGATCAACTACCGGCGGTTCTTCACCGTCAACGAGCTGATCGCGGTGCGGATGGAAGTCCCCGAGGTGTTCGAGGCGACGCACGCGGTGCTGCTGCGGCTGCACCGCGAGGGCGTCCTGGACGGCTTCCGGATCGACCACCCGGACGGGCTGGCCGACCCGCGCGGTTACCTGCGGCGCCTCGCGGAGGCGACCGGCGGCGCGTACACGGTGGTGGAGAAGATCCTCACCGGCGAGGAGCGGCTGCCCGCCGACTGGCCGTGCGCGGGCACCACCGGCTACGACGCGCTGCGCCGCATCGACGGCGTGCTGACCGACCACCTGGGCGCGGAACGGCTGGCGGCCGCCTACCGGCGCGACGTCGGCGACCGGGCGGACGCGGCGACCACGGCGCTGATCGGCCGGGCCGAGATGGTCGCTCCGGACGGGGCGCTGTCGGCGGAGACCGACCGGCTGGTGCGCCTGGTCGGGCGGATCTGCGCGGACGGGCCGGAGCTGGCCGACCACTCGCCGCTGGCGGTGCGCCACGCACTGGAGGCCCTGCTGACCGAGTACCCGGTGTACCGGCCGTACGTGGTGCCCGGCGAGCCCGCGCCCGCCGAGGCCGCCGAGGCGCTCGCTCCGCCCGAGGGCGCGTCCGACACCGAGCGCCTGGTGCGCCGGCTCGCGCTCGGCGAGCTGGGCCGTTCGGCCGCGAAGGACGAGTTCTGCCACCGCTTCGGGCAGACCGTCTCCGCAGTGGCCGCCAAGGGCGTGGAGGACACCGCGTTCTACCGCTTCAACGCGCTGCTGTCGCTGAACGAGGTCGGCGGCCGTCCCGAGCACCCCGGCGTCACCCCGGCGGACTTCCACCGCTGGTGCGAACACCGGGAGCAGCACCAGCCGCAGGCGATGACGGCGCTGTCCACGCACGACACCAAGCGCAGCGCGGACGCCCGGGCCCGGCTCGCGGTGCTGGCGGAACTGCCGGAGGCGTGGGCGGCGGAGTGCACGGCGTGGACGGTGGCGGCCGGCCCGTGCCCGGACCGGGCGTCGGCGTGGCTGCTGTGGCAGACCCTGCTGGCGGCCTGGCCGCTGTCCGGGGAACGGCTGCTGGGCGTGGTGCTGAAGTCGGTGCGGGAGGCGAAGCGCCGCACCTCGTGGAAGGCCCCCGACGAGGCGTTCGAGCAGCGGCTCGCCCAGTACGTGCGGGACGCGCTGGCCAACCCGGGGCTGTGCCCGCGGATCGCCGGGTTCGTCGGCATGCTGGAGCCGTTCGCCCGGGTGAACTCGCTGTCGGCGGCGCTGCTGCACCTGCTGGCGCCGGGCGTGCCGGACGTGTTCCAGGGTGGCGAGGAGCCGCTGTACACGCTGGTCGACCCGGACAACCGGGCGCCGGTCGACCTGGACGCGCTGGCGGTGCGCCTGACCGACGCGGCCTCGCCGCGCCCCGGCGACCTGGCCCGGGAGAAGCTGCACCTGACCGCCACCGCCCTGCACCTGCGCCGCTCCGGCCCGCTGGGCGCGTACCGCCCGCTGGCCGCTGCGGGCCCGGCGGCCGAGCACCTGGTGGCGTTCGCCCGCGGCGGGCGGGTGGTGGGCGCGGCGACCCGCCTGCCGTACGGGCTGCACCGGGCGGGCGGCTGGCGCGGCACCCTGCTGGAGCTTCCGTCGGGCCGCTGGACGGACCGGCCGACAGGCCGCCGTTTCACCGGCGGTTCGGTCGAACTGTCGTATCTTTTCCAGCAGTTGCCGGTGGCGTTGCTGGTGGAGGGGGAATGATGCGGTACCGAGTGTGGGCGCCGGAGGCCAAGGTCGTCGAGGTGGAGGTCGGAGCGATCCCGTACCTGCTGGAACGCGACCCGGCGCACCCGGGCTGGTGGCACGGGGACGGCCCCGACGGCGATTACGGCTTCCGGCTGAACGGCGGCCCGGCGCTGCCCGATCCGCGCTCGCCGCGGCAGCCGTTCGGCCCGGACGGGCTGTCCCGCCCCGTCGACCACGCCGCGTTCGCCTGGACGGAGACGGTGTGGCGGGGCCGCCCGCTGCCGGGCGCGGTGGTGTACGAGCTGCACGTGGGCACCTTCACCGCCGACGGCACCTTCGACGCGGCCGCCGCCCGCCTCGACCACCTGGTCGAACTCGGCGTGGACTTCGTCGAGTTGATGCCCATCTGCCCGTTCCCCGGCCGGCACGGCTGGGGCTACGACGGGGTGGCGCCGTGGGCGGTGCACGAGCCGTACGGCGGCCCGGACGGGCTGAAGCGCTTCGTGGACGCGGCGCACCGGCGCGGACTCGGCGTGATCCTCGACGTGGTGCACAACCACCTGGGCCCGTCCGGCAACTACCTGCCCCGGTTCGGCCCGTACTTCACCGACCGGCACCACACGCCGTGGGGCGCGGCGGTGAACCTGGACGCACCGGGCTCCGACGAGGTCCGGGCGTACCTGATCGGCAGTGCGCTGGCCTGGCTGCGCGACTACCGGATCGACGGGCTGCGGCTGGACGCGGTGCACACCCTGGCGGACGACCGGGCGCTGCCGTTCCTGGAGGAACTCGCCGCAGCCGTCGACGAGTTGGCGGAGGCGACCGGCCGTCCGCTGTTCCTGGTCGGCGAGTCGGACCTGAACGATCCGCGCACCACCGCGCCCCGGCCGGCCGGCGGGCTCGGGCTGACCGCGCAGTGGAGCGACGACTTCCACCACGCCCTGCACACGCTGCTGACCGGCGAGGGGCAGGGCTACTACGCGGACTTCGCGGCCGACCCGTGGGCGGCCCTCGGCAAGACCCTCACCGGCGGGTTCTTCCACGACGGGACCTGGTCCTCGTTCCGGGGCCGCTCGCACGGCCGCCCGTTCCCGACGGCGTACGGGCACCGGCTGCTGGGCTACGCGCAGACGCACGACCAGATCGGCAACCGGGCCACCGGCGACCGCCTGTCGGCCGCGCTCCCGCCGGGCCGGCTCGCCGTGGCGGCCGCGCTGGTGCTGACCTCGCCGTTCACGCCGATGCTGTTCATGGGCGAGGAGTGGGGGGCGTCGACGCCCTGGCAGTACTTCACCGACCACACCGACCCGCAGCTCGCCGAGGCCGTCCGGCAGGGCCGCCGCCGGGAGTTCGGCGAGCACGGCTGGCGCGCCGAGGACGTCCCCGACCCGCAGGACCCGGCCACGGTGCGCGCCTCCACCCTGGACTGGTCCGAGCCCGACCGCAAGCCGCACGCCGAACTGCTCGGCTGGTACCGGGAGTTGATCCGGCTGCGGCACGCCGCGCCCGAGCTGACGGCGGGCGACCTGGCGGCGGTGCGGGTGCGGCACGACGCGGCGGCGGGCTGGCTGGCCGTCCACCGGGGCCGCTACCGGGTACTGGCCAGGATCGGCGGCGAGGGACCCGCCGCCGTCCCGCTGGAGGGCGAACTCGCCGCGCTGGAGGCCTCGTTCGGCGAGGTGCAGGCCGGCGTGAACGGTACGGTGCTGCTCGGGCCGGACTCGGTGGCGGTGCTGCGCACCACGGCCTGAGCCGCCGGCGGCTGCGTCACCACAGGCACCACAGGCACCACAGGCCGAGCCGCCACAGGCCGAGTCACCACAGGAAGGCCGCGATCCGGGCGTGCAGGCCGGTCGCGTCCAGGCCGTACGCCGCCAGGTGTTCGGGCATCGACCCGTAGTGTCGGTGCTCGGCCACCGGCACGCCCAACCCGAGGACGCGGTGCGGCAGTTGCTCCAGTGCGCGGTGCACCTCGCGTTCCGAGGTACCGGCCAGGTACGGCTCGACGACCACCACGTCGGCCCGGCCGCCGACCGCCGCCCGCAGGCCCGCCGCGTCGAACGGCCGCACGGTGGTCGCGTACATCACCGTCACGTCCAGCGTCTCGGTGGCCTCCAGCACCGCGTCCAGCATCGGGCCGACCGCCAGCACCACGCCGCCGGCGCCCTCGCGGACGGTCAGGAACCGGCCGGGTGCGATCGGCCGGGCCTCGCGGTTCTGCTGGGCGGACAGCCGCACGTACTGCAGGCTGTCGCCGGCCGCGACGGCGTGGCGCAGCAGCAGGTCGGCCTCGGCGGGGTGGCCGGGGACGTGCACGTTCCAGTCGGGCAGGGTGTCCAGCAGGGCGACGTCGCCGGGCGCCATGTGGGTGCGTCCGCCGGCCGGCCAGTCGTACGATCCGGCCGCGCTGACCAGGACCGCGCCCACGCCCTGGTGGTTCAGGTCGAGCTTCACCTGTTCGAAGGGCCGCTCGATCAGGAAGCTGGCGAAGGTGTGCGCGATCGGCCGCATCCCGGTCAGCGCCAGGCCGCCGGTGACGCCGATCAGCAGCTGCTCGCGGATGCCGACGTTCACCACCCGGTCGGGGTGGGCGGCGGCCGCGTCGGGGAACTGGGCGGCGCCGATGTCGGCGAGCACCAGGGCGGTGCGCGGGTCCCGGTCGAGCAGTTCGGCGGTGGTCAGCGCGAACTGGTCGCGCATCGTGAACTCCTGGGTGGTCATGGCGTGCTGTCTCCGCTCCGGCCCGGTCTCGGGCTGTCGGTTCTCGGGCTGACGGTTGTCGGGCTGACGGTTCTCGGGCTGACGGTTCTTGGCCTGTCAGTCCTTGGGTTCGACGCGGGCGACCACCACGTGCGGGCGGCCGGGGTGCGGGGCGGTGAACGCCCGGTACAGCTCCTCGTGGTCGCGGCCGTCCACGGTGGCCGCGGACCAGCCCTCGCCCGCGAACCGGGCCGCGATGCCGCCGTTCCAGCCGTGCGTGGCGGAAGAGTTGTCGATCACCACGACGTGCAGCCGCTCCAGGCCGTACGCGCCGGCGAACGCCACCGCCTCGTGGTTGCTGCCCTCGTCGAACTCGGCGTCCCCGACCAGCACCCACACCGCCGGGGCGTCCAGGCCCTGCGCCCGCAGACCCAGCGCCGTCCCGACGGCCAGCGGCAGCCCGTGCCCGAGCGAGCCGGAGCCGATCTCCGCGCCGGGCACCAGCAGCCGGTCCGGGTGGTGGCCGAGCGGCGAGTCGTACGACCCGAAGCTGGACAGCAGCTCCACCGGGAAGAAGCCCTTGGCGGCCAGCACCGCGTAGTACGCCATCGGGCCGTGGCCCTTGGACAGCAGGAAGCGGTCCCGGTCGGCCGCGTCCACGGTGGCCGGGCCGACCTTCAGGACCCGGTCGTAGAGCACCCAGAGCGCGTCCAGGGTGGAGGTCGCGGCCGGGGAGTGCTTCTCGTCGCCGGTCATCACCGACATCAGGTGCGGCAGGTCGGCCCAGCCCGGGCCGGCGGGGCGGCCGGGAGTGTGCGCTGTTTCGCTCGTCATGCCACCGAGCATCCAACTTCAAGCCCGCTTCAGGTCAAGGGCGCGCGCCGGTAGTGTTCCGGGGCATGACGCCCTCCCGGCACGACCGCCTCACCATCGGCCAACTCGCCGAGCGCAGCGGCCTCGCCACCTCCGCGCTGCGCTACTACGAGAGCCTCGGCCTGATCCACTCCGAGCGCACCACCGGCAATCAGCGCCGCTACCCGCGCGCCGCGCTGCGCCGGATCGCCTTCGTCCGGGCCGCCCAGCAGGTCGGCCTCTCCCTGGAGGAGGTCCGCACCGCGCTCGCCCGACTGCCCGAGGACCGTGCGCCCACGCCCCGCGACTGGCACTCCGTGGCCAGCACCTGGCAGCACCGCATCGACCGGCAGATCGCCGAACTCCAAATGATGAAAGCCAAGTTGACGGGCTGCATCGGCTGCGGCTGCCTCTCCATGAGCCGCTGCGCGCTGTACAACGCCGGCGACCGCGCCGCCGCGGCCGGGCCCGGCGCCCGCTACCTGCTCACCCGCGACCCGGACGACGGGCCGGAGCCGGTGGTCGGACCCGAGCGCCGACTCTGACGACGGCCCGGCTGTCGGACCCGGGCGCTAGCCTGGCCGCCGGGGACCGGTTTCGGCCATCCGTCGTCGAACCGGTTTCCCGGCCGTCTATGCTGCCCCGAAAGCGTGTTCCATCAACGGGGGGCCGGATATGACCGATCATCAGGAGATCTCGCTCGACTGGATGTCCGGCGCCCAGAGTCCGCCGCCGTCCGCCGAGCTGCGCCCCGAGGTCCCGCACCCGGCCCGGATGTACGACTACTACCTGGGCGGCAAGGACAACTTCCCCGCCGACCGGGCCGCCGCCGAGAAGGTGCTCGCGCTCAGCCCGCTGGTGCGGATCAGCGCGCTCGCCAACCGCGCCTTCCTGCAGCGCGCGGTGCGCACCCTCGCCGCCGAGGAGGGCGTCCGCCAGTTCCTCGACATCGGCACCGGCATCCCCTCCGCGGGCAACACCCACGAGATCGCCCAGTCCGTCGACCCCGCCGCCCGGATCGCCTACCTGGACAACGACCCGATCGTGCTGGTCCACGGCCGGGCCCTGCTGGCCGGCGCGCAGCAGGGCAGCGTCAGCGTCCTGCAGGCCGACCTGCGCGACCCGAAGGCGATCCTCACCGACCCCGCCGTCCGCGACCTGCTCGACCTCGACCGGCCGGTCGCCCTGATGCTGTTCGCGATCCTGCACTTCATCGACGACGCGGACGACCCGTACGCCGTCGTCCGCACCCTGGTCGACGCCCTGCCCTCCGGCAGCTTCCTGGCGCTCTCGCACGGCACCGCGGACTTCATCGACGACGCGGAGCACGCCTCGAAGGGCCCCGCCGTGTACCGCTCCGCGACCGCCCAGCTCACCATGCGCTCCCACGCGCAGGTGCTGCGCTTCTTCGACGGCCTGGAACTGCTCGAACCCGGTCTGGTCACCGCCCCGCAGTGGCGTCCCGACCAGGCCCCGCAGGACACCGACGACCAGGTCGCCATCTGGGCCGGCGTCGCCCGCAAGCCCTGACACCGCGTCACCGGCCGTCCGGCGGCAGTGCGATCATTCTTGCCTCCCCCACCTCCGGAGGCTGTCCCGTGACCGCACTGCCGCCGCCCCTGGTCGACCCCTCCTGGCTCGCCGACGGCCTCGCCGACCCCGACCTGGTGGTCCTGGACGCGAGCCTCGGCGCGCACCGCCACGCCGCGCTCCGCATCCCCGGCGCCCGCCCGTTCGACATCGACGGCCCGCTCTCCGACCCGGCCTCCGAACTGCCGCACACCATGCCCCCGGCCGCCGACTTCCAGCGCGAACTGCGCGCCCTCGGCGTCAACGACCGCTCCACCCTCGTCCTCTACGACGGCGCCGGGACCTACTCCAGCCCGCGCGCCTGGTGGATGCTGCGCGCCATGGGCTTCGACCGCGCTGCCGTCCTGAACGGCGGACTGCCCGCCTGGCAGGCCGCCGGCCACCCCGTCACCTCCGAGCAACTCCCGTACTCCCCCGGCGACTTCACCGCCCGCCCGCGCCCCGGCCTGCTGATCGACCGGGACGCCGTGGCCGCCGCCCTCGCCGACCCCGGCACCACCGTCCTGGACGCCCGCTCCCGCGAGCGCTTCACCGGCGACGCCCCCGAACCCCGCCCGCACCTGCGCCGCGGCCACCTCCCCGGCTCCGCCAACCTCCCCTTCACCTAACTCCTCACCCCCGACGGCCGCTACCTCCCCCTCCCCGACCTGCACGCCCGCCTCGCCGCCGCCACCGCCCACCGCCCCCGCCTCGTCACCACCTGCGGCTCCGGCGTCACCGCCTGCATCCTCGCCTTCGCCGCCCACCTCACCACCCACCCCACCCCCACCGTCTACGACGGCTCCTGGTCCGACTGGGGCCGCCCGGAAACCACCCTCCCGACGGCCACGGGGGACTGACCGACCGGCACCTCGCGCACACCTCGTCCACGTCGGCCAGTTCGGGCACCAGGCAGGCGAGTTCGTCCGCGATCCGGGTCAGGTCGGCGTGCGAGGTGCGCAGGTCCAGCCGCCGGTACTGGCAGTGGGCGAGGGCGGCGAGCGGCTCGGGGAGGCGTTCGGGGCGCAGCCTCGGGGTGGCGCCGACCAGCACCGGGACGACCAGCGCGCCCGCCGCGAACGCCTCGGCGATCTCGCGGCACGGCCAGTCCTCCGGGTCCTCCACCGCGGCACGCCCGTCCCGGCCCCGGACGTCGAACCAGCGCGGCCCGATCACCGCGAGCAGCACCGGGCAGGACCGCACCGCGGCGATCAGCTCCTGCGGGTAGCAGCGGCCGGGCGCGATGGACTTGCAGGCCCGGAACACCCGCTCGCTGCCGAACCGGTGCGACAGCCCGTGGTCGAGCAGCGCGGCGACCGCTTCCTCGTCGCCCGTGCGGTAGTTGACGAAGACAAGGGACATGCCCCCATCCTCTTCGGCGCCGTCCCACCCGTCGAGAAGGGCGACGCCGGCGACCGGTCAGGCGCGGCGCAGTTCCAGTTGGTGCCAGAGGTCGTGGACGCGGGTGGTGAGTCGGTCGAGGGTGCCGCTGTTGTCGAGGACCAGGTCGGCGACGGCGAGGCGGGCCTCGCGGGTGGCCTGGGCGGACATGCGGGCGCGGGCCTCGTCCTCGGGCATGCCGCGGAGGGCGGTGAGGCGGCGGAGGCGTTCGGCGTCGGGGACGTCGATGACGACGACCAGGTCGTAGAGGGGGGCGAGGCCGTTCTCGGCGAGGAGGGGGACGTCGTGGACGACGATCGCGTCGGGGCCGGCGGCGGCCTCCAGTTCGGCGGATCGGGCCCGGACCAGGGGGTGGACGATCGCGTTGAGGGCCGCGAGGCGGGCCGGGTCGGTGAAGACGATCCGGCCGAGGGCGGGGCGGTCGAGGGCGCCGTCGGGCAGCAGCACCTCGGGGCCGAACTCGGCGACCACCGCGGCCAGTCCGGGTGTACCGGGGGCGACCACCTCGCGGGCGATCAGGTCCGAGTCGATGATCACCGCGCCCAGCGCGGCGAGTTGGCGGGAGACCTCGCTCTTGCCCGCGCCGATTCCGCCCGTCAGTCCGATCCTCAGCATGCGAGTCAGGTTACCGGTCCGTACCGGGGCGCTCGGAGGGGCCCGCCCGGAGCGAACGCCGGACGGCCGCAAGGGTAACTTCGCGGGAATTCCGGGGAGGCCCGCCCAAGGGGCGTCCGGGACGAGTTGTCCGTACAGCTCTGCGAGGCCAATTCCCCGGTTAGGGTGCCGACGAACACCTGCCCCACCCTCGAACGATCGGAGCACACCCGTGTCCAGCAACTGGCCCGCCGGCCCGCGCCGGGTCCTGGTCGTCGGCATCGACGGCGTCCGTCTCGACCTGCTGCCCGAGCTGCGCACCCCGCACCTGGACGCGGTCGCCGCCGCCGGTTTCCTCGGCCGCGTCGAGGTCGACGACGCCACGCCGACGATGTCCGGCCCGTGCTGGGCGACCATCGCCACCGGCGTCGGCGTCGCCAAGCACGGCGTGCTCGGCAACCACTTCGGCGGCCACCGCCTCGACGTGTTCCCGGACTTCACCACCCGCCTCGCCAAGACGCACCGCCGCCGCACCTTCGCGGTCGGCGGCTGGGAGCCGCTGTTCCTGGCCCGCGACGGCGGCCCGCTGTTCAACGCGCCCGGCCGGCTCTCGTACATCGCGCCGCTGGAGGACACCCCGGAGGCGTGGGAGGTCTGCGACGAGCGGGTCACCGCCGAGGCCGAGTACGTGCTCGCCCGGTCCGACGACGACCCGCAGGCGTCCTTCGTCTACCTCGGCGCGGTGGACGAGACCGCGCACTTCCGCGGCTGCGGCGAGGACTACCGCCGCTCGATCGAGGCCGCCGACGTCCGCCTCGGCCGCCTGCTGGCCGCCCTGCGCGAGCGGCCCACGTACGCCGCCGAGGAGTGGACCGTCGTCGTCGTCACCGACCACGGGCACGTCGACGCGGGCGGCCACGGCGGCCGCAGCGAACTCGAACGCACCGCGTGGATCGCCGCGTTCGGCCCCGGCATCACCCCGGGCGCGCCGGTCGGCCCGCTGCACCACACCGACGTCGCGGCGCAGGTGTACGCGGCGCTGGAGATCGCCCCCGACCCGCACTGGACGCTCGACGGCCGCCCGTTCACGGCCGCCGCGACGGTGCACTGACCGGACGTCAGGACAGGTCGACGGACTCGCCGGCGCCCAGCATCCGGTACTCCACGCCGCCGGTGCCGGGCCCCTGCGGGCCGAGCAGCCGCCCGTGCACGGCCTGCCCGGCCTCGCTGAGGGTCGCCTCGTGGATGCCCACCGCCTGCCGGGGCCGGGCGTCGCGCAGGTAGTCGACCAGTTCGCCGACCTTCACCCAGGGCGCGCCGATCGGCAGCAGCAGCGTGTCGACGGTGTCCGGCGCGACGGTCAGCGCGTCGCCCGGGTGGAAGACCCGGCCGCCGAGCAGGAAGCCGATGTTCGGAATCCGCTCGATGTCCGGGTGGATCTCCGCGTGCCACTCGCCGTGCACCGTCACCGGCAGCCCGTCCAGCTCGAACGCGTCGCCGTCGCCGACCACCGTCACCCGCGTGCCGATGCCCTCCAGCTGCCGGGCCACCGAGCGGTTGGTCCAGACCCGCAGCCCCGGGTTGGCCTCGACGGCGGCCCGCACCTGCTCCTCGGTGAAATGGTCGGCGTGCTCGTGCGTGATCAGCAGCGCGCTCACCCCGCGCACCACGTCCGGGCCGGTGAACATGCCGGGATCGATCAGCACCGCCCCCTCCGCGTGCTCGATGCGGACGCAGGCATGGCCGTACTTCGTCAGTCGCATACCGCCCAGACTAGGGGGCAGGCGCAAACCCCGGCTGTTTGGGCAGGCGCGGGGCGGGCAGCGCCACGGGCAGCGTCAGCGGGCGCAGCGGCGGCAGTTCGACGTGCTCGCTGAGGCCGATGATTCCGTGCAGGCGGCGCAGTGGGGCGGGCGCCCACCAGTTGAGGCGGCCGAACAGCGACATGGTGGCGGGCACCAGCAGGGTGCGCACCAGGGTGGCGTCCACGGCGACGGCGACGGCGAGCGCGATGCCCATCTGTTTGACCATGAGCATCTGCCCGAAGGCGAACCCGGCGAACACGATCACCATCAGCAGCGCGGCCGAGGTGATGATCCGACCGCTGCGTTGCAGGCCCAGCTCCACCGAGCGCAGGCAGCCGTGGCCCTGGTCGTGGAGTTCCTTGATCCGGGACAGCAGGAAGACCTCGTAGTCCATCGACAGCCCGAACGCGAAGGCGAACACCAGCACCGGGATCACCGTCTCCAGGCCGCCGGTCGGGGTGAACCCGAGCAGCCCGCTGAAGTAGCCGTGCTGGAACACCAGTGTCAGCGCCCCCAGCGACGCGCCCAGCGACAGCACGTTCATCAGCAGCGCCTTGACCGGCAGCACCACCGAGCCGGTCATCATGAACAGCAGCACCAGCGTCCCCGCCGCGACCAGGCCCAGCGCCCACGGCCCGCGCGAGTCGATCTCGTGCCGGAAGTCCACCAGCGACGCCGCGTCCCCCGTCACGGACGTCTCCAGGCCGCCGCGGTGATCGCGCAGTTCGGCGACCACCCGCTCGGCCTCCGCGCCCTGCGGGTCGCCCTTCACCAGGACGTCCACGGTCTGCACCCCGTCCGAGACGGGCGTCACGGCCCGCACCCCCGACACGCCCGGCAGGCTCGCCACCACGGTGTCCGCGTAGTGCTGCGCCTGCTGCGGCGTCCCCTCGACGACCACCTGAACGGGGGCCGGGACCTGCGCCGGGAAACGTTCCTGCACCGTCTCGGCGACCTGCCGGGACGCGAAGCTCTTCGGCAGCACCTCGGCGCCCGAGTTGCGGAAGTGCGAGCCCAGGAACGGCGCGCCCGCCGCGAGCAGCAGCGCCACGCAGGCCAGCATCACCGGCACCGCCCGCCGCTGCACCCGGCGCACCGTCCGCGAGAAGAACCCCTCGTCCGGCACGGGCCCGCCGGGCGCCTTGATCCGCCGGCCCATGAAGCCCAGCAGCGCCGGAATCAGCGTCAACGCCGCCGCCACCGCGATCACCACCACGCTCACGCCGGCCACCGCGACCGCCCGGAACACCGGGCTGGTGAACACGAACAGGCCGCTCAGCGCCACCGCCACCGTCAGCCCCGAGAACGCCACCGTCCGGCCGGCCGTCGCGGACGTCCGCTCCACCGCCTGCGCGATCGTCGCGCCCAGGCCGCGTTCCTCGCGGAAACGGTTCACCATCAGCAGCGCGTAGTCGATCGACAGGCCCAGGCCCAGCACCGTCGCGATCGGCAGAACGCTGGTGTCGATGTCCATGATCCGGCTGAACCCGAACATCGCCAGCAGCGCGCCGCCCACCGACGCCACCGCCCCGATCCCCGGCAGACCCGCCGCGGCCAGCCCACCGAACACCAGCACCATCACGATCAGGGTGAGCGGCAGCGTCACGATCTCCCCGAAGCGGGTGTCCTTCGCGGTCTGGTCCTTCACCTCCTGCTGCAGCACGAGATCGCCGCCGACCACGGTGTGCGCGCCGTCCGCGGTGATCCGCTCCAGCCGGTCCGTCACCGCGCTCAGCTGCTTCGCCGACGCGCCGTCCGCCATCCGCACGCTCACCAGCGACGCCCTGCCGTCGTCCGCGCTCAGCCGGCCGCCCGTCGAGTACGTGTCCGCCACCGAGAGGACGCCGGGCAGCTTCGCCACCTCGGAACTCGCCTGCTGGACGGCCGACTTGACGCCTTCGTCCGCCACCTGCGGACCGTCCACCACCGCCGTCACGGTGCCCTGCGCCGGGTCCGCGGCCTGGACCACCGCCGCCCCCCGCGCCGACTCCGACCCACCACCGCCGGTCCCCGCCACCGAGCCCTCGAACACCCGCCCGCCGATCAGCACCCCCACCACGAGCACCGCCGCCCACACCCCCAGCACCCAACGCCGGTGCCGGAAACACACCCGCCCGAGCGCGGCCGACCGGCCACGAACCTGGGAAACCTGGACCTCTGCTACTGCGTTGGAGCGAGAGCTGCGCATGCGGGGAGCCTTTCGGACAACTGACCCCAAGGTATGCGCGACCACCCAAACGTTCTATAGCCGGACGATGAGCCTCATCTCACAATTCCCTTCACATAAACGCCACTTAAGCTCCTCCGTTCCCACCCTTCGACGCGACGGGACACGACGGGACGCGACGGGACGTGACGGGACGCGACTGCGGGCGCAAAAACAGGAACCCCCCGCCCAGGCAAGCCTGGACAGGGGGTCCCTGTTGAGTCAGCAGTCAGCTACTCCGAAGCGAGAGCGTTCAGCTCTGGCCACCGGCCAGCTTCTCCCGCAGAGCGGCAAGCGCCTCGTCGGACGCCAGCGCGCCCGAGCCCTCGTCGCTGCTGGAGGAGTACGAGCCGCCACCGGACACCGGGGCCTCCTCGCCGGCCTCGGCGGCAGCAGCCGCGTCCGCCTCGCGGGACTTGATGACCTGGGCCTGGTGCTGCTCGAAGCGGGACTGGGCCTCGGCGTACTGCCGCTCCCACTCCTCGCGCTGCTTCTCGAAGCCGGGCAGCCAGTCGTTCGCCTCGGGGTCGAAGCCCTCCGGGTAGATGTAGTTGCCCTGGTCGTCGTACGAGGCAGCCATGCCGTACAGGGTCGGGTCGAACTCGACCGACGCCGGGTCGGCACCGAGGGACTCGTTGGCCTGCTTCAGCGAGAGGCTGATGCGACGACGCTCGAGGTCGATGTCGATGACCTTGACGAAGATCTCGTCGCCGACCTGGACGACCTGCTCCGGGATCTCGACGTGGCGCTCGGCCAGCTCGGAGATGTGGACCAGGCCCTCGATGCCCTCGTCCACGCGGACGAACGCACCGAACGGAACCAGCTTGGTGACCTTACCCGGCACGACCTGGGAGATCTGGTGCGTACGGGCGAACTGCTGCCACGGGTCCTCCTGGGTCGCCTTCAGCGACAGGGAGACACGCTCGCGGTCCATGTCGACGTCGAGAACCTCGACGGTGACCTCCTGGCCGACCTCGACAACCTCGTTCGGGTGGTCGATGTGCTTCCAGGACAGCTCGGAGACGTGCACCAGACCGTCGACGCCGCCGAGGTCCACGAACGCACCGAAGTTGACGATCGAGGAGACGACGCCGGAGCGGACCTGGCCCTTCTGCAGGGTGGTGAGGAAGGTCTGGCGGACCTCGCTCTGGGTCTGCTCGAGCCAGGCACGGCGGGACAGGACCACGTTGTTGCGGTTCTTGTCCAGCTCGATGATCTTCGCCTCGAGCTCCTTGCCCACGTAGGGCTGGAGGTCGCGGACACGACGCATCTCGACCAGCGAGGCCGGGAGGAAGCCGCGGAGGCCGATGTCGAGGATGAGACCACCCTTGACGACCTCGATGACGGTACCGGTGACGATGCCGTCCTCTTCCTTGATCTTCTCGATCGTGCCCCAGGCGCGCTCGTACTGCGCGCGCTTCTTGGACAGGATCAGGCGACCCTCCTTGTCCTCCTTCTGGAGAACCAGGGCCTCGATGTTGTCGCCGACCGCGACAACCTCGTGGGGGTCGACGTCGTGCTTGATCGAGAGCTCGCGGGACGGGATGACACCCTCGGTCTTGTAACCGATGTCGAGGAGCACCTCGTCACGGTCGACCTTCACGATGACGCCCTCAACGATGTCGCCGTCGTTGAAGTACTTGATGGTCTCGTCGATGGCGGCGAGGAAGGCCTCGGCGTCGCCGATGTCGTTGACCGCAACCTGCGGGGTGGTGCTGACAGAGGTGTCGGTGGGGCTCGTCATTAGGAAAAGGGCTCCGGTACGGACATGAAGTCGTAGTAATGCCACGCGGAGGGCCCTGATCGCTCCCACCGAAAGCCGTACAGGCCAGAAAGCGGCCACCGAAACGATTCCGTCAACGGGAATCCCGGTGTCCGTCTGACGACCGTGGGGTCTTCGACAGATGCGAGCGCGACCTGCTCCGTCCGAGGCGCGCAGGCCCGCAGCGCAACTTGTAGCATACGGGGACACCCGGACACGGTCAATGCCGAAGTCGGCGAGACCGGTAGAGGCCGGGACGGATCAGGCCATATTCTCCGAAGGCGCACCTCGCGGCGGCTCGAACACCGGCCCTACTCCCCGGATGCCACGGCCCGACCCGATCCCGCCAGGGACCGGCTCCGCGGCAGCGGCGCTTCCGCATCCCATACCTTACGTGACGGATTCCATGACCCACTCCACCACCCCCGGTCCCATCGAGCCCCGCGACTACGACCCCGCCGAGTACGACGTTCCGAGCGCCTACCAGGGCGACGCCGAGCAGGACGAGGACGGCGACGAGGCGCTCCGGAGGGAGGCCGGGGAGGTGGAGTCGAGCCGGGCGAGCCGGCACTGGTGGGACCGGAACGCGGACGAGTACCAGGACGAGCACGGGGAGTTCCTGGGCGACGACCGGTTCACCTGGTGCCCGGAGGGCGTGGACGAGGCCGAGGTGCGGCTGCTCGGCGAGCCGGCGGCGCTGAAGGGCGCGGACGTGCTGGAGATCGGCTCGGGCGCGGCGCAGTGCTCGCGCTGGCTGGCCGCGCAGGGCGCCCGGCCGGTGGCGCTGGACATCTCGTACCGGCAGTTGCAGCACTCGCGGCGGCTCGACCTGGGCCGCGGCCTGGAGCCGGTCGCGGTGGTGCAGGCGGACGGCGCGGTGCTGCCGTTCGCGGACGGCTCGTTCGACCACGCGTGCTCGGCGTACGGCGCGGTGCCGTTCAGCGCGGACACGGCGCGGCTGATGCGCGAGGTGCACCGGGTGCTGCGGCCGGGCGGGCGGTGGGTGTTCTCGGTGACGCACCCGATCCGCTGGGCGTTCCCGGACGAGCCGGGCGAGGAGGGCCTGACCGCGTCGTCCTCGTACTTCGACCGGACGCCGTACGTGGAGCAGGACGAGCAGGGCGTGGCGACGTACGTCGAGCACCACCGGACGGTGGGCGACCGGGTGCGGGAGCTGGTCGGGGCCGGGTTCACGCTGGTCGACCTGATCGAGCCGGAGTGGCCGGAGGAGCTGGAGCAGGAGTGGGGCGGCTGGAGCCCGCTGCGCGGCCGGCACATCCCCGGGACGGCGATCTTCGTCGCCCGCCGGAACGGCTGACGGTGCGCGCCGGGGGGCTCGAACTGCCCGTCCGCACCGCGCTGTTGCCGCTCGCGGCGGCGCTGGAGGAGCACGGCGCGGCGGTGCTGTCCGCGCCGCCCGGCACCGGAAAGACGACGCTGGTGCCGCTGGCGCTGGCGGGCCTGCTGGACGCTTTCCCGGGCCCGCCGCGCCGGGTGCTGGTCGCCGAGCCGCGCCGGCTGGCGGTGCGGGCGGCGGCCCGGCGGATGGCCTGGCTGCTGGGCGAGCATGTCGGCGGCCGGGTCGGGTTCACGGTGCGCGGCGAGCGCCGGGTCGGCCCGGAGACCCGGGTCGAGGTGGTCACCACCGGCGTCCTGCTGCAGCGTCTGCAGCGCGATCCCGAACTGCCGGGCGTGGACACGGTGGTGCTCGACGAGTGCCACGAGCGGCACCTGGACGCGGACACCGCGCTGGCGTTCCTGCTGGACGTCCGGGCGGCGCTCCGCCCGGAGCTGCGGCTGCTGCTGGCCTCGGCGACCGCCGACACCGGCGCCTGGGCCGAACTGCTGGACGGCGCACCGGTGGTGGCCGCCGAGGGCGTCTCGCACCCGGTGGCGACGGTGTGGGCGCCGCCGCCGGCCGCGGTCCGTCCGCCGCAGGGGACGCGGGTCGATCCGGCGCTGCTGGAGCACGTCGCGGCGACGGTCCGCCGGGCGCTCGCCGAGCGCACCGGGGACGTGCTGTGCTTCCTCCCGGGCGTGGGTGAGATCGCCCGGGTGGCCGGGCAGTTGGCCGGCGTCGAGGTGCTGCAGCTGCACGGGCAGGCGCCGCAGTCCGTGCAGGACGCGGCGCTCGCGCCGGGCGCCGCGCGGCGGGTGGTGCTGGCCACCTCGGTCGCCGAGTCCTCGCTGACGGTACCGGGCGTGCGGGTGGTGGTGGACTCCGGGCTGACCCGGGAGCCGCGCACCGACCACGCCCGCGGCCTGTCCGGGCTGGTCACCGTCCGCACCTCGCTGGCCGCCGCCCGGCAGCGGGCCGGCCGGGCCGGCCGCGAGGCCCCGGGCACGGTGTACCGCTGCTGGGCGGAGGTGGAGGATGCCCGCGCGGCCCGCTTCCCCACGCCCGAGATCGCGCTCGCCGACCTGACCGCGTTCGCCCTGCAGGCCGCCTGCTGGGGCGACCCGGACGCCGCCGGCCTCACCCTCCCCGACCCGCCGCCCGCCGGGGCGATGGCCGCCGCCCGCGACACGCTGCGCGCACTGGACGCGGTGGACGCCGACGGCCGCCCCACCGACCGCGGCCGGACGATCGCCCGCACCGGCCTGCACCCCCGCCTCGCCCGCGCGCTGCTGGACGGCGCCGCGGCCGTCGGCCGTCGGCGTGCCGCCGAGCTGGTCGCGCTGCTCTCCGAGGAGCCGCCGCGCGCCCTCGGCGACGACCTCGCGCAGATCTGGCGCACCGTCAGGCAGGGCGACGACCCGTACGCGCGCCGGTGGAAGGAGGAGACCCGCCGGCTGGAGCGCGGCCTGGAACAGCACCGGGAGGGCGGCCTCTCCGACGCCGCCGCGGCCGGGCTGGTGGTCGGCCTGGCGTACCCGGAGCGGCTGGCCAGGGCCCGGGAGGGCGGCGACGGCGCGTACCTGATGGCCTCCGGGACGGCCGCCCAGGTGCAGGGCGGCTCGCGGCTGCCGGCCGGCGGGTGGCT
The DNA here is from genome assembly GCF_001905465.1 of Kitasatospora sp. CB01950. Lineage (GTDB taxonomy): Bacteria > Actinomycetota > Actinomycetes > Streptomycetales > Streptomycetaceae > Kitasatospora. Next base: position 324,791 of record NZ_LISX01000007.1, read on the forward strand.
GGCGATCGCGGTGGCCGACCGTCCGGCCGGTTCGCCGTCGGCGCGGGTGCTGCGGGCGGTGGCGATCGACGAGGCGACGGCCCGCCGGGCGGGCGCGCCGCTGCTGGACGGGCGGGAGGAGGTCGGCTGGTCGGCCCGGCAGCGGGAGGTGACGGCCCGTCGGGTGGAGACCCTCGGCGCGGTCGAGCTCGCCGCGGTGCCGCTGGCCTCGCCCGATCCGGCGCTGGTCCGCGAGGCGCTGCTGACCGGTCTCGAACGGGAGGGCGTGTCCGCGCTGTTGAGCTGGCCGCCCGCTGCGGCGGGGCTGCGCGAGCGGCTCGCCTTCCTGCACCGCACCCTGCGCGGGGTGTGGCCGGACGTGGGCGACGCCGCGCTGCTGACCGCCGCCGAGCAGTGGCTGGAGCCGGAACTCTCCCGGGCCCGCCGCCGCGCCGACCTGGAGCGGATCGACACCGCCGCCGCGCTGCAACGCCTGCTGCCGTGGGCGAGCGGCCAGGCGGGCCGGCTGGAAGAGCTCGCCCCGGAGCGGATCACCGTGCCCACCGGCAGCCGGATCCGGGTCGACTACACGGGCGACCGGCCCGTCCTCGCCGTCAAGCTCCAGGAGCTGTTCGGCTGGGACGCCGCCCCGGCCCTCGCCGACGGCCGCGCCCCGCTCACCGTCCACCTGCTCTCCCCCGCCGGCCGCCCGGCCGCCGTCACCGGCGACCTGGCCGCGTTCTGGCGCGAGGGCTACCGCGCCGTCCGCGCCGACCTGCGCGGCCGCTACCCCCGCCACCCCTGGCCGGAGGACCCGACGACGGCCGAGCCCACCCGCCGGGCGAACCCGCGCAGGTGACCGGGGCCGGACAGGCCCTACCGCCAGTCCTCCGCGAGGGCGGCCATGTCGATGTCGTCGATCCATTCGTCGCCGTACCGCAGCACCTGTCGGCGGACGCCCTCGACCTTGAACCCGGCCTTCTCGTAGGCCCGTTGGCCGCGCCCGTTGAAGGCGTAGACGCCCAGCGAGACCCGGTTCAGGCCGATGGCGCGGATGGCGTGGTCGGTGGCCATCCGGACGGCCTCGGTGCCGAAGCCGCGGTCGCGGCCGTCGGGGCCGATGCAGATGCGCAGGTTGCAGGAGCGGTTGGCCTCGTCCCACTCGTTGAGGACGATCTCGCCGACGCCGCGGCCGGTCGACCTGTCGACGATGATCAGGTCGAGTCGGTCGGTCTGCTCGTTGCGCGTGGAGTACCACTCGACGATGCGCTTCTCCATCGCCTCGTCCCACTCGGGCGCGACGGGCATGTACACGGGCGAGGTGTAGCGCAGTACGTCCGGGTCGTCGAGCATGACGCGCAGCCAGGGAAGGTCCTCCTCGGCGTTGACCGGCCGGAGGACGATCCGCTCCCCCTCCAGTGTCGGCTTGTCGGCGAACGTGGCGGTGGGAGTGGGAAGTTGATCAGTCATTCGGCCAGTCTCCGAGCCCCGGGCGGGGCCCTGCAAACGATTTAGCCGTCTGCAGGGGCCGCCGCCCGGGCCGGTGAGGGCTCAGTGCGCGGCAGCCTCCCAGTTGGCGCCGACGCCGACGGAGACGTCGAGCGGGGCGCGCAGCGGGTAGGCGGCGGCCATCTGTGCGCGGACCAGGGTTTCGACCTGCTCGCGTTCGCCGGGGGCGAGTTCGAGGACGATTTCGTCGTGCACCTGGAGGAGCATCCGGGAGGTGAGGCCGGCGGCGCGCAGGGCCTCGTCGACCCGGAGCATGGCGATCTTGACGATGTCGGCGGCGGAGCCCTGGATGGGGGCGTTGAGGGCCATCCGTTCGGCCATCTCGCGGCGCTGGCGGTTGTCGCTGGTGAGGTCGGGCAGGTAGCGGCGGCGGCCGAGCAGGGTCTCGGTGTAGCCGACCGCGCGGGCCTCCTCGACCACGTTGTGCAGGTAGTCGCGGACGCCGCCGAAGCGCTCGAAGTAGGTGTCCATCAGGCCCTGGGCCTCGGCGGGCTTGATGCCGAGCTGCTGGGAGAGGCCGTACGCGGACAGGCCGTAGGCGAGGCCGTACGACATGGCCTTGATCTTGCGGCGCATCTCGGCGTCGACCGCGTCGGGGGCGACCGAGAAGACCTGGGAGGCGACGGTGGTGTGCAGGTCCTCGCCGGAGGCGAAGGCCTCGAGCAGGGCTTCGTCCTCGGAGAGGTGCGCCATGATGCGCAGTTCGATCTGCGAGTAGTCGGCGGTGAGCAGCGACTCGTAGCCCTCGCCGACCACGAAGGCGCGGCGGATGGCGCGGCCCTCCTCGGTGCGGACCGGGATGTTCTGCAGGTTCGGGTCCTGGGAGGAGAGCCGGCCGGTGGCGGCCACCATCTGGTTGAAGGTGGTGTGGATGCGGCCCTGCGGGGAGACGGTCTTGAGCAGGCCCTCGACGGTGGTGCGCAGCTTGGCCTGGTCGCGGTGGCGGAGCAGGATGACCGGCAGTTCGTTGTCGGTCCGGGTGGCGAGCCAGGTGAGGGCGTCGGCGTCGGTGGTGTACCCGGTCTTGATCTTCTTGGTCTTGGGCAGGCCGAGGTCGCCGAACAGGATCTCCTGGAGCTGCTTGGGCGAGCCGAGGTTGAACTCGCGGCCGGCGGCGGCGTGCGCCTCTTCGACACAGCGCTGGATCTCGGCGGCGAACTGCGCCTCCAGGCCCTGCAGCCAGGCGCGGTCGGCGGCGATGCCGTAGCGCTCCATCCGGGCGAGCAGTTCGGCGATGGGCAGTTCCATGTCGTGGAACAGCTTGGCGGCGCCGACCTCGTCGAGCCGGGTGTCGAAGAGTTCGGCGAGGTCGTGGACGGCGCGGGCCTCGGTCATCAGGGCCTGGGCGCCGGCCGTCGGGTCGGGCTCGTCGGAGTCGAAGCTGAGTTGGCCGGTCTCGGCCTGCGCGGCGGCGGGGGCGAGCGAGCGGGCCAGGTACTCCTCGGCGAGGACGTCGAGGGTGAAGGTGCGGCGGCCGGGCTTCTCCAGGTAGGCGGCGAGCGCGGTGTCGGCGCTGACGCCGGCGAACTGCCAGCCCTGTTCGGCGAAGGCGCGCATGACCTGCTTGGCGATGTGCAGGGCCTTGGGGCGGTCGGCGTCGGCGAGCCAGGCGGTGAACGCCCGGTCGTCGTCCTCCTCCAGTGCGGCGGGGTCGAACCAGGCGGCGGCGGTGCCGGTGGCGAGCGCGACCTGCTTGACCCGGCCGCTGCCGAGGGCCCACTCGTAGTCGGCGGCGAGCGCGGTGCGTCCGCCCTTGCCGGTGTGCTCCTCCAGCCAGGCGGTGAGCGCGCCGGGGACGGTGAGCAGGTCGCCCTCGACGGCGGGGCCGGTGGGCATCTCGACGGCGGCGCTCTCGGCGTCGGCCGGGTCGATGCCGGCCACCCGGTCGCGGAAGTTGGGGTTGCGGAACTCCAACGCCTCCATCAGCCGGGCGATTTCCTCCCGGTCGAACGGCGTGCGCTCCAACTGCGGGACGGTGAGCGGGAGTTCGACGTCCCGCACGAGCTCGGTGAGGACCCGGTTGCGCTTGACGGAGTCGAGGTGCTCGCGCAGCTTCTCGCCGATCTTGCCCTTGACCTCGTCCGCGCGTTCGACCAACTCCTCGAAGGAGCCGAACTGGTTGACCCACTTCGCGGCGGTCTTCTCGCCGACGCCGGGGATGCCGGGCAGGTTGTCGGACGGGTCGCCGCGCAGCGCGGCGAGGTCGGGGTACTGGTCCGGGCGCACGCCGTACTTCTCGGCGACCGCTTCGGGCGTGTAGCGCTTCATCTCCGAGACGCCCTTGGTCGGGTAGAGCACCGTGACGTGCTCGTTGACCAGTTGCAGCGAATCCCGGTCGCCGGTGACGATGAGGACCTCGAAGCCCTCGGCCGCGGCGGCGGTGGCCAGGGTGGCGATGATGTCGTCGGCCTCGAAGTTCTCGGCGGTGATCCGCGGGATCCGCATGGCATCGAGGAGTTCGCCGATCAGCGGGATCTGGCTGCGGAACTCGTCGGGCGTCTTGGCGCGGTTGGCCTTGTACTCGGGGAACTCGGCGGCGCGGAAGGTCTGTCGGGACAGGTCGAAGGCCACTGCGAGGTGGGTGGGCGCTTCGTCCCGGACGGTGTTGACCAGCATCGAGGTGAAGCCGTACACCGCGTTGGTGTGCTGGCCGGTGGTGGTGGAGAAGTTCTCCACCGGCAGGGCGAAGAAGGCCCGGTAGGCCATCGAATGCCCGTCCAGCAGCATCAGCCGGGGCCGGCCGGCCGCACTCTTGCTCGCACCCTGTGTCGCCACGTCACGTCCCGTTCCTGCCGGATTGCACTGCCGTCCCCGATCCTAGGGCCCGGGGCCGACATCCCCCGGCGCGGCGCGGAGCACCTGCCTACCGACGGGTAGACAGTCGTACGATCGACGCGCATCAACGGAGTGAACCCCGAACAGGAGCACCATGACCGACGCGGCGCCCGTACTGAACGTGCCCCAGGACGTGCTGGACCACTTCGCGAAGCTGGGGGTGAGCCCGGAGACCTTCTCGGGCGGGCACCTGGGCGAGAAGCTGGGCATCACCATCGTCGAGGCCTCCCCGGACCGGGTGGTGGGCACCATGCCGGTGGAGGGCAACCAGCAGCCGTACGGACTGCTGCACGGCGGGGCGTCGGCGGCGCTGGCGGAGACGCTGGGGTCGATCGGCGCGATGCTGCACGCGGGCCCGGGCCGGTACGCGGTGGGCGTGGACCTGAACGCCACCCACCACCGTTCGGCCACCTCCGGCCTGGTGACGGGCGTGGCGACGGCGGTGTTCAAGGGCCGCACCGCGGCGACCTACGAGATCGCGGTGACGGACGACACCGGACGCCGGATCACCAGCTGCCGGCTGACCTGCATGCTGCGCGACCTGTAGACCTCCGGACGGGCCCCGGAGCGGGCCGTCGAACGGGTTCCCCCCGGAGGGGCCCGAATGTCTCAACTCCCCACGCGCCCCCTGGGTTTGGCCGCTCCCCGACAGGGGCACTCTCGGCTGGACGAGGGGGCGCCGCCATGTCCGCAGAACCGACGGGCGAGCCAGGGGGGTTCCTCGGCCCGGTGGAGCCGGGCGAGGGCACCTGGACGCAGCTGAGGCTGTACACCGAGCAACCGCCACGCCTGCTGAGCGGCCGCGTGAAGGCCCTGCTGGCAGCCGTTCTGATCCTGCTGGCCCTGCTGCTGACCGTGCGTCACGCGATCAACAGGTCTGCTGCCGCAGCGAGTTCGGCCCCGCTGCCGAACGTTCCGTTCCCCTCGCAGTCCGTCCGCTTCGAGTACGGGGGCCGGCTGCCGGCCTGGGAGGACTCGCTCGCACTGTCGCTGACGGTGCACAACACCGGCCCGGCGCCGGTGGACGTGCTGGGCGTGAGCCAGGGCTACCGCGGCCTGTCCGTGGTGGTGTCGGGCTGGCTGCCGCAGACGGTGCCACCGGGTCAGACCATCTCACTGCGGGTCGGCCTGCGGGTGACGGACTGTCCGACCGCCCCGGCGGACGCCGCGCAGCCCGAGCTGGATGTCACGCTGCGTAACGCTCGCGGGATGCAGACGGTCAGCCAGATCCTGGGCGACGCGTACGCCCGCGACCTGTCCGTGGCGCTGCACGCCACCTGCGACGCACCCGATAATCGGACGCCGACGACCAGCCCGACGATTGCGGACACCGCTGTTCGATAAGCGGAGTTTCCGTGTGCCACCAGGGAGTTGGGAACGTCAACCATTCCCCCCGCCTGACAGGGACCGGAATCTCCAGCCCCACCTGCGGTTTCTCGACCACGATCTGAGATCAACTTCCGGCGTGGTCATAACAAGAGAATCACAGCCCTCTCACCCCTCTGCCCGAGCCGCCGCGCCCGGTCTAGAGTCACGCCCAGTCACCGGCTGTCCGATTACCGGGCTCGGTCGAAGCGTTCCGGCACCGCCAGCCCTGGGCGCGTGTCTTCCATTGCAGAAGGAGACCACTCGTCGTGCGAAAGAGCTCACTGCTTGTCGTGACCATTGCAGTTACCGGAGCGCTCACCCTGTCGGCCTGTGGCTCGCGCGGCGCCAAGTCCGGCTCCGAAAACGCGGGCGGCACCACCAAGGTGGTCATCGGTGTGGACGCCCCGCTCAGCGGCAAGCTGTCCGCGCTGGGCCTGGGCATCAAGAACTCCACCGACCTGGCCGTCAAGAAGGCCAACAAGGAGAACCTGGTCCCCGGCGTCACCTTCGCCCTGGAGTCCAAGGACGACCAGGGCAACCCGAACACCGGCGGCCAGAACGCCACCGCCCTGGTGGGCATGAAGGACGTCGTCGGCGTGGTCGGCCCGCTGAACTCCAGCGTCTCGCTGACCATGCAGAAGATCTTCAGCGACGGCAAGCTGACCCAGATCTCCCCCTCCAACACCACCCCGGACCTCTCGCTCGGCCCGGACTGGACCAGCGGCAAGTACACCCGCCCGTACCCCACGTACTTCCGCACCGCCACCACCGACCTCGTGCAGGGCCGGTACGCCGCCCAGTACATGTTCAACGACGCCAAGAAGACCAAGGTCTACGTCCTCGACGACAAGAAGACCTACGGCGCGGGCCTGGCGGCCATCTTCCAGGACGAGTTCAAGAAGCTCGGCGGCACCGTGGTCGGCACCGACCACATCAGCCCCGACGACAAGGACTTCTCCGCGGTCGCCACCAAGGTCGCCTCCTCCGGCGCCGAGGCGGTGTACTACGGCGGCGAGTACCCGGAGGGCGGCCCGCTCTCCGACCAGATCAAGAAGGCCGGGGCGAAGATCCCGCTGATGGGCGGCGACGGCCTGGTCGACCCCGAGTTCATCAAGCTCTCCAACAACAACAGCGAGGGCGACCTGGCCACCTCGGTCGGCGCCCCGGTCGAGCAGCTGGACTCCGCCAAGGCCTACATCGCCGACTACACCGCGGCCGGCTACAAGGACGGCTACTCCGCGTACGGCGGCTACTCGTACGACGCCGCCTGGTCGATCATCCAGGCCGTCAAGGCCGCGGTCGAGCACAACGGCGGCAAGGTGCCCGACGACCTGCGCACCAAGGTGCTGGCCGAGATGGCCAAGGTGAGCTTCACCGGCGTCGGCGGCCAGGTCTCCTACGACCAGTACGGCGACACCACCAACAAGCAGCTCACCGTGTACACCGTCAAGGGCCCCGACTGGAAGCCGATCAAGACCGGCACCTACACCGGCTGATCTCTTCCTGCACCAGCCGCTGTCCGGCGGGGGGCGCCACAAGTGCCCCCCGCCTCCTCATACCCCTAACCACGGAGGCCCGCGGTGCACGAACTGCCGCAAAATCTGGCCAATGGGCTGATGCTCGGCCTGATGTACGGCCTGATCGCCATCGGGTACACGATGGTCTACGGCATCGTCCAACTCATCAACTTCGCCCACGGCGAGATCTTCATGATCGGCGGCTTCGGGGCCCTGACCGCCTTCGCGGCGCTGCCGCACGGCACTTCGCTCTGGCTGGCCCTGCCGGTCATGATCCTGGGCGGGGTGATCGCCTCCGTCCTCACCGCCACCGCCGCCGAGCGGTTCGCCTACCGGCCGCTGCGCGGCGCTCCCCGGCTGGCCCCGCTGATCACCGCGATCGGCCTGTCCATCGCCCTGCAGCAGGTGGTCTGGGCGTTCTACCCGGGCGCCAAGAAGGCCATCACCTTCCCGCAGTTCCAGGGCGACACCGTCGACCTCGGCCTGTTCAACCTCCAGCGCAACGACCTGTTCCTGCTGGCCGCCGCTCCGCTGTGCATGCTGATCCTGGCCTCCTTCGTGCGTTTCACCCGCACCGGCCGGGCCATGCAGGCGACCGCGCAGGACCCGGACACCGCGAAGCTGATGGGCATCAACACCGACCGCATCATCGTGATCGCCTTCGCGCTGGGCGCGGCCTTCGCCGCCATCGCGGCCGTGGCGCACGGACTGCGGTACGGCCAGGTCGACTTCATGATGGGCTTCATCGCCGGCCTGAAGGCCTTCACCGCCGCCGTCCTGGGCGGCATCGGCAACATCTACGGCGCGATGCTCGGCGGGCTGGTCCTCGGCATCGCCGAATCGCTGGCCACCGCGTACATCCAGAACGTCCCCGGCATGCACCAGCTCGGCGGCGGCGCCTGGGCCAACGTGTGGGCGTTCGTCCTGCTGATCGTCGTGCTGCTGGTCAGGCCACAGGGTCTGCTCGGCGAGCGCGTCGCGGATCGGGCGTGAGCAGCATGACCACAACTTCCCACGAGACGACGCCCGTTCTGCGTCTTCCCGGCACTGCGGCGCTCGCCGCGACGGTGGCCGGCGGGGTGCTCGCCGCCGCGTCCGCGGCGATGTCCTGGACGTGGACCGACGCGTTCCCCGGCGACCTCACCTACTACGGCTCCCCGGCCGGCCTGCAGTGGCTGGCGCTGGCCGGCGGCCTGCTGACGGTGCTGCTGGCGCTCGCCTCGCGCGCGCTGCCGGGCCTACGCCGGCTGAGCCCGTCCGGCAGCAACAACGGCGTGCTGTTCGCCGCCCTCGGCACCCTCGCGGTCTGCTGGTACTCGGTGATCGCGATCACCGTCCAGCTCGACGGCCTGGTCAACCTCGACCCGGGCGGCTGGGTCTCCGCGGTCGGCTCGCTGCTCGCCGTGGTCGGCGCGCTCGGCCTGCCGCTGGACCGCCGCACCGCCGTCCAGCAGCCCGCCGTGGCCTGGTGGTGGTACCTGGTCGCCGCCGTCGCCGCCGTGCTGCGGTACGGCCTCGGCGAGGGCTGGGCGCTGAACGCCGTCCCGACCGGGGTGCGGCCGATCGTCACCGAGAACCTGTGGTTCTTCGTCGCGCTGCCGGCCGGCATCGTCGGCTTCAAGCTGTGGCTGCTGCTGAACGCCTGGCTGCGGATCGGCCGGATCGAGCGGCCGCTGCCCGCCGCCCGCGCCCTGCCGTCCTGGGCGGAGATCCTGGTGATCACCGCGGTGTTCGCGGTCGGCCTGGGCGTGGTCGAGTTCGGCATCTCCACCGAGTACGGCGAGCTGTTCATCGGCTTCCTGCTGCTGGTGGTGTTCGGCACCGCGGCGCTGCTGTCCTCCGGCGTGATCGCCCGGCTGCGCGAACTGACCGTCCGGCACCGGGCGGTGACCACCGGCGCGGCGTTCGCCGCCGCGGGCGCGTTCCCGTTCACCCAGAGCGGCGAGACGTACGTGCTGATCGGCGCGAACATCCTGATCTTCGCGACGGTGGCGCTCGGCCTGAACGTGGTGGTCGGCCTGGCCGGCCTGCTCGACCTCGGCTACGTGGCCTTCCTCGGCGTCGGCGCGTACGCGGCGGCGCTGGTCTCCGGTTCGCCGTACTCGGTGTTCCGCGGCGTGCACGTGCCGTTCCCGGTCGCGGCGCTGATCGGCGCGCTGGCCGCGCTGGTCTTCGGCGTGGTGATCGGCGCCCCGACGCTGCGGCTGCGCGGCGACTACCTGGCGATCGTCACGCTCGGCTTCGGTGAGATCTTCCGGATCGGCATGAACAACCTGGACGGCAAGTCCGGCCCGAGCCTGACCAACGGCCCGAACGGCATCGCGGCGATCCCGGACGTCAACCTGTTCGGCTTCGACTTCGGCCAGCCGCACGACTTCGGCCCGGTGCAGCTCGGCAAGTTCGGCAACTACCTGCTGCTGATGCTGGTGGTCACCGCGATCGTCGTGGTGGTGTTCGGCCGGGTCGCCAACTCCCGGATCGGCCGCGCCTGGGTGGCGATCCGCGAGGACGAGACGGCGGCCGAGGCGATGGGCATCAACGGCTTCCGGGTGAAGCTGATCGCCTTCGCGCTGGGCGCCACGCTGGCCGGTCTGGCCGGTGCCGTGCAGGCGCACGTGTCGGGCGCGGTCTCGCCCGACCAGTACCAGTTCGCCGGGCCGGTGCCGCCGAACTCGGCATTCCTGCTGGCCGCGGTGATCCTCGGCGGCATGGGCACCATCTCCGGCCCGCTGGTCGGCGCGGCGCTGCTGTTCCTGATCCCGGCGAAGCTCCAGTTCCTGCAGTCCTACCAGCTGCTGGCGTTCGGCATCGCGCTGATCCTGCTGATGCGCTTCCGCCCGGAGGGTCTGATCCCCAACCGGCGGCAGCAGCTGGAGTTCCACGAGGCCGACGTGCCCGCACAGGGCGGCCCGGTCGACGACGCACTCACGAAGGCAGGGGCGTGAGCACCATGACCACCGACACCGCGCCCGCACCGCTCGCCGAACCCGTCCTGGAAGCCTCCGGCGTGGTCATGCGCTTCGGCGGCCTGACCGCCGTCAACCAGGTGGACCTGACGGTCCGGCAGGGCGAGATCGTCGGTCTGATCGGCCCGAACGGCGCCGGCAAGACCACCTTCTTCAACTGCCTGACCGGGCTGTACGTCCCGACCGAGGGCACCGTCACGTACAAGGGCCGGGTGCTGCCGCCCAAGCCGCACCTGGTCACCGAGGCCGGCATCGCCCGGACCTTCCAGAACATCCGGCTGTTCTCCAACATGACGGTGCTGGAGAACGTCCTGGTGGGCCGGCACACCCGCACCAAGGAGGGCCTGTTCTCGGCGATCCTGCGCGGCCCCGGCTACCGGCGGGCCGAGCAGGAGAGCCGCGAACGGGCCATGGAGCTGCTGGAGTTCTGCGGCCTGGCCGCGAAGTCCGAGCACCTGGCCCGCAACCTGCCCTACGGCGAGCAGCGCAAGCTGGAGATCGCCCGGGCGCTGGCCTCCGAGCCCGGCCTGCTGCTGCTCGACGAGCCGACCGCGGGCATGAACCCGCAGGAGACCCGGGCCGCCGAGGAGCTGGTGTTCGCGATCCGGGACCTCGGGATCGCGGTGCTGGTGATCGAGCACGACATGAAGTTCATCTTCAACCTGTGCGACCGCACCGCCGTGCTGGTGCAGGGCCAGAAGATCGTCGAGGGCGACCGGGAGACCGTCCAGAACGACGAGCGGGTCGTCGCCGCGTACCTGGGCGAGCCGCTCGAAGGAACCACCACCGCAACGGAGGCCGACCAGTGACCGCTCTGCTGGAGGTCGAGGACCTTCGCGTCGCCTACGGCAAGATCGAGGCCGTCAAGGGCATCAGCTTCACCGTCGAACAGGGCGAGGTCACCACCCTGATCGGCACCAACGGCGCGGGCAAGACCACCACCCTGCGCGCGCTCTCCGGGCTGCTCCGGCCGACCGCGGGCAAGATCCTCTTCGAGGGCTCGGCGATCGACACGGTGCCCGCGCACAAGATCGTCGCGCTGGGCCTGGCGCACTCGCCCGAGGGCCGGCACATCTTCCCCCGGATGACCATCGAGGAGAACCTGCTGCTGGGCGCGTTCCTGCGCCGCGACCAGGCGGGCATCGCACAGGACGTGGAGCGGGCCTGCACGCTGTTCCCGATCCTCGCCGAGCGCCGCAAGCAGGCCGCGGGCACGCTGTCCGGCGGCGAGCAGCAGATGCTGGCGATGGGCCGGGCGCTGATGTCCCGTCCGAAGCTGCTGATGCTGGACGAGCCGTCGATGGGCCTGTCGCCGCTGATGATGCAGAAGATCATGGCGACCATCGTCGAGCTGCGTGCCTCGGGCACCACCATCCTGCTGGTGGAGCAGAACGCGCAGGCCGCGCTGTCGCTGTCGGAGCGCGCGTACGTGATGACCACCGGCGAGATCACCCTCTCCGGCACCGGCGCGGAGCTGCTGCGCGACGACACGGTGCGCCGCGCCTACCTGGGCGAGGACTGACGGTACGTCACCACCGCGAGTGCCCCCGCCGGGAATCCGACGGGGGCACTCGTGTGCGCGGTCAACTCTCCGCCGTCTCCGCCTTCTTGCGGTCCTGGGCGGCGCCCTCCTCGATCACGGCCTCGGCGACGGCGGCCATGGTCATCCGGCGGTCCATCGAGGTCTTCTGGATCCAGCGGAACGAGGCGGGCTCGTTCAGCCCGAACTTGGTCTGCAGCACGCTCTTCGCCCGGTCGACCAGCTTGCGGGTCTCCAGGCGCTGCGAGAGGTCCGCGATCTCCTCCTCCAGGGTGCGCATCTCGGTGTAGCGGGAGACCGCCATCTCGATCGCCGGCACCAGGTCGCTCTTGCTGAACGGCTTGACGATGTACGCCATCGCGCCGGCGTCGCGGGCCCGGTCGACCAGCTCGCGCTGCGAGAAGGCGGTGAGCATCAGCACCGGGGCGAGGTGCTGCTCGTGGATCCGCTCGGCGGCGGACAGGCCGTCCAGCACCGGCATTTTGACGTCCAGAATGGCCAGGTCGGGCTTGAGCTCCTCGACCAGCCGGACCGCCGTCTCGCCGTCACCGGCCTCACCGACGACGGTGTAGCCCTCCTCCTCCAGCATCTCCTTGAGATCGAGGCGGATCAGTGCCTCGTCCTCGGCGATGACGATTCGGGTGATCTGGGGCGAGTCGGTGTCAAGCGGCTGGGCCTGCTCGTCGGCGGTGCTCACGGGGCTCCTCGGTCCGGCGGGGTGCTGCATGCACGAGCCTACCCAGACACGGTATGTTTGGTTCACCACGGTGGGGGGTTTGACCTTCGAACCGCTGGGCCCCGATAGCCCAATCGGCAGAGGCAACGGTCTCAAACACCGTCCGGTGTGGGTTCGAATCCCACTCGGGGCACTTCTCCTTCAATTCCAAGGTCGCCGACCTTGGGTGCGCGCCGCCGCGGTGACCATCACCACGGCGGCGTCGCCGTCTCCGGCAGCGGCCGTCTCACCGATTGGGACGGCGGCCGCGGCCGGCTCAGGACGCCAGGCGCAGTCCGCCGGGCAGCCCCGCCCGGTGGGCGACGGCGGCGGCCTCGCCGCGGGAGGCGACGCCGAGCTTGGCCAGGATGTTGGCGACGTGGAACTTCACCGTGGACTCGCTGATGTGCAGCGCGGCGGCGATGTCCCGGTTGCGGCGGCCCCGGGCGAGCTCGTCGAGGACTTCCAGTTCGCGGGCCTGAAGGCCGTCCAGCGGGCCGCCGGCCGCGGCGGGTTCGGGCAGGGCCAGCGGCAGGTCCACGGTGACGGTGGCGCCCCAGCCGGGGACGGCCTCGACGGTGCTGCGGCCGCCCAGCGCGGCGATCCGCTCCGCGGTGCGGTGCACGCCCAGCGCGTCGGCCGCCAGCACGCCGAGGCCGTCGCCGCGCACCACCGCGCGCAGCACTTCGCCATGCCCCGCGAGGGCCTGCGTGAACTGCCAACCGACGTGCAGCCGCCCGGGCTTCTCCTGGTCGAGCATCACCAGCACGGCGGCCCGGACGGCGTCCCGCGCGGTGTGCGCCAGGTCGGCGGGGACGGAGCGGGCGGCGTCGGCCGGCGGTGCGACGTCGAGGCGGATCCGGGTGTGGCGCAGCAGCGGGCGCAGTTCGCGGACCAGCCGGGCGAACGCGGCGTCGGCGGGTTCCTCGCTGAGGGTGCGGTCCAGGTCGGCGGAGCGGCGCACGTCGAGCAGGGCGGTGACGGCGAGTTCGGTGGCGGCGCGGCGGGCGGCGGCGTCGTCCAGGTCGGCGGAGCGCAGCGGGGCGAGGATGGCGGTGAGCGCGGCGCTGTGGGCCCCGGCGGATTTGGCGATGGCCCAGGCGCGGGCGTTGGCGGAGACCCGGGAGACGGCGGTCTGGGCGGGGGCGGCGTCGGTGGCGCGGTGTTCGGAGTGGGCGACGATCAGGTCCCACAGCTGTTGCAGGATCTCCGGTGCGTCCGCCGCGAGCGGCTCCGCGTCCGGCCGGACCAGCACCAGGACGGCGCCCTTCCCGGCCCCGGGCGTGGTGGTGACGACCACCAACGGCCGCTCCTGCCCGGCGAGTTCGGCGACCCCTTGCCACGGCCGGCCGGGCCCCGCCTCGGTCAGGGCGCGCTCGCCGAGCCGGGAGATCACCAGACTGCCGAAGGCGTCGGCGAACTCCGCCGGCCCGACGGTGTGCGCCGGCGAGTACGCGCAGACGCCGCTGAGCTGGGCGGCCGCGACGTGCGGGACCAGCGGTTCGAGCACCTCGGACAGCCGCGCCAGCAGGCCGGGGCGGGGTTCGCGCAGCACCTCGACGACGCGGGCCAGTGCGTCCTGCGGGCGGGCCCAGGGGGCGGTCTCGTCCATACCCGTCAGCCTAGTTCGGGCGCCGCACGACGGCCCTGGCTTTTCGGCCAGGTCGAACTGTCCGAAAGGCTGGCCGGGCGGCAGCCGCCCGGGGCGCAGGATGGAACACGTCGGAACGAAGCAACTCCTCATGAACCCAAGGACATTGCCATGACCAAGGCCATTGCTTTCGCGCACTACGGCGACCCGGACGTGCTGGGCCCGATCGACCTGGACCTGCCCGAGCCGGGGCCCCGGCAGGTGCGGGTCGCGGTCCGCGCGGTGGGCGTCAACCCGCTGGACCACAAGGTGCGCAGCGGCGCGCTGGACGGCTTCTTCCCCGTCGTCTTCCCGTCGGTGCCGGGCTACGAGGTGGCGGGCACGGTGGAGGCGGTCGGCGCCGAGGTGACCGGGTTCGCGGTCGGGGACGAGGTGTTCGGTGCGGTGATGGGCGGCGGGTACGCCGAACACGCCCTGGTGGACGCCGAGTTGCTGGCCCGCAAGCCGGCCTCGCTGAGCTGGGCGGAGGCGGCGGCGCTGCCGGTGGCCGCGGAGACCTCCGAGCGGATCCTCGGTGTGCTCGGCGTGCAGCCGGGCGAGACGCTGCTGGTGCACGGCGCGGCCGGCGGTGTCGGCACGCTGCTGCTGCAGTTCGCCCGGGCCCGCGGGATCACCGTGGTGGGCACCGCGAGCGAGGCCAACCACGCGTACCTGCGGGAGCTGGGCGCGATCCCGGTGGCGTACGGCGAGGGCCTGGCCGAGCGGGTGCGGGCGGCCGCCCCGGGCGGGGTGGACCGGGCGCTGGACGCGGCCGGGAAGGCCGACGAGGTGCCGGTGTCGATCGAACTGACCGGCAGCGCGGACCGGGTGCTGACCATCACCTCGCCGATGGCGGCCGAGCAGCACGGCGTCCGCTTCACCGGCGGCGCCGAGGCCGAGCCGTACCACCCGCGGGCGTTCGCGGCCGCGCTGGCGCTGCACGAGGCGGGCGCCCTGGTGCTGCCGATCCACCGGGTGCTGCCGCTCGCGGACGCCGCCGAGGCGCACCGGCTCAGCGAGCACGGCCACCTGCGCGGCAAGATCGTCCTGACGGTGTGACACGAAGGGCCGCCCGTACCGACGGGCGGCCCTTCGGGGGTCAGTTGTCCAGCTCGCCGACGTGGTGCACCCGCACCAGGTTGGTGGAGCCGGCCAGTCCGGGCGGGGAGCCGGCGGTGATCACCACGATGTCGCCGCGCTTGCAGCGGCCGAGGCTCAGCAGCTGGGCGTCGACCTGGGCGACCATCTCGTCGGTGGTGGTGACGAACGGGCCGAGGAACGTCTCCACGCCCCAGGTCAGCGCCAACCGGCTGCGCACGGCGGGCTCGTAGGTGAACGCCAGGACCGGGATCGGCGAGCGGTAGCGGGTCAGTCGGCGGGCGGTGTCGCCGCTCTGGGTGAACGCGATCAGGTACTTGGCGTCCAGGAAGTCGCCGATCTCGGCGGCGGCCCGGGCCACCGCGCCGCCCTGGGTGCGGGGCTTGCTCTTCTCGGTGAGCGGCGGCAGCCCGCCCGTCAGGATCTCGGTCTCGGCGGCCTCGACGATCCGGGCCATCGTCCGGACCGTCTCCACCGGGTACTTGCCGACCGAGGTCTCGCCGGACAGCATCACCGCGTCGGTGCCGTCGAACACCGCGTTGGCCACGTCGGACGCCTCGGCGCGGGTCGGCCGGGAGGCGTTGATCATCGAGTCCAGCATCTGGGTGGCGACGATCACCGGTTTGGCGTTCCGCCTGGCCAGCTTGATCGCCCGCTTCTGGACGATCGGCACCTGCTCCAGCGGGAGTTCGACGCCCAGGTCGCCGCGGGCGACCATCAGTCCGTCGAAGGCGTCCACGATGGAGTCCAGGTTCTCCACCGCCTGCGGCTTCTCGATCTTGGCGATGACCGGAATCCGACGGCCTTCCTCGGCCATGATCCGGTGCACCTCCTCGACGTCCTTCCCGCTGCGCACGAACGACAGCGCGATCAGGTCGGCGCCGGTCCGCAGCGCCCAGCGCAGGTCTTCGACGTCCTTGTCGGAGAGCGCGGGCACGGAGACGGCGACTCCGGGCAGGTTGAGGCCCTTGTGGTCGGAGACCAGGCCGCCTTCGATGACGATGCAGTGCACCCGGGGTCCCTCGACATGGGTGACCTCCAGGCAGACCCGGCCGTCGTCGACCAGAATCCGCTCCCCGCGCGACACGTCCGCGGCCAGCCCCCGGTAGGTGGTGCCGCAGATCTCCCGGTCGCCCGGGACGTCGTCGGTGGTGATGGTGAACTCGTCGCCGCGTTCCAGCAGCACGGGGCCGTCGGCGAAGGTGCTCAGCCGGATCTTCGGGCCCTGCAGGTCGGCAAGCACCCCGACGCTGCGGCCTGTCTCGTCCGAGGCCTTGCGGACCCGGTGGTAACGCTCCTCGTGCTCCGCGTGGGAGCCGTGGCTGAGGTTCATTCGGGCGATGTCCATACCGGCGTCGACCAGGGCCTTGATCTGGTCGTACGAGTCCGCGGCAGGCCCGAGAGTACAAACGATTTTTGCTCGGCGCATACCTAGCAAGCCTAGGTATTACCGGGCCGTAACAGCACGCTTCCGGCCAGTCGTCCCATGGCAGTTGGCGAAAGATTTGATGAACGGACCGACACAGTCGGGACGGTGGGGTACGGGGTGAGCGCGACCGCCCCCGATTGACGCACGGCTGTGCGGTCCGCCGGGCCACTGTCACGGGAGAGTTGCCCAGATCTCACCTGTTGGACAGCTCTCGGGGCTGGTACGGAGGCCGAGAAGAGGGCAGACTGCCACACGCGTTTTCTACGCGCGTCGCGGCGGGTGGCGGGGTGTCAGCCGCCCCTCCGCCGTGCCCGCCTGACGGCCCGTACGCCCGACTTGGAGTCTTGATGTCCCTGAACCGCCGTGACTTCGTCACCCGCTCCGCCGCCACCGCGGCCGGCGCCGCCCTGGCCGGCGGCCTGACCGCCGCCACGGCCACCCCCGCCGCCGCGGCGGACCAGAACCAGGACGAGTCCCGCGGTCGGGGCCCCGTCCCGTTCAAGGCGAGCTTCACCGTGATGGGCACCACCGACCTGCACGGCCACGTCTTCAACTGGGAGTACTTCACCGACTCCGAGTACGACGACAAGGCCCACAACGACGTCGGCCTGGCGAAGATCTCCACCCTGGTCGAGCAGGTCCGCAAGGAGAAGGGCCGCGGCCACACCCTGCTCATCGACGCCGGCGACACCATCCAGGGCACCCAGCTGTCCTACTACTACGCCCGGGTCGAGCCGATCACCGGCAAGAAGGCCCCGCGCCACCCGATGGCCGCCGCGATGAACGCCATCGGCTACGACGCCGCCGCGCTCGGCAACCACGAGTTCAACTACGGCATCCCGCTGCTGCGCGCCTACCAGGACCAGCTGGACTTCCCGCTGCTCGGCGCCAACGCGCTGGACGCCAAGAACGAGAAGCCCGCCTTCCCGCCGTACGTCATCCGCGAGCTGCACCTCGGCCACGGCCGGCCCCTCCGGGTCGGCGTCCTCGGCCTCACCAACCCCGGCATCGCCATCTGGGACAAGGCCAACGTCCAGGGCAAGCTGACCTTCCCGGGCATCCCCGAGGTCGCCGCCAAGTGGGTGCCGAAGCTGCGCGCCGCCGGCGCCGACGTCGTCGTCGTCTCCGCGCACAC
The DNA here is from genome assembly GCF_001905465.1 of Kitasatospora sp. CB01950. Taxonomy (GTDB): domain Bacteria; phylum Actinomycetota; class Actinomycetes; order Streptomycetales; family Streptomycetaceae; genus Kitasatospora. The sequence goes on from NZ_LISX01000007.1 coordinate 342,512, forward strand.
CGGCGCCGACGACCCGTCCTCCTGGGGCGACCAGCTGCCGTACGCCGAGAACGCGGGCGTCACCATGGCCGCCACCGTCCCCGGCATCGACGCGGTGCTGATCGGCCACGCCCACAAGGAGGTGGTCCAGCGCGACGTCGTCAACACCAAGACCGGCAAGACCGTCGTGCTGTCCGAGCCGCTGTGCTGGGGCGAGCGCCTGACCTGCTTCGACTTCGAGGTCGAGTTCGCCCGCGGCCAGTGGACCGTCACCGGCGTCACCTCGCGCCTGCTGAACTCCAACGCCGTCGCCGAGGACCCGAAGATCGTCAAGCTGGTCGACGCCCAGCACAAGAAGGTCGTCGCCTACGTCAACCAGGTCATCGGCACCTGCAAGGAGAGCCTCTCCATCGCCGAGTCCCGGTTCAAGGACACCCCGATCATCGACCTGATCGGCCGCATCCAGGCCGACGCCGTGCGCGACGCGCTGGCCGGCGGCCAGTACGCGAACCTGCCGGTGATCGCCCAGGCCGCGCCGTTCAACCGCACCGCCGTCATCCCGGCCGGCGAGGTCAAGCTGCGCGACGCGGCCGGCCTGTACATCTACGAGAACACCCTGGAGGCCCGCCTCCTGACGGGTGCCCAGATCAAGGACTACCTGGAGTACTCCGCCAAGTACTACGCCCAGGTCGCCCCCGGCGCGCCCATCAACCTGGACACCCTCACCAACCAGGCCAACAACACCCCCGACTACAACTACGACTCCCTGTACGGCGTCAGCTACGACATCGACATCGCGCAGCCGGTCGGCAGCCGCATCGTCAACCTGTCCTACCAGGGCAAGCCGGTCGACCCGACCGCGCAGTTCGTCCTCGCCGTCAACAACTACCGCGCCAACGGCGGCGGCAACTTCCCGCACGTCGCCAAGTCCCAGCAGCTGTGGGCGAACTCCGACGAGATCCGCAACACCATGATCGCCTGGGTCAAGGCCAAGGGCGTCATCGACCCGGCCGACTTCTACGGCCAGTCCGCCTGGCGCCTGGTCCGGGCCGGCGTCCCGGTCTTCTGACCCCCGCCGCTCCAGGGGCCGTTCGGATCGCATCCGGACGGCCGCTGGAACCGGACGGCTGTCCGGACCGTCCAACTCGCGACCGTGGAACGGATGTTGAGGGGGACGACAGACATGCGCGGACGAATCGCCATGGCAGCGGCGACGGTGACGGCGGCCCTGCTGCTGACCGGGTGCACGAGCACTCCGGGAGGATCGGGCGCGGAGCCCTGGCCGACGCTGATCACGGCCGGCCCCGAGGTGCGTCCCGCCACCGGCGACGCCGCCCGGCGCGCCGCCGAGGTGACGGCCGCCTGGCCCGGGTCGGCCGCCCAACAGACCTGGACGCACGGCTACTACCCCACCGAGGACACCACCGAGTGGCTGCCCCAGGGGGTGTTCCACAGCGGCCCCGACAAGGCAGCCTACGAGGCCGGCCACTTCGACCTGAAGACCACGCTGCCGGTGTCCGTCTCCGGCATCGCCGAGGTGCAGTTCGCGGACGGCTCCCGGCTGACCCTCCCGCAACGTTCCGCGCAGGACGTCCTCAGCTGGCTGAGCGGCCGCAAAGACCCCTGCCGCGGCCAGTGCGGCGACAGCCGGCTGTCCATCACCGCCGCCCAGCCCGGCACCACCACCGTCACCACCAGCAGGGGCCGAGCCACCATCCCCGTCTGGGAGTTCACCATCGAGGGCTACGACCAGCCGTTCCGCTACCCCGCCGTGCTCACCCAGGCCGAACACCCGCCCATCCCCGGCCCCGGCCCGCTCGCCGGCAGCGGCGGCAGCACCCTGGTCTCCGTCTCCGCCGACGGCCTGGTCCTCACCGCCACCGTCCCGCAGGGCAGTTGCGACTCCGCCCAGCCCGGCGAGGTCCACGAGACCGACCAGGCCGTCGTCCTGATCGGCCGCATCGCCCCGCGCCACCCCGGGGGCGGTGCCTGCCCCGCCTCGCTGGGCCACATCCCGGTCGAGTTCCGCCTCTCCCGGCCCCTCGGCACCCGCGCCGTCCTCGGCCTCGACGACGGGCTCCCGCAGTCCCCGCGCGACAGGGGCTGATCCCCGGAACGAGACCGGAGCAGCCCGATAGCCTGGCCGGATGCTGACCACCGAACGCCTCGTGCTGCGCCCCTGGGAACCCGCCGACCGCGACCGCGCCTTCGACCTGTACTCCCAGTGGGAGGTGGCCCGTTGGCTCGGTCGCGAGCCCCGCGCCCTCGCCGAACCGGCCGAGGCGGACGAGATCATCGCCCGCTTCCACTCCCGCTGCACCGCGGACGGCCGGTACGGCGTATGGGCGGTCGAGGTCCGCGAGACCGGCGTGATCGCCGGGACGCTGCTGCTGATCCCGATACCGGACGGCAACGGCGAGATCGAGATCGGCTGGCACTTCCACCCGGACAGCTGGGGCCACGGCTACGCGACGGAGGCCGCGGCCGCGATCCGCGACCGCGCATTCGCCGACGGACTCACCGAGCTCTACGCCGTCGTCCGCCCGGACAACACTCGCTCGACGGCGGTCTGCCACCGCCTGGGCATGACGCCGCTCGGCCGCACCGACCGCTGGTACGGCACCGAGCTGGAGGCGTTCCACCTCACCCGCCAGGGCCGGGGGAGAACTGCGCGAAGCGGAAGGCACCCGACCGCAAGGTCGCGACGCAGGACGACGACCTGCACGTGATCGCGGCCTTGCGGTCGGGCCTGCGTCCGTCCTAGAACGGGAAGCGCGAACGCCCGTGCTGGATCGAGATCCACTTCACCGTGGTGAACGCGTCCACACTCGTGTCCCCGTTGAGCCGCCCGAGCCCCGAGCTCTTCTGCCCGCCGAACGGCACGATCGGCTCGTCCGCGATCGTCCCGTCGTTGACGTGGATCATGCCGGTGTCGATCCGCTGCGCGAACCGCACACCCCGCTCGATGTCGGCGGTGTGCACCGCGCCGGACAGGCCGAAGGGCGTGTCGTTGGCGATCCGGGCGGCCTCGTCCTCGCCGTCGAACGGGATCAGCAGCGCGACCGGCCCGAAGATCTCCCGCTGCAGGATCGGGGCGTCGGCCGGAATGTCCGTGAGGACCGTCGGCTTCACCAGGGTGCCGACGGTCGCGCCGTGCAGCAGCGCCCGGGCGCCGCCCGCTATCGCGGCGTCGACCTCCGTCGTGACGGACTCCGCCTGCGCGGTGTTGATGAGCGGTCCGAGCTGGGTGGCGGGGTCGCCGGGGTCGCCGGCCCGCAGCGAGGCGACCTTCGCGGTGAACTTCTCGCTGAACTCGGCGAACAGCGACCGGTCCACCAGGATGCGGTTGGCGGCCATGCAGATCTGCCCCTGGTGGACGAAGCGGCTGGCCACCGCGGCGTCCACCGCGTAGTCGACGTCCGCGTCGTCGAGCACCACCAGCGCGCTGTTGCCGCCGAGTTCGAGCACCGTCCGCTTCAGGCGGCTCGCCGCGACGGTGGCGACGTGCCGCCCGACGCTGTCCGAGCCGGTGAAGGCGATCACCTTGGGCACCGGGTGCTCGATGAACGCGTCGCCGATCTCGGCGATGTCGGTGAGGACGACGTTGAGCACGCCGGCGGGCAGCCCGGCCTCCTCGAAGATCTTGGCGATCAGGGTGCCGCCGGCCACCGGCGCGTCCTGGTGCGGCTTGAGGACGACCGCGTTGCCGAGCGCGAGCGCGGGCGCGACGGCCTTCAGGGAGAGGAAGACGGGGGCGTTGAACGGACTGATCACGCCGACCACGCCGACCGGCAGCCGGTAGAGGCGGTTCTCCTTGCCGGGCACCGGCGAGGGCAGGATCCGGCCCTCGGCGCGCAGCGCCACCGACATGGCCTCCCGCAGCATGTCCTTGACCAGGGAGAGTTCGAAGGCGGACTTCATCAGGGTGCCGCCGAGTTCGACGGTCATCACCTCGAGGATCTCCGCCTCGCGGGCCTCCACCACCTGCAGGGCCCGTTCGAACACCAGCCGGCGTTCGTAGGCGCTGGTGGCGGCCCACGCGGGCTGGGCCCGCTCGGCGGCGCGGTAGGCCTGGTCGATCTCCTCGGCGGTGGCGACCGTGAAGGAGGCCAGCTTCTCCCCGGTGAAGGGATCGAGGTCCACGATGTCCCAGGAGCCTGTTCCCGGCCGCCACTGGCCGTCGATGTACTGCTGGGCGAGTTCCGCGATCAAGGACATCAGATCCCTTTCGGCGCTAACGATCACCTACTGACGGATCATCATCCTAATTGGGGGTCAGCTCTCTTGGAGGATCTCTACGAGAAGCGACCTGGTCTCTTCCTCGGACAGCGCCGCCGCCGACACCCGGTCCAGCGCGGCCGTGTACTCGGAGACCTCGCTCGGCTTGTCCAGGTACAGCGCGGTGGTGAACTGCTCGACGTACACCACGTCCACGAGGTCCGGCTCCGGGAAGCACAGCACGGTGAACGCCCCGCTGTCCGCGGCCAGCGCGCCCATGCCCAGCGGCAGCACGCGCAGGCCGATGGTCTCCCGCAGCGACAGCTCGGCCAGCCGCTCCAGCTGACCGCACATCACCTCGGGCCCGCCGCACGGCCGGCGCAGCGCCGTCTCGTCGACGATCAGCTCCAGCCGGGCGGTGGTGTCGGCCGCGAGGTAGCGCTCCTGGCGGCGCAGCCGGACGGCCGCCCGGCGGACGATCTCCTCGTCCGGCACGCCGGGACTGCCCGCCCGCATCACGGCGTGCACGTACTCCGGGGTCTGCAGCAGCCCGGGCACGAACTGCACCTCGTAGCTGCGCACCAGGTTCGCCGCGTCCTCCAGGTTGAGGTACGTCTGGAACCAGCCCGGGATGACGTCCCCGTAGCCGTGCCACCAGGCCGGGGCGTTGGTCTCGCCGACCAGGCCGAGCAGCGCCGCCCGGGAGTGCTCGTCCTCGACGCCGTACAGCGTCAGCAGGTCCGCCACGTCGCGCTGTTTGAAGCCGACGCGGCCGAGTTCCATCCGGCTGATCTTCGACTCGGAGGCGCGGATCGAGTAGCCCGCGTCCTCCCGGGTCACGCCGCGGGCCTCGCGCAGGCGCCGCAACTGGGCGCCCAGCTGGATGCGACGCGCGGTCGCGCCGCTGCCCGTCTGCAGGCCCGTCATGCAAACCTCCGCGCCGAACCGACAGTTGGACCCTGTGGGATGCAGTCTGCCACTGCGCGACGACACTCCGCGAGGGGCTTCCGGCATTTGGCCACGGACGTTGCACAGTTGTGCTGCTCCGCCGCCGCTCAGGACAGCGCGGGCAACACCTCCGCAAGATCGGTGCGCGAACTCACCCCGAGCTTCGGGTACGCCTTGTACAGGTGGTGGCCGACGGTGCGGGCGCTGAGGAACAGCTGCGCGGCGATGTCCCGGTTGGACAGGCCCTGCGCGGCCAGCCGGACGATCTGCGACTCCTGCGGGGTCAGGCCCGCCACCGCCTTGACCGGGCCGCCGGTGGCGGGCGCGCCGGTGGCGTCCAGCTCCAGCCGGGCCCGCTCCGCCCACGGCAGCGCGCCGAGCTGCCGCAGCGTCTGCTCGGCCGACCGCAGCGGCACCCGGGCCTCGGCCTTGCGCCGGTTGCGGCGCAGCCACTCGCCGTACAGCAGTTCGGTGCGGGCCTGCTCCCACGGACGCGGCTGCTCGGCGTGCCGGGCCAGCGCCGCCAGGTAGAGGTCCTCCGCCCACTCGTCGGGCGCCAGCAGCGCGTGGCAGCGGTGCACCAGCGCCCGTGCCCACGGCCGGCCGCCGCGCTCCGCCCAGCGTTCGAACCGGGCCAGCGGCTCGGCGACCTCCTCGGGCCGGCGCAGCCGTACCGCGGCCTCCACCAGGTCCGGCACCGAACGGGTCGCCGACACGTGGAAGTTGTGCCCGCCGCCGGTCAGCGCCGCCAGCTGCGCCCAGGCGTCCTCGGCCCGGCCCGCGCCCAGCTCCAGCACGCCGAGCGCCCACTGCGCCCACCGCACCCCGGACGCGCCCCGGGCCCGCGCCAGCCCCGCCTGCTCCCGGCACCGCGCGTCCTCGCCGCGGGCCGCCGCCAGGTACGCCAGGAAGCCGTGCGTCTGCCCGGTCCACTGCGGCTGCCCACAGTCCTCGGCGAGCCGCAGCGCCTCCCCGGCGTGCTCGTCGGCGGTGCCCGGACGGCCGGTGAACAGCTCGGCCTCGGCCAGGAAGAACAGCAGCGTCGGCAGTGTCCCGAACAGGCCGCCCTCCCGGGCCTCCCGGACCAGCCGGCCCGCCAGGTCGAGCACCTCCTCGTCCTGCCCGGCGCTCAGCGCGGCCCCGCACACCAGTGCCAGGTCCACCGGTGCCACCGCCCCGGCGGCCCGCGCCGCCCGTTCGGTCTCCGCCGGGGTCGGCGCGTCCGGCGCGTCCGGCACGTCCGGCGCGTCCGGCGCGTCGCCCAGCGCCCGGGCCAGGTAGCGCGCCACCGGCGCCAGCGGGTCGCCCGCCGGAAGGACGAGGTCGTCGAGCGCCGTGAGCGTGCCGCGGACCGAGTCGGCGTCCAGGTACCAGGCCGCGTGCACCGCCTGCACCAGCACCCGGGCCGCCGGGCCGGGCGCGAACTGCGCCGCCAGCGCCGCCGCCTCCGTCAGCCGCAGGTGCGCGGAGCGGTGCTCGCCGCGCCAGAACTCGGCCACCCCGCGGGCGAACAGCAGGTGCGCCCGGGTCACCGCGTCCAGCCCGGGGACGTCCGCCGCGGCCGCCAGCGCCTCGGCCCGGCCGAGTTCGCCCGCCTCCAGCGCGGCCTCCACCGCCTCCACCGTCAACTCCCGTGCCCGCGACGGGTCCGGGCTCAGCCGCGCGGCCCGCTCGTACGCCGCCGACGCGCCCAGGTGGCCGCCGCGCCAGGCCGCGCCGGCCGCCGCCGACGCCAACTCCTCCGCCACCGCCGCGTCCCGGCCGGTCGCGGCGAGGGCCAGGTGCCAGGCCCGGCACAGCGGCGCACGCTCGCCGTACGCCTGCGCCAGCGCGGTGTGCGCGGCCAGCCGGTCCACCAGCGGGGCCCGGTCGATCAGCGCCGAACGCAGCACCGGATGCCGGAAGGTCACCCGGTCGGCGCCCAACTCGACCCGCACCAGCCCCTGTTGCTCGGCGGGTGCGAGGTCCGCCACGGTCAGTCCGCACTCGGCCGCCGCGCGCAGCACCACCTCCAGCGAACCGGACTCCTCCAACGCCGCCAGCAGCAGCCACCGTTGGGTCCCGCCGGGCAGCCGGCTCACCTGCCCGTGGTACGTCAGCCGCAGCCGCCCCGCCGGGGGCAGCACGCCGGCGACCTCGCCCGCCGAAAGCTCCAGCAGCGCCAGGGGGTTGCCCTGTGCCGCCTTCAACACCGTCTCGGTGTCGGCGAGTTCGGGCGCGACGGCGGCCAGCAGCTCGACGGCGGCCTGCTCGCTCAGCGGCTCCACCCGCACCTCGGGCAGCCCCGGCAGCTCCGGGCCGTCCGTCCGGGTCGCCAGCAGCAGCGCCACCGCCTCCGCACCCAGCCGGCGGGCCGCGACCTGCAACGCCGCCACGGACTCCCGGTCCACCCACTGCACGTCGTCCACCAGGCACAGCAGCGGCCCCTGCTCGGCGAGATCACCCAGCAGCGTCAGCACCGCCAGCCCCACCAGCAGCCGGTCCCCCGCCGGGCCGTCCGACAGCCCCAACACCCGCTCCAGCGCAGCCCGCTGGGGCCCGGGCAGCTCCGGCACCCGGTCCAGCACCGGGGCCAGCAGCTGACTCAGCGCCGCGTACGGCAACCGGGCCTCCGACTCCACACCCGTCGCCCGCAGCACCCGCCCCTGCGCGCCGTCGGCCGCCTCGGCCAGCAGCACGCTCTTGCCGATCCCCGGCTCCCCGCGCAGCACCAGCACCCCGGCCCGGCCCGCGCCCGCCTCCGCCAGCAGCCGGCCCACCGCCGACTGCTCCGCCCCCCGCCCGTACAGCAGCATGCCCCGCACCCTACCTATGCGTGACTGATTCCCCGTTCCCGCGCTCTCCGTAACTTCTTGTCCTGCAAGGAGAACCACACCGAAACGGAGCCCGCCATGGACCTGCAGAACCTCACCGAGCGCTACATCGCCGCCTGGAACGAGACCGACCCGACCGCCCGCCGCAAGCTCGTCGAGGACGCCTGGGCCACCGACGGCACCTACACCGACCCGCTGGTCGCCACCCGCGGCCACGACGAGTTCGACTCCACCCTCGCCGCCGTCCAGTCCCAGTTCCCCGGCCTCGCCTTCCGCCTCGCCGGCCCCGTCGACGCCCACCACAACGTCGCCCGCTTCACCTGGCACCTCGCCCCCGAGGGCACGGACGAGCCCCTGGTCATCGGCTTCGACGTCCTCACCGCCACCGAGGACGGCCGCGTCGCGAGCGTGGTCGGCTTCCTGGACCGCGTGCCGCAGGGCTGAACGCCGGACTCCACAAACAACGACGCCTGCCCTCAACCTGGTCGGGGAAAGGGGCAGGCGTCGACCGGATCCCGGCGGCTCTGGCGGGTCGGTGTTTGTCGGCCGTACCCCCCGCGAGGGGGGCTGGCGTCTGTGGGGTGGTGGTCAGACCACCAGGGGACGGTCGGTCGGCTTGATCGGGGCGGGGAGCGGTGTCTTGCCACCCAGGTACGTGTCGACCGCCGCAGCGGCCGAACGGCCCTCCGCGATCGCCCAGACGATCAACGACTGACCGCGACCGGCGTCACCGCAAACGTACACCCCGGGGACGTTGGTGCCGAACTTGCCGTCCCGGGCGACGTTCCCGCGCGGGTCGAGCTCGACGCCGAGCTGCTCCACGAGACCGTTCTTGACGTCCGTCCCGGTGAAGCCCATGGCCAGGGTGACCAGTTGGGCGGGGATCGCCTTCTCGCTGCCCGGCACCGGCTCGAACTTGCCGTCCTTGAAAGCGACCTCGACGAGGTGCAGCTCCTGCACGTTCCCGTCCTCGTCGCCCGCGAAGTGCGTGGTGGAGACCGAATAGACCCGCTCCCCGCCCTCCTCGTGCGCCGAGGTGACCTTGTACGTCATCGGCATGGTCGGCCACGGCTGCCCGGCCGGACGCGCGTCCGACGGTCGCGGCATGATCTCCAACTGGGTGACGGAGGCCGCGCCCTGACGGTGCGCGGTGCCGACGCAGTCGGCGCCGGTGTCGCCGCCGCCGATGACGACGACGTGCTTGCCCCTGGCCGAGATCGGGGAGTCGACGTAGTCGCCCTCCTGGACCTTGTTGGCCAGCGGCAGGTACTCCATCGCCTGGTGGATGCCGTTCAACTCCCGTCCGGGGACGGGCAGATCACGCGCGGTGGTGGCGCCGGCCGCGATCACGACGGCGTCGAAGCGCGAACGCAGGTCCTGCCCGGTGAGGTCGACGCCGACCTCGACGCCGGTGCGGAAGCGGGTGCCTTCCGCGCGCATCTGCTCGATGCGGCGGTTGATGTGGCGCTTCTCCATCTTGAACTCGGGGATGCCGTAGCGCAGCAGTCCGCCGATCCGGTCGGCCCGCTCGTACACGACGACGGTGTGCCCGGCCCGGGTGAGCTGCTGGGCGGCGGCCAGGCCGGCCGGGCCGGAGCCCACCACGGCGACGGTCTTGCCGGAGAGCCGCTCCGGGACCTGCGGGGTGACGCCGCCCCGGTCCCAGGCCTTGTCGATGATGGTGACCTCGACGTTCTTGATGGTCACCGGGTCCTGGTTGATGCCGAGCACGCACGCCGACTCGCACGGAGCCGGGCACAGCCGGCCGGTGAACTCCGGGAAGTTGTTGGTGGCGTGCAGCCGCTCGATGGCGCCGACGAAGTCGTCCCGGTAGGCGAGGTCGTTCCACTCGGGGATGAGGTTCCCGAGCGGGCAGCCGTTGTGGCAGAACGGGATGCCGCAGTCCATGCAGCGGCCGGCCTGCTTGCTGATGATCGGAAGGAGGCTGCGCTCGACGTAGACCTCGTTCCAGTCGCGCAGTCGCACGTCCACCGGACGGCGCTCCGCCAGCTGCTTGGGCGTGGTCAGGAAGCCCTTGGGGTCAGCCACGTGCCGCCTCCATCATCTTCGCGGTGGTGTCGGCCTCGGAGAGGCCATCGCGCTCAGCGGCGTCCTTGGCGGCGAGCACTGCCTTGTAGTCGGTCGGCATGATCGTGGAGAAGCGGGAGACCCCGCTGCCCCAGTCGGCCAGGAGCTCGGCGGCGACGGTGGAGCCGGTCTCCTCGTAGTGCTGCTGCACGGTCTCGCGCAGCCATTCGCGGTCGGCGGCGGAGGGGGCCTCGATGCCCACCATGCCGCTGTTGACGTTGGCGGGGCGCAGGTCCAGCACGTAGGCGATGCCACCGGACATGCCCGCCGCCAGGTTGCGGCCGGTCTCGCCGAGGACGACCACCCGGCCGCCGGTCATGTACTCCAGGCCGTGGTCGCCCACGCCCTCCACCACCAGGGTGGCACCGGAGTTGCGGACGGCGAAACGCTCACCGGCCTTGCCGCGCAGGTGGATCCGGCCCGCGGTGGCACCGTAGCCGATGGTGTTGCCGGCGATCACGTGGTGCTGCGCGTCGGCGCCGATCGCGGCGGCGTCCCGGGCGGGACGGACCACGATGACGCCGCCGGACAGGCCCTTGCCGACGTAGTCGTTGGCGTCGCCCTCCAGCCGCAGCGTCACGCCCCGGGGGACGAAGGCGCCGAACGACTGGCCGGCCGAGCCGGTGAAGGTGATGTCGATGGTGCCTTCGGGCAGGCCCTCGCCGCGGTACTTCTTGGTCACCCGGTGGCCGAGCATGGTGCCGACGGTGCGGTTGACGTTGCGGATCGGCAGCTGGATGCGGACGGCGTCGCCGCGCTCCAGGGCGTCCTCGGCGAGCTCGATCAGCTGGTTGTCGAGGGCCTTGTCGAGCGCGTGGTCCTGCTCGACGGTGCGGTGCAGGGCCGCGCCCTCGGGCAGTTCGGGGACGTGGAACAGCGGGGCGAGGTCGAGCCCGGCGGCCTTCCAGTGGTCGATCGCGGCGCGCGCGTCGATGTGCTCGGCGTGGCCGACGGCCTCCTCGATCGAGCGGAAGCCCAGCTCGGCGAGGATCTCGCGGACCTCCTCGGCGATGAACTCGAAGAAGTTGACCACGAATTCGGGCTTGCCGGTGAAGCGCTCGCGCAGCACCGGGTTCTGCGTGGCGACGCCGACCGGGCAGGTGTCGAGGTGGCAGACCCGCATCATGATGCAGCCGGAGACCACCAGCGGGGCGGTCGCGAAGCCGAACTCCTCGGCGCCCAGCAGGGCGGCGATGACCACGTCGCGGCCGGTCTTCAGCTGGCCGTCGGTCTGCACGACGATGCGGTCGCGCAGGCCGTTGAGCAGCAGGGTCTGCTGGGTCTCGGCGAGGCCGAGCTCCCAGGGGCCGCCCGCGTGCTTCAGCGAGGTCAGCGGGGAGGCGCCGGTGCCGCCGTCGTGCCCGGAGATCAGGACGACGTCCGCGTGCGCCTTCGACACACCGGCGGCGACGGTGCCGACGCCGACCTCGGAGACCAGCTTCACGTGGATGCGGGCGTCCGGGTTGGCGTTCTTCAGGTCGTGGATCAGCTGGGCGAGATCCTCGATGGAGTAGATGTCGTGGTGCGGCGGCGGGGAGATCAGGCCGACGCCCGGGGTCGAGTGCCGGGTCTTCGCCACCCACGGGTAGACCTTGTGGCCGGGCAGCTGGCCGCCCTCGCCGGGCTTGGCGCCCTGGGCCATCTTGATCTGGATGTCGTCGGCGTTGACCAGGTACTCGGAGGTGACGCCGAACCGGCCGGAGGCGACCTGCTTGATCGCCGAGCGGCGCTCCGGGTCGTGCAGGCGCTCCGGGTCCTCGCCGCCCTCGCCGGTGTTCGACTTGCCGCCGATCCGGTTCATCGCGATCGCGAGGGTCTCGTGCGCCTCCATCGAGATGGAGCCGTAGGACATCGCGCCGGTGGAGAACCGCTTGACGATCTCGGAGACCGGCTCGACCTCGTCGACGGAGATCGGGGCCCGGCCGAGGCCGTCCAGCTGGAACAGGCCGCGCAGCGTCATCAGCCGCTCGGACTGGGCGTTCACCCGGTCCGTGTACTGCTTGAAGACGTCGTAGCGCTTGGTGCGGGTGGAGTGCTGGAGCCGGAACACCGTCTCCGGGTCGAACAGGTGCGGCTCGCCCTCGCGGCGCCACTGGTACTCGCCGCCGATCTCCAGCGCGCGGTGCGCGGCGGAGATGCCGGACGCCGGGTACGCCTTGGCGTGCCGGGCGGCGGTCTCCTTGGCGATCTCGTCGAGGCCGATGCCGCCGAGCTTGGTGGTGGTGCCCGCGAAGTAGGCGTTCACCAGCTCCTGGGACAGGCCGATCGCCTCGAAGACCTGCGCGCCGCGGTAGGAGGCGACGGTGGAGATGCCCATCTTGGACATCACCTTCAGCACGCCCTTGCCGAGCGCCTTGATCAGGTTCTTGATCGCCTTCTCGGGCTCCGCGCCCTTGACGCTGTGCGGACTGGAGAGGGCCCCCTGCGTGACCAGGTCCTCGACCGACTCCATCGCCAGGTACGGGTTGACCGCGCCGGCGCCGTAGCCGATCAGCAGCGCGACGTGGTGCACCTCGCGGACGTCACCGGCCTCGACCAGCAGCGACACCTGGGTGCGCTGCTTGGTGCGGATCAGGTGGTGGTGGATGGCGGAGGTGAGCAGCAGCGACGGGATCGGCGCGTGCTCGGCGTCCGAGTGCCGGTCGGACAGCAGGATGATCCGGGCGCCGTCGGCGATCGCCGCGTCGGCCTCGGCGGCGATCTCGGCGAGCCGGGCGGCGAGGCCCTGACCGCCGGTGGCGACCTTGTACAGGCCGGAGAGCGTGACGGCCTTCAGGCCGGACTGGTCGCCGTCCGCGTTGACGTGGATCAGCTTGGCCAGCTCGTCGTTGTCGATCACCGGGAAGGTGATGCCGACCGAGCGGCAGTGCGCCGGGGTGGCGTCCAGCAGGTTGCCCTCGGGGCCGAGGTTGCTGTGCAGCGAGGTGACCAGCTCTTCGCGGATGGCGTCCAGCGGCGGGTTGGTGACCTGGGCGAACAGCTGGGTGAAGTAGTCGAACAGCAGCCGCGGCTTCTCGCTGAGCGCGGCGATCGGCGAGTCGGTGCCCATCGAACCGAGCGCCTCGGCACCGGACTTGGCCATCGGCGCGAGGATGACCCGGAGCTCCTCCTCGGTGTAGCCGAAGGTCTGCTGACGGCGCGTCACCGAGGCGTGGGTGTGGGCGATGTGCTCGCGCTCGGGGAGCTTGGCGAGCTGGATCTGCCCGGCGGCGACCCACTCCTCGTAGGGGTGCTCGGCGGCGAGCGAGGCCTTGATCTCCTCGTCCTCGACGATCCGGTGCTCGGCGATGTCGATCAGGAACATCCGGCCGGGCTGCAGACGGCCCTTCTTGACGACCTTGTCCTGCTCGATGTCGAGCACGCCGACCTCGGAGGAGAGGACGACCAGGCCGTCCTCGGTGATCCAGTACCGGGCGGGGCGCAGGCCGTTGCGGTCGAGGACGGCGCCGATCCGGGTTCCGTCGGTGAAGGTGACGCAGGCCGGGCCGTCCCAGGGCTCCATCAGGTTGGAGTGGTACTGGTAGAACGCGCGGCGGGCCGGGTCCATGGTGGCGTGGTTCTCCCACGCCTCCGGGATCATCATCAGCACCGCGTGCGGCAGCGAGCGTCCGCCGAGGTGGAGCAGCTCCAGCACCTCGTCGAAGGACGCCGAGTCGGAGTGGTCCGGGGTGCAGACCGGGAAGATCCGGCTCAGGTCGCCGGGGATCAGGTCGGTGGCGAGCTGGGACTCCCGGGCGGTCATCCAGTTGCGGTTGCCCTTGACCGTGTTGATCTCGCCGTTGTGCGCGACGAAGCGGTACGGGTGGGCCAGCGGCCAGCTCGGGAAGGTGTTGGTGGAGAACCGCGAGTGCACCAGGCCGATCGCGGAGGCGTAGAGCCGGTCCGACAGGTCGGGGAAGAACGGCTCCAGCTGGCCGGTCGTCAGCATGCCCTTGTAGACCAGGGTCCGGGCGGACAGCGACGGGAAGTACACCCCGACCTCCCGCTCGGCGCGCTTGCGCACCACGAAGGCGACCCGGTCCAGCTCGATCCCGGCCCGCTCGCCGCTCTCACCGGCGGGCGCCGACGCCAGGCTGTGCTCATCCGAAGGCGCTGACGCGAGGAAGAGCTGCCGGAAGCGCGGCATGACCGAGCGGGCGGTGCTGCCCAGCAGCTCCGGGGCGGTGGGGACGTCGCGCCAGCCGAGGACGGTCAGGCCCTCCTCGGCGGCGATCGCGCCGATCCGGGCGACGGCGGCGGCGTCCGCCGCGTCGTCGTCGGGCAGGAAGGCGATGCCGACCGCGTAGGAGCCGGCGGCGGGGAGTTCGAAGTCGACCCGGGAGCGCAGGAAGGCGTCCGGGATCTGGGTGAGGATGCCCGCGCCGTCACCGGAGTCGGGCTCGGCGCCGGTGGCGCCGCGGTGCTCCAGGTTGCGCAGTACGGTCAGCGCCTGCTCGACGATCCTGTGGTCGGCGATGCCGGTGAGCGTGGCCACGAAGCCGACGCCACACGCGTCGTGCTCGTTGCGCGGGTCGTACAGACCCTGGGCCTGGGGACGCGCGTCCGGAACGAGGGCGTAGGGGCCGGCGGCCTGGTTGCCCTCGGGGCCGGAGTGCAGGGATGCAGACAGCATCGGCTCTCCCGTCGTCGTGTATCTGTTGCTTCATGCAAAGGGACGACGTTGGCCCTGATGCGATTTGTCGGTGCAGGTTACATGATGCCGGTGATCCCGGGTAGCGGAATCCTGCGTCCACATCGCGGACGCAAACCCCAGGTCAAGGGGCCGATGGAGGGTAGGCGCAGCGTCGCGCGTCCAGACCAGTGTGCCCGGGCACCAGGGGGTCGAAACAGGGGCGAAACACCCTCGGAACGACCCCCTCCGGAGGCCGGCCTGGGATTCCCCGACCGGAGCGCAGATCGCGGTTGGGATTGTGCGGGTCGACGACCGGATGCTGAGACTAGGGCAAGGCGGGGCACGCTGCCCATGTGTGGAACATCACGCACCGGAGCGCATAACCATGCAGAAGCCTGGGTGTTCGTACAGGGCCGTCCGGAGGCCCGGTCAGCCGATCGCCCCGCCGATCAGGCGGCCCAGCAGGAAGGTGACGGCCGCGGCCGCGGCGCCCAGCGACAGCTGGCGCAGGCCGCTGAACCACCAGGTGCGGGCGGTCACCCGGGCCACCGCGGCGCCGCAGCCGAACAGGCCGAGCATCGCCAGCAGCGCGGCCGGCCACAGCATGGTGGCGCCGAGCAGGTAGGGCAGCACGGGCAGCAGCGCACCCAGGGCGAAGCAGCCGAACGAGGAGACGGCGGCGACCAGCGGCGAGGGCAGGTCCTCCGGGTCCACGCCGAGCTCCTCGCGGGCGTGCACCGCGAGCAGGGTGTCCGGGTCGGCGGACAGCTGGCGGGCGACCTCCATGGCCAGCTCCGGGTCCACGCCCTTGGCCACGTACAGCTGCGCCAGCTCGGCCAGCTCGCCCTGCGGGTTGCGCCGCAGCTCGATCCGCTCGGCCTCCAGCTCGGCCTCCACCAGCTCACGCTGGGACGCCACCGAGGTGTACTCCCCCACCGCCATGGAGAACGCGCCAGCCGCCAGGCCGGCCAGTCCGGTCAGCACCACGGTGCTCGGCTCGGCGGCGCCGCCGACCACGCCGGTCATCAGCGCGAAGTTGGACACCAGGCCGTCCACCGCGCCGAACACGGCCGGCCGCAGCCAGCCGCCGTTGACGTCCCGGTGGTGGTCGGCGGCGGGTATCCGCGGCTGCGAGTTGTCGGTGTGCTGGTCCGCGATGACGGCGCTCATGCTGTCGGCCTCCCCTTCCGGGCACGGCGAAGAACCCCCTGCCGGGTTCCGGACGGGCTGCTCGTGCCTCTCGAAACTAGCCGTTTGACCTGCGAGTTTCCAGCAAAGTAAGCCTGCCCAAAGGCAGTTGGGGCCGCCCCGCCGATGCTGGCGGAGCGGCCCCGGGCCGGGTCAACTGCCGTGGTCAGGAGGACTTTTCGGAGTCCTGGACGTCCTTGGTGTCCTTGCCGTCCTTGCCGTCCGGCTTGTCCTCCGGGCCCTTGCCGTCCTTCGGCGTCTCGTCGGTCGAGACGTCCGCAGCCACGGCCACGGCCGCGGCCTCGGCGCGCTCGCGGGTGGCCTGCGGGTCGATCTCGTCCGGGTCCTCGCGGCCGGGGCGCAGCCGGGCGGAGACCACCAGGTAGACCACCGCGCCGATGAAGACGAGGATCGCCACCCAGTCGTTCAGCCGCAGGCCGAAGAAGCGGTGCGCCTCGTCGATCCGCAGCCACTCGGTCCAGAACCGGCCGACCGTGTAGGCGGCGACGTACAGCGCGAAGGCCCGGCCGTGGCCGAGGGTGAAGCGCTTGTCGGCCCAGATCACCAGCACCGCGACCAGCACGCACCAGAGCGACTCGTACAGGAAGGTCGGGTGGTAGATGCCGGTGACGACCTCGCCGTTGGGCAGGGTCTTGTCGATCTCCAGGCCCCAGGGCAGCGTGGTGGGCTTGCCGTACAGCTCCTGGTTGAACCAGTTGCCCCAGCGGCCGATGGCCTGGGCGAGCGCGATGCCGGGGGCGAGCGCGTCGGCCCAGGCGGGCAGCGGGACGCCGCGGCGGCGGGCGCCGATCCAGGCGCCGACCGCACCGAACGCGATGGCCCCCCAGATGCCGAGGCCGCCCTCCCAGATCTTCAGCGCGTCGAGCGGGTGCTTGCCCTCGCCGAAGTACAGCTGGTTGTCGGTGATGACGTGGTACAGCCGGCCGCCGACCAGGCCGAACGGCACCGCCCAGACCGCGATGTCGCCGACGGTGTGCTTGCCGCCGCCGCGGGCGACCCAGCGCCTGCTGCCGAGCCACACGGCCACGACGACACCGATGATGATGCAGAAGGCGTAGGCGCGCAGCGGGATGGGCCCCAGGTACAGGACGCCCCGCGACGGGCTCGGAATGTATGCGAGATCCATGACACCCTCGACGCTACCGTGTCCCGCCGGTCGTACCCGCACCGGAGCGGGTCACGGAAGCGTCACTCTCCCGGTCGAGTCCTCCGGCGGTCAGGGCGAGGGCGAGGTGTTGGTCTCGGCGGCGGTCGAGCTGGGCGCCGGGCTCTGCCCGTGCGAGCCGGGGGTGCCGAGCTGCTTGCCCTGGTTGGCCTCGTCCACCCACTTGACCAGGTTCTCCGGGCTGATCTGCTCGTCGCCCTTCTTCGGGTAGATCGGCTGGCCGTTGAGCAGCACCGTGGGCGTGGACTTGAAGCTGGACTTGTCGAAGTCCTGCTGCACCGCGGAGACCCAGCCGCCGAAGGTGTTGGTGTTGACGCAGGACTGGAACTCGGGGTTGTCCAGGCCCGGGACCTGCTTGCCGAGGTCGATCAGGGTCTGCTTGTTCCCGAAGGTGTCCTCGGTCTCGCCGGGCTGGTTGCGGTACAGCACGTCGTGGTAGTCCCGGAAGTGCCCGGCGTTCTGCGCGCAACCCAGCGCGTTGGCACCGTACTTGGAGCCGTTGCCGCCCAGCGAGCGGTCGATGAACGAGACGATGTGGTAGTTGACGAAGATCTTGCCGGCGTCCTCCAGCTGGTCGACGGTCGGCGAGAAGGTGCGCTCGAAGCTGCCGCAGGCCGGGCAGCGCGGGTCCTCGTAGACGGTGAGGGTGGACGGGGCGTTGTCGGCGCCGACCGGGATGATCAGATTCTTGTCGCCGATGGTGCCGGCGGGGGCGGCGGTCGGCGTCTCCGGCTTGGAGCGCTGGTTCTGCACCACCACGCCGACCACCACGGCGGCGGCGATCACGGCGATCACCGCGCCGCCGACCACCACCTTCTTGTTCCGCTTCGCCCGGGCCTCCTGGCCCGCCCGTTCCTCCAGCATCCGCTCACGGGCGCTGCGCTTGCCTTCTCGGTTCTTGTCGCTCATGAGGTCTTCTGCCATGGTCCAGGGGTCGGTTCTCTTCGATGGGTGGGCGGGACGGGCGGGTCAGGCGGCCAGCCAGGCGTCCGCGGAGAGCTTGGTGCGGGGGCGGAAGATCAGCCACGCCGACAGCAGCAGGAAGCCGGTGTCGCGGAGGATCTCCTGCAGGTACTTGGTCTGCGACTCGTCCACCGTGCCGCCGCCGCCGAAGCAGCCGCAGTCGATCGAGATGCCGCGCGCCCAGGCGGAGGAGATGCCGGCGATGAACACCAGCAGCAGCGTCGCGGAGATCAACGCCACCACCCGGGTGCCGAGGCCGATCACCAGCAGGACGGCCAGGGCGAGTTCGAGGAACGGCAGCCCCCAGCCGACCGGCTTCACCAGCGACTCCGGCAGGATCTCGTAGGCCCGCACGGCCTGCGCCGCCTCCGCCGGGTCGGAGACCTTCGCCAGGCCGGCCCAGCCCCACACCACGGCCAGGCCCAGCCGCACCGCCAGCCCGAACCACTCCGCCGCCGGCCCGTCCACCACCCGGCGGAACCCGCCCACCCGGTCGTGTTCGGCCTGCTGACTGGCCATCAGTTCCCCCTCGGGTGCGCTCCACCGTTTCCTGCCTGATGAACCGTAGGGGATGAGGTGTGGTTCCTCCATATTCGCCAGTTACGCCGGACGAGTGACGTTATATGGTCGTACGTCCGATTCTTCGGATCATCGCCCCGGCGGTCCGCACTCCGCCTCCGACTGCTGGCACACCACCGCCCGCTCCGCGCCCCGGCGCGCCAACTCCCGTTCCACGCCGCCGGTTCCGACCAGTGCGGCGGCCAGCGCCAGGCCGGCCGCCAGCGCCCGCAGCAGGACCGCCTTGTGCACCCGAGCCATCCGCACGCCCTTCCGCCGACGAACCGCCTTCCCCGGTCAACGGCGGCGGACGGCCCCACGTACCAGGCGGCCGGAGATTTCACCCGTACCGGTGACCGGCCGTCCGACGGACGGCAGAACGCCGAACGGGGCCCCGGCCACGGCCGGGGCCCCGTTCGGAGCGAGTGCGCGACGCGGTCCTAGACGGCGGGGACCGCCCCGAAGAGTTCGCCCAGCCGGCGGATCGTCGCGGGGGACTCGCGGTACAGGCCGGCCAGGTCCAGGCCCTCGTCGCCCAGGATCATCAGCAGCGCCCGGTCGCCGATCGCCAGCACCACGACGTAGCCGCCGTTGCAGCGGGTGACGACGTCGCGCAGGCCCCCCAGGCCGACCTCGGCGGCGGTGCGCTGCCCGAGACCGAGCATGGCGGCCGACAGCGCGGCGGCCGACTCGGGGTGGACGGCTGCCGTGTCGGCGGCCACCAGCAGGCCGTCGGCGGTCGAGACCACACTCTCGGCGATCCCCATGACCCGTTCACGGAGGGACTTCAGCTGGGCCAGGACTGCGGCGGGCGACGTCTGACTGCTCATGGTGCGCTCTTCTCGGTCTTCTCGGTCTGCCAGGTCGATTCGGTGGGCACGGGCGGTGCGGCCTGCGCGGACGGCCCGGTCCGCTCGGCCCGGCGCTCCGGCGTCCCGTCCGCGCCGACCGGGGCGCGACGCCCCGGAATCCGGCGCGGCAGTGGTCCGGTGACGCCCGGCGGCGGTCCGGCGGGCGGCGTGCGCAGACCGATGGCCGGTCCGCCCGGGGCGGCGGGCGCCGGCTCCCGGTGGAGCAGGTGCCGGGCGTCCATCCGGACCAGGTCGAGCATCACCGCGAACACCCCGCGCCCGAGGGCGAATCCGAGGTCGCGGGCGGTGCGTCGGCCGGTGGCCGCGGCCAGCAGTTCCCGGTACCGGGCCGGAATCCCCGCCGTCGCCGCCCCGGCCTGCCCGGCGGGGCGAATCCGGACCCGGGCCAGTGCGCCGGGCGGACTCCCGAGCCGGGTCAGCAGGGACACCCGCCGGGCGGTCTCCTCGAAGAGCCTTCGCGGTTCGATGCCCGGCCGCAGCGCGATCCGGGCGGGCGCGTCCGCCTCGGCGACCTGCCAGCCGCCGGGTCGGCTCAGCACCAGGGCGAAGGCCGCGTCGAAGAGGGCGGACGCGCAGACGGTCTCCAGTTCGGCGGCGCCGATCGTCCCCCGGGCCACCAGCACCGCGCCCAGGTCCCCGTGGGCGCCCGAGGGGAGGTCGGCCACCGCGGCCGTCCAGTCCGCCTCGGCGATCCGCCCGGACCTGAGCAGCAGTGTCCCGACGGCGGGGGCGCCGGGGGTCTCGATCGCGGTGATCAGCCCCCGCTCCAGGTGGATCGTGCCGCCGGGCGTGCTGGCGACGACGATCGAGCCGGTGAACTCCGCCTTGCGCAGCGTCAGCAGCAGGGCCGGAACATTGCGCGCGGCGGACGGGTCGGACGGGTCCGCGGACCGCCAGGACCGGTCGGCGCCGCCCGGGGCACCGGTCACGTCAGCAGGCCCTTGGCCAGGTCGGCGCTCTGCCGGATCGCCAGGGCCAGATTGGTGCGGGTACGGTCCAGCACGGTGGCCAGCAGCAGCGGGTCGCCCCGGCGCGGGACCAGCTGGACGACCTGGTGGTGGCGGGTGGTGGTGACCACCAGGCTCTCCAGCTCACCCGCGGCCCCGGCCGCACCGAGCCCTTCGCCGATCAGCGCCGCCAGTTCGGCGAGTTCGGCGCCCGTGCCCAGCGGCCGGTACTCCCCGACGGCGTGGTGGCCCAGGCCCGAAACGGCGTCGACGACGACGGCGCCAACCGTCCCGGGGGAATCGAGCACCTCGGAGAGGGACGCTTCGAGTGCGCGCACCAGTACCCCTTCGCTTTCCGAACTCCTGCGCAGCGTACTTTATTGCACGAATCCCGCACGATGCCCCGGGGCAACTCTTCTTGCTAACTTGTCCCCTGAACACGGGAGTTCTGCCCGGAATTCACGCAAAGGACGAACAGCTCATGAACATTGACAGCGCGCTCGCGGAGGCCATGGGCATCGAGGGTGCCATCGGGGTGGCCCTGGTCGACTACGAGAGCGGCATGTCACTCGGGTTCCTCGGCGGCAGCCAGCAGCTCGACCTGGAAATCGCGGCAGCCGCGAACACCGAGGTCGTCCGGGCGAAGATGCGGGCGCTGGCCGCGCTGTCGATCGACGAGACCATCGAGGACGTCCTGATCACCCTGAGCGGCCAGTACCACCTGATCCGCCCGCTGGCCAGCAGCCAGGGCTCGCTCTTCCTCTACCTGGCGCTGGACCGCTCGCGCGGCAACCTGGCGCTCGCCCGGCACGGCCTCAAGCGGATCGAGTCCTCCCTGGCGATCTAGTGTCGCGGCAGGCAGCCTTCGCCCCGTCGCGACGGGGCGAAGGCTGCCTGCCGCGACACTGGGGCCTGTCCGGTCGGACAGGCCCTGGGCCCGTTCTCCCGGGGCTTTCCCGGCAGGATCGGGCCGGGCAAAAGACCGGGCGGCGAAACAATGCGTGAGGGTCCGACTACTGCGGGCCAGATCGGGGAATTCCGGCCAGGAATTCCGCCGGCGCGGGCCGGGAAATGGCGTGACTTTCCGGTGACCGACCGTCATGTCCGCCCCGGTGTTCCGCCGTTCCCCTGCGGGGCGGTCGGCGGAACACCGGGGCGGCGGAGCCGTCAGCGGCGGCGGACGCCTGCGGCCAGGTCGGCGGCCAGCTCCCGGACGGCGGTCAGGCCGGCCTCCGGGTCGGCGGCCTCCAGCAGGCGCTTGACGAACGCGGAGCCGACGATCACGCCGTCCGCGAAGGCCGCGACCTCGGCGGCCTGCTCGGCGTTGGAGACGCCCAGGCCGACGCAGACCGGCAGCGGCGTGGCGGCACGGGTGCGGGCCACCAGGTCCTCGGCCAGGTTGCCGACCGCGGAACGGGTGCCGGTGACACCCATCACGGCGGCGGCGTAGACGAAGCCGGAGCCGGCCGCGGTGACCTCGGCCAGGCGGGCGTCCTTGGAGGACGGGGCGACCACGAACACGGTGTCCAGGCCGTGCTCCTCGGCGGCCTTGCGCCACTCCGCGGACTCCTCGACCGGCAGGTCGGGCAGGATGCAGCCCGCGCCGCCGGCCGCGGCCAGGTCGGCCGCGAACCGGGCCACGCCGTAGCGGTCGACCGGGTTCCAGTACGTCATCACCAGCACCGGCGTGGCCGGGTGGGCGGCGGCGACCTCGGCGACGGTGCGCAGCACGTCCTTGATCTTCACGCCGCCGCGCAGCGCGATGTCGTCGGCGGTCTGGATGACCGCGCCGTCCAGCACCGGGTCGGAGTGCGGCAGGCCGACCTCGACGACGTCGCAGCCGCCCTCGATCAGCGCGTTGATCGCGGCGATGCCGCCGTCGACGGTCGGGAAGCCGGCCGGCAGGTAGCCGATCAGGGCGGCCCGGCCCTCGGCCTTGGCGGCGGCGAGGGCGGTGGTGAGCTGGGTGTCGGCCATGATCAGTTGGTCCCCTCGGCGTCGTCGTAGAGGCCGAAGTACTCGGCTGCGGTGTGCATGTCCTTGTCGCCACGGCCGGAGAGCGAGACCAGGATGGTCGCCTCCGGGCCCAGCTCGCGTCCGAGTTCGAGCGCGCCGGCCAGGGCGTGCGCGGACTCGATGGCCGGGATGATGCCCTCGGTGCGGGACAGCAGCCGCAGCGCCTCCATCGCGGCCCGGTCGGTGACCGGACGGTACTCGGCCCGGCCGGTGTCCTTCAGCCAGGCGTGCTCGGGGCCGACGCCCGGGTAGTCCAGGCCGGCCGAGATCGAGTGCGACTCGATGGTCTGGCCGTCCTCGTCCTGCAGCACGTAGGTGCGCGAGCCGTGCAGCACGCCCGGGTCGCCCTTGGTCAGGGTGGCGGCGTGCCTGGGGGTGTCGGCGCCGTCGCCGGCCGCCTCGAAGCCGACCAGGCGCACGCCCGCGTCCGGGATGAACTCGTGGAAGATGCCCATCGCGTTGGAGCCGCCGCCGACGCAGGCGACCACCGCGTCGGGCAGCCGCCCGGTGCGCTCCAGCACCTGGCGGCGGGCCTCGACGCCGATCACGCGGTGGAAGTCGCGCACCATCATCGGGAACGGGTGCGGGCCGGCCACCGTGCCGAACAGGTAGTGGGTGGAGTCGACGTTGGCGACCCAGTCGCGGAACGCCTCGTTGATGGCGTCCTTCAGGGTGCGGCTGCCGGAGGTGACCGGGATCACCTCGGCGCCCAGCATCCGCATCCGGGCGACGTTCAGGGCCTGCCGCTTGGTGTCGACCTCGCCCATGTAGACGGTGCAGTCGAGGCCGAACAGCGCGCAGGCGGTGGCGGTGGCCACGCCGTGCTGGCCGGCGCCGGTCTCGGCGATGATCCGGGTCTTGCCCATCCGGCGGGTCAGCAGCGCCTGGCCCAGCACGTTGTTGATCTTGTGCGAGCCGGTGTGGTTGAGGTCCTCGCGCTTGAGCAGCACCCGCGCCCCGCCGGCCTCGGCGGAGAAGCGGTGGACGTCGGTCAGCGGGCTGGGCCGACCGGTGTAGTCCTTCAGCAGGGTGTCGAGTTCGGCGGCGAACGACGGGTCGGCCTTGGCCTTCTCGTACTCCTCGGCGACCTGCTCGACGGCGGCGACCAGCGCCTCCGGGATGAAACGGCCGCCGTAGGCGCCGAAGTAACCGCGAGCGTCCGGGACTTGGGTACCCGGAACGTTGAGCTCGGACATGGACAGTCCTCTGTCTGGAAGTGGACGGCGTGAAGATGGAACGGGCGGCGAGTGCTCAGCCGCGGGTTCCGCGCCATCGACGTCCGGGGACCTGTCCGGGCTCGCAGCCGATCACGTACCGCACCCGCCGCCCCAGCACCCGGCGTGCGGGCGCGCGGCAGCCGCGCGGGCGGCAGCCGGGGGCGAGGCGGACGGCGATCGACATGGCGGAGGGGTCAGCCCCGTCCGTTGTTGCGCAGCGCCGGGTGGGCGCCGGCGGCGACCAGGTCGGCGACGGCGGTCCGCGGGTCGCGGCCGGTCACCAGGGCCTCGCCGACCAGCACCGCGTCGGCGCCCTGGTTGGCGTAGGTGATCAGGTCGTGCGGGCCGCGCACCCCGGACTCGGCGACCTTGACGATGTGCGCCGGGATGGCGTCCACCACGTTGCCGAAGGTGTTCCGGTCGACCTCAAGGGTCTTCAGGTTGCGGGCGTTGACGCCGATGATCTTCGCGCCGGCGTCCACCGCGCGGGCGATCTCCTCCTCGTCGTGCACCTCGACCAGCGGGGTCAGCCCGATCGACTCGGCCCGCTCGATGAGCGAGACCAGCGCCGGCTGGTCCAGCGCGGCGACGATCAGCAGCGCCAGGTCCGCGCCGTGCGCGCGGGCCTCCCACAGCTGGTAGGCGGTGACGATGAAGTCCTTGCGCAGGATCGGGGTCTCGACCGCGGCACGCACCGTGTCCAGGTCGGCCAGCGAGCCGCCGAAGCGGCGCTGCTCGGTGAGCACGCTGATCGCGGCGGCGCCGCCGGCCGCGTAGTCGACCGCCAGCGCGGCCGGGTCGGCGATCGCCGCCAGCGCGCCCTTGGACGGGCTGGAGCGCTTGACCTCGCAGATCACCCGGACACCGTCGCCGCGCAGTGCGGCCACGCCGTCCTTCGCCTCGGGTGCCTTGGCGGCGAGCTCCTTGAGCTCGTCCAGGGAGGTCCGGGCCTGGCGCTCCGCGAGGTCCTGCCGGACCCCGTCGATGATCTCGTCGAGCACAGTCACGCGTGCGCCCCCATCGTGTATCGCTGGTGTGGCCGGGGGCACAGGTGCACGCCCTCGGCCTTTCGATGGTATCGGGCCCGGGGGGCGCACTGCGCATCAGTCCGGCGCACGTCTCGCTCTGCGGACCGTCCGAGGGCCGTTCACACCGCCGGGGGCGCGAGTCCGGCGCCGATCGGCAGGTTGCGGACCACCGCGAACACGGCCAGCGCGACCATCAGCAGCACGGTCTGCCGGCCGGTCAGCCGGACCCCGGCGGGGCGGCCGCGCACCGCCCGTACCGTCCAGCGCACCCACAGGGCCAGCGCGGCCAGCGCCAGCAGCGTCACCATCAGGTTGTCGTGGCCGGCGGTCAGCAGATCGCCCCTGGTCAGCGCATGCACGCAGCGCAGGCCGCCGCAACCGGGGCACCACCAGCCGGTGGCCTGCAGCAGCGGGCAGACCGGGTAGTGGCCGGGCGTGTTCGGGTCGACGGCGCCGACGAACGCGGTGGGCATCGCCACCGCGACCAGCGCCGCCAGCGGGCGGACCAGGCGGCGCGGTACCGAGCCGAAGTCAGGGGCGGCAGGAGCGTTCACGGGCACGATTGTGCCCGGGCCGACCCGGAACCCGTCCCGGAAAACGCCGAACGGCGGGCCGGGGGCCCGCCGTCCGTACCGTGCTCGACCGAGGTCAGGCCGCGGAGACCGCGGCGCGCTCCTCGGTGGTCACCGGCGCGAAGTTCTTGCTGGGCTGCTTGCCCATGCCTGCCATCGACATCGCCTTGCCGACCACGCCGCCGATCAGGACCACGGCGAGGCCCGCGATGGTCAGCACGACGTTCGGCATGATCATGGCCACGCCGGCCACGCAGAAACCGACGAAGGAAATGACCACGCCGGTCCACGCGGCGGGGTTGTGGCCGTGCGCTGCTGAAGCCATCTTGATGCTGCTCCTTGTTTCTCCTGGGCCCCGGTCGGGCGGTCCTGGGGGGCGTTCGCTCGACGGGTTGACGCTTCCATTGTGCCGGGCCGAACACGGCGTCCCCAAGCGGGGGCCGCCGTGGTCCCGAGCACACTCAGCCGGTCGGGTCCTCGCCGCGGTCCAGCGCCTTCCACAGGTCGGCGGGGCTGCCGCCGGCCGGCCCGGCCGGACGCCGCCGGGTCGGGGCCTCGTAACGGGCGCCCATGGCGGGCCAGTTCCGGCCGAACCGCACCGTCAGCACGCCGGCCGCGACCAGCAGCAGCCCGCCCGCCAGCGCCACCCACGGCCAGCCGGTGCGGGTGATCTGCTCGGCGTGCGCGCTGGCCAGCCCGAGCTGCCCGGCGGCGAGGTCGTGCAGGCCGGCGGTCTCGGTGCGGCCGATCAGCGCCCCGGCGACCGCGCCGATGCCCGCCAGCGCCATCAGCAGGCCCACCAGCATCCGGGCCCGGCCGCGCACCGCGAACACCGCGACGGCGGCGGCCATCGCCACCAGCGCCGTGCCGGTCGGCAGGCCGGTCAGCTTGCTGCCCGAGGCGGTGATCGCGATCCGGCCGCCGACCGAGCCGGGCGCGATCCCTTCCGCCCAGGTGCGGCCGGCGGCGGTCAGCACCAGGGTGGCGCCGAGCGCGGTCAGCAGCAGCATCAGCGCGAGGGTGCCGCGGGACGACGTGGGGGCGGGGGCAGTCTCACTCACCCGACCAGTGTCCCCGACCGCACGCCGACGCCCGCCACCGGGCCCCGGCGGCCGGTCAGCGCAGGGTGTTGGCGGCGGCGACCGCCCGCAGCACCGCCTTGGCCTTGTTGCGGCACTCGGTGTCCTCGGCGTGCGGGTCGGAGTCGGCGACCACGCCCGCCCCGGCCTGCACGTACGCGGTGCCGCCGCGGATCACCGCGGTGCGGATCGCGATCGCGGTGTCCGAGTCGCCCGCGAAGTCCAGGTAGCCGACGCAGCCGCCGTACAGGCCGCGCCGGGTCGGCTCCAGCTCCTCGATGATCTGCATCGCGCGCGGCTTGGGCGCACCCGACAGCGTCCCGGCCGGGAAGCAGGCGGTGAGCACGTCCAGCGCGCTGCGGCCCTCGGCGACCTTGCCGGTGACGGTGGAGACGATGTGCATCACGTGGCTGTAGCGCTCGACCGCCATGAACTCCACCACCTCGACCGAGCCCGGCGCGCAGACCCGGCCCAGGTCGTTGCGGCCCAGGTCGACCAGCATCAGGTGCTCGGCCCGCTCCTTCGGGTCGGCCAGCAGCTCGGCGGCCAGCTCGGCGTCCTCCAGCGCGGTCGCGCCGCGGTGCCGGGTGCCGGCGATCGGGTGCACCATCGCCTCGCCCTCGGCGACCTTGACCAGCGCCTCCGGGCTGGAGCCGACCACGTCGAAGCCGCCCTCCGCGCCGCCGTCCGGGCCGGGGAAGCGGAACAGGTACATGTACGGGCTGGGGTTGGTGGTGCGCAGAACGCGATAGACGTCCAGCGCGGACGCCTCGCAGGGCGCCTCGAAGCGCTGCGAGGGCACCACCTGGAACGCCTCGCCGGCCCGGATCCGCTCCTTCACCACCTCCACCGCCTTGCGGTAGGGCGCGCCGCCGAACGGCGAGTGCGCCTCCACCTCGGTCGGCGTCCAGGTGGCCAGGCCCGGCTCGACGGGGCGGCGCAGGTCGGCCTCCATCGCGTCCAGCCGGGCCACCGCGTCGGCGTGCGCCTCGTCCACGCCGGTCGCCAGGTCGTTGTGGTTGACGGCGTTGGCGATCAGCAGCACGGTGCCGTCGGAGTGGTCGAGCACCGCCAGGTCGGTGGCCAGCAGCAGCGTCAGCTCGGGCAGCTTCAGGTCGTCCGGGGTGAGGTTCGGCAGGTTCTCCAGCCGGCGGACCATGTCGTAGCCGAGGTAGCCGACCAGGCCGCCGGTGAGCGGCGGCAGGCCGTCGTCCGGGTGCCGGGGGGTGTGCAGGGCCGCCAGCGTGGCCCGCAGTACCTCCAGCGGGTCGCCGGAGGTCGGGATGCCGACCGGGGGCTCGCCCAGCCAGCGCGCGCCGCCGTCCGGCCCGACCGTCAGCGCCGCGCCGGAACGCACCCCGACGAACGAGTACCGGGACCAACTGCCCTGCTCGGCGGACTCCAGCAGGAACGTGCCGGGCCGCTCGGCCGCCAGGCTGCGGTACACGCCGATCGGAGTGAGGCCGTCCGCGAGGAGCCGGCGGGTGACGGGAATGACCCGGGTGTCTGCGGCGAGCGCGCGGAAAGCCTCAAGTTCCATGGGGCACCGATCGGTTGTGTCGGACGGATGTGTGGGACAGGCTAGCGGGACAGCGGCAGCACGTCGGCGTCGAAGCACGTCCGCTCACCGGTGTGGCAGGCCGCGCCGACCTGGTCGACCTTCACCAGCAGGGTGTCGCCGTCGCAGTCCAGCGCGACGTGCTTCACGTGCTGCACGTGGCCGGAGGTGTCGCCCTTCACCCAGTACTCGTTGCGACTGCGACTCCAGTACGTGCAGCGGCCGGTGGTCAGCGTGCGGTGCAGCGCCTCGTCGTCCATCCAGCCGAGCATCAGCACCTCACCGGTGTCGTACTGCTGGGCGACGGCGGGCACCAGGCCGTCCGGGGTGCGCTTGAGACGGGCGGCGATCGCCGGGTCCAGGGCGGTGCTGCCGGGGGCGGCGGGGTTGGTCGACATGCCGTCCATTCTCGCAGGACGCCCCGGCCTGCCCGGGCGACCTCGGCCGGGCGGTAGTTTGACCCCCGACGAACAACAGAACTGCTCTGCACGATGGGGGATTTGCCGGGTGAGTCAGTACCAGTCGCAACCACTGCCGACCGCCGCGTTCGGTCACTACCTGCTCCAGCGGACGGCGGGCGAACACCTCCACCCCGGCGAGCCGATGATCGGCGCCTGGGCGATGAAGCTGGACCGCCTCGCACCGCTCTGGTGGGACCGCGACATCGTCCGCGCCGCGAGCCACGCCCCGCTGGCCTGGATCTACAACTTCTTCGTCCGGTTCTGGTACGGCTTCCTGCTGCACCTGCTGCCGCGCTGGTTCGTCGTCCTGTTCATGCCGAGGATCTACCTGCTGCGCCCGTACGGCCTGTCGCTGACCCGCCGCGCCTACCGGGCGATCCGCCGCCCCCTGCACGGCGGCTCGCTGAACGGCGACGAGGGCACCACGGCGTGGCAGTTCTGGCGGGCGGTGCGCACCACGCCCGGCGAGAAGCTGCGGGCCGACCACGACCACTTCACGGTGCTGCTGACGGACCGCCGCCTGCTGGTCCTCGCCCGCTGGACCAGCATGCAGCACACCCAGCACTACCGGGCCGTCCCGCTGTACGAACTCCCGTTCGGCAGCTGGTGGTTGCGCCCCGACACCCCGAACGACGTGTGGGCCGCCCGACAGGACCTGCTGTTCGCGGACGGCTCCTGGATCGCCCTGGAATTCGAGGACTCCGCCGAGCGCGAGGCGTTCCGCAACGCGACGGCGGGGCGCTGACCGTACGGCCGGGCCCCGCCGTCGCCCCGGCGGCGGGGCCGGTCAGCCGAAGGCGGTCGCGATCCGCGACTCGTCCACCCGGTACGGCGCCGGGTCGTGGGCCAGACCCACGTCGTGCAGGAGCTCCTGCTTGATCGCTTCCTTGTTGACGTCGCTCTTCAGGCCTTCCTTGGCCACCGCCAGCGAGGACTGGCCGGCCGCCTTCAGGCTGCCCTTCCAGGTGCCGTCGCCGCGCTGAAGGTTGTCGTCGTCCTCGATGCCCAGGGCGTGGTCGAAGCCCTGCTGCACCTGCTCCGTGATCTTCCCGTCCGCGTACTTGGCCGCCTTCGCGGCGAGGCCCTCGCCCTCCTCCAGCGACCGCAGTCCCTCGAACGCGGTCTTCACGGTCTTGAGCTCGGTCATCGCCTTGCGCGCCGACTCGATGTTGCGCACCGCCTTCACGGCGCTGCCCAACTCCTTGAGCGCCTTCAGCAGCTCTTCCAGCTTCTTGGCCAGCATGGTGGAGACCTTCGCCACCCGGGCCACGAAGACACCGATCTCCGCCTCGGTGATCAGCGCGTCCGCGATCAGGCCGATGCCCATGGTGACCACCGCGATCACCGCCTCCGCGGCCAGCGACACGATCAGCGCCTCGATCGCCTCGCTGATGATCTGGATGACCATGCCCTCGGCCATCGCGCACTCCTGCGCGGCCGAGTTGATGATCTGCGCGGTGTCGTGCATCCCCTTCGCGGTCTGGTCGAGCGCGTCCGCGACCTCGCCCATGTGACCGCCGAACGCGTCGCTGGCGCTGCCCGCCCAGTCCGCGGAGAGCGGCACCGCGCCGCCGCGCAGCTCGGCCGCGACCGACTGGACGGCGTGCGCCTGCGCCTGCCACTCCTCGGCGGCGGCGTTCAGCTGCGCGAGATCGCCGGTGACCTTCTCCAGCATGTCCATCAGGCCGGACTGCTCCAGCGCCCACACGACCGCCTCGTCCAGCATCCCGCCCAGACCGTTCCGGTCCGGGTGGTTCGCCGGGTCGAGGTTCGCCATCGCCGCCTCGACCTGGGCGTGCGCCCAGGCGTAGGCGTCGCTCTGCCGCTCCATGATGCCCACTGGCGACGGGCCGTAGCCGATCATCTCGTGGCCGTTGCGCCCCGCCGCAGCCATACCGGCCTGCGCGGCCGCCGCACCGATGATCGAGCCGATCCCGCCACCGGTCCCGCCACCCGCCTCGCCGCCGGCGGCACCGCCCTCACCGACACCGTCCAGCCCGGTCGACGGCGAAGCGCCGGCACCCGGTTCCGGGTCCTTGGGGCCGAACAGCTGGTCGCCCACCCAGTCGCCGGCGCGCTGGCTCACGCTGTCGATGACGGTCGAAGCCCCGTCCTTCAGCTTGCCCTTGAACCACCCGTCCCGCGGATCGATCGGGCCGACCCCGGGCGTGTCGTCCCCGGCGCCGCCCGCCGGGTGCTGCGGCGCCTGCGGCTGCTGGGGATGCGTCGGCTGCGGCTGCTGCGGAACGTGCGGCGGCGTCGGCGGCTGCTGCGGGACGTGCGGCGGCGTCGGCGTCTGCGGGACACGCGGCACCGTCGCCCCTCCCTGCCGCTGCCCCTGCCCCGGGCTGGGCAACGTCCGCGGATCCGTCACCCGGGTCGACGACTTGGACCCGCCCTGCGACGTCGACGCCTTCGGGGTGACCTTCGGAGCCTTGTTGGAGGAGGGCTGCACCATTACTGCCCACCGCCCATCGTGCGCACCACGTAGTCCTCGTGGTCCTGGTAGTTCTGCGAGACCCCCGTCAGCCCCTCCGAGGTGCCGTTGACGGCGCTGCCGAGCGCGCCGATGTTCTCCCGGTTGGCACTCGCGTGCTCCTCGTACGCCGACGCCAGGTGCTGGGCGTTCGGCAGGTGTCCGAAGGCATCGGACGAGATGGTGATCGCGGCGGTGACCGACGCGATCCTGCTCAGCTGTTCGGACTGCTCCGCGAGCAGTGACGCATATCGGTCGAGTGCGCCAGGTTCCACCCGAAACCCGCTGTCCCCCATGGCAGTTGCCCTCCCTCGGCGACCTTGTACAACAAGCCGGTCATCCTACTGATCCGCATGCAAAGGCTTTGCAAACAGATGTCCGAAAAGCACTGACGCGACACCCTCCCCGCCCTCACAATGGCGGTGGAACAAGGGGGTTGGCATGACTGGCCGACAGAAGACCGTCCTGGGCACGGCGGTGGCGGTCGTTCTCGCCGCTCTGGCCGCCGTCCTGCTGTGGCCCGAGCCGCACCGCCCGGCCGCTGCCGCGCCCCCGCCTCCCCCCAGTTCCTCCCCGGCACCTTCACCGAGTCCGACCAAGACGGTTCCCTACCCGTACTTCACGCCGGGGACGTGCTTCCAGGTGCCGCGGCTCAGCAACGTGCAGCAGCCCACGGCCGTCCCGTGCGACCAGCAGCACGACGCGGAGTCGATCGCCAACGCGGTTCTCCCGGACGGCCTGGCGGATCTGCCGGCGATCTTCCGCAGCATGACGGACCTGTGCAAGGAGCCGACCAAGCAGGCCCTGGCCCGCACCACCGACGGCCCCCGGCACGGAACGTCGGTGGGTCTGCCGCTGGAGTTCTACCAGCAGGGCGAGCGCGGGGTCACCTGCGCCCTGACGTTCAAGGCCTGACCCTGCCTCAGTTGGAGAGGGAGGTGGTGATGTCCTGCGCGCTGCTCGCGTTGCCGGGCACCTCGCCCCAGGCCGCGACGCTGTTGGTGCCCAGCGTGCAGTCCGCGCCGTAGACCCGGTCGGTCTCCCTGGCGGCGATCACCAGCTTCGTCCGTGGCGCACCCCGCCGGAAGGTGTTCCGGCCGTCGTGAACCGGACTGTCCGCTTCGCGACATCTCGCCATGCGCACGTCAATCAAGTGGGTGCGGGATCACGTGCGCGCCGACGTTCAAGGCCCGACCCGCTGCGTAGGCTGTGCGGCATGTCGAGCCTTGCACGGGCCGAGCGTGCCCGTCTTTCCGGATTGTTGTCGGCGGCCGGCCCGGACGGGCCGACCTTGTGCGAGGGGTGGCTGACCAGGGATCTGGTGGCCCATCTGGTGGTGCGGGAGGGCCGGCCGGACGCGGCGGCCGGGATCAGGGTGCGGCCGCTCGCGGGCTGGACGCAGCGGGTGCAGGACCGCGCGGCGGCCCGCCCGTACGGGGAGTTGGTGAAGTCCTTCCGCTCGGGCCCGCCGGCCTTCTCGCCGTTCAACCTGCCGGGTGTGGACGAGGCGGCGAACCTGCTGGAGTACTTCGTGCACGCGGAGGACGTCCGCCGGGCGGTGCCGTTCGAACCGGAGGAGCCGAAGGCCGAGTTGGTCGAGGCGCTGTGGCGGCGGGTGCCGGTGGCGGCCCGGCTGGGCGAGTCGCGGCCGTCGGTGTCGTTGCGGCTGACGCGCCCGGACGGCCGGGAGGTGACGGTCCGTCGGCACGATCGGCCGCTGGTGACGGTGACCGGGGAGCCCGGCGAGCTGGTGCTGTTCCTGTTCGGGCGCGGCGCGAAGGCCGCGGTGACGGTGGAGGGCGAGCCGGAGGCGGTCGCCGAGCTGGCCGAGGCCCTGCCGCTGCCGGAGGACTGACGGCGCGTCGGCCGCCGCCGCCCCGGCCGGAGGTGCCAGCCTGAGCGGTGGCCCCGCCCACCCCGTCCTCTCTGGAGCACCCATGGTCAGCACCGATTTCCGGACCGGATCGCCGAACTGGATCGACCTCGGCAGTCCGGACCTCGCCGAGTCCGAGCTGTTCTACGGCGCGGTGTTCGGCTGGACCTTCGAGTCGGGCGGCCCGGACGCCGGCGGCTACGGCTTCTTCCGCAACGAGGGCCGCACCGTCGCGGCGGCCGGCCCGCTGACCGAGGCGGAGGCGCTGCCCGCCTGGACGGTGTACTTCCGCACCGAGGACGCCGACGCCACGGCGGCGGCCGTCGCCGAGGCCGGCGGAACGGTGCGGGTGCCGCCGTCGGATGTCATGGAGGAGGGCCGGTTCGCGCAGTTCACCGATCCGACGGGCGGCAACTTCGCGGTCTGGCGGCCCGGGCGGACCCGCGGCCTGGAGGCCGTCCGGGAGCCCGGGGCGCTGTGCTGGGCGGAGCTGCACACCTCCGACCTGGCCAAGGCGCTGCGCTTCTACCAGCGGCTGTTCGGCTGGCGGACGCGCGGCAGCGAGGTGCCGGGCGTGGACTACACGGTGCTGTGCACCGCCGAGGGCTCGGACCCGTTCGAGGCGTCCTTCGGCGGCGCGGCGGGCGTCCATCCGCGGGTGAACGTCGGCTGGCTGGTGCACTTCGCGGTCGCGGACGCGCTGCTGACCGCCGATCAGGTCCGCAAGGCCGGCGGGAGCATCGTGATCCCGCCGGAGCAGGTCCCGACGGTGGGCCGGGTCGCGGTGCTGGCGGACCCGTTCGGCGCGCAGTTCGCGATCCTGGAGCCGGAGCCCCGCCGGTAGAAGGCGGAGCCCGCCGGTGGGCCGGCGGGGCCCCGCGAAGGATCAGCGGACGGGGTGCCCGGTGGTCCGCAGTTCGTCCTTGACCTGGCCGATCGTCAGGTCGCCGAAGTGGAAGACGCTGGCGGCGAGCACCGCGTCGGCACCGGCGTCGACGGCGGGCGCGAAGTCGGCGAGCTTGCCGGCCCCGCCGGAGGCGATGACGGGCAGCGAGACGGCCTTGCGGACGGCCCGGATCATCTCCAGGTCGTAGCCGTCCTTGGTGCCGTCGGCGTCCATCGAGTTCAACAGGATCTCGCCGGCGCCGAGTTCGGCCGCGCGCACCGCCCACTCGACGGCGTCCAGGCCGGTGCCCTGTCGTCCGCCGTGGGTGGTGACCTCGTAGCCGGAGGCGGTCTCGGTGCCCTCGCCGCAGCGCCGGGCGTCGACCGACAGGACCAGCACCTGGCGGCCGAAGCGCTGCGCGATCTCGCGGATCAGTTCGGGGCGGGCGATCGCCGCGGTGTTGACGCCGACCTTGTCGGCGCCGGCCCGCAGCAGCCTGTCGACGTCCTCGACGGCGCGCACGCCGCCGCCGACGGTGAGCGGGATGAAGACCTGCTCGGCGGTGCGGCGGACCACGTCGTAGGTGGTCTCCCGGGAGCCGGACGAGGCGGTGATGTCGAGGAAGGTCAACTCGTCGGCGCCCTGGGCGTCGTAGAGCTTGGCGAGCTCGACCGGGTCGCCGGCGTCGCGCAGGTTCTGGAAGTTGACGCCCTTGACGACGCGTCCGGCGTCCACGTCCAGACAGGGGATGACGCGTACTGCGAGTGTCACGACTGTGTGCCTTCCAGGGTGCGGGCCAGGCCGGGGCGGTGGGCCTCCACCTCGACCTCGACCATCATGCGGGAGTCGGTCAGGCCCTCGACCACCACCATCGTGGTGACCGGCCGGACCTGGTCGAAGATCTTCTTGTGGGCGCGGCCGACCGCGTCGCAGTCCCGGACGTGGGTGAGGTACATCCGGGTCCGGACCACGTCGGTGGCGGTGAGTCCGTAGTGGTCGAGCGCGTCGAAGGCCACCTTGAAGGCGGCGATCGTCTGCTCGTACGGGTCGCCCTCGGCGAGGGCGACGCCGTCCTCGTAGGCGGTGCAGC
Source organism: Kitasatospora sp. CB01950 (assembly GCF_001905465.1). Classification (GTDB taxonomy): domain Bacteria; phylum Actinomycetota; class Actinomycetes; order Streptomycetales; family Streptomycetaceae; genus Kitasatospora. The sequence continues at coordinate 377,140 of NZ_LISX01000007.1, forward strand.
CCGCGACCAGGACGAAGTCCCCGGCTGCCACCGCCCGGGAGCTCCCGTACGCGTCCTCCCAGGGGGACTCTGCGGAGTGGCGGGCGGTGGTGGCCGGGGTTTCGTCGGTCATCGGGACACAGCCTCCAGGGCCTCTTCGAGGGTGAACTTCTGCTCGTAGAGGGCCTTGCCGACGATCGAGCCCTCGACGCCCTCCGGCACCAGGGTGGCGATCGCGCGCAGGTCGTCGAGCGACGACACGCCGCCGGAGGCGACCACGGGGCGGTCGGTGGCGGCGCAGACGTCGCGCAGCAGCTGCAGGTTGGGGCCGGTCAGGGTGCCGTCGCGGTTGACGTCGGTGACCACGTAGCGGGAGCAGCCCTCGGCGTCCAGGCGGGCCAGGACGTCGAACAGCTGGCCGCCGTCGCGGGTCCAGCCGCGGCCGCGCAGGGTGGTGCCGACCACGTCCAGGCCGACGGCGATCTTGTCGCCGTGCTCGGCGATCACCTTGGCGACCCACTCGGGGCTCTCCAGCGCGGCGGTGCCGAGGTTGACCCGGGTGCAGCCGGTGGCGAGCGCGGCGGCCAGCGACTCGTCGTCGCGGATGCCGCCGGACAGCTCGACCTTGATGTCGAGGCGGCCGGTGACCTCGCGGAGCAGGTCGCGGTTGCTGCCGGTGCCGAACGCGGCGTCCAGGTCGACCAGGTGCAGCCACTCGGCGCCGGCGTTCTGCCAGGCCAGGGCGGCGGCGAGCGGCTCGCCGAAGGAGGTCTCGGTGCCGGAGGCGCCCTTGACCAGGCGGACGGCCTGCCCGTCGCGGACGTCGACGGCGGGCAGCAGTTCGAGGCGGTTGGTCATGATCCGTTGGTCTCCCAAGTCGGAGGGCGTCAGAGAGTGTCGACCCAGTTGGTCAGCAGGGCGGCGCCGGCGTCGCCGGACTTCTCGGGATGGAACTGGGTGGCCCACAGCGGACCGTTCTCCACCGCGGCGACGAACGGCTGCCCGTGGGTGGTCCAGGCCACCTTGGGGGCGCGGATCTTCTCCGAGTGGGACTCCAGCACCCAGTGCCGCACGCCGTAGGAGTGCACGAAGTAGAACCGGGTGTCGGCGTCCATCCCGGCGAACATCCGGGTGTCGGCGGGGGCGTCGACGGTGTTCCAGCCCATGTGCGGGACGACGGGCGCGTCCAGCGGCTCGACCACGCCGGGCCACTCGTCGCAGCCGTCGGTCTCGACGCCGTGCTCGACGCCCTTCTCGAACAGGATCTGCATGCCGACGCAGATGCCCAGCACCGGGCGGCCGCCGGCCAGCCGCCGTCCGATGATCTGCTCGCCGCGCACCGCCTTCAGGCCGCGCATGCACGCCTCGAAGGCGCCCACGCCGGGCACCAGCAGGCCGTCGGCGTCCATCGCCTGCTGGAAGTTCGAGGTGACGGTGACGTTCGCACCGGTCCGCTCGACGGCGCGCTGGGCGGAGCGCAGGTTGCCGGAGCCGTAGTCCAGCACCACCACGTTCTTGGTCATGTCGCGGAGCTCCTAGAAGCGCAGGATGCCGGCGGCCAGGCACATGGCCGAGGCGAAGGCGAGGACGAGGATCACGCTCTTCGGCTTGTCCTGCTTCCAGAACGAGTAGACGCCGGTGGCGAAGAAGATGCCGAGGAAGATCAGAACCGTCGCCATCAGAGGGCGCCCTTCGTGGACGGGAGGATGCCCTCGGCGCGCGGGTCGCGCTCGGAGGCGTAGCGCAGCGCCCGGGCCAGTGCCTTGAACTGGCACTCCACGATGTGGTGTGCGTTGCGGCCGTACGGCACGTGCACGTGCAGCGCGATCTGGGCCTGCGCGACGAAGGACTCCAGGATGTGCCGGGTCATCGTGGTGTCGTACGAGCCGATCATCGGGGCGATGCCCTCGGGCTCGCTGTGCACCAGGTACGGGCGGCCCGACAGATCGACCGTGACCTGCGCCAGCGACTCGTCCAGCGGGACGGTGCAGTTGCCGAACCGGTAGATGCCGACCTTGTCGCCGAGCGCCTGCTTGAAGGCGGCGCCGAGGGCGAGGGCGGTGTCCTCGATGGTGTGGTGGGTGTCGATGTGCAGGTCGCCGTCGGTCTTCACGGTGAGGTCGAAGAGGCCGTGGCGGCCGAGCTGGTCGAGCATGTGGTCGTAGAACCCGACGCCCGTGGAGACGTCCGTCCTGCCGGTTCCGTCGAGGTCGATCTCGACCAGGACGGAGGTCTCCTTGGTGGTGCGTTCGACGCGGCCGATACGGGACATTGCGGGGTTACAGCTCCTTGATTGCAGCGGACACGGCGGCCAGGAAGGCGTCGTTCTCGGCGGGGGTGCCGGCGGTGACGCGCAGCCACCCGGGCACGCCGTTGTCGCGGACCAGCACGCCCCGGTCGAGGATCGACTGCCACACCGCGTGGGTGTCGGCGAAGCGGCCGAACTGGATGAAGTTGGCGTCCGAGTCGGTCACGTCGAGGCCCAGCTCGCGCAGCGCGACCACCAGCCGGTCGCGCTCGGACTTCAGCTGCTCGACGTAGCCGAGCAGCGTGTCGGTGTGCTCCAGGCAGGCCAGCGCCGTGGCCTGGGTGACGGCCGACAGGTGGTAGGGCAGCCGGACCAGCTGCACCGCGTCCACCACCGCCGGGTCCGCGGCCAGGTAGCCGAGCCGGAGGCCGGCCGCGCCGAACGCCTTCGACATGGTGCGCGAGACCACCAGGTTGGGGCGGCCCTCCAGCAGCGGCAGCAGCGAGTCGCGGTGCGAGAACTCGACGTACGCCTCGTCCACCACCACCAGGCTGGGCCGGGCGGCCTGCGCGGCCTCGTACAGCGCGAGCACGGTGTCGGCCTCGACGGCGGTGCCGGTCGGGTTGTTCGGCGAGCAGATGAACACCACGTGCGGGCGCAGCTCGGCGATCGCCTCGCGGGCCGCGTCCAGGTCGACGGTGAAGTCCTCGTTGCGCGGGCCGGAGATCCAGCCGGTGCCGGTGCCGCGGGCGATCAGCGCGTGCATCGAGTACGAGGGCTCGAAGCCGATCGCGGTGCGGCCGGGCCCGCCGAAGGTCTGCAGCAGCTGCTGGAGCACCTCGTTGGAGCCGTTGGCGGCCCACACCTGGTCCTTGGTCACGGTGTGGCCGGTGGTGTCGGTCAGGTAGGCGGCCAGGCCGGCCCGCAGCTCCACCGCGTCCCGGTCCGGGTAGCGGTTGAGCTGCCGGGCGGCGTCGGCGACCCGCTCGGCGATCCGGGCCACCAGCGGCTCGGGCAGCGGGTACGGGTTCTCGTTGGTGTTCAGCTGGACGGGCACGTCCAACTGCGGTGCGCCGTAAGGGGACTGGCCGCGCAGCTCGTCCCGGACGGGCAGGTCGTCGATCTTCGTCACGAGCTGGGCACGCTCCAGTCGAATCGGGCCTTCACAGCGTCTCCGTGACCGGGCAGGTCCTCGGCCTCGGAGAGGTTGACCACGTGCGCGGCGATGTCTGCCAGCGCCTGCCGGTCGTATTCGACGACCTGGACGCCGCGCAGGAAGGTCTGCACGGACAGGCCCGAGGAGTGGCAGGCGCAGCCGCCGGTGGGCAGCACGTGGTTGGAGCCGGCCGCGTAGTCGCCCAGCGAGACCGGGGTGAAGCGGCCGAGGAAGATCGCGCCGGCGTTGCGCACCCGCTCGGAGACGGCGTGCGGGTCGGCGGTCTGGATCTCCAGGTGCTCGGCGGCGTACGCGTTGACGACGGCCAGGCCCTGGTCGAGGTCGTCGACCAGGATGATCCCGGACTGCGGGCCGCCGAGCGCCTCGGCCACCCGCTCGGAGTGCCGGGTGCGGGCGACCTGGGTCTTCAGCTCGGCCTCGACCGCGTCGGCCAGCTCGGCCGAGGTGGTGACCAGCACCGATCCGGAGGTCGGGCCGTGCTCGGCCTGGCTGATCAGGTCCGCGGCGACCTCGGCGGCGTCCGCCGTGTCGTCCGCGAGCACCATGATCTCGGTCGGGCCGGCCTCCGAGTCGATGCCGATCCGGCCGGCGAACAGCCGCTTGGCGGCCGCGACGTAGATGTTGCCGGGGCCGGTGACCAGGTTGACGGGCGCGCACTCCTCGGTGCCGAGGGCGAACATCGCCACCGCCTGGGCGCCGCCCACCGCGTACACCTCGTCCACGCCGAGCAGCGCGCACGCGGCCAGGATGGCCGGGTGCACCCGGCCGCCGAAGGCCTTCTGCGGCGGCGAGGTGACGGCGATGCCGCGCACCCCGGCCTCCTGCGCGGGCACCACGTTCATCACCACGGACGACGGGTAGACCGCCAGGCCGCCCGGCACGTACAGGCCGACCCGGTCGACCGGCACCCACCGCTGGGTGACGGTGCCGCCGGGCACCACCTGGGTGGTGCGGCCGGTGCGCCGCTGGTCGCTGTGGACGGCGCGGGCCCGGCGGATCGACTCCTCGAGCGCGGCGCGCACCTTCGGGTCGAGCTGCTCCAGGGCCTCGGCGATCTGCTCGGCCGGGACGCGGGTGGACGTCAGCCGCACCCCGTCGAAACGCTCGGTGATCTCTATCAACGCGGCCACGCCACGATGGCGTACGTCCTCCGCGATCGGCCGCACCTTCTCAAGGGCGGCCTCCACGTCGAACTCGGCACGGGGCAGCACGTCGCGGGGGTCCTGATCGGAGCCGCGGAGGTCGATTCGAGAGATCACACGGCCAAGTGTAAGGAGTGACGAAAAACGGCATCCGGGTATTTCAGTCCGTGATACGAAGGATGAGACGTCGACAAGATCATCGGGGGATGCGGTGGAGCAGGCGCCGGACGACTGGACCGACATCGAGCGCGGGCTGTGGGAGGCGTTCCGCCACGGCGACGTGTACGACCTGCGGGCCGACCGCTCCGACCTCCGCACCGACCTGGTCCGGCCCGCCCCCGCCGGGCAGGCCGTCCGCCCGGACGAGGAGAGCCTCGGCCCCGACGACCCGTTCGACTCCACTTCCTGGGGGCCGGAGCGCACCGTCCGCGCCGAGGTGATCGCCCGGCTGCTGCTGCACGGCCCCGGGGCCGCACCCGGCAAGGTCACCGCGCTCAAGCTCACCGGCGCCCGGATCACCGGCCGGCTCGACCTGGCCGGCGGCCGGATCGACGGCTACGTCGAGCTGCGGCTGTGCCGCTTCGACCACAAGCTGCTGCTCTCCGAGGCCTCCGCCGCCACGCTGCGGCTGGTCTCCTGCGCACTCCCCCGGCTGGAGGCGTCCCGGATCGCCACCGAGGGCGACCTGCACCTGGCCCGCTGCGGCATACCCGCCGGCGTCCGGCTCACCGACGCCCGGATCGGCACCGACCTGCTGCTCAACCAGTCCGCCATCGGCCCCGACAGCTTCGGGCGCTCGCTGTCCGCCGACGGGATCGGCGTCAACCAGGACTGCGAGGCCGAACGGCTCGACGTGCTCGGCGAGGTGGGCCTGCGCTCGGCCCGGATCGGCGGCCGCCTCTCGCTGCGCGGCGCCACCCTGCGGGCCTCGCCCGTCAACCCCAACGCGCTCAACGCCCCGCGGATCACCGTCGGCCACACCCTGTACCTGTCCGGCTCCGCCGACGCCGACTGGACGGGGTCCCGCACCGTCTACGGCTCCGGCTACGGCGAACCCGCCACCACCGCCGCCTACGAGGACGTCACCCACACCCCGTTCCGCTCCTGGGGCCGGGTCCGGCTCTCCGACGCCCGCTTCGACAACGCCTGCCTGATCACCGCCGCCGAATTCCACCTCGGCCCCGACCAGGAACTCTCCCTCAACCGGATCCAGACCCCCGAGCTCCGCTTCACCTGCAGAACCCCGCCCACCGGCACCGTCAGCCTCAACCGCGCCCGGATCGGCAACCTGGTCGACTCCCCCGACGCCTGGCCCACCGACCGGCACATCTCGCTCACCGGCTTCAGTTACGAATCGCTCCGCCCCGCCGAGCCCTTCCCGCTGGAACGCCGCGTCGCCTGGCTGGAGTCCGGCGCCGAGTTCCGCCCCGAGGCCTACGAGCAGCTCGCCGCCGCCCTGCGCCGCGACGGCGCCGACGAGGACGCCCGCACCGTCCTGCTCGCCAAACAGCGCCGCCGCCGCAGCACCCTGCCGCTGCCCGGCCGGCTCTGGGGCCACCTCCAGGACGCCGCTGTCGGCTACGGCTACCGCCCCGGCCGCGCCGCCACCTGGCTGGTCCTCGCCTGGGCGCTCGGCACGATCTACTTCCAGGAGCACCCGCCCGCGCCGATCAAACCCGACGAACGGGTGGAGTGGAACGCCGCCCTGTACGCCGCCGGCAAGGTCCTCCCACTGATCGACCTCGGCCAGGCCGGCTGGAACCCCGACCGCCCCGGCCAGTGGGTCGCCACCGCCCTGGTCCTCACCGGCTGGGTCCTCGCCACCACCGCCGTCGCCGGCGTCACCCGGCTCCTCCAGCGCGGCTAGCCGTAAGTCCGGAGCGGCGGCGGCCCCACGGGAACTACGCTGTCCGCCGTGACTGATCGGCTCCCGCTCTTCCCGCTCAACACCGTCCTGTACCCCGGGCTGGTGTTGCCCCTGCACGTCTTCGAGGAGCGCTACCGCCGGCTGGTCGCCGACCTGCAGAAGCTGCCCGAGGACGAGCCGCGCCGCTTCGGCGTGATCGCCCTCCGGGACGGCCGCGAGGTCGCTCCGGTCCGCGAACTCGACGCCCCCGCAGGCCCGTTGGACGGCATCGGGGCCCCCGGCGAGGACCCGCTGGACGCCCTCCACCCGGTCGGCTGCGTCGCCGACGTCGCCTCCGTCCGGGACCAGCCCGAGGGCCGCTACGAACTCCTCGTCACCGGCACCACCCGGTTCCGCCTGCGCGCCGTCGACGCCACCGGCCCCTACCTGGTCGGCGACGTCTCCGTGCTGCCCGAACAGCCCGGCGAGGGCTCCGGCGCACTCGCCTCCGGCGTCGAACGCGCCTTCCGCACCTACCAGAAGCGCCTGGCCGGCGCCCGCGAGGCCACCCTCAACGGCGAACCCGAACTCCCCGACGACCCGCAGGTGCTCTCCTACCTGGTCGCCGCCGCCACCACCCTGCCGGTGGCCGTCAAGCAGGAACTCCTCGCCTGCCCCGACACCGCGCAGCGCCTCACCCGCGAGCTCGAACTGCTCCGCCGGGAGAGCGCGGTGATCGCCAAGCTCCCGTCCCTGCCCGCCATCGAGCTCACCCGTCAGGCGTTCAGCCCGAACTGAGGACTCCCCCGCCCATGCCCAGGAAGAAGACCGCCGGCGGCACCCCCGCCACCGTCGCCCTCGACGCGGCCGCCGTCCCGTTCACCGTCCACGAGTACGCCCACGACCCCGCCGCGAGCTCCTACGGCGCGGAGGCCGCCGAAGTCCTCGCCGTCCCGCCGGCCCGCGTCTTCAAGACCCTGCTCGCCGAGACCGACGGCGCCCTCGCCGTCGCCGTCGTCCCCGTCTCCGGCCAACTCGACCTCAAGGCCCTCGCCACCGCGCTCGGCGCCAAACGCGCCACCATGGCCGACCCCACCGCCGCCGAACGCTCCACCGGCTACGTCCTCGGCGGCATCTCCCCCCTCGGCCAACGCAAGAAGCTCCGCACCGTCATCGACACCACCGCCCTGACCCACCCCACGGTCTACGTCTCCGCCGGCAAACGCGGCATGGAAATCGAACTCGCCCCGGCGGACCTGGTCCGGCTGACGAACGCAGTCACTTGGGACATTGGCAGGCGATGAGCATTCAGGGGCGCGTGGGGGTACCTCCCGGCCCGCGGGAGAACTGCGCGAAGGGGAACGCACTCAACCGCAAGATCGCGACGCAGGACAATGACCTGCACGTGATCGCGACCTCACGGATGTGGTGCTGCGCTTCGCGTCCCTACTGCGGAGGCATCGCCCAGTACGGCGGCCGGTCCGGCTCCCGCTTGCCGAACGTCGCCGAGAGGGCGAGCAGCACGATGGTCGCCGTCATCGGCCACACCAGCAGCGCGCCGTGCGCGGTGAGCTCCAGCGGCCCGTCGAACGAACCCCCGTTGCCGACGGCCAGCGCGTGCGCGCGGAGGTCGGTGGTGGGGCCGAGGCGGGTGCCGAGCTGCCAGCCGAGGACCGAGCCGAGGAGGCCGCCCGCGGTGAGGCCGACGGCGACGGCGATGCCGCCGCCGCGGGTGCGGGTCCAGAGGAAGGCGCCGAGGGCCGTGGCGATGCCGAGCGCGAGGCCGAGCAGGGAGAAGACGCCGACGGCGGCAATCTGGGCTTCGCCCTCGGGGTCGCGGTAGAGGATCCGGTTGTCCTGGACCTCGAACCCGATCCGCGGCGAGAGCCAGAGCCAGAGCAGGCCGAGCACGACGCCGAGGACCGCTCCGGCGACGGTGATGACCGCTCCGATCCGCAGCTCGGGGCCGACCGGCGGCCGCTCGACGGCGGCGGGCGGCTGCGGCGGGTGGGGCGGGGCGAACGGGTCCGCCCCGGGCGGCGGCGTGTCACCCGCAGGTGTGTTCGGTACGGTCACGCCCCCATCGTTTCATGGCCGCCCCCGCCGCTGTCGATCTCCTGTCGCGGTCCGTTCGACGGAAGGAGTCTCAGTGCGCGGCGCGCCGGTACGCCCAGGTGGCGAGCGTCAGCGAGGCGAGGCCGACCGCGCCGCAGACGCCGAGGTCGAGCAGGACGCGGGCCCAGTCGGGGTGCGGGGCGAAGGTGAGGGCGAAGGCGTCGACGCCGTAACTGGAGGGCAGCAGGTCGCGCAGCCACTGCACCGGGACAGGCAGCCGGGAGGCCGGCAGGACGCCCAGCAGCAGCGCCGCGGACATGCCCAACTGCCCGGCGAGGGTGGCGAGTTCCTGGCGCGGGGCGAGCAGCCCGAGGGTCGCGCCGAGTCCGGCGAGCGCCGCGCCGGCCAGCGGGACCACGGCGAGCAAAATCCACAGCCGTCCCATCGGCAGCCCGAACATCCAACTGCCGGCGGCGGCGGTGACGAACACCCCGGGCACGGTGAAGGAGGCGTACGCGGCGGCGGTGCCGAGCACCACGGACGCGGGCGGGACGGGCAGCGTCGCGTAGTGGTCGAGGCCGCCGGTGTGGCGGAGCCGGCCGAAGTACTGGGCGAGCAGGTTGAGCGCCACGAAGGCGACGACCAGGACGGCGGAGCCGGCCACCACGGCGTGCGCGGAGGGGTTGTCGCCGGGGTCGACGACGCCGCGCATCATCACCAGGATGCCGATGGACTGGAAGGTCGCGACGAACAGCAGCGGGATCCGGGAGACCTTGGCCCGGGCCAGCTGGGCGCGGTAGACGGCGGCCAGCGCGGGCAGCAGCCGGGCGGCGGGGGCCAGCGGGGCGGCCGTCCCGGTCGCGGTGGCGGCGGGGGCGTCGAGCAGGGTCATCGGGCGAGTCCTCCGTGCCGGCCGCCGAGTCGGAGGTAGGCGTCCTCCAGGGTGGGGGTGGCGAGGGTGAAGTCGTCGAGTGCGGCGAAGGCGGGGCCGGTGGTGACGGCGGCGACCAGTTCCCGGGCCTCGTCGGGGGTGGTGCGCAGGGTCCAGCGGCGTCCGGTGCGTTCGGCGCGTTCGGCGAGCGCGGCGACGGCGGGGACGCCGGTGGGGGCGTCGTGCCGCCAGACCAGGTCGAGCCGGACGTGGCCGTCGACGAGTGCCTTGAGGCCGCCGGGGGTGTCGCAGGCGATGACCTTGCCGCCGTCGACCACGGCGACCCGGTCGAGGACGGTCTCGGCCTCGATGACGTTGTGGGTGACCAGCAGCACGGTGGTGCCGCGTTCGGCACGGCGGCGGTCGACGGCGCTCCACACGGCGCGGCGGGCGACCGGGTCCATGCCGGTGGTGGGTTCGTCCAGCACCAGCAGCGGGCGTTCGCCGACCAGGGTGGCGGCGAAGCAGGCGAGGCGGCGTTGGCCGCCGGAGAGTTTGGCGAGCGGCCGGTGGGCGAGCGGTTCGAGGCCGAGTTCGGTGATCACGTCGGCGGTCTCGGCGCGGGCGGCGGCGCGGGTGAGTCCGCGCAGGCGGCCGGTGGTCTCGGCGGCGAGGGCGACGGTGAGCTCGTCGAGGGCGGTGGATTCCTGGCCGAGGTAGCCGAGCAGCCGGGCGGCCCGTTCGGGGTGGCGGACGATGTCGTGCCCGAGCAGGTCGATGGTGCCGGCGTCGGGTCGGAGCAGGCCGGTGAGCTGGCGGACCAGGGTGGACTTGCCGGCGCCGTTGGGCCCGAGCAGCCCGAAGATCTCGCCGCGCCGGACGGCGAGATCGATGCCGTCGTTGGCCCGGACCTCGGTGCCGCCCGCCCGGTAGGTCTTGACCAGGCCGCTGATGGTGCAGCAGTCCTGAGGTGCCTTGCTCACGACGGAAGACTCTACGCGCCGTGCCGGGCCTTCCGGGCACGCGGGTCACGCGATCAGCTGTCCTCCAGCACCTCCGCCGGGCGGCGGGTGTCGGGGATCCGGGCGGCGAGCTCCTTCCAGAAGCCCTCCCGGATGGCGTACCTGTCCTGCTCGTCGATCTGGTCCTCCTTGTGGGCGAGCAGGCCGAACCGGGCGGCGTAGCGCAGCAGTTCGCCGTCGAGGCGGTGCGGGATGCGCGGGTGGTCGGTCCACAGCAGGGCGGGGCGGTCGGCGGGGGCGAGCCGGTCGAGCCAGCGGCGGGCGAAGACCTGGCCGACCTCCTGCGGGTCGCCGCCGACGCTGGTGATGTCCTCCTCGCGGTCGGCCCAGCGCTGGGCGGCGGTGGTGAGGCGGTCGAGGGTGGGCAGCGCGTCGACGGGGCTGGTGTCGGTGCGTTCCAGCCAGCCGCGGTCGGAGGACCAGCGCAGCACCGGCCCGCCGAGGCCGGTGGCCGGCGGCGTGGGGACGGGGAGGGGGGCGCGTCCGGCCAGGTCCTTGGGGGTGGGGATGATCCGTAACGGGGCGGCGGCCCGCCCGGCGGTCGCGGCGGCGGGTTCGGCGGCGGGTTCGGCGGCGGCGCGCGGCCGGGGCGGGGCGGGCAGCACGGCGACGGGCGCGACGGGGGCGGCGTGGTCGGGGTTGGTCTCCCGCGGGCGGGCCCAGCGTTCGATCCAGGCGCGGTCGAGGACCCGGCGTTCGTCTGCCTCGCCGACGAGTTCCTCGGACTGGTTGAAGTCGCCGTCGGCGGCCTCCAGCGCCCACAGGTGGACGGCCACGCCGTGCTCCTTGGCGGAGGCGACGCCGGGCAGCAGGTCGCCGTCGCCGGTGACCAGCACCACGTCGGCGCAGGCGTGGTTGCGCGCGAGTTCGCTGAGTTCGGCGTGCATCGCGGCGTCGACGCCCTTCTGCACCCAGCGGCCCTCGGCGCGGGTGAGCGCGCCGAGCCGGACGGTGACCCGGGGCAGCACCCTGAGCCGGCGGTGTTCGGGCGCGGGTCTGCGGTCGATGGCGGCGTCGAACCAGTAGATCCGCAGCAGTGGCAGCCCGGTCTCCTCCACGGCGCGGTCGCGCAGCGCGCCGATCAGCACCGGGTGGTCGACGGCGATCCGCGACCGGCCCGGTTCTCCGGCGAGCAGGCTGGCGGCGGCACCCAGCAGGTAGCCGGCGTCGACCAGGACGACGCAGCGGTCCATTTCGGCACCTCTTCCTCGGCCCCGGAGGCGCGGCGGTGGGGACGCCGCGCGGCGCTCCGGCCACCGTTGCGCACACCTGTACCCGTCGTCCGCTCCCCGAACCGTGCCCAAGCCTTTACCCGCGACCCTGGATACTGGGACACCGTGCGGAAAAGTGCAGTGGCCTTGTGCGGAGTGGCGGCGATCGGTGCCGTCGCTCTCGTTCTGGTGCCCGCGACCGTGCCGGAGACCTCCGAGGGCGACACCGGGCTGGTGTCGGTGGTGGTCAACGGCGGTCGGACGGTGGAGCTGGGGCCGAGCGAGACCAGGACCTTCCCGGTGGAGGTGACGGCGACGGACCGCTCCGGCATCCGCACGGTCGACCCGATCGGCCTGTGGGGACCGAACTACGCGACCCTCAAGGTCGGCCCGATGAGCTGCGTGCCGGTCGACGCCACCGGCACGGTGAGCCGCTGCACCGGCGAGGCGACGGTCGAGGCGACCTCCCGGGTGCTGTTCGACGACCAGGCCGGCAGCTGGTTCGTGGACCTGCGGATCCAGGCCAACGACGGCGACCGCTACATCTCGAAGTCCGCGGGCGGCTTCTCGCTGAAGCGCACGGCGCTGCTCGACGAGGCGTCCGGCCCGGCGACGGCGTCCGACGGCGAGAAGATCCGGCTCAACGGCCGCCTGCAGCGCGCCATGTGGGACGAGCACGGCTACATCCCGCAGCAGGGCACCACCGTCTACCTGCAGTTCCGCGCCGACGGCTCGAACACCTGGTCCACCCTGACGGCCGTCAACACCGACCACGAGGGCCGGTTCTCCCTCCAGGTCGCGGCGAGCGGCTCGGGAACGTACCAGTGGTACGCGCCGGGCGACAAGTGGACCGGCTCGGCGACCTCCGCGGAGCTCCCGGTCACGGTCGGGCCCGGGCAGTGAACAGGGGCGCCGGGGAGGATCCCCGACGCCCCTGACCCGGAACGGATCAGCCGCGCAGTTCGGCGGCGACCAGTTCGGCGATCTGCACCGCGTTGAGGGCGGCGCCCTTGCGCAGGTTGTCGTTGGACAGGAACAGCGACAGGCCGTGCTCGACGGTCTCGTCCGCCCGGATCCGGCCGACGTAGCTCGGGTCCTGGCCGGCGGCCTGGAGCGGGGTCGGGATGTCGGTGAGGACGACGCCGGGGGCGTCCGCCAGCAGCTCGGTGGCGCGCTCGGGGCTGAGCGGGCGGGCGAAGCGGGCGTTGACCTGGAGCGAGTGGCCGGTGAAGACCGGGACGCGCACGCAGGTGCCGGAGACCTTCAGCCCGGGGATGCCGAGGATCTTGCGGCTCTCGTGGCGGAGCTTCTGCTCCTCGTCGGTCTCGTTGCTGCCGTCGTCGACCAGCGCGCCCGCGAACGGCAGCACGTTGAACGCGATGGGCCGCTTGTAGACGCCCGGCGCGGGGTACTCGACGGCCGCGCCGTCGTGCACCAGCGCGGTGGCGCCGTCGACGACCTTGCGGGCCTGCTCGTGCAGCTCGGAGACGCCGGCCAGGCCGGAGCCGGAGACCGCCTGGTAGGTGGAGACCACCAGCGAGACCAGCTCGGACTCGTCGTGCAGCGGCCGCAGCACCGGCATCGCGGCCATGGTGGTGCAGTTCGGGTTGGCGATGATGCCCTTGGGGCGCTCGGCGATCGCGGCGGGGTTGACCTCGGCGACGACCAGCGGGACCTCGGGGTCGCGGCGCCAGGCGGAGGAGTTGTCGATGACGACGGCTCCGGCCTCGGCGGCCTTCGGGGCGAGGGCCTTGGAGGTGGACCCGCCGGCGGAGAAGATCACGATGTCGAGGCCGCGGTAGTCGGCCGTGGCGGCGTCCTCGACGGTGACTTCGGTGTCCTTCCAGGGCAGGGTGCGTCCCGCCGAGCGCGCCGAGGCGAACAGCCGCAGCTCCTCGACCTGGACGTCGCGCTCCGCCAGGATCTCGCGGACCACGCCGCCGACCTGGCCGGTGGCCCCTACGATGCCGATCCTCATCCGTCTCCTCCTCCTACGTGTTCCAGCCATCATGCCTTGTCAGAGGGGGTTTTCGCGGAGGCGTCCCAAGGCGTGAACGCCTGCCGTCCAGCTCGGCAATCCCTCCGGTCCGGCCCGGTCCGGGCCGGAAATTCTTCGCGGAACGGTCAGCCGTGCGCGAGCAGCGGCAGCCGCACCGCCGGGGTCGGGATGCGGCCGGCGCGGTGCAGCAAGGCCTTGAGCGCGGTCGGGTTCGGCCCGGCGAACGCGGCCCGGGACACCTCGACGAGCTCCGCGCCGAGCGCGCGGGCCCGCGGCACGTCGCCGTCCGCCCAGGCCCGGTGCAGGGCGACGAAGCGGGCGGTCTCCAGGTGCGCGGAGGCCAGGATGCCGCCGTCGGCGCCGAGCGCGAGCAGCGGGGACAGGAACAGGTCGTCGCCGGCCAGCACGCCGCGCGGGCCGGCGGCCAGCAGCGCGACGGCCTGCTCGTCGATCCCGCCGGGCGCGTACTTGATGCCCGCGACCTGCGGCAGCGCCAGCAGTTCCAGCAGGGCGGCGGCGCCCAGCGGCTGCCCGGTGCGGTACGGGATGTGGTAGATCACCAGCGGCACCGGGCTGGTGGCGGCCAGCGCCCGGAAGTGCGCGAGCACCCCGTCCTCGCCGGGCCGGACGAACGCCGGGACGGCGACCAGCGCGGCGTCGGTCCGTCCGGCCAGCCTGCCCAGCGCCTCGGCGGTCCGCGCGGTGCCGCCGTGTCCGGCGCCGACCGTCAGCACCGCGCCGTAGTCGGCGGTGACGCGGCGGCAGAGCTCGACCACCGCGGCCTGTTCGGCGTCCGTGAGGGAACCGGGTTCGCCGGTGGTGCCGAGGGCGACCAGTCCGGCGGCGCCGGCGTCCAGGCTGTCGCGGGCCAGCTGCTCCAGGGCGTCGAGGGCGAGGTCGCCGTCGGCGGTGAAGGGAGTGACCAGCGGGACGTGAATGCCGTGGAGTTCCATGAAGGGAAGCCTGCCGGGCGGCGACCGTGCGGGTCCAGTTCACATTTCCGATGCTTCTCGTAAGCTGGGCCGATGCTCGATGTGCGACGACTGCGGCTGCTGCGCGAACTGGCCCACCTGGGGACGATCGCGGCGGTGGCGGACGCCCTGGCGTTCAGTCCTTCGGCGGTGTCCCAGCAGCTGTCGGTGCTGGAGCGGGAGGCGGGCGTGCCGCTGCTGGAGCGGACCGGTCGGCGGGTGGCGCTGACCCCGGCCGGGCGGAACCTGGTCCGGCACACCGAGGCGGTGCTGGAGCTGCTGGAACGGGCGGACGCCGAACTGGCGCACGCCCGCAGCGGCCTGGCCGGCCCGCTGCGGATCGGCGCCTACCCGTCCGCGGTGCGCGCCCTCGTCCCCGCCGCACTGGCCGAACTGGCCTCCCGCCACCCCGAGTTGGAGGCCATGGTGAGCGAGGTGGACCCGGCCGCGGTGGCCGCGGCGCTGCGCGCGGGCGAACTCGACCTCGCCCTGGTGCACGAGTACGACCTGGTCCCGGGCGAGCCGGAGGAGGGCATCGCGCTGACCGGCCCGGTCTTCGCCGAGCCGCTGTACCTGGCGGCCCGCGCCCCCGGCACGCTCGCCGACCACCGGGGCAGCCCGTGGATCACCGCCCCCGTCGGCACGCTCTGCCACGAGCTGACCCGACGCGCCTGCCAGGCCGCCGGTTTCACCCCCCGGGTGCGGCACCGGGTGGACGACTTCGGCTCCCAGTTGGCCCTGGTGGCGGCCGGCCAGGGCGTCGCGCTGGTCCCGCACCTGGGCACCGGCCACTGCCCGCCGAACGTCGCCCTCACCCGCCTGCCGATCTACCGCCGCACCCGCACCGCCTTCCGCGCCGGCGCCGCCGCCCACCCGGCGGTGGCCGCCTTCGCGGCGGCCCTGCACGCGGCCGTCCCGCCCGAGCTGCGCGCCGCCTGACGTCCGGTCAGTCCGCGAACTCCCGGATCAGCCGCCAGACTTCGGCGGGCCGCTCCTCCTGCATGAAGTGCCCGCCGCCGTCCACCAGCCCGGCGTCGAGTGCCCGCACCCCGGCCGCCCGCAGTCCGGCGGCGTAGGCGTCCAGGTCGACGGGCTCACGGGTGCCGCGCAGGTAGAGCAGCGGGGTGTCGACGGGCCCGGCGGCGGCGGATTCGGCGTTGTCGCGGGCGTCCTGCCCGAAGGCCCGGTAGAGGTCGAACCCGGCGGTGAGTTGGGCGGGTTCGCGGTAGGCGGCGGCCTGTTCGGCGCGCGATTCGGCGGCGATCCGGTCGGGGTCGGCGGACAGCGCCCGGTAGAAGTGCCCGAAGTAGGCCTCCTGCCGGCCGTCGACCAGCGTCTCGGGCAGGTCGGGGACGGCGTGCAGGCCGAAGTGCCAGATGTACGGGTTGCGCAGCACCTGCTCCCAGGGCGCGACGCCCGGCAGCACGGTGTTCATCACCACCACCCGGTCGACGGCGTCGAAGGTCCGCAGGTAGGCGTAGGCGGCCATGCCGCCGGCGTCGTGGCCGACCAGCGTGGTGCCGGTGAGGCCGAGTCGGCCGATCAGGGCGTGCACGGCGGCGGCGATCCGCCGCTTGGAGCCGCCGACGCCGCCGGTGGAGCGGCCGATGCCGGGCAGGTCGACGGCCAGCAGGCGGGCGTCGTCGCCGGCCGCGGCCATCACGCCCCGCCAGGTGCGGGAGGACTCGGGCCAGCCGTGCAGCAGCAGGAAGGGCCGCCCTTCGGGGTCGCCGGATTCCACGACGTGCAGGGAGAGTTCACCAATCGGCACCTGGCGGTACCTCAGCTCGATCGACATGCGACATGTCTACCAAAAGACATGGATCATGTCGATTGCCGGTCGTCTAGGCTGGGCCGCATGAACGACGACCGCCCGGGCTTCGAGCGCGGCACCGGCTTCCTGCTGGCCCGGCTCGGCTCGCTCACCGCCCGCTCCTGGACGGCCTTCCTCGGCGAACACCGGCTGACCCAGGCCCAGTACGGCGTCCTGGTCGCGCTCGGGCAGCACGGCCCGGTCGGCCAGGGCCGACTGGCCGAGCTGGTGGCGGTGGACGCCCGCAACCTGGTGGCGGTGCTGGACGGCCTGACCGACCGCCGCCTCCTGGAACGCCGTCCGCACGACACCGACGGCCGCCGCCGGGTGGTCGCCCTGACCGCCGGGGGGCGGACGCTGGTCGACGGCCTGGCCGCCGCGGCCGCCGCCGAGCAGGACCGCTTCCTGGCCGCCCTGCCCGCCGCCGACCGGGCCCGGCTGAACCGGCTGCTGCAACGCCTCTACCGGGCCCACCTGCCGGAACCGGGCACCGGGGCTTGAACCCCTCGATAGCCTTTCGCCATGCATGAGGTGAACGAGCAGGTGGAGCAGCCCGGGCAGTTCGGCGGCGGGGCGACGGTGGAGGTGGCCGCCGAGCGGATCGGGTCGGTGCGCACCGCGTACGCGCCGGACCACGACGGCGACCCGGACCCGGGCGAGATCGTCTGGACGTGGGTGCCGTTCGAGGAGAACGACGGCCGCGGCAAGGACCGCCCGGTGCTGGTGGTGGCCCGGGAGCGGGCGGGGACGCTGCTGACGGTGATGCTGTCCAGCAAGGGCCACGACCACGACCCGGACTGGGTGCCGCTCGGCGCCGGCCCGTGGGACCGCAGCGGCCGGGACTCCTGGGTGGCCCTGGACCGGGTGTTCCGGGTGCACGACGGCGGGATGCGGCGCGAGGCCTGCGCGCTGGACCTGGCCCGTTTCCAGCTGGTGGTCGACTCGTTGAGGCATCGTTACGGCTGGCACTGAGTAACGATTGTCGGATCGTCATACACAGCTTGCCCTCAAGCGGGTAAAACGGGCTTCAGCACCTCCCAACAGTTGACCTGGAGTCGGACGCATGAGCAGCAATACTCCTCCTGGCTACGGGCCGCAGGACCCGTACGGCCAGAACCCGTACGGTCAGCAGCAGCCGCCGGCCGGCGGCTACGGCGCCCCGCCGCCGCCCCCGCCGCCGCCGGGCTACGGCGAGCAGCCCGGGTACGGCGGCCAGCCGGGCTACGGCCAGCAGGCGAACTACGGCGCCCCGCAGGGCCAGTGGCCGCTCTGGCTGGCCCCGACCCCCGCCCCCGGTACCCCGCTGCCCCCGGGCACCCGCACCCTGGCCACGCCGGTGGACCGCTTCGTGGCGCGCTTCATCGACGGTCTGATCGTCGGTGTCGTCGTCGGAGTCGTGTCCTCCGTGACCTTCGGCATCCTCAGCTTCGGGTACTTCGCGCTGCTGGCCGCCGCGTACGTCGTCTACGACGGCGTCATGATGACCACCCAGCACTGCCAGACCCTCGGCAAGAAGGTCATGAAGATCCGGGTGGTCAGCGTCGCCACCGGCGCCCGGCCCACCGACAACGAGCTGTGGACCCGGGCCGGGGTCCTGGGCGGCCCGCTCATCATCCCGTTCCTCGGCAACCTGCTGTTCCTGGTCAACGGCCTCTCGCAGCTGTGGGACAAGCCGCTGCAGCAGACCTTCCACGACAAGGCCGGCAAGACCGTGGTGGTCAAGGAGAGCTGATCCGGCGTCAACGGCGAAGAGCCCCCGTGGAGTTCCGACTCCGCGGGGGCTCTTCGCATGCCCGTGTCAGCCGGCCAGGCAGCTGGGCCCGAGCAGCTGCTTCAGGTCGCCGAACAGCGCCGGGTCGGACTTCACCCGGTGCCGGTCGAGGCGCAGCACCACGGTCCTGGTCCGCCCGCGCAGGTGGACGTGGACCTCGGTGGAACCCTTGTGGTGGGTGAGCACCTCGCCGAGCCGGCCGACGATCGGCGGGGTGAGCTTGTTCTCCGGCACGGTGATCACGATCGGCAGCTGGGCGCCGACGTTGGACAGGTCGGGCACCGTGAGCTCCATGCCCATCAGCCGCGGCACGTCCTCCCGCTTGTCGAGCTTGCCGCGGACGAACACCACGGCGTCCTCGACGAGTTGCGAGGAGACCAGCTGGTAGCTGGCGGGGAAGAACATGCAGTCGATGGAGCCGGCCAGGTCCTCGACGGTGGCGATCGCCCAGGCGTTGCCCTGCTTGGTCATCTTCCGCTGGAGGCCGGAGATGATGCCGCCGATGGTGACGATGGTGCCGTCGGGGCGTTCGGCGAGGTCGGCGACCGCGCAGTCGGCCTTGTCGGCGAGGACGTGCTCGATGCCGTGCAGCGGGTGCGAGGAGACGTACAGGCCGAGCATCTCGCGCTCCTGGGTGAGCAGGAACGACTTCTCCCACTCGTCCTCGGAGAACACCACGTCCAGGCCGAAGCTCGGCTCGTCCGAGACGCTGTCGCCGCCGAACAGGTCGAACTGGCCCTCGGCCTCCTTGCGCTTGATCGAGACCACGTTGTCGATCATCGGCTCGAACTGGGCGGTCAGGCCCTTGCGGGTGTGCCCGAGCGAGTCGAAGGAGCCGGCCTTGATCAGCGATTCGACGGTGCGCTTGTTGCAGACCACCGCCTCGACCTTGTCCAGGAAGTCCGGGAAGGAGGCGTACTTCCCCTTGGCCTTCCGGGTGCGGATCATCGACTCCACCACCGGCCCGCCGACGTTGCGGATCGCGGTCAGGCCGAACCGGACGGTGTCGCTGCCGTGCGGGGTGAAGTCGGCGTCGGACTCGTTGACGTCCGGCGGGAGCACCTGGATGCCCATCTTGCGGCACTCGTTGAGGTAGACCGCAGACTTGTCCTTGTCGTCCTTGACCGAGGTGAGCAGGCCGGACATGTACTCGGCCGGGTAGTTGGCCTTGAGGTAGGCCGTCCAGTAGGAGACCAGTCCGTAGCCGGCGGTGTGCGCTTTGTTGAAGGCGTAGCCGGAGAACGGGACGAGGACGTCCCACACCGCCTGGATCGCGGCGTCCGAGTAGCCGTGTTCGCGGCAGCCCCGCTGGAAGGGCACGAACTCGGCCTCCAGGATCTCCTTCTTCTTCTTGCCCATCGCGCGGCGCAGCAGGTCGGCCTGGCCGAGCGAGTAGCCGGCCAGGATCTGCGCGGCCTTCTGCACCTGCTCCTGGTAGACGATCAGGCCGTAGGTCGGCTTGAGGATCTCCTCCAGGGGCTTCTCCAGCTCCGGGTGGATCGGGGTGATGTCCTGCTGGCCGTTCTTGCGCAGCGCGTAGTTGGTGTGCGAGTTGACGCCCATCGGGCCCGGCCGGTACAGCGCCAGAACAGCCGAAATGTCTTCGAAGTTGTCGGGCTTCATCAGCCGCAGCAGCGAACGCATCGGGCCGCCGTCGAGCTGGAACACGCCCAGCGTGTCACCACGGGCCAGCAGCTCGTAGGTGGGCTTGTCGTCGAGCGGCAGCTCGAGCAGCTCGATCTTGATGCCCTTGTTCTTCTCGATCGCCTTGACGGCGTCGTCCATGATCGTCAGGTTGCGCAGGCCGAGGAAGTCCATCTTGAGAAGGCCGAGGCCCTCACAGGTCGGATAGTCGAACTGCGTGATCGTGACCCCGTCGGTGTGCCGGGTCCAGACCGGGATGTGGTCGGTCAGCGGCTCCGCGGACATGATGACGCCGGCCGCGTGGACGCCGGGCTGGCGGATCAGGCCCTCGATGCCGCGCGCGGTGTCGATGACCTTCCGGACGTCCGGGTCGCTCTCGTACAGGCCGCGGATCTCGCCGGCCTCGCCGTAGCGGGGGTGCGAGTTGTCGGTGATGCCGGAGAGCGGGATGCCCTTGCCCATGACGTCCGGCGGCATCGCCTTGGTGATCCGGTCGCCCATCGCGTACGGGTAGCCGAGGACGCGCGAGGAGTCCTTGATGGCGGCCTTGGCCTTGATGGTGCCGTACGTGACGATCATGGCGACCTTGTCGGAGCCCCACTTCTCCGTCACGTAGCGGATCACGTCGCCGCGCCGGCGCTCGTCGAAGTCGATGTCGACGTCGGGCATCGAGATGCGCTCGGGGTTGAGGAAGCGCTCGAAGATCAGGCCGTGCGGGATGGGGTCGAGGTCGGTGATGCCCATGGCGTAGGCGACCAGCGAGCCGGCCGCGGAGCCTCGGCCGGGGCCGACCGCGATGCCCTGGCTCTTGGCCCACATGATGAAGTCGGCGACCACGAGGAAGTACGCCGGGAACCCCATCTGGATGATGGTGTCCATCTCGTACTCGGCGAGCTTCTTGTGCTCCTCGTCGTAGCCCTCCGGGAAGCGCCAGTCCATGCCCTCCCAGACCTTGGACTTGAAGAAGTCCGCCTCGGTCTCGAAGCCCTCCGGGATCGGGAACCGGGGCATCAGGTTCTTGAAGGTGAACATGCCCTCGGTGTCGACCCGGGAGGCGACCAGCAGCTGGCTGTTGCGGCAGCCCTCCTGCCAGATGTCGGAGCTGTCCAGGCCGTACATCTCGGCGGCCGACTTGATGTAGTAGCCGGTGCCGTCGAACCGGAAGCGGTCCGGGTCGGAGAGGTTCTTGCCGGTCTGGACGCAGAGCAGCAGGTCGTGCGCGCCGGCGTCGGACTCGGTGGTGTAGTGCGAGTCGTTGGTGACGACCGGCGGGATGTTCAGCTTCTTGCTGATCTCGATCAGGCCGTCGCGGACCCGCTTCTCGATGTCGAGGCCGTGGTCCATCAGCTCCAGGAAGTAGTTCTCCTTGCCGAAGATGTCCTGGTAGTCGGCGGCGGACCTGACCGCCTCGTCGAACTGGCCGAGCCGCAGCCGGGTCTGCACCTCGCCGGACGGGCAGCCGGTGGTGGCCATCAGACCGGCCGCGTGCTCGGCGATGATCTCCTTGTCCATCCGGGGCCACTTCACCAGCCAGCCCTCCGCGTACGAGCGGGAGGTCAGCTTGAAGAGGTTGTGCAGGCCCTCCCTGTTGCGGGCCCAGATGGTCTTGTGGGTGTACGCGCCGGACGCCGAGACGTCGTCCTTCTTCTGGTGCGGCTGGCCCCACAGGATGCGCTTGGTGTTGGAGCGGGCCTCCGGCGCGACGTACGCCTCGATGCCGATCACGGGCGTGATGCCGGCGGCGGTGGCCTGCTTGTGGAACTCGGCCGCGCCGTACATGTTGCCGTGGTCGGTCATCGCGACGTGGGTCTGGCCCAGCCGCTCGACTTCCTTGAACAGTTGCTTCAGCCGGGCGGCGCCGTCCAGCATCGAGTACTCGGTGTGGACGTGCAGGTGCGCGTACGGCTGGTCGCTCAAGGCGGGGCCTCCGGGACTGAAGGGGGGGCTGAAACACGTGAGGCCCGAGCCACCACCAGGGCTCGGACCACGGCTTCCGGGTTCGCGCCCCCGAGTCTAATCCCCTCCAGTACCCTCCGAGCGAACCCACGCGGATCGGGAGGGAACCCTGCCATGGCCTTCGCACCATCGCCTCTGCCCACTGCCCGGCCGACCGTCCGCGGCCTGCCCGGAATCGGCGTGCTCATGTTGTTGCAGCTCATCGCCCTGCTCGGCGTCCTCGGCTACGACTTGGTGCAGGGCGACGGCCTGTCGTACCTGCCGACGGCGCTCGGCTTCTCGTACGAGCACGTCGTGCCGGCCCCGGTCGGTTTCTTCGGCTGGAGCACCGCGTACCTGCTGGCGACGGTCGCCGTCGTGTTCGGCGCGTTCGCGGGCGGCCGCTGGGTGCGCGGCGCGGCGATTCCGCTGACCGCCGTCAACGCGTACCTCTCGCTGAATCAGCTGGTCCTCCTGTTCACCGGGGGCAACGCCGGCAACGACTACGTGTACAAGCCGTTCGGTCACCTGCTGCTGACCCTGACGCTGCCGCTTGACGTGTTGATCGCCCTGGCCGTCGCCGTGGTGGTGGCCGCCACCCGCACCCCGGACGCCGCGCCGCTGCACCCGCAGCCGGGCTTCGGGCAGCCGGGCGCCGCGCCCGGCCCGTGGGGCGGCGCGGCCGCGGGGCCGGTACCGCAGCCGCCCTTCCCCTTCCCCCACCCGCACGCGCCGCAGCCCGGACTGCCGCAGCCGCCCGCCGGCGGCCCCGGCGCCGCGTACGCCTGTCCCCCGGCCCCGCCCGCCGGTGCGCCCGGCTACCCCCTGGCTCCGCCCGCGCCGCCCGCCGGTGCGCCCGGCTATCCCCCCGCCCCGCCCGCGCCGCCTCACTCCCACCACCAACCGCCGACCACCCCGCCGATGTCCTGACCGGCTGTTGGTTCGGTCGTCGCCGAGAGGAGCCCGACGATGCCCCCCGCCGTCCGAACGCTGACCGCCCGCGAGTTGACGGTCGGCTACTTCGAGCGCCAACTGCTGGACCGCGACCGGCCGTTGCCCGCCGCCGAGGCGGTGCGGCGGCTGGCGGCGCTGCAGGCGCAGTACTCGCCGTCGCCGCACCTGGCGCTGTGGGCCCGGCTGCCGGGCTTCGGGTACCGGGAGTTGGAGGCGGCGCTGGTGGACGGCAGCGTGGTGAAGTCGACGCTGATGCGCGGCACCCTGCACCTGGTGCCGGGCGAGGACTACGGTCACCTGGCGGCCGCCTGGCGCCGCCAGTGGCTCACCGACCTGCGCGGCCGGCACCGGGACGCGGGCCTGGACGAGGACGGACTCACCGCCTCGCTACGGGAGTTCGCCGCCGTGCCGCGCTCCGCCGAGGAGCTGCGCGCCCAGCTGGCCGAGGCGTCGAAGGGGCGGATCCGACCCGCGGACCTGCTGCACTTCGCCCGCGCCCTGGTCCCGCTGGTGCACGTCGCCCCGTCCGGGCACTGGCGGGCCCACGGCAAGCCCCGATTCGTGCTGTGGCAGGGCGAGTTGCCGCCCGAACCGGAGGCCACGGCCCGGCTGGTGCGCCGCTACCTGGCCGGGTACGGACCGGCCTCGCGCGCCGACATCGCGCACTTCGGCGGGCTGAAGCTGCGGCAGGTCGACCCGGCGCTGGCCGAACTCGGCGAGCTGGTCCGCTACCGGGACGAGGCCGGCCGGGAGCTGCTCGACCTCCCGGACGCGCCGCCGGTCCCCGACCCGGGCCGCGAACTGCCGGTCCGTTTCCTGCCGAAGTGGGACGCGGCGCTGCTCTCGCACGCCGACCGGACCAGGATGCTGCCCGCCGACATCCACCGGCAGGTGTACCGGGCGGTGAACGGCACCCTGCTGGCCTCCTACCTGGTGGACGGCCGGGTGGCGGGCACCTGGGCGCACGAGGCGAAGCGCGGCGCGGCCGTGCTGACGCTCACTCCGCTCGTCCCGCACGGGCAGCGGGCCGAGCTGGCGGCCGAGGGCGAGCGCCTGGTGGAGTTCCTGGAGCCCGACGCGGCCACCCGCACGGTCCGGTTCGCCGACTGACGGCCGGTCAGTCCTGCGCGTCGGCCTCCGCGGTGTCCTCCGCCTCGGCCTCCGCGTCGAGCTCGGCGAGGAACGCCAGCGCGGCCACCCAGGTCCGTCGGTCGGCCTCGGCGTCCCAGTCCGGCAGTTCGGGGTCGGTGTACAGGTGCCCGGCGCCCCGGTAGCGGTGCACCTCGACGTCGCCGCCGGCCCGGACCATCTGCAGGTACCAGGTGTTCAGCCAGTCGTCGGACTCGTACGCGTCCGGCTGGGCGACGTGCAGTTGCACGGCGATCTCGGTGGCGGCGTCCTCCCGCAGGTCGGAGGTGCCGTGCAGGAGCACCAGCCCGCGGGCCTGCTCGTCGGCCAGCGCCAGGTTCTGGGCGAGCGACCCGCCGAGCGAGAAGCCGGCGTACACCAGCCCGTGCTTGGCGGGCAGCAGCGGGGCGACGGCGGTGACGGCCCGGCGCAGCAGCTCGTCGTTGCCGACCTCGTCGCGGTACGCCGTGCCCTCCTCCGGCTCGTCGAAGGTGCGGCCCTCGTACAGGTCGGGGGTGTGTACGGTGTGCCCGGCCTCGCGCAGCTTGTCGGCGGCCCGGTGCACGGCCGGGCGCAGGCCGTACGCGGAGTGGAACAGGACGATCTCGGCCACGGGTGGACTCCTCGGTGCGGGGTGGTCGACCCTCCATGATCTCCCATCCCGGAACGCGCCGGAGCCCGGCCCACCGGTGGGTGGGCCGGGCCGTTCGGGCGTGCGGGTCAGTAGGTGGTGCTGACGGCCGCGCCGCTGAAGCCCTGCTGGGCGTACAGGCTGATGTAGTTGTAGCCGGCGGGCGGGTTGGTGATGGTCAGCGTCTCGGTGTTGCCGCTGCCGGTGGACTTGGCGGTGTACGAGCCGGTGGTGGCCCAGTTGCTGCCGTTGTAGTACAGGTCGGCGTTGCCGGTGCCGCCGGAGACGGTGACGGTGAGGCTGGGGGTGCCGGCCGGCACGTACAGGTAGAAGTACGCGTAGTTCTGGACGGTGGCGGCGACGTTCGATCGGCGGCAGTCCCGGTCGAGCTGCCGGGTGTCGGAGCCGCTGCACTCGGGGGTGCTCGGCACGGTCGGGCCGCAGTTGCCGGTGTTGCAGGCGGTCAGCCAGGCGTTGAAGTCGGCGTCGTAGCGGCTGCCGATGGTGGTCTTCAGGATCGTCCGGGCGCCGTCCCAGTCACCGACGCGGTACTTGGCGAGCACGGCGTCCATGTCCGAGCGGTGCGATTCGAGCATGTAGCGGACCGCCAGGTAGCCCCAGTTGTAGACCCGGGTCTGGTCGGCGTTGTCGTACGTGGTGTCGAACAGGGTGGACAGCGCGTAGGTGTGCTGCCCGGCCTGCTCGATCGCGTCGGTGTACTCGACGCCCCGGTACCCGTAGGAGATGTACTCGGCGAAGCCCTCGACCCACCAGACGGTCGGGGTGGTCATGCCGGCGTCGAAGTCGCCGTACATGTCGAACCGGCCGTCGAGGTAGTGGGTGTACTCGTGGTTGAGGTTCCAGATCTCGAAGGCCGGGCGGACCCAGTCGGCCTCGTAGGCGATGAACCGCGGCTGGTTGCCGACCGTGGCCGGCTTGCCCTCCAGGTACATGCCGCCGTTGTCGGTGGACATGTCGAAGATGACGCCGGCGTAGGTCTGGTAGTCGTTGCGCGAGTGGAACACCACCACCTCGATGGTGGAGTTGTTGTCGTCCGCGACCGCGCCCTTGTCCCGGACCACGCCGTGGAAGTACGCGTCCTGGCCCTTCAGGCTGGTGCACGCGGTGGCCAGCTGGTCCGCCGTCAGCGCCTGGGCGATGATCTTGATGCTGGGGCTGCAGGTGTAGTTGACCGTCAGCACGGCCGCCTTCAGCCGGTTCGCCAGGTCACAGGTGCCGTAGTAGGCGCAGTTGTCCTTGTCGTAGGAGTCCGTCATCTCGGCCAGGACCGCCCACATCGTCGCGGTCCGCCCGGTGATCGAGGTCTGGTCCAGCAGGCTCTTCACCAGCGGCCGGACCTTGGTCTGCATCTCCGGGTCCTTCAGGAACCGGCCCAGTTCGCGTCCCGAGTTGGTGACCAGGAAGTCGTTGGTCCCGCCGAGCAGGGCGTTGTTGCGGGTGGCGAACGCCTGCAGGGTGTCGAGCACGCTCGGGTCGGCCTGCACGGCCGGCAGGAAGTCGCTGTTCTGGTGGCCGCGCCAGAGCACCGTGTACACGTTGTTGACGGCGTTGACCATGTACCAGGAGCTGTCGTAGCTGCTGTTGTAGCCGTTCAGCAGCCGCTTGACGACCGACAGGTAGCGGGCGTTCTCGGCCGCGCTGTCGATCAGCGTGACCGCCTCGCCCAGCGTGGCGCCGTTGGCGTCGGTCACGTCCTGGGAGTGCGAGGAGGCGAAGAACGCGTCCAGCGCGCCTTCGATCGCGTACTTGAGGTTGGTGCCGTACGGGCCGACCACGTCCGGGTTGTACCACTGCACGTAGTACCCGGCGCGCAGGTACAGCACCAGCTGGGTGGCCGAGGTCGAGTCGTCACCCGGGTAGTTGGCGGAGACGTCGCGCATCGCGTTGGCGACGCTCACCATCTGCGCCTCGTTGAACGCCAGCTTCGCGTCGTTGCCCTTGAGCAGGAACAGCGAGTTGACGCAGTCCACCGTGACGGACTTGATCTGGGCGACCAGCGCGCCGCCGGTCTTCCCGGTGAAGTCGGACACGTTGCACGCGGCCGCTGCCGCAAGGGACTTCGCCTGCTTCGGCTCGCCCTTCACGCTCAGCGGCGGCCGCTTGCTGGCGTCCGCCCGCACATCGTGGTCGGCGTCCTTGAGACGCTCGGCCGCCTCGGTGCTGCGCGGCGCCGACTTCGACGAATTCGACGCCTTCTCGGGCTTGGCGTCGGTGACAGCCTGGGCGTCCCGGCCGAACGAGGCCAGGAATCCGAGTGCCAGGCAGAGGGAGAGCAACAGGCTCCACGTTCGCGTGAGGGACGCGAACGGTATCCGGAAGGTTCGCACGTGGGGGCCTCCGGGCCGATATGACGCCGCGTCTTGGGGGGACACGGCGGAGGGTGGGGGAGGCTGCCGAGCGCCTGCTCAGCGGCCTATGACATGTACAATTGCACATGTCACCTCACGCCGGAACCCCTCACGGCCGGATCAACTGGCCTGCATAACCCCGGAGTTCACTTCGGCGTCGACACCCCGACGGTCCGCCGTCACGTCGACGCGCCTGTCCAGGGCCAGCCGCAGCACCACGACCGCCAGCGCGACCAGGGCGAACCCGGCGCCGACCCAGGGAAGCGACCGGGCGCCCCGGGCGGCGAGCGCCCAACCCCCCACGGCCGTACCGACGGTGATGCCCAGGTTCGAGAACGAGACGAACAGGCTGTTGCCGAACTCGGGCGCGTCCTGTGTGTCACGGCCCAGCCAGTGCTGGCACACGATGAGCCCGCCGGAGTGCACGGCCGCCCACACCGGAACGAGAGCGATCATGGGCGCCACGCGCCCGCCGAAGGCGAAGACCAGGACGTAGACGACTGCGCACAGGACCGGGAAGAGCAGCACGGTGCGGACGGCGCCGGCCCGCAGCAGGGCCGCGAAGGCGAAGTTGCCGACGATCATGACGATGCCGAACACTATGAGCAGCGCACTGATCCGGGAGCCGCCCACCCCGGTGACGGCCCCGAGGTACTCGGCGAAGTAGCCGTACACCGAGAAGAGCGCCGCGAACACGAGGACGACCGAGGCGATGGTCAGCCAGCTCCGCCCGCTGCGCAGCACCCCCAACTGGCTGCCGTAGGACAGCCGTTCACCGGACGGCAGCGCGGGCAGGAAGCGCAGGACGCCGATCAGGCCGAGCAGGTTGACGGCCGCGCCGAACCAGAACGCCGCCTGCAGCGAGAAGTGGTCCGCCAGGTAGGACGTGAACGGCACGCCGAAGGCGAAGCCCGCCGTGATGCCCGCGAACACCCGGGCGGTGGCGCGGGTCGCATCCTCCGGCCGACCGAGGCGCACCGCCGTGGCGAGCGCGACCGAGAAGAACACCGGATGGACCAGCGCGGGCACCACCCGGAACGCGAGCATCACCGCGAAGTGCGTGGTGAGCGCATAGACGGCGTTCGAGACGGCGAAGACGCCCATGGCGGCCGCCAGGACGGCCCGACGGTCGAGGCGGGAGGCCGCGAGGGTCATGAACGGCCCGGACACGGCCACGACCAGGGCGAAGGATCCGACGAGCAGCCCCGCGGTGGAGGCGCTGACGTGCAGCCGGGCGGCGAGCTGCGGCAGCACTCCGACGATGCCCATCTCGGTGGTGATGATGCCGAAGACTCCGACGGCGAGCGCCAGGACGGCCGGGGTACTTCTTCTCATGATCGTCTTCCTGTGGGAGAGCGGGGCGGGATCATATTCATGTATCGCGGTTTCTAGATATGAAAGCCCGCAGTGAAGACACGGGGACTGCGAACAGGCCTGGAGTCAGAGCTCGTCGGCGATGTGGGCCGCGAGCGCCCGGATCGTTCCTTCGTTGCGCCGGTAGTACGTCCACTTGCCGATCCGCTCGGACTCCAGCAGGCCGGCGTCCTTCATCGACTGCAGGTAGCTGGACACCACGGACTGCGAGAGGCCGGACCGCGCCTGGATGTCACCGACGCAGACCCCGATGTGGAACCCCAGGCCCTGCTCACGGTAGGCACTCTCGTCGAAGTGCTCGGCCGGGTTCTTCAACCACTCCAGGAACTGCAGGCGCGCCGGGTTGGCCAACGCCTTGTACACGGCCAGTGGGTCCACGATCCGCCTCCCGACTCGCTCCGCCGATGTCGTATCTACTTTTTGCGATTTTTGGAAGCGTGTCAAATGCGAGGGGCCCGGGCGCCGCTCACCCGGCCAGCCGGCCCGCCAGCTCGTCCAGATCCCCGACGAACCACAGCTGCAGCCCGCGGTTGCTCTCCCGCACGAAGTCCCGCAACGCGTCCGACCGCTCCACGTGCGGCGCGACGTCCCCCACCACCGCGAGACCCATCCGGTACTGGGCGAACTTCTGCACCACCCCGCCCGCGACTCCGCTGCGCAGCCGGAAGAACTCCTCCCCGAACCGCCCCACCGGCACCGCCACCCAGGACGCCCCCAGGTAGTAGGCGTTCCCCAGCAGGTCCACCGCGTCCTGCTCCCCCGCGACCGGCTCCCCCTCCGCCGCACACACCAACACCTGGACCCCGCCCAGCTCCTGAACCGCCGTCACCGCATGTCTCCCGTCATGTCGTCGATCAACCCGAGCACATCCCCCACCCGCCGCGGCGGCCCCAGCACCACGAACCGCAACGCACCGCGCGACTCGTCCCGGACCGCCTGCACCCACAACGGCCGCGACTCCCCCGAGGACCACGCGCCCGCCGCCGCCAGCACCGCCGTGACCAGCCGGTCCGCGTCCCCGCGCCCCAGCCCGTCCACCTGCACCACCGCCGAGACCTCCGCCGAGACCTCCGCCCGCGAAGGCCCCGCCGCCCCGCCGCCGGTGAACGCCTCCACCTCCGCCCGCGCGATCCGGTACTGCTTCCCGATCCGCACGGCCTTCAGCTTCCCGTCCCGGACATAGCCCCGGACGGTCTTCACGTGCAGCCCCAGCAGCTCGGCCACGTCCTCGACGGAGTAGAACTCCTGCACGCCGCATCCTTCCGCATCATTCCCTATCCGGCACCTGATAGGGAAGGTTACTCCATGATCGGATCGTCAAGCGATCACAGTCTTCGCCACCCTTTCGGGTGAACGAATCACGCAACAGCAGTACGCAGGCCGCCCCACGTTGACCATGAGAGCGCTGATTTCCTGCCCTTGCGAAAGGCATCGACTGATGAGCACTCCCGAAGACGGCACCACCCCCTTCACCGCAGACCGGTTGACGAACCTCCGGACCGCCGGCATCTACGCCTCGGGCACCAAGGTCTCGCCCGACGCCGTCGGCCTGGCCGAGGCGCTGGTCGCCACCCTCGCGGGCGCCGCCGAACAGCCGCTGCTGCCTGCGGAGTTGCAGGAGCTCGTCGACCAGGTGAAGGCGAAGGCGACCATCGGCCTGCCGCGGATCACCGCGGACGACGGGGTGCGGCTCTCCGCGTTCACCATCCGGCTCAACACCGACGAGCCGCGCCCGGTGGTGATCGTGCCGTCCGGGTGGACGCCGCTGGGCTGGACGCTCTTCGCCCACCTGTACCTGCGCCTCGCGCTGCGCGGCTACCACGTGCTCGCCTACACCCCGCGCGGCATCGGCCAGACCTTCCCGATCCCCGGCGGCGGCTTCATCGACGCCCCGTTCACCTCCGGCGGCACGGTGGACGTGGCCGGTCCCTCCGACTGGGCCGACGGCTCCACGGTGATCGACTACGCGCAGCAGCACTTCGCCCCGAGCCGGGTCGCGTTCTTCGGCGAGTCCTACGGGTCGGGCATCAGCCAGCTGGTCGCCGCCCACGACCCGGCGGGCCGCGTCGACGCGGTGGTCGCGCTCAGCACCTGGGGCGACCTGGCCGATTCGCTGTACCTCAACGAGACCCGGCACCTGGCCGCCGTCGAGGCCCTGATCGCGTTCACCGGCGGGCCGGAGGAGCGCAAGTTCGACCCGGCCACCCGCCAGCTGTTCGCGGACTTCCGCGAGGGAGCCAACCTGGACGAGGTGGTGGCCTGGGGCAAGGAGCGCACCCCCGCCTCCTACGTCGACCAGACCAACGCCCGCGGCGTGCCCACGTTCTTCTCCAACACCTGGCACGAGACGCTGTTCCCGGTCAACCAGGTCGTGGAGCACTTCGAGCGGCTAACCGTCCCCAAGCGCCTGAACCTGTGGATCGGCGACCACGCCGCCCCCGAGGGCGCCGGGCTGACCGTCCCCGGCCCGAACGCCCCCGTGGACGAGGCCCTGGCCTGGCTCGACCACCACATCCTCGGCGTCGCCAACGAGGTGCCGAGCTGGGAGCCGGTCAAGAGCCAGGTGATGTTCGAGCCCACCGTCCGCGAGAGCCACCCGAGTTGGGCCGACGTCAGCACCAGCACCGAGACGCTGTACCTGGACGGCGGGCAGAACGGGACGCTCGCCGCCGCCCCGGCCGCCGGCTGGAAGGCGTCGTTCACCACCGGCGAGCTCACCGAGGCCACCGCCGTCGACGACCTGATGGTCACCGGCCGGGAGGAGTGGCAGGGCAACCCGAAGAGCTACGTCACGGGGAAGTTCGACCGCCGCTACCTCGCCACCTGGACCTCCGCCGCCAGCGCCCGCCGGGTGCGCGGCGTCCCGGAGCTCACCCTGACCGTCACCCCCGCCGGGTCGAGTGCCACGCTGGTGGCCTACCTCTTCGACCTCGCCCCCGACGGCACCGCCCGCATCATCACCCACGAGCCGTTCACCCTCACCGACGTCGCGGCCGGCAAGAGCCGCACGGTGACGTGGCGTCTCCAGGCCGCCGCCTACGACGTCGCGGCCGGGCACAAGCTGCTGCTCGTGGTCAACGCCAAGGACAAGCTCTACTCCGACGCCAACACGCCCCTCACCACCCTGACGGTGGGCTCCGACTCCGGAGCCGCGGCCCGTCTCGTTCTGCCCCTCGGCTGACACGACGCACGGCCTGCCCGCCCCCCGCGGTGGGGGCGGGCAGGCCGTGCGATCTCCCCCTCGAAAAAACCGTTTGCATCGCTCGACCCGCTCGCTAAGGTAGTGCCCGTTCCGTCCGCACGCGTCTGCGCTGCGGTCGGCGAGACGAGAGAGGAGGTGTGGCCAGGATGGTTGCCGCCGTGACGCGGCGCGCTTTCGCCTGCGCGCCATACGCCTCCTCCCACCGTCTTCTCCCCACCGGCTGACAGCGCATCGATCCGCGCCCCGGTGGGCCACTCCTCAGGAGCCACCGCAGTGCGCGAGCGCTTTGCCGACAGCGATTCCTTCTCCCGTATCCGCCCCAAGGGCGCTTCTCGTCGCGGCCGCAAGGCCGACCGTTTCGACGACGCCGAGCCCGAGTACCTGTACTTCCCCTCCGAGGCCTTCGAGGACTCCCAGGAGTTCGACGACTCCGACGACTCCGCCGACTTCGAGGACGAGCCCCGGTCCGCCCCCGACGGCCCCCCGATGGGCGACCGCTGGTCCACGTGGGACCAGTCCACCCCCACCGAGAAGGGCCCGGAGCCCCGCCCCGGCTGGGTGGTCACCGAACTCGCCGCCGTGGACACCGAATTCGGCATCGTGAAGACCGGCAAGGAGGCCGACGTCTTCCTGCTGGAGCGCGCCGTCCCCGGCACCGAGCGCCGCACTCTGATGGCCGCCAAGCGCTACCGCGATTCCCAGCACCGCATGTTCCACCGCGATTCCGGCTACCTGGAGGGCCGCCAGCACAAGGAGTCCCGGGTCAGCCGCGCGATGGCGAAGCGGACGGCCTTCGGCAAGGAGGCGATCGCCGGCCAGTGGGCGGCCGCCGAGTTCGCGGCGCTGTGCCGCCTGTGGTCGGCGGGGGTCGCCGTGCCGTACCCGGTGCAGATCACCGGCACCGAGATCCTGATGGAGTTCATCGGCGACGAGGCCGGCACGGCCGCGCCGCGCCTGGCCCAACTGCGCGCCGAGGAGGCCGACGTCGAAGACCTCTGGGAGCAGCTGGGCCGCAGCCTCGCACTCCTCGCGTACGACGGCTACGCGCACGGAGACCTCTCGGCGTACAACATCCTGGTCCACCACGGCCGCCTGGTGATCATCGACGTCCCGCAGATCGTGGACGTCGTGGCGAACCCCCGCGGCCTGTCGTTCCTGGAGCGCGACGTGCGCAACGTCGGCGCCTGGTTCGTCTCCCGCGGCCTCCCGCCCGAGCGGGTGGAGGCCCTGGTGGAGTCCCTCGCCGAGGAGGCCCGTCTGCGCCGCTGACAATCGGCCCGGCTATTCGCTCGGCCACAGGATGAACCGCGGCAGCACCACCCGCCGCGGTTCCCCGCCGCTCGCCGCCACCGCACCGAGCGCGCCCCGGATCTCGTACAGGTGCGCGACGGCGAGCTCCAGCGGGGCCTCGTACGGCTGGTACGTGTACCGGATGGGATAGTCCACCCCCGGCCGGATCGACATCTCGATGTGGCACCCGAGCACGTGCGTGACGGGCCGCCGTTCGGCGAACTCGACCAGCCGGTCGATGGTCTGCGCGAACGCGGCCCAGTCGTCGATGTAGAGCCGGCCGGGGTAGACGGTGTCGCCGGTGAGCAGGAAACCGCTCCACGGGTCGTAGTAGGTGACCGAGGCGGCGTGGTGCCCGGGGGTGGCCAGGCACTCCAGCACCCGCCCGCCGAGGTCGATCCGTGCGACGGCCTCCGGGTCCTCGTCGAAGCCGAAGAACGGCCACGCGCTGTCCTTCCCGGCCGGCACCAGCTCCGTCCCGGGCCGGTCCGCGAACTGCCCGTCCCCGGCGACGTGGTCGCCGTGCGCGTGGGTGTGCACCACCAGCAGCCGGTAGTCCTCCCGGGGATTCTTCGCCAGCCACCCCTCGATCAGCTCGTCCACCGTCCGCCGCAACGGCAGGTACGCGGCCTCGGCGGTGGCCCCGGTGTCGATCAGCACGGCCCGCTCGTTGCCGAACAGCAGGTACAGGAACGGCGCTTCGTAGTTGACCGCCATGTTCTGCCGCAGGATGACGGTGTGCTCGTCGTACACGTGGACCTGCAGGTCCGGATCGGTGTTGTGCTTGGCCGACGGCGAACCGTGGTTCCACCGGACGTCCAGCGGACGTGCCTGGGGCCGGCCGGTGGTGAAGTCGATCGTCACTGCGCGATTCCTCCGGATATCTCCCGCTCGGCCCGCTGATTGACCGTGCGTCAGTACAACCTCTCCGCTCGAACGAACGTGCCCCGACGGCGTGTAGAGTCGCCGCGCGAAGAGGGCCGGGTCCCGACTTCCCTTCGGGTGACCGGTCGGGCCAGACTCTTTGCTGACACTTCGTACACCAGGCTCGGGGGAAACGGGACATGTGGGGTCGGGGGACGGTGCTCGGGGGCCGCTATGCCCTCACCGAGCGGCTCGGCAGCGGTGCCATGGGCGAGGTCTGGCGCGCGGACGACCAGGTGCTGGGCCGTCAGGTCGCGGTGAAGATCGTGCTTCCGGCGCTGATGGAGGACGAGGTCTTCGCGGCCCGGTTCCGCCGCGAGGCGACCGTGCTGGCGGCGATGAACCACCGCGGCGTGGTGCACATCCACGACTACGGCGAGGACGCCTCCGACCCGTCCGCGAGGATCGCGTACATCGTGATGGAGCTGCTGACCGGCCGCCCGCTGGACAAGGCCAAGGGCCGCGGCAGCTTCCCCCCGGACCGGGCGCTGGACGTCGCGGCACAGGTGCTGGACGCTCTGCACGCCGCACACCAGCAGGGCATCGTGCACCGGGACATCAAGCCGTCGAACCTGATGATCGACCAGGACGGCCGGGTCACCGTCACCGACTTCGGCATCGCCCGCACGCTGGCCGACACCCGGATCACCACCTCGCACGCGGTGATCGGCACCGCCCTGTACATGGCCCCGGAGCGCGCCGAGGGCAACGACGCCTCGGCCGCCTCCGACCTGTACTCGGTCGGCGTGGTGCTGTACGAACTCCTCGCCGGGAAGCCGCCGTTCACCGGCGGCACCCCGCTGGAGGTGGTGCTCAAGCACATCCGCGAGCCGGTGCCGGAGCTGCCGGGGTCGGTGCCCGCGCCGGTGCGCGCGGTGGTCGTGAAGTCCCTCGCCAAGCAGCCCGGCGATCGCTACCCGGACGCTGCGGCGATGGCCGTCGCCGCCCGGCAGGCGATGTCCACCCCGGCCGCCCTGGGCGCCGTCGTGGCGATCAACGAACCGTCGCCCGGCGATCCGCCCGTCGTCGCCGCGGACGCCGTCACCGAGCCCCCGCGGCCCGCGCCCGCCGGCCGCCGGCGGCTGGTCACCCTGGTGCTGCCGCTGGTCCTGGTCACCGGCGGCGGGGTGACCGCCCAGCAGCTGGAACTGCTGCCCTGGCAGAACCGCCCGACCACCGTCGAGTCCACCAACACCCAGAGGCCCCAGGCAGGTTCGGCCGGCGAGACCGGCCCGTCCGGCACCCCGTCCGGCGCCGCCCAGGGCAGCGACCCCGCCCAGCCCCAGCCCTCCGCCCCGCCGTCCACCGACGCGGCCGGCAACCCCGTCCAGCCCGGCGGCACGCCCGACCAGGGCACGAACAACGGTTCCGACTCCGGCAGTTCCAACGGCGGCTCCACCAACACCACCGGCGGCGGCAGCAACACCGGTGGCTCCAACGCCGGTTCGGGCGGCGGAGGCTCCAACGGCGGCGGATCCAACAGCGGCGGTTCGAACGGCGGCGGATCCACCCCGAACCAGCCCGCCCCGACCACCCCCACCT
Organism: Kitasatospora sp. CB01950; assembly: GCF_001905465.1. Lineage (GTDB taxonomy): Bacteria > Actinomycetota > Actinomycetes > Streptomycetales > Streptomycetaceae > Kitasatospora. Next base: position 412,238 of record NZ_LISX01000007.1, read on the forward strand.
GCTCACCCGGCGACAGGTCCCAGCTCTTCCGCTTCTCCTGACCCGACTCCCCTCCACCGCACCGGAGTTGTCACACCCCTCGGGAAGAGTGCCGGACATGGCCGAACAGTACGTCACCGCCTTCGCGGTGGACGCCGCGCTGCTGCTGCGCCTGCCCGGCTCGGGCGTGGCCGGACTGCCGGGCATCCCGCGCTCCGCCGCGCTCACCGAGCTGCTCGCCGGCCGCCTGCGCGCCGACGCGGACTCCCGCTACACCGCCCTGCTGCCCGCCCTCGCGGGCACCCTCGGCACCCCGCTCGGCGAGGCCGCCCTCGCCGGCCGCCACTGGGACGAACTCACCGATGTCTTCCGCGAGTTGAACCTGCCCGCGCTGGCCGCACTCTGGTCCCGCCGCTGGCCCTGGCCGGACGGCGCCACCGACGACCGGCCCTGGCCCCACCCGACCCTCACCCCGCACGCCGCACTCCCGGCCGTCCTCGCCGACCTGGCCGCCCTCGACCCCGCGGCCCTCCCCGACCACCCCACCGCCCACCTGGCGGACGAGGACCTCGAAGAGGCCGCCTGGTTCCTCACCGAACACCTCCCCACCTGGGCCTCCCACGCCCACACCCGGTCCCTCGACCTGCTCCTGCTCCGCGACGGCGCCCGCTGACCCCCCGGCTCCCGCCGGCCGGAGCCTTCCGGGGCTTCCGACCGGCTGTCAGGACACCACGTCCTTCGTCGCGAACCCGCGGAACGCCAGCGCCAGCAGAATCACCGCGTACGACAGCGACAGCACCACGCCCTGCACCATCCCGCCCCACTCCAACTGCGGCTGCAGTGCGTCCGCCCACGCGTACTGCCAGTGCGCCGGGAACCACTCCCGCAGCGAGCCCAGCGCCGTGACGGCGTCCAGCACCCCGGTGATGATCGACGCGAACACCGCCCCGCCCACCGCGCCGAGCGGCGCGTCCGTCGCCGTGGAGAGCCAGAACGCCAGCGCGCCGACCACCGCTTCGGCGAGGAACACGTACAGCACGGCGAGCGCCAGGCGCGGCAACGCCTCCGTCGCGGAGAGCGTCGCCCCGGTCGGGAGCTTCAGGTCGCCCCACCCGTACGCGGCGGTGCCGACCACCAGCCCGACCGCCGGCAGCAGCACCACCGCCGCGGCCGAGAACATCATCGCCACGGTGAACTTCCGCGCCAGCAACCGGGCCCGCGGCACCGGCGCCGCCAGCAGGTAGCGCAGTGAGGACCAACTCGCCTCGGAGGCCACGGTGTCGCCGCAGAACAGCGCCACCGGGATCACCAGCAGGAACCCGGTGCCCATGAACAGCAGCGTGGTGGCGAAGTTCGCGCCGGACGCGGTGGCCAGCTCGATGAACGTGGTGCGGTTCTCCCGCCCCGGCGTCCCGCCGATCTGAAAAGCCGCCAACACGACGAACGGCAACGCGGCCAGCACCCCGCCGATCACCAGCGTCCGACGCCGCCGCAACTGCCGCATCGCCTCGACCCGCAGCGGCAGCGTCCGCCCGGGCCGATAACCAACGGCAGCCGTCTCCGTCACCGCACTCACGCCGCACCTCCGATCAGGGCCAGGAACGCGTCCTCCAGCCGTCGATGCGGGCCGATGCCCGCCACCGGCACGCCCAGGCGCACCAGTTCGGCGGTCAGCCGGCTCACCGCCAACCCGTCCAACCGGACCAGCAGCCCACCGTCCACCACCTGCACCGACTCGACACCGGCCAGCGCGGCCAGCTTCTCCGCGACCGCCGCCGCCTCCGTCTCGACGAACCCGTCCTCGACACTCACCGACAACTGCTCGCCCGCACCGGTGATCCCGGCCGTCGGCCCGGCCGCCACCAGCCGGCCGCGCTCCATCACCACCAGGTGCGTGCACGACTGCTCGACCTCGGCGAGCAGATGGCTGGAGACGATGACCGTACGGCCCGCGGCGGCGTACCGGACCATCACCTCCCGCATCTCGCGGATCTGCGGCGGGTCGAGCCCGTTGGTCGGCTCGTCCAGGATCAGCAGATCGGGCAGTCCCAGCATGGCCTGCGCGATCGCCAGCCGCTGCCGCATGCCCTGCGAGTACGTCCGCACCGCGCGCTCCAACGCCTCGCCGAGCCCGGCGATCTCCAGCGCCTCCGCGAAGTGCGCGTCCTCGACGGGCCGCCCGGTGGCCGCCCAGTACGACTCCAGGTTGGCCCGCCCGCTCAGGTGCGGCAGGAAACCCGCGCCCTCGACGAACGCCCCGACCCGCGACAGCACCGGCGCACCCGGCCGGATCGCATGCCCGAACACCCGGATCTCGCCCTCGTCCGGGCGGATCAGCCCCATCAGCATCCGCAGCGTGGTGGTCTTGCCCGCGCCGTTCGGCCCGAGCAGGCCGAGCACCTGCCCGGCCTCCACCCGGAACGACAACTCCCGCACCGCGTAACGGTCCACCGAACCCTTGTACTTCTTCGACAGCCCGGTGATCTGCAACGGCACCCCGGCCAGCTCCGGGTCCGGCGCCGGCGCCGCCACCCGCCGACGCCGCGCGAACACCAGCAGCGCACCGATCGCCAGCGCCACCAGCGGCAGCACCCACGTCCGGTTCGGCACCGGCGCGGCCTCGGTGCGCAGCCCGTCCACCGTCGGCACGCTCAGCGGCCCGGCCGCGGCCACCGTGTACGTGGCGGCCTGCGCGGGCGACGCGTACGCCAGGTCGGTGGACGCCAGCACCAGCCGCAGCCGGTGCCCGGCCGGGAACTCGTGGTCCACGGCCGGCAGCGTCACCTGCACCGTCCGCCCGCCCGCCGCGTCCGCGCCGGTCACCCGCAGCGGGGCCGCCAACTGCTGCGGCAGCGACTGCTTCCCGTCCGGCGCGACGTCGTACACCTTCGCGAACAGCACCGCCTCCGGCACGTCCGCCGTCACCCGCACCGCCACCGTCGGCGCGCCCGTCAGATGCAACGGGCTCCCCAGCGGAGCGGAGTCGAACGCCGCGAACTGCCCGGGAAAGTCGATCGACAGCCCCGCCCCCACCGAGGACAGCTGGGACAGCGCCCCGATCCCCGGCAGCGTCGAGATGTTCGGCGGCGCACCGCCCGGCGGATTCGCGATCCGCTGCTCACGCCCCGTCAACTCGACGCTGCGCTGCGCCGTTCCGCCGAGCCCGGGATAGCTGTCGGCATCCGCACCCCGCAGCACCGCCTGGAAGCCCGTGGAATCCACCCCGCCGGTCCGCGTCACCCGGAACGCCGGACCGGTCGAACCCGCTCCGCCCTTCAACCAGTGGTCGAACCACGCGGTCACCCGGTCGTCGACCCGCGTACTGGTCTCCTGCCCGCCGTCGTGGCCCGCCCCGAACCAGTCCACCGCCACCGGCGCACCGTTCGCGGCCACCGCCTTCGCGATCCGGTCGCCCTGATCCAACGGGAACAACGAATCCTGCTGCCCCTGGACCACCAGCGTCGGCACCTTGATCCGCTCCGCCACCGACGACGGACTCGACCGCTCCAACACCCGCACCGCATCCGCGTCCGGCCGCCCGGCCGCCGCCACCCGGTTGTACATCGCGCACAGCTCGTCCCGGAACCGCCCGCACCCCACCGGCCCCTCGGCCTGCTGCGTCGGCCCGCCCAACCCCGGGCCGGACGCCGAACCGGTGGTGAAGAAGATCCCCGCCCACAGCTTCTTGAACACCCCGTCGGCGGCCGAACTCCCCTGCGCCGCCTGCGGAAACAGCGCATCCGCCAGGTTCCACCAGGTGATCTGCGGCGCGATCGCATCAATCCGCTTGTCGTACCCGGCCGCCAGCAGCGACACCGCCCCACCGTACGACGCACCCGTCACCCCGACCCGCGGATCGCCCTCCCCGTCCAACTGCACCTCGGGACGCTGCGCCAGCCAGTCCACCAGCCGCGACACGTCCGCGACCTCACGCTCCGGCTCGTTCAACCCGATCTGCCCGGACGACTGCCCGAACCCCCGCGCCGACCACGTCAACACCGCGTACCCGGCCCGCGCCAACTCCTCGGCCCGCTGCCGCTCGCTCTCCTTCGACCCGCCGAACCCGTGCGCCAACAACACCGCCGGACGCCGCCCCGCCCCACCCGACGTGAAGAACGAGGTGTCGATCCGAACCCCCTCCGACACCTCCAGAAACCGATCCTCCCGCTGCACCCCCGCCGGAGCCCCCGCCCCCAGGGCCACCACCCCACCCCCCACCAACAACGCCACCACCGCGCCCCCGGCCACCACCACCCGCCGACGCCTCACCCACCCACGCCAAACCCCAACCAGCCCCATACCCGCAGATCCTAACCACGCCCCCCGTAGGCCCCCCATCAAACCCACCGCCCCCCCCCCCCACCAACCAACCCCACCCCGCCACCTCCGCCCGCCCGCCCCCCTTCACCC
>NZ_LISX01000008.1:0-96182 GCF_001905465.1 Kitasatospora sp. CB01950
GCGTTGACTTTTGGCACGCTGTTGAGTTCTCAAGGAACGGACGCTTCCTTCGAGCCGCATTCCTGCGGACCCTCCGGGCGCTTCGTTCTTTCGTGTTCTCAGCTTATCAGATGTTTTCCGCTCCGTTTTCCGGAGTTTCGATCCGACTTGCTGTTTGTCTTCCCTGCCTCGCGGCCGTTCCGACGTTTCAAACTCTAGCCGATCCCCGCTCCGAAAAGCGAATCCGCCGCAATCTCCGAAAACGCGCACAGCAAATACGAACAGAGACGCGAAAAGGACGCGACCCGACACGGATCAACTGGGTGGTTCTCAAGGGATTGGCCGCCCCGGGACCGTCCACACAGATGCGTGTCCGGTGCTCCCTGCCGAGCGACCAGTGAACACTACGCCGGATCCGCCCCAGACGCAAACGCCCCCCGAGTCGGCGATCCACGACCCACCGGCACCCACTCTTGAGCAGTCGCTCAAACCTCTGCCATGATGCCCACGCCAAGCGTTGAGCGATCGCTCAAATCCGTTCAGGGGGATCAACCGTGCCCGTCACCACCACTGCCGTCACCACCACTGCCGTCACCACCGCCGTCGCCACCGACCGAACCGACTCCCCAACCGCCGGCGGTCCCGCCCGTTCGATCTTCCACGCGGCACTGGGCGCGGACTTCGAGCGGCTGCACCCGGAGCTGCGGCGCAGGTTCGGGTTCTCCAGCGTGGACGGCTTCGCCTGCATCGGGACGGGACGGATGGACCGGGTCGAGCACGGCTCGCCGCTGCTGGTGCCACTGCTGACCGCAGGGGCGCGGCGCAACGTCCTGTTCCCGGACCAGGGGCGGGACGTCCCGTTCACCATCGCCAATTACGCGTACCGGGACGGGTTCGGGCGGGAGACGGTGACGTTCGTACGGACGTTCCAGTTCACCCGGCCGCGGCGGTTCGACGCGACGATGGTGGCGGCGCCCGACCGGCCGGGGACGGTGGTCGACTACCTGGGCACGCACCAGCACCTGGCGGTGGACCTGCGGCTCGGGGTGTCGACGCGGGGTGGGCTGCTGATCTCGTCGGAGGCACACCGGGTGGCGGCGCTGGTGGGGGCACCGATCGTGCCGGAGCTGCTGCGGGCGCGGGCGGATCTGCACGAGTGGTTCGACGACGAGTCGGGGCGGTTCCGGATCCGGGTGCGGGTGAGCAATCCGCTGGTGGGCCTGGTGCTGGGCTACCAGGGGTGGTTCACGGCGGAGTACCCGCAGGTGGGGTCGGAGGGGATTCCGCGTCACGTCCGCCCGGTCCGTGAGCGTTCCCGGATGTGACGGGTCCCGTCGGTCGGGCGGCGGTTACGCTGCGGCGCATGGGCGACACACGTGAGCGGTTGATGGATGCGGCGACCAGTGCGCTCAAACGGCAGGGGATCTCGGGGGTGTCGGCGCGGAGCATCGCCGCCGAGGTGGGGGCCAACCAGGCGCTGGTCTTCTACCACTTCAAGACGGTGGAGGGGCTGCTCGCGGCGGCGGCGCTGCGGGAGACGGGGCTGCGGCTGGAGCGGTACCGCGAGCGGTTCGCGGAGGTGCGTTCGCTGCGCGAACTGCTGACGGTCGGCCAGGACCTGCACGTCCAGGAGCGCGAAAACGGGAACGTCGCGCTGATGGCGCAGTTCCTGGCGGGGGCGACGGGCTACCCGCAGCTCGCGGAGGTGACGGCCGAGGCGCTGCGGCTGTGGACGGTGGAGATCGAGGCCGTCCTGACCCGGCTGTTCACGGGGCATCCGCTGGCGGAGTTCCTCGATCTGGCGGGATTGGCGCAGGCGGTGACGGCGGGGTTCGTCGGGCTGGAGCTGTACGAGGGCGTCGATCCGGCGGGCGCGCAGGGCGCGTTCGCGGCGCTGGACCAGTTGGGGCTGCTGGTCGAGGTGGTGGACGGGCTCGGCCCGGTGGTGTCGCGGGCGGTGCGGGCCACGGTGCGCCGCCAGGTCAAGAGCAGCGGCGCCGAGTAGAAGCAGGCGCCCATGCCGAACGGCCGGCCCCGGGAGGAGGGGCCGGCCGTCGTCATGTCACGCGGTGGGTTCAGCTGTTGGTGGGGAACCCGAGGTTGATGCCGCCGTGCGACGGGTCGAGCCAGCGCTGGGTGACGGCCTTGCCGCGGGTGAAGAACTGGACGCCTTCGGCGCCGTAGGCGTGGCTGTCGCCGAACAGCGAGGCCTTCCAGCCGCCGAAGGAGTAGTAGGCGACGGGGACGGGGATCGGCACGTTGATGCCGACCATGCCCACCTCGACCTCGTTCTGGAAGCGCCGGGCCGCGCCGCCGTCGTTGGTGAAGATGGCGGTGCCGTTGCCGTACGGGTTGTTGTTGATCAGTTCGAGGCCCTCGTCGTAGGAGGGGACGCGGACGATCGACAGGATCGGGCCGAAGATCTCGTCGTTGTAGACGGACATGCCCGGCTTGACGTGGTCGAACAGGGTGGGGCCGAGCCAGAAGCCGTCGGCGGTGGGGGCACCGGAGGCGTCCTCGGTGGCGATGGCGTGCTTGCGGCCGTCGACGGCGAGCTCGGCGCCGTCGGCGACACCGGACTCGACGTACGAGGTGACCTTGTCGCGGTGCTGGCCGGTGACCAGCGGGCCCATCTCGGACTCGCCGTTGCAGCCGGGGCCGACCTTGAGGGTGGCCATCCGCTCCTTGATCTTGGCGACCAGCTCGTCGCCGATCGGGTCGACGGCGACCAGCACCGAGATGGCCATGCAGCGCTCGCCGGCCGCGCCGAAGCCGGCGTTGATGGCGGCGTCGGCGGCCAGGTCGAGGTCGGCGTCGGGCAGCACCAGCATGTGGTTCTTGGCGCCACCGAGGGCCTGCACGCGCTTGCCGTAGCGGGTGCCGGTCTCGTACACGTAGCGGGCGATCGGGGTGGAGCCCACGAAGGAGACCGACTTGACGTCGGGGTGCTCCAGCAGGCGGTCGACCGCGACCTTGTCACCGTGGACGACGTTGAAGACGCCGTCGGGGAGACCGGCCTCCTTCCACAGCTCGGCGATGAAGTTGGCCGCGGACGGGTCCTTCTCGGAGGGCTTGAGGACGACCGTGTTGCCGGCCGCGATGGCGATCGGGAAGAACCACATCGGCACCATGGCCGGGAAGTTGAACGGCGAGATGATGGCGACCGGGCCGAGCGGCTGGCGGATCGAGTAGACGTCGACGCCGGTGGAGGCCTGCTCGGTGAAGCCGCCCTTGATCAGCTGCGGGATGCCGCAGGCGTACTCGACGACCTCCTGGCCGCGGGCGAGCTCGCCGAGGGCGTCGGAGTGCACCTTGCCGTGCTCGGCGACGATGATCGCGGCGAGTTCGTCCTTGCGGGCGTTGAACAGCTCGCGGAAGTTGAACAGCACCTGGGTGCGCTTGGCGATGGACGCCTTGCGCCAGGAGGTGAAGGCCTGGGATGCGGCGGCGACCGCCTGGTCGACCTCGGCGATCTCCGCGAAGTCGACCTGACCGGTGATCTGGCCGGTGGCCGGGTCGAAGATGTCGCCGCGGCGGGGCGCGGTTCCGGCGGTGGCGACGGACTGGCCGCCGATCCAGTGCGTGATGTGCTTGCTCAAGGGTCTCTGCCTCCGATGTCCACGGATGTCCCGCGCTCGTTGTCCAGTCTGCGCGGCACACCGGGCCCGCTCAACGAGCACCCTGACGGGGAAGCGTGATTCACCCTTACAGGTCGTCGGAAGCGGCCTCGGGATCGTCCTCCGCGGTGTCCTCGGCGTCCAGGTAGGGGTCGTGCAGCCCGTCGGCGAGTTCGGTGGTCTCCAGCAGGTCGAGCCGCAGGTCCTGGGCCCAGCTCTCGGCCCACTCGCGGGTGTCGGCGGCCCCGGCGGGGAGCAGCGCGGCGGCGCTCTCCAGTCGGTCGGCGAGCGTCCCGGCGGTGAACTCCTCGTCGAACGTCCCTGCCAGGGCGAGGAGTTGGCCTTCGCGCAGGCGGGCGGTGAGGGCGTGCAGGGCGAACAGGTCGGCGGGCAGGGCGCGTTCGCAGAGGGTGAGGACGGCGAGCGCGGCGGTGTCCTCCAGTGCGGCGACGGGGACGGGGGCGTCCTCGGGCAGCACGGGCGGGTGGGCCAGCGGTTCCCTGCGCAGTTCGACGCCGATCGGTTCTCCGGCGCCGACCGAGAGTTGGTGGCGTCGGGCGGTGCCGGGGGCGTCCTCGGTGCGGTGGCCGGCGGCGCGCAGGGTCTCGGCGAGTCCGGTGGCGAGGTCGGCGAGCGGCGGGCCGTCCGCGCAGACCAGCAGCAGGTCGGCGCCGTGCAGGCGGACGGGCAGGCCGTGCAGCCGGAGCGCGTCGGCCCCGGCGAGGGCGAGGCCGTGTCGCAGGCAGTACGGCTGGGCGTCGATGAGCAGCCGGGCGCGGTCGGTGTGCTGGTCGCGGGTGGGCGGCCCGGGGTCGGCGGTGCTGGTGTCCATGGGGACAGTGTGGTCCGCTCAGCGGGGGAAGCGCGGGCAGCGCAGGTGTACGGCGGTGTCGTGCAGGGCGAGTTCGAGGGCGGCGGGGTCGACGAGGCGTCCGCTGCGGTGCGGGGGGATCAGCCAGTGCGGGCCGCGGCCGGTGCGGTCGGGGTGGGGGACGGCGATCCAGATGCCGTCGCCGGAGCGTCGGATGCCGGTGCCGATCCACCGGTCGGCGGTGCCGACGGGGACGAGGAAGCCGACGGTGTCGTCGGCCGGGTCCGCCAGAACGGGTCCGCCGCCGGGCCGGTCGAGCAGGGCGGCGGCGGGGCGGCCGAGCGGGCCGGGCGCGTGCAGGACGTCCCAGCGGCGGCCGGCGGGCAGCAGGGCGAGGCCGGTCCGTTCCCAGCTGCGGCGGCAGCGGTCGGGGTCGGGGTCGGCGTCGGCCAGCCAGTGCAGGGCGCTGGGGTGGCGGGTGGTGCTCATGTGCGGTTCCTCGTCTCTCCCGGGTGACGGGCGGCAGGCGGGGTGCCTGCTGCCGTCACCGGGGAGAGCGGGGCCGCGGCGTTCTCTTACACGGATCGCCGCGGGGAAAACCGGACTGTCAGCGGTCGCCGAAGATGGTGCGGTGCCAGTCCTTGCGGGCGACCGCGGTGGTGTCGAACATGACGTGCTTGACCTGGGTGTATTCGTCCAGCGAGTACTGCGACATGTCCTTGCCGTAGCCGGAGGCCTTGTACCCGCCGTGCGGCATCTCGCTGATGATCGGGATGTGGTCGTTGACCCAGACGCAGCCGGCGGCGATCTCGCGGGTGGCGCGCAGCGAGCGGTGGATGTCGCGGGTCCAGGCGGAGGCGGCCAGGCCGTAGGGGGTGTCGTTGGCGAGCCGCAGGCCTTCCTCGTCGCTGTCGAAGGGCAGCACGACGAGCACCGGGCCGAAGATCTCGCCCTGGACGACTTCGCTGTCCTGGGCGGCGCCGGTGATCAGGGTGGGCCGGTAGTAGGCGCCGAGCGAGAGGTCGTGGCCGTCGTGGCCCTTGCCGTCGGCGGGGCCGCCGGTGACCACGGTGGCGTAGGAGCGGGCGCGTTCGACGAAGCCGGCGACGCGGTCGCGGTGGGCGAAGGAGACCAGCGGGCCCAGGTCGGTCTGCGGGTTCAGCGGGTCGCCGAGGCGGATCGCGGCGTACAGCTCGGCGACGCCGGCGACGAAGGCGTCGTACAGCGGGCGCTGGACGTAGGCGCGGGTGGCGGCGGTGCAGTCCTGGCCGCTGTTGATCAGCGAGCCGGCGACGGCGCCGTGCACGGCGGCGTCCAGGTCGGCGTCGTCGAAGACCACGAACGGGGCCTTGCCGCCGAGTTCGAGGTGGGTGCGCTTGACGGTGGCGGTGGCGATCTCGGCGACCCGCTTGCCGACGGCGGTGGAGCCCGTGAAGGACACCATGGCCACGTCGGGGTGGCCGATCAGGTGCTCGCCGGCGGTGCGTCCGGCACCGGTGACGACGTTGACGACGCCGTCGGGGATGCCCGCGTCGGTGCAGGCCTGCGCGAACATCAGCGAGGTCAGCGGGGTGAGCTCGGCGGGCTTGAGGACGATCGTGTTGCCGGCGGCGATGGCCGGGAGGATCTTCCAGGCGGCCATCTGCAGCGGGTAGTTCCACGGCGCGATGCTGCCGACCACGCCGATCGCCTCGCGGCGCACGTACGAGGTGTGGTCGCCGCTGTACTCGCCGGCGGCCTTGCCTTCGAGGTTGCGGGCGGCGCCGGCGAAGAACGCGGTGTTGTCGACGGTGCCGGGGACGTCGAACTCGGTGGACAGCTTGATCGGCTTGCCGGTCTGCGCGGTCTCCACCCGGGCGAACTGCCCGGCCCGGTCGCTCAGGATGCCGGCGAGCCGGTTCAGCGCCTCGGAGCGGGCGCCAGGGGTGGCGCCGGACCACTCGGGCAGGGCGGCACGGGCGGCGGCGACCGCGGCGTCGACGTCGGCCGTGGTGGCGAGCTCGACCTGCTGGACGGTGCTGCCGTCCGCAGGGTTGACCACCTCGAACGGCTCGCCGCCGGTGCCCCGGGTCTGGCGGCCCGCGATGTACTGCGCGCCGTCGTTGAAGCTGGTCAGGTCCATGAGTTGCCTCCATTGCCTACTCGACCCGGCCGACGATGCCTCGGTTCGGGTGCCGGAGGCAAGCGGCACTCAGCAACGGCCCGGACGGGCGGCCTTACAGGCTGCAAGGCAGAGGCCGGGCGACAGGGCGTCGCTCCCGGGCATGATTCACTTGACACCCTGAAACCCCTGGAGGTGTCCGCGATGCTGCCCACCGTCGCCCGCGTGCTCGATCTCGACGTGATGCGGCGTGGCCTGCCCCAGGTGGTGGCCGGGGCCTCCGCGCTGGAGCGGCCGGTGCGCTGGGTGCACGTCAGCGAGCTGCCGGACCTGGCGGGCCTGCTGCGCGGCGGCGAGCTGGTGCTGTCCACCGGCATCGCGCTGCCGGAGGACCGGGACGGGCTGGCCCGGTACGTGCGGGAGCTGGCCGAGGTCGGGGTGGCCGGGCTGGTGATCGAGTTCGGCCGGCGCTACTTCGACTCGCTGCCGCGGGCACTGGTGGCGGCCGCCGAGCGGCACAACCTGCCGCTGGTGGCGCTGCGCCGGGAGCTGAAGTTCGTCGCCGTCACCGAGGCGGTGCACGCGCTGGTGGTGAACGCGCAGCTGGAGCAGCTGCGGGTGTCCGAGGCGGTGCACCAGGTGTTCAACGAGCTGGCCACCGAGGGCGCGGAGCCCGCCGAGGTGGTCCGGCAGGTCGGCCGGATGGCGGGCGCACCCGTGGTGCTGGAGAACCTCGCCCACCAGGTGCTGGCGCACGACACGGCCGGACGCGGCGAGCAGGAGCTGCTGGAGAACTGGGAGCACCGCTCGCGCGGCGTCAACCCGCCCGGCCGCACCGGCTACGACCCGCGCTCGGGCTGGCTGGTGACCACCGTCGGCGCGCGCGGCCAGGACTGGGGCCGGCTGGTGCTGGTCGACGAGCCGGCGCCGCTCCCCCAGGACGTGCCGCACCCGCACGCGATGCTGCTGGAGCGCGGCGCGGCCACCCTCGCGCTGAACCGGCTGGTGGTCCGCGACCGCGAGTCGCTGGAGCGGCAGACCCACCGCACCCTGCTGTCGGGCATCCTCACCCACTCGCTGACCGTCTCCGAGGTGGCGCTGCGCGCCCAGGCGCTGGGCGTTCCGCTGGAAGGCCGCCGGCTGGTCGGCGTGGTGCTGCGGCAGCGTCACGGTCCGCTGCCCGCCGCCCTGGAGGCGCAGGCCCGGCTGCGCGACTTCACCGAGCTCGCGGCCACCGCGATCCGCTCCTCCCGGCTCTCCGCGCTGGTCGGCGCACTGGACGACGAGGGCGTCGGCGTCCTGATCGCCCTCGGCTCGCAGCAGGACGAGCACACCTCGCTGGAGGCGTTCGCCGCGGCACTGCGCCGGCTCTCCGCGGACGCGGGCCGGGACGGCGCGGCCGCCGAGCCGGTGATAGCGGTCGGCTCCTCGGTGGGCTCGGTCCGCGACGCCCGCCGCGCCCTGCTGGAGGCCACCCAGGTCGCCGACGCCGCTCTGCACGACGCCCCCGGCAGCCGCGCCGCCTACTACCGCCTCCCCGACGTCCGCCTCCGCGGCCTGCTCCACCTGCTCCGCGACGACGAGCGCCTGCAGACCTACGTCGAACGCGAACTCGGCCCCCTGCTCGCCCACGACGCCGAACACGGCGGCCAGTTGGTGCAGATGCTGCGGATCTACCTCGAACAGGGCCGCAACAAGTCCGCCGCCGCGGACGCCGCCCACCTCTCCCGCCCGTCCTTCTACGACCGCCTCCACAAGGTCGAACGCATCCTCGCCGTCGACCTCGACCAGGTCGAGTCCTGCCTGTCCCTGCACGTCGCCCTGCTGGCCCTGGACGCAGTCCGCCGCTGACGCACGGTCAGCGGCGGCCCCGGGATCAGTGCGGTCCGAGGGCGACCGGTCCGGCCGGCTCGTTCGCTGTGACCTCCAGCGCGGGCGGCGCACGAAGGCCCCGGGCAGTCGCCCGAGGCCTTCTTCGCCGACGAATCGTCAGATCGTGTGCGCGTCCGTGAGGGTGAGCACCTCGTCCAGCACCGCGAGGCCGGTCTTGGCGTCCTCCTCGCTGATGTTGCACGGCGGGACCACGTGGAAGCGGTTCATGTTGGTGAACGGCCACAGGCCGCGCTTCTTGCAGGCCGCGGCGAGCTCGGCGATCGGCGCGTTGTCGGCGCCGGCCGCGTTGTACGGCACCAGCGGCTCGCGGGTCTCGCGGTTCTTCACCAGGTCGAGCGCCCAGAACACGCCGAGGCCGCGGACCTCGCCGATCGAGGGGTGACGCTCCGCCAGCTCGCGCAGGCCGGGGCCGAGCACGTTCTCGCCGATGTGCTTGGCGTTCTCCACGATGCCCTCCTCGGCCATCGTGTTGATGGTGGCGACCGCGGAGGCGCAGGCCAGCGGGTGGCCGGAGTAGGTGAGGCCGCCGGGGAACGCCTTCTGCGCGAAGGTCTCGGCGATCGCGCCGGAGATCGCCACGCCGCCGAGCGGCAGGTAGCCGGAGTTGACGCCCTTGGCGAAGGTCAGCAGGTCGGGGGTGATGCTCCAGTGGTCGGCGGCGAACCACTCGCCGGTGCGGCCGAACCCGGCCATGACCTCGTCCAGGATGAACACGATCCCGTACTTGTCGCAGATCTCCCGCACGCCCGCCAGGTAGCCGGCCGGCGGCACCAGGATGCCCGCGGTACCGACCACGGTCTCCAGGATGATCGCCGCGACGGTGCCCGGGCCCTCGAACGCGATCGTCTGCTCCAGGTGGGCGAGCGAGCGCTCGCACTCCTGTGCCTCGTTCTCGGCGTGGAAGTTGGAGCGGTAGGCGTACGGGCCCCAGAAGTGCACGATGCCGGAGACGCCGGCCTCGTTGGCCCAGCGGCGCGGGTCGCCGGTCAGGGCGATCGCATTGGCGGTGGCGCCGTGGTACGAGCGGTAGGTGGAGAGCACCTTGTGCCGGCCGGTGTGCAGCCGGGCCATCCGGATCGCGTTCTCGTTCGCCTCGGCGCCGCCGTTGGTGAAGAAGATCTTGTCCAGGTCGCCGGGGGTGCGCTCGGCGATCAGCCGGGCGGCCTCGCTGCGCGACTCCTCGGCGAAGCCGGGGGCGATGGTGCACAGCTGGGCGGCCTTGGCCTGGATCGCGGCGACCACCTTCGGGTGCTGGTGGCCGATGTTGGTGTTCACCAGCTGCGAGGAGAAGTCCAGGTAGCGGTTGCCGTCGTAGTCCCAGAAGTAGGAGCCCTCGGCACCGGCCACCGCGAGGGGGTCGATCAGCGCCTGGGCGGACCACGAGTGGAAGACGTGCGCGCGGTCGGCGGCCTTGACGGCCTGCCCGGCGACCGAGTCAGCGGTGGGAGTGCTCATGCGCCCAGCGTAGGGACGCCGCCCTGCCCGGGGCAGCTGCATCGTGTCACGGGAGCTTCGCGCCTCCCTGACAGGGTGAAAACCCAGGGGCGCGAGGAACTGCGCGCCCGATCACCCGCTCACGAAGAGCGATGATCGAAGGCTCAGTTCCCCGCGCCCCTTCTCCGTCCGCTACGCGATTCAGATCGCGGTCATGACGTGCTTGATCCGGGTGTAGTCCTCGAAGCCGTACGACGACAGGTCCTTGCCGTAGCCCGACTTCTTGAAGCCGCCGTGCGGCATCTCCGCGACCAGCGGAATGTGGGTGTTGATCCACACCGCGCCGAAGTCCAGGCGGCGGGACATCCGCATCGCGCGGGCGTGGTCCTTGGTCCACACCGAGGAGGCGAGGGCGAACTCGACGCCGTTCGCGTACTCGACGGCCTGCTCCTCGTCGGTGAACTTCTGCACGGTGATGACCGGGCCGAAGACCTCGTTCTGGATGATCTCGTCGTCCTGGTTCAGGCCGGAGACCACGGTCGGCGCGTAGAAGTAGCCGACCTCGCCGACCCGGTGACCGCCGGCCTCGACCTTGGCGTGCGAGGGCAGGCGCTCGATGAAGCCGGTGACCTGCTTCAGCTGGTTGGCGTTGTTCAGCGGGCCGTAGAGCACGTCCTCGTCGTCCACGCCGCCGGTCTTGGTCTCGTTCGCGGCCTTGGCGAGCGCCTCGACGAACGCGTCGTGGATCGACTCGTGCACCAGCACGCGGGTGGCGGCGGTGCAGTCCTGGCCGGCGTTGAAGTAGCCGGCCACCGAGATGCCCTCGACGGCCTCGGCGATGTCGGCGTCCTCGAAGACCACGACCGGGGCCTTGCCGCCGAGCTCCAGGTGGACGCGCTTGACGTCCTTCGCGGCGGACTCGGCGACCTGCATGCCGGCCCGGACCGAGCCGGTGATGGAGGCCATCGCCGGGGTGCGGTGCTCGACCATCAGGCGACCGGTCTCGCGGTCACCGCAGATGACGTTGAAGACGCCGGCCGGCAGCTCCATCTCCTTCAGCACGCCGCCGATGATCTCGGCCAGCAGCACGGTGGAGGCGGGGGTGGTGTCGGAGGGCTTCAGCACCACGGCGTTGCCGGCGGCGATCGCCGGGGCGAACTTCCACACGGCCATCATCATCGGGTAGTTCCACGGCGCGACCTGCGCGCAGACGCCGACCGGCTCACGGCGGATGATCGAGGTCATCCCGTCCATGTACTCGCCCGCGGCCTTGCCCTCCAGCAGACGGGCGGCGCCGGCGAAGAAGCGCAGCTGGTCGACCATCGGGCCGATCTCCTCGGAGAGGGTCAGCGCGCGCGGCTTGCCGGTGTTGCGCACCTCGGCATCGACGATCTCGTCGGCCCGGGCCTCGACCGCGTCGGCGATCTTCAGCAGCAGCTTCTGCCGGGTGGACGGGATCGAGTCGCGCCAGATCGGGAAGGCGGCTGCAGCGGCGGCCATCGCGGCGTCCACGTCGGAGGCACCGGACAGCGGCGACGTCGCGTACACCTCGCCCGTGGTCGGGTCGACGATGTCGAGCGTGCGGCCGTCCGCCGCGTCGACGAACTCACCGTTGATGTAGTTGCGCAGCGTACGAAGCTCGCTCACGGGTCTCTCCTCGGTCTGGGCCTGCGTCGTTGCAGCCACGCGCGCCAGATTACTCCGGCGGGGGGCAGACACAGCATGTCAGCGACAAGCCACGATCGGCGGTGTGCACGCTCGCGCGTGTACGTCGCCAGACTACCTCCGGCACTGCTGTAATCGACAGAAGCCCGCCCGGAGTGCCACGCATTCCGCTCTTGATCATCAAAAGGACGACGAAATCAGCAGCACCGTCGCTTGCGATTCGCTCGTCCGTGGGGCACAGTGTCGGCGTGGCCAACCGTGACCGGAACGCCAGCGTTCCCCTCGACGCCGCCTCCAAGGCGATCATCGAGCAACTCCAGGAGGACGGGCGCCGTCCGTACGCCGCCATCGGCAAGGCCGTCGGCCTGTCCGAGGCGGCCGTCCGACAGCGCGTCCAGAAGCTGCTCGACCAAGGCGTGATGCAGATCGTCGCCGTGACCGATCCCCTCACCGTCGGCTTCACCCGCCAGGCGATGGTGGGCATCCGCGTCGAGGGCGACATCGAACCGGTCGCGGACGCGCTGGCCGCGTTCGACGAGGTCGACTACGTGGTCTGCACCGCGGGTTCGTTCGATCTCCTCGCAGAGCTGGTGTGCGAGGACGACGAGCACCTCCTCGAACTGATCAACAAGCGCATCCGCGCGCTTCCCGGCGTGCGGAGCACCGAGAGCTTCGTTTACCTGAAGCTCCGGAAACAGACCTACACCTGGGGCACCCGATGACAGCCGAGCCGGCGCAGAAGGACCTTTCCAAGACCGCCTACGACCACCTGTGGATGCACTTCACCCGCATGTCGTCGTACGAGAACTCCCCCGTGCCGACGATCGTCAAGGGCGAAGGCACCTACGTCTGGGACGACAAGGGGCGCAAGTACCTCGACGGGCTCGCCGGCCTGTTCGTCGTCCAGGCCGGCCACGGCCGCGAGGAGCTGGCCGAGGCCGCTGCCAAGCAGGCCAAGGAGCTCGCCTTCTTCCCGGTGTGGAGCTACGCCCACCCGAAGGCCGTCGAGCTGGCCGAGCGCCTGGCCAACTACGCCCCGGGCGACCTGAACAAGGTCTTCTTCTCCACCGGTGGCGGCGAGGCCGTCGAGACCGCGTGGAAGCTCGCCAAGCAGTACTTCAAGCTGACTGGCAAGCCGACCAAGTACAAGGTCATCTCCCGCGCGGTCGCCTACCACGGCACCCCGCAGGGCGCCCTGTCGATCACCGGCCTGCCGGGCCTGAAGGCCCCGTTCGAGCCGCTGGTGCCGGGCACCCACAAGGCCCCGAACACCAACATCTACCGCGCCCCGTCCTTCCTGACGGCGCCCGACGGCACCGTCGACCCGGAGGCCTACGGCCGCTGGTGCGCGGACGAGATCGAGGTGGCCATCCTCAACGAGGGCGCCGAGACCGTCGCAGCCGTCTTCGTCGAGCCGGTGCAGAACGCCGGTGGCTGCTTCCCGCCGCCGCCCGGGTACTTCCAGCGCCTGCGCGAGATCTGCGACCGCCACGACGTGCTGCTGGTCTCGGACGAGGTCATCTGCGCCTTCGGCCGCCTGGGCACCATGTTCGGCGCCGACAAGTTCGGCTACCAGCCCGACATGATCACCTGCGCCAAGGGCATGACCTCGGGCTACTCCCCGATCGGCGCCACGATCATCTCGGACCGCCTGGCCGAGCCGTTCTACAAGGGTGACAACACCTTCCTGCACGGCTACACCTTCGGTGGCCACCCGGTCTCCTCCGCGGTGGCGCTGGCCAACCTCGACATCTTCGAGCGTGAGGGTCTGAACCAGCACGTCCTCGACAACGAGTCGAACTTCCTGGGCACCCTGAACAAGCTGCGCGACCTGCCGATCGTCGGCGACGTTCGCGGCAACGGCTACTTCTACGGCATCGAGCTCGTGAAGGACAAGGTCACCAAGGAGTCGTTCAACGACGAAGAGATCGAGCGCGTTCTCTACGGCTTCCTGTCGAAGGCCCTGTTCGACAACGGCCTGTACTGCCGCGCCGACGACCGTGGCGACCCGGTCATCCAGCTGGCCCCGCCGCTGATCTCCGACCAGTCGACCTTCGACGAGATCGAGCAGATCCTGCGGACCAGCCTGACCGACGCGTGGGCGAAGATCTGATCTTCTGAGCTTTCTTCCCCACCCTCCACCGAAGGGCGGCCCCGACTCCTCACCGTCGGGACCGCCCTTCGGCGTACCCGGGAACGAATCTGCGAGCAACACGCCGCTTTCGCGGCGATTCCTCCCTGTTCGGGCCAGTGCGGCGCACCCGCACGGCCGTCCGATCGTTCTAATCTGACGACTGTCATATCCCCGTCGGCACCTGGATGGATCCCATGTCATCGGCCCCGCCCGACAACGACGTGCTCTGGGCCCGAGGGATCGTCAAGTCCCATCACGGCAGCCCCGCACTGCGCGGCGTCTCCCTGCGCATCCGCGAGGGCGAGATGCTCGCCGTCACCGGCCCGCGCGGCTCCGGCAAGTCCACCCTGCTCGGCTGCCTCTCCGCCCAACTCGCGGTCGACGAGGGCGAGGTCTGGTTCCACAGCTCCCCCGTGCACACCCTCAACCGGGCCGGCCGCGAGCGGCTGCGCCGCGAACGCTTCGGCTGGGTCGGCTCCGAACCGCACCTGGTACCGGAACTGACGGCCCGTGAGAACGTCGCCCTGCCGCTGCTGCTGGCCGGCGCCGGCCACCGCGCCGCCCACCGCGCCGCCATCGAATGGCTCGAACGCCTCGACGTCGCCGCCTGCGCGAAGCTCCGGCCCGCCGACCTCCCGCAGGACCTCCGCCAGCGGATCGCCGTCGCCCGGGCCCTCGCCCCCGAACCACCCGTGGTCTTCGCCGACGACCCCACCGCGCCGCTGCACCGCGACGCCCGCGAACAGGTCCTGCGGATACTGACCAGCGCCGCCCGGTCCCACCGACTGACGCTGGTGCTCGCCACCCACGACCCGGAGCTCGCCCACTTCGCCGACCGCACCGTCCATCTGGTCGACGGCCGGATCGCGGCCGAGACCGCCGCCGTCCCCGCCGGGCGCTGAGAGGGTCTCGACGTGTACTACCTCGGACTCGCCCGCGGCTACCGCGCCCTCGATCTGGCCCGCTGGCTGCTCACCACCGGCGCCGCCGCCGTGGTCGCCGCCTTCCTGCTGCGCGCCCTCGGCCGGGCCCTCGCCGAACCCGCCGGCGGCACCGACCGGCTGCTGTGGTGCCTGCCCCCGCTGGCCGCCGTCGCCTGGTTCGCCGCCGTCGCGGCCCGCGCCGTCCCCGCCCAGCACCCCGAGCGGATCACCGGCCTCACCGCCGCCGGCGCCGGACCCCGCAGGATCCGGCTGCTGATCGCCGGCGAGATCGCCCTCGCCTGCGCCCTCGGCTCCGGCCTCACCCTGCTGCTCTTCCTGGTGCTGCGCAACGACATCGCCGGGCCCTCCCTCGCCGCCGACATCGGCATGGGCGTCCCGCTGCCCGCCGCCGCGCCGGTCGCCCTGCTCGCCGTCCCCACACTGGTCGCCGGCACCGCCGCGGCCTGTGCCGTCCGCCTCCCCGACAGCCTGCCCGGCCGCCGCGCCGAAACCGCCCGGCCCGGCTGGAGCGCCCGACGGCTCGCCCTGCCCGCGCCCGTGCTGCTCGCCGGAATCGGCCTCGAACTGTACGGACTGCGGCCCGGCGCCACCGACGCCGAACGCACCCTCGACCTGCCCGGCGGCCTCCCCGCCACCAGCCCCGCCCTGCTGGCCGGCTGGACGCTCGCCGCCCTCGCGCTCGCCCTGTGGACCGGCCCGCTGCTCGCCCTCACCGGGCGGCTGATGGTGATCCGCCGGCCCGCGCCGCTGCGCCTGCTGGCCGGCCGTGCGCTCACCGCCCAGGCGCACCGCCTCGGCACGCCGCTGGCCGTGCTCACCGCGATCGCCGCGCTGCTGCTGGTGGCCGGCCGCAGCTGGGCCCGCACCGACACCGACGTCCCCGCGCTCACCCTGGTCGAGGGGCTGCTGATCCTGGCCTGCGCCGTCGCCGCGCTCGCCGCCCGCCTGCTCGAACTGCGCGCCGACCGCCGCCCCGCCCTCGCCGCCCTGGACCGCCTCGGCACCCCGCCCGGCCTGCTCACCGGCACCCTCGCCCTGCGCGCCCTGGCCGCCGGCACCGTCCTGCTGGTCACCGGCGGCCTGACGCTGGCGCTCTGCCCGCTGCGCTGACGCAGAACTCCCCGGCGGTTCCCTCGCGGGAGCCACCGGGGAGTCCGGGGAAGTCGGGGCCTCAGCCCGCCGCGGCCAGCTGGCCGCAGGCGCCGTCGATCTCCTGGCCGCGGGTGTCGCGGACGGTGGTCGGCACACCGTGCGCCTGCAGCCGGCGGACGAACTCGCGCTCGTCCTCCGGACGGGAGGCCGTCCACTTCGAACCCGGCGTCGGGTTCAGCGGGATCAGGTTCACGTGCACCCGCTGGTTCTTGATCAGCCGGCCGAGCAGGTCCGCCCGCCACGCCTGGTCGTTGATGTCCTTGATCAGCGCGTACTCGATCGACACCCGACGGCCGGACTTCTCCGCGTAGTTCCACGCGGCGTCCAGCACCTCGGCGACCTTCCACCGGGTGTTCACCGGGACCAGCTCGTCCCGCAGCTCGTCGTCCGGGGCGTGCAGCGACAGCGCCAGGCGGCAGCTCAGGCCCTCGTCCGCGAACCGGTGCATGGCCGGGACCAGGCCGACGGTGGAGACCGTGATGCCGCGCTGGGAGAGACCGAAGCCGTCCGGCGTCGGGTCGGTGAGGCGGCGGATCGCCGACAGCACGCGGTTGTAGTTCGCCAGCGGCTCGCCCATGCCCATGAACACGACGTTCGACAGCCGCGCCTCGCCGCCGGGCACCGCCCCGGACTTCAGGTCACGCATGCCGGCCGCGATCTGCTCGACGATCTCGGCGGTCGACAGGTTCCGGGTCAGCCCGGCCTGGCCGGTCGCGCAGAACGGGCAGTTCATGCCGCAGCCGGCCTGCGAGCTGATGCACATCGTCACCCGGTCCGGGTACCGCATCAGCACCGACTCGACCAGCGTCCCGTCGAAGAGCTTCCACAGCGTCTTGCGGGTCTCGTCGTCGTCGCACGACACGTGCCGCACCACCGACATCAGCTCGGGCAGCAGCGCCTCGGTCAGCTTGCCCCGGCTGGCCGCCGGAATGTCAGTCCAGCTCTCCGGGTCGTTCGAGACCCGACCGAAGTAGTGGTTCGACAGCTGCTTCGCGCGGAACGGCTGTTCGCCCAGCTCGGCGACGGCCTCCTTGCGCTCGGCAGGGCTGAGGTCGGCAAGGTGTCGCGGGGGCTTGGCGCCGCGCGGCGCGACAAAGGTCAGTTCTCCGGGCTTAGGCATGGTCCGTCCAGTGTCGCAGACCGCGGAACCTCCCCATAAACGGCGAACGGCCCCCGAATCGGAGGCCGTACCGGTCGGGCGCCCGTCAGTTGCCGACGAAGACCGTCAGCAGCAGCCAGACCACCGGGGCGGTCGGGAGCAGCGAGTCCAGGCGGTCCATGATGCCGCCGTGGCCGGGGAGCAGGGTGCCCATGTCCTTGATGCCGAGGTCGCGCTTGATCATGGACTCGGCGAGGTCGCCGAGGGTCGCGGTGACGGCCGCGCAGCCGCCCAGGATCAGGCCCTGCCACCAGGAGCCGCCGTCGATCAGGAAGTGCATCAGCAGCGCGCCGGCGATCATCGACAGGCCGATGCCGCCCGCCAGGCCCTCGCGGGTCTTGCCGGGGCTGATGGTCGGGGCGAGCTTGGTGCGGCCGAACTTGTAGCCGACGGCGTACGCACCGGTGTCCGAGCAGATGGTGACGACCAGGAACAGCAGGATCCGCCAGGCGCCGTCGTCGGCGGCCAGGATCAGCGCGACGAAAGTCGCCAGGAACGGCACGTAGAAGGCCGTGAACACACCGGCCGTTATGTCGCGCAGGTAGTTCTCCGGCGGCGTGGCCATCCGGGCGACCATCATCGCCAGCCCGGTGAGCGCCAGGATCGCCGCCGCCCACTGGCCGCCCTCGAAGTAGCCGGCCACCACCATGCCGACGCCGCCGACCAGCAGCGGGATCTGCGGGACGTGGATGTCCTTGCGCTCGGCGAGCCGGCTGGTGAGCTCCTGGATGCCGACGGCGACGGCGGCGGCCACCACCACCATGAAGACCGCCTTGACCACGAACAGCGAGGCCGCGATCACCGCCCCGAGTCCGACTCCCACACCTATCGCGGCGGGCAGGTTGCGGCCGCCGCGCGGCTTGCGGGGCTGCTGTTCGGTCTGGGCCACGGAGGTCTCCTGGGCGGGGGGCATGAACTGAGTCTGTGCCGCGCCGCCCCCTTCGCCATACCGGAGGCCGCCGCGAGTGACCCGTTTGGTGCCGGCCCGGGTCGAGCCGCGCCCCGGGCCGGGCGGATGAACCGCCGGTCCGGGGCGTACGCGCGGGGGTCTGGGGTCAGACCTCCAGCAGCTCGGCTTCCTTGTGCTTGAGCAGCTCGTCGATCTGCGCCACGAACTTGGCGGTCAGGTCGTCGAGCTCCTTCTCGCCGCGGCGGCCGTCGTCCTCGCCGATCTCCTTGTCCTTGACCAGCTTGTCGATCGCGTCCTTCGCCTTGCGGCGGATGGAGCGGACCGAGACCTTGGCGTCCTCGCCCTTGCCGCGGGCCTGCTTGATGTACTCGCGGCGGCGCTCCTCGGTGAGCTGCGGCAGCACCACCCGGATGACGGAACCGTCGTTCGACGGGTTGACGCCCAGGTCCGAGTCGCGGATCGCGGTCTCGATGGCCTTCAGCGCGGTCTTGTCGAACGGGGTGACCATGGCCATCCGCGGCTCCGGAACGGAGAACGAGGCCAGCTGGTTGATCGGCGTCAGGGTGCCGTAGTACTCCGCGACGATCTTGGCGAACATCGCCGGGTGTGCACGGCCGGTGCGGATGGCGGCGAGGTCGTCCTTGGCGACCGCGACGGCCTTCTCCATCTTCTCCTCGGCCTCGAGGAGGGTCTCGTCAATCACTGTGTGCTCCCTGTCCGGTTCATCTGCTGTTGTCCCGTACCGGTGCCCCGGACGGCTGTTGCTGCTCAGTGCCCCCGACGCCTAGGCCCGGGCGGAGTCCTCGCTGATGAGTGTGCCGATCTTCTCACCCTTGACCGCACGGGCGATATTGCCCTCGGCGAGCAGTTCGAAGACCAGGATCGGCAGACCGTTGTCCTTGCACAGGGTGATCGCGGTCAGGTCGGCGACCTTCAGGTCGCGGGAGATCACCTCGGTGTAGTCCAGCGAGTCGAACCGGACCGCCGCCGGGTTGCTGCGCGGGTCGGAGTCGTAGACGCCGTCGACGCCGTTCTTGCCCATCAGCAGGACGTCGGCGTGGATCTCCAGCGCGCGCTGCACGGCGGTGGTGTCGGTGGAGAAGTACGGCATGCCCATACCCGCGCCGAAGATCACCACGCGGCCCTTCTCCAGGTGCCGGATCGCGCGCAGCGGCAGGTACGGCTCGGCGACCTGACCCATGGTGATGGCGGTCTGCACACGGGTCTCCATGCCCTCCTTGATCAGGAAGTCCTGGAGCGCGAGGCAGTTCATCACGGTGCCCAGCATGCCCATGTAGTCGGAGCGGGCGCGGTCCATGCCGCGCTGCTGAAGTTCGGCGCCGCGGAAGAAGTTGCCGCCGCCGATCACGATGGCGACCTCCGTCCCCGCGCGGACCACCGTGGCGATCTCACGGGCGATGGCGTGCACCACGTCCGGGTCAACGCCGAGGCCGCCTCCGCCGGCGAACGCCTCGCCGGACAGCTTGAGCAGTACCCGGCGGCGGGTGCCGTCCGGTGCGGTCTCCTGCGTCTCCTGCATGGACTTTCCCTTCTCCGCCTGCTGGTCAGCAGATCTGCAAGTGCTACTCACGCCACCGGGCGTGCGGGCCCGGTGCCGTGTACACGAGAGGAGGCCACTGCCGCGGGAACCGGTACGGTCTCCTGCACGGCAATGGCCTCCTCGTCGTTCATGGTGCCGACGCCGCCCTCATGGGGTACTGGAGGGCGCGATCGGCGCGTTCCACCGTCCCTGCGGACGGGCGCTCTCCTACCTTATGTCCGGCTCGGGGCCGGTCCTGGCGGGAGGAGCTGCGCGGAACGGTCTCAGGCGCCGACGCGGAAGCGAACGAAGCGCTTGAGGGTGACGCCGGCCTCGTCGAGGACCTTGGCGACGGACTTCTTGTTGTCCTTGGCGAACGCCTGCTCCAGGACGGAGTTCTCCTTGACGAAGCCGGTGACGCGACCCTCGACGATCTTCGGCAGGGCAGCCTCGGGCTTGCCCTCCTCGCGAGCGGTGGCCTCGGCGACGCGGCGCTCGTTCTCGAGCTCCTCGGCCGGGATCTCCTCGCGGGAGAGGTACTTCGGCGCGAACGCGGCGATGTGCTGCGCGACGTCCTTGGCGGTCTCGGCGTTCTCCTTGTCGAGCTCGACGAGGACACCGATGGTCGGCGGCAGGTCCGGGTCCGACTTGTGCATGTAGACCGCGACGAAGCCGTCGTTGTCGAACTGGGCGAAGCGACGGAAGACGATCTTCTCGCCCAGGGTCGCGTTGGCCTCGTCCACGAACTGCTGGACGGTCTGGCCCGCGGCGATCTCGGAGGCCAGGGCGGTGTCCAGGTCGGCCGGGGAGGTGGCGGCAACGTGCGCGGCGATCGCGTTGGCGACCTCGACGAACTTGCCACCCTTGGCGACGAAGTCGGTCTCGCAGTTCAGCTCGACCAGGACGCCGGACTTCTTGTCCTCGGCGATCAGCGCGGCGACGGCACCGTTGGAGGCGTCACGGCCCTCGCGCTTGGCAACGCCCTTCTGGCCCTTGATGCGAAGGAGCTCGACGGCCTTCTCGACGTTGCCCTCGGCCTCGTCCAGGGCCTTCTTGCAGTCCATCATGCCGGCGCCGGTGAGCTCACGGAGCTTCTTGACGTCCGCGGCGGTGAAGTTCGCCATGGTGTGATCTCTTCTCACGTCTCGCGTGTCTGCGTGGGAAAGTGCCGGGGCCCAGGGTTGTGGGCCTCGGCACGGGAGAGAGGGGCACCCACCGGCTCAGCCCGGCCGGTGCCCCTCGCCCTGGTGGTACGTCAGGCCTGGTCGGCCTCGGCGGCCGGAGCCTCGGCCGGGGCCTCGACAGCAGCCTCGGCGGCGGGAGCCTCGACGGCCTCGGCCTCGGCGGCGGGGGCCTCGACGGCCTCGGCCTCGGCGGCGGGGGCCTCGGCGGCCTTCTCGCCCTCGAGGATCTCCTTCTCCCAGGCGGCCAGCGGCTGGTCGGCGCCCGGCTCGGCCTTCGCGTCGCCCTTGGCGACACCGGCGCGGGACTTCAGGCCCTCGGCGACGGCGTCGGCGATCACGCGGGTCAGCAGGGTGACGGAGCGGATCGCGTCGTCGTTGCCCGGGATCTTGTAGTCGACCTCGTCCGGGTCACAGTTGGTGTCGAGGATGGCGACGACCGGGATGTTGAGCTTCCGGGCCTCGCCGACCGCGATGTGCTCCTTCTTGGTGTCCACGATCCAGACAGCGCTGGGGACGCGCTGCATGTCGCGGATACCGCCGAGGGTCTTCTCCAGCTTGTCGTACTCGCGCTGGAGGACCAGGAGCTCCTTCTTGGTGAGGCCCGAGCCGGCCACATCCGTGAAGTCGATCTCGCCGAGCTCCTTGAGGCGCTGCAGACGCTTGTAGACGGTCGAGAAGTTGGTCAGCATGCCACCCAGCCAGCGCTGGTTGACGTACGGCATGCCCACGCGGGTCGCCTGCTCGGCGATGGCCTCCTGGGCCTGCTTCTTGGTGCCGACGAAGAGGACGCTGCCGCCGTGGGCAACGGTCTCCTTGACGAACTCGAAGGCGCGGTCGATGTAGTTCAGCGACTGCAGGAGGTCGATGATGTAGATGCCGTTGCGCTCCGTGAAGATGAAGCGCTTCATCTTCGGGTTCCAACGACGGGTCTGGTGACCGAAGTGGACGCCGCTCTCCAGCAGCTCCCGCATCGTGACGACGGCCATGTGCCGTGCTCCTCTGTGTCGCCCGGCGCGCCGCGAGGCAGGTGCGCTCTGCGGGGTGCCGGGGCTCTCGGTTGTCCGTGTCGGTCGGGTGACCGCCACGCCTGACGCCCCGACGTGCCAAGCCGCTTGGCCTGCTCGGGGCTTGCGGCCTCGGCAGGCTCGGCGGACCGAGCGGCACTCGCACCGTGCGACCGTTCCCGGAGGGGCGGCCGTTGGTGGCGGGGCGTGCGAAGTCGACCCGGCAGACCGGGTCGCGTGTGAAGTGTACGGGAAGCCCCGAGCGGCGGGCGACTCCGTGCGGTCCCGCCGCCCTGTTCAGCACCGCTGCGGGCGGGCCGGCGACCGGCGTTCACCCCTGCGGGGGACGGCAGTTGTCCACAGCCCCGGGTTTGTCCACAGCTTCCGGAATCGGCGGGTGCTGCGGGCGGTCGGGCCTCCATGGTGGGGGACGCGCCCGCCGAGCGGGCTTGTCGTGGTGTGCGCCGTGTTCGCCGTGCGGGGGAGGAGGTCGGGTCGACGTGGGGCTGGTCGGGGCGTTTCGGGTGGGGGTGGCACTGGCGGTCGCGCTGGTCGCCCCGGTGCTCGCCGGTGCGGGTGCGGTCGGGCGTCCGCCGGCGGCGGTGGCCGCCGTGGGGCCTGCGGCGGTGCCGGTGCCTCCCGGGCCGGGGCGGGTGTGGCCGGTCGGTGACCGCTCCGGGTTGCTGCGGCGGTTCGACCCGCCTCCGGCGCGCTGGGCTGCCGGGCACCGGGGCGTGGATCTGGCGGCTGCGGCCGGGGCGACGGTGCGGGCGGCCGCGCCCGGTGTGGTGACGTTCTCCGGGCGGGTGGCCGGGCGTCCGGTCGTGGTGGTCACCCACCCCGGCTCGGGCACTCCCCCGCTGCGGACCAGCTACCTTCCGGTGGCCGGGTTCGTCCCGGTCGGCACCGCGGTCGCGGCGGGCGACCGGATCGGCGAGCTGACCGGCGACTCGGGGCACTGTCCTGTCGACTGCCTGCACTGGGGCCTGCTTCGCGGCGCCCGCTACCTCGACCCGCTCGCCCTGCTCGGCACCGGCCGCGCCCGGCTGCTGCCGCTCGACGGCCCCTCCGTCGGATCAGCTCGGGGCCGGACCGGGCTCCGGCTCGACCTGGGGCGCAGCGACGGCGCCGGACCGGAGACCGTCCAGCGCGAACCGCACCGCCGTGTCGGCGATCTCCGTCTCGTCGGCGGCCTCCCTGGCCCGCTCGATCTGGCGGACCGCCGCCTCCACCACGCCCTGCAGCAGCGAGGCGGCAACGGCCGGCCTGGCATGGCCGAGCTCCTCCAGGGTGTGCACCACCATCGCGGTCAGACCGGTGTGCGCGGCCCTGATCCGCGCCCGCGCGGCGTCGTCGAGTTCGTACTCCGCGACGGCCACCAGGGCGCGGTGCACCGGGTCGGTGGCCAGCGCCAACTGGCCCCGGACGTACGCCTCGATCCGCTCGGCCGCGCCGTCACAGGCCGCCATGCCGGCTTCGATCTCGGCGGCCCACAGTGGGAGGTCCACCGCGCAGAGCGCCTCCACCAGCTCCGACTTGGACCGGAAGTACTCGTACACCGAGGACCTCGCCAGGCCGGTGCGCGCAGCGAGGGCGCCGAAGTTCAGCGCCTCCCTGCCACCTTCCGCCAACAGGACGCGCGCAGCGTCCAACAGTGCTGCCTGCTGCAACTGTCGATGCTCGGCCACCGTGGCCGCCCGGATTTTCGGCACGCACCAACTCTACGGACGCCGACGGCCGACGGGGGCGCACACCGCGCACCCGCCGACCTGTCGACCCTCGCGTCGTGGCCCGCTCTCAGCGGACGTCCGACATCTTCGCCCGCAGTTGCAGCACCGACTTGGTGTGGATCTGGCTGACCCGGCTCTCCGTCACCCCGAGCACCTGGCCGATCTCGGCGAGCGTCAGGCCCTCGTAGTAGTAGAGCGTCACCACGGTCTTCTCCCGCTCGGGCAGGGTGTTGACCGCGGAGGCCAGCAGACGGCGCAGCTCGCGGTCCTCGGCGATCTCGACCGGATTGTCGGCGCCGTTGTCCGGCAGCGTCTCCATCAGGGTCAGCCGGTCGCCGCCCTCGCCCGCCGAGTGCAGCAGTTCGTCGAGCGCCACCACGTTGGCCAGCGACAGCTGACTGAAGATGGTGTGCAGCTCGTCCAGCGCGATGCCCATCTCCGCCGCGACCTCGGGGTCGTGCGGCGTCCGCCGCAGCCGGGCCTCCAGAGTGGCGTAGGCCCGCTCGACCGCCTTCGCCTTCTGCCGCACCGACCGCGGGATCCAGTCCAGCGCCCGCAGCTCGTCGATGATCGCGCCGCGGATCCGGCTGATCGCGTAGGTCTCGAACTTGATCGCCCGGTCGATGTCGAACTTCTCGATGGCGTCGATCAGTCCGAACACTCCGGAGGACACGAAGTCCGCCTGCTCCACATTGGCCGGCAGCCCGACCCCGACCCTCCCCGCGACGTACTTCACCAGCGGCGAGTAGTGCAGGATCAGCTGGTCGCGCAGCCCGTGGTCCCCCGTCTCCTTGTACGAGCGCCACAGCGCCTTCAGCGCCGACTGGTCGCCGCCCTTCGCCCCGCCCCGCCCCCCTCCCCCGCCCGGGTTCTCCGTCGTGTCCTCCGCGACACCCGCCGCGGGCGCGGGAGTGGGCGCGGGCGCAGGCACGGACGCGGGCGTCGGTGCCGTGGCCGGCCCGGGCAGCACGACCGACGGCGGACCGACCGACGGCGGACCAGCCGACGGCGGACCAGCCGACGGCGGACCAGCCGCCGACGGACCAGCCGCCGACGGCCCGGGCTGTGACGCGTCGCCTTCCGGTTCCGTCGTCGGTGCCGGGGCGGGCGTCTCCACGGAACGTTCCGCCTCCGGGCCGTTCGCCTGCCTGCGAACCTGTGAGCTCCGGACCGGAGGCTCGCCCGGCTTCACCTTCGACCGCGCGCCGCGCCTGGACTGACCACGCACCGCCCGACCGTTCGAAGCCGCCGCCTCGGCGGCGGAGGCGCTCTCCGGTGGTTCGTCGGCTGCGGTCCGCCCGTTCGGCGGCCCGCCGTCGCCCGGGCGGTCGGTGCCCGGCTGTTCGGCGCGCGGCCCGCCGAACGGGGCCGACCCGCTCGGTGGACCGTCGGCGGGCTCCTCGGTGCGCGGCCGGGGTCTGGCCGCGGAGCTCGACGGCCCTGTCTGTGGGCAGGGCAGCAGTTGGCCGGGGCGCTCGACGGGTGGGCGCGTCGAGGACTGCCGGTCCGACGGCCCCTGGGGGACGGGGGGACGGGGAAGGGGCGAGGGCGAGGCGGGACGGGCCTGGGACTGTGGGGTCGCGGTCGGGGGGGTGCCCGACCTCGTCATTCCCACGACTCCCGAGGGCCTGGCCCGCAGCTCCGCGGCGTTGCGGGTCTCGGCCCCCGTCCCGTCCGAGGACCGACCGTCACCGGTCACCCTGTGTCCGGGAATGTGAGTGGGCATGCGTTGGTCTGCGCCGTTCTGCCGAGTCATGTGCTGATAGGGACGCCATAAGGGAGCGTAGCGTGACCAAGTAGCTGCACAGTGCTACCGCCACTCGGGCGTCCCCCGATCCGGTGGCAGTGGCGGGCTTCACCGGCGCGTCGTGGAACGCGCCCCGACCGGCCGCCGAGTGCGCCGTCCCCGCCGGCCCGCCGACCAGCGCAGACCTCTCCCGACACGTCGGAGCCTCCGCGTCACACTGGTTCACCGTTGTCGCCCACCCGGGCTCAGCCGCTTCGGCGCTGCTCTCAACTCACCTGGGGTTCCTTCCTGTTGACGGCGTGCTCCGTTCGGTCGACTTTCCGTGTCCGCTGTTGCGCAGATCCGATCACTTGCGTCGCACCAGCCTCCAATGCGCCCCGTGCCGCTCGACGAAACCCAGCGAGCTCAGCTCGTGCAGGTGGTGCACGGTCTCCTGGTCGGAGAGCGCCGCGTACTGGGCGAGTCGCTGCACCGGCGCGCCGTCCGTGCTCGCCGGCACTGCTTCCAGGACGCGGGCCACGGGCGGTGCCAGCGCGTCGCGCGGAAGGATCGGGCCGGCTCGCTCCGGCGCCAGGTCGTCGCCGATGGAGCCGATCAGCTCGCCCACCTCGGCACCGTTGGTGACGAGCGTCGCAGCACCGCTCCTGATCAACGCATGAACTCCTGCGGAGAGTTCGGACGTCACCTGGCCCGGGACGCCCATCGTGTGCCGATGGAGGTCCAGGGCGCGTCGTGCGGTGCTGAGCGCTCCGCTGCGCGGCGCCGCCTCGACCACGACAGTTCCTCGGGTCAGCGCCGCTATCACCCGGTTCCGCAGCACGAACCTGAACCTGGTCGGGTTCATCCCGAGCGCCAGTTCGCTCACCAGCAGCCCGGCGTCCCCGATCCGGGCCATCAGTGACTCGTTCCCGCGCGGGTAGCAGATGTCTACGCCGCTGGCCAGGACCGCGATCGTCATCCCGTTGACGGCCAGCGCGCCCAGGTGGGCCGCCGTGTCGACTCCGTACGCGGCTCCGGAGACCACCACCCAACCGCGCTCGGCCAGTTCGGAGCCGAGTTGGCCGGCGATGTGCCGCCCGTAGGCGGTGCAGGCCCGGGATCCGACGATGGCGACCGACCTCAGTGCCAGCAGGCGCAGCGAGGGAAGTCGTGGCCCCGGCCGGCCCCGGATCCACAGTCCGACCGGGCGGCCGTCTCCGAGGTCGTCCAGCTGTGAGGGCCACTCGGTGTCGCCCGGAATGATGAACTTCCCACCGAGCTTGGCGATTCGTTCGAGGTCCGTGGCCGGGTTGAACTTTCGCAGCCTCTCCTGGTAAGCGGAGATCCGGTCTGCTCCCAGCCCCAGCCGGCTCGGCGATGCTCCGTGGTAAAAGCCCTGCACCAGGCCGACCGCGCCGAGGCGTTGGATCGCCCGGCCGATGGCCGCGTCGCCCGGTTCGATCAGCCGGGTGAGGGCCGCCCTGGCCACCCGATCGGGCTCGGGCGGGTCCGGCGTGGTCGCCGCCGCGGCCCACCTGGCGGGGCGGGTGGCTCGCGGGTCGCCCCGCGCCGCGCCCGTGCGAGTGGAATGACTCGCGGTGGCCGGTTCGGCGGTGCAGTGCCGGCTCGTCGTGGCGGTGGGGGTGGCGTGCTGTTGGGACGCGGGAAGTGCTGCGGTCATGGACGTCCTCCTGTGGTGGTTCGATGGGCGGGCGGTTCGGTGCCGGGTGACGAGCGGTCAGAGTTCGCCTCCCAGGTCGACATCCGTGTCGTAGTGCGGGTCGGGCCGGCGGTCGGTCGGGCGGGTGACGCGCTGGACTCCGGTGCGGAGGGTGAGCGCGGTCTGGACGTCGGTGCGGGTGGGGCGAGGTCGGCGGGCGAGGTCGGCGACCGTCCAGGCGACGCGGAGGATCCGGTCGAGGCCTCGTGCGGTGAGCAGGCCGCGGTCGAGGTCACGCTCGGCGTCGGCGAGCGAGCCGGGTGCGAGTTGCCAGCGCGTGCGCAGTTCGTGCCCGGGCACTTCGGCGTTCGTCCGCCACGGGGTGTCGGCGAGGCGAGCGGCGGCTCGTTCGCGGGCCTCCCGTACGCGTTCGGCGACCGTGGCCGTGCTCTCGGCCTTTACTCCGTGCTGCATCAGCTCGGCTCTGCTGACCCCGGAAACCTGAACCTGGAGGTCCACTCTGTCGAGCAACGGCCCGGACAGTCTTGCCTGGTAGCGGTTGACCATGACGGGTGTGCATTCGCAGCCTTCTCCTCTCAACGAATAGCGGCCGCAGGGGCAGGGGTTGGCAGCCAGACAGAGCAGGAAGCGGGCGGGCAGCCGCATCGAGCCCGCGGCTCTGGCGATCATCACCTCTCCTGATTCGAGGGGTTGGCGCAGGGCGTCGAGAACCCGGGCCGGGAATTCGGGTGCCTCGTCGAGGAAGAGCACGCCTCGGTGGGCGAGGGAGACGGCGCCGGGTCGGGGCAGTCCCGTCCCGCCGCCCACGATGGCGGGCATGGTGGTCGAGTGGTGCGGCGCGCAGTAGGGCGGGGTGTCGATCAGTGGGCGGTCGGGTGGGAGGAGGCCGGCCACGGAGTGGATCGCGGTCACTTCGAGGGCTTGGGCTTGGGTGAGCGGCGGGAGCAGGGCGGGGAGCCGTTCCGCCAGCATGGTCTTGCCGGCTCCGGGCGGCCCTTTGAGGTACAAGTGGTGGCCGCCCGCTGCGGCGATCTCCAGGGCCTGTCTGGCTTCGTGCTGCCCGGCCACGTCGGCGAGGTCGGGTCGGCAGGCCTGGTCCGAGGTGACGTCGCGGACGCCGAGCCCGGGGAGCAGGAGTCCGGCGAACGAAGAGTCGGGGCGGCCGGTGGACGGGTCGGGCGGTTCGTCGGGGACGGGGGCGTTGGTGAGGATCGCGATGAGTTGGCGCAGGGTTCGCACCCCGAGGACGGAGACGCCCGGCACCAACTCGGCCTCGGCAGCGGTCTGTTCGGCGACCACGATCTGGCGGTAGCCGGCGTCCGCCGCGGCGAGTACTGCGGGCAGGACGCCGCGCACCGGGCGTACCCGGCCGTCCAGTCCGAGCTCGCCGATGATCAGCAGGCCGTCGATCGACGCGGGGTCGAGCCGTTCGGCGGCCGCCAGTACGGCGCAGGCGACGGCCAGGTCGTACCCGCTGCCGCTTTTGGGTACCGAGGCCGGGGTGAGGCCCACGGTCAGTTTGCGCAGCGGCCACTTCTCGCCGCTGTTGGAGACGGCTGCGCGGACCCGGTCGCGAGCTTCCAGGAGGGCCTTGTCGGCGAGGCCCACCAGGCTGAAGGCAGCGAGTCCGGGTTCGAGGTCGGCCTGTACCTCGACCACGACGCCGTCCACCCCGACCAGGGCGACCGAGCAGGTGCGGGCGAAGGCCATCTCACACCGCCCCGCGCAGGTGCTCGACCGCGGCGGCGCCCCTGAGGGGGTTGACCACGGCGACCAGGTCGATGCGGACTCCGCCCGGCGGCGGGGGTGCCGGACCGGCGGCGGTGACTTCGTCCGGCGGTTCGCCGTCGTCGCCCAGCTCGGCAGCCAGTGCCAGTCGGGAGAAGTGCATCGGCCAGCGTTCGGCGAGCCACCGTTCGGCAAGGTGGCGCAGTCGGTCGGCCTTGGTCCGGTCGATCGCCTCGGACGGCTGTTGGAAGCCACGCTCGGACCTGGTCTTCACCTCGCACACCGCGAGGGTGTCCCCGTCCAGTGCGACGATGTCGAGCTCGCCCTCGGCGCAACGCCAGTTGCGCTCCAGGATGCACAGCCCACCCTCTGTGAGCCGGCGGGCGGCGACCTCCTCGCCGTAGCGTCCGAGGCCGTTGGTGGAAATCTTGTTGGGATTCTGCACGGCAATCACCTCCGGCCGGAAGGTTGCCGCCACGGCCGGGAAGTGGGCCAACGAAATCGCCGGACCTGTGGATAACTCGGGCCTGTGGATAACTCAGGTCCCTCGCCCGAGTGACAAATCCAAAAATGCGCTGGACAACCGGAGATCTCAGCGACCAGTCTCGGTGGCCCGGGCATCGCCGCAGGTCATTACGGTGCGGCGGCTCGGGGGAAGGGCGCGGTCGGCCGCGCCGTTCCTCGCCCACCCCAGGCGGTCGGGCCCGGGGCGCTCCCGGGCCGGCCGTTCAGCCGCAGAGCGGTCAGTTCCCGAACGCGGAGTCGTCCGAGGGCAGCTCGAGATCGCTCTTCGCCAGCTCCTCGATATTCACGTCCTTGAAAGTCAGCACGCGGACCTTACGAACGAACCGGGCCGGTCGGTACATGTCCCAGACCCACGCATCCGCCATCGACACCTCGAAGAACACCTCGCCCTGCACCGAGTGCACCTGCAGGTCGTAGTCGTTCGTCAGATAGAAACGCCGCTCGGTCTCGATCACGTACTTGAACAGGCCGACGACATCCCGGTACTCCCGGTAGAGCTTGAGCTCCATCTCGGTCTCGTACTTCTCGAGGTCTTCGGCACTCATTCCAAGCGTCCCCTCACTCGTCACGTCCACCCCATTGTGGACCACCGGGCCAGTGCTCAGAGCCGGACTGGCGGTTCTGGCGGTCCTTCCGCCACAACCTGCTCGATCAGCGCGGCCAGTCCGCGCGGGTACACGGTCTCCGCGGTGGTCCTCAACTCCCCCGCCGTCCACCAGCGGAGGCCGAGCAGCAGCGCGTGCTCCTCCGCTCCGCTCTGGCGCAGTGCCACCTCGCGCCGACCGGTGCGGGCCAGGTGGAACCACTGTTCCTGTTCGTAGTCCCTGCCTCGGAAGGAGAACTCCACCGTGCCGTACGCAACCAGCGGTCCCCACTCCACCTCGGTCAGCCCGATCTCCTCGCCGAGTTCGCGCCGGGCTGCTTCGACCGGGCTCTCGCCCGGCTCGATGCCGCCGCCCGGCGTGATCCACCACTCGGCGCCCGGCGTGGCCGGGTCGGTCCCGTGCAGCAGCAGGACGCGCCCGTCCGGGTCCAGCAGCAGCACGCGAACGGCTCTGCGACGCTCGATCGCCACCTGGTTCAGCTCCGTCCTGAGGTTCTGCGCGCGTTTCCGGGCCGGCCCTGGGGTGCCGCCGGCTCCTGGTTCAGGCCTTCCGCCGCCCCTGCAGCTTGCGGCCCAGCGAGACCGCCCAGCCCGCCGCCGAGGCGAGCACGATCAGGGCCGCCCCGCCGACCGACGTCCAGGCGGCGGGCAGCAGTGCGCCCGCCTGGTGCGCACGCGGCGCACCCAGTTCGTCGAAGGCTGTGGTGCGCCCCTCCAGCCCTGCCCGGGACATCGGCAGGATCGCCGCCTCGACCCTCGCCTTCACCGCGGAGGCCGGAACGGAGCCGGAGGCCACCTCCAGGTGGCTGCGCGAGTCCAACGAGTTCCCGCGGAAGTCGCCGAGCAGGAACAGCCGTCCCTCGGGCACCGTCACCGAGAACTCGGTGGTGAGCACGGTGGCCTTCGCCAGGTACGGCTCCTCCACCCGGTGGCCGTTGACGGTGATCCGCCCCTCGCGGTCGCCGGAGACGGTGTCGCCGCCGACCGCGACCACCCGCTTGACCAGGGTGGCGTCGCCCCAGTCCGAGTCCTGGAAGACCACGATGTCGCCGCGTCCGATCGACTTCCCGTCGGCGGTGTGGGCGAGGACGGTGTCGCCGATCTGCAGTGTCGGGGCCATCGACCCGGTGGGGATCTTGTAGGGCCGGTACTGGACGGCGAGCACCGCGAAACCCCCGACCAGCATCACGAATCCGATCGCGATCACCAGGCCCTGCACGATCGACGCCGAACTCCGGCGGCGAGCCGGTCGGGCCTCGGTGGGCGGTGTCCGCTCCGCGACGCTGCTCATCGGCTTCGCCCTCTCCTGGCGCTCACGCGCTCCGGGCGAGCGCTCGCTGCCGGCCCGGTCCTCGCTGTCCTGGGCTGGACAGCACTGCGGGCCGTGGCACGTGCGAGCAGACTACTCACGAGTACCACGGCCCGCGCAAGAGTCGGTCGCGGACAGGATGCGACCGGTCAGCGACGGCGCTTGCGCACCCACCACACGGCGGGGGCGGCCAGGGCCGCACCGGCCAGCGGCGGGGCGAGCGGCCCGCCGGCCGCCAGACCCTTCTGGTCGAAGGTGTCGGGGACGGGCAGCGTCGCCCAGTCACCGATCGGCCAGGCCACCACGAACGCGCGGCCGACGACGTTTCCGACCGGCACGGTGCCGCCGCCCGGCTGGTCCATGTGGTACCGGGAGTCCAGGGAGTTGGCGCGGTGGTCGCCCATCACCCAGATCCGACCGTCCGGCACCTTCACCGGACCGAACGGCTTCTCCCCGCACGGGGTGTTGCCGGCGAAGATGTACGGCTCGTCGAGCGCGAGGCCGTTCACCTTGACCGGGCCGGACCCCTGGCACTCGACGGTGTCGCCGCCGACCGCGATGACGCGCTTGATCAGGTCCTTCTCGTCACTGGACGGCATCAGCCCGATGAAGCTGAAGACGTCCTGGATGCCACGCACGAAGGAGTTGCTGCTGCGCTGGGCGGGCTCGTCGTTCAGCCAGCCGCCCGGGTCCTTGAACACCACCACCTCACCGCGCTCCGGCTCCGAGCCGAACCACGGGGTGAGCTTGTCCACCAGCACGCGGTCGCCGACCTGCAACGTGTTCTCCATCGAACCCGACGGAATCGAGAACGCCTGGACGAAGAAGGTCTTGATCACCAGGGCCAGAATCAGGGCGATGCCGACCAGGATCGGCAGTTCCTTCCAGAAGGAGCGCTGCTTGGGAGCCTTCTTGGCCCTGCCCGACGACTCCGAATCGCCCTCCTCCGCCGCGTCGGACTCGGCCGCCCGCAGGGCGTCACCGTCCTCCACGTGCCGACCCTCGGCATTGCCCGAAGGCTCACCGTCGGGCTCCGGAGCACCTGAGCGGGCACCGATCACCAGATCCCCCACGACATCTCCTCCCTGCTGTGCGGACGCCTGCGCGCCCGCGCTCACCAGTGCCGCACAGCGGGCACCACACTCTGCGATCGATCGAAAACCCGCCTCTGGCTTGCCCTACTCGGGCACGCCCGACACCAGGCCGGAACCGAGCACTTCAGCACTTCTCTATCACTCCCGGTCGGCCAGCCCGTGTTTCCACGCGCCGACCGGAACATCAGTCAGCCATCGGCCCGGCCCGCCGGCGCGCTCTCCACCGCCGAACAACGACCGGGAGGACGCCCAACACACCCATAACGAGCGGGGGTTCCGCAGGAATCGGCCCAACGGCGGATGATCCTGCCACTCGCACCGGCAGAGAGGAGAGTGAATCGGAAACACCCAGTTGACCGAAGTGGGAGAGCGGCCATGCGACCACGAACGCACGGCCGACCACGTTCCCCACCGGCACGGTCCCGGAACCCGGATTGCCCATGTGGTAGCGGGAGTCCGCGGACAGATCGCGGTGGTCCCCCATCACCCAGATCCGGCCCTGAGGAACCGTCACCTTGAAGGTGATCCGCGACGGCACGTTGCCCGGCGCGATGTACGGCTCATCCACCGGGGTGCCGTTCACGCTCAGTCGGCCCTGGGCGTCACAGCACTCCACGGTGTCGCCGGCGACACCGATCACCCGCTTGATCAGGTCCCGCTCGTCGTCGGAAGGAAGGAGTCCCACCGCGGAGAACACCGACTTCGCCCGGTGCAGCACGGACCCGTCGGGGGACGACTTGCGTTCGTTCTCCAGCCAGCCGCCCGGGTCCTTGAAGACCACCACCTCGCCGCGCTCCGGCTCCGAGCCGAACCACGGGGTGAGCTTGTCCACCAGCACGCGGTCACCGACCTGCAGGGTCGGTTCCATCGAACCGGAGGGAATGACGAACACCTGGACCAGAAAGGTCTTCAGCACCACCGCGATGACCAGCGCCACCAGCACGATCACCGGCAACTCGCGAAGAAAGGAGCGCCGACCACGGCGCGCGACCCGCTTGGCGGTGCGCCGCCGCTCGGCGCGGCCCCTCCCGGGCCGGCCGCCTATGGCGCCGTCACCACCGTCCTCGGCCGGGCCCTCCACCCCACCGTCCTCGGCCGTGCCCCCAACCCCGCTGGTCCTGTCGGCATCGTCGACTCCGCCGGAGTCCTCGGGAGCAGGGGCGGGCAGGTACACGGATTCCGGCGGCTCCTGGGGCGATTCGTGGTCGGGGCGGCCCCCGGTGCCGGCCGTGCCGTCGGTGGCGGCCCGGGGTCTACCTCTGCTCCCCATGGCCACCGGTCCCCTCAATCGCGGCGAATGCCGCCGGCCGGTCGAGCGAGGTCGTCCGGTCGAGGGGGAAGAGCAGCCAGTCGGCGCGTCCGATCACCCGGTCCACGGGCACGGTGCCGCCTCCGGGCTCTCCAAGGTGGTCCCGGGAGTCGCGGGACGCGCTGCGGTGGTCGCCCATCACCCACAACTTGCCGGAAGGAACCACGATGTCGAACGGTACCGCCGACGGTGCGTCGCCGGGGAGCAGGTAGTCGCTCTCGTCCAGCGGGACTCCGTTGATCCGGAGGCGGCCGTCGGAGCCGCAGCAGGTGACCCGGTCGCCGCCCACGCCGATCACCCGCTTCACGTAAACCGTGTCACCGGCCGGGGCCAGCCCGGCCCCGCTCAGGAACCGCTTCACCCCGGACGGTTCGTCCCGGTAGGGCAGAAAGGAGCCGATGCCGTCGAAGACCACCACGTCGCCCCGCTGGGGATGCCCGCCGAAGGCGTAGGCGAGCTGGTTGACCAGGACACGGTCACCGGGCCGCAGCGTCCCCTCCATGGAGCCCGAGGGCACCGCGAAGGGCCGGGCCACGAAGGCGTTCACCAGCAGCAGCACGACCACGCACACCGCGCCGATCCACAGCAGGTCCCGCGACCACCGCCGCCCACCGGCGTCCTCGTCGCCGGCGGCTTCGTCGCCGCCCGCGTCACCCGAGACCTCACCGGCACCACCGGCACCACCGACACCCTCGACACTCTCGGTGCCCCCGGTGCCCCCGACGCCACCCCCGGCGTCCAGGTCCGGCCCGGAAACGGCAACGGACCGCGCCGGCGTGTCCGTACCCGTGGGTGCGGGACTGCCGTCGCGGTCCGTCAGTGGCTCGTGCGTGCTCATCGGGGGTGAGCCTATCCTCCCGATCTAAGCCGGTCGGAGGGCCTTCCCCGTCGAGCCTGCGCGATCACGCGTCGCGCTTCTCCTTGATCTTCGCGGCCTTGCCGCGGAGGTCACGCAGGTAGTACAGCTTGGCGCGGCGGACCGCACCGCGGGTCACGACCTCGATCTTCTCAACGATCGGGGTGTGCACCGGGAAGGTGCGCTCGACACCGACGTTGAAGCTGACCTTGCGAACGGTGAAGGTCTCACCGATGCCGGCGCCGTGACGACGGATGACAACGCCCTGGAAGACCTGGACGCGCGAGCGGTTGCCTTCGATGACTCGGACGTGCACCTTCAGGGTGTCGCCGGAGCGGAAGGCGGGGATGTCGGTACGCAGCGAGGCCGCGTCGACAGCAGCGAGCTTGTTGCTCATCGTTGCTCTCCATCGCAGGCGCCACGGGCCGCCCACGGAAATTCGTCTCAAATGGTTGGTGCTGTGGGCCGCTTCGGCTGGCGGTGAACCCCCCGTGGCGGGGGCACCGGTCCACTGACTCCCACGGAGGGGAGCCGGGCGACAGACAACAGTCGCCTATTCTTCCACAGGCTCTACCGCAGACCGAAATCGGCCGGCGGAGTCGTCCCAGGCCAGGCCGAGGACGCTGAGCGCCTCGCGTTCCTTCTTGGTGAACGCGTCGCGCGGCCAGCGGGCGACCAGGTCGGGCCGGTGGGCGAGGGTGCGGGCGAAGGCCTGCTCGCGCCGCCACTGGGCGATCTTCCCGTGGTGGCCGCTCAGCAGGATCTCCGGCACCTCGCGGCCGCGCCACTCGGCGGGCTTGGTGTACACCGGGCCCTCCAGCAGATCGGCCATGGCACCAGGGGCGAAGGAGTCGTCCCGGTGCGACTCGGCGTTGCCGAGGACGCCGGGCAGCAGCCGGGCGATCGCCTCGACCATCACCAGCACGGCGACCTCGCCGCCGGCCAGTACGTAGTCGCCGATGGAAGCTTCGACCACGGGCATCCGGGTCGCGGCCTCCTCGATGACCCGCCGGTCGATGCCCTCGTAGCGGGCGGGCGCGAAGGCCAGCCAGCTGCGGGACGCCAGGTCCTGGGCGAGTTCCTGGGTGAACGGCCGCCCGCTGGGGGTGGGCACCACCAGGGTCGGCACCTCGCCCTCGGGTCCGGCGGCGAGGACGGAGTCCAGCGCCGCGCCCCACGGCTCGGGCTTCATCACCATGCCGGGGCCACCGCCGTACGGGGTGTCGTCCACGGTGCGGTGGATGTCGGTGGTCCACTGCCGCAGGTCGTGCAGGTGCACGTCGAGCTGGCCCCGGGCCCGCGCCTTGCCGACCAGCGAGACGTTCAGCGGCTCCAGGTACTCGGGGAAGATCGTGACGACGTCGATCCGCATGTCGGTCACGCCGCACCCCCGGCCGCGCCCTCGGAGTCCTCGGAGCCGTCGGAGCCGTCGGAGCCCTCGGACCCCACAGAGCTCTCAGGCCCTTCGGAATCGTCAGCGGCGCCGGCGGAGCCCTCCTCGCGCGACGAGGCGACCACCGCGTCGACGGGGTCGATCAGGCCGGGCGGCGGGGTGATCACGGCGCGCTGCTCGTCCAGGTCGATGGTGGGAACGATCTGCTCGACGAACGGGATCAGCACCTCGGTGCCGTCGGGGCGCTCGACGGTGAGCAGGTCCTGGTACGGAAGGTGGACCACCTCGGTGAGTTCGCCGATCAGGGTGCCGTCGGTGAGGACGACGTCCAGGCCGATCAGCTGGTGGTCGTAGTACTCGTCGGGGTCATCGGGAGTCTCCTCCGGGTCGACCTCGGCGATCAGGAAGGTGCCGCGCAGCGCCTCGGCGGCGGTACGGTCCTTCACTCCGGCGAAGCGCAGCAGCAGGCGTCCGCTGTGCACCTTTCCGGACTCGACGGTCAGCGGTCCGATGCCGGCCGGGTCGGTGAGGAGGACCGCGCCGGGTCCGAGCCGCAGTTCCGGCTCGTCGGTGCGGACCTCGACGCTGACGTCCCCTCGGATGCCGTGGGCGCGGCCGATCTTGCCGACGACGAGCTGCACGGTGATCGTTCTCCTGAGATGAGCCTGGGT
The DNA here is from genome assembly GCF_001905465.1 of Kitasatospora sp. CB01950. Classification (GTDB taxonomy): domain Bacteria; phylum Actinomycetota; class Actinomycetes; order Streptomycetales; family Streptomycetaceae; genus Kitasatospora. The sequence continues at coordinate 36,154 of NZ_LISX01000008.1, forward strand.
GAGGCGAGCGTGATGGTGAGGGTTCGGAAGAACCCGGAAAACGGGAAGGACCGGCCGGGACGGATGCGTCCCGGCCGGTCCGGAAACCCGGTGGTCGACCTGTCGATTGACGTTGCCGGTCGATCGCGGAGGTCAGCGAATGCTGTCCACGTCGACCAGGTCGACCCGGACATTGCGACCGCCGAGGGCGCCGACCACGGTGCGCAGTGCGCGAGCCGTGCGGCCGCCCCGGCCGATCACCTTGCCGAGGTCGTCGGGGTGCACCCGCACCTCGATGGTGTGACCGCGACGCAGGTTCCGCGAGCGGACCTGCACCTCGTCGGGGTGCTCGACGATGCCCTTCACCAGGTGGTCGAGGGCTTCCTCGATCATGCTCAGGCCTCGGTGGAAGCGGCCTCGGCCTCGTCAGCCTTGTCCGACTTCTTGGCCTTCGGGGTGATGGCGACACCAGTGGTGGCGTCCTCGAAGCCGGCGACGGCCTTGGCGAACAGGTGCGAGAAGTCCTCGACCTTGGGCTCGGCGACCTTCAGCGGCTCCGGAGCCGGCAGGCCCTTGAACTTCTGCCAGTCGCCGGTCAGCTTGAGGATGGCGAGCACCGGCTCGGTCGGCTGGGCGCCGACGGACAGCCAGTACTGGGCGCGGTCGCCGTCGACCTCGATCTTCGAGGGGTTGTAGGTCGGCTGGTAGATGCCGATCTCCTCGATCGCGCGGCCGTCACGCTTGGTGCGCGAGTCGGCGACGACGATGCGGTAGTGCGGGGAGCGGATCTTGCCCAGACGCTTCAGCTTGATCTTGACAGCCACGGGTGTGGATTCTCCTGGTTTTGACGTGGGTGAGCAGCGCTCCGCCGCGTGGGGCTGCGGCGCGAGGTGCCGTTCAAGGGACACGCCAGCCGTTAGGAGAGAGGGTCCTGCCTGGCTGCCGAGTACTCAGCTGTCCATTCTGCCACATCGCGGATACCCCCGAACCGCGCCCCCGCCCCGGACGAACCCCCGCGCGAGCCCTGCAGGAGCCCGCCGGAAGCCCGGAACAAGCCCGACGCGAGCCCGGAAGGAAGCCGGGAAGAGCCCGGAAAGGCTCCAGAAAGAAGGCTCCGGAAGAAGGCACTGGAAGAAGGCTCCGGAAAGGGCCCGGAAAAAGTGATGTCGACCGCCCCCCGAAGGGGCCGGCCGACTTGTGGCCAGGTCCGCGGGCACCCCGCCCGCGGCCCGGAATCAAGCGATCTTGAACGGCTGCTGGCAGGCGCCGCAGACGATCGACGCCTGCGCCAGCACCGACGGGACGACGCGGACGTTGCGACCGCAGCCGCACACCGCCTTGACCCGCACGCCGCCGCCCGAGGAACCGTGCCGGGCGGCCGGTCCGCGGAAGGCGCGGTGGTTGCCCTCGCCGGCGACGGCGAGCTGGTGCGCGCCCAGCGCGCGGTCGAGCCGCTCGATGGTCTCGGCGTAGCGCTCGCGGGTCTCGTGACCCATCGTCACCTGGGAGAACCCGCTGCTGGCGTGCGGCTCGACCGGGTGGGCCAGGCCCAGCTCGGAGGCGAGCAGCAGGAAGCGGCGGTTGTGGTAGCGCCCGGCCCGCGACGTGTCGCGGATCTCCCGGGCGGCAGCCAGACCGTGCGCGGCCTCGTGCAGCAGGCGCTCGAAGTTGAGTCGGGTGCCGCAGGCCGACGAGGACTCGCCGATCAGCGCCTCGGGAGACGCCAGGTCGGGCAGGTCCCGGTGGTGGGCCTGGATGTCGCTCCAGGCGGCGGCCAGTTCGGCCGCAAGGACGAGGGGCTGTGTCGTGCTCACGCTGTACCAACGATGGGGAGAGAGCCGATGTTCCGCCGGACCCGGTGGTTCGGGAATTCCCAGCGGACTCTCAGGAATGCACTTCCGCGCACGAATTGCGCGGTTCCGGACTGACGCAAGACCAACCCCCTGCACGTTTGGACCCGGCGGGATCGCCGGGGCTCTCGGCACCCGTCGCGGAGCCCAACATCCCCACGGCGGACGGCCCGCGACACTGTCCGAAAATTGACAGGGCCACGGGCCGTATACCGTACCGCTTGTCAGGTACCGCCGGGAGTTGACTGAGCAGTAGTTTCAACTACCGGTACGCGAACGGGGGTTAACGTTTCACCCGGCCCGTTCGGGAGCTTCGCAGCTCACTGCGGTGATCACGCTCCGCACAGGGCCCCCGGGCCGAAGCCCGGGGACGCTGCTCGAAGATCGGATCAGTACGCGCGGGCGACCAGGGCGACGTTGCCCTCCTGGTCGTCGGCGGCCGGCACGGAGCCGTCGGCGGCGACGATGCAGCGCACCGACACGCCCTGCTCGGCCAACTTCGCCTCGCCCTCCGGACCGAGCTCGGCCCAGGAGATCCGGCCCCAGCCGGTGGCGGCGGCCTCGACGGCCTCGTCGATGGTCTTGACGTCGACGGTGCGCGACTCGCGGCGCTCGCGGGACTCGCGCAGCAGCTGCGCCTGGTCCTCCTCGAGGATGCCGGGGACGATCGCGGCCAGCGAGTCAACCTGGACGGGCGCCTTGCCGCCGGCGATCCGGCGGACCAGCATCGCGGTGCCGGCCTCCAGGTCGCGCGGGCCGACCTCGATCCGCAGCGGCACGCCCTTGAGCTCCCAGTCGACGGCGCGGCGGCCGAACGGGGTGTCGGTGCGGTCGTCGACGACGACGCGCACGCCCGCGGCCTCCAGCTGGGCGCCGATCTCGCGGACCTTCGCCAGCACCGCGTCCTCGCCCTTGATAGCCAGCACCACGACCTGGACGGCGGCCAGGCGCGGCGGAACCCGCAGGCCGTTGTCGTCGCCGTGGGACATGATCAGGCCGCCGACCATGCGGGTCGAGACGCCCCACGAGGTCTGCCAGACGTACTCGCGCTCGGCGCCCTGGAGCTGGTAGGTGGTGTTGAAGGCCTTGGCGAAGTTCTGGCCCAGCTCGTGGCTGGTGCCCATCTGCAGCGCCTTGCCGTCACGCATCATGCCTTCGAGCGTGAGGGTGTTGATCGCGCCGGCGAAGCGCTCCCTGGCGGTCTTGCGACCGAGCACCACGTCGATGCCGAGCACGTTGGTCATGAAGTCGCCGTACACGTCCGTGTGGATCCGCGAGGCGTACGCGCGGGCGTCCTCGTAGGTGGCGTGGGCGGTGTGGCCCTCCTGCCAGAGGAACTCGGTGGTGCGCAGGAAGACGCGCGGGCGGAGCTCCCAACGGACCACGTTGGCCCACTGGTTGATCAGCAGCGGCAGGTCGCGGTGGCTCTGCACCCACTTGGAGAAGTACTCGTTGATGATCGTCTCGGAGGTCGGCCGGACGACCACCGGCTCCTCGAGCTCCTTGCCGCCGCCGTGGGTGACCACCGCGAGCTCGGGGGCGAAGCCCTCCACGTGCTCGGCTTCCTTGGTCAGGTACGACTGCGGGATGAACATCGGGAAGTACGCGTTCTGGGCGCCGGCCTGCTTGATCCGGGCGTCCATCTCCTGCTGCATCCGCTCCCACAGGCCGTAGCCGTACGGTCGGATGACCATGGTGCCCCGCACCGGACCGTTGTCGGCCAGCTCTGCCTTGTTGATGAGGTCCTGGTACCAGCGGGGGAAGTCTTCCGCCTGGGGGGTGAGAACGGGTGCCTTAGCCATGGGCCGAATGGTACGGGGAGCGGCGGCCCGACCGTGAATCCGTTTTCCCCCGCCCCGGCCCGCGGACGGGGCGGCAGCACGCCCTTGCACACCCCGGGGCGCACACCCGCAGCGCGCGGAGACCTGCTCGCACCCCCCTGGACGACGGCGGCGACCCGCTGTTCGCTGAGAGGGGCCGGGGGGTGCCGGGCTGCGGCACACGCAGCCGATTCCGAGGACCGACGTGGACCGATTGGGAGGCCGCGATGGCTTCAGCGCAGGTGACCGGCAGCACCGTGGACCGGGTACGGGCGGACGGTCCGGCGGAGCGGTGCGGTCGGGCGCGGGACTGGGCGGAGATCCAGGAGCGCATGCTCGTCCCCCTCTACCAGGACGTTTACCGCCGGCTGGAGGTCGGCCCGGCGACCAGCCTGCTCGGGGTGGGGTGCCGGTCGGGGCTGGCGCTGCTGCTCGCCGAGGGGCGCGGCGCGCAGGTCGCGGGGGTGGAGTGGGACGAGGAGCTGCGGGAGCTGGCGGCGGCCCGCGGGCTCCAGGTGGCGCCCGGCGGGAGTCTCGCCCGTTCGGCGCACCCCGTCCCCCGGCCGGCGCACTCCCTGGTGACGGTTTTCGAGCGGACGCCGACGCCCGCGCTGGTCGCCTGGTCGGCGCAGCGCACGCTCCCCGGCGGGCTGCTGGTGCTCGCGGGCCGGGGCCCGGCGGAGCGCTGCGAGAGCACGGCGGTGCTGGAGGTCGCGCACCGGCACGCGCCGCCGGAGTGTCCGCAGCGCCTCGCGCTGGAGCCGCTGCTGCTCTCCGCCGGTCTGCGCCCGTCCGCCACCGGCCGGGTGGTCTGCCCGTTCGCCTACCCGGGCCTGGACTCGGCGGTCCGCGGTCTGCTGGCCACCGGTCTGTTCGACCGGGCGGAGCAGCAGGCCGGGGCGGCGTTGGTGGCCAAGGAGTTGGAGGAGGCGCTGCACCCGTTCCTGCGCCCGGACGGCTCGGTGCGGATGGTGGACGAGTTCCGCTGGGCAGCGGGCGTCGGGGCTACTCGCGACTGAGCCCGGCGGCGGCGTAGGCGGCTTCCTCGTCCAGCGTCTCGGCCTCCAGCAAGGCGGTGGCGAGGGCGTCGAGCCGGTGGCGGTGGCGGTTGAGCAGGACGATCGCCTCTTCCCAGCACTCGGCGACGATCCGGCGGGCCTCCTCGTCGACGGCGTCCAGGGTGGTGGGCGCGGCGGACAGCCCGTACGGGGACTGGCTGTCGTTGGGGATGGCGGTGACCCGGCCGACCAGGCTGCTCATGCCCCAGCGGCCGGCCATCGAGCGGGCGATGGTGGTGAGTTGTTCGAGGTCGCTCTCGGCGCCGGTGGTGACCACCCCGTAGACCACCTGCTCGGCGGCCATGCCGCCGAGGGCGCCGATGATCCGGCCGCGCAGGTAGGGCTCGGTGTAGGAGTAGCGGTCGGTGTCGGGGGTGGACAGGGTGACGCCGAGGGCGCGGCCGCGCGGCACGATGGTGACCTTGCGGACGGGGTCGGCGCCGGGCTGGAGCATGCCGAGCAGGGCGTGTCCGGACTCGTGGTAGGCGGTGCGTTCGCGTTCCTGCTGCGGCATCACCAGCGGTCGCACCGCGCCGAGTTGGACCTTCTCCAGGGCCTCGGACAGGTTCTCCTGGGTCACCGCGTCCTGCTGGTGCTTGACCGCCAGCAGCGCGGCCTCGTTGACCAGGTTGGCCAGGTCGGCGCCGGTCATGCCGGGGGTGGTGCGGGCGACGACGTCCAGGTCGGTGCCCTTGGCCAGCGGGACTTCGCGGGCGTGGATCCGCAGGATCTGCTCGCGGCCGGTCCGGTCGGGCGGGCTGACGGTGATCCGCCGGTCGAAGCGGCCGGGGCGCAGCAGGGCGGGGTCGAGGATCTCGGCGCGGTTGGTCGCGGCGATCACGATCACGCCCTCGGAGCCGGAGAAGCCGTCCATCTCGGTGAGGATCTGGTTGAGCGTCTGTTCGCGTTCGTCGTGGCCGCCCATGCCGCCACCGCCGCCGCGCTGTCGGCCGATGGTGTCGATCTCGTCGATGAAGATGATCGCGGGGGCGACCTTGCGGGCCTCGGTGAACAGGTCGCGGACCCGGCTGGCGCCGACGCCGACGATCATCTCGATGAACTCGGACGCCGAGGCGGAGAAGAACGGGACGTCCGCCTCCCCGGCGACGGCGCGGGCGAGCAGCGTCTTGCCGGTGCCGGGCGGGCCGGACAGCAGGACGCCGCGGGGCATCTTCGCGCCGAGCCTGCGGTACGCCTGCGGGTTCTTCAGGAAGTCGACGACCTCGCTGAGTTCGGCCTCCACCTCGTCGATGCCCGCCACGTCCTTGAACGTGGTGCGCCGGCCCTGGGTGGTGTCCACCGGCTTGGGCGGGGTCTTGCGGCCGAGCGCGCCGCCGCCCAGACCGCCGGCCATCCGGCGGGCCAGGAACACCCAGACCGCGATCAGCAGCAGCATCGGGGCGAGCGAGATCAGCAGGTTCGCCAGGAAGCTGCGCTGCTGCACCACCGGGCGGGCAGTCACCTCGACGTTGTGCGACTGGAGCGTGCTCCACAGGTTGTCGGTGGCGAACGCCGGGCGCTGGGTGGTGAATTCGGTGTAGTCGCCCTTGCCGCCGTCCGGCTTGGGCTGCTTGTTTCGCAGGGTGCCCTCGATGGAGTCGCCCTTGGAGTAGATCTTGGTGATGTTGTCACTGTTGAGCTGCTTGCTGAACTCGGTGTACGAGATGGTGGTGGACCCGCCGCCGCCGAAGAAGCTCAGCAGCAGGTCCGACAGCAGGAACACCACCAGGGCGGTGAGGATCAGGCCCGTCCAGCCGCCCGGCATCTTCCTCCTCGGCGGCGGAGGGGGCGGCGCCCCCTCGGACCGCCAGGGCTGGTCGGGGGTCTGGCGCGGCGGCACGGGGTTGCTCACCCGTCGGACAATACGGACATGCCGCCCGCCGGTCGGTGCGCAACGCCGCGACGGCTCGACGCCGGGACGCCTCGACGCCTCGACGCCTCGACGCCCGTCAGCGTACGGGGACCGGGGTCGGCCACTCCTCCGCCGTCAGCGCGAACCGCTCGTGGTCGCGCCAGGTGTCCTGCAGGAACAGCATCCGCGGCGAGAAGCCCTCGTGACGGAAGCCCAGCCGGCGCGCCATCGCCACCGAACGCTCGTTGTCCGGCTGCACGTTGATCTCCAGCCGGTGAAGACCGAGCCCGCCCTCCTCGGCCGGCGTGAAGCACCGCTCCGCCACCAGCCGCATGCCCTCCGACATCCGGCCCGTCCCCTCGAACGGCACGTACGAGTCGTAGCCCAGCACGCCGCAACGGAACCGGGCCATCACGATGTTCGCCACGTTGCACTTGCCGACCAGGCCGCCGGTCTCCTGGTCGAAGACCATGAACGTCCGCAGGCCCATCCCCTGACGGCTCAACAGATCCGGCAGCCCGTCCGGCTCCACCGGGTTCCACCGCCCGATGTGCTCGGCGGAACGGCGAACCGCCTCCGCGTAGGGAACGACGTCGTCGGGGCGGGGGGCTCGGATCGTTACGCGCATGCGAGCCATCATGACGCAAGGGCCTGAGAACAGTGGGCCGCAAGCGGGTGCGCGCGTGGGGGTGCCTCCCGGCCCGCCAGGGCTGGGAGGCACCCCCACGCGCTCACCCGCTTGTACTCCTACAGCAGGTCCTTGAACTCCTTGGGGAGCTCGAAGTCCGACGGCCCCTTGCCCGGCGGGAGGCCGAACGCGTTGCCGTCGGCCTGGCCCGGTCCGAGGGCCTTGCGCTCGGCGGCTGCCGCCTCTTCCTGCGCGCGCTTGAGCGGGTTGCCGCTCTTGCGCTTGCCCTTGGCGACCGGGGCCTTCTTGCCGGAGCGCTTGCCGCCGCCGCCCATGCCGGGGATGCCGGGCATGCCCGGGATTCCCTTGCCGGAGGCCATCGCGGCCATCATCTTGCGGGCGTCGAAGAACCGCTCGACCAGGCTGGAGACCTCGCCGACCTGGACGCCGGCGCCCTTGGCGATGCGCAGGCGGCGCGAGCCGTTGATGAGCTTCGGGTCGGTGCGCTCGGCCGGCGTCATCGACTTGATGATCGCGCCGACCCGGTTGACGTCCTTGTCGTCGATGTTGTTGATCTGGTCCCGGATCTGGCCCATGCCGGGCAGCATGCCGAGGAGCTTGGAGATCGAGCCCATCTTCTGGACCTGCTCCAGCTGCGACAGGAAGTCGTCGAGCGTGAACTCCTTGCCGCCGCCCTGCAGCTTGGCGGCCATCTTCTCGGCCTCGGCCTGCGAGAAGGTCTGCTCGGCCTTCTCGATCAGGGAGAGGACGTCGCCCATGCCGAGGATGCGCGAGGCCATCCGGTCGGGGTGGAAGGCGTCGAAGTCGTCGACCTTCTCGCCGTTGGAGGCGAACATGATCTGGCGGCCGGTGACGTGCGCGACGGAGAGCGCGGCGCCGCCGCGGGCGTCGCCGTCGAGCTTGGAGAGCACCACGCCGGTGAAGTCGACGCCTTCGAGGAAGGCCTGCGCGGTGGTGACCGCGTCCTGGCCGACCATGGCGTCGACCACGAACAGGACCTCGTCCGGGTCGACCGCGGCGCGGATGTCCGCGGCCTGCTGCATCAGTTCGGCGTCGATGCCGAGGCGGCCGGCAGTGTCGACGACGACGACGTCGTACTGCTTCTGCTTGGCGTACTCGATGGAGTCGCGGGCGACCTGCACCGGGTCGCCGACGCCGTTGCCGGGCTGCGGGCCGTAGAAGGCGACGCCCGCGCGGTCGGCGACGACCTGCAGCTGGTTGACGGCGTTGGGGCGCTGGAGGTCGCAGGCGACCAGCAGCGGGGTGTGCTTCTGGGCCTTGAGCCAGTGGCCGAGCTTTCCGGCCAGGGTGGTCTTACCAGCGCCCTGGAGACCGGCGAGCATGATCACCGTCGGGCCGGTCTTGGCGTACCGGAGGCGGCGGGTCTCGCCACCGAGGATGCCGATGAGCTCCTCGTTGACGATCTTGATGATCTGCTGGGCGGGGTTCAGCGCGCCGGAGACCTCGGAGCCGAGGGCGCGGTCCTTGACCTGCTTGATGAAGGCGCGGACCACGGGGAGCGCGACGTCCGCCTCCAGCAGGGCGATCCGGATCTCGCGCGCGGTGGCGTCGATGTCCGCCTCGCTGAGACGGCCCTTGCCCCGGAGGTTCTTGAACGTCGCTGCGAGGCGGTCGGAGAGAGTGTCGAACACGTCGGTCGCGGGTCCCTTGCGGCATCGAGTACGGGTACTGTCGTCGCCCCCAAGGGTAGCCGTACGCCCGGTGGGCGGTCTGCGCCCCTGCGTGAACGCGCTACCGGCCGGTCTCCAGGGCGTCCTGAACGGCCCTCGCCACCTGCCGCGCACGGGCCGGCGGCAGCGGTCGGCCGTCCTCGGTGGTCAGGTAGAACGCGTCCACGGCCTCCGCTCCGAGGGTGGAGACGTGCGCGGTGCGGACCCGTACGCCCGCGGTGTCCAGGGCGCGGCCGATCCGGTGCAGCAGGCCGGGGGCGTCGTGGGCGCGCACCTCCAGCACGGTCGCCGAGCGGGACGCGGTGTCGGGGGCGACGGTGACCAGCGGCGGCGGGGTGCGGATGCCGGGTCGGAGCGGGGCGGCGGCGTCGCGTTCGGCGAGTCGGCGGGCGACGTCCAGCGAGCCGTCCAGGGCGCGCCGCAGGTCGGACCGGAGCCGCGCCGCCTCGGGGACGTCGCCGTACTGGGCGGCGACCGTCCAGTCGATCAGCAGGACGGGACCGGCGCCGACCGGGTCGAGTGCGCGCAGCACGGCCTTGCGGACGGCGAGCCGGTGCACGGCCAGCAGGCCCGCCACGGTGCCGAGCAGGCCGGGGCGGTCGGGGACGGCGAGGGTCAGTTCGACGCCGACGGCCTCGGCGCCGTCGGCGGGTTCGGCCTGCGCGCGCAGGGCCAGCACGGGGGCGCCGGTGCGGGCGGCCTCGACGACGAGGCGCTCCTGCTCGATGGTGGGGGCGCCGGCGGTCGGCGGGCGCGAGCCGGCCAGCCGGGCGGCGGTGCGGGCGACCAGCTGGTCGACCAGGGTGGCCCGCCAGGCGGACCAGGCGGCGGGTCCGGTGGCGGTGGCGTCGGCCTCGGTGAGCGCGTGCAGCAGCTCCAGGTGGGTGCGGTCGCCGACGGCCCCGGCGATCAGGTCGGCGGTGGCCGGGTCGTCGGGGTCGCGGCGGGTGGCGGTGTCCACCAGCGTCAGGTGGTGGCGCACCAGCAGCGCCAGGGTGTCGCTGTCCGGCTTGTCGAAGCCCATCCGGACGGCCAGTTCGCGGACCATCGCCTCGCCGGTCTCGGAGTGGTCGCCGGGCCGGCCCTTGCCGAGGTCGTGCAGCAGCGCGGCGACCAGCAGCAGGTCGGGGCGGGAGGTGCGGCGGGTGAGTGCGGCGGCGCGCACCGCGGTCTCGATCAGGTGCCGGTCGACGGTCCAGCGGTGCACGGCGTTGCGCTGCGGGCGGCAGCGGACCGACTCCCAGTCGGGCAGCAGCCGGACGATCAGCCCTTCGGCGTCCAGCGCCTCCCACACCGGCAGGCAGGCCTCGCCGGCGCCGAGCAGGGTGACCAGCAGGTGGCGGGCCTCGTCGGGCCAGGGCACCGGCAGCGGTCCGGTCTCGGCGGCCAGCCGGCGGACGGTGGCGTGCGCGACGGGCAGTCCGGCCTGGGCGGCCGCGGCGGCGGCGCGCAGCGGCAGCACCGGGTCGGCGGCCGGCCGGGCGGCCCGGGCGAGCACCGCCTCGCCGTCCTGCTCGACCACGCCCTCGGCGAGCGGTCGGCGTTCGACCGGCGCGGACCGGCGGGCGCCGCGGAACGGGAGGCCGAGCCGGGCCGGTCGGCGGGCGGCGAGGACGCGTTCGACGGCCCGCCAGGTGACGTCGGAGGCGTACGCGACGGTGCGGGCGGCCCGGTAGACCTGCCGCAGCAGGGTGTCGGCGTCGGGCAGGCCGAGCCGGGCGGCGACCTGGTCCTGGTCCTGCAGGGCGAGTCGTTCGGTGGCCCGGCCGCAGGTCAGGTGCAGGGCGTCGCGGACGTCGGCGAGGGTGCGGGCGGCGGCGTCCAGGCCGTCGCGGGGGGCGTCGGCGAGCCAGCTGGCCGCGACGGCGTCGAGTGCGACCAGGTCGCGCAGGCCGCCGCGGGCCTCCTTCAGGTCTGGTTCCAGCAGGAAGGACGCCTCGCCGTGGCGTTCGGCCCGGGCCCGGACGAGGGCGTGCAGGTCGGGCAGCCGGACGGGGGCGGCGGCGCGCCAGTCGGCGAGCACCCGGGTGCGCAGCGCGGCGGTGAGCCGTGCGTCGCCGGCCAGGTGGCGGGCGTCCAGCAGGCCGAGGCCGGCCTTGAGGTCGGCGGCGGCGACCTTGCGGGCCCCGTCGGGGGTGCGGACGGCGTGGTCGAGGGCGATGCCGCTGTCCCAGACGGGGTACCAGATCCGTTCGGCGAGCCCGGCCGGGAGCGGGCCGTCGTGCAGCAGCAGCACGTCGAGGTCGCTGCGCGGGGAGAGTTCGCCGCGGCCGTAGCCGCCGACGGCGACCAGCGCGGTGCCGGGGGGCGCGCCGGCCGCCCGGTACAGGTCGGTCAGCCAGTCGTCGGTGAGCCGGGCCAGCGCGGTGCGCCGTTCGCGTCCGGTGCGGGCGGGGTCGGCCAGCAGCCGGGCGCGTTCGGCGGGTCCGCCGCGGTCGGTGCTCGTCACGGCTGCTCCCGGGTCGGGGTCAGAGGGCGTCGGGGCCGCGTTCGCCGGTGCGGACCCGCACGGCGGTCTCCACCGGGACGGACCACACCTTGCCGTCGCCGATCTTCCCGGTCCGGGCGGCCCGGACCACCACGTCGATCACCTGCTCGGCGTCCTCGTCCTCGACCAGTATTTCCACCCGGGCCTTGGGCACCAGGTCGATGGTGTACTCGGCGCCCCGGTAGACCTCGGTGTGGCCGCGCTGCCGGCCGTACCCGCTGGCCTCGGTGACGGTCAGGCCGTGCACCCCGAACGCCTGCAGGGCCTCCTTGACCTCGTCCAGGCGGTGCGGCTTGATGACGGCGGTGATGAGCTTCATCGGGCGTCGACCTCGGTCTTCTCGGTGATCGCGAACGTGGGAGCGGTGCGGGCCTGGCCGGCTCCGGCGGCGGTGAAGTCGTAGGCGGACTCGGCGTGTTCGGCCTGGTCGATGCCGGACAGTTCGACGTCCTCGGTGACCCGGAAGCCGATCGTGCGCTGGATCGCGGTGCCCAGCAGCCAGGAGAGCACGAACGAGTACACCAGCACGACGGCCACGCCGAGCGCCTGCTTGCCGAGCTGTCCGAGACCGCCGCCGTAGAACAGGCCGGCCGCGCTCTGTCCGACGTGGCCGGTGGCGAACAGGCCGATCAGCAGCGAGCCGATCACGCCGCCGACCAGGTGGACGCCCACCACGTCGAGCGAATCGTCAAGGCCGAAGCGGTACTTGAGGCTGATCGCGGCGGCGCACACCGCGCCCGCGAGCAGGCCGACGGCGACCGCGCCGAGCGGCGACACCGAGCCGCACGCGGGGGTGATGGCGACCAGCCCGGCGACCGCGCCGGACGCCGCGCCGAGGGTGGTGAACGCGCCGTGCCGCAGCCGCTCGTACGCCAGCCAGCCGAGCATCGCGGCGGCGGTGGCGACCTGGGTGTTCAGGAACGCCATGCCCGCGATGCCGTTCGCGGCCAGCGCCGAGCCCGCGTTGAAGCCGAACCAGCCGAACCACAGCAGGCCGGAGCCGAGCATCACCAGCGGCAGGCTGTGCGGGCGCATCGGGTCCTTGCGGAAGCCGATCCGCGGGCCCAGCACCAGCGCCAGGGCCAGGCCCGCCGCACCGGCGTTGATGTGCACGGCGGTACCGCCGGCGAAGTCGATCACGCCGTTGCGGTCGCCGAGCCAGCCGCCGTGGCCGCCGTCGAAGAAGAACACCCAGTGCGCGACCGGGAAGTACACGATCGTCGCCCAGAGCGCCACGAACAGGCACCAGGACGCGAACCGCGCCCGGTCCGCGATCGCGCCGCTGATCAGCGCCGGGGTGATGATCGCGAACATCAGCTGGAACACGGCGAACGCGGTGACCGGGATGCTGCCGGTGAGCGCGTTCAGGTCGATGCCGCGCAGGCCGACGAAGTCCAGGTTCCCGATCAGCCCGGCGCCGGCGTCCGGCCCGAAGGCCAGCGAGTACCCGTAGAGCACCCAGAGCACGCTGACGATCGCGAGCGAGACGAAGCTCATGGCGAGCATGTTGAGGGTGCTGCGGACCCTGACCATGCCCCCGTAGAAGAAGGCCAGGCCCGGGGTCATCACCATGACCAGGGCCGCACTGATGAGCACGAATGCGGTGTCGCCCGCGCTGAAGCCGTCCGGCATCGGCGTCTCCTCCGAAGTGGAAGCCGCTCCATGCCGGGACGGGTGACCGTCCCGGCATGTCGGCGTTGGGAGGAGCGTGCCGAAGGCGGGTTTCCGCCGATGCGGCTCGGTGTTTCACTGCGGTGACGTGGTCGACGCGCTCGTTACGGGCGCGTGAACCACGAGGGCCTGTCTTCAAACCCGCGGGGCAGGCGGGGGTTCGAAGACAGGCCCTGGGGCCGATCAGACCACCGAGACGAACTCCGGGATGTCCTGGACCACCCGCTCGGCGAGCCGGTCCACCGCGGACACGCCGCGGAAGTCCCGGGTGGCGGCCTCGGAGGTCTTGCGGACCCGGGTGTTCAGCCGCTCGGAGCGCACCTTGCGGGCGATGTCCACCGCCGCCTCGCAGTACTCCGCGGCGTCCTCCGGCTCGCGCTGCAGCAGCCGCACCGAGGCCATGCCGACCAGGTTGAACGCGTAGGTGCGGACGTGGTCGCCGTCCTCGCGGAACATGTCGACGGCCTTGGTGATCATCGGCTCGGCGGACTTGGCCATCGCGACGCCGCGGTCCGAGGTGTATGCGAGGTCCCGGTAGGAGTGGCCGTTCTCCGCGTTGAGCTCGGCCTCCGAGAAGAACCGCAGCCAATTCGGCGCCTCGTCACCGGTGTTGATGTCGCTGAAGGTGTCCTCGGAGAGTCGGATCGCCCGGGCGCAGCGGTTGACCTCGCCGATGGTGGCGTACGCGCGGGCCTCCATCGCGTACAGCAGCGACTGCTGGCGGGTGCTCGCGGTGTCCCGGCTGCCGTACTGGGCCAGGTGGATCAGCTCCAGCGCGTCCTCGCCGCGGTTCAGGTGGATCATCTGCCGGCACATGTCGGTCAGCACGTGCGCGCCGAACGGCCGGTCCCCGGCCTCCTTGGCGGCGTGCAGCGACAGCACGTAGTACTTCTGCGCGCTCGGGTGCATGCCCACGTCGTACGACATGAAGCCCGCCAGGTGGGCGAGTTCGGCGGTGAGCCGGAACAGCCGCTTGGTGATGCCCTCGGGGTACGTCTCCTGCAGCAGGTCGGTGACCTCGTGGAGCTGGCCCACCACGGCCTTGCGGCGCAGGCCGCCGCCGTTCTGGGCGTCCCACTTCCGGAACATCTCGGTGGTCTGCTCCAGCAACTGCATCTCCGGCTCGGACAGTCGGCCGGAGAACTGGTCGCCGCCGTTGGCCGCCGCCAGGATCGGCGTCGGCTCGCCGTTCGGGCCCGGCGTCAACCAGCGCTGCATCGGCTCGATCAGCGCCGCGCCGGCCGTCAGAGCCAGCGAAGTGCCCAGGAAGCCGCGGCGGTTGAGCATCAGGTCGCTGCGCGAGTACTCGCTGATCGCCTGCACCGTCTGCTGCGGGCTCCACGGCAGGTCCACCCCGCCGCCGACCGTCGTCACCGGGATCGCGGCGCGCAGGCCGAGGTCCTCGATCGACACCACCGAGCCGAAACGCTCGGAGAACAGCTCCGACATGATCTTCGGAATCGGCTCGCGCGGCTGCTCCCCGTCCAGCCATCGGCGCACCCGTGAGGTGTCCGTGGAGACGTGGTGCGCGCCGATCTGCCGCGCTCTCCGGTTCACCTGGCGGGCCAGTTCGCCCTTGGACCAGCCACTCCGCGCGAACCAGGAGCCCAGCTTCTCGTTCGGCTGCTTCTCACCCATGGGACCGTCCCCATCCCGCCCCGACAGGGGCTCCCGCTCGCCTTGACGACTCGTCATTTCGCCGACCGCTGTGACCGGTCTGCTGCATTCCGTATCCAGAACGTAGCGCCCCTCCGCCATCCGAGGGAGCAACGTCGGGGAAACGCCACCTTTCGCCACCCCCACGAGTGAACTACCGGGCGCGGAGCCGCGATTCACTATGTGACAGCTCGTCATGACCCCGGCACATGCCCGGATTCCGATGGAGGCACGCGTGCGGCAACGACGATCCGGCATCCGAAGCGCCGGTGCAAGGCACCTGCTCGCCCGGGCCGCTCGAATCGGTGTGCGCCGGTCCACGCGCGCCTCCGGCGCACCACGCACCACGCGCCCACCAAGCGACGCACCGCCACCGTCCCGTAACCACCCGGAACCGGAACCTGTTGGGGGAGGCATGGACAAGCTGCTCGGCACCCTGCGACTCGCGCCCCTGGCCGGCCGCCGCCGCACCCGGCCCACCGCGCTCCGCACCGCCGGCGAGTACTCCGAGCGCTGGGGCTGGACGCTCGCCGCCGGCAGCCCGCCGTCGCACGCCTCGCTCCGCTGCGACTGCGCCGTCCCGCTCTGCGCCGCGCCCAACCTGCACCACCGGGTCGGCCCGCTCATCGCGCCGGGGGCCGGCGCGGCCGAGCTCGCCGCGAGCTGCCCCGCGGGCGCGCCGGTGCTGCTGCCCACCGGCCACCAGTTCGACCTGCTGGACGTGCCGGCCCGGCCCGGCCTGCAGGCCCTGGTCCGGCTCGAACGGATGGGCACCCAGGTCGGTCCCGTCCTCGCCTCCCCCACCGGCCGCCTGCTCTTCTTCGTCGCCCCGCGCACCGCCGAGCGCCTGCCCGACCTGCTCTACCGCATGGGCTGGGACGACGCCTCCCTCGACCTCGGCTGCCACGGCCTCGGCTCCTACCTGGCCGCCCCGCCCGTCCCGCTCGGCCCGCTCGGCCCGATGCGCTGGCTCCGCCGCCCCACCCCCGACACCCGTCCCCCGGAGGCCCGCCTCCTCCTGGGCACGCTGGCGTACGCCTGCCACCGCACCCGCGACCGCGAGACCTCGCTGGCCGGTTGACGGGCCGCACATACGGCAAGGTCCGTCCCAGGAGAGAACGTCTCTCCTCGAACGGACCTTGCCGACGGGTGTCCGTCAGCCCAGCAGCGCGTCCACGAACGCCCCCGGCTCGAACGGCGCGAGGTCGTCCGCGCCTTCGCCGAGGCCGATCAGCTTGACGGGCACGCCGAGTTCGCGCTGCACCGAGATCACGATGCCGCCCTTCGCCGTGCCGTCCAGCTTGGTGAGCACGATGCCGGTGATGTCCACGACCTCCGCGAACACCCGGGCCTGCACCAGGCCGTTCTGACCGGTGGTGGCGTCGAGGACGAGCAGCACCTCGTCCACCGGCCCGTGCTTCTCGACGACTCGCTTGACCTTGCCGAGCTCGTCCATCAGGCCGGTCTTGGTGTGCAGGCGGCCGGCGGTGTCCACCAGGACGGTGTCGACGCCGTCGGCGATGCCCTGCTTGACGGCGTCGAACGCGACGGAGGCCGGGTCGCCGCCCTCGGGGCCGCGGACGGTGTGCGCGCCGACGCGCTCGCCCCAGGTCTGGAGCTGGTCGGCGGCTGCGGCACGGAAGGTGTCGGCGGCGCCGAGCACGACCTTGCGGCCGTCGGCGACCAGGACGCGGGCGAGCTTGCCGGTGGTGGTGGTCTTGCCGACGCCGTTGACGCCGACCACCAGGACCACGGCGGGGCCGCCGCCGGCCTTGACGGAGTGGACGGTGCGGTCGAACTCGGGGCCGAGCAGCTTGACCAGCTCTTCGCGGAGCAGCCCGCGCAGTTCGTCGGGGGTGCGGGTGCCGAGCACCTTGACGCGGGTGCGCAGGTTGTCGACGAGCTCCTGGGTGGCGCCGACGCCGACGTCGGCGGTGAGCAGGATCTCCTCGATCTCCTCCCAGGTGTCCTCGTCGAGGCGGTCGCGGGAGAGCAGGGTCAGCAGGCCCTTGCCGAGCGTGGACTGCGAGCGGGAGAGCCGCGAGCGCAGTCGGACCAGGCGTCCGGCGGTGGGTTCGGGAACCTCGATCGCGGGGGCGGCTTCCGCCTCCTCGACCAGCACCTCTTCGGCGGGGGCCTCGGCCTCGGGCTCCTCGGCCACCGGCGCAGCCGGGGTCTCGGCGGCCGGCGGCGCGGTGGGCTCGGCCGCGCCTTCGGCGGGCTTGGCAGGCGCGCTCGGGCGGTCGGCCGTCGGCGGCGCGGTGATCGTCGGGGTCTGGGTCGGCTTGTTCAGCTCTTTGCGTCGTTTGCCGGAAACGACGAGTCCGGTGATCGCGCCGATGGCGATCACCGCGATGACAACGGCAAGGATCACGTATTCCATAACCCGTCCAGTATCACTTAGCGCCTACGCCGGCCCGGGTTGCGCGGGCTCCAGCCTTTCCGTCCTGCCCTGCCGTGCCGTCCGGCATTCGCAGGCGCTGGCTGATCACCTGGGAGATGCCGTCGCCCTTCATGGTCACGCCGTACAGGGCGTCGGCGGATTCCATGGTGAGCTTCTGGTGGGTGATGACGATCAGTTGGGAACTCTCCCGCAGTTCTTCCATGATCGCGATCAACCGGCGCAGATTGGTTTCGTCGAGCGCGGCCTCGACCTCGTCCATGACGTAGAACGGGCTGGGCCGGGCCTTGAAGATCGCCACCAGCAGCGCCACGGCGGTCAGCGAGCGTTCGCCGCCGGAGAGCAGCGAGAGTCGCTTGACCTTCTTGCCGGGCGGCCGGGCCTCGACCTCGACGCCGGTGGTGAGCATGTTCTCGGGGTCGGTGAGGACGAGCCGGCCTTCGCCGCCGGGGAAGAGCCGGGCGAAGACGCCCTCGAACTGGGCGGCGGTGTCCTGGTAGGCGGCGGTGAACAGCTGCTCGACCCGGGCGTCGACGTCGCGGACGATGTCGAGCAGGTCGCGGCGGCTCTTGCGCAGGTCGTCGAGCTGTTCGCCGAGGAACTGGTGGCGGGCCTCCAGCGCGGCGAACTCCTCCAGCGCGAGCGGGTTGACCTTGCCGAGCTGCTGGTGGGCGCGTTCGGCGGCCTTGAGCCGCTTCTCCACCTCGGCCCGGACGTACGGACGCGGTGCCCCGGGCTCCTGGCCGCCCTGGCTGTCCTGCCCGTCCTGCCCGTCCCGCCCGTCCTCGGGCAGCGGGGCCGGAACGGGCCGGTCGGGGCCGTAGCCGGCGAGCAGTTCGGCGCCCTCGATGCCGAACTCCTCCAGCGCCTTGGCCTCCAGCTGTTCGATCCGGAGCCGTTTCTCCGCGCGCAGCACCTCGTCGCGGTGGCCGGCGTCGACCAGCCGGTCGAGTTCGGCCTGGAGTTCGCGGCCGTTCTCGCGGAACTGGCGGAGTTCGGTCTCGCGGGCGGCCCGGTCGGCTTCGACGCCGGCGCGTTCGGTCTCGGCGGTGGCGAGGGTCTCCTCGATCCGGCCGAGGAGTTGGCGGGCGGCGGTGGCGACGGCTCCGGCGACGGCGGCTTCGTGGCGGGCCCGGGCGCGGCGTTCGGCGGCGCGGGCCCGGGCTTCGCGTTCGGTGCGGGCGGCGCGGTCCAGCTGCTCGGCGCGGCCGGCCAGGCCGCGGACGCGTTCCTCGTGGGTGCGGACGGCGAGCCGGGCTTCCATCTCGGTCTGCCGGGCTGCGGTTCCGGCGGTGGCGAGCCGGTCGCGTTCGGTGCTGTCGGGTTCGTCCTCGCCGCGGTCGGCCGACTCCTCGGCGGTGGCGAGGCGTTCGGCGAGTTCCTCGGCGGCGGCGCGGGCCTCGGCGAGGCCGCTCTCGGCCTTGGCGGCGGCGGTGGCGGTGCGTTCGGCCTCACCGGCGGCGGCCCGCGCGGCGCCGCCCGAACGGCCGAGCGCTCCGGCGAGTTCGGCGCGCCGCTTCTCGCCCTGCCTGCGCAGCAAGGCCAACTGCTCCACCTCGGACGCGAGTTCGCTCCGGCGTTCGGCCGCCTCGGCGAGCCACTCGGTCGACTCCGCACAGCGCTCGTCGAGTTCCTCGATGCCGCGGGCGGCCTCCGCGACGGCGGCCCGAGTCTCCAACGCACTGGGGGCGCCGGCCGAGCCGCCGCTCGCGAAGGCGCGGGACAGCAGGTCGCCGTCCGTGGTGACGGCCGTCCACTGCGGGTGGCGGTCGATCAACTCCTGTGCCGCACCGAGGTGTTCCACCACCGCGACGGCCCGCAGCAGCCGCCGCGCGGCCCCGGCCATCGGCCCGTCGATCAACTCCCCCGCCCAGCACGCCCCTTCGGGCAGCCCGTCGCCGACTCCCGTGTCCGGCACGGCGATCAGCAGGGCCGCCCGCCCCTCGTCCTCGGCGCGCAGCCCGGCGAGTGCTTCGGCGGCGGTGGCGGCGTCCTCGACCGCGACGGCGTCCGCCGCGGCGCCCAGTCCGGCCGCGATCGCGAGTTCGAACCCGGGCTCGATGCGCAGCAGTTCGGCGGCGGGTCCGAGAACGCCGGGCCGCCCGAGCAGGGTGGCGCTGCCGTCCTTGCGGCGCAGGCCGAGGGCGAGGGCGTCGTGTCGGGCGGTGAGCGCGGCGCGTTCCTTCTCGGCTCCGGCGAGCGCGTCCCGGGCCGCGCCGGCGGCCCGTTCGGCGTCGGCCAGCGCGGCCCGGGCCAGCTCGTGGCGGCTCTCGGTGTCCTCGTCGCCGGCCTCGGTCAGCTCGTGCTGTTCGAGGAGTTCCCGGTACTCGGCCTCGGCGGCCTCGGCGCGCAGCAGCGCTTCGTCGCGGGCAATGGCGAGCCGTTCGGTCTCGGCTTCGGCGGCGGTGGCGCGGGAGCGGGCGGCGGCGGCCCGGCCCTGCAGTCGGGCCAGGCCTTCGCGGCGGTCGGCGATCGCCCGGGCGGCCGCCTTGAGCCGCAACTCCTCGGCGGTGAGGGCGCGTTCGAGTTCGGCGCGCTCCTCGACGGCTTCGGCGAGCGCGTACCGGGCCTCTTCCAGGGCGGCTTCGAGGGCGGCTTCCTCCTCGCGGACCCGGGCGGCTTCCCGTTCCAGGTCCTCGGGGTCGCGGCCGCGCCGTTCCTCCGGCTGCCCTGCGGTGGCGGCGGCCCGGATCCGGGCCTCGGCGAGTCCGACGGTACCGCGGGTGCGTTCGGCGAGCGCGGACAGCCGGTACCAGGTCTGCCGGGCGGCCTCCAGGGCGGGCCCGAGCTGTTCGACCTGGGCCTCCAGGACGGCTTCGCGCTGAACGGCGGCGGCGAGCTGCTGTTCGACGGTGGTGCGGCGCAGTTTCAGCGCCAGCTCGTCGGCGACTTCGGCCTCGACGGCCTTGCGCAGGGTGAGCAGGTCGTCGGCGAGCAGCCGCAGTCGGGCGTCGCGCAGTTCGGCCTGGATGCCGGCGGCCCGCCGGGCGATCTTCGCCTGCTGCCCCAACGGGCCGAGCTGGCGGCGCAGTTCGGCGACCAGGTCCTGGACGCGGTTCAGGTTGGCCTGCATCGCGTCGATCTTCCGCAGCGCCTTCTCCTTGCGCTTGCGGTGCTTGAGGACGCCGGCCGCCTCCTCGATGAAGGCGCGCCGCCCCATCGGGTCGGCGTGCAGCACGGAGTCGAGCCGGCCCTGTCCGACGATGACGTGCATCTCGCGGCCGATGCCGGAGTCGGAGAGCAGTTCCTGGATGTCGAGGAGCCGGCAGACGGTGCCGTTGAGCGCGTACTCGCTGCCGCCGCTGCGGAACATCGTCCGGGTGATGGTGACTTCGGTGTACTCGATGGGCAGCGCGCCGTCGGTGTTGTCGATGGTGAGGCTGACTTCGGCGCGGCCGAGCGGGGGTCGCCCGCTGGTGCCGGCGAAGATCACGTCCTCCATCTTGCCGCCGCGCAGCGACTTCGCGCCCTGTTCGCCCATCACCCAGGACAGCGCGTCGACGACGTTGGA
This sequence comes from Kitasatospora sp. CB01950, assembly GCF_001905465.1. GTDB lineage: Bacteria > Actinomycetota > Actinomycetes > Streptomycetales > Streptomycetaceae > Kitasatospora. The sequence continues at coordinate 56,780 of NZ_LISX01000008.1, forward strand.
CTTGCCGGAGCCGTTGGGGCCGACGACGCAGGTGATGCCGGGTTCGAAGCGCAGGGTGGTCGCCGAGGCGAAGGACTTGAACCCGCGCAGGGTGAGGCTCTTCAGGTGCACCCGGCCGTCCTCCTCGCCCGCTGTCGCCGCCGCCGGCGCCGGGCCGTCCCGTCCGGGGCCCGTCGCTTGGCGACTGTATCCGGCGGGGCCGCCCGACTGCCCCCAGGTGGCGGTTTGGCCACGCCGTGAGCGGGGCAGGTTGGGACGAAAGAAGACCGCGCACACGACGAAGGGACGTCCGCCTCGGACGTCCCTTGCAGGCTGCCATCCCCTCAGTGGGGGACGCTCAGTGCGTCACAGCGTCGATCGTGAGGACCACGAGCGATCGGTTGACCGTTTCGATCAGGTGAGGGCCGGCTCGCGCTGGTCCAGGTCGATGCTGTTGAGCAACGAATGCTCGTCGGCGACGGCGATCAGCGCGTCGTTCTCGGCCTGGAGTTTCGTGAGCTCGTTCTCCAGGTCCTGGACGCGCTGCTGAAGCCGCCGCATCTCGGAGAGCATTCGCGGGTCGGGGCCGCCGACGTACCCGAGAAGCGCCTTTGCCATGATGTGTGGTCCTCCACGCTGAGTGACCGAACCGTGTACGGTGTGGGTCTTGGGGGAAGGGATACGCACGCGCCTGCGCGCCGGACGTGCTGGCTGGGCACTACGGGACAGCCGCTGGTGAGTGGCATGCTCACACGGCGGAGCCTCGCCGGTAAACTCAGGCCTGTACGCGGGTTTCCAGCGTCTCACCAAAGACCGTACGGGTCAACACGATCACCGCACGCTACCGCGCCCCTGTCACCTGCATGGCGGGGTCTTCACGCCATCGGCCGGGGTAGTGGATCACTACGCCTGCGGAGTCAACCACGAGTCTGCCCGGTTGGCAACCGCATGACACCGGCAGTTGCCGGCGGCTCTCCTCCGACCGGCAACTGCGGTGTGTTCATCGGATCGCGAAGCTCTCGTATCCGTCGCCCACGGCGCTCCAGATTTCCGTGACTCCGCTGACCCGACCTGGCGTTCCGGGCCCGCGCAGCGCGGCGAGCAGCCGCTCGCAGTCCGCGCGCGGCCCCTCGGCGACCACCTGGACGCGGCCGTCGCCGAGGTTGCTCGTATAGCCCGTCAGCCCGATCTCCAGGGCCCGCGCCCTGGTCCACCAGCGGAACCCCACCTGCTGGACGCGCCCACGCACCCAGATGGTGGCGCGGACGGAACGATGACTGTCGCGACCTTGCATGCGTCGACCATAGTCGGGCACTTCAGGGGCGTACGGAACGGGCTTCACGCCCCTTCCACCGTGCCCCCTCATCGGCCCGCGCGCATCCACGGCATCGACATCGCCGCCGCCCCGCGCCGCCTCAGCGGTGCGGCTCGGCCAGCCGGTGCAGCGTCCAGCCGCGGCCGGCCGGATCCAGCGGGGCGGTGGCGGCGGTGAACAGTTCGGCGGCGCGGCGGTAGGAGAGTCGGGCCCGGCCGGTGAGCGGGCAGCGGTCGCGCTCCGGGGTGCCGGCCGGGGCCCGCCGGTCGGTGAGGAACAGCGGGCCGGCGCTGCGGCCGGCGATCAGCAGCGGCAGCAGCCGGGCGGCGCCGCCACGCCAGCGCAGCGGGCGTTCGCCGGCGGCCGGCCGGGTCTGCCGGTCGGCCGGGTCGAGCCGGTCGACGTCCAGCGCCAGCAGGCGTTCAATGGGCGCGCCGGTCTCCCGCACCAGGTGCCAGAGCACCTTCTCGCGCAGCGGCGCCCGCAGGGCGAGCACGGCCCGCACCTGGGCGTCGGTGAGCGCGGGTTCGGGCGCGGCGGCGGGCAGCGGGCGCAGGCCCTCGGCGGGGTCGGCGGTCAGCCAGCCCCGCTCGCGCCAGTGCCGCAGGGCGGCCCGCAGCGCGGACAGTTCGCGGTTGGCGGTGCGCGCGCCGACCGCCTCGGCCCGGGCGGCGAACGCCTCGGCGACCCGCCGGGGCGCGTCCGGCCCGTCCAGCAGGGCGAGCGGCAGCACCGGCGGCGCGGCCCGCCGCCGCTCGGCGCCGACCGGCGGGGTGCGCCCGACCAGCAGCCAGGCCCAGGTGTGCAGGGCGATCCGGTAGACCCGCCGGGAGCCCGCCGAGAGCGGGGCCTCCGCCAGGTAGTGCTCGGCCGCGACGGCGAACTCCACAGGTGGTGCCATACCCGCAGTAAATCGCCGCGCCGATGCGGCGTCAACACCCCCTCCCACTGCGGTAAACAGCACGGTTTACTGCGACACCGATCGTCCTCCGAAAAATTGATGCCACAACGCTCAAGTTTCTCTCCGGAAGTCCTTGCCGGACGCCGACGCGGCGGTGCAGTCTGCCGGTCATGGTGCTGACCTCACGACGGCTCGCCGTCCTGCGCGGGCGGGAGTTCCGCCTCTTCTTCCTCGGCTATGCCGTCTCCCTGTTCGGGTCCTCGATGGCCTCGGTGGCGGTGGCCTTCGCGGTGCTCGACGGCGGGGGCGGCGGCTCCGGGCTGGGCGTGGTGATGACCGCGCGGATCCTGCCGATCGTGCTGCTGCTGGTGCTCGGCGGCGCGGCCGCGGACCGGCTGGGCCCGCGCCGGGTGATGCTCGGCTCGGACGGGCTGCGCTGCGCGACCCAGACCGCGACGGCCCTGCTGCTGTTCACCGGGCACGGCGGGGTGTGGGCGCTGGCCGCGCTGATGGTGCTCTGGGGTCTGGCCGAGGCGGTGTTCATGCCGGCCCTGGACGCGTTGCTGCCGCGCCTCGTCCCGGCCGGTGAACTCTCCGACGCCAACGCCCTGTTGGGGATCGCCCGGAACGGCGTCGTGGTGGCCGGCCCGGCCCTCGCCGGTCTGCTGACCGCCGTCGCGGGCCCTGGCTGGGTGCTGCTGGTGGACGCCGCCTCGTACGCGGTCGGCGGCGCGGCGCTGGCCCTGCTCCGGCTGCCCACCGTCGCCCGGGACGCCGCCGACGAGCCCTCATTGCTATCCGAACTGCGGTCCGGCTGGGGTGAGTTCAGCTCCAGGCGGTGGCAGTGGGTGAGCGCGCTGCAGGGCTGCCTGTTCAACCTGCTGGTGTGGGCGCCGTTCCTGATCCTCGGCCCGGTGGTGGCGGACGACCGGCTCGGCGGGGCGGGCGGCTGGGGCGTGGTGATGGGCGCGTACGGTGCGGGCGCGGTGCTCGGCGGGCTGCTGCTGCTCGGCCGCCGACCGGCCAGGCCGCTGCGGACTGCGATTGCCGTGACGGCGGGCTGGGCACTGCCCTCGGGTGCGCTGGCGCTGGGGTGGCCGCTGCCGCTGGTGGCGGTCGCGGCGGCCGGCGCGGGGGTGACCTCGATCGTCTGCGGCACCCTGCTCGCGACGTTGACGCAGCGTCATGTCCCCCCGGAGGCGCTGGGCCGGGTCAGCGCGTACGGGACGCTCGGCGCGTTCGCGTTCGGCCCGGTCGGGCTGGCGCTGGCCGGGCCGATCGCCGACCGGGTGGGGGCGGGCTCGGTGCTCGGCTTCGGCGCGGTCTGGCAGCTGGTGTCCTGCGCGCTGACGCTGCTGGTGCTGGGCCGCCGCGAGCCCGCCGACCCGGCCGCCGTCGGAGCCGAGGCAGGCGAGGCCCCCTCCCCCGCCCGGGCATGACAGCGGCCCCCGGTCCGCAGACGGGACCGGGGGCCGGGGGCCGGGGAAGGTTCGACGTCAGTCGCCGAAGCCCCCGCCGAAGTCGCCGCCACCGAAGTCGCCACCGCCACCGAAATCCCCGCCGCCGAAGTCGGCACCGGAGAAGTCGGAGGAGTTGAAGGCCGCGCCCGAGTACTCGCCGGCGTCCGCGCCGCCGGTGTAGTCGGCGCCGCCACCGCTGTAGCCGTGGTCGTGGTGGCCGCCCGCGTAGGCGTAGCCCGGGGAGGAGATCATCGAGCCGAGCATGGTGCCGACCAGCAGACCGGGGAGCATGCCGCCGCCGAAGTAGCCGCCCGCCCAGGGGCTGTAGGCCGGGCCGGCGTTCCAGTACGGCTGGTGGCCGTGCTCGGTCTCCACCGTGCGGATGTACGGGTCCTGACCGACGGCCAGCCGGTTCGCGTCGTCGGCGCAGGCGGGGACGGTGCGTGCCGCGCCGCCGGGGGGAGCCCAGGTGACGTCGGTGGTGGAGGGGCCGTGCCGCGGGTCGAAGAAGCACGGGACGCGGCGCTCGGGCAGCGGGCGGCCGTCGCGGCGGGCGGCGAGGGTGGCCAGCGCGAACCGGCCGTCCTCCAGCGCCTCGGTGACCGGGCGGACGTCGTCCGGCTTCTTGGCCTCGTCCATGGTCCGCTTGGCGCGGTCGTAGGAGTCCAGTGCCCGGGTGTAGTCGGTGCGCTGGGCGTCGTCCGCGCCGGGGGCGCCGGGGTTGAAGTCGAGCCGGTCGAGTTCCTCGCCGAACGCGGTGATGTCCTCGTCCACCACGGTGCGCAGCTGGGCGAGTTCGGCGCGGGCCTTCTCCGCCTTGCGCTTCTTGGCACGGCGGAACAGCAGGAACACGCCGCCGCCGGCCAGCGCCAGCAGCGCCACGGGGACGACGATCCAGGCGGCGGAGGCGCTGTGCTGCGGGCCGTCGCCCTTGGTCTGCTTGACGGCCTGGTCGACGAAGTCGTTGACGGTGGCGTTGATGTCGCCGTTGTTGGCGCGGAAGGCGGAGCCGGCGATGTTGCTGACGGAGCCCTTCGACAGCGCCTTGGCGTCGGCGCGGGCGTCGAACGCGTTGCCGCGCCACACCGCGTAGACGCCGACGATGCCGACCTTGGTCCGCACGTCGTTCATCAGGCTCTTCGCGGGGTACGCCTGACTGTCCGGCAGCACCGCGACGAAGATCGGCTTGTCGGCCTTCTTCAGCTTCTTCGCCAGCGCGTCGGCCTGGTCCTTGGAGAACCGGCCGCTCATCGCCGGGTCGACGTAGACCTGGGTCTTCTTCAGCGTGTCGGTGGCGTCGTTCAGGCCCGCCGCCTGGGCGGGCGCGGACAGGCCGAGGACCATCAACAGGCCGAGCAGAGCGGCCAGCACGGCGGCCGGCCCGGTGGCTCGGGAGCGGCGAAGCACAGTTCTCATACCCCAGACCGTACCGGGCCCGACCCCGGATCCACGCCCTACCCCGGGACGGTCCCACCCTGAGGTCGTCCCCTACTCGGGGACGAGGCCACCCGGCCGAACCCCCGCCGACCGGCCGGAGTCTGGCCCCGCCCGGCCGTGTCGGGGCGTCGAGCAGGCATAGTGGTGCCGATCTTTCCTCCCCCGACAGGAGCTCCCAGCGTGATCCTCGGCCTCGTCACCGCCGTCGCCGCGTCCGTCTGTTACGGCACCGGATCGGTGCTGCAAGCCGTCGGCGCCCGGCGTTCGGCCCGGCAGGAGGCGGCCGACGGCACCGTCACCGAGCACGGCGGGCCGAGCCTCGCCTCGACCGCGAAGGCCGCCGTCACCTGGGAGTTCATCCTCGGAACGGTGCTGGACTTCATCGGTTTCGGGCTGGGTGCGCTGGCCGCGCGGCTGCTGCCGCTGTTCCTGTCGCAGACCATCATCAGCGCCAACCTGGTGATCACCGCGGTGCTGTCGGTCAAGCTGCTCGGGCTGCGGCTGCGGCAGTTGGAGTGGCTGTCGATCGGCATCCTGTGCAGCGCGCTGGTGCTGCTCGCGGTCGCCGCCGGACCGGAGGGCGGGCACCAGGCCGCCCGGTCCTTCCACTGGGCGCTGCTGATCGGCTCCGCGGTGCTGATCGCCGGCGGTTCGCTGATCGTCCGGCGGATGGGCTCCAACGGCGCGATCGTGGCGGGTCTGCTGTCCGGTCTCGGCTTCGGCGCGCTGGGCATCGGGGTGCGCATCCTGGACGGCATCGAGCCGTTCTCGATCACCGCGCTGCTGGCCGACCCGGCGCTGTACGCCATCCTGATCGGCGGCATCGGCGGCATGTACCTGCACACCGTCGCCCTGCAGGTCGGCTCGGTCAACGGCGCGACCGCCGCCCTGGTGGTCGGCGAGACCGTCGTCCCCGGCGCGGTCGGCGTCCTCTGGCTGGGCGACTCCTCCCGGCCGGGCCTGGCCTGGCTGGCCGTCCTCGGCTTCGTCCTCGCGGTGGTCAGCGCCGTCGGCGTCGCCTACTTCGGCGAGGAGGGCGGGGCGCTCCAGGCGGCCGCCGACGAGGAGGAGGCGAAGGCCGCGCACCGCTGACGGGTCAGCGCGGGCGGCGCTGGCACTTCGGGCAGTAGTAGCTGGAGCGGTTCATCCAGGCGTCGCGGCGCATCGGGGTGCCGCAGCGGCGGCAGGGTTCGCCCTCGCGGCCGTAGGCGTCCAGGTCGCGGGAGAAGTAGCCGCTCTCGCCGTTGACGTTGACGTACAGCGAGTCGAAGCTCGTCCCGCCGACGGCGAGGGCCGCGGTCATCACGTCGCGGGCGTGCCGGAGCAGGCCGAGCGCGGCGGGGCGGGTCAGGGTGGCGGTGGGCCGGTCGTAGTGCAGGCGGCTGCGCCACAGGGCCTCGTCGGCGTAGATGTTGCCGACGCCGCTGATCAGGGTCTGGTCGAGCAGGGCCCGCTTGACGGTGGTCCGCTTGGCCTTCAGCGCGGTGACGAACGCGGCGTCGTCGAAGCGCGCGTCGAGCGGGTCGCGGGCGATGTGGGCGAGCGAGAGCGGCGTGCACTCGGGGTCGTCGGGTTCGGTCTCCTCGACGGCGAGGCCACCGAAGGTGCGCTGGTCGACGAAGCGCAGTTCGGTGCCGCCGTCGGTGAACCGGAGCCGCACCCGCAGGTGCACGGAGTCGGCCATGTCGGCTTCCTGGACGAGCAGTTGGCCGCTCATGCCGAGGTGGCCGATCATCGACAGGCCGTCGCCGAGCGGCACCCACAGGTACTTGCCTCGGCGCTGCGGCGTGCCGAGGGTGCGGCCGCGCAGCAGGGCGGTGAACTCCTCTGCGCCGCCGGCCTGTCGGCGGACGGCGCGCGGGTGCAGCACCTCGATGTCGCCGACGGTCCGTCCGGCGGCCCAGCGGGCCAGGCCGCGGCGGACGACTTCGACTTCGGGGAGTTCGGGCACGGCGCGGTCAGGCCGTCGTGGCCGGCGGGTCGCCCTCGCCGTCCTGCTTGGCCTTGATGGAGCGCCAGGCGGACTCGGCGGCCTTCTGCTCGGCTTCCTTCTTGGAGCGTCCGCTCCCGGAGCCGTAGTCCTGGCCGGCCACCCGGGCGGCGGCGGTGAAGGTCTTCTCGTGGTCCGGTCCGGACTCGGCGACCACGTACTCGGGAACGCCGATGCCGACGGCAGCGGTGAGTTCCTGGAGGCTGGTCTTCCAGTCGAGGCCCGCACCGAGCAGCGCCGATTCCGCGATCAGCGGGTCGAACAGCCGGTGGACGAAGTCCGTGGCCGAACCCAGGCCCTGGTCGAGGTAGATGGCGCCGATCACGGCTTCGACGGTGTCGGCGAGGATCGACGACTTGTCGCGGCCGCCGGTTCCTTCCTCACCCTTGCCGAGCCGGATGAAGGCTCCGAGGTCCAGCCCGCGGCCGACCTCGGCGAGCGCGCGGGAATTGACCACCGCGGCACGGAGTTTGGCGAGCGTCCCCTCGGCGACCTCCGGGTGGAGGCGGTAGAGGGTGTCGGTCACCACCACGCCCAGCACCGAGTCGCCGAGGAATTCCAGGCGCTCGTTGGTGGGCAGCCCGCCGTTCTCGTACGCGTACGAGCGGTGGGTCAGGGCACGTACCAGAAGGGCGCGCTCAAGTGAGTACCCGAGGCGCCCTTCCAGGACGTCGTATTCGGTCGAAGCCGGCCCGCCGCCCTTACCCCCGTTGGTACCGGGGGTCGGCTTGCGAGAAGAATTGCTGCCGTCCGACATCGATCCGTGCACCCCGCCGATCAGACCGAGAGGACCTGGCGACGGTTGTACGTGCCGCAGCTCGGGCACGCAATGTGCCCAAGCTTCGGCTCGTGGCAGCGGTCGCACGCGACGAGCGCGGGCACGACGGCCTTCCAGTTGGAACGCCGGTGACGCGTGTTGCTGCGCGACATCTTCCGCTTCGGAACAGCCACGGTAAATCTCCTGGTTCTACGGCGAGACCCTCACGGGTACCGCTGTGTCTTATTCCTCGTCACCCTCGTCGCCGGGGGCGGCGGAGAGTCCCTGCAGGGCCGCCCACCGGGGGTCGGCGGCGTCGTGGTGGTGCGACGGGTCGTCGCTCAGGCGGGCTCCGCATTCGGAGCACAGACCCAGGCAGTCGTCCTGGCACACCGGCTGCAGCGGCAGTGCGAGCACCACCGCGTCACGCAGCACCGGCTGGAGGTCGAACAGGTCGCCCTCCAGGCGGTAAGTCTCGTCCTCGGACTCCTCGTCGAAGTCGTCTCCCGCGATCGCGCGGTGACGCTCCTCGGACTCCGGGTAGTAGTAGAGCTCCTGGAAGTCGACCTCCAGGTCGTCCTCCAGCGGCTCCAGGCAGCGGGAGCACTCGCCGGTCACGTGGGTCTCGGCGGTGCCGGTGACCAGCACACCCTCGACCACGGACTCCAGGCGGAGCTCCAGCTTGACCTCGCTCTTCTCCGGGACGCCGATCACATCCGCGATGCCCAACTCCGCCGGGGCCTCCAGGGTGCGGGACACCTTGCGCAGCGAGCCGGGGCGACGGCCGAGCTCGTGCGTGTCGAACACGAGGGGGTCGCGGTGGTCGAGGCGGTTCAAGGTTTCCTGACTTCCTGGTGGCGCACGCATTCCTGCGTGGCGCGAGTGTGGTTCCTGCGGTGCGCGGCCCGGACGCGGGCACGCGGCGAACCCGGCACAAGCTGGCCGGAGTGGTCAGACTACCCGAGAGTCCGGGCCGAACCCAACTCGCCCGGGGTCAGCGTCCGCCGAGCTCCCGCAGCCGGGTCATGTCGATCATGCTGGTGTCGAAGAAGCTGGTCTCGTCCAGCCCGGCCTGCTGCTGGGGCAGCTGCGGCACCTGCTGGGGCTGCTGCTGGTAGCCGTTCGGGTCGGCGGGCAGCGGGTTGCCCCACTGGTCGTAGCCGGGCTGCTGGTACGGCTGCTGCTGGTAGTACGCCGGGTCGGCCGCCTGCTGGTAGCCGTACGGCTGCCCGTACGGGTCGGCCTGGGGGGCCGCCGCCGGGTCGTAGCCGCCGCCGTACGCCTCGGCGTACTGCGGGGTCTGCGGCTGGCCGTACTGGCCCTCCGCGGGGTTCTGCCAGTCGGCCGCGGCCGGGGCCGGCTCGGGCCAGCTCTGCTGCTGCGGGACGTCGGCGTACCAGGACTGCTCGCCGTCGCCCGTGGCGAAGCCCGCCGCGACCGCCTCGGCGCGGTCCTTGAGCTGCTGGGCCTCGTCGGCGGCGGCCAGGTAGGCGCCCAGATCGTCGATCGGGGCCTTGCCGAGCAGCTTGTCCCGGCCCTTGCCGACCGCCTCCAGGGTCGCCGACAGCACCGCCTCCAGGGTGGCGAGCTTCACATCGACGTACTCGTCGGCCTCCGGGCTGGGGCTGATCCGCTGCGGCTGGAACTCCTCGCCGTCCTCGGCGCCCTCTGCGCCCTGCTGGTACACCCCGGCCTCGCCGCGCAGCTTCTGCCGGCCGCGGCCGACCGCGCCGAGCGTCTTGGTGAGCACCACCTCGAAGTTGGCGAGCTTGGAGTCGACGTAGTCGTCCGCCTCGGCGAGCTTGGTGCGCTCCTCGGTGCGCGCCTCGGCGAGGATCCGGTCCGCCTCGGCCTGGGCCTGCCGCACGACCCCGGTGTCGGAGATCAGCGAGCCGCGCTCGTCGTGCGCGCCGCGGATGATCTGGTCGGCCTGCGCCTGGGCGTCGGCCACCATCTGCTGATGGTCCGCCACCACGGACTGCGCCTGGGCGAGTTCGGCGGGCATCGCCTCGCGCAAGTCGCGCAGCAGGCCGGTCAGTTCGGCACGGTTGACCACGCAGGAGGCCGACATCGGCATCGCCTTGGCCTTCTCGACCATCGCGATGATCTCGTCGAGTTTCTGCTGCACGTCCACGGGCGTCTTCAGTCTTTCCGTGTGCCGCCGAAGTGCGGCGGAGGCAGTGCCACGAGTCCGCGAACAGCGGTCCCGGGGCCGGGAGTACAGACTGTACGGCCACCCACCCCGCCGCTCACAACGCCTTCGTCACTTGCGGCGTTCGGCGATCCGCTCGACCAGTCGCGCGTGCACCAGCGCCGGCAGCAGGTGGGAGACGTCGCCGCCCAGCGTGGCCACCTCCTTGACCAGGCTGGAGGACAGGAAGCTGTACGTCGGCGAGGTCGGCACGAACAGCGTCTCCACGCCGGTCAGGCCGTGGTTCATCTGCGCCATCTGCAGCTCGTAGTCGAAGTCGCTGACCGCGCGCAGGCCCTTGATGATCGCCGGGATGCCGCGTTCCCTGCAGTAGTCCACCAGCAGGCCGCTGTGCGGCTCCACCTGGATGTTGCCCAGGTGTGCGGTGGTCTCCTCGATCAGGCCGATCCGCTCCTCGGCCGTGAACATCCCCTGCTTGCTGCGGTTCACCGCCACCACCACGTGCACCACGTCGTACAGCTTCGAGGCCCGCTCGATGATGTCGAGGTGTCCGTTGGTGATGGGGTCGAAGGACCCCGGGCAGACGGCGCGGCGCATGGGTGTGCTCCCTTGTGGGGCGGGATGTTCTGCTACGAGTCTTGGTCAGCCCCGGCAGCGGCGCGACCGTACCAGAGCGTGCCCTCGCCGTACCGGCGCGAGCGCAGCCCTTCGAAGCCGTCCGGCCAGCCGAACTCGCCGCCTCGGGTGCTGCGTTCCACGGTGACGAGAACGTGCTCGGACAGCCAGCCCCCCGAGCGGAGTGTGACCAGCATCTCCCGCAGTACGGAGTCCTCCACCGCGTACGGCGGATCGAGGAACACCAGGTCGTACGGCTCGGCCGGCGGCGGCCCCTCGATCACCTTCTCCGCCTTGTCCGCCCGCACCTCCGCGCCCGGCAGCCCCAGCGTCCGGACGTTCTCCCGCACGGCCTTCACCGCGCTCGCGTCCGCCTCCACCAGCAGCGCGTGCGCCGCGCCCCGCGACAGCGCCTCCAGCCCGACCGCGCCGCTGCCCGCGAACAGGTCCAGCATCCGCGCCCCGGCGATCGGCCCGAACAGCGACTCGACGGTGGAGAACATCGCCTCCCGCGCCTTGTCGGAGGTCGGACGGGTGTTCCGGCCGGGCGGCACGACGAGCCGGCGGCCTCCGGCACGGCCGGCGATTACGCGGGGCATTACGTTCCTTAGGTGGGAGGGGCTGCGCGCCCGACCATAGCTGACAAATAGTGCATGGCCGGGCGCGCAGCCCCTCACGTCAGGGCCTACTCGTTGGACACGGCGCCGAGCAGCGTGGGCGACGCGTACCGCGACCAGGACAGGCAGCCGTCCGGCGGGCAGTACTCCGGGCGGCGCGGGTCGTGGCCGAGCTCGCGCAGCTTGGTGCGGACGGAGTCGGGCGTGCGCCCGTAGCGGGCGGCGATCCGGGCGATGGTGTCGCCGTCGTGGAAACGGCGGACCAGCTCCTCCTCGTGCTGCGGCACCCACGGGGAGCCGTGGCCGGGGTAGAGCTCGCGCAGCACGTCGCGGTCGGGGATGGGCTCGGAGACGTCGGCGACGATCGCCAGCGCGCGCAGGGCGCGGTTGAGCGCGATGCGCAGCGAGGCGACGTCCTCCACCGGGAGGCGGAGCTTGCCGGAGGCGACCGGGTTGGCGGCGTTGCCCTCGCGCCAGCCGGTCAGGGTGAGGGTGACTTCTCGGTCGTCTTCGCTGGCGACCTCGATCCGGAAGACCTTGTCGCCGAGCGGGAGCTCGTTGAGGTGACGGAATGCCATGCAATGACCCCCAAGTCTCGCGTCGGGGACGCCACTTGGAGTGCGCCCCGAACAACTGCATTCTCTCCCGGGGCACTGACAATCGGTCCTGTTCGAACGGCCCTTCTCAGCCCTTCTCCAGATATTCCGCGCGGTCCTCGTCGAGCAGGCTCTCCAGGGCCGTGCGCAGCTCGGGGTGGGCGGCGAGTTCGGGGTCGGCGGCGACCAGCCGGGTGGCCTCGGCGCGGGCGGTGGCGATGACGTCCTCGTCGTCGAGGACGGACAGCACCTTGAGCGAGGACTTCACGCCGGACTGGGCCTGGCCGAGGACGTCGCCCTCGCGGCGCTGTTCGAGGTCGATCCGGGAGAGTGCGAAGCCGTCCAGGGTGCCGGCCACGGCGTCGAGGCGGGCGCGGGCGGCACTGGCCGCCGGCATGTCGCTGACCAGCAGGCACAGGCCGGCCGCGGAGCCCCGGCCGACCCGGCCGCGGAGCTGGTGGAGCTGGGAGACGCCGAACCGGTCCGCGTCCATGATCACCATGACGGTGGAGTTGGGGACGTTGACACCGACCTCGATGACGGTGGTGGCGACCAGCACGTCGACCTCGCCGGCGGCGAACCGGCGCATCACGTCGTCCTTGGCGTCCGGGGCGAGCCGGCCGTGCAGGATCTCCACCCGCAGCCCGGCGAGCGGGCCCTTGGCGAGCTTCTCGGCGGTCTCCACCACGGCGAGCGGCGGCCGCCGCTCCTCGCTGTCCGCTCCCCCGTCCACTTCTTCCGGGTCGTCCTTGCGCTTCTTCTTCCCCTTCGGCGCGTCCTCCTCGTCGCCGATCCGGGGGCAGACCACGTACGCCTGGTGGCCCTTGCCGACCTCCTCGCGGACGCGTTCCCAGGCGCGGGTGAGGAAGTTGGGCTTCTCCAGCGCGGGGACGACGTGGGTGGAGATCGGGGAGCGGCCGGACGGCAGCTGGTCGAGGACGGAGGTCTCCAGGTCGCCGAAGACGGTCATCGCGACGGTGCGCGGGATCGGGGTGGCGGTCATCACCAGCAGGTGCGGGGGCTGTTCGCCCTTGGCGCGCAGCGCGTCGCGCTGTTCGACGCCGAAGCGGTGCTGTTCGTCGACGACGACCAGGCCGAGGTCGGCGAACTGCACCTTGTCCTCGATCAGGGCGTGCGTGCCGATGGTGATGCCGGCCTTGCCGGAGGCCATGTCGAGCATCGCGCCGCGGCGGGCGGCGGCGCCCATCGAGCCGGTGAGCAGGGCGACCCGGGTGCCGATCTCCGAGCCGCCGATCATGCCGGCCTCGGCGAGCTCCCCCATCATCTCGACGATCGAGCGGTGGTGCTGCTGGGCCAGCACCTCGGTGGGCGCGAGCAGCACGGTCTGGCCGCCGGCGTCGACCACGGCGAGCATGGCGCGCAGCGCGACCAGGGTCTTCCCGGAGCCGACTTCGCCCTGCAGCAGGCGGTGCATGGGGTGGTCGGTGGCGAGGTCGGCGAAGATCTCGGCGCAGACCTTCTGCTGGCCGTCCGTCAGGGTGAACGGCAGCCGGGCGTCGAAGGCGTCCAGTACGCCGTCGGGGACGGCGCGGCGCGGGACGGCGGGCAGCGCGGAGTCGGCGGCGCGGCGCTGGGCGAGGGCGACCTGGAGGACGAACGCCTCGTCCCAGCGCAGCCGGTTCTGGGCGCGTTCCTTGTCGACCTGGTTGCGCGGGCGGTGGATCAGTTCGAGCGCCTCGGGCAGCGGGATCAGCTCGTGCTCGGCGCGCAGTTCGGCGGGCAGCGGTTCGCCGACGTCCGCCAGGTGTTTGGTGAGGGCGAGTTCGACGCAGAGCGAGAGCTTCCAGCTGGGCAGCTGGGCGCTGGCCGGGTAGACCGGGATGAGCCGGCCGGCGAACTGTTCGGCCGCCGACGAGCCCTCCTCTTCGTCGATCAACTGATAGTCGGGCGAGGCGAGTTGGCGGGTCCGGTTGAACATGCCGACCTTGCCCGCGAACAGGCCCTGCAGGCCGGGCTTGAGGTCCTTCTGCCGCCAGCCCTGGTTGAAGAACACCAGCGACAGCCGGGAGCGGCCGTCGGTGACCACCACCTCCAGCCGGTCGCCCTTGCGGCCGCGGAACGGGATCAGCGTGACCTTCTCGATCCGGGCCAGCACGGTGACGTGCTCGTCCACCTCCAGCTCGTCCAGGCTGGTGAGCTGGCCGCGCTCGACGTACCGGCGCGGGTAGTGGTGCAGCAGGTCGCCGACCGTGCGCAGCTTGAGGGAGTCGGCCAGCACCTTCGCGGTGCGGTCGCCGACCAGGTCCTTCAGTGGTTCATCGAGAGCGCCCATCGGGTCCCATTTCACACCACAGGTCGGACGTCCCGGCTCACTCGACGCCGATCAGCAGCGGCGCGGCCTCCTGGCCGCCCCGGTAGGCGACGGTGTCGACCTCGGGGCGGGTGCGCCTGGCGTGCGCGATCAGGCGGTCGGCGAGGTCGGCGGGGGCGTCCTCGCCGAGCACCAGGGTGACGAGTTCGCCGGACGCGGCGATCATCCGGTCCAGTACGGCGACGGCGGTCTCGGTGAGGTCGCGGCCGATCACCGCGACGTCGCCGTCGATCAGTCCGAGCACGTCGCCGGCCTGGCAGACGCCGGCCATCGTCCAGGACTCGCCCTCGGCGACGGCGAGTTCGGCGTAGCGGGTGGCGCCGGCGGCGGACGTCATGGCGACCATGTCCTCGTCGAAGCGGCGGCCGGCGTCGTGCACGGCCAGCGCGGCCAGGCCCTGCACCGGGGAGCGGGTGGGCAGCACGGCGATCCGCACGCCCTCCTCGCGCAGCTGGTCGGCGGCGGCGCCGGCGGCGGCCCGCAGTTCGGGGTCGTTGAGCAGCACGATCACCTCGCGGGCCGCGCAGCGGTGCACGGCGGCGACCAGTTCGGCGCTGGCGGGGGCGCGGTCCGGGTCCGCTTCGAGCACCACCGAACCGGCCTGCTCGCACAGTTGGGCCAGCCCGCTGCCGGTCACCACGCTCAGCACGGCCCGGCCGTGCGAGACGGTCTCCTCGCGCTCGCCGGAGCGGGCCGCCGCCTCCGCGAAGTGCGTGATCCGGATCCGGTACGGCCGTCCGGCCTCGACGCCGGCCTCCACGGCCGCGCCCGCGTCGTCCACGTGCACGTGGACGTTCCACAGGCCGTCGCCGCCGCCGATCACCAGCGAGTCGCCGAGCCGCCCCAGCCGTTCGCGCAGCCGCGGCAGCTGTCCGTCCTCGGCCTCCAGCAGGTAGATCACCTCGAACGCGGGGTGGCCCGGGCCCGGCGGGCGCTCGTGGCCCTCGCAGCCGGCCACCACCACCGGGTCCTCGCGGCGCAGCGCCACCGGACCCATCGGCTGCTGCCCGGACACGGCGTCCACCAGCGCGCCCAGCACGGCCACCAGCCCCCGGCCGCCGGCGTCCACCACGCCCGCCTCGGCCAGCACCGTCAGCTGGTCCGGGGTGAGCAGCAGCGCCTGCCGGGCCGCCCGGTACGCCTCCCGGGCCTGGCCGGTCAGCCCGTCCGCGGCCTTCGCGGCGTCGGCGGCGGCCGCGGCGACGGTCAGCAGGGTGCCCTCGACCGGTTCCGCGACGGCCAGGTAGGCGGAGCGCGCGCCGTTGCCGAGCGCCTCCGCCAGCTCGCCGCCCTCGGCCAGCACCTCGGCGAGGCCGCGCAGCCACTGCGCGAGGATCACGCCCGAGTTTCCGCGCGCCCCGATCAGCGCTCCGCGCGCCGCGACGTTCGCCGCCGCGGCCAGCGTGGGCTGCTCCTCCTGCGCGAACATGCCGTCCAGCGCCTCGGCGGCGGACTCCACGGTCAGGTACAGGTTCGTCCCGGTGTCGCCGTCCGGTACCGGGTAGACGTTCAGCGCGTCGATCTCCTCGCGGGCCTGGCCGAGGGCAGCCAGCGCGAGCCGGCACCACGTACGGACGGCCGGGGCGTCGAGGGTGTCCAGCACCAGGTCTCCTCCGGGTGAACGCCACGGAAACCCGACGGGACGCGGTGGCGAGGGCGATGCTGGCAGGTTATCGGCCCTCGCGACACCGCCCGCGGCACCCTCCGACCCAGGTCGGGGGAACGATCACCCCGGCGGCCGTGGTAGTTTCGTTGAGCGGGATGCACCGTTGTATGCTCTCCCGGTTGCCTGGAACACCCCGGGCTGTTCAAGTTCCTGATCTGAAGTCTTGGAGTGACTCCTGTGGCTGCCAACTGCGACGTCTGCGGCAAGGGCCCGGGCTTCGGCAACAGCATCTCCCACTCGCACCGCCGCACCCCCCGTCGTTGGAACCCCAACATTCAGACGGTGCGCGCTGTGGTTGGACGCACGCCGAAGCGCCTGAATGTCTGCACCTCGTGCATCAAGGCCGGTAAGGTCTCGCGCTGACGCGTAACCGGTACGCCGGTCACCTTCTCGCTCGGTGAAAGCCGATCACGCCCTTCGGGGATCGTGGTCGGCTTTCGCCTTTTCTGTTGTCAGGGGCTCGGGGAACGGCGGGGCCGGGTCTGCGGTCGCGGCCCCGCCGTTCCCCGAGCCGCTGTCCTACCTTCTCGCCTGCCAGAAGTGGTCCACCGGCCCGATGCCGGCACCGAGCGGGAAGCCGTGTTCGATGGCGCCCGTCACGTAGGCCTTGGCGTTCGCGACCGCCTCCGGCATCTCGTCGCCCTTGGCGAGTTGCGCGGCGATGGCGCTGGCGAGGGTGCAGCCGGTGCCGTGGGTGTGGCGGTTGTCGTGGCGGGGGGCCCGGTACCAGTGGGTTTCGCCGGTGGGGCCGAGGAGGAGGTCGGCGGCTTCGCCTTCGAGGTGGCCGCCCTTGACGAGGGTCCAGCGGGGGCCGAGGTCGCGGAGCGCCTTCGCGGCGTCGAGCATGTCGCTTTCGCCGGTGACCTCGAGGCCGGTGAGTTGGGTCACTTCGTGCAGGTTGGGGGTGACCAGGGTGGCGACCGGCAGGAGGCGCTCGCGGACGGTGAGCACGGCCTCCGCGGCGAGCAGCGCGTCGCCGTGCTTGGAGACGCCGACGGGATCGACGACCACGGGGGCGGGGGCGTCGGCGAGGAGCGCGGAGACGGTTTCGACGAGTTCGATCGAGGCGAGCATGCCGGTCTTGATCGCCTGGACGCCGATGTCGTCGACGACGCTGCGGTACTGGGCGCGGACGGCTTCGGCGGGGAGTTCCCAGTAGCCCTGGACGCCGAGCGAGTTCTGCGCGGTGACGGCGGTGATGACGCTCATGCCGTGGACGCCGAGGGCGAGCATCGCCTTGAGGTCGGCCTGGATACCGGCACCGCCGCCGCTGTCGGAGCCGGCGACGGTGAGCACCCGGGGCGGGGCGGTGTTGATGGTCATGCGCCCCAACCTACCCACCGGCGGATTCGTGTCAGAGCACGGCCTCGGATTCGATCCAGCGGCCCGCCGGGACGGTCTTGAGCTGGACGACGGCGTCGGCGATCGGGGTGAGGTGGATCTCGGTGCGGCGCAGCGCGGTGAAGTGTCCGAAGGCGCCCTGGTGGACGGCTTCGACGGCGTGCCAGCCGAAGCGGGTGGCGAGGACGCGGTCGAGTGCGGTGGGGGTGCCGCCGCGCTGGGTGTGGCCGAGGATGACCGGGCGGGCCTCCTTGCCGAGGATGTTCTCCAGTTCGACGGCGAGCCGGGTGCCGATGCCGCCGAAGGTCTGGTGGCCGAACCGGTCGACTTCGCCGTGTTCGAAGCGCAGGGTGCCGGGCAGGGGTTGGGCGCCTTCGGCGACGGCGACGATGGCGAACTTCTTGCCGCGCCGGAAGCGGTCCTCGATCATCCGGGCGACGGCTTCGATGTCGAAGGGCTTCTCGGGGATGAGGATGCCGTGGGCGCCGCCGGCCATGCCCGCGGTGAGGGTGATCCAGCCGGTGTGGCGGCCCATCAACTCGACGACCATGACGCGTTGGTGGGACTCGGCGGTGGTCTTGAGGCGGTCGATGGCCTCGGTGGCGACGTGCACGGCGGTGTCGAAGCCGAAGGTGACGTCGGTGGCGTCGATGTCGTTGTCGATGGTCTTGGGGACGCCGACGACGGGGAGTCCGGCGTCGCTGAAGAGTTTGGCGGCGGTGAGGGTGCCTTCGCCGCCGATCGCGATCAGGGCGTCGATGCCGATCCGGGCGGCGAGTTCGGCGGAGTTCTCGACCGCCCAGCGGATCTTCTCGCGCTGCACCCGGGCGGAGCCGAGGATGGTGCCGCCGAGGGTGAGCAGGCCGGTGACGTCGTCGTGCGAGATCGGGCGGGTGCGGCTCTCGATCAGGCCGAGGAAGCCGTCCTCGATGCCGAGGATCTCGTCGCCGTGGACGTCGGTGCCGCGGTGCACGACGGAGCGGATCACCGCGTTGAGTCCGGGGCAGTCGCCGCCGCTGGTGAGAACGCCGATGCGCATGGTGGCTGTGCTCTCCTGCTCCCGGGGGCCACGGGCCCCCGCGTAGGTGGACCGGGCCGTCGAGGCGGTCGGCCCGCCCGACATCCGTCACCCTACGCGGTCGGCGCGCTGCCTCCGGGGAGCCACAAGGCCTACTGTTCGGCGAAGTGGTCCCAGCCCGCGGTGCGGTCCCAGGGGGCGCCGTCGACCGTGACCACTCCCCCGCGGCCGGTCCGGGCCGGGCGCACCACTTCGCCGATCTTCCGCCAGCGGGACGGGAGTTGGACGCTCTTGGGGAAGGTCGCCACGATCGCGTGGTCCTCGCCGCCGGACAGCACCCACACCAGCGGGTCGACGCCGACGGCCTGGCCGATGTCGGCCATCTGCGCGGGGACGTCGAAGTCGGCGGCGTGCAGGTCGATGTCGACGGCGCTGGCCCGGGCGACGTGGCCGAGGTCGGCGACCAGCCCGTCGGAGACGTCCACCATGGCGGTGGCGCCGAGGTCGCTGGCGGCGGGGCCGGCGTGGTACGGCGGTTCGGGGCGGCGGTGCGCCTCGACGAAGGCCCGCGGGGAGCGGAAGCCGCGCTGCAGGACGGTCAGGCCGGCGGCGGACCAGCCGAGCCAGCCGGTGACGGCGACGACGTCGCCGACCTGGGCGCCGGAGCGCACCACGGGCCGCCGGCCCTGGAGGTCGCCGAGCGCGGTGATGGCGAGGGTGATGGTGTCGCCGCGGACCACGTCGCCGCCGACCACGGTGGCACCGGCGACCTGGCATTCGTCGCGCAGGCCGTCCATCAGTTCGGTGGCCCAGGTGGTGGGCAGGTCGGCGGGGGCGACCAGGCCGAGCAGCAGGGCGGTGGGGACGGCGCCCATCGCGGCGATGTCGGCGAGGTTCTGCGCGGCGCACTTGCGGCCCACGTCGTACGCGGTGGACCAGTCGCGGCGGAAGTGCCGGCCCTCGATGAGGACGTCGGTGGTGGCGACCACCCGGCCGTCGGGGGCCTTGACGACGGCGGCGTCGTCACCGGGCCCGAGTTCCACCGCCGGCGTCATCGGCAGCCGCGCGGTCAGTTCCCGGATGAGCCCGAACTCGCCGAGCTCGCCCACGGTCCCCTGCATCAGCCCGTCCTCCCGCGTTCTTCACGTGATCCGTCTGGGGTGCGCCCCCCGCGCGGCAGCGTACGCCCTCGGAGGGTGCGGAGGTCTCCCCTGTGCCGCTGTCGCGCGGTAGCGTGGTGATCAGACTGCCGGTCAGCAACTCCCCCCACCCAGCCGCCTGGAGGTCCACCGTGGTGCAGGCGTACATCCTGATTCAGACCGAGGTGGGCAAGGCCACCGCGGTCGCCGAGTCCATTGCCAAGATCCCCGGCGTGCTCACCGCCGAGGACGTCACCGGCCCGTACGACGTGATCGTCCGGGCCGAGTCGGAGTCGATCGACGAACTGGGCCGCCTGGTGGTGGCGAAGGTGCAGCAGGTGGACGGGATCACCCGTACCCTCACCTGTCCGGTGGTCCGCCTGTAGGGGCGCTTACCATCGACGGGTGTCTTCTCGCGACCTCCTGAACCGCCTCCCCGCGCCGGTCCGCTGGTTCGGACCCCCCGCCGTCCTGCTGGCCGTGACGGCGGGGCTGGTCGCGTTCTGGAACGGCGACCCGGACGTGGCGCCGCCGACGCCGAGCGCCCAGGCCGCCGAGTACTGCCGGGCGCTGGACGCGAAGCTGCCGGGCGACGTGCTCGGCCACCCGCGCAAGGACCCGTCCCCGGCCTCGCCGTACACCGCCGCCTGGGCGTCCTCGCCCCGCACCGTGCTGACCTGCGGCGGGGACCGGCCGGACTACCTGAACTCCGCCCGGATGGGCCCGTGCATCGACGAGGTCAGCTGGGGCGTGAACGAGGACGGCCAGGGCGGCTACTGGTTCGCCACGGGTCTGCGCAAGGCGTACGTGGAGGTGCACGTCCAGTCCGGCGCGTACCCCAACTACGCGGACCCGCTGAGCTCGTTCTCGGACGCCATCCGGTCGACCATCCCGGTGATCAACGACAAGGCCGAGTCGGAGTGCTTCGGCACCGACGCCTAGGGCCTGTCCGGTCGACAGGCCCTGGCGTCGTCAGCCGGGCGTCGTCAGCCGGGCGTCGTCAGCGCAGGCCGGTGGAGCGGCGCAGCGCCGCGGCCAGCAGGCGGTCGATCAGCTCGGCGTAGGGCACTCCGGTGGCCTCCCACATCTTGGGGTAGGCGGAGATCGGCGTGAAGCCGGGCATGGTGTTGATCTCGTTGACCATCCACCGGCCGTCGTTCAGCAGGAAGAAGTCGACCCGGGCCAGGCCCTCGCAGCCGAGGCCCTCGAAGACCTCGACGGCCTGCCGCTGGAGTTCGGTGCGCTCGGCGTCGGTGAGCTTGGCCGGGATCTCGACCTCGGAGGAGTCGATGTACTTGGCCTCGAAGTCGTAGAACTCGAAGTCGGCGTCGACCAGCACCTCGGCGGGCACCGAGGCGCGCGGGCCGTCCTCGAACTCCAGCACGCCGCACTCGATCTCGCGGCCCTCGACGCCCTTCTCCACGATCACCTTGGGGTCGTGGCGGCGCGCCTCGTCGATCGCGGCGTCCAGGTCGGCGAGGTCCTTGACCTTGGTGATGCCGATCGAGGAGCCGGCCCGGCAGGGCTTGACGAACAGCGGCAGGCCGAGCGCGGCGATCCGCCCGCGGGCGGCGGCGCGGCCGTCCTCGGTCTGCCACTCGCGCGGCTTGACCACCGTGTACTCGCCCGCGTACAGGCCGAGCGACTCGATGATCCGCTTGGTGAACTCCTTGTCCATGCCGACCGAGCTGGCCAGCACGCCGGAGCCGACGTACGGCACCCCGGAGAGCTCCAGCAGGCCCTGCAGGGTGCCGTCCTCGCCCCAGGGGCCGTGCAGCAGCGGCAGCACCACGTCGACCTCGCCGAGCACCTTGGGTGCGGCGCCGGGCTCGCTCCACACGACCTCCCGGTTGCCGGGGGCGACGGGCAGCGCCACCTGGCCCTCGGTGGACTCGGCGACCTGGTCGACGTCGGGCATCCGGCCGTCGGTGATCGTCATCCGGGCGGGTTCGTCGCCGACCAGGGCCCAGCGGCCCTCGTGGGTGATGCCGATCGGCAGCACCTCGTACTTGCTGCGGTCGATCGAGCGCAGCACGCTGGCGGCGGTGACCACGGACACGCCGTGCTCGGAGCTCCGACCGCCGAAGACGATCGCGACGCGCGGCTTGGCCGACTGGTTCGGGGAGGTCTGTTCGATGCTCATAACGGCGTTGAGACTACCGTCCGATTCCCGTCATCGGCGCTCCGGCTTGGCCGAACGGGCCATCAAGCCCTCCAGCACCTCCTGCGTCGGACGGCCGTTGTGGACGACGTCGACCACCGCTTCGACGATCGGCATCTCCACGCCGTTGCGGCGCGCCAGGTCGAGCACCGACTCGCAGGACTTCACGCCCTCCGCGGTCTGGCTGGTCGCCGCGATGGTCTCGGCGAGCGTCATGCCGCGGCCCAGGTTGGTGCCGAAGGTGTTGTTCCGGGACAGCGGCGAGGAGCACGTCGCCACCAGGTCGCCCATGCCCGCGAGGCCCGCGAAGGTGTGCGCGTCGGCGCCCAGGCGCAGGCCGAGCCGGGTGGTTTCGGCCAGCCCGCGGGTGATCAGGGTGGCCTTGGTGTTGTCGCCCAGGCCCATGCCGTTGGCCATGCCGACCGCCAGGCCGATCACGTTCTTCACCGCGCCGCCGAGCTCGCAGCCCACCACGTCGGTGTTGGTGTAGGGGCGGAAGTACGGGGTGTGGCAGGCCTTCTGGAAGCGCTTGGCGACCTCCTCGTCGGTGCACGCGACCACGGTGGCGGCGGGCTGCCGGTTGGCGATCTCGCCGGCCAGGTTGGGGCCGGACACCACCACGACGCGCTCCGGGCCGACCTGCGCGACCTCCTCGATGACCTCGCTCATCCGCTTCGCGGTGCCGAGTTCGATGCCCTTCATCAGGCTGACCAGCACGGTGTCCGGGCCCAGCAGCGGCGCCCAGTGCGCGAGGTTGTCGCGCAGCGTCTGGGACGGCACCGAGAGCACCGCGAAGTCCGCGCCGGCCAGCGCGGCGGCCGCGTCGGTGGTCGCCCGGATCGACGGCGGGAGCGCCCGGCCCGGCAGGTAGTCCGGGTTGACGTGCTCCCTGTTGATGGCGTCGGCGAGTTCCTGCCGGCGGCCCCACAGGGTCACCTCGCAGCCGGCGTCGGCCAGGATCATCGCGAAGGCGGTGCCCCAGGAGCCCGTCCCCATCACGGCGCAGCGGGTCACCGGCCGCCCTCCTCGGCGGCGCGCTCGCGCTTGGCCTCGGCGGCCGTGGCCCGCTCCCGGGCGGCCTTGCGCATGTCGTAGCGCTCGGCGGGGGCCTGCTCGCCGCGGATCCCCTCCAGCACGGCGGTGATCGCCGCCATGATGTCGTCGGTGGCGTCGCGCAGCACCTGGGCGGTGATCTCCTGCCCCTGGTACTTGCTGAGGTCCACGGCCGGGCCGGCCGCCACCGTCACCTTGTGGCGCGGGAACAGGTGGTACTTGCCCCTACCGCCCTTGCCGTACGGCGGGATGATCTCCTGCGCGCCCCAGTGCGCGACCGGGATCACCGGCGCGCCCGTCATCAGCGCGACCCGGGCGGCGCCGCTCTTGCCGGTCATCGGCCACATGCCCGGGTCCCGGGTGAGGGTGCCCTCCGGGTAGAACTGCACGCACTGCCCGGAGTTGACCGCCTCGATCGCGGCCCGGAACGCGTCCGCGGCGTCGGTGGACTCCCGGAACACCGGGATCTGGCCGGTCTTGCGCAGCATGAAGCCGATGAACGGCACCTGGAACAGCGAGGACTTGGCGAGTATCCGCGGCGGGCGGCCCGAGTTGTACTGCCAGTGCCCGTAGAACACCGGGTCGATCACCGAGTTGTGGTTCACCACCGCGATGAAGCCCTCCTTCGCGGGCAGGTGCTCCCAACCCCGCCAGTCCGTCGTCGCCAGGGCGTTTGTCACCGGCTTCACGAGCGCGGCCGCCAGGCGGTACCAGATCCCGTAGTCGCCGTTTCCGAACCTGGCGTTAGAGCGGCGGGCCACCCAGCTCCTCCTCTTTCGCGCGGCGTCCCGCCCGGGCGGTGCCGCTGGTCTCTCTCCCTCGCCGGGGGGCCGGGCAGCGGCTCCGAGGCGCCGACCAGTCTCACCCGCGAGGGAAGTCCGTGTCGAGCAGCCACCACCGCCACCGGCCGACCGGGACCCGCCGACCGCCCCGGGCGCGCGACCCGGAGCCGGTGGCCAAGCCTCCCCGGCGGACGCCACAATGACGCCGATGACAGAGGACACCGTACGCCCCGCCGCCGACCGCCCGTCCGCCCCGGGGGCGGGGCCGGGCAGCCGGTCCGAGCTGCGGCAGGACGGTGCGGCAGCATCGTCCGGCTGGACCATGGTCGTCCCGTTGAAGCCGCCCGGCGAGGGGAAGAGCCGCCTGGCGGCGCTCGGCGGGCTGCGGCCCCGACTCGCGTTGGCCTTCGCGCTCGACACCGTCGCCGCGGCGCTCGCCTGCCCCGCGGTCGGACGGGTGCTGGTGGTCGGACGGGATCCGCGCGCCGCGAGTGCGCTGCGCGCGCTGGGGGCGACGGTCCTCGACGACGAACCCGGCGACGGCCTCAACCAGGCGTTCCTGCACGGCACTGCCGCCGCGCACCGGCTGCACCCCCGCTCCCCCGTCGCCACCCTCTGCGCGGACCTGCCGGCGCTGCGGCCCGCCGAACTCGCCCGTGTGCTGGCCGCCGTGCCCCCGCACGGCCGGGCCTTCCTCGCGGACGCCCTCGGCACCGGGACGGCACTGCTCGCCGCACCGGCCGGCGCGCCGCTGCGCCCGTCCTTCGGGCCGGGCTCCCGGGAGCGGCACGCGGCCGGCGGGGCGACCGAGATAAGGCTCCTCGACGTGCCGTCCGTCCGGCAGGACGTCGACACCCCCGAGGACCTGGCCGCGGCCCACGAACTCGGCCTCGGCCCGGCCACCGACGCCCTGCTCCGACGCTCTATGCTGCTTCCCATGCAGGCCACCGCGTTCAGCTTCGACCCCACGACCCGCTCCGGCTCGGTCCTGCTCGACGACGGCACCCCCCTCCCGTTCGACGCCCCGGCCTTCGACGCCGGCGGCCTCCGACTGCTCCGCCCCGGCCAGCGGCTGCGCATCCGCACCGCCGGCGAGGGCCCTGCCCGCCGCGTCGTCTTCCTCACCCTCCCGACCTTCCCGGACCCCGAGTCCGTCTGACGCCCGCCGACCGGGGCGCCGGTCAGGCGCTGCGCGGGAGGCGCTCCTCCGGGTCGGGGAACCCGACCGTGTCGTGCAGGCAGAGCGCCATCACGGCCGGGGTGTTGAGCAACTCCAGGCGCTTCGGGGCGGGTTGCAGCGGGCCGTCACTGGTGGGGACCACCCTGATCTGGCGGTTGTGGCCGAGCAGGACGAAGCTCAGCAGCAGGTGGCCGTCCCTGGCCAGGAACCCCTCGGTGCGCTGCGCGGCGTCGGGGCCGAAGAAGTAGCGGTAGGCCTCGTACTGCGTCCACCCCAGCGGGAGCGTGCGGAGCGTGCCCCAGAGTGAGGCGAGCGCGTCCGCGAGGGACGCGAACGAGGTCGTTTCGGTGATGCCTTCGATGCTGGCGGCGTATCCGGTCTGCGGGCCCTTCACGGCGGCTCCTGGGGCGGGTCGAGTTCGGCCCAGATGGTGTCGGACCGGGCGGTGTGGCGATGTCCGTAGCGGTCGGCCTCGGTGAGGACGTCGAGAAGCACCAGGTGGGTCTCGGCGTCCGGGTTTCCGGCGAGGGTGGCTTCGATCCGGTAGCCGCCGCCGGGGAGGCGGCGGATCCGGGCTTCGGCCCCGGTGGCGGCGGCGAGCCTGGATGCAAGGTCGAACACCCTGGTGGTTCGCACGTCACGCCCCTCCCCCGAAGTCGGCCGATCACGCAAAGTGAATCTAAGCCATTAGATTCCACCTGATGCATTAGATTGTCAAGCTGAATCACCCGTCCTGCCGCAGCCCGGCAGGTCTCGCCTTCCGCCGGGAGATGCCAGATGCCGTCACAGGACCCGCCGTACCTCCGCATCGCGGACCATCTGCGCCGCCGCGTGGAGAACGAGGAGTGGGCGATCGGTGAGCGGCTGCCGTCCCGTGCGCAGTTGGCCGTGAACTACGGCGTCGGGGCCAACGTGCTCCAGCGGGCGATGGAAGTCCTCATCGCCGAAGGCCTGTTGGAGGGTCGGGCGGGTTCCGGCACCTACCTGCGCGAGCCGGTCGATCGGCACCCGATGCGGCGCGTGCGCTCGGCCGCCGCGTTCCCGGCTTCCGCCGTGCCGGACGGGAGTTGGGAGTCGCACAGCGATTCCCGGGTGGAGCCGCCGCCCGCGATCGCGCGCCGACTCGGCCTGGAACCGGGCGAGTTGACGGTGCACACCCGCTACGAGTTCATGCTGGAGCACAAGCCGGTCCAACTCGCCGAGTCCTGGGAGCCGATGGCGATCACCACCGGAACTCCCGTCCTGCTCCCGGAGTTGGGGCCGCTGGCCGGCCGGGGCGTGGTGCAGCGGATGGCCTCCATCGGCATCCGGGTGGTGCGCGCGGAGGAACGCCCGCGCCCGGGGCGGGCGACGGCGGAGCAGGCGAATCTGCTCGGGATCGGCACCGGCGACCCGGTGATGCTGATCGAGCGGACGTATCTGGACGACTCCGGCCGAGCGGTGGAGACCGCGGATCTGGTCATTCCGGATTCCCGCTGGGAGATCATCTACGAGCTGCCGGTGGAACAGCCGGAGTAATTCCTTCCGGCTCGACGCATTTCCCGGCCGCCGGCCCGGAGAGCCGTACCCGGTGTCACACTCGGCGCCGCACTCGGCATCGCACGCGCGGCGGCGCGGAGCGGTTGCACAGGCCGTTGCATCGGCCGTTGCACAGACCGTTCCATCGGCCGTTGCAGGGCGCGAAAAGGCCGCGACGGCCCCGTCCCGGGTCTCCGGAGGTCCGGGTTCCCTGGCATGGGGCCGTCACGGCCTGGCCGCCCCGGCGCCGACTGTCCGGCACCGGGCTCGGTGCGACTTACTTGGCGGTGGACTTGCGCGCCGTGGTCTTGCGCGCGGTGGTCTTCTTCGCCGGAGCGGTCTTCTTGGCCGCGGCCTTCTTGGTGGCGGCCGCGGTGGTGGTCTTCTTCGCCGCGGTGGTCTTGGTGGTGGTGGCCTTCTTGACCGCGGTGGCCTTCTTCGCCGCCGTGGTGGCGGTCTTCTTGGCGGCGGCGGTCTTGGCGGTGGTCGCCTTCTTGGCCGCGGCCTTCTTGGTCGCCGGGGCGGCGGCAGCGGCAGCACGCTTGGTGGCGGCGCGCTTGGCGGCCGGGGTGGCGGCAACGCCGGACTTGCCCGGGGTCAGCGAGCCCTTGGGGGCCTTCTTCACGGACGGGCCGTCCTTCGGCAGCTTCTTGCTGCCGGAGACGAGGTCCTTGAAGCCCTGGCCGGGGCGGAACCGCGGCACGGCGGTCTTCTTGACCTTGACCCGCTCACCGGTCTGCGGGTTGCGGGCGAAGCGCGCCGAGCGCTCCACCTTCTCGAAGGTGCCGAAACCGGTGACCGACACCCGGTCACCCGCCACGACGGCACGCACCATGGTGTCGAGCACTGCGTCGACGGCCTCTGCGGCAGCCTTGCGACCGCCCAGCTGCTCGGCCACCGCTTCGACAAGCTGAGCCTTGTTCACGTCTTCCCCTTCGGAAACGGGCGCCGGATGATTCCATCCGTTCTTTTCGCACGTTAGGTATGTATCTGCGGACTTTCAATTACCAAACGCGTGAATCACCCTAGTGTCGCAACGTATTTGCGCATGGAGGTGCTCACCGGGGCGGCATCCGCCCCTCGTCGAGGTCCTGCACAAAGCGACTCAACCGCCGTGCCGCCTCCGGGAGATCACGCTTGGCGGTCTCGGTGACGATCAGCAGTTGTCGGGTGAGAGCGGTCTTTGCGTCCGTCGACACGTTCAGCGCGTGAACGCGGGCGTGGGCTTGCTTCAACCGCTCGGCCACCAGTGCGTGGAGCAGGGTGACTTCCGAGTCGGCAGCACCCTCCCGACCCTCCGAGGACGCGGGTTCGCCACCTGCGTACGGCGGTTCGGGGTTGTGGTGCATGCAACGATTGTGCCATCTGTACGCAGTTGCGCTGAACCAGGGTCTATTCCCGGCTGACGAACTCCCCTGCGAACAACGAAGACCCGCCCCGGAGGGGGGCGGGTCTTGTTGTCCGGCTGTGTTGTCTGCGTGTCAAAAAGCGGAGACTCAGGCAGCCGGGAGGGTACGCGGCTTGAAGCTCGGCCGCGTCGCTTCGAACGCCGAGACATCGGCCTCGTTCTGCAGGGTGATGCTGATGTCGTCCAGGCCGTTCAGCAGCCGCCAACGCACGTTGTCGTCCAGCTCGAACGGAGCGGTGACGCCTTCCGCGCGGACCTCGCGGGCCTCCAGGTCGACGGTGATCTCCACCGTCGGGTCGGCCTCCGTCAACTCCCAGAGCCGTTCCACGGTCTCCTGCGGCAGAACCACCGTCAGCAGGCCGTTCTTCAGCGAGTTGCCGCGGAAGATGTCGGCGAAGCGGGAGGAGACGACGGCCTGGAAGCCGTAGTTCTGCAGCGCCCAGACGGCGTGCTCGCGGGACGAGCCGGTGCCGAACTCGGGGCCCGCCACCAGGACCGAGGCGCCCTGGCGCTCGGGGCGGTTGAGAACGAACTCCTCGTCCTTGCGCCAGGCCTCGAACAGCCCGTCCTCGAAGCCGGAACGGGTGACCTTCTTCAGCCAGTGCGCCGGGATGATCTGGTCGGTGTCCACGTTCGAGCGGCGCAGCGGAACGGCGCGGCCGGTGTGGGTGGTGAACTTCTCCATGGCTCAGGCCTCCACGGCAACGTTGTTCGGCAGGTCGGACGGTGCGGCCAGACGGCCGACCAGCGCGGTGGCCGCGGCGACCTGGGGAGAGACCAGGTGGGTGCGCCCGCCCTTGCCCTGGCGGCCCTCGAAGTTGCGGTTCGAGGTGGACGCGCAGCGCTCGCCCGGGGCCAGCTGGTCGGGGTTCATGCCCAGGCACATCGAGCAGCCGGCGTGCCGCCACTCGGCGCCCGCGGCGGTGAACACCTTGTCCAGGCCCTCCTCGACGGCCTGCAGGGCGACCCGGACGGAGCCCGGAACGACCAGCATCCGCACGCCGTCCGCGATCCGACGGCCCTCCAGGACGGCGGCCGCGGCGCGCAGGTCCTCGATCCGGCCGTTGGTGCAGGAGCCGACGAACACGGCGTCGACCTTGACCTCGCGCAGCGGGGTGCCGGCCTCCAGGCCCATGTACTTCAGGGCGTTCTCGGCGGCGACCCGCTCCTGCGGGTCCTCGAAGTCGGCCGGGTTCGGCACGCTGGCGCCCAGCGGCGCGCCCTGGCCCGGGTTGGTGCCCCAGGTGACGAACGGGGTCAGCTCGGCGGCGTCGATGAACACCTCGGCGTCGAACACCGCGTCCTCGTCGGTGGCCAGGGTCTCCCAGTAGGCGACCGCGGCGTCCCAGTCCGCGCCCTGTGGGGCGTGCGGACGGCCCTGCAGATAGTCGAAGGTGGTGCGGTCCGGGGCGATCATGCCGGCCCGGGCGCCCGCCTCGATGGACATGTTGCAGATCGTCATCCGGGCCTCCATGGAGAGGCTGCGGATCGCCGAACCGCGGTACTCCAGGACGTAGCCCTGGCCGCCGCCGGTGCCGATCTTGGTGATCACGGCCAGGATCAGGTCCTTGGCGGTGACGCCCTCGGGCAGCTCGCCCTCGACGGTGATCGCCATGGTCCTGAACGGGGCCAGCGGCAGCGTCTGGGTGGCCAGCACGTGCTCGACCTGGCTGGTGCCGATGCCGAACGCCAGTGCGCCGAAAGCGCCGTGGGTGGAGGTGTGGGAGTCGCCGCACACCACGGTCATGCCCGGCTGGGTCAGACCCAGCTGCGGGCCGACCACGTGCACCACGCCCTGCTCGACGTCGCCCAGCGAGTGGATGCGCACGCCGAACTCCTCGGCGTTCTTGCGCAGCGTCTCCAGCTGCACCCGGGAGACCGGGTCGGCGATCGGCTTGTCGATGTCCAGGGTGGGGGTGTTGTGGTCCTCCGTGGCGATCGTCAGATCGGTACGGCGCACCTGACGACCGGCCAGCCGGAGCCCGTCGAACGCCTGCGGGCTGGTCACCTCGTGCAGCAGGTGCAGGTCGATGTAGAGCAGGTCGGGCTCGCCCTCGGCGCGCCGGACGACGTGGTCGTCCCAGACCTTCTCTGCGAGTGTCCGTCCCATCGGATTCCCTCCAGCCGGCCGCTCTGCCGGCCTTCTCGTGATCGTCGAGGTCTTGTCCCGTGCCGCCGTGAAAGGCTTGCTCGGCATCGTGACCCGCACGCCGGACCGTCCAGCATCCGGACACCGTGGTACGGGTCCGCGCTGGGTGTTCTCCCGGGCTGCTGGCTCCAGAGTGGCGGTTTTCCCGGAAGATTGAACTTGCGTCTCGCTGATTGAGACTGCAGTATCGAGACATGGACAACACTAGCGGCGTCGGCGTTCTCGACAAGGCCGCTCTGGTGCTGAGTGCACTGGAGTCGGGCCCCGCCACGTTGGCGGGGCTGGTCGCCGCCACCGGTCTGGCCCGGCCCACCGCCCACCGACTCGCCGTCGCACTCGAACACCACCGCCTGGTCACCAGGGACATGCAGGGCCGCTTCATTCTCGGCCCCCGGCTCGCCGAACTCTCCGCCGCCGCAGGCGAAGACCGGCTCCTCGCCGCGGCCGGGCCGGTGCTCACGCACCTGCGCGACGTGACGGGCGAGAGCGCGCAGCTCTATCGCCGCCAGGGCGAGATGCGGATCTGCGTGGCCGCGGCCGAGCGTCTCTCGGGCCTGCGCGACACCGTGCCGGTCGGCTCCACCCTCCCGATGAAGGCCGGCTCCGCCGCGCAGGTCCTGCTCGCCTGGGAAGAGCCCGAGCGCCTCCACCGCGGCCTCCAAGGCGCGCGGTTCACCGCCACCGCGCTCAGCGGCGTCCGCCGCCGCGGCTGGGCCCAGTCCATCGGCGAACGCGAACCCGGTGTGGCCTCCGTCTCCGCCCCCGTCCGCGGCCCCTCCAACCGCGTCGTCGCCTCCGTCTCCGTCTCCGGCCCCATCGAACGCCTCACCCGCCACCCGGGGCGGCTCCACGCCCAGGCCATCATCGAAGCCGCCAACCGCCTCACCGAGGCCCTCCGCCGCAGCTGAGACCCCCACCCGCCCACCTGCCCCCGGCCCTCCCGCCGGGGGCAGACGCGTTTGGGAGCGGACACGGCAGCAAGACGGAACGCGGAGCCGACTCCCCACAGCAAGCCGCAAGCGAAGCGCCGTGGTGCCCGTGGGCTGGGGGTGCACGGGCGGGTGGGCGGGCGGGGTGGGCCGGAAACGCAAAAAAGCCCCGGTTTCCCGGAGCTTGTTCACTACTCTATGAGTTTTTCTTGGCTGGGGTACCAGGACTCGAACCTAGACTAAATGAACCAGAATCACTCGTGCTGCCAATTACACCATACCCCAAAAGTACCCCCGACCGGATTCGAACCGGCGCTACCGCCTTGAGAGGGCGGCGTGCTAGGCCGCTACACAACGGGGGCCCTAGCGCGAATGAGAGTACCCCCGACCGGATTCGAACCGGCGCTACCGCCTTGAGAGGGCGGCGTGCTAGGCCGCTACACAACGGGGGCGTGTCTCATTCATTCTGCAATTGTCAAGATTGCGTACCCCCGACCGGATTCGAACCGGCGCTACCGCCTTGAGAGGGCGGCGTGCTAGGCCGCTACACAACGGGGGCTTTGCTGCACTTGCGTACTGCGCTGGGGTACCAGGACTCGAACCTAGACTAACTGAACCAGAATCAGTCGTGCTGCCAATTACACCATACCCCACCAGAGTTCAACCCCCTTGCAGGGATCTTCCTCGGTGTCTTGCGCCTCCCTGCCCGGGCGGCGCAGAAAGAACATTACCCGACGCCCCGCCCGGCTCCAAAATCGATAACCGCAGGCCGTGCGCCGGACACCTGCGGGCCAGGTCAAGGACCTGGCCCGCGAGGGGTCGGACGGGCCCTCAGGGGGCCTGGTCGCGGCTCAGGAGGCCGGCAGCAGCTCCAGCGCGGCGAGCAGGCGGCGCAGCGTCTCCTCGCGGCCCAGCAGCTCCATGGACTCGAACAGCGGCGGCGAGACCCGACGCCCGGTCACGGCCACCCGCAGCGGGGTGAAGGCGAACTTGGGCTTGATGCCGAGGCCTTCGACCAGGGCCTCGCGCAGCGCGGCCTGGATCGGGTCGGGGGTGAAGTCCGTCAGCTCGGTGAGCGCCTTGACGGAGGCTTCGAGGACCGGCCGGGCGTCGGCGTTGAGCACCTTCGCGCCGTCCTCCGGGTCGACCGCGAAGTCGGCGGGGGCGACGAACAGGAAGCCGGCCATCGTGACGATCTCGGAGAGGACGATCATCCGCTCCTGGGTGAGCGGCGCGACCTTGCCGAGCAGTTCGAGCTGCGCGGCGGTCGGCTCGGCGGGGAGCAGCCCGGCGGCCTGGAGGTAGGGCACCAGGCGGTTGACGAACTCCTCGGGGGCGAGCCGACGGACGTGCTCGGCGTTGATGTGCTCGGCCTTCTTGAGGTCGAAGCGCGCCGGGTTGCCGTTGACGTCGTCGATGTCGAAGGCGGCGACCATCTCGTCGATGTCGAAGATGTCGCGGTCCTCGGAGAGCGACCAGCCCAGCAGGGCAAGGTAGTTGAGCAGGCCCTCGGGCAGGAAGCCGCGCTCGCGGTACAGGTTGAGCGAGGCCTGCGGGTCGCGCTTGGAGAGCTTCTTGTTGCCCTCGCCCATCACGTACGGCAGGTGGCCGAAGCGCGGGGTGGTGCCGTTGCCGACGCCGATGTCCGCGAGGGCGGCGTAGAGGGCGATCTGACGCGGGGTGGAGGAGAGCAGGTCCTCGCCGCGCAGGACGTGGGTGATCTCCATCAGGGCGTCGTCGACCGGGTTGACCAGGGTGTACAGCGGGGCGCCGTTGGCCCGGACGATGCCGTAGTCGGGGACGTCCTTCGGGTCGAAGGAGATCGGGCCGCGGACCAGGTCGTCGAAGGACAGCGTGGTGTCGGGCATCCGGAAGCGGAGGATCGACGGGCGGCCCTCCTGCTCGTAGACGGCGATCCGGTCGGCCGTCAGGTCGCGGCAGTGGCCGTCGTAGCCGGAGGGCTTGCCGGCGGCGCGGGCGGCCTCGCGGCGGGCGTCCAGCTCCTCGGTGGTGCAGTAGCAGGGATAGGCGTGGCCGGCCTCGCGCAGGCGGTTGGCGACGTCCGCGTAGATGTCCATCCGCTGCGACTGGCGGTACGGGGTGTGCGGGCCGCCGATCTCCGGGCCCTCGTCCCAGTCGAAGCCGAGCCAGCGCATGGCGTCGAGCAGCTGGTTGTAGGACTCCTCGGAGTCGCGGGCGGCGTCGGTGTCCTCGATGCGGAACACCAGGGTGCCGCCGTTGTGGCGGGCGTAGGCCCAGTTGAAGAGCGCCGTGCGGACCAGGCCGACGTGCGGGTTCCCGGTCGGGGACGGGCAGAAGCGGACCCGGACGTCGGGATTCTTGTCAGACACGGTTACTGCATCCTTCATCGCTTGACGACCTTGTTGGCGAGGGTGCCGATGCCTTCGACGGAGACGGCGACCTCGTCGCCGATGTTCAGGGGGCCGACACCTGCGGGGGTGCCGGTGAGGATGACGTCGCCCGGGAGCAGGGTCATCGCCTCGGAGATGTGCGCGACCAGTTCGGCGACCGAGCGGGCCATCTGGGAGGTGCGGCCGGCTTGGCGGAGCTCGCCGTTGACGGTGCAGGTGACGGCCAGGTCGGCGGGGTCGAGGTCGGTCTCGATCCACGGGCCGAGCGGGCAGGAGGTGTCGAAGCCCTTGGCGCGGGCCCACTGGCCCTCGCGCTGCTGCACGTCGCGGGCGGTGACGTCGTTGGCGCAGGTGTAGCCGAAGATCACTTCGGGGACCCGGTCGAGCGGCACCTCGCGGCACATCCGGCCGATCACCACGGCGAGTTCGGCCTCGTACTGGACGTCCGAGGAGAACGGCGGGTACGCGATGGACTCGGAGGGGCCGATGACGGCGGTGGAGGGCTTGAAGAACGTCAGCGGGACGGGCGGGACGTCGTTGCCCAGTTCGGCGGCGTGGTCGGCGTAGTTGCGGCCGACCGCCACGATCTTGCTGGGGAGCATCGGGGCCAGCAGTCGGACGTCCTGCAGGCGGTGGCTCTCGCCCGTCGGCTGGGGGGTGCCGAAGGGGTGGCCGGCGAGGGTGTGCACCACCAGCGATTCGGGTTGTGCGGCGTCCCCCTCGATGATTCCGAAGGAGACCGAGCCCGCCGCGGGGCTCCCTTCACGGACGGAGAACCTGGCGATACGCACAGCCCTGCAACCTCTCGGTTCGTCGGCCGCCCGGACGCTCCCGGGCGGTTGCCGAGCCCGCAGTACCGGGCCCGGCTGTGACACCAGGTTATCGGCGCTGTGGTCAGTCCTGCGGCAGGCGGGGGGCCGGTGCCGCCATCAGGACGGTGCGGCGCGGGTTGGCGGTGGCGCCGGGCAGGGTGGCGGCGTACGCGCGGGGGGTGCGGTCGCCGAAGCCGGGCAGCTGGGAGAAGTCCGCGACGGAGGCCAGGGTGGTGCGGCGCGGGTTGGCCGTGGAGGGGGTGGCCGTCGGGGTCGTCTCGGACATTTGCGTCTGCACCTTGTTTCGCTCGAACGGACTTTTGCGCGGGCCTGCCGCTGGGCAGGCTCCGGTCAACCCTGCCAGGTTAGGGAGCCCATTCCACAGCGGCCGTGACCGAAGCTACACATTCGACTGTGAGTTTGCTCACAATTACCGCCGCAATGGGCACGGAAGTGACGATTCCGGACCAATGGAAAAATCCACCATTGCGGATATCTCGGACATTTGCCGCACAAGCCGATCTTCCTCTTTATTGACATGACTGCGGCGAGTGTCCGAAAAGGACCGTATTCCGAGCGGCCAACAACACGGAACGTGAGACGTTGCACGCAGCGGGTAGCCCTGGACACCGAGTCGTAACGGCCCTTGTTGGACTTCCCCTGCTGTGCTGGAATGCCACGGAAAAACTCGACACCGCTCTCTCTCCGCCCGGCGGGGAAGGGCGCCCGGTCCAGAGGTTGCGACGCCAGTGCAGGGACGTTTCAAGAGGGGCAACGGCGCCGCGGGTGAGCCGGAGTCGCGGGAGCCCGTGTCCGGCCCCCACCAGGCGGCACCGACGACAAGCCAGGGTGAGCGGCCGTTCGGCGCCCCCGCCGAGGCCGCCCCCGACAGCAGTGCCCCAGGCGCCGAGAACGCGCCCAAGCAGCAGGACGGCAGCAGCGCGCCGGCCGACAAGCAGAGCCGCCGCGCCAAGCTGCGCGGCACGCTCAACCGCCGTCGGGCCACCGGTGTGAGCCGCTTCGCCATGCGCAACTGGCGAATCCGTACCCGCCTGATCGCGCTGCTCTTCCTGCCCGTGGCGGTCTCGCTGGTGCTCGGCGGTCTGCGCGTGCAGACCTCCATGGAGAACTCCCGCCAGCTGTCCCAGATGAGCGATCTGGCCGAACTGGCCCGCAACGCCACCGCCCTGGCCAACGCCCTGCAGTACGAGCGCGACGTCTCGGCCGGCCCGCTGGCCGCCGGCGGCTCCGCCGACACCGACCCCGAGATCTCCGACGCGTACAAGCAGACCAACACGCTGTCGAAGACCTTCAACGCCAGCGCGGACAAGTTCGACAACCTCGACCTGGCCGGTTCCAAGACCCTGCTGCTGCAGGTCCGCAAGGACCTCAACACGCTGCCCCGGGCCCGTACCGGCGCGTTCAAGAGCCCCGACAACATCCAGGCCACGATCACCAACTACGACGTGATCATCAAGGACCTGATCGGCGCCACCCAGGACATCGCGATCACCTCGAACTCGACCGAGCTGATCAAGACCACCCGTGCGCTGTTCCAGTTCTCCACGGCCAAGGAGTACACCTCGATGCAGCGCGCGCTGATCAGCGCCGCGCTCGCGAACCCGGGCGGCCCGTCGATGTCGGCCTCCGACGAGACCTTCGGCGTCCGCCTGATGAGCTCCGAGGACAACGCGCTCGCCAACTTCACCGCCATCTACGGCGAGAGCGAGGCCCGCGCGCTGCGTGCCGCGATGAGCTACAACCAGGTCGTCGCCGAGGCCGACCGGTTCTCCAAGGCGGCCCTGAACACCAACGGCATCAAGCAGACCGAGAACTCGTCCTACAAGGACTGGTTCGACAAGTCGACCGCCAAGGTCAACGCCGAGAAGACCATCGAGAACAACCTGCTCAACGTCCTCGACGGCAAGGCCCAGGCGCTGCAGTCCGACATCGACACCGAGTCGGTCATCAACGCCTCGCTGGTCGCCCTGGTGCTCGTCGTCGCCATCGCCGGCGCCGCCCTGGTGGCCCGCTCGATGGTGCGCTCGCTGACCCGTCTGCAGGCCGCCGCCGAGGACGTCGCCGAGCGACGCCTGCCCGAGCTGGTCAAGACGCTCTCCGAGAGCGACCCGCACGACGTCGACGTCACCGTCGAGCCGGTCGGCGTCGACTCCGCCGACGAGATCGGCCACGTGGCGCACGCCTTCGACATGGTGCACCGCGAGGCGGTCCGACTGGCCGCCGAGCAGGCGCTGCTGCGAGGCAACATCAACGCGATGTTCACCAACCTGTCGCGCCGCAGCCAGGGCCTGATCCAGCGCCAGCTGTCGCTGATCTCCGAACTGGAGAGCCGCGAGGCCGACCCGGACCAGCTGGCCTCGCTGTTCAAGCTCGACCACCTCGCCACCCGCATGCGCCGCAACGGCGAAAACCTCCTCGTCCTCGCGGGCGAGGACCCGGGCCGCCGCTGGACCCGCCCCGTCCCGCTGGTCGACGTGCTCCGCGCCGCCGCCTCCGAGGTGGAGCAGTACGAGCGCATCGAACTCGCCTCGGTGCCCACCGCCGAGGTCGCCGGACGCGTCGTCAACGACCTCGTCCACCTGCTCGCCGAGCTGCTGGAGAACGCCACCTCGTTCTCCTCCCCGCAGACCCGGGTCCGGGTCACCGGCCACGCCCTGCCGGACGGCCGGGTGCTGATCGAGATCCACGACACCGGCATCGGCCTCTCCCCCGACGACCTGGCCGACATCAACGAGCGGCTGGCCAACCCGCCGGTCGTGGACGTCTCGGTGTCCCGCCGCATGGGTCTGTTCGTGGTCGGCCGCCTGTCCCTGCGACACGGCATCCGCATTCAGCTCCGCCCGTCCGACTCGGGCGGCACCACCGCGCTGGTCATGCTGCCGGTGGACGTCACCAACTCCGCCGAGCGGCGCGGCAACCGGCCCGGTGCGGGCGCCGGGGCCGGCCAGGGCGGCCGGCAGCAGCGCGGCGTCGCGCCGACGCCGCGTCAGCAGGGCCGCCCGGCGGGCGACCTGCCCGGTGCGCGCACCGCGCTCGGCCAGGGCCCGGCGGCCGGCGGGCAGGGCGGCCAGGGCGGCCGTCCGCAGCTCGGCCAGGGGCCGATGATGGGCGGCAGCCCCGACCTGTTCACCCCGGGCGCTTCGTCCGGCCCGTCCGCGCCCTCGGGCCAGGCGGGCACGGGCAGCCGGCGCGGGCCGAGCGAGGCGCCCGCGCAGGGCGGCTTCGGCCCCGGCGGCGCGTTCGGCACCGGTCCGGCCCAGGGCGGCCGCGCCGGTGGTCTGCCGACCCGTGCGGTCGGCCAGTCGCTGCGTGAGAACCCGGCGCCGGGTGCGTCCGGCCCGGCCGCCCCGGCCGGTCCGGGTGCGGGTGCCGGTGCGGGTGCCGGTGCGCCGGCCGCCGGCGGGCTGCCGCCGCGGCGGGTGCCGGGCGCGTCCGGTGCGCCGGGCCTGCCGGGCGGGCCGGGCGGCCAGGGCGGACTTCCGCCGCGCCGTCCTCAGCCGCCGCAGGGCGGTCCGCGTCGCCCGCAGGGTCCCCAGGGCCCGCAGGCTCCGCTGGGCGGTCCCGAGCGGACCCGTCCGACCGAGGGGCGTCCGGCGCCCGAGGGCCGTCCCGGCCTGGAGAGCCGTCCGGGCGGGGAGCCGACCCAGCACGGCCGGGCCGAGCAGCTGCCGCCGCGCCGTCCGCTGCCGCCGCAGCAGCCGGCCGCGCCGCTGGAGGCCGCCCCGGCGGACCAGTCCGGCGGGTTCGCCCGGCCGCGCTTCGAGGCCTCCGACATCGACCCGCGCGACCCGCTGGGCCTCGGCCTGGTGGAGCCGGTGCTGCCGGACCCGTTGGGTCACGGCGTGCCGGCTGTGGCGCCGCAGGAGCGTCCGGCCCCGCAGCAGTTCGCGGAGCGGCCGCAGCCGATGGCGCTGCCGACCGGCGGCGAGTCGGCCGGCGCGCCGGAGCCGATCCATGAGCAGGTCCGTTCCCGGGGGTACCAGCCGCAGCGGCCCGGTACCAGTGCGCCCGGGTACACCCCGCAGCAGTCCCGGCCGGCCCCGCAGGCCCAGTCCCAGGCACCGGCCCCGCAGCGGCAGGCCGCCCGGCCGCAGCCGCAGGGCGAGCCGTTCCAGCAGCAGCGTCCGCAGGGCGAGCCGTTCCCGCAGGGTGAGCCGTTCCAGCAGCAGCGTCCGCAGGGCATGCCGCAGCGCCCGCTGCCCGGTGGCCCGCAGGGCGCCCCGCAGCGTCCGGTGGCGGACCGCCCGGCCCCCCAGGCCGCGCAGCCGCAGCCCCAGCAGGCCCAGCAGTCGCAGCAGCCGCAGCAGGCCCCGCAGCCGGCCGACGGTCCGGACGCGCCGTGGCGGCCGTCCGCGAACGACGAGCGGTGGCGCCGGGCCGAGCAGATGCGCGAGCCGCAGACCGACGGCCTGACCACCTCGGGGCTGCCTCGCCGCACCCCGCAGGCCAACCTGGTCTCCGGCAGCGCCGAGGCCAGCCCGCTGACGGGCCCGCAGGTCTCGCGCAGCCCCGAGGAGGTGCGCGGCCGGCTGACCAACCTGCGCCGCGGCATCCAGCAGGGCCGCCAGGCCGGTTCGCAGCAGCCGGGCTCCGGCCGTCCCGCGCCGCAGCAGCGGCCGGGCTTCGACTTCGGCGGCACGTCCGAGGGCCACCGGGGAGCCCAGTTCGACGCCGATGGCAACAACGGCTTCGGCCCCGAGCACCAGGAGCGTTGAGTTGAGTCAGATGATGAGCCAGGCCGCCCAGAACCTGAACTGGCTGATCACCAACTTCGTGGACAACACCCCCGGGGTGTCCCACACGGTGGTGGTCTCCGCCGACGGTCTGCTGCTGTGCATGTCCGAGGGGTTCCCCCGGGATCGCGCCGATCAACTGGCCGCGGTCGCTTCCGGGTTGACCTCGCTGACCTCCGGCGCCAGCCGGATCTTCGAGGGCGGCGAGGTCAACCAGACCGTCGTGGAGATGGAGCGCGGGTTCCTGTTCCTGATGGCCGTCAGCGACGGCTCCGCGCTCGCGGTGCTCGCCTCGCCGGACTCCGACATCGGCCTGGTCGGCTACGAGATGGCCCTGCTGGTCGACCGGGCCGGCGCGGTGCTCACCCCGGCACTGCGGGCCGAGCTCCAGGGCAGCCTGCTGCACTGACGGCCGGTCCGGTCCCTCCCGCTCCTTCGCACCACCCTCACCGTGCCGGACCCACTCGAACCCGGGTCCGGCACACCCACCCCCAAGTCTTCGCGGCTCGGTGGCTGACATCCGGTCAGCCGGCCGGCCGAGGGCTCCGGCCGCGAACGACTGCAGCACAAGGAGGACGCATGCCCCCGACACCCGCCGGCAATTACGGAAACGGGTACGGAAACGGCTACGGCGGCCAGCAGTCGGACGGCTACGAGCAGCAGCCGCTGGTCCGCCCGTACGCCATGACCGGCGGACGTACCCGGCCGCGCTACCAGCTGGCCATCGAGGCCCTGATCTCGACCACCGGCACCAACGCGCCGGGCGTGCTGCTCCCCGAGCACGCGCGGATCGTGGCGCTGTGCCGCGAGGTCAAGTCGGTCGCCGAGATCTCCGCGCTGGCGGGAGTCCCGCTCGGGGTGGCCCGCATCCTCGTCGCAGACCTGGCGGAAGCCGGTCTGGTCGCCATCCACCAGCCCGCCGCGGCGGGCGAGTCGGGCGGTACGCCTGACGTCACGCTGCTCGAAAGGG
>NZ_LISX01000008.1:96687-101757 GCF_001905465.1 Kitasatospora sp. CB01950
ACGCCCTCCTCGCCCGCCTGCGGTGAGTGCCGGAAGGCCCGGCCGGGGGCGCGCGCCAAGGATGGTTCGCGTCCCCCGGTAACAGTTCGACAGACATTTGCCGGGCCCTACTGACAGTGTGTAGCCAGTTGGTTCCGGTCCGCGCCAAAGACCTTGAGGTTTGCGGGAATTCAGCCGTAAATGTCCGCTTTCCACCCCATCCCCCCGGGGCAGGTCAGCCGTTTGTCCGCTTCTCCGGCTCGTGTTGGAATTCCAGCTGCCCCGTAGTACCCGTCGGGCCGCGGCCCGTCGAGGGGTAGCCGCCGGATAGATCCATGGCCGCCAGTCGGTCGAGAGGTTGTTGTCGAGTGAGGCGTAAGCAGCCAGTCACCCCGCAGCGGCGCTCCGAGCCCCGCCAGCAGGAACCGGTGAGCGGCCAGACCCCAGGTCAGTTCTCCGCGTTCGCCGCGGCCGAGGACCGCGGCGAACCGCAGCGCACCGCCCCCGCCGCAGCAGGCGACTCCGCCGAGCGCCCGGGCGCCGGCCAGGGCGCCCCCCGCAAGGGCGGCGGCCGGGCCGACTTCCTGTCCCCGCTGAACTGGCGGGTGCCGACCCGTCTGGTCGCCATCC
Organism: Kitasatospora sp. CB01950; assembly: GCF_001905465.1. Lineage (GTDB taxonomy): Bacteria > Actinomycetota > Actinomycetes > Streptomycetales > Streptomycetaceae > Kitasatospora. The sequence continues at coordinate 97,297 of NZ_LISX01000008.1, forward strand.
TGGTCATCCCCGTGGTGATCGCGCTGGTCTTCGGCGGCCTGCGCGTCAACACCTCGCTGGACGACTACACCAACGCCGACCGCGCGGTGCGCGTCGCGAAGGTGGCGAGCGCCGCGACCAAGCTGGCCGACGCGCTGGAACAGGAGCGCGACGAGAGCCTGGTGCCGCTGCTCACCGGCCAGGGCGACCAGGGCGAGGTGAAGAAGCTCCGCGACCGCACCGACCAGGCGCTGACCGAGTACCGCTCCGCCTTCTCCAAGATCAAGGACGACCCGACGGTCTCCCGCCGCAACAGCCAGTTCGAGTCGATGGCGGTCTTCCTGCCGCACCTGCGGCAGAACGCCTACAAGCCGGAGCTGTTCGCGACCGCGACCGTCAACGCGTACTCGCTGCTGTTCGCGCCGCTGCTGTCGATGGACAACTCGGTCGGCTTCGGCTCCTCCAACGTCACCTCCAAGGGCCGCGCCATCTACGCGATGTCGCTGGCCAAGGCGGCCGCCTCGACCCAGCGCGCGCTGATGCTGCACCTGCTGGTCGGCCTCGGCGTCGGCGGCGTGGACGGCCACGAGGGCCAGGACCTGATCCAGGGCCTGATGGTCGCCTCCAAGCTGGAGCAGACCGCCCGCGACGAGTTCAACACCGCCTCCAGCGACGAGGAGGTGAAGGTCTACTCGGACGCCGAGGTCGCCCAGACCACCGCCGACCAGCGCCTCCCGCTCCGCATGCCGGACGGCCACACCATGCCCAGCATGGGCGCGCTGCTGATGGTCGGCATGAGCTACGGCAGCCAGCTGGCCACCTCCGCCAACGACCGCGACGCCGCCGCCCGCATCATCAACGCGGCCGGCGCCGACGGCCTGACCCGCCCGCTGTGGGACCAGGCCACCAAGAGCCACATGAACGCGCTGCGCGCGGCCGAGGGCGAGCTGCTCGACCAGGTCGTCGCCGACGCCCAGAGCATCAAGGACCGGGCGTTCGCCGACTGGGTGCTGAACGCGCTGATCGTGATCGCCTCGCTGGTGCTGGCCGGTCTGCTCACCGGCTACATCGCCCGCTCGATGATCCTCGGCATGCGGACCCTGAACACCGCCGCGCTGGACATCGCCAACCACCGCCTGCCGGAGCTGGTCGACAAGCTCTCCAAGACCGACCCGGAGCGCGTCGACACCGCCGTCACCCCGATCCCGCTGCACGGCAAGGACGAGATCGGCGAGGTCGCCCGCGCCTTCGACCAGGTCCACCAGCAGGCCGTCTCGCTCGCCGCCGAGCAGGCGCTGCTGCGGGGCAACGTCAACGCGATCTTCACCAACCTGTCGCGCCGCAGCCAGGGCCTGATCCAGCGCCAGCTGGCGCTGATCACCGACCTGGAGAACAACGAGGCCGACCCGGACCAGCTGGAGAACCTCTTCAAGCTGGACCACCTCGCCACCCGCATGCGCCGCAACGGCGAGAACCTCCTCGTCCTCGCGGGCGAGGAGCCCGGCCGCCGCTGGAACACGCCCGTCCCGCTGGTCGACGTGCTGCGTGCCGCCGCCTCCGAGGTGGAGCACTACGAGCGCATCGAGCTGGCCGGCATCCCCGAGGCCGACGTGGTCGGCCCCGCCGTGACCGACCTCGTCCACCTGCTCGCCGAGCTGCTGGAGAACGCCACCTCGTTCTCCTCCCCGCAGACCCGGGTGCTGGTCAACGCCACCGGCCTGCCGGACGGCCGGGTGCTGATCGAGATCCACGACAAGGGCATCGGCCTGACCGCCGACGACTTCGCCGAGATCAACGAGAAGCTCGCCGAGCCGCCCACGGTGGACGCCACCATCTCCCGCCGGATGGGCCTGTTCGTGGTCGGCCGGCTGTCCCAGCGGCACGACATCCGCGTGCAGCTGCGCCCCTCGGGCGAGTCGGCCGGGACCACCTCGCTGGTGATGCTGCCGCTGCACCTCACCCAGCTGGCCCGGATGCCCGAGCCGCAGGGCGAGGAGTTCACCGTCTCGCGGATCTTCTCCGACCAGGAGCCCACTCCCGCCGAGTGGTCCTTCGACGGCCCGGAGCGCACCGCCGCCGAGCTCGGCTTCGACGACCACCTGCCCACCCTCGGCGTGGCCGCCGGCGGCAACGGCTTCTCCCCCGCGCTGGAGTCCATGCAGCGCTCGCAGCGCCTGGAGGAGCGCCGCCGGGCCGCCCTGGAGGCCGGCCCCGGCGCCGCCGTCGCGGAGCCGATGGAGGCGGAGATCCTGGAGTCGCCGTACGGCGCGGAGGGCTTCCCCGCCGAGAACGGCTACCAGGCCCCGTACGGCGACGAGTACCGCCGTCCGGACTCCGACCCCTTCGCCGCCGCGTACGAGCCCCAGCAGGCCGCCCAGGGCGACGCGTACGGCTACCAGGACGCCGGCTACGGCCATGACCCGTACACGTCCGCCGAGCAGCCGTACCAGGACGACCCGTACGCGCCCGAGCAGTACCGGTCGCCGTACGCGCCGGCCGGCTACCAGGACGACGCCTACCAGGGCGGCCAGTACGGCGACGAGTACCAGCAGCAGTACGCCGCCGGACAGTACGCCGACGACCAGTACCAGGACGCCCAGTACGCCGACGGCTACGGGCAGCAGCAGCAGGAGTACGGCTACGAGGAGCCCGCCGGGCACCCGTACCCGGCGGAGGAGCTGCCGGCCCTGCCGCCGGCCGCCCCGGCGGACGGGACCACCGGCAGCGGGCTGCCGCAGCGCCGCCCCGGCCAGCAGTTGGCGGGCGCGGGCGGCGGGCAGCCCGGCACGGAGAGCCCGAACTGGTTCACCGGTGCGAGGGACACCTCCGCGCCCGCCGAATCCGAGTCGCGCGGCCACGACGTGTCGGCGCTCGGCGGCTACGGCCCGACCGGTCCGACCGCGGCGCCCAGCAGCGAGTGGGAGTCGCCCAACGACGGCGACTGGCAGCGCGCGGAGAAGCTCCGCGAGCCGTCCAGCTCCGGCATGACCCCCTCGGGTCTGCCGCGCCGGGTGCCTCGGCAGAACCTGGTGCCGGGCAACGCCAAGCCCACCGCGCAGGAGGGCCCGCAGGTCTCCCGCGACCCGAACGAGGTCCGCGGCCGCCTGACCAACCTGCGCCGCGGCGTCGAGCAGGGCCGCCAGGCCGGCGGCGACTCCGGCACCACCGGCACTTTCCGGATCGACCCCGACCCGGGGGCGTACGGTGATGGACCGCACAACAGCAGCACCGATCTCTTCGGCGGCTCGAACCAGCAGGAGCGTTGAGTTGACCCAGATGAGCCAGGCCGCACAGAACCTGAACTGGCTGATCACCAACTTCGTGGACAACACCCCCGGGGTGTCCCACACGGTGGTGGTCTCCGCCGACGGTCTGCTGCTGTGCATGTCCGAGGGGTTCCCCCGGGACCGTGCCGACCAGCTCGCCGCCGTTGCCTCCGGACTGACCTCGCTGACCTCCGGCGCCAGCCGGATCTTCGAGGGCGGCGACGTGACCCAGACCGTGGTCGAGATGGAGCGGGGCTTCCTGTTCCTGATGGCCGTCAGCGACGGCTCCGCGCTCGCGGTGCTCGCCTCGCCGGACTCCGACATCGGCCTGGTCGGCTACGAGATGGCCCTGCTGGTGGACCGCGCCGGCGCGGTCCTGACGCCCGCTCTGCGGGCCGAACTCCAGGGCAGTCTCCTGCACTGACGGTTCGTCGGATACCGTCCTGGTATTCGAAAGACCTCATTGCCCGTCCCGAGGTCGCTTCGGCGGCCTCGGGACCGGGCGTTGTACGGCCTTCGCACCACCGGCCTCGGCGCTCCTCCGGCGACGCGGCCAGCTACGCACCGCCGCACCCTTTGAGGAGATGAACCGTGACACCGCCCGACCACAGTGGCCAGTTCGGCGTCCCGTACGCGGGCTCCGGCCACGACGCTTTCGGGACTCCCGGCGTCGGCCACGGTCAGCAGCAGCAGTACGCGCCGCAGTTCAACAACGGTGGCCAGTCGTACCTGCCCCCGCAGTCCGACCCGCGCTGGTACCAGCAGCAGGACGGATACGGCCAGGCCTACCCCGGCCAGGAGGCGTTCCCGCACGACCCCGCCGACCTGCCGCACCGCTACGAGGCGCCGCACACCGAACAGCCTTACGAGGACGACGGGTTCGACGACCACGAGGACTCCGGACCGCTGATCCGCCCGTTCGCCATGACCGGCGGACGCACCCGGCCGCGGTACGAACTCGCCCTGGAAGCACTGGTTTCCGCGTCGGTCGACCCCGCCCGGCTGGCCACCCTGCTGCCCGAGCACCAGCGGATCTGCTCGCTGTGCGCCTCCGACGTGAAGTCGGTGGCCGAGATCTCCGCCCTGCTCGGCCTTCCCCTGGGAGTGGCCCGCATCCTCGTGGCGGACCTGGCCGAGGCCGGCCTGGTCGCCATCCACCAGCCCGCAGCCGGCGGTGAATCCGGCAACCAGCCCGACGTCACGCTGCTCGAAAGGG
>NZ_LISX01000008.1:102279-402956 GCF_001905465.1 Kitasatospora sp. CB01950
ACGCCCTCCTCGCCCGCCTGCGCTGACGAGACCAAGGCATGGCCACGCCAGCAGGGGGCGTGCGGAGTCATCCGCACGCCCCCTGGGCACTTCCTCGCACCGACCGCCGTTACGGCTGCTGATCGGCCCTCAGCAGGCCGTAGGTGTACGCGTCCTCCAGCGCCACCCAGGACGCCGCGATCACGTTGTCCGCGACGCCGACCGTGGACCACGTCCCGGTGCCGTCGGTGGACTCGATCAGCACCCGGGTCTTCGAGCCGGTGCCGTGCTGGCCCTCCAGGATCCGGACCTTGTAGTCCACCAGCTCCAGCTTCGCCAGCGGCGGGAAGATCGGCTCCAGTGCCGCCCGCAGCGCCTTGTCGAGCGCGTCCACCGGGCCGTTGCCCTCGCCGGTGGCGACCTTCCGCTCGCCGCGCGCCCACAGCTTCACGGTCGCCTCGTTGCCCGCCCGGCCCTCCGGGCCCTGCTCGCTGATGCTCCGCCAGGACTCCAGCTCGAAGAACCGCAGCCGCTCGCCGCCGTTCACCTCGTCGCGCAGCAGCAGTTCGAACGAGGCGTCCGCCGCCTCGTAGGTGTAGCCCAGGTTCTCCTGCGCCTTCACCCGGGCCACCACCCGGCCCGCCAGGTCGCGGTCGCCGGTCAGGTCGTAGCCCAGCTCCTTGCCCTTCAGCTCGATCGACGCCCGGCCCGCCATGTCGGACACCAGCATCCGCATGGTGTTGCCGACCAGCTCCGGGTCGATGTGCTGGTAGAGATCCGGGTCCACCTTGATCGCTGAGGCGTGCAGGCCCGCCTTGTGCGCGAACGCCGAGAAACCGACGTACGGCTGGTGGGTGGACGGGATCAGGTTGACCACCTCGGCGATGGCGTGCGAGATCCGGGTCATCTCGGCGAGACTGCCGGCCGGCAGCACCCGGCGGTCGTACTTCAGCTCCAGCGCCGCCGTCACCGGGAACAGGTTGGCGTTGCCGACCCGCTCGCCGTAGCCGTTCGCCGTGCACTGCACGTGCGTGGCCCCCGCGTCCACCGCGGCCAGCGTATTGGCGACCGCACAGCCGGTGTCGTCCTGCGCGTGGATGCCGAGCCGGGCGCCGGTCTCGGCCAGCACCGTCTCGACGATCTCGCGCACACCGGACGGCAGCATCCCGCCGTTGGTGTCGCACAGCACCACGACGTCCGCGCCGGCCCCGTGCGCGGCCTTCACCACGGCCAGCGCGTACTCCGGGTTCGCCCGGTACCCGTCGAAGAAGTGCTCGCAGTCGATGAACACCCGGCGGCCCTGGGAGCGCAGGAACTCCACGCTGTCCCGGACCATCTCCAGGTTCTCCTCCAGCGTGGTGCGCAGCGCCAGCTCGACGTGCCGGTCGTGGGACTTCGCCACCAGCGTCACCACCGGCGCACCGGACGCCACCAGCGCTGCCAGCTGAGGGTCCTCGGAGGCCTTCCCGCCGGCCCGCCGGGTCGCCCCGAACGCCACCAACTGGGCGTTCTTCAGCTCAAGTTCGGCCTGGGCGCGGGCGAAGAACTCGGTGTCCCGGGGGTTGGCGCCGGGCCAGCCGCCCTCGATGAAGCCGACACCGAACTCGTCCAGGTGGCGCGCGATGGCCAGCTTGTCCGCCACGGTGAGGTTGATCCCCTCCCGCTGGGCGCCGTCGCGGAGCGTGGTGTCGAAGACGTGGAAGCCGTCGTGCGGGCGGCTGTTGGCCTCGGTCATGGCCCTGGGTTCTCCGTTCGGTGGAGTATTTTCGTGCATTTTGCCGGGATCGGAATCCGGCTCCACTGTCCAGCATCCCGCGCGCGTCCCCGGTGTCTCCGGTCCCCTCGTGAGGGCCCGGGCCGGTCCGGGACAAAACAAAAGACCCCTCGCGGGTGCGAGAGGTCTGCGCGCGGGTCTGGACGCTGGTGGTCGCTCCGCGATCAGGGTGTTGCCACGGAAGCGGTCACTGCGGACCGGCGCGCCTGCTGCTAATAATCAGCGAAAGCGAGGACACCCTTGGAGTCTTGCACACCGTCCGCGATACGACAGACCCGTCTCGCCATCCGAAACGGCTCAGGCCGGCCGGTCCGTCGCCAGGTCGAACCCGAACGGCTTGGGCAGCGGCAGCGGATCTCCGAACGGCACGGAGGTGGTCGCGGTGTACTCGCCGCCCTCCGGGTGGCTGTGCAGCACCGCCTTACCGGCCTTCCGATCCACCAGGAGGTACAGCGGAATCTCCGCCGCGGCGTAGCCCTTCCGCTTGCCCCAGCGATCCTTTGCGGGGTTGCTGGAGGTGACCTCCACGACCATCAGGAGCCGATCGGACTTCATCCACGGGGGCTGACCGTCGAACGCTCCCTCCTCGGCGAACGTCCCGTCCGGAATGAACCTGCCGCCGGGAACGATCAGTCCCTTGTTCCCGGCGAACGTGATGTCGCCGTCGCACAGCCGGAACACCTGGCGGACGATCCGGCCGATGGCACCCTCGTGGTCGCCGTCGGGCGGTGGCGTCACAATGATCTCCCCCTCGATGAGCTCGGCCTTGAACCCCTCCGGGATCTCCAGGGCGAGGAATGCCTTCAGGAGGACGTCCTCGGGGCTGCGGTAGACGTCGGCCGTGTCGTACGTCGCGGCGGTCATGGTCCCTCCCTCCTATCCGATCTGCTCAACGAGTGGAGTTTTCCGAGGGTATCGAGCCCGGGCATTCCGCCATGGAATGCCCGGGCCGGAAGGCGTCAGACGATCTTGTGCAGCCAGTGGTGGGTGTCCGGGCGGTGGCCGCCCTGGATGGCGAGGAGGGCCTCGCGGAGCTGCATGGTGAGGGGGCCGGGCTCGCCGGTGGCGACGGTCCAGTCGGCGTTGGCGGACTTGACGTGGCCGACGGGGGTGATGACGGCGGCGGTGCCGCAGGCGAAGACCTCGGTGATGGTGCCGTCGGCGTTGCCCTGCTTCCACTCGTCGGTGGAGATCTTGCGCTCCTCGGAGCGGTAGCCCAGGTCGTTGGCGAGGGCGAGCAGGGAGTCGCGGGTGATGCCGGGGAGCAGCGCGCCGGAGAGCTCGGGGGTGACGACGGTGGCGTTCTCGCCCTCGCCGACGACGAAGTAGAGGTTCATGCCTCCCATCTCCTCGACCCACTTGTGCTCGGCGGCGTCCAGCCAGACCACCTGGTCGCAGCCCTTGGCGGCGGCCTCGGCCTGGGCGACCAGCGAGGCCGCGTAGTTGCCGGCGCACTTCGCGGCGCCGGTGCCGCCCGGCGCCGCGCGGACGTAGTCCTCGGAGAGCCAGACCGAGACCGGCTTGACGCCGCCGGGGAAGTACGCGCCGGCCGGCGAGGCGATGATCATGAAGATGTAGGAGTTGGCCGGGCGCACGCCCAGGCCGACCTCGGTGGCGAACATGAACGGCCGCAGGTAGAGGCTCTGCTCGGGCTGGTTCGGCACCCACGCCTGGTCCTGCTTGACCAGCAGCTCGACAGCCTCGACGAAGGCCTCGACGGGCAGCTCGGGCATCGCCAGGCGGCGCGCGGAGGCCTGGAAGCGCTCGGCGTTGGCCTCGGGGCGGAAGGTCGCGATGGAGCCGTCGGCCTGGCGGTAGGCCTTCAGGCCCTCGAAGATCGCCTGCCCGTAGTGCAGGGTCATGTTGGCCGGGTCGATCTCCAGCGGCGCGTACGGCGTCAGCTGGGCGTCGTGCCAGCCGCGGCCCTCGGTCCAGCGGATGGTCACCATGTGGTCGGTGAAGATCCGGCCGAAGCCGGGGTTGGCCAGTCGGGCCTCGCGCTCCGCGTCGGACAGCGGCTGCGCCGAGGGCTTGAGGTCGAACGTGATGGGCGCCTGGGTGGGCGTGCTCATGGCTGTCTGTCCTTCACCGTGGGGTTTGGCTGGGCCACCGCCGGGCGGAAGAACGCATGACGGCACGGCCCACTGTCGATACTCGCATCCAGAGGGCCGTGCCGAACAGCCGGGAGGCTGTACGTATATGAACCGGCCCGTCGGCCGGAGTTGTCGTCCGGCCGGTCAGCCCGATACTCGGGCGGCGAGCGCGTCGCCGACCTCGGAGGTGGACCGGGCGCCGTCGCGCTCGGCGAGGTCCGCGGTGACCGCGGCCTCGACCTGGGCGGCCTCGGCGGCGAAGCCGAGGTGCTCCAGCAGCATGGCGACCGACAGCACGGTGGCGGTCGGGTCGGCCTTGCCCTGGCCGGCGATGTCCGGGGCGGAGCCGTGCACCGGCTCGAACATCGACGGGAAGTCGCCGCTCGGGTTGATGTTGCCGGACGCGGCCAGGCCGATGCCGCCGGTGACGGCTGCGGCGAGGTCGGTCAGGATGTCGCCGAACAGGTTGTCGGTGACGATCACGTCGAACCGCTCGGGCTGCGTGACGAAGAAGATCGTCGCCGCGTCCACGTGCAGGTAGTCGGTGGTGACCTCGGGGAACTCCCGGCCGACCTGCTCGAAGATCCGGGTCCACAGGTGGCCGGCGTGCACCAGCACGTTGTTCTTGTGGACCAGCGTCAGCTTCTTGCGCGGGCGGGCCTGGGCGCGACGGTAGGCGTCCCGGACGACCCGCTCGATGCCGAACGCGGTGTTCAGCGAGACCTCGGTGGCGACCTCCTGCGGCGTACCGGTGCGCAGCGTGCCGCCGTTGCCGACGTACGGGCCCTCGGTGCCCTCGCGGACGACCACGAAGTCGATCTCCGGCTGACCGGCCAGCGGCGACTTCACCCCCGGGAACAGCTTGCCCGGACGGAGGTTGATGTGGTGGTCGAACGCGAACCGCAGCTTCAGCAGCAGCCCCCGTTCCAGCACCCCGGACGGCACGCTCGGGTCGCCGATCGCCCCGAGCAGGATCGCGTCCTGCCCCTTCAGCTCCTCCAGCACCGCATCCGGCAGCGTCTCCCCGGTCCGGTGGTACAGCCGGGCCCCGAGGTCGTACTCGGTGGTCTCCAGCTTCGCGTCGGAGGGCAGAGCGGCCCGAAGCACCTTGAGGCCCTCGGCCACGACCTCCTGGCCGATACCGTCACCCGGAATCACTGCGAGACGAATGGTGCGAGACATGCCTGGGACAGTACAACCGTCCCAGGCCCTGAGCACGCGGCGTCCACCATCCGGACGGGAACGTCAGCTCAGCTCGATGTCGACCGGGAACGGGTGCTCGACCTTGAGCCGGTCGTGGAAGATCCCGGTGGGGGTGTAGCGGTTGCTCGCCGGGTCCAACTCGTAGGTGTAGACGACGGGCCGGCCGTCGACGTTCTCCACCCGCCAGAAGAAGCGGATGCCGGCGGCGGCGTACTTGCGAGGCTTGATCTCGCGGTCGCGCGTCCGCGACTCGGGCGAGACGACCTCGACGGCGAGCAGAACGTCCCCGGCCGCGAAGTACGTCTGCCCGAGCCCCGTGCTCGACGCGCTGTCGACCACCACGATGTCGGGCTCCGGCCGGTTTCTGTCGTCCAGCTTCACCGTCATCAGTGGCCAGGATTCCCATCCGTCGGGGACGGCTGCCGCCAACGCCATGTGCAGAGTGAGGATGACCCGGATGTGAAACTTCGCCTGCGGACTCACGAAAACCAGGCTCCCGTCGATCAACTCGGTGTGCGGCGGGAGGTCCGGCAGTCGGTCGAGGTCGTCGGCGGTGTAGCCGCCGACCGGCGGGCGGAGCCAGTCCGGGTACGGGTCGACGCTCATCAGTGCTCCCATGGCGGGGATTCTGGCCTGTGCTGTCAGGCTACCGGGTGGTTTCCCGCCCGGGATCACTCTCCGGAGTGAGGACCTGGACGCGCCGCCCGACCCGGTTCAGGTGGTGGATCAGCAGCGCGTCCGACAGGGAGGTGCGGAAGATCTCGCCGGCGCGGACGGTGTGCAGGACCGGGGTCGGGCGGGCGAGGTCCACGGGGTACGGGCCGAGGGTGGCGAGGGCGGTGGCCGGGTCCGGGGTGGAGCCGGTCCAGAGCGTGTACCGGAGCGCGGTGGCCGGGGGCAGCGCGGCGAGGCGGACGGGGAGGAGGAGGGTGTCGGAGTCGAGCAGCGCGGTGTCGGTGTCGCCCCAACGGCCGTTGAGGGGCTGGACGTCGAGTTCGGCACCGGTGCGCGCGTCGAGGGTGCGGGCGACCAGGACGTCGCTGCCGGGGAGGCGGTCGGCGACGACGGTCGCGTCGGGGGTGCCGTCGCCGTCGAGGTCGAGGGAGGCGCGGACGCCGGAGGCGCCGGCGGGGGTGGCGGCGGGGGCAGCCAGCGCGGCGGCGAGGTAGAGCATGCCCTGGTCGTCGACGGCGGCCGCGGCGTGCCGCAGGTCGCCGGTGCCTTCGCCGCCGGGCTGCAGGACGGTGAGCAGGTCCGGCCCGGCGACGCCGAACGCGGCGGGGGTGCCCAGCGCGGTGGCGTCGGTCGCGTGGCGCGGTGCCGCGAACAGCGGCACCCACAGGGACGGCAGCGCGGAGTCGGCGGGAGTGAGCACGAGCCGCCCGGAGAGCTCGCCCCGGTAGGTGCGCGGGTGCCCGGCCTGAACGAGGTCGAGCGTGGGGTCGGGGGCCCGGCCGAGCCCGCCCGTCAGCCGGAGCGTGACGGTGACCGTCGCCGTACCGTGCGGCGGCACCACGACCCGCGCGGGCGACAGTCCGAAGGACGCCCCGGGAGTCTCCGTCGAACCCGAATACCCGACGCCGTACACGAGTTGACGATCACTCAAGTTTCGAACCGCCACCTCCCGGGTGGCCGCGACCGCCCCCGTCGCCTCCACCACCCCGAACGACACGCCGACCGCCCCCTCCACCTGCGTGCCGTACGCCAGCGCGGGGGTCCGGACGGCCCGGTCCACCCGGACGCGGCCGCTGCCGGCGCGTTCGGGGCCGTAGACGGGGCCGGTGCGGTCGTCGTGCAGGTAGGTGTCGGTGGCAGTGTTCATCAGCGCGGCCTTGATCTCGGCAGCGTCCCAGTCGGGGTGCGCGGAGCGGACCAGCGCGGCCAGTCCGGCCAGGTGGGGGGTGGCCATGGAGGTGCCGTCCTCGCGCAGGCCGGCGCTGCCGGAGCCGGCTTTCGCGGACCAGATGGTCTCGCCGGGCGCGGCCAGGTCGGGCTTGACGATGCCGTCGACGCCGATGCCGCGGGAGGTGAAGCCGGCGAGGGTGTCGGTGCGCTGCGGCTGGTCCTGCGGGACGGTGCCGTGCAGCGGGTTGCCGGGCGCGGCGAGCCGCACCGTGACCGGCCCGTCCCGCAGGGCGGCCAGCAGGCGTTCGCCGTCGGCGCGGGCCAGGATCGCGGCGGGGATCCGTTCGTCGCCGGCGACTTCGCCGAGGTCGTCGCCGTCGGCGGCGTACAGCGCGCCGATCGCTCCGGCGTCGGCGGCGTGGTCGGCGCGCGGCGCGGAGCCGCAGGCCCGGTCGGCGTCCCGGGTGGTCCAGCGCAGGACGGCGATCCTTCCGCGCAGCCGTTCGGCGTCGGCCTCGTCGAACGCCGCGCACCCGTCCAAGTCCCGTTCGGGCGCCGCGAGTTCGCCACTCACTGCGGCGGTGTCCCACTGCGTGTACCGGTTGCTCCAGTGCGCGGGGACGGTCCCGGCGAGGGCGGCGGGGGCGAGGACGGTGATGCCGTCGGCGTCGCCGTGCGGGTCGACGGAGGCGGCGGCGGTGAGCACCCGGGCGGCGGTGCCGGGGCTGCTGCCGATGCCGTAGTGGTCGCCCTCGTTGCCGGAGGCGGCGACCACGAGGGTGCCGAGTGCGGCGAGCCGGTCGGCGGCGAGCGAGTCGGCGTCGCCGGGGGTGCCGAAGGGGCTGCCGAGGGAGAGGTTGACGATGTCGAGCCGGTCGGAGAGGTCGCCGTCGCCGTCGGGGTCGGCGGCCAGGTCGAGGGCGGCGGCGAGCTGGTCGGTGGAGCCGTGGCAGCCGAACACCTTGATGGCGTAGAGCTGGGCGCCGGGGGCCGCGCCGGGGGCGACCTTGAAGGCTGCGGGGTCGAGGCCGGGCCGGTAGGGGCCGGGGTAGGGCTTGCCGTCGGTGGTGACGCCGAGGCCGGCGGCGGTGCCGGCGACGTGGGTGCCGTGGCCGTTGGCGGCGCAGTCGAGCGGGTTGTCGTCGGGGTGCGGGGTGGGCTGGTAGTGCTCGGAGGTCGGGTCGGGGTCGTAGTCGTCGCCGACCAGGTCCTTGCCGCCGACCACCTTGGCGTTGGGGAACAGTCCGGCGGGCGGCGGTGCGGCGCCGTCGACGGCGCGGTAGGCCTCGGGGGTGCCGGGGCCGCCGAAGTCGGCGTGGGTGTAGTCGATGCCGGAGTCGACGATGCCGATCCTGACGCCTTCACCGGTGTGCCCGGCGGGCCCGTCCCACACCGTGGGGGCGCCGGTGAGCGGCACCGAGTAGCCGTTGGTGGGCTGCTTGGGCGTCACGGGGTGGACGGCGCGCACGCCGGGCAGGCCGGCCAGCCGCGGGAGCCGGTCGGCGGGCAGCCGCAGGGCGAGCCCGCCGACCAGGGTGCGGGTGCGGTAGAGCGGACGGGCCTCGGGGACGGCGCGCCGCAGTTCGGCGGTGAGGGTGTCCAGTGAGCGGTCGGCGGCTTCCCGGCCCGCCCGTCCGGCGGCGGCGGCCGCGCGCCGGGTCTGGTCGGGGGTGCGGCGTTCGCGCCGGGCGCCGTCCTGGGCGCGCCGCCAGGCGGTGGCGACCGGCTCGGCGGCCAGTTCGAGTAGGACAGTGGTCGTCCCGTGCGGCCGGACGGCGGCTGCCGCGGGTGCGGTCGGGACGAGCAGGGCGAGGGTGGCGAGGAGGCCGAGGGCGGTGCGCACCGCCCCAACCTAGGAGCCGCCGCCGGGCCGGACCCGGCCGTTCACCGCATGGGTGACGGTAAGTCACCCGTGCGGCGCAGCGGCGCGGGTGCTCAGTCCTCGGCGGGCGCGCCGTTGTCGCGGCGGTCGAGCGCGCGCTGCAGGGCGGCGGCGGTGCGCGGGTCGGCCTGGACGCGGCGGCGCCGGCGCCGGCCGACGGCGGCGGTGGCGGAGGGCGTGGTGGGGGCGGTGGTGCGGTCTGCGACGAAAGGCATACCGGGCTCCTTGGTGCGGGGGCGCAGCAGCGCGCGAAAGGGTGAGGAGGAGGAGAGGTACGCCTGGCAGGGGTCGCCTGCCGCACCGCGTACGTGTCCACGGGCCACGCGCCCCGGCGTTGCGGGGGTGGCGCATCGTATGACTACTCCACAGTACGGCGGGTGGGCCGCACTGTCGCGGAATTACTTGGATTTCCTACTATCTGAGACAACGACGACCCCGGGTATGCGAACGGCCCTTCCGCCTCAAGGTCGGAAGGGCCGTTCGGGGGTGCTGAGGGAGCGTCAGCCGAGGTTCACCGAACGGGCGAAGCGGGCACCGATGGCGCCGGCGATCTCGGTCAGGACCTCCTGCGAGACCTCGGTGTCCACGGTGATCGAGGCGAGCGCGTTGTCGCCGTCGCGGGCGACCTGCATGCCGGCGATGTTGATGCCGGCGTCGCCGAGGATGCGGCCGAGGGTGCCGACCACGCCGGGGCGGTCCTCGTAGTGGAAGAACGCCATGTGGTCGGTGAGCGCGACGTCCACGTCGAAGCCGTCCACGCCGACGATCTTCTGGGTCTGCTTCGGGCCGGAGAGGGTGCCGGAGATCGACACCTCCTCGCCGTTCGCCAGGGTGCCGCGGACGGTGATCACGTTGCGGTGCTCGGGCGACTCGCTGGAGGTGGTGAGGCGGACCTCGACGCCACGCTCCTGGGCGAACAGCGGGGCGTTGACGTAGGACACCGTCTCGGCCACGACGTCCTCGAACACGCCCTTCAGCGCGGAGAGTTCGAGCACCTTCACGTCGTGCTGGGTGATCTCGCCGCGGACCTCGACGTCGAGGCGGACGGCGACCTCGCCGGCCAGCGCGGTGAAGATCCGGCCGAGCTTCTCGGCCAGCGGCAGGCCCGGGCGGACGTCCTCGGCGATCACGCCGCCCTGGACGTTGACCGCGTCCGGCACCAGCTCGCCGGCCAGCGCGAGGCGCACCGACTTGGCGACGGCGATGCCGGCCTTCTCCTGGGCCTCGTCGGTGGAGGCGCCCAGGTGCGGGGTGGCGACCACGTTGTCGAGGGCGAACAGCGGGGAGTCGGTGCACGGCTCCTTGGCGTAGACGTCCAGGCCGGCGCCGGCGACCCGGCCCTCCTGGAGGGCGCGCAGCAGCGCGTCCTCGTCGACGATGCCGCCGCGGGCGGCGTTGACGATCCGCACGCTCGGCTTGACCTTGTGCAGCGCCTCGTCGCCGATCAGGCCGATGGTCTCGGGGGTCTTCGGCAGGTGCACGGTGATGAAGTCCGAGACCTCCAGCAGCTCTTCGAGCGAGAGCAGCTTGACGCCCATCTGGGCCGCGCGGGCGGCCTGGATGTAGGGGTCGTAGGCGACGATCTTCATGCCGAACGCGGACATCCGCTGCGCGACCAGGACGCCGATCCGGCCGAGGCCGACCACGCCGAGGGTCTTCTCGCTGAGCTCGACGCCGGTGTACTTGTTGCGCTTCCACTCGCCGTCCTTGAGCGCGGCGTTGGCGGGCGCGATGTTGCGGGCGACCGAGATCAGCAGGCCACAGGCGAGCTCGGCGGCGGTGACGATGTTGGAGGTCGGCGCGTTGACGACCATCACGCCGGCCTTGGTGGAGGCGGCGACGTCCACGTTGTCCAGGCCGACACCGGCGCGGGCGACGACCTTGAGCTTCTTCGCGGCGGCCAGCGCCTCGGCGTCCACCTTGGTGGCGGAGCGGATCAGGATGGCGTCCACGTCGGCGATCGCGGTCAGCAGCTCGGCGCGGTCCGCGCCGTTGCAGTGCCGGATCTCGAAGTCGGGGCCCAGCGCGTCGACCGTGGCGGGCGAGAGCTCTTCAGCGATCAGAACGACAGCGCTTTTAGGTGTCACAGTGCTCACGACAGTGTGTCCTTAAATGTCCGGTTCACCCCGCCGGGCGGAGGGCACGTGAGGTGGCGTGCGCAGGGCGGGGGAAGGTGGCATGTCGCGTAGCTAGACGCACGACGCTGTGGGCCTGACGCGTAATTCGGGAGTCTATCGGCGGGCCGCCGGGGGGACTGCTCCCGTCCGGCGAAATCACCCGGACGGGAACAGCCTTGTTGTACAACGGGGATGAGGCCGATCAGGCGCTCTCGTCCACCCAGGACATCAGCTTGCGCAGCTTCTTGCCGGTGGTCTCCAGCAGGTGGTCGGCGTCCGCGTTCTTGTACTCGTTGTACTTCGGCAGGCCCGCCTTGTACTCGGCGATCCAGTTGTTGGCGAAGGTGCCGTCCTGGATCTCGGCGAGGACCTTCTTCATCTCGGCCTTGGTGTCGGCGGTGATGATGCGGGGGCCGGTGACGTAGTCGCCCCACTCGGCGGTCTCGGAGACCGACCAGCGCATCTTCTCCAGGCCGCCCTCGTACATCAGGTCGACGATCAGCTTCAGCTCGTGGAGGCACTCGAAGTAGGCGATCTCGGGCTGGTAGCCCGCCTCGACCAGGGTCTCGAAGCCGGCCTTGACCAGGGCGGCGGTGCCACCGCAGAGGACGGCCTGCTCACCGAACAGGTCGGTCTCGGTCTCCTCGGTGAAGGTGGTCTTGATGACGCCGGCCTTGGTGCCGCCGATGCCCTTGGCGTAGGACAGCGCCAGCTCGAAGGCCTTGCCGGTGGCGTCCTGCTCGACGGCCACGATGCACGGGACGCCGCGACCCTCCTGGTACTGGCGGCGGACCAGGTGGCCCGGGCCCTTCGGGGCGACCATGCAGACGTCGACGTCGGCCGGCGGCTGGATGAAGCCGAAGCGGATGTTCAGGCCGTGGCCGAAGAACAGGGCGTCGCCCGCCTTCAGGTTCGGCTCGATGGCCTCCTTGTAGACGTCGGCCTGGATCGGGTCCGGCACCAGGATCATGATGACGTCGGCCTCGGCCGCGGCCTCGGACGGGGTGACCACGCGCAGGCCGGCCTCCTGGGCGGCGGCACGGGACTTGGAGCCCTCCAGCAGGCCGACCCGGACGTCGACGCCCGAGTCGCGCAGCGACAGCGCGTGGGCGTGGCCCTGGCTGCCGTAGCCGATGACCGCGACCTTGCGGCCCTGGATGATGGACAGGTCGGCGTCGTCTTCGTAGAACAGCTCGGCCACGGGGGCACATCTCCTTGCGTGGTGGTGTTGCCGGGGGTTCCTACCGTAGGCGCACCCGGCGGGGGTTCGGTGGTGGTGCTCAAGTGTTGATACGGCGCGCGAAGCGCGTCCTTCGAGGGTGGTGGGCGACGGGTGGGAAAGACGGGCGTCAGGCGGAGCGGTCGAGCGCGCGCAGCGAGCGGTCCGTGATGGAGCGGGCGCCGCGACCGATCGCGACCACGCCGGACTGCACCAACTCCTTGATGCCGTAAGGCTCCAGCATCCGCAGCATGGCCCCCAGCTTGTCCGAGGACCCGGTCGCCTCGATGGTCACCGCGTCGGGCGACACGTCGACGGTCTTGGCGCGGAACAGCTGGACGATCTCGGTGACCTGCGAGCGGGTCTCGGCGTCGGCGCGGACCTTCACCAGGACGAGTTCGCGCTGGACGGCCTGGGCCTGGTCCAGCTCGACGATCTTGATCACGTTGACCAGCTTGTTGAGCTGCTTGGTGACCTGCTCCAGCGGCAGCTCCTCGACGTTGACCACGATGGTCATCCGGGAGATGTCGGGGTGCTCGGTCGGGCCGACCGCCAGCGAGTCGATGTTGAACCCGCGGCGGGAGAACAGCGCGGCGATCCGGGCGAGCACGCCGGGCTTGTTCTCGACCAGGACGGACAGGGTGTGCTTGGACATGGTGGTCATCGCTTTCTGGTCCGTCAGTCCTGGTCGTCGCCGAAGTCGGGGCGGACGCCCCGGGCGAACTGGATCTCGTCGTTGCTGGTGCCGGCGGCGACCATCGGCCAGACCATCGCGTCCTGGTGGACGATGAAGTCGATGACGACCGGGCGGTCGTTGATCTCCATGGCCTGCTTGATGACGGCGTCCAGGTCCTCGGGTCGCTCGCAGCGCAGGCCGACGCAGCCCATCGCCTCGGACAGCATCACGAAGTCCGGGATCCGGGTGCCCTGGGCGGGCTGCTCGATGCCGTCGTGGCCGGGCCCGGAGTGCAGCACGGTGTTGGAGTAGCGCTGGTTGTAGAACAGCGTCTGCCACTGGCGGACCATGCCCAGCGAGCCGTTGTTGATGACCGCGACCTTGATCGGCAGGTTGTTCAGGCTGCACGTGGTCAGTTCCTGATTGGTCATCTGGAAGCAGCCGTCGCCGTCGATCGCCCACACCGGGGTGTCCGGCTTGCCGGCCTTGGCGCCCATCGCGGCGGGGACGGCGTAGCCCATGGTGCCGGCGCCGCCGGAGTTCAGCCAGGTCGCGGGCTTCTCGAACTGGATGAACTGGCTGGCCCACATCTGGTGCTGGCCGACGCCCGCGGCGTAGATGGCGTCCGGGCCGACCAACTGGCCGATCCGCTCGATGACCTGCTGCGGCGACAGCATGCCGTTCGGGGCGGGCTCGTGGCCGATCGGGTAGGTCGTCTTCCAGTGGTTGAGCTTGGTCCACCAGTCCGCGTAGTCGCCGCGGTGTCCGGCGTCGAACTCGGCCTGGACGGCGACGATCAGGTCGGCCAGCACCTCGCGGGCGTCGCCGACGATCGGGACGTCCGCCGGGCGGTTCTTGCCGATCTCGGCCGGGTCGATGTCGGCGTGCACGACCTTGGCGTTCGGGGCGAACGAGTCGAGCTTGCCGGTGACCCGGTCGTCGAAGCGGGCGCCCAGGGTGAACAGCAGGTCGGACTTCTGCAGCGCGGTGACGGCGGGGACCGAGCCGTGCATGCCGGGCATGCCCAGGTGCTGCGGGTGGCTGTCCGGGAAGACGCCGATCGCCATCAGCGTGGTGACCACGGGAGCGCCGGTCAGCTCGGCCAGGATGCGCAGCTCGGTGCCGGCGTTGGCCTTCAGCACGCCGCCGCCGACGTACAGCACCGGGCGCTTGGAGTTGACCAGCAGCTTGGCGGCCTCGCGGATCTGCTTGGCGTGCGGCTTGGTGACCGGACGGTAGCCCGGCAGCGAGGCCTCGACCGGCCAGCGGAAGGTGGTGGTGGCCTGCAGGGCGTCCTTGGCGATGTCGACCAGGACCGGGCCGGGACGGCCGGTGGCGGCGATGTGGAAGGCCTCGGCGATGACGCGGGGGATCTCGGCAGGGTCGGTCACCAGGTAGTTGTGCTTGGTGATCGGCATGGTGATGCCGCAGATGTCCGCCTCCTGGAAGGCGTCCGTGCCGATCGCCTTGGAGGCGACCTGGCCGGTGATGGCGACCATCGGGACGGAGTCCATGTAGGCGTCGGCGATCGGGGTGACCAGGTTGGTGGCGCCGGGACCCGAGGTGGCCATGCAGACGCCGACCCGGCCGGTGGCCTGCGCGTAGCCGGTCGCGGCGTGGCCGGCGCCCTGCTCGTGGCGGACCAGGATGTGGCGGACCTTGCTGGAGTCCATCAGCGGGTCGTACGCCGGGAGGATCGCGCCGCCCGGAATGCCGAAGACCGTGTCGGCCCCGACGGCTTCGAGCGAGCGGATGAGCGACTGCGCGCCGGTCATGGTCTCGATGGTCTGCTGACCCGGAGCGTGGGCGGCCGGGTGGTCCCCGCGGCGGGGGGTTGCGGCGTGCTCAGTCATCTGCCTGTCTCTTCTCGGGTTCTGCTCGGGGTGGCGCCGGCCCGGGCGGCGGTGGCTGCCCGGGCGGTCTCCGGCGGTGCCTCGATCGTCCGGATTTCGGGGGTTTGAGGCCAGGGTTCCTGCGATGGCCGGCCCGGATTCGTGCAACAAAAAACCCCTCGTGCCAAGGGCATGCGAGGGGGAGGCGCGTCAGGCTGGGCTTTCAGCCGACGCGCCCGCCAAGTACGAGAATTCGGGTGGTCATGGCACCGACCTTCCTCCCACGCGGCGGTGGGTGTCAAGCTGGTGGGACCGACGTCTCACCATTCGGTCCGCCGATCGGACCCCCGACGGCATGCCGTTGTGGCAGCTCAAGGCCCCCGTGGAGGTGTCCGGCGCGGCCCGCCGAGGCCTCCGCCAGGCCGCCCGAACGCGGTTCCGGGGTGAGCAGCGGGCGTCGGCCGGGGTGGCCCTGGCCGGGGCGCGGGACGGGGTAGCCGCGGCGCAGCAGGGCGCGGCGCAGCCGCAGTTCGTCGAGCGGGCGGTCGAAGGCCAGGCCCTGGCCGCGGCGGCAGCCGAGTTCCTGGAGCACGGCGACCTGCCGGGGGTGGTCGACGCCGTCGGCGCCGGTGACCAGGCCGAGGTCGCGGCCGAGCCGCAGGGCGTGGCCGGCCAGCGCCCGGGTGAGGGTGGAGTCGGCGATGTCCTGGACCAGGCTGCGGTCGAGTTTGAGCGCGTCGAACGGCATCCGGGCGAGCACGCCGAGCGAGCCGCCGCCGGTGCCGAATCCGGCGAGCGCGGTGGACACCCCCAGTCGTCTGAACGCGGCCAGCCGGCGGCCGAGTTCGTCGGCCAGCGCGTCCGGGCCCATCCGGGAGACCTCCAGGACGAGCAGGTCGGGCGGCAGTTCGGTGTCGCGCAGCGCGCCGGCCAGGGTCTCGTACATGCCGGGCGCGCAGAGCCGTTCGGCGGCGAGTCGGACGGTGACCGGGACGGGTGGGGCGGCGGGGCCGTCGGCGCGGCGGCGGGCGGCGGCGGCGACCGCCTCGGTGACCAGCCAGCGGGCGAACCGGGTGGCGCCGTCGCCGGTGTCGGCGGTGCGCAGGAACTCGGCGGGGGTGAGCAGCATGCCTTCGGCGGAGCGCCAGCGGGCCTGTGCCTCGACGCCGGTGAGCCGGCCGCCGACCAGTTCGACCACGGGCTGGTGGAGCAGCGCGAAGGAGCCTTCGCGGACGGCGGCGCGCAGCCGTTCCTCCAACTCGCCGCGCCGGTCGAGTTCGGCGCGCATCGCCGGGGTGTAGAGCACCACCCGGCCCTTGCCGCGCGACTTGGCCTGGTACATCGCCAGGTCGGCGTTGCGCAGCAGTTCGTCGGCGGCGCCCGCGGCCCGGCTCTCGACGGTGCGGGCGTGGGCGTCCTCGTCCTCGCCGGGGAGGAGTTCGGGGACGGGCAGCGGGGCGTCGGGGCCGAACGCGATGCCGATCGAGGCGGCGACGCCGAGTTCGCCGCCGGCGATCCAGTACGGCTCGGAGAGCGCGCCGCGGATGCGTTCGGCGAGGTCGCGGACCTGCGGGTGGCCGAGCCGGCCGCGGACCAGGACGGCGAACTCGTCGCCGCCGAACCGGGCGACGGTGTCCTCGGCGCGGACGGCGGTCTGCAGCCGGCGGGCGGCCTGGACCAGGAGTTCGTCGCCGACCTGGTGGCCCGCGGTGTCGTTGACGGCCTTGAAGCCGTCCAGGTCGAGGAAGAGCACGGCGACGGCGGTGCCGGCCGGGGCCTGCGCGGAGAGCGCGGCCCGGACGCGGTGCGCGAACAGTGCGCGGTTGGGCAGGTCGGTGAGCGGGTCGTGGAACGCGTTGTGCTGCAACTGGGCCTGCAGGCGCACCCGTTCGGTGATGTCGCGGCTGTTCAGGATCAGGCCGTCGCGGTACGGGTTGACGGTGGATTCGACGTGCAGCCAGTCCCCCTCGCCGGAGCGGATCCGGCACTCCACCCGGGCGGAGGGTTCGCCGTTGTGGAACCGGGCGCCGCGGGCGCGGGCCAGGATGCGGCGCACCTCGGCGAGCACCCGGTCGACGTCCTCGGGGTGGACCAGGTTGAGCAGGTTGCCGCCGACCAGGTCCTCCGGGTCGCGGTTGTAGACCCGCAGCGCGGCGGGGCTGACGTAGGACAGCGCGCCGGACGGCCCGGCGATCATGATGACGTCGCTGGAGCCCTGCACCAGGGAGCGGAAGTGGGCTTCCTTGGTGGAGAGTTCCTGGGCCAGCGAGAGGTTGTCGAGCAGCATGACGCCCTGACGGATGATCAGAGCCAGTCCGACGGTGCTGGCGGCGGCGAGCATCACCCGGTCCAGCGGGCGGCCGCCGAGCGCGTTGTAGAGGATTCCGGCGGTGCAGACCGCGGCGGCGGCGTAGGGCGTCAGCGCGCTGAAGGTGGAGGCGACCCGGCGGCGCGGCACGCCCTGGGTGGAGGGGTGTTCGCGGCTGGGGCGGCGGGTGTGCGACCAGGGGGCCCAGGCGAGCAGCAGGGAGCCGGCGAACCAGCCGGCGTCCAGCAACTCGCCGGAGTGGTAGTCGCTGTGGAACTGCGGGGTGGTGAACAGCGCGTCGCACACCACGGTGACGGCGAGGCCGATCATCGCGGTGTGCACGGCGGCCCGATTGCGGTCCCGGCCACGGACGTTGAGGCCGACCACCAGGCTGACCAGCAGGATGTCCAGCACCGGGTAGCCGAGGCCGAGGGCGAGCTTCAGCGGGTCGTCACCGTCGCCGGCGGCGACCCGGCCGAGCGCCAGGCTCCAGCTGAGGGTGAACAGCGAGCCGGCCACCAGCCAGGCGTCCAGCACCAGGCAGAGCCAGCCGGCCGGGTTGCGCGGGCGCTGGGCGAGCACCAGCAGGCCGGTGATGGCGAGCGGGGCGAACAGCAGGAACGGGTAGTCGGCGGCGGAGTCCGGCGGCAGCGGTCGGCCGAGCACCACCTCGTACCAGCCCCAGACGCCGTTGCCGAACGCCACCACCGCCGAGGAGAGGCCGAACAGCAGCCAGGCCGGACGGGTGTGGCCGCCGACCGCGATGCCGTGCGCGAGGCAGGACAGGGCGGCCGCGAGGGCCGCTGCGGCGAGGCCGAAGTCGCCCATCACCAGGGCGAGTTCGCACGATCCCCAGCCGAACCCGGCACCCACCGCGTAGCCGGCGCAGAGCACCGCGAGCAGCACGGCCGTCAGCCGGCGCAGGGCGGGGCGGGCAGGCGGCACCGATTCGGTGGAGTTCAATCGACATCTCCCCCTCCGGCCCATGGCCGTACCGGTGTTCCCGCTCCGGACCCTACACCAATCCGGTCACGCACCGGCACGCTGTCTCCACTCAGCGTAATGATTGGCAGGTCGGGCGGGGGCCCTTCGCGACGGTGTCGCCCGTTCGGCCCAGACCGACCCCCCTGCGCGACCCCCTGCGGACCACTCCCCGACTACGCCAATCACCGTACGGGGCTTGGCCGGTGGCGATGCCGGAGCCCACCCGGCCCGCCTCTCCCGACGGCCCCTCAGTGCGCCCGCCGCTTGACGGCCTTCCACCAGCCCGGGTTGTCGCGGTACCAGTCGACGGTCTCGGCCAGTCCCTGTTCGAACGGGATCCGCGGCCGGTAGCCGAGCTCCTCGCGGATCTTCGTCTCGTCCAGCGCGTACCGCAGGTCGTGGCCCTTGCGGTCGGCGACCTTGCGCACCGCGCTCCAGTCCGCGCCGAGGTGGTCCAGCAGGAGTGCGGTGATCTGCCGGTTGGTC
The DNA here is from genome assembly GCF_001905465.1 of Kitasatospora sp. CB01950. Taxonomy (GTDB): domain Bacteria; phylum Actinomycetota; class Actinomycetes; order Streptomycetales; family Streptomycetaceae; genus Kitasatospora. The sequence continues at coordinate 120,678 of NZ_LISX01000008.1, forward strand.
CGCTCGTTGCCGCCGCCCACGTTGTAGACCTCGCCGGCCCGGCCGCCGTCGAGCACCAGTTGGATCGCCCGGCAGTGGTCGTCCACGTGCAGCCACTCGCGGATGTTGGCGCCCTCGCCGTACAGCGGGAGCGGCAGGCCCTCCAGCAGGTTGGTGATGAACAGCGGGACGAGCTTCTCTGGGTGCTGGTACGGGCCGTAGTTGTTGGAGCAGCGGGTGATCGACACGTTCAGGCCGTGGCTGCGCCAGTAGGCGCGGGCGAGCAGGTCGGCGCCGGCCTTGGAGGCGGCGTACGGGGAGTTGGGCAGCAGCGGGCGCTCCTCGGTCCAGGAGCCCTGGTCGATGGTGCCGTACACCTCGTCGGTGGAGACGTGCACCACCCGCTCGACGCCGGAGCGCAGCGCGGCCTCCAGGACGTTCTGGGTGCCGCCGACGTTGGTGCGGACGAACTCGGCGGCCGACTCCAGCGAGCGGTCCACGTGCGACTCGGCGGCGAAGTGCACCACGGCGTCGTGACCGGGCGTCAGTCGGCGCAGCAGGTCGGCGTCGCCGATGTCGCCGTGCACGAACTCCAGCCGGGGGTGGGAGGCCGGCAGGTTCTCCCGGTTGCCCGCGTACGTCAGCTTGTCCAGCACGGTGACGCGGGCGCCGCGCAGGCCGGGGTAGCCGTCCGCGAGCAGCGTCCGGACGTAGTGCGAGCCGATGAAGCCCGCGCCGCCGGTGACCAGGATCCTCATGGGGTTTCTCTTCTCAAAACGACGGTGCCCGCCCCCACCGCGGGGACGGGCACCGTGCGGAGCACCGGCACACTCAGGCCAGCTTCTCCAGGATCAGGTCCTTCACCTTCGCCGCGTCGGCCTGGCCACGGGTGGCCTTCATGACCGCGCCGACCAGCGCGCCGACCGCCTGCACCTTGCCGTCGCGGATCTTCGCGGCGACGTCGGGGTTGTCGGCGATCGCCTGGTCGACGGCCGCGCCGAGCGCCGAGTCGTCGGAGACCACGGCGAGGCCGCGCTTCTCGACGACCTGGTCCGGCTCGCCCTCGCCGGCGAGGACGCCCTCGATGACCTGGCGGGCCAGCTTGTCGTTCAGCTTGCCCTCGGCGACCAACGCGCAGACCCGGGCCACCTGGGCCGGGGTGATCGGCTGCTCGGACAGCTCGGTGCCGGTCTCGTTGGCGCGCCGCGCCAGCTCGCCCATCCACCACTTGCGGGCCTGGTCGGCGGGGGCGCCGGCCGCGATGGTCTCCGAAATCGACTCCACCGCACCGGCGTTGAGCACCGACTGCATGTCCTGGTCGTTCAGGCCCCACTCGGCCTGCAGCCGGGCCCGGCGGACCCGCGGCAGCTCCGGCAGACCGGCGCGCAGCTCCTCGACCCACTCGCGGGCGGGGGCGACGGGGACGAGGTCGGGCTCCGGGAAGTACCGGTAGTCCTCGGCGTTGTCCTTGATCCGGCCGGAGGTGGTGGAGCCGTCCTCCTCGTGGAAGTGGCGGGTCTCCTGGATGATCGTCCCGCCGTCGGTGAGGACGGTGGCGTGCCGCATGATCTCGAACCGGGCGGCCCGCTCGACGCTGCGCAGCGAGTTGACGTTCTTGGTCTCGCTGCGGGTGCCGAACTTCTCGGTGCCGTTGGGGCGCAGCGACAGGTTGACGTCGCAGCGCATCTGGCCCTTGTCCATCCGGGCCTCGGAGACGCCCAGCGCCTTGATCAGCTCGCGCAGCTCGGCGACGTACGCCTTGGCGACCTCGGGGGCCCGGTGGCCCGCGCCCTCGATCGGCTTGGTGACGATCTCGATCAGCGGGATGCCGGCCCGGTTGTAGTCGAGCAGCGAGTACTCGGCGCCGTGGATGCGGCCGGTGGCGCCGCCGATGTGGGTGGACTTGCCGGTGTCCTCCTCCATGTGGGCGCGCTCGATCTCCACCCGGAAGACCTCGCCGTCCTCCAGCTGCACGTCGAGGTAGCCGTTGAAGGCGATCGGCTCGTCGTACTGGCTGGTCTGGAAGTTCTTCGGCATGTCCGGGTAGAAGTAGTTCTTCCGGGCGAACCGGCACCACTCCGCGATCTCGCAGTTCAGCGCGAGACCGATCCGGATCGCGGACTCCACGCCGACCGCGTTGACCACCGGCAGCGAGCCGGGCAGGCCGAGGCAGGTCGGGCAGGTCTGCGAGTTCGGTTCCGCGCCCAGCTCGGTGGAGCAGCCGCAGAACATCTTGGTCTTGGTACCCAGCTCGACGTGGACCTCAAGGCCCATCACCGGGTCGTACGAGGCGAGTGCCTCCTCGTAGGAGACCAGGCTCATGACGCTCACAGCGTCCCTTCTTCAGTCATGGGAGGTTCAGCCGAGCAGGACGTCGTCGTCGCCGAGCCGCTTGAGCTCGCGGACGAGGAGCGCGGTGCCGGTGACCAGGGCGGCGGCGCCGACCAGGGCGTTGATCAGCTTGAGGGTGTCGTTGTCCTCACGGGCGCCGCGGATGTCCTTGGCGATGGAGATCGCCCCGAACGCGCCGGTGCCGATGGACAGCCACAGGCCGGGCTTCGAGTGCTTCCAGCCCTTGGCCTTCTCGATCTTGCTCACAGTGCCGGTGCCTCCTCCAGCAGGGTGTGACCCCACTTGTCGTTGAGCGCGGCCTCGACGGCGCCGCCCACGCGGTAGAGGCGGTCGTCCGCCATCGCGGGGGCGATGATCTGCAGGCCGACCGGGAGATTGTCCTCCGGGGCGAGACCGCAGGGCAGCGACATGGCCGCGTTGCCCGCCAGGTTCGAGGGAATGGTGCACAGGTCGGCGAGGTACATCGCCATCGGGTCGTCCGCCCGCTCGCCGATCGGGAACGCGGTGGTCGGCGTGGTCGGGGAGATCAGCACGTCCACGCCGGCGAACGCGGCGTCGAAGTCCCGGGAGATCAGCGTCCGGACCTTCTGCGCCGAGCCGTAGTAGGCGTCGTAGTAGCCCGAGGACAGCGCGTAGGTGCCTAGGATGATGCGGCGCTTGACCTCGTCGCCGAAGCCGGCCTCGCGGGTCAGCGCGGTGACCTGCTCGGCGGAGCGGGTGCCGTCGTCGCCGACCCGCAGGCCGTAGCGCATGGCGTCGAACCGGGCGAGGTTCGAGGAGCACTCGGACGGCGCGATCAGGTAGTACGCGGGCAGCGCCAGCGTGAACGACGGGCAGGAGACCTCGACGACCTCGGCGCCCAGCTCGCGCAGCAGCTCCACCGACTCGTTGAAGCGCTGCATGACGCCGGCCTGGTAGCCCTCGCCCGCGAACTCCTTGACGATGCCGATCCGCATGCCGCGGATGTCGCGCATCTTCGCGGCCTCGACCACGGCCGGGACCGGCGCGTCGATCGAGGTGGAGTCCAGCGGGTCGTGGCCGGCGATGGCCTCGTGCAGCAGCGCCGCGTCCAGCACGGTGCGGGCGCACGGGCCGCCCTGGTCGAGCGAGGACGAGAAGGCGACCAGGCCGTAGCGGGACACCGAACCGTAGGTCGGCTTGACGCCGACGGTGCCGGTGACGGCGCCGGGCTGGCGGATCGAGCCGCCGGTGTCGGTGCCGATGGCCAGCGGGGCCTCGAACGCGGCGAGCGCCGCCGCGGAGCCGCCGCCGGAGCCGCCGGGGATCCGGGTGAGGTCCCACGGGTTGCCGGTCGGGCCGTACGCCGAGTTCTCGGTGGAGGAGCCCATCGCGAACTCGTCCATGTTGGTCTTGCCGAGGATGACGACGTCCGCGTCCTTCAGACGCCGCGTCAGGGTGGCGTCGTAGGGCGGGATCCAGCCTTCGAGCATCTTCGAACCACAGGTGGTCGGGATGCCCTTGGTGGTGAAGACGTCCTTCAGCGCCAGCGGCACGCCGGCCAGCGGGCTGAGCTGCTCGCCCTTGGCGCGCTTGTCGTCGACCTTGCGGGCGGCGGCCAGCGCGCCCTCGCTGTCGACGTGCAGGAAGGCGTTGACCTTCTTGTCGACGGCGTTGATGCGGTCCAGGTGGGCCTGCGCGACCTCGACGGCCGAGACCTCGCCCTTGGCGATCGCGGAGGCCGTCTCGGCGGCCGTGTACTTGATCAGGTCGGTCATCTCGGTCAGTCCTCCCCGAGGATCTGCGGCACGCGGAAACGCTGGTCCTCACTCGCCGGGGCGCCGGACAGCGCCTGCTCCGGGGTCAGCGACTGTCGCACCTCGTCCGCCCGCATGACGTTGCTCAGCGGGAGCGGGTGGGAGGTCGGCGGGACGTCCTGCCCCGCGACCTCGGAAACGCGGGCGACCGCGCCGATGATCACGTCGAGCTGCTCGGCGAAGTGGTCCAACTCCTCCGCCTGCAACTCCAGACGCGACAGCCGGGCGAGGTGGGCGACCTCCTCGCGCGTGATGCCAGGCATGCAGCGATCCTCAAAGGTGAGTTCTGGTGGACCGGGCGGCCTTGGGCACACCCGTCCCTTTTTGGTCTTGGGGGCCATCCTATGTGCCCCTTCAGGGGCGCGGGGACCCGCGCGCGCAACCGCGCGGGCGTGGAAAGGTCCGCCCGAGGACGGAATCTCCTCCCCGGGCGGACCCCGTGAAAGCGTTATCGCGGCAGCGACTCCACCGGCGCGGCACCGGTCTGCCGCACCTGCAGCCACGCCGTGGCCTGATCGGGGGGCAGCGCGGCCGACACCAGCCACCCCTGCACCGCGTCGACCCCGAGGTCGTGCAAGCGCTCCCACGTCTCGTCGTCCTCGACGCCCTCGGCCACCACCGTCAGCCCCAGCGAGTGCGCCAGCTCCACCGAGCAGCGCACCACCGCCGCGTCGTGGTCGTCGGCGACCATCCGCGAGACGAACGAGCGGTCGATCTTCAGCTCGCCGACCGGAAGGCTGCGCAGCCGCACCAGCGAGGAGTGCCCGGTGCCGAAGTCGTCCAGTGACATCCGCACGCCGTAGCGGCGCAGTTCGGCCAGCGTGTCGGCGGCGCGCCGGCTGTCGTCGAGCAGCAGCCGCTCGGTGATCTCCAGTTGGAGCGCCTCGGCGGGGACCTGGTGGCGGGTGAGGTGGCCGGCGACCCGGGCGGCGAAGCCGGGGTTGAGGACGTCGCGCGGCGAGACGTTGACGGCGACCGGCACCATCAGGCCCTGGTTGCGCCAGCGGGCGATCTGGCCGACGGCGCTCTCCAGGACGTAGTCGGTGAGCCGCGGCATCAGCCCGGAGGATTCGGCGAGGCTGATGAACTCGTCGGGGGCGACCCGGCCCTGTCCGGGCCGCTCCCAGCGCACCAGCGCCTCCAGGCCCACGACCCGGCCGTCGAAGGCGACCTTCGGCTGGTAGTGCAGCGCGACCTCGTTCATCTCCAGCGCCCGCCGCAGGTCGCCGAGCAGGCCGATCCGGTACGGCGTGTCCAAGTCCCGTGCCTCGTCGTACAGTTCGACGCCGCTGCGGCTGTGCTGGGCGTGGCCCATCGCCACGTCCGCCCGGCGCAGAAGCGATTCTGCGTCCTGCGCGTGCGTCGGGTGCACACAGACCCCGGCGCTGGCCTCCAGCACCAGCAGCAGCCCGTCCAGCCGGATCGGGGCGGCGAGTTCGGCGATCAGCCCCTGCGCGATCCGCTCCAGCAGCTCGGGACTGCCGACGCCGGGGAGCAGCACCGCGAACTCGTCGCCGCCCATCCGGGCGACCACCGGGCGTTCGCTGCGGCGGCGCACCTGCGGGGGCAGCACGGTGGTCTCCTGGTTCGGCACCAGGCCGGTGCCGGAGCGCAGCGCGCGGTGCAGGCGGCGGGCGATGTGCACCAGCAGCCGGTCGCCTGCGGTGTGCCCGAGGGCGTCGTTCAGCGACCGGAAGCGGTCCAGGTCGAGCAGGATCAGACCGACGCTGTAGTCGGGTTCGCCCTCGTGCGCGGCCAGCGCCTCCTGGGTGGCGATCAGCAGGGCCTGCCGGTTGGGCAGGTCGGTGAGCGGGTCGGTGAGCTGGTCCCTGGCGCGGTCCCGGGCGATCCGCCAGGCGGCGACCAGTACGGCCAGCGGAACCGCGAACAGCGGGAGCAGCTCGGGTTCGTAGCGGTACACCAGGACGGCCAACGGGATCAGCGGCGCGGCGCCGGCCAGCAGGACGCCGAACAGCAGCACCGCCCCCGCCATCCCCTGCGGCGGGCGTGTGGGCGCGCCGCCGGTCGTACGATCCATAAGCCCAGTCCTCCGTCGGGCCCGCCCCCGCTGGGCCGCCTCACGGTGAGGCACCCCTCTCCTCGGGGTGCCGGTGGACGTCAGACGAGGGCGTGTCCCCGGGGCTCCGGCAGAACCGGTGCCACACACTCCTGCTGACAGTTCGTAGCGCCCAGGGTAAGCCGGGGTCCGCCGCAGGGGCGCACTTTCCGGTCACCTCCGAGCGCGACGTCATATCCGCGCGCTGCTCAGTGACACAATGCCCGATTTCACTCTCGAACACCCGACCGGTCCGGCATCAGGACGGTAACGACCTGTCAGGAAACCTGCTCCTCCGGTACTTCTCCGGCATTTTCCCCACCGGCCGAGCCGCCCGCGTCGCCGCCGCCCTCGCTGCCGTCCTCGCCGCTGCCCTCGCCCTCGACGGCCAGTCCCAGATGCCGCCGGGCGGCGTCCGCGCCCTCCGTCAGCAGCACCTCGAAGCCGGCGTCGTCGAGCACCGGGACACCGAGCTGCACCGCTTTGTCGTACTTACCGCCGGGGTTGTCGCCGACCACCACGAAGTGGGTCTTCTTCGACACCGATCCGGTCACCTTCGCGCCGCGCGAGGTCAGCGCCTCCTTCGCGCCGTCCCGGGTGTGCCCGGCGAGGGTGCCGGTGACCACCACCGTCAGCCCCTCCAGCGGGCGTTCGCCCGGCTCCTCGCCGGCCTCCTCGGTGAACTGCACGCCCGCGTCGCGCCACTTGCGGAGGATCTCGCGGTGCCACTCCTCGGCGTGCCACTCCTTGATGGCCCGGGCGATGGTCGGCCCGACGCCCTCGACGGCGGCGAGTTCGGTCTCGTCGGCGGCGAAGATCCGGTCCAGGTCGCGGAATTCGCGGGCCAGCTCCTGCGCGGCGACCGGGCCGACGTGACGGATCGACAGGCCGTTCAGGAACCGCCACAGCGGGCGGTCCCTGGCGGCGCGCAGGTTGTCCAGCAGCACGCCGGTGTTCTTCTTCGGGGCGCCGGCGGTGGTGGCGAAGAAGGACACCTTCTTCTCCTTGCCGGTCTTGTCGTCCAGCTTGGGCATGCCGGTCTTCGGGTCGCGCACCAGCACCTTGATCGGCAGCAGCTGGTCCTCGGTCAGGTCGAAGATGTCGCCCTCGTCCTTGACCGGCGGGTCGGCGGGTTCCAGCGGCTGGGTGAGCGCGGTGGCCGCGACGTAGCCCAGGCCCTCGATGTCCAGGCACTGGCGGCCGCCGAGGAACGCGATCCGCTCGCGGATCTGCGCCGGGCAGTGCTGGGCGTTCGGGCAGCGCAGGTCGATGTCGCCCTCGGACATCGGGCGCAGCTCTCCGCCGCACTCCGGGCAGTGGGTGGGCATCTCGAACGCCCGCTCGGTGCCGTCGCGCAGGTCGTAGACCGGGCCGAGGATCTCCGGGATCACGTCGCCGGCCTTGCGCAGCACGATGGTGTCGCCGAGCAGCACGTCCTTGGCCTTGACGATCTGCTGGTTGTGCAGCGTCGCGTACTGCACCATCGAGCCGGCCACCTTCACCGGCTCGGCCAGCACCGCGTACGGGGTGGCGCGGCCGGTGCGGCCGATGCCGATCTTGATCTCGGCGAGCTTGCCGGTGACCTCCTCCGGCGGGTACTTCCAGGCGATCGCCCAACGCGGCGACTTGGAGGTCGAACCGAGCCGGCCCTGCAGGGCGATCTCGTCGACCTTGACGACCACGCCGTCGATCTCGTGCTCGACGGAGTGCCGCTGCTCGCCGAAGTACGCGATGAACGCCCGCACTTCGTCGAGCGAGCCGACCACCTTGTTGTGCTTGGCCGTCGGCAGGCCCCAGTCGTGCAGCAGCCGGTAGGCGTGCGACTGGCAGTCGATGTCGAAGCCGACCCGGGCGCCGATGCCGTGCACCACCATCCGCAGCGGGCGGGAGGCGGTGACCAGCGGGTCCTTCTGGCGGAGCGAACCGGCGGCGGCGTTGCGGGGGTTCATGAACAGCCGGATCATCGCCCGCGGCCGCTTGCCCTCCTCGGCGCGCTCCTGGTTCTCCTGCCGGCGGCGCTCGTTCTCCTCGGCGAAGGAGGCGTTCAGCGCGTCGAACTCCTCGGTGGGGAAGTACACCTCGCCGCGGATCTCCACCAGCGCCGGGATGTCGTCGCCCTTGAGCCGGTGCGGGATCTCCTTGATGGTGCGGACGTTGGCGGTGATGTCCTCGCCGACCCGGCCGTCGCCGCGGGTGGCGGCCTGCACCAGCACGCCGTTCTCGTACGTCAGGTTGACGGCCAGGCCGTCGACCTTCAGCTCGCACAGGTAGTGGTAGTCGATGCCGGAGAGCTCGGTGGCGACGCGCTCGGCCCAGGCGGCGAGTTCGTCGGCGTCCATCGCGTTGTCCAGGCTGAGCAGCCGCTCCCGGTGCTCAACCGGCGCGAACAGCACGGTCGGCGCGCCGCCGACCTTCTGGGTCGGCGAGTCGGGCGTCACCAGGGCCGGGTGCTCGGCCTCCATCGCCTCCAACTCGCGCATCAGACGGTCGAATTCGGCGTCGCTGACGGTCGGCGCGTCCAGCTCGTAGTACCGGGAACGGTGCTCCTCGATCTCGGTCGCCAGTTCGGCGTGCCGGGTCCGCACCTCCGCCGGGATGTCCTCCCAGCCCTCCACCGCAGCCGCCACCGGGCCCTCCTCGCTCGTCACTCCGGGTTGTCCACCAGGCTCCGCGCCGCCTTCACGGCCTGTGCCAACGCCCGCCGGGCATACGCCGGGGACGCCCCCGCCAGCCCGCACGTCGGCGTCACCACGACCCGGCGGCCCAGGAGCTCCGGGGCCAGCCCCAGCCTGCGCCACAACGTCCTGACGCCCTGGACACTACCGGCCGGGTCCGACACTGCATTTGATTGAACCGCAGTGACGTCGCCGGACGGCACCACACCGGCGAGGATCAGCGTCCCGCCCTCGACCGCCTCGCCCAGGTCGTCGTCGTCACGCTCCGTCAGGAGAGCGAAGTCCAGGCTGATGCCGGCCACTCCGGCCCGGCGCAGCAGCGGGATCGGCACCTTCGGCGCACAACTGTGCACCACCACGGGCGTGTCCACGCCGCGGATCACCTCGCGCAGCGTCTGCTCGGCGCGCTGGCGGTCGACGGCGCGCAGCCGCTGGAACCCGCTGGCGGTCTTCACCGAGCCGGCGAGGACGGCGGGCAGCAGCGGCTCGTCCAGCTGCAGCACGATCGTCGCTCCCGGCACCCGGCGGCGGACGTCCTCCAGGTGGCGGCGCAGGCCCTCGGTCAGCGAATCCGCGATGTCCCGGCAGGCGCCCGCGTCGCTGAGCGCCTTCTCGCCGTGCCTGAGCTCGATCGTCCCGGCGAGCGTCCACGGTCCGACGGCCTGGATCTTCAGCAGTCCCCGGTAGCCCTGGGTGTACTCCTCCAGCGCGTCCAGGTCCTCCCCCAGCCAGGACCGGGCCCGCTTGGTGTCCCGCCCCGGGTGGTCGGTGAAGCGCCACCCGCTCGGCTCGGTCTGCACGAACAGCTCGGTCAGCAGCCCCGCACCCCGCCCGATCATGTCGGCCCCGGGCCCGCGCCCGGGCAGCTCCGGCAGGTGCGGCAGCTGTTCCAGCTCGGCCATCACCCCCCGGACCATGTCCCGCACATCCCCGCCGGGCATCGACCCCACCCCGGTTGCGGCCCCGGCCAGCTCTCCGAAAACGTCCACGTCAGTCACGGGACAGAGCCTACGCAGCGTTGCCCTCAGGCGGCATCGAGGAAGCCGGTCAGACTGCGCACGTACTCCTCGGGGTGCGACACGTGCGGGACGTGGCCGGCGCCCCGGAAGGTCGCGACCTCGGCCCGGGGCAGGGTCTCGGCGAGGCGGGAGATGATCGCCGCGAACCACGGCGGGCTCTCGGTGCCGTTGGTCAGCAGGGCGGGGCCGGGGTAGCCGGACAGTCCGGCGAGATCGACGAACGACCAACCAGGGTCTGCCTGTTCGTCGAGGAAGGTGGGGGCGTTGGCGAGAACGGTCTCCCGGAGCTCTTCCGGGAGCTGGTCCCAGACGCCCGGCCCGAAGGCGACCTCCTCGACGAACTGCCGCGCGCCCGCGAGGTCCTCGCCCGCGCGCAGGTGCGCGAACACGGACTCCAGCTTCTCCGCCATCGCCCGCACCAGGGGTTCCAGATCGGGGTCCTCCCCCACGATCCCCATCAGCGGAGGCTCGTGCACCGCGATGCTCCGGAACAGCTCGGGGCGCCGCGCCGCCAACCCCAGCGCCGTCGAGCCTCCGAAGGAGCTGCCCACCACGTGCGTCGGCGCCAGGTCGAGCGCCTCCGTCAGCGCGGCGAGATCCTGCTCGTCCTCGGTCCGCGTCCCCTGCCCCGCGGGGCGTTCGCTCCGGCTGTGCCCTCGCCGGTCGTAGACCAGCACCCGGTACCGCTCGGCGAGCGCGGGCAGCACGGCGGCCCACGTCCCGTGGTCGCTCCAGGACCCGTGGACCAGCACCAGCGGATCCCCGGCCCCCGCCAGCTCGTAGTAGAGCCCGACCCCGTTCACCCTGATCACCGGCATGCGACCGCGCTCCTCACCCGGTGGGGCCGCGACGCCGGCCCCCGCCCCTCCAGTGGACCGCAGGCCCGGGCCCCCGGCTACTGGCCGGGGCGGACCGTGATTTCGGTGATCTCCGCGTCGCGCGGCAGGTCGAGTGCGGCGGGTCATGACCGCCTGCCGGCCGTTCTGGTTGGGCACCGTGCAGCGGCGTACTGTCGCACGCATGGCGAGCGATCACCTTGGGGACCGGCTGGCACACCTGCGCCGCCTGGCGGAGCTGACGCAAGAGGGCTTGGCCGAGGCATCCGGCGTATCCGTCGATGTGGTGCGGAAGTTGGAGCAACAACGCAAACACTCGGCGCGCCTGCCCACACTCCACGCCCTGGCCCGGGGTCTGAACGTGGAGCTGACCGCACTTCTCGGCGATCCTCCGGCGGTGCCGTCGACAGGTGACGCCGAACCGCCCGAACTGGTCGCCGTGCGACGGGCGATCATGCCGCCGCTGTTCGCACCTCCGGTTCCGGCGGACGGTGCCGATCGCCTCTCGCTGCCGATGCTGCGGGCCGAGATCGCGGAGGCGTGGAGCCTCTACCACCGTGCGGACTTCGGTCGGGTGATGGCAGTTCTTCCTGAGATCGTCGCCGATGCCAGGCTGGCTGCCGCTGTCGGGCCGGGCGACAGTCGGCGGCAAGGGCAGCACGCCCTCGGCAAGGCGCTGCAACTGGGCGGGCACCTCTCCATCCGTTTGGGGAAGACGGATCTCGGCCTCTCCAGCCTGGAGCGGGCGATCGCTGCCGCCGACGCCTCGGAGGACCCACTGTTGTCAGGCATGGTCTGCAACTCGGTGGCGTGGGCCTATCAGCGGCAGAACCGGCTCGACGATGCTCAGGGCTTGGCCGTCCGCGCTGCCGAGACCGTGGAACGGGAGCATGTGGCGAGCGCGGAAAGCCTGCGGGTATGGGGCGGCCTGGTGATGTCGGCAGCGACCAGCACCGCCCGCGGCGGTGACTACGACGGTGCGGCCGACATGATGCTCACGGCCGAGAAGGCAACGGCCCGCCTCGCACGCATGGCGGCCCCCGCCGACGGCCGCATGGTGAGTGTGTTCAGCCGTTCGTCCGTCCGGATCGAACGAGTGCGGCTGGCGGTCCAACACGCCCGCCCCGAGGAGGCACTGGCCCTGGCCCGCACAACCCGGCTCAGCGCCGACACGCCTTTGTCGTGGCGAACGTGGCTGCTCCTGGACGTGGCACGGGCCTACACCGACCTGGGCGATGCTGCGGGAGCGGTGGCGTCGCTGGAGAAACTGCAACGGGCCGCACCGGGTTGGTTGCGACACCACACGCTGGCGGTCTCCGTCGTCGCCGACCTGTGGGCCGGCCCGGCCAGGCCGCCGGGTCTGCGGAAGTTGGCGACGATCCTCGGCGTCGCAGGTTAACGCCGCAGAACTGGGACGGAACGTCCCTGTCGGCCGCCTCCCGATCACGGGAGCCTCTTCGTGCGGTCACGGAGAGGAGTGGGCTCATGGCAGCGAACAGCCGAGGAATCGGGACCGGGCCCCGCACGCCACACCTCCTGCCGTCGACGCGCCACCCGAGCCGCGCCTGCGACCGATTTGCGGCAGTCAGCCAAATCCCTTCCCAACAAAACGAGTTGGGTCGGGACTCAGAGCCAGGAGGATCTGCATGACCTCGATCAGCACGGAACGGATTTCCGGCCGGTCCCTGGTGGAACCGGCACTGTTCGGGCGACTGGCCGCTCGAATCGTCAAGGACGAGGACATGGACCGGGCGCTCGCCGAGCGCGTCATGGACCAGGCCCTTGCCTTCCTCGGAGCGTGCGCCGTCAACCCCGACGCCGGCCTGTCCCCCTCGGGGCTGGTGGATGTGGGCTGGCACACGTTCGTCCTGCACACGGTGGACTACGCGGAGTTCTGCGAGTCCTTGGCCGGACGTTTCCTCCACCACGTCCCTTCCGACGGCCCGAACGACTCGGCCAAGGCTGTGCCCATCGCCGCCACGGTGGCCGTCATCGAGGCCAGCGGCTTCGCCGTGGACGGCGAACTGTGGGCCATGTCCGCCGACTGCTCCGAGGGCAGTGGGGGCGACGGCAGCGACACCAGCGGGAGCGGCAGTTGCAGCCAGTGCCACCGCGGTTGCCACAGCAGTTAGAAGTCATCTCATTTGGAAGGTTGAGTAGACTTCGGGCGTGCTGATCGTGGAGCGTCTGGTGCCGGACGAGTTGTGGGAGCTGTTCCAGTTGGTGGTGCCGGATGCTCCGGTACGGCCACAGGGCGGAGGTCGGCGGCGGCACGGGGATCGTGAGGTGTTGGCGGCGATCGTGTTCGTCGCCACCTCGGGGTGCACGTGGGCCCAGTTGCCGCCCTGCTTCGGCCCGTCCGGGCCCACCGCCCACCGTCGCTTCAGCGAGTGGAGCAAGGCCCGGGTGTGGGCCAAGCTCCACCGCGTCGTCCTGGACGAACTCGGTTCGCGGGGCGCGCTGGACTGGTCCCGGTGCGCGGTCGACTCGGTGAACATGAGGGCCCTGAAAAGGGGGAGCTGACAGGTCCGAATCCTGTCGATCGGGGCAAGTACGGGTCGAAGATCCACCTGCTCACCGAACGCACCGGTTTGCCCCTGTCGCTCGCGATCTCCGGGGCCAACGTCCACGACAGTCAGGCCCTGATCCCACTCGTCGACGCCGTCCCGCCGATCCGCTCGCGGCGCGGCCCCAGGCGCCGCAGGCCCGGCAAGCTGCACGCAGACAAGGCCTACGACCACCGCTTCATCCGCTCGTACCTGCGCCGACGCCAGATCCCGGCCCGCATCGCCCGCCGAGGCATCGAATCCTCCCAACGTCTCGGCCGGCACCGATGGGTGATCGAGCGCACCGTCGCCTGGTTCGGCGGCTTCCGCCGACTCCACCGCCGCTACGAACGCAAGGCCGACCATTTCGCCGCCTTCGCCAGCATCGCCGCATCCCTCATCTGTTCCCGAAGACTCTCCAAATGAGATTTCTTCTTAGAAACGACCGGCCCGCCCCGCTCGCGACTTGAGCCGGGGCGGGCCCGACCCCTGAGGACTCCCATGGGCCACGCCTGGCACAACCTGCCGCCCGAACTGCGGACCGGAATCGAGGAACGGACCGGGCCTGTTGCCCACGCAACGCCGCCGGCCGCCGGGACTGTCTCCGACTTCTCCGCGCTCCTGGACACGGCCGGCGGGCCGGTGTTCTGCAAAGCAGTCCGGGCGGACAACGCCAAGGCGTGGATGCACCGCCTGGAATCGGCCGTCAACGCCGTCCTCCCGCCCAGCATTGGCCCCCGCCTGCTGTGGACGGTCGAGGCCGCCGGGTGGCTGGCCCTCGGGTTCGAACGCGCGCCCGGGCGGCACGCAGACCTGTCCCCCGGATCGGCCGATCTGCCGCTGGTCGCCCGAACACTGGAGACCCTCGCCGAGACGCTGACCCCGGCTCCGCCGCTACGTACTCTGCGGCTCGCCGACCGGTGGTCCGGCCAGGACTTCTGGCACACGCTCGGCGACCGGCACCGGAACCGGCTGGACCCATGGACCGTCGAGCACCTGGACGCGCTGACCCTCGCGGAGCGTGACGCACCCGGACTGATCGACGGCAAGACCCTCGTCCACACCGACCTGACCGGCCCCAACCTCCTCGTCGAGGGCACCGCCGTGCAGGTCGTCGACTGGGCGTTCCCCGCTCCCGGCGCGGCCTGGGTCGACACGGCCTACCTGGTTGTCCGGCTGATCGCGGCCGGACACCCCCCGACGGGCGCCGAGCGGTGGGCCGACACCGTCTCCATGTGGCGGGAGGCGCCCCCGCGCTCCGTGACGGCCTTCGGCGCTGCCCTCACCGGGCTGTGGACCCTGCGCGCCGTCGAAGCCCCGGGCCGGCAGTGGGACGCGCTCAGCACCCACGGCCTGACCTGGCTCCGCCACCGCCTGGGCTGACCGCTCTACTGGCCGGGGCGGACCGTGATCTCGGTGATCTCCGCGTCGCGCGGCAGGTCGAGTGCGGCGAGGATCGCGGTGGCGACCGATTCCGGGGCGATCCACTTCGACGGGTCGTACTCCTTGCCCTCCTGCTGGTGCACCTTCACTTGCATCGCGGTGGCGGTCCGGCCGGGGTAGACCGAGGTGACCCGGACGCCGTGGGCGTGCTCCTCCTGTCGCAGCGCGTCGGCGAGCGCCCGGGTCGCGAACTTGCTCGCGGCGTACGAGCCCCAGGTCGGGTCGGCGCGCAGCCCGGCGCCGGAGTTGACGAAGACCACGTGGCCGCGGGCGAGCCGCAGCGAGGGGAGCAGCAGGCGGGTGATCTCGGCGGGGGCGACGGTGTTGACGTTCAGCTGCTGCTGCCACGCCTTGACGGGGGTCTCGCCGATGGTGCCGAGTTCGACGACGCCGGCGATGTGCAGCAGCGAGTCGAGTTCGACGGGCAGCGCCTGGTGGCCGAACGCCCAGGACAGCTTGGCCGGGTCGTCGAGGTTGCCGGCCAGGGTCCGCGCGTCCGGGTAGCGCTCGCGCAGCTGCGCGGCGCGGCGGGCGTCGCGGGCGAGCAGCCAGACCTCCTCGCCGCGGGCGGTGAGGAGGTCGGCGACGGCGGAGCCGATGCCGGAGCCGGCGCCGGTGATCAGGTGGGCACCCATGGGATTCCTCAGTTCTGCTGGACGGTCGCGAGGGCGAGGGCTTCGGCGGGAGTCTGCGCGAAGGACACCAGCTCGGCGAGCGGGCGCGGCAGGAAGCCGTCGCGGTCCATCCGTTCGAGCTGGGTCCGCATCCCGTCGTAGAAGCCCTCGGTGTCGAGCAGCACCACCGGCTTGTCGTGGTGGCCGTGCTTCTTCAGCTCCAGCACCTCGGTGACTTCGTCCAGCGTCCCGAGCCCGCCGACCAGCACCACCAACGCGTCTCCGCGCGCCAGCAGTTCGGCCTTCCGGGTCGCCAGGTCCGGCGTCACCACCAGCTCGTCGGCGCCTTCGTACGCCTTGTGCCGCAGGAACTCCACCGAGATCCCGACCAGCCGCCCCCCGGCCTGCTGCACCTCGTCGGCCAGCAGCCCCATCAGCCCGGTGTGCGACCCGCCCCACACCAGCGTGTGCCCACCGGCCCCGAGCAGCCGGGCGAACTCCGCCGCCGGAGCGGTGTACTTGGCATCGAGCAGGTTCGCCGAACAGAAGACCGTGATGTTCATAGTGCAACCAGTCCTATCACCGCCCGCCGCACCCGGGTCAACCCGATAACGACCGGCTGCGGGATGACCGGACAGGCTTCGGCCGGACAGGCCCTACTCGGCCCGCTCGGTGCTCGCGATGGTCGCCGAGCCGACCACCCGGGTGCCGTCGTACAGGACCACGGCCTGGCCGGGGGCGATGCCGCGGGCGGGGGTGTCGAGGCGGACGTGGAGCCGGTCGTCCGTCAGGGTCGCCGTCACCGGGACCTCTTCGCCGTGGGCGCGGAGCTGCGCGGTGTAGCGGCCCTCGCCGGCGGCGGGGGTGCCGCACCAGCGGGGGCGGATGGCGGTGAGGCCGTGCACGTCGAGGCCGCTGGCGGGGCCGACGGTCACGGTGTTGTCGACCGGCGAGATGTCGAGGACGTAGCGCGGCTTGCCGTCGGCGGCGGGCCGGCCGAGGCGGAGGCCCTTGCGCTGGCCGATGGTGAAGCCGTACGCGCCGTCGTGCTCGCCGAGCTTGGTGCCGTCGGTGTCGAGGATGTCGCCGGTGGCGGTGCCGAGGCGTTCGGCCAGGAAGCCCTGGGTGTCGCCGTCGGTGATGAAGCAGATGTCGTGGCTGTCGGGCTTCTTGGCGACGGCGAGGCCGCGCCGCTCGGCCTCCCCGCGGATGACGTCCTTGGTGGTGTCGCCGAGCGGGAACAGCGAGTGGGCGAGCTGGTCGGCGTCGAGGACGCCGAGCACGTACGACTGGTCCTTGGCGCCGTCGACCGCCCGGTGCAGTTCGCGGGTGCCGTCGGGCAGGTCGACGATCCGGGCGTAGTGGCCGGTGCAGACGGCGTCGAAGCCGAGCGCGATCGCCTTGTCGAGCAGCGCGGCGAACTTGATCTTCTCGTTGCACCGCAGGCACGGGTTGGGGGTGCGCCCGGCGGCGTACTCGGCGACGAAGTCCTCGATGACGTCCTCGCGGAAGCGCTCCGCCAAGTCCCAGACGTAGAACGGGATGCCGATCACGTCGGCGGCGCGGCGGGCGTCCCGGGAGTCCTCCAGGGTGCAGCAGCCGCGCGCGCCGGTGCGGAAGGACTGCGGGTTGCTGGCGAGCGCCAGGTGGACGCCGGTCACCTCGTGGCCGGCTTCGACGGCCCGGGCGGCGGCGACGGCGGAGTCGACGCCGCCGGACATCGCGGCGAGCACGCGCAGACGGCCGGTGGACGGGGTGGTCGGGGCGCCGGGGAAGTCAGTCATAAGGAGTCCAGCGTAACGGGGGCCGGGCGCACGCCGGACGGTCAGTTGGCCACCAGGACGGGCGGCTCGGCAGCGGTCGCGACCGCGGCGGTGCGCGCGGGCAGCGCGGTGGCCAGCAGGAACGCGCCGAACAGCAGCGCGGCAGCCACCCCGAAGGCCAGGCGGAAGCCCCCGACGGGGGATTCGGCGCCGCCCGCCAGCGCGGTGAGGGCGGCGACGCCGAGCGCCGCGCCGACCTGCTGGGTGGTGTTGAGCACGCCGGAGAGCAGCCCGGCGTCCTCGGGCCGGGCGTCGGCCATGCCGAGGGCGGTGAGCGCGGTGGCGGCGAGTCCGAATCCGGCGCCGAGCAGCATGGTGGGCAGCAGGTCGGTGACGTAGTCCAGGTGTCCGGCGGGCAGCCGCACCAGCAGGCCGACGCCGACGGTGAGCAGGGCGAGGCCGGCCAGCAGGGTGCGCCGCTCGCCGAACCGGCCGATCGCGCGGGCGGCGACCAGCAGCGAGACCACGCCGATGGCGAGCGCGGCGGGCAGCATCGCCAGGCCGGTGCCGAGCGCGCCGTAGTGCTGGACGTTCTGCAGGTAGAGCGCCAGCAGCACCTGGAAGCCGAACATCGCGGCCAGCATCAGGACCTGCGCCAGGTTGGCGAGGGCGGTGCTGCGCCGGGCGAGGATCCGCAGCGGCAGCAGCGGGGTGGCGGCGCGGGCCTGCCGCAGCACGAACGCGGCGAGCAGGACGATCGCGCCGGCCGCCAGGGCCCACCCGTGCGGGCCGCCCTCGACGATGGTGTACACGCCGAGCATCAGCCCGCCGGTGACCAGCACCGCGCCGGGGACGTCCACGCCGCCCTTCGCGCGGCCCGCCGCGTCGCGGGGCAGCAGGCGCAGGCCGGCGAGCAGCGCGGCGGCGCCGATCGGCAGGTTGATGAAGAAGATCCAGTGCCAGCCGAGGCCTTCGGTGAGCACTCCGCCGAGCACCTGGCCGAGCGAGGCGCCGGCCGAGCCGGTGAAGCCGACGGCGCCGAACGCCTTGGCCCGGTCGACGGGTTCGGGGAACAGCCCGACCACCATGCCGAGCCCGACCGCGGAGGCCATCGCCCCGCCGACGCCTTGCAGGAAGCGGGCGCCGATCAGCATTCCGGAGGTGGCGGCGAGGCCGCACAGCACGGAGGCGACGGTGAACGCGGCGATGCCGGCGAGGTAGATCCGGCGGCGGCCGAGCAGGTCGCCGAGGCGGCCGGCGAGCAGCAGCAGGCCGCCGAAGGCGATCACGTAGGCGTCCACCACCCAGGCCACTCCGGCCGGGCCGATGTGCAGGTCGTCCTGGATGGCGGGCAGCGCGACGGTGGTGATCGAGCCGTCCAGGACCACCATCAGCATGCCGGCGCAGACCACCGCGAGGGCCAACCAGCGGGCGCGTGACGGGTTTTCGGACATGGGTGTCTCCCTCCCCGGGGTGCGCGGACGTGCGCCCCCCAACAAGAGAGACCGTAGCAGATGGTTTTGTAATAGACGTTTTAAAACGGGACGGCCCGCCGCCTACTGCCGGGGCCGGCGCGGCCGCCGCACCGCCTTCTCCGCCGCTCCGCACGGCTCCGCGCCGTCCGGCAGCCGCTGCAGCTTGACCAGGGCGTCCACCAGCACCTGCCGCTCCCCCGGCGAGAGTTCGTCCAGCGCGGCGGCGTGCACCCGGTCCACGATCGCCATGCCGCGCCGCACCAGCTCCTCGCCGGCGGGGGTGGCCCGGATGATCCGGGCGCGCCGGTCGGTGGCCGACGGGCAGCGCTCGGCGAGGCCGTCACGCTCCAGCTCGTCGGCGGTGACCACCATGGTGGTCTTGTCCAGCCCGGCGATCGCGGCCAGCTGCGACTGGGTGCGCTCGGCCTCCATGGCGTGCAGCAGCACGCAGTGCTTGCGCGGGGAGCTGTCGATCTCCGCCAGCGCCAGCGACAGGCGGGTGTTCATGGCGTGGCCGGTCTGCACCAGCAGGCCGGTGAGGTCGCGGACGGTCCGCTCCGGGACGGGAGAGTTCATCCCCCCAGAGTAAGTCCGGCGGCAGATTGTTCCGCTACGGATCGAATCCGGTCAGCGGGAGGCGCGCACCAGGCCGGCCCGGCGGGCCCGCTCCACCGCGCCGGGCAGCGCGGCGGCCAGCGCCTCCACGTCCGCCCGGGTGGAGGTGTGGCCGAGCGAGAACCGCAGTGAGGCGCGGGCGAGTTCAGGGGTCACGCCCATCGCCAGCAGCACGTGGCTGGGCTGCGGGACGCCCGCCGAGCAGGCCGAGCCGGTGGAGCACTCCACGCCGGCCGCGTCCAGCAGCATCAGCAGCGCGTCGCCCTCGCAGCCGGGGAAGGAGAAGTGCGCGTTGGCGGGCAGCCGGCCCGCCGGGTCCGGGTCCCCGTTCAGCAGCGCCTCGGGCGCGGCCGCCCGGACCACCGCGACCAGGTCGTCCCGCAGCATGCCGACACCCGCCGCGTACTCGGGCTGCCGCTCGACGGCCAGCGCCGCCGCCACCGCGAACCCGGCCGCACCGGGCACGTCCAGCGTCCCGGAGCGGACGTCGCGCTCCTGCCCGCCGCCGTGCAGCAGCGGGACGGGCGTGGCCGCGCGCGACAGCAGCAGCGCGCCGACCCCGCACGGGCCGCCGACCTTGTGGCCGGTGACGGTCAGCGCCGTCAGCCCGGAGTCGGCGAAGGACACCGGGACCTGGCCCAGCGCCTGCACCGCGTCCGCATGCATCGGAATGCCGAACTCGGCCGCCACAGCGGCGAGTTCACGGATCGGCTGGACGGTTCCGACCTCGTTGTTGGCCCACATCACGGTGACCAGCGCGACCGTCTCCGGCGCCCGCCCGATCGCCTCGCGCAGCGCCTCCGGGTGCACCCGGCCGACCGCGTCCACCGGCAGGTACTCGACCTCGGCGCCCTCGTGCTCGGCCAGCCAGTGCACCGCGTCCAGCACCGCGTGGTGCTCGACCGGGCTGCTCAGCACCCGGCGGCGGGCCGGATCGGCGGCCCGGCGGGCCCAGAACAGGCCCTTGACCGCCAGGTTGTCGGACTCGGTCCCGCCCGCGGTGAGCACGATCTCGCTGGGCCGCGCGCCCAGCGACTCGCCCAGCGACTCCCGGGACTCCTCGACCACCCGACGGGCCCGCCGCCCGGCGGCGTGCAGCGAGGAGGCGTTGCCGACGACCCCGAACTGCGCCGTCATCGCGGCGATCGCCTCGGGAAGCATCGGGGTGGTGGCGGCGTGGTCGAGGTAAGCCATAGCGGGTCCAGTGTAGGCGGCCCACGGGTCACGATTTGGCCATTGCACCCTCTGCAACGCGCCGTTAGCCTTCCGGCCACGCCGCTGTGAGAAGGGGAGGGCCGTGTCCCAGACGGTCGACCGCGCACTGACCATCCTGGCTTCGCTCGGCGAGGGCCCGGCCTCGCTGGAGCAGGCCGCGGCCCGGATCGGCGTGCACAAGTCCACCGCCCTGCGGCTGCTGCGCACCCTCCAGGAGCACGGCTTCGTCACCCGGCAGTCCGACCACCGCTACCGCCTCGGCGGCCGGCTGTTCGCCCTCGCCCACCAGGCGCTGGAGGGCATCGACATCCGCCAGGTCGCCGCCCCCTACCTGGCCGTCCTCAACGAGCGGTACGGGCACACCGTCCACCTGTCGGTGCTGGAGGGCGACGAGGTGCTCTACCTGGACAAGGTGGACGCCCGCTACCCCGACACCGGCCGCGGCCGGCTCGCCGAGGACGCCCGGATCGGCCGCCGCGCCCCGGCGATGGCCACCGCCGCCGGCAAGGTGCTGCTGGCCGACCTGCCCGCGGACCGGCTCGCCGCGTTCCTCGCCGAGGCCGAACTCCCGGCCCGCACCGCGCAGCCCGCCCGCGACCCCGAGGAGGTGCGGGCCGAACTGGCCGAGGTGCAGCGGCTCGGCTGGGCCGCCGACCAGGCCGACCACCACGAGGCGCTGAACTGCATCGCCGCCCCGATCGCCGGCACCGAGGGCACCGCGATCGCCGCCTGCTCGATCTCCGCCCCCGACCGGGTCGCCTCCGTCGTCGAGCTCAGCAAGCTGCTCCCGGAGCTGCTCTGCACCGTCGAGGCGATCTCGCTGGCCTACGGCGGCTCCCCCACCCCGCGCTGGTGCGAGAACCGCTGCGGCGCCAAGCACGCGGTGCGCGCCGCCCGCGACTGAAGCGCCAGGGCCTGTCCTACTCCTCGCCGACCCGCGAGCCGTTCCGGTGCCAGGCCCGCGGCGCACGCCAGCCGTACTTGAGCGCCAGCATCCGCACCGTGAACGCGGCCACCGCCGCCAGCGCGGCGTTCACCGGGGTCAGCTGCCCGACGGCGATCAGCAGTGCCGTGATCGACGCGCCGATCAGCGCCGGCACCGCGTAGATCTCCCGGTCCCAGCGCAGCAGCGACGGCGGCTCCATCGCCAGCACGTCGCGCACCACGCCGCCGCCGGCCGCGGTCAGCATCCCGCAGGCCACCGAGGCGACCGCGCCCAGTCCGTAGTCGTGCGCCTTGATCGTGCCGGTGACGGCGAACAGTCCGAGGCCCGCCGCGTCCAGCACCATCACCGCCCGGTTGATCCGCTCCACCTGCGGGTGCAGGAAGAACACCACCACCCCGGCCACCAGCGGGGTCGGGAAGTACCCGGAGTTGGTGAACGCGGCCACCGGCAACGCGCCGATCACCAGGTCCCGCAGCACGCCGCCGCCGAGCGCGGTGGCCTCGGCCAGCACGCAGATGCCGAAGATGTCCATGTTCTTGCGGACGGCCATCAGACCGCCGGACAGGGCGAAGACGAAGATGCCCACCAGGTCGAGCACCTGTTGGACGTCGTGCGGGAAGATCTCGGATGTCACCTGGTCAGTGTCCACGCCGGCCCACCGGCACCCGTCGCCGGGCGGTCAGGCGAACGACTCGTGCGGCGCCGGCCCGCCCAGCGCGTTCCGCTTCGCCGGCATCCGCAGCGTCGTCATCCGCCGCCAGCCGCCCGCCCGTTCGCACCCGTACACCGTGTGGATGCCCGCCGTCAGCGCCGCCGACTTCGCCCGCGGCCAGCGCAGCAGCTCCCCCAAGTGCGCCATCACGGCCAGGCTGACGTCCCGGTAGGTGCGGATCTCCGCGCGCGCGGTGTCCTGGAGGGTGTCCAGGATCGACCGGCCGTGCCCGTGGTACGCGAGCCGCAGCAGCTCCTCGTGGCAGAACGCCAGGTGGTTGTCCTCGTCGTTGGAGATCATCCGCACCGCCCGGCCCAGCTCCGGGTGGTCGCCGAAGATCCGCTTCAGCATCCGCATCTGCTCGGACGCCCGCTGCTCGGTCACCCGGGAGTGCGCCAGGTACGTGATCACGTCCTGCTCGGTCAGCGGCTCGTCCCGGCGCAGCCGGGCGTGCGCCAGGCCGATGCCCTGCCGTTCCAGGATCATCGTGTAGTCGGTCTCGTCGGGGACGTCGGTCGGCTCCAGGCCGCGCTTGTGCATCAGCGCCTTGAAGATCCGCCCGTGCTTGTCCTCGTCCGCGCCGTGCCGGGCCACCTTCGGCGCCAGTTCCCGGTCCGGGACGAGCCGGGCGATCCGGCCGTTCTCCCAGCCGCCCTGGTCCTCCCCCTTGGCCGCGATCGAGCAGAACAGCCGGAACGCCCGGTCGTCGTCGTGGATCTCCTGGAACAGACTGCGGGCCGACAGCATGGTGACCTACCCCTCGCACGGGAGCCGGGACATTCCGGTCCAGCTCAAGGCACCCCCACCCCCCGGGCAACAGCTCACGTCCCCCGCTGCGCCGGACGGAGGACAGCCGTGCCGCGCTCGGAGTAGGGCCTGTCCGGCCGGCCCTAGCCCACCAGCCGGCGCCGCCAGTCCAGGCCGGTGACCCGGATCGCCCGGTCCGGGCTGCCGTCCCAACGGGCCGTCAGTCCGACCTCCGCCAGCGCCGCGACGACCTCCCGGCCGACCGACTCCGTGGTCCGCTCCGAGCCGTCCCAGCCGCCGTACAGCAGCCACAGGTCCTGGCCGGCGGCGGCGCCCTCGGCGCTCTGGGAGTGGAAGTAGACGAACCCGCGCGAGCCCTCCGCCGCCTCGGCGCCGATCTCCTCATGGCCGCAGTTGCGGCAGCAGGTGAAGTTCTCCCGGGCCGTGATGCCGGCCGCTTCCAGCGCGGCGAACGCCCTGGTGACCCGTTCCGGGTCGGTCTCGCCCGTCCACGTCCGCTGCTCGGCGACCCGCTCCAGCCACAGCCGCTCCGCGAGCTGCTTGGCCTGGGCCGCCGTCACCGGCCGGTCGTCACCGTCGACCAGGTACTCCTCCGCGAGTTCGGCGCACTCCGCGAGGGTCGTGTACCCCGCCGCGAGCAGGTTGCGCACCTCCGCGACCAGGCTCGCCCCGTCCTCCTCGGGCAGCTCCAGCGGCGCGGGCTCCGGGTCCGGCCCGAAGTCGATCCGCTCCCACTCCGCCCCGGCGTCCCAGTCGGCGTCCTCGCGCGACCACCCGAGCAGCAGCTCCGCGACCCGTTCCAGTTCGGGCACCCGCGTCCCGTAGTGCCGCGACGGGCTGCCCGCCCGGTGCTCCACCGTCCACCCGTCGCCCTCGGGGCAGGCCTGCGCGTACGTCTCCGGCAGGTCCGGCACCCGCTGCACCACCAGGAACGCGCCCTGCCACGCCCCCATGTCCCGCACCATGTCGACCAGTTCGTCCTCCGAGACGCGCACCCTGGCGATCTCGTCCTGGTCCGTCACCGCTATCTCCAGCATGCGGCGACCCTCCCACCCGCCACTGTCAGTGAGCGGGCGCACGAACGGCGAGGTCCGCCCGCGGAGGGGACTCCCCTCCACGGGCGGACCTCGAAAGTCGGCACCTACTCCGGCGCGTTCTCCGGGAAGTGGCAGGCCACCTGGTGCCCCGGCCGCGCGACGGCGAGCGGCGGCTCCTGGCCGGCGCAGATGTCCTGCGCCTTCCAGCAGCGCGTCCGGAACCGGCACCCGCTCGGCGGGTTGAGCGGCGACGGGACGTCACCGGTGAGCAGGATGCGCTCGCGGCGCTCCTTGCGCTGCGGGTCCGGCACCGGCACCGCGGACATCAGGGCGTTGGTGTACGGGTGCATCGGCTTGGCGTACAGGGAGTCGCGGTCGGCGATCTCCACCACCTTGCCGAGGTACATCACGGCGACCCGGTCGGAGACGTGCCGGACGACCGAGAGGTCGTGCGCGATGATCAGGTAGGTCAGGCCGAGCTCCTGCTGGAGGTCGTCCAGCAGGTTGACCACCTGGGCCTGGATGGAGACGTCCAGGGCCGAGACCGGCTCGTCCGCGACGATCATCTTCGGGCGGAGGGCCAGCGCGCGGGCGATGCCGATGCGCTGGCGCTGGCCGCCGGAGAACTCGTGCGGGTAGCGGTTGTAGTGCTCGGGGCTGAGTCCGCAGAGTTCCAGCAGGTCCTGGACGGCCTTCTTGAGGCCGCCCGCGGGGACGGCGTTCTGCAGCTTGAACGGCGCACCGACGATGGTGCCGATGGTGTGCCGCGGGTTCAGCGAGGAGTACGGGTCCTGGAAGATCATCTGGATGTCGCGGCGGTACGGCCGCATCGCCGCGACTCCCAGGTGGGTGATGTCGGCGCCCTCGAACTCGATCTTCCCGCTGGTCGGTTCGTCGAGTCGGGTGACCAGACGTCCCATGGTGGACTTGCCGCAGCCGGACTCGCCGACCACGCCGAGCGTCTCGCCGGCCATGACCTCGAAGTCGATGCCGTCGACGGCGCGCACCGCGCCGACCTGACGCTTCAGCAGGCCCTTGGTGACCGGGAAGTGTCGGGTCAGCCCGGTGACCCGCAGCAGGGGTTCACGGTCCGGGCCGGGTGCCTGGGCGGGCACCTTCGCGGCCTGCGGGGCCGCCGTCTGGCTGTCCGTCATCGGTTGTCTCCAAGTGGGTGGTACGTGCTCACAGCCGGGGCGCGATCTCTTCGGTGAAGATCCGGTGGCGTTCGGCGATCGGCAGGTGGCAGGCGGCGTAGTGCCGGGGCGCGGCCTCGGCGAGCACGGGCACCTCGCCGGTGGAGCGGCCGCCGGTGAGCTCGGCGTACGGGCAGCGCGGGTGGAACGCGCAGCCGGACGGCACGTTGATCAGGCTCGGCGGGCTGCCCTTGACCGGGATCAGCCGGTCCTGGAGCTCCCGGTCGAGTCGGGGCATCGAGCCGAGCAGACCCCAGGTGTAGGGGTGCTCGGGGGATTCGAAGATGGTCGCGGCGGGGCCGCGCTCGATGGGCTTGCCGCCGTACATGACCAGGATGTCGTCGGCGATCTCGGCGACGACGCCCAGGTCGTGCGTGATGATGATGACCGCAGAGCCGAACTCCTTCTGCAGGTCCCGGATCAGGTCCAGGATCTGCGCCTGGACGGTGACGTCCAGGGCGGTGGTCGGCTCGTCGGCGATCAGCAGCGACGGGTCGTTGACCAGGGCCATCGCGATCATGGCGCGCTGGCGCATGCCGCCGGAGAACTCGTGCGGGTAGTTGTCGACCCGCTTGTCGGGCTGCGGGATGCCGACCCGGTCGAGCATCTCGACGGCCCGGGTCCGGGCCACCTTCTTGGAGGTGCCGGGGTGGTGCGCCCGGTAGGCCTCGACGATCTGGGCGCCGACCGTGAAGTACGGGTGCATCGCGGTCAGCGGATCCTGGAAGATCATCGCCATCTTGTGGCCGCGGAGTTGGCGCACCCGGTCGGGGTCGGCGGACACCAGGTCCTCGCCGTCCAACCAGATCTCGCCGGAGATCTGCGGGGCGCCGCGCTTGGTGCCGGTGCGGTGCAGGCCCATGATCGACAGCGAGGTGACGGACTTTCCGGAGCCGGACTCGCCCACGATGCCCAGGGTCTTCCCGCGCTCCAGGTCGAAGCTCAGGCCGTTGACGGACTTGACCAGTCCGTCGTCGGTCGGGAAGTGCACCTTCAGGTCGCGGACCGACAGGAAGCTCTTCTCGGCCAGGTTGGGCTTGTCGGTGTTGCTCATGCCAGCCTCACCCGGGGATCGACGACGGCGTACAGCAGGTCAACCAGCAGGTTGGCCATGACGATGAAGAACGCGGCGAAGAGCGTCACGCCCATGATCACCGGCAGGTCGCTGGAGGCGATCGACTGGACCGCCTCGTAGCCGAGTCCGCGCAGGTTGAATGTGGACTCGGTGAGCACCGCGCCGCCGAGCAGGCCGCCGAGGTCCATGCCGAAGACGGTCAGGATCGGGGTCAGCGTGGAACGCATGGCGTGCTTGCCGATGACCACGGGTTCCTTGAGGCCCTTGGCACGCGCGGTGCGGATGTAGTCCTCGCCGAGCACGTCGAGCAGGGTGGCGCGACTGAGTCGGGCGTAGGTCGCGGCGAACAGGAAGGCCAGGGTGATCCAGGGCAGTACCAGCCCCTGGAACCAGGCCACCGGATCGTTCGCGAAGTCCGTGTACTTGCTTGGGAACCAGCCGAGTTGGTGCACGAAGACGGCGAGCGAGACCAGGCCGGTGAAGTACATCGGCAGCGAGACGCCGGCCAGCGCGACGGACATGGTGATGCGGTCCAGCGCGGTGCCGCGGCGCAGCGCGGAGACGATGCCGGTGGCGGTGCCGAACACCAGCCAGAGCACCGAGGCGCCGACGGCGAGCGAGAAGTCCACGCCGACCCGGTCCAGCAGCAGCGGCCAGACCTCCCGCTCGGTCTTGAACGAGTAACCCAGGCAGGGGGCGTAGCAGTGGGTCATGTCGGTGCCGGCGTTGTAGTCGCGGCCGACGACGATGCCCTTCAGGAAGAGCCAGAACTGTTCGACGATCGACTTGTCGAGGCCCATCTTGTGGCGGATACCCTCGACGGCCACCTTGTCCGCGATCTTGCCCACATAGAGCAGCGCGGGGTCGGTTCCGGTGAGCTTGGGCACCATGAAGAAGATGCCGAAGGTCACCGCAGCGACCACCAGCAGCATGAGGACGACGTTGATCAGTCGCCTGAAGAGATACACGAGCACTGCGGTCGGCCCTGCCACGGGCCGGCCGGACTTCCCCGGTGGGGGACTGATCCGGCCGGCCCGGGCAGGGCCTTCACCTGCCCTTCGGACTAGCGGTGCGAACTAAAGGGGGAAGGTCAGGTCACTTGCCGTCGTTGACGCCGAGGGCCTGGAAGTCCACCTCGCCGAACGCGTCGGAGATGTAGACGTTGGTCAGGCGCGGGTTGCGCCAGTTCAGGGCCTTGTCGGCGACGATCGGCAGGTAGTAGGCGCCGTCGATCACCTTGTGGTTGATCTTCTTGTAGAGGTCGGCGGCCTTGGCCGGGTCGGTCTGCTGCGCGGCCTGGTCGAACCAGCCGTTGACCTCGGGGTCGTTGATCTCGGCGTAGTTGCTGTTGCCGTTGCTCGGGATGAAGCGGCCGTCCATCAGGGGCTGCATGTAGCCGGAGCCGGTCGGGTAGTCGGCGCCCCAGCCCATCACGATCAGGCCGTAGCCCTTGGACTTGACCACGTCGGGCGCGCCGATCTCGGAGGCGATCAGCTTGCCGTCGTACTGCTGGACCGTGACGTCGATGTTGACGGCCTTGAGGGCGGTCTGCAGCGCCACCGCGGAGTTGACCTCCTTCGGCTTGTTGCCGCGGACCGCGATGTTGGTCTTGAAGCCCTCCGGCTTGCCGCAGGCCTTCAGCTCTTCCTTGGCCTTCTCGACGTTCGGCTTGCCCTGGGTCAGGTTGAACGGGTCGTAGTTGTCCGAGCCGAGGATGTTCGGGGGCAGCATCGAGCCGTAGATCGAGCCGGCCACCGAGCCGCCGCGGGCGGTCTGCAGGGCGGTGGTGTCGGCCGCGTACAGGACCGCGTTGCGGCAGTGCTGGTTGTCGAACGGGGCGACCGACGGGGCCAGCGTGATGTAGCGGATGAAGCCGTTGTACGGGTCGTCGGTGTTGGCCTTCAGCGCGTCGTCCTGCAGCACCTTGACCTGCGCGGCCTGCGACAGGCCGGTCTGGGCCCAGTCGAGGTCGGCGCTGTTCGCCAGCAGCTGCTGGTCCATGTCGTCGGCGTTGGTGGTGACGGTCAGCTTGACGACGTCCGGCAGCGCCTTGCGGAACGGGTCGGAGGCCGCGTCCCAGTTCTCGTTGCGGACCAGCTCGTAGCCCTTGCCCGGCTCGGCCGACTTGAACTTGTACGGGCCGGAGGAGACCGGCTTGTCGCCGTACTTGGAGCCGGTGTCGAGCTTCTGCGGGACCGGCGCGGCCGAGCCCATGGCCAGCAGGTACGGGAAGTCCGAGTTGGGCTTCGCCAGCTTGAAGACGATGGTGGTGTCGTCCGGGGTCTCGACCGTCTTCAGGCCGAGCTTGTTCGGGTCCGTGTCGGTGTACGGGCCCTTGTAACCCTGGCCCTGGTCGAGCTCGTTGATCAGGTAGGTCGGGCCACCGGAGATGACGTCCTGCGCGAAGATGCGCTCGACGCCGTACTTGATGTCCTTCGAGGTGATGACCGAGCCGTCCTCGAACTTCAGACCCGGCTTCAGCTTGAAGGTGTAGGTCTTGCCGTCGGCGGCGATCTCCGGCTGGGCGGCGGCGAGGTCGGGGACCAGCTTCAGGCCGTCCTTGCCCGGCTTGCCGTCGAAGGCCAGCAGGGTGCGGGAGTAGAAGCGCTCGAAGTTCCACACCGAGGCGTAGTACGCGCGACCGGGGTCGAGCGAGTCCACGTCGGTGGTGGTCCACATGTTGAGGGTGCCGCCCTTCTGGGTGGACGGGTTCACCACCTTGTCGACGGCCGCGTTGAAGCCCGCGCCGCCCTTGTTGTTGCCGCCCGTCTCGTTCTTGCTACCGCCGCACGCGGTGGCGGTGAGCGCGAGGGTGGCCGCGAGGGCGGCGACCGCGAGCGTCCTGTTTCGCTTCATTGGTTGGAGAACCTCCAGAGTCGCGGGCTCAGTTGCCCTTGGGGTCGAGCGCATCGCGCAGGCCGTCACCGAAGAGGTTGAAGGCGAGCACAGTGATGAAGATGGCGAGGCCGGGAACCACCATGTACATGGGGTCCGCCTGGTAGATCCGGACCGCTTCGGAGAGCATCTGCCCCCACGACGCGGTCGGCGGCCGGACACCGGCCCCGAGGAAGCTGAGCGCCGCCTCGTTGAGGATGTTGCTGGGGATGATCAGGGTCGCGTAGACCAGGATCGGTGCCACCAGGTTGGGCAGGAGCTCGCGGAACAGGATGTGGGTGCGGCCGGCGCCGAGGCTGCGGGCCGCGTCCACGAACTCCCGTTCGCGCAGCGACATCGCCTGGCCTCTGACGATGCGTCCGATGTAGGGCCAGCCGAAGAAGCCGATGACGAAGACCAGGATGAGGGGTCGCAGCCACTCGTCCGGGATGCCGAACGCCGAGGTGGGCATCACCGACACGAGGGCGATGCTGAACAGCAGCTGCGGGAAGGCCAGCAGGATGTCCATGACCCGGCTGATGAACGCGTCCACCCAGCCGCCGAAGTAGCCGGCCGTGACGCCCATGACCACGCCGATGCAGACCGACAGCACGGCCGCGCCGAGCGCCACCAGCATCGAGATCCGCGCACCGTAGAGGATCCGGGAGAACACGTCGCGGCCGAACGTCGGGTCGACGCCCAGCGGGAAGTCGCCGCTGATGCCGCCGAACGAGCCCTTGGGCAGGCCGAGGTCCGGGTTGATCTGGTCCGGGTGCGGTTCGTTCGGCGGGTGTCCGAACATGGAGGCCAGCACCGGCGCGAAGATCGCGGCCAGCACCAGCAGGATCACCACGACACCGCCGGCCAGCGCGACCTTGTCGCGCTTGAGGCGGTCCCAGGCGATGCGGCCCGGCGAGCGACCCTCGATCTTCTTGGCCGGCGCGGTGGTTGACGCACCGTCAGGCTGAGCGCCCGACGGCGGACCCGAGGTCTCGGTGGGTGTGGTCATGAGTCAGTTCGTTCCCCTCGCCGACGGTGGCCGGCCCACGGAGTCGCGTTTGGTGCGGAAGGCAGAGCGGTTGCGGTGGTGCCGGGTGCCGATGCGGCGGTGCAGAAGTGCGTTTGGCAAGCAGAGCGTTACGGGGTGGTGCCGTGGACGCCGGGTGGATTGCCCCGGCGCGCATGGTGCGGCCGCACGGAGATGCGCATCGTGCGGTTCATGCTGTGGCGGCGGCACGTTCACCTTCGTGAGGATCGTCTCGCGCTCCGCATTGGGCAGCACTCTCTGTCATGGGATGTACCCGACGGAAGACCCTCATGACGAAGGATGCCTAACTGTGATCTGCTCGCATGCACAACCGTTGCGCTGGCATATCGCTCTTCACACAGGGGTCACACGCCCGTCAAGAGTCGCTTTGACGACACCCCGCCATTGGCGGGGAAACGCCAGGTGGCGCCGGTGGCGGCGCGCGTAGACCCCGGGAACGCGAAAAACCCCCGCCCGCCTCGGAAGGAGGCGGGGGCGGGGGCTTTCTGACGTTTTGTCAGAACTCGGTCATCGACCCGGGTATCCCGGCCACTGGGGCCCCGGCCAGCCCGGCGCAGGCCCGGACGGTGGTTGCGCTGCGTAACCGAAACCGGTGGGGTAGGGCCCGGCCGCGGCCTGCCGGTCGAAGAACGGGCGGGTACCGGCCCGCAGCCACATCGCCACCGGGTCGAACTCGTCGGCCATCAGCACGGTCGAGACGGCCGGCCCCTCGGGGGCCTGCGCGGCGGCCCGCTGCACCAGCGCCCGGGCGGCCTCCACGGCCGGCGGCGAGGTGTCGTACAGGTCCAGACCGATCGCCAAGTGCGGTTCGCCCAGCACCGGTTCGACCCAGGCCCGCCAGAGCGAACGCAACGGGCGTACCTCGGCGGCCTGTTGGTTCAGCACGGCGAAGAACTGCGGTGCCTGGCCGGTCGGTTCGGAGATCCGCAGCGGCCCGGCCGGCAGCCGGTCCAGGCCGACCGCGATCCGCCGGAGGTCGGCCCACGGCA
Organism: Kitasatospora sp. CB01950; assembly: GCF_001905465.1. Lineage (GTDB taxonomy): Bacteria > Actinomycetota > Actinomycetes > Streptomycetales > Streptomycetaceae > Kitasatospora. The sequence goes on from NZ_LISX01000008.1 coordinate 151,683, forward strand.
CGCCGATGCCGCCGCCCGGACGGTGCGGGTCCAGCCACAGGCCCCAGCGGGAGCGGTACAGCGAGCCGGCGATCTCCGGCCCGGACACCACCTCGTGGCCGCGCGACCAGCCGCTGGCCGTCAGCTGCCCCGGCGAGGTCACGCAGGGCGCGTAGCCGTGCCCGCCGACGTCCATGTTCCCGTACTGGGCGTCCGGGCTGCCCGGGCTTCCGTGCCAGAGCAGCATCCAGACCTGCCCGTGCGCGAGGGCGCGCAGCAGCCCCTCGTACGCCTCCCAGCGCTCCGGTGCGACCGCTCCGAGGGCGCGCTCGATCGCGCCCGGGTCGCCCGCTGCTCCCGTCACGTCGCCGCCCTCTTTCTCGACTTCCCTCGTCCGCCCGTCCACCGCCCCGCGGTGTGCCGGGGCAACCCTATGGGTCGCGCCCGTCAACCGTCATGCCGCCGTACCGCATCCCTCGGGGCTCACGGCCGCACGTAGAAGGGCTGTACCCGCCCGAGCAGCCAGTCCACCACCGGGTCCGCGACCAGGTCGAGCAGCACCAGGTGGACGCCCCAACTCGGCGGGGCGGTTCCGAGCGCCCGGCCGAGCGCGAGGTTGACGTCGCCGGGGTCGGCCGGGGACGCCGGGTCCAGCTGGACGCCGATGTACAGCAGGGTCGCCTCGCCCTCCACCCGGGCCAGCGCCCGACGGGCCGTCAGCACGCCCGGCACGGCGGCGAGTTCACCGGCGGCGGCGGCCAGGAAGGCATACGGCTCCTGGTGCGGCTCGGGCTCCTTGAGCGCCACCCGGGCCCCCTCGGTGACGCCCTGCGCCTCCCAGTCCTCGCCGCGCGGCCCGCGCCGCAGCTCCCCGACGCCCTCCGGCGGCACCGGGATGCCCACCGGCGCCTCGGGGTTGACCGCGACGCCGATGCCCAGCGGCAGGCCCCGGGCGAACTCCCACATCGGGGCGATCGCGAACGGGATGCCCGGCGCGTGCTGCAGGTACAGCTCCTGCGAGCTGTACACCGGCACATAGGGCGCGCCGGCGAGCTCCAGGGTCGGCAGGTCGAGCGAGCCCGACTGCGGATCGGCGCCGGACGGCAGCGGGATCCACACCTGGCTGCGGGCCAGCACCTCGATCACCCGGGGCGTCGCCCCCGGGTCGCCCAGGGCCGCCATCAGCACCTGCTCCAGCTCGTTGGCCGGCCAGCTCCCGCCTTCCGGAACCTGACCCAGCGGGAACCCCATCTCGCCCCTCCACACTCACGGTTGCGTTCAGGTTAGCGGCGTCGGCGGGCGGGCCGGCGCGAGTGTGATCCATCCCCACTGCCGCAAGCACCTCACGGCATGCCATGATGGGCCCGCCCAAAACTTCATACCGGCCGCTCGAACCCGCGCGGGAGAGCCGGAACGACCGTCACCCGGTCGCGACCGGCGCCGAAGGAGCAAGTCCTCCCCGGAATCTCTCAGGCCCCCCTACCGCACGGGCGAGGCAGATCTGGAAAGTGGACACGGCCGTGCCGTGCGCCCACCCACGGTGCAAACCGCCATCCTGTCCGGGATGCGGTGAAGCTCTCAGGTTCGACGACAGACGGGGAGATTCGCCCCAGCCTGCCCGTTTCCAGATCCCGGGAGTCCTGTCGTGTCCCTCCGCCTCACCGCGCTCGACGCGCTGCACCGCTCGCTCGGCGCCACCATGACCGACTTCGCGGGCTGGGACATGCCGCTACGCTACGGCAGCGAGCGCGAGGAGCACCTCGCGGTCCGCACCAGGGCCGGCCTGTTCGACCTGTCGCACATGGGCGAGATCACCGTCTCCGGCCCGCAGGCCGGCGAACTGCTCGACCACGCCCTGGTCGGCTTCATCTCCGCGCTCGGCGTGCTGCGCGCCCGCTACACCATGATCTGCCGCGAGGACGGCGGCATCCTGGACGACCTGATCGTCTACCGCACCGCGGAGAACGAGTACCTGGTGGTCGCCAACGCCTCCAACGCCCAGGTCGTGCTGGACGCCCTGACCGAGCGCGCGGCCGGCTTCGACGCCACCGTCCGCGACGACTGCGACGCCTACGCGCTGCTCGCCGTCCAGGGCCCCGAGGCCAACGGCATCCTGGCCAAGCTCACCGACGCCGACCTGCCCGGCCTCAAGTACTACGCGCTGCTGCCCGCCACCGTGGCGGACCGTCAGGTCTGGCTGGCCCGCACCGGCTACACCGGCGAGGACGGCTTCGAGGTCTTCTGCGCCCCCGCCGACGCCGAGCACCTGTGGACCGCGCTGACCGGGGCCGGCACCGCCGAGGGCCTCGTCCCGTGCGGCCTGTCCTGCCGCGACACGCTGCGCCTGGAGGCCGGCATGCCGCTGTACGGGCACGAGCTGTCCACCGAGCTGACCCCGTTCGACGCCGGCCTGGGCCGCGTGGTGCGTTTCGACAAGACCACCAACAACGGCGAGTTCGTCGGCCGCAAGGCCCTGGAGGAGGCCGCCGCGGCGGCCGAGGCCAACCCCCCGCGCAAGCTGGTCGGCCTGGTCTCCGAGGGCCGCCGCGTCCCGCGCGCCGAGTACGCCGTGGTGGACGCCGAGGGCGCCGCGATCGGCCGGATCACCTCCGGCTCGCCCTCCCCGACCCTGGGCAAGCCGATCGCCATCGCGTACGTGGACGCCGCGCACGCCGAACCGGGCGCCACCGTCGCCGTGGACGTCCGCGGCAAGGCCGAGCCGGTCCAGGTCGTCGCGCTGCCGTTCTACAAGCGCGCCCGCTGACCCTCCCTCGGTCCTTCACCTGCTGTTCGAGCAGTTCTTTCCGGTTCGTCCGCCCAGCGGACGGCCGTGCCCTCCCCTCCCGCGATCCTGGAGAATGACGTCATGAGCAACCCCACGCACCTGCAGTACACCAAGGAGCACGAGTGGCTTACGGCCGCCGTGGACGGGGTGTCGACGATCGGCATCACCGCGCACGCCGCGGACGCCCTCGGCGACATCGTCTACGTCCAGCTCCCGAATGTCGGCGACACCGTCACCGCGGGTGAGACCTGTGGCGAGCTCGAGTCCACCAAGTCGGTCAGCGACCTCTTCTCCCCCGCCACCGGCGAGGTCACCGAGGTCAACCAGGAGGTCATCGACGACCCGGCCCTGGTCAACTCGGAGCCCTTCGAGGGCGGTTGGCTGTTCAAGGTCCGGGCCACGGCGACCGACGAGCTGCTCGACGCCGACGGCTACACCGCCTTCACCGGCGCCTGACCGGGAGACCCCCTCATGACGGTTCTCAACCAGTCCCTCCACGCGCTCGACCCGGAGATCGCCGCCGCGGTCGACGCCGAGCTGCACCGCCAGCAGACCACCCTGGAAATGATCGCCTCCGAGAACTTCGCCCCGGTGGCGGTCATGGAGGCCCAGGGCTCGGTGCTCACCAACAAGTACGCCGAGGGCTACCCCGGCCGCCGTTACTACGGCGGCTGCGAGCACGTCGACGTGGTCGAGCAGATCGCGATCGACCGGGTCAAGGAGCTGTTCGGCGCCGAGCACGCCAACGTGCAGCCGCACTCCGGCGCGCAGGCGAACGCCGCGGCGATGTTCGCGCTGATCCAGCCGGGCGACACCATCCTGGGCCTGAGCCTGGCCCACGGCGGTCACCTGACCCACGGCATGAAGATCAACTTCTCCGGCAAGCTCTACAACGTGGCCGCGTACCACGTGGACGAGAAGAGCGGCCAGGTCGACATGGCCGAGGTCGAGCGCCTCGCCAAGGAGCACCAGCCCAAGCTGATCATCGCCGGCTGGTCCGCCTACCCGCGCCAGCTGGACTTCGCCGAGTTCCGCCGCATCGCGGACGAGGTCGGCGCCCTGCTGATGGTCGACATGGCGCACTTCGCCGGCCTGGTCGCCGCCGGTCTGCACCCCTCCCCGGTGCCGTACGCGGACGTGGTCACCACCACCACCCACAAGACCCTGGGCGGCCCGCGCGGCGGCGTCATCCTGTCCAAGGCCGAGTTCGCCAAGAAGATCAACTCTGCGGTCTTCCCCGGCCAGCAGGGCGGCCCGCTGGAGCACGTCATCGCCGGCAAGGCGGTGGCCTTCAAGGTCGCGGCCACCGACGAGTTCAAGGACCGCCAGCGCCGTACCCTGGAGGGCGCGAAGCTGCTCGCCGAGCGCCTGCTGCAGGACGACGTGACCGCCTCCGGCGTCTCCGTCCTCTCCGGCGGCACCGACGTGCACCTGGTCCTGGTGGACCTGCGCAACAGCGAGCTCAACGGCCAGGACGCCGAGGACCGCCTGCACGAGGTCGGCATCACCGTCAACCGCAACGCCGTCCCGAACGACCCTCGCCCGCCGATGGTCACCTCGGGTCTGCGCATCGGCACCCCGGCGCTCGCCACCCGCGGCTTCGACACCGAGGACTTCCGTGAGGTCGCCGACATCATCGCGGAGACCCTGAAGCCGGGCTTCGACGAGGCCAAGGCCGAGTCGCTCAAGGGCCGGGTGACCGTGCTCGCCGCCAAGCACCCGCTGTACCCCGAGCTGTAACCCTTCCCCGCGTCCGCCGGCACCCGGCGGCCGCCCGGAAACCCCGGGGCACCGCGCACACTGGAACGTGCGCGGTGCCCCGTTCCATGCGCCGCCCCCGTCCCACCGGACGGACCACTCCACGAGACCAGACAAGGACGTCACCCCGTGGCCATCAGCGTCTTCGACCTCTTCTCCGTCGGTATCGGACCGTCCTCCTCGCACACCGTCGGCCCGATGCGCGCCGCCCGGATGTTCGCCCGCCGGCTCGCCTCCGAGGGACTCCTCGACCAGGTCGCCTCGCTCCGCGCCGAGCTGTACGGCTCCCTCGGCGCCACCGGCCACGGCCACGGCACCCCCAAGGCCGTCCTGCTCGGCCTGGAGAACAACTCCCCGCGCACCGTCGACGTCGACCAGGCCGACCTGGACGTCGAACGGATCCGCGCCACCAAGCGGCTCAACCTGGTGGGCCGCCGCGAGATCGCCTTCGACCCCGACACCGAACTCGTCCTGCACCGCCGCAAGGCCCTGCCCTACCACGCCAACGGCATGGCCCTGTGGGCGTACGACGCCACCGGCGCCGTCCTGCTGGAGAAGACCTACTACTCCGTCGGCGGCGGCTTCGTGGTCGACGAGGACGCGATCGGCGAGGCCCGGATCAAGCCCGACGACACCGCGCTGCGCCACCCCTTCCGCACCGGCGAGGAACTGCTGCGCCTCACCCGGGAGACCGGCCTGTCCATCTCCGGCCTGATGCTGGAGAACGAGAAGGCCTGGCGTACCGAGGCGGAGATCCGGGCCGGCCTGCTGGAGATCTGGGCCGTCATGAAGGAGTGCGTGGCGGCCGGCATGTCCCGCGAGGGCATCCTGCCGGGCGGGCTCAAGGTCCGCCGCCGCGCCGCGTCCGCCGCCCGCGCGATGCGCGCCGAGGGCATCGGCCCCGGCAACGCGATGGAGTGGGTCACCCTCTACGCGATGGCCGTCAACGAGGAGAACGCCTCCGGCCGCCGCGTCGTCACCGCCCCCACCAACGGCGCCGCCGGCATCATCCCCGCCGTCCTGCACTACTACCTGAACTTCATCCCGGGCGCGGACGAGGACGGCATCGTCCGCTTCCTCCTCGCGGCCGGCGCGATCGGCATGCTCTTCAAGGAGAACGCCTCCATCTCCGGCGCCGAGGTCGGCTGCCAGGGCGAGGTCGGCTCCGCCTGCTCGATGGCCGCCGGCGGCCTCGCCGAGGTCCTCGGCGGCACCCCCGAGCAGGTCGAGAACGCCGCCGAGATCGGCATCGAGCACAACCTCGGCCTCACCTGCGACCCGGTCGGCGGCCTCGTCCAGATCCCCTGCATCGAGCGCAACGGCATGGCCTCCGTCAAGGCCATCACCGCCGCCCGGATGGCCCTCCGCGGCGACGGCCGCCACCACGTCTCCCTCGACAAGGCCATCAAGACCATGAAGGAGACCGGTGCCGACATGAAGATCAAGTACAAGGAGACCTCGCGCGGCGGCCTCGCGGTCAACGTCATCGAGTGCTGAGTCCGACACCGTTCGGACATAGCTCGAAGGTCCCGGGTCCCGGGACCTTCGAGGGCTGGCAGGTGGCGTCCGGATCATGAGATGATCCGGAGGCCACCTGGAATCCTAAGGTTGAGCATGGCGCACGCCTTGGTTTCGACTTGTTTTTGGGGTTGCGGCGTGCGATAGTTATGCGTGTCGGGCGTGACCGCCCGACCACTTCCCATCCGGCGGCACGCACCCCCTTGGCTGCCGGGTGACGCGCAGGGGCCCCGGACCGCGAACAAAAGCGGACAGGGGCCCCGCATCGTTTGTGGGCAGAAAAAAGTGTCAGAGCGCGGTGGTTCGGTCCCGGGTGCGCATCTCGAACCAGACGCCCTTGCCACGCGGCAGCAGATCGGCCCCCCAGCGGTCGGAGAGTTCGTCGACCACACGCAGGCCGTGGCCGCTCTGGTAGCGGCCGGTCTCGGGCGCGACGATCAGGCAGGGCAACGCCCGCGAGGAGTCCCGGACTTCGATCCGCAGCCAGCCGGGCCGCCGTACCAGCCTCAGCCCGATCATCCGCCCGCCGGCGTGCCGCACCGCGTTGGCGACCAGTTCGCCGGTGAGCAACTCCCCGACCTCCAGCAGGTGGTGGAGGTTCCAGGCCGCCAGGACCGAGAGCACCAGCCGCCGCGCGACCCCGGCCGACTCGGGGCGGGAAGGCAGTCGCACCTCCTCCGCGGCGTCGGGATCGCCGAGCACGCCGAGGAAGACGTGCTCCATCTCGTCCGCGGTCATCCGTTCCAGGTCGGCGAGCACCACTGCGGTGCCGAGACTCGCGGCTCCGACCCCCGAGGGGCCGTCACCGCGGGTGCCGACCAAGGAAAGTGATGCCCGTTCCGCTTCGCCCCATCCCGCCATGGGGCCCATCATTGCGGAACGTGGGCGGCCGCGTACGGACAATGAGCAAACGATCACGGCCCTTCTGGCATATGCCGTCAGCAACCGAACTGGTGCCCGACGATCACCACTTGGCCCAGGAGAGGTTCCAGCCGCCCAGTCCGTTGGCCGGGTCGACCGTCGCGCCCTTGGAGTTGACCACCGTGATCACGTCGCCGACCAGCGTGGAGGCGTAGAACTTGCCCGCCGAGCTGCTCGCGCTGCCGCCCTGGACGTCGGTCAGGCCGATGCAGCCGTGGCTGCCGTTGGAGACGCCGATGACGCCCGCGCCCCAGTAGTTTCCGTGCACGTAGGTGCCGGTGTCGGTCAACCGGATGGCATGCGGAACCACCAGATCGTATTCGTCGCCGGACCCCGCCTTGGTGACGCCGGCGGAGGTCATCCGGGTGGTGCCCTCCATCCCCTCGACGACCATCGAGCCGCCCCAGGTGTCGTAGCCGGGCTTGCCCGCGGTGAACGCGATCGAATCGGTCTGCTGGCCGTCGCGCTCGACCTTCATCCGGTGGGTGTTGACGTCGGCGGTGGAGATCTGGGAGCGGCCGATGGTGAACGGCTCGTCCTTGTCGACGCCGCCGTACACGCCGGGGGCGGTCTCCACGTCCTTGAGCTTGTAGTGGATGGTGACCTTGGTGTTGGGGCTCCAGTACTTCTCCGGGCGGAAGTCGAGCCGCTTCTCGTTGAACCAGTGGCCCCTGACCACGGTGCCGTCCGAGGCCTCGAAGGTGATGCCGGCCGCCACCGCGTCCTTGTTCTTGACCGCCCGGTTGAACCGGACCGAGACGATCATGCCGACGCCGTACTGCTCGTTGTCGGCGATGTTGTCGCTGACGCCGGCGTCCTTCTCGGGGGTGAGGGTGGTGAAGGTGGAGCGCGCGTTGGCGACCACGCTCTGGGGGTCCTCGGCGAGCGCGTCCACCGTGTAGGCGGTGGAGATCTTGAGGTTGCTGCTGGGCGTCCACGAGGTGCCGTCGGAGGCCAGCGCACCCTGCACCTCGACGCCGTCGGGGCCGGTGACCTTGACCGAGGTCAGCTTGCCGCCGTTGGCGGAGACCTTGACCGCGCCGGAGGTCTTGACGTCGGTGGCGCCGTTGGCGGGTTCGATGGCGATGGTCGCGGCCGACACGGTCGGCTTGGCCGAACTGGCGGCCGCCTTCGGGCTGTCCGCCTTGGCCGGGTCCGTACTGCAGCCGGTCGTGGCCATCAGCACCAGGGCGCCTGCGAGCGCACCCAGCGCGTAACCCCCGCGTATAGCCTTCACGTTCCGCTCTCCCCACACACCTGCCTGTCGGCTGACAGGTCTTTCGCTTCATATGACGGGTCGACCGGGCGAAACGTTGCGCGGCGAGTGTCCCGGTACGGTCACGAACGGCCGACGGCCCGGCGGGTGCGAACCGCCGGGCCGTCACTGTGGGTTGGGATCGGCTACCACTTGCTCCACGGGACGGTCCAGCCGCTGAGGCCGTTGTCCCCGGAGACGGTCTGGCCCTTGGAGTTCACGATTTTCACCACATCGCCGACGATCGACGAGTTGAAAAACTTGCCGGCGGCCGAACTGTCGCTGCCGCCCTTGGCGTCGGAGACGCCGATGCAGCCGTGGCTGGCGTTCGACTTGCCGAACGCGCTGCCCCAGTAGTTGCCGTGCACGTACGTGCCGGAGGTGGTCAGCCGCATCGCGTGCGGCACGTCCGGGACGTCGTACTCGTCGCCCTTGACGTTGGACACCGTCGCCGAGTTCATCCGGGTGACCTTCTCCTTGGTGGAGATCACCATGGTGCCGTTCCAGGACGGGTTCTGGTCGTTGCCCGCCGTGATCGGGACGGACTGGGTGTCGCCGCCGCCGCGCGAGACCGTCATCATGTGGGTCGCGGCGTCCACCGTGGAGACCTGGTAGCGGCCGATGGTGAACGGCTCGTCCTTGTCGACGTCGCCGTACACGCCGGGCGCGACCTCGACGTTCTTCAGCCGGTACTTGACGGTCACCTTGGTGCCCGGCTTCCAGTAGTTCTCCGGCCGGAAGTCCAGCCGGGAGGTGCCGAACCAGTGGCCCTTGGCGACCGTGCCGTCCGAGCCCTCGACGGTGATGCCCGCCAGCACCGCGTCCTTGTTCTTGACCGCCTTGCTGAAGTTCACCGAGACGATCATGCCGACGCCGTAGGTGCCGTTGTCGGCGATGTTGTCGTTGGTGGCGACCTTCTTGGCCGGGGTCAGCGTGGTGAAGGTGCTGGTGGAGGCGGCCACCAGGCCGGCCTGGTCCACCGCCTGCGCGTTCACCGTGTACGTGGTGCCGACCGTCAGCTGCTCGGTGGGCTTCCAGCTCAGGCCGTCGGCGGCGATCTCGCCGGCCACCGCCTTGCCGTTCTTGTCGGTCACCGCGACGGTCGTCAGCTTGCCGCCGGCCACCGCCACCTGGAGACCGTCCTTGGGCGCCACGTCGGCCGCGCCGTCGGCCGGAGTGACCGTCAGCTGGGCGGTCGACACCTTCGCCGGGGCGTCCGACGCGGACGAGGAACCGCCGCCGCCCTTGGCGTCGGTCGAGCCGCCGCCGCCACTGCTGCAGGCCGTCCCGAGCAGCATGACGCCGCCCACCAGCAGGGCCGCCGCCGCCCGACGCACCCGCCGCCCGTTCCCGGCCCCGACTATCCCGGACCCGGCCTTCTGAACCGCCTCCACCGCGCTGCTCCCCTCCAGGTCTGCACAGCGATACCCGTGGGGCGCCCGGAGTCGGCTCCGCCGGATCCGCTGCGCCCACCGCGTCCCCGAAGTCAGTTTCGGGCGCGCGCGGGGGCAAGGATAACCGGCGAAGCTGAGTGAATCTTCGGAGGGAGCCGAGTGCCCGTTCAGTGAACTGCCGTCGGCCGTCCGACCGTCCACTGCGCCCAGGGGAGGTTCCACCCGTTCAGGCCGTTGTCGGGCGAGACCCGGTCGCCGTGCGAGCCGCGCACCTCCACCACGTCGCCGACCAGGGCGTGCCGGAACAGCCAGCCGGCCGGGGTGTTGGCGTTGCCGCCCTTGCTGTCGGCCAGGCCGATGCAGCCGTGGCTGGTGTTGGCGGCCCCGAACACGGCCCGGTCGGTCCAGTAGTTGCCGTGCACGAAGGTCCCGGAGGCGGTCAGCCGCAGCGCGTGCGGGACGTCCTTGATGTCGTACTCGTCGCCGAGGCCGACGGTCTGCGAGTTCATCCGGGTCACCTCGAAGCGCTCGGAGACCACCATGGTGCCCAGGTAGGTGGTGTGCTCGGGGCTGCCGCCGCTGACCTCCAGGGTGCGCAGCAGGTGGCCGTCCTGATGGACGGTCATCAGGTGCCGGTCCAGGTCGACGGCGGCGATCAGGGCGCGGCCGACGGTGAAGTGCACGTCCTTGGTCTGGGTGCCGAGGTAGCCGGGCGCGGCCTCGACGTCCTTGAGCCGCAGCCCGAGGGTGACCTTCGTACCGGGCGGCCAGTAGGCGTGCGGGCGGAAGTCGAGGCGCTGGTCGCCGAACCAGTGGCCGGCGATCTCCTGCGGCGGGTCGGCGGTGACGGCGACGGCCTGTTCGACGGCGGCCCGGTTCTGGACCGGGCGGGAGAAGCGCAGCGACACGGGCATGCCGACGCCGACGGTGGAGCCGTCCTCGGGGGTGAAGAAGGCGACGAAGGCGTGCTCGGGCGGCACGGTGGCGAACCCGGCGTGCTGGACGGCGCGTTGGCCGTCGGAGTCCTCCGCGGTGGCGTCCAGGGTGTAGGCGGTGGCGGTGGCGAGCCGGGCGTCGGGCGTCCAGGCGGTGGCGTCGGCGGTGAGCGTGCCGGGCACCGCGGCGCCCCGGTCGTCGGTCAACCGGACGTCCAACAGTCGCCCCTGGGCGACCGTCACCTTGACCGCGCCGTCCACCGGGACGCCCTGCGCGCCGTCGGCGGGGCTGACGGCGAGCTGGGCGCGGGAGACCGGCGGGGCGCCGTCGGACGAGAAGCCCGGCCAGGTGCAGCCGGTCAGCAGGACCAGTCCGGCCGCGGCCGCCCGTCGAGCCCAGAGCCGTACCGCGGCGTGCATGCCGTCCTCCCGCTGTCGTGCGAAACCACCCGATGCCGGTCACAACGACCGATCGCGGCTCCCGGACACGACCGGATGGTTTCCCCACCCGGCTCCGTTGGGCACAGGATTGGTCACGGTACGTCACCTCGCCCGACCCGGGGTGACGTGCGCGGTCGTACAGGGAACAACCGGAAGAACGGGGACGGGCCCCCGGACGGCTGGGAGGTTCGCCATGACGGCGTGGCAGGAGCTGGGTACGGGCACCGACCGGGAGGCGCGCGCGGCCGCCCGGCTGAACGGCACGGCGCCCCGGCCCGCCCGGGCGCTGCCCTGGCCGGGCAGCTGGCAGCCGCTCGGGGCCAGGTTCCGGGCGGACGGCGAGGGCGGCCGGGGCACCAACTTCGCGCTCTGGGCGCCGGGCGCGGAGGCCGTCGACGTCTGCCTGTTCGACGAGGACGGGCGGGAGAGTCGGCACCGGCTGACCGAGCAGACCTACCAGACCTGGCACGGCTACCTGCCGGGCGTGCTGCCCGGCACCCGCTACGGCTTCCGGGTGCACGGCCGGTGGGACCCGTGGACGGGCGCCCGGCACAACCCGGCGAAGCTGCTGATCGACCCGTACGCCCGCGCCATCGACGGCGGCTGCACCACGCACGAGGCGGTGAGCTCGGCGGTCCGCAACTGGCCCGAGCGGGACGTCGCGGACACCGTCCGGGACGACCGGGACTCCGCGCCGTACGTGCCCCGGTCGGTGGTGGTGCACGACGCCGACGACTGGTACGACGACCAGCGCCCGAAGACGCCGTGGGCCGACACGGTGCTGTACGAGCTGCACGTGCGCGGCTTCACCATGCGCCACCCCGACATCCCGCCCGGGCTGCGCGGCACCTACGCGGGCCTGGCGCACCCGGCGGCGATCGCGCACCTGACCGGGCTCGGGGTGACGGCGGTGGAGCTGCTGCCGGTGCACCACCACGTCAGCGAGGACCACCTGCAGGAGCGCGGGCTGGTCAACTACTGGGGCTACAACACGCTGGGCTTCTTCGCCCCGCACGCGGGCTACTCGTCCTCGGGCAGCCGGGGCCAGCAGGTCGGCGAGTTCAAGCGGATGGTGCGGGCGCTGCACGCGGCGGGCATCGAGGTGATCCTCGACGTGGTGTACAACCACACCGCCGAGTCGGGCGTGATGGGCCCTGCGCTGTCCTTCCGCGGCATCGACAACGCGGGCTACTACCGGCCGGACCGCTCGCGCCGCGGCTACGCCGACTACACGGGCTGCGGCAACACCCTGGACACCCGCCGGCCGCAGGTGATCCGGCTGGTCACCGACTCGCTGCGCTACTGGGTGCAGGAGATGGGCGTGGACGGCTTCCGCTTCGACCTGGCGGCGGCGCTGGCCCGCGGCAGCGACGCGGTGGAGATGGAGCACCCGTTCCTGGCCGCGGTGTCGCAGGACCCGGTGCTCAGCCGGGTCAAGCTGATCGCCGAGCCGTGGGACGTCGGCCCGGGCGGCTACCAGCTGGGCGGCTTCCCCCCGCTGTGGGGCGAGTGGAACGACCGCTTCCGGGACACCCTGCGCGACTTCTGGCGCGGCGCCCGGCCGGACGTCCGCGAGCTGGCCACCCGGATCGCCGGCTCCTCGGACCTCTACCAGCGCGGCGGCCGACGGCCCTACGCCTCCGTCAACTACGTGACCTCGCACGACGGTTTCACCCTGCGCGACCTGGTCTCCTACGACCGCAAGCACAACCTGGCCAACGGCGAGGACAACCGGGACGGCACCGACGACAACCGCTCCTGGAACCACGGCCGGGAGGGCGAGACGTCCGACCCGGCGGTCCGGGCGCTGCGGGTGCGCCAGCTGCGCAACCTGCTGACCACCCTGCTGCTGTCCAGCGGCGTGCCGATGCTGACGGCGGGCGACGAGCTGGGCCGCACCCAGCGCGGCAACAACAACGCCTACTGCCAGGACAACGAGATCGGCTGGCTGGACTGGTCGCTGCTGGACGACCCCGAGTGGCGGTCGCTGGCCGAGCTGACGGCCCGGCTGATCCGGTTGCGCCGGAGCCACCCGGTGCTGCGGCAGCGGGCGTTCTTCTCCGGTCGCCCGGCCGCACCGGACGGCCCGCGGGACTTGAGCTGGCTCACCCCGGCGGGGCGGGAGATGACCGAGGCGGACTGGTTCGCCCCGACCCACGCGCTGGCGATGCGGCTGTCCGGCACCGCGATGGCCGAGCGCGACCAGCACGGCCGGGAGGTGCACGACGCCGACTTCCTGCTGCTGCTGAACGCGGACGCGGAGCCGCGCCGCTTCACCCTGCCCGGCCCGCACCGCCCGCTGGTCGACACCGCCCTGGCCGGCCCGCCGGCGCCGGTCCCGGTCACCGAGGTCACGCTGACCGGCCGGTCGGCGATGCTGCTGACGGCGTGACGGCGTGACGGCACGAGGGCATGACGGCGGGCCCGGGCGGCGTCCCGGGCCCGCCGTCCGTACGCGGTCCGTCAGACCCGGTCGGCGACGATCATCAGGTAGTGGAAGCTGCCTTCCTTGTACGCCGTCAGGAACGGGTCCTCGATGCCGGTGGCCACCGAGGACCGGGCGCGCAGCTCCCAGTACGGGATGGTGTCGGCGGTCAGGTCGACCACGCTGATCGGCACCAGGTTGTTCGCGGCCAGCGCCTTGAAGTACTGGCTGCGCGGGTGGATGTTGCAGATGTAGTGCTCGTCGATCCGGCTGACGGCCTTCGAGCGCAGGCCCATCACGTCGTTGGAGCAGCCGGTGATGCAGACGTAGCGGCCGCCGGGGGCGAGCAGGCGGGAGAACTCGCCGAACGCCTCGAAGAGGTCCACGTACATGGTGGTCTCGTTGGTCCAGATCGCCCGGCGGGAGGCGGTCTCGAAGCCGGTGTCCAGCATGTTGCGGAAGTGGAAGCGGACCCGGTCGGCGATGCCGCGCTCGTGCGCCTGCCCGTTGGCGAAGGCGACCTGCTGCTCGGAGATGGAGATGCCGTCCACCTCGCAGCCGAAGCGCAGGTTGGCCATGATGCTGGTGCCGCCGCGACCGGAGCCGGCGTCGAGCAGCGCGTCGGTGGGCGCGATGTCGCCGAGGTGGTCGAGCAGCACGTCCGCCTGGGCGGTCTCCAGCCGGTGCATCTCCTCGATCATGCGCTCGTCGCGGGTCTCGTCCGGGCCCTCGAACACCGAGGGGTCGACCGGGCCGAGGCCGTAGTGGTGGTGGTAGAGGCCGTCGACCTCACCGAGCTTGATGTTGACCGGGTCCTTCTCCAGGTTCCAGTAGTTCGCGACCGACTTCTGGAACGCGGTGCGCAGCACGGTGGTGGCGCTCGGGACGGTGGTGGTCATGTACGGCGTACTCCTCAACTGGCGGTGACGGGGGATCAGTCGGTCTGGTAGCGGGCGCTGCCCGCATGCCACTCGCGGTTGCCGCCGACCCAGGCCCAGGTGCCGGCCAGGAAGCGGCGCAGCTCGGGCGAGCCGGTCAGGGCGAGGGCGGAGGCCTCGGCCTCGAAGGTGTGCATCAGTTCGTCGTGGATCGCCACGCTCTGCTGGACGGCCTCCTCCAGGGAGCAGCCCTCCTCGGTGGCGATCAGCATCGGCAGGCTGAAGTCGCCGGGGTCTTCCTTGGCCATCGAGTACAGGTCGTTCATCAGCACGGTGGCGGTGCCGGCCAGGGTGAAGGCGCGGCGCACGGCGGGGTCGGCGAACTCGGCCTGCGGGACTTCGTAGCCGGCGATCGCGTCGACCAGCACCATGCACGGGATGAAGGAGTTCTCGTGGCGGTGCATCAGGTACTCCCACACCGGCGGGCGGTGCCCGGTGGTGTGCCACATGCCTTCCTGGCCGTACGCCACGAACATGATCGCCAGTTCGTGCCGCAGCCGCCGGACCTGGTTCCAACTGGCGTACGGGGCAAGGCCGTCCAGTGCGGAGCGGAGCGCCTTGGCGACCGGGTCCTGCTGGATGTGCGCCTCCAGTTGGGGGGCGTAGCGGCGCGGCAGGTGGGCCTGGTCGATGGTGGAGTGGCAGATCGCCAGGCGTTGGCCGAGCACCTCGTGCCGGGCTTCCTCGACCTCGGCGTCGACGATGTGGTCGTCCACGGACCACTCGGAGAGGCCGCACTTGGCGGCGGCGAGCAGCCGGTCGGGGTCGTCGGTCTCGGGGTGGCCGAGCATCATCAGCCGGCCGAAGTTGGCCTTGCGGAGCATGTCGGTGCGGCCGGGGTAGATGCCGATCCCCTCGGCCCATTCGATCAGCCGCTCGTTGACCAGGTCGCCGAGCGCCGGGTCGTCGCGCACCGCGGGCGGGCAGTACAGCGCGGGGGCCTTGCCGTTGGTGATCGGCCGGGCGGCGGGGGCGTCCCGGACGATGTCGTCGGTCGCGCCCTTGCCCTGGTGGGGGACGGTCGGGCGGTGGGTGAGCAGGCCGCTGGTGCCGAGGCCGGTGGGGCCGGGGGCGTGCCAGGTGAGCCGCTCGGGGGCGGGGCGCTCGGGGTGGGTGAGGATGGCGGAGACCAGCGCCGCCAGCTCGTGGGTGCCGTGCGGGGCGAGCGTCCGGGTGAGCAGTGAGGGCATGTCGGTCCTCTGTTCGACGTGGGGGACGGTCAGGACCGCGGCTGGTCGACCTCGACGTTCTCCAGTACGCCCAGTGCGTCGGGGACCAGGATCGCGGCGGAGTAGTACGTGGAGACCAGGTAGTTGACGACGGCCTTCTCGTCGATGCCCATGAAGCGGACGTTCAGGCCGGGCTCGACCTCGTCGGGGATGTTGACCTGGGTGAGGCCGACCACGCCCTGGTTGTGCTCGCCGGTGCGCATCGCGAGGATCGAGCTGGTGCCGCCGCGGACCGGGATCTTGCTGCAGGGCAGCAGCGGGACGCCGCGCCAGGCGGGCGCCCGGTGGCCGTTGACCTCGGCGGTGGAGAAGTAGACGCCGCGCCGGTTGGCCTCCCGGCCGAACGCGGCGATCGCCTTGGGGTGGGCGAACAGGTAGTCGGTGTCGCGGCGCATCGCGAGCAGTTCGTCCAGGTCGTCGGGGCTCGGCGCACCGGCGTGGGTCTGGATCCGCTGGTCGAAGGCGCAGTTGGCGAGCAGCCCGAACTCCGGGTTGTTGACGATCTCGTACTCCTGGCGCTCGCGGAGCGCCTCGATGGTCAGCCGCAGCTGTTCCTCGGTCTGGTCCATCGGCTTGCTGTACAGGTCGGCGACCCGGCTGTGCACCCGCAGCACCGTCTGGGCGACGCTCAACTCGTACTCGCGCGGCCCGAGTTCGTAGTCGACGAAGGCGGTGGGGAGCCGGTACTCGCCCTCGTGGCCGGCCGACATGTCGATCCTGGCCTCGCCGTGCTCGTTCTGCTCGGCGGCCTGCCCGGCCTGGAAGAGGGCGATCTGCGCCTGCAGGGCCGGGGAGCGGTCCACGATCTCCTGGAAGGCCGCCCAGGGCAGCGACATCGCGGTGCCGGCGGTGGCGGCCTTCACGGTGTACGGCCAGCGCCCGTCGGCGGTGTTGAGCGCCTCGTCGCCGAGGTGGTCGCCGTCGGCGTGCACGGCGAGCACGGTGTCGTCGCCGTACTTGCCGGTGCCGATCCGTTCGACCTTGCCGTGCGCGATCAGGAAGACCTCGCCGATCGGCGTGCCCTCCTGGACCAGCACCTCGCCGGCGGCGAAGCCGCGCTGGACGAAGCGGTCGGCGAGCTGGTTCAGGACGGCGTAGTCCTCGAAGCCGCGCAGCACCGGAACTTCGGTCAGGGTGGGCCCCGCCACCTTGACCTCCCGGCCGGTCTGCACGAAGGACACCCGGCCGCGGCCGACCGCGTGGCTGAGCCGGCGGTTGACCCGGTAGGTGCCGGCCGAGACCTGGACCCAGGGCAGCTTGCGCAGCAGCCAGCGCGAGCTGATCTCCTGCATCTGCGGCTTGGACTTGGTCGTGGTGGCGAGGTTGCGCGCCGCCGCGGTGCTCAGGCTCTGCGGTGCCGGCGCCTGGGCTTCGGGGGCGTGCTCGGTCTCGACCGACATGCTTTTCTCCTGCGCTGCTCGGGGTGATCCACCGCGATCACGTCGGCCAGATCAGACACTGCGATGCCGGGGGGCCTGCAAGCAGGCGCTCGGAGCGCGAGAATCGCCAAACGCGCGCCCCCACGCCGTTTCCCGCCGGGAGTGCGCCCATGCGCCGGGGGGCTTCCGCCGACGGCGCGCGACGCTGCGGGCGACCCGAACGGCGCAATGGGGAGCGCCGCGATCTGCCCTGACGCCCCCTCCTTCCTGGCCGGATCTCACCGACAGGGGCAAAAAAGCAGATGAGAAATGTCAGCGGGTGCGCCTACCCTCTCGGCGATGGCCGAGAACCAGAACCCCACTCCGCCCACCCCAGCGGATTCGAACACTCCGTCAACCGGCGGCACCGGAAGTTCACCCGGATCGGTACCCCGATCGCCGGTACGCTCCCTGCTGCGCCTGTGGCCGTACGCCCGCGAGGCGCGCTGGCGGATCTTCGGCTCGATGGCCGCCGCCGGGCTCGCCTCGCTCAGCGTGCTGGCCGTGCCGATCGTGCTGCGCGGCATCGTGGACGGGCCGATCGCCCACCACGACCTGTCGGGGCTGTGGCCGCTGGCCCTCGCCCTGCTGCTGCTCGGCCTCGCCGAGGCCGCCCTGTTCGGCGTCCGCCGGATCATCGTGGCCCGCCCGCTGGCCAAGGTGGAGACCAAGCTGCGCGGCGACCTGTTCGCCAAGCTCCAGCGGCTGCCGATCTCCTTCCACGACCGCTGGCCGTCCGGGCAGCTGCTCTCCCGGGCCACCTCGGACCTGTTCGTGATGCGGCTGTTCCTGGCCTTCCCGCTGGTCTTCCTGGTGGTCAACTCCACCGTCTTCCTGACCGGCACCGCGCTGATGTTCACCCTGGACTGGCGGCTCGCGCTGATCACGCTGATCCCGGCGATCCCGCTGATCATCTACACCCGCCGCTTCGAGGCCGGGTACTCGGCCGCCTCCCGGCTCGCCCAGGACCAGAACGGCGACCTCGCCACCGTCGTCGAGGAGTCGGTGCTCGGCATCCGCATCCTCAAGGCCTTCGGCCGGCACCGCACCATGGCCGAGGAGTTCCGCCGGCACAGCGCCGACCTGCGCGAGACCGAACTGCGCAAGGCCGACCTGCTCGGCAACCTGTGGGCGGCCATCGTCGGCCTGCCCGAACTCGCCCTCGGTGCCGCCCTCGCCACCGGCGCCGTCCTGGTCGCCCACGACGAACTCTCGGCCGGCACCCTGGTCGCCTTCCTCTCCACCGCGCTCGCCCTGCGCTGGCCGGTCGAGTCGATCGGCTGGCTGCTCGGCTTCGCCGCCGAGGCCGCCAGCGCCGCCAACCGCTACTTCGAGGTGATGGACGAGCCGGAGCCCACCGACCCGCCCTCCGGCGAGGCCCCCTCGGACGACCGCGGCATCCGCTTCACCGGCGTCCGCTTCCGCTATCCCGACGCCCCGGCGGGCACCCCCGACCTGCTCGCCGGCATCGACCTGCACATCCGCCCCGGCGAGACGCTCGCGCTGGTCGGCGCCACCGGCAGCGGCAAGACCACCCTCACCGCGCTGCTCCCCCGCCTGTACGAGCCGACCGCCGGGTCGATCACGCTGGACGGCACCGACGTCCGCGACCTGCCGCGCGAGGAGCTGCGCCGCCTGGTCGCCGTCGCCTTCGAGGAACCCACCCTGTTCTCCGCCACCGTCCGGGAGAACGTCCTGATGGGCGCCCCCGGCGCCGACCCGCAGCGGCTCGCCGGCGCCCTCGACACCGCGCAGGCCGGCTTCGTCGAGCGGCTCCCCGAGGGCCTGGACACCGAGGTCGGCGAGCAGGGCCTGAGCCTCTCCGGCGGCCAGCGCCAGCGCCTCGCGCTGGCCCGCGCGGTGGTCGGCGAACCCCGCTTCCTGGTCCTCGACGACCCGCTGTCCGCGCTCGACGTGCACACCGAGGCCCTGGTGGAACGCGCCCTGCGGCGGGTCCTCGCCGACACCACCGCGCTCGTCGTCGCGCACCGCCCGTCCACCGTGCTGCTGGCCGACCGGGTCGCGCTGCTCGACGACGGGCGGATCGCCGCCGTCGGCACCCACCACGAACTCCTGCAGTCCTGTCCCGCCTACCGGGCCCTGATGTCCGGCGAATCCGAACTGGAAGGGGCGCTGGCCCGATGACCACCGCCGTCGCGGAACCCGCCGTCGAAGAGGACGACCTGCCCCCCGCGGCCGACGACGACCAGGACATCCCCGTCCCGCCCGGCGCGCCCCGCGCCCTGCTCGGCTCGCTGCTCGCCCCGCACCGCCGCCGGATCGTCCTCGCCGTGCTCGCCGTCCTGGTCCAGCAGGCCGCCCTGCAGGCCGGGCCGCTGCTGGTCGCCTTCGCCATCGACCGCGGCATCCCCGCCCTGCGCGACCACGACTCCGGTCCGCTGATCGCCGTCACCGCCGGCTACCTGGGCTGCGCGCTCGTCGCCACCCTGCTGCAACGTTTCTTCATCAGGTTCGCGGCCCGGATCAACCAGGACATCCTGCTCGACCTGCGCGGCCGGATCTTCCGGCACGCCCAGCGGCTCAGCCTGGACTTCCACGAGCGCTACACCTCCGGCCGGATCATCTCCCGCGCCACCAGCGACGTGGACACCCTGCGCGAACTGCTCGCCGAGGGCCTCCAGGAACTCCTGATGGTCTGTCTGTCCGTCGGCTACATCACCGTGGTGCTCTGCCTGATGGACTGGCGCCTGGGCCTGGCCTCCCTGGTGTCCTTCCTGCCGATGTACCTGATCATCAGGTCCTTCCGCCGCCGCTCCCAGCAGGTCTACCGCCGCTCCCGCACCGCGGTGGCCGGGCTGATCGTCCGCTTCACCGAGACCATGAACGGCATCCGCCCGGTCCAGGCGTTCCGCCGCGAAGCCGCCAACAACAAGGCCTTCGACACCGTCAACCAGCAGTCCGCCACCGCCACCGCGGACGGCCTCCTGGAGATGGCCCGGTACGTCTTCCTCTCCCGGATGACCGCCAACACCTGGATCACCGGCGTGGTCGTCCTCGGCGCCCTGCTGGTCAGCGACGGCAGCCTCGAACTCGGCGTGCTCACCGCCTTCGTGCTCTACCTGCGCCGGCTCTACGACCCGATCGACCAGCTGGCGATGTTCCTGAACAGCTACCAGTCGGCCGCCGCCGCCCTGGAGAAGATGGCCGGCCTGCTCGCCCACGAGCCCTCCGTCCCCGAGCCCACCGAACCCGCCCCACTCCCCGCCGCCACCGGCAAGGGCCGCGAAGTCGCCTTCCGCGACACCCGGTTCGGGTACGCCAACGGCAAGGAGATCCTCCCCGCGTTCGACCTCGTCCTCCCCGCCGGCCGGACCACCGCCGTGGTCGGCGCGACCGGCGCCGGCAAGTCCACCCTCGCCAAGCTGCTCGCCCGCTTCTACGACCCCACCGCCGGCGCCGTCACCCTCGACGGCGTCGACCTGCGCGACCTCACCACCGCCGACCTGCGGGCCAACGTCGTGATGGTCACCCAGGAGTCGTTCCTGTTCTCCGGCACCGTCGCCGAGAACATCGCCGTCGGCAAGCCCGACGCCACCCGTCCCGAGATCGAGGCCGCGGCCCGCGCCATCGGCGCCCACGACTTCATCACCGCCCTCCCCGACGGCTACGACACCGACGTCCGCAAGCGCGGCGGCCGCATCTCCGCCGGCCAACGCCAACTCGTCGCCTTCGCCCGGGCCCTGCTCGCCGACCCCGCCGTCCTCATCCTCGACGAGGCGACGTCCTCCCTCGACGTCCCCGGCGAACAGGCCGTCCAGCACGCCATGCAGACCGTCCTGGCCGGCCGCACCGCCGTGATCATCGCCCACCGCCTCTCCACCGTCGAGATCGCCGACCGCGTCCTCGTCATGGATCAGGGCCGCATCGTCGAGGACGGCACCCCCGCCACCCTCATCGCCGGCGAAGGCCGCTTCGCGACGCTCCACCAGACCTGGAAGGACAGCCTGGTGTAGCCATTCAGGGGTTCGTGGGGGGTGCCTCCACGAACCCCTGGAGGAGCTCTTCCCCAAGCCCCTGGAAGAGCGCCCGCAGCACCGCTTCCACCCTCTCCTCCCGGCTCCCCCGCACCTCGATCCACCGCTGCCCGGAGGCCCCGAGCACCTCGCGGAAGCGCCCGCTCATCCACTCCCGCAGGTGCTCCCCGTCCCGCAGCCCGTCGTCCTCGAACGCCACCCCCTCGTGCGAGGTCAGGACGTACAGCTCGCGCCGCGCCTGCGTCGCCACCGCCGCCCAGGTCTCCGGCGCGGTGCGGCCGCAGTACCGCTCCTCCCAGACCGCCGTCGCCAGCAGGTCGGTGTCGCAGACCAGCACCGGCCCCCCGGCCCTCGCCGCCCGCTCCTCGGCCTCCGCCTGCCGCTTCCGCACCAGCGCGAAGTCCCGCCCGTCCCATTCCAGTTGGTCGACCGTCGGCATCGGGTCACCCGCCGTCGCCGCCACCCCCCGGGCGACGGCGAGCTTCGAGGCGGTGAGTTCCCGGCCGTACTCCGCGACCCACCCGGTGAGTGCGTGCACCCCGCCCCGCGCCCGCAGCGCGCGGGCGAGGTCGAGCGAGAGCGTGGTGGTCCCGGTCGATTCCGCGCCGAGGACGATCACCCGCCGCGCGAGCCCGGCCCGGACGGCGGGTTCGAGGTCCGCCCAGTGCGCCGCCGGATCGGCGCGCACCTCGGTGCCGGAGACCGGAAACGTGGCCCGGTCCACGTCGAGTACGACGGGCGCGGCGTCGAAGCGGCGGGCGAGCTCGTACCCGTACTCCTCCGACGAGAACACCGCGTCGATGCTCTCGCCCGGCCGCAACGCCTCCCGCATCAGCGCGACATGGCCGTCCCAGATCTCCGGGTCCTGGTAGTCGACGGGGATGTTGTCGACCGTCCCGACCACCCGCACCTGCGAGTCCCCTCGCCAGACCTCGCGGATCCAGCGGACCCGGTCGTCCAGCGGAATCGTCTCGCTGTCGGCGGCCATCACCACCACGGTGACGCGCTCGGCGGCGTCGGCCGCGCTGCGGATCAGGAAGTGGTGCCCGGCGTGCGGCGGATAGAACTTCCCGATCACCAGGGCGTGCTGGAACAGGCTCATGCGACAGCCACCGCCACTCCGCCCGGGTGACCGGGAGTCCGCCGCCAGGTGCGCAGCCCGTATCCGCACAGCCCGAGGAACAGCACGTACACCGCGGCGGTCGGGTACAGCCCCTTCGCCACATACAGCGGTATGTAGATCAGATCAGCGGCCATCCACAGGTACCAGGTCTCGATCCGCTTGGTGTTCAGCAGCCACTGCGCGGCCAGCGACAGCGCGGTGGTGAGCGCGTCCCAGAACGGCGCGGTGTCGTGAACGGCCGTCAGCAGCCAGGTGAGCAGCGCGGTGGCGGGCACCACCGCCGCGATCGCGACGCCGATCGCGCGCGGGCCGCCGCGGCGGACCTCCAGCCGTCCGCCGGCGGTGTCGCGCCGCAGCCACTGCCACCAGCCGTGCGCGCCGAGCGCCAGGAAGACCACCTGCAGCCCGGCGTCCGCGTAGAGGCCGGCGGTGCCGAACACCACCAGGAAGAAACCGTTGTTGGCGATGCCCACCGGGAAGGTCCAGACGTTGGTCCGCACCGTCAGCCATACGCATATCGCGCCGGTGACGAACCCCAGCCACTCCGTCATGTGCCCTCCTCAGGCTTTGCGTCGAAGTGACGATAATAGGCCGACCTCCGCCCCCACAAGGCATTTCCCCCGTCCGACCAGGTCCGGGCGCACCGGAAACCGATCGACCGGCTCCGGAAACTGCCACTAGCCTCGGTCCGTGGACGACCCGACCGCCGGCCGAGCCGGCCCCCCAGACTCCCGCAGCCCGCTCCGCTTCCTGTGGTGGCTGGTCCGCAGCCAGCGCCGCCGTTCACTGGCGGGCACGTTCTACGGCACCGCCTGGATGCTCGGACTGACCGTCCAGCCGTACCTGCTCTCCCGCGCCGTGGACGACGGCCTGCGCCCGGGCCGGACGGGGGTGGTGCTCGGCTGGTCGGCGGCGATGCTCGGCTTCGGCCTGCTGAACACCGTGCTGGCCTGGTGCCGGCACCGCACCATGACGCTGGTCCGCAACGACGCGTCCTTCCGCACCATCGCCGTGGTGCTTCGGCACAGCGTGCGGCTCGGCGCGACGCTGCCCCGTCAGGTCTCGGCCGGCGAGGTGGTCACCATCGGCATCTCCGACGTGTCCCGGATCGCCATGGCGCTCACCTTCATCGGGCCCGGTGTGGGCGCGGTGATCTGCTACCTGACGGTCGCCGCGATCCTGCTCACCCTGTCCCCGCTGCTGGCCCTGGTCGTCCTGCTCGGCCTGCCCGTCCTCGCCCTGACCCTTCGCCCCCTGATGGTCCGTCAACAGGCGGCCGAGAGCCGCTTCCGCGACCACCAGGGCCGCCTGACCGCCCGGTTCGAGGACCTGGCGGGCGGCCTGCGGGTGCTGAACGGCCTGGGCGGCAAGGACGTGTACGCGGCCCGCTACCGGGCCGACTCCCAGGCGCTGCGCGCCGAGGGCTACCGGGTCGGCTCGGCCGTCAGCTGGATCCAGGCACTCGGCGGCGGCCTCCCGGTGCTGCTGCTCGCCGCCGTCACCTGGCTCGGCGCCCGCCTCGCCGTCGAAGGCGACCTGACGCCCGGCCAGTTGACGGCGGTGTTCGCGTACGCCGCCGTGCTGGTCGCCCCGGTGTACTTCCTGATCGAGAACAGCCAGGACATCGGCCGCGCCCTGGTCTGCGCCCGCCGGGTCACCGACTTCCTCCACCTGGCCCCGGACCCGGACCACGGAACCGACCGACTCCCGGTCCCCACCGCCGAGTTGATCGACCACGAGTCCGGCGTCCGGCTCGCCCCCGGTGAGCTGACAGTGCTCGCCGCGGCCCGGCCCGCCGACACCGCCGCCGTCGTCGAACGCCTCGCCCGGCTCGCCCCCGCCGCCACCGTCACCTGGGGCGACACCCCGCTCGCCGACCTGCCGCTGGCCGACGTCCGGTCCCGGATCACCCTCGCCGAGAACGAGGCGACCCTGTTCGCCGGCACCCTGCGCGAAACCGTCCGCGGCCGCACCGACGCCCCCGACGAGACCCTGCTGTCCGCCCTGGAGACCGCCGCCGCCCTCGACCTGCTCGGCTCCCTGGGCGGCCGACTCGACGCCCCGATCGCCGCCGACGGCCGCAACCTGTCCGGCGGACAGCGCCAACGTCTGTGCCTCGCACGCGCGTTGACCGCCGAACCGGACGTCCTGCTGGCCGTCGAACCGACCTCCGCGGTGGACGCCCACACCGAGGCCGCGATGGCCGCGGGCCTGCGCGCCGCCCGCGCCGGCCGCACCACCGCCCTCACCAGCACCTCCCCGCTGCTGCTCGACCGGGCCGACACCGTCCACTACCTGGTGGACGGCAAGGTCGCCGCCGTCGGCACCCACCGCGAACTGCTCCGTACCCAGCCCGGCTACCGCTCCCTGGTCACTCGCGGCCCCGACTCCGAGAACGCCGAGGTGGCCGAATGAACACCCTGCCGATCGCCACCACCCGCCAGGTCCGGCAGGCCGCCGTCCGGCTGGTCCGCGAGGACGGCCGGGCCTTCGCCGCCGTCCTCCTCCTCAACGGCCTCGCCGCCCTGCTCGGCCTGGCCGGGCCCTGGCTGCTCGGCCGGATCATCGACCGGGTCACCCACGGCGCCACCACCGGCGACATCGACCGTCTCGGCCTGCTGCTGCTCGGCTGCGCCGTCGCCCAGATCCTGATGAACCGCCAGGCCCGCTACCTGGCCCACCGGTTCGGCGAGCGGGCCGGCGCCCGGGTCCGCGAACAGCTCCTCGACCGGGTCCTCGCCCTGCCCGCCGCCACCGCCGAACGCGCCGGCACCGGCGACCTCACCTCCCGCGGCACCACCGACGCCACCGCCGTCGGCGAGACCCTCCGGGACGCCGCGCCGGAACTCTTCGTGGCCGCCGCCCAGGCCCTGTTCGTCCTCGGCGCGATCCTCACCGTCAGCCCCCTGCTGGGCAGTTGCGGCCTGCTCGGCGTCGTCGGCATCGCCCTCGGCGCCCGCTGGTACCTGCGCCGCGCCCGCGCCGCCTACCTCGCCGACCGGGCCGCCAACGCCACCCTCGCCGGGACCCTCTCCGCCACGGCGAACGGCGCCCGCACCATCGACGCCCTCGGCCTCCAGCAGCAGCGCCTCGACGCGGGCCGCGACGCCATCGACACCGCCAACCGCGCCCGGCTGCGCACCCTCCACCTGCGGCTGCGCTTCTTCGCCGTCATCAACCTCTCGTACACCCTCCCCGTCGTCCTGGTCCTCCCGCTCGGCGCCCTGCTGGTCGCCCACCACACCGTCACCCTCGGCGCCGCCGTCTCCGCCGTCCTGTTCCTGCGGCGCGTCGAGGAACCCCTCGACACCATCGTCGTGCTGCTCGAATCCGTACAGAGCAGCACCGCCGCGTACGCCCGCGTCGAAGGCCTCGCCGCCACCCCGGCGCCCGCCCCGACCGCCGACCGCGAACCCGCCGACGACCGCATCCGGGTCACCGACGTCCGCTACGCCTATCCGGACGGGCCCGACGTGCTGCACGGACTCGACCTCGACCTGCGCCCCGGCGAACGCCTCGCCGTGGTCGGCCCGTCCGGCTCCGGCAAGACCACGCTCGGCCGCCTCCTCGCCGGCATCGACCGCCCCCGCACCGGCACCATCACCGTCGGCGGCGTGCCGCTCGCCGACCTCTCCCCCGAACGGCTGCGACGTCAGGTCGTCCTGGTCACCCAGGAGCACCACGTCTTCCTCGGCACCCTCCGCGACAACCTGCGAATAGCCGCCCCCGACGCCGACGACCCCACCCTGACCGCGGCACTCGACGCCGTCGGCTGGCACCACGACCTCCCCGACGGCCTGGACACCGACCTCGGCCCCGCCCACCGCCTCGACGGCGCCCGGGCCCAGCAACTCGCCCTGGCCCGCGTCATCCTGGCCGACCCCCACACCCTGATCCTCGACGAGGCCACCGCCCTCCTCGACCCCACCGCCGCCCGCAACACCGAACGCGCCCTCGCCGCCACCCTCACCGGCCGCACCGTCATCGCCATCGCCCACCGCCTCCACACCGCCCACGACGCCGACCGCGTAGCCGTCCTCACCCAGGGCCACCTCACGGACCTCGGCCCCCACGAGAAGCTCGTCACCACCGACGGCCCGTACGCCCGCCTCTGGCACTCCTGGCAGGGGTAGCACTTCGCGGGTGCGAAGTCAGGGGCTCGTGGAGGTACCCCCACGAGCCCCTGAACGCCCTTACCTGAGCACCCCGGCCTCCAGGCCCCCCAGCTCCACCGGCACCGCCACCAACCCCAGCTCGGCGATCGACGCCAGTCGCGGATGCGCGGGAAGCACGCGCACCGTGTACCCGAACGGCCCCGTCCGCGAGAGCTCCAAGTGCCCCTCGTAGCGCAGCCGCCCGTCCAGGTCCGTCCCGCCGGCCGCCGCGGGCTTGAGCGCCAGGGTCGTCGCCTCGGAGATCCGGTCGCTCTCGTCGACGCGCCCCGCAACCACCTGCACCTCGACGTCCTCCGGCCCGAGCCGCCCGAGCGCGACCTGCACCCGGAGCGCCAGCGTCGCGCCGAGCTCCTGCGCCTCGCCGACCCCGTCCGCCTCGACGTGCTCCACCCGCACCGCGGGCCACGCGTCCCGGACCGTCGCCTTCCAGCCCGCCAGCGCCTTCGCGCCGGCGTAGTCGGAGGCCCCGCCCGCCAGCCGCCGTCGCGCCTCCGCCGCCGGAACGTAGAGGCGCTCGACGTACTCGCGGACCATCCGCCCGGCGAGCACCTTCGGCCCCAGCGTCACCAGCGTGTGCCGGACCATCGAGATCCACCGGTGCGGCAGCCCGTCCGCCGCGCGGTCGTAGAAGCGTGCGGCGACCTGGTTCTCGATGAGGTCGTAGAGCGCCGCGGCCTCGATGTCGTCGCGCCGCTCGGCCTCCTTGCTTTCCGGGTCGAGCACGCCCTCGCCGGTGCCGCCGTCCGCGGTGGGGATGGCCCAGCCGTTCTGGCCGTCGTACCACTCGTCCCACCAGCCGTCGAGGATCGACAGGTTGAGACAGCCGTTCAGCGCGGCCTTCATTCCGGAGGTGCCGCAGGCCTCCAGCGGCCGGAGCGGGTTGTTCAGCCAGACGTCGCAGCCGGGGTAGAGCGCCGTGGCCATCGCCATGTCGTAGTCCGGCAGGAAGACGATCCGGTGCCGCACGGCGGGGTCGTCGGCGAAGGCGACGAGGTGCTGGATGAGTCGCTTGCCGCCGTCGTCCGCGGGGTGGGCCTTGCCGGCGACGACGATCTGCACGGGCCGTTCGGGGTGCAGCAGCAGGGCGCGCAGCCGGGCCGGGTCGCGGAGCATCAGGGTGAGCCGCTTGTAGGACGGGACGCGCCGGGCGAAGCCGATGGTGAGGACGTCGGCGTCGAGGACCGTGCCGGTCCAGCCGAGTTCGGCGTCGCCCGCGCCGCGCTGCTGCCAGGAGGCGCGGAGGCGTCGGCGGGCCTCGTCGACGAGTTGGGCGCGCAGGGTGCGGCGCAGTTCCCAGACCTCGGCGTTGCCGATGCGTTCGAGGCCGGTCCACTGGTTGGCGGTGCCGACCGCCATCGCCTGTTCGGCGCGTTCCTGGCCGATCTCGGTGGCACCGAGGCGGACCACGGCGGGGTCGATCCAGGTGGGGGCGTGGACGCCGTTGGTGATCGAGGTGATGGGGACCTCGGGCGCGTCGAAGCCGGGCCACAGGCCGCGGAACATCTCCCGGCTGACGGCGCCGTGCAGCGTGGACACGCCGTTGGCGCGCTGGGCGAGCCGCAGGCCCATGGCGGCCATGTTGAAGAGCTTCGGGTCGCCGCCGCCCCAGCTCTCGGCGCCGAGCGCGAGCACCTGCTCGACGGGCACGCCGGGCAGCGCGGCGTCGCCGCCGAAGTGGCGGGCGATCAGCTCCCGGTCGAAGCGGTCGATGCCGGCGGGGACGGGCGTGTGGGTGGTGAAGACGGTGCCGGCCCGGACGGCTTCGAGGGCGTCGGCGAAGCCGAGGCCGGGGTGGGCGGCGGTGAGTTCGGAGATGCGTTCCAGGCCGAGGAAGCCGGCGTGGCCCTCGTTGGTGTGGAACACCTCGGGTTCGGGGTGTCCGGTGAGCCGGGCGTAGGTGCGGACGGCGCGGACGCCGCCGATGCCGAGCAGTATTTCCTGCAGCAGCCGGTGTTCGCTGCCGCCGCCGTAGAGGCGGTCGGTGACGTCGCGTTCGGCGGGGCTGTTGGCCTCGATGTCGGAGTCGAGCAGCAGCAGCGGGACCCGGCCGACCTGGGCGCGCCAGACCTGGGCGGCGAGGGTGCGGCCGCCGGGCAGGGCGAGGTCGATCCGGCAGGGGGTGCCGTCGGCCTCGCGGAGCAGGGTGACGGCGAGCGCGTCGGGGTCGAGCAGCGGGTAGCGCTCCTGCTGCCAGCCGTCGCGGCTGAGCGACTGGCGGAAGTAGCCGTGGCGGTAGAAGAGCCCGACGCCGATGATCGGGACGCCGAGGTCGGAGGCGGCCTTGAGGTGGTCGCCGGCCAGGATGCCGAGGCCGCCGGAGTACTGCGGGAGGGCGGCGGCGATGCCGTACTCGGGCGAGAAGTAGGCGATGCCGGCGGGCAGCCCGCCCTCGGGGTCGGCGGACTGGTACCAGCGCGGTCCGGTGAGGTAGTCGCGCAGGTCGTCGGCCAGGTCGCCGAGCCGCCGCAGGAAGCGCCGGTCGGTGGCGAGGGCGGCCAGTCGGGCCGCGGGGACTTCGCCGAGCAGTCGGACCGGGTCCTCCCCGACGGCGGCCCAGACGTCCGGGTCGACGGAGCGGAACAGCTCCCTGGTCTCCGGGTGCCAGGACCATCGGAGGTTCAGCGCGAGCTCGTGCAGTGGCTGCAGTTGTTCGGGCAGGACGGTGCGGACGGTGAACCTGCGGATTGCCTTCACGGCTTGAAGCGTAGACCCGCGGATACGTCTGATCGGTCGTCAACGTGCGGTCGCTGCACCCGTTCGGAGCAGCGTTGAGATCGTTCCGGGCGCGTGGTGGCAAATGACGGCGCACGGAGGGCGCAGGCTGGGAAAAGACGCGCCGTCGGGTGTGAACTTCTGGGAACGGAGGTGTTGCGGGTGCCTGTTTCGGCCCGGTCCACCGGCTGAAACCGCGCGCCTACCGCGTCGTAGCCCTTGCCGGTGGTGCGAGGATGCAACAAGGTCGTGGGTGCCGCCGGTGCACGATCGGACGATCGTTCCCCCGCTGCCTCCGGCCGGTGCAGGTCCGGTTTTGACGTGCCCTCACACCCCTTAGCCCATTCGGCCCCTGTCGCCGTGCCTTCGCGTGTCCTTGTGCTCCGACCGGTCGTTCCCCGGTGGGTTGGGTCATGCGAGGGCGTGCACCGAGCGGCGCGCGCCGGGGTATGTGCGCTCTTCGACGCGGCGGGCTCGCTGCGGCGGTCGGCGGGCGGGGTTTGCCGGGTCCGTCGACACGGGGCCGGTTCGGGCCGCACGTCCTTCCTCACCCAGTAGTCCTCCCGGTACTCTCCCGGCGTCGCCCGCCGGGCAGAGCTGCCGCCGATCTCGGGCAGGAGCTTGGCATGCACGGCGACACGCGGGACCAGTCCACGGTACCGACGGACCACACCCCTGACGGACCGTCGACCGGGGAGCCCCCGGTGCCGGCCCCGCGCACCGCGGCGGCCCGCAGGCGGGCGGCCGCACCGGCCGCGAAGCGTGCGGCCGCCCCGCGCAAGGCCGCGTCGAAACGGACCACCACCGTCAGGTCCGCCGCGGCCCCGCCGACCGGCGCGCCTTCGGCCACCGCACCCACTGCGCCCACCGCCGGCACCACCTCCTCCCCCCGCAAGTCCCCGGCCGCCCGGCCGGCCCGCACCGCCCGCACGACGACAGAGAGCGACACCGTGATCGGCCGCATCCCCGTGCTTGACGTGACCCCGCTCGTCGACGCCGGCCGGCGTCCGGCCAAGGCCGTGGAGGGCGAACGCTTCCTGGTCTCCGCGACGGTGTTCCGCGAGGGCCACGACGCGGTGGGGGCCAATGTGGTGCTGCGCGATCCGCGCGGCCGCTCCGGCCCGTGGACGCCGATGCGCGAGCTGTCCGAGGGCAGCGACCGCTGGGGCGCGTACGTGACGCCGACCGCGACGGGCCGCTGGTCGTACCTGGTGGAGGCGTGGAGCGACCCGGTGGCGACCTGGCGCAAGCACGCCGCGGTGAAGCTGCCGGCCGGGATCGACACCGCGCTGGTGCTGGAGGAGGGCGCCCAGCTGCTGGAACGCGCGGCGGCCGGGGTGCCGAAGAAGGAGGGCCGGGCCCAGGTGCTGGCCGCGGTGGACGCGCTGCGCGACGCCGGCCTGCCGCCGCTGAGCCGCTACGCGGCGGCGCTGGTGCCGGAGGTGACGGCGCTGCTGGACCGCTTCCCGCTGCGCGAGCTGCTCTCGGCGACCCGTCCGCAGCCGCTCCAGGTGGACCGCAAGCGGGCGCTGTTCGGCGCCTGGTACGAGTTCTTCCCGCGCTCGGAGGGCGCGGTGGTGGACCCGAGCGGCGTGCAACCGCCGGTCTCCGGCACCTTCCGGACGGCCGCCGAACGCCTGCCCGCGGTCGCCGCGATGGGCTTCGACGTGGTCTACCTGCCGCCGATCCACCCGATCGGCCGGGCCCATCGCAAGGGTCCGGACAACTCCCTGACGGCCGGTCCGCAGGATGTCGGCTCGCCGTGGGCGATCGGCTCCCCGGAGGGCGGCCACGACGCCGTCCACCCCGACCTCGGCACCATCGAGGACTTCGACCACTTCGTCGCGGAGGCCGGCGCGCTGGGCCTCGAAGTGGCCCTGGACTTCGCCCTGCAGTGCTCGCCGGACCACCCGTGGGTGCACAAGCACCCCGAGTGGTTCAGCCACCGCGCGGACGGCACCATCGCGTACGCCGAGAACCCGCCGAAGAAGTACCAGGACATCTACCCGGTCAACTTCGACCAGGACTTCGACGGCATCGTCCGCGAGACGGTGCGAATCCTGCGCTTCTGGATGGGCCACGGGGTGCGGATCTTCCGCGTCGACAACCCGCACACCAAGCCGGTCAACTTCTGGGAGAAGGTGCTCGCGGACATCGCCCGCACCGACCCCGACGTGATCTTCCTCGCCGAGGCATTCACCCGCCCGGCGATGATGAACACCCTCGGCAAAGTCGGCTTCCACCAGTCCTACACGTACTTCACCTGGCGCAACGACAAGGCCGAGCTCACCGAGTACCTGAGCGGGCTGACCGGCGAGGCCGCCGCCTGGATGCGGCCGAACTTCTTCGCCAACACCCCGGACATCCTGCCCGAGTACCTGCAGACCGGCGGCCCGGCGGCGTTCGCGGTGCGCGCCGTGCTGGCGGCGACGCTGTCGCCGACCTTCGGGGTGTACGCGGGCTTCGAGCTGTTCGAGAACGAGCCCGCGAAGCCCGGCTCGGAGGAGTACCTGCACTCGGAGAAGTACGAGCTGCGCCCCCGCGACTGGACCCGCCCGGACTCCCTCGCGCCGCTGCTCACCGCCCTGAACCGGCTGCGCCGCCGGCACCCCGCGCTCCAGCAGCTGCGGGACCTGTGCTTCCACCCCGTCGACAACGAGTGGATCATCGCGTTCTCGAAGAGCGCCGTCACCGAGGACGGCCTGGAAGACCGGGTGATCTGCGTGGTCAACCTGGACCCGCACCACGTCCAGGAGGCCACCGTCACGCTCGACGTGCCGGGGCCGCTGACGGTGCACGACGAGCTGACCGGCGCGACGTACGCCTGGGGCCGTCACAACTACGTCCGGCTCGATCCCTCTACCGGGCCGGCCCACCTCCTCACGGTTCGGAGGAACCCGCAGTGACAGTCAACGAGCCCGTCCCCGACACCTTCGCCGACACCCCCGCCCGGGACCGCGACCCCGAGTGGTTCAAACGCGCGGTCTTCTACGAGGTCCTGGTGCGGTCGTTCCAGGACAGCAACGGCGACGGCGTCGGAGACCTCAAGGGGCTCACCTCGCGGCTCGACTACCTCCAGTGGCTGGGTGTGGACTGCCTCTGGCTCCCCCCGTTCATGAACTCCCCGCTGCGGGACGGCGGTTACGACGTCTCGGACTACCAGTCGGTGCTCCCGGAGTTCGGCAACCTGGCCGACTTCGTGGAGTTCGTCGACGCGGCGCACGCCCGCGGCATGCGGGTGATCATCGACTTCGTGGTGAACCACACCAGCGACCAGCACGCGTGGTTCCAGGCCTCCCGCAGCGACCCGGAGGGCCCGTACGGCGACTTCTACATGTGGGCCGACGACAACAAGCAGTACCCGGACGCCCGCATCATCTTCGTCGACACCGAGAGCTCCAACTGGACGTACGACCCGGTCCGCAAGCAGTACTACTGGCACCGCTTCTTCAGCCACCAGCCG
This sequence comes from Kitasatospora sp. CB01950, assembly GCF_001905465.1. Lineage (GTDB taxonomy): Bacteria > Actinomycetota > Actinomycetes > Streptomycetales > Streptomycetaceae > Kitasatospora. The sequence continues at coordinate 184,147 of NZ_LISX01000008.1, forward strand.
GATCTCAACTACGACAATCCGCGGGTGCAGGAGGAGGTGATGGCGGCGCTGCGGTTCTGGCTGGACCTCGGCATCGACGGCTTCCGACTGGACGCGGTGCCGTACCTGTACGCCCGCGAGGGCACCAACTGCGAGAACCTGCCGGAGACCCACGACTTCCTGCGCCGGGCCCGCAAGGAGATCGACGCCAACTACCCGGACACCGTGCTGCTGGCAGAGGCCAACCAGTGGCCGGAGGACGTGGTCGACTACTTCGGCGACTTCGGCTCCGGCGGCGACGAGTGCCACATGGCGTTCCACTTCCCGGTGATGCCGCGGATCTTCATGGCGGTCCGCCGGGAGTCCCGCTACCCGGTCTCCGAGATCCTGGCGAAGACCCCGGAGATCCCGTCCGGCTGCCAGTGGGGCATCTTCCTGCGCAACCACGACGAGCTGACCCTGGAGATGGTCACCGACGAGGAGCGCGACTACATGTACGCGGAGTACGCGAAGGACCCGCGGATGCGGGCCAACGTGGGCATCCGCCGCCGGCTCTCCCCGCTGCTGGAGAACGACCGCAACCAGGTCGAACTGTTCACCGCGCTGCTGCTCTCGCTGCCCGGAAGCCCGGTGCTGTACTACGGCGACGAGATCGGCATGGGCGACAACATCTGGCTCGGCGACCGCGACGGCGTCCGCACCCCGATGCAGTGGACGCCGGACCGCAATGCGGGTTTCTCCTCGGCCGACCCGGGCAGGCTCAGTCTGCCACCCATCATGGACCCGGTGTACGGCTATCAGGTGACCAACGTCGAAGCGCAGCAAAGCAGTTCGAGTTCGCTGCTGCACTGGACGCGTCGCATGATCGAGATCCGCAAGCTCAATCCCGCGTTCGGCCTCGGCAGCTACACCGAGCTGCCCTCCAGCAACCCCGCGGTGCTGGCCTTCGTGCGCGAGTACGAGGGCGACCTGGTCATGTGCGTGAACAACTTCTCGCGGTTCGCGCAGCCGACCGAACTGGACCTGCGGCAGTACGGGGGGCGGTACCCGGTCGAGCTGATCGGCGGCGTGCGTTTCCCCACCATCGGCGAGTGGCCGTACCTGTTGACGCTGGCCGGCCATGGCTTCTACTGGTTCCAGCTGCGCCAGTCCCCGGCGAAGGCGTCCGGGGCCAAGTAGCGGCAGGGGCTGCACGCCCGTGCACCGAAGATCCCGCAGGCCCCGATCGGGACACCCCTTCCGCGGGCGCGCGAATCGTTCCGCGCGCCCCCGGAGGTCTTCGCACCACCGCGTACGGAGAACAGCCCAACGGCCATCCACACGAAGGCGTGACACCGAGCCCGCGGCTCGCGTGCCGTCGCCGCCGCGCCGTCGAAATCCGGAAGAGTGAAGGGCCCGGCCACGACCCGTCGGGCAGTCGCCCGCTTCCGGGGAAAGGGAGTCATGTCCGAAACCTCCCGTTCTCAAGCCCACCTGCACCGTGATCCGTCCGCCGCCCCCGGGCCGGTCGGGACGCGGGCGCCGGGGGCCCGGAGAACCGCCGCGGGAGTCAGCGAGCTGGTCCAGGCGGCCCTGCCGCTGATCGCCGAATGGCTTCCCACCCAGCGCTGGTACGCCGGAAAGGGCCGGCCGATCGCCGCGCTCGTGCCGGTGATCGGCACCCCCCTCCAGGTGGGCGATCCGGCGCTGCTGCACCTGCTGCTGCGGGTGGAGCACGGCGGCGCGGCCTCCGGCCCCGGCGACGTGTACCAGCTGCTGCTGGGCATCCGCTCGGAGCGGCCCGCGGCGGTCGGGCAGCGGGCGGTGCTGGGCCGACTGGCGGGCGGCACCTACGACGGCGCGGTGCTGTACGACGCGGTGCACGACCCGGAGCTGACGGGCCGCCTGCTGGAGCACCTGGCCACCGGCGACCGGTTCGGTTCGCTCTGTTTCCGCCGCACCCCGGGCCCGGGCCTGCCCGGCAACATCCCGGGCCGGGCGTCCACCGCGGAGCAGTCCAACTCCTCGGTGATCTACGACACCGCGTTCATCCTGAAGCTGTTCCGCCGGATCAGTCCCGGGACCAACCCCGACCTGGAACTGTCGCTGGCGCTGTCCCGGGCCGGCTCGACCCGCATCCCCCGGGTCGCCGCCTGGTTCGAATGCCGGCTGGAGCGCTCCGAGCCCGCCACCCTGGGCCTGTTGCAGCGCTACCTGCCGGACGCCGAGGACGGCTGGGAGCTGGCGCTCGACCAGGTCGCCCGGCTGAAGGGCGACCCGTCGCCGGGCAACTTCGCGATCGAGGCGCACCGGCTGGGCCGGGCCACCGCCGAGGTGCACCGGGTGCTGGCCCGCTCGATGCCCACCACCCGCCTCGACGCGCCGCGGATCGCCGAACTGGCCGGCGCGATGGCCGACCGGCTGGACGCTGCGGTCACCGCGGTGCCCGGCCTGCTGCGCTACCGCTCCGCACTGCGCTCGGCGTTCCAGCAGCTGACCTCCGCCCACCTGGACGGGCTGCCGGTCCAGCGCATCCACGGCGACCTGCACCTGGGCCAGGCGATGCGCACCCCGCAGGGTTGGGTGCTGCTGGACTTCGAGGGCGAGCCGGCCAAGCCGCTGGCCGAGCGCCGCCTGCCGCAGCCCGCGCTGCGGGACGTCGCCGCGATGCTCCGTTCCTTCGACTACGCGGCCGCGCACCTGCTGGCCGGCGCCCCCGCGCCGGACCCGCAGCTGGCCCACCTGGCCTCGGCCTGGGCGGCCCGCAACCGGGCCGCGTACTGCGCCGGGTACACGGCGGGCGGCGGCGCCGACCCGTCGGCGTCCCCGGAGCTGATGCGCGCCCTGGAGATCGACAAGGCCGTGTACGAGGTGGTGTACGAGGCGCGGCACCGGCCGAGCTGGCTGCCGATCCCGCTGGCCGCGATCAACCGCCTGGCCCACTCCGTCTGACCGTCCGTTCGCCCGCCCGGCCTCCTGGGCCGGGCGGCCCGCTCTCCCGGCAGTAACCCCGACCCGTTCGCAGGAATCCAGGAGGCCTCCACCGTGACCCCGCTCGGTCCGCTCGACCCGTCCGACCGCCAACCGGCCGTCCCGGCCACCTTCCGGAACGGCGAGCGCGTCAGAGGGGCCGGCTGGCAGCCCCCGGCGAAGCCCGCGCGGCCGTCCGGGGCGGCGCCGCAGAGCCCGGCCGCGAAGAGCCCGGCGGCGAGGAGGCCGGCCGTCGAGCGTCCGGCGAAGTCCCGCCCGGCGCCCGCCCGGCCGGTCCCGGGCGCGGCGCTGCGCCTGCCGGAGGCGCCGCTGCCGCCCGGCGAGGTGGACCGCCTGGTCTCCGGCGCGCACCACGACCCGCACGCCCTGCTGGGCGCGCACGCGCTGCCTACGGGCACCGCGATCCGGGTGCTGCGCCCGTTCGCCGAGCGGGTGGTGGTGGAGACGGCGCTCGGCCCGGCCGAGTTGACGCACCAGCAGGCCGGTCTGTTCACCGGCCTGCTGCCCGGCCGACGGTTCCCGGACTACACGTTGAAGGTGACGTACCCGGGCGGACAGCCGCTGGAGCAGGAGGACGGGTACCGGTTCGCCCCGACGCTCGGCGAGTTGGATCTGCATCTGATCTCGGAGGGCCGGCACGAGCAGCTGTGGACGGTGCTCGGCTCGCACGTGCGCACGGTGGACGGGGTGGCGGGCACCTCGTTCGCGGTGTGGGCGCCGAACGCCGTCGGGGTGCGGCTGATCGGCTCGTTCAACCACTGGGACGGCACCGCGCACCCGATGCGCTCGCTGGGCTCGTCCGGCGTGTGGGAGCTGTTCGTACCGGGCCTCGGCGAGGGCGAGCGGTACAAGTACCAGATCCTGACCCGCGGCGGCGCGATCGCGGAGAAGGCCGACCCGCTGGCCCGCGCCGCCCAGTGCCCGCCGGACACCGCCTCGGTGGTGACGGTCTCCCGGTACGAGTGGCAGGACGCCGAGTGGATGGCCGCGCGCGCCCGGACGGTGCACCACCGCTCGCCGATGTCGGTGTACGAGCTGCACCTCGCGTCCTGGCGGCCGGACCTCACCAGCTACCGGCAGATCGCCGAGGTACTGCCCGGCTACCTGACCGAACTCGGCTTCACCCACGTCGAGTTCATGCCGGTGATGGAGCACCCGTTCGGCGGCTCCTGGGGCTACCAGGTGTCCGGCTTCTACGCCCCGACGGCCCGGCTCGGCACCCCCGACGACTTCCGGCACCTGGTCGACACGCTGCACCGGCACAACATCGGCGTGCTGGTCGACTGGGTTCCGGCGCACTTCCCGAAGGACGACTTCGCGCTGGCCCGCTTCGACGGCGAGCCGCTGTACGAGCCGGCCGACCCGCAGCGGGCGGAGCACCCGGACTGGGGCACGCTGGAGTTCGACTACGGCCGCACCGAGGTACGCAACTTCCTGGTCGCCAACGCGGTGTACTGGTGCGAGGAGTTCCACGTCGACGGCCTGCGGGTCGACGCCGTCGCCTCGATGCTCTACCTCGACTACTCTCGCGAGGGCGGCGGCTGGTCGCCCAATCAGTTCGGCGGCCGGGAGAACCTGGACGCGGCGTCCTTCCTGCAGGAGATGAACGCGACGGTGTACCGGCGCTGCCCGGGCGTACTGACGGTCGCCGAGGAGTCCACCGCCTGGGACGGCGTCACCCGCCCCACCGACGCCGGCGGCCTGGGCTTCGGCCTGAAGTGGAACATGGGCTGGATGCACGACTCGCTGGTCTACATGTCCAAGGAGCCGGTGCACCGCAAGTACCACCACCACGAGATGACCTTCGCGATGGTGTACGCGTACTCGGAGAACTACATCCTGCCGATCTCGCACGACGAAGTGGTGCACGGCAAGCAGGCGCTGGTCTCCAAGATGCCCGGCGACTGGTGGCAGCAGCGCGCCAACCACCGCGCCTACCTCGGCTACATGTGGGCCCACCCCGGCAAGCAACTCCTGTTCATGGGACAGGAGTTCGCGCAGGGAGCGGAGTGGGAGCACGAGAGCGGCCCGCAGTGGTGGGTGCTCGACGAGGGGTGGGAGGCGCACGCCGACCACCGCGGGGTGCAGCGCCTGGTCGGCGACCTCAACCGGGTCTACCGCGGCACTCCCGCGCTGTACGAGCAGGACACCGTCCCGGCCGGTTTCCGCTGGCTGGACGGCGGCGCGGCCGACGACAACGTGTTCTCCTTCGTCCGGTTCGCCGCCGACGGCTCCCCGCTGGTCGCGGTCTGCAACTTCTCCCCCGTGGTCCGGCACGGCTTCCGGGTCGGCCTGCCGCGGCTGGAGGGCCGCGACCAGCTGTGGGAGGAGGCGCTGAACACCGACGCCGAGCGGTACGGCGGCGGCGGGATCGCCAACTCCCGTCCGGTGAAGGCCGAGGGCACGCAGTGGAACGGCCAGCCGCGCTCGGCGGAACTGGTGCTGCCGCCGCTGGCCACCGTCTGGCTGCGCCCGGTTCGCCCGAACGGCTGACGGTCCGTTCAGGACCTCCGGCACCCCGGAGCAGCCCGAACGGCAGTGCCGCACCCCGGTCCGAATGTCGTACGAAGGTATGGTCGAGGCGACTGGCCCGAGACAGACGGACGGAGAGTTCCACCGTGGCGAGCAGTGTGTACGTGACCGGGATCGATCGGGGGGACGGCCGACAGGTCGTGGAACTCGGGGTCATGGAACTGCTGACCCGCCAGGTGGACCGGGTCGGGGTGTTCCGCCCGCTGGTGCACAGCGCGGACGACGGCGGGCAGGCCGCCGACCACGTGGTCGAGCTGCTGCGCACCAGGTACCGGCTGGACCTGCCGACCACCGAGCTGTACGGCCTCAGCTACGACGAGGCGGCGGCCCTGCAGGCCGCCCGCGGCCAGGACGAGCTGGTCTCCGTCCTGGTCGACCGCTTCCACCAGCTGGAGCGGCGCTGCCAGGCGGTCCTGGTGCTGGGCACCGACTTCTCGGGCACGAACATCCCGGACGAGCTGGCCTTCAACGCCCGGCTGGCGAACGAGTTCGGGGCGGCCGTGCTCGGGGTGGTCGGCGGCCAGCACGACGACCCGCAGACGGTGATCGCCGAGGTCCGCAACGCCCACCGGGCCTACCGCGACCTCGGCTGCTCGATCCTGGCGATGGTCGCCAACCGGGTGGCGCCGGGCGCCAAGCAGCAGGTGCAGCGGACGCTGACCGAGAAGCTCCCCGTCCCCGTGTACGTGATCCCGGAGGAGCCGGCGCTGGCCGCGCCGACCGTGGCGCAGCTGGTCGAGGCGACCGGCGCCAAGGTGCTGCTGGGCGACACGGCGGGCCTGTCCCGGGACGTGCGGGGCTTCGTGTTCGGCGGCGCGATGCTGCCGACCTTCCTGAACGCGCTGACCGAGGGCGCGATGGTGGTGACCCCCGGCGACCGGGCGGACCTGCTGATCGGCTCGCTGGCGGCGCACGCGGCGGGCTCCCCGCCGATCGCCGGCGTCCTGCTGACGCTCGGCCAGCACCCCGGCCCGGACGTGATGGCGCTGGCCTCCCGGCTGGCCCCGGGCACCCCGGTGGCGGAGGTGACGGAGGGCTCCTGGCTGACCGCCGCGCAGCTCACCCACCTGGAGGGCCGGATCGGCCCGGGCAACCCGCGGAAGGCGGAGATCGCCCTCGGTCTGTTCGAACTGCACGTCGACACCGCCGAGTTGACCAGCCGGATCGAGCTGACCCGCACCGAGCGGGTGACCCCGATGATGTTCGAGCACGCGCTGCTGGAGCGGGCCCGCGCCGAGCGCCGCCACATCGTCCTCCCGGAGGGCGCGGAGGACCGGGTGCTGCGCGCCGCCGAGGTGCTGCTGCGCCGCAACATCTGCGACCTGACTCTGCTGGGCGAGCCGGAGGCGGTGCACCGCCGGGCCGCCGCCCTCGGCATCGAGTTCCCGCAGGCCGGCGACACCGGCTCCCGGCTGCGGGTCGTCGACCCGGCGGCCAGCCCGCTGCGCCAGCGCTTCGCCGAGCTGTACGCCAAGGCCCGGGCGCACAAGGGCATGACGGTGGAGCGGGCGCTCGACGTGGTCACCGACGTCTCGTACTTCGGCACCCTGATGGTGCAGGAGGGCATCGCGGACGGCATGGTGTCGGGCGCGGTGCACTCGACGGCGGCGACCATCCGCCCGGCGTTCGAGGTGATCAAGACCTCGCCGGGCGCGTCGATCGTCTCCTCGGTGTTCTTCATGTGCCTGGCCGACAAGGTGCTGGTGTACGGCGACTGCGCGGTCAACCCGGACCCGGACGCCCAGCAGCTCGCCGACATCGCGATCCAGTCCGCGGAGACCGCCGCCCAGTTCGGGGTGGAGCCGCGGGTGGCGATGCTGTCGTACTCGACCGGCACCTCGGGCTCGGGCGCGGACGTGGACAAGGTCCGCAAGGCCACCGAGCTGGTCCGCGAGCTGCGCCCGGACCTGCTGGTGGAGGGGCCGATCCAGTACGACGCGGCGGTCGACGCGCACGTCGCGGCGACCAAGCTGCCGGGCTCGCCGGTGGCGGGCCGGGCCACCGTGCTGATCTTCCCGGACCTGAACACCGGCAACAACACCTACAAGGCGGTGCAGCGCTCGGCCGGCGCGATCGCGGTGGGCCCAGTGCTGCAGGGCCTGAACAAGCCGGTGAACGACCTGTCCCGGGGCGCCCTGATCGAGGACATCGTCAACACCGTGGCGATCACCGCGATCCAGTCCCAGACCCAGCCCGCCGAGGGAGACGCGCAGTGACCACCACCGGTACCCGCGTCCTGGTGCTGAACGCCGGGTCGTCCTCGGTGAAGTACCAGCTGATCGACATGCTGGACGGCGCCCGGCTGGCGTCCGGCCTGGTGGAGCGGATCGGCGAGGTCAGCGGCCGACTGCTGCACCTGCCGCTGACCGGGGAGCCGCGCGAGTCGGTGCGCCGGTTCGCCGACCACGACGGGGCGCTGCGGGCCGTCGCCGACGAGCTGGCCGCGGACCTGATGGGCCTGGACTCGCCGGAGCTGGCGGCGATCGGCCACCGGGTGGTGCACGGCGGGATGCGCTTCACCCGGCCGACGCTGATCAACGACGCGGTGGTGGCGGAGATCCGCCGGCTGATCCCGGTGGCGCCGCTGCACAACCCGGCGAACATCACCGGCATCGAGGTGGCCCGCTCGATGCGCCCGGACCTGCCGCAGGTCGCGGTCTTCGACACCGCCTTCCACGCCACCCTGCCGGAGTACGCGGCCCGGTACGCGATCGACCGGAAGACCGCCGACGAGCACCGGGTGCGCCGCTACGGCTTCCACGGCACCTCGCACCAGTACGTCTCCCGGGCCACCGCCCGGCTGCTGGGCCGCGACCCGGCCGAGCTGAACGTGATCGTGCTGCACCTGGGCAACGGCGCGTCCGCCTCGGCGGTGGCCGGCGGGGTCTGCGTGGAGACCTCGATGGGCCTGACCCCGCTGGAGGGCCTGGTGATGGGCACCCGTTCCGGTGACGTGGACCCGGGCCTGGTGTTCCACCTGCACCGGGTGGGCGGCCTCAGCATCGACCAGATCGACGACCTGCTGAACCGCCGCAGCGGCCTGCTCGGCCTGTGCGGCGACAACGACATGCGCGAGGTGGTGCGGCGCGCGCAGGGCGGGGACGAGGATGCCGGGCTGGCCTTCGACTCGTACGTGCACCGGATCCGCCGGTACCTGGGCGGCTACTACGCGGTGCTCGGCCGGGTGGACGCGGTGGCGTTCACCGCGGGTGTCGGGGAGAACTCCGCGGAGGTCCGGGCGGCGGTCTGTGCCAATCTTGAGGAACTGGGCATTTCGGTGGAGCCGGAGCTGAACGCGATGCGTTCACGACAGGCCCGGGTGATCTCACCGACCTACGGCCGGGTGACCGTCGCCGTGGTGCCCACCGACGAGGAACTGGAGATCGCCCAGCAGACGTTCGCGCTGGTCCATGAGGTATAGGACCGGAGCGGGATGACTACCCGTCAGTATCCCACCCCTCGGAATGTTCGTTGGCGATATCTGACGATTCGAGCCGAATGCACCGATAACACGAACGGATAGACTGACGGATATGCGCCGAGCGAAAATTGTCTGCACCCTGGGTCCCGCCACGGACTCCTACGAACAGCTGAAGGCCATCGTCGAAGCGGGCATGAACGTCGCCCGACTGAACATGAGCCACGGCTCCCACGCCGAGCACGAGGACCGGTACCGCCGCGTCCGTCAGGTGTCGGAGGACACCGGCCGCACCATCGGCGTGCTGGCCGACCTGCAGGGCCCCAAGATCCGTCTGGCGACTTTCGCCAACGGCCCGGTGACCGTTGACAACGGCGACACGTTCACCATCACCACCGAGGACGTCCCCGGTGACCAGTACATCTGCGGCACCACCTACAAGGGCCTGCCCGGCGACGTGAAGCCCGGCGACCCGATCCTGATCAACGACGGCGTCATCGCCCTGGAGGTCGTCAGCGTCGACGGCCCGCGGGTGCGCACCGTGGTGGTCGAGGGCGGTGTGCTCTCCAACAACAAGGGCATCAACCTGCCCGGCGCGGCGGTCAACGTGCCCGCGCTGTCCGAGAAGGACAAGGACGACCTGCGCTTCGCCCTGCGGCTGGGCGTCGACATGGTCGCGCTGTCCTTCGTCCGCAACGCCGCGGACATCGACGACGTCCACAAGGTCATGGACGAGGTCGGCATTCGTGTGCCGGTCATCGCCAAGATCGAGAAGCCGCAGGCCGTCGAGGCGATGGAGGAGATCGTCCTCGCCTTCGACGCGATCATGGTGGCCCGCGGCGACCTGGCGGTCGAGTACCCGCTGGAGAAGGTGCCGCTGGTACAGAAGCGCCTGGTCACCCTGGCCCGCCGGAACGCCAAGCCGGTGATCGTCGCGACCCAGATGATGGAGTCGATGATCCACGCCTCGCGTCCGACCCGCGCCGAGGTCTCCGACGTCGCCAACGCGATCCTGGACGGCGCGGACGCGGTGATGCTGTCCGCCGAGTCCAGCGTCGGCAAGTACCCGGTCGAGACCGTCAAGACCATGAGCAGGATCGCCGAGAAGGCCGAGGAGGAGCTGCTCTCGCAGGGCCTCCAGCCGCTCAACCCGGGCCGCAAGCCGCGCACCCAGGGCGGCTCGGTCGCCCGCGCCGCGACCGAGCTGGGCGACTTCCTCGACGGCAAGGCGCTGATCGCCTTCACCAAGTCCGGTGACACCGCCCGCCGGCTGTCCCGCTACCGCTCGCCGATCCCGGTGATCGCCTTCACCCCGGACGTCGCCACCCGCAACCAGCTCTCGCTGAGCTGGGGCGTCGAGGCGTACGTCACCGAGCAGGTGGCCACCACGGACGCGATGGTCGAGCAGGTCGACCGCGAGCTGCTGAAGATGGGCCGCCTCGCCGAGGGCGACACCGTGATCGTCACCGCCGGTGTGCCGGTCGGCATCCCCGGCACCACCAACATGGTCCAGGTCCACCACCTGGGCACCCGCGGCGGCCACTGAGCCCTCGCGAAAACCCGCAGGGGCGGGACCCGGGAGACCGGGTCCCGCCCCTGCGGGCGTCCGCGCGACATCTGCGACGACGGCTCAACCGTCGTACGGCTCCTTGTCGTTGAAGAGCCGCATGCCGGGAATGTTCAGGTCGCCGCCGAACTGGCCGGCCTGCACCGCCTTGGCGCCGGTGAGGGTCAGGTCCAGCGGGATCGGGACCGCGCCCAGCAGGTCCCACAGCCACTTCGGCAGAGTGTCGGGGGTGAGCGTGATCTCGCCCAGGTCGATCGGTATCGGCAGGCCGTAGACCGCCGCCAGGTGCCCGGACAGGCTCTCCACGTACATGGTGATCGGGCCGTTGCGCATGGTGGAGGTCGATCCCTGGCGGCTCTTCACGTGGAAGGTCAGACCCGGGATCTGAATGGTCGACATGTCCAGGTTCTCGATGTCGACGCTGTCGGTGGTGAACTTCAGCACCCGCTTGGTGCCGCTCTCGGTGGTGACGTCGTAGACGCCGTTGAACACCGAGCCGTGCAGCGCCAGCCGGGTCGAGTGCAGCACCCAGTTCTGGTCCGGCACCACATGGCCCTTGGGCGCGGCCTTCGCCGCCAGGCCCTTGGTGCTCACCAGGCAGTTCGGGTCGTCGGACGCCGAGGCGGACGGCGCCGGGGCCTTGGTGGTCGGCGACTTCGTGGTCGGAGCCTTGGTCGTCGGCGCCTCCGTCCCGTCGGCGGCCGGGGCCTCCGGCGTGGCGGGCGCCTCGGTGGTCGGCCGTCCGGTCGCCGAGGGGCTCGGGGAGTCGGACGGCTTCGAGCTCGCGGACGGGCTCGGGGTGGTGGCGGGCGCCGGGGTCCCGGCGTTCGGCGTCGCCGACGGGCTCGAACTCGGGTGGGTCAGCTTGTCCCACCAGTCGTCGACGATCCCGGCCTGCTGCACCCCGCCGCCCGCGGAGGCGTCGTTCGGCGTCACGTAGGCGGCGGACTGCACGCCCGTCGAACCGGTGAACACCGCCGGCACCGCGGCGGCACTGCCCGCCGGAGCCTGCCCGGACTGCCCGGACTGCCCGGACTGCTCCGCCGGAGCCTGCCCGGACTGCTCCGCCGGAGCCTGCCCGGACTGCCCGGACTGCCCGGACTGCCCGGCCGCGGCCTGGCCCGTCGAGGAGTCCGGCTGCACCTTGATCTCGCTCTTCGGGACGGGCGTCTCCTTGAGCACGGTGTCCGGGCTGCTCGCGCAGCTGCCGGGCAGCGGGTCGGCCGCGGCCGCCATGGTCGGCGTGTAGGCGGCGCCCATCAGCAGCGCGGTCGGCACGGCGGCGATCGCCAGCGCCCGCCCGCGCAGCCGGGACCGCACGCCCTCACGTGGCACCGCGTGCCGCGGTCCGGGAACGGCGGGCTTCTGCGAGTCGGTCACCGCTGCTCCCCCTCCGGACCCGGTGTCGGTGCGGCGCCGTACTCCAGCGGCCGCTGGACGGCGGCCTGCGCGGGCGGCTGAGCGGCGACGGCCTGCGCGGGCAGCTGCGCGGCCGGCGCGGCGCCCGTGGCGGCGGCCGTCCCGTCGATCTCCGGCCCGTCGACCGGGGCCGGCAGCGGCGCCCAGGAGACCAGCAGGCCGCCCGCGATCAGACCGGGGACCAGGCCGAAGCCGAAGCCGCCAAGGTTGGAGACCGGGACGGAGATCAGCGCCAGGATGGTGGTCGCCACCCCGCAGAAGATCCGCACCATTGGCTGGAACCAGACGGTGATGCCGAGCACCATCATCAGGATGCCGATCAGCAGCGAGCCGGCCCCGGCGGTGGTCGCCATCGCCACGGTCAGGCCGCCCAGGCTGAGGTGGGCGTACGGGAAATACAGGATCGGGATGCCGGCGATCACGGCCAGCAGGCCGCCCCAGAACGGCCGGGTCCGCCGCCAGGCGCGGAACCCCTGGCGACCTCGGCCGGCCAGACCGGCCGGGCCCTCGGGCCAGGCTTCGACGGTTGCGCTGGACATGGTGCGACTCCTCGATGGTGGGTCCGAGGGGAAAGACGGATGGCCCCGGGTACGCCGGGGTGCGGTCCGAGGGAGCGGCGTACTGCCGCCCCCTCGGACCGGTGGTCCACGATCGGCCCGTCTGACGGACCGTCAATTGTGGACTAGTAGCACTCGTTGGCGCCCTGGGTGATGTTCAGCTTCAGGCCCGGGAGGGTGAAGGTGCCCGCCGAGGTGGCCCAGGCGGTCTGCTGCACGTGGGCCAGGTCCGCGGACTTGGCGGACTGCGCGAAGCCCTGCGCGCCGGACGGCAGCGAGCCGCCGTCGCTCTTCAGCTTGTTGACGGCCGAGCCCTGCAGGGTGCTGGCGTCCTGGCCGATGTTGATGCTGTGGAACTCGGCGTCGGCGTTCAGCTGGTTCATGTCGATCAGCAGCTGCTGGGCGTCGACCGGGTTGTTCTTGTCCTGGCCGGCCTTGAGGACCAGGGTCCACTTGCCGAGCGGGCCGAGGTCGGTGACGACCGACTGGCACAGGTTCTGCAGCGTCGCGTGGTCGAACGCCGAGATGGCGACCGGGTGCGGGGTCTTGTTGGCCTCCATGTCGACGCCGCCGAACTGCGAGAAGTTCTCGCCGTGCAGCTGGTCGACGGTGACCTTGAACTGCTGGCCGGAGACCGAGAACGAGGCCGCCAGCGCGGAGTTGGCCAGGGAGACGCCGATCGCGGCGGTGGCCGCGAGGCTGGGCACCATCACCAGGGCGAAGCGCTTCCAGCGGGTCTTGCCGTAAGACGTGGACATGCGAGTCCTCCTTCTAGGACGTACATCTCCGGCCGTTCCGGTGCGTCCCGCACATGGTCCGGCCCGAAATGGGAGAGAGCTACGTCCTCGGTAGCGGAGAGCGCCTGATGCCGTGGGGACGGCGTCGGCGATCACCCCCGAGCGACAACCGTGCGGGCGCGCGGGCTGCGCGACCGCCGAGGCCAGGAACCGCCGCGTGGGATCTGCGGTTACCCCCCTGCCCTCACCCGGTGGGGACCCTCGCGGTGGAGGGACCGGGCGTCGCCGATCGTGCTCGAATACCGGGCGGAGCACAAGGGGTGCGTTACTGACGGGTAATCCAACAGTGAACGCGTTCGCTCAGAGGATCGAAGGCGCGACTGCGCAGCGTGACGGAAGACGCAGGCCGCCGGAGCCGTGACCCTGGCAAACACAGGAAAAACACCCCTTCTCCATCACTCGTCGTGACGGAGAAGGGGTGTTATCAAGATTTGGTAAACCCACCCGGTTTAGCCGCGAAAGTCGCCAAATCGCCGACGACACCGCAGGTCACCGAACCTGTCACCCAGTGCCTTCGGAGCGGCTGTCAGAACAGCACCCGGGCCAGCGCCTGCCGGGCCGCCACAGTGCGCGGGTCCTCCGGGCCGATCACCTCGAACAGCTCCAGCAGGCGCAGTCGCGCCGCGTCCCGGTCGTCGCCGAAGGTCTTCGCCACGGTGCCGACCAGGCGGCCGAAGGCGTCCTCGACGTGACCGCCGACCAGGTCCAGGTCGGCCGCCCGCAGCTGGGCCGGCACGTCCTTCGGGTCGGCCGCCGCGTCCGTGCGGACCTGCTGCGGGTCGAGCTGCTCCACCCGCTGCAGCAACTGCGCCTGGGCCAGGCCGAGCTTCGCCTCGACGTGGCCGGGCCGGTCGCTCAGCACGTTCTGGTACGCCTGCACCGCGCCGCCCAGGTCGCCCCGGTCCAGCGCCTCGTGCGCGGCCTCCAGCGCCGGATCGGCCGGCACCCGCGGAGCCTCCTCGGCGGGGGCCCCGCCCGCGGCGCCGCCGACGATGCCGAAGCGCTGCTCGGCGACCGCGATCAGCTGGTCGAGCACCTTGCGGACGTTCGACTCGTTCTCGGCGCCCTGGAACAGCGGCACCAGCTGGCCCGCGACCACGGCCATCACGGCCGGGATGCCCTGGATGCCGAACTGCTGCGCGATCAGCGGGTTGGCGTCCACGTCGATCTTGGCGAGCACGATCCGGCCCGCGTACTCCTCGGCGAGGCGCTCCAGGATCGGGCTGAGCTGCTTGCACGGACCGCACCACTCGGCCCAGAAGTCCACCACCACGGGGACCTCTGCCGAACGCTGGACGACCTCCGACTCGAAGGTGTCCTCGGTGACGTCCAGTACCAGGGGGTAGTCCGCGAGCGTCGGGGCCTCGCCCGCCGCCGCCTGCCGGGCCCGCTCGGCCCGGGTCTGCTCCGCCTTCTGGGCGGCCTCTCCGGCCGCCTTCACCGCGGCGAGGTCCACCGCACCACGCAGGGCGGAGCTGTTGAGACGCGAATTCCGTGACTGCATGGCTCTATCCTCCCCCGCCGGAGCCGGTACCGGACGCCATCCGCCCGGAAATGCCGAAAGCAGGCCCTCCGCCTCCCCAGGCGGAGCCCGACCGTTCGGACGCGGATCCCCACCCGCGCCCCGCGCCCGCCCGATCCCGGAGGGCAGGGCGCATTGGTTGTCGCTCTTTCGCTACTGGTCGTAGCGTATCTGCCCCCCGGGCTCCCCCCGCAAGCCCCAACCGCCCTCCGTGAGCGTGAGCTGTCCCACTTTCCGACCCGGGGCGGGTGTCGGGCAGCGCCGCAGGTCGCTACCGTGGGGCCTCCAAGTTACTTCTGAGTAAATTCGCTGAGGAGGCGCGGTGGCCCCCACCACCCGGCAGCCCGCCGAGCACCCCGACCCGGCCGCCGCCACCCCGCCGCCGCCCACCCGCGGCAAGGGCCGCCCCCGCAGCGCCGCCGCCGACCAGGCCATCCTGGACGCCACCCGCGAGGCGCTCGCCGAACTCGGCTGGGGCGGGCTCACCATGGGCGACGTCGCCCAGCGCGCCGGCGTCGCCAAGACCACCCTCTACCGGCGCTGGCCGTCCAAGAGCGAACTCGTGGTCGACGCCATCGCCAGCCTCTTCGACCAGCTCGAATGCTCCGACCGCGGCAGCCTGCAGGCCGACATCGAGGCCGTCGTCGCCCGCTTCGCCGAACTCCTCACCCGCCCCGAGACCCAGGCCGCGCTGCTCGCGCTGTTCGCCGAGGGCACCCGCGACGTCCACCTGCGGCGGCGCATCCGGGAACGGATCGTCCAACCGCAGAAGGTCCTCGTCCAGCTCGGCCGGGCCAATGCCCAGGCCCGCGGCGAGATGGACCCCGACCGGGACGCGGCCACCGCCGACGAGGAGATCGACATCATCTTCGACACCATCGCCGGCACCGTCGAACACCGGCTACTGGTCAGCGGCGAACCCGTCACCCCGGACTGGATCCGCCGCTTCACCACCCTGCTCCTGAACCCCTTCCCGGGCCTCCTGCGGTGAACAATCAGGGGCGCGGGGACCTTGCGGACGTGGTGTGCGCTTGTCGCGCCGTTCCCCGCGCCCCTGGTTGTGCTCGCTCCTCCTAGAAGCTCGCGTTCTCCTGGTACGTGCCCCACTCGCCACGCAGCGCGTGGCAGATCTCGCCGAGGGTGGCTTCGGCACGGATCGCCCGGAGCATCGGCTCGATCATGTTGGCGCCGGAGCGGGCAGCGTCGAGCATCGCGTCGAGGCCGGCCCGGACGGCCGTCTCGTCGCGGAGCGACTTGCGGTGGGCGAGGACCCGAACCTGCTCACGTTCGACCTCGTGGCTGACCCGGAGGATTTCGAGTTCGGGGGTGACGCTGCGGGGGTGGCAGTTGACGCCGACCACGCGCTTGTCGCCCTTCTCCACGCCCTGCTGGTAGCGGAACGCGGCCTCGGCGATCTCGCCGGTGAACCAGCCCTCCTCGATGCCGCGCAGGATGCCGGCGGTCATCGGGCCGATCGGGTGTTCGGCGCTGCCCTTGTCCAGGATCCTCTGGAAGATCTCCTCGACCTGCGCCTCGATCTTGTCGGTGAGCGCCTCGACGTACCAGGAGCCGCCGAGCGGGTCGGCGACGTTGGTGACGCCGGTCTCCTCCATGATCACCTGCTGGGTGCGCAGCGCGATCTCGGCGGCCTGCTCGCTGGGGAGGGCGAGGGTCTCGTCGAGGGCGTTGGTGTGCAGCGAGTTGGTGCCGCCGAGGACGGCGGAGAGCGCCTCGACGGCGGTGCGGACCACGTTGTTGTAGGGCTGCTGGGCGGTGAGGGAGACTCCGGCGGTCTGGGTGTGGAAGCGCAGCCACTGCGCCTTCTCGGTCTTCGCGCCGAAGTGGTCGCGCATCCAGCGGGCCCAAATGCGGCGGGCGGCGCGGAACTTGGCGATCTCCTCGAAGAAGTCGAGGTGGGCGTCGAAGAAGAAGGACAGGCCGGGGGCGAAGACGTCGACGTCGAGGCCGCGGGAGAGGCCGAGTTCGACGTAGGCGAGGCCGTCGGCGAGGGTGTAGGCGAGTTCCTGGGCGGCGGTGGCTCCGGCCTCGCGGATGTGGTATCCGGAGACGGAGAGCGGCTTGTAGGCGGGGATGCCCTTGGCGCAGTGCTCCATCAGGTCGCCGATCAGGCGCAGGTGCGGCTCGGGGGCGAAGAGCCACTCCTTCTGCGCGATGTACTCCTTGAAGATGTCGGTCTGCAGGGTGCCGTTGAGGACGGCGGGGTCGACGCCCTGGCGTTCGGCGGCGACCAGGTACATGCAGAAGATCGGGACGGCGGGGCCGGAGATGGTCATCGAGGTGGTGACCTCGCCGAGCGGGATGTCGGCGAACAGCACCTCCATGTCGGCGGCGGAGTCGATGGCGACGCCGCAGTGGCCGACCTCGCCGAGCGCCTTGGCGTCGTCGGAGTCGTAGCCCATCAGGGTCGGCATGTCGAAGGCGACGGAGAGGCCGCCGCCGCCGGCGTCGAGGATCATCCGGTAGCGCTCGTTGGTCTGCTGCGCGTTGCCGAAGCCGGCGAACTGGCGGATGGTCCAGGCGCGGCCGCGGTAGCCGGTGGGGTGCAGGCCGCGGGTGTAGGGGTACTCGCCGGGCCAGCCGATGCGTTCGAAGCCCTCGACGTCCTGCCCGGCGGGCGGGCCGTAGACGGGTTCGACGGTTTCGCCGCTCAGCGTGGTGAAGTCGGCGTCGCGCTTGCGCGCCTTGTCGTACCGCTGCTGCCAGCGCTGCCGGCCGGCTTCGATCTGCTCGGCGTCCATCGGCTCCGACTCCGCTCCGTGCGGCCGCCCCGGTGGGTGGGCGGCACAAGTACTTGGATGTCCTACTAATTTACTCGGACGTCCTAGTACCTGTCGATGGCTGTCGCCCCCGGACACGCGAAGGGCGCCCCTCCCGAGGGGGAGGGGCGCCCGGCAGAGCAGGTGCGCGGCAGGTCAGGCCGCGGTCGGCTCCGCGGCGACGATCAGCGGGGCGACCTCGCGGCTGACCTTGCGCTCGACGAAGAACACGGCGGTGGGGATGGTGCCGGCCAGCAGGACCCAGGCGAGCTTGCCGATCGGCCACTTGGCCTTGGTGCCGAGGTCGAAGGCGAGCACCAGGTAGATCACGTACAGCCAGCCGTGCGCGATGCCGACGGCGGTGGTGAAGCCCGCGGCCCCCGAGATGTCGAGGGCGTACTTGGCGATCACCCCGGCGGTGAGCAGGATCAGGAGGACGCCGGTGATGTAGGCCATGGCGCGGTAGCGGGTCAGCACACTCTGCTTCATGCCATCGAGGGTAACCGGCCCTACGGCTGCTCCCGGCCGGGGCCCTCCTGGCGCGGCAGGTCGAAGTCGCCGGCCGCCACCCGCAGCGGGCGGAGCAGGTCGAACACCTCGCGGCAGGCGGCCTCGTCGTAGCCCTCCAGGCCGAATTCGACGGCCATCAGCTCGCGGGTGGCCTGCTCGACGACCTGGCGGCCGCGCTCGGTGATGGCGGCGAGGACGCCGCGCCCGTCGAGCGGGTTGGGGCGGCGGGTGACCAGGCCGGCCCGCTCCAGGCGGTCGACGGTGTTGGTGACGCTGGTGGGGTGCACCATCAGCCGCTCGCCGATCTTGGACAGCGGGAGTTCGCCGGAGCGGCTGAAGGTGAGCAGCACCAGCGCCTCGTAGCGGGCGAAGGTCAGGCCGTAGGGCTTGACCACGGCGTCCACCCGGGCCAGCAGGATCTGGTGGGCGCGCATCACCGAGGTGATCGCCGCCATGGACGGCACGCTGCCCCAGCGGCGGGTCCAGAGCTCGTCGGCGCGGGCGATCGGGTCGAAGTCGAGGGCGAGGGGCTTGGGCACGACCCCACCGTACCCGCGGGGCGGGACGGGGGTAGCAGCTGTCCACGATGGTGGACAAGGCCAGCCGATTGGCGGGATCACGCCAAACAGACAACCGCCACCGCGAAGAGGCCGTAATAACCGGATATTCCGTCACTATTCACTGAAAACACGGGAGTTGGGCCGAGGCCCAGCCAGCGCCGCATGGTTCGCAGTGAAACCTCCGATTTTCCTACCGTTCTATTGCCGCAGGGCTGGCGAGTGTTTGCCAATAGTTGCCCGGGTGCTGTTCCCGGATTTGAACGATTGTCATGCTTCTGCCCAGCCCCGTTCGACACGCCGGCCCCACCCCACCGGCGACCGTCGTTCTGACCGCACGGAGCTGCACGTCAGCACCCGTATCCGCCCCAGCAGGCACTGACCCCGGTGCCCCGGAACGTGGTGCGACCGCGCATGCGGTTGATTCGGAAGGAACCGTACGTGAAGCGAAAGCTCGCTGTCGGAGCCGTTCTCTCTGCCTCTGCCCTGCTGGCCGGCGCGATCCAGGTGAGCACCGGGATCGCGCAGGCTGCCCCCAACCCGGCCGCCGCGGGCCACAGCCGCGGCGACCTGCTGGCGCTGGCCGCCGGGCAGGCCCCCTCCGCCGCCAAGGCCCTGGGCCTGGGCGCCCAGGAGAAGCTGGTGGTCAAGGACGCCATCGTCGACGCCGACGGTACCCGCCACTTCCGTTACGAGCGCACCTACGACGGCCTGCCCGTGCTCGGCGGCGACCTGGTCGTGCACCAGGACGCCAAGGGCCAGGTCCGCTCCTCCGACAAGGCCGTCTCCGGCAGCCTGGCCCCCGCCTCGCTGAGCCCGAAGCTGACGGCCGGCCAGGCCGCCGGCAAGGCGACCGGCGCCGTGCAGTCCACCGTCGGCATCAGCAAGGACTCCGAGGCCGCCCTCACCTCGGTCTCCGGCGCCACCGGCAACGCCGAGCTGGTGGTCTGGGCCGCCGACGGCGCCCCGCGCCTCGCCTACCGCACCACCGTCGAGGGCGTGCGGGCCGACGGCACCCCGAGCCGCCAGAAGCTGGTCACCGACGCGAACACCGGTGAGGTCCTCTCCACCCACGAGGAGATCGAGACCGCCAACGCGACCGGCACCGGCAACGGCGTCTTCGTCGGCAACGTCTCGCTGACCACCACGCTGACCGGCAGCAACTACACGCTGAAGGACGCCACCCGCGGCAACCAGTACACGACCACGCTGGCGGGCAAGACCTCCGGCAACGGCACCCTGTACTCGAAGACCACCAACAGCTGGGGCTCCGGCGCCGCCTCCAACGGCGAGTCCGCCGCCGTGGACGCCCAGTACGGCGCGGCCGTCACCTGGGACTTCTACAAGAACACCTTCGGCCGCAACGGCATCCGCAACGACGGTGTCGGCGCGTTCAGCCGGGTCCACTACGGCAGCAGCTACGTCAACGCGTTCTGGGACGACAGCTGCTTCTGCATGACCTACGGCGACGGCTCGGGCAACACCCACCCGCTGACCGAACTGGACGTCTCGGGCCACGAGATGAGCCACGGCGTCACCTCCAACACGGCCGGCCTGAACTACTCGGGCGAGTCCGGCGGCCTGAACGAGGCGACCTCCGACATCTTCGGCTCGATGGTGGAGTTCTACGCCAACCTGTCGAAGGACGTGCCGGACTACCTGATCGGCGAGCTGATCAACATCAACGGCAACGGCACGCCGCTGCGCTACATGGACAAGCCCTCCAAGGACGGCGCGTCCGCCGACTACTGGTCCTCCACGGTCGGCAACAAGGACGTCCACTACTCCTCGGGCGTCGCCAACCACTTCTTCTACCTGCTGGCCGAGGGCAGCGGCGCCAAGACCATCAACGGCGTCAGCTACAACTCGCCCACCTACAACGGCGCGGCCCTCACCGGCATCGGCCGGGCCCAGGCCCAGCAGATCTGGTACCGCGCGCTGACCGTCTACATGACCTCCACCACGAACTACAAGGCCGCGCGCACCGCGACCCTGAACGCGGCGAAGGACCTGTACGGCTCCGGCTCGACCCAGTACAACGCGGTGGCGGCGGCCTGGACCGGCGTCAACGTGAACTGACCCTCACCGGGTAGCGAAAAAGCTCGCGGCGGCCGGGCCTCCCACGAGGGGGCCCGACCGCCGCGCACCACGTTCTGCCGTCAGGCAGTGGCCGGCTTCACCGCGTCCAGCTCGCCGCGCTCCTCCTTGGCCAGCATCCGCTCGGCGAAGAAGCCGCCGGTGGGCAGCACCGACAGCACGAACAGCACCGCCGTGCGCTTCGGCTCCCAGCGACGCTCCTTGGCCGCCAGCGCCAGGAACACCACGTACAGGATGAACAGCACGCCGTGCACCATGCCCATCACCTGCACGCCGTCGAAGCTGGTGGTGCGCTTCAGCACCGAGCAGATCAGCAGCAGGATGAACGACAGGCCCTCAGGGCCGGAGACCAGGCGCAGGCGGTGGACGGCGGCGATGCTCTTCACGGGATTCCTCACAGGGCACGGGCGGCGGGCTTTGTGAACGGATGCACAAACCATGCCTATTATCACCGACCCGTCATCGGCGCCGACCCCGGACCCCCTATCCTGCTGTGCTGCGCGCGGCCTGACCGCCAGGCCCGCAGACCCACGGGGGGACGCACGACATGCTGAGGCGAGACTGGGACCGGCACACCTGTGCCCGGCGCGGCCACATCACCTACGCACCCGACGAGACCGACCTGCGCGAACGGCTGCACGCCGCCACCGCCCTCGGCACCGCCTGGCGCTGCCTGCGCTGCGGCGACTTCGCACTCGGTGAGCCGCACGGCTCCGGCCCGGCCGAGGACGCGCCGCTCGTGCCCCGCGGCAAGGCCCTGCGCGACCTGTTCATCCTGCGCTTCCTGGCCGTCGAACGACTGCTGCGCGGCCTGCTGATCGTGATCGCCGCCTGGGCGGTGTGGAAGTTCTCCAACAGCCAGGACGCGGTGCGCCGGATCTTCGACGAGAACCTGACCGTCTTCAAGCCCGTCACCGACCACTTCCACTACGACCTCGACCACTCGCCGATCGTCGACACCATCCGCAAGACCTTCGACTACCGGCACAACACCCTGATCTACGTCGCCGCCGCCCTGGTGGTCTACGCGCTGATCGAGATCGTCGAAGCGTTCGGCCTGTGGTGGGGGCAGCGCTGGGCCGAGTACCTGACCGTGGTCGCCACCGCCGCGTTCCTGCCCCTGGAGGGCTACGAACTCAGCGAGCACGTCAGCGCGTTGAAGATCTGCACGCTGCTGCTGAACATCGCCGCGGTGCTCTGGATCATGCTCTCCAAGCGGCTGTTCGGTCTGCGCGGCGGCGTGGCCGCGTTCGAGGCCGAGCGGCACTCCGCGTCGCTGCTGGAGGTGGAGACCTCCGCGGGAGCGCTGCCGCAGACCGCCTGACGACGCGTCCGATGTACGGGTTCCGTACCGGCTCGCCCGGCCCTCTCCCCAGATCGGGGCGGGGGCCGCTACATTCCGGAGCGTGGCACAGTTCCGACTCCAGGGGTCCAGGGTCCTCGCCGTCGATCTCGCCGGGGACACCGTCAAGGCACGCAACGGCTCAATGGTCGCCTACACCGGGCAGATGGGCTTCAAGAAGCTCACCGGCGGCGGCGACGGCCTGCGCGGCATGGTCACCCGCCGGCTCACCGGCGAACGCATGGAGGTCATGGAGGTGAAGGGGCAGGGCACCTGCTACTTCGCCGACAAGGCCACCGAAATCAATCTGGTCCGGCTGAACGGCGAGACGCTGTTCGTCGAGTCCGACAACCTCCTCTGCACCGAGGCGACGCTGCGCACCGGCACCTCCTTCACCGGCCTGAACGGGATGGCGAGCGGCAACGGCCTGTTCACCACCAAGGTCGAGGGCCAGGGCTGGGCCGCCGTCACCTCCAACGGCCCGGCGGTGATCCTGCGGGTCGCCCAGGGCCTGCCGCTGCGGGTCGACCCCGGTGCGTACATCGCGCACACCGGCAACCTGAACCGCGCCCTCAAGTCCGGCGCCGGCTGGACCACGCTGATCGGCGAGGGCGGCGGCGAGGCCATGCAGGTCGAGTTCACCGGCGAGGGCCTGGTCTACGTCCAGCCCTCCGAGCGCCTGACCTTCGGAGGCGACGCCTGATGGCCTTCACCCGGATCAACCACAAGATGGTCTCCGCCCAGGTCTTCCCCGGTCAGCGCATCCTGTCGCAGCGCGGCGCGATGCTCGGCTACACCGGCGAGGTCACCTTCAAGCCCAACCTGATGGGCGGCCAGGGCGGCGTGATGTCGATGATCGGCCGCCGGGTCGCCAACGAGGACACCCCGCTGATGACCGTCGAGGGCCACGGCATCGTGATGTTCGGCCACGGCGGCCACCACGTCCACATCATCGACCTGGCCGGCGACACCCTCTACGTCGAGGCCGACCGCCTGCTCGCCTTCGAGGGCAGCCTCCAGCAGTCCACCATGTTCATGGGCCGGCAGGGCGGCCTGATGGGCGTGGTCCGCGGCCAGGTCACCGGACAGGGGCTCTTCACCACCCAGCTCAGCGGCAAGGGCGCGGTCGCCGTGATGGCGCACGGCGGCGTCGTCGAACTCCCCGTCTCCCCCGGCCTCCCCGTCCACGTCGACCCGCAGGCCTACGTCGCCCACCGCGGCCAGGTCACCAACAAGCTCTCCAGCGCGCTCGGTTGGCGCGACATGGTCGGCCGCGGCTCCGGCGAGGCCTTCCAACTCGAACTCTCCGGGCACGGCATGGTGTACGTGCAGGCCAGCGAGGTGAAGCTCTGATGTCCTACCCGCCCCTGCTGCAGAACCCCGGCGGCGACGGCCCGCAGATCTGGGACCCGTACACGCTGCCCGTCAACGACAACGTCAACCCGTACTGCTTCTCGGTGGACCTGAACGGCGCGTACTACCTGCAGAAGGGCAAGATGGTCGCCTACTACGGCGACATGCGCTTCTCCGGCATCGGCCGCGGCGTGCTCGACCGGGTCCTCGAACAGAACTTCAACTCCCCGCTGCACGCCTCCGACTGGGTCGTCGCCGAGGGACGCGGCAAGCTGCTGCTCGCCGACCGCGCGTACGACCTCAACTCGTACGACCTGGAGGACGGCAACCTGACCGTCCGCTCCGGCAACCTGCTGGCCTTCGAACCCTCGCTCCGCCTCAAGCAGTCGATCATCCCCGGGTTCCTGACGCTGCTCGGCACCGGCAAGTTCGTCGCCGCCTCCAACGGGCCCGTGCACTTCGTCGAACCCCCGGTCCGCGTCGACCCCGAGGCGCTGGTCGGCTGGGCCGACTGCCCCGCGCCCTGCCACCACTACGACCACAGCTACCTGCACGGCGTCATCGGCGGGATCCGGCACCTGACGGGGATCGGCGGCGCGAGCGGGGAGGAGCACCAGTTCGAGTTCATCGGGGCGGGGCAGGTGCTGATGCAGTCGTCGGAGACCGTCATGGCCGAGAAGTCGGTGGGCGTCGTCGGCGAACAGTCGGCGGTCCCGCACCAGCAACCGACGCAGGCCGCACCGGGGTTGGGGAACTTGAGGGACCTCGGCCGGCAGTTCGGACTGTAGGGGCGAGGGAGAGCACCACCAGGGGCGAGGGGAACCGAGCGACAGGCGCAAGGCCCGTCCGTAAGGTCGCGATCACGTGCAGGTCATTGTCCTGCGTCGCGATCTTGCGGTCGGGTCCTTACGCTTCGCGCAGTTCCCCGCGCCCCTGTCGGTGCACATTCCTACAGGGCTGTGAACGTCACCGGGAGGGAGACGAGCGCGCGGTGGACCGGGCCCTGGCGCCAGAGGATCCGGTCCGCGGGGACGGCCAGGCGGAGGTCGGTGAGGCGGCTGATGAGGTATTCGATGGCGGTGACGGCCATCAGGACGGCGGGTTGGCGGGCGGGGCAGCGGTGGGGGCCGGCGCCCCACGCGAGGTGGGCGTAGGAGCCGCCGAGGGACTCGCTCTCGCTGGCGGGGAGGGCGGCCTGCGCGTTCGCGGAGGCGTAGGAGATCAGCACCGGCTCGTCGGGCGCGATCGGGGTGCCGTGGAAGACGATGTTCCGCCGGCTGTAGTGCGGGGCGAAGTTGGACAGCGGCGGGTCCGTCCAGAGCACTTCGTTGACCGCGTCGTGCGCGCTGAGCGCGCCGCTGTGCAGGGAGCCGGCGTAGCGCTCGTCGGAGAGCATGCGCAGCAGCGCGTTCGCGGTGAGGTTGGCGGTGGGTTCGTGGCCGGCCATCAGGGTCAGGGTGATGTGCCGGACGACCTCCTCGTCGGCGAGCCGCGCGGGGTGGTTGGCGAAGGCGGAGATCAGGTCGTGCCGGGGTGCGGTGCGGCGTTCGGCGACCAGGCCGGTGATGACGGCGACCAGGTCGGCGTACGCGGCGATGGCGCCGGTGGAGGATTCGAAGGCGCGGTTCATCGCGGCGCTGATCCGGTCGAGGTCCTGGTCGGGGATGCCGTACCAGGAGCAGAGGATGAGCAGCGGGAGCCGGTAGGCGTACTGGGCGAGGATGTCGGCCTTGCCGGTGTGCGCGAATTCGGCGATGAGCTGTTCGGCGACGGCGGTGGTGTCGCGTTGCAGCAGGTGGGGTTCGATGATGCCGACGCTGTCGGTGATGACCTGCCGGTAGCGGGCGTGGGTGGCGCCGTCGGAGAAGAGCGCGGTGGGGCGCCAGCCGAGCATCGGCATGATCGGGGAGTCGGCGGGCTGGGTGGCCTGCCAGACGCGCGGGTCGCGGGTCCAGGTGTCGGTGTCGCGGAGGATCTCCAGGGCGACGTGGTAGTCGGTGACCAGCCAGGCGTCGATGCCGGGGGCGAGTTCGACGGGGGCGAGCGGTCCGCGGTCGCGCAGCCGGGCGTAGTGGGCGTGCGGGTGCGCGGCGAACTGGGGGCCGTAGAGGGCGGTGCGGGTCATGGGGCGGTCTCCTGCGGGAGGCGGTCCAGGACGTGTTCGGTGAGCGAGATCAGGGCGTCCAGGCAGCCTTGGCGTTCCCGGGCGTCGCATTCGATCAGCGGCGTCGCGGGGTCGAGGTCGAGCGCCGCGCGGATCTTGTCGAGTTCGATCGGCGGGGTGTCGGGGAAGCGGTTGACGGCGACCGTGTAGGGCAGGCCGGCTTCCTCGATGAGGTCCATGGCGTCGAAGGCGTCGGCGAGGCGGCGGGTGTCGGCGAGGATCAGCGCGCCGAGGGCGCCGCGGGCGAGGTCCTCCCAGAGCGGGAGGAAGCGGCGTTGGCCGGGGGTGCCGAAGAGGTAGAGGACGAGGTCGCCGCCGGGCAGGGTGAGCCGTCCGAAGTCGACGGCGACGGTGGTGGCGGTCTTGCCGGGAATCCGGGCGGTGTCGTCGACCGGGATGCCCTGGGCGGTCATGGTCTCCTCGGTGTGCAGTGTCGGGATCTCCGACAGCGAGCGCACGAAGGTGGTCTTCCCTACCCCGAACGGCCCGGTGATCATGAGTTTCATCAGGATCGGGTCGGTGGCGGGGAGGTAGATGGGGCTGCTGCCCGTGTTACTTGAGGGCGCGAAGTCCACTGAGGAGCCTTTCGGCGAGGTCCCGGTTGACCGGCTGGGCGGAGGGGATCGGCGCGCGCACCTTGAGGGCGCCGCGTTCGGCCAGGTCGGCGGCGATGAAGACGGTCGCGCTGACCGGGAGCCGGAGGTGGGCGGCCGCCTCGGCGACGGTCAGTGCGCCGGGGCGGACGAGTTCCCATAACTGGCGGTGTTCGCCGCCGAGTCCGGCGGGGAGGTCGGCGGCGGCGTGCAGGATGCTGAGCCGGTCCAGGCTGTGCCTGCCCGGGGCCAGCTCGCGGCCCTGGGTGGCGAGGTAGGCGGGGACCAGGCGGCGGCGGGGCCCGCTGGGTGTGGTCATGTCCCGCTCGCCTCCCGGGCGGGGCTGGCGAGGGCTCTGGCGAGCGCGGCGACCTGGACCTGCATCTGGTACGCGATGGTGCCGAGGTCGGCGCCGGGGGCGGCGAACACCGCGAGCGAGGAGTTGGCGCCGGCCGGGGTGACGACGGCGTAGCCGAGGTCGGACTCGACGACGGTCTGGGTGAGCCGGACCTGCTCGGCCTCGGTGAAGGCGACGGTGAAGGCGCGGGCGGCGGCGTGCAGCGAGGCGGTCATCGCGGCGACCCGGTCGGCGTTGTCCCGGCCGAGGTCGGCGGAGTGGCCGGTGACCAGGCCGTCGCCGGTGGCGATGACGGCGTTCTGCACGCCCGGCAGGTCGAGCAGCGGGGTGAGGACCCAGGAGAGGTCCTCGGTGTGGCGGCGGAGCTGGGTGGTCACGGGATTTCGACTCCTTCGGGTGCGGCGGGTCCTTCGGGGCCCGGGCTCTGGTGGGCGGCGCTGCGGCCGGCGAGAGTGCCGGACTGCAGGGCGGACCACGCCGAGCGGGCCCGGTCGGGGGTGCTGCCCGCCGGGGACGGGAGGGGGGACGGCGCGTCCTGCTGCGGGACGCGGGGGCTGCGGCGCTTGCGGGTGGGCAGCGCGTCGCCCGCGTCGAACACCGGCGTGGTCTGGGTGATCGGGCGGGGGGCGAGCGCGGAGAGCGGAGCGGCCGGGTCGGTCAGGGTGAGCAGGTCGGCGGGGAGCCGCAGGATGGCCCGGACGCCGCCGTACGGGGACGGCTCGACGCGGCAGCCGAAGCCGAACTGGCGGCAGAGCAGGCCGATGACGGCGAAGCCGGCCTGCGGCGGGTCGCCGAGTTCGGTGAGCAGGACCTCGGCCTGGCCGTCGAGCAGGTCGCCGGTCCGTTCCAACTGGTCGGGTTCCATGCCGACGCCCATGTCGTCGACCACCACCAGGGCGCCGGAGCTGCCCTGTTCGATGGAGACCACGACCCGGGTCTCGGGGTGCGAGTAGGCGGTGGCGTTGCCGAGGATCTCGGCGAGCGCGATGGCGACGGGTTCGGCGGCCCGGGCGGCGACGGCGAGGCGGGGTTCGCGCAGGTGGTTGGTGATCTCGATGCGGGCATAGCCGGCCACCCGGGACTGCGCACCGACGCAGAGTTCGGCGAGCGGCGAGTCCTCGCGGGTCATGCCGGGCCAGGAGCCGGAGAGCACCGCGAGGGCCTGGACCCGGCGCAGCGTGAGTTCGTTGCGGAAGTCGAGCGCGAGCAGGCGCGGGTCGTCGACGCTGAGCTGGATCTCCTCCAGCAGCGAGCGGACCTGGATCAGCAACGCCTGGATCTTGGACGCGGCGCCGCGCAGCGCGGCCCGGGCGGCGGCGTCGGTGCGTTCGCGTTCGGCGAGCACGGCCCGGACGGCGGCGGTGAGCGTGCTGTCCAGGGCGTGGTGGAGTTCCTCGGTGCCGCCGGTGGTCTCCAGCGGCCCGGGGACGGGCGTCCGGGGGTGGGTGAGCGCGGTGGTGGCGGCGGGCAGCCGCTCGTGCGCGAGGTGGACGAGTTCGCGCACGGCCGCGGCGTAGCGGACGTCGGCGACGGTGCGGTGGGCGTCCGCGGTGCGGGCCGAGGTGTCGGCGGCGTGCGTGCGTTCCTCGGCGGCCTCGGCCCGGGCGTCGGCGGCGTCCGCGCGGTCCTGCGCGGTGCGGGCGGCGGCGTCGGCGGCGCGGCCGCGCTGCTCGGCCGCGTCGCTGCGGGCGGCGGCGGCGCGGGCCGAGAGGTCGGCCTCGGCGGCGCGCTGTTCGGCGGCCCGGGTGCTGCGGGCGGCGCGGCGCAGCGCCCACAGCAGGGGTCCTGCGGTCAGGGCGGCGCCGGCCAGCAGGGCGAGCACGATCACGACCATGGGGTCCTCGGGGGGTGTCGTCGTCGCGGGTCGGGGGTCAGGCGGTGCTGGCGGCGGTTTCGGCGCCGCGCTGCCGGGCGAGGCCGGCCATCCGGCCGAAGACCTCCATCATGGCGGGCGGTTCGCTGCCGTCGAGGTGCCGGTACTCGGTGCCGATGGTGATCAGCAGCCGCTCGGGCAGGCCGAGTTCGGGGTAGCGGCGTTCGTCGATGACGGTGCGCGCGGCCTCGGCGGCCGGGACGCCGGCGGCGTGCAGGGTGTGCGCGCGGTCGCGGACGTGGCCGAGGTATTCGGCGTGGGCGCGCAGGTCGTAGCGGGTGAGCAGCGGGCCGTGGCCGGGGACGACGGTCTCGGCGCCGGTGGCGAGGATGCGTTCGACGGCGTCGATGACGTTGCCGAGCGGGCCGGCCCAGTGCACGGGGTGGTCGCCGGGGCGGTCGGCGGTGGAGCCGAAGACGATGTCGCCGGTGAACACGGTGGAGCGGGTGGGCAGGTGGACGATCAGGTCGCCGCTGGTGTGGGCCGGCGGGAGGCTGCTGATCTGCACCGGGATGTCGCCGACGCGGAGTTCGAGTTCGCCGGTGAAGACGGTGTCGGGCTTGATCGCCGGGGTGTCCGCCCAGTCGAAGCAGCCGAAGTGCTCGTGCAGGTAGGAGCCGGTGTCGCTGGCCCGGTCGAGCTGCTGGAGCAGGGCGTGCTGCTGCTCGGGGGTCGGCTCGTAGGCGATGTGGTGCAGCGCCTCGTGGGTGGTGATGAGTTCGGCGTCGGGCAGGACGCCTGCGCCCCACATGTGGTCGCCGTTGGCGTGGGTGACGACGATGCGGTCGACGGTGACACCCTTGGGCAGGACGGCGCGGGTGCGGTCGAGGAACTGGCCGGCCAGCGTGCGGTCGTAGGGGGTGTCGATCCACAGCGCGGTGCTGTCGGACGCGACCAGGCCGCAGTTGGCCAGGCCCCATCCGCGTTGCTGGGGCTGCCAGGCGTACACGCCGTCGGCTATCGAATGGAAGTTCGCGCTCCGCGTCGTCATGGGCGCGATTATGCCTAACATGCCGTCACCGTCCGACTGCGGGCCGGAAATTGAGCATGCCCTTTTCAATCCTGCCGGGCAGGGAGGCGGTGGTGCGGATGCGAATCAAGTCGACGCCGCCGGCATCCGCCCTCACATCGACGGCAGTTGTGAATTTGTACAACATTGAACAACATCCGCTACACTGGACGCATGGATACTCCTGTGACCGAAGCGCCGGCGGTCCCTCCCTCCCCC
This sequence comes from Kitasatospora sp. CB01950, assembly GCF_001905465.1. Classification (GTDB taxonomy): domain Bacteria; phylum Actinomycetota; class Actinomycetes; order Streptomycetales; family Streptomycetaceae; genus Kitasatospora. Next base: position 213,760 of record NZ_LISX01000008.1, read on the forward strand.
GCGGAGGAGGACGCGCCCTGGCTCGACGCGCGTGAGCAGCGGTTCTGGCGCGCCCACCTGGAGGTCGGGAAGCTGCTCGAACACCAGCTGAGCCGGGAACTGCAGGCGCACAACCTCGCCATCAACGACTACGAGATCCTCGTGGTGCTCTCCGAGTCCCCCGACCACCGGATGCGGATGACCGACCTGGCCACCGCCACCATGCAGTCCAAGAGCCGTCTCTCCCACCAGATCACCCGGATGGAGACGGCCGGCCTGGTGCTGCGCCAGGAGTGCCCCGGCGACCGCCGGGGCCTCTACGCGCACCTGACCGAACGCGGCTGGGAGACGCTGCGCAAGGTCGCGCCCGACCATGTGCGCAGCGTCCGCGAGCACTTCGTCGACCGCCTCACCGACGAGCAGCTGGACGCGATGTACGCCGCCCTCGCGCCGATCGCCGAGCACCTGCGGGCGCTGCGCGGCCGGAGCTGAGGCCCTCGCTCAGCCGGTGAGTTCGGCGACCAGCCGGTCGGCGGCGGTGTACGGGTCGAGGGTGCCCTCGGCGACCTGGCCGGCCAGCGCGTCCAGGTGGCGGTCGCCGCGCAGGTCGCCGATCCGGGCCCGCAGCGCCGCGAGCGTGATCGCCTCGACCTCCTGGGCGGCCCGGCGCCGGCGGCGGACGGCGAGTTCGCCGGTCTCGGCCAGCCAGCCGTGGTGCTTCTCCAGCGCGTCGACCAGTTCGTCCACGCCCTCGCCGCGGGCGGCCACGGTCTTCACGATCGGCGGCCGCCAGTCGCCGGGCTGCCGGGACTCGCCCAGGCCGAGCATGTGGTTGAGCTCGCGGGCGGTGGCGTCCGCGCCGTCCCGGTCGGCCTTGTTGACGACGAACACGTCGCCGATCTCCAGGATGCCCGCCTTGGCGGCCTGGATGCCGTCGCCCATGCCGGGGGCGAGCAGCACCACCGAGGTGTCCGCCTGCGCGGCGATCTCCACCTCGGACTGGCCGACGCCGACGGTCTCCACCAGGATCACGTCGCAGCCCGCCCCGTCCAGCACCCGCAGCGCCTGCGGGGCGGCCCAGGACAGGCCGCCGAGGTGGCCGCGGGTGGCCATCGAGCGGATGAACACCTCCGGGTCGGTGGCGTGCTCCTGCATCCGCACCCGGTCGCCGAGCAGCGCCCCGCCGGAGAACGGCGAGGACGGGTCGACGGCGAGCACCCCGACCCGCTTGCCGAGCTTGCGGTAGGCGGTCACCAGCGCGGAGGTGGAGGTGGACTTGCCCACCCCGGGCGAGCCGGTCAGGCCCACCGTGTACGCCCGCCCGCTGTACGGGGCCAGCGCGGCCATCACCTCGCGCAGCTCGGGGGCGGCGTTCTCCACCAGGGTGATCAGCCGGGCCACCGCCCGGGGGCGGCCCTGCCGGGCCTGCTCGACCAGCGTCGCCACATCGGCCATCGGGTTGCTCCTCGCAGCACAAAAGACGGGATCCCCGTGAAACGGCGCCTTCCGCTTCACGGGGACTTGACGTTCGGTCAGCCCTGCGCGGGGACCTTGACGATCAGGGCGTCGCCCTGGCCGCCGCCGCCGCACAGCGCGGCCGCGCCGACGCCGCCGCCGCGGCGCTGCAGCTCCAGCGCCAGGTGCAGCACCACGCGGGCGCCGGACATGCCGATCGGGTGGCCGAGCGCGATCGCGCCGCCGTTGACGTTGACGATCTCGTCGCTGACGCCCAGGTCCTTCATCGACTGGTGGGCGACGGCGGCGAACGCCTCGTTGATCTCGATCAGGTCGAGGTCGGCGACCTCCAGGCCCTCCTTGGCGAGGGCGTGCTTGATCGCGTTGGACGGCTGCGACTGCAGCGAGTTGTCCGGGCCCGCGACGTTGCCGTGCGCGCCGATCTCGGCGATCCAGGTCAGGCCCAGCTCCTCGGCCTTGGCCTTGCTCATCACCACGACCGCGGCGGCGCCGTCGGAGATCTGCGAGGAGGTGCCGGCCGTGATGGTGCCGTCCTTGGCGAAGGCCGGGCGCAGCTTGGCCAGGCCCTCGACGGTGGTGTCGGCGCGGATGCCCTCGTCCAGGCTGAACAGCACCGGGTCGCCCTTGCGCTGAGGGATCGCGACGGGGACGATCTCGGCCTCGAACACGCCGTCGGCCTGGGCCTTGGCGGCGCGCTGGTGGGAGGCGGCGGCGATGGCGTCCTGCACCTCGCGGACGATGCCCAGGCGGGTGTTGTGCTTCTCGGTGGACTCGCCCATCGGGATGTTCTCGTAGGCGTCGGTCAGGCCGTCGTGGGCCATCGAGTCGAGCATCTCGATCGCGCCGTACTTGTAGCCCTCGCGGGACTTCGGCAGCAGGTGCGGGGCGTTGGTCATCGACTCCTGGCCGCCGGCCACCACGATCTCGAACTCACCGGCCCGGATCAGCTGGTCGGCCAGCGCGATGGCGTCCAGACCGGACAGGCACACCTTGTTGATGGTGAGCGCCGGGACGTTCAGCGGGATGCCGGCCTTCACGGCGGCCTGGCGGGCCGGGATCTGGCCGGCGCCGGCCTGCAGCACCTGGCCCATGATCACGTACTGGACCTGCTCGCCGGAGACGCCGGCCCGTTCCAGCGCCGCCTTGATCGCGACGCCGCCCAGCTCGGCGGCGGAGAAGCCCTTGAGCGAGCCGAGCAGTCGGCCCATCGGTGTGCGCGCACCTGCGACGATCACAGAAGTAGTCATGGACGAGCCCCTTCGCGCGTCGGACCAGAGGGTATGGGGATGCGGTCAATGTACTGATCGGTCACCGCCGCGTCACCGCCGCGAGGATGTGATCAGCGCTACTGGCACCTACCAGTGAACACCGTGCCAGTTCCGGGAAGTTCCACCCGTGGACGACCGATGTGAGGAGACTCGCAAGCCGCGCCGCTGGCGCCCGCTCCACGCGATGCGCTGCACTGGGTGCCGTTCCCGACCCGTGCTGGCCCTCGTCCCCCGGAGGACTCCTGTGCTGACCCGCATCGACCACATCGGCATCGCCTGCTTCGACCTGGACCGGACCGTCGAGTTCTACCGGAACACCTACGGCTTCGAGGTGTTCCACTCCGAGGTCAACGAGGAGCAGGGCGTCCGCGAGGCCATGCTGAAGATCAACGACACCGGGGACGGCGGGGCGTCCTACCTGCAGCTGCTGGAGCCCACCCGGGAGGACTCCACGGTCGCCAAGTGGCTGGCCAAGAACGGCGAGGGGGTGCACCACATCGCCTTCGGCACCGCGGACGTCGACGGCGACGCCGAGGCGATCAAGGGCAAGGGCGTGCGGGTGCTGTACGACGAGCCCCGGCGCGGCTCGATGGGCTCGCGGATCACCTTCCTGCACCCGAAGGACTGCGGCGGCGTGCTGACCGAGCTGGTCACCTCCGCGCAGCCCGGCGAGCACTGACCCGGGCCGTACGGGCCCCGGTCGGGGCCGGTACGGGGTCCGGCCGGGGGGCGGTACGGGGTCCGGCCGGGGGGCGAACAAGCAGTAACGAACCGGTCGGTAACTTCCGAAAAGGACCTCGCCCCCATTCCCCCCGGCACGGCTCCCACTACAATGCCCAGGTGCGCAGGTACCTCCGGTCCGCGCACCACAGGGGAGTCCACGACGCGGGCACGGCCGAACGGTCGCCGTTCGGATCTGTCACCATTCTCCAGAGGCACCAGATCGCTCAGGAGTCCACCCGGACGGCGGAGCGAAGGCAAGGACCGACCGGTCCGGCCCCGGCACTTGCCCGGGGGCGGCACACGGAGCCGGTCGAGGACGCGATCAGGAGATGGGCGGGACCGCGGAGTGCGGGGCTACGACCGCGTTGAGGATCACCTCTCCAAGTTCGAGGCCGAGCTGGAGAAGGCCCGCAAAGAGCGGGACAAGACCATCGAGCACGCCGACGACCTCGCCTACCAGGTGGAGGTGCTGCGGGCCAAGCTCCACGAGGCCCGTCGGCAGCTGGCGCAGCCGCGCGCCTTCGACTCCGTCTCCGGCCAGGCCGAACAGCTCCTGCGCAACGCCGAGATGCAGGCCGAGGCGCTGCGTGCGGACGCCGAACGGCAGGTGCGCGAGTCCCAGGTCGCGACCCAGCGGATGATGGCCGAGGCGGCCGAGCGCACCGCCCAGCTGGAGGCCGAGTTCAACACCCGGCGCCGCCGGCTGGAGGAGGAACTCGCCGAGTTCCGCGCCGCCGCCGAACGCCACGTCAACGAAAACGTCAACTGGGCGGAGCAGACCCGCGCCGGGACCGAGCAGGAGGCGCAGCGCCTGCTCCAGGAGGCCCGCGCCGAGGCCGACCGGATGATGGCCGCCGTCCGCGCGGAGGCCACCGCCCTCGCCGACCAGGCCCGCGCGCAGACCGCCGCCGACGTGGACGCCGCCCGCGGTGAGGCCCGGGCCCGCGCCGAGGAAGCCCTGCTGCGCGCCCAGTCCGACGCCGAACGCCTGCTGCGCGCCGCCTCCGAGCAGGCCCAGCAGACCGGCGCCCAGGCCGAGGAACAACGCGTCGCCGCCGCCAGCGCCGCCCAGCAGCAGCTGGCCGAGGCGCACTCCGCCGCCGAGCAGAAGCTCGGCGCCGCCGAGGCCGAGATCACCGCCCTCAAGCAGCAGGCCCGTGCCGACCAGGAGCGTGCCGAGGCCGCCCTGGTCGGTGCCCAGGCCGAAATAGAGCGGCTGCGCGCCGAGGCCCTCGCCGAGGCCGAGCGGGCCCGCACCGAGGCCGCCCGGATGCACCAGGAGGCCCTCGCCGCCGCCGAACGCCTCCAGTCCGAGGCCGCCGCCGAGGCCGAGCGCAAGGTCGCCGACGGCGACGCCGCCAGCGAACAGCGCTCGCAGACCGCCCGGGCCGAGATCGCCAAGATGGTGGCCGCCGCCACCCGCGAGACCGAGCTGATCAAGGCCGCCGCCTCCACCGCCCAGGCCCAGGCGGACGCCGCCAAGGCCGCCGCCTCCGAAGAGAGCGAACGCCTGCGCAGCGCCGCCGAGTCGGTCGCCACCGAGCTGCGCTCCGACGCCGAGAAGGAGATCGCCGAGCACTGGGCCGCCGCCGAGCGCAAGGCATCCGAGCTGCGCGAACAGGCCGCCGCCGACGCCGAACGGCTGCGCGCCGAGGCCGCCGAGGAGGGCCGCGCCGAGGGCGCCAAGGACGCCGCGCTGCGCCTCGCCCGGGGCGCCAAGCAGGCCGAAGAGGTCCTCGCCCGCGCCGCCGTCGACGCCGAGGCCACCCGCGGCGAGGCCGCCGCCGAGGCCGAACGGCTGATCGAGCACGCCAAGTCCGAGGCCGGCACGCTGCTGGAGCAGGCCCGCGAGGCCGTCGAGCAGGCGCAGAACGCCGCCATGGAGGACGCCGCCTCGATCCGCGAGCAGCTGGAGCGGATGCAGGCCGAGGCCGCCCGGGCCCGCGAACAGGCCGAGGAGCAGCGCTCCGCCGCCGAGGCCGAGGCCGAACGGGTCCGCGCCGAGGCCCGCCGCCAGGCCGCCGTGCAGATCGAGGAGTCCGCCAAGCAGGCCGAGGAACTCCTCACCGGCGCCAAGACCGACGCGGACGCCCTGCGCGCCGGCGCCGCCGAAGAGGTCGAACGGCTGCGCACCGCGACCCGCGAGCAGGCCTCCGCCGTCCAGGGCCGCGCCGAGCAGACCCTGACCCGGGCCCGCACCGAGGCCGAGAAGCTCACCTCCTCCGCCGCGCAGGCCCGCGACGAACTGCTGGCCGCCGCGAAGACCGCCGCCGAGGAGCAGCGGGCCGCCGCCGAACGCGACGCCGCCGAGACCCGCGAACTGGCCGACGCCGACGCGGAGACCGTCCACACGGAGGCCGAGGCCGCCGCCGAGGCCGTCCGCTCCGACGCCGCCCAGTGGGCCGAACTCCGGCGCGAGCAGGCCGAGGAGGCCGGTCGGGGCGTGCGCGAGGCCGCCGAGGAGGCTGCCCGTACGGTCGCCGAGCAGGCCGAGGCCGCCGCGCAGGCGCTGCGCGACGAGGCCGGCGCCGCCCGCGAGGCCGCCCGTGGCGACCTGGAGCGCGACCAGGCACTGACCGCCGAGAAGCTCGCCGAGGCCACCGCCATCCGGGAGGCCGCCGACGGCGAGGCCGCGGCCGTCCGCAAGGCCGCCGCGCAGGACGCCCAGCGGGTCCGCGCCGAGGCCGACCAGCAGCTCTCCACCGCCCGCACCGACGCCGAGACGCTGGCCGCCGAGGCCACCGCCGACCGCGCCGGGGCCGAGCGGCTGCGCGAGGACGCCGAGACCTTCGACCGCGAACTGCGCGCCACCGCCGAGCAGGAGACGGCCGAGCTGCGCGCCCTCGCGGAGCGGGAGACCACCGAACTGCGGGCCGCTGCCGAGCGGGAGACCACCGAGCTCCGCAACGCCGCCGACCGCGAGACCACCGAGCTGCGCGCCCTCGCGGACCGCGAGACCGCCGAACTCCGCGACGTCACCGACCGCGAGACCGCCGAACTCCGGGACGCCGCAGCCACGTTCGACCGCGAACTGCGCGCCCTCGCGGAACAGGACACCGTCGAACTCCGCGACGCCACCGAGCAGGAGGTCGCCGAGCTCCGCGCCGCCGCGGACCGCGAGACCGCCGAACTCCGGGACGCCGCAGCCGCGTTCGACCAGGAGCTGCGCGCCACCGCCGAGCAGGAGGTGGCCGAGCTCCGCGCGGTCGCCGACCGCGAGACGGCGGAACTGCGCGCGAACACCGAACGAACCGCCGAGGAGCTGCGGGCGCAGGCCGAGGCGCTGGCCGCCGAGCTGGTCGAGACGGCCGAGCAGGACGCCGCCGAGGTCCGGCAGTCGGTCGCGGGCCTGCACGAGACGGCGACCCGGCAGATCACCGACCTGCGGGCCGCCGCCGAGCAGGAGGCCGCCGGCCTGCGCGAGGCCGCCGAGCAGGACGCGGCCGAGCTGCGCGCAACGGCCGAGCGCGAGACCACCGAGCTGCGCGCCGTCGCGGACCGCGAGGCCGTCGAACTCCGCGACGCCGCAACGGTGTTCGACCAGGAGCTGCGCGCCCTCGCCGAGCGGGAGACCACCGAGCTCCGCAACGCCGCCATCGCGTTCGACCACGACACCCGGGCGACCGCCACCACGTTCGACCGCAAGCTCCGCTCCACCGCCGAACGGGAGACCGCCGAACTCCGCGAGGCCACCGAGCAGGAGGTCGCCGAGCTCCGCGCCGTCGCCGAGCGCGAGACCACCGAGCTGCGGGCCGTCGCCGACCGGGAGACCGCGGAACTGCGCGCCGTCGCGGACCACGAGACCGCCGAGCTGCGCGCCGCCACCGAGCGGGAGGTGGCCGAGCTGCGCGCCCTCGCCGACCGCGAGGCCGCCGAACTGCACGCCGCCGCAGCGGAGTTCGCCGAGCAGCAGCGGTCCGCCGCGGAGGCCGGGGCGCAGCGCGCGCTGGCCGAGGCGGACGAGCTGGCGACGGCCGCGCTGGCGGACGCCGAGGAGCGGGCCGCGGCGCTGCGTGGGGACGCCGAGGAGTACGCGCTGGCGACCCGCACCCTGGCGGAGGAGTTCGACGCGGGCATCCGTTCCCGCGCGCAGTCCTTCGACGCGGAGCTGCGGGAGGCCGCCGAGGCGTACGACCGTTCGACCCGCGAGCAGGCCAAGTCGGTGCTGGAGAAGGCGTTCGCGGACGCCGAGCAGCTCGCCGAGCAGGCCCAGTCGGAGGCGCTGGCGGCGGCCGCGGCGGCCGAGGAGCAGGCCGACGCACTGGTCACGGCGGCCCGCAAGGAGGCCGAGCGGCTGGCCGCGACCGCCGAGGCGCAGGGCAGGGCCGAGGTGGAGCGGGCCCGTTCGGACGCGGACGCGTTGCTGAAGGAGGCCCGCCGGGACTCCCACGCGATCCGCGAGCGGGCGGAGGAGCTGCGCGAGCGCACCGACTCCGAGATCGAGGCGCTGCACGAGCGGGCCCGCAAGGAGAACGCGCAGGCGATGAAGTCCGCCGGCGAGCGGGTGGACGCGCTGGTGACGGCCGCCCAGGAGCAGCTGACCGAGGCCGAGGAGCAGGCGCAGGCGCAGGTCGCGGAGGCCGAGGAGCGGGCGGCGGAGCTGATCGCCGCGGCCGAGTCGCGGGCGGCGGAGCTGACGTCGGAGGCGTCGGCGGAGGCCGGCCGGGTGCGGATCTCGGCGGTGCGCAAGGCCGAGGGTCTGCTGAAGGAGGCGGAGAACAAGCTCGCCGACTCCACGACCCGCGCCGAGGCGCTGATCATCAAGTCGGAGGCCAAGCTGAAGGCCGCCGAGATGGAGTCCGAGGAGCAGCTCGAAGCGGCGGCCGACGAGGCCGCGACCCGGCTCAAGCGCGCCGACGAGGAGTCGGAGAAGCGGATTCGGCGGGCCGGTTCGGACGCCGAGGAGCAGCTGCGGCTGGCCGCCGAGGAGGCGGAGCGGCTGCTCGCGGAGGCAAAGGCCGAGGCGAAGCGCGTGACCGACGAGGGCCAGCGGGAGTTGGACGAGTTGGTGCGCCGCCGAAAGGACATCAACACCGAGATTTCTCGGGTCCAGGACGTGCTGTCGGCGTTGGAGGCGTTCGAGGCCCCGGCGCCGGCCGCTCACAGCAACGGGGGCAGTAAGAAGGACGGAGGACCCAAGGCCGGTGCCGGGGTGGGCTCTCCGCGATCGGGCGGCAATCGCTCCGGGGGCGCGCCACCCGATTGAGCGGACATTGTCCGTCAGCCAACGGCGTTTCGCCGTTGACACTCCGGTACCGTGTCAGGATTCCCTCAACCATCTCAGCGGTTTGACGACAGGAAGCCCAGAAATCCCATGAGCGACAGTCACTCCCCGCACGGCTTCGACCTGGTACGCCGTGGGTACGAGCGCGCCCAGGTCGACGAGCGGATCGCCAAGCTGGTGGCCGACCGAGACAGCGCGCTTTCCCGGATCAGCGCGCTGGAGAAGCGCATCGAGGAACTCCACCTGGAGACCCAGACCGCGCAGGCTGCGGTCACCGAGGCGGAGCCCTCCTACGCCGGTCTCGGCGCCCGCGTCGAGAAGATCCTCCGCCTCGCCGAGGAGGAGGCGAAGGACCTGCGCGACGAGGCGCACCGCGCCGCCGAGCAGCACCGCGAGCTGGCCGAGGCCGCGGCGCAGCAGGTCCGCACCGAGGCCGAGAACTACGCCAAGGACCGCAAGGCCAAGGCGGAGGACGAGGGTCTGCGGATCGTCGACAAGGCCAAGTCGGACGCGGCGCAGCTGCGTGCCGAGGCCAACAAGGACGCGCAGAACAAGCGCGAGGAGGCGGACGCCCTCTTCGAGGAGACCCGCACCAAGGCCGCGCAGGCCGCGCTGGAGTTCGAGACCAACCTGGCCAAGCGCCGGGAGCAGTCCGAGCGCGACCTGGCGGCCCGTCAGGCCAAGGCCGAGAAGCGCCTCGCCGAGATCGAGCACCGTGCCGAGCAGCTGCGCCTGGAGGCGGAGAAGCTGCGCACCGACGCGGAGCGCCGTTCCCGGCAGACCATCGAGACCGCGCAGCGCCAGGCCGAGGACATCGTGGCCGACGCCAACGCGAAGGCCGACCGGGTCCGCAGCGAGTCGGAGCGCGAGCTGGCGGCGCTCACCAACCGCCGCGACTCGATCAACGCGCAGCTGACCAACGTCCGCGAGATGCTGGCCACCCTGACGGGTGCGGCGGTCGCCGCGGCGTCGCTGCCGACCGACGACTCGCTGGGCGTCCCGGCGCAGCAGTCGCGCTGACGGCGGCCCCGGTCGGGGCAGCCGCCCGCTGAGAACAGCACGGAAGGGCCCGGAGCGTGCCGCTCCGGGCCCTTCCGGCGTGTCAGGAGCCGTGCTGCTTCAGGCGCTTGAGGAAGGCCCGGACGGCGGCGTTGAAGGTCTCGGGGGCCTCCAGCGAGGAGAGGTGGCCGACGGCGGGGATGACGGTCAGTTCGGCGTCGTGCAGCGCCTCGGCCATCATCCGGGCCTCGTCGAGCGGGGTGACGGTGTCGAGTTCGCCGACGATGACGGCGGCGGGCACCTCCAGAGCGGCCAGCGCCTCCAGCGAGTCGGGCCGGTCGGCCATCGCGCGCTGCGCCCAGGCGACCGCGGCCGGGTCGGCCTCGGCGATCATCTGCCGGACGCTGTCGGCGAGTTCGGGGTCGGTGCCGGGGGCGAGCAGGTTCTCGGCGGTGTTCTCCTCGATCAGCAGGTCGGTGCTGCGGCGTTCGAGGACGGTGGCGGCGATGCGTTCGCGGTTGGCGCGGGCGGTGTCGGTGTCGGTGGTGGCCTTGGTGTCGGCGAGGATCAGGCCGGCCAGCCGTTCCGGGTGGCGGCGGGCGAAGGCCATCGCCACGTAGCCGCCCATGGACAGGCCGCCCACCACAGCCTGTTCGATTCCGAGCCGGTCCAGCAGCTCGGCCAGGTCGTCGGCGGCGGCGTCCAGCGAGGGCGGCCCGTCGCCGAGCGGGGCGGCGCCGAAGCCGCGCTGGTCCGGTGCGACCACCCATGCGTCGTCCCCGGCCGGGCCGGGTACACGTTCCAGTTGTCCTTCCCACATGCGCGCGGAGAGCGGGAAGGCGTGCAGGAGGACGAGCGGGGTGCCGGTGCCGTTCTCGCGGACGGTCGGCGCGCTGGGGGAGGTCATGGCTCCACCGTAGGCCCCGTGGCCGCGCCCCGGACGGCGTTCGTCCGATTCCAGGGCTTTTGTCCTACCCTGGCCGCAGACCAAGGGAGTGGCACATGATCGAGTTGCACCACCTGACGAAGCGTTATGGCGACAAGTTGGCCGTGGACGATCTGAGCTTCCGGATCCCGGAGGGCGTGGTCACCGGCTTCCTCGGCCCGAACGGCGCGGGCAAGTCCACGACCATGCGGATGATCCTCGACCTGGACCGGCCGACCGCCGGCGAGGTGACCATCGACGGCCGCCGCTACGCCGACGTCCAGGACCCGCTGCGGGAGATCGGCGCGCTGCTGGAGGCGAAGGGCGCACACCCGGGGCGGACCGCCTACGACCACCTGCTGTGGATGGCGCAGTCCAACCGGATCCCGCGCGAGCGGGTGGACCAGGTGCTCGACCTGGTGGGCCTGACGGCCGTCGCGAAGAAGCGCGCCCGGGGGTTCTCGCTGGGCATGGGCCAGCGTCTGGGCATCGCCGCGGCGCTGCTCGGCGACCCGAAGATCCTGATGTTCGACGAGCCGGTGAACGGCCTCGACCCCGAGGGCATCGTGTGGATCCGGCGGCTGATGAAGTCGCTGGCCGCCGAGGGCCGCACGGTGTTCGTCTCCTCGCACCTGATGAGCGAGATGGCGCTGACCGCGGACCACCTGGTGGTGATCGGCCGCGGCCGGCTGCTGGCGGACCTGCCGATGGCCGAGTTCATCCGCCAGAACTCGCGTTCCTCGGTGCGGCTGCGCACCCCGCAGCCGGAGCAGCTGCTGGACGCGCTGCGCGGTGCCGGCCTGTCCCCCCGGCCGGGCCCGGACGGGTCCTGGGAGGTGACCGACGGGGACCCGGTGCTGCTCGGCGACCTGGCCGCCGCGCACGGCGTCACGCTGCACGAGCTGAGCCCCCAACAGGCTTCGCTGGAGGACGCGTTCATGCAGATGACCGCGGACTCCGTGGAGTACCGCACCGACATCCCCGGCGCCGCCGCGACCCCGGCCCCGCAGCCCGCCTGGGGCTCCGGCTGGGACACTCGCCAGGCCGGAAAGGAGAGCTGAGATGGCCGCGTTCCCCGCTGTCCTGCAGTCCGAGTGGACCAAGGTCCGCAGCATCCGCTCCACCGTGTGGACGCTGGTGACCACCTTCCTGATCGTGGTCGCGATGGGCTTCGCGATCTCGCTGCTGACCAGGCTGAACTTCGCCCAGTTCACCGAGCACGACCGGAACCCGTTCGACGCGACGAACACCTCGCTCTCCGGGATCGCACTCGGCGAGCTGGCGATCGTCGTGTTCGGCGTGCTGGCGGTCGGCAACGAGTACGCCAGCGGCATGATCCGGGTGTCGCTGGCGGCCGTCCCGCAGCGCGGCGTCCTGATGGGCGCGAAGACCGCGGTGCTGGGCGTGCTGGCGCTGGCGGTCTCGTTGGTGACGGTGTTCGTCGCGTTCTTCGTCGGGCAGGTGGCGCTCGGCCGGTACAACACCGATCTCGGCCGGCCCAACGTGCTGCGGGCGGTGTTCGGCGCGGGCTGCTACCTGACGCTGCTGTGCCTGTTCTCGATCGGCGTCACCATGATGCTGCGCAGCCAGGTGCTGTCGCTGGGCATCCTGATCCCGTTCTTCTTCCTGGTCTCGCCGATCCTGTCGATCGTCCCCGTGGTGAAGAACGTGGTCCGCTACTTCCCGGACCGGGCCGGCTCGGCGGCGCTCCAGGTGGTGCCGACCGGGGACCACCCGTACGGGCCGTGGACGGGCCTGGCGATCTGCGCGGCGTGGGCGGCGGCCGCGTTGATCGGCGGCTACCTGGTGCTGAAGCACCGCGACGCCTGACCGGCCGTCAGTACCTCGGAGCGCCGCGGCCCCGCAGCAGGTTGGAGCCGCGGCGCTCGCGTGCGCCCCAGCACGCCCGGTGCCAGTGCCGCCGGTCGTCCACCCCGCTGCCGTGGTCCGGCCAGGCCACCACGTGGCCGACGCCGGGCGGGATCTCCTGGTCGCAGCCGGGGCAGCGGTAGTGCCGCCCGGCGGTGCCGGCCACGGTCTGCACGACCCAGTCCTCGCCCCGGTACGACTCCACCCGACGCAGCGAGCCGCCCATGGGCGCGGCGCTCTCACGGTCCTCGGACTTCTGGATCCGGTTGCGGCGCGGTGACACGTGACTACCCCTCGTTCCGGCGCGTTGTCCCTCCAGGGTACGGTCCGCCGCGCCGCCGGGGGACGGCGGTGGCCGGACCTGTTCCCGCCCGCTGTGTCCGGGAGTCACACGCGTCACACCCGTCACTCCCGCGCCATTAGCATGTATCCCCGCCAGGCTTCAGCGATTCGACGGTAATCCACCCTTCCCTTGGGCAAATTGAGGGTTCGGCGTGCCATTGGCACATGACATGGGTTACTCACGAGGTGACACGGCGGGGCCCGCGAACCCTGCGCGCGCACCGAGGAGACACGCCCCATGACGAAGACCACCGCCCGCCCGCATGCCCGCTCCGCCGAGCGGCGAACGACCGCCCGAGGGGTGGCCCCGGCCACGCAGCCGGCCCCGGCACCGGGCGCCGACACGGACGCGATCCGGGTCGGCGCGTTCCTGCTGTCCGCGCAGTTCCCCGGCCAGAGCCACGGCGAGGCGCTGGAGCGGACCGTCTCGGCGGCGCTGACCGCCGAGCGGGTGGGCCTGGACGCGGTGTGGCTGGCCGAGCACCACTTCGTGCCGTACGGGGTCTGCCCGGACGCGGCGACGCTGGCCGGGATACTGCTGGGCCGCACCCGGCGGATCGGCGTGGGCACCGCGGTGAGCGTGCTGAGCACCCGGCACCCGGTGGCTCTGGGCGAGCAGGCGGCGCTGCTGCACCTGACCTCCGGCGGCCGGTTCACCCTCGGCGTGGGCCGCGGCGGGCCGTGGATCGACCTGGCGGTGTTCGGCGGCGGCCTGGCGGCGTACGAGCAGGGCTTCCCGGAGCGCCTGGACCTGCTGCTGAGCTGGCTGCACGGGGCCCGGGTGGGCGGCTCGGGGCCGCAGTTCGACTTCCCGGAGGTGGCGGTGGTGCCGCGGGCCGTGGAGCCCCGGCGGGCCGACCTGACGGGCTGGCTGGGCCTGGACGGGACGCCGCCCGCGGCGGCCGCGGTGATTCCGAGGCAGCGTCAGGAACCGTCCCAGCAGCTGCAGTCGGGCCCGCCGGTGGTGATGGCTTGCACCTCGCCGGCCGGGGTGCGGACGGCCGCCGAGCGGGGCCTGCCGATGCTGCTGGGCATGCACTCGGGCGACGAGGACAAGCGGGAGATGCTGGCCGCCTACCGGGCGGCCTGGCGGGCCGCGGGGCGCGGCGAGGAGCAGTTGGCCCGGGTGGAGCGGGAGCACGTGGCGGCGGGCGTGGTGCAGGTCGACGACCGGGCGGGGGCGGCCCGGGCCGACCTGCTGCGGACGATGCCGGACTTCTTCGCGTACGGGCTGGGAGCGCACCGCACGGTGGACGGCCGGGAGCGGTCGATGCGCGATCCGCGGGCGTACACCGAGCTGCTGTGCGACCTGCACGCGGTGGGCACGCCCCGGCAGTGCGCGGACCGGCTGCTGGCGACCGCGGAGGGCACCGGCATCCGGCGTTTCGCGCTGCTCGCCGAGGGGTCCGGGGACACCGCGGCGACGCTGCACAACCTGGACCGGATCGGCGCCGAGGTGCTGCCGCAGCTGCGCTGAGCATGCGCCCGCGGGCCGCCCCGGCCCTGGGTCCGGGGCGACCCGCGCTCGGGTGTGTCGGGTCTCAGCAGTCGCGCAACTCGGGCGACTGGTTGAGGAGTTGGGCACGGACCGAGGTGAAGCGGGCGTGCCGCTCGGTGGTGTCGGGGCCGGGGGCGAAGACCGCGACCCGGTGGCAGTTCTGGAAGGCCAGCTGGACGCCGAAGTGGCGCTGCAGGGCTCCGCGGATGGCGTCACTGGCCATCGCCCGGAGCAGCTGTCCGCGTTCCTGCTCGCTCGGCGGGGGGACTTCGTTGTCGGCGAAGTCGGTCCCGTCGACCTCGAGTTGGGTGACCAGGGAGCTGATCATGTCCCAGGCGTAGGGCAGCGAGGTGCGGACACAGTCGACGAACTCCCGCTCGTCGACCTCGCCTCGTTCGGCCTTCTCCAACAGGGCCGGTGAGACGTCGAGCGACATGGGTTCTCCTCTCACGGTCCGCCCCGGCGGAGTCGACGGGGCGGTCGTACCGGTGTGCTGAGGGTGCGTTGGACGGACGTGCGGTGAACCGCGCGCGATGTTCGAGTGCCGGCGGCGCGACGGTCTGGGGGGTCGCGTCGCGTCGTCGAGGTCCTGGCCAGGGGTTCAGACCAGCGTGTCAGTCCTTCCCGGGCCCGGCTGGAGAATCCGGGGATTGCCACCCGAATCGCTCCGCCGGGGCCCAGATTGGCCGGAATCAGTTGTGCACCGACCCTTCGCGCCGAGCCGGCCCGGCCCACCTCGGTGGCCTTGCGAGCACCATGGTTCGCCCCTCCCGGCCCGCCCACACCCGCTCTGCGGGCACTCGCTTCAAACGGCCCCCGGGCCCGCCTTCCGACAGCCGCCTGTCTCGGGAATCACGCCCCCTCGACCCACTGCGCGCCGGCGCACCTCCCCCGGCCGCACGCCCCGTCCACGCGCCCCTCCCCGCGCCCCTCCCCGCGCCTCCGGAATCGAACAGGGACAGGGGCACTCCCGGCGGGCCGTAGGCTTGTCCCCATGCGTCTTGTAATCGCCAAGTGCACCGTGGACTACGCGGGCCGCCTCGCTGCACATCTGCCCTCCGCCGTGCGCCTGGTGATCGTGAAGGCCGACGGGAGCGTCAGCATCCACGCCGACGACCGGGCCTACAAGCCGCTGAACTGGATGTCCCCGCCGTGCTCCCTGAAGGAGACCGAGGGGGTGTGGACGGTCACCAACAAGGCCGGCGAGAAGCTGATCATCACCCTGGAGGACGTCCACCACGACTCCAGCCACGAGCTCGGCGTCGACCCCGGCCTGGTGAAGGACGGCGTCGAGGCGCACCTGCAGGAGCTCCTCGCGGACCGCATGGAGGTGCTCGGCGCCGGCTGGTCGCTGATCCGCCGCGAGTACCCGACCGCGATCGGCCCGGTCGACATCCTCTGCCGCGACTCCGACGGCGCGACCGTCGCCGTCGAGATCAAGCGCCGCGGCGAGATCGACGGCGTCGAGCAGCTCACCCGCTACCTCGACCTGCTCAACCGCGATCCGCTGCTCGCCCCGGTCAAGGGCATCTTCGCCGCCCAGGAGATCAAGCCCCAGGCCCGCGTGCTGGCCACCGACCGCGGCATCGGCTGCGTCGTCCTCGACTACAACGAGCTGCGCGGCATCGACGACGACAAGCTCAAGCTGTTCTGAGCCCCCCGCGGCGGCCGATTGCGGTGGCCGCCGCCCGCACCGCGCTGCGACAATCCCCCGCATGCCCGTTCGAAGCGCCGACCCGGTCGGCCGGTACGAGACCCATCTCACCCTGGCCCCGGCCGAGGTCGACGCGCTGGCCCGCTGGGCGGCCGCGCACGGCCTGGAGTTCACCCACATCCTGCTGGCCCGCGGCCGGCACCCGTCGCAGCCGATGCTGTCCTGGCAGAGCGACGGCACTCTGGCCGCCCAGCACCGCCGCGCCGCCGCCGAGGTGGCCCGGCTGCGGGCCGCCGGGTTCACCCCGGTCCGGGTGAAGATCGAGGCGGCGCCCTGGACGCCGGGCGTCCCCGACACCGACGCGGAGGCCGAACTCGCCGACGCCGCCTGCTACTTCGAACACCATGTGAAGGTCCGGACGGCCCCCGGCGTCCCCCGCGACGCGCTGGCCCGGGCCGCCGACGGCCACCACGCGCACGTCTCCTGGAACGCCCGCCGTACCGAACCCGACGGCCACCGCCAGTACTTCGTCACCCAGCGCTGCCACCGCCTCGGCCCGGCCTCCGCCGGCGCCCGCCTCGACGACCTCACCGCCGCGCTGACCGCCGCCGGTTTCCCACCGCTGAAGGTCACCCGCGAGTACGTGGTCCACGACTCGGCGCTCGCCCTGGACTCCGGCTGGCTCGACGACGCCCCGACCACCCGCTGACCGAGGAGGCCCCGTGCCCGACCACCGCCTGCTGCCCGAGGACCGTCGCCACCGGCCGCGCACCCACCGGCCGATCGACGACCCGCGGGCCACTCAGCCCGAGATCTTCGACCCGGCCCTGAAGCAGTTCGACAACGCCTACCGGGCGGGCGAGCCGCGCTTCACCGACCCCGACCTCTCCACCGCCTGGTACGCGGCCCGCCGCACCGCGATGGACGCCGCCCTGGCCGCCGTCGCCGCCTCCGGCCGGGCCGACCACCTGGTGCTGCGCGGCTCCGTGGTGCTGAAGGCCTGGTTCGGCGACGCCGCCCGCGAACCCGGCGACGTGGACTTCGTCGTCACCCCCGCCGACTGGACGCTCGACGACCCGCGCACCGAGAACCTGTTCGACGAAATCGTCGGCGCCGTCAGCCGCACCACCGGGCCCGTCCGCTTCCCGCCCGGCCGGAGCGTCACCGAGGACATCTGGACGTACGAGCGGGCCCCCGGTCGCCGCCTGCTGCTCGGCTGGGAGGCCGACGGCCTGCCCGGCGGCACGGTGCAGCTCGACTTCGTCTTCAACGAGGAGCTGCCCGTCCCCGCCGAGCCCCTGGAGCTCGCCCCCGGCACCGTGCTGAACGTCGCCGGGCGTGAACTCTCGCTCGCCTGGAAGCTGTTGTGGCTCGCCACCGACTGCTACCCGCAGGGCAAGGACCTGTACGACGCGGCCCTGCTGGCCCGCTCGACCGGCCTGCGCTACCAGGTGCTGCGGGACGTCTTCGTCACCGGCGAGGCCCACTACGCCGAGGACCCGGTGGGCCCGGAGAGCGTCCCCACCGAGACCGACTGGTCGAACTTCGCCACCGAGTACCCGCAGCTGGCCGGCGAGGAGTCCGACCACGCCCGCAGCCTGGCCGAGGCCCTCGCGCCGACCTTCGCGGAAGTCCCCGACGCCGATCGCGCCGCCTGGTGGCGCGAAGGCTGGCTCGGACCCGTCCGCCGCCTGCACGCCGACCAGGGCTTCGCCGCCGCCCAGGCCTGGCTGGGCGCCCGCCAGGCACCGCTCCAGCTGGCCCACCGCCTCACCGCCGAGGCCCTCGGCCCCGCCGCCCCCGAGCACCTCGGCGCGGCCATGCTCGACTGCCCGGCCTGGTCCTGGTACACCGACCGGGCCGCGGGCGGGCGGCTGTCCGCGGAGACCGTCGACGCCTGGCTCCGTTCCTGACCCCGCCGCCCTTCCAGTGGATTCGCGTGCCCGGGGCGCCGATTCGGTGAGGCGTGCCCACGCTGCCGGATTCCCTGAACGGCAGAGGGCCGCAAGGCCCCCACCGAAGGGAGCCGTCAGCGTGCACCACGTCATCCGCAGGTTCGCCCCACTCGCCGCCGTCGCAGCGACCGCCGTCGCGACCGTCCTTCCCGCGCCGCCCACCCCAACGGCGAGTGGATCGTCCTCGACGCCGACGACCGCCCGGGCGGCTGCCTGCTCGCCTTCGGCCTGTTCGACCCGCAGAACCAGCTGGGCCCGGCCTCCGTTCGGTACGCCTGGACGGCCTCGCCCGGCACCGGCCCGGGCCAGTGCGAAAACCAGGGCGACTACCGGATGCCTGCCTCGCCCTCGGCCCGCACCTTCGGCCCGTCGATCCGCATCGACACCGACAGCCGACCGGGCGGGTGCATCCTCACCTTCCTCGTGGCGGACACCCCGTCCGTCTCCCCCGACATCCGGTACGCCGGGAACGGCGACGCCCGCCAATGCGGCGGCGCGCTCCCCGACGATCGCTTCACGGCCACCCCGGGCCACCCGGTGCACTCACCGTGGACACCGACAACCGCCCCGGCGGCTGCCGGCTCCAACTCCGGCTCAACGTCCAGCTAACCGGCGGCGGGCGGGCTGGTCGACGGGTCCGGGCCGGTCGGCGGCGGGGAGCTCGGCGTCTGGCTGTTGGACGGCGGCGAGGGGCTCGACGACTGACCGGTCGACTTGCTCGGCTGCGGAGCCGAACTCGACTGTGCCGGCGTGGACTTGGTGGAGCTGGGCGTCGTGCCCGGCTTCGTGCTGCTCGGGCTGCCGCTCGGCCGGTGGGTGCTGGACGGGCTGTCGCTCGCCGACTCCGACGGGCTGTCGGACGGCGTCGCACTGTCACTCGCCGACGGCCGCGGGCTGGTGCTCGGCCGGGGGCTGGTGGTCGCGTCCGGCACGGGGATGTCGTCGGCGGACGTGCCGGGCTGCTTGCCCGCGGGGGTGTCCTCGTTGCTGACGGCCACGCCGATCGCGGTGCCGAGCACGCCGAGCGCCATCACCGCCGCGCTCGCCGCCAGCACCGTCCTGCGCGCCCCGGCGGGTGCCCGCTTGCGCAGCCGGGCCGGCACCTGGGCGATCGCCCGGATGGTGCGCCGCCCGCGCATCGGCTGGGTGTCGTCGGCCCCGGCGGTGAGCGCCGCGGTCTCCTCCAGCCGGATCAGGTCGAGCATCCGCCGCGCCGCCGTCCCGCCGCGCCGGTCGCCGCCGTCGGCCCGCAGCGCGAGCGCCGCCTCCAACTCGCCGACGGCCCGCCGGGAGCTGCCGACGCACAGTGCGAGAACGCCCAACTCGTGGTGGAACCAGGCCTGTTCGGCCGTCGCCCCGAGCATCCGGGCGGCCTCCAGGCCGAGTTGGAGGGCCTGCTCCCAGGCGCCCCAGCGCAGCGAGAGGGCCAGCGCGGGCGCGGCGGCCCGGGCCAGCCGCAGCACCTGCTCGGGTTGGTCGGCGTCCCGTTCGGCGCGCAGCACCGCGAGGATCACCCCGGCTTCGGCGGCGACCTGCCGGGTCGTCACCGACGCGTGCCCGACCCACCAGGAGAGGTGCTCGGCCGCGCCGTGCGCGACCCCGCCGGGGGCGAACGGCGCGGGCTCGCCCTGCGTGTCGGACTCCAGTTCGGGGAGCAGCGCGACCAGCACGCCCTCGGTGAGCCGGTGGTGGCCGCCCACCGACACCGCCAGGCCGTTGTCCACCAGTTCCTGCAGCGCGCTCTCGCCGAGGCCGACGTCGATCAGCGCGGGCAGGTGCGGCGCGGTCGGGCACTCGCCGTCCAGCGCCAGCGCCAGCCGCAGCACCCGCCGGGCCGGCTCGCTCAGTCCCTGCACCAGCAGCCGGGCCGGCGAGGCGCTCTCGCCCACCGACGGCAGCGGCACCCCGGCCCGCAGCTCGGCCTCCAACTCGGCCGGATCGCCGGGGAGTTCGTACTCCTGCACGAAACCGAAGACGCTCCGCCGGTCCTCCTGCGCGGCGACCAGCGCGTCCACTGTGACGTCCCGCTGCCGCAGCAGCGCCGCCGCCCGGACGAAGCGCAGCGGCAGGCCCTCCGACTCGAACCACAGGTCCACCGCCCAGGCCCGCTCGCCCTCGTCCAGCTGACGCCCCGCCAGTCGCGCCGCGAGCGTCAGGGACGCCGGCCGGGACAGGCCCGCCACCAGGTGGTCCCGCAGCCGCGAACCGGGGGCCGACAGCGGCGCGTCCGGCGCGGTGGAGACCAGGAACGCGCACTCGGGCGCCAACGCCAGCAGGCCTTCCAGCTCGTCGCCGGACGGCTCCACGTCGTCGATCACCACCACCGCGGCGACCCCGGCCAGCAGCTCGACCAGCTGCTCCCGATCGGGGCGGAAGTCCGGTGCCTGGTGCGTCGCCGCGAACAGGTCCTGCAACAGGTCGGCGGGCGTCCGGCGGTAGCCGCTCAGCCGCACCACGCCGTCGGGCGCCAGCTCCCCCGCCGCCTCGGCGACGGCCGCGAGCAGGGCGGAGCGGCCCGAACCGGCCTGCCCGACCAGCCGTACCGAGCGGCCCTCGCGGAGCTGCCCGAGCACCGCCTCGATGTCGCCGTCCCGATCCAGCAGCGGCAGGTCCCCGGGCCCGGCCCCCAACGCGAGCGGTCCCACCGCGGCCGTCGGCCCCAACTCCGGCCGCGCCTGCACCAGTCCGCGGATCCGCCGCGGCTCGGGCAGCCACTCGTCCGGGCAGTGCCGAGCCTCCGACCCCTCCGGTCCCCCGACCACCACCAGCCGCTCACCGCTGACCAGTTCGCCGCCCCGCGGACGTATCCCACTCGGCTGTCCCACGTCACTGCTCCCCGCCATTCGGACACCTGACCGGAGACTGTCCCACATGACCGAACCGGGTCAACACACCGGGTGGACAAGGGCGGGCGGGAGGACGGGGAGTGCAGAACCTAGCCCAGCATGGGGAGCGTCGTCCCCACCGGGTCCTGAACCGCCCCCTCGACCGCCAGGATGCGGTGCAGCCGGGTCGCCACCAGCAGCCGCTGCAGCTGCACCGGCACGTTCCGCAGGACCAGCCGTCGTCCGACCCGCCCGGCCCGCCGGTGGGTGCCCATGATGACACCGAGCCCGGTCGCGTCCCAGAATTCGAGCCGCCCGAGGTCGAGGACGAGGTCGCCCTCTCCGCCGTCGACCGCCGCGTGCAGCAACGCCCTGGCATCGGCGGCGCTGCGCACGTCGAGCCGCCCTTCGATGGCCAGTCCGGTGTGGTCGCCGGTGATGCGCACGCTGTCCTCCTCCTCCGCCGTGTGCCGTTGTTCGCCCGCCGCGTTGCGCCTGCCGCCCGTCCCGTGCCCCAGGGACCGATCGCGCTGCGTTTCAGGTCCGGTTGTGCACCGGTCCTTTTCTGAATCTGACGGCCAACCAGTTCCGCAGGTTGCTGTCACCCGGCGGACTGTCCCTCAACTTCACCCGTCCGAGGGAATATACGCAGGTACACCTGGTACCTACGCTCGATTACCGCCCAAATCACCCGTCTGCGCGGTGCTCCGTGAGCAAACTCACCCGGAGGGTGCGGGGCTTCATCCTGCGGTCATCTGGTCCTCCCGGGGGCACGCCGAGCAGCTCGCCGTGCCGGGGCAGCACGGACCGCCCGACGGGAGCCACATCGCTCTGCGCCGGACTCTAGTAGGAGCACGCGCCCCGTGGTGCGTTCCGGCAGTGTGATCTGCACCGGAACCGGTGTGATCTGCGCCCCTCCCCCCGAAACGGCAGGAACCGTCACTGCTCCCCGGGAACGGTCACTCCCCATTCCTGCGCGAGGATCGCCGCCTGCACCCGGCTGCGCAGTCCGAGCTTCGCGAGGATCCGGCTGACGTGCGTCTTGGTGGTGGCCTCCGCCGTTCCGAGCCGGTGCGCGATCTCCGCGTTGGACAGGCCCGCGCCGAGGCAGCCGAACACCTCGCGCTCCTTGGGCGTCAGCGCGTCCAGCGCGTCCGGCTCCACCGCCGACGCCTCGGACCGGGCGAAGGAGGAGATCAGCCGCCGGGTGACGGACGGCGCGAGCATCCCGTCGCCGCGGGCGACCGTGCGGATGCCCTCGACCAGCGTCTCGGCCTCCAGGTCCTTCAGCAGGAACCCGGCCGCGCCGGCCCGCAGCGCGCCCCACACGTACGCGTCCAGGTCGAAGGTGGTCAGGACGAGAACCTGCGCGGCCCCGGCCTCCACCACCCGCCGGGTCGCGGCGACGCCGTCCAGCCGGGGCATCTGCACGTCCATCAGCACGACGTCGGGCCGCAGCTCCAGCGCCATCCGGACGGCTTCCTCGCCGTCCGCGGCCTCGCCGACGACCGCGAGGTCGTCCTCGGCCCGCAGGATCATCACCAGCGCGGCCCGGACGGCCGCCTGGTCCTCCGCCACCAGTACCCGGATCATTCCCGCTCCCCGCTCGTCGTCCGCGGCAGCACTGCCCGCACCCGCCACGTGTGTCCGTCCGTCGGCCCGGCGTCGAACTCGCCGCCGAGCAGCTGGGCCCGCTCCCCCATGCCGACCAGCCCGGCCTTCGCGCCGGGCACCGCCCGGCCCTCGCCCTCCCGGTACGGGGACTCCACGATGATCTCCAACTCCCGCTCGCCGTACCGGATGCGCAGCCGGACCGGGCCGGGCGCGGCGTGCTTGACGGCGTTGGTCAGCGACTCCTGGACGATCCGGTACGCGGCGAGTTCGACCGGCGCGGGCAACTCGCCCGGCTCGCCGAGCTGTTCCTCCTCGAACCGCAGCCCGGCCGACCGCCCGGCCGCGACGGCCTGTTCCAGCAGCACGTCGACGGCCGCCAACCGCGGTGCGGCGTACGGCTCTTCGGGGGCGGCCTCGCGCAGCAGGCCGATCATCCGGCGCATCTCGGCGAGGCCCTGCACGCTGTTCTCCCGGATCACCGCGAGCGCCTCCACCAGCGGTTCGTCCGCCGCGCGCTCCTGCCGGCGGGCCACCGACTGCGCGCCGGTGGCGTGGATGGCGATCGCCGACAGGTGGTTGGCGATCACGTCGTGCAGCTCGCGGGCCATCCGCGACCGTTCGGCGACCACCGCGCCGCGCCGGTCCATCTCCGCGAGCAGCGCGGTCTGTTCGGCCCGCAGCCTCTCCGCCTCAGCGGCGTCCCGGTGCCGGCGCAGCAGGTCGGCCGTCCACACCGGGGAGAGGAAGATCAGCCCGCAGAACACGGCGACCAGCAATGCCTCCGGCAGCGAGGCGAACTGCCAGGCCAGGCCGGTCAGCACCACGGTGGTGGCGGCGCCCGACAGCTGCAGGACCCGGCTCATCCGCGGCGGGCCGTACAACACGGCCGCGTACAGCAGGTCGGTGTACAGCAGCAGCGTCGCCAGCACCGAACCGAGGTACAGGCCGAGGCCGAACACCACCCCGCCGACGCTGACCGCCAGCACGGTGCGCCGGCGGCGCAGCAGCGTGAGCCCGGCCATCGCGACCAGCGGCAGCACCGACGCCCACGCCGACAGCCCGGGCCGCCGGTCGTACGCGCCGACCACGATCAGCAGCAGCCCGCCGAGCAGCCCGGCCGCGGCGATGGCCTGGTCCTGTCGGTGCTCGGAGAGTCTCACCCGGCCCATCCCAGCACTCCTTCCGCCCCGCCGGAACGACCGGTCGGACGACCCGCCGTCCGACGAACGGCTGACGTCCCTGTCCGCTGGGCGGACGATGACGACGTGCCCGTACGCGGGGAGGATCGAAGCATGGTATCCCTGATCGTGGCCGGCGAGGCCGGCTTCTGGGTGGTGCTGGCGGCGGGGCTGCTGGCCCGCTACGCGCTGCGCCTGCGCCGCACCGGTCTGGCACTGCTGGCGCTGCTGCCGGTGGTCGATCTGGTGATCCTCGGCGCCACCGTCGCCGATCTGCGCGGCGGCGCCACTGCCGACTGGTCGCACGGCCTGGCCGCCGCGTACGTCGGCTTCTCGATCGCCTACGGCCACCGCATGGTCCGCTGGGCCGATGGCCATGCCGCGCACCGGCTGGCGGGCGGCCCCAAGCCCGCCGGCGCGCCCAAGTACGGTGCGCCGCGGGCCCGTTACGAGTGGGGCGTGTTCCTGCTGACGCTGCTGGCCGCGGCCGTCACGGTGGCGCTGGTCGCCGCCGTCCAGTGGCTGGTCGGCGACGCCGCGCGCACCGCGGCGCTCGACGACTGGTACCCGCGCATGGCCCTGGTGGTCGGCATCAACCTGGTGGTGGCCGCCAGCTACACGCTCTTCCCGAAACGGCAGAAGTGACGGCGGGTCAGCGGTTCTCGCCGGGCACCCAGAGCACGTCGCCGCGCTCCTTGTTCGCCACCCGCGCCAGGATGAACAGCAGGTCGGACAGCCGGTTGAGGTACTTCGCGGTCAGCGGGTTGATGTTGTCGCCGTGCGCCTCGATCGCCGCCCAGGTGGCCCGCTCGGCCCGCCGCACCACGGTGCACGCCAGGTGCAGGTACGCGGCGCCGGGGGTGCCGCCGGGCAGGATGAAGCTGCGGAGCTTCTCCAACTGCTCCAGGAACCGGTCGCAGTCCCCCTCCAGCCGGTCGATGTAGGTCTGCTCGACCCGCAGCGGCGGGTACTCGGGGTTCTCCACGATCGGCGTCGCCAGGTCCGCGCCCACGTCGAACAGGTCGTTCTGGATCCGGGTCAGCACCGGCACCAGCTCGCCGTCCAGCGCCCCGGCGGCCAGCGCCACACCGATCGCCGCATTGGCCTCGTTGGTGTCGGCGTACGCGATCAGCCGCGGGTCGGTCTTGGTGGTCCGGCTCATGTCGCCGAGCGCGGTCGTGCCGTCGTCCCCGGTCCGGGTGTAGATGCGCGTCAGGTTCACCATGCCCGCAGCCTAGCGCGCACGTCGAAGCCGGTGGACGCGAGCCGCGTCACGCCCGACTGGCCGGGAATCAGGCGACGTTGACCCTCTGCCCGGGCGGGGCGGCCTCCAGCCAGGCCAGGAAGCCGGTCAGCGCGTCGTCGCTCATCGCGAGCTCCAGCGGCGCGCCCCGGTGCAGGCAGCGCAGCACCACCGAGCCGGAGAGCAGGGCGAGTTCCTCCTGCCCCTGCGGGTAGCGGCGGCCCAGCACCTCGATCTCGGTGCGCGGCAGGACCCGTCGCGGCCGGGGCGCGTACGAGAACACCCGGAACCACTCGATGGAGTCACCGCTGTAGCGGCCGATACCAAAAACCCACCCCTTGCCATCGGTCTGGGGGACCGGGGCCGAGGTGGGCTGGCCGTTCTCGTCGAGATCCGGCTGCGTGGAGGCGTCCACAGGCATTTTCAAGCGGTAGGAGCAGTCGAAGGTGCCGCCCACCCGCTGGATGAGGCGGCGGCGTACCGCGAAGCCGACCAGCCCCGCGATGGCGAGGACCACCACCGACGCGCACACCACAAGGGCGAGGACCACGCTCACCTACCTCCTCGCTGCCTTCATCCCCGTTGACGGCCTTGCGCGGCCGCCCATTCCTACCAACTGATACGACAGTCCCGAGGACACGCACCAGGCGTCCCCGGGACCGTCGCTGAAACCAGGCTCAGTGATGCGCCTTCAGGCCGCCGGCGGCGACCAGTCGGACCTCGGCGCGACGCTCGGCGTGCGAGTCGGTGTCGGCCTTGGCGTTCTCCAGCGCGCGCTCGGCGCGGGCGACGTCGATCTCGTCGGCCAGCTCGGCGATCTCGGCGAGGATCGACAGCTTGTTGTCGGCGAACGAGATGAAGCCACCGTGCACCGCGGCGATGATCGTGCCCTCGGAGGCGGTGCGGATGGTGACCGGACCGGTCTCCAGCACGCTCAGCACCGGGGTGTGACCCGGCATGATGCCGGTGTCGCCGGAGGCCGTACGGGCAACAACGATGGTGGCCGCACCGGACCACACCTTGCGGTCGGCTGCGACCAGCTCGACGTGCAGCTCAGCCAACGTGGGCTCCTTGGCTCTTGCCGGGCCTCGACCACCCGGGCGAACGGGCGGCTGAGCTCTCGGCAGTTTCGGTAAGAATAACGGTCTCGCGCCCCCGGAACGAAACCAAGGGCCCGTAAATGACCGGGATCACAGCAGATCCAGCGTTGAGGGGTGGCCCCCGACGAGAGCCGGGAACCACCCCTCAACGGTTGGGTCTGCCGTGCGACCGGTCTGCGGTTACTTCTTCAGCAGCTCGGCGGCGTTGCGCTCGAGGTCGTCGATGCCACCGCACATGAAGAAGGCCTGCTCCGGGATGTGGTCGTACTTGCCGTCCGCGATCGCGTTGAAGGCCTCGATGGTCTCCGACAGCGGCACGGTCGAACCGTCGACACCGGTGAACTGCTTCGCCACGTAGGTGTTCTGCGAGAGGAAGCGCTCGATGCGGCGGGCACGCTGCACCGTGATCTTGTCTTCCTCGGACAGCTCGTCGATACCGAGGATCGCGATGATGTCCTGCAGGTCCTTGTACTTCTGCAGGATCCCCTTGATACGGATGGCCGTGTCGTAGTGGGTCTGCGCGATGTACCGCGGGTCGAGGATGCGGGACGTGGAGTCCAGCGGGTCGACGGCCGGGTAGATGCCCTTCTCCGAGATCGGGCGCGACAGAACGGTGGTCGCGTCCAGGTGGGCGAAGGTGGTGGCCGGCGCCGGGTCGGTCAGGTCGTCCGCGGGGACGTAGATCGCCTGCATCGAGGTGATCGAGTGACCGCGGGTCGAGGTGATGCGCTCCTGCAGGAGGCCCATCTCGTCGGCCAGGTTCGGCTGGTAGCCCACCGCGGAGGGCATACGGCCGAGCAGGGTCGACACCTCGGAACCGGCCTGGGTGAACCGGAAGATGTTGTCGATGAAGAGGAGCACGTCCTGCTTCTCGACGTCGCGGAAGTACTCCGCCATGGTCAGCGCGGAGAGCGCGACGCGCAGACGGGTGCCCGGCGGCTCGTCCATCTGACCGAAGACCAGCGCGGTCTTGTCCAGAACGCCCGAGTCGACCATCTCGTCGATGAGGTCGTTGCCCTCACGGGTGCGCTCACCGACACCGGCGAACACCGACACACCACCGAAGTTCTCGGCGACGCGGTAGATCATCTCCTGGATCAGAACGGTCTTGCCGACACCGGCGCCACCGAACAGACCGATCTTGCCACCCTGCACGTACGGGGTGAGCAGGTCGATGACCTTGATGCCGGTCTCGAACATCTCGGTCTTCGACTCGAGCTCGGAGAAGTTCGGGGCCTTGCGGTGGATCGGCCACTTGACCTCGACGGAGGCCTCGAACTCGGCCTTGTCGACGTTCAGCACCTCGCCGAGGGCGTTGAAGACCTTGCCCTTGGTGATCTGGCCGACCGGGACGGAGATCGCCGCACCGGTGTCGGTGACCTGCGAGCCACGGACCAGGCCGTCGGTCGGCTGCATCGAGATGCCGCGGACCAGGCCGTCGCCGAGGTGCTGGGCAACCTCGAGGGTCAGGGTCTTCTTGCCCGTGCCGTCGGGGTTGTCCACCTCGACGCGCAGGGCGTTGAACATGTTCGGGATCGCGTCGACGGGGAACTCCACGTCGACGACCGGGCCGATGACCCGCGCGACGCGGCCCGTCGCCGTGGTCGGCTCAACAGTGGTGGTCATACTCATTCGCTCCCGCGGCTAGCGTCGGCGAGGGCGTTGGCACCGCCGACGATCTCGCTGATTTCCTGGGTGATCTCGGCCTGACGGGCCGAGTTGGCAAGCCGCGTGAGCGACTTGACGAGCTCGCCGGCATTGTCCGTCGCGCTCTTCATCGCGCGGCGGCGGGCGGCGTGCTCGGAAGCGGCCGACTGCAGCAGCGCGTTGTAGATCCGGCTCTCGACGTACCGCGGCAGCAGGGCGTCGAGGACGCCCTCCGCCGACGGCTCGAAGTCGTACAGCGGGAAGATCTCGTTCTTCGCCGACGACTTGTCGCTGAGCTCGACCTCGTCGAGCTTCAGCGGCAGCAGGCGCTTGTCCACGGCGGTCTGCGTCAGCATCGACACGAACTCGGTCGACACCAGGTGCAGCTCGTCCACGCCACCGGTCTCCGCGGTGAAGGCCTCGATGAGGTCCGCCGCGACGGCCTTCGCGTCCCCGTAGGTCGGCTTGTCCGAGAAGCCCGTCCACGAGTTGGCGACCGCCAGGTTGCGGAACCCGTAGTACCCGACGCCCTTGCGGCCGACGATGTACGTGACCACGTCCTTGCCCTCTTCGCGGAGCCTGGCGCTGAGCGCCAGGGACTGCTTGATGGCGTTGGTCGAGTAGCCGCCCGCCAGACCGCGGTCCGCCGTGATCAACAGCACGGCGGCACGGGTGGCGTTCGGGTTCTCGGTGGTCAGCGGGTGCTTCGCGTTGGACCGGGTGGCCACCGCGGTCACCGCACGGGTGAGCTCATCGGCGTACGGAGTGGAGGCGGCCACCGCGCGCTGCGCCTTGACGATGCGCGACGCGGAGATCATCTCCATCGCCTTGGTGATCTTCTTCGTCGCGGTGACGGAGCGGATGCGGCGCTTGTAGACCCGAAGCTGTGCTCCCATGGGTCGTTACGTCCTTTCCCTCGCTACCGGACTCAGGCCTGCTCAGACAGCAGCTTGCCGTCCGCGGTGGTGAAGCCCTGCTTGAAGCCGGTGATGGCGGAGGTCAGCGCGTCGACGGTGCCCTGCTCCAGCAGGCCCGTCTCGACGATGCCGGCCAGGATGCCCTTGTGCTCCAGGCGCACGTGGTCCAGGAACTCGCGCTCGAAGCGGCGGATGTCGGCGACCGGGACGTCGTCCAGCTGACCGGTGGTGCCGGCCCAGATCGAGACGACCTGCTCCTCGACCGGGAACGGCTGGTACTGACCCTGCTTCAGCAGCTCCACCATGCGGGCGCCGCGCTCCAGCTGGGCCTTGGAGGCCGCGTCCAGGTCGGAACCGAAGGCGGCGAACGCCTCCAGCTCGCGGTACTGGGCCAGGTCCAGACGCAGGCGGCCGGCGACCGAACGCATGGCCTTGATCTGGGCAGAGCCACCGACGCGGGAGACCGAGATACCGACGTTCACGGCCGGGCGGATGCCGGCGTTGAACAGGTCGGACTCCAGGAAGCACTGGCCGTCGGTGATGGAGATGACGTTGGTCGGGATGTACGCCGAGACGTCGTTGGCCTTGGTCTCGATGATCGGCAGACCGGTCATCGAGCCGCCGCCGAGGGCGTCGTTCAGCTTGGCGCAGCGCTCCAGCAGGCGGGAGTGCAAGTAGAAGACGTCACCCGGGTAGGCCTCGCGGCCCGGCGGGCGGCGCAGCAGCAGGGAGACGGAGCGGTAGGCCTCGGCCTGCTTCGACAGGTCGTCGAAGACGATCAGGACGTGCTTGCCGTCGTACATCCACTCCTGGCCGATGGCCGAACCGGTGTACGGGGCGAGGTACTTGAAGCCGGCCGGGTCGGAGGCGGGAGCAGCCACGATGGTGGTGTACTCCAGCGCGCCGGCCTCCTCCAGGGCGCCGCGGACGGACGCGATGGTGGAGCCCTTCTGGCCCACGGCGACGTAGATGCAGCGGACCTGCTTCTCCGGGTCGCCCGAGCGCCAGTTGTCGCGCTGGTTGATGATGGTGTCGACGGCGACGGCGGTCTTGCCGGTCTGACGGTCACCAATGATCAGCTGGCGCTGGCCGCGGCCGATCGGGGTCATCGCGTCGATGGCCTTGATGCCGGTCTGCAGCGGCTGCTTGACCGACTTACGGGCCATGACGCCGGGGGCCTGCAGTTCCAGGGCGCGACGGCCGGTGGAGGCGATGTCGCCCAGGCCGTCGATCGGGTTGCCCAGCGGGTCCACGACGCGGCCGAGGTAGCCGTCGCCGACCGGAACCGAGAGGACCTCGCCGGTGCGGCGCACGGTCTGGCCCTCTTCGATGCCGCCGAACTCACCGAGGATGACGACACCGATCTCGCGGGTGTCGAGGTTCAGCGCGAGGCCGAGCGTGCCGTCCTCGAACTTCAGCAGCTCGTTCGCCATGACCGAGGGCAGGCCCTCGACATGCGCGATGCCGTCCGCAGCGTCAGTGACCTTGCCGACCTCTTCCACAGAAGCGGCGTCCGGCTGGTACGACTGGACAAAGTCGGCCAGCGCGTCCCGGATCTCCTCCGGACGGATCGTAAGCTCCGCCATCAGGCTTCCCTGCTCTCCTAGTTTGCGATCCTCGGCCCGCCATTGAGGGCCGCAAGTGCTCGACTCTCGGCCGGGTCAGGTGAACCGGCCGTACGTTTTGCCGGCCCACCTGGTGTGGACCGACGCCCGACCGAGGGTCGGATAGTGCTGGTGTCAGCCTTCGAGGCCCTGACGAGCGCCTTCGAGGCGGCTCGCGACCGTGCCGTCGATGACCTCGTCGCCGATCTGCACCCGGACACCGCCCTGGACCTCGGGGTCCACGTCGATGTTCAGGTGGACCGGGCGGCCGTGCAGGCCGGCCAGGGCAGCGGCGAGCCGCTCCTTCTGGCGGTCCGACAGCGGCACGGCGCTGGTGACCCGCGCCACCACGCGGCCCCGCCGGGAGGCGGCGAGCTTGGAGTAGGACTCCAGGCCACCCTCCAGGCTACGGCCCCGGGGAGCGGTGATCAGGCTGGTGACCAGGCGGACGGTGCCCGCATTGGCCTTGCCGCCGAGGAGCTTGCGGATCAGCGCCGCCTTGGCGGCGGCGTCGGCCTTCGGCTCGGTCAGCGCGGCGCGCAGCTCGTGCGAGCCCGCCACCACCCGGCCGAACCGGAACAGCTCGTCCTCGACGTCGTCCAGCGCGCCCGACTTGTCGGCAGCGATGACCTCGGCGTACGCGGTCAGCTGCTCGGCCGCGTCGGCCAGGTCACGCGAACCGGACCAGCGCGAGCGCACCAGGCCGGAGACCAGGTCGACGGTCTCGCCCGAGACCTGACCGGTCAGCAGCGAGGAGACCAGCTGGGCCTTGTCCTGACCGGCCCGGGACGGGTCGGTCAGCACGCGGCGCAGCGAGACCTCGCGGTCCAGCAGCGCGGTGACGGAAGCGAGTTCCTCGGCGAGCTTGGCCGCGTCCACCGAGGTGTTGTCGGTCAGGCTCTCGAGGTTCTCGCGACCGGCGGCGAGGGCCTCGCGGCTCGCGCCGATCACTTGGACGCACCCTGGGCAGCGGCGGCCTTGGACTCCAGCTCGTCCAGGAAGCGGTCGATGACACCGCTCTGGCGGGCGTGCTCCTCCAGGGACTCACCGACGATGCGGGAGGCCAGCTGGGAGGCCAGCGAGCCCACGTCCTGGCGCAGGACGGCGGTCGCCTGCTTCTTGTCGGCGTCGATCTGCGCGTGGCCGGCGGCGACGATGGCCTCACGCTGACGCTGGCCCTCCTCGCGCATCTCGGCGATCAGGACAGCACCCTGCTCACGGGCGTGCTCGGTGATCCGAGCGGCCTCGTGACGCGCCTCGGCCAGCTCGGCACGGTACTGCTCAAGCATGGCCTGGGCCTCGGCCTGAGCGGTCTCCGCGCGCTTCATGCCGCCTTCGATGGCGTCACGGCGCTCCTCCAGCACCTTCTCGATGCTGGGGAGGAGCTTCTTGCCGAGAAGGCCGAAGACGATGAAGAAGCAGAGCAGGCCGATGATGACCTCGGGCCACGCGGGGAGAAGAGGGTTCATCTTCTCTTCAGCCGCGAGGAGAACCTCGGGGGTCATATCAGAACCTTTCGTCGGAATTGACTACCGGTGCGCCTGGCTCACTGGCCGTAGACGAACGGCATGACGATGCCGATCAGGGCGAGGGCCTCGGTCAGGGCGAAGCCGATGAACATGTTGGAGCGGATCAGGCCGGCAGCCTCGGGCTGACGGGCCATCGCCTGCACGCCGTTACCGAAGATCAGACCGACGCCGATGCCGGGGCCGATCGCGGCGAGGCCGTAGCCGATGGAAGCGACGGAACCGGACACAGCAGCGAGAGCGGACATCTCAGCTAATCCTTTGCGGGGATGGGATACCGGTGGGTGTTGGCCACCGGGAGTTCAGGGCGCGGCCGGGGCCGCGGGGCTCAGTGCGCCTCTTCCAGGGCACCGGCGATGTAGCTGCTGGCGAGCATCACGAAGATGTACGCCTGCAGGAACTGCACCAGCAGCTCGAAGGCGGTCAGACCGACGGCCACCACGAAGGACACGGAGCCGTACAGGGCGCCGAGGGTGGGGCTCAGCAGGTACCACGAGGCCACCGAGAACACGACGATCAGCAGGTGACCGGCGAACATGTTCGCGAAGGCTCGGACCGCGAGGGTGAAGGGGCGCACGAAGATGTTCGAGAAGAACTCGATCGGCACCAGGATGAACATGACCCAGCCCGGAATACCGGACGGCCAGCAGAGGTTCTTCATACCGCCGACGAAGCCGTGCTTCTTGAAGGTCAGCGTCATGTAGGTGATCCATACGATCACCGCGAGCCCGACCGGGAACGCGATGCGCGACATCACCGGGAACTGGGCGAACGGGATGATGGACATGATGTTCATGATCCACACGAAGAAGAACATCGAGACCAGCATCGGGACGTACTTCTCGCCCTTTTTGCCGATCGTCTCGAGCACGATGCTCCGCTTGACGAAGTCGTACCCGATCTCACCGACCAGCTGGAGCTTGCCCGGGAGCAGCTTCGGCTTGGCGAACGCGGCCCAGAAGAAGCCCACCACCAGCAGCGCGCAGATGATCGACAGCAGCATCGGCTTGGTGAAGTCGACGCTGCCGATCGAGAAGATCGGCTTGAACTCGAACTCGTTCAGGCCGGGGGCGGGGAAGCCGCAGCCGGAGTCGAAGTGGCAGCTGGCCTCGGAGGCGAGCTGGACGACGTCAGCACCCACCACAGACTCCTTCGTTCTGACGCATGGTTACGGCAACCTCGGTGTGTCGGCATGGCCGGCGGCCACGGTGCGGCACTGGGACTAGTTGGATTTCTCGCGGACCCGACGCGGCGCATATCCACGCCGCGGGATCTTCGAAAGCTTCGTGGAGCCGGGGGGCGATCCGTCCGATTCTCGGAGAGACCTGGCCGCATCCCGTACTCCGCCGTTGGGACGGACGATAGCAGCCCGTCAGGAGGGCATAAACACCGCCCCCCTCGCGAGGGGGACAGCAAGCCCCGCTCACGGTTGACGCCCGGATTTCGGCTTGTTGCCGGGTTCCACGTAGTAGATCTTCGCCTTCAGCGCACCCCGGACCTGGAACGCGGTCCAGATGATCGCGAGCCCGAGCAGGGTGAACCCGAAGACCTTGCGGTCGAAGAACGTCAGATGCTTGGCCACCGCGAGCAGGATGCCGATCGCGAAGATCTGGGTCGTGTAGACCAGCAGCGCGGCGGCCATCATCATCTGCGGGTTGTTGCGGGTCAGGCGGTCCAGCGCGTACTGGCCGAAGCTGAAGAAGCCCAGCACCACCACGGTCGCGAGCGCCGCGCCGAGCAGGCCCTTCCCCTGGGCGACAACGAAAGAGATCACCATGGCGATCACTCCGGCGGCCGCAGTGGGAATTGCGGCGCCACGGAGGATCCGGGCGTCGTGGGACGGCATGTCGGCAGCTCCGGCGGCATGTCGGCGGCAAGGGCGGAAGTACTTGGACGAGCACCACACCGCAGACCGCCGTTGAGGGCGAGCCCGTCGAGGGAGACCGACCGGGGACGGAAGTCCTCCATGTCAGGTCTTTCGGCGTGTTCTCGGTACTCGTGAACGGTATCACAAACTATTTGATGAGAGCTTTACCATGAAGATGTGGCACCTGTCACACCATCGACCCGCGGGTGCCGCCGAACGGGTGGCCCCGTTCGGCGGAGCGGGAGTTGACGATCCCTCAGGACTCCTGCTCGCCCCGCCGGCCGGACGCCGTCGCACCGGTGCCGATCCGCCCCAGCAGCGCCTTGTCCTCGGCCGACAGCTCGGCCATCGCGGGCGTCTCGGGGGCCTCGTCCTCGGCCCGCTCGACGCCGTCCGTCGCCGAGACCTTCGCAGTGGCCCGGGCGGCCCGCGCGGCGCGCAGGCCGCGGCTGCGGTAGCGGGGCGGCACGAACGGCTGGACGGCCTTCGGGGCGCGCGGCCGGAAGCGCGGCATCAGCAGCACCGCGAGGCCCACCAGGCACAGGCCCGCCGTCGTCAGGACCACCGTGCGGCCGGTGTTGGTGACCGAGACCGCGACAGTGCCGAAGGCGATCAGCGCGGCCCAGAAGTACATGATCAGCACGGCCCGGCTGTGCGAGTGCCCGACCTCCAGCAGCCGGTGGTGCAGGTGCTGCTTGTCCGCCGCGAACGGCGACTTGCCCGCCCAGGTGCGGCGCACCACGGCCAGCAGCAGGTCGGCCAGCGGCAGCGCGATCACCGTCAGCGGCAGTAGCAGCGGGATGTAGATCGGCACCAGGGCGTGCACCGTGATGGTCTGCGAACCGGTGCGGGACGAGACCAGGTCGGGGTCGACGCGGCCGGTGATGGAGATCGCGGCGACGGCCAGCATCAGGCCCAGCATCATCGAGCCGGAGTCGCCCATGAAGATCCGCGCCGGGTGCAGGTTGTGCGGCAGGAAGCCCAGGCACATGCCGATCAGCACGGCGGTGAACAGCGCGGCCGGCGCGGCGTCGTTGATCCCGTAGCCCAGCCAGAGCCGGTACGAGTACAGGAAGAACGCGATCGCGGCGATGCACACCATGCCCGCCGCCAGGCCGTCCAGGCCGTCGATGAAGTTCACCGCGTTCACCATCACGACCACCAGCGTGACCGAGATCAGCATGCCCTGGGTGGGGGTGAAGGTGACGGTGCCGTAGCCGGGGACCGGGATGGAGATCACCGTGACGCCCTGCCACACCATCACGCCGGCCGCGATCATCTGACCGCCGAGCTTCACCAGCGCGTCCACGCCCCACTTGTCGTCCAGGACGCCCAGCACGAACATGATGCCGGCCCCGGACAGCAGCGCCTTGACGTCCGCGCTCTGCACGAACAGCCGCCCCAGGTTGGTGAGTTGGGAGGCCGCCAGCAGGCCGGCCAGCAGGCCGCCGAACATCGCGATGCCGCCCAGCCGGGGGGTCGGTTCGCGGTGCACGTCACGTGCCCGCACGGC
This sequence comes from Kitasatospora sp. CB01950, assembly GCF_001905465.1. Taxonomy (GTDB): domain Bacteria; phylum Actinomycetota; class Actinomycetes; order Streptomycetales; family Streptomycetaceae; genus Kitasatospora. Next base: position 248,706 of record NZ_LISX01000008.1, read on the forward strand.
GGGCATCGCGCCGGCCGCGATCGCGAACTTCCGTACCGGGCTGACCAGCAGGTAGGTCACCGCCGCCGAGACGAACAGGACCAGCAGATACTCACGCACCACTGGCCTCCAGGGTCATGGTCCGACGGACGAGTACGCAGGGTACTCCCGCGCAGGTTCGGGGTTCGAGGTGCGTCGCCACGATGCACACCTTATTGACTCCGACGCCCGGGTCCCGCATCGCGGTTCGCCTCCGCGACCGCCGAATGCTCAGCGGCGCCCCGCGAAGTCCCGCGCGAGCTCCCGGACCCGGTCCCGCACCGGCTCCACCGGGGCCCCCGCGAGCACCCGTCCGAGCAGTTCGCCGACCTCGCCGAGCTCGGTCTCCGCCATCCCCTGGGCGGCGCACGTCCCGGTGCCCAGCCGGATCCCGGAGGTCTCGGTGGCCGGTGCCGGGTCGTACGGGACGGCGCACCGCCCGAGCAGCAACCCGGCTGCGGCGCACCGGCGTTCGGCCTCCACGCCGGTCAGGCCGAGGCTGCCGACCTCGGCGGTCACCAGGTGGGTGTCGGTGCCTCCGGTGAGCGGCTCGGCGCCGGCGGCGGACAGCGCGGCGGCCAGCGCGCGGGCCCCGTCCACCGCCCGGCGGGCGTACTCGGCGAAGCCGGGGGTGGCAGCCTGGGCCAGCGCCACCGCCTTGGCGGCCACCTCGTTCATCGCCGCCCCGCCCTGGCAGAACGGGAACACCGCCCGGTCGATCCGGTCGGCCAGCGCGCCGCCGGACAGCAGCAGGCCGCCGCGTGGGCCGCGCAGCAACTTGTGGGTGGCCACCACGGTGACGTCCGCGTACGGCACCGGGGAGGGCGCCAGGCCGACCGCGACCAGGCCGGCGGTCTGCCCGGCGGTGGCGATCAGGTAGGCGTCCACCTCGTCGGCGATCTCCCGGAAGGCCGCCCAGTCCGGGTGCCGGGGGTAGGAGATGCCGCCCGCGACGATCGCCTTGGGTCGGTGTTCGTGGGCCAGCCGGCGGACCTGGTCGAGGTCGATCAGGCCGTCCTCCTCGCGCACCCCGTAGCCGTGGAACTGGAACCAGCGGCCGGAGAAGTTGGCCCGCGAGCCGGCGCTCAGGTGGCCGCCGTGCTCCAGCGACATCGCCAGCACCGCGTCGCCGGGCCGCAGCAGCGCCGCGTAGGCCGCCAGCACGGCCGAAGTCGCCGACCGGGGTTGGACGTTGGCGTGCGGGGCGGCGAACAGCTCACGGGCCCGGTCGACGGCCAGCAGCTCGACGGTGTCGGCGGGCGCGCAGCCGGTGTGGTGGCGGCGGCCCGGGTAGCCCTCGGCGTACTTGTCGACCAGCGGGCCGGCCAGCGCCGCCAGCACGGCGGGGGTGGCCAGGTTCTCGCCGGCCAGCAGTTGCAGGCTCTCGGCCCGGCGTTCGTCCTCCGCGGTGAGCAGGTCGGCGATCAGCGGGTCCGCCGTTCGCAGGGCCTCGGCGGCCTGCCAGTGGATCTGTCGGGCATCGGCGACCGTCATGCTGCGGCTCCCGGGTGGGGGGTCCCCCCAGCCGAAGGCGAGGGGGCCGGTGCGGGCGGAGATCCCTCCAGCCTAGGCCGGGCCCTGCCGCCGGGCCCGCCCCCACACGCGGGACTGGGCCTTTCGGCCGCGCCCCGTCACCTGCACTCTCTGCGCACATGGGCTTCACAAATCCTCCACCGAAACTTTAGTGGAGGGCGCTCAACTCACCGGCCCACGCCGGTCAGCGCGGTCACCACCGGGTCCAGCGCGTCGAATATCTCCTCGCCGCAGTTGCGGAACATGCCGATCGGGGCACCGTACGGGTCCCTCAGCTCGTCCGATTCCGGCGCGGCGGCCAGCAGCCAGCCCCGCAGGGCGGCGGCCGAGCGGACCAGCGCGCGGGCGCGTTCGGTCAGCCGCGCGCCGTCCCTGGGGTCCGGCAGGGTCCGCGGATCGACCCTTTGCACCAAACGGGTGAACTCCTTCAGCGTGAAGGTGCGCAGACCCGCCGCGTGTCCCATCGAGATCACCTGCGCGCGGTGGTCCAGGGTCGCGGTCAGCACCAGGTCGGCGTCGATCACGTGCTCGTCGAGCAGTTCCCGCCCGGCGAAGTCGGCGCTGTCCGCGCCGTACTCCCCCAGCACGGTGGCCGCGTGCGCCTCCATCGGGGCGCCCTCGTGGCCCCAGGTCCCGGCGCTCTCCACCACGATCCGGCGACCCACCGGGACCCCGAGCCGGGAGTCCAGCTCCAGTCGGGCCAGCCGCTCGGCGATCGGCGAGCGGCAGATGTTGCCGGTGCAGACGAACAGGATCCGGAAGGTGTCGAGCGGGAGCGGCCCGGACGCCGGGAACGGCGCCAGGGCACTCCCCGCTCCGTACAACGGGGCGGCGGTCAACTGCCGGCCTCGACGTCCGGAGCGACCTCCCTCAGCTGCTCGACGCTGATCGCGCCCGCCCGCAGCACCACCGGTACCTTGCCGGTGACGTCGACGATGGTGGAGGCCGTCGCATGGTCGGCCGTTCCGCCGTCGAGGTAGATCGACACCGCGTCGCCGAGCTGCGCCTCGGCCGCGTCGCAGGTGGACGGGGACGGGCCGCCGGTCTTGTTCGCGGAGGAGACCGCGAGCGGGCCGGTGGCGTTCAGCAGCTCCAGTGCCACCGGGTGCAGCGGCATCCGGACGGCGACGGTGCCGCGGGTCTCGCCCAGGTCCCAGCGCAGCGACGGTTGGTGCCGGGCCACCAGGGTCAGGCCGCCCGGCCAGAACGCGTCCACCAGTTCCCAGGCCTGCTCGGAGAAGTCGGTGACCAGCCCGTGCAGGGTGGTCGGCGAGCCGACCAGCACCGGCGAGGGCATGTTCCGCCCGCGGCCCTTGGCCGCCAGCAGCGCGCCGACCGCCTCCGGGGAGAACGCGTCCGCGGCGATCCCGTACAGCGTGTCGGTCGGCACCACCACCAGCTCCCCGCGGCGGATCGCCGTGGCGGCCTCACGCAGCCCGCTCGCGCGGTCCTGGGCGTCGGAGCAGTCGTATCGGCGGCTCATCGGAGCAATCCCCTTCCGGTGATGTCAGTGGTGGTCCACAGCGAAGCGCGACGCGCGGTCGTGCCGGGCCCGACGGTCACAGCGAAGCCCTGCGGGCCGTGGTGAAGCGCGGGCGGTTGTTGAGGTCCCGGTGGTCGGCGGCGTCCGTCCAGCCGCCCTCCTCGCGGAAGATCCACGGGACCTGCCCGCCCTGGGTGTCCGCGTGTTCGATCACCACCGCGCCGCCGGGCCGCAGCAGCCGGGCGGCGACCCGCTCGATGCCGCGGATGGTGTCCAGGCCGTCCTCGCCGGAGAACAGCGACATCTGCGGGTCGTGGTCGCGCGCCTCGGGCGCGACGTACTCCCACTCGGTGAGCGGGATGTACGGCGGGTTGCTGATCACCAGGTCGAACCGGCCGTCCCAGGCCCGGTCGTCGGCGAACGCCTTGGTGGCGTCGCCCTGGTGCAGGTGGATCCGGGCCCGGTCGGGGCTGGCCTCGACGTTGCGGCGGGTGTAGGCGATCGCGCCCTCGTCGAGCTCGAACGCGTGCACCGTGGAGCGCGGCAGCTCCTGGGCGAGGGCCAAGGCGATCGCCCCGGAGCCGGTGCACAGGTCGACCACCAGCGGCTCGGCGACGTCCATCGCGCGGACCGCCTCTATCGCCCACTCGACCACGCTCTCGGTCTCCGGCCGGGGCACGAACACCCCGGGGCCGACCTCCAGTTCGAGGTAGCGGAAGAACGCCCGCCCGGTGATGTGCTGGAGCGGCTCGCGCTGCTCGCGGCGGGAGATCGCCTCCCAGTAGCGGGCGTCGAAGTCCCCGTCCGGCACGGTGTGCAGCTGGCTGCGCTTCACGCCGTGGACGTGCGCGGCCAGTTCCTCCGCGTCGAAGCGCGGCGAGGGAACGCCGGCCGCGGCCAGGCGCTGGGTGGCCTGGGCCACCTCGGCGAGCAGCAGGTTCATCCCACGGGCCCCTTAGCTAGGCTCAGTTCTCCTGGGCGGCGGCCAGCTTGGCCGCGGCGTCGGCGTCCACACAGGACTGGATCACCGCGTTCAGGTCGCCGTCCAGCACCTGGTCCAGGTTGTAGGACTTGAAGCCGGTGCGGTGGTCGGAGATGCGGTTCTCCGGGAAGTTGTACGTCCGGATCCGTTCGGAGCGGTCCATCGTGCGGACCTGGCTGCGGCGGGCGTCGGACGCCTCCCGCTCGGCCTCCTCCTGCGCGGCGGCCAGCAGCCGCGAACGCAGGATGCGCAGTGCCTGCTCCCGGTTCTGGAGCTGGCTCTTCTCGTTCTGGCAGGACGCCACGATACCGGTCGGCAGGTGGGTGATCCGGACCGCGGAGTCGGTGGTGTTGACCGACTGCCCGCCCGGGCCGGAGGACCGGTAGACGTCGATCCGCAGGTCGTTGGCGTGGATCTCCACCTCGACCTCCTCGGCCTCCGGGGTGACCAGCACGCCCGCGGCGGAGGTGTGGATGCGGCCCTGCGACTCGGTCGCCGGCACCCGCTGCACGCGGTGCACGCCGCCCTCGTACTTCAGCTGCGCCCAGACGCCGTGGCCGGGTTCCGCGTTGCCCTTGGTCTTCACGGCCACCGAGACGTCCTTGTACCCGCCGAGGTCGGACTCGTTGGCGTCGATGATCTCGGTCTTCCAGCCGACCCGCTCCGCGTACCGCAGGTACATCCGGAGCAGGTCGCCGGCGAACAGCGCGGACTCCTCGCCGCCCTCGCCCGCCTTGACCTCCAGGATGACGTCCTTGTCGTCATTGGGGTCGCGCGGCACCAGCAGCAGCCGCAGCTCCTCGGTGAGCTCGCCCTGCCGGGCCTCGGACGCCTTCGCCTCGGCGATGAAGTCCGGGTCCTCGACCGCGAGTTCACGGGCGGCGGCGATGTCCTCGCCGGCCTGCTTCCAGGCCACGTAGGTGCGGGTGATCGGGGTCAGCTCGGCGTACCGCTTGGCCAGCTTGCGCGCGTTCGCCTGGTCCGCGTGCACGGACGGATCGGCCAGCCTCTTTTCGAGGTCGGCGTGCTCGACGAGGAGCTCTTCGACTGCCTCGAACATCGGGTGGTCCTACTTCCGTGAGTGCCGAACGGGGGTGATGGCGGGAGAGACGCGAACGGCGCCGGCCCGGACGCCCCCGTGGAGTACACGAGAACGCCCGAGACCGGCGCCGTGGAAGCGCTAGGCCTTGTTGCCGGAGAGCTTCTTGCCGAAGCGGGCCTCGAAGCGGGCCACGCGGCCACCGGTGTCCAGAATCTTCTGCTTGCCGGTGTAGAACGGGTGGCAGCTCGAGCAGACCTCGGCGCGGATCTCACCGCTGGTCTCGGTCGAGCGAGTGGTGAACTCGTTGCCGCAGGTGCAGGTCACCTTGGTGACCACGTACTCCGGGTGAACGTTGGACTTCAACGGATTCTCCTAGCTGATCGGGAGGGTACCGGGTCGGCGAACATGGACATCCGCACGTGAACCGGGACCGACGGACCAGTGTGCCAGCACTGCCCGCTACTTCCCAAACCGGGAGGCCGATCGCGCTATTCCGCGCCCCCTCGGAGGGCCGCCTCGCCGGGGTTGACCGAGGCCGTGGCGGACGGCGAGGCCTCCGCCGGGTTGTTGGGCTGCTGGGAGACCACCGAGGTCGGCACCGGCTGGTCGGCCCGCAGCGCGGCCCACAGCTGCTGGGCGTCCGGGTTCTTCGGCACCACCCGGTTCGGGTCGCTGGGGGCGTACCCGACCGGCAGGGTGACCATGGTGAGCTGGTCCGGGCCGATCTGCTTCAGGGTCTGCGCCAGGCCCACCAGCGAGCTCACCGAGGCCAGGTCGGAGTCGGTGGTGAGCGACTTGGTCAGCTTGTCGCCGAGGTTCCACATCGCCACCGGGTCGGTGGCCAGGCCGAGCGTGTTCACCCGGCCGAGCATGGCCTTGACCATCTCCTTCTGGAGCTCGATCCGCCCCAGGTCGCTGCCGTCGCCCACGCCGTGCCGGGTGCGGACGAACGCCAGCGCCTGCTGCCCGCCCAGGTGGTGGGTGCCGGCCGCCAGGTGCAGCCCGCTGTCCTGGTCGCTTATCGGCACCGTGGTGGTGACGTCCACCCCGCCGATCGCGTCGATCAGCGAGGCGAAGCCGGCGAAGTCCACCTCGACGAAGTGGTCCATCCGCATCCCGGTGAGCTGCTCGGTGGTCTTCACCGCGCAGGCCGGGCCGCCGACCTCGAAGGCGGAGTTGTACATCGCGCTGCGGACCGCCGGGACGGCCTTGCCGTCGGCGCCGGTGCAGGCGGGCCGGGCGACCAGCGTGTCGCGCGGTATCGAGACCACCGAGGCCGCCGTGTGCGACTGGTTGACGTGCACCACCATCGCGGTGTCCGAGCGCGCGGTGTCCCCCGTGTCGCCGCCCGCCAGGTTGCCGTTGGCGCCCGCCCGCGAGTCGGAGCCGAGCACCAGCAGGTTGAACGAGCCGTCGGTGGACGCGGGCGGACGGGCGCTGCCCAGCTGCCCGGAGATGTCGACGCTGTGCAGGTTCCCGTTGAGCTTCCAGTAGGCGAGCCCGCCGAGGCCCGCCACCACCAGCACCACGCCGACCAGCGCGAACAGCACGATCCGCAGCCCGCGGCGACGCGGGGTGCGGCCCTTCCGGTGTTCGCCCATATCGCCTCATTCCACCTTCAGTGCGACCTTTCGAGCATAAGTGACGCACCGGTAGGGCGAGCGGGTTCTGAATCGAGGATGAGAAAAGCCTGAGACCCCGCACCGCGCGGAGCGGTACGGGGTCCCAGGCCTGTGGCCCGACGGATCAGTCGCCGGAACCGGGGGTGTTCTTGGCGATCTGCATCAGGAACTCGGCGTTCGACTTGGTCTGCTTCATCTTGTCCAGCAGCAGCTCGATCGCCTGCTGCGAGTCGAGCGCGTGCAGCACGCGGCGGAGCTTCCAGACGATCGCCAGCTCCTCGTGACCGAGCAGGATCTCCTCCTTGCGGGTGCCGGAGGCATCCACGTCGACGGAGGGGAAGATGCGCTTGTCGGAGAGCCTCCGGTCGAGCTTGAGCTCCATGTTGCCGGTGCCCTTGAACTCCTCGAAGATCACCTCGTCCATGCGCGAGCCGGTGTCGACCAGCGCGGTGGCGAGGATGGTCAGCGAGCCGCCGTTCTCGATGTTGCGCGCCGCGCCGAAGAACTTCTTCGGCGGGTACAGCGCGGTCGAGTCGACACCACCGGACAGGATGCGGCCGGAGGCGGGCGCGGCCAGGTTGTAGGCGCGGCCCAGGCGGGTGATGGAGTCCAGCAGGATCACCACGTCGTGGCCCAGCTCCACCAGGCGCTTGGCGCGCTCGATGGCGAGCTCGGCGACGGTGGTGTGGTCCTCGGCCGGGCGGTCGAAGGTCGAGGAGATGACCTCGCCCTTCACCGACCGCTGCATGTCGGTGACCTCTTCCGGACGCTCGTCGACCAGGACGACCATCAGGTGGCACTCGGGGTTGTTGTGGGTGATCGCGTTGGCGATCGCCTGCATGATCATGGTCTTGCCGGTCTTCGGCGGGGCCACGATCAGACCGCGCTGGCCCTTGCCGATCGGCGACACCAGGTCGATGATCCGGGTGGTCAGCACGCCCGGGTCGGTCTCCAGGCGCAGCCGCTCCTGCGGGTACAGCGGGGTCAGCTTGCCGAACTCGGGGCGGCCGCGGCCGCTGTCCGGGTCCATGCCGTTGACGGAGTCCAGGCGCACCAGCGCGTTGAACTTCTCGCGGCGCTCGCCGTCCTTCGGCTGCCGGACGGCGCCGGTGATGGCGTCGCCCTTGCGCAGGCCGTGCTTGCGGACCTGGGCCAGCGAGACGTAGACGTCGTTCTGGCCGGGCAGGTAGCCGGAGGTCCGGACGAAGGCGTAGTTGTCGAGGATGTCCAGGATGCCCGCGACCGGGATCAGGACGTCGTCGTCGCTCAGCGGGACCTCGGGGCCGGCCGCGGCCTCGAAGCCGTCACGGCGACGGCCCCGGCGGTCGCGGTAGCGGCCACGACGGCCGCGGCGGCCGTCGCCGAACTCGTCGTCGTCGTAGCCGCCCTGTTGCTGGGCGCCGCCGACCTGCTGTTGCTGGCCGCCGCTCTGCTGCTGGCCCTGCTGGCGGGACTGGCCGCCGTCCTGCTGCTGGCCGCCGCCCTGCTGCCGGTCGGCGCGGTCGCGCTCGCGGCGGTTGCGGCGGTCCCGGCGGGACTCGCGGATCTCGTCACCCTCGGCCGAAGCGGCCTCGGTGCGCTCAGTGCGCTCAGTGCGCTCAGTGCGCTCGGTGCGCTCGGTGCGCTCCGTACGCTCGCCGCCCTCGCGGCGGTCGCGGCGGTCCCGGCGCTCGCGGCGCTCGGAACGGCCCTCGGCCTCGCCGGCCTGGCGCTGGCCCTCGGCCTTGGCCTCGGCGGCCGGCTGGGCCTGCTCGGTGGCGGCGGCTGCCGCTGCGGCTGCGGCCTCGGCGGTCGGCGCACCGGCGGCGGCGGTGGCACGGCGGCGCGGACGCTCGGTCCGGGCGGCGGCGGCCGCGGTGTCGGCGGCGGCCTGCACCGGGATCTCGATCTGCGCCTGCGCCTGCGGCTGCGGCTCGGTGGCGGCGGCGGTGCGGGCGCGGCGGGCCGGCTTCTCCTTCTCCTCGGCGGCCGGGGCGGCCTCCGCGGGAGCAGCCGACTTGGCGGCCTTCTTGGCGGCCGGAGCGGCGGGGGCGGAGCCGCCCGCGAGCAGCGGGTCTCCGCCGCTCTTCTCCTTGATGGCCTCGATCAGCTGGCTCTTGCGCATCCGTCCGGTACCGCTGATCCCGAGGGTCGAGGCGAGCTTCTGGAGCTCGGTCAGGACCAGACCGTCCAGGCCGGCGGCAGCGGTACGACGGCGTCGCGCCGGAGCCGCCGGGGCGGCGGCTGCGTCCGACGCCTCGGCGTCCGGGCGCGCGCCCATCAGATCGGTGGTGTCGCTCACTAAGGGTCCTTCCCTGGAGCGGACGTCGGCCTGTCTGGCACGGCGACCGGTTGTGCTGTCCTGGCCAGCATCTCTGTGCGCTGGTCAGGGGCTGGATTCCCGCGGAAGGCTGGTCCTTCCGGGGAGCTGCGAAGTGCGGTGCACTGTGGTGCGAAGTGGCGCGGACGGCCGGTACTGGTGCCGACCTCGCTGCGCCTGTTTGATGCCCGGCCCCCGTCGCGCGGCGGCAGTTCGGGCCCCGCCCGACCAAGCCTCAGTACAGAGGCTGCGGGTGGGAGTCTGGTGCCGTCACGGCCTCCGGATGGGCCGCAGTCGCGCAGGCAGGCTGCGTACGCGGTGTGGCGGGCTCCCGGAGAATCGTGATCCCGAGCTTCCGGCCCCCGTGCAGACGGGGGAACGGGATCGGGATGCGTCGCACCGGGCCCCGGAGGGCATCTGGTGCAGCAATGAGGTTAACACTACCTACCCCCTGACACATTCCCCAGCCCTTTGTTTGTCAATCGTGTCCGTCTCACATGTCGAGCGGCAGCACGGTCGCGCCGGTGCGGTCGAGTTCGAGCCGGTGCGCCGCGAACTGCGGCCCCGCGAAGGAGAGGAGCTTCTCGGCGCCGGCCTCGTCGGTGAGCGCGAGGACCGTCGGTCCGGCGCCCGAGATGACGGCCGGCACGCCCTCGGCGCGCAGGGCGGCGACCAGGGCGGCGCTGTCGGGCATGGCGGAGGCCCGGTAGTCCTGGTGCAGGCGGTCCTCGGTGGCGGTGAGCAGCAGTTCGGGGCGGCGGGTGAGCGCCTCGACCAGCAGGGCGGCGCGGCCGGCGTTGACGGCGGCGTCGGCGAGCGGAACGGTCTTGGGGAGGAGACCGCGGGCCGTCTCGGTGAGCACCTCGGTGGAGGGCACGAACACGACCGGCACCACCCGGTCGGAGGGGTCGAGCGCGATGGTGCGGGCGGTGCCGTCCTCGGTCCAGGCGACGGTGAAGTTGCCGCGCAGGCAGGCCGCGACGTTGTCGGGGTGGCCCTCCAGCTCGGAGGCGAGGGCGAGCAGCGCGTCGTCGTCGAGGGCGGAGGCGCCGCCGATGGTGACGGCGCGGGCGGCGACGATGCCGGCGCAGATAGCGGCGGACGAGGAGCCCAGGCCGCGGCCGTGCGGTATGCGGTTGGCGCAGACCACTTCGAGGCCGCGGGGCTGTCCGCCGAGCCGGTCGAAGGCGGCGCGCAGCGAGCGGACCAGCAGGTGGCGCTCGTCGCGGGGCAGGGTGTCGGCGCCCTCGCCGGCGATGTCCACGCTCAGACCGGATTCGGCGACCCGGACCACCACATCGTCGTAGAGCCCCAGGGCGAGGCCGAATGCGTCGAAGCCGGGGCCGAGGTTGGCGCTGGTCGCGGGGACGCGGACCCGGACGGCGGCGGCGCGGAACGCGGGACCGGCCATGCGGTGGACACTCCTGAAAGTGGGGGCGGCCCGGACGACGGGGCCTGCGGTGGTACGACGGCGGGGTGGTCGAAGGGAGCGCGCAGCGTGGCGCGGCCCGCCGGGGTCCAGCGTATCGAAGAGAGGTTCCAGAGCGGTACACCCTGCCCGACTCCGATCTGCCGTGTTGCCCACAGCAGCGGAAAAGCGCCGGTCCGATGACCTGAAAGCGGCGGGAAAGTGTGGCTCGGTGGCCCGAATGCGACGGCGAGCGGCAGACCCGGATCGGGTCTGCCGCTCGCCGTCGTGACGCGGGGTCAGTCCAGCAGGCCGAGGCGGCGGGCGGCCGTCTCCGGGTCGATCGGGACGATCTGCGGCTGCGGCGCGCCGGCCACCGCCCAGTCCGGGTCCTTGAGGCCGTTGCCGGTGACGGTGCAGACGATCCGCTGGCCGGGGTCGACCAGTCCGGCCTCGGCCTTGGCGAGCAGGCCGGCCACCGAGGAGGCGGACGCGGGCTCGACGAAGACGCCCTCCTGCGAGGCCAACAGGCGGTAGGCGGACAGGATCTGGCGGTCCGTCACCTTGTCGATGAGGCCGCCGGACTCGTCCCGCGCGGCGAGCGCGTAGTCCCAGGAGGCGGGGTTGCCGATCCGGATCGCGGTGGCGATGGTCTGCGGCTTGAGCACCGGGGCGCCGTCCACGATGGGGGCGGAGCCGGACGCCTGGAAGCCCCACATCCGGGGGGTCTTCGAGGAGAGGCCGTCCGCCGCGTACTCGCGGTAGCCCTTCCAGTAGGCGGTGATGTTGCCGGCGTTGCCGACCGGGAGGACGTGGATGTCCGGGGCGTCGCCGAGCATGTCGACGATCTCGAAGGCGGCGGTCTTCTGGCCCTCGATGCGCACCGGGTTGACCGAGTTGACCAGGGCGACCGGGTACTTCTCGGAGAGTTCGCGGGCGAGCGTGAGGCAGTCGTCGAAGTTGCCGTCGACCTGGAGGATCTTCGCGCCGTGCACCAGCGCCTGGCCCATCTTGCCGAGGGCGATCTTGCCCTGCGGGACGAGCACGGCGGACACCATGCCGGCGCGGACCGCGTAGGCGGCGGCGGAGGCGGAGGTGTTGCCGGTGGAGGCGCAGATGACGGCCTGGGCGCCGTCCTCCTTGGCCTTGGAGATGGCCATGGTCATCCCGCGGTCCTTGAAGGAGCCGGTCGGGTTGGCGCCTTCGACCTTGAGGTAGACCTCGCACCCGGTGCGCTCGGAGAGCACCTGGGCGGGGACGAGCGGCGTGCCGCCCTCCAGCAGGGTGATCACGGGGGTGGAGTCGGTGACCGGGAGGCGGTCGCGGTACTCCTCGATGAGGCCGCGCCACTGGTGGGTGTGGGTGCCTCGGGCAGCGTTTCCGGCAAGGGCGTTCATGGTTCCTGTTACTCCCCTTCGACCCGCATGATGCTGGCCACGTCGCGCACGCTGTCCAGTGCGCGGAGCTTGTCGACCGTCGCCGACAGCGCGGCGTCGGTGGCGCGGTGGGTGACCACGACGAGCGCGGCGTCGCCGTCGCGGCCCTGCTGGCGGACGGTGTCGATGGACACGCCGTGCTCGGCGAAGACCGAGGCCACCTGGGCCAGCACACCGGCCCGGTCGTCCACGTCGAGGCTGACGTGGTAGCGGGTGACGACCTCGTCCATCGGCTTGGCGGGCAGCTGGGCGTAGACCGAGTCGCCGGGGCCGGTGGTGCCGTTGACCTTGTTGCGGCAGACCGCGACCAGGTCTCCGAGGACCGCGGAGGCGGTGGGCGAGCCGCCCGCGCCGGGGCCGTAGAACATCAGCCGGCCGGCCGCCTCGGCCTCGACGAAGACGGCGTTGTAGGCCTCGCGGACGGAGGCCAGCGGGTGGCTGAGCGGGATCATCGCCGGGTGCACCCGGGCGGTGACCGAGGTGCCGTCGGCGGAGCGCTCGCAGATCGCCAGCAGCTTGACGACGCAGCCCATCTGCTTGGCGGAGGCGATGTCGGCGGCGGTGACCTCGGTGATGCCCTCGCGGTAGACGTCCGCGGCGGTCACCTTGGTGTGGAAGGCGATCCCGGCCAGGATGGCGGCCTTCGCGGCGGCGTCGAAGCCCTCCACGTCGGCGGTCGGGTCGGCCTCGGCGTAGCCCAGCGCGGTGGCCTCCTCCAGCGCCTCGGAGTACCCGGCGCCGGTGGAGTCCATCTTGTCGAGGATGAAGTTGGTGGTGCCGTTGACGATGCCCAGCACCCGGTTCACCTTGTCGCCGGCCAGCGACTCGCGCAGCGGGCGCAGCAGCGGGATGGCGCCGGCCACGGCGGCCTCGTAGTAGAGGTCGGCGCCGGCCGCGGCGGCCGCGGCGTGCAGTTCGGCGCCGTCCTTGGCGAGCAGCGCCTTGTTGGCGGAGACCACCGAGGCGCCGCCCCGGAAGGCTTTCAGGATCAGCGATTTGGACGGCTCGATGCCGCCGACGACCTCGATCACCACGTCGATGTCGTCGCGGCCGACGAGGGCCTCGGCGTCGGTGGTGAGCAGGTGCTCGGGCACCCCGGGGCGGGGGCGGCCGGCACGCCGGACCGCGATGCCCGCGAGCTCCACCGGGGCGCCGATGCGCGCGGCGAGGTCGTCGGCCGTCGTCGTCATGATGCGCGCCACCTCGGAGCCCACCACACCACAGCCCAGCAACGCCACCTTCAGCGGGCGCGTACGCATCATCCGACTCCGCTCTGCATTCTTCGGTCCCCGCCGGGGCGATTCGGTGTCCCCGGGGGCTTTCCTGTCCGTACCAGTCTCCGGGACTTTCCGCACAGATCTACGGCCGGTCCACGTTATGAGACGAAAATTTCGTCAGCCGATATCGAGGCGCAGGAGATCCTGTTCCGTCTCGCGGCGGACGATCACCCGGGCGGCGCCGTCGGCGACGGCCAGCACGGGGGGCTTGAGGGCGTGGTTGTAGTTGCTCGCCATCGACCGGCAGTAGGCGCCGGTGGCGGGCACCGCGATCAGGTCGCCGGCGGCCAGGTCGGCCGGCAGGAAGGCGTCCCGGACCACGATGTCGCCGGACTCGCAGTGCTTGCCGACCACCCGGACCAGCATCGGCTCGGCCTCGCTGGTGCGGGAGACCAGCGCCACCGAGTACTCGGCGTCGTACAGCGCGGTGCGGATGTTGTCGGACATGCCGCCGTCCACGCTGACGTAGGTGCGCAGGCCCTCCAGCGGCTTGACGGTGCCGACCTCGTACAGCGTGAACGCGGTCGGGCCGACGATCGCCCGGCCGGGCTCCACCGAGATCCGAGGGGGCGTCAACTGCGCTGCGGTGCACTCGCGTCGGACGATCTCGCCGAGCGAGACGGCGATCTCGGCGGGCTCGCGCGGGTCGTCGTCGGGGGTGTAGGCGATGCCGAGTCCGCCGCCGAGGTCGATCTCCGGCAGCTCGACGCCGTGCTCGTCGCGGACCTCGGCGAGCAGGCCGACCACCCGGCGGGCGGCCACCTCGAAACCGGCGAAGTCGAAGATCTGCGAGCCGATGTGCGAGTGGATGCCGCGCAGCTCCAGGGAGGGCTTGGCCAGCACCCGGCGGACCGCCTCGGCGGCCAGGCCGCCGGAGAGCGACAGGCCGAACTTCTGGTCCTCGTGCGCGGTGGCGATGAACTCGTGGGTGTGCGCCTCGACGCCGACCGTGATCCGGATCAGCACCGGCTGCCGGACGCCCTGCGCGTCGGCGATCTCCGCCAGCCGGTCGATCTCCTGGAACGAGTCGACCACGATGTGCCCGACGCCGGCCTTCACGGCCTGCTCCAGCTCGTGCACCGACTTGTTGTTGCCGTGCAGCGCGATCCGCTCCCCCGGCATCCCGGCCGCCAGCGCCACCTGCAGCTCGCCGGAGGAGCACACGTCGACGTTGAGGCCCTCCTCGTGCAGCCAGCGGACGACGGCCTTGGACAGGAACGCCTTGCCGGCGTAGTACACGTCCGCGTGGTCGCCGAAGGCGTCCCGCCAGGCGCGGGCGCGGGCCCGGAAGTCGGCCTCGTCCAGCACGTACGCGGGGGTGCCGAACTCGGCGGCGAGGGTGCGGACGTCGATGCCGCCGACGGTGGCCACGCCCTCCGCGTTGCGGGTGACGGTGCGCGACCAGACCTTCGGGTCGAGGGCGTTCAGGTCGGCGGGCGGAGCCTGGTAGTGACCCTCGGGCAGGACGTCGCCGTGCCGGGGGCCTGCGGGGTGTGCGGAGCGAGACATGTGCGGAACTTCCTCGGCCTATGGCAAGGGGCGGCGACCGGTCTCCGTCGACCGGTCCGCCGCCCCCGCTCTTGCTGCGCTTGGGGGTTGTGGTGCTTTACATCCGCTCGGGGGCGGATACGCCGAGCAGAGCGAGGCCGTTGGCGAGCGTCGTTCGCGTGGCGTCGGCGAGCCAGAGGCGGGCGTGCGTGAGGTCGGTGACCTCGTCGTCGCCCTTCTTCGGCAGGATGTGGCAGTTGTCGTAGAACCGGTGGAAGGCCCGGGACAGCTCCTCCAGGTACACGGCCACGTGGTGCGGCGCGCGCAGTTCGCCGGCCTTGGCCAGCACCCGCGGGAACTCGCCGAGCTGGCCGATCAGGTCGTTCTCCCACTCGGAGTTCAGCAGCTCCGGTTTGTAGTCCGCGCTGCGCGTGATGCCCTTCTCCACGGCGTTGCGCGCCACGGAGCACATCCGGGCGTGCGCGTACTGCACGTAGAAGACCGGGTTGTCCCTGGTCTGGCTGGTGACCACGTCGATGTCGATGGTGATGGTGGAGTCGGTGGACTGCCGGACCAGCATGTAGCGGGCGGCGTCCACGCCGATCCAGTCGATCACGTCGTCGATCGTGATGATGTTGCCGGCGCGCTTGGAGAGGCGGACCTCCTTGCCGTCGCGCAGCATCTTCACGAACTGGCCGATCATCACCTCGATGTTGCGGTCCATGTCGTCGCCGGCGCAGGCCGCGATGGCCTTGAGGCGGTTGACGTAGCCGTGGTGGTCGGCGCCGAGCATGTAGACCGAGACCTCCGCGCCGCGGTCCCGCTTGCTCAGGTAGTAGGCGGCGTCGGCGGCGAAGTAGGTGGTCTCGCCGTCGGCCTTGACCAGGACGCGGTCCTTGTCGTCGCCGAAGTCGGTGGTGCGCAGCCAGATCGCGCCGTCCCGGTCGAAGACGTGGCCCTGCTCGCGCAGCCGCTCGATGGCCCGGCCGACGGCGCCGGACTCGTGCAGCGTCTGCTCGGAGAACCAGGTGTCGAAGTGCACGCCGAACTCGACCATCGACCGCTGGATCTCGGCGACCATCAGCTTCAGGCCCTCGGTGCGGAAGGCCGACAGCTGCTCGTCCTCCGGCAGCTCCAGGATGCCGGGCACGCCCTCGGTGACGGCCTTGGCGATGTCGACGATGTACTCGCCGACGTAGCCGTCCTCCGGCACCGGCTGCCCGTTGGCGGCGGCCTTCAGCGACTTGGCGAACTTGGTGATCTGCACGCCGGCGTCGTTGAGGTAGTACTCGGTGGACACCTCGGCGCCGGTCGCCTTGAGGACGCGGGCCAGCGAGTCGCCGACGGCGGCCCAGCGGACGCCGCCGATGTGGATCGGGCCGGTCGGGTTCGCCGAGACGAACTCCAGGTTGATCGTCAGGCCCTTGAGCGCCTCGTTGCGGCCGTACGCCTCGCCCGCCTCGACGATGGTGCGCGCCAGCTCGCCCTGGGTGGCGGCGTCCAGCGTGATGTTCAGGAAGCCCGGACCGGCGATGTCGACCTTGGCGACGCCGGTGATCTCTCGCAGGCGGGCGGAGAGGATCTCCGCGACGGCTCGCGGCGGCTTGCCGGCCGCCTTCGCGAGCTGGAGGGCCACGTTGGTGGCGTAGTCGCCGTGGTCCCTGTTCTTGGGCCGCTCGACCGTCACGTGCGCGGGCACGTCGACGGTCAGCTCGCCGGCCTGGATGGCGGCGCTGACGGCGGCCTGGACTGCCTGGGAGAGTTCTGCGGGTGTCACGGCCCCCAGCCTAGGCGAGAGGGGGTGGTCGACCGCCACTCGGTTTGCCCAACGGGGCGCGCGTCGCGGCGCCGGGTGTGCTTCGTCTCGTCGGAGAGCGCCGAAGACCGGCACATCTCATGGGCGTGACTCGTCCGGCGGAACAAGTTCCTGCACGTGTTCGCCGAGGGCGAAACTCCGTTCGGTGCGATCGAGGCCGGCGCCGCCGAAGTCGTACGCGAAACGCCGGGCGCCCGGCGCGACCGGCCGGTCCATCGCCCGCAGCCGGTGCACCAGTTCGATCAGGTCCGCCGGATCGAACGGCTTCGCCAGGTAGCCGTCCACGCCCACCGACTCGCCGCGTTCCAGGTCGGCGGGGGTGCAGGCGCTCACTATCGCTATCGGCAGGTGCGCGGTCTCCCACGCGGCGCGCAGCCGGGCCGCCGTGCGCAGGCCGTCCAGCCGGGGCATCATCACGTCCAGGGTCACCACGTCCGGCGCGACGCCCCGGACCACCTCCAGGCACTCGGCACCGTCGGCGGCGGTCACCACCTCGAAGCCCTCCAGCTCCAGGTTGACCTTGATCAGCCGGCGGATCACCTCGCTGTCGTCCACCACGAGGACCCGCCCCGACGTCGCCGCCACCTCACCGAGGGTAGCCGCGCCCCACCCTGCCCGTCCGGGCTTTCCGCTACTTCCCGGTTGCCCCTGACGGCCCGTCCGGCCCGGCCCCCCGGAAACCCGTGCACGGAGCACGGAGTTTCCCTGGTAGTGTTTTCCCCGCAAGGCCGGGTGATCACAGGTCGCTCAGGCCCCCGTAGCTCAGGGGATAGAGCACCGCCCTCCGGAGGCGGGTGCGTAGGTTCGAATCCTACCGGGGGCACTTCGCAGCAAGTGCGTGAACGAGGCTCAAGTCCAAGGGACTTGGGCCTTTTTCGTTGTCCTTCGCACTCCCCCGACCGGTACGCTCCCCCGACACCTGAACGAGGGGGGCACCACCATGACCAGAACCGTTCCGAACCTGCCTGACGAGCGGCTGTGCTGGCTGGCCGTCCGGGACCAGGTGAACCGGAAGGCCCGTCGGCGCGGCGTGCTCGGCTGGCTGACCGCGCTGTTCCGCCCCCGGGACAGCTGGGAGGGCAACGAACGGGCAGAGGATGCCGCGGACCTGCGGCGCGAGACAGCCTCGGGGAAGCTGCACAAGTACGCCTTCGCCGTGGACATCGTGGCCGAGACACTCACCGCCGCGGAACGCGCGCACCTGCGGGCCACCGGCGAGGTTCCGCCGCACTTCCTGGCCGAGGTCGAACGCCGGGTGGCCGAGCGCAAGAAGCGCTGAGGCGCAGCGCCGAGGCGTAGCACCGAGGCAGTGTCAACTCGGCTTCCGCTTGCGGTGATCGCCGCGCAGCACCAGGGCCGGGGTGGCCGGGTCGTAGGCGCCGCAGGCGGTGGTGGACCACGGGGACCACTGGCGGGGGACGGCGAAGTAGGGGACCAGGACGGGGCCCTTGCGGCCGGGAGCGGCCTTGGCGGGGAGCAGCGCGGGCAGCACGTCGGGGGTCTGGCCGGCCAGGATCGCGGCGCGGCAGGAGCGGCAGGCGGGGCGCCGCTCCGCGGCGGCCTCCCGGGCGCCGGTGCGGGCCCGTTGGCGGGTCTTGCGGTTCTTGGGCGCTTCGTCGGCGGTCTCGGCGGGGCCGTGCAGCGGGTTGTAGTAGCAGCGGACGGCGAGCGGGCCGGGCCGCTGTCCGGCGTGCAGCAGGTGGGCGGCGGCGAGGCGTTCGACGGCCTGTTCGGCGAGGACGACGGCGGCGGCGAGGTCGGGCAGGTCGGTGTCCCGGTGGTCGGCACCGTCGAGCAGTCGGCCTGCGGCCTCGTACGCCTCCAGTGCCCACTGGTAGGCCCGGCGGGCGGCGGACTCCTCGGTGGGGAGCCGGAGTTCGGCGGCCTGGAAGACCGTGCCGGCGGCGGTGACGCGTTCGGTGGCGAGCTCGCGCAGCCGGTCGCGGAGGGCTTCCCACTCGCCCAGCACCAGGGCGTTGTGCTCGCGGATCTCCCGGCGGCTCGGGTGGTGTTCGGCTGTCGGGGCGGGCCCCGCGGACTTCAGGAACCACCAGCGGCGGAACACCGCGCCTCCCCCTCGTCTGCGTCGTCGCCCCATTGTGGGCGACGGCGGAGGGGGATTCCAGGGCCGGTCAGCTCGCCCGGGCGACCAGGTCGGCGACGGTGTGGTCGAAGTAGGCGCTGTAGGAGGTGTCCTCGGTGTCGCCGCCCTGCTGGTAGCCGCCGATGACGCCGACCACCTGGCCGGTGGCGGCGTCGATGAACGGGCCGCCGCTGGTGCCGCTGGGGAAGGACGGGCAGTCGATGTGCCGCTGGTAGGTGTCCTGGCGGCTGGTGGCGTTGGTGCACACGACGGGCCGCTCGGCGCCGTCCGGGTAGCCGTACAGCCGGGTCTGGACGCTCCAGGCGGCGTTGATGCCGAGCTGGTTGCCGCCGACCACGTCCTCGATCCGCGTGCCGTTGTTGGGGGCGAGGGCGAGCACGGCGAAGTCCTCGTCGGGGTCGTCGTCGTTCTGCCAGCCGTCGGCGGTGTACGCCTTGGTGACCTGCCAACTGCCGAACGGGGCCTGGCCGTCGTGGTAGCCGGGGACGAAGGTGACGCCGTTGACGCCGGACAGGCAGTGCGCGGCGGTGAGGATCAGGTTGCGCCCGGGGCTGTCGATGACGCTGGCGGTGCAGAAGTGGTTGCCCGGCGTGGCGTCGCCGGTGAACAGCGCGCCGACCCGGATCGACTCGGTGCTGGTCGGGGCGTTGCCGGTGACGCCGAGCCTGACGTCCGGCGGGGCGACGGGCGGGATCTGCCGGGTGAGTCCGCCGGCGGGGTCGGCCGTGCCGTCGGCGCTCAGCTGCCCGCCGGCCTCGCCCGCGGAGGCCTCCGCACTCGGGCTCGGGCTCGCGCTCGTGTTCGCGAAGGCGCCGGAGCTCCCGAGCGGGGCGGGGGCCGGGAGCGGGCCGGCCGCCGCGACGCTGTCGGAGCTGGACTGCTGGCGCGGGTCGCGCAGGTGGACGGAGACCAGCCCGGCTGCGGCTATCGCGCCGACCACGCCCACGGTGAGCAGCGAGGTGAGGGCGACCGGCCGCAGCGAGCGGCGCTTGCGCTGCTTGGAGTGCCGTCCCATGGTGCCCCGTTTCCTCCCGACCGGAGGCCGCCCCGCCGTCCGCGCCGTTGTCGTCGGCGGGCGGGGGCGACCCTAGCTGTCTCGAATATGCGTCGCCGAGCTGGAAATGCCGTGATTCCTGGCTGGGAGACTCGTGAGATTTCCGGTGGCGGACAGCAGGGTCTCATGACCGGGACCGACCGTGCGGACGGCGGCACCGGGCGAACGGGTCGGGGTCGCCTATGCCTCTGCCTGGGCGACGGTTCCGGTGCCCGCCTGGGCGGCACGGCCCTCGGCCTCGCCGGGGGCGGGGCGGTGGTTGATCATCAGGAAGGCGACCACGGCGGCGAGCAGCAGGATGCCCATCGCGACGGCGGTGGCGACCGCGTAGCCGTGCACCGCGCCCTGGGCCTGGACCAGGGGGTCGGTCGGGTTGCGGGTGGCGAGGTAGGTGGCGGTGACACTGGCGGCGATGGTGTTGAGCAGCGCGGTGCCGATCGAACCGCCGACCTGCTGGGCGCTGTTGATGATGGCGGAGGCGGCGCCGGTCTCCTGCGGGGCGACGCCCAGGGTGGCCAGGCTGATGGCGGGCATGAAGACCAGGCCGAGGCCGATGCCGAGCAGGATCTCGGCGGGGAGCACCAGGCCGGCGTACGAGCTGTCCACCCGCAGTTGGGTGAGCCAGGCCATGCCGCCCGCGCCGATCAGCAGGCCGGGGACCATCAGGGCGCGGGTGGGGATGCGGGTCATCAGGCGGGAGCCGATGCCGGCGGAGCTGATGATGATCGCGGCGGTCATCGGAAGGAAGGAGACGCCGGCCCGGATCGGCGAGTAGCCCTTCACCACCTGCATGTAGTACGTCAGGAACAGGAACAGGCCGTACATGGCGATGACGGCCAGGCCGACCGAGAGTGCGCTGCCGGCCCGGTTGCGGTTGCGGATCAGGTGCATCGGCAGCAGTGCGTGCGGGGTGCGCCGCTCGACCAGGGCGAACACCGCGAGCAGCACGACGCCGACGCAGAGCGAGGTGAGCACCAGCCAGTCGCCCCAACCGCGGTCGACGGCCTCGGAGGTGCCGTAGACGATCAGCAGCAGGCCGCCGCAGCCGAGCACCGCGCCGGGCAGGTCGAGCCGGACCCGGTGCGAGCGGTCGATGTGGTCGCGGCGCAGCAGGTAGGAGGCGGCGATCGCGGTGACAACGGCGATCGGGCCGTTGACGTACAGGCACCAGCGCCAGCTGAGGTACTCGGTGAGCAGTCCGCCGGTGATCAGTCCGATCGCCGCGCCGCCGCCGGCCAGGGCGCCGAACACGCCGAACGCGGTGGCCCGTTCGCGCGGGTCGCGGAAGGTGTTCGACAGCAGGGACAGCGCGGACGGGGCGAGCAGCGCGCCGAAGGCGCCCTGCAGGGCGCGGGCGGCGAACAGCATGCCGCCGGTGGTGGCGAAGCCGCCGAGGCAGGACGCCAGTGCGAAGCCGAGCAGGCCGACGATGAAGGTGCGTTTGCGTCCGAAGAGGTCGCCGATCCGGCCGCCGAGCAGCAGCAGGCCGCCGAAGGCCAGCGTGTAGGCGGTGATCACCCACTGCCGGTTGGCGTTGGAGATGCCCAGGTCGTGCTGGGCGGACGGGAGGGCGATGTTCACGATCGTCGCGTCCAGGACGATCATCAGCTGGGCGATGGCGATGACCGCCAGGGCCCACCAGCGGCGCGGGTCGGCCTGCTGGGTGTCGGGGGCGTGCGGGGAGGTCACCGGAGGACCGCCTTCCGCCGAATCGGGAATGGGCCGGGTGCGCGCGTTCACGGCGCTCTCTCCAGCCAAGCGCCCGATCCGGTCCCGAGCAAGGCAGTATGTGCAGTTTTGTCAGCATTTGGGACGGCGGACCCGGGTGCCCGGCCGCTCGGCCACCCGGGACACTCCTGCGGTTACAGCGAGCTCAGCTCCGTCACCAGGTCGTCCAGGCCCAGCGAGCCCTGCGACAGTGCCGCCATGTGCCACGCCTTCAGGTCGAACTCCTCGCCGCGCGCCTCGGCGGCCGCCCGGGCCGCGGCCCGGCCGCTCAGCCAGGCGCGTTCGCCGAGCTTGTAGCCGATCGCCTGGCCGGGCAGGCCGAGGTAGCGGACCAGTTCGCTGTCCAGGAAGTCGGCGGACAGGCCGCAGTACGCGCCGAAGAACTCGCGGGCGCGCTCCGGCAGCATCGGCTCGCCGGCGGCGAACGGGGAGTCGGCGGGGAACTCCAGCTCCGCGTGCATGCCGATGTCGACGATGACCCGCAGCGCGCGCATCATCTGCGCGTTCAGGTAGCCGAGGCGGTGGCCCGGGTCGGTGAGGTGGCCGAGCTCGTCCATCAGGCGCTCCGCGTACAGCGCCCAGCCCTCCATGTTGGCGCTGACGCCGCCCAGGGTGACCTGGTAGGTGGAGAGCCGGTCCGCCACGTACGTCCACTGCGCGAGCTGGAGGTGGTGGCCGGGGACGCCCTCGTGGTACCAGGTGGAGACCAGGTCCCACTCCGGGAACGCCTCACGGCCCAGGGTGGGCAGCCAGGTCCGGCCGGGGCGGGAGAAGTCCAGCGACGGCTGGGTGTAGTAGGGGGCGGCGGCGCTGCCGGGCGGGGCGATCCGCGACTCGACCTTCAGCAGCGGGTCGGCCAGGTCGAAGTGCACGCCCTGCAGGTCGTTGATCGCCCGGTCCATCAGGTCCTGCAGGTACTCCTGCACCTCCTGCTCGCCGCGGATCGCCGGGCCTTCGGTCTCCAGCCACTTCATCGCCTGCATCGGGGTCGCCCCGGGCAGCACCTTCTCCGCCTCGACCCGCATCTGCGCGTCCAGCTCGTGGAACTGCTCCCACGCCCAGCGGTACGCCTCGTCCAGGTCCAGATCGGCGCCCGTCCAGTACCGCACCCAGCGGGTGTAGCGCTCGCGGCCCATCGCGTCGGGGGTGCCCTGGGCGGCGGGGCCGTACACGTCGCGCAGCCAGTCGCGCAGCTCGACGAGGGACCCGGTGGCCTCGACGGCGGTGGCGGTCAGCTGCTCCCGCAGGTCCTCGGGCGCGGGGCCGACCAGTTCGCCGAACCAGCCGCCGGGGCGCTCGGACTCGATCCACTCGTCGAACTGGCCGACCATGGTGTCGACCTGGCGCGGCGCGGAGAACAGGCCGCGGCGCAGGCCCTCCTCCAGGGTCTGCCGGTACTGGGCCATCGCCGCCGGGAAGCGGGCCAGCCGGCGGCCGAGCCGCAGCCAGTCCTGGTCGGTGTCGGTGGGCAGCAGGGTGAACATCTCGCGGGTGTTGTGGACCGGCGAGCCGAGGTTGCGGACCGACCGGAAGTCCTCGCCGGCCTCGTGCACGGCGATCTCGGCGGTCAGCCGCTCGCGCAGCAGCCGGGCGCAGCGGCGCTCCTCCTCCTCGTCGACCGGGCCGGACGCCTCCAGCGCGTCCAGCTCGGCGAGGGTGCGGCGGGCCAGGTCGGCGAGGGCGCCGGTGCCGGCCGGGGAGAGGTCGGTCAGCCGGTCGTCCTCCGGGTTGAGGCCGAGGTAGACCGCGGTCAGCGGGTCGATCTCGGCGAGGGCGTGGACATGGGCGTCGGCGATGCGGCGCGGGGTGGAGCCGCCTGCGTGACGATCGTTCAGTTCATGAGCCATCCGGCCATCCTGTCGCAGCGCCGGACGAATTCAAGCCCTCTTTGGAAGTGGTCGCGTCAACTGCGTGCCATGCGCAGCCGGCGCAGCGTCCGGGACGGGTCCCAGACCGGCCGGCCCCGGGTGATCGGACGGAACGCCAGTCCGATCAGCACCGCGCAGAAGTGCCCCAGATCGGTGAAGGTCCGCGAGGTCAGCAGCGGCACCAGGTAGAACGCCACCAGCCCGCACCCGTACACCCACCGCCAGACGCCCGCCAGGCTCCACGTCAGCACGCCCTGCACCCCGGCCAGCGCGTACGACACCCCGACGTCCACGGTGCGCGCCATCCGCATCGGCAGCACCTCGTGGTGCACGCCCCACGCCACCACGCCCTGGCTGAGGTACGTCGCCAGCACGTGCGCCGTCAGCGCGACCGTCAGCCACCGGCCGGTGCCCAGCCAGCGCTCGGCGGGGACGTGGAAGACGTGGAACATCACGAAGTAGAACAGGAAGTTCGCCTGCTCGGTCCAGATCAGGCTGGCCAGCAGCACGCGCAGCGGGTGGGCGTTCAGCTGGTCGATGTTGGTGGAGCGCTGCTGCAGGAAGAAGTGCAGGGCCGCCGGGTCCTTCCGGGCCACCACGAAACTGGTGACGGCGAGCAGCAGCAGCCACACGTACGTCCCCGGGGACTTCCCGATCCACCGCCAGACCGCCCGCACCCACCGCACCGGCCGCTCCTCGTCACGATCCGCAGACGCCTGGTCACAGTCTGCGGTCGGTGACGCCGCCCGGCCGGTAGGAACCCGCCGGTCCCGACCGTGCCGGGCCGGCCCGCCCGACTATTACCCTGGCACCCATGGCAGCGACCCCCTCCCCCGCCGAGGCGGAGCGCCCCCGGCGCACCACCTACCGCCGACTGCCCGTCCAGCAGCGGCGCGAGCAGCTCATCGCCGTCGCTCTCGAACTGTTCGCCGCCCGCCCGCCCGAGGACGTCTCGCTCGACGACGTCGCCGAGGCCGCCGGGGCGTCCCGCCCGCTCGTCTACCGCTACTTCGCCGGCGGCAAGCAGCAGTTGTACGAGGCCGCGCTGCGCAGTGCGGCCTCCGAACTCGTCCGGCGCTTCCGCACCGACGGCTTCACCGGCACCCCGACCGAGCAGCTCCGCGCCGTCCTGCACCGCTACTTCGCCTTCGTCGACGAGCACGCCGCCGGTTACGGCGCGCTGCTCCGCGGCGGCTCGGTGGTGGAGACCGCCCGCACCTCGGCCATCGTCGACGACGTCCGCCGCGCCGCGCTCCGACGCACCCTGCGCCACCTGGGCGTGGGCGAGGCCGGACCCCGGCTCACCCTGCTGGTCCGCTCCTGGATCTCGGTGGTCGAGGCCTCCGCGATCAGCCGGCTGGACGAGGGCCGCCAGATCCCTGTCGACTCGCTCTGCGGGTGGCTGGTGGACCAGTTCGTGGTGATGGCCGCCGCGACCGCCGTCCGCGACGACCAGACGGCCGAAGTCCTGCGCCCGTGGCTGGAGTTGGAGACTCCGGAGAGCCCTGCGGGGGTGCTGTTGGCCCGCCTGCGGAGCATAGGGCTGTAGGCGGCGCCTCTCACGTCTCGCGCTGCGGCCGGTACGCCTCCTCCTCGACCCCGAACGTCCACGCCACGCCCGCCCTCGCCGTGCGGATGTGCGGCGGGACGCGCAGGTAGTAGGTGCGGTGGGTGCCGTCGGGTTCGGGGGTGGAGTTGACCACCTCGACCATCACGACCGGTTCGTCGTCCGGGAGTTGGATCCGCCACAGGATGCCGGTCTCGTCGCGGTGCAGCGGCTCCGCCCCGGATTCGGCGAGGTAGCGGTCGTAGCCGAAGTGCTCCAGCATGACGCGGCGCAGTTCGGCGTTCTCCTCGGTGCGGATGCGCTCGACGGTGAGGCCGGTGAGCTGCTCCAGGAAGTCCGCCGGGACGGGCATGCCGCGCCAGGCGTACAGCGCGAAGCCGTCGGCGTAGGCGAGGGCGGGGCCGTCGGCGCGGTCGAGTCGGCCGGCCTCGTCGCGGTGCAGGGCGACGGGGCGTTCGCTGAGCAGCACGGTGTTCTCGAACGGCCACCACCAGCCGGCCTGTCGGGCGACGCCGGCCAGCGCGGCGAGGGCGTCGTCGCCGGTGCCGGCGGTGTCGAAGGCGGCGAACCAGGCGGCGTCGTGCTGGCCGGCGACGGCGTCCAGGACGGCGAGCCGGACCGTGGCGCGGGTCTCGCCGACCACCCGGCGGAGCTCCTTGTTCTCCGGCCGGCGGGACTCCTCCCAGCCCTGCGGTGCGGGCTCGGGCGCGAAGTGGTCGAGCAGCGCGGCGCGGACGCGTTCGGCGGGCAGTGCGGTGGTGGCGGCGAGTTCGGCGCCGGTCGCGCCCCACAGTTCGGCCCAGCCGCCGGGGCCGTGTGCGGCGAGCGCGGCGGTGCGGGCCCGCTCCCAGGCGGCGGTGCGCACCTGCTCGCGCACGGATCGGCCGAACCCGTCCCGGTGGTCGAGCAGTTCGGTGACCGCGGCGAGCGGCGACGGGTACCAGCGGAACTCGGCGGGTTCGGCCAGCCCGGCGGCCCGGTAGGCGTCCCGGACGGCCTGTTCGGCGGTGGCCCGGTCGGCCGGTCCGGTGGCGGCGGCGACCGCGCGCCAGTGCGCCACCGAGGCGTCCGCCGGACGGCCGGTCAGCTGCGTGCTCATCAGTTCTGTCCTTGTCTCGTACGGGTGGGTCAGTCGGCGACGATCCGGACGGCGCCGGGCATGTACTCGCGCTGCCGGACCACCCGGAACCAGCCGGTGGGCAGCGCGATCGTCGCGTGCTCCTCGTGCACGACCCGGCCGCCCTCCGGCAGGTGCAGCCAGGCGCGGCCGAACGGGCCGCCCTCGCGCAGCAGTTCGCCGGGGCCGACCACCGCGTGCGCGTGGCCGGTGACTTCGCCGAGCGCCAGCACCAGCCGGCCGCGGCCGTCCCGGGGCTGGCGCGGCAGGTGGGCCACGGCGGCCGGGACCGCACTCTGTTCGGTCGGCACGATCAGTACGTCACCCTGGCGGTACACGCGAGTCCTCCCGCGGTCGGGTCCGGCCGGGCGCCGGACGTCCCGATCGGAAAACTAGGCGGCCCCACCGACAACACCACGCCCGAAAGATTCCCCGTGCGGGTGAACGTCGGGGGCGGCTGGTAGACAGGGTCAGGCCCCACGACGAGCAGCGAGGAGCGGCGCATGACCATCAACCAGCACATCGAGGAGTTCCACGGGCTCCCCGTCACCGACTTCCTGGAGGCGTCGAAGGAAGGAAAGCTGCCCGAGGCGCCGTCCACCGCGTGGAAGGTCTGGGTGGACTGGGACGACGAGACCGCCTTCGCCGAGCACTGGGCGACGTTCCTGGAGACCGTCGCGGTGGAGAAGGTCACCGCGCTGGTGATCGGCCGCTGGTTCTCCGAGGAGCCGGAGTCGCTGGCCGAGGCACTGCCGGTGCTCCTCGCGTCCGCCGGCCGCTTCCCCGCGCTGCGGGCGCTGTTCATCGGCGACATCACCTTCGAGGAGTGCGAGATCTCCTGGATCCAGATGTGCGACATCACGCCGGTCTTCGAGGCGTTCCCGCAGCTGGAGGAGCTGGTGGTGCGCGGCGCCGGCGAGGACTACGACGGCAACGACCGGCTCGCCCTGAAGCCGGTGCGGCACGAGAAGTTGAAGGCACTGCGCTTCGAGGCCGGCGGCCTGCCGGGCCCGGTGGTCCGCGCCGTCGGCGCCTGCGACTTCCCGGCGCTGGAGAAGCTCGAACTGTGGCTGGGCGTCGACAACTACGGCGGCAACTGGACGAACGAGGACCTCGCCCCGTTCCTGTCCGGCGCCAACCTGCCCGCGCTGAAGCACCTCGGCCTGCAGAACGCCGAGACCCAGGACCGGATCGCCGCCGAGGTCGCCCACGCCCCGGTGGTGCCCCGGCTCACCGGGCTGTCGCTGTCCATGGGCGCGCTCACCGACGAGGGCGCGGCGGCGCTGCTGGAGGGCCAGCCGCTCACCCACCTGGAGACCCTCGACCTGCACCACCACTACCTCACCGAGGGCATGCAGAAGCGCCTGCGGGACGCCCTGCCCGGCGTCGAGGTCGACCTGTCCGGTGCCGAGGACCCGAACGACAACTGGCGCTACGTCGCCGTCTCCGAGTAGGCAGGGCCGCCGCGTTGACGTCGCCACAGCTGGTCGTCCTGGGCTGTCCCGGGCACCGACGGGTCGCCCTGTTCGCCGCCGCGGCCCGCGCCGCGGGGCTGGCGGAGCCCGCCGTGCTGCCCTGGTCCTCGGTGCTGCGCGGACGGTACGAACTGCCGCCCGGCGCGGTCGTCCGGGTCGACTCGCCCGGCGAGGACCCGGAGGCCGACCGGCTGCTGCGCGGCGCCGCGCTGGGCGACGGCTACGCGGCCACCAGGGTCGAGGGCGGCCCGGCCTGGTACGCGGGCGTCACCGCCGCGCTGCGCGAGCTGGCCGCCCGGCCGGGGGTGCGGATGCTCGGCGATCCGGAGGAGATCGCGGTGATGTTCGACAAGCGCCGCGCGCATGCGGCGCTGGCCGCCGCAGGAGTCCCGGTGCCCGCCGCGCTTGCGGGCGAACTCCCGTCCTCCTTCGAGGAGTTGCGCGAACGGCTGGCCGCCGCCGGGATGCGCCGGGTGTTCCTCAAGCCGGTGCACGGCTCCTCCGCGTCCGGGGTGGTCGCCCTGGAGTTCGGCCCGCACGGCCGGATCCAGGCCACCACCTCGGTGGAGGTCGCCCCGGACGGGCTGCACAACTCGCTCACCGTCCGGCGCTACCGCGACGCGACCGAGGTCGCCGCCCTGATCGACCGCCTCGCCCCGGAGGGCCTGCACGTCGAACAGTGGGTCCCCAAGTCCGGCCGGCACGGCCGCACCGCGGACCTCCGGGTCCTGGTCGTCGACGGCCGGGCGACCCACGTGGTGGTCCGCACCAGCCGCCACCCCATGACCAACCTCCACCTCGGCGGCGCCCGCGGCGAGACGGCGGCCCTCCGGTCCGCCGTCGGCGACGCCTGGCCCGCCCTCCTCGCCACCGCCGAAGCCGCCGCCGCCCGCTTCCCGCAGACCCCCATGGTCGGCGTCGACCTCCTCCCCACCTCCCACTGGCGCCGCACCCTGGTCGGCGAGGTCAACGCCTTCGGCGACCTCCTCCCCAACCTCCCCGGCCTCCCGGACGGCCCGGCCCCGGGCCTCGACACCTACGCCGCCCAACTGGCCTCGCCGACCTACCGGCAGGCCCTCTTCGCCCGCGTGGCCGGATCCGCTCGCTCAAGAGCCAGTTGACGCCCCGACGGCACAGACCGTTGCGCCGCACCCGACACCCCGCCAAGGCCCGCCCTCTCAACAGCCGGGCGTCAACCCCAAGGAACCCTCGTTGCACCACGACATACCGAACATGAACGAGATCGTCGGCACCCACGACCTCCTCCTCGTCACCCTCGACACCCTCCGCTTCGACGTCGCCGAAGAACTTCTCGCCGCCGGCCGTCTCCCCCACCTCGCCCGCGTGATCCCGAACGGCGTCTGGGAGCGCCGCCACTCCCCCGGCAGCTTCACCTACGCCGCCCACCAGGCGATCCTGGCCGGCTTCCTGCCCACGCCGGCGTCCCCCGACGGCCCGCACCCGCGGCTCTTCGCCGCGCGTTTCGCCGGCTCCGAGTCGACCGAGTCCCGCACCTGGGTGTTCGACGCCCCCGATCTGCCGTCGGCTCTCGCCGGGGTCGGCTACCGCACGGTCTGCATCGGCGGTGTCGGCTTCTTCAACAAGCAGGGCCCGCTCGGTTCCGTCCTCCCCGGCCTGTTCCAGGAGAGCCACTGGGCACCGGAGTTGGGCGTCCCGTCCGCCACCTCGTTCGAGTCGCAGGTGGCGGTGGCGGAGCGGGTCGCCGCCGAGCAGCCCCCGGACCGGCCGCTCTTCCTCTTCGTCAACGTCTCCGCCCTGCACCAGCCGAACTGGTTCCACCTCCCGGGCGCGACCCGCGAGGACGGCGATTCGCGGGCCAGTCACGCCGCAGCACTGGAGTACGTGGACGCGCACCTGGGGCGGCTGTTCGCGGCGATGTCCGCGCGCCGCCCGTGCTTCGCGATCGTCTGTTCCGACCACGGCACGGCGTACGGCGAGGACGGCTACACCGGTCACCGGATCGGCCACGAGGTGGTCTGGACGGTGCCGTACGCACACTTCACCCTCCCGGCCGCTCCCCCGAGGCAGGACCGATGACGACACCGACCGCGTCCGAATCCCCGTACCAGTCCTACGTCTACGCCTACCCGCACAAGACGGCGTACCGTCCGCTCCCCGACCGCCCGCCGCTGGCCGAGCTGTGGCGGGGCGAGAAGCAGGACGCCCTCTCGCTCTACCTGCACATCCCGTTCTGCGAGGTGCGCTGCGGCTTCTGCAACCTGTTCACCCGGATCGGCAGCCCGGAGGGCCTGACCACGGCCTACCTGGACGCGCTGGAGCGGCAGGCCGGCCAGGTGCGCGAGGCGCTCGCCGCCGACGCCCGGTTCGCCCTCGCCGCGTTCGGCGGCGGCACGCCGACCTACCTGACGGCGTCCGAGCTTGAGCGGCTGTGCGACATCGCCGAGCACCGCATGGGCGCCGACCTCACCGCGATCCCGCTCTCCGTCGAGGCCTCCCCCGACACCGCCACCGCCGACCGCCTGCGGGTGCTGGCCGAGCGCGGCACCACGCGGCTCAGCCTGGGCGTGCAGTCCTTCCTGGACGAGGAGGCGAAGTCGGCGGTCCGGCCGCAGAAGCGGGCGGCGGTGGAGGCGGCCCTCGGCCGGGTCCGCGACGCCGGCTTCCCGGTGCTGAACATCGACCTGATCTACGGCATCGACGGCCAGACCGTGGTCAGCTGGATCAAGTCCCTGGACGCGGCGCTGAGTTGGCGGCCGGAGGAGCTCTACCTCTACCCGCTGTACGTCCGCCCCCTGACCGGCCTCGGCCGCCACACCGCGCCCACCGCCGCGCCCACCGCCACCGCCGACGGCACCCTGGACTGGGACGTCCAACGCCTGACGCTCTACCGCGCCGGCCGCGACCACCTGCTGGCGAACGGCTACCGGCAGGTGTCCATGCGGATGTTCCGCCGGGCCGACGGGGCGACCGCGAGCACCGGCGAGTACGCCTGCCAGACCGACGGCATGGTCGGCCTCGGCTGCGGGGCCCGCTCGTACACCTCGAAGCTGCACTACTCCTTCGACTACGCGGTCGACGCCCGCGAGGTGCGCCGGATCATCGACGACTACGTCGCCGCCCCGGACTTCTCGCGCGCCGAACTGGGCTGGGAGATGACGGACGAGGAGACCCGCCGCCGCCACCTGGTGCAGTCCCTCCTGCAGGGCGAGGGCGTCGACCTGACCGCCTACCGCGAGCGCTTCGGCAGCACCCCGGAGCAGGACTTCCCGGCCGAACTGGCCGAGTTCGCCGCCCACGGCTGGCTGGCCGGCGACGCGCAGAACAGCCTGCTGCTGAGCCCGGAGGGCCTGGCCTGGTCGGACGCGATCGGCCCGCGGCTGTTCTCCGCCGGGGTGCGCGCGCGGATGACGGAGTACTCGCCGAAATGAGCGCGCTGACGATCCTGTACCGGGGCCCGCTGTCGTCGTGCGACTACGACTGCCCGTACTGCCCGTTCGCGAAGCGGCGGGACTCCCCGGAGCTGCTGCGCACCGACCGGGCGGCGCTGGAGCGGTTCACCGCCTGGGCGGCGGCGTACGAACACGGGCCGCTCTCGGTGCTGTTCACGCCGTGGGGCGAGGGCCTGGTGCGGTCCTGGTACCGCCGGGCGATGGTGGAGCTGAGCCGGCTGCCGCACCTGGAGCGGGTGGCGATCCAGACCAACGCGAGCTGCCGCACCGGCTGGCTGGCCGAGGCGGACCTGTCGAAGCTGGCGCTCTGGGTGACGTACCACCCGGGCCAGGTGACGGAGCAGCGATTCCTCGCCAAGTGCGCCGAACTGACCGCGCTGGGCGTGCGGTTCAGCGTCGGCGTGGTCGGGCAGCCGGAGCACCTGGCGGCGGCCCGCCGGCTGCGGGCCGCCCTGCCGCCGTCCGTCTACCTGTGGGTGAACGCCGCCGACGGCCTCACGTACACCGACGCCGAGGCGGCCGAGTGGACCGCGCTGGACCCGCTGTTCGGCTACAGCCGCCACCCGCACCGCAGCGCGGGCCTGCCGTGCCGCACCGGGGAGAGCGTGGTCTCGGTGGACGGGGACGGCACGGTGCGCCGCTGCCACTTCGTCCGACCGCCGCTGGGCAACCTGTACGACGACTCATACCGGGCCCAACTGCGGCCCCGGGCCTGTCCGTTGGGCGAGTGCGACTGCCACATCGGCTACGTGCACCTGGAGCCGCTGCCGCTGTACGACGTGTTCGCGGGCGGGGTGCTGGAACGCATCCCGCACGGCTGGGCGGGGCCCGGGGCGCCCGTCAGTCGGTCTTCGGCAGGCCCGGCGGGTTGATCTCGGAGCTCTGCACGGCCTCGTTGTCCAGGCCCCAGCGCTTCAGCACCTCGCCGTAGCTCCCGTTCCTGATCAGCTCGTCGATGGCCGCGCCGAGCGCCTTCACCAGCCCGTTGTCCTTCTTCGTGGTGGCCGCGATCTTGCCGAGGACCTGGTCGCCGGCGCCCGAGTAGGTGCCGATGATCTCGGTCTCGCCGGTCTGCGCGGCGTGGAACGCGCCGGACGGGTTGGGGCCGAGCCAGGCCTCGATCCGGCCGGAGCCGAGGGCCAGGTAGTAGTCGGAGGAGGTCTGGAAGTACTTCACGTCCACCGGCCTGAGGCCGGCTTTCACGTTCTGCTCGTTCCAGGCGAGCAGCAGCTTCTCCTGGTTGGTGCCGGAGGCGACGCCGATGGTGTGTCCGGCGACGTCGGCCGGGCCCTTGACCTTCCAGCTGCCGCCCTTCTTGGCCTCGAAGCCGAGGATGTCGAGCCGGTAGGTGGCGAAGTCGTACTTCTCCTTGCGGGCCTCGGTGACGGTGATGTTGGTGATGCCGACGTCGAACTTGCCGCTGTCCAGGCCGACGAAGACGTTCTCCCAGGAGACCGGCGTGAGTTCGACCTTCAGGTCGAGGACGTTGCCGATCAGGTACGCCAGGTCGGGTTCGGCGCCGATGATGGTGCGGTCGTCGGTGGCGTGGAAGTCCAGCGGTGGGACGGTGCCGAGGTTGTCCACCACCTGGAGGGTGCCTCTTCGGCGGACCTCCGCGGGCACCAGCGCGGCGATCGCGTCGACCTTGGGCGTGGTGACCCGGTGCTGCTCGGGCGTCAGGTTGACCTTGACGCCGTTGGGCGCGGTGCCCGCGCCGGACCCGCCCAGGTCGGCGGCGGCGTTGCCGCCGGAGCCGCAGGCGGCGAGCAGAAAGGCGGCGGCGAGGGCCAGGGCGGCCGGACCGGCACTGCGACGAAGACCAGCGATCACGACGACAACTCCCTTACGGAAAAACAGACTTACGGACAACGAGGGCTCAGAGGACCTTGGCGAGGAAGGCGCGCGTGCGCTCGTGCTGCGGCGCGTCCAGCACCTGGGCGGGCGGGCCCTGTTCGACCACCACTCCGCCGTCCATGAACACCACGGTGTCGGCGACCTCGCGGGCGAAGCCGATCTCGTGGGTGACCACGATCATGGTGGTGCCGGTGCGGGCCAGGTCCTTGATGACGTCGAGGACTTCGCCGACGAGTTCGGGGTCGAGCGCCGAGGTCGGTTCGTCGAACAGCAGCACCTTGGGTTCCAGGGCGAGCGCCCGGGCGATGGCGACGCGCTGCTGCTGGCCGCCGGAGAGCCGGCGCGGGTAGGCGTCGGCCTTGTCGGCGAGGCCGACCCGGGCCAGCAGCTCGCGGGCCCGGGCGCGGGCCTGTTCGCGGGGGACGCCGAGCGCGCCGACGGGCGCCTCGACGAGGTTCTCCAGCACGGTGAGGTGCGGGAACAGGTTGAAGTTCTGGAACACGAAGCCGAGCCGGGTGCGCTGCTTGAGCACCTCGCGTTCGGGCAGTTCGCGCAGCCGGTCGCCGGCCTTCCGGTAGCCGATCAGTTCGCCGTCCACCCGGACGTGGCCGCGGTCGAGCTTCTCCAGGTGGTTGATGGCCCGCAGCAGGGTGGACTTCCCGGAGCCGGACGGTCCGAGCACCACCGTGACGGTGCCGGGCCGGACGTCGAGATCGATGCCGCGCAGCACCTCCAGCCGTCCGAACCGCTTGTGGACGCCGCGTACTTCCACCATCGCCGTGCCGCTGCTCATGCTCGTTTCTCCTGGATCTCGGTGACGGCGGCGCGCAGGCGCTGCCAGGGGGTGGGCGGCGGGGTGCGTTCGCTGCCGCGGGCGAAGTAGCGCTCGACGCGGTACTGGACGAGGGAGAGGGCGGTGGTGAGCAGCACGTACCAGGCGGTGGCGACCATCAGCAGCGGCACCACCCGGCCGGTGCGGCCGTAGATCACCTGCGCCTGGTAGAAGAGTTCGCCGATCGCCATCACGTAGACGATCGAGGTGCCCTTGAACAGCGAGATCACCTCGTTCGCGGCGTTCGGCAGGATGCCGCGCATGGCCTGCGGCAGCACGATCCGCCAGGCCTGCCGGAAGCGCGGGATGCCGAGCGCGGCGGCCGCTTCGAGCTGCCCGGCGTCCACCGCGAGGACGCCGCCGCGGATGATCTCGGCGGCGTACGCGGCCTGGTGCAGGGCGAGGCCGAGGACGGCGGCGCCGAGTGCGCCGAGCAGGTCCATGGTGCCGAAGGAGACGAAGCTGGGGCCGAACGGGATGCCGATGCCGATCCGCTTGTACAGGTAGGCGAGGTTGAACCAGAACACCAGCTGGACGATCAGCGGAATGGACCGGAACGCCCACACGTACGTCCAGGCGATGGTGCGCAGGATCGGGCTGCCGGACAGTCGCAGCGCGGCGACGACCGCGCCCAGGGCGAAGCCCAGCACCGTTCCCCAGGCGGTGAGTTGGAGGGTGACGCCGACGGCGCGCAGGATGCTGTCGGAGAACACGAAGGCGCGGAAGGTCGGCCAGTCCCAGCCGGGGTTGACGGCCAGGCCGTGCAGGAACTGGGCGACCAGCACCAGCGCGGCCAGGCCGGCCACCAGCCGCCAGGGCCGGCGGTGCGGGACGATCGGCAACTCGGCGGTGCCGTCGTCCTGTTGTCGCGGGGTGTCGAGAGTGGTGGCGGTCATCGCGGGGGCTCCGGGGTCAGGAGTGCTCGGGCGGGTTGATCCGGGATTCGGTGATCGCCGAGTCGGTGGTGCCCCACTTGGCGAGGATCTTCTGGTAACTGCCGTCCTGGATGAGGCGGTTGACGGCGGCCTGGAAGGCGGGGGTGAGCGGCGAGCCCTTCTTGAACGCGAAGCCGACGTCGAGGCGGTGGTACTCGCCGAGGAAGCGCACGTTCGCACCGGGCTGGGCGGCCTGGTAGCGCAGGCCGTTGATGGTGGACATCACCACGTCGAGCCGGCCCTGCTGGAGGCCGGTGACGGTGGCGCCGCTCTCGGCGAACGCCTTCACCTCGTAGGGCTTCCGGCCGGCCTGCGGGCAGACGTCCTTCTTGGCGTTCAGGGTGGCCTCGAAGGTGGTGCCCGCGCCGGTGCCGACGGTCAGTCCGCACAGCTGGGTCAGGTCGGTGACGTCGGTCAGCGCGGTGTTGTCGGCGCGCACCGCGAAGCCCTGGCCGTCGTCGATGTAGGTGACGAAGTCGACGGTCTTCAGCCGGGCCTCGGTGACGCCGAAGTTGCCGGTGCCGACGTCGTACTTGCCGCTGCCGAGCGCGGGCAGGATGGTCTCGAACGCGGCGTCCTCGCGCTGCACCGTCAGCCCGAGCACCTTGGCGACGCCGTCGACGATGTCCACGTCCAGGCCGACCGGGCGGTGCTGGGAGGAGTCGGGGTAGTAGGCGCCGGGCGGGGTGCCGATCGAGCCGCCGAGCTTGAGGGTGCCGGCGGCGCGCACCTCGGCGGGCAGCAGGGCGGCCGCCGCGTCGTCCTTCCGCACCTGGCCCAGCGCGTCCTGGCTCGGCTGCACGCCGACCGGCGCGGCCGCCGGACCGGCCGTCGGGTCGGAGCCGCAGCCGGACAGCAGCAGGACGGCCGCCACGGCGGGTGCGAACGGGAGTCGGCGGTGGAAGCGTCTCATCGGAGCGGGGCCTTTCCGGCCGCCGCGGCGGCGGCCAGGTCTTTCTCGAACGGCAGCGGGCGGGATTCCTCCGGCTGCTCGGTGACGTCGAACAGGGGCGTGTAGCCGGCCGCCAGGTAGAGGCCCTTGGCCTCGGGCTGGCGCCAGCCGGTGGTGAGGAAGATCCGCCGGTAGCCGGCCTCCCGGGCGGCGGACTCCAGTGCGGCGAGGACCCGGCGGGCGTGGCCCTGGCGGCGGTGCTCGGCGCCGGTCCACATCCGCTTCAGCTCGGCGGTCCGCGCGTCGTAGCGCCGGTAGGCGCCGCCCGCGACGGGTTCGCCGTCGCGGAGCAGCAGCAGGAGCAGGCCGTGCGGCGGGACGAACTCCTCGGCGGGGTGGCGGGCCATCTCCTCGTGGCCGCCCGGGCCGTAGCGGGTGACGTACTCGTGGGTGAGTTCGCGGATCAGCGGTTCGGTGCGGGGATCGCCGAGGACGGCCCGTTCGACGGTCAGCGTGCTGCTCACGCGGGGACCGCCCCGGCCTTGGCGGCGTCGCGCTTGGCGACCTCCTCGCGCACCAGCGGGATGACGTACCGGCCGAAGTCGATGGCGTCGTCGATGTGGTCGTAGCCGCGGGCGGAGAGGATCTCCACGCCGAGGTCGTAGTAGTCCAGCAGTGCCTGGGCGACGGTCTCGGGGGTGCCGACCAGCGCGTTGGAGTTGCCCGCGCCGCCGGTCGCGGCGGCGGTCGGCGTCCACAGGGCGCGGTCGTAGCGCTCGCCGGCCTCGGCGATCTCCAGCAGCCGCTGCGAGCCGGCGTTCTCGGGCTGCCGGTCGGCGGCCTGGCGGCGGCGCACCAGGTCGCTGCTCTCCCGCCGGGCCCTGATCGTGCCGACCGTGCGGTGCGCCTTCTCCCAGGCGAGTTCCTCGGTGGGCGCGATGATCGGCCGGAACGCGGCCTGGATGCGCGGGACGTCGGTGCGCCCGGCGGCCTTCGCGGCGGCCTCGACCAGCTCGATCTGCTCGGCGGTGCGGGCCAGCGGCTCGCCCCACAGGCAGTAGATGTCGGCCTCGGCGCCGCCGGCCGCGAAGGCGGCGGGCGAGGAGCCGCCGAAGGAGACGTTCGGGCGGGGCAGCTGGACCGGGAAGACGTCCGCGACGAAGTCGTTGAAGCGGTAGAACTCGCCGTCGTGGTCGAAGGGTTCGCGACTGGTCCAGGCCTGCTTGACGATCCGGATGTACTCCCGGGTGCGGTCGTAGCGGCGGTCCTTGGGCAGGAAGTCGCCCTCGCGCTGCTGCTCGTGGTCGTTGCCGCCGGTGATGAAGTGCACGGTGAGCCGGCCGTCGCTGATCCGGTCCAGGGTGGCGAAGGTCTTGGCGGCGAAGGTCGGGTAGGAGACGTTCGGGCGGTGCGCCAGCAGGATCTGCAGGGTGTCGAGCTTGGCGGCGAGGTACGCGGCGGAGGCGGCGGGCTCCGGGGAGCCGGCGCCGTAGGCGAACAGCACCCGGTCCCAGCCGTGGTCCTCGTGGGCGCGGGCCAGCCGCAGCGTGTAGTCGCGGTCGAAGGCGTGGGTGGTGCGGGCGGTGGTCTCCGAACCGTCGCCGGTGGCGGCGATTCCGAGAAACTCGACGGGCATGGCGGGCCTCTTCGGGTCGGCGCGGTTCCGCGTCCGGGCATGCCGGGGGGACGCCTCGGCGGGCGGGACGGGAACGGCGGGAACTCAGCGGGAATCAGGTCGGCGCGTGACGGGGCGCCGGGGGGCTCGGAGCGAGCGGGAACGCGAAAAGGGCGGCAGCGTACGCCTGTTGGACCGTCCGGACGGACGGCTTCCCGGCCCGCGACGGGGCGACCGAGGGAGGACTCCCGGAGGAGAGGAAAGGGCCGGTCAGGCGGCCCGCTGCCGGGTCAGCCGCAACACGCGGCGGACCACACCCGACAGAAGTCGATGTGTCCGCGCGTCACCAGGTCGGGCTGCTCGGCAGTCATGTCGAACAGTTGAGCAGTGGCCCCGATGATCCGTCAACCATCGTTCACGGGGCGAAACCTGGCTGCTCTTGACAGTGCCGCGCGGCCCGCCCGTACCATCGGAGCGGAGCGAGTACTGCCCGGGCCCGGCCGCGAACCGCCGCCGAGCCCAGCCGCGTTGAGGGACGCGGCGCGCGTGAGTGACGGCATGCGGCCACCGCCTGCCCCGCCGCCCCTGGAGCCCTCATGGCCTCGCCCACCGCCCCACCCCTCCCCCGGGTCTCCCCGGCACCGCCCGACCACCCGCTGCTGATCGCACCCCGCCGTCGCCCCTGGCGGTACGTCTCCGGCGGCCTGGCGCTGCTCGCCACCGGGCTGCTGCTGCGCTCACTGGCCGGCAACCCGGCCTTCGAGTGGCCGGTGGTGGGCGCCTACCTGACCTCCACCGCGATCCTGCGCGGCCTGTGGCTGACGCTCTGGCTGACCGCCGTCGTGATGGCGGCCGGATTCGCCCTCGGCACCGGCCTGGCGGTGGCCCGACTGTCCGGCAACCCGGTGCTGCGGAGCCTGAGTTGGGGATTCGTCTGGATCTTCCGGGCCACCCCGCTGCTGGTCCAGCTGCTGTTCTGGTTCAACATCGGCGCGCTGTACCCGAGGCTCGCACTGAGCGTCCCGTTCGCCGGCGAGCTGTTCTCGCTGCGGACGGTCGACCTGCTCGGCCCGGTGCTCACCGCCGTGATCGGGCTGACCCTGCACGAGGCCGCGTTCGCCGCCGAGGTGGTGCGCTCCGGCGTCCTCTCGGTCGACCAGGGCCAGCTGGAGGCGGCCGCCTCGCTCGGCCTCGGACGCGGCCGGGTGCTGCGCCGGATCGTGCTGCCGCAGGCGATGCGGGCGATCCTGCCGC
The DNA here is from genome assembly GCF_001905465.1 of Kitasatospora sp. CB01950. GTDB lineage: Bacteria > Actinomycetota > Actinomycetes > Streptomycetales > Streptomycetaceae > Kitasatospora. The sequence goes on from NZ_LISX01000008.1 coordinate 286,836, forward strand.
CCGCCGGGAACATGCTGATCGGCACCCTCAAGGGCACCTCGGTGATCTCCGTCCTGGCCGTCCACGACCTGCTGTTCTCCGCCCAGTTGATCTACAACCGGACGTACCAGGTGATCCCGCTGCTGATGGTCGCGACGCTCTGGTACGTGGGTGTGACCAGCCTGCTCTCGATCGGCCAGTACTACCTGGAGCGGCACTTCGCCCGCGGCTCCACCCGCGCCGAGCTGCCGCCCACCCCGTGGCAGCGGGCCCGGGCGGCGCTGCGCCGGGCCGGCGGGCGGTGAGCCGGGTGCCCGTCCTGGTCGTCGTCGGCGCCGGTCCGCGCGGCACCGGCCTGCTGGAGCGGATCGCCGCCAACGCGCCCGAACTGCTCGCCCCCGGCGTCGAGTTGGACGTCCACCTGGTCGATCCGCACCCGCCCGGCGGCGGCCGGATCTGGCGGTACGCGCAGTCGCCGCTGCTGCGGATGAACTCGATGGCCGAGGACGTCACCATGTTCACCGACGAGCGCTCCACCGTGCTGGGCCCGGTCCGCCCCGGCCCGTCGCTCGCCGAGTGGGCCGCCGAGCCGGCCGCGCACCCGCCGTACCGGCCGGTCGAGGACCCGGACGTCGCCGACGAACTGCGCACCCTCGCGCCCACCGACTTCCCCACCCGGCGCGCCCAGAGCGCCTACCTGGACTGGGTGCTCCGCCGGGCCGCCGCCGAACTCCCGGACACCGTAAGGCTGTTCGTCCACCGCGACACCGCCTGGCGGATCACCGGCGATCCGGACGGCCCGCAGCGCGTCCACCTCTCCGACACCGTGCTGCTCGCCGACCGGGTGGTCCTCGCGCTCGGCCACCTCGACTCCGCGCCCGACCCCGGGACGGCCGCCGCCCGCGCCTTCGCCGCCCGCCACGGCCGCACCTACCTGCCGCCCGCGTTCACCGCCGACGCCGACCTGGACGGCCTCGCCCCCGGCGCACCGGTGATCGTCCGCGGCCTCGGCCTGGCCTTCGTCGACCTGGTCGCGCTGCTCACCGAGGGCCGCGGCGGCCGCTTCGTCCGGCAGCCCTGCGGCGGCCTGCGCTACCTCCCGTCCGGCCGCGAGCCGGTGCTGTACGCGGGCTCCCGGCGCGGCGTCCCGTACCACGCCAAGACCGGCTACCGGCTCCAGGGGCCGCCCCCGCCGCTACCCCGCTACTTCGGGCCGGACACCCGACTCCCGGACGGGCCACTGGAGTTCCGCCGCGACCTGTGGCCGGCGATGGCCAAGGAGATCGGCTTCGGCTACTACCACGAGCTGTTCCACGGCCACCCCGGACGCACCACCCTGCCCTGGGCCGAGTTCCTCGCCGCCTACCACCCGCTCGACTGGTACAGCCCGCAGCGCGAGGCGCTGGTCGCCGCCGCCGTCCCCGACCCGGAGGACCGCCTCGACCTGGAACGGCTCGACCGCCCGCTGGCCGGCCTGCGGGTCGCCGACCCCGCCGAGCTCCAGCAGCACCTGCACGCCCACCTGCGCGCCGACCTGGCCCGCCGCTCCGACCCCCGGCACAGCGCCGACCTGGGCGCCTTCCACGCCCTGCTCTCGCTGTACGGCCAACTCGTCCGGCTGCTGCCCCGGCACCCGCTCACCGCCCGCTCCACCGCCGCCGACCTCGACGGCTGGTGGAACGGCTTCTTCTCCTTCTACGCCTCCGGCCCGCCCGGCTTCCGGCTCGACCAGCTGCTCGCCCTCGCCGACGCCGGGCTGCTCCACTTCCTCGGCCCCGACCTGCACGTGCACCTCGACGAGCGGCACGGAAGCTTCCGCGCCTCCTCCCCCGCACTGCCCGGCCACCACGTCCACGGCACCGCCATGGTCGACGCCTTCCTGCCCCGGCACGCCCTGGAACGCACCGCCGACCCGCTGCTGCGCCGCCTGCTGCACGAGGGCCGGATCGCCGAGGAGCACCTCGGCGACCCGGACGGCCACACCTACCGCTCCGGCCTGATCCGCACCGACGCCGACGCCCGGCTGTTCGACCCCGCCCTCGACGGCCACCCGCACCCGCGCCGCACCGCCCTCGGCGCACCCACCACCACCCGCGCCCCCGCCGCCTTCGCCCGCCCCCGCACGGACGCGCCGACCTTCCGCCAGAACGACGCCGTCGCCCGGCGACTGCTCGCCGAACTGCAGAAGGACGCCTGACCGCCACCCCACGACACCCGCCGCCGCACCGGATACGCTCCAAGCACCCCGAGCCCTCCGGAGAGTCCGCCATGGCCAAGCAGCCCCCGCACCGCGACCCCGCCCAGGACGCGCCGCACGTCGGACCCCCGGCCCACGCCGCCGCCGGCCTGCCCGCGATCGGTCACACCCTGCGGATGGCCGCCGACCAGATGTCGCCGGGCCGGGTGCTGTCCACCCTGCGCAAGGTCAACCAGCCGAACGGCTTCGACTGCCCGGGCTGCGCCTGGCCCGAGCCCGACAAGCCGCACCTGGCGGAGTTCTGCGAGAACGGCGCGAAGGCGGTCGCCGAGGAGGCCACCGAACGCCGAATAACGCCGGAGTTCTTCGCCGCCCACCCGGTCGCCGCACTCGCCGACCGCTCCGGCTACTGGCTCGGCCAGCAGGGCCGCCTGACCACGCCGATGCTGCTCGACGAGGGCGCCACCCACTACACGCCGATCGGCTGGGACGAGGCGTTCGCGCTGATCGCCGCCGAACTGACCGCGCTCGGCTCCCCGGACGAGGCCGCGTTCTACACCTCCGGCCGCACCTCCAACGAGGCCGCCTTCGCCTACCAGCTGTTCGCCCGCCGACTGGGCACCAACAACCTGCCCGACTGCTCCAACATGTGCCACGAGTCCTCGGGCTCGGCGCTCACCGAGACCCTCGGCGTCGGCAAGGGCAGCGTCTCGCTGAAGGACCTCTACCAGGCCGATCTGATCATCGTCGCGGGCCAGAACCCGGGCACCAACCACCCCCGGATGCTCTCCGCGCTGGAGCGCGCCAAGCGGGCCGGCGCGAAGATCGTCAGCGTCAACCCGCTGCCCGAGGCCGGCCTGGAGCGCTTCAAGAACCCGCAGACCCCGCGCGGCCTGGTCGGCGGCGGCACCAAGCTCACCGACCTCTTCCTGCAGATCCGCCTCGGCGGCGACCTCGCGCTGTTCCGGGCGCTGAACCACCTGCTGCTCACCACCCCGGGCGCGGTCGACGAGGCCTTCGTCGCCGAACACTGCGCCGGCTACCCGGAGTTCGCCGCCGAGGCCGCCGACCTCGACCGTCCGGCCACGCTCGCCGCCACCGGCCTGCCCTGGGAGCTGATCGAGGAACTGCACCGCCTGGTGCTCTCCTCGAAGAAGATCATCGTCTGCTGGGCGATGGGCCTGACCCAGCACAAGCACTCGGTGCCGACCATCCGCGAGGTGGTCAACTTCCTGCTGCTGCGCGGCAACGTCGGCCGCCCCGGCGCGGGCGTCTGCCCGGTCCGCGGACACAGCAACGTGCAGGGCGACCGCACCATGGGCATCTTCGAACGCCCCGGCACGGCGTTCCTGGACGCCCTCGGCAAGGAGTTCGCGTTCGAGCCGCCGCGCGCCCACGGCTACGACACCGTCGACACCATCCGGGCCATGCGCGACGGTCGAGTACGCGTCTTCTTCGCGATGGGCGGCAACTTCGTCTCCGCCAGCCCCGACACCGACGCCACCGAGGCCGCGATGCGCCGCTGCCGGCTGACCGTGCACGTCTCCACCAAGCTGAACCGCTCGCACGTGATCACCGGCGCCCGCGCACTGATCCTGCCCACCCTGGGCCGCACCGACCGGGACGTCAGCACGCTCGGCCCGCAGTTCGTCACCGTCGAGGACTCCATGGGCATGGTGCACTCCTCGCGCGGCGGCCTGCGCCCGCCCGCGCCCGGCCTGCTCTCCGAGGTCGCCATCGTCAGCCGGCTGGCCCGCGCCGCACTCGGTCCGCAGGACCCCACGCCGTGGGAGGACTTCGCCCGCGACTACGACCTGGTCCGGGACCGCATCGCCCGGGTGATCCCCGGCTTCGACGACTTCAACGCCAAGGTCCGCCGCCCCGGCGGCTTCGCCCTGCCGCACGCCCCGCGCGACAGCCGCACCTTCCCCACCGCCACCGGCAAGGCCAACTTCACCGTCAACCCGCTCACCGCCCCCGACGTCCCGCCGGGCCGCCTGCTGCTCCAGACGCTGCGCTCGCACGACCAGTACAACACCACGATCTACGGCCTGGACGACCGCTACCGGGGCATCACCGGCGGCCGCCGCGTGGTCCTGGTCAACCCCGCCGACGCGACCGAACTCGGCCTCGCCGACGGGCAGTTCGTCGACCTGGTGAGCGAGTGGACGGACGCCGTGGAGCGCCGCGCCCCGCACTTCCGGGTGGTGCACTACCCGGTGGCGCGCGGCGGCGCGGCCGCCTACTACCCCGAGACCAACGTGCTGGTGCCGCTGGACTCCACGGCGGACGTCAGCAACACCCCGACTTCCAAGGCCGTGGTGGTCCGCCTGGAGCCGACCGCCTGAACGACGGAACGGACGACGGTCGTCGACCGTCGTCCGTTCCGTCGTTCCCAAACCTGCCGGTGAGGCCTACTCGGAGCTCTTGGCGCTCGCCGACGCCGACCCGGACACCGAGGCCGAGGCCGAGCCGCTCGGCGTACCGGAGGCCGAGCCGCTGGGCGTCCCGCTGGGGTCGGTGCTCGGCGAGCCGCTGCCGCCGGGCTGCGACGGAACGGGCTTGTCGGGCTTCGGGGCCGGCGAGCCGGCACCGCCGGGCGCCGGCGTGCTCGGGGCCGGCGAGGGCGGCAGGTTGGACGGCTTGGTGGGCTGGATCTTCGACCCGCCGACCTTCACGTCCGGCACCTTCCACTCGCCGCCCGCGTCGTCCGCGTTGTCCTCCGGGTCGGGCCGGACGGCGCCCAGGATCGGCATCGCGCCGACCTGCGAGATCTTCACCACGTCACCGGTACGCGGAGCCTGCACGACCAGCCCGCCGCCGATGTACATCCCGATGTGGGTGGCGCCGCCGTAGTAGACCACCAGGTCACCGGGGCGCATCTGGTTCAGCGGCACGTGCTTGAGCTGCGCCCACTGCTCCTGGCTGGTGCGCGGAATGGCCTTGCCGGCGTGCAGCCAGGCCTGCGAGGTGAGGCCGGAGCAGTCGAACACGTCCGGCCCGGCGCCGCCCCACACGTAGTCCTTGCCGAGCTGCTTCAGCGCCCAGGTCACCGCCTTGCGGCCCATCGCGGACGGCGTGCGCTCGCCCTTGCCGAGCGCGCCGGAGGCCAGGAAGGCCAGCTGCGCCTCGTTGGCCTGCTGCCGCTCCAGTTCCTCCAGCTCGCTGCGCTGGGCGCCGGTGAGCGAACCGACCAGGGTCTCCACGTCGGCCAGCTTCTTGGCCACGTCGTTCTTCTGCTGCTCCTGCTGGGTGGCCAGCGCCTGCGCGTCGGCCAGCGCCTGCTGGGCGGACAGCTGCGCGGCGGTCAGGGTGTCCCGGTCGGCCTTCAGCCGCTCCAGGAACGCCTTCTGCGAGCGCCCGGCGGAGTCGAGCAGTTCGGCGATCACCACCGCCTCGTACGGGTCCTTGGCGAGCAGCAGCTCGGCGTACCCGGATATCTGGCTGTTGCGGTACTGCGCACCCGCCAGCTGCGCGGCCAGGTCGTTGCCGGTGTCCACGGCCTCCTGCTGCCGCGTCACCCGGAGGTTCAGGTCCTGGACGGTGGCCTGCTGCTCGGTGAGCCGGGCGGCGGTGCCGTTGTACTGCTCGGTGGCGGCCTCGGCCTCCTGGTACAGGGTGTGCAGCTGCTCCAGCAGCGGGCCCAGGGTGGCCTTGGCCTCGGCCAGCGGGTCGCCCGCGGGGGCGGAGCTCGGCGTGTTCGGGCTGGGCGCGGCGTACGCGGCGGAGGCGAACGGCAGGGCCAGTGCGGCGACGGCGATCACCGCCCCGCAGCGCAGCGCGGCACGTACCCACGGCCGCAGTCCGGTCGATTCCGCGCGCTGCCCTGCCCCCATCGGCCGGCCCTCCCCTGGTTCTCCGTCGGCGATCGGACCGATCCTGCCATGCGGAGGGGGGTTCCCGGCAGATGCCCTGGGGGGCGTGAAGTGAATTCTCACCTTCGCCGAAGTGTGACAACCCTCTCATCGGCTGCCGTGATCTCCACGGAAATCAGACGACACGGCAACTCCCGCGCCACTAACGGAACCACGACTCCGCGCCGAGTTAACCTCCCGTTCACCAAGGCTTCCTACGGTCGCGACGGACAGCAACGTCAGTCCGACCACTTCGACGATTGTTTGGGTATGGAACACATCACGTTCCTGGTGGCCGTTGTGATCATCACGGCGCTCGCCTTCGACTTCACGAACGGCTTCCACGACACCGCCAACGCGATGGCCACCTCCATCGCCACCGGCGCCCTCAAGCCCAAGGTCGCGGTCGCCATCGCCGCGGTGCTGAACTTCGCCGGTGCCTTCCTCTCCGTGAAGGTCGCCACCACCATCTCGGGCGGCATCGTCAACGAGAAGGCCGGACTGCAACCCTCGATCATCTTCGCCGCCCTGGTCGGCGCGATCCTGTGGAACCTGCTGACCTGGCTGAAGGGTCTGCCCTCGTCCTCCTCGCACGCCCTGTACGGCGGCCTGATCGGCGCGACCGTGGTCGGCGCGGGCATCGGCGGGGTCAACTTCACCACCGTGGTCTCCAAGATCCTGATCCCGGCGGTGGCCTCCCCGATCATCGCGGGCGTGGCGTCCTGGGGCGCCACCAAGATCGCCTACCTGATCACCGGCGGCACCCCGAAGAAGAGCACCGAGAAGGGCTTCCGTCGAGGCCAGATCTTCTCCTCCTCGCTGATCTCGCTGGCGCACGGCACCAACGACGCGCAGAAGACCATGGGCATCATCACGCTGACCCTGATCTCGGCCGGTCAGCTGCACAAGGGCGACGGCCCGCCGACCTGGGTGATCGTCAGCGCCGGGATGGCGATCGCGCTGGGTACCTACATGGGCGGCTGGCGGATCATCCGCTCGATGGGCTCCGGTCTGGCCGACATCCGGCCGCCGCAGGGCTTCGCCTCGGAGACCGCCGCCGCGACCGTCATCCTGACCTCCTCGCACATGGGCTACGGCCTGTCCACCACCCAGGTCTGCTCCGGCGGCATCATGGGCGCGGGCCTGGGCGGCCCGTCGGGCAAGCTGCGCTGGGGCATGGTCCGCCGCATGGCCTACACCTGGGGCCTGACTCTGCCGGCCGCCGCCGCGGTGTCCGGCCTGGCCGCCCTGATCGCCGACCAGGGCGACTGGGGCGTGGCCGTGGTCGGCGTGGCGCTGGTGCTCGGCGCCGGCTCGATGTGGCTGATCTCCCGGCGCCAGCCGGTGCACGCCGACAACGTGAACGACAGCGAGACGGTGGACCTGCCGGTCACCGGCGGCCCCACCGGCCAGACCACCATCGCGGCCTGAGAGGACTCCGAACCATGCACATCAAGTGGGCCGCTCTGGCCGAGACCGCGGGCGTCAGCCTGGCCATCACCCTCGCCGTCGTCACCGTCTTCGCGCTGGGCAACCTGGCGCTGTCCCGCCGGGAGGCCGCCGTCGAGGCCGGCACCGGCAAGGGCACCCCGGCACTGGTCGCCGCAGGCCTGTGCTTCGCCGCCTGCGCGGCGGCGGTGGCGTACGGCATCTCACTGATCGCCGCCAAGTAACGCACCTCCGAGCCACCAGACACGACGAAGGGCCCCGCCACCCCGGCAGGGCCCTTCCCGCACGCCGGCAGCCCCACGCAGCCGTCAGCGACAGCGCAACACCGATCGCCACCGCACGCCCCACTCGGCAACGCCCCTGCCGCTCGCCACCGCCATCGGCAGCGCCACCCGGCAGGACCCCTTCTCGCACGCCGGCAGCCCCGCGTCGGCGCAGCCGTCAGCGACAGCGCGACGCCGATCGCCACCGCACGCCCCACTCGGCAACGCCCCTGCCGGCTACAGCCCTCGACCCCGGCGCCCCGCCCCGCCACCCGGCAGGGCCCTTCCCGCACGTCGGCAGCCCCGCGTCTGCGCAGCCGTCAGCGACAGCGCAACACCGATCGCCACCGCACGGCCCACTCGGCAACGCCCCTGCCGGCTACAGCCCTCGACCCCGGCGCCCCGCCCCGCCGTTCGCCGAGGTCCCAATGCGACGAAGGGCCCCCGCCGTCCATCCCGCCGGGGGCCCTTCTCGCATGTCGACAGGCAGGTCAGTCGGCGACCAGTTCCACCGGCTTGGCCGGAGCCGGGGTCTCGTCCGCGCCGGTGCGCAGCGGCACCTCGCGGATGAACAGCACCAGCAGGAAGCCGACCGCGGCGAACGGAGCGGCGACCAGGAAGACGGTGCCGACGCCGTGCCCGAACGCGTCGGTGATCAGCGGGACGATCGGTGCGGGCAGCTTGTGCAGGTCGGGGATGCCGTCGCCGCCGCCCAGCGGGGCGGGGATGCCGGCCTTGGCGAAGTTCTCCGCCGTGTAGGAGGCGACCTTGTGGCCGAGCAGCGCGCCGAGCGCGGAGACGCCCATCGCACCGCCCATGGTGCGGAAGAAGGTGACCACCGAGCTGGCCGCGCCGAGCTCGTTGCGCGGGACGGTGTTCTGCACCGCGAGCACCAGGTTCTGGCTGGTCAGGCCGAGGCCGATGCCGGCGATCAGCATGTAGAGCGAGAGCAGCGCGTACGAGGTGTCGGCCCGGGAGGTGCCCATCAGGCCGAGGCCGACGGCCAGCATGACGGTGCCGCCGACCAGGTAGCCCTTCCACTTGCCGTACTTGGTGATGAGCTTGCCGGCCACGGTCGAGGAGACCGCGAGGCCGAGGATCATCGGCAGGGTGAGCAGGCCGGCCTGGGTGGGGGTCTTCTCCTTGGCGAGCTGGAAGTACTGGCCGAGGAAGGTGGTGGTGCCGTACATGCCGACGCCGACGAACGCGGAGGCCACCGAGGCGAGCGCGACGGTGCGGTGCCGGAACAGGCCGAGCGGGATCAGCGGTTCGGCGGCGCGCTTCTCGACGGCGACGAACAGCCCGGCCAGCGCCAGGCCGCCGATCACCATCACCGCGGTCTGCCAGGACAGCCAGTCGTAGTTCTTGCCGGCCAGCGAGATCCAGATCATCAGCAGGCTGACGGCGGCGGTGATCAGCACCGCGCCCAGGTAGTCGATCTTCGGCTTGCGGCTGGGGTGCTCGGGGAGCTTGAGGGTGCGCTGCAGTACGAAGATGGCGAGCAGGGCGAACGGGACGCCGACGTAGAAGCACCAGCGCCAGCCGAGCCAGGAGGTGTCCACGATGACGCCGCCGATCAGCGGGCCGCCGATGGTGGCGAGCGCGAAGACCGCGCCGAAGTAGCCGCTGTAGCGACCGCGCTCGCGCGGCGGGACCATCGCAGCCAGGCAGATCTGGCCGAGCGCGATCACACCGCCGGCGCCGATGCCCTGCAGCACGCGGCAGAAGATCAGCATGCCGATGCTCTGCGAGAGGCCGGCCAGCGCCGACGAGAGCACATAGATCACCATGGCGATCTGGACCAGCAGCTTCTTGCTGACCAGGTCGGAGAGCTTGCCCCAGAGCGGGGTGGCGGCGGTGATCGACAGCAGGGCGGCGGTGACCACCCAGGTGTAGGCGGACTCGCCGCCGTGCAGATCGTTGAGGATCCGCGGCAGCGCGTTGGAGACGACCGTGGAGGACAGCACGGCCACGAACAGGCCGAGGAGCAGGCCCGAGAGGGCTTCGAGCACTTGACGGTGCGACATCTGGGCTTGCGGGGCGGTCGGGTGGGTCGTCGACATGCGCTTCCTTCGACTGAAAATTCGTTGCCTCAAGCAACTATACGCAGATAGTTGACTAGGGCAACTTTCTTCAAGCCCAGGTAAAGGAACCGTCGAAATCCCTGGTCAGACCCCTTCGGTCAGCTCGTTGAAGCGCTCCAGCAGCCGCGCGAAGTGTTCGAGCTCACCCAGCTCCCACCCCGCCAGCGAGGCCCGGAACCGCGCCATCCGCGCCACCCGGGCCGCCGCGAACCGCCGCTCGCCCTCCTCGGTCAGCGACACCAGCGAGGCCCGCCGGTCCAGCGGGTCGGTCTCCCGGCAGAGCAGCCCGAGCTCCTCGATCGCCCGGATCTGTCGGCTGACGGTGGCCTTGCCCACCCCGAAGTGCAGCCCGATGTCGGTCACCCGGGCCTGCCCGGACTCCCGGATGAAGGAGAGCAGCACGTACGCCCCGGCCTCCAGCTCGGGGTGCACCAGCCGGGAGACCTCGGCCGCCCGCGCCCGGCTGCGCCGGAACAGCGTCGCCACCTCGCGCTCGACCGCGAGAAATGCCAGTTCGGCGGCGTCCGGGTCCGCCACGGGGTCGTTCATGGCGCTCAGTATCGCGCAGGCCGCGCCTCCCTCGGCGCGCAACTGTTTCATGATATGAAGTATCCGTTTTGCGTACTGGCACCGGATTGATAGGGAGATGCCCACCCATGGCAGAGCCTGCGAAGGGCTTCGTCGGCGAGCTCAAGGACGCGGTGACCCCCCGCGCGTTCTTCCTGGTGGTGGCCGTCCTGCTGCTCCAGCTCGGCTTCATCACCTCGTACGTGGGCGCGCTCCACCAGCCGAAGCCGCACGAGCTGTCGATCGCCGTGGTCGCACCGCCCGAGATCGCCCCGAAGCTGACCGCTGCCCTGGAGTCCGTCCCGGACAACGCGGTGCGCGCCTCCGTCGAACCCGACGTGGCCACCGCGCAGGCCCGGATCAAGGACCAGAAGATCTACGCCGCCTGGGTGTTCGACCCGGCCGGCACCCAGGACACCCTGCTGGTCGCCGAGGCCCGCGGCCCGGCCGCGTCCGGTGCCGCCGAGCTGATCGTCACCAAGGTGGCGGCGGCCCAGCACCGCACCGTCGAGGTGCAGGACACCATTCCGCTGGCCTCCGGCGACGGCAAGGGCCTGTCCAGCTTCTACCTGGTGGTCGGCTGGTGCGTCGGCGGCTACCTGGTCGCCTCGATCCTCGGCGTCAGCGCCGGCGCCCGTCCCGCCAACGTCCACCGGGCCGGGCTGCGGCTCGGCACCCTGGCGCTCTACTCGGTCGCGGCGGGCCTCGGCGGCACGCTGATCACCGGGCCGATCCTGAACGCGCTGCCCGGCTCGATCCTGGCGCTGAGCGCCGTCGGAGCGCTGGTGGTGTTCTCGGTCGGCGCGTTCACCATGGCGCTGCAGTGCCTGTTCGACATCATCGGCATCGGCCTGGCCGTGCTGGTGTTCGTGGTGCTGGGCAACCCGAGTGCGGGCGGCGTCTACCCGCCGCCGCTGCTGCCGACGTTCTGGCGGGCCATCGGCGAGTGGATCCCGAACGGTGCCGGCACCTCGGCCACCCGCTCGGTCGCCTACCTGGGCTCCTCCGCGATGGCGATGCCGCTGACGGTGCTGGCGGTCTGGGCCGCCATCGGCGTCGCGGTCACCTTCGTCGCCGCGTCCCGCCGACCGTTCCTCGGCCGCCCCGCCCCGACGGAGGCGTGAGCGGCCGGCACGCGCAGGGCGGGGGTCAGACCCGCTCCGGCTCCCGCCCCTGCTCGTCCGAGATCACCCGGTCCGACAGGTGGGTGAACACGAACCGGTTCATCGCCCAGTAACGGAACACCATCGCCACCAGCGTGCCGACGATCATGCCGCTGACGAAGTCGGCGACCTCCTGGGTGAAGTGGCTGACGTCCGGCTCGCGCAGGTCGAACACGTAGCGCGAGGCAGCCAGCGGAAGGTCGTTCACACCCACCGCGAGGGCGCTGACCACCACGAACAGGATCGCCTCACGCTGCTTGCCGGCGGCCCGGAACGACCACTGCCGGTTCAGCACGTACGACACACCGGTCGCGATCACGGTCGCGACGGTCAGGGCGACGATCGGCTTGGCCTCGAACACGGTCATCTTCAGGGCGAAGTTGATCACCATGGTGAGCAGGAAGCACGTTCCTCCGACCACGAGGAACTTCACCAACTTGCGGTGCTTGACCAGGAACGGACGGAACGACTCCGGCACTGCGGTCAGCGCGCGCTGCGTAGGGGACGGCATGCCGGAAGTCTGCCACGGGCCCGGATCGGCAACCACCGAGGGCCGCGGAGTGGACACCCCGCGGCCCTCCGGCCACCGTCAGGCGGCCGCGACCAGCACTTCCGCCGGTTCCAGCGCCAGCCGCAGCACCTCCCGGACGTCGGCCACGGCGTGCACCGTGAGCCGCTCCAGCACCTCCGCCGGGACGTCGTCCAGGTCGGCCTCGTTGCGCTTCGGGATGATCACCGTGGTGACCCCGGCCCGGTCCGCGGCCAGCAGCTTCTGCTTGACCCCGCCGATCGGCAGCACCCGGCCGGTCAGCGACACCTCGCCGGTCATCGCCACATCGGTGCGCACCTTGCGCCCCGACAGCAGCGAGGCCAGCGCCGTGGTCATCGTGATGCCCGCGCTCGGGCCGTCCTTCGGCACCGCGCCGGCCGGCACGTGCAGGTGGATGCCCCGCTCGCGCAGGCCCGTCACCGGCAGCTCCAGCTCGGCGCCGCGCGACCGCAGGTAGGAGAGCGCGATGTGCGCCGACTCCTTCATCACGTCGCCCAGCTGCCCGGTCAGCGTCAGCCCGGTCGAACCGGTCTCCGCGTCCGCCAGCGACGCCTCGATGTAGAGGACGTCGCCGCCGGCCCCGGTCACCGCCAGCCCGGTCACCACACCCGGCACCGCGGTGCGCCGCTCGGCCGGCTCCTGCGCCGACTCCGGCACGTGGTGCGGCCGCCCCAGCAGCGCCCGCAGGTCGTCCGGGCCGATCGCGGCCGGCAGCTCCCGCTCGCCCAGTTCGGTCTGCGCCGCGATCTTGCGCAGGATCCGCGCGATCGCCCGCTCCAGGTTCCGGACGCCCGCCTCCCGGGTGTACTCGGCGGCGAGCCGGCGCAGTGTCTCCTCGTCCACCGTCAGCTCCGGCGTGCCCAGGCCCGCCTTGGCGAGCTGGCGCGGCAGCAGGTGGTCGCGGGCGATGGCGACCTTCTCGTCCTCGGTGTAGCCGTCCAGCCGGACCACGTCCATCCGGTCCAGCAGCGGTTCCGGGATCGCCTCCAGCACGTTGGCGGTGGCCAGGAACACCACGTCCGACAGGTCGAGCTCGACCTCCAAGTAGTGGTCCCGGAAGGTGTGGTTCTGCGCCGGGTCCAGCACCTCCAGCAGCGCCGCCGCCGGGTCGCCCCGGTAGTCCGAGCCGACCTTGTCGATCTCGTCCAGCAGCACCACCGGGTTCATCGTCCCGGCCTCCTTGATCGCCCGGACGATCCGCCCGGGGATCGACCCCACGTACGTCCGCCGGTGGCCGCGGATCTCCGCTTCGTCCCGCACGCCGCCGAGCGCCACCCGGACGAACGACCGGCCCATCGCCCGGGCCACCGATTCGGCCACCGAGGTCTTGCCGACGCCGGGCGGCCCGACCAGCGCCAGCACCGCACCTCCGCGCCGACCGCCGATCAGCCCGAGCCCCTGCTCGGACCGGCGCTTGCGCACCGCCAGGTACTCGACGATCCGGTCCTTCACGTCGACCAGCCCGGTGTGGTCGGCGTCCAGCACCGCCCGCGCGGCCGCGATGTCGTACGCGTCCTCGGAGCGCTCGTTCCACGGCAGCTCCAGCACCGTGTCCAGCCACGTCCGGATCCACGAGCCCTCGGGCGACTGGTCACTGGACCGCTCCAGCTTGTCGACCTCCTTGAGCGCCGCCTCCCGCACCTTCTCCGGCAGCGACGCGGCCTCCACCCGGGCCCGGTAGTCGTCCTCCTCGGTGCCCGACTCGCCGTTCAGCTCGGCCAGCTCCTTGCGGACCGCCTCCAGCTGGCGCCGCAGCAGGAACTCCTTCTGCTGCTTGGCGACACCCTCCTCGACGTCCTTGCGGATGGTGTCGCCGACCTCTTCCTCCGCGAGGTGCTCGCGCAGCAGGCCCAGCGCGTACTCCAGCCGGGCCGGACGGTCCGCCTCCAGCAGCACCTTCAGCTTCTGCTCGGCGGTGGCGAACGGCGCGTACCCGATGTTGTCCGCCAGCTCGCCGATGTCCTCGATCGCGGCCACCCGGTCGACGATCTGCCAGGCCCCGCGCTTGCGCAGCCACTTCGTGGACAGCGCCTTGTACTCCTTGACCAGCTCGGCCGGCCGACCCGCCACCGGCAGGCCCTGGTCCGACTCCTTGAACGGGGTGGTCTCCACCCACAGCGCCGCCCCCGGCCCTGTCGTCCCCTTGCCGATCCGTACCCGGCGCACGGCCCGCACCAGCGCGGCCGGATCGCCGTCCGCCAGCCGCCCCACCTGCTCGACCGTCGCCAGCGCTCCCACCGCCGCGTACGACCCGTCCAGCCGGGGCACCAGCAGCACCTGCGGCTTTCCCCCGCTGTTCCCCGCCCTGGCCGCCTCCACGGCGGCCCTCACCTCCGGATCCGAGAGCTCCAACGGAACCACCATGCCGGGGAGCACCACCTCGTCGTCGAGCGGCAGCACAGGCAGAGTGAGCGGAACGGACGTCGATGCCATGATCTCTCCCCAGTCAGTGAAGTTGAGTCGACCTGACTAAGGCTTGGGCGGCGTCGGTTGTTCCCCTCCGGGTGTTCACCCTGAGCGAAGAGGGTTCAGGTGGGCGCGAATCAGCCCTCCACGACCGCCGCAGCCTTCCAGGCCCGCGCCCGCCGACGCCGCCGAGGACCCTTCCGCAGCCAGGGCCACATCGCGATGCCCAGCGCCAACGCCGCCGGGTGCCCGACCGCCGTCACCAGGTCCGGCCCGCTCACGAACTGGTGCCCGATGAGCGCCAGCCCGGCCCCCAGCGCGACCACCCGCCCCACCGGCCGCAGCAGCCCGGCCAGTCCGCCCAGCGACGCGAGGACCCCGTAGCTGACGCCGATGTCCATCGCGTCCAGCACGTCCGCCCCGGTCGCGCCCCCCGCCACCGAGGCGACCACCACTCCCTGCGAGAGCAGCGTCGCGCCCACGTGCCCGGCCCCGAAGACGGCCAGCGCCCGCAGCCCGCCCACCCGGCGTTCCAGCGGCGCGACCGTGAACCCGAACGCCCAGAAGTAGGGCATCCACACCGATCCGGCGACCCACATCCCGCTGCCGATCAGCGAGAGCACGGGATGCGCCATCAGGTTGTGCGCGTCCGTGGAGGACACCGCCTGGAGCCGCTCCACGGTGTCCGGGTCGCCGAAGCGCGCGTACAGCGTCGTGCCGAGCAGCACCGCGAGGTAACCCAGCGCGAAGGGGTTGGTCCGCGGCGTGGGAACGGCCCGCAGGCCGGGCCGGATCAGTCGTCGTCGCAGTTCCGCGCTGGTCATGGTGCCCTCCGAAGGCCTCCGTCGGGCCCACGATACGGGTGGCAGGTGAGAGGTGTCTGCGGAAGTCCTGTGAAGACCACTGTCCGTGCATATGCCGCTCGCACACGTACCGTTACAGGTCGCAAGTGCTGCGGGTAAGGTACAGGCCCGTGCCCGTCCGAACGGGGACCTGCCAAACACGAACGGTCCGCGGCCGGAATCCTCCGGTCCGCCCTCGCGGGCGGGGACGGCGTCCGTACGCTGCCAGGAGCAGCACCGACGGGCGGGGCACAGCCCACGACGGAACAAGACGACTACAGAAGCGGAGCCCGCCGTCCCCACAGGCGGCCGGCCCGCAGCCCTGGGGGCGGTGGCGTGACCGTGACAGAGATCCAGCAAGAGACGATCAGCAGTGGCCCGGTGGGCACCCAGCGACGGGTGCTCGTCGTGGAGGACGAGCCGACCATCGCGGAGTCGATCGCGGCCCGGCTGGGGGCCGAGGGCTTCAAGGTGGCGGTGGCCCACGACGGGCCGGGCGCGGTGGACGGGTTCCACACCTGGCAGCCCGACCTGGTGGTGCTCGACATCATGCTGCCGGGCTTCGACGGCCTTGAGGTGTGCCGCCGGATCCAGGCCCAGCGCCCGGTGCCGGTGCTGATGCTGACCGCACGGGACGACGAGACGGACCTGCTGGTCGGCCTGGGCGTCGGCGCGGACGACTACATGACCAAGCCATTCTCGATGCGTGAACTGGCCGCCCGGGTGAACGTGCTGCTGCGCCGGGTGGAGCGCGCCCAGCAGGCGGCCCGCACGCCGGCCCTGGGCAGCCTGCGCTTCGGCGAACTGGAGATCGACCACGTGCAGCGCCGGGTCCGGCTGGGCTCGGGCGACGTGCACCTGACGCCGACCGAGTTCGACCTGCTGGCCTGCCTGGCCGCCCAGCCGCGCGCGGTGCTGACCCGCGAGCAGCTGCTGGCCGAGGTGTGGGACTGGACCGACGCGTCCGGCACCCGCACGGTCGACAGCCACGTGAAGGCGCTGCGCCGGAAGATCGGTGCGAGCTGGATCCGCACGGTGCACGGCGTGGGGTACGCGCTGGAGGCTCCGCTGTCCTGATCGGGCGCCGCCGGTCCGGGCCTCCGGGGGGCCCGCGCGGCGGCCCGGTCGTGCACGGGGGACGACGAGTCCGAGGGACACCATGACCTTTCCGCAGCAACGCAACGGGGAAGCCGAGCCGACCCCGCGGCCCCCGCTCGCGGTGCGCGCCGCGCGCCGGGTGTGGGCCGACATCCGCCCGTTCGACCCGGTGCGCTCGGTGAAGGGCAAGCTGGCGATGCTGGTGGTCGTCTCGGTGGTGCTCGCCACCGGCATGGTGGTGGTGGCGATCCGGTCGGAGACCCAGATCCGGATCATCATGATCTTCTCGCTGATCGCCTCGCTGCTGTTCATGCAGTTCCTGGCGAACGGCCTGACCGCGCCGCTCAGGGACATGACGGCGGCCGCCCGGTCGATGGCCGAGGGCGACTACAGCGCCCGGGTGCACGTCTCCTCGCGGGACGAGATCGGCGAGCTGGCCGACACCTTCAACCGGATGGCGGGCGACCTGGAGGCCGCCGACCGGCACCGCCGCGAGCTGATCGCCAACGTCTCGCACGAGCTGCGCACGCCGATCGCGGCGCTGCGCGGCCTGCTGGAGAACGTGGTCGACGGCGTGGTGAAGCCGGACCCGAAGAACCTGGGCACCGCACTGGAGCAGACCGAACGCCTGGGCCGGCTGGTCACCCACCTGCTGGACCTGTCGAAGCTGGACGACGGCGTGGTCCCGCTGGACTCCCGCCCGTTCCGGGTACGGGAGTTCCTGGACGGCGTGCTGCGGGGCGTGACGGTGGACGGCGCGACGGCGGGCGGCGCGTACGCCCGGCGCGAGGACGTGCGACTGGCGCTCGACGTGCAGCCGGCCGACCTGTCGGCGGTGGCGGACGCGGAGCGGCTGCACCAGGTGGTGGCCAACCTGGTGGACAACGCCTGCAAGCACTCGCCGGCCGGCGGCACCGTGACGGTGCGGGCCCGGACGGCGGAGGGCGGCGGGCTGCTGCTGGAGGTGGACGACCAGGGTCCGGGCATTCCGGTCGCCGACCGGGAGCGGGTGTTCGAGCGGTTCGGCCGCAGCGGTTCGCCGACCGCGCTCGGCCCGGGCAGCGACGGCGGCACCGGCCTCGGGCTGGCGATCGCCCGCTGGGCGGTGGACCTGCACGGCGGCCGGATCCGGGTCGCGGAGGCCGGCGAGGGCTGCCGGATCGAGGTCACCCTGCCGGGCGGGAAGAGCGTCGCCGCCTAGTTTGTGGCGGAACCGGTACAAATCCGGGTTCGGGGCCGATCGGTCCCGAACCCGGGCCGTCCCGCACCGCCTCTGACCACCTGTTCGTCCGATTTTCACTCGGTTTGGCAGCGATCGACCGACCCGGCAGTTCCCTGCTTTCCGACATCTCTAACGCACAGTTCCGGCCAAAATCCGGTCCGACGATGTGATCTGGGCGACGCCTGCCCACCGGGGACTGCGCGATCACTGATCGGAGGCGTAGCCTTAATCCCCGCTGTCCACCATCCCAAAAGGAAGCGGAAGAGGGCGGTTGCCCCGTGTCGCCACACCAAGAAACCCCCAGCTCGGCAAGCTCCACTGGCTTCGGCCCCAATGAGTGGCTCGTCGACGAGATCTACCAGCAGTACCTCCAGGACCCGGCCTCGGTCGATCGCGCCTGGTGGGACTTTTTCGCCGACTACAAGCCCGGTACCGAGGTGACTCCAGTGACCCAGGCCGCAACTCCGGTCGGCGCCCAGCCGACCCCCGTTGCCGCTCCCGTTGCCGCTGCTCCGGCTGCGACGCAGGCTCCGGCCCCGGCCGCAGCCGCTCCGGCCGCCGCTGCCCCGGCGCCCGCGCAGCCGCTGGCCGCCGCTCCCGCCGCCCCGCCCGCGCCGAAGGCCGCCGCTCCGGCCGCCCCGGCGAAGGCGCCCGCGGCGGGTCCGGAGCTGGTGCAGTTGCGCGGCCCGTCCAAGGCCGTGGCGTCGAACATGGATGCTTCGCTGGAGGTTCCGACCGCCACTTCGGTGCGCGCGGTGCCCGCCAAGCTGCTGATCGACAACCGCATCGTCATCAACAACCACCTGCAGCGCGCCCGCGGTGGCAAGGTGTCCTTCACCCACCTGATCGGCTACGCGCTGGTTCAGGCCGTGAAGGCCAACCCGGGCATGAACTACAGCTACAAGGTGGAGGACGGCAAGTCCTACCTGGTGAAGCCCGAGCACGTGAACCTGGGCCTCGCCATCGACCTGGTCAAGCCGAACGGCGACCGCCAGCTGGTCGTCGCAGCCATCAAGAAGGCCGAGACGCTCGACTTCTTCGGCTTCTGGCAGGCCTACGAGGACATCGTCCGCCGGGCCCGCGCCAACAAGCTGACCATGGACGACTTCACCGGCGTCACGGTCTCGCTGACCAACCCGGGCGGCATCGGCACCGTGCACTCCGTGCCGCGTCTGATGCAGAACCAGGGCACCATCGTCGGCGTCGGCGCGATGGAGTACCCGGCCGAGTTCCAGGGCTCCTCCCCGGAGACCCTGGCCCGCCTGGGCGTCTCCAAGATCATGACGCTCACCTCGACCTACGACCACCGGGTCATCCAGGGCGCGGCCTCGGGCGAGTTCCTGCGCTCGATCCACCAGCTGCTGCTGGGCGCGAACAACTTCTACGACGAGGTGTTCGAGTCCCTGCGGATCCCGTACGAGCCGGTGCGCTGGGCCACCGACGTGGCCACCACGCACGACGACGAGGTCAACAAGACCGCGCGCGTCATGGAGCTCATCCACTCCTACCGGGTCCGCGGCCACCTGATGGCCGACACCGACCCGCTGGAGTACATGCAGCGCAAGCACCCCGACCTGGACGTCACCACGCACGGCCTCACCCTGTGGGACCTGGAGCGCGAGTTCGCGGTCGGCGGCTTCGGCGGCCAGAAGATGATGAAGCTCCGCGACATCCTCGGCCTGCTGCGCAACACGTACTGCCGCACCGTCGGCATCGAGTACATGCACATCCAGGACCCGGCCCAGCGCAGCTGGCTGCAGGAGCGCCTGGAGAAGCCGTACACGAAGCCGGAGCGCGAGGAGCAGCTGCGCGTCCTGCGCCGGCTGAACTCGGCCGAGGCGTTCGAGACCTTCCTGCAGACCAAGTACGTCGGGCAGAAGCGTTTCTCGCTGGAGGGCGGCGAGTCGCTCATCCCGCTGCTGGACGCCACCATCGACGCCGCCGCCGAGCACCGCCTCGACGAGGCCGTCATCGGCATGGCGCACCGCGGCCGTCTGAACGTGCTGGCGAACATCGTCGGCAAGCCGTTCGGCAAGATCTTCGGCGAGTTCGAGGGCAACCTCGACCCGAAGTCGATGCACGGCTCCGGCGACGTGAAGTACCACCTGGGCTCCGAGGGCACCTTCACCGGCCTGGACGGCGAGACCATCAAGGTGTCGCTGGCCGCGAACCCGTCCCACCTGGAGACGGTCGACCCGGTCGTCGAGGGCATCGCCCGCGCCAAGCAGGACATCCTGGACTTCGGCGGCACGACCTTCCCGGTGCTGCCGATCCAGATCCACGGCGACGCGGCCTTCGCGGGCCAGGGCGTGGTCGCGGAGACCCTGAACATGTCGCAGCTGCGCGGCTACCGCACCGGCGGCACCGTGCACATCGTGGTCAACAACCAGGTCGGCTTCACCGCCGCCCCGACCTCCTCGCGCTCGTCGATGTACTGCACCGACGTCGCCCGGATGATCGAGGCGCCGATCTTCCACGTGAACGGTGACGACCCGGAGGCCGTGGTCCGCGTCGCGCGGCTGGCCTTCGAGTTCCGCCAGGCGTTCCACAAGGACGTCGTCATCGACCTCATCTGCTACCGCCGCCGCGGTCACAACGAGGCCGACAACCCGTCGTTCACCCAGCCGCTGATGTACGACCTGATCGACAAGAAGCGTTCGGTGCGCAAGCTGTACACCGAGGCGCTGATCGGTCGCGGCGACATCACCATGGAAGAGGCGGAGCAGGCGCTCCAGGACTTCCAGGGCCAGCTGGAGAAGGTGTTCGCGGAGGTCCGCGAGGCCACCACCGCCCCGGCGCCGGCCGAGATCGGCCGTCCGGTCTCGGACTTCCCGGTGGCCATCCAGACCGGCATCTCCGCCGAGATGGTCAAGCGGATCGCCGCCTCGCAGGTCAACCTGCCGGACTGGCTGACCGTGCACCCGCGTCTGCTGCCGCAGCTGCAGCGCCGTGCCGCCTCGATCGAGGACAACACCATCGACTGGGCCACCGGCGAGGCGCTCGCCATCGGTTCGCTGCTGATGGAGGGCCACCCGGTCCGGCTGGCCGGCCAGGACTCCCGCCGCGGCACCTTCGGTCAACGCCACGCGGTGCTGATCGACCGGAACACCGGCGAGGACTACACCCCGCTGATGTACCTGACCGAGGACCAGGCCCGCTTCACCGTCTACGACTCGCTGCTCAGCGAGTACGCGGCGATGGGCTTCGAGTACGGCTACTCGCTGACCCGCCCGAACGCGCTGGTCATGTGGGAGGCGCAGTTCGGCGACTTCGTCAACGGCGCGCAGACCATGGTCGACGAGTACATCGCGTCCGCCGAGCAGAAGTGGGGCCAGCACTCCGGCGTCACCCTGCTGCTGCCGCACGGCATGGAGGGCCAGGGCCCGGACCACTCGTCCGCCCGCCCGGAGCGCTTCCTGCAGCTGTGCGCGCAGGACAACATGACGGTCGCGATGCCGACCTCGCCGTCGAACTACTTCCACCTGCTGCGCTGGCAGGCGCACAACCCGCACCACAAGCCGCTGGTCGTCTTCACCCCGAAGTCGATGCTGCGTCTGAAGGCTGCGGCGTCCTCGGCGTCCGAGTTCATGAGCGGCTCGTTCCGCCCGGTGATCGGCGACAGCACGGTGGACCCGGCGCAGGTGCGCAAGGTGGTCATCACCTCCGGCAAGTTCTACTACGACCTGGAGGCGGCCCGGACCGCGCGCGGCGTCACCGACACCGCGATCGTCCGTGTCGAGCGCCTGTACCCGCTGCCGATCGCGGAGCTCCAGGAGGAGCTGGCCCGCTACGGCGAGGACGTCCAGTTCGTCTGGGCGCAGGAGGAGCCGGCCAACCAGGGTGCCTGGCCGTTCATCGCGATGAACCTGGTCGACCACCTGCAGGTCGTCGTCGGCCGCTCCGCCAACAGCGGTGCCCGTCTGCGCCGCGTCGCCCGCACGGCCTCCTCGGCCCCCGCGGTCGGCTCGGCCAAGCGGCACGCCGCCGAGCAGGAGGCCCTGGTCAACGAGGTGTTCGCGCTCTGACGCGCTGACGCCCGCCCGGCCCTGTCGGCCCCCGTCCCCGGTCTCCGGGGGCGGGGGCCGCGTCGTTTCCGGGCGACGCACTATTCTGGGCGGCGGCGTAGCAGAACCATCACCGGAGCGAGCAACCGTGTACTTCACCGACCGCGGCATCGAGGAGCTGGAGAGCCGGCGAGGCGAGGAGGAGGTCACCTTCGAGTGGCTGGCCGAGCGCCTGCGGGAGTTCGTGGACCTGAACCCGGACTTCGAGGTGCCGGTCGAGCGGCTGGCCACCTGGCTGGCCCGGCTGGACGACGAGGACGACGAGGACTGACCCGCAGTCCCGACAGCACGGCCCGGTAGGCGTTTTCGCCCACCGGGCCGTCGGCTTTCCCGGGGTCGTTCCTCGGGGTGGGGTCGGGGTCGACCGGGGTGCGCTCCGGGTCCGGATCGGGGTCGGATCTCCTTGACTTCCGCCCGACGCGATATATCGTAAACACCAACGACAACGCGATACATCGCGTATGGGAGGACGGGGAGCCGGACATGTTCCAGCGGACGGTAGACAGCACCGAGACCATCACCTTCGACGAGGCCGTGCACATCCTGCACGTCCGGGCCGTCGACGGCACCGTGAACGTGGTCCCCACCGAGGGACCGGCGCGCCTCGAAGTGGCGGCCCTGGAGGGCGAACCGCTGGAGGTCACCCTGCTCGACGGCGTGCTCACCGTCAGCTACAAGGACCTCAGCTGGGCCGAGTTCGGCGAGGCCGCGAAGTCCGTGCAGACCGTGAAGTCGTACTTCTCCGGCCTGCGCCGCAAGCGCCGGGTCGAGGTCACGGTGGCCGTTCCGGCCGCCGCCGCGGTCAAGGTCGGCACGGTCTCCGCGCACGCCACCGTCTCCGGCATCGCCGGCGAGGTCGGCGTGCACGGCGCCAGCGGCGACACCACGCTGGCCGGGCTGACCGGCCTGGTCTCCGCCAACACCGTCTCGGGCGACGTGGACGCCGAGGGCCTGTCCGGCGAGCTGAAGGTCAACACGGTCTCCGGCGCGGTCACCCTGGTGGCCGGCAGCGCC
Organism: Kitasatospora sp. CB01950; assembly: GCF_001905465.1. GTDB lineage: Bacteria > Actinomycetota > Actinomycetes > Streptomycetales > Streptomycetaceae > Kitasatospora. The sequence continues at coordinate 309,588 of NZ_LISX01000008.1, forward strand.
ACCCGGATCCGCGCCCACTCGGTGTCCGGCGCGGTCACCCTCGACCTGGACGCCGCCACCCCCACCGACATCGGCGTGACCACCGTCTCCGGCGCGGTCGGCGTCCGACTGCCCTCGTTCGCCGACGCCAAGGTCCAGGCCGGCACCACCAGCGGCACCCTCTCCAGCGCCTTCGCCGAGCTCCAGGTCGGCGGCGGCTGGGGTTCCAAGAAGCTCTCCGGCCAGCTCGGCTCGGGCGCCGGCCGCCTCCAGGTGACCACCGTCACCGGTGCGGTCACCGTCCAGCGCCGTCCCGACGCCGAGGAGGACCGGCCGGCCAAGGAACTGCCCGCCGGCCCGCTCGACCTGACCAAGGAGGTCTGAGATGACCCCGGTGTTCGGCCACGGCCGGCTCCGTCTGTACCTGTTGAAGCTGCTCGACGAGAGCCCCCGCCACGGGTACGAGGTGATCCGCCTGCTGGAGGAGCGCTTCCACGGCCTGTACGCGCCCTCCGCGGGCACCGTCTACCCCCGGCTCGCCAAGCTGGAGGCCGAGGGCCTGGTCAGCCACACCACCGAGGGCGGCCGCAAGGTCTACCGGCTGACCGACGCCGGGCGCGCCGAACTCGCCTCCCGGCAGGCCGAACTGACGGCCCTGGAGGTGGAGATCCACGACTCGGTGGGCCAGCTCGCCGGTGCCATCCGGCAGGACGTCCGGGACAGCGCCAAGGACCTGCGCGCCGAGCTGTGGCAGCAGGCCGAGCAGACCCCGGCCGCCGGCGGCGACCCGTTCGCCACCCCCTGGCAGAGCAAGGAGTCCTGGCAGCGCGCCAAGGACGAGTTCTCCCGCCTCAAGGCCGAGGCCAAGGAGCAGGCCCGCCGCGCCAAGGAGCAGGAGAAGGCGGCCCGGCAGCAGGCCAAGGCCGCCGAGGCCGAGGCCAAGCGGCTGCGCGAGCAGTCCAAGGCCGCCCGCACCGCCGCCCAGCAGGAGGCGCTGCGGCTCAAGCGCCGGATCGAGGAGCAGGTCCGCGAGCACACCTCGCACGGCGACTGGTCCACCGGCCTCGCCGAGGGCCTGGCCGAACTGACCCGCGGCCTCGGCTCGCTGGCCGACGCCGCCCGCTGGGGCTCCACCGACACCCCGGCCGCCGAGGAACCCGTCCGGATCGACCTCGACAAGGACGCCGCCCCCGGCGACCTGCCGGACTGGGCCCGCACCGATCCGTCCGGCGACCCGGCCCGCGAACTGGAACGCCTGCTCGACCGCTTCCGCGACCACGTCCGGGACACCGCCCGTGACCGCGGCGTCAACGCCGCCGACCTGGCCCGCGCCCAGCAGGCCCTGGCCGCAGCCGCCCACGCCCTGCACGGGCGCCGCTGAGACCCGGAGGGCCCCTGACTGGACGGACAGGGGCCCTCCGACTCAGGGCGTCAGCACCAGCTTGCCGAACACCTGCCCCCGCTCCAGCTGCTCGAACGCCGACCGGGCCTCCGCCAGCGGCCGCACCGAGTCGATCACCGGGCGCACCCCGGAGTTCGCGCACAGCGCCAGCAGGCCGGCCAGCTCCTCCTTCGAACCCATGGTCGAACCGACCACCTTCAGCTCCAGGAAGAAGATCCGGTTCAGCTCGGCGGCCTTCGGGCTCGGCCCGCTGGTCGCCCCCGAGATCACGATCGTGCCGCCCGGACGCAGCGACTTCACCGAGTGCGACCACGTCGCCGCACCCACCGTCTCCATCACCGCGTCCACCCGCTCCGGCAGCCGGGCCCCGCTCTCGAACGCGGCGTCCGCGCCCAGCTCCACCGCCCGGGCCCGCTTGGCCTCGTCCCGGCCGGTCACCCACACCCGCAGGCCCGCCGCCTTCCCCAGCACCACCAGTGCCGTCGACACCCCGCCACCGGCGCCCTGCACCAGCACCGTGTCGCCCGGCTTCACGCCCGCGTTGGTGAACAGCATCCGGTACGCCGTCAGCCACGCGGTCGGCAGGCACGCCGCCTGCTCGAAGCTCAGCTCCTTCGGCTTCGGCAGCAGGTTCCACGTCGGCACCGCGACGCGCTGCGCGAACGTCCCCTGGTACCGCTCGGTGAGGATCGACCGCGGCTCGTCCGGTCCCACCCCGTGGCCGCTCTGCCCGACCACCGAGTGGATCACCACCTCGTTGCCGTCCTCATCGACGCCTGCGGCATCACACCCCAGGACCATCGGCAACCGCCCCTCCGGCAGCCCCACCCCCCGCAACGACCACAGATCATGGTGGTTCAACGTGGCGGCCTTCACCGTCACCACACTCCACCCAGGCCGCACCGCGGGCTCGGGCACCTCGCCCAACTCCAGCGCGCTCAACGGATCGTCAGGACTGATACGGGCGGCATAGGCAGCAAACATGCCCGGACCATAGCCCTGCGGCCGCCCGGCTGTTAACCACGACTCACTGTGAGACGACGCATATTGCGCACGCGGGCGGGTGCGAACCTGCGCGGACGCGGAGAGCACAACCAGGGAGAGCACAACCAGGGGCGCGGGGAACTGCGCGAAGCGGAAGGCCCCCAACCGCAAGGTCGCGACGCGGGCAATGACTTGCCGTTGATCGCGACCTCACGGACGGGTCGGCGCTTGTCGCGCAGTTCCCCGCGCCCCTGTGCTCCTACAGCCGCGCGAGCCCCTCCGCCTTCGCCGCCGCCGCGACGGCCCGCGTGACCGCCGGGGCGACCCTCTCGTCGAAGGGGGACGGGATGACCTTCTGTGCGGTCAGCTCGTCCGCGACGACGCCCGCCAGGGCCTTCGCGGCGGCGAGCTTCATGCCCTCGGAGATCCGGCTGGCCCGGACCGACAGCGCGCCGGCGAAGATGCCCGGGAAGGCCAGCACGTTGTTGATCTGGTTCGGGAAGTCGGAGCGCCCGGTGGCCACGACGGCCGCGTAGCGGTGGGCGACCTCGGGGTGGATCTCCGGCGTGGGGTTGGCCATCGCGAAGATGAAGCAGCCGGGCGCCATGGTGGCGACGGCCTCCTCGGGGACGGTGCCGCCGGAGACGCCGATGAAGACGTCCGCGCCGTTCAGGGCGTCCGCGAGGCTGCCCTTCCGGCCGGTCCGGTTGGTGAGCGCGGCGATCTCCGCCTTGACGTCGGTGAGGTCGCCGCGGCCCTCGTGCACCACGCCGCGGCGGTCGCAGACGGCGACGTCGCCGATGCCGGCGGCGACCAGCATCTTGGCGATGGCGATGCCGGCCGCGCCGGCGCCGGAGATGACGGCGCGGAGGTCGCCGATCTCGCGGCCGGTCACCTTGGCGGCGTTCCAGAGCGCGGCGGTGGTGACGATCGCGGTGCCGTGCTGGTCGTCGTGGAAGACGGGGATGTCGAGGCGCTCCTGGAGCTGCTTCTCGATCTCGAAGCAGCGCGGGGCGGCGATGTCCTCCAGGTTGACGCCGCCGAAGGACGGGGCCATCCGAACCACGGTCTCGACGATCTCGTCGACCTCGGTGCAGGCCAGCGCGATCGGCACCGCGTCCACGCCGCCGAACTGCTTGAACAGGATGGCCTTGCCCTCCATGACGGGCAGCGAGGCTTCGGGGCCGATGTCGCCGAGGCCGAGCACCGCGGTGCCGTCGGTGACGACGGCGACGGTGTTGGCCTTCCAGGTGTAGTCGTTGACCAGCGCGGGCTGTTCGGCGATGGCGGTGCAGACCCGGGCCACGCCGGGGGTGTACGCGAGGGACAGGTCGTCCGCGTCGCGCACGGGGACGGTCGCCCGGATCTCCATCTTGCCGCCGCGGTGCAGCGCGAAGACGGCGTCGACCGGGTCGTCCGTGCTCTGGGTTTCGGTGATGATCTCCGCTGCCACAATGACCTCTTCGTCATATCGGCGAAGGCGCTTCCGACGGACTTCGACCCGTTCGCGCGCCGGTGCGCGAAGGACGGGCACGCCGTGGTCGGCGTACCCGTGGCCGGGTCGGGGCGCTGCCGTCGGGCGGGCGCCCTCGAATGAGGGTTTAGGTGTTCTGCGCTGTTTCGTCGGGACGCCGGCATCGCACCTTGCACCGGGTCCGTCTTGTTCCGCGTGGCCCCCGAAGCGAGGGGTCCGCAGGCACTCGCAGGAGTGAACGCAGACACGTGTGGGAGCTGGTGCCTCGGATACGGAGCCGGTGACGGCTTCCGTTCCTGCGCACCTCCGGCCCTGTGGCGAACCGGCGGTCTGAGTTCTGCGTCGGGGGTCACCCGTTACCAGATTCTGACACACCCGCCACCGGGGTCGTCCGGGAGGGATGGCAGTATCCGGGGTTCGACCACCGTTGTCCGGACGTTCCCCCGCCCTTTCGGCGCTGTCCGGCATCTCCCGCCGCCGTCGTGCGGTCGCGCACACCCTGGTGCGCCCGTGCCCGGCGGAGGAGGACCGCACCACCTCTCCCACAGGAGCACGTGTCATGTCGTTCGCCTCCCTCTCCTCCGGTTCCGCTGCAAGACAGCGCCTCGGCATCGCTGCGGCGGCCGGGTCCCTTCTGCTGACCGCGTGCGGCAGCTCTTCCTCGGGCGGCCCGGCCGCCCCCGACCTGCACGGGCAGCTGCCCGAGCAGGTGCGCAGCACGGGGGTGCTGCGGATCGGCACGGACCTGGGGTACGCCCCGATCGGGTTCAAGAACGCCGCGGGCAAGCCGGACGGCCTGGACGTGGACCTGGCGAACGCGCTGGGCGGGGTGCTGGGGGTGCGGGTGGAGTTCTCCCAGGTGCCGTTCGACAAGCTGTTCATGGGGCTGCAGGCCCACCAGTTCGACGTGGTGATGGCCGGTGTGACGGACAACCTGCAGCGCCGGGACGGCACCGACGCCAAGGGCATGAAGATGAACTCCGGCGTCGACTTCGTGGACTACTTCGTCACCGGCACCTCGATCGTGGTGGCCAAGGGCAACCCGCAGAAGATCACCACGCTGGACGACCTGTGCGGGCGGACGGTGGCGCTGCAGCGCGGCACCGTTCAGGCGACGCTGGCGGAGCGTCAGGCGGGGGTGTGCGAGAAGTCCTCGCACAAGAAGCTGACGGTGCAGGAGACCGACACCGACGACCAGGCGTTGGCGCTGGTGGCGCAGGGCAAGGCGGCCGCGGACCTGAGTGACACGCCCGCCGCGGCGTACGCGGCGCAGCAGGGGCGCGGTGGGGCGCAGTTCCAGGTGACGGGCGAGCAGATGCAGGCGGGGCCGTACGGCATCGTGCTGTCCAAGGAGGACACGGTGCTGCGGGACACCCTGGTGAAGGCGCTCGACCGGGTGATCCGCAGCGGTGAGTACGACAAGATCCTTTCGAAGTGGGGCCTGTCCGCAGGTGCGGCGCAGAACGCGGTGGTGAACGGCGGCTTCTGACCGGGCCGCGTGGGGACGGGCCCGGACCGGTGGCGGTTCCGGGCCCCGACACGCCCAAGGTGCATACTTATGCGCAATGTGACATGGCTAGGATAATGGTCCGAATAGCGGACACATGGTGGTCCTGTTATCCGATTTTGATCTGATCCGAGGTCCGATCGGCCGTGCACGGTGGCAGGATTCCCCACACATCGGATCCACCTGTCACCTCGGCGGAGGGTGGCGAGAGCACCGACCCCGCTGTACCGCACCGCTCCCCCCGCGGCGCAGACCCGTCCGACCCCCAGGAGGAGATCCCCCTCATGACTGCTCGCACCCAGCGCACCCGGCTCATCGCCGCTGCCGCCGTCCTCGCCACCGGCTCCCTGCTCCTCACCGCGTGCGGCAGCAACACCGCCTCGTCCGGCTCGGCCGGTGCCGCGGGCCCCGCGGCCATACCGACCCAGGCCGTCCCGGCCGCGTCCGCCGACCCCGCGCTGGCCGCCCTGCTCCCGGCCGACGTGAAGTCCTCCGGCAAGCTCGTGGTCGCCGCCGACGCGTCGTACGCGCCCAACGAGTTCAAGGACGAGAGCGGCAAGATCGTCGGCATGGACATCGACCTAGCGGTCGCCATCGCCCAGAAGCTCGGCCTGACCGCGGACGTCCAGAACGCCGACTTCACCTCGATCATCCCGGGCATCACGTCGAACAAGTACCAGCTCGGCATGAGCTCCTTCACCGACACGAAGGAGCGGGAGGCCACCGTCGACATGATCACCTACTTCACCGCGGGCTCCGCCGCCGCCGTGAAGAAGGGCAACCCGGCCAAGATCGACCCCAAGGACCTGTGCGGCAAGAAGGTCGCGGTGCAGACCGGCACCACCCAGGCCGACGAGATCAAGGACGTCCGCAACCCGGACTGCGTCAAGGCCGGCAAGCCGACCATCCCGAACGACGGCGACAAGTTCACCCTCCAGACGGACGTCACCCAGTCCCTGATGGCCGGCCGCGAGCAGGTGATGCTCGCCGACTCCCCGGTCATCGACTACGCGCTGAAGCAGACCGGCGGCCAGCTGGAGAAGCTCGGCGACACCTACGACTCCGCCCCCTACGGCGCGATCGTCAACAAGGGCAGCGAGCTGACCAAGGCCGTCCAGGGCGCGATCACCGCGCTGATCGCCGACGGCACCTACAAGACGATCCTCGACAAGTGGGGCGTCTCCGCGGGCGCCGTCACCACCTCCGAGATCAACGCCGCCAAGAGCTGACCCCCTGCCGCCCGAACCCCTGCCGAGGTAATCACGTGAACAAGACCGACCAGGGGTCGGTGACATCGGGACGGCCTGAGGCCATCAAGGCCGTCCCGGTCCGCCACCCCGGACGTTGGGCCGGAGTGGCGGTCATCGCCGTCCTCGCGGCGATGCTGTTGCACACCCTCATCTACAACCCCGCCTTCATGTGGGACGTGGTCTGGCAGACCATGCAGGACCGGACCGTGCTGCACGGCATCTGGGTGACCATCGAGCTGACCGTGCTGTCGATGGTGATCGGCGTGGTCGGCGGCGTGCTGCTGGCCGTCATGCGGCTGTCCGGCAACGCGGTGCTGTCCGGCACCGCCTGGTTCTACATCTGGATCTTCCGCGGCACCCCGCTGCTGGTGCAGTTGGTGTTCTGGAACAACATCGGCTACCTGTGGCCGAAGCTGTCGATCGGCATCCCGTTCGGCCCGTCCTTCTTCTCCGAGGACGCCAACACCCTCGTCCCGGTGTTCACCGCCGCCCTGCTCGGCCTCGCGCTGAACGAGGCCGCGTACATGGCGGAGATCGTCCGGGCCGGCGTCCAGTCGGTGGACGAGGGCCAGACCGAGGCCGCCCACGCGCTCGGCATGTCGAAGGCCGCCACCATGCGCCGGATCGTGCTGCCGCAGGCGATGCGGGTGATCATCCCGCCGACCGGCAACGAGACCATCTCGATGCTGAAGAACTCCTCGCTGGTCCAGGTGATCGCGCTGGTCGAGCTGTTCACCGCCGGCCACGACATCTACGCCCGCACCTTCCAGACCGTGCCGGTGCTGATCGCGGTCTCCATCTACTACCTGCTGATGACCTCGGTCATGACGGTCGGCCAGTACTACATCGAGCGGCACTACGCCCGGGGCGCCAACCGGACGCTGCCACCCACCCCGATCCAGCGGTTGCGGGCCCTGCTCGGCGGCTCCTCCGCCCGCAAGCCCGCCGCGGTGACGGACGAAGGGAGCCAGGCATGACCGACCTGACCAAGGCGCCGGTGGCGGTCGACGACCGCCCGATGGTCAAGGCCGAGGGCGTGCACAAGTCGTACGGCCAGGTCGAGGTGCTCAAGGGCATCGACCTGGAGGTCAAGCAGAGCGAGGTGTTCTGCCTGGTCGGCCCGTCCGGCTCCGGCAAGTCCACCTTCCTGCGGTGCATCAACCACCTGGAGAAGATCAACGCCGGCCGGCTGTACGTCGACGGCGAGCTGGTCGGCTACCAGCAGCGCGGCGACCGGCTGTACGAGCTGAAGGACCGCGAGGTCGCGCTGAAGCGCCGGGACATCGGCATGGTGTTCCAGCGGTTCAACCTGTTCCCGCACATGACGGCACTGGAGAACGTCATCGAGGCGCCGGTGCAGGTCAAGAAGGAGAACCGGGCCGCCGCCAAGGAACGGGCGATGGCCCTGCTGGAGCGGGTCGGACTGTCCGACAAGGCCCGCAACTACCCCACCCAGCTCTCCGGCGGCCAGCAGCAGCGGGTGGCGATCGCCCGGGCGCTGGCCATGCAGCCCAAGCTGATGCTGTTCGACGAGCCCACCTCGGCGCTCGACCCCGAACTGGTCGGCGAGGTGCTGGACGTCATGCGCGGCCTGGCCGAGGAGGGCATGACGATGATCGTGGTCACCCACGAGATGGGCTTCGCCCGCGAGGTCGGCGACGCCCTGGTGTTCATGGACGGCGGCGTGGTCGTCGAGTCCGGCCACCCGCGCGAGGTGCTCACCAACCCGCAGCACGAGCGCACCAGGGCATTCCTCTCCAAGGTGCTCTGACAACGCACAACCAGGGGCGCGGGGAACTGCGCGAGGGGGAACGCGCCACGTCCGCAAGATCGCGACGCAGGACAATGACCTGCACGTGATCGCGACCTTGCGGACGTGACTTGCGCTTGTCGCTCAGTTCCCCGCGCCCGCCCGCTTTCGCGCCCGCAGGGCTCTCGTGCCCGCTGTAATACCCTGGAGTCCTTCAGCCCGTTACACCCCCCCTGGAAGGACCCCCGTGGATCTCGCCTCGTACGCCGACTTCGCCGTCCGGCTGGTCAACAGCGAGGAGCCGGCCCGCGGCACCGACGACCTCACCTCGGTGGACGCCGTCCGGGCCCTGTTCGGCACCACCTCGGCCCGGGCCTCCGCGCTCGCCGACGAGTCGGACCTGCCCAGGCTGCGCGGCGTCCGCACCCGGCTGCGCGGCGTCTTCGAGGCCGCCGCCGAGAGCGAGGACGTCCGCGCCGTCAACCTGCTGAACAGCCTGATGGTGGAGTACCCCGTCAGCCCGCTGGTCTCCGGCCACGACGACCTGGACGACACCGGCCGGCCCAACTGGCACCTGCACCTGGCCGACAACGCGCCCACCGCCGCCGCCAATTACGCCGCGGTCGCCTGCATGGGGCTGGCCATCCACCTCACCGAGCTCGGCGTCGACCGGCTCGGCATCTGCCAGGCCTCGCCCTGCCGCAACGCCTACCTGGACACCTCCACCAACCGCTCCCGCCGCTACTGCTCGGACCGCTGCGCCACCCGCGCCAACGTGGCCGCCTACCGGGCCCGCAAGCGCCAGGAGGCGCTGCGCGCCTCGGCCGCCGCGACCGCACAGGACTGAGCGGCCGTCAGAGCTCCGTCTCCACCGGCGCGCTGACGCCCAGCCGTTCGGCCAGCCACGCCGGGCGGCCGCGCAGGGCGCGCTCCAGCCGGCGTCCGGGGGCCAGCCAGGCCGGCCGGGGCGCCAGCCGCAGCAGCACCCGGCCGAGCACCAACTCGTCCGGCACCGCGCCGTATTCGCGGCTGTCGGTGCGCACCAGCGGGTTGTCGGAGAGCATCCACCAGCCGCCCGGACGGCGGCCCACCGCCCGCTTCACCACCAGCAGGTCCTGTTGCAGCGGATGCCGGAACAGCGCGATCGCACCCGGCCGCAGTGGCGCGCCGTAGCGCACCAGCACCCGGTCGCCGTCGGCCAGCAGCCGGCGCATCGACGGTCCGGCGATGTCGGCCACGCCGAGCGGTGTCCCATATCGCACGATTCCCACTCCTTCTTTTGCCCTAGGCCCCCGGGGCGACGGCGAATTCGGCCCGCCGTGAGGGTAATGTCGGGCCCGGGAAGACGATCTAAGGAAGGACCCCCATGTTCTCTCGTCTGTTTGCTCCGCGGGTCACCGCCCACGCGCACTGCGACCTGCCCTGCGGCGTGTACGACCCGGCTCAGGCCCGCATCGAGGCCGAGTCCGTGAAGGCCACTCAGGAGAAGTACCAGGCCAACGAGGACGCCGAGTTCCGCGCTCGCGCGATCGTCATCAAGGAGGAGCGCGCCGAGCTGGTCAAGCACCACCTCTCGGTGCTGCACACCGACTACTTCAAGGCCCCGCACTTCGAGGCCTACCCGGGCCTGCACGACCTGTTCAACCGTGCGGGCAAGGCCGCTTCGGCCGCCAAGGCGTCCACCGACCCGGCGACCGGCCAGGCCCTGCTGGACCTGATCGCCGAGATCGACGGCATCTTCTGGGAGACCAAGAAGGCCTGACGCCGCGCCAGTTCAGCGTGCCGGAGCCCGGCCGCCACCGCCCCGCCCGGGGGCGCCGGCGGCCGGGCTCCGCGTTTCCCCGCCGCCGCACCGAACGCCCGCACCCGCCGCCCGCACCCGCCGCCCGCACCGGGCGCGCCCGCCGGGTCGGGGTTTTCCGGGGTTCGTCCCGGGCATACAGCAATTTCCCGGGCGACGGACCTTTCCGGAAGGAGGGGGGAGATGAGTACGCTCGATCGTATGATCCGCAATGCGACTCCCGCCGACGTCCCCGTCATCCACGCCATGATCCGCGAGCTCGCCGACTACGAGAAGGCCCTGCACGAGGCCCGGGCCACCGAGGAGCAGCTGCACGACGCGCTGTTCGGCGAGCACCCGGCGCTGTTCGGCCTGATCGCCGAGGACGAGTCGGGCGTGCCGGCCGGTTTCGCGCTGTGGTTCCGCAACTTCTCGACCTGGCGCGGCACTCATGGCATCTACCTGGAAGACCTGTACGTCTCCCCCGACAAGCGCGGCGGCGGCCACGGCAAGGCGCTGCTCACCGAACTGGCCCGGATCTGCGTGGAGCGCGGCTACCACCGGATGGAGTGGTCGGTGCTGGACTGGAACGAGCCGTCGATCGGCTTCTACAAGTCCCTGGGCGCGGTCCCGATGGACGAGTGGACGGTCTTCCGGCTCACCGACGACGCGCTCGTCGAGCTGGGCTCCACGCCCCGCTGAGCGCAGTCCCGTTCGAACTCTGATCCCTCGTTCCCGTGACGGTGGACGGAGATCACGACAGACCGACCCCGAGCGCGGTAACGTCTCGGGGCACAAGGCAGTTGAACCAATGCCAGTGGTGGCGCCGGGGCCTCCGGGCCCCGAGCACCGAGCTTCATCCAGGAGGTGAGGGTGTCCCAGATCGACGGCGAGCCCGGAGTGAAGGACTTCGTTGAGGTCCGCCTGCCCGCGGCGGGCGCCTACCTCTCGGTGCTGCGGACGGCTACGGCCGGCCTCGCGGCCCGCTTGGACTTCACCCTGGACGAGATCGAGGATCTCCGCATCGCAGTGGACGAGGCCTGCGCGATCCTGCTCCAACAGGCCGTTCCGGGCTCGATCCTGAGCTGCGAGTTCCGCCTGGTGGGCGACGCGCTGCGGGTCACCGTGTCCGCGCCGACCACCGACGGACGCGCCCCGGAGCGGGACACCTTCGCGTGGACGGTCCTCTCCGCGCTGGCCGGGGAGGTGGAGTCCGCGGTGGCCGCGGACAACACCGTCTCCATCAGCCTGAACAAGAAGCGCGGCGGGTCCTCGGCCCAGCCTTAACCAGTGTCGTTTCTCGGAACGGAACGGGTGATCGCCGTGAGTGATCTGGACCGCACAGTTGCCGTCGTACCGCCGCAGGCGAGCGTTGCCCGCACCGCCACCCCTGACGAAGCCCTCCCGAAGGACCCCAGCCGGATGAGCCAGCCGACCGACCCGAAGCCCGAGCGGCCCGCGGCCGAGCCCGAGGAGGGGAACGCCGCCCCGGCGTCCGCCGCCGAGGCCGTCCGCTCGACCGTGCCGGCGCAGGGGCACCGCAGCGGCGCGCCGGACCGCGAGGCGGCCCGGGCCCTGTTCGTGCGGCTGTCCGAGCTGCCGGAGGGCTCGCCGGAGCGGGTGGAGATCCGCAACCAGCTGGTCCGGATGCACATCCCGCTGGTCGAGCACCTGGCCCGCCGCTTCCGCAACCGCGGCGAGCCGCTGGACGACCTGACCCAGGTCGCCACCATCGGCCTGATCAAGTCGGTGGACCGCTTCGACCACGAGCGGGGCGTGGAGTTCTCCACCTACGCGACGCCCACCATCGTCGGCGAGATCAAGCGCCACTTCCGCGACAAGGGCTGGGCGGTGCGGGTGCCGCGCCGCCTGCAGGAGTTGCGGCTGTCGCTGACCACGGCGACCAGCGAGCTCTCCCAGCGGCACGGCCGCTCCCCCACGGTGCACGAGCTGGCGGAGCACCTGGGGATCTCCGAGGAGGACGTGCTGGAGGGCCTGGAGTCCGCCAACGCGTACTCCACGCTGTCGCTGGACGTCCCGGACAGCGACGACGAGTCGCCTGCCGTGGCGGACACCCTGGGCGCCACCGACGAGGCGCTGGAGGGCGTCGAGTACCGCGAGTCGTTGAAGCCGCTGCTGGCCCAACTCCCGCCCCGGGAGCAGAAGATCCTGGTGCTGCGGTTCTTCCGGAACATGACGCAGTCGCAGATCGCGGCCGAGGTCGGCATCTCCCAGATGCACGTCTCCCGGCTGCTGGCCCGCACCCTGGCGCAGCTGCGCGAGAAGCTGCTGGTCGAGGAGTAGCCGACCCGTGCGAACGCCGCAGGGCCCGCCCCCGAACCCGGGGGCGGGCCCTGCGTGTCGTCGTGGGTCTACCGGTCGCCGTACAGCACCGCGGTGACCCGCGGGTTGAGCAGCGAGACGATGCCGATCAGGCCGACGACGCCGATCGCGGCGCCGACGGCGACCATGCCGCCGCCGGACTGCCACATGTAGTACGCGACCGGCAGGCAGATGGAGTTGGTGAGCACGGCGGGGCTGCGGCCCCACTTCTGCCCGCGCAGCAGGGCGCGGCCGGCCATCAGCGGCAGCAGGCCCATCAGCAGCAGCACGATGCCGCCCATCTCGGTGCGGCCGAAGTCGGTGCCCGAGCCGACGAAGCCGGAGATCAGGTCGTAGATCCCCCAGCCCGCCATCGCCGCGCCTTCGAGCGCGGTGATACCCGCGCCCACGAGCAGCGGGACGGGCCGGTCGGGTGCGGTGGCGGTGGCGGTAGCGGATTCAGCGGTCACCGGGCCAGGGTAACGGTCGTCTTATGTCGGACGGGTCGTAGGCTGATCGCCATGCGCGCTCTCCTGGTCGTGAACCCGAAGGCGACCACCACCAGTGGCCGGACCCGGGACGTCCTGATCCATGCCCTGCGCAGCGACCTGAAGCTGGACGTCGCGGAGACCCAGTACCGGGGCCACGCGGGCGATCTGGCCCGTCAGGCGGCCGAGGACGGCACGGTGGACCTGGTGGTGGCGCTGGGCGGCGACGGCACCGTGAACGAGACCGTGAACGGCCTGCTGGCGCACGGGCCGGGCGAGCGGGTGCCGCGGCTGGCGGTGGTGCCGGGTGGTTCGACCAATGTGTTCGCGCGTGCGCTGGGGCTCCCGAACGACCCGGTGGAGGCGACCGGCGCACTCCTGGACGCGTTGGAGCACCACAGGGAGCGCGCGATCGGTCTGGGCAAGGCGCTGACCGCCGGCGAGCCGGACCGCTGGTTCACCTTCACTGCCGGACTGGGGTTCGACGCGGGTGTCGTCGGCCGGGTGGAGCGTCAGCGCCGGGCGGGGCGCAAATCCACTCACGCGCTCTATGTCATGGAGGCGCTGCGGCACTACGTCACCGAGCGTGAACACCGCCGTTCGGGTCCGATCACGCTGGAGATCAACGGCCGCGAGCCGGTTCCGGGCATGGTGATGGCCATAGTCTCCAACACCTCTCCCTGGACTTTTCTGGGCTCCCGTCCGGTCCTTCCGTCCCCCTCGGCGTCCTTCGAAACCGACCTGGACATCTTCGGCATCACTCGAATGACGGCGTTCCGCACAGCCCGGACGGTCCGTCAGATCCTGCGCCCACAGGCCCCCGCAGAGGGTGACGCGAACCCCGCAGGCCCGGCCGGGAAGCATCTCGTCTCCTATCACGACGTCAGGCACTTCACCTTGGTTTCACAGGAACCTGTGCCGTTTCAGGTCGACGGGGACCACCTTGGAGACAGGAGTCGCGTCAGTTTCACAGGCGTACGGCGGGCACTGCGTGTGATTGTGTGACCAGAAGGGGGTCTTCACCTTGCACTCGAACGTGCGAGCCCCTTCACTCCATAGAAGTACCGCCTGTGAGGTAGGCGACACCGAAGAATCAAAAATTTCTTGCCGAAGGGGGTTGTATCCGGCTTCGAGGTTTGCGAACCTCTACATGGCGATCGGGACACACCGCAGACGACATCGCGGCAGAGTCCCTCGAATCGCCGAACCCCTCTCAGCAAAGACCTCCCGGGCCCGGTGGGCCTTTGGTCCCTTTTGCTGTTGCGGGATTCGTGAAAGCGTTCACATTCACAAGCCGTACGAGTGAGTCGCGGGCTACCGCCTGTCGACCGGAGGAGTTGGACGACCATGGACTGGCGCCACCGCGCTGTCTGCCGCGAAGAGGACCCGGAGCTGTTCTTCCCGATCGGGAACACCGGTCCTGCTCTGCTGCAGATCGAGGAAGCCAAGGCCGTGTGCCGCCGTTGCCCCGTGATGGAGCAGTGCCTGCAGTGGGCGCTCGAGACCGGCCAGGACGCCGGCGTCTGGGGCGGCATGAGCGAGGACGAGCGTCGTGCGATGAAGCGCCGCGCCGCCCGCAACCGCGCCCGCACCGCCTGACACACCGTCAGAAGCCTTACAGATCAACCCATGATCAAGGGTTCGGCCGCATTTGGCCGGCCGAGCCTTCCCGAACGGGCCCCGCTCCAGTTGCGGGGCCGACGACGCGAGCCGCCCAGGCACTTGATACTGTTCACTTAGAGCAATATTGTGGACCTGTGGCGCTCACCGTGTGCAACACACACGAGGCGGGCGTCGCGCCACACCAGAGCCCCCGTTCCGGCCGACTCCCCCCGACGGCCGGACCGGGTTGAGAGGCCCTGCCGACCCACCCCCCCGGTCGGCAGGGCCTCGTTTCTCTTCCCGACCTGCCGTCAGCGGACGGGGATCTCCAGCACCACCTTGGTGCCGCCGCCGGGCGCGGCCACCATGTCGAAGCTGCCGCCGAGTTCACCGGTGGCCAGGGTGCGGACGATCTGCAGGCCCAGGTTGCCGGCCTGCTGCGGGTCGAAGCCTTCCGGCATGCCCCCGCCGTCGTCCTGCACGGTGATCAGCAGGTACTCCTCCGGCCGCGCCCCGCTGTTCCAGCTGTCCGACCAGCCCTTGCCGCCGACCGGCGCACGCCCGCGCAGCGCGCTCACCTCCAGGTTGCCGGAGGCGGACGGACCGAACGCGTGCTCCAGCGCGTTCTGGGTCAGCTCGGTGAGGATCATCGCCAGCGGGGTGGCCACCTCGGCGGACAGGATGCCGAACGAGCCGCTGCGGCGGGCCGACACCCGGCCGTCCTGGGACAGCTCCATCACCATCGCCAGCACCCGGTCGGCGATCTCGTCGAACGTCACCTGCTCGTCCAGCGCCTGCGACAGCGTCTCGTGCACGATGGCGATCGAACCGACCCGGCGCACCGCCTCGTCCAGCGCGGCCCGGCCGGCGTCGGAGTCCATCCGGCGGGACTGCAGCCGCAGCAGTGCCGCGACCGTCTGGAGGTTGTTCTTCACCCGGTGGTGGATCTCCCGGATGGTGGCGTCCTTGGTCATCAACTCGCGGTCCCGACGCCGGAGTTCGGTGACGTCGCGGCAGAGCACCAGCGAACCGGTGGGCGTCCCCTTGGGCTTCAGCGGGATGGTCCGCAGGGTCACCACGCCGCCCTGCGCCTCCACCTCGGTCTGTCGGGGCGCCCAGCCGCTGGCCATCTTCACCATCGACTCGTGCACCTTGCCGCGGCTCGGCGGCACCAACTCGGCGGTGGCCTGGCCGAGATGACTGCCCACCAGGTCGGTGGTCAGCCCGAGCCGGTGGTACGCCGACAGCGCGTTCGGGCTGGCGTACGTCACCACGCCCTCCGCGTCCAGCCGGATCAGGCCGTCGCCGACCCGCGGCGCGGCGTCCATGTCGGTCTGCTCGGCGCCCGGGAACGGGAAGGTGCCGGCGGCGATCATCTGCGCCAGGTCGGACGCGCTCTGCAGGTAGGTCAGCTCCAGCCGGCTCGGGGTGCGCACCGTCAGCAGGTTGGTGTTCCGGGCGATCACGCCCAGCACCTTGCCCTCCCGTCGCACCGGGATGGACTCCACCCGCACCGGCACCTCCTCCCGCCACTCCGGGTCGCCCTCCCGGACGATCCGCCCCTCGTCGTACGCGGCGTCCAGCAACGGCCGCCGCCCCCGGGGCACCAGGTGGCCGACCATGTCGTCCTGGTACGAGGTCGGGCCGGTGTTGGGCCGCATCTGGGCCACCGAGACGTAGCGGATGCCGTCCCAGGTGGGGATCCACAGCACCAGGTCGGCGAAGGACAGGTCGGAGAGCAACTGCCACTCCGAGACCAGCAGATGCAGCCACTCCACGTCGGCACCGGTGAGGGTGGTGTGGCGGCGGACGAGTTCGTTCAGCGAGGGCACACCGTGAGCGTATCTCCGACCGCCACGGCCCACGTTGTCCAGACCAATCGGGGGGAGCCCCTGGACAACGCGGATTGGTCTAGTCCACAATGAAAGTGCACCAAGGAGAGGCCCCCCGCGCAACTGCCCTGACCGCGCGAGGCCGCTCCGCGGTCGGAGGCGTCGTTCGAGAGTCCCGCACAACTCTCGGCCGAGACCCGCCTCCGACATACAGCTCCGGGCTGCGGTGCCGCACAGGTTGAGGGTCCTGTGTCGGCGCCGTGGCCCGTAGTGTTTTCCGGAGCACTGCAAGGGCGCGAACCCACGCGCTCGCGCGCGCCTCCCCGGTCTTCGCACTCCCCCGGTTTCGCACTCCACAGCCCGCCCCCTCCCAAAAAAGGCCGCCCCCACCGACTTCTCGTGGGAGCGGCCTTTCGTGCAGCAGGCGTCAGTGCGTCTCGGTGACCTTCGCGAGAGCGCGCGGCGCGTCCGGGTCCTGGCCGCGGGCGATGGTGACCTCGTAGGCGAGGAGCTGGAGCGGGAGGATCTCCAGGATCGGCTGGACCTCCTCGGGCACGCCGCCGGGCAGGGCGAAGCCGGCGCTCGCGGCGTCGACCTGGTCCTGCTGGCCGACCACGACGAGGTCCGCGCCCCGGCCGCGCAGGCGGTCGAGGACCGGCTGCAGGGCCTCGCCGCCGCGACCGTCGGGGACGATCGCGATGACCGGGGAGACGTTGTCGACCATGGCCAGCGGGCCGTGCAGCAGGTCGGCGCCGGAGAACGGGGAGGCCGGGATGTAGGTGGTCTCCATGAGCTTCAGCGCCGCCTCGCGGGCGGTCGGGTAGCCGTAGCCGCGCGAGGTGATGACCAGGCGCTGGGCGAAGCGGTAGCGCTCGGCGAGCGCCTTGACCTCGGCCTGGCGGGCCAGGATGCCGGCGGCCAGCTCCGGCAGGACCTTCGCCGCGGAGCCGTCGTTGCCGCGCAGGCCCTCGACGAAGAGGTACAGCGCGAGCAGCTCGGCGGTGTAGGTCTTGGTGGCGGGCAGGGCCTTCTCCGGCCCGGCCAGCACGTCGATGTGGAACTCGGAGACCTCGGCGAGCGGCGAGCCGGCGTTGTTGGTGACCGCCAGGGTGATCGCGCCGGCCTCGCGGGCCGCCTTGGTGGAGGCGACCAGGTCGGGCGAGCCACCGGACTGGCTGACGGTGATGACCAGGCAGTCGGTGAGGTCCGGCTTGGCGCCGTAGGCGGTGGTGGTGGACATCGAGGTGAGGCCGGCGGGCTTGCCGAGCAGGACCTCGATCAGGTACTTGGCGTACAGCGCGGCGTTGTCGGAGGTGCCGCGGGCGGTGAGCAGGACGAACCGCGGGTTGCGGGCGGCGATCTGCGTGGCGATCTCACGGATCGCCGGCGCGCCCTCGTCGAGGATGCGCTGCAGGACGGCCGGCTGCTCGGCCATCTCCGCCGACATGATCCTGCCGGGTACGGAAACAGTCTGCGGGTCGGACATCGGGGTGTGCCTCCGTGGAGAGATGGATCTACCCCGTGGGGCGGGACGCCCGACGGGGACCTCTTGAACGGCGGCGAGACCGCACCCTCGCTGCAGTGGAACTGTGCTGTGCCGATCCTACGTGGACCGGGGGCCGTGCGTCGGCACCCGGTCCACAGAAATCGGATCAGGACGGGTTGTTGATCAGCTGGTCGATCTGTGCGTCGGCTTCCTTGGTGGCGTCCTCGACGCTCTTGCCCTTGAAGATCGCGTCGAGCATGTTCACCAGGACGTTCTGCTTCTCGACCGCGCCCCAGCCGGGGGCGGCCGGGGTGAACCAGGCGTCCTGGACGGCGTTGGCGGCCGCGGCGGTGGCGGGCTTGTTCTTCAGCGGCGCCAGCTGGGTGAGGTTGTTGGGCAGGGTGTCCTTGTCGGCGAGCACCTGCTGGGACTTGGTGCTGGTGAACATCCGTACCCAGTCGGTGGCGGCCGCGGCGTTCTGCGACTTCGCGGTGACGGCGAGGTCGGAGCCGCCGATGAAGGAGGGCAGCGGCTTGCCGTTCGGGCCGGGCATGGTGACGATCTTCAGCGAGTCCTTGAGCGCCGGGGTGCCGGTGATCGGCGCGATGGCGTCGCTCAGCTCCCAGCCGTTGGCGTAGATCAGCGCGGCCTTCTCGTGGCCGAGCACGCCGGCCTGCTTGGCCTCGTTGACCTTCAGATCGCCCTTGTTGTACGTCTTCACCAGGTTGACGAAGTGCTGGAGGCCGGCCTGCGACTTGGTGTCGTGCAGGGTTCCGTGCCAGATGCCGGCGGAGTCGAACTTGGCGATCGAGCCGCCGTACGCGGTGACGTAGGACATCGCGGCGTACCAGTAGGGGCCGGGCAGGTAGAGCGCGGAGAAGCCGGGGGTGCTCTTGTAGCGCAGGGCGACCTTGTCGAGGGCGGCGGTCAGCTCCTCCTCGGTCTGCGGCAGGCTCGCGGAACCGGTGGCGTCCTGGAACATCTTCGCGTTGTAGACGCCGACCCGGGCGCCCGCGTAGTAGGGAACGCAGTAGAGCTTCTGGTTGTACGTGCAGGTGTCGGCGAGACCCTTGATCCAGTTGTCGGAGTTGTCGAAATCGGTCCGGTCGAGTCCTGCCAGCGCCCCGTTGACCATGTACTTCGTGGTCTCGGTGTTGCCGAGCTCGACCACGTCGGGCACCTGGTTGGCGGCGATCGCGGCGTCCAGCTCGGCGATCTTGTCCTTCCAGGTGTGGTAGCTGAGCTTCAGCTGGACGTTCGGGTACTTGGCGCCGAACTCGTCGTTGACCTGCTGCACCAGCTCCGGCCAGCTCTTCTGCGCGTCGTCCATGAGCCAGACCGTGACGGTGCCGGTGACGCTCTTCGGGTCGACAGTGCCGGCGGGGGCGGCCGACTTTCCGCCGGACGAGCAGCCGACGGCGGTGGCCAGCAGGACGGCAGTGCCGAGCGTGGCCAGTACCTGACGCTTCACGCGAATCCTCCGAATGTGGTGCGGGGAGGTCTGCGCGAGTGGTACAGACCAGCGCTTCGGATACTGGCTTAGACCAATTGCACCGTCAACGCACGTGATGATTACAAGTCCCGCTTGTTGTCGATCCGTTGCTGGTTCTGCCCCGCTCACGTCAATACCGGGCCGGGTATGCCGCTTAAGGCTCACTTAAGGTGCACTTCAGGCCACGTTGAGCAACCGGAGGCAAAGGTTCCGGGATGGCCGATTCGTCCCGCCATATCCGGATCCGCCCCCGACTTGGTCCAGTCCAACACGGCCGAGTCAAGCGTTGATAACGGCTTGTGCATGCACTCTTCGATCCCTTGACGCTCGTCATTGGTCCATGCCAATCTCCAGGCGTTGGTCTAAACCAATGGTCTACTCCACCTCACGGATCGGCCCGCCTGCCCCGGCAGTTCGCGTCCGTGTCATCCGGTGACGTTCCCCCAAACGGCACGACGCAGCTTCAGGGCCCATGGCCCGGCAGCCCGGTGCCTCACCTTGCTCATCCCTCTGGAGGATGGTTTGAACCGCAAGATCGCAGCCGTGGCCGCTATTGCCACCGTGCTGGTCGCCTCGGCTTGCTCCTCGTCTTCGTCCAGCTCCGGCGGTGGTGACAGCAAGGGCTTCGCGCTCAGCAAGGACGGCAAGGGCAAGAAGATCACCGTCTGGCTGATGGAAGACGCCCAGAAGGGCTGGCCGGACGTCGTCGAGGCGGCGAAGAAGGAGTTCACCGCCCAGACCGGCGCCGAGGTCGACATCCAGTGGCAGACCTGGACCAACTACACCACCAAGCTCGACACCGCCCTGGCCGCTTCCGGTGGCCCGGACGCGCTGGAGCTCGGTAACACCCAGGTCGCCAAGTACATCGAGGCCGGCTCCTTCGCCGACCTGACCGGTGTCAAGAGCCAGTTCGACAACTCGGACAAGTGGCTGGACTCGCTGGCCGCCTCCGGCCAGTCGCCCGACGGCTCCAAGACCTACGCCGTTCCGTACTACGCCGGCGCCCGCGTCCTGATCTACCGCAAGGACCTGTTCGAGGCCGCCGGTGTCGCCCAGGCCCCGACCACCCTGGCCGAGCTGAAGGACGCCCTGACCAAGGTCAAGGCCGCCAACGCCAACGTCCCGAACTTCTCCGCGCTCTACATGCCGGGCCAGAACTGGTACTCGGCGGTCTCCTTCGGCGCCGGCCAGTTCGGTGTCAAGGGTGTCATCGCCAAGAAGGACGGCGAGAAGTGGACCGGCAACCTGACCGACCCGAAGTTCGTCGAGGGCGTCAAGACCTGGAACGACCTGCAGAAGGAGTACTCGGTCGGTGGCACCACCACTGACGAGGCCACCCAGGACGCGCTGATGGCCAAGGGCAACATCGCCGCCATCATCGGCAACGGCTGGGAGGTCACCTCCGTCGCCGACCCGAAGACCGGTGACCCGGCGCTGAAGGACAAGCTCGCCACCATCGCCCTCCCGGGCGCTGCGGCCGGCGCGCCGACCCCGGCCTTCCTCGGCGGCTCCGACCTGGCCGTTCCGGCCAAGGCCGCCAACGCCGGCCTGGGCGCGACCTTCCTGCAGATCTACACCAACACCGCGCAGCAGACCGCGCTCGCCAAGTTCGCCATCCCGAACGCCAAGAACCTGGTCGCCGCCTACAAGGCCGCCGACCCGACCAACAAGGCGGCCGGTGACGCGGCCGAGGGCGCGACCTGGTTCATCCCGAACTCGCCGCTGTGGTCCGGTGCCGACGAGACCGCGCTGAAGACCGCCTTCGGTGCGATCGCCTCCGGCGGAGACGCGGCCGCCGAGCTCAAGAAGGCCCAGGAGACCATCGTCAAGGACCTGAACGGCTGACCCAGCTGTTCCGCAGTCGGCCCGGGAGTCCGCTCCCGGGCGGACCACCGCACTGAGCGCCGATGAAGGGGGTGGGCAGTCCGCGATCGCGCGGACTGCCCACCCGTGCGCCAGGACCGATCAGAACCGCGGGCCCGGGAAGGACCCTGATGAGTGTGACTACGAACGAGACCGTGACCCGGTCCGGAAAGTCGGGGCCTGCCCCGGTGGGGAAGCCGCAGCGCCGCGGATTCTTCGCGGCCGGCCAGTACATCCCCTACGCCCTCCTGCTGCCCGCCATCGTCGTGCTGGTGGGCGTTCTGGCGTATCCGATGTTCAGACTGTTCGACCTGTCGTTCCAGAACGTCAACCGGTACGCCTACCTGGTCAACCCCTCCCTGGCGAAGTACATCGGGTTCGACGGCTACACCAACATCCTCGGCGACCACCAGTTCTGGGAGGTCGTGCTCCGCTCCATCTACTTCACCGCCGAGCTGGTCGTCCTCTCGCTGGTGCTGAGCATGCTGATCGCGCTGCTCCTGAACCGGGTGTCCAACTGGGCCCGGGTCACCGTCATCACCGTGATGATGTTCGTCTGGGCGATCCCCGCGCTGGTCAACGGCCAGGTGTTCCGCTGGCTGTTCTCCTCCAACGGCGGCGTGGTCGACTACCTGGCCTTCCTGGTCACCGGTGACGAGTCCTGGAAGCACTACGACTGGTTCGCCGACCCGTCGGTCGGCCTGTACGTGGTCGGCGCCTCGGTCATCATCTGGGGCGCACTGCCGTTCCTGGTCCTCGGCCTGTACGCCGCGCTGACCCAGGTCCCGGTCGAGCTGACCGAGGCCGCCCGCCTGGACGGCGCCTCCGGCTTCCAGGTCTTCCGGCACGTGACCATCCCGGTCATCCGGCCGTTCCTGATGATCTCCGCCGCACTGAGCTTCATCTGGGACTTCCAGGTCTTCGCGCAGATCTACGCGCTGCGCAACGCCTCGCCCGAGCCCGGCTACTGGACCATCGGCACCTACCTGTACATGAACGGCATCGTCCGCTCGCGCTACAGCGAGAGCTCGGTGATCTCGATCGTCATGATCCTCATGATGCTGGCGGTCCTCGTGTACTACATCCGCCAGATGCTGAAGATCGGAGCCAACGAGCGATGACCGCGACGACCACGCACCCGTCCGGGCCGCCACTGGCGCCCGAGGCCGCAAAGCCGAAGAAGCAGAAGAAGGCCAAGGTCCGCACCATCGGCCGCAACCCCGTCATGACGGGGGTCTGGAACACCGTCGCCATGGGCGTGGCCCTGGTGATGGCCTTCCCGATCTACTGGATGATCCTCACCACGTTCAAGACGAACAAGGACCTGATCTCCCAGGACCCGACCTTCTGGCCGTCGGCCTTCTCGTTCGACAGCTACAAGACCATCTTCGATGACAAGGAGTTCCTGCCCTCGCTGCAGAACACCCTGATCATCACGGTCGGCGCCATGCTGCTCGGCCTGGCCGTCGGCTTCCTCGCCGCCGTGGCGGTGGCCCGGTTCAAGTTCCGCGGCCGCAGCTTCTTCATCGTCACCATGCTGGTGGTCCAGATGGTGCCGCTGCTGGCGATCATCATTCCGCTGTTCGTGGTGATGAACAAGGCCGGCATGACCGGCTCGCTGTTCGGTGTGATCCTCGCGTACCTGGTCTTCACCGTGCCGTACGTGATCTGGACGCTGCGCTCCTTCATCGTGAACATTCCGGCGGAGCTGGACGAGGCCGCCATGGTCGACGGCTGTACCCAGTGGGGCGCGTTCTTCCGCGTCATCCTGCCGCTCACCCTGCCCGGCCTGATCACCACCGGTGTCTACAGCTGGATCCAGGCGTGGAACGAGTTCATCGTCGCCAACACGCTGCTCGCCAGCAGCGGCGCCAAGACCTCGATGATGTGGCTGACCTTCTACTCCACCACCCCGACCCGGGGTGCGGACTACGGCTCGCAGATGGCCGGCGGTCTGCTGGTCTCGCTGCCCGTGATCATCCTGTTCGTGTTCTTCCAGAAGAAGGTGTCGGCGGGTCTCACCGCCGGTGCGGTCAAGGGCTGAGTCCCCTTCCACACCCCCCGATCGCACCTGAAGCACCTCCACCCCCAGGGAAGGAACCATGGCGATGCCCGGTACGGAAAGCGCCTCGCTCCTGCGCGACGCCGGAGCGGTCCTGCAGCCCGGCTTCGCCGGTCTGACCGCGCCCGAGTGGCTGCGCCGCAGACTGGGCGACGGCGAACTCGGCGGCGTCGCCCTGTTCGGCCGCAACATCCGCACCCCGCAGCAGGTCGCCGCGCTGAACGCCGAGATGTACGCGCTCAACGGCGAGCTGCTGATCGCCACCGACGAGGAGGGCGGCGACGTCACCCGCCTCGAAGTGACGAGCGGCTCGTCCTACCCGGGGAACCTGGCGCTCGGTGAGGTCGACGACACCGACCTCACCGAGCGGGTCGCCCGCTCCATCGGGTTCGACCTGGCCAGCGTCGGCGTGAACCTCAACTACGCGCCCGACGCGGACGTCAACTCCAACCCCGACAACCCGGTGATCGGCGTCCGCGCCTTCGGCGGCGACGGCGACCTGGCGGCCCGGCACACCGCCGCGTACGTCCGCGGCCTGCAGTCCGCGGGCGTCGCGGCCTGCGCCAAGCACTTCCCCGGCCACGGCGACACCGCCGGCGACTCGCACCTCGGGCTGCCCCGGATCGACCTGGCCGCCGACCAGTTCGGCCAGCACCTGCTGCCCTTCAAGGCCGCCATCGCGGCCGGCGTGAAGAGCATCATGACGGCGCACATCCTGTTCGACGCCTACGACGCCCAGCTGCCCGCCACCATGTCGCAGCGCATCCTCACCGGCCTGCTCCGCGAGGAGCTCGGCTTCGACGGGCTGATCGTCACCGACGGCATCGAGATGGGCGCCATCTCCGGCACCCACGGCGTCGCGGCCGGCTCGGTCCGGGCGATCGCGGCCGGCGCCGACACCATCTGCGTCGGCGGCGGTCTGCAGGACGAGGACGCCTTCGTGTACCTGCGCGACGCGCTGGTCTGGGCGGTCCGCGAGGGCCGGCTGTCCGCCGAGCGCCTGCACGAGGCCGCCGAGCGCAACCGGACGGTGGCCCGCTGGTCCGCCGACCTGCGGGCGTCGCTGGTCGGCCGGCAGGGCGAGGTCGGCGTCGGCCTGACCGCCGCCCGCCGGGCGCTGCGGATCACCGGCGGGCTGCGCCCGCTGGGCGGGATCCCGCACGTGGTCGAGTTCTCCCCCGGCGCGAACATCGCGGCCGGCGACGACACCCCGTGGGGCGTGGCCGGCCCGCTGGCCGAGCTGGTCCCCGGCACCACCTCCAGCCGGGTCTCCCCGCCGGCCACCGTCACCGAGGGCTCCGGCCTGCTGCACGTGGCCGTCGCCGCCGAGGACGCCGAGATCGACACCGCTCCGCTGCTCGGCGCCGCGGTGGGCCGTCCGCTGGTGCTGGTGGTGCGCGACGTGCACCGCCACTCCTGGATGCGCCGGGCCGCGCTCGCCCTGGTGGAGCACCGCCCGGACGCCGTCGTGGTGGAGATCGGCACCGGCCACGGACTGGCCGAACTGTTCGCCCCGTCCGGCGTCACCACCCTTGCCACGTACGGCGGTTCGCGGGTCTGCGCGATCGCCGCGGCGGAGGCGCTGGCCGGACTCGCGGTGACCGCGGCCACCGCGGGCTGAGACACTCGGGTACGGGCCCGGACGGGCGCCACGCGCTCCGTTCCGGGCCCGTCGCATGCCGGTTTGACCCCAGGCGCTCCCGCAGGCTTCCCCGCGCGTGCAAACATGTGCTGTTACATAGGACTTAGGGGTCCGTTAAGGACCACCTCCAACGAGGAGTGAGAGCTGCCATGAGTGGCGACAGGGATTCGGCGCTCGCCGAGGGCTCCACGGTGCCGACCCAGACCGGCCCTGCCACCACCACGGCCCGGGTGCCGAAGTACTACGGCCTGAAGCGGCACCTGCTGCAACTGACCGAGACCCAGCCGGCCGGCACCCCGGTGCCGCCGGAGCGGGCGCTCGCCGCCCAGTTCGACACCTCCCGCACCACCGTCCGGCAGGCCCTGCAGGAGCTGGTGGTCGAGGGCCGGCTGGAGCGCATCCAGGGCAAAGGCACCTTCGTCGCCAAGCCGAAGGTCGCGCAGGCCCTGCAACTGACCTCGTACACCGAGGACATGCGCGCCCAGGGCATGGAACCGACCTCCCGGCTGGTCGAGGTCGCGTACATCTCCGCCGACGAGCGGCTCGCCCCGCTGCTGGACATCAAGCCCGGCGGGCGCGTCCTGCGGATCGAGCGCCTGCGGCTCGCGAACGGCGACCCGATGGCCATCGAGGTGGCGCACCTGTCGGCCAAGCGCTTCCCCGCGCTCCGCCGCAACCTCGCCAAGCACAACTCGCTCTACACCGCGCTGCGCGAGGTCTACGGCGTGACGGTCGCGGAGGCCGAGGAGACCATCGAGACCACCCTCGCCAACCCGCGCGAGGCCGGCCTGCTCGGCTCCGACCTGGGCCTGCCGATGCTCCAGCTCTCCCGGCACTCCTTCGACGCGGACGGCGCGCCGGTCGAGTGGGTGCGGTCGATCTATCGCGGGGACAGGTACAAGTTCACGACGAGGTTGCAGCGGCCCGAGTAGCCGTCCTTCGCAGCTCCGGGACAAGCACAGCACGACGAGGTTGCAGCGGCCCGAGTAGCCGTCCTTCGCAGCTCCGGGACAAGCACAGCACGACGAGGTTGCAGCGGCCCGAATAGCCGGGCGGGTACGACCCGTCGAGTAACGCGTAGTTGACAGGGTAGTGACACAAGTCACTCCCCTGCCCTACTCTCGCGGAGACCTTTCGATCACCGAAGGTGCTGCTCGGCGGACGCACAGCGATGTGCGGTGCGGCGCCAGTGAGGTGACTCCTCGTCATCCGGGAGCCGCTCGTGTCGTCTCAATCGCCATCCGCGGGCGCGCTGCCCGCGGTCTCTCCCGCCCGGGTACTGGCGGGCCTGTGCCTGCTGGTGCCGATCGTGGTGGTGCTGTGGGTGCCCTCGTACGCCAAGGCCGAGCCGTCGCTCGGCGGTATGCCGTTCTTCTACTGGTACCAGCTGATGTGGGTGCCGGTGTCGGCGGTGTTCACCACCTCCGCGTACCTGCTGCTGCGCCGTGACGAGGCGGCCCGCCGGGCCGCCTCGGCCGGTTCGGCGCCGGTTCCGGCGCAGCCGGACGGGGGTGAGCAGTCGTGAAGCACGTGGACTGGACCGCGATGACGGTCTTCCTGCTGTTCTTCGTCGTGGTCACCGTGATGGGCTTCATGGCCGCGCGCTGGCGCAAGGCGGACGACGCGCAGCACCTGCACGAGTGGGGTCTGGGCGGCCGGAACTTCGGCACCTGGGTCACCTGGTTCCTGCTGGGCGGCGACCTGTACACGGCGTACACGTTCATCGCGGTGCCGGCCGCGGTGTACGCGACGGGCGCGGCGGGTTTCTTCGCGGTGCCGTACACGATCATCGCGTACCCGCTGGTGTTCCTGATCCTGCCCCGGCTGTGGTCGGTGTCGCGGGTGCACGGCTACGTGACTCCGGCGGACTTCGTGCGCGGCCGGTACGGTTCGCGCGGGCTGTCGGTGGCGGTGGCGCTGACCGGCATCCTGGCGACCATGCCGTACGTGGCGCTGCAGTTGGTGGGCATCCAGGCGGTGCTGTCGGTGCTGGGCTTGGGCGGCAGCGGCAACTGGTTCCTGCAGGACCTGCCGCTGTTCGTGGCGTTCGGCGTGCTGGCGGCGTACACGTACTCGTCGGGTCTTCGGGCGCCGGCGCTGATCGCGTTCGTCAAGGACACCCTGGTGTACGTGGTGATCCTGGTGGCGGTGATCTACATCCCGATGCGGCTGGGCGGCTACGGGCACATCTTCGACGCGGCGGCGCACAAGTTCGCCCCGCCGGCGGACGGCTCGAAGCCGACGGGGTCGCTGATCATCGCGACGGCCTCGCAGTGGCAGTACGCGACGCTGGCGTTCGGGTCGGCGTTGGCGCTGTTCATGTATCCGCACTCGGTGACGGGCGTGCTGGCGGCGAAGTCCCGCAACACGGTGCGCCGCAACATGGCGATCCTGCCGACGTACTCGCTGATGCTGGGCCTGCTGGCGCTGCTGGGCTTCATGGCGATCGCCGCCGGGGTGAGCCGGGGCGACAAGAAGTTCAACGCGCAGCTGGCGGTGCCGCAGCTGTTCGCGGACATGTTCCCGAGCTGGTTCACGGGCGTGGCGTTCGCGGCGATCGGGGTGGGTGCGCTGGTGCCGGCGGCGATCATGTCGATCGCGGCGGCGAACCTGTTCACCCGCAACGTGTACAAGGAGTTCCTGAAGCCGGAGGCGACGCCGGCCGACGAGACCCGGGTGGCGAAGATCGCCTCGCTGCTGGTGAAGGTCGGCGCGCTGGCGTTCGTGCTGGTGATGGACAAGCAGGCGGCGATCAACATGCAGCTGCTGGGCGGCGTGTGGATCCTGCAGACCGCGGTGGCGCTGGTGGCGGGCCTGTTCACCCGGTGGTTCCACCGCTGGGCGCTGCTGGCCGGCTGGGCGGTCGGCATGGCGTACGGCACCTGGAAGGCGTACGGGATCTCGTCGGCGGCGACCAAGCACTTCGGCGGGTCGGCCGCGGAGATCCCGGTGCTCGGGCAGGTCGGCTACATCGGCCTGACCGGGTTCGCGCTGAACCTGGTCGTCGCGGTGGTGCTGACGCTGGTGCTGCGGGCCCTGAAGGCCCCGGAGGGGACCGACGAGACCTCGAAGGCCGACTACTCCGCGGAGGCCGGTGACGAGGCCGTGGAGCAGGCCCCGCAGCCCACGCTGGCGCACTGACGCGTGCGGGGGCGCAACCAGCCCCCGCATGCGCCCTTGGGTCGCGCCGTTGCCTCGATCGACACTGGGGTGACGGCGCGATCATCTGTTATGACAGCGCTTTTCGGGAGAGACCGGGGAGAGACGAGAACCGCCGACGCAGCACCGACAACGGGGAGCCACCGCCAATGACCGACCTCACCACGGTACGCAACGGGCACCGCACCCAGGCCGACGGCGGGCGGCGGCTGCCGTCGGTGCTGATCGCCACCCGGCACGGCGAGTCGACCGCCAACGTGGAGTTCCGGCACGCGGACGCCACGGGCGCGCTGACCGTCCCGATCACCTGCCGGGACGCCGACATCCCGCTCTCGCTGCGCGGCCAGGCCCAGGCCACCGACCTGGGCCGCTGGTGGGGCGCCCTGCCACCGGCCGACCGGCCCCGCTCGGTGTGGTGCTCCCCGTACGTGCGCACCGCGGAGACCGCGAGAATCGCCCTGGCCCAGGCGTCGGGGCTGGGCGCCGTCCCGGTGGGCCTGCCGATCCGCTGGGACGAGCGGCTGCGCGACCGCGAGCTGGGCGTGCTGGAGATGCTCACCAAGGCCGCCATCGAGCGCGACCACCCGGCCGAGGCGGAGCGGCGCCGGCGGATGGGCGAGCTGTACTACCGGCCGCCCGGCGGCGAGTCCTGGCTGGACGTGGCGCTGCGGGTGCGCGGTGTGCTGCGCGACCTGGGCGAGGAGGAGGCGGGCCGGCCGGTGCTGCTGGTCGCGCACGACTGCACGGTGCTGATGCTGCGCCACGTGCTGGACCGGCTGGGCGAGGAGGAGCTGCTGGCGCTGCCGCCGGTGGCCAACTGCTCGGCCAGCGTGTGGCGGGCGCGCGAGGGCCGGTTGCGGCCGACCGCCTGGAACGAGACCGAGCACCTGTCCTGAGCGCCCGTCAGACCGCGTGGAGCGCGGCCGTCCGGCCGGGGCCGCCGAAGGCCCGCCGGTAGGCCTGCGGGGTGGTGCCGAGCCGGCGGCCGAAGTGGTGCCGCAGGGTGGCGGCGTTGCCGAAGCCGCAGCGGGCGGCGACCGCGTCGACGCTCTCGCCGGTGGACTCCAGCAGGCGCTGCGCGAACAGCACCCGCTGGCCGGTGAGCCAGCGGTGCGGGGTGGTGCCGGTCTCCTGCTGGAAGCGCCGGGCGAAGGTCCGCGGGGACATGTGGGCGTGCCGGGCGAGGTCGTCCACGCTGGTCTCCCGGTCGAGGTGGCGGCGCATCCACTCCAGGGTCCCGGCCAGCGAGTCGCCGGCGCCCTCGGGCAGCGGGCGGTTGATGAACTGCGCCTGCCCGCCGTCGCGGTGCGGGGCGACCACCATCCGGCGGGCGATCTCCCGGGCCACCTCCGCGCCCTGCACCTTGCGCACCAGGTGCAGGCAGGCGTCGATGCCGGCGGCGGTGCCGGCCGAGGTGATCACCGGATGGTCGTCCACGTACAGCACGTCGGGTTCGACGGTGGTCAGCGGGAAGCGCTCGGCCAGCACGTCGACGTACTTCCAGTGCGTGGTGCTGCGGCGGCCGTCGAGCAGGCCCGCGGCGCCGAGCAGGAAGCTGCCGGAGCAGATCGACAGCAGCTGGGCGCCGCGGTCGTGGGCGGCCCGCAGCGCCTCGCAGAGCGCCTCGGGGTAGTGCGCGCGGATGCCGGTGGCGGTGGCGATCACCAGGTCGGCCTCGGCGATCCGCTCCGGGCCGTACGGCACGTGGACGTCGTAGCCGGCGTGGGTGCGCATCGGGCCGGGCCGGTCGCCGACCAGGCCGAACTCGTACGCCGGCAGGCCGCTGTCGCTGCGGTCCAGGCCGAAGATCTCGCTGGCCACGCCCAGCTCGAAGGGGTGGATCGGCTCCAGCACGATCACCGCGACGTTGCTCAGCATCCGCCCAGCATGGCACTGGCAGGATTTCGCGGCAAAGGCGCGTTCCTGCCATCTCGGCGGGCCGTTCGACCCGGACCTGGCCGATCCGCGCCGGGAGCGGTCCGGCACACTGTCCGGATGCACTCCCCGACCGACCGCGTCACGCTCGTCCGCCGCGCCCTCGACCACGACCTCGCCGGAGCCGCGGAGGTCACCGTCGAAGCCTTCGTCGGCGACGGCCACACCCGCCCCGAGTCCGACTACGTCGAGCTCCTGCGGGACGCCGCCCGGCGCAACCGGGAGGCCGAGGTGCTGGTCGCCGTCGACCGCGCCGACGGCTCGGTGCTCGGCAGTGTGACGTTCGCCGCGGGCGGCAACCCGTGGGCGGACATCGCGCGTCCGGACGAGGGTGAGATCCGGATGCTGGCGGTCGGCGCGGCGGCCCGCGGGCGCGGTGTCGGCCGGGCGCTGGTGTCCGCGGCGATCGACCGCAGCCGGGAACTCGGACTGGCCGGGATGGCGTTCTCCACCCGGCCGACGATGACCGCCGCGCATCGGATCTACGATGTTCTGGGCTTCGTCCGGACCCCGGAACGGGACTGGGCTCCGGCCCCCGGGGTGGACCTGATGGTCTACACGATGCGGTTCTGAGGCGACTCCGGCGTGGTTCCCGTTGTCTACGCGCGGCACCACGCCGCGACACGCGGCTACTACATCTGGTGCCGCCAGCTCCAGCCGCCACAACATGTATGCTCGACTCGCTGTCGAAGCAGGGGAATCCGGTGCAAGTCCGGGACTGCCCCGCAACGGTGAGCGGGCTGTAGCGACGCCCGCGCAGTCCGAGGACCTGCCGACGGTGTGCGACACGGCATCCCCGCAGACGCCATGCAGCACAGCTTTGCCGTCCGGCCTCGCGGGCGGGCCGGGGGTGGGTCTTTCGCGCGCCGATCGAGCGTTTCGGCGTGCCGTCCTCCCCTGTCCTCCCGTGTGCCACCGGACACCTCGATCCACGTCCGTCGCCGCCACAGGAGAGAGTGCGCCTTGACCGTCGCCGCCTCAGTCACCCTGCCGTCCCAGGGTTCCGCCGACGCCTTCACCGACCCCGGTGCGGCGCTGCTTCGGCTGCTCACCGACCGCAGCACCGACCTCCCCCAGGTGGACCCCGGCCACGTCGCCGCCGCCGCGCTGCGCGGCCGCCACGCCGGTTCGGACTTCGCCGAGCTGCGCGGGCTGGCCGTGGAGGCCGCCGCGTCGATGATCGCCGAGGACCCGCAGTACTCGAAGCTGGCCGCGCGCCTGCTGGCGATGGAGATCGCCGACGAGGCCGCCACCCAGGGCGTCACCTCGTTCGCCGCCTCGATCGCCGTCGGACACGCCGAGGGCCTGATCGGTGACGCCACCGCCGAGTTCGTCGCCGCGCACACCGAGCTGTTCGACTCGCTGATCGACGCCTCCGGCGACGACCGCTTCGAGTACTTCGGCCTGCGCACCGTGCAGTCCCGCTACCTGCTGCGCCACCCGATCACCCGCAAGGTGGTCGAGACCCCGCAGCACTTCCTGCTGCGCGTCGCGGCGGGCCTGGCGGTCGGCACCTCCGAGCAGTCGGTGCTGGAGGTGGCCGAGCTCTACAAGCTGATGAGCCGCCTGGAGTACCTGACCAGCTCCCCCACGCTGTTCAACTCCGGCACCCGGCACCCGCAGATGTCCTCCTGCTACCTGCTGGACTCGCCGCTGGACAACCTGGACTCGATCTACAACCGGTACGCGCAGATCGCCCGGCTGTCCAAGCACGCCGGCGGCATCGGCCTGTCCTACTCGCGGATCCGCTCCCGCGGCTCGCTGATCCGCGGCACCAACGGCAAGTCGAACGGCATCGTCCCGTTCCTGCGCACCCTGGACTCCTCCGTGGCGGCGGTCAACCAGGGCGGCCGGCGCAAGGGCGCGGCCTGCGTGTACCTGGAGACCTGGCACGCCGACATCGAGGAGTTCCTGGAGCTCCGCGACAACACCGGCGAAGAGGCCCGGCGCACCCACAACCTGAACCTGGCGCACTGGATCCCGGACGAGTTCATGCGCCGCGTCAACGCCAACGAGGACTGGTCGCTGTTCTCCCCGGCGGACGTGCCCGAGCTGGTCGACCTGTGGGGCGCCGACTTCGACGAGGCCTACCGCAAGGCCGAGCTGGCCGGCAAGGCCGTGCGCACCATCCCCGCGCAGACCCTGTACGCCCGCATGATGCGCACCCTGGCGCAGACCGGCAACGGCTGGATGACCTTCAAGGATGCCTCCAACCGGGCCGCCAACCAGACCGCGCTGCCGGGCCGCACGGTGCACTCCTCGAACCTGTGCACCGAGATCCTGGAGGTCACCGACGACTCCGAGACCGCGGTCTGCAACCTGGGCTCGGTCAACCTGGGCGCGCACGTCGCCCCGGGCGCCACCGCCGACGACCTGGTCAACGCCATGGACTGGGACCGCCTGGACGCCACCGTGCGCACCGCGGTGACCTTCCTCGACCGCGTGATCGACATCAACTTCTACCCGACCACCGAGGCCGGGACGTCCAACTCCCGCTGGCGCCCGGTGGGCCTCGGCGTGATGGGCCTGCAGGACGTCTTCTTCAAGCTGCGGCTGGACTTCGACTCCGCCGAGGCGAAGGCGCTCTCCACGCTGATCTCCGAGCGCATCATGCTCACCGCGTACGAGCGCTCCGCGGACCTGGCCGAGCAGTTCGGCCGCCACGAGGCGTACGGCGAGACCCGCGCGGCCCGCGGCCAGCTTCACATCGACCACTTCGGCGCGGCCACCCCGCAGTGGACCGGCCGTTGGGACGCGCTGCGTGCCCGGATCGCCGAGACCGGCCTGCGCAACTCGCTGCTGCTGGCCATCGCGCCGACCGCGACCATCGCGTCCATCGCCGGCGTCTACGAGTGCATCGAGCCGCAGGTGTCCAACCTGTTCAAGCGCGAGACCCTGTCCGGCGAGTTCCTCCAGGTCAACCCGTACCTGGTGCGCGAGCTGAAGGAGCTCGGCGTCTGGGACCAGCAGACCCGGGACTCGCTGCGCGAGGCCAACGGCTCCGTGCAGGACTTCAAGTGGCTGCCGGAGAGCGTCCGTTCGCTGTACCGCACCGCGTGGGAGCTGCCGCAGCGCGCGCTGATCGACCTGGCCGCCGCCCGGCAGCCGTACATCGACCAGAGCCAGTCGCTGAACCTGTTCATGGCCGCGCCGACCATCGGCAAGCTCTCCTCGATGTACGCCTACGCGTGGAAGGTCGGTCTGAAGACCACCTACTACCTGCGGTCCCGTCCGGCGACCCGGATCGCCCAGGCCGCGTCGGGCACCGCCCGCACCGCCGCCCCCGTGCCGGTGCAGACCCCGACCCTCAGCCAGGACGAGCAGGACGCCATCGCCTGCTCCCTGGAGAACCCCGAGTCCTGCGAGGCGTGCCAGTAATGAGCTCCGAAGACCAGAAGAAGATGCTGCTCGACCCGGGCTTCGAGCTGACCCTGCGTCCGATGCGCTACCCGTCGTTCTACGACCGGTACCGGGACGCGATCAAGAACACCTGGACCGTCGAGGAGGTGGACCTGCACTCCGACGTCGCCGACCTCGCCAAGCTCTCCGAGGGCGAGCGGCACATGATCGGCCGGCTGGTCGCGTTCTTCGCCACCGGTGACTCGATCGTCTCGAACAACGTGGTGCTGAGCCTCTACAAGCACATCAACTCGCCGGAGGCGCGGCTCTACCTGTCGCGGCAGCTGTTCGAGGAGGCCGTGCACGTCCAGTTCTACTTGACGCTGCTGGACACCTACCTGCCCGACCCGGAGGACCGCAACGCGGCTTTCGCCGCGGTGGAGAACATCCCCTCCATCGCGCAGAAGGCGCAGTTCTGCTTCAAGTACATGAACGCGGTCGACCACATCGACTCGCTGCAGAGCAAGGAGGACCGGCGGGCCTTCCTGCTGAACCTGATCTGCTTCGCGGCGTGCGTCGAGGGCCTGTTCTTCTACGGCGCGTTCGCCTACGTGTACTGGTTCCGCAGCCGCGGCCTGCTGCACGGCCTGGCGACCGGCACCAACTGGGTGTTCCGCGACGAGTCGATGCACATGGACTTCGCGTTCTCGGTGGTCGACACCGTCCGCGAGGAGGAGCCCGACCTCTTCGACGACAAGATGGCCCAGCAGGTCACCGAGATGCTGGAGGAGGCCGTCGAGGCCGAGCTCCAGTTCGCCCAGGACCTCTGCGGCGACGGCCTGCCCGGCATGAACACCGAGTCGATGCGCCAGTACCTGGAGGCCGTCGCCGACCAGCGCCTGGCCCGGCTCGGCCTGCCGATCCGCTACGGCTCGACCAACCCGTTCGGGTTCATGGAGCTGCAGAACGTCCAGGAGCTGACCAACTTCTTCGAGCGCCGGGTCTCCGCGTACCAGGTCGCCGTCGAGGGCTCGGTCTCCTTCGACGACGACTTCTAGGCCGGACTCCGGGCCGACGCCGGAACGACCCGAGGGCCGCACCCCGCCGCAGAGCGGGGGTGCGGCCCTCGGCCGTGTTCGGGGGCGGCGGCCGGTCAGCCGCGGCCGAAGGTGCCGCTGGCCCAGAGCGAGCCGCCGGTGGACGGGCTGCCGTCCCAGCGGTAGACCACGAAGTTGGCGTCGTCCTGGAGCAGGGCGTACGCCCCGGTGTTGCCGTAGGTGCCGGTGCTCCACAGGGCGGTGGTGCCGTCGGCCTTGTAGACCACCAGGTTGCCGTCGTCCTGCATGGACAGGCGCGCGCCGGAGTTGCCGTAGGTGTTGGTGGACCAGATCGCGGCGCCGTCGCTGCGGCGGTAGATCACCAGGTTGCCGTCGTCCTGCATGAGCATCCGGACGGACGCCGACTGGATCCACTGGTTGGGGTACAGGGCCTGGCTGCGGCCGATCTTGGACGGGAAGGCCGCGGTGCCGGTGCCCCACAGCCCGCCGTTGCCCGACCCGCCGCCTCGGCGGTAGACCACCACGTTGCCGTCGTCCTGCACGGCGGTGTACGCGCCGGCGCTGGAGGTGTTGCTCGCCCACAGCGCGCCGCCGTTGCCGGGGCCGCCGTCCTTGCGGTAGACGACCAGGTTGCCGTCGTCCTGCATGACGGCGTACGCGCCGGGGTTGCCGTAGGTGTTGGTGCTCGCCAGGGCGCGGCCGCCGCCGACCTTCAGGGAGGTGACCAGGTTGCCGTCGGGCTGCATGGTCAGCTTGACCGAGTCGCTGCTGAGGCTCTGGCCGGAGGAGAGGCGCCGGCCGGGCTGCAGGGTGTTGCCGGAGCCGGGCCAGGTGACGTCCATGTAGCTGGCGTCGATGGCCATGCCGATGCCGCCGTAGGTCTCGGTGACATTGCCGGAGTACTGGTGGCCGCGACGGCCGTCCGTCCACTGGCCGGCGCCGACGGGCAGGCCCATGCCGGCGTCGCTCACGTCGTGGTGGGAGTTCCAGGCGGCGGCCCACAGCACGTCGGGCTGCGTGTAGGAACCGGTGGTCCAGCGGCTGGAGAGGTCCTTCACGCCGCTGGCGGCGCCGGTGTAGACGCCCGAGCGGTAGCCCTTGTTGTGCAGCTGCGTCGTCCACCCGAAGAAGTATTCGAGGACCCGGTCGCGGTAGAGGGAGGAGTCGTAGCCCTCCATGTCGGTGTAGAGCACCGAGCCCTGTTGGAAGCCGAGGGCGGCGGCCTTGGCGACCGCGTCGTCGGCGGCGTCGGAGCCCTGCCGGCGGGCGACCGCCGGGTCGGCGTCGACCAGCAGGTTGCCGATGGAGGCCTGGCGGCCGACGTACAGCGGCATGAAGCCCCAGCCCTCGGCGTTGCGGGCGTCCACCCAGCTCTTCGTGGGCGAGGCGCAGGCCTGCGCGGGCCCGCCGAGGTACACGCTGGTGCCCCGGTACGGGGAGTTCGCCGCCCAGGCCGCCATGGTGGTGTCCGACGGCGCGGCGCAGCGGTCGAAGGCGTACCCGGCGATGTCGGTGCGCAGGGCGCCGGTCGCGGCGGCGGCCTTGGGGGCGGCCGGCGCGGTGGCGTGGACCCCGGCGTCGAGGCTCGCGGTCTCCAGGATCCGCCGGACCTGGTCGGACGAGACGGCGTAGGTCGCCGTCACCTCCAGGCCGCCGGCGCCGAGCCGGGCCTGGATCTGGCGGCCGGCGGCCGCGTCGTCCAGGACGCTCTTGCCGATCGGCCGGCCGGGGACGACGGTGCCCTGGGTGCGGCCGGCCACCGCGGGCTGGATCAGCAGGCCGTCGGAGCGGCCGGGCGCGAGGTGCGCCGGGCAGTCCTGGTCCGCGCCGGGGGTGCCCAGGTAGACGGCGTTCACGTCGAACCGGACGCAGGTACGGGGGTTGGCGGCGAGGTCGACGACCGGCCAGTCCGCGGGTACCCGGGCGTGGAAGCCCTGGTAGTCGACCTGCTTGGCGCCCTGGCCCGCAGACGGCTGCGCCCCCGCGGCCCAGGCGTCGGGGACGGCCGCGGCCAGTCCCGTGACGGCGAGCGCGATGATCGCGGCCCGCCCTGCTGCACGACGTTGCATGCTGATGCCCCACCCCTGAAGTCGTGTCCGACCTGACATGTGGACAGGACTGTAGCGGACGGAAACGACGAAGGGCCGTACTCGAACTTCGAGTGCGGCCCTTTTGTGATCGTCCGTCAGCTGTTGGGCGCCGTGGCGTACTTGGGGGTGCCGTCGGCCATCTGCCGCAGGGCGTCCTTGCGGTCGCGCTT
Organism: Kitasatospora sp. CB01950; assembly: GCF_001905465.1. Lineage (GTDB taxonomy): Bacteria > Actinomycetota > Actinomycetes > Streptomycetales > Streptomycetaceae > Kitasatospora. The sequence continues at coordinate 346,254 of NZ_LISX01000008.1, forward strand.
GGAGAGCCGGTCGATGTACAGGTACCCGTACAGGTGGTCGGTCTCGTGCTGGAGGCAGCGGGCGAAGAAGCCGGTGCCCTCGACCCGGATCGGGTTGCCGTGCTTGTCCTGGCCGTTGACGGCCGCGTAGCCGGGGCGGGCGAGCTCCTGGTAGGCGGTGGGCACCGACAGGCAGCCCTCCTGGCCGTCGTCCAGGCTGCGGCGGCCCGCGGGGAGCTCCTCCAGCACCGGGTTGACGACGTGCCCGACGTGGCGGACGCCCTCGTCGTCGGGGCAGTCGTAGACGAAGACCTTCAGGTCGACGCCGATCTGGTTGGCGGCCAGGCCGACGCCCTCGGCGGCGTACATCGACTGGAACATGTCGTCGATGAGCGCGGCGAGGTCGTCGTCGAAGGCGGTGACGGTCTGCGTCTCGCGGTGCAGGACCGGGTTGCCGACCACGGTGATCGGGCGGGCGGTGCCCTTGCCCGGGTCGGGCAGATCGCCGACCACCTGCTGGACGTCGCCGCCCGGGTGCTCGTGGTCGTGCTCGTGCTCGTGGTCGTGGTGCTCGGCCATCGCTTGGTTTCCGCTCCGTCCGCGTCCGGCTGGTGTACCGGTCCAGGGTACGGGGCGTGGCGGCGCGCGGAAGTACCTCCCGGCCCCCTTGAGCTGGGGGGCGGGTCAGCACACCTCTTCGAGGTCCCGGTAGGCGCGGGTGGCCGGGGAGGCGGCGGCCCAGCGGTCCAGCAGGGTGCGGACCAGGCCGGCGGGCGCGGCGATGCCGCATTCGCGTTCGATCTGCCAGGGGCCCCCGGCCGATCCCTGGCTGAGGTGGCTGAGGTGGCCGGGGTGCAGCGGGTCGCCGTCGTCGTGCGGGTCGTGGTGCGCGGTGTGGCCGTCGTCGATGGCCATCCGGCTCTCCGAACAGGTGCGGCACAGCAGCCGCACCGAGGACGTCCAGTCCTCGGCGGCGTACCCGGCGTCGGCGACGGTCTTCTCCAGCGCGTCCCGGTCGGCGGCGGTGGCGGCCTGCAGCAGCACCACCCAGGTCGGCACCGGGGAGGGCGCCCACAGTTCGATCTCGTCGAACACCGGGTAGGCGACGCCGTCGGCGACCCGTTCGCCGTGCGGCGCGCCGTCGTGCAGCACCACTTCGCCCCAGCGGCGGCCGGAGGACGGCAGCGGGATGGACAGCACCTCGATCCGCGCCGGGTCGAGCCGGCGGCCCCACACCACCTCGGACTCGCCGTCCGGGGACAGCCGCACCGGAGTGGTGCCGAGGTCGAGCTCGATCGGCCCGTCCGTGCCGGGGCCGCCGGGCAGTCGCAGCCCGTACGCCTGCCAGGCGCGGCGGGCCAGCGGCCAGTCCTGCAGGGCGGTGGCGGTGATGCCGAGGTTCCACCAGTCCGGGGCGCCGTGCTGGCGGTCGAGCAGGGCGACGGCGCGCAGGCCGGCGCTGCGGGCCTGCTCCCAGTCGCGGCGGAACTTGTGCAGCAGGGCGAGGTTGAACCAGGAGTCGGACAGGCCGGGTTCCAGGTCGGCCGCCATCACCAGCAGTGCCCCGGCGTCCTCGTACCGGCCGTCGCCGATCAGCGTGAACGCACGGTCGGTGGTCTGCCGCCAGGTCGCCGACGGACGGTGCCGTGCGCGGTGGAAGATCCTCACGTTGGTCCCTTGCCGTCGGTCGTCACCGGGTCGCCCCGCCTCCGGGTCTTCCCGCCACGACCGCATCCAACCACGCGCGCCGCGGGCCGCGCGCCCTGCGCGGCCATTCAGTCCGCGGGCCCGGGAACTCATCGGGCCGCGAACCGGCAGCGGGCCGCGCGGTGGCCGCGGCGGCCGAGTCGGGCGAGCGCGTCCAGCACCACCGGGTCGTAGCCGCGGCCGGCGTCCAGGCGCAGGTGGTCGAGCGGGTCGAGGGCGCCGGCCCTGGGGCGGTCGGCGGCGGCGGTGCGCAGGTCGTCGTGCGCGTTGGCGACCCGGATGATCCGGGAGGCCAGCGGCAGGGTGGGGTCGTGGCGGCCGTCGTCGAGCCGGCACGGGTCGGCGAGCCGGGCGACCTGCTGCCAGACCTGCTTGGGCACGCCGGTGCGCCGGATCACCTCGCTGCCGAGCCGGGCGATCTGCTGCTGCTCGTCGTCGGGCAGCAGCGCGGTCGCCCCGCCGGGGACGGGCTCCACCAGCGACAGCTGGCCGATGTCGTGCATCAGCGCGGCATACTCCAGCAGCGTCAACTCCCGGCTTCCGAGGCCGAGTTCGCGCCCCAGAGCGCACGCCGTGTCGGCCACCCGGCGGGCATGCCCGGGCGTGGTGTAGCCGGCGATCTCGGTGGCCCGGGCGAGCGTCTCGATGGTCTGCCCGGTGGTGGCCCGGACTTCGACGGCCCGCCGGAACGAGGCCTGCGTGAGCAGCAGCGGCACGCAGAACACCGGCAGCGCCCACAGTCCGGCCTCGCCGGCCAGCAGGCTGAGCAGCAGACCGGTGGCGACCTGCGCGGAGCCGATGCCGAGCAGCGCGTGCAGCTGGTCGTCGAGCGCGGCGCTGTACCGCAGCCCGGTGCGGGCCCGCTGCTGCCCGGCCGCCAGCACCGCGTCGCCGAGCGCGGCCAGCGCGGCGACGGCGGCCAGCAGCGCCCCGTACGCGGGGCCGGGCAGCCGGTCGGTGGCGCCGGAGTCGTACAGCGGCTGGAACAGCAGTGCCGCGAAGGAGACGGTCACCACCCGGCGGGCGGCGGCGTCCAGCCCGCCGAGCGGGGTGCGCGGCCGGCGGCGGACGGCGGCCAACGCGGCCAGCCCGACCCACTGCACGGCGAGGCCGACGGCGGTGCCGGCCGCGGTGACGGCGGTGGCCTGCAGCACGCCGTGCGCGGTGGGCAGGCCGTGCAGCGGCCCGAGCAGCGCGTACGCGAGGGCGACGGCGGTGGCCACCGGTGCGGGTTCGCGGTCGCCGGGCAGCGCGGGCCCGGCGCACTGGCCGAGCGCGATCAGGGCGGTGAACGCGAGCGCCACCTCGGTCTGGCTGGTGCCGGCGGCGAGCGCGTGCGCCAGCGCGAAGCCGCCGAGCAGGACGGCGGCCACGTGCGGCAGGTCGGCCGGTCCCGGCCGCCGGAGGGTCACGGCGCCCCGCCGGCCGGCAGGCCCTGCCCGGACTGCTGCGGCAGCCGGGCCGGTTCGGGCACGCCGAGCGGGATGTCCGGCACCTCGCCGTCCCAGCCGCCGGGCGGCGGCGGCTCGGGCTGCCAGCCGTGTTCGGCGACGGCCTCGACCAGGGCCCGCACCATCACCGGGTCGAACTGGCTGCCCGCGCACCGCTCCAGTTCGGTGACGGCCTCCTGGACCGGCCGGCCGCGCCGGTAGGAGCGGGTGGAGGTCATCGAGTCGAAGGCGTCGGCGACCGAGATGATCCGGGCGAACTCGGGGATCCGCTCCCCCGCCAGCCCGTGCGGGTAGCCGCGGCCGTCCACCCGCTCGTGGTGGTGCAGGATGCCGTCGCGGCCCTCGCCGAGGAAGTCCAGCTGCCGCACCAGCTCGTGCCCGAACACCGGGTGCACCTCGACGGCGCGCCGCTCCGCGGGCGTCAACGGGCCGTTGCGGCGCAGCAGTTCGGTGGCGACGGCGAGCTTGCCGACGTCGTGCAGGGTGCCGGCGAAGTGCAGGGTGCGGATCCGGTCCTCGGCGAGGCCGAGCTGGCGGGCGATCAGCACCGAGGCCCGGCCGACGCGTTCGCTGTGGCCGCGGGTGTAGGCGTCCTTGATCTCCACGGCCTGCACCAGGGCCTGCACGGTGGCGCGGTGCGCGGAGCGTTCGCGGTGGCCCTGCGCGGACAGCCAGGCGGTGATGGTCAGCGGCAGCAGGCCGAGCACCGCCGCGAACGCCCCGTACGGGCCCTGCCACAGCACCGCGACCATCAACCCGCCCGCGCCGTGCAGCAGCGCGGCGGGCGCCGCCCGGTGCAGCTTGCGGATCACGCCGTGGCCGGCCGAGCCGCAGGTCAGCCGCACCATGCCGGCCACCAGCACGCCGTTGACCAGGCAGAACGTCAGGATCGCGGCGAGCGCGCCGAGGGCCGCGCCGGGAAAGCGGGTGCCGAGCAGCAGCCGGGAGCCGCCGAGCAGTCGGAACACCTCGGCGGAGCACGCCGCGGCCAGCGCCAGCTGGGCGGCGTTCCACACCCGGCGCAGGGCGCGCGGGCGCTGGGCCGGGCCGAGCAGTGCGCCGGGCAGCGCGACCAGCGCGGCGGCGGCGGGCGGCAGCATCAGCACGCCGGCGAACAGCACCGGGAAGAAGCCGCTGCCGCGCGGATCGGCCGAGGTCTCCTGCGCGGGCCGGCCGCGCAGCCACCGCCACACCCGGGCGCACGGGGTGCGGGCGCCCTGGGCGAGCGATTCCAGACAGAGGTGGAGCAGGGCGAGCAGCCCGATCCGGGGCCAGTCGAGGTCCGGGCCGGCGCCCGACAGCGGCAGCAGCGCGGCGAGCGCCGCCGTCAGCACGGCGGACAGATAGGCCACGGCCCGCCCCGGCAGGGCGATGCGCTCGCATTCGCTGGCGATCTCGGCCTCCCCAGCCCGTACCGGGCCCTCCGACGTGAGGACTCGTCAGAGAATAGGGCCCGGCCACCCGGACGGGGCGCACGATCGCGGATTGCCGCAGCCGGAGCAGCGACAGCTCACCCGATCGAGTGAGTAATCACTCCGCGGTGGCGACGGCGGAGCCGTGACCGGCCGCGCCCTCGACCGTCATCTCCATGCTGACGGAGGACACCTCGACCGTCGGGCCCTCGCCGGGGCGCTGGCCCGCGCGGATCGAGTCGATCCGGGCCAGCACCTTCGCCCGGAGGTCGGAGGGCGTGTCGTCGCAGCCGCACGAGCGCTTGATCAGCGCCTTGATGGCCTGCTCCAGGCCGTACTTCTCCAGGCACGGCGAGCACTCGTCGAAGTGCACCCGCAGCTTGGCGCAGTCGCCCTCGGGCATCTCGTTGTCGAGGAATTCGTAGAGGTGGTCGAGCACCTCTCCACACTCGGTCTCGTGCGGATCGCCGCAGCTCATGAGCCCGCGCCCTTCGCTTCGTGCCCTGCACCGGTACCGGCCGGGACCAGCCCCCGCTCGCGGGCGTAGTCCTCCAGCATGCCGCGCAACTGGCGGCGACCACGGTGCAGTCGGGACATCACCGTACCGATGGGTGTACCCATGATGTCCGCGATCTCCTTGTACGCAAAGCCCTCGACGTCCGCGAGATAGACCGCGATCCGGAACTCCTCCGGAATGGCCTGCAGGGCGTCCTTCACATCGCTGTCCGGCAGGTGGTCGAGCGCCTGCGCCTCGGCGGAGCGGAGCCCCGTCGACATGTGCGACTCGGCGCGCGCCAGCTGCCAGTCCTCGATCTCCTCGGCCGCGGTGCGTTGCGGTTCGCGCTGCTTCTTGCGGTACGAGTTGATGAACGTGTTGGTGAGGATGCGGTACAGCCAGGCCTTGAGGTTGGTGCCCTCACGGAACTGGTGGAACGACGCGTACGCCTTGGCGAACGCCTCCTGGAGCAGGTCCTCCGCGTCGGCCGGGTTGCGGGTCATCCGCAGCGCCGCCGAGTACATCGGATCCAGGAACCCCAGCGCGTCGCGCTCGAAGCGCTCGCGCCTGGCCTCCTCGCTCTCGTTCTCGGACACCCTGAAGGTGTCCTCGCCGATCACCTCGGCCAGTTCGTCGCCGGTGAGCTGGTCGCTCTCCGGACGGCCCTGGTCGGTGCCTGAAGCACCCGACACGGCCGCGTCATCGGTCCCGACGACCGGACCCACCTCCTCGGTCAGCTGCACACGGCCCACTTCGGGCCGACCCGCAAGCGAGGATATCGGGCTGACCGGCTTCTCGCCCGCGACAACCCACTCCGACCAGTCCGGCACGAGCGACGACTCGGCCGCCCGCTCGTCGGGCCGCTCGGGGCACGCGATCGAAACCATGGGCGCTGCCTTTCCACCGGGGCATGTTCTGACGACTCGTGCAACCCCGCTCGTTGCCCGGACATTCCCGGCCTCCGCCGAGGGGGTCAGAGCCAGCCGGCCACGGCGTCGGTGATCAGCGCCAGGGCCTCGCCCTGGTCCAGCGGCGCCTTCTTCGGGACCTTGAACGCGTGGGAGCCGTACGGCACTTCGACCAGGCGGTGGGTGTCGGGCAGGGCCGGGAACTCCTCCGGGGCGCCGAAGGTGTCCGCGCCGCCCTGCACCACCAGGGTCGAAAGTCCGGTCTCCAGCAGTTCCTCGGCGCGGCTCTTCTCCGGCCTGCCGGGCGGGTGCAGCGGGAACGCCAGCGCCAGCACGCCCGCCGCGCCGAGCCCGGCGGCGGTCCGGCAGGCCACCCGGGCGCCGGCGCTGCGGCCGCCCGCGTACACCGGCAGGCCCTCCTCGGCGGCGGCCTCGAACTGCGCGGGCCAGCCGGCGTCCAGCGTCTTCGGCGCGGGCGCGAGCTTCTTCCCGGCCACCCGCCAGGGCTGCTCGGCCAGCACCACGGTGACGCCGGCCGCCGGGAGCGCCGCGGCGATCGCCTGCAGGTCGGGGGCCTCGATGCCGCCGCCCGCACCGTGGCCGAGCAGCAGGACGGCGCGCGGGGCTCCGGCCCGGAACCAGTGGAGCCGGGCGTCGCCGGCGGGGGTGCTGATGATCCGCTGCATGGCGCGAGCGTATAGAGAGGTCGTGCTCAGAACAGCGTGGTGCGGTCGTCCTCGGTGAGTCGCCTGGTCAGCCCGGGGTGGTTGTTGCGGATCGAGCCGACCTCGTCGGGCACGGCGTGGATCCGCAGGTCGCCGGGCGGCGGCGGGGTGAGGTCGGCGGTCTCGGCGTACGGGTCGAGCCAGGCGTCCCAGCGGTCGGGGCCCAGGTACAGCGGCATCCGCTGGTGGACGGGGGCGAGCAGCGGTTCGGCGGCGGTGGTGACGACGGCGCAGGTCACCAGCCAGGCGTCCGGGTGCCCGGCGGGGACGTCCCGGTTGCGCCAGAACTCGTACAGCCCGGCCAGTGCCAGCGGGGCGCCGTCGGCGCGGGAGACGAAGTAGGGGCGGCGGGGCGGCCGGGAGACGTCGTCGGTGGGGGCGGTCTGCCACTCGTAGTAGCCGTCGACGGGTATCAGGCAGCGCCGCGAGGCGTACGCCTGCCGGTAGGCGGGCTTCTCGTGGACGGTCTCCGCCCGGGCGTTGATCATCTTCACCGCGGTGTCCGCACTGCCCGCCCAGGCCGGCACCAACCCCCAACGCAGCACCCGCAGTTGACGCACCGGCCGGCGTTCCCCGCGCGGCGCCCGGTCCAGCACGACGAACGCGGCGGCGGTGGGCGCGACGTTCCAGCTCGGGGCCAGCGTCTCGGTCGGGTCCCACTGCCGGACGCCGAAGTGCCGCACCAGTTCGGCGGGATCGGTGGAGGAGGCGAAGCGGCCGCACATGCCGTTCAGCTTGCCAGAACAGAACCGGCCGCTGGTCGCCGTCCGTCCTTCCGTGGGAGGCTGCCCGCCCGGGCGAGCGGGAAGCGACGGCGATCGGAGGCCCGCCGGCATGGACTTCGCACAACTGTGGGACCACGTGACGGCCGCACAGCCCGACCCGCCGCACTGGCTGGTGTGGGCCACCGCGGCGGCGGCGCTGCTGGCGGTGGCGGTGCGCCCGGTGTGGCGGCTGAGCCGCACGGTGGTGACCATCGCGCACGAGGGCGGGCACGGCGTGATGGCGCTGCTGACCCGCCGCCGCCTGTCCGGGATCCGGCTGCACTCGGACACCTCCGGGTTGACGGTCTCCTCCGGGCGCCCGACCGGCCCGGGCATGGTGCTGACCGCCGCGGCCGGCTACCCGGCGCCGTCCCTGCTCGGCCTGGGCGGCGCGGCGCTGCTGGCGACCGGCCGGATCACCGCGCTGCTGTGGATCGGCATCGCGCTGCTGGCCGCGATGCTGCTGACCCTGCGGAACCTGTTCGGGGTGCTGGCCGTGCTGGCCACCGGCGGCGCGTTCGTCGCGGTGTCCTGGTACGGGGACGCCGAGTGGCAGGGCGCGTTCGCCCACCTGGGCGTGTGGTTCCTCCTGCTGGCGGGGGCGCGCCCGCTGATCGAACTGTTCTCCACCCGGCGGCACGGCGGCGCCACCGGCTCGGACGCCGACCAGCTGGCCCGGCTGACGGGCGTGCCCGCGACGGCCTGGGTGGCGCTGTTCCTGCTGGTGGCGCTGGCCTGCCTCGGGCTCGGAGCGGCCTGGCTGCTGCCCCGGTAGCGGACCCGGTCCTCATAGACTGGGCGGCATGACCGACTCCCTGTGGCCCGCTCCCGTCGCCACCACCGCCGTGGACGCCACCGTGACGATCCCCGGCTCGAAGTCCGCGACCAACCGTGCGCTGGTGCTGGCCGCCCTCGCCGACGGCCCGGGCTGGGTGCGCCGCCCGCTGCGCAGCCGCGACTCGCAGCTGATGGCGGACGGCCTGCGGGCGCTGGGCGTGACGGTCGAGGAGACGGTGAACGAGGCGTCCGGCGGCACCGGCGGCGGCGAGGCCTGGCGGGTCATCCCGGCCGAGCGGCTGCGCGGCCCGGCGCAGGTGGACGTCGGCAACGCCGGCACCGTGATGCGCTTCCTGCCGCCGCTGGCCACCCTCGTGGACGGCCCGGTGCACTTCGACGGCGACCCGCGCAGCCACGAACGCCCCCAGCACGGCGTGATCGACGCGCTGCGCACCCTCGGCGCCCGGATCGACGACGGCGGCCGCGGCGGTTTCCCGCTGACCGTGCACGGCACGGGCGCGCTGGACGGCGGCCCGGTGGAGGTGGACGCCTCGTCCTCCTCGCAGTTCATCTCGGCGCTGCTGCTGTCCGGCGCCCGCTTCAACAACGGCGTGGAGATCCGCAACGTGGGCGCGACGGTGCCCTCGCTGCCGCACATCCGGATGACCGTCGACATGATCCGCAAGGCCGGCGGCCAGGTCGACGCCCCCGAGGACGGCGGTGAGAAGGACGTCTGGCGGGTCACCCCGGGCGCGCTGATCGGCCGCGACCTGGTGGTCGAACCGGACCTCTCCAACGCCGCCCCGTTCTTCGCCGCGGCCCTCGCCACCGGCGGCCGGGTCGTCGTCCGGGACTGGCCCAAGCACACCTACCAGCCCGGCGACCAGCTCCGCGACATCTTCAGCGCGATGGGCGGCTCCTGCCGGTTTGTCAATAAGCACAGCGCCGACGAGGGGCTGGAGTTCACCGGCACCGGCAAGATCCACGGCATCGAGGTGGACCTGCACGACGTCGGCGAGCTGACCCCGGTGATCGCCGCCGTCGCGGCCCTCGCCGACTCCGAGTCCCACCTGTACGGCATCTCCCACCTGCGGCTGCACGAGACCGACCGGCTCGCCGCGCTCGCCAAGGAGATCAACGACCTCGGCGGCGACGTCCGGGAGACCGAGGACGGCCTGCGGATCCGCCCCCGCCCGCTGCACGGCGGCGTCTTCCACACCTACGAGGACCACCGGCTGGCGACCGCCGCCGCCGTGCTCGGCCTGGTGGTGGACGGCGTCCTGGTGGAGAACGTGGCGACCACCGCGAAGACCCTGCCGGACTTCCCGCAGATGTGGGCCGACCTCCTCGGCCAGGGCTGACAGGGGATCACGAACATGCGCCGCTACGGCAAGGACGCCGACGAGGACGACATCCGCAGCCGCCCGGGCCGCCGGGGCTCCCGCCCCCGCACCCGCATCCGGCCCAAACACGAGGACGCCGCCGGGGCGATGATCCTCACCGTGGACCGGGGCCGGATGACCTGCCTGGTCGACGGCGGCACCAAGGACGAGCGCCTGGTCACCGCCATGAAGGCCCGCGAACTCGGCCGCAAGGGCGTGGTCGTCGGCGACATCGTCAACCTGGTCGGCGACCTCTCCGGGGACCCCGACACGCTGGCCCGGATCGTCCGGGTCGAGGAACGCACCTCGGTGCTGCGCCGCACCGCGGACGACGACGACCCGTACGAGCGGATCGTCGTCGCCAACGCCGACCAGCTGGCCATCGTCACCGCGCTCGCCAACCCGGAGCCCCGCCCCCGGCTGATCGACCGCTGCCTGGTCGCCGCGTACGACGCCGGGATGAAGCCGCTGCTGGTGCTCACCAAGTCCGACCTGGCGTCCGCCGACGAGCTGCTGGAGTCGTACGCGCCGCTCGGCATCGACTACGTGGTGACCCGGCACGACGAGCTGGCCACCGCCGGCGCGGAGGCCGTCCGGGAGCATCTGCGCGGGCGGACCACCGTCTTCATCGGGCACTCCGGCGTCGGCAAGACCACCCTGGTCAACGCGCTCGTCCCGGACCAGCAGCGGACCACCGGCCGCGTCAACGCCGTCACCGGCCGCGGCCGGCACACCACCGTCTCCGCGCTCGCCCTGCGGCTGCCCCCGCCGCCCGGCGTGAAGCCCGGCTCCCGGAAGGCCCTCGACCCGGGCTGGGTGATCGACACCCCCGGCTTCCGGTCCTTCGGTCTCTCCCACATCGACCCGTCCCGGGTCATCCTCGCCTTCCCCGACCTGGAGCCCGGCACCGAGGACTGCCCGCGGGCCTGCTCCCACGACGAGCCCGACTGCGCGCTGGACGCCTGGGTCGCCGACGGCCACGCCGACCCGGCCCGGCTGTACTCGCTGCGCCGCCTGCTCGCCACCAAGGAGGCCCACGAGGACGACTGAGAGTTCACGCAGCCGACGAGTCGCCCGGCCCTGTCCACTGGGTAACGATAGGAAGGTCACACCGTCCTATCTGACAGGGAGTCAACCCGATGGCATGGGCCATGGTGATCCTCGCCGGTCTGCTGGAAACGGGATTCGCGGTCAACCTCAAGCTCAGCCACGGCTTCACCAAGCTCTGGCCCACCATCAGCTTCTGCCTCTTCGCCCTCGGCTCCTTCGGCCTGCTCACCCTCTCCCTGAAAACCCTCCCGGTGGGCAGCGCCTACGCGGTGTGGACGGGCATCGGCGCGGCCGGCACCGCGCTGTACGGAATCGTCTTCCTCGACGAGTCCTCCTCCACTCTCAAGCTGGTCTCGATCAGCCTGGTCATCGCCGGTGTGATCGGTCTTCAGCTCAGCGGCTCGGGACACTGAGTCCGCTAGGGTTCGGGGCATGGCCGACTACCACGACGATCTCCGACTCGCCCACGTCCTCGCCGACTCGGCCGACTCGGTCACCATGGAGCGCTTCAAGGCCCTCGACCTCAAGATCGAGACCAAGCCCGACCTGACGCCCGTCAGTGACGCCGACAAAGCCGCCGAGGAACTCGTCCGCTCGGTCCTGCGACGCGCCCGCCCCCGCGACGCGGTGATGGGCGAGGAGTACGGCCTGCAGGGCTCCGGCCCGCGCCGCTGGGTGATCGACCCCATCGACGGCACCAAGAACTACGTCCGCGGCGTCCCTGTCTGGGCCACCCTGGCCGCCCTCCTCGAGGAACAGCCCGACGGCGAGTACGCCCCCGTCGTCGGCATCGTCTCCGCCCCCGCCCTCGGCCGCCGCTGGTGGGCCGCCAAGGGACTCGGCGCGTTCGCCGGCCGCAGCCTCGCCAAGGCCCAGCGCATCCACGTCTCCAAGGTCTCCCGCCTCGCCGACGCCTCGCTCTCCTTCTCCTCCCTCAGCGGCTGGGAGGAGCGCGCCCGCCTCGACGCCTTCCTCGACCTCACCCGCAAGTGCTGGCGCACCCGGGCCTTCGGCGACTTCTGGTCCTACATGATGGTCGCCGAGGGCGCCGTCGACATCGCCGCCGAACCCGAGCTCTCCCTCTGGGACATGGCCGCCCCCTGCATCGTCGTCCAGGAGGCCGGCGGCCGCTTCACCGGCCTCGACGGCATCGACGGCCCCTCCGGCGCGGACGCGGTCGCCACCAACGGCATCCTCCACGAAGCCGCACTGCGTTCGCTGTCGATCTGACAGAGCACCACCAGGGGCGCGGGGAACTGCGCGACAAGCGCAGACCACATCCGCAAGGTCGCGATCAAGTGCAGGTCGTTGTCCCGCGTCGCGATCTTGCCGTCGGATGCGTTCCCCTTCGCGCAGTTCCCCGCGCCCCTGATGGTGCTGCCCCTACGCGCTGAGCTCCGCGGTCATCGCTTCCAGCAACCGCCCCGCCCGCTCCGCGACCTCCGCCGGCCCGTACTCGGCAGCCCGCTTGCACCAGTTCTCGGCCTGTACGGCCTCCCCCCGCCGGAGGGCCAGCAGCGCCAGCCGCAGAGCCGCCCGGCCGTGGCCCGCGTCCGCCGCCCGGGTGTACCAGAGCATCGCTTCGGCCTCGGAGTCCTGACGCGCCAGCAGCAGCCCCAGGTTGAACGCCGCGCTGCGGCTCCCGCCCTCCGCCGCCCGCCGGTACCAGCTCTCCGCGATCTCCAGCGCCCCGCGCTCCGCCGCCCGCACCCCCATCCGGACCTGCGCCCGGAGGTGCCCGGCGTCCGCCGCGATCGCGTACCAGTGTTCGGCGTCCGCGTCGGCGCCCCCGCGCCGGTCGAGCAGCGAGGCGAGCCGGAAGGCTCCCTCCGCGGAGCCGCCGCCCGCGGCCTGCCGGTAGCGGTCGAGCGCGCCGACGAGGTTGCCGCGCTGTTCCTGGACGACGGCCAGTTGCAGGGCCGCTTCGCCGTGCCCCTCGGCGGCGGCGCGCGCGTACCACTCCTGGGCCTGCCGGGTCTCGCCGCGGCCGGCGTGCAGCACGCCGAGGTTGAACGCGCCGTCGACGGATCCGGCTTCGGCGGCCTTGGAGAACCAGGGTTCGGCGCCGGATTCGTCGCCGCGCTGGAGCAGCATGACGGCGAGTGCGTTGCAGGCTTCGCGGTGGCCGGCGTACGCCGCGCGCCGGTACCACTGTTCGGCCTGGGTGTCGCGGCCGGCGCCGGCGCACAGCAGGCCGAGGTTGAACGCGCCGTTGTGGTCGCCGGCGTCGAGCGCGGCGCGGTACCAGTGTTCGGCGACGGCGTTCTCGCCGCGCCCGGCGTGCAGCGCGCCGAGCGCGTTGGCCGCTGTGCCGTCGCCGGCTTCGGCGGCCTCCTGCCACCATTCGGCGGCGGCGGTGGGGTCGCCGGTGTCGCGGAGCAGGAAGCCGAGGGCGCAGGCGGCGCGGGCTTCGCCGTTCTGGGCGGACTGCCGGTACCAGCGGGCGGCTTCGTCGAGGTCGCCGCGGGATTCGAGCAGCACGCCGAGGCGCAGCGCGGCGCGGGCGTGGCTGCGGGCGGCGGCGGTGCGGTACCAGGTTTCGGCGGTGTCCTTGTCGCCGGCGGCTTCGCGCATCCGGGCGAGGCGGTAGGCGGCTTCGCGGTGGCCGGAGTCGGCGGCGGCCTTGAACCAGCGTTCGGCGCGGACGTCGCGGCGGTGTTCCATGAGGTCGCCGAGGGCGTACGCGCCGAGCGGGTGGCCCTGTTCGGCGGCGAAGTGCAGCCAGTATTCGGCGGCTTCTTCTTCGCCCTGGTCGCGCAGTTGCAGGCCGAGGGCGTGGGCGGCGGGGGCCGAGCCGGCGACGGCGGCCTGTCGCCACCACTGGCCGGCTTCGGCGCGGTGGCCCTGCTGGTGGAGCAGGACGCCGAGGTTGTTGGCGGCGGCGCGCAGTCCTGCGGCGGCGGCGGTGCGCAGGTAGGGTTCGGCGTCCTGGAGGTCGCCGCGGCGCAGCAGGAGGGCGCCGAGTTGGCTGGCGGCGCCGGGGTCGCCGGCGTCGGCGGAGCCGCGGTGGCGGGCTTCGAGGGCGGCCTGTTCGCGGGCGGCGAGGGCGGTTTCGAAGCTGTCGGCGCCGTCGTCGCTCTCCAGCAGGTCGCGGGCGGAGGCGGTGGCGACGACCTGGTCGGCGGTCAGGTGGACGAGGCTGTCGGGGCCGTAGCCGGACATGGCGGGGCCGCCCCGGGTGCTGCGCTGCGCGGGCAGGCTGCTGCCCGGCCGGCGGGCGGGTCGGGCACCGGTGTCACTGTCCGTGGTGCTGTTGGCCGCCAGTCGTTCTCCCGTCCCGTTTTTTCCGATGAGTTTCATGCCGACTCCAGCTCCCCCCGAGTGTCGCGGCATTCGCCCCCGGCCGTCGGCCCGGGGTGGTTCCCCCAGGGGTCGCGCCGGATCGGACGGCCTGTCAATGGCCGCGCCGCGTCCCCCTCGTGGTCCATCGTCGCATCACCCGTAACCCTCGTACACCTGCTCCGTCCGTTTTGGCGGAGCGGGGCCGAAGCCCGGCGAGATTGCTTCAGCGCTTTGTCGATTTCCCGACACTGAGCCCCACAAACCCCAACCCCGCATCGTACCGGAGTCGATCAACTCTCGGCGCATGCAAGGGCGAAGGCCCGGAGGGTGTCTCCCTCCGGGCCTTCGCTGCACGCGTGGTGACGTTGAGTCAGCTGACGGTGAAGTCGTCCGCCTGGTAGGCGCCCTGTCCGTACCAGCCGTGCACCCAGATGGTCACCGAGGTGACCGAGGCGCCGGTGGTGAACTTGGTGGACAGTTGCGCCCACGAGCTGCCGCCGGGGGTCCAGGTCGAGCTGTCCGCCCCGGAGCCGGTGACGCCGAGGTAGGTGTAGTTGCCCTTCACCCATGCGGAGAGCGTGTAGGTGGTGTTCGGCTTGACCGTGACGGTCTGTTGGCACTGCGCGGTGTCACCGGCACTGGCGTTGCCCTGCAGCGCGTACGAGCCGGTGTGGCCGCCGCCGACCACGCTGCCGCCGCTGCCCGCGCAGGTCCACGGGCTGAGCGCGCCGGACTCCAGGCCCGGGTTGGCGACGATCCCGCCGCCGGGGCCGCTCGGCGAGGAGGACGGGCTGCTGGACGGCGAGCCCGAGGGCGACGAGGACGGCGAGCCGCTGGGCGAGTTGGACGGCGACGGGCTGCTGCTGGTGCTGCTGCTCGCGCTCGGCGACGGCGAGGTCGGCGGCGCCGGGCAGTTGGCGGCCGAACCGGAGGTCGCCGTCATCAGCGGGTTGAGCAGCACCGCGTTCGGGTCGTCGTACAGCGAGAACACGAAGGAGCCGCCGAGGCCGTTGCAGTGCGCGTAGTCCATCTTGGCCTGGATCGACTTGGTGTTCTCCCCGGACCAGAAGTTGGTGCCGTCGTAGAAGTACGAGGCCTGCGACGCCGGGTCCCAGTACGTGTAGCTCGGGTTGTCGACGACGCCCAGCAGTTCCTTGTACATCCGCACGCCGGCCACGTTGCCGGAGTTCGGCGCGCCCTGCGCGGGCCCGCTGGCCGGCTGGAACAGCCCGTGGTTGGCGCCGGCCGCCACGCCCGTCCAACCGCGGTAGTACAGCGGGACGCCCATGTTGAGCTTGTTGGCCGGGAAGCCGCCGGGGATGCCGTACGAGGGGTCGCCGACCGTGTAGGCCTTGACCGCCTCGTCGATGGAGTACTTGGCGTTGCCCGGCGGGATGTTGTTCGACGGGTCGCTCGGGTTCTGGTAGACCGGCGTCTGGTGGTTGGTCGGCCCCTGCGCCTCCCAGCCGCCGTGCATGTCGTACGTCATCGGGTCGGCGAAGGTCAGGTACTGGGCGATCTTGTCGGTCTCGATGTACTGGATCTTGTCCTGACCGGCCGGCAGCGCGGCGCTCAGCGCGTAGGTCTTGCCGTCGGCGCTGCCCTGGGCGTTGAGCTGGTTGCGGAACTCGGCGAGCAGCGCGGTGAAGTTCTGCTTGTCGTTGGGCGAGGCGTGGTTGCCGAGGTGGCCGCCGCCGCCCGGGTACTCCCAGTCGATGTCGAAGCCGTCGAAGATGCCCTTGCCGGTGCCGGCGCCGCCGTAGCCGCCCTGCGCGGGCAGGTTGCCCTTGATGAACATGTCGACGCAGGAGGAGACGAGCTTCTTGCGGGAGGCGTCGGTGGCGGCCGCGTCCGAGAAGTACTTGGAGTAGGTCCAACCGCCGATCGACATCAGGACCTTGAGCTTCGGGTACTTGGCCTTCAGCTCCTGGAGCTGGTGGAAGTTGCCCGCCAGCGGCTGGTTCCAGGTGTCGGTGGAGTTGTCGACGCTGTTGCCGTTGGCGAAGGTCTTCGCGTAGTCGGCGTAGTAGTCGCCCGCGCCGTCGCCGGCGTTGGGGTTGTTCTCGTCCTGGGAGGCCGCCGAGTTGGCCTCGAAGCAGGTCAGGTTGGTGGGGTCGATGTTGGCGAAGTCGTACAGCAGGTAGTCGAGTTTCCCGGCCATGCCGTTGGTGTCGACGTTCTTCAGGTAGTACGCGTTCTGGTAGATCGACCACTGGTCGAAGTAGGCCACCTTCATGCCGCCGCTGGTGGCGGGGGCACCGGTGGTGTTGGCCGGTCCGGCGGACGCGTTGGGGGCTCCCAACAGCGACATCGCCCCGGCGAGCAGAGTGGCGGCCGCGGCCGTGACGGCCCAGAGCCTTCGGTTGTTGCGGTGCATGCGGATGTGCCTCTCCTGTCACGTGGGGATGCAGGAAACGCCGTCCGACACCCCGGTCGGGGAGAGCGGCAGACGGGGCAGAACACGATCAATTCCCGTTGCGGGCATACGCGTTGCAGCACCACCAGGCGGGCGGTGGGGGCCGCTCGTCATGGGCACGACCCAGATTGGACTGGACCACATGGAGTGTCAATGGGACGCACTCCAGGGAATGGCAAAGGCCCGGAGGCTGATGCCTCCGGGCCTTTCGCTACAGAGTAGCGGGGACAGGATTTGAACCTGCGACCTCTGGGTTATGAGCCCAGCGAGCTACCGAGCTGCTCCACCCCGCGTCGGTAAACCAACAGTATCACGATCACGACCGCACCCATGACCACCCATGACCACCCCGGGACGCCGAGGTCTCCGAGGTCCCCGGGGCCCTTGGGGAATGGCAAAGGCCCGGAGGCTGATGCCTCCGGGCCTTTCGCTACAGAGTAGCGGGGACAGGATTTGAACCTGCGACCTCTGGGTTATGAGCCCAGCGAGCTACCGAGCTGCTCCACCCCGCGTCGGTGAGCTAACAGTAGCACGGCTGCGGGGTGGAGCAGCAAATCGGTTCTCGCAGCTCAGCCGGTCGGCGCCGGTGAACCCGACGGCGCCGGCGAGCCGCCGCCGTTCTTCGACTCGGCCGCCATCGCGGCGTCCAGCGCCTTCTGCAGGGCCTGCTGCGCCTGCCCGTAGGCCGCCCAGTCGCCGTTCTTCAGCGCGGCCTGGCCGTCGGTGAACGCCTTCTGGGCGTCCGCCAGCGCCTTGTCCAGCGCCGGGTTGGCGCCCGGCGTGGTCGGGGCGGGCGGGGTGGTGCTGCCCGGGTCGGCGGGGGCGGGCGGGGTGGTGGCCCCGCCGGCCGTCGGGCCGAGCACCTTCGCCAGCGCCTTGTCCAGGGTGTCCTCAAGGGCCACGTTGTGGTCCCCGTACACCGCCAGCACCTTCTTCAGCACCGGCACCTTCGCACCGCGCGCCACCAGGTACACCGGCTCCACGTTGAGGATGCCGCCGCCGACCGGCAGGGTCAGCAGGTTGCCGTACACCAGGTCGGAGTCGGTGCCGCTGCGCAGCAGCGTCAGCTGGCGGGCGACCTCGGTGTCGGAGTTGAACTTCGCCTGCGTCAGCGCCGGGCCGAGCGCGCCCGACTCGGACGTCATCCGCAGGAGCCGCAACTTGCCGTAGTCGTCCCCGGGGTCGGCGTCCGCCGTGAGGAACGCGGCCAGGTTCTTCCGGCCCGAGGGCACGAACGAGCTGGTCAGCGAGAAGCTGGCCTTCGCCGCGTCCGGCATCCGCACCGTCAGGTAGTACGGCGGCTGCACCTCGTCGGCGTTGACGGTCGGGTCGACCGGCACCTCCCAGATGTCGGTGCCGTTGAAGAACGCCGTGGCGTCCGTCATGTGGTACATCCCGAGCAGGTCGCGCTGCACCTTGAACAGGTCCTGCGGGTAGCGCAGGTGCGCCTCCAGCTCCTTCGGGATGTCCGCCTTCGGCTGGACGGTGCCCGGGAACGCCTTCATCCAGGTCTTCAGCACCGGGTCGGCCTCGTCCCACTGGTAGAGCGTCACCTCACCGGTGTACGCGTCGACCGTGGCCTTCACCGAGTTGCGGATGTAGTTGACCTCGTTGACGGCGCTCAGGGTGCGGCCGCGCTGGTCGGTCAGCGAGTCCTTGGTGGCGTCGCCCAGCACCGTCTTCGACGCGAACGGGAAACCGTCCGAGGTGGTGTAGCCGTCCAGCACCCACACCAGCCGGCCGTTCTCCACCACCGGGTACGGGTCGGCGTCGATCGACAGCCACGGCGCGACCTTCTCCACCCGCTCCTTGGGGGTGCGGTCGTAGAGGATCTTCGCGCCGTCCTTGATCGCGCCCGAGTACAGGATCTGCGGCTCGCCGAACTTCATCGCGTACGCGGCCCGGGTCAGCGGGTTGTCCAGCGAGACGCCGCTGCCGCCGGTGTACTGGTACGTCCGGTCCGGGTCGGAGTCCCGGGTGTAGTCGATCTCGTCCATGCCGGGGCCGACGATCGAGTACATGGTGGACTTCTCGCCGTAGTACACCCGCTGCTGGTAGTCGCCCAGCGACCCGGTGGTCGGCAGCGACTGCTGGGTGTAGACCGGGTTGCCGTTGGCGTCGACCTGGTTGCCCTTGGCGGCGACCATGCCGTAGCCGTGGGTGTACTTGAAGTGGTCGTTGATGAAGTTGCGCTGCTGAACGCCCGACAGGTCCAGCTCGCGGACGCCCATCACGGTGTCCTGGTCGCCGTACCGGTCCACGTCCAGGGTCTTCGGGAACGAGTAGTACTGCCGCAGCGCCTGGTTCTGCTGGAACGTCGGCGACACCACGTTCGGGTCCAGCAGCCGGATGTCCGAGATCGTCTGCGCGTCCTGCTTCAGCTTGCCCGCTTCCGGGGCGTCCGTCGGCGTGTACGGCTGCACGTCGACGCCGGCGATGCCGTAGGCCTGCCGGGTCGCGTCGATGTTCTTCTGGATGTACGGCGTCTCCCGGGCCTGCTCGTTCGGCTTGACCTGGAACTGCTGCACGATCGCCGGGTACAGCCCGCCGACCAGCACCGCCGACAGCGCCATCAGCCCGAAGCCGATCAGCGCCGGCGCCCAGGTCCGCCGCACCGGCGTCAGGAAGAACAGCACCGCGCAGATGATCGCCACGAAGAACAGGATCGTCTTGGCCGGCAGGAACGCGTTCGCGTCCACGTACCGCAGACCGGTCCAGCCCTCGACGCCCTTGTACGACTCGCTCTTCACCGCCAGCGCGTACCGGTCCAGCCAGTACGCCCCCGCCTTCAGCAGCACGAACACGCCCAGCAGCACGGCCAGATGACCCTGTGCCCCGGCGCTCGCCCGGCGGCCCGGGCCCTGCAGCCTCAGCCCGCCGTACAGGTAGTGCACGGCCGCCGACGCCAGCAGCGACACGATCACCGCGCTGAACGCGAAGCCCAGCAGGAACTCGTACCAGGGCAGGTCGAACGCGTAGAACGAGACGTCCAGGTGGAACTGGCTGTCCTTCTGCCCGAACGAGGTGCCGTTGACCCACAGCATCCACGTCCGCCAGTGCGCGCCCGCGGCCGCGCCGGCCGCCAGGCCGACCAGCAGCGCCAGGCCGATCAGCAGCCACTTGCGGAACGGCGCCACGCCCATCCGGTAGCGGTCCAGGCTCTGCTGCTCCACCGACATCGCCGCCAGCGGCGGCCGCAACCGGTACGCCAGCCACAGGTTGAACCCGACCACCAGCGCCATCAGCAGCCCGAACACCGCGAACAGGCCGGCCTTCGCGCCCAGCTGCGAGGTGAACACCGAGCCGTACTTGACCGACCGGAACCACAACCAGTCGGTCCACAGGCCGGCCACCAGCGCGAACACCAGGAACAGGGCCGCCAGCACACCGGCCGTCAGCAGCAGCACCTTTGTCCGGCGCGGTGGCGGCCCGACTCTCGCTCGGAAACCCGGATCGGAGCGATCCGGCATCTGGAAGGTCAAGACGCCACCTCAGCTGTTGTTGTCGTTGGGGATGACGGTGTCGCGCCGTGGACGGGCGGACACCGGGACTCCCATGTGGAACTTAAACAGTCTTTACCGGAGTTCCCGGAGACTGCGTCGGAGTTGGAGACGGCCGCCCCGAACATGTGAGGATGGCCCCATGTCCGACTCCCCTGACCTGACCAACGCTGCCTCCGGCATGCCCGCCGCCACCCCCCTCACCCGGGCCGCGCTGGAGATCGACGAGCACGCCGCCACCCTCGGCTGGGACGGCCCGGCCCGCCTGTTCGCGCTGGTCGACAACGCCCAGATGCGCAAGGCCAACCCGCGGCTCGCCACGCAGCTCGGCCTGGACGAGAACCCGACCGGCCTCACCCCGGTCGAGCAGGAGGAGATCCCCCGGGGCACCGAACTCGACCGCTTCCTCGGCACCATCGCCTGGCCCGACGGCGTGGTCGGCTGCGCCCTGGTCGTCGAGCGCCTGATGCTCCCGCCGGGCGCCGAGTCCTCCCGCCCGAAGAACGCCACCGAGCAGGAGATCAACGACTGGGTGGCGACCCACCCGCAGCGCCAGGAAGTCCGCATCACCGCCGCTGTCCTCCGCGGCGGCGGCCGCGAGGTCGCCCTCCGCCTCCGCGAGAAGGACATCGCCCGCGAGGTCCTCACCGGCCCCGACCTCGTCCCCAACCTCACCACCGCCCTCCTGGCCACCTTCCAGTAGGCGAACCGGGAGGTCGCTCCCCGGGGCGCGGGAACTGCGCGCAGCGGAAGGCACTCAACAGCAAGGTCGCGACGCGGACAATAACGTGCCGTTCGTCGCGACCTTGCTGTTGCAGCCACTACTTGTTGCAGCTGGGCAGCGCCGCCTTGTCCCCGCTCCGGATGGAGTCCAGGGCCTTGACCGCGCCGGCGAGGTTCTCGACCTTGACCAGCGTGAGCCCGGAGGGCGTCCCCTTCGTCGCCTCGGTGCAGTTGTCCGCCGGCGTGAAGAAGTACTCCGCGCCCTTGTCCCGCGCCGCTATCAGCTTCATCTGGATGCCGCCGATCGGCCCGACCGTCCCGTCGTCGTCGATGGTGCCAGTGCCCGCCACGAACTTGCCGCCGGTGAGGTCGGTGGCGGTGAGCTTGTCGACGATGCCGAGCGCGAACATCAGGCCGGCGCTCGGGCCGCCGACGTCCTGCAGGCCGATGTCGATCTTGAACGGGTAGGTGTGGTCGACGCCGGGCGTGATCCCGACGATGGCCCGGTCCTCGTCCGGCGCCTTCGCGGTGGTGATCGTCACCTGCTGCTCGTTCGCCGGGTCCGGCGTCGCGTCGGCGGCCTTGGCGTGCGGGACCACGGTGAAGACGGCGTTCTCGCCGGGCTTGTGCTTCATCACCTGCTCGGCGACCTGGGTCCGGCTGTTGATCGCCACGCCGTCCACCGCGACGATCCGGTCACCGGCGTGCAGCTTGCCCTCGGAGGGGCCGCCGGCGGTCACCGAAGAGACGATGATCTGCGTGGTGACCGGGATGTCCAGCTGCTTGAGCGCGGCGGTCTTCGCACTGTCCTCGGAGGACGCGAACTCCTCCGCGTTCTGCTGCTGGGCCTCCTGGTCGGTCTGCCCCTTCGGGTACACGTTGTCGTGCGGCACCACGAGCACGTCCCCGCGCATCCAGCCGACGATCGCCGAGATCAGGCTGGGCTGGTAGTTCGCCCCGGTGACCTGGACCGTGGTCATGTTGAGGTGACCGCTGGTCGGATAGGTCTCCCGCCCGGTGATGGTGATCACCGGGGTGCCGGTCTTGTCCTGCGTGCCGAGGGTGTTGTACGTCGGCCCCGGGCTCATCTCGGTGAACGGCACCTTCATCAGGACCGAGGCACAGAGCAGGCCTATCAGCAGCAGGGTGGCGGCGAGCATGGTCGCCGATCGGCGTGGCATGGCACGACAGTACGGGAAGTGAAGGTCGTCATGTACTGCCGGTGCGCCCCCGTCGCCGCCCCTCGGCAGCTACTTCTCGTCGGCGCGTCCGCTGCCGGTGCTGCGCTCCATCGCGGCACGGAAGCGTTCGTGTTCGGCGAGCGAGGACGGGTCGGTGATCGAGCGCGGCGGCCGCGCCGCCCATCCCGCCCACACCGAGGCCAGCAGTCCGGCCACTACAGGAATGATCAACCAGGCAAGCGCAGCCATCTTCGAACTCCCCACAGGCTCGTCATGCGTATCAGCAGATTAACCGCCTACCGGAGGAACGGCGCGTGCGGTGTCCGAGTTACGGGACCCCTGGCGCGCCCGCCGTCCCCGGATACCCCCGAACGGGGAACGAGCGGGGCGCGGAGCGGACACGGGCGGTCAGCAGGAGCCCGCGCCGACCCATTCCTCCTCGCCGTCGGCGAAAACCTGGTGTTTCCAGATCGGCACCTCGTGCTTGAGGTCGTCGATCAGCCGTCGGGAGGCCTCGAACGCCTCCCCGCGGTGCGGACAGGAGACCGCGACGATCACCGCGACATCCCCGATCTCCAGCCGGCCGGTGCGGTGCACCGCAGCCAGCGCCCGGACCGGGAAGTCCGCGCAGATCTTCTCGGCGATCCGGCGCAGCTCCCGCACCGCGCTCGGGTGGGCGCTGTACTCCAGCGCCGCGACGGCCTTCCCGCCGTCGTGGTCGCGCACCGTGCCGACGAACAGCGTGGTGCCGCCCGCCGCGTCGTCGCCGACCGCCGCGTGCACCTCGTCCAGGGAGAGCGGCGTCTCGCGGACGGCGAGCAGCCGGATCGGGTCGTGGTTCTCGGACATGGCCCCCATCATTCCGCATCCGATCGGCGCGACCGCCGGGATTTTCGCACCGCGGAACGGTCGTCCCGCGGTGCGAAAATCCGGTGGTCAGATCCGCCGGTGCTTGCGGGCCCGGCGGACCAGCGCCGCCGTGCCGATCAGCGCCACCGTGGCGCCGGCCGCGCCCAGGCTGGTGGCGGCCTCCTTGCCGCCCAGCCGGCGACCGGCCACCGCGTGCTTGCCGGACACCTGGGCGAGCAGCTCGGCCAGCACCTCCTCGTTGGTGTGCTCGG
This sequence comes from Kitasatospora sp. CB01950, assembly GCF_001905465.1. GTDB lineage: Bacteria > Actinomycetota > Actinomycetes > Streptomycetales > Streptomycetaceae > Kitasatospora. The sequence continues at coordinate 369,128 of NZ_LISX01000008.1, forward strand.
GCCGCCAGCCCGCCTCGTGCAGCCGGCTGCCGGACACCACCCAGGGGTACATCGTGTACGCGAGGTCGCCGGCCGGGGCCGGGGTCAGGCCGAGGCGGTGCAGCCGGGCGGCGGTGCCCAGGGCCAGCGAGGCGGGCAGTTCCATCCGGCGGATCCCGGACAGCTCCTCCACGTCCTCCTGCTCCAGCCAGCCGTCGCAGCCGACCGTCACCTCGCCCTCGACCAGGCCGAGCGCCGCGTACTCCAGCGCCGAGGCCAGGTCGTCCAGGTGGCAGAACTGCCAGCACGGACGGGAGCCGGCCACCACCAGCAGGCGCGGGGCCTCGAAGTGGCGGGTGAGCACGGTGTCGATGCCGGGGCCGACCACCACGGCCGGGCGCAGCACGGTGATCTGCAGGCCGGGGTGGGCGCGCGGGGCGCGGCGGGCCAGCCGTTCGATCTCCAGCAGGTCGCCGACCAGCGAGGCCTCCTCGGTGGCCCGCAGCTCGGAGTCCTCGGCGAGCGGGACTTCGTTGTCGGCGAGCGCGCCGTAGACCATCGCGGAGGTGCACAGCACGACGCGGTGCACCCCGGCGGCCGCCGCGGCGGTCACCACGGTCTGCGCGCCGCGCACGTTGTAGGCGCTGCGGGTGCGCGGGTCGGACTCCATGCCGAGGTCCATCGCCAGGTGCACCACGACGTCCACGCCGGTCAGCCGCTCGGCGACGGCCGGGTCGCGGACGTCGAGCACGCGCCAGTGCACGCCGGGGACTTCGCCGCGGCGGTCGTCCACCGCGAGCACCCGGCGCACGTGCGGCGAGGCCACCAGGCGTTGGGCGACGCGCTCACCGAGCACGCCCGCCGCGCCGGTGACGGCCACGGTAAGGGGTTTGCCGCCGTAGGCTGGAGACGGCGAACCGGCATCGGCCGGCGCATCCTCGCCCTCGGTCAGCCCAGAGCGAACGTCCGAAGGCGGGGAACTCACCGGCCATCCTCCACGGTTAGCTTAAGTGCGTACGTACGAGTGTCACGCACCGTCCATCCTGCCCGAGGCTCAGCCCCTGCGGTGCACCCGGCGCGGTCGGCCGCGAGACCATTGAAGCCGCCCGGAGCCTCCGGGCAACAGAATTTCCCGCCACACCACCCGCGTGACGGCCGACCAGATCGAGGATCCCCGTGAACGACCTCCCCTTCGGATTCGGCGTTCCCCCCGAGGAGCCCGAGGACGGCGACAACAAGGGCAAGAAGGACGGCGAGCAGGGCGACTCCACCCCGCAGCAGCAGCCGTTCGGCTTCGGCAACGGAAACCCCTTCGGGGCGCTGTTCGGCATGGGCGGCGCCGGCGGGGCGGGCGGCGACAACCCGTTCGCCGCGATGATGGGCGGTTTCAACCCCAACGACCTGGGCGCGGCGTTCCAGCAGCTCGGGCAGATGCTCTCGTTCGAGGGCGGCCCGGTCAACTGGGAGCTGGCCAAGAACATCGCCCGGCAGACCGTGGTCGCCGAGCAGCCCGAGGGCAAGAGCAAGGACCGCTCGGTGGGCGCCGCCGAGCGCACCGCCGTCGTCGAGTCGGTCCGCCTGGCGGACCTGTGGCTGGACTCGGCGACCGAGTTCCCGTCCACCTCCTCGGCGGCCGTGGCGTGGAGCCGCGCCGAGTGGATCGAGGCCACCCTGCCGGTCTGGAAGGACCTGGTCGACCCGGTCGCCGAGCGGGTCGGCAACGCCATGGGCGGCGTGCTGCCCGAGGAGATGCAGGCCGTGGCCGGGCCGCTGATGGGCATGATGCGCTCCATGGGCGGCGCCATGTTCGGCACCCAGATCGGGCAGGCGCTCGGCGCGCTGGCCGCCGAGGTGCTCGGCTCGACCGACGTCGGCCTGCCGCTCGCCCCGGCCGGGAAGGCCGCGCTGCTGCCGCAGAACATCGCCGAGTTCGGCGACGGGCTGAACGTGCCCGCCGAGGAGGTCCGGCTCTACCTGGCCCTGCGCGAGGCCGCCCACCAGCGGCTCTTCGCCCACGTGCCGTGGCTGCGGGCTCACCTGTTCGGCGCGGTCGAGGCGTACGCGCACGGCATCAAGGTCGACACCTCGCGGATGGAGGAGCTGGTCGGCCAGCTCGACCCGAGCAACCCCGAGGCCCTCCAGGACGCGCTGGCCGGCGGCCTGCTGCAGCCCGAGGACACCCCCGAGCAGAAGGCCGCGCTGGCCCGGCTGGAGACCGCACTCGCCCTGGTCGAGGGCTGGGTCGACGCCGTCGTGCACGCCGCCGCCACCCCGCACCTGCCGCACGCCGCCGCGCTGCGCGAGACGCTTCGCCGCCGCCGCGCCACCGGCGGCCCCGCCGAGCAGACCTTCGCCACCCTGGTCGGCCTGGAGCTGCGCCCGCGCCGCCTGCGCGACGCCTCCCGGCTGTGGGCCTCGCTCGCCGACGCCCGCGGCGTCGAGGGCCGCGACGCGCTGTGGAGCCACCCCGACATGCTGCCCACCGCCGCCGACCTGGACGACCCGGACGGCTTCGTGCACCGCGACACCAGCGCCGAGATCGAGGGCGGTTTCGACTTCGACGCGCTGACCAAGCTGCTCGGCGAGGCCGCCGGCGGCGGCGCGAAGCCCGACCTGACCAAGGGCGACGCCGCTTCCGGCGACGACCCGGCCGAGGGCAAGGGCAAGGGCGACGACAAGGCCGAGGGCAAGGCCGACGGCAAGGACAACGACGGCCGGGAGGGCGACGCCAAGTGACGTCGCTGCACACCGATGCCGTCCGGGCACTGACCGACTGGGCGCCGGACGAGGACAGCCAGCAGGAGCTGCGCCGCGGCTACCTGGCGCACCTGGCGGCCAACCCCGACGGCCTGTGGCGGGCCTGCGTGCCCGGCCACATCACCGCCAGCGCGCTGGTGGTCGACCCGGCCGAGGGGCGGGTGCTGCTGACGCTGCACCCCAAGGTCGGGATGTGGCTGCAGATGGGCGGCCACTGCGAGCCCGGCGACGCGACGCTCGCGGCGGCCGCGCTGCGCGAGGCGGTCGAGGAGTCCGGCATCGCCGACCTGGAGCTGCTCGAGGTCGGCGGCCGCACCACGCCGGTCAAGCTGGACCGGCACCACGTGCGCTGCATGGGCAAGGACCGGCCGGAGAACGTCCACCTGGACGTCCAGTACGTCGCCCTCGCCCCGGCCGGGGCGCGCGAGTTGATCAGCGAGGAGTCGCTGGACCTGCGCTGGTTCGGCTGGGAGCAGCTGCCCGCCGACACCGACCACTCGGTGCGCGACCTGGTCGCGCGGGCCCGGGCGCTGGTCTGAGGTTCCTCCGTGACCCCCGTGGGCCCCTGACGGGCCTGCGGGGGTCCGTCGTTGTCCGTCAGGTGTTCCGGGCGCCGGGGATGTGCGGCAGGCGGGCGGCCGAGGCGACGCCCTCCAGGTAGCCGCGGGCCCGTTCGGTGCGCGGGTAGGCGTCCAGCAGCTCCCAGAACCGGGGGCCGTGGTCGGGCACCAGCAGGTGGGCGAGTTCGTGCAGCAGCACGTAGTCGACGACGTACTCGGGCATGCCCTGGAGGCGGTGGGAGAGCCGGATGGTGCGTTCGCTGGGGGTGCACGAGCCCCAGCGGGAGTTCTGGTTGGTCACCCAGCGGACGTGCTCGGGCTCGGCGCGGCCGCCCAGGTACAGCCGGGACAGTTCGGCGGCCCGGGCCTGCAGGGCTTCGTCGCCTAGCACCCGGCGCTTCTCCTGCGCGGCCAGCTTGGCGAGCATCTGCGCCACCCAGCGCTGTTCCTCGGCGTGCGACATCCGGGCCGGGATCAGCACGATGGTGCGGTCGCCCTCGCGGTAGGCGGAGACGGTGCGGCTGCGGCGGGCGCTGCGGCGGACCTCGACCTTGCTGCGGTCGATGCCGCGCTCGGGGCCGCGGGCCCGTTCGGCCTCGGTGCTGGCATGCGCACCGGGCGCCGCGACCGTGGACCCGGAGGCGGCCCGGGCACGCCGACGCGACGCCGCCCGATGGGAGTCCGGTTCGGCTGCCATGGCACAGGACGTTACCCCGTCGTCACGACAGAAGTCCGGTACCGGGACGGCGCGGCCCCCGGTACCACCCGGGTGCGTTATCCACAGGCTGTGCACGGTGATGAACCGATAGTCGGCACGGGTCTGTGGACAACGGGTTTCCGTGTGCGGACGGTCGCGGGCAAGCTGCGGTCACCAGTTGATCCGACGCCTCGACCGGGACGCCGGAGACCGACGCTTGGAGGACCGACATGCGCCCCGTGATCAAGCCCGCCCTGTCCCGGCTCTGGCGGGAGAAGCAGACTCTTCAGTTCGGCACCGTCCGCCGTCACGCCCGGGTGATCGAGGGCGTCGACCGCAAACTCTGCCTGTTCCTGGAACTGATCGACGGCACCCGGGACGGGCCCGCGGTGGTCGCCGCCGGGAGACGGCTCGGCCTGAGCGAGGAGTACTGCCAGGGCATGCTCGACTCGCTCGGGCAGAGCGAACTGCTGGACGACGCCGAGGCCCTGCACGACGTGCTGGAGCTGTACCCGGCGGCGCGCGGCGAGTTGCTCGGCCCCGACGTCTCCTCGCTGTCCCTGGTGCACCCCGCCCCGGACGAGGCCGCCGCCGTGCTGCGCAGCCGGGCCCTGGCCCGGGTCGAGGTGCGCGGCGCCGGGCGGGTCGGCGCGGCCGTCGGCACGGCGCTGGCCGCCGGCGGCATCGGCGAGGTCGCGGTGCTCGATCGCGGCCGGGTCGCCGCCCGGGACTGCGCGCCCGGCGGCTTCCCGCCGGCCGACGTCGGGCGGCTGCGCGCCACCGCCGCCCGCGAGTTGGTGCACCGCGCCACCGGCGCCCCGGTCGGCGAGCGCTACCGGCGGCCGCCCGCCAGCCCGCCACCGCCGGCCCTGGTGGTGCTCGCCCCGCGGGACGGCTCGGCCGCGTACACCGGGGCCGCCGTGGACGCCCAGGAGTTGATGCGGGCCGGCATCCCGCACCTGTACACCGGGGTGCTCGAACACCTCGGTGTGGTCGGCCCGTTGGTCGTCCCCGGGGCCTCCGCGTGCGGCAGCTGCGCCACCCTGGCCCGGCGCGACCAGGACGAGGCCTGGCCCCGGCTGCTGGCCCAGCTGATCGACGAGGGCCCCGGCCGGCCCCGCGCCCCGGCCTGCGACAGCGCGGTCGCCGCCTCCGTCGCCGGGCTCGCCGCGCTGCACGTCCAGCTCTACCTGGACGGGGTGCTGCCGCCCAGTGTGGACGGCTGGTGCGAACTGTCCGCCGCCGACGGCATGGTGCGCCGCCTGCGGCTGCGCAGTCACCCCGACTGCGGTTGCCTGTGGCAGTCCGCCACGCCCGTTCAAGCGGGCACAATGGCCTAGGACATGCCTTCGGGTCCGTCCGGCGAAACCTCGCCGAACCACCGCACGCCCTGCCCGGCGCACCGCCGCCGGAGCGTGCGGGCCTCGGCGGGGAGGGGCGTCGGGCGGGCCCGGGGAGTCCGCACCACCGCCGGCGGGGGCCGCCGGTCGGTCCGGCTGATCTGGAGGTCCGGTGAGCGATCTACCGCGCAAGGCAGTGACCGGCACGGCGCGACCGGTTGCCCGCCCGCGCCCGGCGACGGCCCTGCGGCCGCCGGCCACGACTGTCGCCGGCGGCCCGGCCCGAACGGAGGCGGCCGATGTCTGAGATGCCGCGCAAGGCGGTCTCCCGGACGGCCCGGCTGGCCGCTCTGCCGCTGAGCTTCGCCGGCCGCGCCACGCTGGGCCTCGGCAAGCGGCTCGGCGGTCGCCCCGCGGAGGAGGTCGCGGCCGAGCTCCAGGCCCAGACCGCCGAGCAACTCTTCGCCACGCTCGGGAAGTTGAAGGGGGGTGCGATGAAGTTCGGGCAGGCCATGTCGGTCTTCGAGTCGGCCCTCCCGGAGGACGTCGCGGGCCCCTACCGGGCCGCGCTGACCAAGCTCCAGGACTCCGCACCGGCGATGCCGACCCGCACCGTGCACTCCGTGCTGGCCTCCGACCTGGGCGAGGACTGGGCTGCCAACTTCCGTTCCTTCTCCGACCAGCCGTCCGCCGCCGCCTCCATCGGCCAGGTGCACCGGGCCGTGTGGCGGGACGGGCGGGACGTCGCGGTCAAGATCCAGTACCCGGGCGCGGGCGACGCCCTGCTCAGCGACCTCGGCCAACTCGCCCGGCTGGCCCGGATGCTGGGCCCACTGATCCCCGGGATGGACATCAAGCCGCTGATCGCCGAGCTGCGCGAGCGGGTCACCGAGGAGCTCGACTACCGGTTGGAGGCCGAGTCGCAGCAGCTGCACGCCCAGGAGTTCGCCGACGACGCCGACATCCGGGTGCCCCGGGTGGTCGCCCAGTCCGGGCGGGTGCTGGTCACCGAGTGGCTGGACGGCAAGCCGCTGTCCCAGGTCATCTCCGACGGCACCCGGACGGAGCGCGACCGGGCCGGGCAGCTGCTCGCCCGGTTCCTGTTCGCCGGCCCGGCCCGCACCGGCCTGCTGCACGCCGACCCGCACCCCGGCAACTTCCGGCTCGTCAAGACCGGCCGCGCCGCCTCCACCTGGCAGCTCGGCGTGCTCGACTTCGGCACCGTCGACCGCCTCCCCGGCGGCCTGCCCCGCCCGATCGGCACCTCCCTGCGGCTCGCCCTCGCGGGAGACGCCGGCGCCGTCTACGAGCTGCTCAAGCAGGAGGGGTTCGTCCGCCCCGCCATCTCGCTCGACCCGGACGCGATGCTCGACTACCTGCTGCCGATCATCGAACCGACCCGCGCCGAAGAGTTCACCTTCAGCCGCGAGTGGATGCGCACCCAGGCCGCCCGGATCGCCGACCCGCGCTCCCCCGCCTACAACCTCGGCAAGCAGCTCAACCTCCCGCCGTCCTACCTCCTCATCCACCGGGTCACGCTCTCCACCATCGGCGTGCTCTGCCAACTCGGCGCCACCGTCCGCCTGCACGAGGAACTCCTCCACTGGCTCCCCGGCTTCGCCGAGGCCGAGTAGCCGCGCCGCCAAGGGGGGTGAAGGTGCGAGTGACGGACCACCCGCCGTGGGAACGGCCGTACCCGGTGCGGTTCCTGATCGTCGGGGAGGGCGAGGACGACGACGCGATCGACGTCGACCTGCTGCTCGGCCGGTGCGCGGCCGCCGAGGGGCTGTTCGCCGACCCGCCACCGCCACCGCGCGAGGTCCTGGTGCTGCGCGGCTGCGCGCCGGGCCTTGCGGCCGGACGACTCGGCCCGGCGGTGCTCGTCGGGCTGTCGGAGGCCGGGCGCGAGTACTCGTGGGAGCTGCTGGACGCCGAGGTCCTCGTAGTCGGACCGCACTCCGCCGATCCGACGCTGGTCGACGTGGTGGTCGGGGCGGCAATCGGCGAGGTGGACGACTTCCGCCTCGCGCAGGACCCGTGCGAGCGCTTCGAGTTGCTGGGCGGCCGGGACGAGCCGCCGACGACGTGCGCGGAGGTGACGGGGCTGCCGGTGGCCTCGGCCGAGCCCGCGCGGCTGCCGGTGCGGCTGATCGGCTGCGAGCCCACCGAACCACTGCGGGCGAAGCTGGACGGCGGCTACCTCGGCTGGCCCGCGTACACCCAGCTGTGGGCGCTGGACGACACCGGCCGGGTGATGGCCCGGTTCCACACGGGGCTGGCCGTCGACCGCGTCCGGCCGTCGGTCCTCGGCGGCGGCCTGCTCGACCTGCTGCTGTCGGTCCCGCCCGGGGACCTACCGGGCTCCGCGGCCCGCGAGGCCTGGCAGCGGTGGCAGCAGGGGCCGCCCGAAGAGCCGGGCAGCTGGCGGGGGTTGAGCGTCGCCGCCAAGAGGGAGTGGCAGTCGCTGGCGCTGTACCGGCGCGATCCCGGACCGGACCGCCCGGGCGGCGACTACCACCTGGCGGGCGCGGGCGTCGAGGACGAGACCGGCCTGCACTGCGCCCTCGGCGAGGCGGTCAACGGCCCGGGCGGCTACTACGGGCGGGAGTGGAACGGCTTCAAGGACTGCTTCGGCGGCGGCTTCGGGCCGGTCCCGCCGTTCACCCTGGTCTGGCACGACTTCGTCGCGACGGAGCGGGAGTTGGCGGCCGGGGCGGGCGGGGCACCTGGGGCGGGCAGAGCGGGCCAGGACGGTAGGTCGGGCTACCCGGAGGAGCTCGCCCGGTTGATGGAGAGCCGCGGCATCCGGGTGGTCCGCGCCTGACGTCCGACCGGAGTCAGTCGCGGTCGCCCGGCAGCGGCCCCGCCGTCGGCCAGGCCGTGCGGATCCGGGTGGCGAGGGTGGCGCAGAAGCGGCCGAAGATCGGCAGAGCGGTGTCGGCGTCCGCGAGGGCGGCGACGGCCCGGACGCGGTGCAGCAGGCGGCGGCGGGCGGTGGTGTTGCCCCAGGTCCAGTCCGCGTGGTGGAGGCGGGCCAGGTAGTCGGCGGTGCCGCGTTCGGCCCTGGGGACGAGGGCGTCGCCGCGCAGCAGCCAACCGGCGCAGGCGTCGGCGAGTTCGGCGCGGCCGGCGGCCTCGGTGCCGGTGGCGGCCCGCCAGGTGGCGCGGTAGGCCGCCTCGGCCTCGGCCAGGACGGCGGGCGGCGGGGCCGTGGAGCACCGGCAGGTCGGGAACCCCGTGCGCAGGTAGGCGAATTCGGCCGCGCCCGGGCCGAGCGCGGCCTGCTCGAAGTCGACGAACCGGACGCCGTCGGCGGTGTGCAGGTCGTTGCCGGGGCACGGGTCGCCGTGCAGCAGGGCGTGCCGCACGGGGGTGGCGGACAGCCGGGCGAGCAGGTCCTCGGCCTCGGCCCGGGCGCCGGGCGGGGCGGGGACGTCGAGGGCGCGGGCCAGCGCGATGAAGCAGCCGAGGTCGCGCCCGGTCGGCCCGGTCCAGGTGGGCAGGGCGGTGGCGGGGGCCGTCCCGGCGAGGTCGTCCAGGTCGGCGGGGGCACTGGCGTGCAGCCCGGCCAGCGCGGTGGCGTAGTGGGCCAGCCAGTCGGGGCCGGGCGTGCGGTCCACCAGACGTTCCAGCACCAGGACGCGCGCGGTGGGGTCGGTGCCGAGCAGCGCGGGCACCACGGGACGGCCGGTGCGGCCGGCCCTCCGGGAGGCGAGCGCCAGCGCGGCCGCCTCGCGCGCGAAGCGCTCCTCGACGCCGGGCGAGTCGACCAGCTGCTTCACCACCACCGGGACGCCGGAGAGCTCGGCCCGCCAGATCCGGGAGCGCGGGCTGCTGACCAGACGGCGGGCCTTGCGCGGCGGGCCGAGCTCCGCGCGCAGCCGCTCGCCGAGCGGAAGGGAGGACCACATGCGACCCATCCTTCCAGAACCAGTTCGACCACCGAACGACAGTACGACCGGCACGAGTTGGACCGGTCGCAGTCGCAGTCGCGATCGCAGTCGAATCGGCATGACTGCGGAGGAAGCGGGCACACGCTGCCCGGGCCGGTGGCGGCTCCCGGGCCGGCGGCGGCCGGGCCGGCGGCGGCCGGGCCGGGACGCGCCGATGGCCGGCTCCCCGGCGGGGAGTCGGCCATCGGCGTTCAGGGGTTGGTCACCGGCGTGGGCGCGGGCCCGGCCGGCAGGGGTGGAGCAGCCGTCACATCAGGGCGACGGCAAGGGCCTTGCGGGCGCGCAGGGAGGCCTGCTCGGCCTTGCGACGCAGTCGCGTCGCGCGCATCACCCGCAGGCCGAGGCGTTGCTCCTCGGCCTCGTGGAGGCGTTCCTGCATATGCGCACGCGCCAGGGATTCTTGGAGAAGATTCATTTCGAGCGTCCTGTTCTGGATCTGAAGTTCGGTGGTCTGCTCGGAGCGGACGGTGGGATCGATGCCGGCGGGGTTCATGTGGTGGTCCTGCTCGTGGTGCGTAGAAGGGAAGGGACGGGAGAGTTCGGCGTCGGCCTTGGCGGCCGCGAGGCGTACCGAGTCGCGCAGTGCGGTGTCCAGCGGGGGCTGCTCTCCCCTGCGGACGGCTGCGCCTTCGGTGCGGGTCCTGGCTGCGGGGTTCACGCCATGACCTCGGTCTTGCGCGGGCGGCCACGGGGACGCTTGCGGGCGACGACGACGCCCTGGACGAAGAGCTCGCCGCCCCAGACGCCCCAAGGCTCGCGGCGCTCGAGCGCACCGGTGAGACAGGCGGCCTTGACGGGGCAGGTGCCACACAGCGACTTGGCGTACTCGACGTCGGCGGGCGTCTCCGCGAAGAAGACCTCCGGGTCGAAGGCCCGGCACGGGATGGGAAGCCCGAGCGAGTCGGCCTCGTCGATGGCGGTGAGCTGCATGAGTGTTACCTCCGGGGGGTCGGCCTGATCGGCCTTGACGGTCTTGTCGGGTACGGACGGGAGGGGCGGCGGTGTGATGACCGTGGACACTGTGGGCGTCTTCCTCGTCTTCTTGGTGGATCCGGCCGCTCTCGTTGTTCGAGTTCGGCCGGAGGCCCCGAGGGGGCCTGGGTAGGTCGTGCGTACCGGACAAAACAGAAGGGCCGCGGAACCCGGTTGCTGGGTTTCCGCGGCCCTGGAGGCACCGCCCTGACGAGTTGCGTCAGGGTCGTTCGCTCCAGGGTCCAGGCCCGCGGAAAGCCTGCTTCCGGACGGCATCGGCGCCGTTGACGGCGGCCGTGGCCAGAATGATCTGCTGCTGCTTCTGCTCGACTCCGGCACCGACGACGGCTGCATAGCGCCCATGGGCCGCTTCTGCCGCTACTGCCTTCGGTGCCTTGATCGGTCGCTCGTCGGACAGCGAGACGCCGTCGACAAACATGGACCAGTCACGGGACGGACCCGCCTCGACACGGGTGCCCTCAGCATTGCCACGACCACTGACAAGGCAGTGCTCGGCAACTAGCAGGACTCCGGCGTTGCCGCCGGCCACGTCGAGACCCAGACCCGGCACGAGGACGCGCGTGGGCATGGCGAGGGTGGACATCGGGTCGGTCATTTTGATGATCGTCTTCGTCGACACTGAACTCGCCTCCTCTCGGCGTCTCGCGGTGCCCAGTCCCCCGGGCTCCGATATCTGGTTGATGGTCAGCGCACGCAGAAACAAGCCCTCTGCGAGCGTTGCGGCCTCGTCCCCTTGACCGCTCCGGCAGGCTATTGCGCCTTACATGCGGCGCGCAAACTATTTTTCCGGCGAGTTCTCCGGCGGGTTCCCGGCCTGCTCCGAGGCTTCGTCCCCGGGCGAGTCCTGCGCCTGCTCCCCGTCGGGCTCCCCCACGAGCTCCGGACTCTCCCCCGCACACAACAAGAGCACGTCAGAGCCGTACTTGTCCAGCTTCATGGCGCCCACCCCGGAGATCCGGGAGAGCTCTGCGAGGCTGCCCGGCACGTCCTCCGCGATGGCCGTCAGGGTGGCGTCGGTGAACACCACGTAGGCCGGCACGCCCTGCTCCTTGGCGCGCGCCGACCGCCACTCGCGCAGCCGCTCGAACAGCGCCTCGTCCATGGTGGACGGGCAGCCCTCGCAGCGGCGCAGCTTGCGCTCGACGGCGTCGGTCAGGGTGCGGTCGCAGACCCGGCACTTGACCGGCCCGCGCGCCCGGCGCGCGGCCGAGCGGTCCGCGCCGGGCTCGACGCCCCCGCGCCCGCCGCGGGTGCGCGCGCCGGGGCTGGAGGAGCCGGGGCGCAGGCCGTCCAGGAAGCGGGTGGGCTTGCGCGAGGCGCGGCCGCCCGGCGAGCGGGACAGCGCCCAGGAGAGGGTGAGGAAGCGGCGGGCCCGGGTGACGCCGACGTACAGCAGCCGGCGCTCCTCCTCGATCTGCTCGTCGGTCTTGGCGTAGATGATCGGCAGCGTGCCCTCGCTCAGGCCGACCAGGAACACCGCGTCCCACTCCAGGCCCTTGGCGGCGTGCAGCGAGGCCAGCGTGACGCCCTCGACGGCGGGGGCGTGCTGGGCGGCGGCCCGGGCGTCGAGTTCGGCGACGTAGGAGGCGAGGTCGGCGCTCTCCCCGGCGGCGCGGCGGGCGGTCTCGAACTCCTCGGCGAGGCGCACCAGCGCGTTCAGCGACTCCCAGCGTTCGCGGACCGCGCCGGAGCCGGCCGGGGCGGTGGCCGAGAAGCCGCGGGTGGCGAGCACCGCGCGGACCTGCGCGGCGAGGTCGGGCGCGCCGGAGGTCAGCGGGTCGTCGGCGGCCCGGGCGGCGCCCTTGAGCAGCACCCCGGCCTCCCGGACCTCGGGCCGTTCGAAGAACCGCTCGGCGCCCTTGAGCTGGTAGGAGATGCCGAGGTCGGAGAGGGCCTGCTCGTACACCTCGGACTGGCCGTTGGTGCGGAACAGCACGGCGATCTCGCTGGCCCGCACGCCGGTGCCGAGCAGGTCGCGGATCAGCCGGGCGGTGGACTCGGCCTCGGTGGGCTCGTCCTGGTACTCGCGGTAGACCGGCTCGGGGCCGGCCTCGCGCTGGGAGATCAGCTCCAGGCGGTGCTGGGCGGCCTGGCCGCGGGCCTGCGAGAGCAGTCCGTTGGCCAGGTGGACCACCTGCGGGGTGGAGCGGTAGTCGCGCACCAGCTTGACCACCGTCGCCTCGGGGTGGCGGTGGCGGAAGTTCAGCAGGTAGTCGGGGGTGGCGCCGGTGAAGGAGTAGATGGTCTGGCTGGCGTCGCCGACCACGCAGAGGCTGGCGCCGCCGTCGCTGCCCGTCCACTGCTCCAGCAGGCGCTGCTGGAGCGGGGAGACGTCCTGGTACTCGTCGACGGTGAAGTGCCGGTACTGGGAGCGGACCTGGGCGGCGATCTCCGGGCGGTCCTCCAGGATCGCGGCGGTGAGCAGCAGCACGTCCTCGAAGTCGATCAGGCCGCGTTCCTGCTTGGTGCGCTCGTAGGTGGCGTAGACCCGGGCGATCTCGGCCGGGTCGCGCGGGGCCTCGCGGGCGGACTTGGCGACGGCGGTCGGGTAGTCGTCGGGGACGACCTGGGTGACCTTGGCCCACTCGACCTCGGCGGTCAGGTCGCGCAGTTCGGTGCGCTGGACGCGCAGGCCGCTGCGGCCGGCGGCCTCGGCGACCAGCTGGACCTTGCGCTCCAGCAGGCGGGGGACGTCGCCGCCGATGGCGCGCGGCCAGAAGTACTGGAGCTGGCGCAGCGCGGCGGAGTGGAAGGTGCGGGCCTGGACGCCCTCGGCGCCGAGCTGGCGGAGCCGGCCGCGCATCTCGCCGGCGGCGCGGGCGGTGAAGGTGACGGCCAGGACCTGCGCGGGGTGGTAGACGCCGCTGCGCACCCCGTAGGCGATCCGGTGGGTGATGGCCCGGGTCTTGCCGGTGCCGGCGCCGGCCAGCACGCAGACCGGGCCGTGCAGGGCGGTGGCCACGGCGCGCTGTTCGGGGTCGAGTCCGGCCAGCACGGCGTCCGCCCCGAGGGGGGCAGGGCCGTCGGGGCTGTAGGGCTGGTTGGGGCCGCCGAGGCCGGGGAGGTCATCCTGCATGCCTTCCATCCTCGCAGGCGCGCCGGACAGTCCGGTCGGTGTTGTCCACAGGCCTGCCCGGATGATCGGATCGTCCCACTGTTGTCCGTTCCGGAATGGGGGCGGCCCGCCGGACGTTTGTTCCGTGGGCTGCACGGCCCCCGTCCGTCGATCGAAGGAGTCCCTCACCATGTCCGGCACCGTCACGATGTACAGCACGACCTGGTGCGGCTACTGCAACCGCCTCAAGAGCCAGCTGGACCGGGAGGGCATCGCCTTCACCGAGATCAACATCGAGCAGGACCCGGCCTCGGCGTCCTACGTGGAGTCGGTGAACGACGGCAACCAGACGGTGCCGACGGTCGTGGTGGTCGGCGCCTCCGGCGAGCAGAGCGTGATGACCAACCCGAGCCTGCGCCAGGTCCAGGCCGCGCTGGTCTGACCGGCGGGCCCCGCACCGGCGGCCCGCCCCCGCCCGGCTCAGTCGGTCGGGGGCGGGTCGCCGAGTTCGTAGAGCAGCCGGGCCCGGTCGGCGGCGTAGCGGGTCTCCACCACCCGGATCGGGCCGCGCCGGTCGCGGGTGACGCGGGTGTTGACGAGCAGCGGCACGCCGGGCCCGAGGCCGAACCAGGCGGCCTCGGCGGGGTCGGGCATCCGGGCGGTGAGGTGGTCGGTGGCGGTGGTCTCGGTGCGGCCGAGGTCGGCCAGCGTCCGTTCGTCGCCGCCGGGGGCGGGGAGGTCCTCCATCAGCGGGGTGCCGTCGGCCAGTCCGGGCCAGTAGTGGCTGTCCTCGATGGCGTAGGGCTCCCGGGCGACCAGGCAGCGCTGGCGGCGCATCATGACGGCGTCCTCGGGCTGGAGTCCGAGCCAGTCGGCGACGTCGCGGCGGGCCCGCACGGCCCACACCTCGTACTCGAAGCTGAGGTCCAGCCCGGCCCTGCGGGCTTCGGCGGCGTAGGTCTCGCCGGCGACGGGCAGGGCGCCGCGGCGGTGCGAGCGGGGGTGGACGCGGTGGTCGTACCGGGCCTGCCGGCGCAGGTAGGTGCCCTTGCCCTGGACGCGGACCACCCGGCCCTCGTTGACCAGGACGTCGACGGCGAGGCGGACGGTGTTGCGGGCGACCCCGTACTGTCCCTCCAGTTCGCTCTCCACGGGGAGCCGGCCGCCGTCCTCCCATTCGCCGGAGTCGATGCGGCGGCGCAGGTCGGCGGCGAGGAGCTGGTACTTGGGCGTGGGCGTGGGCGCGGCGGCGCGGGGCATCGTCACGCGAGCGAATGTAGTGAGGCCCTTCGTGGCATTTCAGCCGAACCGGCAACCGTGTGCGCGGCGCTGTTCGGGTACCCCGCGAATCCGCCCGACGGGATTCGAACACATTCCGGTCGGACGGCGCGGGTCGCACCGATCGACCCGGCGCGACGGAAGCACTGCGGGGGCGCGCGGAGCAATCCGCACGCCCCCGCAGCTGCCGACGATCACCAGCGGGCGGCCGTCGGCAGCGGTTCGCCGTACCAGAGCTCGATCAGGTGCCGGGCGATCGAGATGCCGGACGGCGGCAGGATCTCCCCGGCCTCCATGCCCGCCCGCAGCTCCTCGCGGGCGAACCAGCGGGCCTCGGACAGCTCCTCGCCGTCCACGGTGATCCCGGTGCCGTCGGGGTGCGCCCGGCCGAGGAAGCCCAGCATCAGGCTGGACGGGAACGGCCAGGGCTGGCTGGCCACGTACTCGACCTCGGCGACCCGGACGCCCGCCTCCTCCAGCACCTCGCGGCCGACCGCCTGCTCGATCGACTCGCCGGGCTCGACGAACCCGGCCAGCGTCGACCAGCGGCCCTCCGGCCAGAGCGCCTGCCGGCCCAGCAGGCAGCGGTCCTCGCTGTCGGTGATCAGCATGATCACCGCCGGGTCGGTCCGCGGGTAGTGCTCGGCCGCGCAGGAGGTGCAGCGGCGCAGGTGGCCCGCGCCGGCCTTCTCGGTGCGGTGGCCGCACCGGGAGCAGAAGGTGTGCAGCCGGTGCCAGTGCTCCAGGGCGACGGCGTGCACCAGCAGTCCGGCGTCCCGGTCGGCGAGCGTGCCGCCGACCTCGCGCAGCCCGGCCGGACGGGCGTCGCCGTCCAGCCGGCCGGGCAGCGACTCGCAGTCCAGCGCGAAGTAGTGCACGCCGTCCTCGCCGGTCCCCAGGAAGTAGCGGTCGCCGCTCTGCGGGGCCTCGAAGGACGGCAGCAGCACCAGTTCGCTGCCGCCGTCGGTGTCCACCACGAACACCTCGCCGCCGGCGATCGGCAGCACCTTGGTGGTGGGGTGGCTCCAGGCCGCGGCCAGCCACGGCTCGTCCAGCCGGCGGTGCGCCGCCCGGTCCACCCCGGCGCGGGCCAGCGCAAGGTGCTTGCTGTCAGGGGCGCTGCTCAACTCGTCCATCCCCGTTCGCTTCGGTAAGGCAGGTGCGGCAGGTGCGAGATCGCTCCGGAGCGCGCGCTCACGGGCGGAAGTTCTCCGCGAGGTCGCCCCACAGGTACGCGGAGGTCTCGACGCCCTTGCGGAGCAGGTCGAGCTCCACCTTCTCGTTGATCGAGTGCCAGCCGTCCGAGGGCACCGAGATGCCGAGGAACAGCACCGGCGCGCCCAGCACGTCCTGGAGGTCGGCGGCCGGGCCGGAACCGCCCTCACGGGTGAACAGGATCTTCTGTTCGAAGGCCCGTCCCATCGCCCGGACGGTGGACTGCAGCGCGGGGTGGTCCAGCGGCGTCAGGCACGGGCGGGTCGCGCCCGGGAAGACGATGTCGTACCGGATGCCCGCCGGGACGTGCGCGGCGACCCAGGCGCCGACGGCCTCCCGGACCTTCTCGACCTCCTGGCCGGCGACCAGCCGGAAGGACAGCTTGAGGTGCGCCTCGGCCGGGACGATGGTCTTGCCGCCGGGGCCGGTGTAGCCGCCCCAGATGCCGTTGACCTCGGCCGTCGGGCGGGCCCAGACCCGCTCCAGGGTGGTGTAGCCGGCCTCGCCCTGGGTGCCGTACGACTTGGCGACCTTCAGCCACTGCGCCTCGTCGAAGGGCAGCTCGGCGAAGAGCGCCCGCTCCTGCTCGGTGAGCTCGACGATGCCCTCGTAGAAGCCGGGCACCGCGACCTTGCGGTCCGCGTCGTGCAGGCCCGCGGCGAGCGCGGCGGCCACGTCGGCCGGGTTGGGGACGGCGCCGCCGAACGAGCCGGAGTGGATGTCGCTGTCCGGGCCGTACAGGTCGATCTGGCAGTCCGCCAGGCCGCGCATGCCGGTGCACACGGTGGGGGTGGTCTCGGACCACATGCCGGTGTCGGAGATGATCACCACGTCGGAGGCGAGCCGGGCGGCCTCGCGGCGCACCAGGGCGCCGAAGTTCGGCGAGCCGGACTCCTCCTCGCCCTCGATCAGCAGCTTGAGGTTGACGGCCGGCGCGGTGCGGCCGGTGGCGGCGAGGTGGGCCCGCACCCCGAGGGTGTGGAAGAAGACCTGGCCCTTGTCGTCGGCGGCGCCGCGCGCGTACAGCCGGCGGCCGACCACGGTGGGCTCGAACGGCTCGGTGTCCCAGCCGTCCGCCTTGGCGGCGGGCTGCACGTCGTGGTGGCCGTAGACCAGCACGGTCGGCGCGCCCTCGTCGCCGGACGGCCACTCGGCGAACACCGCGGGCAGCCCGTCCGTCTCCCACACCTCGGCGACCGGGAAGCCGGTCGCGCGCAGCTTCTCGACCAGCCACTCGGCGGAGCGGCGGACCTCGCCGGCCCGGTCGGGCTCGGCGGAGACGGAGGGGATGCGCAGCCAGTCGGCGAGGTCGGCCAGGAAGGCGTCCTCGTGCTGGTCGATGAAGGAACGGACGGCGCTGTCCGGGGTTTTCGTCATACGGACGACTTTAGTTCGCCCGGGTGGGTCCGTGCCCACGGCCTCCCCCAGCCGTGAGCACGGTCACGCTCCCCCCGCCGGGCCTCAGGCGGCCCGGCGGCTCAGGGCGATCTTGGAGCGGGTGAGCAGCGCAGCGAGCAGCACCGCCACCACCGGCAGGCCGACCACCACGGCGGCCAGTTCGGCCCACGGGATCGCGATCACCGCATCGGGGGCCTCCTGCCCCGGAGGCATGTGCCTCGACTGGTCCTGTGCCTGGAACAGGCGCAGGGCGATGGCCGGGATGGCGCCGCAGAACAGGCCGAGCACCGCGCCCATCGCGGCGATCACACCGCACTGGAAGCCGGACAGCCGGCGCCGGATGCCGCCGCTCGCACCGACCGCGGCCAGCGTGGCGAGGTCCTGCTGGGAGTCCGCGGAGGCCAGGCCGGTGGCGATGCCGGCCGCGCCGAGCGCCACCAGTCCGGCGAACACCGTCAGGCCGACGGTGATCAGGTCGGTGGTCGGCTGGAAGCCGCGCTCGACCGTGAGCGTCGCGTTGTCGTCCAGCTTGGCGAGCGACGCGTTGGCCTTCTGGTACGCCTTGCCGGACGGCTCCGCGGCGGGCAGCCAGAGCGAGCCGGCCTCCCGGGTGCCCAGGCCGGCCTTCTCGGCGGCCTGGGGGGTCATCATGGCGGTGCCGTACGGCGTCGGGGACTGCACCTCGACCGCGTCCACCAGCAGGTGGCGCACCGCCGGCTCGTACGAGGGGTCGGCGTTCGCCTTCTTCGAGTCGAAGGCGTCGGTGACCTGCAGGTCGATCTTGCCGTTCTCCACGTACCCGGACCGGAACACCAGCACCTTGCCGGCGGCGAGGGCCTGCTCGGCGGCCTGGTCGTGCACCCCGAACAGGGTGTGCAGCAGGGTCACGTCACCGACCGGGGTGTCACCGAACCTGCTGCTCTGGAACGCCCGCCGCTCCTGGTTCACCGCGCACCGCGGGTCGGCGTGCAGGCGCTCGTACTCCTCGGGGGTACGGGCCCCGTCGGCCGGGCAGCGCTTGGCCTCCGGCAGCACGGCCTGGATCCAGCCGCAGGGTGCGCCGGAGGCGCACTTGGCGGCCGGCGTCAGGTCCCGGATGTCGGCGCGCTGGCCGAGGCCGGGCATCGCGCCCTCGACCGCGTCGCGCATCACCGGCAGCCGGTTCTGGTCGGCGGTCGGGCCCCAGCCGGCGTTCAGCGCGACGGCGTTGGCGGGCGCCTGCGGCATGTAGTCGCGGCGCTGCTGCTCGTTGCCGCTGGTGGTGTAGATGCCCACGGCGACCGCGCCGGCCACGGCGGCCATCACGGCGGCCACCGCCGGGGCGGTGCGGCTGCGGTGGCGCACCGAGTCGCGCAGCGCCAGACGCGGGCTGAGCGGCAGGTGGCGGCCGAGCCGGCCGAACAGGCCGATCAGCATCGGGGTGCACAGCAGCACGCCGATCTCGGCGATCACCGAGCCGCCGAGCAGGCCGGGGATCGCGGCGACGCCGGTGGCCGCGCAGGCCAACGCCAGGACGGCACCGCCGGCGACCATGATCAGACCGATCACGGCGACGATCCGGCTGGCGGGCTTGCTGCCGCCGCGTCCGGTGAGCGCCGCCACCACGTCCTGCCGGGCGGCCTGGACGGCGGGCACCACGGCCGCGAGCAGGCCGGTGACCAGGCCGACCGCGGCAATCGCCAGCAGGTCGAGCGGCTGCAGGTCGAAGTGGCCGAAGCGGCGGCCGGCGAACTGTTCGGCGTTGTCGCGGAACACCGCGACCAGCAGGATCGCGATCACCAGGCCGACCACCGCACCGGTCACGCCCAGCACCACTCCGCCGCCGAGCACCACCGCGCGCACGTGTCCGCGGTCGCCGCCGCCGGCGGCGAGCAGTCCGAGCTGGCGGCGCGAGCGGCGGGCGCCGACCGCGAAGGCCGGTCCGGCGAGCAGCACGATCTCCAGCAGGGCCATGCCGACCACGGTGGCGAGGATCGCGACGGCCACCTTGTCGGGTCCGTTGCTCTGGCCGGGCTGCTGGTACAGCGGCACCTCGGAGCGGGCGGGCGGGTGCAGCAGAACGGCCTTGGAGCTGACCGCGAAGCCGAACTTGTTGAGCTCGAGCACCTTCGGCCAGTCCAGCACGGCTCCGGCGGGCAGCTGGACCAGCCAGAGGTCGCGCTGGAACAGGCTGGCGGCCTGGTCCGGCTTGGCCGCCAGCAGCGGGGCGATGAGGCTGCCGGGGCGGGCGATCAGCCCGGTGCGCTTGAGCTGGCTCGGGTACTCGGCGACGGCGGTGATGGTGAAGGGCTTGGCCTCCAGGCCGCGGACGGCGGTGACGTCGCCGAGCCGCAGCCCGGACTGGTTCAGGAACTCCTGGGTGGCGGCGATCTCGCTCGGCCCGGTCGGGACGGTGCCGCGGACCACGTTCACCATGCCGTGCCACACCGGGTCGGAGAGGTCGGCCTCGACGGTCTCCACCGTCATCCGGCCCTCTTTGGTGGTGGTCGTGGTGCGTGGCCCGTCGGGCATCCGCACCAGCTTGGCACCGGCCGGCAACAGCTGCGTGATCAGGTCGCCGGGCTCGGTGTCGGAGCTGCGCTTCTCCTCGGCGGTCTTCGGCCTGTCCCGCTCGTAGTTGCCGATCCGGGTGTCGGTGTCGGGGTCGGGCGCCTGGAGCAGGGTGTCGCCGCGCATGGACATCTCGATCCGGGCGTCGGCGGTGCCCATCGCCCGGGCGACCTTCTCGCCCGGTTCCAGCTGGGCGCTGCGGGCGACCACGTCGACGCCGGCGACGCCGAGGATCGGCAGGGCGATCATCGCCACCACGAGGGCGCTGCGGCCCTTGGCGCGCATGGCGTCGCGGCGGGCGATCCGCAGCGTTGCCCGCCAGGCGGTCAGCCTCACTGGTCCTTGCCCTTCAGTGCGTTGGCGGCGGCGGTGACCAGCAGGGTGCCGGCGTCCTGCCGGGCGGTCTCGTCGACCAGCCGGCCGTCGCGCAGGAACACCACCCGGTCCGCCCAGGCGGCGTGCCGGGCTTCGTGGGTGACCATCATGGCGGCGGCGCCGGCGTCGCAGCGGGCGCGCAGGACGGCGAGCACGGATTCGCCGGTGGTGGAGTCGAGGGCGCCGGTGGGTTCGTCGGCGAGCACCAGGCGGCGGTCGCCGATCAGTGCGCGGGCGATGGCGACGCGCTGCTGCTGGCCGCCGGACATCTCGTCGGGGAAGCGGTCGGCGAGTTCGGGGATGCCGAGTTCCTCGAGCGCGACGAGCGCCTCCTTGCGGGCGGCGCGGGCGGACACGCCGTCGAGTTCGCGGGGCAGCCCGATGTTCTCGGCGGCGGTGAGCCCCGGTATCAGGTTGTAGTCCTGGAAGACGTAGCCCACCGAGCGGCGCCGGACGGCGGCCTGCTGCTTGCGGTCCAGGTCACCGAGGACGGTGCCTTCGACGATCACCCGGCCGTCGCTCGGGCTGTCCAGGCCTCCGGCCAGGGTCAGCAGGGTGGACTTGCCGGAGCCGGAGGGCCCCATCACGGCGACCAGTTCGCCGGGGTAGACGCACAGGTCGACGGCGCGCAGCGCGTGCACCTCGGACGCGCCGTGGCCGTGCACCCGGCTCACCCGGTCCAGGTGCAGCACGGGCTGGGCCGGCTTGAGTTGTTCGGTCATCGCTCCCCCAGGAGTTTCAGAGGCGGCCGCGTGCGCGGCTCTTGACGGCGCGGCGCGCGGGCGGCGCGGCACCGGGTTCGGCCGTGGCAGCGGCCTGTCGCTCGGCGTGCTGGCCGAGTCGGGATTCGCAGTGGTCCAGCCAGCGGATCTCCGCCTCGGTCTGGAAGATCAGCTGCTCCAGGACCAGCAGCCAGGCCAGGTCTCCGCCGGAGCCGGTGTCGGCGGCCAGCGCCCGGCCCTTGAGCCGGGTGTAGTCCTGCAGCGCCTTCATGCTGTGTCGGCGCTGGCCCTGGACGACGCCGGTGACGTCCACTCCCGGGACGGTCACCGCCATCGCCAGCTTGATCGCCAGTTCGTCGCGCGGCGGGTTGGTGCGCGGCACCGGACTGTCGAACCAGCGGCGCAGTTCCGCGCGTCCCTCCTCGGTGACGGCGTAGAACTGGTGGCCCTCGTCGTCCTCGCCCGCGGACTCGACCAGGCCGTCGCGCTCCAGTCGGCCCAAGGTGGTGTAGACCTGACCGACGTTCAGCGGCCAGGTCGCCCCGGTGCGGGCCTCGAACTCGGATCGCAGCTGGTAGCCGTAGCGCGGGCCCTGGTCGAGCAGGGCGAGCAGGCCGTGACGGATCGACATACCGAGTATGTATACCCGGTATGGCCCACCCGCTCAAGCCGCGCCGCCGCCCCGGCCCGTTCACCCCCACCCGGTACGGTCGGCACCGTGACCACTCTGCGGATCGCCACGTACAACCTGCTGCACGGCCAGCCGCTCACGGCCGACGGCAGCCCCGCGCCCTACCCGGTCGAGCCGGGCGCCCCGCTGGCCGAGGCCGTCGCCGCGCTGGACGCCGACGTGCTCGCCCTCCAGGAGGTCGACCGCGGCCAGCAGCGCTCCGGCCGCACCGACCAGGCGGCGGTCGCCGCCAAGGCGATGGGCGCCGCCGACTGGCGCTTCGCCGCCGCGCTGCACGGCACGCCCGCGCCGTCGGCGGGCTGGGTGACCGACCCGGCCGTCCCGGGCCTGCAGGTGTACGGTCCGGCCGACGCGGACGGCGGCGCCCTGCGTCCGGCGTACGGCACGGCGCTGCTGACCCGGCTGCCGGTGCTGCACTGGCGGGCCCGCCGGTTCGCGCCCGCCCCGTTCGGGCTGCCGCTGCGGGTGGCCGGGCGGCGCGGGCTGACGGCCGTGCCGGACGAGCCGCGGGCCGCGCTGGCGGCGGTGCTGGCCGGGCCGGCCGGGGAGTTCACCGTGGTCGCCGCGCACCTGTCGTTCGTGCCGGGGTGGAACGTCGCGCAGCTGGCCGCGATCCGCCGCTGGATCGCCGATCTGCCGCAGCCCTACCTGGTGCTCGGCGACTTCAACCTGATCGGCGCGGTGCCGCGCACCGTGCTCGGTTCGGCGCACGCGATCCAGCGCACCGCGGCCCGCGACCGGGTGCGCACCGCCCGCCGCACCCGCCTGCAGGGCTGGTACGACCTGGCCCGCACCCCCACCTACCCCTCGCACCGGCCGACCGTGCAGTTCGACCACATCCTGGGCATCGGCGTGCCGCGCTCCACGGTCGGCTCGGTGTCGGCGCCGCGCACCGGGGTGTCCGACCACCGCCCGCTGGTGGTGGAGATCGACGTCTAGAGCGCCTGCCCGGCGCCCGGAGGCGTCCGGAGCGCCTGCCCGATCGGGGCCTCGCCCTGCTGCTGGGCGGGGAGCACCACCGGGTCGAACTGGAGCATCAGCATCGCCGCGTCGTCGCCGAGCTTGTGCCCGACGTGCCGGACCACGTCGTCGTGCAGGCGGCGCAGGACCTCGACGGGGCCGCTGTCGGCGAGCAGCGGCAGCCGGTCGGTGAGCGGGTAGAACGCGCCCCGGTGGTCGCGGGCCTCGATGACGCCGTCGGTGTACAGCAGGATGCGGTCGCCGGGTTCGGTGGCGAGCCGCTGCAGCGGCGGGCAGACGTCGCCCGGGTCGAGCACCCCGAGCGGCGGGACGGTCTCGTCGGCGGCCAGCAGCCGGGGCGCGTCCTCGCCGCGGAGCAGGACGGGCGCGGGGTGGCCGCAGTTGGCGATCTCCAGGACGCCGTCGGCGCGGACGCCGATCAGCACCAGCGTGACGAATTCCTCCTCCACGCCCGGGTGGTCGTTCTCGTGCAGGGCGCGGTCCAGGCTGACGGCGAGCCAGCCGGCCACCCGGTCGAGGTCGGGTTCCTGGTGGGCGGCCTCGCGGAACGCGCCGAGCACGGCGGCGGCGGTCTCCACGGCGGCCAGCCCCTTGCCGCGGACGTCGCCCATCACGGCGCGCACACCGTGCCGGGTGTTGACCACCTCGTACAGGTCGCCGCCGATCGAGGCGTGCGCGGCGGCGGCGGCGTAGCGGACCGCGGCACGCACCGGCCCGACCCGTTCGGGCACCGGGCGCAGCAGCACCCGGCGGGCGATCTCGGCGACCAACTGGGCTTCCGCGAGGGCGAGTTCCTGGCGCAGTCGGAGGGTGGCGCTGAGGTGGCCGATGCCGGCGATCAGCACGATCGCGGCGACGGTGGCGGTGTGCACGGACTCGCCGAGCACGCCGTTGTACCAGGCCATGCCGAAGGCGCACAGCTCGGCGAGCGCGCCGGTCAGCAGCGGGTACCACGTCCGCCGGGAGACCACGGCGGCGAGGGCGGGGACGGCGGTCAGTGCGGGTTCGACGGTGACCTGGCTGTTGGTCAGCAGGTCGAGGGAGACCACCAGCGCCATGCCGATCAGCGGCAGGGCGTGCGAGGTCTTGGGCCATGTGCCGGTGACGGTGTCGGGTACCGGCCCTGGGGTGGGGCCGTGGAGGACGTCCCTGATCCATCCGGTCGCGCTCAACGTCGGTCTCTCCAGCGGAAGGTGCGGGTGCTCGGCACCTGCGGGTCTGACGGGAGGTCAGGGGGTGGGGGCCCTGACGGCGGCCGGAGTACGGGAGGATGACCGGTTACCGACCCCACAATAGGCACGAAACGTGCAGGGCGCACAGGTTTCGCTTGATCTCGTGACGAGTTGGATGCTCTGAGTGACTCTTTTCTACCTATTCCCGATCAGAAGATCGCTCAACTCTTTTCGGCCGGGAAGTCCTGACGGTGTTTCGATCCGGCCGCTGCGCACGTAGCAGAACGAGGCGGTGACCTGCTCCACCGGGACGCCCGCCTGCTCGGCCCAGGCGAGGCGGTAGACGGCGAGCTGGAGGGGGTCGCCGCTGTCCTCCCGGCCGGTCTTCCAGTCGACCACCTCGTAGCGCGGTGACCCTGCGCCACCGGCCGCGTCCCGGTAGACCGCGTCGATCCGGCCGCGCACCACCCGTCCCGCCAGCACCAGTTGGAACGGCGTCTCGACCCGGTAGGGGGTGCGGCCTGCGTAGGGGCCGCGCAGGAAGGCCTCCTTGAGGCGCTCCAGGTCGCGTTCGTCCTCGATCTCCTCGACGTCGACGTCCAGGCCGGGCAGCGCGTCGGGGCCGAGCAGCATCGGCTGGTCGTAGCGGGCCTGCACCCAGGCGTGGAAGCGGGTGCCGCGGCGGGCGGCGGGCGCGGGCGGGCGGGGCATCGGGCGGGCGAGTTCGCGGGCGAAGCCGTCGGGGTCGGCGGCCAGCCGCATCAGTTCGGTGGCGGACAGCGAGGCGGGCAGTTCGACCTCGCGGACGGTGCGCCGGGAGCGTTCCAACTCGCCGAGCAGCGCGGTCAGGTCGCGGTCCCAGGAGGCCGCCAGCCGCTGGTCCTCGATGCCCATCTGCTCCGGCTCGGCGGCGGGCGCCCCGGCCAGCCGGCGCCGGACCACGTCCGCGACCCGGCGGCGGGCGTGCTGCGCGGACGGGTCGAGCGGCAGCGGCCAGGGCGTCTCCACGGACACGTCGAACGCCGGGTTCTGCGCGTCGTCCGCGGGCGCCTCGGCCCAGTGCTCGATCTCGCCGTTGCCGGGCCGTTCGGCGTGCGCGCGCAGCTTCAGCAGGAACTCGGACGGCCCGCGCCGGCGCTTCTGCGAAGGACCCCACCAGTGGCCGGAGGCCAGCAGCAGCGACCGCGGGCGGGTGAACGCGACGTAGCCGAGCCGCAGTTCCTCCACCTCGGCGTGGTGGGCCATCTCCTTCTTGAACAGGCCCATGCCCTTGGCGTTCCACCCGGGGTCGGCGGGCAGCGTGGCGGCGTCGCCGCGCAGCGCGTGCGGCAGCACCTTGCGGGTGGAGGTCCAGCGTTCGCGGCCCTGCCCGGACGGGAAGCCGCCCTTGACCAGGCCGGGGACGGCGACCACGTCCCACTCCAGGCCCTTGGACTTGTGCGCGGTGAGCACCTTGACGGTGTCCTCGCCGCCGGGCAGGCCGGCGTCCAGGCCGCGTTCGTGCTCCTGGGCGGCGCGCAGGAACGCCAGGAAGGCGGCCAGGCCGGGGTCGCCGTCCAGGTCGGCGAAGGACGCGGCGATGTCGAGGAAGGAGTGCAGGGTCTCCCGGCGGCGGGCGGCCAGCGCCAGCGGGGAGGCGGAGAGCTCGACCTCCAGTCCGGTGACGGTCAGCACCCGGTGCAGGACGTCCATCAGCGGCTCGGCGAGCGCCCGGCGCAGGTCGCGGATCTCCCGCGCGAAGCGGGCGAAGCGCACCCGGGCCTCCGGGGAGAACGGCAGCTCGTCGGGCTGTTCGGCGTCGACGAAGGTCTCCAGCGCGTCGGCGAGCGAGACCACCTCGGTGGGGTCGGTCTCGGCGACGGCGGCGGCCAGCGGGTCCTGGTCGCCGAGGCGGGCGGTGCGGACCAGGTCGGCGGCGCGGCGGCCGAGCAGGGCGAGGTCGCGGGGGCCGATCCGCCAGCGCGGGCCGATCAGCAGGCGCACCAGGGCGGCGTTCGCGGTCGGGTCCTGGAGGACTTCGCAGACCGCCACCAGGTCGGCGACCTCGGGGAGTTGGAGCAGCCCGCCGAGGCCGACCACCTCGACCGGGACGCTGCGCGCCACCAGCGCGGCGTGCAGGTCGGGGAAGGCGGTGCCGGCCCGGCTGAGCACGGCGATCCGGCCGGGCGCGGTGCCGGTGCGCACCAGGTGGGCGATGGAGTCGGCCAGCCAGTCCACCTCCTCGGCGTGGGTGGGCAGCAGCGCGGCGCGCACGTACCCGTCCTGTTCGGCGCCGGGTGCGGGCCGCAGCGCCTCGACGCCCTCGTGCATCTCCCGCAGCGGGGCGGCGAGTTCGTTGGCGAAGGCGAGCAGCCGGCCGCCGCTGCGGCGGTTCTCGCTGAGCGCGAAGCGGTGTGCGGGGCTGCCGTCGGCCTGCGGGAAGTGCTGCGGGAAGTCGTCCAGGTTGGCGACCGAGGCGCCGCGCCAGCCGTAGATGGCCTGGCAGGGGTCGCCGACCGCGGTGACCGGGTGGCCGGCGCTGTCGGGGCCGCCGAACAGGCCGGCCAGCATGAGGCGCTGGGCGACGGAGGTGTCCTGGTACTCGTCGAGCAGCACCACCCGGTACTGCTCGCGCAGCAGCCGCCCGACCTCGGGGCGCTGTTGGGCGAGCCGGGCGGAGGCGGCGATCTGGTCGCCGAAGTCGAGCAGGCCGAGCTTCTGCTTGCGGGCCCGGTAGTCCTCGACCAGGTGCAGCAGTTCCTGCCGGCCGCGGGCGGCCTTCGGGACGGCCCGCAGGTCCTCGTTGCTGAGCTTGACACCGGCCAGCTCGTCGAGCAACTCCTCGTCCCAGGAGCGCAGTTGCGAGGGCTGGACCAGGTGTTCGGCGAGTTCGGAGTCGAGTGCGATCAGTTCGGCGACCAGGGCGGAGAAGGTGCCGGTGAGCGCCGGGTAGGGGCCGCGGGCCTGGCGCAGCACCCGGGCGGCGAGCTGGAAGCGGGTGGCGTCGGCGAGCAGCCGGACGTCGGGTTCGATGCCCAGCCGCAGGCCGTGTTCCTTGAGCAGGGTGCCGGCGAAGGCGTGGTAGGTGGAGATCTGCGGGTCGCCGAGGGCGTCGTCCTCGCGCACGCCGGCCCGCAGCAGCGAGCCGCGGACGCGTTCGGCGAGTTCCCCGGCGGCCTTGTTGGTGAAGGTCAGGCCGAGCACCTGTTCGGGGCGGACGGCGCCGGAGCCGACCAGCCAGACCACCCGGGCGGCCATCACGGTGGTCTTGCCGGAGCCCGCGCCGGCCACGATCACGCCGGGGGCCATGGGCGCGCCGATGGCCGCCAGCTGCTCGGGGTTGAACGGGATGCCGAGGAGTTCGCGGAGCTGGTCCGGGTGCCGCAGCAAGGGCTCAGTCGACGACATGCCGGCCGTCCCGCTGCGCGGAGCAGCTGCCGCGGAACGCGCAGCGGCCGCAGCGCTCGCCCGCGGTGGGGGTGAACCGTTCGGCGAGCACCCGCCCGGCGGTGTCGGCGAGCAGGTTCTCGATCCACGGCTCGCCGGGCGGCAGTTGCTGCTGCACCTTGGGCGCTTCCGGGTCGGCCTTGGCGGGCTCCCGCAGGTGGACGAGTTCGGCGCCGCCGACCGCCGCGCCCCGGTCGAAGCCGGGCAGGTCGTCGAGCGCGCCGCCGCGCACCGCCAGCTGGTAGACGGCGAGCTGGCGGTGCTCGGGCAGCGACTTGTCGGTGGGGATCTGCTTGCCGGTCTTGAAGTCGACGACGTAGGCGCGGCCGGCCGAGTCGGCCTCGACCCGGTCCATCGAGCCGCGGATGCGCACGGCGACGCCGCCGACGTCCAGGGTCAGGTCGAAGCCGTGCTCGGTGGCGACGGTGGTGCGGTCGCGTTCCAGCACGTGCCAGTGCAGGAAGCGTTCCAGGGCGGCGCGGGCCTCGGTCTTCTCCTGCTGGGACTTCCACGGCGCGTCGAAGGCGAGGGCGTCCCAGACGGTGTCCAGGCGTTCCATCAGGACGGCCAGGTCGGCGGGGGTGCGGCCGGAGCCGACCTCGTCGGCGAGGGCGTGCACCACGTTGCCGAAGCCCTGGGCGGCGGACGCGGTCTGCCCGGCCTTCACGTCCTTCTCCAGGAACCACTGCAGCGCGCAGGACTCCAGCTGTTCCAGGCCGCTGCCGGACAGCCGGACCGGCAGCCCGGGCTCGCGCAGCGGCTCGGGGGCGGCGGTGGCGTCCACCAGGCCCCACCACTGGTCGGGGTGGGCGGCGGGGACGAGCGGGCGGCCCTCCTCGTCGAGCGCGGCGGCGAGGGTGGCGAGGCGTTCGGCGGCGGCCCGGCGCAGCTCCGGGGAGCGGGCCGGGTCGACGGTGACGGCGCGCAGTTCGGCGACCAGCGCGGCCACCGCGAGCGGGCGGCGCGGGCGGGCGGTGACGTCGGCGACCTTCACCTGCGGGACGCGTTCCAGTATCCGTCCGGTGCGCGGGTCGAGGGTCTCGCGGTAGAGCTCGCGCAGGAACCGGGAGGGTTCGTCGCCGTCCTCGGCGGGGGCCTTGACGGCGGTGACCACCAGGCGTTCCTTGGCGCGGGTGGCGGCGACGTAGAACAGCCGGCGTTCCTCGGCGAGCAGCGCGGCGGGCGACAGCGGTTCGGCGAGGCCGTCGCGGCCGATCCGGTCGGCCTCCAGCAGCGAGCCGCGGCGGCGCAGGTCCGGCCACAGGCCCTCCTGGACGCCGGCCACCACGACGAGCCGCCACTCCAGGCCCTTGGAGCGGTGCGCGGTCATCAGCCGGACCGCGTCGGGGCGGTGGGCGCGCACGTGCAGGGTGTCGGCGGCGATGTCCTGGGCCTCGACCTCGGCGAGCAGGTCGAGCGCGCCGCGGTGGCCGGTGACCCGGTCCTCGGCGCGGGCGGCGGTCTCGAACAGGGCGCACAGCGCGTCCAGGTCGCGGTCGGCGTTGCGGCCGGCCGCGCCGCCGCGCAGCGCGGCCCGTTCCAGGCGTTCGCGCCAGCGCCGGGAACCGTCCCACAGCTCCCACAGCGCGTCCTCGCCGGACGCGCCGCCGGCCAGCATCTCGCGGACCTTGCGCAGCAGCACGCCGAGTTCGTAGGCGCGCCGGGCGTACGGGGGGTCCAGCAGGGCGAGCAGTTCGGGCTGCTCCAGTGCCTCGCGGACGAGTTCCTCGGCGGGGCGGACCACGCCGGTGATGCCGTCCTCGGCGAGCGCCCGACGCTCCTCCTCGCGCAGGGTGCGGCCGAGGCGGCGCAGGTCGGAGCCGTCCAGGGCGGCGAGCGGGCCGGTGAGCAGGGTGTGCGCGAGGTCGGCGGTGAGCGCGCCCTCGCCCTCGGCGCAGACCCGCAGGGCCAGCAGCAGCGGGGTGACGGCGCTCTCCTCGCGCAGCGGCAGGTCGTCGCCGTCGATCTCCAGCGGCACGCCGGCGGCGGCCAGCGCGCGACGCACGCCCGGGATCGACCGGGAGCCGGCCCGCACCAGCACGGCCATCTGCCCCCAGGGGACGCCGTCCTCCAGGTGGGCGCGGCGCAGCAGGTCGGCGATCGAGTCGAGTTCGGCGCCGGGCGTCGGGTAGGTGTACACCTCGACGCCGCCGCCCTCGCGGGAGGGCAGCAGGGCGCGGTGCGCGGCGAGCTTGTCGGCGGGGAGGCGGCCCATCGGCATCCGGCGGGCGAGTTCCCGGGAGGCGGCCAGCAGGACGGCGCCGGAGCGGCGGGACACCCGCAGCACCTTGACCTCGGCGGGGCGGCCGTCGGCCTGCCGGAAGGCGTCGGGGAACTCCAGGATGCCGTTCACGTCGGCGCCGCGGAACGCGTAGATCGACTGGTCGGGGTCGCCGACCGCGACCAAGTCCCGGCCGCTGCCCGCCAGCCGCTGCAGCAGCCGCACCTGCGCCGGGTCGGTGTCCTGGTACTCGTCGACGAAGACCACGTCGTAGCGGCCGCGCAGCTGCGCGGCGACGTCCTCGCGCTCGGCGAGCAGCACGGCGCGGTGGACGAGTTCGGCGTAGTCGAGGACGCCGCGCAGGTCGAGCACGTCGAGGTACTCGGCCAGGAAGTGCGCGGCGGCGGCCCAGTCGGGGCGCTGGACGCCCTCGGCGAAGCGCAGCAGTTCCTGCTCGCCGAGGCCGAGCTCGCGGCTGCGGGCGAGCACCGCGCGGACCTCGTCGGCGAAGCCGCGGGTGGTCAGGCAGGCCCGCAGGTCGAGCGGCCAGCGGATGGTGGCGGTGCCGGCCTTCGCGTCCTCGGCGCCGCCGGCGAGCAGCTCGCGGACCATCACGTCCTGCTCGGGCCCGGACAGCAGCCGCAGCGGTTCGGCGTACTCCTCGGCCGGCTGGTGGGCGCGCAGCAGGGCGTAGCAGAACGAGTGGAAGGTGGTGGCCTGCGGGGCGGTGGTGCCGATCCGGGCGGTCATCCGGTCGCGCAGCTCCATCGCGGCCTTGCGGCTGAAGGTGAGCACCAGCACACGCTCGGGGGCGGTGCCGTCGGCGATCCGCCGGGCGACCGCCTCGACCAGCGTGGTGGTCTTGCCGGTGCCGGGCCCGGCGAGCACCAGCAGCGGCCCCGACGCGTGCTCGACCACCGCCTGCTGGAAGTCGTCCAGCACGGGCGGGTCGGGCTGCGCGAGGGGGCTGCGCACCAGGCGGAACGGTGAGGTCACTGCGGTCCAGGGTCGTACGGCGGTTCACGGCGGGCGATGGGCGTGGGGTTCTTCCGAAAATCGCGCCCGCCGCATCGAGCCTACGATCCTGCACCCACAGACCCCTCCGACGCACATTCCCCGGTCAGACGGTCAGGCCTCCGCAGCGCCGTCCCAGCGGGCCGCCCGCAGGTCGACCCGGGGCTCGCCGGCCACCGTGCGCAGCGGGGTGCCCTCGGCGCGGTACTCGGGCAGCGCGCGGTGCTCGTGGCCGGGCAGCGGCCGCCCGTCCGCGCGGATCACCCGCCACCAGGGCACCGAGCCGCCGTACAGCGCCATCACCCGGCCGACCTGGCGGGGGCCGCCGCGGCCCAGGTACTCGGCGACGTCCCCGTAGGTCATCACCCGGCCCGGCGGGATGTGCTCGGCCAGGTCGAGCACCGCCTCCGCGTAGGGCGGGATCTCGGGCACGTCTTCCGGCTCGGTCATCCGACGCATTCTTCCCCATCCGGTCGATTTCCAGCACCCCGTGCGGGCGATGCGGCACGCGGGATGCCGCCCCTGGACCGCACCGGGGTTCCGGGCATGGCAGCATCTTCGGGGCAGTGCGACACGCGAGGAAACAAGACCAGATGACCGGGACGGCTGAATTGAACGTGGACAAGGGCTCCGAGGAGTCCGCCACCGCCGGTTCCGCCCCGCGGGCGCAGGACGCCCCGCCGGTCGACCTGCGCCACCGGGCGCGGGACGCACACCACACGGGGGAGGACGCGGTGGCCGCTCAGCTGCCGCCGGACGGCGGATCGGACGGTCCGGGCACACCGGACCGTCCGCCGGAGCGGCCGGACCAGCACACCGACGGGCCGGACGGCGGGCTGCCCGCCGAGCGGCCCGAGCCGTCCGCGGCCGCCGGGGAGCCTGCGGAGTCCGGGGAGTCCGCGGCGTCCCGGGAGTCCGGGGAGCCCGTGGAATCTGTGGAGGAGGAGCCGGCCGGCGAGTACCTGGCGGTCGACGAGCCGCTGCTGGCCCCGCGCGCCCACCGCCCGTCGGACCTGCTGCGCTTCCTCGCCGGGCTGCTCGGCATCGTCGCGGTGTTCGTGCTGGCGCAGGTGGCGGTCTCCACCACCAGCGGCATCGAGAACGACATCACGGCCAACGCCAAGCGCATCCCCGACCTGCTGTCCACGGTCTCCGCGCTGGTCTCCTCGGTCGCGGTGCTGGCGGTGCCGCTGGCGTTCGCGGTGGAGCGGCTGATCAAACGCGACGGCCTGCGGGTCGCCGACGGCGTGCTGGCCTCGGTGCTGGCGTACGGCGTCTCGCTGGGCGTCGACTGGTGGGTCGCGGCGAGTGCGCCCGAGGAGATCCGCAACGCACTGACCCAGTTCCCGCCGGGCCACGAAGAGACCCTCACCGACCCGGTGCACGGCTACCTCGCCCCGGTGATCGCGTACATGACAGCAGTCGGCATGTCGAGCCGGCCGCGCTGGCGGGTCGCGCTGTGGATCGTGGTGATCCTCTCCGGCGCGACCGAGCTGGTGAACGGCTACACGACGCCGCTGTCCCTGCTGCTCACCGTGCTGATCGGCTGGTCGGTGGCGTACGGCACGCTGTACGCGATCGGCTCGCCGAACATCCGGCCGACCGGGCAGCACCTGATGATCGGCCTGCGCAAGGTCGGCTTCACCCCGTCCGCCGCGCACCTCGCCCCCGACGGCCCCGGCGGCACCCGCCGCTACCTGGTCGTCCAACAACAGGGGCCGCTGCTCGACGTCCACATCATCGACCGCGAACAGCAGGCCTCCGGCTTCTTCTACCGGGCCTGGCGGCGGCTGCGGCTGCGCTCGGTCGCGGTCCGCCGCAGCCCGCAGTCGCTGCGCCAGGCGCTCGAACAGGAGGCGCTGATCGCGTACGCGGCCGCCGCCTCCGGGGCCCGCGCCCCGCAGCTGGTCGCCACCTCCGAGCTCGGCCCGGACGCCGCCGTCCTGGTGTACGAGAACGTGGCCGGCCGCACCCTGGACGAGCTCGCCGACGAGGAGGTCACCGACGCGGTGATGACCTCCTTCTGGACGTCGGTGGCCACCCTGCACGAGCGCCGCATCGCGCACCGCCGGCTCACCGGCGAGTCCCTGCTGGTGGTCGACGACCGCACCGGCTGCCTGATCAACCTGTCCGGCGGCGACATCGCGGCCGGCGACCTGACGCTGCGCATCGACGTCGCCCAGCTGCTCACCACCTTCGCGCTGCGCACCGGCCCGGAGCGGGCGGTGGCCGCCGCCACCGAGGCGCTCGGCCCGGCCCGGATCGCCGAGGCGCTGCCGCTTCTGCAACCGGTCGGCCTGAGCCGGCAGACCCGCGGCGACCTGCAGCGGATGACCAAGGAGCGGAAGGCCGCCGCGCAGGCGCTGGCCCTCAAGCAGGTCGCGGCGGGCGAACGCACCCAGCAGCAGGCCGAGGAGGACATCGCGCAGGCCGGCGAGGACCTGCTGTCCAAGCTGCGCGGGCAGATCCTGCAGATCGCCCCCGAGGCGCCGATGGCCCCCGCCAAGCTGGAACGGCTCAAGCCGAAGACGCTGATCATGGTGGTGGCGCTGACCTTCGCCGCCTACCTGGCGCTGACCACGATCCGGCCGGACCAGTTCAAGGTCTCCCAGATGAACTGGGCCTGGGCGGCGGCCGCGCTGGCCGCCGCGGCCGCCTCGTACGTGGCGGCCGCGATGAGCCTGACCGGCTTCGTCCCGGAGAAACTGCCGTTCGGACGGACGGTCGCCGCGCAGGTCGCCGGGTCGTTCGTGAAGCTGGTCGCCCCGGCGGCGGTCGGCGGCATCGCGCTGAACACCCGCTACCTACAGAAGGCCGGCATCCGGCCGGTGCCGGCGGTCGCCTCGGTCGGCGCGTCCCAGCTGGCCGGGCTCGGCGGCCACCTGCTGCTGCTGTTCGCCTTCGGCCTGATC
This sequence comes from Kitasatospora sp. CB01950, assembly GCF_001905465.1. Taxonomy (GTDB): domain Bacteria; phylum Actinomycetota; class Actinomycetes; order Streptomycetales; family Streptomycetaceae; genus Kitasatospora. The sequence goes on from NZ_LISX01000008.1 coordinate 402,417, forward strand.
ACCGGCACCCAGACCAACGGCGACCTGGGCGCCTCCCGGGCGGTGATCATCGGGGTGCTGTCCGCCGCGGTGCTCGCCCTGGTGGTGGCCGCAGTCGCCCCGCTGCGCCGGTTCGTGGTGACCCGGGTGCGCTCGCTGTTCTTCGGCGTGGTCCCGCGAATGCTCGACCTGATGCAGACCCCGCGCAAGCTGGTCACCGGCTTCGGCGGCATCCTGCTGCTGACGCTGTCCTTCACCGCCTGCCTGGACGCCTCGGTGCAGGCGTTCGGCGGCGGCGGGCACGTCACCTACGCGGCCGTCGCTGTGGTCTTCCTGACCGCCAACGCGGCCGGTTCGGCGATCCCCACCCCGGGCGGCATCGGCCCGGTCGAGATCGCCCTGATCACCGCCCTGACCGTGGCCGGCGTCCCCGCCACCGCGGCCACCCCGGCGGTGTTCCTGTACCGCCTGCTGACCTTCTGGCTCCCCGTCCTCCCCGGCTGGGTCGCCTACAACCTCCTCCAGCGCAAGGGATCGCTCTAGGTCGTGTCTCATAATTGA
>NZ_LISX01000009.1:0-36617 GCF_001905465.1 Kitasatospora sp. CB01950
ATTCCTGCGGACCCTCCGGGCATTCGTTTCAATGTTACTGCGTTCTTTCGTGTTTCAAGCTTATCAGATGTTTTCCGCTCCGTTTTCCGGAGTTTCATTCAGTCCGATTTGCTTTTGCCTTTCGGCGCTCCCGAACTCTACCAGAGTTATTCGGTCCGCATTTCCACTCGAACTTCCGAATGGATACGCGAACAAGTCGCTCATCAGGGTTTGGGGGGCCGCCTCCCGGTCACGTCCGGTTCAGGCGACTCGGACCACCTTAGGTGGCCGAGGCCGGCGAGTCAAACATCGAGGGGCCGGATCTGGCTGGATCCGGCCCCTCGACATGGGTGCCACAGGTCAACTGCGGTGTGTTTCAAGCCATCCGGCTCGATGTTCAGGCACCGGCGAGCTCCACGGCGGCCAGGTTGCGCTTTCCGCGGCGGAGGACGAGCCAGCGGCCGTGCAGCAGGTCGTCGGTGGTGGCGACGGCCTCCTCGTCGGCGACCTTGGCGTTGTTGAGGTAGGCGCCGCCCTCCTTGATGGTGCGGCGGGCACCGGAGCGGCTGGGGGCCAGGCCGGATTCGACCAGGAGGTCGACGAGCTGGCCGAGTTCGGTGACGGTGACCTTGGGGACCTCGGCGAGGGCGGCGGCCAGGGTGGCGGGTTCGAGGTCGGCGAGGTCGCCCTGGCCGAACAGCGCCTTGGAGGCGGCGACGGCGCGCTCGTACTGCTCGGCGCCGTGGACGAGGGTGGTGAGCTCCTCGGCCAGCGCACGCTGGGCAAGTCGGGCGGCGGGGCGTTCGGCGGTGTCGCGTTCCAGCTGCTCGATCTCCTCGCGGCTGCGGAAGGAGAAGATGCGCAGGAACTTGGCGACGTCCCGGTCGTCCGCGTTCAGCCAGAACTGGTAGAAGGCGTAGGGGGTGGTGAGTTCGGGGTCGAGCCAGACGGTGCCGGACTCGGTCTTGCCGAACTTGGTGCCGTCGGCCTTGGTGATCAGCGGGGTGGCGAGGGCGTGCACGGAGCGGCTCTCGGCCTTGCGGATCAGGTCGGTGCCGGCGGTCAGGTTGCCCCACTGGTCGCTGCCGCCGGTCTGCAGGGTGCAGCCGTAGCGGCGGTTCAGCTCCAGGTAGTCCATGCCCTGGAGGATCTGGTAGCTGAACTCGGTGTAGCTGATGCCCGCGTCGGAGTTGAGCCGGCGGGCCACCGCCTCCTTGGCGATCATGTTGTTGACCCGGAAGTACCTGCCGACGTCGCGCAGCAGGCTGATCGCCGACATGCCGGACGTCCAGTCCAGGTTGTTGACCATGCGCGCGGCGAACTCGCCCTCGAAGTCGAGGAAGCGGGAGATCTGACCGCGCAGGCGCTCGACCCAGCCGGCCACCGTCTCGGGGTCGTTGAGGACGCGCTCGGCGGTGGGCTTGGGGTCGCCGATCAGGCCGGTGGCGCCGCCGACCAGGCCCAGCGGGAGGTTTCCGGCCTGCTGGATACGGCGCATGGTCAGGATCTGGACCAGGTTGCCGAGGTGCAGGCTGGGCGCGGTCGGGTCGAAGCCGCAATAGAACGTGACCGGGCCGTCCGCGAACGCCTTGCGCAGTGCGTCCTCGTCAGTGGACAGGGCGATCAGCCCGCGCCACTGGAGCTCGTCGACGATGTCGGTCACGGTCCCGCGTCTCCTTCGGTCGTGGGTCCGGCGCGGTGCGGCCGGGTGGGCCGCGCGCCTGGACAGGTTCAGCGGGGTAGAGCCTACGCGGTCGCGGCCTGCGGGTTCGGGGACAGGTCGGTGGGTGGGACGGAAATTCCGTTGTTCGGGGCGGGACGGGCCTTCAGAGTGGTTGCCACCGCCGACCGGCGGCGCGCGAGCACCGGAGGTGGCCCGTCATGCGCAACACCCTTGTCCTGAACGCGAGCTACGAACCGCTGACCACGGTGCCGCTGCGCCGTGCGGTGGTGCTGGTCCTGCAGGACAAGGCGGTCGTCGAGCAGGCGCATCCGCTGCGGGTGGTGCGCGGCTCGGGGGTGCAGGTGCCGGTGCCGCGGGTGATCAGGCTGACCAGATACGTGCGGGTGCCGTTCCGACAACGGGCTCCGTGGTCGCGGCGGGGTGTGCTGGCGCGGGACCAGCACCGGTGCGCGTACTGCGGGAGCCGGGCCACCACCGTGGACCACCTGGTGCCGCGGTCCCGCGGTGGTGCCGACAGCTGGCTGAACACCGTGGCGGCCTGCGCGGAGGACAACCAGCGCAAGGCGGACCGGACGCCGGAGCAGGCCGGGATGCGGCTGCTGCGACGGCCGTTCGAACCGACGCCGGAGGCGACGTTGATGCTCGCGCTCGGGCTGCGGGCGGGTGAGCTCGGGGAGCTCGCCGCCTGGCTGCCGGCGGGCGCGTAAAGGCCGACGGGCCCGACCTGATCAGGGGACAGGTCGGGCCCGTCGTCGTACGGGCGGTGGCCGGCAGCCAGGTGGCCGGCGGCCGGTCAGCTCTTGCTGCTGAAGCCGGTGGCGATGCCGAAGTTGGCGGCGTGCTCGGGGACGGCGACCACGTGCCCGGAGGCGGTGAAGACCCGTCCGGCCGAGAGCAGCGAGCCGGTGCCCGCCGGGAACGCGCCGCCCTGGGTCTCCTGGCCGCCGGCCAGCGCGAAGCGGCTGAGGTGCGCGGGCTGGTCGGCGCGCTCGTCGACGGCGACCAGCAGGCCGCCGCTGTCGACGCCGGCCGGGTGCGCCTTGCCCTTCTCGGCGATCGGGGTGCGCCACTTCGACTTGCCGGTGGCCAGGTCGTAGGCGGCGATCGCGGTGGGGTTGCCGCCGCCGTCGGGGACGACCGCGGCGAACATCGTGCTGCCCTCGAAGTACACACCGGGGACGGCGGCGAAGCTGCCGCGGGCGACGTCCAGGCGGCCGCCGCCCTCGACGGCGAGCGGGATCTCGACGCCCGGGTCGCCGGCCGCGCCCCAGGCGAAGACCCGGTCGTCGCCGGGCTGGTTGCCCGTGGTGAGGACCACGGCGGGCTCGGCGGAGAGCACCGTGACGGTCTTGGGCTGGTTGTTGAGCCCCCGCCAGTACTTGACCTTGCCGTCGGAGACGTTCAGGACCACGGCCTGGTCACCGGGGGTGGAGTCGGCGCAGTTGCTGTGCAGCACGACGGTGGTGGCGCCGGCGCTGCCGGAGAGGCTGCAGAACTTGCCCTGGCCGGTGTACTGCCAGGCCTCGGCGCCGTCGCCGGCCGCCCAGGCGGAGGCCTTGTCGTCGCCGACCGCGATCACCTTGTCGTCGGTGACGGCGACGTGGGTGACGTACTTGTCCTTGGCGTCGGACAGCGTCTTGGACCAGGTGATCTTCCCGGCCTTGGTGTCGACGGCGGCGGCGACGGTGCACGCGCTGTTCGGGTCGGACGAGGTGCGGAAGGCGACCGCGCCGACGCCGGCGGAGTTGACGTTCGGGGACAGCCCGCAGGGGACGGCGCCGTTGCTGGGCGGGGTGAGCGTCCAGCCGGGCTTGCCGTCGGCCAGGTTGTAGGAGTGCACGCCGGTGGCGTCGGCGCGGACCACGGCGTCGGCGAGCAGCCAGCTGCCGACCAGGGTGTCGTCGGCGCCCTGGGCTCCGGCGGCGGCCGGGTCGCCGGCGGTCCAGGCCTTGGTGTGGGCGACGGCGATGTTCTGGGGGGTGCCCTGGCCGCCCTTGCCGGCGGACTTGTCGCCGCCGTCGCTGTCGGAGGTGGCCAGCACGGCTGCGGTGGTCAGTACGGCGAGGGCGGCGACACCGGCGCCTATCCGGATCATGAGCCCGCGCTTGCTGGGCGCGCCGGGCCCGGAGGTGACGGCGGCGCGGGCCCGGGCGGCCAGCCCGCCGGCCGCCGGCCCGTCGGCCGGGTCGGCGTCGTCGGCGGTGGCGGCGAGGGGGGTTGACGTGCCGTCGGCGCCGGGCGCGAACGGGTCGGCGGCGCTGGTCTGCGGGTAGTCGGAGGCGGTGACCGGAATGGCCTCGGTGGCGGCGGGCTGCTGCTGCTGCTGCTCGAACGCGTTCGGCGTCAGCGGCGACACCATGTCCGGCTGCGCGAACGGGTCGGCGGGCGCGTACAGCTGCTGGTCGGCCTGCGGGTAGCCGTAGGCCTGCTGCTGGTCCGCGTAGAGCTGCTGCTGACCGTACGTCTGCTGGTCGCCCCAGCCCTCGGGGTGGCCCTGAGGCTGGCCGTACGCCTGGGCGTAGTCCTGCGGCTGGTAGCCCTGGTCGGGGCGGCCGTAGAGCTGCTGGGCGGCCGGGTCCAGCTGTCCCCCGGGCTGCGGGTAACCGCCGTAGGCCGCCTGCTGCTGCTCGCCGTAGACCTGCTGCGGCTGCTCCGCGTAGGCCTGCTGGTCGCCGTAGGACGGCTGCGGCTGCTCCACGTAGACCTGCTGCTCGACGTACGCCTGCTGGTCGCCGTAGGACGGCTGCGGCTGCGGGTACCAGGGCTGCTGCTGGTCGTACCCGGGGGGCGTGGAGGGTTCCTGAGCCATGCGTTCCGTCCGTCCCGACTGCGATTTGGCACGCCAGCATCTCACGCTTCGCGGGCGGGCTTGGGCCGGGGCGTGGGGAGGGTGGGTCAGGCGGCGGTGTCGAGGGCCTGGTCGATCAGGTGGGCGAGGGTGAAGTCGAGGCCGGTCAGGCCGCCCGCGCTGTGGGTGGTGAGGAGGAAGGTGAGGGTGCGCCAGCGGATGTCGATGTCGGGGTGGTGGTCGAGGGCTTCGGCCTGTTCGGCGACGGCGTCGACGACCTTGATGGCGGTGGGGAAGCTCGCGGTCTCGGCGGTGCGGGTGAGGGCCTCGCCGGTGCGGGTCCAGTGCGGGAGGTCGGCGAGGGCGGCGCTGATCTGATCCTCGGTGAGGCGTGTGCGGCTCATGGCGTTTCTCCGTCCGGGAGGGTACGTCGGCTGTCGCGGCCGAGCCTACGTCGGTTCAGAGGAAGAGCAGCTTGGTGACGGCGGCGAGTCCGATCACGACGATCAGGGTGCGCAGCGCGACGGGCGGGAGGCGGCGTCCGATCTTGGCGCCGAGCATGCCGCCGAGGGTGGAGCCGACGGCGATCAGGAGGGCGGCGGTCCAGTTCACGGTGGAGGTGAAGACGAAGAAGATCGCGGCGACGCCGTTGACGATCAACGCGAGGACGTTCTTGATGCCGTTGATGGTCTGCAGGGTGTCGGGGAGCAGCATGCCCATCAGGGCGAGCAGCAGGACGCCCTGGGCGGCGCCGAAGTAGCCGCCGTAGACGCCGGTGAGGGCGATCAGGAACAGCAGCAGCGGGCCGCCGTCGGTGGCGGGCGGCAGGGTGCCGGCGGCGCGGCGGGCGGCCATGGCGCGGGCGACCCGGGGTTGCACCACGACGAGGACCAGGGCGGTGAGGATGAGGACGGGGACGATGGCGTCGAAGGCCTTGCCGGGGAGCACGATCAGCAGGGCGGCGCCGATGAGTCCGCCGGTCAGTGAGGCGGCGCCGTAGCGGAGCAGGCGGCGGCCCTGGCCGGCGAGTTCGGCGCGGTAGCCGATGGCGCCGGCGAGCGAGCCGGGGGCCAGGCCGAGGGTGTTGGAGACGTTGGCGGTGACGGGCGGCAGGCCGACGGCGAGCAGGACGGGGAAGGTGATCAGGGTGCCGGAGCCGACGATGACGTTGATGGTGCCGGCGGCGGTTCCGGCGAGCAGGACGGCGAGCGCCTCCCACAGTGTCATCTGCTTCCCCTTTGATCGCTACTGTCGGGCCGGTCGATCATGCCGGAGGCCGCGGCGTTTGGCCAGCGCCGGTCCGCGATCCGGCCGGGGCCCAACACGGCCGCAGGCCCCGCCAGTTGGTTCCGGCGGGGCCTGCGGGGGCGGAGCTGCTTACTCGTCGATCTTCGGGTACTCGCGGGTGGGCTCGACCCGCGGGCGGAGGGTCTTGTCGGTGTCCACCGGGCGCGGGGCGCTGGTGGGGTCGACCGGGACGCGGGCGGCGGCCGGGGGGACGGGCGGGGCGGCGGGGGCCGCGCCGTTGCCGCCGCCGGTGACGCCCTGGAAGGCGCCGCCGAGGCCCTTGAGCGCGTCGCCGACCTCGCTGGGGATGATCCACAGCTTGTTGGCGTCGCCCTTGGCGAGCTCCGGCAGGGTCTGCAGGTACTGGTAGGCGAGCAGCTTCTGGTCGGCGTCGCCCTCGTGGATGGCCTCGAACACGGTGCGGATCGCGGCGGCCTCACCGTCGGCCTTCAGCACCGCGGCCTGGGCCTCGCCCTCGGCCTGGAGGACGGCGGCCTGCTTCTCACCCTCGGCGCGCAGGATCTGGGCCTGCCGGGCGCCTTCGGCGGTGAGGATCGCGGCGCGCTTGTCACGGTCGGCGCGCATCTGCTTCTCCATCGAGTCCTGGATGGAGGTCGGCGGCTCGATGGCCTTGAGCTCGACGCGGTTGACCCGGATGCCCCAGCGGCCGGTGGCCTCGTCGAGGACGCCGCGGAGGCCGGCGTTGATGACCTCGCGGGAGGTCAGGGTGGATTCGAGGTCCATGGAGCCGATGATGTTGCGCAGGGTGGTGACGGTCAGCTGCTCAATGGCCTGGATGTAGCTGGCGACCTCGTAGGTCGCGGCCCGGGGGTCGGTCACCTGGTAGTAGATGACGGTGTCGATGTTGACGACCAGGTTGTCCGAGGTGATGACCGGCTGCGGCGGGAACGGGACGACCTGCTCGCGCAGGTCGATCCGGTTGCGGATGGTGTCGATGAACGGCACCACGATGTTCAGACCGGCGCTGAGGGTGCGGGTGTAACGGCCGAAGCGCTCCACGATCGCGGCGCTGGCCTGCGGAATCACCTGGATCGTCTTGATCAGGGCGATGAAGGCCACCACGACCAGGACGATCAGCACGATGAGGACGGGTTCCAACGCTTCTCCCCTAGATGACCAGGGCGGTCGCGCCCTGGATTTCGACGACGTCGACCTGCTGGCCGGGCTCGAAGACCGAGCCCGGGTGGAGCGCCCGGGCGGACCAGATCTCGCCGTTGAGCTTGATCCGGCCGCCCTCCCCTCCATCGACGGTTTCCTGTACCACTGCGGTGGCGCCGGTCAGCGCCTCCACGCCCGAGCGGTAGCCCGGGCCCTGCTTCAACTGGCGGTAGGCGATCGGGCGTACGAACACCAGGAGCGCCGCCGACACTCCGACGAACACCAGGAACTGCGGAACCACGCCGCCGCCCACCCCGGCCGTCAGGGCGGCCGCGCCGGCGCCGACCGCGAGCATGGCGAATTCGGGCATCGCGGTCACCACCAGCGGAATGCCCAGGCCCACTGCAAGCAGCAGCCACCAGATCCAGCCGTCCACGCGTCCATCCTAGGGAAGTTCGAGCTCTTCAGGCGTAGCTTCCCGCAGCTGGGGGTGCGGAAACCGGCCAGGTGTGCGACCGGCTCCCCAGTGGTCCGGATCCGGCCGTCAGCCGAGCGGCAGGCCCTGCGCGGTCCAGCGGTCGCCGCGCTGCTCCAGGGTCAGCGGCAGGCCGAAGCAGTGCGAGAGGTTGCGGGCGGTGAGGGTGGTCCCGATCGGACCGGCGGTCATGACCTTGCCTTGCCGGATCATCAGCACGTGGGTCATGCCGGGGACGATCTCCTCCACGTGGTGGGTGACCATCACCATGGACGGCGCGAACTCGTCCTGGGCGAGCGCGGCGAGGCGGCGCACCAGGTCCTCGCGGCCGCCGAGGTCGAGGCCGGCGGCGGGCTCGTCCAGCAGCAGCAGTTCGGGGTCGGTCATCAGGGCGCGGGCGATCAGGGTGCGCTTGCGCTCGCCCTCGGAGAGGGTGCCGAACTTGCGGTCGGTGAAGCCGGCCATGCCGAGGCGGTCGAGCAGTACCAGGGCGCGGGCCTCGTCGGGCTGGTCGTAGGTCTCCTTGCCGTGCACGGTCAGACCCCAGGCGGCGGTCAGCACGCTCTCCAGCACGGTCTGGTTGCCCGGCAGCTTGTCGAACATGGCGGCGCTGGCCAGACCGATCCGGGCCCGCTGCTCGAACACGTCGATCTGGTCGAGCTTCTCACCGAGCACCACGGCCTGGCCCGAGCTCGGGAACAGGTACGCGCCGGCGATCTGGAGGAGGGTCGTCTTGCCCGCGCCGTTGGGGCCGAGCACCACCCAGCGCTCGCCCTCCTTGACCGTCCAGGACACGTGATCGACGAGTGCGCGCCCCTCCCGGACCACGGAAACGTCCACCAGTTCCAGCACGTCGCTCATGCCTACGCCTTCCCCAAATGCAAGAAACCGGCCGTCCGTGGAACCTGCGCGAAGGTCCTCGGGGTGCGGTCCAACCTGTGTCAGGCCAAACCTACGCCACCCGCCCCGCCCGGTTGTCCGTAGGCTGGTCCGATGCTCGCGACTCCTGCCGACAATCCGTACCAAGAGCCCCGTTCGGGGCGACTCACCGCCTGGGGCAACGCGCTGCTGGCCGGTGCCAGCTCCCCCGACGACGCGGCGACGGCCGTTCAGGGCACCGACGACGCCCACCGGGTGACCGGGCTGCCCGGCGAGGAGCCGGACTCGCTGCACGGGCTCACCTGGGCGCTGGGGCGGCTGCGCGTGCTGGGCGCGAAGGGCCTGCGGCTGGCGCTGCCGGCGGCCGGGCACCCGCTGGGGCTGACCGGCCCGCCGGCCTTCAACGCGCTGGCGCTGGGCGCCGGGGAGGCGGTCGTGGCGGTGGGCGTCCCGTACGGGCTGGTGCCGGAGGTCGAGGTGTACGGCCCGGCGGGCGACCAGGGCGTGCGGGTGCTGTGGCAGTGCCTGCCGGTCAACGACGCGCTGCCCGCGGACGTGCCCTCGCTGGACGAGGCGGAGCGCGAACTGGCGGACAGCCTGCGGCAGGCGACCGTCATGCTGACCCGGCTGGACGTGGCCGGGGCCGGGCCGGAGACGCTGCGCGCCCTGGAGGACTTCCGCCGCCGCGGCCACCACGAGCTGCTCGCGCCCGGCTACCCGCCGCGCGCGGTGCGGGTGCTGGAGTCGGCCCGGCAGGTGTCGGCGCTGCTGGGGATCGCGGCGGGCGGCCACGGAGCGGCGGTGTCCGCGTCCGAGATGGCGGCCCGGCGGGAGATCCTCGCCCCGCTGGACCGCACCGCCCGGCGGGCCCAGGTCGCGGCGTACAACGCGATCGTGGACGAGCGCGGCTGAGCTCAGCCCTGGTTGCGGACCGCCCACAGCGCCGCCTGGGTGCGGTCCGCGACGTCCAGCTTCATCAGGATGTTCGACACGTGCGTCTTCACGGTCTTCTCGGACAGGTGGAGCGCGCGGGCGATCTCCCGGTTGGAGCGGCCGTCGGCGAGGTGCGAGAGGACTTCCCGCTCGCGGTCGGTGAGGCTGCCGCCGCGGCCCTGCGGGGGCGCGGGGACGTCCTCGGCGAGCAGGGCGGCGGCGAGTTCGGGCTGCAGCAGGACGTGCCCGGCGTGCACCGAGCGGATCGCCCCGGCCAGTGCCTCCGGGTCGACGTCCTTGTACACGTAGCCGGCCGCGCCGGCCCGCAGTGCGGGGACCATGGTGCGGTGCTCGGTGAAGCTGGTGACGATCAGCACCTTGGCCGGGTTGTGCTGTTCGCGCAGCAGCCGCAGCGCCTCGATGCCGTCCACCCGGGGCATCTTGAGGTCCATCAGCACCACGTCGGGGGCGAGCGCGCCGGCCTGTTCGACGGCCTCCGCGCCGTCGGCGGCCTCGCCGACGACCTCGATGTCGTCCTGCACCTCCAGGAAGGTGCGCAGGCCGCGCCGGACGACCTGGTGGTCGTCCACCAGCAGGACGCGGATCGGTGACGCGTTGTCAGGCACCGGGGACCTCCATTTCGACCAGGGTGCCCCGGCCCGGGGCGGACTCCAGGGACAGTCGGCCGCCGACCGCGGCGGCCCGGTCGCGCATCGACACCAGGCCGAGGTGGCGGCCGGCCCGGCGGACCGATTCGGGGTCGAAGCCGCGGCCGTCGTCGGCGACGGTCAGCTTCACGCCGCGGCCGGCGGTGCCGGTGAGAGTGACGGTGACGGCCTTCGCCCCGGCGTGCCGCAGCGCGTTGTGCAGCGCCTCCTGGGCGACCCGCAGCACCGCCGACTCCTGCCCGGCGGGCAGCGCGCGCACGCCGGTGGCGGTGAACCGGACGGTGGCGCTGTGCGCCCGGTCGAGCACCTGGATCTGCGAGGCGAGGGTGGCGACCAGGCCGTCCTCCTCCAACGCGGCGGGCCTCAACTCGACTACCACGGCGCGCAGTTCGTCGGCGGCCTCGGCGGCCAACCGGGCCACCTCGGCGAGGTTGTCGCGGGCCCGTGCCGGGTCGCGTTCGACCAGGGTGGCGGCGGCGCGGGCGGTGAGGCGCAGCGAGAAGAGCTTCTGCGAGACGGCGTCGTGCAGGTCGTGCGCGATCCGGGCGCGTTCGCCGGAGAGCGTGAGTTCGCGGCTGCGTTCGTACAGCCGGGCGTTGCCGAGGGCGAGGGCGGCGTGCGCGACCAGGATCCGCAGCAGGGCCTCGTCGTGCTCGGTGAATCCGCCGGGCTTGTTGGCCAGGTACAGGGCGCCGGCGATCTCGTCCTCGTCCATGATCGGCATGCCGAGGAAGTCGGTCATGTCGGGGTGCGCCTCCGGCCAGCCGCCGAAGTCGGGCGCGGTGTGGACGTCCTTGAGCCGGGTCGGTTCGCGGTCGTGCAGCATCGAGGCGAGGACGCCGTGCTGGCGGGGCAGCGGGCCGATCGCCCGCCACTGCTCGTCGCTGACGCCGTCCACCACGAACTGGGCGAAGCCGCCGTGGTCGTCGGGCAGGCCGAGGGCGGCGTACTCGGCGCCGAGCAGGGTGCGTGCGGAGGCGGTGATCCGGCGCAGCACCTCCCGCACTTCGAGCGGTCGGCTCATCGCCAGTACGGCGGCGCTGACCGCCTCGATCCCCTCCAGCGAGGGGTCGCACCCGGGACTCTCCATGCGGCCACGCTACCGCCGCGATCATGGCCGCCGCCTCGGGCGGGGGACCTACGTCGAAGGGCCGGGGAGCGTGTGCTCCCCGGCCCTGTTCCGATCGGACGATCAGCCCTTCTGCATGACCTCGGGCTCGTGGCGCTTCTGGAAGCGCTGGATGGCGAAGGCCAGGCCGACGGAGATGGCGATCATCATGAACCAGTTGAGGAACATGATCCCGGCGGAGTGGTCCCACAGGGTGTCGTACGGGCCGGTCTCCGGGGGCTTGACGACCACGACCGGGGAGATGTGCGCCAGGTCGAGGGTGTTGCCGCTGGCGGAGACACCCCAGCGGGCGGGCATCAGCCAGGCGAACTGCTCCAGGCCGGGCTTGTCGAAGAGCTGGAAGATCGCGCCGGTGAACACCATCTGCACGATGGCGAACATGACCAGCAGCGGCATGGTCTTCTCGGAGGTCTTCACCAGCGAGGAGATGGCCAGGCCGACCATCATCGAGGTGAAGCTGAGCAGCATCACGCCGATCGACATCTCGGCGGCGGGCAGGTGCTTGAGCAGCAGGCCCTCGGCGGGCAGGGTGCGGACCTTGAAGGCGATGGCGGAGATGATGCCGCCCTGCAGGAAGCTGATCGCGCCCAGCACGATGATCTTCGACAGCAGGTACGCCGTCCGGGACAGGCCGGTGGCACGTTCCCGTTCGTAGATCGCCCGTTCCTTGATCAGCTCGCGGACCGAGTTCGCCGAGCCGGACAGGCAGGCGGAGAACGCGACGACCATCAGGATCAGGCGGGCCACGTCGTTGCGGCCGTTGCTGGCGCAGGGCGCCAGGCCGCACTTGTCGGGGATCACCGCGGAGACCGCGCCGAGTACCAGTGGCAGCAGCAGGGACAGCAGGATGAAGCCCCGGTCGGAGGCGATCACCGACAGGTAGCGGCGGATCAGCGTCCACAGCTGGGAGCCCCAGCTCTGCGGCTTGGGCGGGCGCAGCTGGGTGAGCGCGTTGGGCTGGGCCTGGGTGACGGCGGCGTCCACGTTGGCCGAGTACTGCTGGTAGTGCACCGAGTTGCGGTAGCGGCCGGCCCAGTCGTGGTCGGGGTAGTTCTCGAAGGCCTGGAAGACGTCGGCCCAGGTCTCGTAGCCGAAGAAGTGCAGGGCTTCGCCGGGCGGGCCGAAGTAGGCCACCGAGCCGCCGGGCGCCATCACCAGCAGCCGGTCGCAGAGCGCGAGTTCGGCCACCGAGTGGGTGACGACCAGGACGGTGCGGCCGTCGTCGGCGAGGCCGCGCAGGGTCTGCATGACCTCGCGGTCCATGCCCGGGTCGAGGCCGGAGGTCGGCTCGTCCAGGAAGATCAGCGAGGGCTTGGTGAGCAGTTCCAGGGCCACCGAGACGCGCTTCTGCTGGCCGCCGGAGAGCGCGGTGATGCGGTTGTCGGCGCGCTTGTCCAGGCGCAGTTCGTACAGCACCTCGTCGATCCGGCGCTCGCGCTCGGCGGCCTCGGTGTCGCCCGGGAAGCGCAGCCGGGCCGCGTACTTGAGGGCGGTGCGGACGGTGAGTTCCTTGTGCAGGATCTCGGACTGCGGCACCAGGCCGATCCGGGAGCGCAGTTCGGCGAACTGGCGGTAGAGGTTGCGGCCGTCGTACAGCACGTCGCCGCGGTCGGCGGGCCGGTAGCCGGTGAGGGCGCGCAGCAGGGTGGACTTGCCGGAGCCGGACGGGCCGATCACGGCGACCAGCGACTTCTCCGGGACGGAGAACGACACGTCGTTGAGCAGGATCTTCTTGCCGCCCTTGAAGTCGACCTCGACGGTCAGGTGGTGGGCGGAGAAGGTGACGGCGCCGTTGTCGACGAACTCCTGCAGCTGGTCGCCGACCAGCACGAAGGAGGAGTGGCCGACGGTGAGTCGGTCCTGCGGGCCCATCAGCTGGCGGCGGGTCGGCTGGCCGTTCAGGAAGATCCCGTTGTGGCTGCCGAGGTCGACGATCTCCCAGCGGCCGTCCGGCAGTTGGCGCAGTTCGGCGTGGTGCCGGGAGACCTGGAGGTCGGAGACGACGATGTCGTTGTCCAGGGCGCGGCCGATCCGGATGGTCCGGCCGCCGCTCAGGCTGCGGATCATGGTCGGGCTGCCGAGCCCGCCGGCCGGCGCGGACGGCTGCTGCTGCTGCTGCTGCGGAGGCTGGTACTGCTGCTGCACCGGCGGCTGCGGCTGCTGTTGCACGGGCGGCTGGAACTGCTGCTGCACGGGCGGCTGCGGCTGCTGGTACTGCTGCTGCTGTTGCTGTTGCGGGAACGGCGGCTGCGCGACGGGTGCCCCGCCCTGCGCCGGGAAGCCCTGCTGCTGCGGGAAGGGCTGCTGCGGCGGCGGGAAGCCCTGCTGCTGCGGGAAGCCGGGCCGCGGGGTGGGGGCGTCCCAGCCCTGCGGGATCGGCTGTTCGACCGGCGGCAGGTTCCCGGGCCGGGCGGCCGGGCCGGGCCCGAACGGCGGCTGCTGGTACGGCGGCTGCGCCTGCGGGCCGGGCGCCCGGTTGGTGACGGCCTCGTGCAGCGCCTCGGGCCGGCCGGGCGCGGGCGCGCCGGCGGGCGCGGTGAACGCCAGCCGGGGTCCGTTCTGCCCGTTGCCGAGGTGCACCACGGTGCCGGGGTGGACGGCGCTGTGCTGGACCCGCGCCCCGGCCACGAAGGTGCCGTTGGTGGAGCCGTGGTCGGTGAACTGCCAGGCCGCGCCGTCGAACGCGATGGTGGCGTGCCGCCAGGAGACCCTGGCGTCGTCGAACGGGAAGTCCGACGCCGGGTCACGGCCGATGGTGTAGGCACGGCCGGGTTCGAGTACCCGCTGCCGGCCGTCGATCTCTAGTACGAGTTGCGGCAACTCTCCGCCCGCCCCGCTCTCCGGTCCCCCAGGATGTTGCATCTGACGGGGGGAATCATTCCAGCCGGGGCGGCGTGCCCGGAACCCGGGACACGGTTCTGTGACCGCTCGGGCACCGCTCTGGCACCGCTCGTGGACCTGCCGGGGCGTCCGTCGGGTGTCCCACGACGCGGACGCGGGCGACTCCCGCGCGGGGGCTCCGGGTAGCGTGGGAGGCACCATGAACGCAACAGATCCGGCCGCTCAGGCCCTTTCCGCCGCGCCGCCCGTGAACACCGACAACGAGCGAACGCTGCTGGTCAAGGTGTTCGGCAAGGACCGCCCCGGGATCACCGCGGGCCTGTTCACCCAGCTCGCCGACTTCGGGGTCGAGGTGATCGACATCGAGCAGGTGGTCACCCGTGGCCGGATAACGCTGTGCGCGCTGGTCACTCCCCCGCCCGCGCCGGGCGCGGAGGGTTCGCTGCGGGTGACGGTGCACCGCTGGGCCGAGGAGCACCGGCTGCAGGCCGAGATCATCTCCGGCACCGGCGACAACCGTCCGCGCCGCGAGGGGCGTTCGCACGTCACGGTGCTCGGCCACCCGCTGACCGCAGCCGCGGTGGCGGCGCTGTCGGCCCGGGTCTCGGAGGCCGACGGCAACATCGACCGGGTGTTCCGTCTGGCCAAGTACCCGGTGACGGCGGTGGAGCTGACCATCTCCGGCGTGCCCACCGAGGAGCTGCGCGCGGTGCTGGCCGCGGAGGCGGCCGTGCAGCGGGTGGACATCGCGGTGGTCCGCTCGGGGCTGCACCAGCGGGCCAAGCGCCTGGTGGTGATGGACGTCGACTCGACGCTGATCCAGGACGAGGTGATCGAGCTGTTCGCCGCCCACGCGGGCTGCGAGGAGCAGGTCGCCGAGGTGACGGCGCAGGCGATGCGCGGCGAGCTGGACTTCGCCGAGTCGCTGCGCGCCCGGGTGGCGCTGCTGGCGGGCCTGGACGCGGCGGTCACCGAGAAGGTCCGCTCCGAGGTCCGGCTGACCCCCGGCGCCCGGACCCTGATCCGCACCCTGAAGCGGCTCGGCTACCAGGTGGCGATCGTCTCCGGCGGTTTCACCCAGGTCACCGAGCACCTGGTGGAGCGTCTGGGCCTGGACTTCGCGGCCGCCAACACCCTGGAGGTGGTGGACGGCAGGTTCACCGGCAAGGTCACCGGCGAGATCGTCGACCGGGCCGGCAAGGCCCGCTGGCTGGCCCGGTTCGCCGAGCAGGCCGGGGTGCCGCTGGAGCAGACGGTGGCGATCGGCGACGGCGCCAACGACCTGGACATGCTGAACGCGGCGGGCCTGGGCGTGGCGTTCAACGCCAAGCCGGTGGTCCGCCAGCAGGCCGACACCGCGGTGAACGTGCCGTTCCTGGACACCGTGCTGTACCTGCTGGGCATCACCCGCGAAGAGGTCGAGGCGGCCGACGAGCTGGACGGCACGCCCACCGAGGACTGACGGCGGCACGAAGGGGGCGGGGTCCGACGACCCCGCCCCCTTCTTCGTCCCGTGGGTCAGTCCTGCGGCATGAAGTACGAGTCGAGCCGGGCCACGCCGGGCTCGACCAGCTTCCACGGGCCGGCCAGGCTGAGCACGGCCACGGCGGCGGGCGGGAAGCCGTTGAGCCGCATCCGGTTGAGCTCCTCGACGTCGCCCTCGTCGCCGGCCAGCACCTGGGTCAGGCCCAGCACGCCGGGGTTGTGGCCGACCAGCAGCAGGTCGGCGTGCTCCTCGGGGGTTTCCTGGATCACCTCGATCAGCCGCCCGGGCTGGGCCTCGTACAGCCGGTCCTCGTAGACCGTCTTCCGGGGACGCTTGGGCAGCTCGTGGGCGACCAGCTTCCAGGTCTCCCGGGTGCGCAGCGCGGTGGAGCACAGGACGTGGTCGGGGTTGACGCCGGAGTCGGCGAGCCAGCGGCCGGCCTCGGTGGCCTGGCCGCGCCCGCGGTCGGCCAGCGGGCGGTCGTGGTCGTCGACCTGGTTGGGCCAGTCGGCCCGGGCATGGCGGAGAACGATGATCCTACGAGGGGTGTCGGCGCTCATACCCCTAGAGCTTCGCAGAAAACTGCCGCCCGGGCGCGGGGTCGCGGAAGCTGCCACCCCTGTGGGTGGCAGCTTCCGCCGACAGGTCAGCCCATGTTCTGGGCGACCGTCGCGATGATCGCGAGCAGCACCACGATCCCGGCGATCACGCCGAGCATCTGCAGCAGCTTCTTCTGGCCGCCCTGGGGATTCGGGTCGAGTACTGGCATGCCGACGAGCCTAACGGACGGCCTCGTCCTCGATGTGCCGGGCCCGGGCCGCCCGCAGTCCGACCAGGATCTGCGGCACCAGCAGCGCCGCGAGCAGGCCCAGCGGCAGGTACCACTCGCCGGTGCGCTCGTACAGCGCCCCCATCAGGATCGGGCCGGGGATGCAGATCAGGTACCCCAGGCTCTGCGCGAACGCCGACAGCTGGGCCACCCCGCCGGGGGTGCGGGCGCGCAGGCCGAGCATGGTCAGCGCCAGCGGGAACGCACACATCGACAGGCCCACCAGGATCGCCCACAGCCACGGCACCGTCCCGGGCGCCAACATCAGCCCGATGTAGCCGGCGATGCCGCACAGGCCCAGCACCACCACGTACAGCCGCTGGTCGCCGCGCCGGGCGGCCAGGTTGGGCAGCGCGAACGAGACCGGCACGCTGACCACCATCACCAGGGCCAGCAGCACGCCGGCCGCGGACTCCGAGACGCCCGCCTCGTGGTAGATCTTCGGCAGGAAGCCCATCGTGCTGTACGCGCTGGTGGACTGGAGGCCGAAGAACGCGCCCAGCGCCCAGGCGGTGCGGCTGCGCAGGATCGGCAGCCGGACGTGCGCGGGCGCGGGAGCTGAGCCGCCGCCGTTCTTCTCGCGGCGCCCGAACAGCACCGTCAGCCACAGCGCCAGCGCGAGGACGGCCGGCAGCGCCCAGACGCCGAGGCCGAGCCGCCAGGAGCCGCCGAGCGCGTGGGCCAGCGGGACGGTGGTGGCGGCGGCCAGCGAGGTGCCGACCGACAGCGCCATCGAGTACAGGCCGATCATCGGGGCGACGCGGTCCGGGAAGTACCGCTTGATCACCACCGGCAGCAGCACGTTGGCCAGTGCCACGCCGGCCAGCGCCAGCGCGGTGAGCAGCAGGAACACCGCGGTGGAACCGGTGAACGAGCGGGCCACCACGCCCGCCGTGATGGCGCCCAACGCGGCCGTCACCACGGTGATCGGGCCCAGCCGGCGGGCCAGCGCGGGGGCGGCCATGCCCAGCACCGCGAAGCACAGCGGCGGCACCGCGGCGAGCAGGCCGGCCACGGTGGCGCTCATCCCCAGGCCCTCCTGGACCGGGTCGAGCAGCGCACCGAGGCTGGTCACCACCGGGCGCAGGTTGACCGCGGCGGCCGCCACGCCGACGGCGAGCAGGACGGCGGCGGCGCCGCTGGAGGCGGTGGCGACGGGCGAGGGGGCTGGTCGGGGGCTCTCGGTCTCGGTTGCTGAGGGGTCTGCTGCGGTAGACATGCCGTAATCATAGAATCATGGGATGACTTTCGTCGCCCCGGTATCCTGATGACGTAAACCACAGAAGGAGCCCGACCTTGGCGCTGTCGACCACTCGCCGCACCCCGCTCTCCGACCAGGTGATCGCCCAACTCCGGGGCCAGATCACCTCGGGCGAGTGGCCGGTGGGGTCACGCATCCCGACCGAGGCGGAGCTGGTCGACCAGCTCGGCGTCGCCCGCAACACCGTCCGCGAGGCCGTCCGCGCCCTCGCCCACAACGGCCTGGTCGACATCCGGCAGGGCTCCGGCACCTACGTCCTCGCCACCAGCGAACTCGCCGGCGTCATGCACCGCCGCTTCGCCGACGCCGACCAGGACCAGGTCGCCGAACTCCGCGCCACCCTGGAGACCTCCGCCGCCGGCTTCGCCGCGACCCGCCGCACCGCCCGCGACCTCGAACTCCTCGACGCCGCCCTGGCCCGCCGCGACGCCGCCTGGCACGCCGGCGTCCCCGAGGACTTCATCCAGGCCGACGCCGCGTTCCACCACGCGGTGGTGTCCGCCGCCCACAACGACGTCCTCGCCGCCATCTACGCCGACCTCGGTGAGGTCCTCCTCGCCCACCTCCGCCACGACGTCGGCCCCGACCTGCTCCCCCACCGCTGGGTCCCGCACTCCGACATCATCGAGGCGATCAGGTCCGGCGACCCCGAGAAGGCCGCCGAGGCGGCAGGCCGCGCCATCGGCAGGTGCAAGGCCTGAGGAAAGACCGGGGCCCGGGGAACGGTCCAACAGTTCCCCGGGCCCCTGACAAAGCTACTTACGCACCGATCGCGTGCAGCCCGCCGTCCACGTGGACGATCTCGCCCGTGGTCTTCGGGAACCACTCGCTCAGCAGCGCGACAACGCCGCGCGCGGCCGGCTCCGGGTCGGAGACGTCCCACTTGAGCGGGGAACGGGTGTCCCAGGTCGCGGCCAGGTCCGGGAAGCCCGGGATGGACTTCGCGGCCATCGAGCCGATCGGGCCCGCCGAGATCAGGTTGCAGCGGATGTCGCGCTCGCCCAGGTAGCGGGCGAGGTAACGGTTGGTGGACTCCAGGGCGGCCTTCGCCGGGCCCATCCAGTCGTACTGCGGCCAGGCGAACTGCGCGTCGAAGGTCAGGCCGACCACCGAGCCGCCGTCCTGCATGAGCGGGAGCAGCGCGGTGGTGAGGGACTTCAGCGAGTACGCGGAGACCTGCATCGCGGTGGCGACGGACTCCCACGGGGTGTCGAGGAAGTTGCCGCCGAGCGCGTCCTGCGGCGCGAAGCCGATGGAGTGGACGATGCCGTCCAGGGTGGGCAGGTGCTCGCGGACCTGGTCGGCGATGCCGGCCAGCTGCTCGGCGTTGGAGACGTCGAGCTCCAGGACCTTGACCGGCTTGGGCAGCTTCTTGGCGATGCGCTCGGTGAGGCTGGGCCGGGGGAAGGCGGTGAGGATGATCTCGGCGCCCTGTTCCTGGGCGAGCTTCGCGGCGTGGAAGGCGATGGAGGACTCCATCAGCACGCCGGTGATCAGAATGCGCTTGCCTTCGAGAATTCCACTCATGGTCAGTGACCCATGCCCAATCCGCCGTCGACGGGAATGACGGCTCCGGTGATGTACGCGGCCTCGTCGGAGGCCAGGAACCGCGCGGCCGAGGCGATCTCGGCGGGGGCGGCGTAGCGGCCCAGGGGGACGCCGGAGACGATCTCCTTGCGGCGCTCCTCGCTGAGCACGGCGGTCATGTCGGTGTCGACGAAGCCGGGCGCGATCACGTTGACGGTGATGTTGCGGGAGCCGAGTTCGCGGGCCAGCGAGCGGGCGAAGCCGACCAGGCCGGACTTGGAGGCGGCGTAGTTGACCTGCCCGGCGGAGCCGCTGAGGCCCACCACGGAGGAGATCAGGACGACGCGGCCCTTGCGGGCGCGCAGCATCTTGGCGGCGGCCCGCTTCACGACCCGGAAGGTGCCGGTGAGGTTGGTGTCCAGGACGGAGGTGAAGTCGTCCTCGGACATGCGCAGCAGCAGGGTGTCCTTGGTGATGCCGGCGTTGGCGACCAGGACCTCGACCGGGCCGTGCGCGGCCTCGATCTCGGTGAAGGCGGCGTCGACCTGCTCGGTGTCGGTGATGTCGGCGCGCACCGCGAGGACGTCGTACTTGGCGAGTTCCGCCGGGACCTCGCCGTTGCGGCTGGTGATGGCGACCTTGTCGCCGGCCTCGGCGAAGCTCTGGGCGATGGCGAGGCCGATGCCCCGGTTACCTCCGGTGACCAGTACCGAGCGGCTCAACGGTCCACCTCTTCCCTACTCGATGTGCGCGTGCGGAGCGCACGCGTAGCCACCTGTGACGCTATCGGTAGGGTGCGAGCCGGGCGGAGCGGCCTTCGACAGGCCTTGCGGGGTGAGTTCTGTCGCATCCCGACAATCCGGGTGCGGGTCCGGCGTGGGGGAACGCCGGGCCGGTGGCGGGCGTTGCCCCGGGGGTGCTTCGGAGAGTCCGGGGCGCCTGTCGAGCGAGCCGATCGGAGCGGACGCGATGAGTGGTGCACTCCCTGGCCGGGCAGGCCGCCGGGCACTGGCTGCGGTGGCGGCCCTGACGGTGGCGGGTGCGGCGGCCTGGGCGTTGCGGGAGTTGCCGGCCCAGTTCGGGCGCCGTCCGGACCCGTTGGATCCGCGGGTGCGGGTGTCCCCGCAGTACCGGGACGGGGTGTTCCACAACGCGCCGTCGCAGGTGTCGCCCGGTGCGCCGGGCCGCCCGGACGGGGCGACGCTGCGCCGGATGCTGTTCGAGAAGGACGGGCGGGTGCCGGCCGGTCCGGTGCCGTTGGCGGTGCCGGAGCAGCCGGCCGCAGTGTCCGAGGGCGTGGCGGTGACCTGGTACGGGCACGCGTCGGCGCTGCTGGAGCTGGACGGCTGCCGGGTGCTGGTCGACCCGATGTGGTCGGAGCGCTGTTCGCCGTCGCACCTGGCGGGCCCGAAGCGGCTGCACCCGGTGCCGGTGGAGCTGGCGTCGCTGCCGCCGGTGGACGCGGTGCTGATCTCGCACGACCACTACGACCACCTGGACATGGCGACGGTGCGCCGCCTGGTGGAGCTGCAGTCGGCGCCGTTCGCGGTGCCGCTGGGCATCGGCGGGCACCTGCGGCGCTGGGGTGTGCCGGAGCACCGGATCATCGAGCTGGACTGGGACGAGACGTGCACGCTCGGCGAGTTGACGCTGACGTTGACGGCGGCGCACCACTTCTCCGGCCGGGGGTTCACCCGCAACACCACGCTGTGGGGTTCGTGGGTGGTGGCCGGGCCGGAGCGGAAGGTGTTCTTCACCGGTGACTCCGGCTACTTCGAGGGTTTCGCGCGGATCGGCGAGCAGCACGGCCCGTTCGACGCGGCGCTGATGGCGATCGGCGCGTACGACGACGCCTGGGCGGACATCCACCTGACCCCGGAGGACGCCGTCCGGGCGCACCTGGAGCTGCGCGGCGGGCTGCTGGTGCCGGTGCACTGGTGCACGTTCAACCTGGCGCCGCACCGCTGGGCGGAGCCGGTGGAGCGGCTGCTGGCGGAGGCGAAGGCGCAGGGGGTGGCACTGGCGGTGCCGCGTCCGGGGCAGCGGGTGGAGGTGGGCAACCCGCCGGAGCCGGACGGCTGGTGGGAGGTGCTCTCGTAGGCCCGGCCTGACGGGTCGTCAGGGCGGCGCGGCGAATATTTGCTGGCCGTGCGCCCTGTGGCCGGGGATGATGCGAGCGGGTGCGCCCTCGGCCGGGGGCGGCCCGTTGTGCCCGACCCTCGACCCAGGGAGCCCGATGCCCCCCTCCGCGCTGGATCCTCAGTTCCTCTCGTACCCGTTGCGTCCGTTGGCGGACGCGGCCCTGTCGCGGGCCCGGCAGTTGGGCGTCTCGCATGCCGACTTCCGCCTGGAGCGGGTCCGTTCGGCGGCCTGGCGGCTGCGGGACGCCCGCCCGTCGGGGTCGTCGGACACCGTGCAGTTGGGCTTCGCCGTCCGGGTGCTGCTGGACGGCGCCTGGGGTTTCGCGGCGGGGGTGGACCTGACGCCCGCGTCGGCGGCGGCGGTTGCCGAGCAGGCGGTGGCGGTGGCCCGGCTGGCGGGCGGGATCAGCCGCGCCGCCGGGTCCGGTGAGCGGGTGGAGCTGGCCCCGGAGCCGGTGTACCCGGACGCGGAGTGGGTCTCCGCGTACGAGGTGAACCCGTTCGACGTGCCGGACGCGGAGAAGACCGGCCTGCTGGCCGAGTGGTCCTCCCGGCTGCTGGCGGCGGACGGCGTCTCGCACGTGTCGGCGGCGGTGCTGACGGTGCAGGAGAACAAGTTCTACGCGGACACCGCGGGCACGGTGACGACCCAGCAGCGGGTGCGCCTGCACCCCTGGCTGGAGGCGACCAGCGTGGACGAGCGGACCGGCGCGTTCGACTCGATGCGCACCATCGCCCCGCCGGCGGGCCGCGGCTGGGAATATCTTGTGGGGGCCCGGGGGTCGTCCCCCGAAGATCGCAGCCTGCGCGGCACGGGCTGGGACTGGGACGCCGAACTGGCGGAGCTGCCCGAGCTGTTGGCAGAGAAGATGCGCGCGCCGAGCGTCGCCGCGGGCCGCTACGACCTGGTGATCGACCCGTCCAACCTGTGGCTGACCATCCACGAGTCGATCGGCCACGCCACCGAGCTGGACCGCGCGCTGGGCTACGAGGCCGCCTACGCGGGCACCTCGTTCGCCACCTTCGACCGGCTCGGCAGCCTGAAGTACGGCTCCGAGCTGATGCACGTCACGGGAGACCGGACGGCCGAGCACGGCCTGGCCTCCATCGGGTACGACGACGAGGGCGTCGCCACCCAGTCCTGGGACCTGATCCGCGACGGCGTCCTGGTCGGCTACCAACTCGACCGCCCGATGGCCGGGTTGAAGGGCTTCGAGCGCTCCAACGGCTGCGCCTACGCGGACTCCCCGGCGCACGTGCCGGTGCAGCGGATGGCCAACGTCTCGCTCCGGCCCGCCGCCGACGGCCCCGACACCGCCGGCCTGATCTCCCAGGTGGAGAACGGGCTGTACATCGTCGGCGACCGCTCCTGGTCGATCGACATGCAGCGCTACAACTTCCAGTTCACCGGGCAGCGCGCCTACGCCATCCGGGGCGGCGAACTCGCCGGCCAGGTCAAGGACTTCGCGTACCAGGCCACCACCACCGACTTCTGGGGCTCGATGAGCGCCGTCGGCGGCCCGCAGACGTACGTGCTCGGCGGGGCCTTCAACTGCGGCAAGGCCCAGCCGGGCCAGGTCGCCGCGGTCAGCCACGGCTGCCCGTCCGCGCTGTTCCGTCAGGTCAACGTGCTCAACACCCAGCAGGAGGCGGGTCACTGATGTCCCTCACGCACCCCCACGAGCTGGTGGAACGCGCCCTCGAACTGTCCCGCGCGGACGGCTGCGTGGTGATCGCCGACGAGGAGTCCACCGCCAACCTGCGCTGGGCGGGCAACGCCCTGACCACCAACGGCGTCACCCGCGGCCGTCGCCTCACCGTGATCTCCACCGTCAACGGCGCGCAGGGCACCGCCGCCGGCGTGGTCGCCCAGGAGGCCGTCACGCTCGACGAGGTCGAGCAGCTGGTGCGCGCCTCCGAGGCTGCCGCCCGGGCCGCCGAACCCGCCGAGGACGCCCAGCCGCTGGTCACCGGCCGGCCCGCCGACCCGCGTTTCACCGCGGCCCCGCAGGTCACCGACATCGGCGTGTTCGACGCGTTCGCGCCCGCCCTCGGCGAGGCCTTCGCCCGCGCCCGGGCGAACGGCGAGCTGCTGTACGGCTTCGCCCGGCACGAGCTGACGTCCTCCTACCTGGGCAGCTCCACCGGCCTGCGGCTGCGGCACGACCAGCCCACCGGCACCGTCGAGCTGAACGCCAAGACCGCCGACCTGTCCGGCTCCGCCTGGGTCGGCGCCTCCACCCGGGACTTCACGGACGTGGACGTCACCGCGATGCACACCGACCTGACCCGCCGTCTCGGCTGGGGCCGCAAGCGGATCGACCTGCCGGCCGGCCGCTACGAGACGATCCTGTCGCCGTCCGCCGTCGCCGACCTGCTGGTGTACATGTCCTGGTCGTCCGGCGCGCGGGACGCCGTCGAGGGCCGCTCGGTGTTCTCCAAGGCCGGCGGGGGCACCCGGATCGGCGAGCAGCTCAGCCCGCTGCCGCTCACCCTGCGCTCCGACCCGGCCGAGCCCGGCATCCAGGCCTCGCCGTTCGTGCTCACGCACTCCTCCGGCGAGAACGACTCGGTGTTCGACAACGGCGCGCCGCTGACCGGCACCGACTGGCTGCGCGACGGCCGCCTCACCCACCTGCTGACCACCCGGCACTCCGCGGGCCTGACGGGGCTGCCGCTCACCCCGCCGGTCGACAACCTGGTGCTGGAGACCTCCGCGCCCGACGCGCCCACCCTGGAGGAGATGGTCGCCCGCACCGAGCGCGGCCTGCTGCTCACCTGCCTCTGGTACATCCGCGAGGTCGACCCGGCCACCCTGCTGCTCACCGGCCTCACCCGGGACGGCGTCTACCTGGTCGAGAACGGCGAAGTGGTCGGCGCGGTCAACAACTTCCGCTTCAACGAGTCCCCGGTCGACCTGCTCGGCCGGATCACCGAGGCGGGCCGCACCGAACGCTGCCTGCCCCGCGAGTGGGGCGACTGGTTCACCCGGGCCGCGATGCCGCCGGTGCGCGTGCCCGACTTCAACATGAGCTCGGTCAGTCAGGCCTCCTGACCGGCCGACCGAATCCCTGGGGGGATCCCGATGGATGAAAAGCACATCGTCAGAACGTCGAAGATGCTCAGCCGCATTCTGCGACACGACCCGGGCGCCATCGGGGTCACCCTGGACGCGGCGGGCTGGGTGCCGGTCGACGCCCTGCTCGCCGCGCTGGCCCGGCACAACCGGCGGCTCACCCGCGCCCAGCTGGACCACGTGGTCGCCACCAACAACAAGCGCCGCTTCGCCTACTCCGAGGACGGCTCGGCGATCCGGGCCAGCCAGGGCCACACCGTCGAGGTCGACCTCGGCCTGCCCGCCACCACCCCGCCCGACGTGCTGTTCCACGGCACCGCCGAGCGCAACCTCCCGTACATCCTGGCCGAGGGCCTGCGCCCGATGGCCCGGCAGGACGTCCACCTCTCCGCGGACACCGGGACGGCCGTCAAGGTCGGCTCCCGGCACGGCCGCCCCGTCGTCCTGGAGGTCGACGCGGCGGTGATGGCCGCCGACGGCCACGAATTCCGGGTGTCCGCGAACGGTGTCTGGCTCACCGACGCCGTGCCCGTCCAGTACCTCCGCCGCACCGCCTGACCGCCGGAGCGACCCCGCGTGGGTCGCTCCGGCGTCAGCGGGGTTACCGTGGTCGGTCGTAGGGCCGGAACCGACCGAGGATGGATGGACAATGCGCAAGAGCGCGGACGACGACCAGGTCTTCCGGATCACCGGTGCCCGCAGCAGCCTCAGCGAGGACGTCCGGGGCCGGCAGCGCCGGTACGTGATCTCCATGCTGGTCCGCACGGTGTGCGTGCTGCTCGCCGTCATCCTGTGGGACGTCCAGCGCTGGCTGGCGTTCGTCGCGCTGGCCGGCGGCGTCCTGCTCCCCTACTTCGCGGTACTGATCGCCAACGCGGGCCGCGAACGCGCCCCCGGACTGCCCTCGACCTTCGCGTTCTCCCCCGACACCCCGCTGATGCTCGGCCCCGGCGGCACGGGCGGCGGCGGAGCGGCGGCGGCGGCCGCAGCCTCGGGCTCGGCGTCGGGCTCGGCGTCCGCCTCGGCCGCCGAGAACCGGCCACAGGATTGAGAATCCCTCAATTCTACTGCCCGATATGACCGTTCATCTGGCGGTATGACCGGCTGAAAGCTCAGACGATCCTCAAATTAATCATCGGACGGACGAGCCTCCGGGCCCTCCGCCGTGCCATACTTCCTTAGCGCTCCGCATCCCCCGTCGGAGCGACAGACCGACGCCGGGCAGCTCCCCCCGTGGCTGCCCGGCGTCGTCATGCCCGGGCATAGGATCGGACCCATGGACACCGTGCACCCCCTCTTCGGCACCCCCACCGGCCCCGACGGCCCGGCCGGCCCCCCGAAGTGCTCGGCCAAGGGCTGCCGCGAGTCCGCCGCCTGGACGCTGTACTGGAACAACCCCAAGCTCCACACCCCCGACCGCCGCAAAACCTGGCTCGCCTGCGACGAACACCGCGACTCCCTCGGCCAGTTCCTCGCCGTCCGCGGCTTCCTCAAGGACACCGAGCCCTTCTCCTCCTGACCGGCCACCGCACACCCCGCAGCGAGGCCCGCGACCACACAATTCGCTGGTCGCCACAGGCCGGCACCGGCGATGCTCTTCCCATGGCCGACGAGGTGCGCGCCTATCCGGGGCTGGACCCGGAGTTCGTGCGTGACCGCGAAAGCCCGGTCTGCCCCGGGCCGTTGCTGGAACCGGACCCTGAGGACCTGGCGGCCCCGTCGCCACCAACACCGCACTGGCCGCAGGCGGCGGCCGACCGTCAGCCGCCGATCGCCGACATCGGCCGCTCGGGCTGAAGGAACTCCGGGGCGTCGATGCCTGCGCCGGCCTTCTTGCCCCACATCGCCGCCCGCCACAGCTCGGCCAGCTCCGTGTCGCTCGCGCCCGCCCGCAGCGCGCCGCGCAGGTCGGTCTCGCCGGTCGCGAACAGGCAGTTGCGGACCTGACCGTCGGCGGTGAGGCGGGTGCGGTCGCAGGCGCGGCAGAACGGGCGGGTGACGGAGGCGATGACGCCGACCGTCGCGGGGCCGCCGTCCACCAGCCAGCGTTCGGCGGGAGCGGCGGCGCGCACCGCAGAGGGCTCGGGCTCCAGGGTGAAGCGGGTGCGGAGCAGCGCGAGGATCTCCTCGGCGGTGACCATCTGCGAACGGTCCCAGCCGTGTTGGGCGTCCAGCGGCATCTGTTCGATGAAGCGGAGCTGGTAGCGGCGCTCGATCGCCCAGGCGAGCAGGTCGGCCGCCTCGTGGTCGTTGACGCCTCGCATCAGCACCGCGTTGAGCTTGACCGGCCGCAGCCCGGCGGCCTCGGCCGCCACCAGCCCGTCCAGCACGTCCTGGTGCCTGCGCCGGCGGGTGAGCCGCACGAACGTGTCCGGGTCCAGCGTGTCGATGGAGACGTTGACCCGGTCGACTCCGGCGTCCCGCAAGGCGGTTGCCACCCGGGCGAGGCCGATGCCGTTGGTGGTGAGCGAGATCTCGGGCCGCGGGTCGAGCGCCGCGCACGCCGCGATGATGGGGACGAGCCCGGGCCGCAGCAGCGGTTCCCCGCCGGTGAACCGGACCTCCCGCACGCCGAGGTCGCGAACCGCCAGCCCGACCAGCCGGACGATCTCCTCGTCGGTGAGCAGGTCGTCCCGGCCGAGCCAGCTCAGGCCTTCCTCCGGCATGCAGTAGGTGCAGCGCAGGTTGCACCGGTCGGTGAGGGAGACCCGCAGGTCGACGGCCTGCCGTCCGTAGGTGTCGAGGAGCATCCCGGTCCCGCCCTTCCTCGGAAGCCACACCGGCCCGGCCGCCGGCATGGCGGCCGGGCCAGCTTAACCGGGCGGCGATCGGCGTCGGTCCGCCCCGAGGCCGGTGAGCGAACGGACTTCCAGTTCGGCGTACTTCGCGGCGTCGGCCTTCTCGCGGGCCGGCCGGGGTCAATCCGTCAATCGTCAGAAAGCGATGCGCACCTTCAGCGCCGTCCGCTCGTCCATCGCCCGGTAGCCCTCCGGCACCCCGTCCAGGTCGACGGTCAGGTCGAACACCGGGCTCGGGTCGATCGCGCCGGACAGCACGTCGGGCAGCAGCTCGGGGATGTACGCGCGGGCGGGGGCAACCCCGCCGCCCACCCGCACGTTGCGGTCGAACATCTGGCGGATGTCGACGCCCGCGCTGCCGCCGTGCGGCACGCCGACGTAGCCGACCCCGCCGCCGTCGCGGGCGATGGAGATCGCGGTGCGCATCGACTCCTCGGTGCCGACGGCCTCCAGCACGGCGTGCGCGCCCCGGCCGCCGGTCAGTTCGCGGACCGCCTCGATCGCCGCGTCACCGCGCTCGGGCACCACGTCGGTGGCGCCGAAGGTGCGGGCGATCGCGGTGCGGCCCTCGTGCCGGCCGAGGGCGATGATCCGGCCGGCGCCGAGCCGCCGCGCGGCCAGCACGCCGCACAGGCCGACCGCGCCGTCGCCGACCACCGCGACGGTCGCGCCGGGGCGCACGCCCGCCGACACCGCCGCGTGGTGCCCGGTCGCCATCACGTCGGACAGCGCCAGCAGCGCCGGCAGCAGCTTCTCGTCGCCGGCGGCCTCCTTGGGCAGCTTCACCAGCGTGCCGTCCGCGAACGGCACCCGGACCGCCTCGCCCTGTCCGCCGTCCGAGCCGGGGATGCCCCAGAACCCGCCGTGCGGGCAGGAGGTCTGCAGGCCCTCGCGGCAGTACTCGCACACGCCGTCCGACCAGACGAACGGGGCCACCACCAGGTCGCCGACTGTGAGATCGCGCACCTCGGGGCCGACCTCCTCGACGAAGCCGAGGAACTCGTGGCCGATCCGCTGGCCGGCCTGGCGCTTGGCCACGCCGCGGTACGCCCACAGGTCGCTGCCGCAGATGCAGGCGTTCAGCACCCGCACCACGGCGTCGGTGGGCCGCTGGATCCGCGGGTCGGGCACCTCCTCGATCCGGATGTCCTGGGGGCCGTGGATCACGGTGGCGCGCATGAGGGTTGTCCTTCGCTGCAGAGGTCGGATGCCTGGTTCGCACCCACTTGCCACTTTAGAACGGTCGCCCGAGCAACCGATCCGTCCGGAGCCGGCCCCCGTTCCCCGTAAAGTGGTGCGCTATGTACGCGCCATTCCCCACCTCGCCGCTCCCGGCACAGCGCACCGGCCCCGGCGGGGGCACCGGGCGTGGCTTCGCGGTGGTCGACGTGGAGACCACCGGACTCGGGCGCTCGGACCGGGTGATCTCGGCGGGCGTCTACCAGCTCGACCCGGACGGTGAGGTCACCGACCACTGGTACACCCTGGTCAACCCGGAGCGGGACCCGGGCCCGGTCTGGATCCACGGCCTGACCAGCGACGTCCTGGCGGGCGCGCCGACCTTCCCGGAGGTCGCCGCCGAGTTGGCCGAGCGGCTGCGCGACCGGGTGATGGTCGCCCACAACGCGCTGTTCGACTGGAACATGATCTCCCGCGAGTTCTCCCGGGCCGGCCTGCACGCCCCGGTCGAGCAGCGGCTGTGCACCATGGTGCTGGCCCGCGACCTGCGGCTGCCCCTGCCGAACGGCAAGCTCTCCTCGCTGGCCGCCCACTTCGGGGTGAGCCAGCGCCAGGCGCACCACGCGCTGGACGACGCCCGGGTGCTCGCCGAGGTGTTCCGCCCGTCGCTGGCGCTGGCCCGCGACGGCGGGGTGCCGCTGCCGCTGACCACCTGCGTGGCCGTCACCGACCTCGGCGAGGGCGACGCCGCCCCGGCCGGGCCGTCCCGCGGCTCCTGGGGCAGCTCGTACCGTCCCGCCCGCAAGCGCCCGGCCTGCCCGTACCCGAACCCGGGGCGCTGGAAGGACGGCTCGCCGCTGATGCAGGGCATGCGGGTCGCGATCACCGGCGACACCGCCACCGACCGCGAACTGCTGGAGGACCGGATGATCGAGGCGGGCCTGCACATCGCCTCCTCGGTGAGCCGGCTCACCAGCCTGCTGGTCACCAACGAACCCACCTCGTGGAGCGGCAAGGCCCGCAAGGCCCGCGACTACGGCACCCCGGTGGTCGGCGAGGACGCCTTCCTGCAGCTGCTGCGGGAGGTCGCGCCGCACCCCGGTGCGTGACGCGACGGTAAGGAGGATTAGCGTGCCGGGTGTGTACCGATTCCTGCTGTCCGTGCGCTGGGCGGTCATCGTTCTGCTGGCGCTGGTGCTGATCCCGACCATGATCCGGCTGGGTTTCTGGCAGTACCACCGCCACGAGGCCCGGGTGGCCCGCAACGACCTGGTGGCCCAGAACCTGGGCAGCCCGCCGGTCGCCCTCGACTCGCTGTCCTCCCCGGG
This sequence comes from Kitasatospora sp. CB01950, assembly GCF_001905465.1. Classification (GTDB taxonomy): domain Bacteria; phylum Actinomycetota; class Actinomycetes; order Streptomycetales; family Streptomycetaceae; genus Kitasatospora. The sequence continues at coordinate 29,408 of NZ_LISX01000009.1, forward strand.
CTGGTCCGTTCCGGGCGGCGAGGTGTGGCGCACCGTCACCGCCCAGGGCCGCTACGACGCCGCGCACGAAGTGGTGATTCGCGGCCGCACCGAGCCGGGCGGCAGCTCCATCGGCTACTTCGTGATCACCCCGCTGGTGCTGTCCGACGGCAAGGGCTCGGTGCTGGTCAACCGCGGCTGGGTGGAGTCCGCCGCGGACGCCGCCAGCCTGCCCGCCGTGCCCGCCCCGCCGGACGGCGAGGTGACGGTGACCGGACGGCTGCGCGCCGACGAGACGTACGCCGCGCTGGGCGCGAAGAACCGCGGCGGCATGCCCGACCGCATGTTCAAGGTGATCAACAGCGCGGAGCAGGCCAAGTACTCGGGCACCACCGTGCTCGGCGGCTACCTGGAACTGGCCTCCTCGCAGCCCGCCGGCGGCGCCGCCCCCGAGCTGCTCGCCGAGCCCGGCCACTCCGACATCGGCCCGCACATGGCGTACGCCATCCAGTGGTGGCTGTTCACCACGCTGATCCCGGTCGGCGTGGTGGTGCTGGCCCGCCGCGAGGCCAAGCAGCAGACCGCGAAGCCCGCCGAGGCGGAGGAGCTGGTCGGCGCTACCAGCTGAGCGACGGCGGTGCGAGCCGCTGCTCGGCCCAGATGGTCTTGCCGGTACGGGTGTACCGGCTGCCCCAGCGCTCGGTGAGCTGCGCTACCAGGTACAGGCCGCGGCCGCCCTCGTCGGTGAGCCGGGCCCGGCGCATCCGCGGCTGGGTGGCGCTCGGGTCGGACACCTCGCAGGTCAGCACCGAGGAGCGGATCAGCCGCACCATCACCGGCCCGCCCGCGTACCGGATCGCATTGGTGACCAGCTCGCTCAGCACCAGCTCGGTGGTGAACACCAGCTCGTCCAGCCCCCACTGCTCCAGGGTCCGGCTGGCCGCCTCCCGCACCACGGCGACCTCCGACGGGTCGGCCTCGATGGTCCACGCGACGGTGTCCTCCGGCAGGACGGAGCGCAGCCGGGCCAGCAGCAGCGTCACGTCGTCGCTCTGCTCGGCGGTCGCCAGTTCCGCGACGATCCCCCGTCCCGCGGCCGCCAGGTCGCCGTCCAGGTCGGCCGCGGCGAGCTGCGCGGCCAGCTGCTCCATGCCCTCGTCGACGTCGCCGCCGTTGCCGCCCTCGATCAGCCCGTCGGTGTACAGCGCCAGCACACTGCCCGCCCGCAGCGCGCACTCGGCGGCCTCGAACGGCAGCCCGCCGACGCCCAGCGGCGGCCCCGGGTTGACCGGCAGGTACTCGACCCGCCCGTCCGGGTGGACGATCGCGGGCGGCGGGTGGCCGGCGCTGGCGGCCTGGCAGATCCCGGCCACCGGGTCGTAGACGGCGTACACGCAGGTCGCCCCGGACGGGTCGGCGACGCCGCGTTCGCGTTCCTCCTCGCTGCCCTCGACGACCAGCTGCGACACCAGGTCGTCCAGGTGCACCAGCAGCTCGTCCGGTTCCAGGTCCAGGTCGGCGAGGGTCCGCACGGCGGTCCGCAGCCGGCCCATGGTGGCGCTGGCCTGCAGCCCGTGGCCGACCACGTCGCCGGCCACCAGGGCGACCCGGGCCGAGGAGAGCGGGATGACGTCGAACCAGTCGCCGCCGACGCCGGTCGCCGTGTCGGTGGGCCGGTAGACGCTGGCGGTGGTGGCGGCGGGCACGGTCGTCTCGGCGGGCGGCAGCAGGCTGCGCTGGAGGCCGACGGCGGCCCGGTGCTCGCGGGTGTAGCGGCGGGCGTTGTCCAGCGCGAGCGAGGCCCGGGCGGCGATCTCCCGGAGCAGGTCGAGGTCCTCGTGCTGGTAGGGGCCCTCGACGGGGTCGCGGTGCACGGTGACCCGGCCGAGCGGCCCGCTGCGGGCCTGCAGCGGCGCGCTCATCGACGGCGGGTCCGCGACCGACCCGGCGGGTGCACCGAGCACCTCCCGGCCCAGCGGCCCCAGCGGCCGGTCGTCGGTGCGCGGCGGCCCGGCGGTGGCGGTCCGGCGGACGGCCAGCCGGCCGTCCGCGTCGGGCAGCGGCTCGTCGCCGCTGAACACGGCCTCCGCGATGTCCACCTCGACGCGGTCGCCGAGCCCGGGCACCAGCACGCCGGCCAGGTCCTCGGCATTGCCCGCCACCGACAGCGAACTGCCGACGGCCGCGGTGGCCCGGTGCAGCACGTCCGCCCGCCGCCGGTACCGGTGCAGCTCGGTGACGTCGCCGAACAGCGCCGTCACGCCGATCACCGCGCCGTCCAGCGCCTGCAGGCGGAACGCCTGGATCTCCATCACGGCCCCGCCGTGGGGGTTGCCCAGCGGGCGGATCCGCAGCGCGGTGCGCACCACCGGCTCCCCGGTGGTGATCACGTGCCGCAGGATCGCCTCGGCGGCGTCGGCGTCGTCGGGCTGCAGGTAGTCGTGCAGTTTGTGCCCGGCCATGCCGTCCGGCAGGTCGGTGAAGGGCAGCAGGTGGGTGTTGGTGCGCAGCAGCCGCAGGTCGGGGCCGAACACGGCGAGCCCGAGCTGGTCCTGCAGGAACAGCTCCCGGGTGAACGCCTCGTCCTGCCGCCGCTGCGCCACCATGTCCGCAGGGGTGGCCAGCACCAGCGCCCGGACCTGCCCGCCCTCGCCGGCCAGCGGCAGCACCTGGTAGGCGACCTCCAGCGGCACCCCGCTGCCGGTGCGCAGCCGCACCTCGCCGGCCCCGCGCTCCAGCGCCCGCTCCTCCACGCCGTCCGCCAGCAGCTCCCGGGCGGGACGGCCGGTGACCTGCGCCGCGTCCAGGGCGAGCAGCTGCTCGGCGGCGGCGGTCCACCCCACGACGAGTCCGTCGCCGTCGACCAGAGCGGCCGCGACGCCGTCGATGCTCGGCAACCGCCGACTTTCCATGGGCTGCACCTCGGGTGGGTGGTCCGGTCCCCCCATCTTCGAACGGTTCCCGGTCACGCGCCATTGACACCCGGCGGCGGCGACGGTCGGCGCGGGGCCATTGACGACCCGCATTGGTCCAGTCCACATTGGCGGTGCAGCTGTCCTGATCCGCTCTTTCCCCCCACTGGGAGCGCACATGACGCATCGCATCCGCCTCGCCCTCGCCCTGTCCCTGGGCACCGCAGGCCTGGTCCTTCTGCCGACCCCGGCCGGCGCCGCCGACACCGTCACGGTCTCCACCGGCAAGGAACTCCAGGCCGCCCTGAACGCCGCCGTCCCCGGCCGGACCATCCAACTCGCCGACGGCGCCTACACCGGCAACTTCAAGATCACCGTGCCGGGCACCGCCGCCGCCCGGATCACCCTCACCGGCTCCCCCCGCGCGATCCTCACCACCTCCACCGGCGGCGGCTACGGCCTGTCACTGAACGGCGCGTCCTACTGGACCGTCCAGGGCCTCACCGTCACCCACGCCCAGAAGGGCATCGTCCTCGACGCCTCCGACTGGGTGGTGCTCGCCGGAGTGACCGTCCACGACACCACCATGGAAGGCGTGCACTTCCGCACCTCCTCCAGCCACGGCGTGCTCCGCGACTCCACCGTCCACGACACCGGCACCGCCCACGACGGCAAGGGCGAGGGCGTGTACGTCGGCACCGCCAACACGCTCACCGACCGTAGCGACTACGTGCAGATCCTCGGCAACGTGATCGGCCCGAACATCGGCGGCGAGAACGTCGACCTCAAGGAAGGCACCACCGGCGGCCTGGTCTCCGGCAACCGCTTCGACGGCAACGGCCTCACCGACGTCAACTACGACGACTCCTGGGTCGACGTGAAGGGCAACGGCTACGTCATCGAGAACAACACCGGCGTCCGCACCATGAACGACGGCTACCAGACCCACAGCCAGGCCCCCGGCTGGGGCTGCGGCACCGTCTTCCGCAACAACCGCTCCGACCTCACCGGCGCGAGCGGCGCCGACACCGCCAAGTACGCCATCGACGTCACGAACTACGACCGCACCGCCTGCCCGGTCACCGTCACCGCCGACAACACCGTCACCGGGCCCGCCGCCCTGACCAACCCCGGCATCCCGGTGGGCTGACCCTCCGTCACGCCGTCCGGCCGACCGTACAGAATGGTCGGCATGGATCTCGGACTCAAGGACAAGGTGTTCGTCGTCACCGGCTCGACCCGGGGACTCGGCCACGCCACCGCCGAACAACTGATCGCCGAGGGTGCCCGCGTCGTCGTCACCGGCCGCACCGAAACCTCGGTCGCCGCCGCGGCCGACGCCCTCGGCGACCACGCGTACGGCGTGGCCGCCGACAACGCCGACCCCACCACACCGCAGCGCCTCATCGACGCCGCGACCGGCCGCTTCGGCGGCTTCGACGGCATGCTCATCAGCGTCGGCGGCCCCGCCGCCGGGCCGGTCGCCACCGCCAGCGACGAAGCCTGGGGCGCGGCCTTCGACTCCGTCTTCCTCGGCGCGATCCGCCTGGCCCGCGCCGCCGCCGAACGCCTCCCCTCCGGCGGCGTCATCGCCTTCGTCCTCTCCACCTCCGTCCGCCAGCCCATCCCCAACCTCGGCATCTCCAACGGCCTCCGCCCCGGCCTCGCGATGGCCGCGAAGACCCTCGCCGACGAACTCGGCCCCCGCGGCATCCGCGTCCTCGGCCTCCTCCCCGGCCGCATCGACACCGACCGCGTCCGCGAACTCGACGCCCTCGCCCCCAACCCCGCCGCCGCCCGCGAAGCCGCCACCGAAACCATCCCCCTCCGCCGCTACGGCACCCCCGCCGAGTTCGGCCGCACAGCCGCCTTCCTGATGTCCCCGGCCGCGTCCTACCTCACAGGCGTCATGGTCCCGGTCGACGGCGGAGCCACCCGAGGGCTGTAGAGCACAACCAGGGGCGCGTCCGGGAAAGCCCCCGCGCCCCCGCCTGCGGTCTCAGCGCACCCGCGGGGTCTTCTGGCGGTTCTTGCGGGGGCGGGCCACCCGGAGGCGGAGTTCGGCGGGGAGGGAGGTCAGGCCCAGGGAGTGGCGGGCGTGTTCGACCGGGCCGGTGCGGTAGGCGTGGACGAGGGCCGCGGTGTCGGCGTCGGGGGTGAGCCGCAGCGCGGTGTGCACCTCGGGGCGGCGGGCGACGCCGGTGACCCGGACGGTGACCCGGTCGACGTCCGGGAGGGCGACGGCCTCCGTCTCGATCGCGTCCTCGACGGCGCGGCTGCGCACGTGCAGCGCATAGTGCGGCTGCCCGGGCGCGGCCGGCGACGGCAGGTCGACGCCGGCCGGGCCGCCGCGCCGCAGTTGCGAGAACAGCCACCACAGCCCGCCGACCAGCACCAGCGCGGGCACCGCGATCGCCACCGGCCACCACCAGCCCTGCTCGGTCCAGCGGGTGCGGCTCGCGGTGCTGAGCACCGGCTGGTCGGGCGAGGTGAGCGGCCACCGGCTCGGCGGGGTGATCCCCAGGCGCCGGTACACGTCCAGTCCGCCGAGCAGCACCAGCGCCCCGCCCACCAGCAGGAGGAGTCCGACGACGGCCAGGACGGTGCGGTTGACGGCGCGTCGGCTCATCGGGGCGGCTCCAGCTCGGCGAGTTCACTACGGCGGCGACGGTCCCGGACGGGCCGGGTGCGGACGTCCAGTCGGTGCGGGCCGGCCAGCGGGATCCGGGCCAGTTCGGCCCGCAGGTCGCGTTCCACCCCGGCCGGGTCGGTGGTGCCGCCGACCGTCACCCGGGTGCGCCACCGCCCCACCTTCACCTTCCAGGAGTGCAGGTCGGAACGCTGCTGGGCCCGCCGCGACAGCATCGCCGCGACCGCACTGCGGTGCATCGCCGTCCCGCGCGGCTCCAGCGCCAGCCAGCCGCGCAGCCCGCGCCGGAACGCCAGCGCCAGCAGCACCAGCCCGAGCAGCGCCGCGCCGGCGGCGAAGCCCAGCACCCACGGGTCGTCCAGGTGCCGGGTCTCCAGCTGGTGCGCCAGGTCCTGCCGCCACGGCCGTGCCTGCCCACCGGCCCGCACCGCGATCACGTCGTACAGCAGCATCCCGGCGGCCACCACCACGACGGCCACCACCAGCGCCGTCACCACCCCGCGCTCCGATCGCAGCCACCGCACCGCGCCGCGTCCGCGCACATCCACCCGCGTCGACCCGCTCACCGCAGCCCCGCCGGGTGCAGGCCGTCCACGATCACCTCGGCCGAGACCACGGGCGTGCCGGTCAGCTCGACGACCCGCTCGCACGCCGCGTCCCGCACCGTCCGGGCCAGCGCCGCCACGTCGCACGGGAACGGCAGCTCCACGTGCAGGGTGAGCCGGACCCGACCGTGCGCGTACAGCGCCGACACCTTCGGCTGCGGCATCGGATCCAGGCGGCCGCGCCACGCCGGGGCGAGCGCGTCGGCGGCGGCGCGGGCCGCGATCCGGCGGTACACCCGGTCGGCGATCTGCTCACTGCCGCGCTGCGCGGGCGGGCGGGCGACCGCCGTCAACGCCGCCGGTCCCGGCCGCGCAACAGCTCGCCCAGGTCACCGATCTCAAGGTCGCCCTCGATCAGCCGACCCACCACGAACCCCACCGCGCCCAGCGCCGCGACCAGCAGGAACGCGGCGAAACCGCCGAAGTAGCCGGCGAAGCCGAGAGCCATGCCGGCGAGCAGACCCACCAACGCCAGGTTCATCCGCCGCTCCTTCGCGGTCCGTCTCCGTCAGGAAAAGCTCACTGCACCCGCGGGCGCCGCCCGGAGGACGAGGGTTCCTCTTCCTCCTCCTCGTCCGGCTCGTCCGGCAGGTGGACGTCGTTCACTGCGATGTTCACCTCGACGACCTCCAGGCCGGTCATCCGCTCCACCGCCTCGATGATGTTCGCCCGTACCTCCGCGGCCAGCCGCGGAATCACCACGCCGTACTCCACCACCAGCGCGATGTCGACGGCGGTCTGCTTCTCGCCGACCTCCGCCTTGATCCCGCGCCCCACACTCGACTTCCCCCCGGGCACCCGGTCCCGCATCGCCCCGAACGTCCGCGAGAACCCAGACCCCAGCGCATGGATCCCGGCCACCTCCCGGGCCGCCATCCCCGCGATCTTCTCCACCACCCCCACCGCGAGCGCCGTCCGCCCCCGCTCACCACTCGACTGCGTCTCCGTCACGTTCTTCTGCAGATCTGCGGGCGTGGGTGTGTGGGGCTGCGCCATGTCGGGCCTCCTGACGTCCGGGTCCAGCTATATCGCAAATCACCCCAACCCTGACATTTCGCCACGCA
>NZ_LISX01000009.1:36730-260592 GCF_001905465.1 Kitasatospora sp. CB01950
CCACGCACCCCTGTTTTCGCGCCCGCTACATCCCCGCGATGTCCCGAAGCCGGCGCGCTTGCGCCTCTCGCTCCGCAGCCCGCTGCTGGTCGTACGTCCGGTCGCCCGCGCCCTGGAGGAGGGCCTTGGTCTCGATCACGGCGTTGCGGGGCGCGGCCAGCAGCGCGGCGGCGAGGTCGGCGGCCGTCGCGGCCAGCTCGGACGCGGGGACGGCGACGTTGGCGATGCCGGTGGCGACGGCCTCCTCGGCGCCCACGCGGCGGCCGGTGGCACAGATTTCGAGGGCGCGGGCGTAGCCGACGAGGTCGGTGAGGGGCTTGGTGCCGGTGAGGTCGGGGACCAGCCCGAGGGAGGTCTCCTTCATGGCGAACTGGACGTCCTCGGCGACGACGCGGAGGTCGCAGGCGAGGGCGAGCTGGAAGCCGGCGCCGACGGCGTGGCCCTGGACGGCGGCGACGGTGATCAGGTCGGCGCGGCGCCACCAGGTGAAGGCCTCCTGGTAGAAGGCGATGGCGTCGTCGAGTTCGGCGTCGGAGGAGGCGGCGAGCCGGAGGAAGGAGGTCTCGCCGGGGATGCCCTCGGGGGTGAACATGGCGCGGTCGAGGCCGGCGGAGAAGGAGGAGCCCTCGGCCTGGAGGAGGGCGACCCGGACGGTGCCGGGCAGGGCGCGGCCGATCGCGGCCAGGGCGCGCCACATGGCGGGGGTCTGGGCGTTGCGGCGCTCGGGGTCGCAGAGCGTGACGGTGGCGAGTTCGCCGTCGAGGTCGAGGCGGACGCCGGCCTGTTCCCACGCGGTGCGGTCGGCGTCGGGAATGTGGGTGGTCATGGCGGGGCTACCTCCAGCGACAGGGCAGGGACGCCCGCCGACCCCGACGGGCTACTGGAGAGTAACAAAGCACTGGATCGGCGTACAGGAATGCCGGTGGAATGCTCGCGAATTAACGGGCACAAGGGCCCGGAAACGGCGGTCGGCGGCTCGGGAGAACCCGGCCGCCGATCCGTGTGGAACATTGTGCATTGCGAGCAGCGTGCTGGTGCAGCAGGGGCGGTCGGGCTGCTCGAGCGCCGCCCGCCGGAGCTGATGGACCGTCAGGAACCGGCGGCCGCAGCGGTTTTGCCCTTGCCGCGAGTGGCACCGCCGCGACCTCGAAGGTTGACCCCGGACTCGCTGAGCATCCGGTGGACGAAGCCGTAGGAACGGCCCGTCTCCTCCGCGAGGGCGCGAATGCTCGCGCCGGAGTCGTACTTCTTCTTGAGATCGGCCGCGAGCTTCTCACGCGCGGCGCCTGTCACCCGGCTGCCCTTTTTCAGAGTCTCGGCCACCCGTGCCTCCTCGTAGAGGTGATCAGTCAGATTCCCATGATCACCCATTGCAAGGCTCCTGGCCACCCATTCGACAAGGTCCGTCGTGGGAAAGCGGGCGCGTCCGGTGGTGTTCGCTCCGCACCAGGGCGCTCACGGAGGGTGTGCGCGCCCCTCCGTGATTCGTTCCGGTGAACGAATCCGCTGCTCAGCCCGGGCGGGCCGGGCAGCGGCGGTCCGGGCGTACAGAGCCAACGGGTGCGCCCGTCCGGGCGTTCCCGAAGTGGACGGTGGACCAGTTCTTCTCGTACCGGTGACGGATCCGGCGTCTACACGCGGTTCAGGCGAGCGACACCAGGTCGTGGTAGGCGGGGCTCCAGAGGTCCTCGACGCCGTCGGGGAGCAGGATGATCCGCTCCGGCTGGAGCGCGTCGACCGCGCCCTCGTCGTGGGTGACCAGGACGACCGCGCCGGTGAAGGTGCGCAGGGCGCCGAGGATCTCCTCGCGGCTGGCCGGGTCGAGGTTGTTGGTGGGCTCGTCGAGCAGCAGCACGTTGGCGCTGGAGACCACCAGCGACGCCAGCGCGAGCCGGGTCTTCTCACCGCCGGAGAGCACCCCGGCCGGCTTGTCGACGTCGTCGCCGGAGAACAGGAAGGAGCCGAGGATCTTCCGGATCTGCACCAGGTCGGTGTCGGGGGCGGCGGAGCGCATGTTCTCCAGCACCGTGCGCTCGGGGTCGAGCGTCTCGTGCTCCTGGGCGTAGTAGCCGATCTTCAGACCGTGGCCCGGGATCACCTCGCCGGTGTCCGGCTGCTCCACACCGGCCAGCATCCGCAGCAGGGTGGTCTTGCCGGCGCCGTTGAGGCCGAGGATGACGACCCGGGAGCCGCGGTCGATCGCCAGGCCCACGTCGGTGAAGATCTCCAGCGAGCCGTACGACTTCGACAGGCCCTCGGCCGTGAGCGGGGTCTTGCCGCACGGCGCCGGGTCGGGGAAGCGCAGCTTGGCGACCTTGTCGGACTGGCGGACCTGCTCCAGGCCGGAGAGCAGCTTCTCGGCGCGGCGGGCCATGTTCTGCGCGGCGACGGTCTTGGTGGCCTTGGCACGCATCTTGTCGGCCTGCGAGTTGAGGGTCGCGGCCTTCTTCTCCGCGTTGGCGCGCTCGCGCTTGCGGCGCTTCTCGTCGTCCTCGCGCTGCTGCTGGTACTGCTTCCAGCCCATGTTGTAGACGTCGATGGCGGAGCGGTTGGCGTCCAGGTAGAAGACCTTGTTGACGACCGTCTCGACCAGGTCGACGTCGTGCGAGATGACGATGAAGCCGCCCCTGTAGGTCTTCAGGAAGTCCCGCAGCCAGGCGATGGAGTCCGCGTCGAGGTGGTTGGTGGGCTCGTCGAGGAGCAGGATGTCGGCGTCCGAGAAGAGGATCCGGGCCAGCTCGACGCGGCGGCGCTGACCACCGGAGAGGGTGTGCAGGGGCTGGCCGAGGATGCGGTCGGGCAGGCCGAGCGCGGCGGCGATGGTGGCGGCCTCGGCCTCGGCGGCGTAGCCGCCCTTGGTGAGGAACTCGGTCTCCAGCCGGGAGTACTTCTTCATCGCGTTGTCGCGGGTGGAGCCCTTGCCGTTGGCCATCCGCTCCTCGTTCTCGCGCATCTTCTTCAGCACGGTGTCGAGGCCGCGGGCGGAGAGGATGCGGTCCCGGGCGAGCACGTCGAGGTCACCGGTGCGCGGGTCCTGCGGGAGGTAGCCGACCTCGCCGGAGTTGGTGACGGTACCGCCGGCCGGGAGGCCCTCGCCGGCGAGCACCTTGGTGAGCGTGGTCTTGCCCGCGCCGTTGCGGCCGACCAGACCGATACGGTCGCCGGGGGCGATCCGGAAGCTGGCGGACTCGATCAGGATGCGGGCGCCGGCACGGAGTTCCAGGGCGTTCGCGGAAATCATGGCTGGGGTCACTCCTAGACGTGGGTATGGCACTCAGCCATTCGCTCCAGTCTACGGGAGGGCCGAACCACCCCGACGAGCGAGCGCAACCGGGGGCGCGTGGGGGTACCTCCCGGCCCGCCGGGGCCGGGGGAGAACCGCGCGAAGCGGAAGGCACCCACCGCAAAGATCGCGACGCAGGACAATGACCTGCACGTGACCGCGACCTTGCGGACGTGAGGTGCGCTTGTCGCGCGGTTCCCCGCTCGCGTCCCGCGAAGCGCTACTTCTCGCAGGCCGGGCCGACCGCCGCGAACGGCACCGCCGTGCCGCAGCCGCTCTCCCTCGCGCCGCGGGTGGTGTCGTACACCCAGGTGCCGATCACCGGGCCGTCGTCGACGGCGATCCGGTGGCCGTCCAGGGCGCGCATCGTCACGTCGGGGCCGGTGTTGAGGAAGTTGCCGGGCGCGGTGAGCGAGAACACCATGACGCCGCCGGGCAGCTGGCGGGCGCCGGCGCTGCTGGTGGGCGGGCAGACCCGGGGAATCAGCGCCGCGTCGTCGCTCTGCGCGGTGCGCGCCGGGTCGAAGGTGCAGCCCGCCGGGGGGCGGGAGTTGAAGCGGAGGTCGCCGTCGCGGTCGCGGAAGCCCATCAGCAGGCCGGGGGTGACCACGGTGATGAACGCGTCGGCGTCCGGGTCGGGGGACGGGTGCAGGACGGTCGCGGCGCGCTGCACGGCGAGTTGCTGGTGCTGCTCGTCGGTGCGGTCGGCCGCGCCGGGCTCGCCGTCGGCGCGCAGCCAGTCGGCGAGGCCGGGGACGCCGCGGTGCCAGCGCACCGAGTGGTCGGCCGGGTTGACCGAGGTGACCATGCCGTCGTCCCAGACCACTGCGGCGTCCTCGCCGACCATGGCCAGGTGGAGCGCGGTGCTGCCGTCCCGGCGGTAGGACCACAGGTGCTCGCCGGTGGTGCGCGAGTAGGCCTCCACGCCGGGGCCGGTTCTCAGCTGCAGGTCGCCGGCGCCGGTCGACTGCGCGCCGACGGGGCTGGCGTCCGCCACTCCGGGCAGCACCTTGTCCCCGAACGGCTGCGGGCGGTTGGCGTGCGCCGCTGCGCCGGCCGCGAGGACCAGCAGTGCGGCGGCGGCGGGCAGGACCGATCGGGGCGACAGACTGCGCAGCGGATTGAAGGACACGGCCGGAGCGTACCGTCCGACCCTGACGGAATTCAGCTGGATTCGAACGCGCCACGCCGCCTGCGTGGGCGTGGTTCGGCTCCGGCACCACCGTGTCCCACCTGCGTCGGCGGGACCCCTTCCGGTCGGGTCGGCCCGCTAGGGTACGGCTTCGACCGGCCGATGGACTGTTACAGAGGTGAGACAGGGATGCAATTCGACGACGACGCCCAGCTCGACGACTCGCAGGTGCAGGACCGCCGGGGCATTCCGGGCGGCGGGCTGGCGATCGGCGGTGGCGCGGTCGGCATCCTCGGCCTCGTGGTGGCGCTGGTGTTCGGCCTGGACCCGGGCCTGTTCAGCTCGTCGAACTCGCACAGCGCGCCGCCGCCCGGGAACGCCGCCGGCGGCTCGAACCAGCTGGGCGCCGACTGCAAGACCGGCGCGGACGCCAACAAGCGGCAGGACTGCCGGATCCTGGGCGTGGTGAACAGCGTGCAGAACTACTGGCAGGCCGAGTTCAAGGACCGCGGCAAGCAGTACTCGCTCGCGCCGACCGTGCTGTTCACCGACCGGGTGCAGACCGCCTGCGGCCCGGCGACCTCCGCGGTCGGGCCGTTCTACTGCCCGGGCGACCACAAGGCCTACTTCGACCTCGGCTTCTTCAACGACATGGGCCGCCAACTCGGCGCCCAGGGCGGCCCGTTCGCCGAGGCGTACGTGGTGGCGCACGAGTACGGGCACCACGTGCAGACGCTGCTCGGCACGATGAACAAGGTCGGCAACGACCGGCAGGGCGCGGACAGCGCCTCGGTGAAGCTGGAGCTCCAGGCCGACTGCTACGCGGGCGTGTGGACGCACCACGCCACCACCACCCCGCAGGCCTCCACCGGCCGTCCGCTGATCACCAAGCTCACCGACGACGACATCGCGCGGGCGCTGGACGCCGCCGAGTCGGTCGGCGACGACCGGATCCAGAAGCGCGCCACCGGCAGCACCAACCCGGAGACCTGGACGCACGGCTCCTCGGCGCAGCGCACCCAGTGGTTCACCGCCGGCTACCGGAGCGGCGACCCGAACAAGTGCAACACCTTTGGCTGACCGGCCCGGTACGGCGGACCGGCGCGGATGACTCGATGGGGTGACCTGCGGCCTTTCTGACGGTCTGTCAGGTTAGGCTCCGGAGGCCGGAGTTGTCACCGATCCTCGTTCGGAGTGAGCCCATGCGCCTCGGCCGTCTGACCCTGGCTGCCGCCGCTCTGCTGCTGATGACGACCGCGAGCGTGCCCTCGGGCACGCCGCTCAGCCAGACCGAGCGGCACGCGGCCCTCTCGTCGGACGCCATCCAGCCACGCGGCGCCGCGCCCCGTCCGATGGTGCAACGGGCCCTGCACGAGGTGCCGTTCGGGGCGTTCGTCGGCTCCTGGAACGAGTACATCCCGAACATCGCGCGGATGGCGTCCTGGCTGAACAACGCCAACATGCAGGTCGGCCACACCTACCTGGCCGGGAACGGCTGGCAGGACGTCGAGGGCGAGCCGGCGGTGCTCGGTCTGTGGTCGCAGTGGCGGCAGGCCGACCCGGGCCGGCGGCTGGTGCTGGGCGTGCCGATGCTGGTGCCCAACGAGGCCAACCTGCCGGACGACGAGGTGGCCGGTCTGCTCGCCCGCGGCAACAAGGGCGAGTTCGACCAGCACTTCCTGCGACTGGCCCGCAAGTTGGTCGCGCTGGGCGGCGCGGACACCGTGCTCACCCTGGGCTGGGAGATGAACGGCGTCACCTACACCTCGCGCTGCAAGCCCGACCCGTCCGCCTGGAAGGCGTACTGGCGGCGGATCGTCGGCGTGATGCGGTCGGTGCCCGGTCAGCACTTCACCTTCGACTTCACCCCCACCCGCGGGCTGGACGCGATCCCCTGGACGCGCTGCTACCCGGGCGACGACGTGGTCGACATCCTCGGGATGGACAGCTACGACATGCCCGCAGGCGCCACCTTCGACGAGTTCGTCACCGAGCCGTACGGGCTGCAGGACCAGGTGGAGTTCGCGGCCAAGCGCGGCAAGCCGGTCTCGTACCCGGAGTGGGGGCTGTTCCGCAACGGCGACAACCCGGAGTACGTGCGGCGGATGGTGGAGTGGATGCGCACCCACGACACCGCCTACCAGACCGTCACCGACTACTGCCCGCACGGCTTCTGGCAGTGCCAGGACAACCCGAGGTCGGCGGCGGTCTACCGGCAGTTGATGTCCGGCTCGGCGGGGGCGGGGGCGGGGGCGGCCGGGCCGGTCAAGCCGTCACCGAAGCCTGGCGCGCACTAGCGTCTCCTTCAGCTTCGGCAGCCTGGTCCGCAGCAGGTGCACGGCGGCGATCCTGGTCCGCACCCGCAGCGCCCGGACGGCCGCGAAGGGGGCGAGCCGGCCGGGGCCGAACACCAGCCGCTGGTTGGGGAGCCGGTCGGGCCGCCAGCGCTGCTTGTACGGCTCCTGGCCGCGCAGCAGGCTCAGCTGCGGAATCCCGGCGGCCCGGACCTCGTCCAGTGCGGCGCCGAACAGCAGGCCGGCGATGTCCAGGCGTTCGCGCAGCTTGGGGTGCGCGCCGTACATGTAGAGGCCGCCGAACGGGGTGCACAGCAGGACGAGGTTGACCGCCAGCAGTTCCCCGTCGAGCTCGAAGCGGTGTATGGCCGCCCTGCGGGTGGCGACCAGTCCGGCGGTGGACTCGGTGAGGTGCTGGGCGAAGCGTTCGGTGCGGTGCTCGGGGGTGACCCCGCGGTCCTGCCACTGGAGCCGGTGCAGGCGCAGCAACTCGCGGACGGTGTCCGGGACTTCGTCGGCGGTGGCGGAGTGCACCACGACCCCGGCCTGGGCGATCCTGCGCAGTTTGACCCGGCTGCGCTGCGCGGTCTTGCCGGGCAGCCGCTTCAGCAGCTCGTCCATCGGGACGGCGGGCAGGTACTGGCACAGCGAGTCGGCGAACCGGTGGCGGCGGCCCCGCCAGTGCGCGAACACCCGCTGCACGGCGGCCTCGGGGTGGACCTCGCGCAGTTCCAGGCTGTGCCAGGGGCGGCGCAGCGGCAGCGCGGCGGCGAGTTCGGCGGCGGCCCGGTCGGCGCACTCGTCGTCGAGCAGCACGTCGGTGAAGTCGACCAGACCCGCGCCGAGGTTGGTGAGGCCGCCGAACGGGCCGCGGCGGCGCAGTGCGGCGGCGGCGACCAGCCGGCCGTCGCGGCGGACCAGCACCAGGACCAGCGCGCCGGGACGGCCGTAGCTCTGCCACCAGGAGCGCAGCCAGGGTGCGGCCTGGAAGGCGGTGGCGGTGGCGCAGCGGCGGTGCAGGTCGTCCCACTCCTCGGCGTGCCGCTCCAGGGCGTCGTCGGTGCGCAGGACTTCGGAGCTCCACTGGTCGCGTTCGGCGGCGGGGCGGTCGGCCTGGGCGGGCACCCGGCCGCCGGCGGTCTGCTGACGGAGTTTCACCGGTACACCCCTTCGGTCGGCGAGGTCTCGGCCTGGGCGGGCAGCACGGCCCCGGCGGCGGCGGGGGCGGGGGCTGGGGCGCCCTTGCGGCGGGTGAGCATCGCCAGGGTGCCGAGCAGCACGCCGGCGGCGCCGCCGACCGCGGTGTCCAGGGCGGCGGACGGTGAGGCGGGGGCGTCGGGTTCGGCGGCGGCGGCGAGTTGGACGAGTTTGACGCCGGTCTCCTTGCTGCCGGCGTTGCCGAACGCGATCAGCGACCTGGCGACCGCGGCCGCGTTCTGCACGGCCTCCTCGGGGCGGGGGCCGGTGCCGGTGATCTCGATCACCGGCGCGTCCGGGGAGGTGGTGCCGCGCACCAGCGCCGACAGGGTCGCCACCGAGTGGTGGGTCTCGGCGGCGGCGCCGATCAGCACCTGCGGCTGGCCGGTGAGCCGGCCGTACGCCTGCGCGAAGTTGACGGCGTTGGCGTTCTCGCCCTGGCCCTGCGGGACCACCACCACGTAGGCGGAGGAGGCGTAGGAGGGGTGCGAGACGACGGCGTAGCCGGCGCCGGCGACCGCGCCGAGCGGGACGGCGAGGGCCATCGGCCACCAGCGGCGGGCCAGCGCGCGGGCGCGTCCGCGGAGATCGGGCATCGGGAGGGCTCCAGGAGATGAGGGAACGGGGGTCGCCGGGTCGGTCCGGCCGGGGCTGTCGGATCGGCGCGAGGTGCCGGATCAGCGCGCGGTGTCGGACGCCCGGCCGGGCGTCTCGCCGGAACGGCCGCGCGCCGGGTGCGTTCGGCCGTTCCGGCGTGGCGTCCGGGCGGGGCGGTCCGGCGGTGTGCGCCCGGCGGCGTCGGCCGGACAGGCCCGTGGTCCGGGCAGCGCGCCGGCCGACTCCCGGTAGAGGGCGGCGAGTTCGGCCGCGATCCGGGTGATGTCGTAGTGCGCGACGGCGGGCGGCACCGGGACGGGGCCGGGCGGGGCGGCTGCCGCCGCCGTCAGCTCCCGGGCGTAGCGGTCGGGTTCGGACGGCAGCAGGCGGGCGTGCGGGGCGGCGGAGGCGGGCAGTTCGGCGAGCGCCGGGCAGGCGGAGTGCAGCACCGGCAGGCCGGCGGCCAGCGCCTCCAGGGCGGCGAGCCCGAAGGTCTCCTCGCGGGACGGCGAGACCAGCACGTCCATCGCGGTGAGCAGTTCGGGCACGTCGTCGCGTTCGCCGGTGAGCACCAGCCGCTCGCGGACGCCCAGCCGCTCGGCGCGGGCGGTGAGCGCGGCGCGCTCGGGGCCCTCGCCGACCAGCAGCAGCCGGGCGGACTCCGGGAGTGCGGCGAGCGCCTCCAGCGGAACGTGGAAGCGCTTGCCGGGCACCAGCCGGCCGACTCCGCCGATCACGAACGCGTCGCCGGGCAGGCCGAGTTCGGCGCGCAGTCCGGCGCGGTGGGCGTCCCGTTCGGCGGGCCGGAAGCGGTACCGGGCGGCGTCCACGCCGTTCGGCAGCAGCCGGACCCGGTGGGCGGGCACGCCCCAGGCGTCGAGTGCGGCGGCGACCTGCCCGGAGACCGCCAGGGTGGTACCGCCGAGCCGCTCGGCGGCCAGGTACAGCGCCTTGACGCCGGGCGAGGTGGGCCGGCCCTCGATCACTCCGGCCTGCAGCGAGTGCTCGGTGGCGAGCACCCGCTTCACCCCGGCCAGCCGGGCGGCCAGCCGGCCGTACAGCATGGCCCGGTACAGGTGGGTGTGGACCAGGTCGTAGCGGCCGGTGCGGATCAGCCGGGTGAGCCGGGGCAGCACGCCGAGGTCGCGGTTGCCGCGCATGCCGAGGTGATGGACGGCGAAGCCGGCGGCGCGCAGTTCGCGGGCCACCGTGCCGGGGTTGCCGAGGGTGGCCACCTCGTGCCGCTGGTCGGTCGGCAAGTGCCGTAGCAGCAGCGCGAGTTGGCGTTCCGCGCCGCCCGCGTGCAGGCCGGTGACGATGTGCAGGACTCTCACCGCCGCTCCCCCGCGGCGGCCTTCGGCGGGGCCCAGCGCAGCCCGGTGACGGCCTCGCGCCAGCGGTGCCGGCCGTGCTTGGCGCGCAGCCGCCAGACGCCGTCGCGGTCGCCGACGTAGCAGCGCGGCAGGGCGTGCCGGCCGGTCAGCGAGGAGTGCTCGATGGCGCAGGCGTAGTCGTAGCCGGCGTCCCGGACGGCCCGGGTGGCGGGCAGGTCGACGGCCCCGTACGGGTAGCAGAAGCCGGTGACGGGCCCGCCGACGAGGTCCTCCAGCTTGTGCCGGCTCTCCTTGGTCTGGCGTTCCAGCGCGGCGGGCGGCAGCCCGGACAGCGCCTGGTGGCCGAGGCCGTGCGAGCCGATCTCCCAGCCGGACGCGGCGAGTTCGGTGACCTGGTCGACGGTCAGCAGCTTCTTCCGGGGGCCTTCGGCGTCCCAGTGGTTGGCGGCGCCCAGCAGGTCGGGCATGACGTA
Source organism: Kitasatospora sp. CB01950 (assembly GCF_001905465.1). Lineage (GTDB taxonomy): Bacteria > Actinomycetota > Actinomycetes > Streptomycetales > Streptomycetaceae > Kitasatospora. Next base: position 47,041 of record NZ_LISX01000009.1, read on the forward strand.
GGCGGTGGCGGTGAAGCCGTGCTCGCGCAGCACCGGGACGGCGTGCCGGGCGAAGTCGGCGTAGCCGTCGTCGAAGGTCAGGCCGACCAGCCGGGACTCCCGGCCGCGGGCCTGGGCGGCCAGCAGTTCGCGGACGCTGACGCCGCGCCGCCCGGAGCGGTGCAGCCAGTCCATCTGTTCGGCGAAACGTTCCGGGCTGACGGTGAGCTGGTAGGGATCCTCGTCCTCCTCGGCGACCGAGTGGTACATCAGGATCCAGGGTGCGAGCCGGGGCGCGAGCGCCTGCGACGGAAGACAGGTTTCAACGGCCATGCGGCTTCCCTTCGGCGGATGCGGGGGCGTGCGGTCGCCGGGCCCTGGCGAGGAGTGCCAGGACCGGGCCGCGGACCTCGGGGACGCCGAACAGCGTGCCGAGGGCCGCGAAGACCAGCAGGACGGTGGCGCCGCCGAGCAGGGCGGCGGGCAGCGGCGCGGCGGCCGCCCGGATGGTGAGCGAGCCGATCGCGGCCGCGGCGATCGCGGCGGCCAGCAGCCGGGCCTGCCCGCCGAGCACCAGGCCGAGGCGCAGCGCGATGCCGCGCAGCATCAGGCCGCGCATCAGCAGCGCCGCGGTGAAGGTGATCCCGACGGCGTTGCCGGCGGCCAGGCCGGGCGCCCCGAACTGCGGGGTGAGGGTGACGCCGAGGGTGAAGGTGACGACCAGCCCGAGCGTCATCGCGCCGACCGGGTACCAGTCCAGCCAGGTGGTCCGGTCGCCCTCGGCGCGCGGGGCGTCGGCGCGCCGCACCACCGGGCGGACGCAGAAGTACGGCCGGACCATCACGCCGATCATCGCCTGGGCGGGCAGGCCGAAGCTGTACACCCGGATGACGGCGGCGGTGGCCTCGGTGTCGGCGGGGCCGAACGCGCCGCGCTGGAACAGCAGGGCGACCACGGCGGGGGCGCAGGCCAGTAGGAAGGCGGTGCCGAGCAGGACCAGCGCGGCGGCCTGGCCGAGGTCCTTCTCGACCCGGTCGCGGGCGGCGGTGAGGTCGCCGGCGGCCATCGCACGGGCCACCACGGGGAAGGTCACGGTGACGATGAGGATCGCCGAGGTCATCGCCAACTGGCTGACCTTGGCGGCGTAGTTGAGGTGCGAGATGGTGCCGGGCGGCAGCGCGGAGCCGAGGTAGCGCTCGATGAACACCTGGGACTGCCGGGTCAGCGAGAACGCGGCCACCGGCAGCAGCGCCAGCGGGATCAGCACCAGCCCACGCCCGGCGCCGCGCGGCCGGGAGCGCCGGCGGCGGGCGTGCAGCCGACGGACGAACGGCACCACCAGCACGCCCGCCATCAGCAGGCTGCCGAGGGCGACGCCGAGCGCGGCGGAGCGCACCCCGAGCAGCCGGTGGCCGCTGAGCAGCAGCGCCAGGATGCCCAGGTTGTACATGACGTAGATGACGGCGGGCGCGGTGAACGCGTGCAGCGCGCGCAGCGCGGAGGCCAGGTAGCCGGCCACGCCGAACGGGACGACGGTGACGGCGGTGATCCGGGTGCAGGCGACGGCGAGCCGGGGGTCGGCCAGGCCGGGGGCGAGCAGGTCGACCAGCTGCGGGGCGAACAGCGCGACGGTGCCGGACAGCCCGCACAGCGCCAGCAGCAGCCAGGGCAGCGTGGTACGCGTCAACTGCCGTACCGGGTCCGGGCCTTGGGGACGTTCCTCGCGCAGCACCAGGGCCAGGCTGAAGGCCGGGACCATCAGGAAGGCCATCGCGTCCTCGATCAGCAGCGGCGCGGCGGTCTCCGGCACCGTCCAGGCGACCAGGAACGCGTCGGTGCCCTGGTTGGCGCCGAAGTAGCGGGCCAGCAGCAGGTCGCGGAGCAGGCCGAGGCCGGAGCCGGCGGCGCTGAGCAGGGCGGTCACGCCGAAGGCCTTGGCCAGGAAGCCGCCCCTGGGGGCGGTGTCGCCGTCGCCGCGCGGGGCCGGGACGGTCGTGGTGACGGCGGCCACCGGCTGTTCGGTCGTCATGCGCCGTACGCTCCAGAGGAGTCTGAGTGGGCGGGCCCCGGCAGTGCGGTGCGGGCGGCGAGGCCGAGCACCACGGAGGTCAGCACGGTGGTGGTGCCGCCGATGTCGGCGTACAGGAAGTCCCAGAGCACCCAGCAGAGCAGGGCGAGGGCGGCCAGCCCGGGGCCGCCGGCGCGGCGCAGGCAGCCCAGCAGCAGGGTCAGGAACAGCGCGAGGTAGGCGAGCACGCCGAGCAGGCCCTGTTCGCTGAGCACCAGGAAGTACATGTTGTGCGGGGAGAGCAGCGGTTCGCGCTGGAAGCCGATGGTGGAGTCGGCGGCGTCGCTGCCGGAGGAGAGCCGCAGCGGGGCGTGGCTGTCGCGCAGTTGCTGGAACGCCTTGGGTCCGGCGCCGGCCACCGGGTGGTCCTGCCAGATCCGGCCGGCGGTGGCCCACAGGTCGTAGCGGTCGGAGACGGACTGGTCGGGGGCGGCGGAGACCGAGCCGATCGAGCTGAGCCGTTCGGTGACGCCGGACGCGCCGAGGCCGAGCCCGCCGATCAGCACCACGGCGGCGGCCCCGCCGACCAGCGCGCCCTTGACGGCCAGTCGGGCGTCGGCGCGCAGCAGCAGCACGGTGGCGGCGACCGCGGTGGCGATCCAGCTGCCCCGGCTGAACGACACCGCCAGCGGGAAGGCCAGGAAGGCGGCGCTCGCCCACATCGCGCGGCGCAGCGGCCGGCTGCCGCCGGGGCCGCGTTCGGCCAGCGCCAGGGCGAGGGCGGCCAGCAGCCCGAAGGAGACCACGCCGGACATCGCCATGATGTCGAGCGCGCCGAAGGTGCCGACGGCACGGATCGGCTGCCCGGTGTAGGAGGCGCCGGTGCGGGTCAGGTACTGGAGGACGCCGACCGCGCCCTCGATCAGCGCGGCCAGCACGAACGAGCCGAGCACCAGCCGCTGGTCGTGCCGGTCGCGGACGGCGAGCAGCACGGCGGCGGGCACCAGCACGAAGATCTGCGTCAGCCGGACAAAGCCGGTGAGGCTGGCGGCCGGGTCGACGGAGTGCACGGTGGCGACGGCGGCGGCCAGCACCACGGCGCCGAACAGCAGGGCGGCGGCCGGGTCGAGCCGGGGCAGCCGGCCGCGCAGCAGCCCGACGGCGGTCAGCGCGACCAGGGCCAGCGAGGCCAGGTCGGCCGGGGTGACGTGGACGGCGGCGGTGACGTCCTTCTCCCCGGTGGGGACGCAGACCAGCAGCACGGTGGCGGCGGCGAGCCAGCTCGGCCGTGGCGCGGCTATGCCGGTCGGCCGCGCGGCGGCGAGCGGGAGTCGGAGGGCGACGGCCACGGTCAGCTCCCGTCCGGGCGGACCACGAGGGCGGCGGTGCGGAGCAGGATCTTGGCGTCCTGCCAGAGGTTCCAGCCCTCGATGTAGCGGTTGTCGAAGCGGGCCCGGTCCTCGATGGAGGTGTCTCCGCGCAGGCCGTTGACCTGGGCGAGTCCGGTGAGCCCGACGGGGACGCGGTGCCGGTCGGCGTACTCGGGGTAGGCCTGGCCGAACCGCATGACGAAGTAGGGGCGTTCGGGGCGCGGGCCGACCAGGCTCATGTCGCCGCGCAGCACGTTCCACAGCTGCGGGAGCTCGTCCAGCGAGGTCTTGCGCAGGAACCTGCCGACCGGGCCCATCCGGTGGTCCTGTGCGATGTTCCAGCGGGTGGCCGACTCGTGCTCGTTGCTGGGGCGCAGGGTGCGGAACTTGAGGAGGGTGAAGATCCGGCCGTCGAGGCCGGTGCGCTGCTGGCGGAAGAGCATGCCCGGGCCGGTCTCCCAGCGCACCGCGAGGGCGCAGGCGGCGAGCAGCGGGGAGATCAGCAGCAGGCCGAGGCCGGCGGCGGCGATGTCGAAGGCGCGCTTGACGACCCAGCCGTGCCGGCGCATCGCGGGGGCGCCGAGCCGCAGACAGGGGAAGCCCCACAGGTGGTCGCCGGCGGCGCCCTGCACGGAGTCGAACTCGCGCAGGCCGGGCAGCAGCCAGACCTGGCAGCCGAGCCGGGCGGCGTGCCGCAGGGTGGCGAGCGTGGCGGCGTCGTCGGCGGCGCCGCCGGTGGCCAGCACGTGGTGGATGCGGTGGCGGCGCAGCACCCGGCCGAGCACCTCGCGGCCGCCGAGCACCGGCAGCGGCCCGCCGGGGGGCAGCAGCACCGGGTCGGGGTCGAGGTAGCCGACCGGCCGCAGGCCGTACTCGGGGCGGGCGATGAGCACGTCGGCGATCCGCTGGCCGAGTTCGCCGGCGCCGAGGATCAGCACCGGGCTGGGACGGCGGCGGCGGGCCCGGCGGGTGAGGTGGTGGACGTAGGCGCGGCCGAGGGCGGCGAGCGGGAGCATCAGCAGCAGCAGGGCGAGCAGCCGCATCGGGCCCATCGCGCCGAGGTCGGTCCAGTGGCCGGTCAGGCAGGCGTCGGCGGTGACGGCGAAGGCGGTGGCGACGGCGGCGCGGGCGGCCAGGGCGGGGAACTCGTCGAGGGCGGAGAGGCTGAGCCGGCTGCGGTAGAGGCCGCCGGCCAGGTTGAGCGGGAGCAGGGCGGGCAGCAGCAGGAGGGCGGTGGCGGTCGGCCGGGCGGCGTCCGGTGCGGTGGCGGTGGCGGCCAGCGCGACCGCCAGGGTGTCGGCGCCGGCGAGCGCGAACGGCAGGGCGACCCGGGAGTGCAGCCCGCCGCGGTGTCGGCCGACGCCGGCCGAGGTCCGGGGCGGCAGCGCCCGGGACCGCGGTCGGTCGAGGAGTCCGGCACCGTGGCGGTCGCGGCCGGGACCGGCCAGCACGTCGGCCGACCGCGGCACACTCTCGTGGTCAATGCTCATCAGCGCACGAACTCCCCTGCTGTGAACCCGTCCAGGTATGCACCTGCTGCCACAATTGACGGTCGATCATTTCCCCGGCGGAAAAAGGGACGAAGCAGGCAGAATCAGACATTACCGAACGCCCTTACCAGCACAGGCAGCTGACATGCCATTTCATTCCACCCGCCTAATAATCAGACATTCAGGAAGGAAGGCCACACCAGTGCGGGTGGGCCCCCACGGCCTGACAAACGATCAGAATCGCTGCGGGACACGCGATGCACGGCCCACCGGGACCACCCGGCTCCGAACAATAGTCCGGTAAATAGCCGCCACCTGCGAGATTACTTGCCGGATATCGTGATGATCTGCCACATGCTCGCGCGCCAGCAGGCCTAGCCGTTCGCATTCGATCCGGTCGGAAAGCAATTCGACCAGCCGTTCGGCCATCGCTCGGGAATTCTCCGGCGGCACCACCGAACGGCCGAGCTCACCCGGCGGAACGCACTCCCGCGCCCCCGCGACGTCGGTCAGCAGCACCGCCCGTCCGCACGCCATCGCCTCCAGCGGCGCCAGCGCCATCCCCTCCCAGCGCGAGGGCAGCACCATCAGGTCGGCGGCGGCCAGCCACAGCCGCGGGTCCGCCACGTCGCCCACCAGCCGCACCCGGGACGGGTCGGGCAGCGTCCGCACCCGCGCGGCCAGCGCGTCCGCGTCCGGGCCGCCGCCGACCAGCACCAGCCGGGCCTCCGGCAGCCGGATCTGCACCCGCTGCCAGGCGTCCAGCAGGACGTCCTGGCCCTTCTGGCGGCACAGCCGGCCCACGCAGACCGCCAGCGGGACGGACTGCTCCAGGCCCAGGGTCATCCTGGCCGCCCGCCGGGACGCCGGGTCGGCGGGCGTGAAGTGCGTCAGGTCCACGCCGTTGGGCACCACCCGCCAGTCCGCGACCAGCCCGGCCGCCACGCCGTCCGCCTTCTCCCGCTCGCTGACGCACAGCAGGCTGCGGGACCACCGGGTGGCGAACCGCTCCCAGCGCAGGCCGACCAGGGCGAGCCGGCCCTCGACCGCGGCGAACGACCACGCGTGCGGCTGGAACACCGTGGGCGCGCAGCCGCGGGCGGCCAGCCGGCCCGCCAGCCCGGCCTTCGCGCTGTGCAGGTGCAACACGTCCGGTGCGGTGCGGCGCAGGATCCGGCGCAGCCGCCAGGCCTCGCCGACGGTGCCGGGTCCGGGTGAGCGTTCGGCGGGCCAGTCCAGGACCCGGGCGCCGGCCGCGGCGGCCTCCTGGGCGAGCCGGCCGCCGGGCGGACAGGCCACCAGGACCCGGCAGCCGGCCGCGCGCTGTCCGCGCACCAGGTCGACCACCACCCGAGCCACGCCGCCTTCGACCGGTTGGGAGACATGAAGGATCGTCATCTGCACGGCCCGGAGCCTAAGTTGGCGGACATGGCCGACCGGGCGCACTTCACCCGTACGAGGAAGCAGAACACCCGCACGGCTGACATGCCGTACGGGTGTCCGAATCGCTGTGCGGCTCAGCCGAGTTCGGCCGCCAGGTTGGCCAGGACCTGGTCGTGGATCCGGTTCAGGCCCTTGGGGGCGAAGGTGCGCTCGAAGAAGCCGCCGATGCCGGTCGCACCGGTCCAGGTCGCCTCGACGGTGACCTTGCTGCCGCTCTCGCCGGTGGCCGCGACCGTCCAGGTGATCACCATCGAGGAGTTGGCGTCGGTCTCCACCAGGGTGTCCGGGCTCGGCGCCGTCACCGTGAACAGGCAGTCCCGGACGCGCTTCTCGGTGGCCTGGAGCCTCCAGTGCACCTGGGTGCCCGCGCCGGTGCCGCCCGCCCGCACCTCGTACTCGCTGTACTGCACGGGCAGCAGCTTCGGCCGGGTCACCGCGTAGTCGGCCAGCGCTTCGTACACCCGGGCCGGGTCGGCCCCGTACGTCCGCCCGGTGGTGGCGTGCACCTTGCCCATCTGCTCACTTCTCCTCGGTCCGGCCGTCTGCGCATCCGCACTCGGCGTCGCCGCCAAGCCAACCATCGCGACCTGTCCCCGCCAAACCCGGAACGGGCTCGCGTTAGGGTGGGCGAATGCTGGATGAGGTGACGGCGCTGCGGTACGTCGACCCGCTGCGCGCGGGCGGATCGGTTCCCGGTGTGGTGGAGGCCGACGACCTGGGCACGTACGTGGTCAAGTTCACCGGCGCGGCGCAGGGCGTCAAGGCGCTGGTGGCCGAGGTCGTGGTCGGCGAGCTGGCCCGACGGCTCGGACTGCGGGTGCCGCCGCTGGTACTGGTCGACTTCGACCCGGCGGTCGCGGCGGACGAACCCGACCAGGAGATCCAGGACCTGCTGCGGGCCAGCGCCGGCCGCAACCTCGGCATGGACCTGCTGCCGGGCGCCCGCGACTTCAAGCCCGGCATGATCGACGTCTCCCCCGCCGAGGCCGGACGGATCGTCTGGCTGGACGCGCTGACCGGCAACGTCGACCGCAGCGTGCACAACCCCAACCTGATGGTCTGGCACGGGAAGCTCTGGCTGATCGACAACGGCGCCGGGCTGATCTTCCACCACCGCTGGTCCTCGGCCGCGGCCTCGGTGCACAAGCGCTACGACCTCAGCGGCCACGCGCTCGGCGGCTACGGCCCGGACGTGGCCGCCGCGGACGCCGCGCTCGCACCCCTGGTGACGCCCGAACTCCTCGCCGAGGTCACCGCGTTGGTGCCGGACGCCTGGCTGGCCGACGAGCCGGGCTTCGACTCGCCGTCCGCCGTCCGGACCGCGTACGTGGAACACCTCGCCGCCCGGGTCGCCGACTCGGCCGCCTGGCTGCCCGAAGGCTTCGCCACCCCGGCCCAGATCCGCGCCGCCGAGGAGCGCGCCGCCGCCGCCCGCACAGCCGCCCGCCCCGCCTGGCTCAAGCAGGTCCCCAACCGGTCCGGTCTCGCCTCCGTGGAGCCGGACTGGTCCCGCCACATCGCCCCCGAAGACTGACCTGCGGTCGGCAGAGCCGACCACCGGCCGACGGCACCCACGACCGGAGCGACCGACACCCGCCCGGCCCGAAGGCCGGACGGGGCCGGTGGCCCGACTGCGGGCAGGGTGTTACTTGCCGGCGGCCTTGGCCGCGTTGACGATGCCGGCGCCGTAGAAGCCGTTGTTGGCCTCGGTGCCCTCGCAGGTGGCCTTGTAGAGGCCGGTGCCGCCGGGGTTGAAGACACCGGTGGGGCAGGCGTGCGGGTCGGCCTGCTTCACCAGGAGGCTGCGCAGCTGGTCGGCATTGGCGCCCGGGTGGGTGGAGGCGAGCAGGGCGAGGACGCCGGCCACGTGCGGGGAGGCCATCGAGGTGCCCGACATGTAGGCGTACTTGTTGCCGGGGACGGTGGAGAGCACGCCGCCCTTGCGGTCGGGGGTGTTGGGGGCCTGGAAGGCGGTGGCGTCGCCGCCGGGGGCGGAGACGGCGACCTTGTTCAGGCCGTAGCTGGAGTAGTAGGACTTGTCGCCCTTCGAGCCGATCGCCGACACCCCGATCACGCCCGGCAGTTCGGCGGGCAGGTTGAGGCAGCTGGCGTCGATCGGCCGCTCGGCCGGGTCGGTGTCGTCGGGGCTGCTGACGTCGACGGTCTTGTGCGCGAGGTCGATGTTCTCGTTGCCCGCGGCGGCGACGTTCAGCACTCCGCCCCGGCGGGAGTAGTCGACGGCCCGGCGGACGGACTCGGCGACGGCGGCCTGGTCGGGGTCGCCGGCGCAGTTGAACATCCACGGGTCGACGTAGTAGCTGTTGTTGGTGATCGTGAAGTGGTGCTCGGCGGCCCAGACGAAGCCGCAGATCGCGTACTCGGGGTAGATGAACCCGCCGTTGTCGACCACCTTGACGGCGGCCAGCCGGACGCCGGGGGCGATGCCCTCGATGCCCTTGCCGTTCTTCGCGGCGGCGATGGTGCCGGCCACGTGGGTGCCGTGGCTGCTGGTGGGCTGCCAGGACTGCCAGTCGGTGTCGGGGCGGCCGCTCAGGCAGGACGCGGAGAGCGCCGGGTCGACGGCGGCGGCGAGGTCCTCGTGGGCGGCGTCGATGCCGGAGTCGAGCACGCCGACCACCACGTCGCGGCTGCCGAGCGTCGCGGTGTGGGCCCGGTCGACGCCGATCTGCCGCATGTCCCACTGGTTGGCCCAGAGCGGCTCGCTGCCGTCGGCGGTGGCGCCGGTCGGCACGGTCTCCTCGACGCCGACCTGGACGTCGGTGGAGGCCTGGATGCCGGCGGTGCGGCTGGCGCCGATCGAGTCGATGGTCTTCGACTGGCGGAGCTTGGCGGCGAAGCCGGGGTCGGAGGAGCGGGCGATCACCACGCCTATCTGCTCGTAGGAGGCGACGATGCTGCCGCCGGCCGCCCGGATCTCACGCTCCGCCTTCTGGGTCTGTCCGTGGTTGGCCTTGGTGTTGACCACATAGTTCATCGGCTGCCCGGTGGCGGCCGAGGCGGTGGCCGCGGCGGCGCTGCCGACGGGTCCGGCGAGGGCGCCGGCCGTGACCAGGGCGAGACCTGCGGCGAGGAGTGCGGAGCGGCGGATCCGGGGAACGCTCATAGGGGTTGACCCTCCCGAGAGTCGGCGGGCGCGATCGAGGTGATCGAAAGCGCGCGAATGGCCGGGAGACTATTCAGCTCATATGACAAAAATCAAGAGGTAGTAAAACAATCGGCCTAGAACGGGCGAGTGCCCGGTCCGCTGTCGGTCGGACCGGGCACTCGGACTGTGGTGCGGCTGCGGGCCGCCGCCGGGCGCCCGTAGCCGCGCGGTTGCGGACGGGCGGTCAGCCGCCGAACAGCTCGCCGTAGGCGGCCATCGCCGTGGCGATGTCGGCCTGCGCCCAGAACCGGTGGTACGTGAAGGTCGGTGCCGCGCCGCCGCTCAGGTAGTTCTGCACCTTCGCGAACGACGGGTCCTGCTGGTACCAGGAGCGGATCGACAGGAACGTCGAACTGCTGTTGATCGCATCACCGTTGGGCATCGTGCCGGTCCAACCGCCGGGCACCGACACCGAGTCCTTGAACCGGTTGTAGTCGGTCCGCGTCTCCGGCACCGAAATGCCCATGGTGTCCTGGTTGTTGGCCCACATGCCGTCCAGCAGCTTCTGCGCGGCGGTCTTCGCCGCCGTGTTGCCGGACTTGGCCGCGTAGTAGGACAGCAGCTTGGCGTACGAGCCCGCCACGCCGACGTCGTTGGTGTAGTCGACCACGCTCACGTGCAGGCCGGTGTTGGCGCCCGGGGAGGCGGCGTTCCAGGTGTCCGGCTTGCCGCTCCAGGACAGCGTGGACGGGATCTTGTAGCTGCCGTCGGCGTTGAAGGTGGTCCGGGACAGCGCCCAGGTCACCCACTTGTCCAGGATGGCCTTGGCCTTGGCGTCGCCGCTGGAGTAGTAGTACTCGGCCATCCGCTCCAGGCCCCAGGCCTGGAAGCCGAACCACTGGTTGGACGGCGGGTCGTGGTAGACCGGCGCCTCGTCGTAGAACATGCCGTAGAACGTCGGGGTGCCGGCCGGCGGGGTGTCGTAGCTGCCGTTCCAGCTGTTGGTGGCACCGCCCGCGATGGCGCCCTCGCTGGACTGCAGCCACTGGGTGAACTCGACCTGGCGGCCCATCGAGGTGGTCCAGTCGGTCTTGCCGGTGCTCGACTTCGGGGCCATCGCCGGGTCGTTGACCAGCGCGTACGCGGCCATCGGGTTCTGGTAGCCGCCGTGCGCCGCGCTGTCGCCGATCCGCCAGGCCCAGCCGGCCGAGGTGTCGGTGGCACCGCCCCAGGCGTAGTACCAGGACAGCAGGTAGTGCTCGGAGTCCTTGCCGTTGCCGGCCGCGCAGGTGGTCGGGCCGGTGCAGTTGCCGACCTTCTTGAAGTACTTGTCGAAGAACGAGTACCGCAGGTAGTCGCCCATCTTGCCCGCCTTGGCGACCGTGGTCGCCACCTGCGGGCCGTTGCCCTGCGCCTTGGCCCAGGTGTCGGCCCAGTACGCGGCCTGGATGGCGCGGGCGTCGGCGTCCGGCGCGTCGGTGTACTTCCACTGCTTGGCGTAGGAGCTGTCCTTGATGAACAGGTCCAGGTAGCCGTTCTTGCCGCCGTAGGTGAACTTGTCGCAGGTCGGCTGCGGGATGGTCTCCCACACCGACTCCTGCGCGCCGCGCTGGTAGGTGTTGATGAACGACGGCCCGGTGTCGGTCGGCCCGGCCTCGCACTTGCCGGGCGCGTTGCCGTAGCCGTACACGTTGTCGACGTCCTGCAGCCAGTGCATGCCGTAGATGTCGTCGGTGCCGTACGCGCTCTTCAGCTCTGCGGCGATCGGGTCGTTGCCCGGGGTGACGGCGGAGTCCATGGCCGACGGGTAGTCGCTCGGCAGCGGGTGCTCGGGGGCGTAGGTGGCCGGCTTGGACGCGTTGTACGCCGAGTTGGTGGGCTGGTCGGCGTGACCCGGGATCATGTACGTCTCCATGAGCGTCCACGCCGAGTTGAACTTCGACCAGTCCTTCGTCACCCGCCCGTACTGGGCCTCCAGCCAGAGCAGGTACGAGTACGCCTCCGAGGTGGTCTCGTGCCCCTGGTCCGGGGCCTCCACCAGCAGGGTCTCCACCGAGTGGTACGGGATGCCCTCGGGCGAGAAGTAGCCGTTCGCCGGGTCCTTGATCTTGTTGTAGAGCTGCAGGAACCGGTCGTTGTACACGCCCGAGGCGGCGGCCAGTTCGGTCACCGTGACCGCCGAGGAGGTGTAGCCGGTGGCGGCGGAGGTGAAGGTCGCCGAGCCGGTGGACGAGGCGTCCGCGGTGAGCGTCACGGTCTGCGCGGTGGACCAGTTGCTCGGCGTGAAGGTCAGCGTCCCCCCGGAGCTGACGGACAGCCCGGTGTTGCCCGAGGTGCGGGTGGTGGTGACGGTGACGTTCGCGCTCGGCTGGCCGGACAGCTTCACGGTGAAGCTGCCGGTCTTGCCCTGGTTGACCGACAGCGTCAGCGGGGTGGCCGTGACGGCCGGCCCCGACGCCACCGTGATGCCCGCCGGGGTGGACTCGCTGCTCGCCCCGAGGCTGTCGTACGCCTTCGCGTAGATCGAGTGGCTGCCGCTCGCCGCGCCCGTCCAGTTGAAGGTGTACGGGGCGGCGGTGGCGGTGCCGAGCAGCGTGGTGTTGTCGTAGAACTCGACCTTGCCGATGCTCGCGCCGTCCGCCGCGCTCGCCGTCGCGGAGAGCGGAATCGCCGCCCCCGCCTGGTAGTTGGCGCCCGGGGCCGGGCTGGTCAGGGTGGTGGTCGGGGCCGCGTGCGCGCCCGTGCAGCCGGTTCCGTTGACCGCGAACGAGGTCGGGGCCGCGTTGGTGCCGCTGTACGAGAAGTTGGCGCCCGCGCTGACCGAGCCGCCGGCCGGGATCGCGCCGTTCCAGTCGGCGTTGACCACCTTGACGTTCTTGCCGGACTGGCTCCAGGTGCCGCTCCAACCCGCGCCGGAGAGCGTCTGGTTGCCGGCGTACGTGTAGGTGAGCGTCCAGCCGTTGAGCGCGGCGGTGCCCTTGTTGTTGATCGCCACGTTGGCGGTGAAGCCGGTGCCCCAGTCACTGACCGTGTAGTCGACGGAGCACTGGACGGCGGCGGCCGACGCGGGCACCGCCACGGCGGTGGACAGGCCGGCCGTGAGCAGCAGGAGGGCGGCGCTCAGCGCCGTGGCCCGGTTGCGGGGTGGAGACATGACGGCTCCTCGGTGGGGGTGGGTGGGGGAGTCCTGGGGTGGAGTCCTGGGGTGGGAGCGCTCCCAAATATCGGGAGCGGGGTGGCGGGTGTCAAGAGAGTGCGCAGCCTGGATCACGGCTAACTCCCTTACACAAGGCCGATACTGATGCTTCGACCGTGGGAGCGCACCCACTCGCGCCCCGCCGGGCGGTGTGAAACTTACCGACGCCCGGCCAGCACCCGGGCCACCCGCCCGCGCACCCGCGCCGACGCACCGGCCGACTCCCCGAGCGCCCGGACCCGCCCGGCCGGCACCTCGACCCGAGCCGCCAACGCGATCACCGCCGCGTACGGCCGCTGCCCCGCCGCGAGCTGCTCCGCCACCGCCGCGAGCACGACGTCCAGCACCGGGGCGTCCGCGCTCGGATGCTCGGCCAGCAGCCGCAGCAGCCGGTTGTCGTTCCAGGCGGTGCACCTGCCGCGCGGCGCCGCCGCCAGCGCCGCCGGCGCGTCCTGCGGGGTGCGCGGATTCTCGGCGAGCGCCTGGTCGACGAACGGCAGCCCGACGGCCACCAGCGCACGCAGCACGTCCGGGTCGCCCGAACTGCGGGCCGCCTCCAGGCGATCGGCGGGCGTGGGCATCGTCTCGGACCCCTCTGAGCTGCGGTCGGGCCCACCATCCTGCCAAGCGGGAGGCGGCGGCCACCGCATTGCGCGCGGGAGCGGGTGGCCCGGCCCGGGCCGCCCGCCGGCGGCCTGCCCGGCGGTCGGGGTCAGCGGGCCGGGCGTTCGCCTGCGCCGCGGCAGAAGGGGCAGGCCCGGCTGCCGTGGCAGTCGCCGCAGCGGGCGCGGCCCTCGGTGCGGCCGCCCCAGGTGACGCCGCCCATGGTCCAGCCCCGACCCCAGCAGCGTTCGCACCGGCCGAGGCCCTCGCACTCGGGGCAGAGTTCGTGGCCGGGACGGACGTCCTCGGGGGCGAGGAGCGGCTCGGGGCGGACGAACACCTCCGGGTGGTGCAGGGCCATCGGCTCCAGGTCGGCCCGGCAGAGGGTCAGGCCGCGCGTGGGGTGGAAGTGCAGGCGCAGCGTCATGCCGTCGCGCCAGGCGTGCAGCACGGCGGATCCGGTCCCGGTGCGTTCCACCGTGGTCTGCCAGTCGGCGAGTGCCGCCTCGGCCCGGGCCTGCAGGTCGGGGTCGGTCGGCGGGCGGTCGAAGGCCACCTGGCGGTGGTGGCCGAAGGACAGCGGGTTGCCGAAGGCGGTGATGTCCGGGTGCTCGGGCAGCCGGACCGCCGGCGCGAGCCCGGGGGCCAGCGTCTCCAGCAGGGCGGCGAACTCGGCGAACAGCCGCTCCCCGCGCCGCCGCAGCTCGTCCCGTGCTCCGGGTATCTCCTCGCCCGCCATCCGCCCCCCTCGCCTCGAAGTGCCGTCAACTGGCCGGAGGCGTCCGGATGGTGCTCGGTGCGCGCCGGGCGGGCCGATTCTAGGGAGTCGGCGCCGCCGAACGGGCCGTTCCGGCAAGCTGCACGTTCTTGCACGGTTCAGCGGGTCGGTGCGAACGGGCCGTGCAGCGCCGCCCACTGGAGCAGCAGGACGGTCTTGCCGTCGGCGATCCGCCCGTCCAGGGTCATCGCGAGTGCCTCGGCGAAGGGCAGTTCGAGTACCTCGATGTCCTCGCCGTCCTCGGCCAGCCCGCCGCCGGGGCCGGTGCGGTCGGCGGGGCGGTAGGCCGCGGCGTAGCAGTGCAGCCGCTCGGTCACCGACCCGGGGCTCATGTACGCGTCCAACACGTGGGTGAGCGGGCCGAGTTCGACCCCGAGCTCCTCGGCGCTCTCGCGGCGGATCGCGGTGGCCGGGTCGTCGTCGTCCAGCAGGCCGGCGGCGGCCTCGATCAGCAGGCCGTCGGGGTGGCCGTTGACGTACGCCGGGTAGCGGAACTGGCGGGTGAGCAGGACGCAGCCGCGGTCGGTGTCGTACGGCAGCACCGCCGCGCCGTTGCCGCGGTCGTAGGTCTCGCGCTGCTGGCTGGTCCAACTGCCGTCGCGGCGGCGGTGGTCGAAGGTGGTGCGGCGCAGGACGTGCCAGCCCTGCGAGGTGAGTTCGACCTCGCGCACCACCACATCGGGGTTGCCGCGCAGCTCGCGTCCGGCCCGGTCCAGTCCGGTGCGGCCCCGGTGGTCGGGGACGTCGATGCCGGGGCGGCCGGTCATCGTGTCACCTGCGGTGCGCGGCGCGGGAGTTCGGAGACGTCGTGGTAGACGGGGAGGCCGCGGCGGCGGGCGGTGGCGACGTCCTGGTCGGCACCCGTCGAGTCGCCGGGCAGGCGGAGCACGGCGTCGCAGTGGGCGAGCAGCCGGTCGGCGGCCGGGTACAGCACCTGGTCGGCGAGCGGGTCGGTCGGTCCGGCGCCGGCCGAGCGCAGCACGGGCAGCGCGATCCACTCGCCGATCACCGGCAGGTGTCCGGCCGCGAAGACCGGCCAGGCGGCGGCCTCCAGCCGGGCCAGGTTGGCGGCCATCGCCTGCGGGTCGCCGTCGGTGCCGGAGCGGTACGGTCCGGCGATCAGGACGAGCATAGGTACGTCGGTGTCGGTCATGGGCCGCTACCATACACGCAGAAACATGCAAGAACAGGAGAGAACAAGAAATGCTGGCTGCTGAACGACGCGACCACCTGCTGGCCCTGCTCGCCCGAGAGGGCAAGGTGGTGGCCAAGGACGTCGCCGCCGACCTCGGCATCTCCGAGGACAGCGTCCGCCGCGACCTGCGCGACCTGGCCGCCGAGGGCCTGTGCCAGCGGGTCTACGGCGGGGCGCTGCCCGCCTCGCCCGCCGTCGTCGGCTACGCGGAGCGGCAGTCGGTGACCCCCGACGGCAAGCGCCGGGTCGCGGCGGCGGCCGTCGGACTCGTCCGCCCCGGCAGCACGTTGATCCTCGACGGCGGCACCACCGCGCTCGCCGTGGCCGGCCTGCTCCCGGCCGACCTCGACTGCACCGTGATCACCCACAGCCCGACCGTGGTGGCGGCCCTGCTGGAGCACCCCCGCGCCGAGCTCTTCCTCCTCGGCGGGCGGATCTTCAAGCACTCCGCCGTCGCGTGCGGCGCCGCCGCCGTCGAGGCCGCCCAGAACGTCTCCGCCGACCTCTGCCTGCTCGGCGTCACCGGCGTCCACCCGGAGGCCGGCCTGACCACCGGCGACGCCGACGAGGCCGCCATGAAGCGCGCCCTGGCCGCCCGCGCCGCCGAGACCTGGATCCTCGCCTCGGCCGAGAAGATCGGCGCCGCCTCCCCGTTCCGCGTCCTGCCGTGGCCCCGCATCGGCGGCCTGGTCACCGACGCGGATCCGACCCACCCGGTGCTGGAGCGCCTCGCGGCCGACGGAGTGGAGCTCCTGACGGCCCGCTGAGAGTCGGGAAAAAGTTTTCGCGCCCACCCCGTGACACCGCTGCCACCCTGTTCCGTCTGAAGGGTGACGAGGTACGGACCCGGGGGAGAACAGCGAACGTGGCAGGAGCAGCTGGGCGCAGCGCCGAACTGGAGTATGCGGAATTCGCCGCGAACCGCTCCGGCCCGCTCTATCGGTCGGCCTGTCTGCTGACGGGCGGCGACACCCATCTCGCCGAGGATCTGGTGCAGGAGACGCTGAGTCGGATGTACGTGGTGTGGCGGCGGCCGGGGCGGTTGTTCGGCGGTCGGGCGATCGAGAATCCGGCGGGCTACGCACAGGGGGTGCTGTACCGGCAGTTCATCGACCACCATCGGCGGCGCAGCTCGGGCGAGCGTCCGATCGCGGAGGTTCCGGACCTGCCGGGCCCGGACGGCGACAGCACCTTGCGGATGACACTGCTCCAGGCGCTGGGCGAACTCCCGCCCCGGGACCGCGCGGTGCTGGTGCTGCGCTACTGGGAGGACGTCAGCGTCGAGGAGACGGCGGAGATCCTGCGCTGTCGCCCGGGCGCGGTCCGGTCGCAGGCCTCGCGGGCGCTGGCCCGGCTGCGGGCCCTGCTGGGCGACGGCCTCACCGACCTCGCCGCGCACTGACGTCCGGTCGGTCCCCTTGTCTTTGTCCTTCAGCCCCCGGAGACGGTGATCACGCATGCCCGCACTGCCCGAGCACGACTTCGAGGACCGGCTGTGCCAGGTCTTCCGCGAGACCGGCGAGAGCTTCGTCCCCGACACCCCGACGCTGACCGCAGGCGGCGCGACCCGGGGCCGCCGCCGTCAGCGCCGTCGGCTGACGCTGGGGGCGGCCGCGGCGGTGCTGCTGGTGAGCGGGGCGACGGCGGCGGTCCTGCCGGGCGACCTGTACACGGACGGCGTCGGCCCGGCGACGTCCGCCACACCCTCCCCCTTTGTCAGTGATCCTTCCGGTGCCGCCCGTATCCCGCAGGAGGCGCACCTGGTCTCGGCGGTGGCGGAGCGGCTGCCGGCGGAGCTGAAGATCCTCCGCTCCGACGGGTCGGCGGTCGGGTCGGCCGCGTTCCCGACCACCCGGGCGTGGGCGTCGCTGACCCTGGACGACGGCGACGGTCCGACCCAGCTGACGGTGGACATCTACCGGGCGGGCGGCCCGCCGCCGGAGAATTCCTGCCCGGCGTACTCGCTCGAGAGCGTGATCTGCCAGGAGGCGGCCCAGGACGACGGCAGCAAGGTGACCGTCGTCGAATGGACCGAGGCATCGGCCCGGCGGGGGCGCACCGCGGTCCAGTGGGACACCGCGGACGGGCTCAAGGTCGTCGTCAGCTCGACCGGCTACGCCACGGCGAACGGGCGTCCCCGGGCGAAGCCGCTGCTGTCCGTCACCCGGCTCTGGACGCTGGCCACCGACCCGGGTTGGCGCGCCTTCGCGGGGCCGCTGAGCCGGACCCTGCCGAAGCTCCCGGTCGACGCCCCGGTGCAACGCCCCGACCTGCTGCCGCCCGGCCTGAAGGTGCTGTCCAGCACCTCCGGCCCGGAGCAGACGGCGACGCTGACCGACCAGGACCGGAGGGTCGTCCTGCACTTCGCGCAGCAGGAGGCCGACGAGACCGTACGGACCTGGTTCGCGGACGCCCCGGTGCTGCCCGACGACACCCGCATCCGCAGCGTCGAGAACCGCCCGGTGCCGAACGCCCAGGGCGCCACCGAGACGGTCGTCGACATCCTGCGCCCGGACGGCAACCGGGTCCGGGTGACGGCCGTGAACCCGGCGGGCGCGGACGACGCCGACGCCGGCCGGGCGCCGCTGGTGTCGCTCGACCGGCTGACCGCGATCGCCATGTGCCCGGGCTGGACGGTGCCGCCGGCGAACTGATCGGGCTCGGCGGCGGGGCGGCCCCGTCGGAACGCCGCCCGCCAGGTCCGGCGAACCGACGGAACGTCAGTAGCGGTAGCGGACGGCCTCGATGATCCGGGCCGGCTCGTGGTCGGCGAAGCGGGCGATCTCGGCCTCCCGGACGTCGATCACGGACTGCCAGAGCGGCTCGCCCATCGCGGTGCGCAGCACCTCGGACTTGCGCAGGGCGTCGACGGCCTCGTCGAGGCGGGCGGGGAGGCGTTCGGCGACGCCGTCGGGGTCGCCGGTGGTCTCGGCGGGGAGGCTGAGCGCGGCGCCGAGGCCGGCCAGCCCGGCGGCGAGGACGCCGCCGACCGCGAGGTAGGGGTTGGCGGCGGCGTCGAAGCACTTGACCTCGGCGTTGGCCTGCTCGGGCGCGGAGCCGGTGATGAGCCGGAGCGCGGCCTCCCGGTTCTCCAGGCCCCAGCAGCGGTGCGGGCCGGACCAGTGGCCGGGCACCAGGCGCAGGTAGCTGGCGACGGACGGGGCGCCGAGGGCGAGCAGGGCGGGCAGTTCGGCGAGCACCCCGGCGAAGAACGCCTCGGCCTCCCGGGTGAGGCCGTGCGGGCCACTGCCGCCGTGGCCGAGGTTCTGGCCGTCGCGCCACAGGCTGAGGTGCAGGTGGCCGCCGTTGCCGACGCCGCCGGGGGCGGTGACGGGGGCGAAACTGGCCCGCAGGCCGTGCCGCAGCGAGACGGCCTGGACGGTGTGCCGGACCAGCAGCGCGGTGTCGGCGGCCTCGACGGGCCCGCCGGGGGCGACGGACAGCTCGAACTGGCCGTCGCTGTACTCGGGGTGGAGCTGGAGCACGGTCAGCTTCTGCTCGCGCAGGGTGCGCAGCAGGTCGCGCAGGTAGTCGCTGTTGGCGACCACGCGGCGCATGCCGTACGCGGGGCCGTCGCCGCCGCCCTCGACGATCCACTCGACCTCGATGCCGGCCTTGACGGTGAGCCCGCGTTCGGCGAGGGCCTCGGCGGTGCGGCGGGCGAACTGGCGCTGGCAGCCTGGGTGCGGTTCGCCCTGCTGGGTCCAGCGGTCGCCGGGGGCCCAGGCCCAGCCGGGCTGGGCGGCGAGCCGGTGCAGCGCGGCGACGTCGGGGACGAGGCGCAGGTCGCCGACGGGGCTGCCGGACGGGGCGAGCGAGTCGTCGACCAGGAACGCGTCGAAGCAGGGCGCGGCGCCGACGCCCCAGCGGGCGGCGCTCTCCAGGCCGCGGACGGGGACGGTCTTGACCCGGGTGACGCCGGCGTTGTCGACCCAGCCGACGATCACGCCGTCGACGCCCTCGGCCTCGATCCTGGTGGCGGCCAGTCGGGCCTCGGCGGCGCGCTCGGCGCGGGGCTTCTCGGTGCTCATGCGCCCATGCTGGCCTGCGGCGATGCGGTGTCCGGGCGACTCGGCCGGGACGTCACCCGTCCGTGGAAACCTGAAAGTGACGCAGGTCACATCGGATGATGAAATTCCGGGGACCCTCTCCCCGTTTGAACCTCCGTCGCAGCGAAACGGGGAGTTACTCCCCGCTCGCCCCACCCCGTTCTCCGCCCGCTCGAAGGGAGCGCACCATGACCACCGTCGCCGCTCCCCGCCGGCGTTCGGACGCCACCCGCAACCGCGAACGGATCGTCGCCGCCGCCCGCGAGGCCTTCGTCGAGTACGGGGCACTGGCCCCGCTCGACGAGATCGCCCGCCGGGCCGGCGTCGGCAACGCCACGCTGTACCGCAACTTCGCCGACCGCCGGACGCTGATCCAGCAGGTGTCGCTCGCCGTCATCAACCGGGTCGTGGCGCACGCGCACGCGGCCGCCGCCGAGGAGCCCGACTCCTTCGCCGCGGTGAGCCGCTTCGTGCACGCCGCCGCCGACGAGCGGATCGGCGCGCTGTGCTCCCTGCTGACCGGCACCATCGACCCCGACGACCCCGAACTCGCCGACGCCCGCGCCGAGATGAGACAGGCCACCGAGGACCTGGTCGCCCGCGCGCAGGCCGACGGACTGCTCCGTACCGACGTCGGAGCCGGCGACATCGTGGTCGCCATGTCCCAGCTCACCCGACCGCTCCCCGGCGCCGCCTGTCTCGACCTGGGCCCGCTGGTCCACCGTCACCTCCAACTGCTGCTGGACGGGCTGCGCACCGCCACCCCGTCCCCGCTGCCCGGCCATGCCGTGACCCTGGAGGAACTCTCCCGGCGCGCCTGACGCATCCGGCTCAACTCCCGTTCCACCCATACGACTTACGACAGACCGCCCGAACGGGGCGGCTGCATGCCTCCGCACGTTCCGCACGTTCTCTTGCACTCACAGGTGGGTACCTCCATGTCCGAAACCCTCCAGCCGGACCCGCGCCGGTGGAAGGCGCTCGTCTTCATCGCGCTGGCACAGCTGATGGTCGTCCTCGACGCGACCGTCGTGAACATCGCGCTCCCCCGCGCCAAGGAAGACCTCGGCTTCGCCGACAGCACCACCCAGTGGGTGATCACCGCCTACGCGCTGGCCTTCGGCGGCCTGCTGCTGTTCGGCGGCCGCGTCGCGGACCTGTGGGGCCGCCGCCGGACCTTCATGGTCGGCCTGGTCGGCTTCGCCGCCGCCTCCGCGATCGGCGGCGCCGCGGTCAACACCGCCATGCTGCTCGGCGCCCGCGCCCTGCAGGGCGTCTTCGGCGCGCTGCTCGCGCCCGCCGCGCTCTCGCTGCTCGCCGTCATGTTCAGCGACGGCAAGGAGCGCGCCAAGGCGTTCGGCATCTTCGGCGCCGTCGCCGGCGGTGGCGGTGCGATCGGCCTGATCCTGGGCGGCGCGCTCACCGAGTACCTGAACTGGCGCTGGACCTTCTACGTCAACATCCCGTTCGCCGCGGTCGCCCTGGCCGGCGCGATCATGGTCATCCGCGAGCCCGCCGTCGGCCTCAACCGCAACCGCCTCGACATCCCGGGCGTGCTGCTGGTCACCACCGGCCTGGTCTCCCTGGTGTACGGCTTCACCCGCGCCGAGAGCCAGGGCTGGGGAGACTCCAGCACCATCGGCCTGTTCGTCGCCGCCGCCGTGCTGCTCGCCGCGTTCGTGGTCGTCGAGAGCCGGGTCTCCGCCCCGCTGCTGCCGCTGCGCGTGATCACCGACCGCAACCGCGGCGGCGTCTACCTCTCGCTCGGCATGGCCGTGATCGGCATGTTCGGCCTGTTCCTCTTCCTCACCCTCTACATGCAGGGCGTGCTGGGCTACAAGCCGCTGGTCAACGGTTTCGCCTTCCTCCCGATGGTGGCCGGCATGATCACCGGCTCCACCCAGATCGGCGCCCGCCTGATGACCCGGGTCCCGGCCCGCTACCTGATGGCGCCCGGCTTCCTGGTCGCCTCGCTCGGCCTGCTGATCCTCACCCAGATCGACGTGAACACCTCGTACTGGCAGATCCTGCCCGGCCTGGTCCTGATGGGCCTCGGCATGGGCACCGCGTTCATGCCCGCCATGAGCCTGGCCACCTTCGGCGTGCAGCCCCGCGACGCCGGCGTCGCCTCCGCGATGGTCAACACCTCCCAGCAGGTCGGCGGCGCGATCGGCACCGCCCTCCTCTCCACCGTCGCCCACAGCGCCGGCACCGCGTACCTCGACGCCCACAAGGCCGCCGCGGCCACCACCGACCCCAAGCTCTTCGCCCTGCAGATCCAGGTCCACTCCTACTCCACCGCCATCTGGTGGGCCTTCGGCATCCTGGTCCTGGCCGGCATCACCGCCTTCACCCTGATCACCGCCGGCAAGCCCGAACACCACGACTCCCCCGCCACCGCCGAGGACGCCGTCCCCGTCATGGCCCACTGACCCCCGCGACAGCCGAACGGCCCCGCCCGGAACCCTCCGGGCGGGGCCGTTCCGCGTATCAGCGACCGAATTCCTTCAGGGCACCGCAGAGTCAACCGCCCTCGGGCGAAGCGCGATTGCCCCTTCCTACCCGCGAGTAGCTGGGCTACAGTGTCCGCACGCACCAGCGCCGGGCTTCGGGAGCCGCACCGGCGGGTTGCGCTTCTTCTCCCGTGTGCACGTCGGCGTCGCTTCATGACCTTTCGGAGCGCCTGAGCACCACGGCACTGCCCCTCGAACGGAACCGGAGCGGACCGGTCCGTAGCGCGGGGTCGCCGCTGTTCTTCTTCCGTTCCCCATTTCTCCCGTGCCGTCGGCACACCCTCCCCCGTCACGCGTGCCCGGCTGTCCGGGTCGTGGCGGGGGCCGTCGGCGCGGGCCCATGACAAGGAGTCTGGACAATGGAGCGTCCCTTCCCCACTGTTGCCGTCGTCGGCCTGGGCACCATGGGTGCCGGGGTGGCCGTGGCGGTGGCCCGGAGCGGCCGGCGCGTGATCGGCGTGGAAGCCGGTCCGGCGCAGGCGGCTCGGGCGTTGGCCCGGATCGAGGCGTCCACCGCCCGGGCGGTGGCGCGTGATCGGCTGACCGCCGAGGAGCGCACCGCGCTGCTCTCGCTGATCGAGGTCGGCGACGAGCTGACCGCGGCCGCGCAGGCGGACCTGGTGATCGAGGAGGTCCCGGAGGACCTGGAGCTCAAGCGCGCCCTGTTCGCCGAGCTGGACCGGATCTGCCCGCCCGGGACGGTGCTGGCGACCGGCACCACCGCGCTGAGCGTGACCCGGATCGCGGCGGCCACGGCCCGCCCGGAGCGGGTGCTGGGCGTGCACTTCTTCAACCCGGTGCACAGCATGAAGCTGGTCGAGGTGGTCCGCACCGTCCTGACCTCGCCCCAGGCCGCCGAGCAGGTGGCCGAGTTGGCGCGCGACCTCGGCAAGGAGCCGGTCGCGGCCGGCGACCGGGCGGGTTTCATCGCCAACGGCCTGCTGTTCGCGTACCTGAACCAGGCCGCGGCGATGTTCGAGTCCCGGTACGCCACCCGGGAGGACATCGACGCGGCGATGCGGCTGGGCTGCGGCCTGCCGATGGGCCCGCTCGCGCTGCTGGACCTGATCGGCGTGGACACCGCCCGCACCGTGCTGGAGGCGATGTACGAGCAGTCGAAGGACCGTCTGCACGCCCCGGCGCCGATCCTCGGCCAACTGGTCGCGGCGGGCCTGCTGGGCCGCAAGTCGGGCCGCGGCTTCTACACCTACGAGGCCCCGGGCTCGTCCCGGCCGGTCGCCGAAAGGACCGCGGAGGCTGCGGAGGCCGCTGCGCGTCCGGCCGGCCGCGAGGTGCGCAGCGTCGGCGTGTGCGGCAGCGGGACGATGGCGACCGGCATCGTGGAGGTGTTCGCGAAGGCGGGCTTCCCGGTGCTGCTGGCGGCCCGCAGCCAGGAGAAGGCGGAGCGGGCGAAGGCGCAGCTGGCGAAGTCGCTGGAGCGTTCGGTGTCCCGCGGCCGGCTGTCCGAGGAGGCCCGGGACGCGGCGCTGGCGCTGGTCACTCCGGTGTCCGGCTACCAGGATCTGGCGGACGTGGACCTGGTGGTGGAGGCGGTGGCGGAGGACCTCGCGGTCAAGCGCGAGCTGTTCGGCGCCCTGGACAAGGTCGTCAAGCCGGGCGCGGTGCTGGCGACCACCACCTCCTCGCTGCCGGTGATCTCCTGCGCGACGGCGACGTCCCGCCCGCAGGACGTGATCGGCATGCACTTCTTCAACCCGGCGCCGGCCATGCGGCTGGTCGAGGTGGTCTCCACGGTGCTGACCGCGGAGGACGTCACGGCGACCGTGCTGGAGCTGTGCGGGAAGGTGAAGAAGCACCCGGTGGAGTGCGGCGACCGGGCCGGTTTCATCGTGAACGCGCTGCTGTTCCCGTACCTGAACGACGCGGTGCGGATGCTGGAGGAGCACTACGCGACGGTGGACGACATCGACACCGCGATGAAGCTGGGCTGCGGCTACCCGATGGGCCCGTTCGAGCTGCTGGACGTGGTGGGCCTGGACGTGTCGCTGACCATCGAGAAGGTGCTGCACCAGGAGTTCCGGGAGCCGGGTCTGGCGGCCGCGCCGCTGCTGGAGCACCTGGTGGCGGCGGGCTGCCTGGGCCGCAAGACCGGCCGCGGTTTCCGCGACCACGCACGGCGATGACGGGCCGTCCGGCGTCCTCGCCGAGCCCCCGTCCGTCGCCCTCCGAAGGCGTCAACCCGGCTGCGCCGAGGCCCCCTTGGGGTGCCGGGACGGTCTCCTCGCGGTGGCCCCGGCCCGCCGTGGCGCCGCCTTCGGCGCCGGTGCGCAGGGCCAGGCCGGCGGGGGCGGCACCGGGTGCGTGTAGCGTTCCGGGCATGGATCGCCAGACCTCGCCTTCCCAGCAGCAGCAGTCGGCCGCCGGGCCCGACCAGTCGCGGCCGGGGGTGGAGTCCGGGGCAGGCAGTCGCCGGGCCGCCGCCCAGCGGCTGCAGATGCGCCAGGACCTCACGGCGGCGGCCATGCAGCTGTTCGCCACCCAGGGGTACGAGGAGACGACGGTCGATCAGATCGCGGCCGCCGCCGGGGTGGCCCGGCGGACCTTCTTCCGGTACTTCCGGTCGAAGGAGGAGGCGATCTTCCCCGACCACGACGACACCCTGGTGCGGGTGGCCGACCTGCTGGCCAGCGCCGAGCCGGAGGAGCACCCGTTGGACGTGGTGTGCCGGGGCATCAAGGAGGTGCTGCGGATGTACGCCTCCACCCCGGACATGTCGGTGGCCCGCTACCAGCTGATCCGCCAGGTGTCGGCGCTGCGCGAGCGGGAGATCGCGGTGGTCTCCCGGTACGAGCGGCTGTTCACCCGGTACCTGCTGGGCCGGTTCGACGCGGCCGAGCAGACCCCGCCGAGCTGGCAGCGCGGCGGGGACGACGACTCGATGCTGGCCGAGGTGTCGGCGGCGGCGGTGGTCGCGGCGCACAACCACGTGCTGCGGCGCTGGCTGCGGGCCGGCGGGCACGGCGATGTGGAGGCGCAGCTCGACCACTCCTTCGAGGTGATCCGGGGGACGTTCTGGCCGACCCCGCCGAGCGGTGCCCGCCGCCGCGGCACCACTGTGGCACCCGGTGCCAGTGGTGACGGAGTGGTGCCGGAGGACTCCCCGGCCCTGAGCGCACTCAGTGCCAGCCCGAGTGGTGAGGTACTGATCACAGTGGCCCGCACGGACGCCCCGCTGGAGACCGTGGTGGATTCGATTCGGGCCGCCCTGGCGGGCCGAAGCCCCGTGTAATCAAGGCAGTTTCCGCAGGTCGAAGGCAGAATCGAAGGCCCGTTCCCGCATTTCGGGAACGGGCCTTCGGGCGTTCCGGGAAACCCCCGGCCGGCGTGTTCTGGCTCACGCAAGAAGTTGGCACCCCGTGTCTTTACGAGTGGCACAGGGTGCCACTACCTTGTTGCCACCGGTCGCGGCGCCGCGGCTCCCCACCTCGGCGCGCCGTCGTCCGGTGTCCCTCCGACCCGGGGGACGTGTACCTGCGACTCCACCCGATCCGTCGCACCACCGCAGTACCCCACCCCTCAGACCCTCAGCGAAGCCGGTGTCCGCTCCCGGCTCCCCCAGACGCCCTGTGTCCCTCGCACAGGTACGCCTTCGGAGGCAGCCATGCAGGAAATTCTCGACGCGATCCTCAGCGGCAACGCCACGTCCGCCGACTACGCGGGCCTCGCGCTGCCCGAGTCCTACCGGGCCGTGACGCTCCACAAGGACGAGGAGCAGATGTTCGCCGGCCTCGCCAGCCGGGACAAGGACCCGCGCAAGTCGCTCCACCTGGACGACGTCGCGCTGCCCGAGGTCGGCCCGGGCGAGGCCCTGGTCGCCGTGATGGCCAGCGCCGTCAACTACAACACCGTGTGGAGCTCGATCTTCGAGCCGGTCTCCACCTTCTCCTTCCTGGAGCGCTACGGCCGGCTCTCCCCGCTGACGAAGCGCCACGACCTGCCGTACCACGTGGTCGGCTCCGACCTGGCGGGCGTGGTGCTGCGCACCGGCGCCGGCGTCAACGCCTGGCGGCCCGGCGACGAGGTCGTCGCGCACTGCCTGTCGGTCGAGCTGGAGTCCCCCGACGGCCACAACGACACGATGATGGACCCGGAGCAGCGCATCTGGGGCTTCGAGACCAACTTCGGCGGCCTGGCCCAGCTCGCGCTGGTGAAGACCAACCAGCTGCTGCCCAAGCCCAAGCACCTCACCTGGGAGGAGGCCGCCTCCCCGGGCCTGGTCAACTCCACCGCGTACCGTCAGCTGGTCAGCCGCAACGGCGCCGGCATGAAGCAGGGGGACAACGTGCTGATCTGGGGCGCCAGCGGCGGCCTCGGCTCGTACGCCACCCAGTACGCGCTGGCCGGCGGCGCCACCCCGATCTGCGTGGTCTCCAACGACGCCAAGGCCGACGTCTGCCGGGCCATGGGCGCCGAGGCGATCATCGACCGGTCCGCCGAGGGCTACAAGTTCTGGAAGGACGAGAACAACCAGGACCCGCGCGAGTGGAAGCGCCTGGGCGCGAAGATCCGCGAGTTCACCGGCGGCGAGGACGTCGACATCGTCTTCGAGCACCCCGGCCGGGAGACCTTCGGCGCGTCGGTCTACGTCACCCGCAAGGGCGGCACCATCGTCACCTGCGCCTCCACCTCCGGCTTCATGCACCAGTACGACAACCGCTACCTGTGGATGTCGCTGAAGCGCATCGTCGGCTCGCACTTCGCCAACTACCGCGAGGCGTTCGAGGCCAACCGCCTGATCGCCAAGGGCAAGATCCACCCGACCGTCTCCAAGGTCTACTCGCTGGAGGAGACCGGCCAGGCCGCCCTGGACGTGCACCACAACAAGCACCAGGGCAAGGTCGGCGTCCTCTGCCTGGCCCCGCAGGAGGGCCTGGGCGTGCGCGACCACGAGCTGCGCGCGAAGCACCTGCCCGCGATCAACCGCTTCCGGAACATCTGATGGCCGCTCAGGAACGCGACCGCCCCTGGCTGATGCGCACCTACGCCGGCCACTCCACCGCGAGCGACTCCAACGCGCTGTACCGGCGCAACCTCGCCAAGGGGCAGACCGGCCTGTCGGTGGCCTTCGACCTGCCGACCCAGACCGGCTACGACTCCGACCACGTCCTCGCCCGCGGCGAGGTCGGCCGGGTCGGCGTGCCGGTCGGGCACCTGGGCGACATGCGGACCCTGTTCGACGGGATCCCGCTGGAGCGCACCAACACCTCGATGACCATCAACGCCACCGCCATGTGGCTGCTGGCGCTGTACCAGGTGGTCGCCGAGGAGCAGGGCGCGGACATCGCCAAGCTCACCGGCACCACCCAGAACGACATCGTCAAGGAGTACCTGTCGCGCGGGACGCACGTCTTCCCGCCCGGCCCGTCCGTGCGGCTGATCACCGACATGATCGCCTACACGGTGGCGCACCTCCCGAAGTGGAACCCGATCAACATCTGCAGCTACCACCTGCAGGAGGCCGGGGCCACTCCGGTCCAGGAGATCGCGTACTCGATGTGCACCGCGATCGCCGTCCTGGACGCCGTCCGCGACTCCGGGCAGGTCCCGGCCGAGCGGATGGGCGAGGTGGTCGGCCGGATCTCCTTCTTCGTCAACGCGGGCGTCCGCTTCGTCGAGGAGATGTGCAAGATGCGGGCCTTCACCCGGCTCTGGGAGAAGGTCACCCGGGAGCGCTACGGCATCGAGGACGCCAAGCAGCGGCGGTTCCGCTACGGCGTGCAGGTCAACTCGCTGGGCCTGACCGAGGCGCAGCCGGAGAACAACGTCCAGCGCATCGTGCTGGAGATGCTGGCCGTCACGCTGTCCAAGGACGCCCGCGCGCGGGCCGTCCAACTCCCGGCCTGGAACGAGGCGTTGGGCCTGCCGCGGCCGTGGGACCAGCAGTGGTCGCTGCGGATCCAGCAGGTGCTGGCGTACGAGTCGGACCTGCTGGAGTACGGCGACCTGTTCAACGGCTCGCACGTGGTCGAGGCGAAGACCGAGGAACTGCTGGCCGGCGCCGAGGCGGAGATCGCCAAGGTGCTGGGGATGGGCGGGGTGATCCCGGCCGTCGAGTCCGGCTACCTGAAGTCCAACCTGGTGTCCTCGCACGCCGCCCGGCGGGCCCGGATCGAGGCCGGCGAGGACCGGATCATCGGCGTCAACTGCTTCGACACCACCGAGGACAGCCCGCTCACCGCCGATCTGGACACCGCCATCATGGTGGTCGACCCGGCCTCCGAGCGTTCCGTGCTGGCCAACCTGGAGGCCTGGCGCGGCCGTCGGGACGAGGCCGCGGTGCAGGTCGCGCTGGCCCGCCTGAAGGAGGTGGCCGCCACCGAGGAGAACCTGATGGCCGCCACCCTGGCCTGCGCCCGGGCCGGCGCCACCACCGGCGAGTGGTCGTTCGCGCTGCGCGAGGTGTTCGGCGAGTACCGGGCCCCCACCGGGGTCGGCGGCGCGCCGGTCGCGGTCGCCGCCGAGCCGGGCGGCGAACTCGCCGCCGTCCGCGAGGCCGTGGCCGCCACCGCCGCCGAACTCGGCGCCGGCAAGCTCCGCCTGCTGGTCGGCAAGCCCGGCCTGGACGGGCACTCCAACGGCGCCGAACAGATCGCCGTGCGGGCGCGCGACGCCGGCTTCGAGGTGGTCTACCAGGGCATCCGTCTGACACCCGAGCAGATCGTCTCGGCCGCCGTCGCCGAGGACGTGCACTGCGTGGGCCTGTCCATCCTGTCCGGCGCGCACCCGGAGCTTGTGCCCGACGTCATACAGCGGTTGGACCGGGCCGGGGTGGAGGATGTGCCGGTGATCGTGGGTGGAATCATCCCGGCAGCGGACGCCGAGGCTCTCAAGGCCGTCGGAGTCGCCGCCGTGTTCACACCCAAGGACTTCGGCATCACCACCATCATCGGCCGGATCGTGGACGAGATCCGGCTGGCCAACAGGCTTCAGCCGTGGGCCGCGACCACCGCCGCGACCAGCTGACCCGGAAGGAACTCCCCTCAATGACTGTGAACCGTCTCCGTCCGCGCCGTTCCTGCCTGGCCGTACCGGGCAGCAACCCGCGCTTCCTGGAGAAGGCCCAGGGCCTGCCCGCCGACCAGGTCTTCCTGGACCTGGAGGACGCCTGCGCCCCGCTGGTCAAGGAGAGCGCCCGCCACACCATCGTGGACGCCCTCAACAACGGCGACTGGGGCGGCAAGACCCGCGTCGTCCGGGTCAACGACTGGACCACGCACTGGACCTACCGCGACGTCATCACCGTCGTCGAGGGCGCCGGCCACAACCTGGACTGCATCATGCTGCCCAAGGTGCAGGACGCCCAGCAGGTGATCGCCCTGGACCTGCTGCTCACCCAGATCGAGAAGACCGTCGGCCTGGAGGTCGGCAAGATCGGCATCGAGGCGCAGATCGAGAACGCCAAGGGCCTGATCAACGTCGACGCGATCGCCGCCGCCTCGCCGCGCCTGGAGACCATCATCTTCGGCCCGGCCGACTTCATGGCCTCCATCAACATGAAGTCCCTGGTGGTCGGCGAGCAGCCGCCCGGCTACGGCGCCGACGCCTACCACTACATCCTGATGCGCATCCTGATGGCCGCCCGCGCCAACGACCTGCAGGCCATCGACGGCCCCTACCTGCAGATCCGCAACCAGGAGGGCTACCGCGAGGTCGCCCGCCGCTCCGCCGCCCTCGGCTTCGACGGCAAGTGGGTGCTGCACCCGGACCAGGTCGCCGCCGCCAACGAGATCTACTCGCCCGGCCAGGAGGACTACGACCACGCCGAGCTGATCCTCGACGCCTACGACTGGTGCACCTCCGAGGCCGGCGGCGCCAAGGGCTCGGCGATGCTCGGCGACGAGATGATCGACGAGGCCAGCCGCAAGATGGCCCTGGTCATCGCCGGCAAGGGCCGCGCCGCGGGCATGCAGCGCACCACCAAGTTCGAACAGCCCGTTTCCGACAAGACCAAGACGGCTGGAGCGTGACGCGATGCAGTTCGGACGCACCTACGAGGAGTTCGAGGTCGGCGCGGTCTACAAGCACTGGCCCGGGAAGACCGTCACCGAGTACGACGACCATCTCTTCTGCCTGCTGACCATGAACCACCACCCGCTGCACCTGGACGCCAACTACGCGACCACCACCGTGCAGGGCAAGAACGTGGTGGTCGGCAACTACATCTACTCGCTGCTGCTGGGCATGAGCGTCGAGGACGTCTCCGGGAAGGCGCTCGCCAACCTGGAGGTCGAGTCGCTGCGCCACATCGCGCCGACCTTCCACGGCGACACCATCTACGGCGAGACCACCGTGCTCGACAAGAACCCCACCTCGAAGCCCGACCGCGGCATCGTCCACGTCGAGACCAAGGGCTACAAGCAGGACGGCACGGTCGTCTGCGTCTTCCGCCGCAAGGTGATGGTGCCGACCGAGCAGTACCTGAAGGAGCGCGGCGGCGACCAGCCCGGCCGCCCCGAGCCGCTCGCCTGACGCCCACTCCAGACCCCGGAAGGGCGGGCCGCCGTCATCGGCCCAGCCCCTACCCGGTCCCGGGGGCCCTGCGGCAGCCACGCGCCGCGGGGCCCCCTCACCACCCCAACCCTCTGAGCATTCACGGAGCCGCACGATGGGACGCCTCGCACAGACCGACGGCCTGACCGAGATCCAGCGGGACATCCTCGCCACCGTGCGGGAGTTCGTCGACAAGGAGATCATCCCGGTCGCGACCGAGCTGGAGCACAAGGACGAGTACCCGACCGCCATCGTCGAGGGCATGAAGCAGCTCGGCCTGTTCGGGCTGACCATCCCCGAGGAGTTCGGCGGCCTCGGCGAATCGCTGCTCACCTACGCCCTGGTGGTGGAAGAGATCGCCCGCGGCTGGATGTCCGTCTCGGGCATCGTCAACACCCACTTCATCGTGGCGCACATGATCAACGCGCACGGCACCCAGGAGCAGAAGGACCACTTCCTGCCGAAGATGGCCGCCGGCGAACTGCGCGGCGCCTTCTCGATGTCCGAGCCGGGCCTCGGCTCCGACGTCTCGGCGATCTCCACCAAGGGTGTGAAGGACGGGGAGTTCTACGTCCTGAACGGCCAGAAGATGTGGCTGACCAACGGCGGCACCTCGTCCGTCGTCGCGGTGCTCTGCAAGACGGACGAGGGCGGCAACACGCCCTACAAGAACATGACCACCTTCCTGATCGAGAAGACCCCGGGCTTCGGGCCGAACGAGACCGTCCCCGGCCTCACCGTCCCCGGCAAGATCGAGAAGATGGGCTACAAGGGCGTCGACACCACCGAGCTGGTGCTGCAGGACGTCCGCATCCCGGCGGACCGGATCCTCGGCGGCGTCCCCGGCAAGGGCTTCTACCAGATGATGGACGGCGTCGAGGTCGGCCGCGTCAACGTGGCCGCCCGCGGCTGCGGCGTGGCCCGCCGGGCGTTCGAGCTGGGCATCGCCTACGCGCAGCAGCGCACCACCTTCGGCAAGAAGATCGCCGAGCACCAGGCGATCCAGTTCAAGCTCGCCGAGATGGCCACCAAGGTCGAGGCCGCGCACCAGATGATGGTGATGGCCGCCCGTAAGAAGGACAGCGGGCAGCGCAACGACCTGGAGGCCGGCATGGCCAAGTACCTGGCCTCCGAGTACTGCAAGGAGGTCGTCGAGGACTCCTTCCGGATCCACGGCGGCTACGGATTCTCCAAGGAGTACGAGATCGAGCGGCTGTACCGGGAGGCCCCGATGCTGCTGATCGGTGAAGGTACGGCGGAGATCCAGAAGATGATCGTGGGACGTCGCCTGCTGGAGGAGTACCGGCTCGCCGACTGAGGCAGTCCCCCGCAACGGGCCGCGAGGCAGGCGTGCGGGCCTGCCGCCGGCCCCGCCGCGCCCGTCCCCCCGGCCCGGTCGGCCGGACCGGGGCGGGCACGGCACTCGACGCGGTCGTCCGGCGCGTTTCCCCAGGTACGCGCCGGACGGCCGCTTCCGCGCACTGCCCGTGACCGGCGTGTCGCTGAGACGTGAATCACCCGTGACCCGGGACCTCTTGGGGAACCGGACTCGGTCCGGTTACGGTCGTACACATAGCAGGTGCACGACTCGGCAGGCAGGCGTAGTTCCACTAGCAGGCGGCTTGCCCAGATACCGGCAGGTCCCGATAGCATCCACCGGGACAGCAGCCGTCCCAGACAACTCGATCCCCGCGGTGGCCCCCGTCCAGGGGCCATTCTGTGTCCCCGCGCGGGGCCCGCGACTAAAGGTCCTCGATGCCCATCAGCCCGTCCCCTCACTCCTCCGCCCAGGGTTTCGCCCCCGAGGGTCGGCGTCCCCGCGTCACCATCGCGCGCGGTGCCACCCCCTGGTTCGTTCCCACGCTGGCCACCGCCGCCGTGACGACCGCCCTCACCCGGCGTTCCGGCAAGTGGGCCCTGGCGGCCGTGCCGGCCTGCGCGCTCAGCGCGGGCATGCTGTGGTTCTTCCGCGACCCCGAGCGTGAGATCGGCGCCGGCAGAGTGATCTCCCCGGCCGACGGCGTGGTCCAGTCCATCGACGAGTGGCCGGACGGCCGCACCCGGGTCGCGATCTTCATGAGCCCGCTCAACGTCCACGTCAACCGCGCG
Source organism: Kitasatospora sp. CB01950 (assembly GCF_001905465.1). GTDB lineage: Bacteria > Actinomycetota > Actinomycetes > Streptomycetales > Streptomycetaceae > Kitasatospora. Next base: position 79,391 of record NZ_LISX01000009.1, read on the forward strand.
CCGCTGCCCGGCACCGTGACGTCCGTCGAGCACATCGCCGGTGGATTCGTCCCGGCGTTCAACAAGGACAGCGACCGCAACGAGCGCGTCGTGTGGCACTTCGACACCGAGCTCGGCGACATCGAGATGGTGCAGATCGCGGGTGCCGTGGCCCGCCGCATCGTCCCCTACATGGACGCCGGCACCAAGGTCGAGCAGGGCGAGCGGGTCGGTCTGATCCGCTTCGGCTCCCGCGTCGACACCTACCTGCCGGCGGGCGTCGAGGTCGGCGTCACGGTCGGCCAGAAGACCACCGCCGGGGTGACTCGCCTTGACCGTGACTGATCCGGAAACCCTAGTGGGCCTCGGTGACGAGGAATCCACCGACCTGCGCCGCCGCCGCTGGGCGCGGGACCGCGAACTCCGCGCGCCCCGCTCCCCCCAGCACCTGTCCACCGCCGACTTCCTGACGCTGGGCAACGCCGTCTGCGGCTTCCTGGCCATCTACTCGACCACCACCGGCATCCTGATGCCGCACCTCACCGGTGAGTCGAACGCGCCCGTCAAGCACAGTGCGGCCACCGTCGTCACGCTGCTGCTGATCGGCGCGATGTGCGACCTCTTCGACGGCCTGGTCGCGCGCAAGCTGCGCTCCTCGGCGCTCGGCGCCGAGCTCGACAACCTGGCCGACCTGATCAGCTTCGGCATCGCGCCGGCGTACTTCGTCGCGGTGTGGGGCCTGGTCTCCTCCGGCTCCAACCAGCAGCTGTCGGCGTTCATCGCGCTGACCGTCCTGCTGGCGGTGGTGCTGCGGCTCGCCCGGTTCTCGGCCGTGAAGATGCGGCCGGGGATCTTCCAGGGCATGCCCTGCCCGATGGGCGCGATGACCGTCATCGCGATCGTGCTGCTCGACCCGCCGTTCCTGCCCGGCCTGCTGCTGATCTTCGGCGTGGCCTACCTGATGGTCAGCCGGATCGAGTACCCGAAGCCGCAGGGCGTGCTGGCCACCGCGACGGTGGCCTGGATCGTGGTCTCCATCGGCTGCCTGGCTGCCTGGGCCGCGGGCCTGCCCGGCGGCGACACCCTGATGCACATCGGCGCGCTCGCCCAGATCGCGCTGGCCGCGATGGCGCCGCTGCTGGTCATCCGCCGCAAGGTCGGCGAGAAGGTGGGCGTGGTCCGCGCCCGCCGCGCCGAGAACCGGGGCTAGCCCCGGAACCCGATACGCATGAAGCCGCCCTCCTGGAGATTCTCCGGGAGGGCGGCTTTCTGATTGCCGTGTTCCGCTTCGCGCAGTTCCCCGCGCCCCTGCCGGGGCGCAGGACACCGGCGATTCTCGACAGCGCGGAGCGCAGAGCGCGCCTACGCGCCGCCGGTGTGGACCGAGAAGGCGCTGCGGCGGGCGGCGCGGGCCACGGCCGGGTCGGGGTGGACGGAGGCGACGGCCGTCAGGACGCTCGCGGCGCGCGGGTGGCCGGACTGGCGGGCGCGGTGGAACAGCCGGACGGGCTCGCCCGCCGACGCGCCCTCGACGTGGCCGACCAGCAGGTCGGTCTCGCCGTGGTCGAGCACGGCGGCCGCGGTGTCCACCCAGAGCCAGGCGGCGTCCTCCGCGCCCAGCACGTCGGCCGGGGAGGCGCCCCCCTCGTCCAGCTGTTCGGCCAGCCAGAGCAGCGCGTAGGGCCGCAGCACGGCCTCCTCGACGGCGGCCCGGACGCCCTGCTCGGCGGTGGAGCCGGCCACCACCCGCAGCGCTTCGAAGGCGAGGCCGCGGACCAGCGCGTCCTCGCCGCGGGCGGCCTCCAGGAGTTCGGCGACGGCCCGGTCGGCGGGGCGGGCGGCGACCCAGGCGCGGAACTCGGCGCGGGCCGGGCCCGGGCTGTAGTCGGCGCAGGCGCTGAGCAGTTCGAGAGCGCTCTGTTCGATGTGCCCGGCGGCGGTCTGCGCGACGGTGCAGATCTCCTCCAGCTTGGCGCGCACCGCCCAGTGGCCGAGCGGGGAGAGCTCGGCGGCCTCGTCCTGGCGACCGAGCGCGCCGACGGCGGCCAGGCCGTCGAGCATCCAGTCCAGGACGGCGGCCACGTCGGCGGGCGCGTGCGGGGTGTCGATCTGCGGCTCCCGGCAGGTGCCGCGGACCGCCGAGACCGCGGAGGCGGCGTGCGGGACCGGGGAGAGCGGGAAGGTGCTGCTGTCGCCGGTGCCGAGGCGGCGCTCGTCCAGGCCGCGGCGCAGCAGTTCGAGCAGTTCGCTGTCGGCGACCGGCCCGTCCACCAGGTGCAGGAAGGACAGCAGCTGCGGGGCCTGGTCGACGGCCTGGCCGGCCAGCTGGGCGAACACGCCGCGCAGCACGGCGGGCGGCACCGGGGCGAGCAGCGTCCAGGCGTCGAACAGCGCGGACCAGCCGCGGATCACCGCCTCGTCGTCGCGTTCCCAGGCGTGCAGCCGCCAGCCCGGACCGGCGCCGCCGTCGCGGAGCTCGACCAGGCCGACCAGCAGTGCCTGGCCCCAGGCGTTGGCGGCGGCGCCGACCGTCATGGCGAGGGCGCGGCCGGCGGCGCGGGCGTCCTCGGGGAGGAGTTCGCCGCGCTTGTCGACCTCGGTGAGCTCGCCGGCCCAGCGGGCGACGCGGACCGCGTCGGCGAGCATCCGACGGGCCAGCGGGGCGAGTTCGGCGGGTGCGGGGAAGCCGTCCGGGACGGGCACTCGGCCCCGTCCGGGCTTGGCGGGTACCCGGCGGCGGTTGGCTGCGGGTACGTTGCCCTCCGCACGCCCGACGGCCGTTCCGGGCAGACGGGTCACCGTCGCACCGATGCGGCGGGGCGGGTGCGGGGCATCACGGTCGCGCGGGTTCCGAGACGTCACGCCGTGCAGTCTTCCCCTTGCACGGGCCTTCTGTCACATCGACTGCCGGGCTGTCTCGACGCATTGTCCGAACCGTTCGAACGGTGGACGGACAAGTGGTGTCAAAGCGGGGCGAACCACTCCGCTTCTCTGCATGGACATGGCGGGAACCGTGATCACTCCGAAATGAGGACGCGGCGGGACCGGTTCCGGTTCCCGCCGACCGGCCTCCGGCGGTTCACAGCAGCGGGACGAGGAAGCGGCGCAGCGCCTCGGTGTACCGCGCCGGGTCGGCATTCCACAGCGCGGCGTGCTGCGCGTGTGGCACCGCGTGCAGGCTGACCAGGTCCGGGCGCTCCTCGGCGAGCCGCTGCGCGGCCGCCCAGGGGCTGATCGGGTCGTCCGGGCTCTGCAGCAGCAGCGCGGGCGCGGGCAGGTCGGCGCCGGACCCGATCCGGGCGAATCCGGCCAGGTCCACGCCGGTGCGGCCCTGCGCGGAGAGGGCGCCGAGCTCGGCGAGCATCGGGGAGGCGCCGGCGTGGGCGGCGGCCCGGCGCACCGACTCCGACCAGTCCAGCACCGGGGAGTCCAGCACCAGGCCCGCGATCCGCTCCCGCCACGCGGAGCGGGCCGCGGTGGACAGCGCGATCGTCGCGCCCATCGACCAGCCGCACAGCACGACCCGCCCCGCGCCGTGGTCCAGCGCGGCGCGGATCGCCGCGTCGACGTCCTGCCACTCGGTCTCGCCGAAGTGGCCCAGGCCGTCCGGCGAGGCCGGGGCGCCGGCGTCGCCCCGGTAGGTGATCGTCAGGGACGGCATCCGCAGGGTGTGCAGCAGCGGCAGCACGGGCAGCGCCTGCGAACGGTCCGCGGCCGCGCCGTGGATCAGCACCGCCCAGGTGCCGCGGATGCCGGGGGTGCGCCACGCCGGGAACGCGCCGAGCTCGCCGGCCACGGCGGTCTCGGCGAAGTCCAGACCGAGCGAGGTCCGCGGGTCGCCGACCAGCACCCGCGGTGTCAGCCGGACCTCCGTCCCGACCGCCAGCGTCCCGCTCTCCGCCCGTTCCAGCCGCCGCGTGACCCGCCCGTGCCCCGAGCCCAGCACCTCGCCGACCACCGCGTGGCCGCGCTCGCCCCACTCCAGCGCGTAGTGGCCGCGCCGCAGCGTGTCCGCCGTGGCCGTCAGTGCGACCCGGCCGGGGCCGAGCTCCACCACTTTCACCGCGGGCGGCGGCTCCGCCGTTCCCGGCTGCACCACCCGGTCCGACACCTTCCGGCCGACCAGCAGGAACGCCGCGACCCCGGTCCCTGCGGCAGCGGCTGCGACAACGGCGGCGGTTCCCCAACGCATGGCGGTCTCCCGGGTGCTGACGGTCCTGTGCCACCCCAGTCCACCCGCCCGCGCGCGGTCCGGCGAGCCGGGGACCCGCTGGGGGTGACGCCCGGCCCCCGTCGGGGCGGAACGCGGGCGCCCCGCCGCGGACGTCCGGGGCGGGGCGGTGGGCGGCGGCCGGCGCGGGTCCGGTCGCCGCCTGCGGGGTCGTCAGGCCTTGGGCTGCCCGGCGCCGGGGCGCTGCTTGTCGGCGTCGACGATCGCGCGGGTGACGATGGCCGTGCGCTCCACGACGGTGCCGGGCTTGATGCCGTTGACCTCCCGGACCTGCACGCCGCGGCTGCCGATGTACTGGTGGGTCTGCCGGTCGAAGATCCACTCCGACCGCTCGCCGGTCTGCGGGTCCAGGCGCGCCAGCGCGATCCCGTCGCGGTCGGAGGCGTCCTTCGCGTGCTCGACCACCACGACGCCCGGGATCTTGCCGGCCGCCTCGTAGAGGGCGGCGGCGAGGTCGGAGGGCACGAGCTGCTCGCGGATGATGGAGCCGATCTCGCTGAACGCCTGCTGGTCGCGGTCCCGGGTGCCGCTCGCCGTCGAGTAGGCGAACTTCAGCAGCGCGTCGGGGTCGGCGGGCTGGGCGGCGAGCCACTTGTAGGTCTGCTGCTTGCGGGGATCGTTGCTGCCCAGCGGGATGCCGCCCTTGTCCTGGTAGCCCGGCTCGTCCAGCCGGCCCTTGGTGCCGTCGGGGGACTTCCACACCTCGCGGTCGTGCAGCGGCTGGACCCAGGTGGCGGACTCCCCGGTGTCGCCGTTGTAGCTGGAGGCCTGGAAGGAGACCCGGCTCTTGATGTAGATGTACTGGCCCGGTCCGGGCTTGGGCGTGGGGTTCGCCGTCGCGGCGGCGGCGATCTCCTGGACGGTCGAGGCGAGTTGGACGGTGCTGCCCTCCTCGATCTGCACGACGGGCGCCTGGACCGGCCGCGGAGCCGCGACCGCGGAGCCGCCGGGCGCGCCGGACAGGGCGACGACCAGGGCGAGGGCCGCGGCCGCGGCGACCGGCGTCGCGATCAGGACGGTGCGGCGCAGCGAGCGCCGTGCCGGGGCGGGCGCGGAGGCCGGGTCGGACCGGTGGATCTCGTTCATCAGGTGCTCCTCGAGCAGGTGCCGGCGGTCGTCCGCCAGGCGGGGGTCGGCCGGTGCGGGCAGGAGGCGGGCCAGTTCCGCGTGGTCGAGCGGTTCGTTGCGCCGCCGCGGGGTGCGGATCATCGGTGCGTCTCCTTGTACGGCCGGGCCGCGGTGTCGCGGCTGCCCTGTACTTGTCCGGGGATCGGGAGGGGTTCCAGCTTTTTCTTCGCGGCGCGAAGTTCCTCGTCCGCGAGTCTGCGCAGTCGGGTGCGGGCGCGGGACAGGCGTGAGCGCACGGTGCCGACGGGCACGCCGAGGGTGGCTGCCGCTTCGGCGTAGCCGAGCCCGGACCAGACGCACAGCGCGAAGACCTCGCGTTCGGAGCGCCGCAGTCGGGCCAGGGCCTTGCGGGCGGCCGCGAGTTCCTCGGAGTCGGCCATCCGGCCGACGAGTTCGTCCGCGAAGTCGGGGACGACATCGGCGGCGGGCATCCGGGCCATGGCCGCGCTGTGGCGGCGGGCGGCGCGCGTCGTGTTGCGCAGTACGTTCACGGCGATGCCCATCAGCCAGGGGCGCGGGCTGTCGCCCTCGTCGCGGAGCTTCCCGCGCAGGCGCCAGGCCTCCAGGAAGGTCAGCGAGACCACGTCCTCGGCCAGGGCCCAGTTCCCGGTCACGCGTACGGCGTGGCGGTACACCAGCGAGGAGTGGTCCCGGAACAGGTCGCGGAACGCTTCGGGATTCCCGGCCCGCAGCCGGGAGTGTGGATGGTTCACGTCATGCCTTGTCCGGACCGGGGCGCCGGTTCCCGTGACGCAGGTCACCGTCCGGGGGGCCGGCGGCGTTCCGGGCCGAGGAGCAGTCGGAGAGCGAACTCGGCGACTGCTTCCGGGAGTTCGCGGCGCAACGCGGGCGGCCGGGTGGGGGTGCGGGGTCAGCGCTTCGCGCAGGCCGTGGCGCGGAACTCCTCGACGGGGACGGTGCGGGTGGTGCCGCTGCCGTCGGAGGCGGTGCCGTCGTAGCGGACGGTTCCCGGAGTGAGCTGCTTCAGGTCCTCCGGGGTGAAGGCGGTGGCGGTCGACGACCGGGAGTTGTCCTTGGTCCAGCCTCGGAGGTGGTAGGTGGTCCCGGCGTCGAGCGGGGTGGCCGACCTGCCCGTCTCCCAGCCCTCGGCGGGCGCGTCCAGGGTCCAGGTGCTCAGCCCGGGACCGAGGGCGGCGTGGGCGGTCCAGTTCCCGATCGTCTCCTCGTGGCTGCCCTCGCTGGTGGAGAGGGTGGCTCCGTCGATCCGGTGGCCGCAGACCAGCAGGACGCCCAGCGGGCGGCCGTCCTCGGTCACGGAGATCCCGGCGACGGCGTCGCTCTGCACCGCGCACCCCGAGACCGCCGCCACAGCGGCCAGCACCGCGGCGCCCTGCGCGGCGCGCCGGACTGCCTGTCGCACGTTTCCTCCCCTTGTCCCGCCCGTCCGGGCAGCGAATGTGGCTGCATCCTAGGGCCTGCCCTGGGCCCGTCGGCCGGTGCCTGACCTCGGCCCCGGCGGCGGGCGGCCGGCTGTCGGGGTGTGACCAAACCCTCCGGGGCCTCGGTTGACTGGCCCGAAGCGGGCGTGGTGGGATCTTCGGGCCAAACGGAGGCAAGCAGAGGAAGCCGGTGCGAGTCCGGCGCGGTCCCGCCACTGTGACCGTTCACCCCGCGCGGGGGTGACCGGAAGTCAGGAGACTCCGGCCTTCGTTCCGTCGATCCAGGGCGCGGACCCTGAGTGAGGACACAACGCCATGCGGGCTGCCCCGTACCTGGTGGGCGCGGTCGCGGGGTATCTCGCGGACGCCCGGCTCGGAGACCCCCGGCGCGGACACCCCGTCGCCCTGTTCGGCACCGCCGCGGCCCGGCTGGAGGGCCGGCTGTGGCGCGACCACCGCGGGGCGGGCGCGCTGCACACCGCGCTCGCCGTCGGCGCCGTCGCGGGCGGAGCAGCGCTCGCCGCCGGGGCCGCCCGTCGCGCCCCGCTCGCCGAGGCCGCGTTGACGGCCGCCGCGACGTTCACCGTCCTCGGCGGGACGTCGCTCACCCGGGAGGCCCGGACGATCGAACGGTCGCTCGCCGCCGGTGACCTGACGGCCGCGCGGGAACGGCTGCCGCACCTGTGCGGGCGCGACCCGTCCGGGCTGGACGAGCAGCAGATCGCGCGGGCGGTGGTGGAGTCCGTCGCGGAGAACACCGCCGACGCGGTCGTCAACGCGCTGGTGTGGGGCGGGATCGCGGGCGTTCCGGGGCTGCTGGCGTTCCGGGCCGTGAACACCCTGGACGCGATGGTCGGCCACAAGTCCCCGCGCCACCGCCGTTTCGGCTGGGCCGCCGCCCGCCTCGACGACGTCGCCGGGTGGCCGGGGGCCCGGCTCACGGCGCTGCTCACCGTCGCCGCGTCCGACTCCCCCGCACGGACCTGGCGGGTCTGGCGGCGGGACGGCTCCGCCCACCCCAGCCCGAACGCCGGCCAGGCCGAGGCCGCGTTCGCCGGCGCCCTCGACGTCCGGTTGGGCGGCACCCTCCGCTACGGCGAGCGCGTCGAGCACCGACCGGTCCTGGGCGCGGGCCGCCCCCCGGTGGCCGTCCCGGACATCGAACGCGCCTGCCGTCTCTCCCGCCGCGTGGGCGTGCTCGCCCTCGCCGTCACCGCCGGCGCACGCTGCCTGGCCCTCGCCCGGGCCGGACGCAGGTGACCGCGCCGTCGCGTCCTCGCACCGCGCCGGTCGCCCGGCGTGTTCTCCCTTCCTTTCCTCTCTCCTCCGAAGGAGGCCGTCCGTGAGCGGTGCGTTGTTGGTGGCCGGGACGACCTCGGATGCCGGGAAGAGCGTGGTGACGGCCGGGATCTGTCGGTGGCTGTGGCGGCAGGGCGTGCGGGTGGCTCCGTTCAAGGCGCAGAACATGTCGCTGAACTCGTTCGTGACGGCCGACGGGGCGGAGATCGGGCGGGCGCAGGCGATGCAGGCGCAGGCGGCGGGGGTGGAGCCGGAGGCGGCGATGAATCCGGTGCTGTTGAAGCCGGGTGCGGGCGGCCGGAGCCAGGTGGTGCTGATGGGGCGGGCCGTGGCGGAGGTCGGGGCGCTGGACTACCGGGACCGGAAGCCGGTGCTGCTGGAGCGCTCGTTGGAGTGTCTGGCGGATCTGCGGTCGCGGTTCGACGTGGTGGTGTGCGAGGGCGCGGGCTCTCCGGCGGAGATCAACCTGCGGGACCGGGACATCGCGAACATGGGCCTGGCGTCGGCGGCCCGGCTGCCGGTCGTGGTGGTCGGGGACATCGACCGCGGCGGGGTGTTCGCGTCGATGTTCGGGACGCTCGCGCTGCTCTCGGCGGACGACCAGTCCCTCGTCGCGGGCTGGTTCGTGAACAAGTTCCGCGGTGACGCCCGGCTGCTCGCGCCCGGGTTGGAGATGCTGCGGGAGTTGACGGGGCGTCCGGTGCTGGGGACGTTCCCGATGCTGGAGGGGCTGTGGCTGGACGCGGAGGACTCGCTGGATCTGGCCTCGGTGGCGGCGCGTCCGGCGGCGGGCGGCCCGGTGGGCGCGGAGGTGCTGCGGGTCGCGGTGGTGCGGTTCCCCCGGTTGTCGAACTTCACGGACGTGGACGCGCTGGCGCAGGAACCGGGCGTGCTGGTGCGCTGGGCGACCCGTCCGGAGGAACTGGCGGACGCGGACCTGGTGGTGCTGCCGGGGACGCGCGCGACCGTCGCGGACCTCGACTGGCTGCGCGGCCGGGGCCTGGTGGAGCCGCTGCGCCGGCGTGTCGCCGCGGGGCTGCCGGTGCTCGGGGTGTGCGGCGGCTACCAGATGCTGGGCCGGGAGATCGTCGACGAGGTGGAGTCCGGGTCCGGCGCCGTGGACGGTCTGGGGCTGCTCCCGACCCGGGTGGTGTTCGGTGCGGAGAAGGTGCTGGCCCGTCCGACGGGCGTGGCGCTCGGTGAGCGGGTGGCGGGGTACGAGATCCACCACGGCGTGGTGACGGTGGAGGGCGGCGGGGCGTTCGTCACGGACGGGGCGGGCGACGCGCTGGACGGCTGCCGGGTCGGGCCGGTGTGGGGGACGACCTGGCACGGGGTGCTGGAGAACGACGCCTTCCGCCGGAGATTCCTGGCCGCGGTCGCCGACGCCGCGGGGCGGGCGTTCGTGCCGGCCCCGGACACCTCGTTCGCGGCGGCGCGCGAGCAACAACTGGACGCGCTGGGCGACTTGGTGGCGGAGCACGCCGACACGGACGCGCTGTGGAAGCTGATCGAGAACGGGGCGCCGGCGGGTCTGCCGTTCGTGCCTCCCGGGGCTCCGGCCCCGGTGGAGATGGAGGGTTCGAAGTGAGTGAACTGACCGATGTCCGTTACCCGTTCACGGCGATCGTCGGCATGGACGACCTGCGGCTGGGGCTGCTGCTGAACGCGGTGTCCCCGGCGGTGGGCGGCGTGCTGGTGCGCGGCGAGAAGGGCACCGCGAAGTCGACGATGGTGCGCGCCCTGGCGGGACTGCTGCCGTCGATCGCGACGGTGGCGGGCTGCCGTTTCGCCTGCGACCCGGCGTCGCCGGACCCGCAGTGCCCGGACGGGCCGCACTCCGACCGGGGCACGGCGGAGCGTCCGGCGTTCCTGGTGGAGCTGCCGGTGGGCGTCACCGAGGACCGGGTGGTCGGGTCACTGGACCTGGAGCGGGCGCTCGCCGAGGGCGTGAAGGCGTACGAGCCCGGGCTGTTGGCCAAGGCGCACCGCGGCGTGCTGTACATCGACGAGGTGAACCTGCTCCAGGACCACCTGGTGGACCTGCTGCTGGACGCGGCGGCGATGGGGCGTTCGTACGTGGAGCGCGAGGGCGTCTCGGTGCGGCACGCCGCGCGGTTCCTGCTGGTGGGGACGATGAACCCGGAGGAGGGCGAACTGCGGCCGCAGCTGCTGGACCGGTTCGGCCTGACGGTGGAGATCGCCGCCACCCGGGACGCGGACGAGCGCGCCGAGGTGGTGCGCCGCCGGCTCGCCTACGACGCCGATCCGGCCGCCTTCGCGACGAGTTGGGCCGGCGAGGAGCTCGCCCTCGCCGAACGGATCGGCGCCGCACGGGAGTTGCTGCCGACGGTCGAGCTGTCGGACCTCGCGCTCCGACAGATCACGGCGGTGTGCGCGGCGTTCGAGGTGGACGGCCTGCGGGCGGACATCGTGATGGCGCGCACGGCGGTGGCGCTGGCCGCGTGGGCGGAGCGCACCGACGTGCTGGAGGAGGACGTCCGGACGGCCGCCCGGTTGGCGCTGCCGCACCGGCGGCGGCGCAACCCGTTCGACGCGCCGGGCCTGGACCAGGAGCAGCTGGACCGGACCCTCGCGGAGCACCAGGAACCCCAGGAGCCGGAGGACAACGGCGAGGGCCCGGACGACGACGGCCCCGGCGGCGGCCCGGGCGGCGGTGGCTCGCCCGCACCGTCCGAGCCCGACGGGCCTGCCGCGTCGGACAGTTCGGCGGAGAGTTCGGCGGAGGGTTCGACGGAGACGCCCGCGCCGCCGCAGCAACGGCCCGGCCCGGGCCGGGAGTCGTCGCCGGTGGCGTCCGAACACCCTTACCGGACGCGGCTGTTCAAGGTGGACGGCACCGGCCGCGGTGCGCAGGGTCGGCGTTCGGCGGCCGAGACGGACGCCGGGCACACCGTGCGGGCGCGCCGGCCGCAGGGGCGGCTGGCGCGGCTGCACCTGAGCGCGACGCTGCGCGCGGCCGCGCCGCACCAGGTGGCGCGCGGGCGCGCGGGCCGGGCGCTGGTGCTGCGGCGGGACGATCTGCGCGAACAGGTGCGCCGGGGGCGGGAGTCGAACCTCGTGCTGTTCGTGGTGGACGCCTCGGGGTCGATGGCGGCCCGGCAGCGGATGACCGCCGTCAAGGGCGCGGTGCTGTCACTGCTGATGGACGCGTACCAGCGGCGCGACAAGATCGGCATGGTGACGTTCCGGGGCTCCGGCGCGGAGCTGGCGCTGCCGCCGACCTCCTCGGTGGAGGTGGGCGCGGCCCGGCTGGAGCAGCTGCCGACGGGCGGCCGGACGCCGCTGGAGGCGGGCCTGTTGCGGGCGCACGAGGTGCTGCGGGTGGAGCGGCTGCGCGACCCGGACCGGCGGGCGCTGCTGGTGGTGGTGACCGACGGCCGGGCGACGGGCGCGCGCGACGCGGTGGCGCGTTCGCACCGGGCGGCGGGACTGCTGGCCGGCCAGGGCGTGGCCGCGGTGGTGCTGGACTGCGAGTCGGGCCCCGTCCGGCTGGGCCTGGCACGGGAGTTGGCGGCGCACCTGAACGGCGACGCGGTGAGCCTGGACGAGTTGCGGGCCGAAGGGGTGGCCTCGCTGGTGCGCGAGACCCGGACGACGATGATGCGAAAGGCGGCGTGAGCGAACATGCCCAAGGGAGTTGCGGAGAACGTTCCGGACGACGGTCTGACGACCCGTCAACGGCGGACGCTGCCGATCACGGCGGTGCACACCGGCCCCGGCAAGGGGAAGTCGACGGCGGCGTTCGGGATGGCGTTGCGGGCGTGGAACCAGGGCTGGCCGATCGGGGTGTTCCAGTTCGTCAAGTCGGCGAAGTGGAAGGTCGGCGAGGAGAACGCGCTGCGGGTGCTCGGCGAGTCCGGGCAGGGCGGCACGGTGGCGTGGCACAAGATGGGTTCGGGCTGGTCCTGGGTGCAGCGCGACATCGAGTCCTCGGAGGAGGCGGCCCGGGAGGGCTGGGAGCAGGTCAAGCGCGACCTGGCGGCCGAGACGTACCGGTTCTACGTGCTGGACGAGTTCACCTACCCGCTGCACTGGGGGTGGATCGACGTGGCGGAGGTGGTCGAGGTGCTGCGGGAGCGGCCGGGCAGTCAGCACGTGGTGGTGACGGGCCGCAACGCGCCCGCCGAGCTGCTCGAACTGGCCGATCTGGTCACCGAGATGACCAAGCTGAAGCATCCGATGGACGCGGGCCGCAAGGGCCAGCGCGGTATTGAGTGGTAGATCGTTGAACGACAGCATTCCTCGGCTGGTGGTGGCCGCCCCGTCCTCCGGCTCGGGCAAGACCACGGTGGCGACCGGCCTGATCGCGGCACTGGCGGCGCGCGGGCTGAAGGTGTCCCCGCACAAGGTCGGCCCGGACTACATCGACCCCGGCTACCACGCGCTGGCCGCCGGGCGTCCGGGCCGCAACCTGGACGCCTGGATGAGCGGCCCGGACCGCATCGCGCCGCTGTTCGCGCACGGCGCGGCCGGGGCGGACGTCGCGGTGGTCGAGGGCGTGATGGGCCTGTACGACGGGGCGGCCGGGCAGGGCGAGTTGGCGTCGACGGCGCAGGTGGCGAAGCTGCTGCGGGCACCGGTGGTGCTGGTGGTGGACGCCTCCTCGCAGTCGCGGTCGGTGGCGGCGCTGGTGCACGGCTTCGCGTCCTGGGACCCGCAGGTGCGCCTCGCCGGGGTGATCCTCAACAAGGTCGCCTCGGACCGGCACGAGACGCTGCTGCGGGAGGCCCTGGAGGAGGGCTCCGGGGTGCCGGTGCTCGGCGCGGTGCGGCGGGCCCGGGCGGTGGACACGCCGTCCCGGCACCTGGGCCTGGTGCCGGCCGTGGAGCGTTCGGCGGAGGCCCTGCGGGCGGTCCACGAGATGGGCGAACTCGTCGCCGCCTCCGTCGACCTGGACGCCGTCCTGGCCCTGGCCCGCTCCGCGCCGCCGCTGAACGCGCAGCCGTGGGACGCGGCGGACGAGGTCGAGCGGTTCGCCGGGCCCCGGCCGAGGATCGCACTGGCGGGCGGGGCGGCGTTCTCCTTCTCGTACGCGGAGAACGCCGAACTGCTGGCCGCCGCCGGGGCCGAGGTGGTGCCGTTCGACCCGCTGCACGACGAGCAACTGCCGGAGCGGACGGCGGGGTTGGTGATAGGCGGCGGCTTCCCGGAGGTGTACGTCGCCGAGTTGAGCGCGAACGCGTCGCTGCGCACGGCGGTGGCCGAACTGGCCGCGACCGGCGCGCCGGTGATCGGCGAGTGCGCCGGACTGCTGTACCTGGGGCGGGAGTTGGACGGCCTGCCGATGTGCGGGGTGCTGGACGCGACGGCCCGGATGACGTCCCGGCTCACCCTCGGCTACCGGGAGGCGGTGGCGCTCGCGGACTCCCCGCTGGCGGCGGCCGGGTCCCGGGTGCGCGGGCACGAGTTCCACCGCACCGTCACCGACCCGGTGGCCGGGCCGTCCCCCGCCTGGGGCTGGCGCACGCCCGCCGGACCGCACACCGAGGGCCACCTGCACGGCTCGGTGCACGCCTCCTACCTGCACCTGCACTGGACGGGCGCCCCGGCGCTGCCGGCCCGGCTGGTCCGGCACGCCGCCGACTGGGCGGCCGGGCGCTGACTGGGCGGCCGCGCGCCGACGGCATTGGGCTTCTGACGGCGTCGGCCGCGCGGGCGGGGTGCTCGCGCGGCCGGGCGGTCGGTCAGACGGCCTTGCTGTTCGGGTGCTTGGCGGGTTCCTCCTGCTGGGTGGCCAGGCCCAGTGAGCGGCGCAGCGAGATGATCTCGTCGTCGCCCAAGTTGTCGTAGGCGGCGTCCAGTTCACGGCGGAGCGTGGCGTTGTCGGTGGACTTGGAGGCCGCCAGGTAGTGGTCCGCGGCGGTCTTGGACTTGCCGATCAGGCGGTCGACGGTCGCCTTGTCGACGCCGGCCAGGTGGGCGGAGGAGAGCATGCTCGCCTGCTTGCTCGCGGCGGCGTTCATCTCCTTCGCCCAGCTGCGGAACGCCTGCGGGTCGTCCTCGATCTCGACGTCCTCGTCCGGGCCCTTGGCCCAGACCTTGTCGAACTGGTTGGTGGCGTCGAGCAGGTCGCGCTGGTTGTTGGACAGGCTGCTGGGCATCTTCTGCAGCGAGCCGCTGCGCTCGGACTTGTCCTGGTTGCCCAGGAAGCAGACGACGCGGTGGGCGGAGGAGATCTTCCAGGCCGCCTTGTCCGGGTAGAAGAAGAAGGTGCTGACCTGCTCCGGGATCGACCAGGTGTCGGCCACGTAGCTGTCCACGGCGTCCAGGCAGGTGTCCTCGGCCTCCGCCCGCAGCGCGTCCTCGCCCGGGTAGTCGCCGCTCTGCAGCTTGGTGGGCTTGGTCGCGTAGGTCTCGCCGAAGTGCGTGGACGTGCAGTCGGTGGCCCGGACCATGCCCGGCGTGGTCTTGTTGAAGCACTGGCCGACGTTCAGCCGGAACGGCGAGTTCGCCGAGAGGCTGCCCGTGTTCGAGGTCTCCGACGTGTGCGAGGGAGTCCGGTCCGAGTCGTCCGAGAAGTCGTCGGCGCTGAAGAGGCCGCCGAGGACCGCGAGGACGAACAGCACCATGCCGAGGCTGCCGGCCACGATGCCGGTGACCGCCAGGCCCTTGCCGCGCTCGCCGGTCCGCTTGATCTGGCGCAGCGCGCCGACGCCCAGGCCGATGGCGATGAAGCCGAAGTAGCAGCAGATGATGCCGGTGATCAGCGAGGCGATGGCCAGGTTGTTGGTGTAGAGCGAGCGCTGCGGCACCGGGTACATCATCGGGCCGGTGGGCACGCCCGGCGGGTACTGGGCGGTCCCCCACGGCTGCTGAACGCCCGTCGGCGCCCACGGGTTGGCCCCGTCGGGCGCGGGCGGCAACGGCGCGCCGGGGGGCGGCACGGGGGCCCCGGGCGGCGGCGTGGACGGCATCGCCCACGGGTTCGCCGGCGGTGCGGGCGGTGCGGTGGGCGGCGCGGGCGGCGCGGCGGGCACCTCGGGCGCGACGAGCGCGGGCTCGGCGGGCGCGGGCTCGGCGGGCGCGGGCTCGGCGGGCGTCTCGGCAGGCACGGCGTCCTCCGCCGGCCGCTTGGTGAAGGAGACCGGGGCCGCAGGCGCGGTGGGTGTGGTGGGCGTGGTCGGGGAGTCGTCCCGGGCGGCGTCGGGGCCGGCCTCCCCGGTGCGTTCCTGGTCGAACGACATGGGTTTCCCCCTCGGGACGTGGAACTGTTCGACGGCTGCGCGAATATATCGGACCGGTCCGTCGGTCTCCCAACGCGTTCTCCGTCCGATCCCGGGCCGCACCCCGAAGCCCGTTGCATACAATGCATACAACGCTCTACGCTGCCGGTGTGCAGACCGGGAGCATCCACCACAGCCTGCGGGCCCTGATCCTCGACGGCCGCTACCCGCCGGGTGCGCGACTGGGCGAGGTGGAGGTCGCGGAGACCCTCGGGGTGAGCCGCACTCCGGTCCGGGAGGCATTCCGGGCGTTGACGGCGGACGGGCTGCTGGCCGCCGCCGGGCGCGGTGTCCGGGTGGTGGAGCTGTCCGCGGAGGAGCTGTCGCACGTCTACCGGGTGCGGGCCGCGCTGGAGGCGCTGACCGCCGAACTCGCGGCCGAGCGGCAGCGGGCGGGCCGGCTGGCCCCGGCCGAGCTGACGGATCTCGCGGCGCTCGCCGACCGCACCCACCGGGCCACCGTGGAGCGCGAGTTGACGGAGGCGGTACGGCTGAACCGGCAGTTCCACCGCCGAGTGGCGGAGCTCGCCGCCAACCCGGTCGCCCTGCACTCGCTGGAACGGCTGTGGGACCAGATCCAGGTCTCCACCCGCCGTTCCCTGCACGCGCCCGACCGCACCGCCCTGGTGGACGACCAGCACCGTGAGCTGCTGGCCGCCGTGACCGCCGGGGATCCGGCCGCTGCCGGGGCGGCCGCCCGGCGGCACGTCCTGGACACCTGCGCCGCTGCCCGGCCGCCCGAGAAGGAGTGACCTGATGGCCCTGTCCCACCACTACGCGGTCCGCGTCGACTGGACCGGCAACCTCGGTACCGGCACCGACACCTACCGCTCGTACTCCCGCGACCACGACATCGCCTCGGACGGGGTGCCGACGCTGCTCGGCAGCGCCGACAAGACCTTCCGCGGCGACCGTTCGCGGTGGAACCCGGAGCAGTTCCTGCTGGCCGCGCTCGCCCAGTGCCACATGCTGTCGTACCTGTCGCACTGTGCGCGCAGCGGCGTGGTGGTGCTGTCCTACGCGGACGCGGCGGAGGCCACCATGGAGACCTCGGGCGGCGGCGGCCGGTTCGTCTCGGCGATGCTCCGGCCCCGGGTGGAGATCGCCGACGAGTCGATGCGCGCGCAGGCCGAGGCCCTGCACGGCCCGGCCGGCCAGGACTGCTTCATCGCCTCCTCGGTGAACTTCCCGGTCCACCACGAGCCCGTGGTGACGGTCCGGTCCGTTTCCTGACGATTCGTCAACTCTCTTGGTGTAGCTGGCTACAGGGGACACCCTGGGGTTGGCTCCAGGAAAAAGACGGTGGCTGGGGGGATCGATTCGGGCGGCGCGACGGCGAAGACTCGTGGTCATGCGAATGGCCATGCGAATCACTCCACGGGGCGCCGCGCTCGCCGCCGCCACCACCGTCCTGCTCGGCCTGACGGCGCCGCTCGCCGCCGGCGCGCCCGCCCCTGCCCGCCCCGCCTGGGGCGCGTGCGCGGGCGGCACGCCGGACGGCCGGCAGCTGTGCGCGGAGGTGACCGTCCCGGTCGACTACCGACAACCCGACGGGCCGTCACTGACGCTCGCGATCTCCCGGATTCCCGCCGCCCGGCCCGACCAGCGGCGCGGGGTGCTGGTGCTGATCCCGGGCGGCCCGGGCGGCTCCGGCCTGAACGGGCCGAGCGGCGCCGTGAACCGACTGCCCCCGGAGGTCCGGGACCGCTACGACCTGATCGGCTTCGACCCGCGGGGGGTCGGCCGCTCCGGTCCGGTCTCCTGCGGGCTGGGCGACGCCGACCTCTCGCCCGGCCGGCTGCTGCCCTGGCCCGTGCCCGGCGACCACGGCGTCGACGCCAGTGCGGCCACCGGCCGGCGCATCGCCGACCTCTGCGCGGCCAACGGCGGTCCGGTGCTGCGCAGCAGCACCACGCGCAACGAAGCACGGGACATCGACCGGATCCGGCAGGCCCTCGGCGAGCGCCGGATCTCCGCCTGGGGCGTCTCCTACGGCACCTACGCGGGCGCGGCGTACGCCACGATGTTCCCCGACCGCACCGACCGGATCGTGCTGGACAGCAACGACAATCCGGATCCGGTGAACGCCGAGCGCAGCTGGCTGGCCGCGTTCGCCACCGGCGTGGAGGACCGCTTCCCGGATTTCGCGGCCTGGGCCTCCTCCCCCGCCGCCGGCGAACTGCGCGTCGCCGACACCCCCGAGCAGGTCCGCGCCGCCTACCTGGAGGCCGCCCGGCAACTGGACGCCGCCGCGCTGCCCTGGCCCGGCAACAACCCGGCGGTACTGGACGGCAACGGCCTGCGCGCCATGCTGCTGAACGGCCTCCAGGCCGACAACAGGTTCCCCACCCTGGCCACCCTGATCCTGTCCGCCCTGCGCCACACCCCGCTGCCCCCGCAGGTCCCCGGGCCGAACGATCCGACGCCGGCGCAGCTGCAGGCCACCGCGGCGATCTCGACCGCCACGCTGTGCAACGACGTGGCCTGGCCGCGCGGCGTCGACGCCTACGCCGCCGCGGTGGCCGCCGACCGGGTCGCGCACCCGCTCACCGCGGGCATGCCGGTGAACGTGACGGCCTGCGCGTTCTGGCACTGGCAGCCCGCCGAGCCGCCGGTGCGGGTCACCTCCGACGGGCCGTCGAACGTGCTGCTGGTACAGAACCTGCGCGATCCGGCCACGCCGTACGCGGGGGCGCTGAAGCTGCGCGCGGCGTTCGGCGACCGGGCCCGGATGGTCACCGTCGACTCCGGCGGCCACCGCGCCTACCTGGCCAACGGGAACGCCTGTGGCGACGCGCTGGTGTCGGAGTTCCTGGCCACCGGGCACCGCCCGGCCCGGGACGCGTTCTGCCCGAAGGCCGGGTGAGGCCGTTGCGCGATCCGATCCACCGGCCGCACCGCCCCGACCGGGAGCGGTGCGGCGGACCGCCAATCACCGGACCGCCAATCACCGGACCGCCAATCACCGGACCGCCAATCACCGGGCCGCTCGTCGCCGGGCCGGCGTCAGCCCAGGTCGCGGCGGTGCAGCCCGGCCAGGCCCGCCAGGGCGACGAGCGCGGCCAGCGCGGTGGACCACAGCAGCGGCGCGGCCGTGACGGCGTTGCCGGGCAGGTGCGGCAGGTGGGTGAACGGGGACAGGTCGAGCACCCACTGCGGCAGTTGCAGGATCGGGCCGAGCCAGGCGACCAGCACGAACACGCCGTAGCCGGCCCAGCCTGCCGCCGTCCAGCGCGGCAGCAGGCCGTACACGGCCAGGGCCACGGCGGCGGTCAGCCACACCGCGGGCAGCTGGACGAGCGTCGCGCCGAGCATCCGGCCGACGGCGTCGCCCGTCCCGCCGCCGAGCGCCGCGCTCTGCGCCAGGCCGGCGGTGGCGCCGACGACGGCCAGCAGCACGGCACTGCCGAGCAGCGGGAACAGCAGGTGTCCGCCGGCCCAGCGCAGCCGGGAGACGGCCCCGGCCAGCACGGGTTCGGCCCGGCCGGCGCTCTCCTCGGCGCGCAGCCGCAGCACGGACTGCACGGCGTACACGGCGGCGATCATCCCGAACACCCCGGCGATGGTGGACAGGTAGGCGTTCAGCACGCCCTGCTGTCCGCCGAGCCGGGCCATCAGGTCGGCCATCTGCCGGTTGTCGCCGACCAGGTCGACCACACCCTTGGCGACGCTGCCGAACACCGCGCCGCCCGCGGCGAAGGCCAGCGCCCAGCCGAGCAGGGCGCCGCGCTGCAGGCGGCGGGCCAGCGCGGCGGCGTTCGCCAGGCCGGGTGCGGCGGCGGCCGGGCCGGGGCGCTGCGGGAGCATGCCGGCGCCCAGATCGCGGTGCTCGACCAGGGCGCGGGCGAGCACGGTGAGCAGTGCGGCCCCGCCCAGCGGCAGCGCCAGCACCCACCAGCGGTCGTCGGCGAACGCCCGGACCTGCTCGCTCCAGCCGATCGGGGAGAGCCAGACCGCCCAGCCGGTGCCGCTGCCGGAGTCGCCGACGGCGCGCAGCACGAAGGCGATGCCGATCGCCGCCCCGGCCAGGCCGTTGGCGGCCCGGCCGGTCTCGGCGACCTGCGCGGTGACGGCGGCCAGCGCGGCGAAGAACAGCCCGGTGGCGCCGAGCGCGAGCCCGAACGCCAGCGCCCCGGCGGCCGACTGACCGGCCGCCAGCAGCACGATCGTCACCAGGGCGGCCAGCGCGGCGTCGGCGGTGAGGGCGGTGGCCAGCGCGGCGGTCAGCGGGGCGCGGCGGCCGACCGCGCCGGCGCCGATCAGTTCGAGCCGGCCGTCCTCCTCCTCCGCCCGGGTGTGCCGCACCACCAGCAGGGTGGACATCAGCGCGGCCAGCACCGCCCCGAACACGCCCATCCGCCACGCGGTCAGCCCGCCGATGGTGGAGCCGTCGAAGATCGGGCCGTACAGGGCGCGCAGCGAGCCGTTGCCGTCGATGCCGGCGGCGAAGGTCCGCCGGGAGGCCTCGTCGCCGTACAGCTTGCGGAAGGAGAAGGCGGTGGAGGCGACCATGCCGGTGCCGATGTAGACCCACACCGGCAGGGCGATGCGGTCGCGGCGCAGGGCGAGGCGGTACAGGGTGCCGGTGCCGGCCAGCGTGTAGCCGCTCATCGGGCGGCCGCCGTCGAGGGGGTGTCGGCCGGGTCGTTCTCGTAGTGGCGCAGGAAGAGCTCTTCCAGCGTCGGCGGCCGGCTGGTGAGGCTGCGCACGCCGACGGCGGTGAGTTCGGCGAGCAGGGTTCCGAGCTGTTCGGTGTCGACGTGGCAGCGCAGCCGGTTGCCGTCGACGGTCAGGTCGTGGGCGTAGGCGGGGTGCGGCGGCGGGCCGGTGAGGACGGCGTCCACCGAGGTGCGGGTGAGGTGGCGCAGCTCGTCGAGGGTGCCGGTCTCGACGGTGCGGCCGGCCCGGATGATCGACACCCGGTCGCAGAGCGCCTCCACCTCGGACAGGATGTGGCTGGACAGCAGCACCGTGGCGCCCCGTTCGCGGGCCTCGCCGACGCACTCGCGGAACACCTCCTCCATCAGCGGGTCCAGGCCGGAGGTGGGTTCGTCCAGGATCAGCAGGTCGCTGTCGCCGGCGAACGCCGCGACCAGGGCGACCTTCTGCCGGTTGCCCTTGGAGTAGGAGCGGCCCTTCTTGGTGGGGTCGAGTTCGAAGCGCTCCAGCAGCGCGGCCCGGCGGGCCGGGTCGAGTCCGCCGCGCAGCCGTCCGAGCAGGTCGATCGCCTCCCCACCGGAGAGGTTGCGCCACAGCGTCACGTCGCCCGGCACGTAGGCGATGCGGCGGTGCAGCGGGACGGCGTCGCGCCACGGGTCGCCGCCGAGCAGGGTGGCGGTGCCGGAGTCGGCGCGCAGCAGGCCGAGGAGAACGCGGATGGTGGTGGACTTGCCCGACCCGTTGGGGCCGAGGAACCCGTGAACCTCGCCCTGCTCGACCGTGAGGTCCAGTCCGTCCAGGGCGCGGGTGCGGCCGAAGGTCTTCACCAGGCCGGACACCGAGATGGCGGTCGTCATGAATTCGACGCTACTCTTGTTTCACAACTTCGTGAAGTCACCGAAAGTCCCGAATCTTCGCGTCGCCGGGGAGGGCGTGTGAAGGTGGGCGGACACCCGGTCGGGCGGATGTCGGGGAGGTTCCGGTGGTGCAGGTGAGTGAGGTGGGCGACGTGGGCGACGTGGGCGACGTGGACGCGCGGCGGAATCCGGCGGCGGTGTCGGAGTTCGTGGAGCGGTTCGCCGCGGTGCTGACGGACGCCGGGTTCCCGCGGATGCCGGCCCGGGTGTTCACCGCGCTGCTGACGTCCGACTCCGGGCGGCTGACCTCCGTCGAACTGGGCGAGCTGCTGCAGGTCTCCCCCGCCGCGGTCTCCGGCGCCGTCCGCTACCTGACCCAGGTCGGCCTGGTCACCCGGGAACGCGAGCCCGGCTCCCGCCGCGACCGCTACCGCGTCCACGACCACGTCTGGTACGAGGTCACCGCCAGCCGCGACCGCACCCTCTTCCGCTGGGAGTCCGGCCTCGCCGAGGGCATCGAGGCTCTCGGCCCGGACACCCCGGCCGGTCAACGCCTCGCCGAGTCCCTGGAGTTCTTCGCCTTCCTGCGGGTCGAACTCCAGCAGATGATGCAGCGCTGGCGCGAACGCCACGACTGACGGCGCGCCGTGGCCGTTGCAGCGACGAGGCCGGCCGGGGGTGTCCCGGCCGGCCTCGTCGCGCAGCAGGCAGTACTACTCCGCTCCGTCCGCGGCGGTCTCCCGGCTCCGCTCCAGAGGCGGGCCGAACCGGCCCCACAGTGGCATCGACAGGACCAGCACGGCCAGCACCGCGGCCAGCACCTCGGCGGTGAACGCCCGGCCGTCCGGGTCGGGGGTGCCTTCGATCGAAGCCACCCGCCCGGCCGGGTCGAAGGTGACGCCGACGCGGTCGCCGACGTGGCAGCCGTTCGAACGGAGCTCGCGGATGTCCCCGCCGTCGATGGCCCGCCGCAGCTCACAGTGCTCGGCGTTCATCCGGCCGCCCGGAGTGACGGCGACGACCTCGGCGACCGTGGGCTCGCCGTCCCGGGCCAGCACGCCGTGGTGCACCGCGGTGGCCCCGGTGTACCCGAGGATGACCACCAGCGCGAAGGCCGCCACCGCCCCGACGAGGCCGAGCATGGTGCGGTAGGCGAACCCCATCACCAGCATCAGGGCCATCGCCGACACTGCCCGCGACACATTCATGGCCGGCGCACCCCAGCCGAGCTGGTGGTCCGCCACCCAGAGCAGAGCGAAACTGCCGACCAACGTCGCCGGCACGAACCGCACCCAGAAACGGTGCGGGTGTTCCTTGGGCATGACGTTCATATCGATCCCCCCTTGATCATTCGGATCAAGAGGGACGCTACTCCTGCCCGCACACCGCTGTCAGCCGGGGTACCCGGGTGCGGCCACCGGTCGGTCCGGCCGCCGCCGTCAGCCCAGGTAGGCGGGGGCGACGGCGGAGCGGACCAGGACGGTCGGGGTGCCGGTGCCGTCGGCGGGGGTGGTCCACAGGTCGGAGCCGTAGTCGCCGGGCAGCGAGTACAGCAGGGTGTGGTCGTCGGACCAGAGTGCCTGGTCGTCGATGTTGCGCTGCTCGGCGGTGGCGGTCTCGGTCATGGTGGCGAGGTCGAGCACGTACAGCCGCCAGGGCGCGGCCGGGTCGGCGCCGGCCACCCGCTTCTTGTACGCGACGCGGGTGCCGTCCGGCGAGAGCGACGGGCACTCGACGTTCTGGTGCAGGGTGGTCAGGGTGCGGGCGGCGAGGTCGCCCTGCACCAGGTAGGTCTGGCCGCCGGTGGCGACCGTCGCGTAGAAGCGGTTGTCGTCGGCGGCGAAGGTGACGCCCCAGACGTTGACGTCGGACGCCTGCACGGGGTGGCCGTCCTTCAGCACCTGGAAGGTCTCCAGGTTGTCGTAGAACTGCCAGCTGCGGGTGTCGACGATCGCGGTGCGGGTGGAGAAGTCGGTGCCCGCGTAGGAGTCGCCGCTGACGAACACCGTCCAGCCGACCAGGTGCCCGGACGGGGAGACCCGGGAGCGGGTGGGGATGCCGGGCGCGGGGAAGCGCCTGACCTCGTGCAGCGAGGCGTCCAGCACGGACGCGTGGTAGGTGTCGTCCAGCGCGCCGTGCTCGGCCTGGAGGCAGATGCCGGTGCCGGCGGCGGCGTGGAAGCGCAGGCACTTCACCCCGGACGCGGTCCGCGGCCCGTCCGGGCGGTCGGCGGGCACGGCCGCGACCTCGTCCCGGTGCGGCCCCCAGGCGAGGTTGCGCAGCAGCAGCTGACGCCCCGCCGGTTGCAGCGTCACCGCACCCTCCCGCACCGGCGGGCCGCCCGCCTGCTCCTGGTTGCGCCGGTCCGCCCGCCCGGCGGCGTACCGGACCGCGAAGGTTCCGACCCCGGCCAGCAGCAGCACGGCGACCACCAGCACCAGCACCTTGCGCCGCACGTTCCCACCGGGAGGTTCGGGCGTCTCGGAGTCCGGCTCTGCGACGACGGGAGCAGTCATGTGAGGTGCCCTCCGGGCGGGGGTTCGTGAGCGGTCGCGGGATGGCGGCGCATCAGCCGGTCGTGGCGGTCGGGCGGAGCAGGCGGGTGGCGGCGAGGGCGGCGACGGCCAGGGCGACCGTCGTCGCGGCGAGGGCGGTGCGGGGGCCGCAGAGGGTCCAGGCGGCGCCGAACGCGAGGGAGCAGGTGAAGCGGGCGAGGGCCTGGCCGGTGCCGACGAGGGCCTGGCCGGCGCCCTGCTGCTCGTCGGGGACGGTCGCGGCGGTGGCGGCGGCGAGCACCCCGTCCGTCGCGGCGTAGAAGGTGCCGTGCAGCAGCAGGACCAGCACGGCGGCGCCCACGCCGTGCAGTGGGGAGAGGACGGTGCCGTACGCGCCGAGCAGCACGACGTGGCCGGCCAGGAAGAGGGTGCGGCGGCCGATCCGGTCGGCGAGCAGGCCGAGCGGGACGGCGAGGGTGAGGAAGACGGCGGCGGTGCCGAGCGGCAGCAGCGGGAACAGGTGGGCAGGCAGGGCGAGTTCGCGTTGCAGCAGCAGGTAGAGGAAGGAGTCGCTGACGGTGGTGAGGCCGAGCAGCACGGCGGCCAGGGTGAGTCGGCGCAGCGCGGGCCGTCGCAGCAGCGCGATCGCGTCCCGCAGCGTGGGCCGGGGGCCGGGCGGCACGGCGGCAGGAGCGACACGGCCCGGCGGCACGGCGGCGGGAGCGACGCGGCCGGGCACGAACAGCACCAGCAGCAGCACGCCGAGCACGGCCACGCACCCGGAGACGGTGAACACCGCGCCGTAGCCGGCCCGTTCGGCCCGGTCGTCGGTGATTCGCAGGACGGCGAAGGCGAGCAGCGGGCCGAGCAGCGCGCCGGTGGTGTCCATGGCGCGGTGGACGCCGAACGCGCGGCCGCGGTGTTCGGGTGCGGTGGCGAGCGAGATCATCGCGTCGCGCGGCGCGGTGCGCAGGCCCTTGCCGGTGCGGTCGATCGCGAGGACGCCGCCGATCAGCGGCACGGTGTGGACGAGCAGCAGCAGCGGCTTGCACAGCGCGGACAGGCCGTAGCCGATCCCGGCGACGAGTTTGTGGCCGCGTCCGCCGCGGTCGGCGAGGTGGCCGCCGAGCAGCCGGACCAGCGCGCCGACGCCGTTGTTGATGCCGTCGAGCAGGCCGAAGCCGAGCGGGGACAGGCCGAGCGCGGCGACCACGTACAGCGGCAGGACCGCGCTGACCATCTCGGAGGAGACGTCGGTGACCAGGCTGACGGCGCCGAGCGCGAGCACGGTGCCGGGGACGGCGGCGCGCCGCCCCGGGCGGGTGCCCGGGGTGGCGGCCGCGGCGCGGTCACTCTTGGTGGAGCGGGCGTCCGCGAGGTACATCCGGCGTCAGTTCCAGATGCCGGTGATGTCGGAGGCGCCGGCGGCGTTGCCCGCGTGGGTGCTCAGGCCGGCCAGGTCCTCCAGGGTGCGCAGCACGTTGTAGTGGTTGTAGGTGGTGGAGCTGCTGGAGCCGGGGATGACGTGCTGGCCGTAGACCAGGGTGGGGATGCGGTTGCCGGAGAGGCTGTTGTCCTCGTCGAAGGTGACCACCAGCAGGCTGTTGTGGGTCTGTGCCCAGGTGGCGTACGCGCCGAGGTTGTTCTTGATCCAGGTGTCGCCGGTGGAGACCGAACAGTCGTGCATGTCGCTGCACAGGTTCGGCACCACGAAGGAGACCTTCGGCAGGGTGGTGTAGTCGGTGGGGAACTGGGCGAAGGTGTACGCGGTGTTGGTCGGCACGTTGGCGAAGCCGAACCACGGGTTGTGCTTCTGCGCGTACTTGCCGCTGGAGCAGACCGTGGAGCCCTGGCTGGGCAGGGTCTCGTTGTACGAGCCCCAGGTCTGGCCGGCGGCGATCAGCTCGGACGCCAGGTTGGGGGCGGTCATCGATCCGACCTTGACGCAACTGTCGTCGGTGCGGCCCTGGTTGGAGCCGGAGAACAGCATGTAGTAGTTGGGCTCGGACGGGTGGGTCAGGCCGTAGGACTGGGCGAGGTCGGCGCCGCCGGCCTTCAGGGTGCCGTTCAGGTAGGGGGCGCTGGAGCTGCCGATCACCTGGCTGTAGGCGTGGTTCTCCATCACCACCACGATGACGTGGTCGGGCGAGGGGAGCGCGGCGGCCTGCGCGGTGGAGCCGGTGGCGGCCCACAGCCCGAGCGAGGCGGCGGCGAGGGCGACGGTGCTGCCGATCGCGGTGAGGCGGCGCTTGGTGCGGCGGGTGAGCGGTGCAGCGGTCATGGCGTGGTCCCTTCGGGGCAAGGAACGTACGAGGGCTGAACTGGTGGAGCGCCGGAAACCCTAGGCGCGGGCGGTGGCCGACGAGGCTTTTGACAGGTTAAGAACAAGCGAATGGTTGGCTGTGCAACTCACCCCTCCCGCCCGGGCCTTGTCGGAGCGGCGCGTCTCACACTTACCCGGATTGACCCTGATCGGACCGACATGGTGGGATCTTCGCGGCCCGGCGCGCACGACCGGCGCGGTGGACGAGGAACGGGAGGGCCGGGCATGACAGCCACCCCCCGTGTGGTGCTCGGGCTCGGGCTGCGCCGCGGCACCCCCGCCGCCGAGCTGCTCCGCACCGCCGACGCCGCGCTCGCCGCCTGCGGCCTCGACCGTTCCGCCGTCGCCCTGGTCGCCACCCTGGACAGCAAGCTCGCCGAGCCCGGACTCCGGCTCGCGGCACGGGAGTTGGACGTCCCGCTGGTCGGCCGGCCGGCCGCCGAACTGGCCGCCGTCCCGGTCGCCGGCTCGGCCCGGGTGGCCGCCGCGGTCGGCACCCCGAGCGTCGCGGAGGCCGCCGCGCTGGCCGCAGCCGGGCCCGGCGCCCGCCTGCTCGCGCCGCGCACCGCCTCGGCGACGGCCACCGCAGCTCTCGCCGCACCCCCACCGGAGGCCCCCAGGTGAACGCCGAACCCGATCTGCGCCATCACGGCGACGCCGAAGTCCGCTCCGCCGGTCTGGTCGACCTCGCGGTGAACGTCCGCACCGGCACCCCGCCGCCGTGGCTGCGCGACCGTCTCGCCGCCACCCTGGGCACCCTCGCCGCGTACCCGGACGGCACCGCGGCCCGCACCGCCGTCGCCGCCCGGCACGGGCGGCCGGTCGCCGAGGTGCTGCTGACCGCCGGCGCGGCCGAGGCGTTCGTACTGCTCGCCCGGGTGCTGCGCCCGCGCCACGCGGTGGTGGTGCACCCGCAGTTCACCGAGCCGGAGGCGGCGCTGCGGGACGCCGGGCACACCGTCCACCGGGTCCTCCTCACGCCGGAGCAGGGTTTCCGCCTGCCGCCGGGGGCCGTTCCCGAGGACGCCGACCTGGTGGTGGTCGGCAACCCCACCAACCCCACCTCCATCCTGCACCCGGCCGCCGCACTGGCCGAACTCGCCCGCCCCGGGCGGACCCTGGTGGTCGACGAGGCGTTCATGGACACCGACCCGGGCGAGACCGAGTCCCTCGCCGGGGCCCGCGACCTGCCCGGCCGGGTGGTGGTGCTGCGCAGCCTCACCAAGACCTGGGGCCTGGCCGGCCTGCGGATCGGCTACCTGCTGGCCCCCGCCGGGCTGGTCGCGGAACTCGCCGCCGCCCAGCCGCTGTGGCCGGTCTCCACGCCCGCGCTGGCCGCCGCCGAACTCTGCTCCGCGCCCGCCGCCCTGGCCGAGGCGGACGCCGCCGCCCGCGCCACCGCGCTCGACCGCGAACACCTGCTCAAGGGCCTTGCCGCGCTCCCCGCCGTCCGGGTGTACGGCGACCCCGCCGCGTCCTTCGTGCTGATCCGGCTCCCCGGCGCCACCGCCGTCCGCGACCGCCTGCGCGCCGCCGGGTTCGCCGTCCGCCGCGGCGACACCTTCCCCGGTCTCGGCCCCGACTGGCTGCGGCTGGCCGTCCGCGACCGCGACACCACCGACCGCTTCCTCGACGCGCTGGCCGCGGCCGTCCCGGGCTGAGTCGGCTCAGTCCAGCTCGACCCGGTGGCCGGCCTCAGTCCAGCTCGACCCGGTGGCCGGACTCAGTCCAGCTCGACCCGGTGGCCGGCCTCCACCACGCCCGGCGTGACCACCTGCGCGTAGACGCCGAGGCAGGGCATCGGGCCCAGGCCGGGCAGCGGCTCTGTCCGGTTCAGCCGGGCCGGGCGGCGCAGCGCCTCCGGGTCGGCGGGCAGCGACCCGTGGGCGAGCGTGGGGACGGCGCAGCGCGGGCTGGCAGCGATCACGCGCAGCCGCAGGTCGGGGCCGACGGTGAGCTCGCGGCCGACCCAGTCGTTCTCGACGAACGGCTCGGCGTCGACGTCGATCACCAGGTTGGGCCGGTAGCGGACCACCGGGGTGCCGGCCAGGCTGGCGGTGGTGACCAGGTGCAGCGGCGCGAAGTCGAAGAAGCTGCCGGGTGCGGCGGCCTTGCCGAACTCCTGTACGGTGTAGTCGACTTCGGCCTCGATGCCGTCCGCCAGCACCTTCTCGGGCACCGAGCGCAGCAGCGTCGAACCGGGTGGCCGTTCACTGATCAGCCGGACGGGGCGGCCCAGCAGCGCGCCGAGGTCGCCGTCCTTCAGCTCGGCGCCGTCGGGGCCGGTGATCCGCACCCCGCCGTCCACGCTCTCGGCCTGGAGCGTGAGCAACTTCCGCCACAGGCGCGGCTGTTTGGCGCTGGCGATCCGCCCGGTCGTCACGTCGAGCAGGGCGTGGCGCCGGTCGCCCTCGACGCCGTGCTCGTCGATCCGGGCCCGGGCGATCTCCTCGCCGAGCATCGACTTCACGGGGTGGCGGTACAGCGCGGCGACCTTCATCGTCCGATCTCCTCTGCCCAGTCGGCGAGTTGTGCGAAGTCCTCGGCCCGCAGCCCGTACCGGTGGTCCACGGTCAGGGTGAGCGCCGGTGCCGGGTGGTGGGCGGCGATCCACTCGGTGTCCTGCGGTTCGATCTCGTCGTCCACCCAGGCGAACGGCCGCCCCGCGGCCCACGCCACCAGCTGCCTGGTCTTCCAGTGCAGTCCGTCCGGATCGGCGTGATGCATCGATTCCCAGTCCACGTACGGCAGTTGAGGCAGGCCGAGGAGGCCGGCCAGGTGTTCGTTCGCCTCGGCGCGCCAGGTGGTCGCCCACACCGGGTCGTACGGCAGGGCCAGCAGGGACGGACCGTGCTCGGGGTGCAGCCACACCCGCAGCGGCTTCGGGTTGCGGATGCCCGCCTCCCGCTGGCGCTGCCGCCAGGCCTGCGACTCGACCCGGTACGTCAGGTAGCCCTCGGGCCTCCGGTACGGGCTGCCGACGTAGGGCGCGATCGGCCCGTCGACGTCCAGCATCAGCAACGGCCGGTCCGGCATGAACTCCCCCTCGGATGGTGCGGTCCCGAATTCTCTCCTGCCGCCACCCGGCCCGGCCAGCGATTATGGCGCGGCGGCCCTCAACGGGCGATCTCCTGCGCCCAGTCGGCGAGTTGCGCGAAGTGCGCCGGTCGCAGCCCGTACCGGGGGTCGACCTTCAGGGTGAGCGCCGGGCCCGGGTGGTGGGCGGCGATCCACTCGGTGTCCTGCGGTCCGATCTCGTCGTCCACCCAGGCGAACGGCTGTTGGTCGGCCCAGCACACCAGCTGCCGGGTCTTCCAGTGCAGCCCGTCCGGGTCCTTGTGGAACATCGACTCCCAGTTCACGTACGGGAGTCGGGGAAGTCCGAGAAGCGGCGCCAGGTGCTCGTCCACCTCCGCGCACCAGGCGGTCGCCCACACCAGGTCGTACGGCAGGGCCAGCAGGGACGGCCCGTGGGTGCGGTTCAGCCGGACCCGCAGCGGCTTCGGGTCCGTCACGCCCTTGTCGAGCTGGCGCTGCCGCCAGGTCTGCGACGGCACCCGGTGCGTCCGGTAGCCCCGGGGGCGGAAGAAGCCGCCGTACGGGGCGATCGGGCCGTCGACATCCAGCATCAGCAGCGGACGGTCTGCCATGGGCTCCCCCTCGGTCGGTCGGTGCCGGATTCTCTCCCACGCCCGGCCCGCCCGGCCACCGTTTCGGCTCAGGACGCCTGTTCGGCCTGCCAGGCGCGGGCGGCGGCGATGCGGCGGGTGGCGCTGGGGTGGGTGGCGAGGAGGAGTTCGAGGGCGCGGGGCGGTGCGGGGTCGGAGATGTTGGCGACCGCGAGGCGGCGCTGCATGGCGATGAACTGCTCAGTGTCGCCGGTCAGTTCGAGGGCGTGGCGGTCGGCGCGGGTTTCGATGCGGCGGCTGACGGCGCACTGGACGGGGGTGCTGGCCGCGCCGAGCAGGGCGGCCAGGGCGGCGAGCAGCGGGAGCGAACGCGGGTCCTGCGGGTGGGCGGCGCCGGCGGCGTCCAGCAGTGGCTGCCAGGCGAGCAGGGCGGCGAGGACCGGGACCACGACGGCCGCGCCGAGCGCGCCGAGCACGGTGCCGGTGGCGACGTCGCGGTGCTTGACGTGGCCGAGTTCGTGGGCGGCGACGAGTTCGACCTCGCGCGGGTCGGCGGTCTCCAGCAGGGTGTCGTGGACCACGATCCGGCGGGTCGGGCCGAAGCCGGAGACGTACGCGTTCAGCGCGGTGGTGCGGCGGGACGCGTCGGCGACCAGCACGTCGCGCACCGCGATGCCGTCGCGGCGGGCCAACTCCAGCAGGGCGGTGCGCAGTTCGCCGTCCGGCAGCGGGGAGAAGCGGTTGAACAGCGGCTCGATCACCAGCGGGTGCAGGAACGACAGCGCCACCGTCAGCAGCGCCGCCGCGAGCGCGCCCGCCACCCACCAGTGCTCCGGCGAGCGGCCGATCAGCGTGTACAGGCCGAGCGCGAGCGGCAGGAACAGCGCGAGGGTGACGGCCGTGCCGCGCAGGACGTCCACCGCCCAGCCGGCCCAGCCCTGGGTGACCAGCCCGAACCGGGCGCGGGCGACCCGGACCCGGGCCGAGAACGGCAGCGTCACCGCCCGTCCGAGCAGCACCAGCGCCGCGCTCCCGCCCAGCACCTCGGCCGCCCAACTGCCGCCGAACCAGCTGCCGACCGCCGTCACCAGCCCCGCCCCGGCCGCCGTGAACCCGAGCGCCGCCGCCAACCCCAGCGACGCGGCCTGCCCCCCGAGCGCCCACGGCACCTGCGCCCGCCGCAACGCCCGCCCGCGCGCCACCTCCTGCGACGTGAAGTCACCGGACGCGACGGGGGACGGCGGGGGCGGAGTGTCGGTCAT
This sequence comes from Kitasatospora sp. CB01950, assembly GCF_001905465.1. Lineage (GTDB taxonomy): Bacteria > Actinomycetota > Actinomycetes > Streptomycetales > Streptomycetaceae > Kitasatospora. The sequence continues at coordinate 109,900 of NZ_LISX01000009.1, forward strand.
GCCCCCAGCGTAGTGACCGTCCCCGCCACCTCACCCCGTTCGCGCCTCAGGACCCCGTCGGCCGTCGCGCGACCTCGCGCAGGGCCGCCCCGAACCAGTCGAACACCGGCGTCAGCGAGGGCGGCTCCGGCCAGTCGTTGACGCGGGACAGCAGGTGCCAGTAGCGCTCGACCCGGGGGTCGGCCGCGACGTCGAGACGGGCGAGCAGCCAGGTGCGCAGGGCGGCGTCGTCCGGGCGGTCGAAGACCTGGGCGTAGCGTGCGGTCAGGTCGGCCACGACGGCCGCGGCCTGCGGCGCGTCGGGGGCGAGGCCGGCGGCGAGGGCTCCGGTGACGGCCTCGCGGACGTGTTCGGTGAGTTCGTGGTGCAGCCCGGTGGTGTCGCCGGCGGCGCGTTCCGCGGCCTGGTAGGCGGCCATCCGTCGCAGCGAGGCCCGGAAGGCGGCGTCCTGGGTGAGTTCGGCGAGTTCGACCCAGGCCGCGACCTGCGCCGGGGTGGGTTCCTCCGGCAGTTCCGGCACCGCCGTGCGGAGCATCGCCACCAGCTCGGGGTTGGCGTCCGCCGTGCCGAAGGTGTCCTCGACGAACTCCTCGATCATCCGGCGCCGTTCCTGCGAGGACAGCCTCGCCAGTCGGTGCATCAACGCGATCTCCTCCGTTTCGCTTCCCTGTTCGGCGACCGTGCGGAGCACCGCCCGGCGCAGCCGCAGCGTGCGGATCTGTGCGTCGAGGGCGTCCGCGTGCGCGCGGGCCACCTCGGCGACTGTGCTCTCCCGTTCCAGCACCTGCCGGATCGTCGCCAGCCCTATCCCCAACTCCCGCAGGGTGCGGACCAGTTCGAGCCGCGCCACGGCCTGTGTCCGGTACCGCCGGTACCCGGCGGGGGTGCGGTCGGTGGACGGCACCAGGCCGGTGTCCGACCAGTAGCGGACGGTCTTCACCGTCAGTCCGGTCCGTCGCGCCAACTCGCCTATCGTCACCAGCTCTTCGCCGTCCATGGCCCCACTGTGCGGTCTCCCCCGGCGGGAGACTCAAGCCGGGCTATTCGGTCGGTAGATCTGCACGTCCGGCCTACGATGGCCGGATGATGGGCGAGGAGAGTCTGCGGACAGCGCTGGAGTTCCGTCGCGGGTTCGCCCGTCGGCAGGCCGACGAGGTCGTCGAACTCCCGGGCGGTTTCGCGGTGTTGAGCGAGCCGTACCGGTATTCGCACGAGCACAACCAGCTGATCCTGGACGCCCCGCCGAGCGGCATGGACGTGGCGGGGCTGGCCGAGGAGGTGCTCGGGCACCTCGGGCACCGGCGGATCGCGGTGTTCGACGACGCGTCCGCGCTGGCGCTGGCCCCGGGTCTGGTCGCGGCCGGGTACCAGCACGAGACGGAACTGGTGATGGTCCACCGGGGGCCGGTGCCGAGCGCCGGCGGCGCGGAGCAGGTCGAACTGGCCGAGCTGGCACCGGCGTTGGACCGCCAGTGGCGCAACTGGCTGCCGTGGGCTTCGGACGAATCGATCGGGCAGCTGGTGTCGCGGCGCACCGCCCGCGAGGCCGGCGCGGACCGGGTGCTGATCCTGGCCGCGCGGGACGCCGACGGCGAGTTCGGCTCCTGGGCGGACCTCTACCAGGACGCGGCGGGCACCGCGCAGGTCGAGGACCTGGCGACGGCGGAGGGCCGACAGCATCGCGGCCTCGCCGGCCGGGTGCTGTCCACCGCCCTGCGCCTGGCCGCCGAGCAGGCCCCCGACGGCCTGCGCTTCCTGGTCGCGGACGCCGAGGACTGGCCGCAGCAGTGGTACGCCCGCCGGGGCTTCGTGCCGGTCGGCCGCACCCACGGCTTCACCCGCATGTAACGACGAGAAGTCACGGCCAGACGTGACAGCGAGACGAGACGACGAGACGACGACGGCGCCCGCCGACCCCCGGGAAGGGGTTCGGCGGGCGCCGTTCGCGATGCGCGGAGGGCGCGGATCAGACCTGGCCGGCCTTCTCCAGGGCCTCGCAGCAGGTGTTGATCAGCAGGCGGGTGACCACGTACGGGTCGATGTTCGCGTTCGGGCGGCGGTCCTCGATGTAGCCCTTCTGGTCCACCTCGACCTGCCACGGGATGCGGACCGAAGCGCCGCGGTTGGAGACGCCGTAGGAGTAGACGTTCCACGGGGCGGTCTCGTGCTTGCCGGTCAGGCGGGACTGGATGTCGTCACCGTACTGGTTGACGTGCTCCAGGACCTTCTCCTGGGAGGCGCCGAGCGACTCGCAGGCGGTGATGATGGCCTCGTAGCCCTCGCGCATCGCCTTGGTGGAGAAGTTGGTGTGCGCACCCGCGCCGTTCCAGTCGCCACGGACCGGCTTGGCGTCCAGGGTGGCGTCGATGCCGAACTCCTCGGCGGTGCGGTAGAGCAGGTAGCGGGCGATCCACAGGTCGTCGGAGGCGGTCAGCGCGTCGACCGGGCCGATCTGGAACTCCCACTGGCCGGGCATGACCTCGGCGTTGATGCCGCAGATCGCCAGGCCGGCGTTCATGCAGCGGTCGAGGTGCAGCTCGACGATCTCGCGGCCGAAGACCTCCTCGGCACCCACGCCGCAGTAGTAGCCGCCCTGCGGGGCCGGGTAGCCGCCCTCGGGGAAGCCGAGCGGGCGGGAGCCCTTGAAGAAGGTGTACTCCTGCTCGATGCCGAAGATCGACTCCTGGTCGGCGTACCGCTCGGCGACCTCGCGCAGCAGGGCGCGGTGGTTGGACTCGTGGGCGGTGCCGTTGGTCTCCAGCACCTCGCACAGCACCAGGATGTGGTCGCCGCCGCGGATCGGGTCCGGGACGACGCGCACCGGGTCGAGCACACGGTCCGAGGCGTGGCCCTCGGCCTGGTTGGTCGAGGAACCGTCGAAGCCCCAGGTGGGGATCTTGTCCGCGTTCGGCAGGACACGAGTCTTGGAACGCAGCTTCGCGGTCGGCTTGGTGCCGTCGATCCAGATGTACTCGGCCTTGATTGCCATCGCGGTGAACCTCACTGCTCGGGTGGTGGGTGCCTGCGTAGCCTCGCAAGCCGCCGTTTCCCGGTTGTTCCTCCTATGTAACGCCCATGTGAACCAACGGTCCGCGGCGGCGTGCTCACCGTCCGCGAGTGCACCGACGGTGCGGGGGCACGCCACCGGGACCGTTGGGGCCGGGAATCAGCGCTGGCGGGCGTGCGCGGCGCGGCGGCGGCGGGTCATCCACACCGCGGCCCCGCCGGCCACCAGCAGGGTGAAGCCGCCGGCGGCCATCGCGGCGGTTCCGGTGGAGCCGGTGTACGCGAGTTCCTCGCCGGACTCCTTGGGCGCCGTCCGGTTCTGTCCGGTCGTCCCGGGGGCGGTGCCGGACGGGCTCGGCGTGGCGGAGGTGTCGGTGGCGGGCGCGGCGGCGGGCACCGGCTTCTCGCAGGACACCGCGGCGATCGTCACCTTGCCGTCCACCTTGGCGACGTTCAGGTTCAGCGGGTTGATCGACACCTGCACCTCCAGCGCGGAGGCGGCGGCGGTGCTGCTGGTGACGGTCTTCTTCGAGAACTCGACGTCGACCGTGCCGATCGCCGGAACGTCCACGTGGGTGGGCGAGTTGAGGCCGACGGTCACCGACTTGCCGAGCACTGTGAGCTTCACGGGGGAGGTCACCTTGGCGGTCGGCTGCCCGTTCACCGGGCAGGTCACCTCGGTGCTCATCGCGTCGAGGCCGAGCAGTGTGGTCAGCGGCAGGCCGGGCACGTGCACGTCCGCGCCGACCAGCTGCACCGAGGCGGTCGCCTGCTTGTCGTCGACCTTGGTGACGGACTTGCCGACCTGCGCCTTCACCAGGTTCACCGGCTTCCCGTTGTCGACGCCGTCGACGGTCGCGGTGAGCATCGCCCCGTCCCGTTGGGCGGGCGACTCGACCTTGTTCAGGGCCACGTTCACGGGCACCTTGATCGCGTTCAACAGCGTGACGTCCAGGGCGAGTTCGGCGGTCACGGCGCTCGCCTTCCCGGGTTTGGCGGACGCGCCGGCGTCGGCGGCATGGGCCGGCATCGGCAGCGCGACCGCGAGGGCGGACGCGGCAAGGGCGGACGCGGCGACCGTACGCAGAACAGACATGACAGGAAACCCCCACACATGGTGAAACGGCAGAGCGCACCCGCGACCCACCCGGCACCACGCACGGGGAGGGGTTCGCGCTCTCGACTGCCGCCAGTCTTCTCGAACCGTGCGTCACCTCAGCAACACGGAGCGTCAGTTCACTCCTTCGAGTGGTGTTGACGCCATTGAGTGACCGCGAGTCCCTCACGTCCCCTCCACAGCTCCGTCATCCGTCCCAGCGCCGCAGCGGCAGCAGCCCGAGCCCGAGTGCGGCGGCCGTCCAGGCGATCAGCACCAGCAGTCCGCGCAGCCCGTCGCGGGAGCCCACGGTGAGCAGTTCGGCCCCGGCCCGGTCCGGCAGGTAGCGGGAGAGTTCCCTGGTCGCGCCGGGCAGCGACAGCAGGTGCGAGCCGGCCAGCACCATCGGCAGCAGCACGATCAGCGGGACGACGGCGTTGCGGGCCGCCGCGGCCGGCCCGGCCGCGAACAGGCTCATCAGCACCAGGTAGCCGACCGCGCCGACCAGCGCGCCGGGCACGCCGTCCGCCCCGATGCCCGCGCCGTGCGGGCCGAGCGCGTACTGCGTGACCAGATAACCGGCCACGGTCACGGGCGCGCCGAACGCCAGTGCCGCCAGGGCCGTTGCCGCGGTCTTCGCCAGGTAGAGCCGGCCCCGGTCGGGCACCGCCAGCAGCGAGGTCCGGATCATTCCTGAGCTGTGCTCGCCGGCCACCGCCAGCACCGCGAAGACGATCAGGGCGAGCTGCCCGTACTGTCACCGGAAGCACCGCCACCATCCGCCTGAGCGCCACCGACATCGGGTGACCCGCCCCACCGCTCTCAGGACACGGACCGCAGCCGGCTCCCGGACCCGGCCAGCACTGCGGCGGTGGCCGCGTCCTCGGCCATCAGGACCACCAACTGCTGTGCGTCACCGGGTAGTTCGAGGGTTTCGCGGAGCAGTCGCAGCCGGTGCCCCTCGGGGTGGTCGAGCCGCAGGACGCCGCGGCGCGGCACCGTCGCCAGGTGCAGGCGGCGGGTGAACTCCTCGCCCGCGGCGGGGGCCAGTTCGGCGGTCAGCCACTCCAGGTTCTCCAGCGACGGCGCCTGCCACAGGTCGAAGGTCTGCTCGTCCGCGACGTCGTCCCAGTCGGCGAAGAAGGCCCGGGCCCGCGGGTCGGTGAACAGGTAGTGGTTGAGGTTGGGCCGGTCCGCGTCGAGCAGGCCCGCCGCGCCGACCACCGCCCGGAAGCCGGCGGTGTGGGCGAGCACGTCGCCCAGCCGGTTGGTCACGAACGCCGCGCCCGGCTCCAGGAGTTCGAGCATCCGCAGCACGGACCCGCGCACCTCCCGGGAGGGCGGTACGGGCCGGACGTCGACGGCGCACGCGTCGCCGGTGATCTTGGCGAGGTAGCGCAGGTGGTTGCGTTCGGACGCGTCCAGCCGGAGCGCGTCGGCGAGCGCGCCGACCACCGCCGGCGAGGGGTTTCGGTCGCGGCCCTGCTCGATCCGGGCGAGGTATTCGACGCTGACGTCGGCCCGGTCGGCGAGGTCCTGCCGGCGCAGCCCCGGCGACCGGCGGCGTCGGCGCTCCGGCAGCCCGAGGGCCGCCGGTTGGACGGCGTCCCGTTTGGCGCGGATGAAGTTGCCCAGGGGTGTAGTGGCCACGCGCCCAGCCTAGAAGCCCCGGCAACGCGCAGGATGGCCCTGCGGGGGCCACCCTGGGCAGGGCCTCGCTGCCGGTCGGCGGGCCGCCCGATGCTGACCGGCATGACGAACACATCGACCCGCCGCTCGGGCCGACTGCTCCTGGTGTGGGGGCTGTTGGTGGTGGCGGCCAACCTGCGGGCGAGCCTGACCGGGGTCGGTCCGCTGCTGGACCGGGTGCAGTCCGAGCTGGGCCTGACCCCGGCCGTCGCGGGCCTGCTGAACACCCTGCCGCTGCTGGCCTTCGCCGCCCTGTCGCCGCTCGTCCCCGCGCTGACCGCCCGCTGGGGCGCGGAGCGGCTGCTCGGCGGCGCGCTGGCGGTGCTGACCCTCGGCATCGCCGTCCGTTGGATCCCCACGGCGGCGGGCCTGTTCGGCGGCACCGTGCTGATCGGCGCGGGCGTCGCGGTCGGCAACGTGCTGCTGCCGGGCCTGATCCGCCGCGATTTCCCCACCCGGGTGGGCCTGTTGACCAGCGCCTACGCCACCGTGATGGGCGGGGTGGCGGCCGTGGCGTCCGGGGTGGCCGTCCCGATCGCCGAGGCCGCTCCCGGCGGTTGGCACACCGCGCTGGGCTGCTGGGTGCTCTTCGCCCTGGTCGCGCTGCTGGCGTGGCTCCCGCAGCTGCGCACTCCCCGCCCGACCGGGCCCGCCCGCAACGGGCAACGGCTGCCCTGGAGTTCGGGGTTGGCCTGGGCGGTCACCGGGTTCATGGGGTTGCAGTCGCTGGGCTTCTACGTCGCCGTGACCTGGCTGCCGCAGGTGTTCCAGGACAACGGCTCCGACCCGGCGACGGCCGGCTGGCTGCTCTTCCTGTTCCAGGTCGTCGCGGTGCTGACCAGCCTCGCCGTGCCCGGGGCGATGCGCCGCGCCCGCGACCAACGCGGCCTGGCGGCGGCCTGCTCCGCCGTCCTGCTGGCCGGCTGGCTCGGCCTGTTCGCCCAACCCCACTGGGCCCTGCTGTGGACGGTGCTCCTGGGCCTCGGCGGCGGCGCCTGTCTGGTCCTCGCCCTCGCCTTCATCGGCCTCCGCGCCCAGGACGCCGCCTCGGCCGGCGCCCTCTCCGCCATGACCCAGTCCGTCGGCTACCTGCTGGCCGCCGTCGGCCCGGTGGTCTTCGGCCTGCTCCACTCCCCCGGCCCCGACGGCTGGCGCGCGCCGCTGCTGCTGATGTCCCTCGCCACGACTGCCCAACTCGCGGTGTCCCTGGCCGCCGGACGGGGCACGGTGGCCGCCGCCATACTTGACGCGACATCAGCTCGTCGGCCCGACCGAACGGAAACCTCCCCCTCATGACCCCCGACCAACTCGCCGTCGAACTGGCCGATCCCGCACTGCGCCGGGTGTTCGCGGCAGTCACCCTCGGCGCGTCGACCGCCTCCGAGATCCTCGCCGCGTCCGGCCTCGGCGCACCCCAGGCCGCCCCCGCCATCGGACGGCTCGTCCGCAGCGGCCTGCTCGTCCAGGGGCGCGGCACCCTCGCCCTGAACGACGCCGCCCTCGCCGCCGCGGCGGAGACCGCCGCCCGGCGGACGGCCGACGAACTGGCCGCCGACCAGCCCGACCCCCGCCTGCGCGGCCACATCCGCGCCGGCGTCCTGGTCGACGTCCCGGACGACGCGGACGCCCGCGGCGCGGTGCTCGGCCACGTCGCCCGGAGCAGCTTCGCCGCCGACGACGAGTACGACGAACGGACGGTCACCGACCGCCTGCGGCCGTGGTGCGCGGGCGGCGCGCTCGACGCCGTCTCGCTGCGGCGCATCCTCGTCGACGACGGCCTGCTGACCCGCGACACCGGCCGCTACCGCCTCGCCGCGACCGCCGAGGACCGCGCGGTCTGACCACGCCCCGACCCGGCCCCGACCCGACCCGGCCCCGACCCGGTCCCAGCACCGGAGTGGGCGACCGGGCGGCAGGAGCGCGCAGGCCGAAGCCCGCACCTCGAAGATCGACGCTCGGCGGGGTCGGGCCCCAACCGGACTCTTTCCCCGGTGCGAACGGGCCGGGCGGAGTGGTGGGGTGGGCCTGCTCCCGAAGCCGGCCGCTGCGGCCGCCCTCGCCCGATCGGCCCACGCGCCAGCACCGCGCCGCCCCGGCTGTGCGACTCCGCCGGCACACGCCCAGTGACGCCAACTGCCCCTGCCGGCCGACGAGATCCACGTTCCCCTTACGCCCGGCTCTCCGGCCCGACAGGGCACCGGCCCGTGGACACCGCCGGTACACGGAGCGCCCGCGAGGGCGGGGCGACGGCTCAGCCGAGCAGCAGGAAGGTGTCCCAGGCGGGTGCGTCGGGGCGCGGGGCGGTGTGGGCGTGCAGGGCGAGGGCGGCGCCCGCCGTGCCGTCCAGCAGGCCGGGGTCGGGGGCGGCGGCGAGTGCCGCGTCGAGTTCGCGGGTGACGGTGGCGGCGAGAACGGGGAGGTGGGCGGCGAGTTCGGCGGAGCCGGAGTCCTCGGCCATCCGCTGGGCGATCCGCAGCAGGCCGCCGGTGCCGTGGCAGAGCCCGGCGCCTTCGAGGTTCCAGCCGGCCGGCTCGCGCAGCGTCCCCACCAGCGCGGCGACGGCGTCGCGCTGCCAGTCGGGGCGCCCGAGGGCCGTGCCCGCCAGGAAGAGCGCGCGGGCCACGCCGGGCGTGCCGTAGCACCAGGCCGCGCGGGTGGGCGGGTCGGCGGGCAGCCGTCCGGCCTCCTCGTCCTCGACGCGCAACGCCATCGGCCAGTGGCACCCGACCCGCCGCGCGGCCAGCCAGCCCCCCAGCGCCGCGACGGCCTCGTCGAGCCCGGCCACCCCGACGCCGTGCAGCCGAGCCGTGGCCAGCAGCGCGAGCGGGCCCGGAATCCCGTGCGCCAGGCCCAGGTTGAGGTGCCCTCGGGGGTACTCGGGGCCGACACCCAGCGTTCCGGGGCCACCGGCGGTCCACCAGCGCGGCAACCGGGCACCCGCGTCCGGCCCGGTCAGTTCCACCAGCGCGGCGAGCAGCTCGGCGAGGGCCGGCCCGTCCGGCTCCAGGGCGAGCAGCAGCCGCCCCAGACCCGCCGCGCCCGCGACAGCATCGAACGTGGGAGCACTCAGCCCGGCCCCGGCGGCCAGCTCGGCCCGGAGCGCGACAGTGCGCGCGGCGGCAGCCTCCCGCACCCGGGGCGTCAACGCGTCCAGCAGCCCCCGGTACTCGCCCGGCCGCGCCATGGTGTGGGCGGCGAGAGCGAGAGCGGCAGCCCCGAAGTACAACCCGCCCGGCCGCATCGCCCCGGGCGACTTCGCGGCAGCCGCAAGGTGCCCGTGCGCAGCGCGACGCAGCCTGGCGTCCGATCCCCCGTCCGGCCCGGCGTCCGCCAGCACGGCGAGGGCCAGCGCAGCCCCGATCCGACCGGTTCCGAGCGCATGCGCCGGCCGATCGCCCTCGAACACCCTTGGGGCGCTGAGCAGTTCAGCGACCCCACGCACTACGTCCGACGCACTCACCGCCTCGACCTCCACACCCGGTATCCCGCCACGCAGTCCACTCACTCACCCTCGAACTCCCCCGGAACGCCGAGCAGTTCAGCGACCCCACGCACCACGTCCGACGCACTCACCGCCTCGACCTCCACACCCGGCGTCCCGCCACGCAGTTCACCCACTCACCCCCAAACTCCCCCGGAACGCCAGACAGTTCGGCAACCCGACGATTCACTGCCGTGCCTGCCGCGCCCGGTGGGCCTCGACCGCGCCCCTGGCCAGGGCGTACGAGCGGCGCTCCGCCTCGCGGTCCATCCCCGCCAGCCGGTTGTGCCCCATGTGCAGCAGCGAGGCCAGCACGGAGTCGACCTCGACGGACGGCACCCGGGTCGCGTAGGCGGCGAGGGCTGTCGCGCGTCGCTGCCAGGCCTCGGCGAGTACGGGGTCGGCGGGCAGCAGGCCGCCTGCCGGGGCGGGCGGACCCTCGGGGCCGATGGCCTGCAGAGCAGCCCGGCGGTGGGTGCGGAAGGCCTGGTGGTGGTGTTCCGACTTCGGAAAGACGGTGGTCAGCCAGTCGACGAGCGGCGGCCCGTCGGGGCGGGCGGTGAGGAAGTCCTGTGCGGTGGCGGCGGCGTTCGCGGCGGCCAGCAGTTCCCTGGACGGGCCGCGCCCGGCCCGGGTCAGGCGCAGGGCGGCGAGGGCGACCGAGCTGTCGGCCTGGAACACCCGCTCGGCGTCCGCGAGCAGCTCGGGGCCGCCGTACCGGTCGGCCTCCGGCTGGTAGCTCTCCAGGCGCAGGTCGGCGGCGAGACCATCGCGGCGCAGGTCGGTCACCCAGTCGTGCAGGGCGGGGAGCAGGGCGGCCGCCAGGGCCGGGGGTGCGCCGTGGAAGCGCAGCCGCAGGTGCGGTTCCGGGTCCCGGTAGCGGATGAAGAACCAGCGGTCCACCTCACCCGGCAGCGCGGCGATCAACGGAGGCAACCGGTCGGCCAGGATCTCGTCGTGCCGGGCCTCGACGGCCGCCAGCCTGGCGAACAACCATGGCCCGCCGGGCAGTTCGGGCCCACGCGAGCGGGGCGCGGGCAGCGCCCGTCGGCGACGCGGAGCGGCCTGCGGCAACGGCCGACGGCGCATCGGGACGACCAGTTCGACGGTGCGCGCACCGTCGGGCCCGCACAGCCAGCCCGCGTCACCGGCGGGCGCCAACTCCTCCTGGAGCAGCACCGGTTCGGACGAACGCGCCTGACTGTGCAACAGCCGCTGATGCCACGGGAGTTCGAGGTCCAGGCTGATCCGGTGGTCACCGCTGACCAGCCGGACGGCGGCCGGCACGCCCCAGCGCCGACGCCACCGGGCCAGCCCGTCGGCCCACTCCTCGAACGGCGCGGCGGCGTCCGGCACGGGCGCGGACAGCCGCCAACTGGCCGGCGCCAGAACGACTCTGCCGTACCGGACCCGGGGCAGCACGGGGGCGGCGCTCACCGCTCCCCAGTCCCAGGACTGCCAGGGGCGCTGCCCGCCGAGCATCACTTCCTGTAGGAAACGGGCCACATTGGGCGCGCCCGCACGCTGGTTGAGCGCATGGTGCGCGCCGGCCCGGACCTCACGCCCAAGACTCCGCGAGAAGACGGCGAGCCGCTCCTGATCGGCGAGCACCACCAAATCGTCCAGCGGCAGCGTGGCCGGACCGCCCCGCTCGGGGAAGGCACTCACCACGACCCGATGGCCGAGCCAGTGCGGAGCCAGCGCGATGTTGGCGTGCCGAGGCCGGTAGGGAGCGAACTGCAGATGCACCTCGACCGCCTCGCCGTCACCGACCCCGGCAGCCTCGGCCATCAACAACCCAGCACCCGACGTCGCACCACCGCCGCCGCCCCGGACGGGCGACGCGACGCCCGACGTCGCGTCGCCGCCAACCCCAGCGAACACCGCAGCACTCAACACCGCGTCGCCGCCCCCGCCCGGTAGCGGTGCATTCGACGTCGTGTCGCCGCCAACTCCGGTGAACGCCACAGCACCCGCCACCGCGCCACCACCCATTGCGGCGGGCAGCGCAGCACCTGACACCGCACCGCCGCCAACTCCGGCAAGCTCCGCAACACCCGACGTCGCGCTGCCACCGCCCCCGACAGGCAACGCAGCACCCGCCACCGCATGGCCGCCAACCCCGGCAGGAATCGCGCCACCCGTCACTGCATCGCCGCCAACCCCGGCGAACGCCGCAGCATTCAACACCGCACCGCCGCTCCGGGCAGGCATCGCAGCACCCGGCACCGCGCCGCCACCGCCACCGCCACCGCCACCGCCACCGCCGGGCATCGCGACAGCCGCCACCGCATCGCCGCCAACTCCGGTGAACTCCGCAGCACCCGGCTCTGCATCGCCACCAACCCCGGCAGACAACGCAGCACTCAGCACCGCGTCGCTGCCGCTCCCGGCGGGCAATACCGCACCTGACGTCGCGGCACGGCCACCCCTGGCAGGCAACGCCGCGCCCGACACCGCACCGCCACCACCGCCGGCGAACTCCGCAGCACCCGGCTCTGCATCGCCACCAACCCCGGCCAGCAGCGCGGCAAAGCGACCGAACGTCGCGCCGGCGCGGTCGCTGCCCGCCATCGGGGAGATCACCAGCCGGTAGTCACCGGCGTCCAGCGCCTCGACGGAGTCCGCGGCCAGTTCGGCGTACAGCTCCAACGACGCGGACGGGGTGTCGGCGGCCCGGCCCGCCGCCTCGTCCGCCGGCAGCACCAACCGGCTCAACAGCGCTTCGTCCAGCACCACTTCGGGCAGTCCCCCGTCCGGTCCCCGGTCGGCGAGGGCTCCGGTCGCGAGCTCGGCCAGCAGCCGGTCGCGGGCCGCTTCGGCGTCGGTGCGTTCTCCGGACGGCTGCGGGTTGGCCGCGCCCCGCCCGCCGACCGGGCGCCGGTAGCCGGCGGGCGGGCCCAACCCGGTGTCGGGGTCGAGCAGTTCGGTCAGCGGGACGGGGCTGTCCGTGCCGTACCGTTCGACGAACTCCCGGTGGTAGGAGCGCAGATGCTCGGGCCCGGTGGTCGGCGGCGACAGCCGCCAGAGCGCCGTGACGGCCTGTTCCAGTTCGGTGCGGACGTGGTCGGGCAGCACGATCTCGGCGTCCAGCGCGAGGTCCGCGTGGATCGGACGGTCGGCCGGCCCGAGCCGGGCCATTCGGGCCCGCACCTCCCGGATCAACTCCCCGCCACACCCGCTACCGGCCTCGGCGGCCGCGTCCAACTGCGCTCCGATGCCTGCCAGTTCGGCGCGCAGCGGCAACTCGTCCGGGAGCCGGTCAAGGACGTGGCCCAGCAGGTCCGGACAGGACGCGGGCGGGGTGAGGTCGGTCAGCAGGAAGCCGTGCTCGACCAGGGCACGGACCAGGTTCGCGACCGCTTCGGCGGGTGCGGCCAGGAACTCGGCGGCCAGCGCGGCCAGCAGCTCGGGGTGGCGGACCGGCGCACCGGCCGCCGTCATCGCGGCCCGGACCACGGCGGTGGCACGGACGGTGCGTTCGGCGACCGGCTGCGTCTCGGCGGCATCGGCACCGGCACCGGCTGCGACCCCGCGCTCGGGCAGGTACGGCAGAACCAGCCGGTCACCGCGCACCACCGCCTGCTGGTCCGCGACCAGCAGCAGGCCGGGCAGGACGGCCGGATCGGTCCGCAGCCGGTCCAGCAGCGGGAGCAGCCAGCCGAGGTCGGGGCGCAGCACGCGGCGGTGGCCGCCGGCCCACCGGACCTTGGTCGCCGTGTCGAAGCGGGCGGGGGCCACGGCGGCCATCAGCCCGAACGGGGTGGGCCGGGTCGACATCCTCAGCCGGTAGCGGCCGACGGCCTCGGCCGCGCGGCGCAGCGCGGCGGGCCGCAGCACAGCCCCGGCGGCGACCTGCGCGAGCTGGTCGGCCAGCGAGGGGCTGGATATCTCGATCGCCTCCCGCAGCACCGGATCGGCGGCGGCCTCGGCAAGGTACTCGGCCATCGCAGCCCGCCGGACGTCCTCACCCCCGAGGCCCCCGACGTCCGCGAGCCCCCCGAACTCCCCAAGGCCCCCAAAGTCCACCGGTTCGGCCGGGGCGGTCCTGCGGTGCCGGCGCGGCAGTGCCGGGCTGCGCAGCAGAACCGGCCCGGTGGCTGTGAAGAGTGGGTCCTGCCGCGCCGCCGCTGTCTCGCCCACAGTGCTCCTCACGCCGGTCGGGTGACTCCTGGGTGCCGTCGGCCGAGTTCGGACGGCATCCGGGTTGTGTATCGCGGCGATCGAGAACTGTCCATGGCCGATCGACCGTAGACGGACTGAGTCGATGATTGACCGAATACGATCGCCCGGCGGCGCAGAACCATTGTCCGGCCGGTCACCCACTGCCTAACGTCCGATGCTGTCCGCCGCGTCCGATGCGGCAGCGAGGAAAGGGAGGCTCACATGGCCGACGACATGAACGAGCTGTTCGACCTGGACGTCCACGACCTGATCTCCACCGAGTCCGACGCGGCGGAGCAGGCCAGCATCAGTGACCTCTGCGTCACCGGGTCCTGTCACCGCCCGTACTGCATCTGACGCTTCGGCGCTCGCGTCAGAACGGGGCGCGGCTGCCCGGACCGTGCGAACGGTCCCGGCTGCCGCGCCCTTGTGTGCGTTCCCGGCCTACGCCGGGTCCTGGCCGAGCGGCCCGTGCGACCCGTGCGGCCCGTGCGGCCCGTGCAGCCCGCTCTCGTCCGCCGTGGGCAGCGGCCCCCTGGCCAGGCGCAGCAGTTCCTCGGGGGTGAGTGCGGCCAGCCGCTCCCGGCCGAGCCGCAGCAGTTCGGCGGCGGCGGCCAGCAACTCCGCCTCGGTCGCGGGGCGTTGCGGCAGCGTCGCGGCCCGGCCGCCGCCCGCCAGCCACTCGCCGATGGCTCCCCACATCCCTCCGGTGCCCGCTTCCCGGACGGTGAAGGACAGGTGGACGGAGAGCCCCGCGTGGCCGGTCGCGGCATGCGCGGCGCCGCGCGGCACGTACAGCACCTGGCCCGCCCGGAGCACCGTGGCGAGCGCCACCGGGCCGGGCTCCGGGGCCGGTCCGGGGTGCCAGCGCCCGTCGGCGGGCGCCTCGTGGACGGTCCACTCCTTCTCGCCGGCCAGCTGGACGACCAGCACGTCCGCGTCGTCCCGGTGCACGTCGAGCCCGCGCCGGCCTGGCCCGGTGGCGAAGCAGAACGCCTCGGTGCGCCGGCCCAGGGTGCGCGCGATGTCGGCGGCCAGCGCGCGCACGGACGGGTGCCACTGGTCCAGTTGCGGCAGCAGTAGCGTTGCGCCCTCGGCGAGCAGCGCGCCGATCCGCTCGGGGTCGGCGAAGCCCTGCTCGCGACGCCCGGCCACGGTGCGGGTCGTACAGAACTCCGCGGCCGGGACGACCTCCCCCGCCCGGACCATCTCGACGTACGGCACCCGCAGCAGCCCGCCGCGCAGCACCTCGTCCAGATCCTTCGGCCCGGGAACCCCGACGGGCCAGGCGTCCGGGGCGAACACCTCCGGCTGCCGCTTCGCCAGCAGTTCGACGAAGGCCGCCGTGTCCCCCACCAGTCCGGCCAGTGCTCCCGCCATCGTCCGTCCTCCCGCTCCCGCGGCCGATCCGGGGCCGGCCGTCCCCCACAACTACGGACCGCGACCGGCCGCCGGTCCACCCCCGCCCGACCGATCGGTCGGCTATCGGCCACCTTTGCGCGGGCTTCACCGGCCGGCCATATCGCCGCCGCCGCCAGGACATCGCAGTTCACCGGACGTTACGCACGGTAATCTCCGACCGAAGCTCCACACCTCGCGCACTCCGTTCCGGCGGGAGTGATTTAGATCACAGCAACCGCGCCCGGCGGCCGACCGTACAGGACCGATTCGCCGCGCGGCGTTACGGCAGACGCCAATCCACCGGCTGCCCGCCCTGCCGGACCAGCAGGTCGTTGGCGCGGCTGAACGGGCGGGAGTTGAAGAAGCCGCGGTCGGCGGAGTACGGGCTCGGGTGCGACGACTCGATGCTGGGCACCTGGCCCAGCCACGGCCGCAACTCCTGCGCATCGCGGCCCCACAGGATCGCGACCAGCGGGCCGCCACGCGCCGCGAGCGCCTTGATCGCCTGCTCGGTGACGGCCTCCCAGCCCTTGCCGCGGTGGCCGTTGGTCTGGCGGGTCTGCGTGGTCAGCGCCCGGTTGAGCAGCAGCACGCCCTGGTTCGCCCACGGCGTCAGGTCGCCGTTGGACGGCGGCGGGAAGCCCAGGTCGGTGCTGTACTCCCGGTAGATGTTGATCAGACTCTTCGGAATCGGCCGGACATCCGCGCCGACCGAGAAACTCAGACCGACGGCGTGACCCGGCGTCGGGTACGGGTCCTGACCGACGATCAGCACCCGGACGTCCGCGAACGGCTGCTGGAAGGCCCGCAGCACCTGCGGCCCCGGTGGCAGGTACGTCCGGCCGGCCGCGATCTCGGCGCGCAGGAAATCGCCCATCGCGGCGACCTGTCCGGCGACCGGCGCAAGGGCCTCGGCCCAGCCGGCTTCAACAACTTCGTGCAAGGGTCGTGCAGCCATGACGGAAGCCTATCGGCCGCACTGACAATGCCAGTTCAGCAGGTCGCCGCACCCGGCCGCACCCACCGCGGCGCCCGCCCGTCGGGCACCCGCGGACTCGCGAAGTGGAACGGCACCCGCAACGCCCGTGCCACCGCGACGCCGATCATCTCCGCCGCCACCGCGATGTGCGGCCGCCCGTCGTCGCTCTCCTCCGAGCCGAGGTGCCGGGTCGCCGTGCTCGCGTACACGGGCTCCAGCGGGTGGTCCCGCGTCTCACCGATCGCGAACAGCCACACGAACCGGCCGTGCGCCAAGTCACCGGCCCAGACCGCCTCGACCGCCAGCACCCGCTCCTCGACCTCCCCGGCCTTCCGGATCAGCACCCGGGGATCCACCGGCCCGTCCGGGACCGGCGGCCGCAGCAACGCGTGGCGGGCGACCGCGATCCTCAGCCCCTGCGGGATGCTCAAGCCGTGGGCCGGACACAGCAGCGCCACGATCCCGAACGACGTGCCCTTCCGCGCCAGGTCGTCCACCCGCTCGCGCACGTCGGCGGGCAGCGCCTCCCACAGCGCGAGCACCGCCTCGTCCGCCGTCACGGCGCCTCCTGCCGCCTCACACCACCGCGCCGTTGAGCACGATGTGCCGCGGCGCCCCCAGGACCCGCAGGTCTGCGCGCGGGTCGGCGTCGTAGACCACCAGGTCGGCGGGGGCGCCCTCGGTGAGGCCGGGGCGGCCGAGCCACTCGCGGGCGGACCAACTGGCGGCGGCCAGGGCCTCGTTGGCGCTGAGGCCGGCCTTGGTGAGTTCGATCGCCTCCTCGGCGACCAGGCCGTGCGCGAGCGAGCCCCCGGCGTCGGTGCCGACGTAGATCGGGATGCCGGCGTCGTGCGCGGCGCCCACCGTCGCGTAGCGGTTCTCGTGCAGGCGGCGCATGTGCGCGGACCACTGCGGGAACTTGGCCTCGCCGCCGTCGGCGAGGGCCGGGAAGGTGGCGATGTTGACCAGGGTCGGGACGATCGCCACGCCGCGCTCCACGAAGGCGGGGATCAGTTCCTCGGTGAGGCCGGTGGCGTGCTCGATGCAGTCGATGCCGGCGGCCAGCAGGTCGGGCAGCGACTCGGTGGCGAAGCAGTGCGCGGTGACCCGCGCGCCCTCGGCGTGCGCGGCGGCGATCGCCTCGGTGAGCGCGTCGCCGGGCCAGCACGCGGCGAGGTCGCCGGCGCCGCGGTCGATCCAGTCGCCGACCAGCTTGACCCAGCCGTCGCCGCGCCGGGCCTCTGCGGTGACGTACGCGGCGAGGTCGCCGGGCTCGATCTCGTGCGCGTAGTTGCGGATGTAGCGGCGGGTGCGGGCGATGTGCCGCCCGGCCCGGATGATCTTCGGCAGGTCGTCGCGGTCGTCGATCCACCGGGTGTCGGCGGCGGAGCCGGCGTCGCGGATCAGCAGGGTGCCGGCGTCCCGGTCGGTGAGGGCCTGCTTCTCGCTGGTGGCCCGGTCGACGGCGCCGTGCGCGTCCAGGCCGACATGGCAGTGGGCGTCCACCAGGCCGGGCATCGCCCAGCCGGTGAGGGTCGCGGCGGGCTCGGCGGCGGGCCGCTCGAAGGTCACCCGGCCGTCCACCGCCCAGAGTTCGTCCCGGACGTCGTCCGGTCCGACCAGCACCCGGCCCCTGATGTGCAGCACCCCACCGTCGGTCATGCCTGGCACTGTACTCGGCGCCTGTGCGGGCGCACAGGACGATCTGCGGCAGACTGTTCGACGGCGGACCTCCCGTGCCGCCCCGGCGAAATCCCTCCGCTGCCCGAAAGGTCTTCCCGCATGCTGCTCGACCTCCCGCCGATGACCGCCGCCCGGTTCGCCGCGATCGAGGACAAGGTGGCGGCGCTGCTGCACACCGAGGCCGACGTGATCGTGACCCAGGGCGAGGCGCTGCTGCCGCTGGAGGCGGCGATCAAGGGCGCGGCGCACCCGGGCTCGACCGCGCTGAACATCATCACCGGCCCGTACGGCCAGACCTTCGGCGGCTGGCTGCGCGACGCGGGCGCCAAGGTGGTGGACCTGGCCGCGCCGTTCGACGCCGCCGTCACCGCCGAGCAGGTCGCGGACGCGCTGCGCGCCAACCCGGAGATCGACTTCGTCTCGCTGGTGCACGCCGAGGCCGCCACCGGCAACACCAACCCGGTCGCCGACATCGCCGCCGTGGTGCGCGAGCACGGTGCGCTGCTGATGCTGGACGCGGTGGCCTCGGTGGCCGCCGAGCCGCTGCTGACCGACGCCTGGGGCATCGACCTGTGCGTGATCGGCGGCCAGAAGGCGATGGGCGGCCCGGCCGGCGTCTCGGCGGTCTCGGTCAGCGAGCGGGCCTGGCAGCGGATCGAGGCCAACCCGGCCGCACCGCGCCGCTCCTACCTCTCGCTGCTCGACTGGAAGGCCCGCTGGACCGACGCCGGCCGCACCCAACTGCCGCACGCCCCCGCCCAGTTGGAGATGCTCGCGCTGGACGCCTGCCTGGACGCGATCACCGCCGAGGGCCTCGACGCGGTCATCGCCCGGCACCGCGCCGCGGCCGCCGCCACCCGCGCCGGCGCCACCGCGCTCGGCACCGTCACCCCGTACGTCCGCCTCGCCGAGCACGCCGCCCCGGTCGCCACAACCCTGCGCACCCCCGAGGGCCTGGACGCCACCGAGCTCGCCGCCGAACTCCACCGCCACGCCCCGCAGTTGCCGATCCAGGCAGGCGGCGGCGCACTGGCCTCCCGCATGCTCCGCCTCAACCACTACGGCCCGGCCGCCACCGCCGAAACCGTCATCGCCACCCTCGAAGCCCTCGCCCAGGCCACCGCCACCCCCGCCGCCCCGGCGGTCACGGCGGCCACCGAGGCCTGGGAGCGGGCGATCTGACGGCCCGACACCGTCGATCAGGAGCGAACCGGCAGGTGCGGCTAGGTCTCGTGAGAGCCTGATCGGCACTCGGCGGCCTGCGCCGAGACCGCGTCGGCCGCCGAAGTGAAGAGGGAGTGCGGGTGTACGTCACCAGAGTCCAGCTCAGGAACGTCAAGGGCTTCAGCGGGAAGCGGGCCGTGGACCTGCGCCTGGAGGGGAAGAGCGGCTGGACGGTCCTGGCCGGACGCAACAGCTCGGGCAAGTCCACGGTGCTCCAGGCGATCGCGCTGGCACTCTGCGGCCCAGGCGTCGCCCGGTCCCTGGTGACGGATTTCACCGGCTGGGTCACCACCGGCGCCAAGAAGGGCGAGGTGGAGGTCCATGTCACCCATGAACCGTCCCTGGACGGCTTCGTGGGCCCCGGGAACACGCCCCAGCGAGAGATCTCATTGGGGCTGCGGTGGACGCCCCCGTCCACCGAACAGGACCACGGTGCCCGGCCGGTCCTGGACACCCTGACACCCAGGATCAAGAACGGCCCCCGCGGCCCGTGGG
The DNA here is from genome assembly GCF_001905465.1 of Kitasatospora sp. CB01950. Classification (GTDB taxonomy): domain Bacteria; phylum Actinomycetota; class Actinomycetes; order Streptomycetales; family Streptomycetaceae; genus Kitasatospora. The sequence continues at coordinate 129,118 of NZ_LISX01000009.1, forward strand.
CGGAGAACCCGGTCGGCTGGTTCTACGCGGGCTACGGGCCGTTCCGGCGTCTCACCGGCGGATCCAGCGAGGCCCAGCGTCTGATGATGAACCAGGGGCCGAGAGGCCGTCTGGCCACTCTCTTCCACGAGGATGCGTCTCTGGCCGAAGGGGTGGCCTGGCTGATCGACCTGCGCCTGCGGGCGTTCGAGGAGGGCACCCGGGAAGGCGTCGCCGAAGGCCTGCTCGACATCGTGCTCGACCTGCTGGGAGACGGCCTGCTGCCGGACCAGTACCAGATTCAGCGCGTGACAGCGGACGGCTTGTGGGTCGCCGAGACGGGCAAGGAGGGCAGACGCTTCCCGCTGAAGGAGATGAGTGACGGTTACCGGACGGTGGCAGCGCTGGTCCTCGACATCGTCCGTCAACTCCACCACACCTACGGCTCGTTGTCCTTCATGGGGACCGGCAACGGGGGCCTCGCAATCGCTTCGCCCGGTGTCGTGCTGATCGACGAGGTCGACGCGCATCTGCACGTCACCTGGCAGCGCAAGATCGGCGATTGGCTGCAGGAACACTTCCCGAACATCCAGTTCATCGTCACCAGCCACAGTCCCTACATCTGTCAGGCCGCCGACCCGAGGAGCCTGATCCGCCTGCCCGGGGTGGACGAGCAGCAGCCGGCCGCGGTCGTCGACGACGACCTCTATCGACGAGTCGTCTACGGCAGCGGGGACGACGCGGTGCTCTCGGAGCTCTTCGGCCTGGAGACGCCCTACTCCAGCCGCGCCGAGCAGCAGCGGAGGCGGCTGGTCGCACTGGAGAGCAAGGTGTACGCCGAGACCGCCTCCGAGGACGAGATCACCGAGTACCACAACCTGGCCGAACTGCTCACGAGTTCACTGTCCAGCAGGGTGGCCGAGGTGTCCGCCCGGCTGGAGCAGGACCGGTGATCCCGCTCCGGCGGATACCGCTGCCGACGAACGCCGAGACGCTGCTGACCAAGTGGAGCGGCCGTGTCTCGGACGCGGGCGGCAGTTCGAAAGCGGCACGTGACCTGTGGGTGAGAGCCGCCAGGCCGAAGAAGCACGTCCGAGACGCACTGGAGCCGATGGCCCGCGGCAATGTCCGGTGCATGTACTGCGACGACAGCCGAGCCACCGACATCGACCACTTTCAGCCGATCGAGAAGGCGCCGCTGCGGACGTTCGTCTGGGCGAACCACCTTCTTGCCTGCTCCTACTGCAACAGCAACGCCAAGAGGTCGCGCTACCCGGTCGACCAGGACGGCGCATGTCTGCTTGTCGATCCGACTGTCGAGGACCCTGCCGACCATCTGGTGCTGCTGCTGAGGAGCGGCGAGTATCTGGCGGTGAACGACTCCCCGAAGGGGCAGCAGACGATCGACGTGTTCGGCCTCAACCGGAGAGATCTGGTCAAGGGCCGCTTGGACGCCTTCGACCGCGCCTGCTCCAACATCCGCGACTGGTTCGTTCTGATCCAGGACGACGACCCGCACGCCGACCGCTTGGCGCAGGCCTTGTTGGATTCCCCCTTCATCGACGTCGTCCACGCGATGACCCGGCTCGGGCCGGCCGTCGCCCCCACCGTCGTCGGACAGCGCACCGTGGCCGCTCTCGACGCCTGGCGGTCGGTGCACAGCTTCTGAGTCAGTGTTCGAGCCAGGGTGCCGGAAGCTCCTCGCAGATCGCGTCCAGCGCCTCCTCGTCCACCGCACGCACCGCCAGCCAGGCGCCCTCCTGGAGCACCAGCAGGGCGTCCGGCCGGGCGAAGAAGCGGGTGTCGACGCCGTCGGCGTGCACGCGCGGCAGTTCCGTCCAGGCGGTCAGGTCGGCCGGATCGACCTCGGCGCCGTCCACGTGTGCGCTGTCGTCGAGCAGCGGTTCGGCGAGCACGATGCCCAGGCACTCGGCCGAGAAGCGGGCCGTCCACGGGGTGATCTCCAGCTGCACGGACGGCGCGACGTCCGGCCAGGCCACGGTCGGTGGGTCCTCCTGGTCGAGCGCGGTGAGCGGGATGCCCCAGTAGGCGCAGGACTGGTTCTCGACCCGGTACACCAGGCAGTCCTGGTCGATGTACAGCTCTTCGGGCGGCAGCAGGGTGTCCTGGTTGCTGGTCAGGTCGGGGCGGTTGCCGAGCAGCCGGTACGCCTCGCGCAGCGCGGCGGGCAGTTTCAGGCCCAACCGGGCCTCGGCCGCGTCGAGTCGGACGTCGCTCCAGCCGCCGTCGGGGGTCAGCGGCGCGCCCCAGAAGGCGGCGATGTCGGCGATCAGCCGCCACGCGGCGGCACGGTCGGCGAGGGCGGCGGGCAGGTCCCGGGACAGGTCGCGGGCGAGGTCACGGGCGAGATCGAGCGTCATGCCCGGCACGCTAACGCACCCCACGGACAGGGTTCGGCTGCCGGTGGCCGACCGTTCACCGGCTGGGCAACCGGCGGACGCAAGCGGGCACTTGGCTGAGGGCCCCCGCGAAGTTGTCTGTACAACTGGAGGCTGCTCCGATGTCCGTCCCCGTCCCCAACCCCTACTGGCTGCGCGACAACTGCCCGTGCGCCGAGTGCCGCAACCCGCGCAGCGGGCAGAAGCGGTTCCAGATCGGCGACCTGCCGGACGACCTGACCGCCGCCGAGGCCGTCGAGGACGCGACCGGCCTGAGCGTGCTGTGGTCCGACGGCCACCGCTCGCACTACCCGACCGACTGGAACACGCCCGACGAGAGCGGCGACCACCGCACCGAGCACGGCAAGCGCCTGTGGGAGGCCGCCGACTTCGCCCGCGGCCTGCCCGAGGCCGACTGGTCGACCTACCTGGCCGACCCGGAGGAGAAGATCGCCGTCCTCGCCGCCGTCCGCCGCTCCGGCTTCGCGGTACTCCGCGGCGTCCCCGTCGAGGAGCGTCAAGTCCTGGCCGTGGCACGGAGTTTCGGCTACGTCCGGGACACCAACTACGGCGAGCTGTTCGACGTCCGGGTCGAGCCCGACGCGGTGAACTTCGCCTTCACCGACGCCGCCATCGCCCCGCACACCGACAACCCGTACCGTGACCCCGTCCCCACCCTCCAGCTGCTGCACTGCCTGCGCAACGAGGCCGCCGGCGGCGACTCCGGCCTGGTGGACGGCTTCCGCGCGGCCGCGCTGCTGCGCGAGGAGGACCCGGAGGCGTTCGCGCTGCTCGCCCGCACGCCGGTGCCGTTCCGCTACCGCGACCGCACCGCCGACCTGGCCGCCGAGCTGCCGATGATCGGCCTCGACCCGCGCGGCGCGATCCGCGAGGTCCGCTTCAACAACCGCTCCATCGACACCATTCGCACCCTCGACGGCGCCGAGCTCGACGCCTTCTACGCCGCGTACCGGCGGTTCGCGGAGATCACCCTGCGCCCGGCCCTCCAGCTGGAGTTCCGCCTCGGCCCCGGCGACTGCCTGATCTTCGACAACACCCGCCTGCTGCACGCCCGCACCGCCTTCGAGCAGGCCGGCGGCCGCCACCTGCAGGGCTGCTACGCCGACCTCGACTCGCTCTCCTCGACCCTGTCCGTGCTGCGGCGCAACGTCGCCGCCCTCGACGAGTTGGAGGCGCTGTTCGCGGGCGAGGGCGCCGGCGAGTATCTGGGCGAGGCCGTCACCATGGCCGAACACATGCTCCAGGCAGGCCAGTTGGCCCGCGCCGCGGGTGCCCCGCCGGCGCTGGTGGCCGCCGCGCTGCTGCACGACATCGGCCACTTCCACGGCAGCGGACTGGAGTTGATGGCCGGCGCCGACAACCGCCACGGCGCGACCGCCGCCGCCCGGCTCTCCCGCTTCTTCGCCCCGGCCGTCACCGAGCCCGTCCGCCTGCACGTCCCCGCCAAGCGCTACCTCTGCGCCGTCGAACCCGACTACTTCGCCAAGCTCTCCCCCGCCTCCGTCCACACCCTCGGCCTCCAGGGCGGCCCGATGACCCCCGCCGAGGCCGAGGAGTTCGCCGCCGGCCCGTTCGCCACCGACGCGGTCGCCGTCCGACGGTGGGACGAGGCCGCGAAGGACCCGTCGGCCGAAACCCCGACGTTCGCCGAATTCCGGCCGCTGCTGCTGGAGTTGATGGGATGAACCGCTGTCAACCCTGACCCTGGCCAGGGGTGCCGATTGACTTTCGGGCCGGGTGGAACGGGCGTCCCGGCTCATAGCGTCCGACCCATGCTGTTCACGCACCACAGGAAATCGAGGCGGCCCGGCCCGACCGAAACCCCCGGGTCCAGGCCCGCCCTCGCCGCATCGCACCTGGAGCCTCCTGCACGACCGGGACCGGGACGAGCAGGGCGGGACCAGCACGACTCACTGCACGGGCCGGAGCACCGGCTCGATCCCGGCCAGGATCCCGCGCAGCTCCCGCGCTCCCCGGGCGACGCGCTGGTCGGCGTCCTGCGACAGTTTGTCGCACCACCGAGCCGCGTCGTCCCAGTCATCGGCGAAGACGCCGAGCACGTCCACGACTGCGGTCGCGATCCAGTCCCCGTGACCCGGTTCGGCGACCGCCAGTGCGGACGCGACCACCGCGAGCCCGGCCCTGTCCATCCGCCGCAGCAACGCGCCCGTCGTCGCCCTGGTGACGAAGGTGTCATCGGGGTCGAGCACCAGTGCCAGCAACGCCTCGACCGCCTCCGGCAGTTCGGCGAACGCCGCCAGGCCGCACCCGGCATCCGCACGGTCGCCCGCGTCGCGACTCCGTCCGAGCGCGCACAGCGCCACGACGGCGGCCCGGCGCAACTCCGGCCCGACGCCCCTACTGATCACGACCGACCCCCAGTTCGAACCAGACCACCTTGCCGACCGTCTTCCGGGACGCTCCCCAGCGGTCGGCGAGCCGGCTGACGAGCAGCAGGCCGCGGCCGCTGTCGGCGAGCGGGTCGTCGTCGTTCAGCGCCGGGAGTTCGTGGTCGTCGTCGCAGACCTCGATCAACAGCCGGTCGGTGCAGACCAGTTGGAGGTCGATCGGCAGGTGGGCCACTCGCTGGGCGTTGGTCACCAGCTCGCCGGCCAGCAGTTCGGCGGTGAACGACAGATGGTCCAGCCCCCACTGTTCGAGCCGGGCCCGCACCCACCGTCGGACCATCCGCACGGCGGTGGGGTGGAGCGGCACCACGAAGGCCGCCACCCTGTCCTGCGGAATGCCGTCCAACCGGGCCGCCAGCAGGGCCACGTCGTCCCGCCGGTCCGGCAGCGCACCCAACAGGAGGGTGCAGGCGTCGTCCGGGTCGTCGGCCGGCCCGATCAGCTCGCCGCACAGCTCGGCCAGCCCGTCGACCAGGCTGTCACTGCACATCACCAGCATCGAGCCGTCCGGGACGGTCAACTTCTGCGGAACGAACGGAATCCCGCCGACCCCGATCGGCGCTCCCGGCGGAACCGGAAGCAGCTCGCCCCGACCGTCCCGATGCACCAGCACCGGCGGGGTGTGCCCGGCCGAGGCGACCTCGCAGGTCCGGTTGATCGGGTCGTAGACGGCGTACAGGCAGGTGGCGAGGTGGTCGTCGCCCAGGGTGTGGGCCAAGTTGTCGAGGTGGCGTAGCAGTTGGCCGGGCGGCAGGTCGAGCGCCGCGAACGCCTGCACCCCGGCCCGGAGTCGGCTCATCGCCTGCGCGGCGGGCAGCCCGTGGCCCATCACGTCGCCGATCACCAACGCCACCCGGCTGCCCGGCAGTTGGATCGCATCGAACCAGTCTCCGCCGGCCCCGGCTTCCCCGTCGCCCGGCAGGTAGCGGTGGGCGATCCGGGTCCCGGGGATGCGCGGCGGCTCGGTCGGGATCATCGACCGTTGCAGGGCCGACGCCAGCCGGCCCTCCGCCTGGTACAGCCGGGCACTGTCCAGTAGCAGCGCGCCACGTTCCGCAAGCCCCGACAGCAGCTCGATGTCGGCCCGCTCGAACGGCAACCGTCCAGGCTCCCGGACGAATTGGAGCGCCCCGAACACCTCGCCCCGGACGGACAGCGGCAGTGTCAGCGTCGAATGCACCAGTTCTTCGTCCAGCTCTCCGGGTACCGAGGCGAGCGACGGAACGCCGTCCCGAAGCACTCGCCTCGCTTCCCCGAACAGACGCCCCGGATTGTCGAACTCGTCGTCGCCCGACTGGAAAGCCATCAATGACGTGTCCTGGCCGGGGACTCCGAGGTACGCGGACCGCAGGAACACCTTGGCGGACGTCGCCCAGCCCGGGACGAACACTTCGCAGAGCTCGGTCGCGGTGGCGAGCAGATCCGGCTTCGTCCCGACCTTGCGCGCGAACTCCCGGCCGAGCACCGCCGCCGGCGACTCCAACTCCGCCCGGTACCTCAACTCCCGCTCGTGCCGCGCCCGCTGGGTGGCGAGCGCGGCCTCCGCCGCCAGCAACCGCGCCTCCAACCGAACGCACTGGTCCTCCGCGTCGTGCCGCAGCTCCTGGGCCCGCGCCAGCTCGGTTCGCAGCAGGTCCAACTCCCGCCTGAGCTCCCGCAGTTCCTCGCGCGCATGCTCCGTCTCGGGCCCGTCCGCCCAGCGCTCCAACTCCCCCGGCCCGGCCCCGTACCGCGCCGCGGCCCGGTCGGCCTCCAGTTGCCGGTAGCGCTGTTCGGCCTGGTGTGCCTGCGCCTCGGTCGCCTCCAGCGAGCGCAGCAGGTACCGTTCCCGCACCCCCGCCAACTGCAAGTCGCGTTCCGCCGCGCCCAGTCGGTCGCGCAGTTCCTCGACCTCGTGCCGCGAGGCGTTGCGCACCTGCAACGCCGCCATCCGCAGCCGGTGGACGTGCTCCTGCACCTCCGGGGTGACGGACTCCCCGGTGGTCTCGGCGACCTGCCGCAGCAGCTCGTCCACGAAGTCCTTGGGGGCGATCCGCGCCCCGCTGAAGTACCGCGAGACGCTGCCCTTGTCGCGGTTGCAGCGGGCCGCGTAGCGGGTGAGCGAGATCCCCAGCGCCTGGAACAACTGCTCCAGGAAGGCCGTGAACGCCGCGACTTCCGGCCCCCCGCCCCGCGGTTCGAGCGTCATCGACCCGACTCCCCTCCCCGGCCGTTGCCGGAAAGTGGCAACCCGTTGCGCCTGGCGCAACCCTCGACCTGCGTCGAAGACTAGGAGAAATCCTCAACCCCCCGCAGTGAAAGGCCCATTGATGTTCACCGCAGTCGTCCGACAGCTCGCCGCCTGCCAGCGCGCAGTGGTCGTGGCCCTGGCCCTGCTCCCCGTGATCCTGGTGACGGTGGCCTGCCTGCCCGCCGTCCTGCTCCTCCCCGCCTTCCCCGGCGGCATCCGCCGCCTCACCGCCCTGCTCACCCTGCTCCGCCGCTGGACCGACACCGTCCTGTCCCGGAGCTAGGCAGGGCACGCCCAAGGCAGTCCCCGTCACGGCGCCCTACCGGCAGAAGTGGCGGCGTCCGGTCACTCGGGCAGCGCCGCCGTCAGGTCGATCTCCACCAACTGGCCGCGGTAGCCGAGCGCGGTGACGCCCAGCAGCGTGCCGGCGGTGGCGAATGCGGGCGCGAGCGGCCCGGCCTGCAGGTGGTCCCAGGCGGCGGCGAGTTCCTCCGCCCGGTCGCTCACCACGTAGATCACCGACCGCACCACCCGCTCGGGGCCGACCCCGACCGCCCCGAGGGCGACCAGCGAGTTGGCGACCATCTGGTCGATCTGCGCGAACAGGTCGCCCTCGCCGACCAGGACGTCGTGGCGGTCCATCGGGCACTGCCCGGCCAGGTGCGCGGTGCGGCCGGCTTCGACGACGGTGATGTGGGCGTAGCCGCCGGTCGGGTGGAGTTCGGCGGGGCTGATGCGGGTGATGTCGGTCATCCGCCGATGGTCGCCCACCCGCAGGACGGCCGCACCCGAATTTCAGTCGTTCTCCCGGGCGTGCCGCGAAAGCGCCGACGACGCAAGGGAGTTGTGGATCGAGAACGCCACCGTCCCGGGCAGGTACCGGTCCTGGGACCACTCGACGGGCGTGCCGGTGGGGTCCGTCGTGCGGCGCTTCTCGCGCAGCAGCGGGCTGCCGCGCCGGCAGCCGAGCAGGCGGGCGTCGTCGGCGTTGGCGCCGACCACGTCGATGGTGTGGTCGGCGTCGCTGAACAGGATGCCGTGTTCGCGCAGCGGTTCGGTGTGGGAGACGGCGTCGGGCGGGAGTTGGGCGACGAGTTCGCCGACCCGGGGCGGGTAGACGGTGCGTTCGACCATGACGGGGGTGCCGGAGAGGGTGCGCAGCCGGAGCATGGCGTAGACCTCGGTGCCGGGTTCGAGGCGCAGGTGTTCGCGTTCGGCGGCGTCGGCGGGGCGGCGGACCATGGATTCGAGCCGGCCGCCGGGTTCCTCGCCCATGGAGCGGGCCCAGTGGGTGAAGGAGAGCAGTTCGGAGAAGGACTGGACGCGGGCGCTGCCGAGGACGACCCGGCGGGTGCCGCGGCGGGAGGTGACCAGGCCGTCGGCGCGCAGCAGGGCGAGGGCCTGCCGGACGGTGCCGCGGGAGACGCCGTACTGCTCGGCGAGGGCGCCCTCCGCCGGCAGTCGTCCGGCGTCGCCGAACGAGCCGGAGGTGATCGCTTCGCGCAGGTCGGCGGCCACCTTGCGGTAGAGCGAGCCGGCGGCGCTGTCCTGGTCGGGTGCCACGTGCGTCGAGTCCCTTGACTGGTAAGGAGATTGGGCTGTGTCCGCGCTGTGATCGCGCGTACACCATTGACTGTAGCCGCTGCTGCCGCGCCCTCCGGCGCGGGGCGCGACCGTTCCGACAGCCGCCCCCTGTACTGGGCCGTCCGTTCACTTTCCCGTCACCGGCCTCGGGCGTACTTAGCTCGGGCGACGGAAGTTGGCTGGCCAACTTGGCCGCGGACATGCCGCGCCGCGCACCGAACACCCTCTTGTGATCTCTGCAGCTCCACTTCCTCCAGGAGACCCTCCCGTGACCGTGCACCGCCACCGCGCCGCCGCCCTCGCGGCCGTGCTGACCGCTGCCGCGCTCTCCCTGTCCGCCTGCGGCTCCGCCGGCTCGACCGCCAAGTCCGGCGACGCCAAGGGCGGTGCGGGCAACGCCAAGACCGCCACCTCGCTGGCCGACTTCGGCGGCATGGACGGCCTGGTCGCCGCCGCGAAGAAGGAGGGCAAGCTGCACGTCATCACCCTCCCGCGCGACTGGGCCAACTACGGCAAGCTGATGGACGACTTCAAGGCGAAGTACGGCATCGAGATCGAGGACGAGAACCCGGACGGCTCCAGCCAGGACGAGATCAACGCGGTCAAGTCCCGCAAGGGCCAGGACCGCGCGCCCGACACCCTGGACCTGGGTTCGGCGTTCGCGCTGTCCGCCGCCAAGGAGGGCATCCTCGCCCCCTACAAGGTCGCGTCCTTCGACAAGATCCCGGACACCATGAAGGACCCGGCCGGTCTGCGGGTCAACGACTACGGCGGCTACGTCTCGATCGGCTGCGACGCCAAGAAGGTCGCCAACTGCCCGAAGACCTTCGCCGACCTGCTCAAGCCCGAGTACAAGGGCCAGGTCGCGCTGAACGGCAACCCGACCAAGTCCGGTTCGGCGTTCGGCGGCGTGTACGCGGCCGCGCTGGCCAACGGCGGTTCGCTGGACAACATCCAGCCCGGCATCGACTTCTTCGCCAAGCTGAAGCAGTCCGGCAACTTCAACCCGGTCGAGTCCACCCCGGCGACCGTCGAGAAGGGCGAGACCCCGATCTCGATCGACTGGTCGTACCTGAACGCCGGCTACACCGACGAGTTCAAGGGCAAGGGCGTCGACTGGAAGGTGTCGATCCCCTCGGACGGCTCCTACGCCCAGTTCTACAACCAGGCCATCAACAAGGACGCGCCGCACCCGGCGGCCGCCCGCCTGTGGATGGAGTACCTGTACTCGGCCGAGGGCCAGAACGGCTTCATGGGCGGCTACGCCACCCCGGCGCTGTTCGACGCGATGAAGAAGGACGGCACCCTGGACACCGCCGCCGCGGCCAAGCTGCCGGTCGTCGAGAAGCCGTTCACCACCTTCCCGTCCTCGGAGCAGATCGACGCGGCCAAGAAGGTCGTGACCGAGAACTGGGCCAAGGCGATCGCGGGCTGATCACCGAAATGACCACGGCTCCCACCCCGGTGCCGGCCCCGGCCGCCGCTGACCTCAGCGGCGGCCCGGGGGCCGCGGGCACCGCCACGAACTCCCCCACCCTCCCGAACTCCACCCCGCCGAGCTCCACCCTCCGGAGCTCCGCCCCTAAGGCCGCCGGACGCCGCCTGCTGCGCGGCAAGTCCTGGCTGGCCACCGTCCCGCTGCTGGTGTTCTTCCTGATCGGCTTCGGCCTGCCCGCCGTCGCCATCGTCACCGGGGCGTTCACCGTCTCCAGCGACGCGGACACCGGCGCGGGCTCGTTCACCACCGCCAACGTCACCGACTCGGTGCAGGGCGCCTACTGGACGGCCCTGGTCTCCAGCGTGAAGCTGTCCGCGCTCACCGCGCTGATCGGCACCGTCGTCGGCGTCCCGATCGCACAGGCGGTGCTCACCTCCCGGTTCCGGGTGCTGCGCGAGGCGGTGCTGACCGCCTCCGGCGTGCTCGCCAACTTCGGCGGCCTGCCGCTGGCGTTCGCGTTCGTCGCGACCCTCGGCAACGCCGGTGAGCTGACCAAGATGTTCCACCTGACCGACCACGGCTGGTCGCTGTACAGCTTCACCGGCCTGACCGTCGCCTACCTGTACTTCCTGGTGCCGCTGATGGTCCTCACCATCACCCCGGCCCTGGAGGGCCTGCGGGTCCAGTGGCGCGAGGCCGCCCAGAACAACCGGGCCACCAGCCTCCAGTACTGGCGGCACGTCGCGCTGCCGATCCTCTTCCCGTCCCTGCTCGGCGGCTTCGTGCTGCTGTTCGGCTCGGCGTTCGCCGCGTACGCCACCGCCGCCGCGATGGTCGGCGCGACCGTCCCGCTGATCAGCCGGCAGATCGCCGACGCGCTGTCCGGCAACGTGCTGGTCGGCCAGGGCAACCTGGCGCTGGCGCTCAGCCTCGACATGATCATCGTCGCCGTCCTGGTGATGGCCGTGTACCTGCCCCTCCAGCGTCGGAGTGCCCGATGGCTCAGCTGATCTCCCGTCTGCGGGTCTGGCGCGGGGCGGTCCTGCTGCTGGCCGGCCTGTACTTCCTGATCCCGATGGCCGCCTCGGTGTGGTTCTCCATCGACGACGTCAACGGCACCATCGCCTTCGACGCCTACACCGGCCTGATCTCCGCCCCCGGCTTCACCGACAGCCTGGTGCTCACCCTGGAACTCGCCGTCGTCACCGTCGTGGTGCTGCTGCTCCTGCTGGTGCCCGCCATGATCGCGGTCCGGCTCGGCTCGCCGAAGCTCCGCCCGCTGCTCGAAGTGGTCTGCACCTTGCCGCTGGTGGTGCCGCCGGTCGCCCTGACCGCCGGCCTGATCGGCGTGCTCCGCTGGGGCCCGGACTACCTGATGGACACCCCGTTCTTCCAGACCTTCGTGTTCGTCCAGCAGCCGGAGTTCCCGCTGGTCCTGGTGATCGCCTACGTGCTGATGGCCCTGCCGCTCGCCTACCGCGCCCTGGACTCCGGCCTGCGCGCCGTGGACGTCCGCACCCTGGTCGAGGCCGCCCGCAACTGCGGCGCGAGCTGGCCGCGCGCGGTCGTCCAGGTGATCCTGCCGAACCTGCGCGGCGCCCTGCTGAACGCCTCCTTCCTCACCCTGGCCCTGGTCCTCGGCGAGTTCACCACCGCCTCGATCCTCGGCTACCAGCCCTTCGCCGTGTGGATCTACTCGGTCGGCAACAGCCAGGGCCAGATGTCCGTCGCGGTGTCCGTGCTCAGCCTGCTGATCACCTGGGTGCTGCTGCTCCTGTTGGCCGCCGCCGGCCGCGAGCGCCGCCACAAGACCGCCACCGCCTCCTGAGCCTCTCCCGGAGACCACCACCCATGAGCACCGCCACCCTCGCCCCCGCCGGACGCACCACCACCAGCGCCACCGTCGAATTCCGCTCCCTGCGGCGGCAGTTCGGCACCACCACCGCCCTCGACGGCCTCGACCTGACGGTCGAACCGGGCGAACTCCTCGCCCTGCTCGGCCCGTCCGGCTGCGGCAAGACCACCGCGCTGCGCATCCTCGCCGGGTTCGAGACCCACGACTCCGGCGAGGTCCTGGTCGACGGCGAGGACATCACCCGAATCCCCGCCCACAAGCGCGACGCCGGCATGGTGTTCCAGTCCTACAGCCTCTTCCCGCACCTCACCGCCGCCGACAACGTCGCCTTCGGCCTCCGCATGCGCGGCGTCGCCAAGGCCGAACGCCGCAAGCGCGCCCACGAGTTGCTCGAACTCGTCGGCCTGCCGCAGCGCGCCGAGCACTACCCGCACCAGATGTCCGGCGGCCAGCAGCAGCGCATCGCCCTCGCCCGCGCCCTCGCCCTCCAGCCGCGCGTCCTGCTCCTCGACGAGCCGCTGTCCGCGCTCGACGCGAAGGTCCGCCTCTCGCTCCGCGAGGAGATCCGCCGCCTCCAGCAGGAACTCGGCATCACCACCCTGTTCGTCACCCACGACCAGGAAGAGGCCCTCTCGATGGCCGACCGGGTCGCCGTCCTGCGCGCCGGACAGCTCGAACAGTGCGCGACGCCCTCCGAGCTGTACTCCCGGCCGGCCACCGCGTTCGTCGCCGAGTTCGTCGGCACCATGAGCCGTATCCCGTGCTCGCGCACGGCCGACGGCCAGGTCGAGGTCCTCGGCCATCGGCACCCCGTCGACGGCGACCTCCCCGCCGACGGCGACCTGCACGTCCTGGTCCGCCCCGAGAACGTCGAACTCACCCCCGCCGCGGACGGCCCCGCCCAGGTCGTCGCCGCCTCCTTCCTCGGCGCCGTCACCCGCCTCACCGTCCGCCTCGCCGACGGCACCGAGATCAAGTCCGACGTCCCCACCGAGACCGCCACCACCCTCCCCCTCGGCACCCACGCCACCCTCACCCTCCCGCCCCGCCCCGTCCTCGTCGACCGCGCCACCCCCTGACGCCCCGCCAGGCGCGCGTGGGGACACCTCCCTGCCCGCCAGAACTGCGCGAGAACGCGCTGGTCTAAGGCCCGCCCACCGGCCGTCAGTTGCACCACGCGGCGCTTTCCCGACCCTCAACCTTCGTGCCCCGCCAGGGGCGCGGGGAACTGCGCGAAGCGGAAGACACCGGCCCAAAACCTGCCCGCCAACAGCCAGTTGCACCACGCAGCGCTTTCCCGATCCTCAACCTCCACGCCCCGCCAGGGCCCCGTCCCACGCCCTGGCCCGACATGCCCACGTAAGGTACCGCCATGCCTGCATCCCACCCCGCCGCCGTCCTGTTCGACATGGACGGCACCCTGGTCGACACCGAGCACCTCTGGTGGCAGGCCGCGGCCGAACTCGCCGCCGAACTCGACCTCACCCTCACCGACGCCGACCTCCCGGACGTCCTCGGCCAGGCCGTCGAGCACACCGCGGCCCACCTGTACCGCTCCAGCCGCACCACCCGCGCCGAGTCCGAGCTGATCGAGCACCTCAACGACGCCTTCGCCGCCAAGGTCGAGGCCGAGATCGTCCCCCGCCCCGGCGCCCTCGCGCTGCTCTCGGCCCTCCGCGAGGCGCAGATCCCCGCCGCCCTGGTCTCCGCCTCCCCCCGCCGCGTCGTCGATCTCGTCCTGCACGCTCTCGGCCCGCACTGGTTCACCACCACTCTCGCCGCCGAGGACACCCCCCGCACCAAGCCCGCCCCGGACCCGTACCTGGCCGCCGCCGCGCGTCTCGGTCTCGCCCCGGCCGCCTGCGTCGCCGTCGAGGACACCCCCACCGGCGTCGCCTCCGCGCACGCCGCCGGCTGCGCCGTCCTGGCCGTCCCGTCCACCGTCCCGATCGCGGCCGCCGACGGCATCACCGTGCTCGACAGCCTCGAACACGCGGACCTCGCGTTCCTCGGCGCCCTCACGAGTTCCTGATGCCGTACCTGCTGCTCGCGCTCGCGATAGCCAGCGAGGTCTGCGCCACCAGCCTGCTGAAGCTCACCGAGGGCTTCTCCCGGCTGTGGCCCAGCCTCGCCGTCGCCGTCGGCTACGTGCTGTCGTTCTTCCTGCTGGGCCGCGCCCTCAAGCACATCCCGGTGTCCGTCGCCTACGCCGTCTGGTCGGGCGCGGGCACCGCGGCCGTCGCCGCGATAGGCACGACCTTCTTCGGCGAGTCGCTGGGCCGCCTCCAGTGGTGCGGCATCGCCCTGGTGATCGCGGGCGTGGTCCTGCTCAACCTCCGCTCCTCGCACTGACGACGCCCCGCCGAAAGCCCGTTGACGCACCGCCCGCCGGCCCGGAACGATCACTGCCATGAGCGTCGAATCCACCCTGGCCAAGGCCGCCGCCGACCGGCGCGAGTGCCGGTACGGCCTCGCCCGACGCCGCCTGTACGGCCTGCTGTCGAGCTACCCGACCGACCTGACGATCCGCCTCGCGATCGCCGGCGCCCACGGGTACGACCCGCCCCAGGCCGGCCGCTGGAACTACCTCGACGACTCGCTGACCACCACCGAACTCGCCGCGTTCGAGAAGCAGTTCCGCGACCCGGCCCGCCGCCTCGCGGTCCTGCGCTGGCCCGACCCGGACCGCAACCCGCCGTCCACCCCGACGGCCCGCCGCCGTCTCGCCGCCCTCCACCGCGCGGCCACCGGCAAGGCCCCGAACTGGCCGGACCACCCGGAGGACGCCACCGCCCCCGCCCCGCCCCCGCGCGAACCGGAGCCCCTGTACCTGCCGCTCCCACCGCCGCCGCCGATCGCCCTGCCGTACCGCAAGCCCGAGCCCCCGGCGCACCTCTGGCCCAAGCGGATCGCCCTGCTGCTCTGCCTCGCCGCCCTGACCTGGCTCTACTTCCGCTGATCCCGCCCCGCGGCAACTCGCCTTCCGGCCGAGCTACTTGAGCGACCCCCGCAACGCCTCCACCCGGTCCGCGGACGCGGTGAACGCGTCCCGGTCGAGATCCCCGGAGTCCAGTGCACCGGCCAGCGCGGCGGCCGCCTGGTCGCCCTGCCCGACGTCCCGCGCGGAGCACAGGATCAGGTCGACACCGGCCCCGGCGACAGCGAGGGCCCGTTTCGCGGTGCTGCCGACGGGGTCGAGCGCCTTCGCCTCCAGCGCGTCCGTCACCGTGACGCCCCGGTAGTTCAGCCGCCCCCGGAGCTCGTCGCGGACGACGGTGCCGGACATCCCGGCGGGGGTGCCGGGGTCGAGCGCGGGGTAGACGGCCCAGGACAGCATCACCAGCTTGACGTCGGCGGCGACCGCGTCCCGGTAGGGGCGCTCGTCGACGGTCCGCAGCGTGTCCAGGGAGACGTTGAGCGTCACCGGCTCCTCGTCGGTGTTGGCCCCGGCGGGCGCGCTGCCCAGCCCCGGGAAGTGCTTGGCGGTGGCGGCGACCCCGGCGCCCTGCTGGGCCTTGATGAACGCGGAGCCGAGCCGGCCCACGACGGCGGGGTCGGTGCTGTACGAGCGCTGGGCGCTGTCGGCGAAGTCGCCGGGGGTGCGGTAGACGTCGAGGACGGGCGCCAGGTTGAGGTTGAGTCCGAAGCCGGCCAGGGTCGCGGCGGCCTGCCCGCCGGTCGCGGTGGCGGCGGCGGTCGGGTCGGCGGCGCGGCCGACGTCCTTCGCGGACTGTCCGGGCCCGCCGGGCAGCCGCCGTACCAGGCCGCCTTCCTGGTCGGTCATCAGCAGCAGCGGCCGCGGGTTCGGGGCCTGCTGTTCGGCCTGCCGCAGCTGGTTGACGGCGGTGCGCAGCACGGACGGGTCGCTGCCGACGTTCTCGGCGAAGAAGATCACCCCGGCGACCCGGCCCTCGCGGATGCGCTGCAGCAGCGCGGCGGGCGGCGTGGTGCCGGGGTAGGAGTACACGATCCGCTGTCCGGCCAGTTCGGCGGAGCTCGCCGCGGACGCGGGGGCGGGCGTCAACGAGGCCGAGGGGGACGGCGAGGGCGAGGGGGACGGCGAGGGCGACGCCGAGGGTGAAGGCGAGGGCGACGGGCTCTCCGGCTCGGGGCTGCCGGCCGTCGGGCTGGGCGACGGGCTGCCGCCGTTGCCTGCGTTGCCGGGCGATCCGCAGCCGGCGGCCAGCGCCAGGCCCAGCACGAGCAACAGTCCGACCGACCTCGATGACATCGACATACCGTCAGACAAGCATGCGAACTACCTCGGATCCAGCACCGGCGCGACCCCGGGGCGTCAACGCCACCCCGGGGCCGCACACACCGCCTGACCGGGCGTCAGCCCAGCAGCACCGCCGGCAGCTCGGCGATCGAGCCGAGCACGTGCGTCGCGCCGTCCGCCCGCAGCCGGGCCTCGTCGTGGGCGCCGGTGAGCACGCCCGCCACCACGGACGCGCCGGCCCGGGTGCCGGTGAGCATGTCGTAGCCGGTGTCACCGGCCACCGCGATCTGCCGGACCGAGTCGGTGCGGGTGCGCAGCAGCGCGGTGAGCACCATGTCGGGGTAGGGGCGGCCGCGGCCCGCGTCGGCGGGGCACAGCGTCAGGTCGGCCGCGGACTGCCAGCCGAGCGCGTCCAGGATCCGGTCCTGGGTGGTGCGGGCGAAGCCGGTGGTGAGGACCACCTTCAGGCCCCGGCCGCGCAGTTCGGCGATCGCCTCGGCGGCGCCGGGCAGCGCCTCGCAGCGGCCTTCGTCGACGAGGCTGTCGTAGGCGGCCTCGAAGGCCAGGTTGGCGGCCTGGGCGCGGTCCTCGTCGCCGAACAGGTGGCGGAAGACCGAGATCTTGGACTCGCCCATGGTGGCGCGGACGTGCGCCAGCATCGCGGTGTGCTCGGGGCTGCCGGTCTCGACGCCCTGGGAGCGGGCGGCGGCGGCGAAGGCGAGCTCCACCAGGCCGTCGTCGGCGACGGTGGTGCCGGCCATGTCGAGCACCACCAGGGTCACATCGTGCGTGGTCATGTTCT
Source organism: Kitasatospora sp. CB01950 (assembly GCF_001905465.1). Lineage (GTDB taxonomy): Bacteria > Actinomycetota > Actinomycetes > Streptomycetales > Streptomycetaceae > Kitasatospora. The sequence goes on from NZ_LISX01000009.1 coordinate 146,053, forward strand.
GCCCTTGCAGTCGTTCGGGAGTGGTGGGCTCAGAGGCCGGCGAGGTCGGCGGTGGTCTCGGCGATCGCGGGCGAGCAGGTCATGCCGCGGCCGCCGGGGCCGGTGACCAGCCAGGTGCCGTCGGCGACCTGCTGGCGGTGCACCACCCGGGTGGTGTCGACGCACTGGGCGTAGACGCCGGCCCAGCGGCGGCGGATCTTCGGCAGCGGCCGGCCGAGCAGGGCCTCGGCGACCTCGGCGACGTGCTCGTACGGGTCCTCGACGACGTCGAAGCCGAACGGCTGGTCGTACTCGTGGGTGTCGCCGATGGTGAGGCCGCCGTCCTTGCGCTGGACCATCAGCAGCTGCATCTTGTGCTCGGCGGCGACCGGCGACTGCGGCTGGACGGCGCGCAGCGCGTCCAGCTCGGGGCCGGCGAAGGCGGGGTAGTAGCGGAACGAGTCGCCGTCGGCGACCGAGGTGGTGAGGGTCTCGCCGAGCGGGTCGGTCTGCATCATCTGCAGGCGGACCCGGCGCACCGGCAGGTCGGGGACGAGTTCGCGGACCAGGCCGCCGAGCCAGGCGCCGGTGCACAGGATCACCTGGTCGCCCTGGTGCAGCTGCCCGTGGTCGTCGCGGACGGCGGCGGCGCCGACGACCTCGCGGACCTCGCGTCCGGGCAGGAAGGTGTAGCGGCCGGTGGCCTCCAGCGCGGCGCGCAGCGCCGGCTGGGCGACCCGGGATTCGACGGCGCCGTCCCGGGTGCAGTGCAGGCCGCCGAGGAAGTCGCCGCGCAGCGCCGGGTTGACGGCGCGGACCTGGTCGGCGTCGAGCAGGCGGTAACCGCGGGCGGCGGCGTCGGGCAGCTCGACGGCGGCTTCGGCGACGGCGAGTTCGGCCTCGGTGCGGGCCATCGTGAGCGAGCCGTTGGGCCGGAACCCGAGGCCGGGGACGCGCGCGCCGATCTGCTCCCAGAGTTCACGGGCGCGCAGCGCGACCTCCAGCTCCTCACCGGCGGCGCGTCCGCTGACCCAGACCAGTCCGAAGTTGCGGACGGACGCGCCGCGCGCCTCGGCCTCGCGCTCCAGGTGGACGACCTCGTGGCCGCGCTCGACGGCCTGCCAGGCGTGCATGGTGCCCAGCACGCCTGCTCCTACGACGATTACCTTCATGCGGACAGGCTGGGGCGTCGAGGTGGCCGCAGGTCGTCCGGATCGGGTCGGTCAGGTGAACCGCCCGCAAGAGTTGTCCATACAACCTGGGCCACCGGCGGGGAGGGTCAGGCCGCTCCGGCACCGAGGACGGGGCCGAGCGGGCCGGTGCGCAGCCGGTCCACCAGCGGTGCGGCCCTCCCGGCGAGCAGCGCCAGCGGGATCGCGACCAGGACGCCGACCAGCGCGCCGACCGCCACGTCGTGCGGGTAGTGCGCGCCGACCCAGACCCGGGAGGCGCCCATCAGCACGGCGGCGACCAGGCCGATCCAGCCGAGCCGACGGTCCGCGTACCAGAGCGCGACGGCGGCGGCGAACGCGATCACCGTGTGGTTGCTGGGGAACGACCAGTCACCGGGGGCGGGACAGGCCTCCAGGGTGACGGTGCCGGGGATCTGCTGGCAGGGCCGGTTCTCCTCGACCAGGCTCTTGAACACCGAGTTCACCAGGTACGCGCCGACCACGATCAGCGGCGAGGCCAGCACCCGGGCCATCACCGTCGAGTCGGCGGCCCGGGCCCGCCACCAGCCCCACACCATCAGCACCGCGAAGACGCCGAGGCCGAGCGCCGACCACTGCGTGACCAGTTGGTCGAACCAGTGCGGCGCGGCCTCGGCCCACCCGGTGATCCGGGTGTAGAGGCCGCCGTCGATGCCGCTGCCGTCGTAGGCGAGCAGGCGGGCGGGGGGATGAACGTTCGAAGTCACAGGGACAAGGTGTACCAGAACGGACGTACTGGACGGCTCGGCCGCAGAGGCGAGCAGGAGTGACTGGGGCAAGGCTGGCGGACCTCCCGTTACCTTTGGGGGTGGCCGATCCCCGGCCGCCCCCGCACGTCTACAGTGTTGTAGACGTCGATCGACAGGACTGTAGACGAATGCCGGAGGTTCGCGCGACATGACGGATTCACCCGCACGTCGCCCGTCGGGCGAGCTGGAGTCCCAGGTGCTCGCCGCCCTCTGGGCCGCCGGCGCCCCGCTCACCCCCCAGCAGGTGCAGGACGCCGTGGACGCCGACCTGGCCCGCACCACGGTCGCCACCATCCTGGCCAGGCTGCACGAGAAGGGCACCGTCGCCCGCAGCAAGGCGGGCCGCTCCTTCGCCTACACCCCGACCGTCCAGGACGCCGACGGCCTCGCCGCCCGCCGGATGCGCACCGAACTCGACCGCGGCCGCGACCGCTCCACGGTGCTCGCCCGGTTCGTCTCCGACCTGTCCGACGAGGACGAGCGGCTGCTGCGCGACCTGCTCGGGGACCAGTCGTGACCCTCGCCGTCTGGATCCCGCTGCTGCTGCCGCTGCTCGCCGCGCCGCTGGCCCGCCGGCTCGCCGAACAGCTCGCCCCGCGCACCGCCGCGCTCACCCTGGCCGCCACCGCCGCCGCCCTCGGCACCGCCGCGCTGGCCTCACTCGGCCTGCTCACCGTCACCGGCCTGCTGCACCTGCCGTACGCGGCCGCGCTCGCCCACTTCACCCCCGCCCGCCGCCTGCCCGACGCCCTGTCCGGGACGCAGTGGGCGCCCGCCGCGGCCGCCGCCGCGCTCGCCCTGCTGGTGATCGGCGCGCTCGCCGCCCGCACCGCCCACCACCAGCTGGCCGACCTGCGCCGGGCCCGCCGCGCCACCGGCGACGCCCCCGCCGGGCTGCGCGCCCGGCTGCGCCGCAGCGGCCCGGCCGCGCTCACCGTCCTCGACGACCACCGCGCCGACGCCTACGCGCTGCCCGGCCGGCCGCCCCGGATCGTCGCCACCACCGGCATGCTGGCCGCGCTCAGCGCGCCCGAACGCGCCGCGCTGCTCGCCCACGAACGCGCCCACCTGGCCGGCCGCCACCACCTGCTGCTGGCCGCCGCCGAGTACGCCGCCGCCTGCCACCCGGCGCTGCGGCCGCTGCGCGGCGCGCTCGGCTACCACCTGGAGCGCTGGGCCGACGAGTGCGCCGCCGCCGAGGTCGGCGACCGGGCCCTCACCGCCCGGGCGATCGGCCGCGCCGCCCTCGCCGCCTCCCGCGCCCCCGCCGACCCGCGCCCCCGACTCGCCCCCGCCGCCGCCGGCGGCCCGGTGCCCCGCCGGGTCCGCGCCCTGCTCACCCCCGGCCGTCCGCGCAGCCGCCGCACCGCCCGCACCCTCGCCGCCCTCGCCCTGGCCGGCTGCCTGGCCGCCGCCGCGGTCACCACCGCCGAGGCCGGCCACGACCTGCACCGCGCCGTCGAAACCGCCCAGGGCGAGCGCCCCGCCCCGCACCACTGAACCGATCAGTGTGCACCGGCCGCCACCGGGCGGACGACCTTCCTTCCCCGGCTCGGCGTGTCCACGTCGACCGGCCTACGCTGACAGCCGACCGTCGAGGACCGGGGGTACCCATGCAGCACGGCACCAGAGGCCTCCGCCCGACCCGCGTGCACGCCCCCGCCCGGGCCTACGACCGGCTCATGGCGGGCGAGCGGCCCGCCCCCGACGACTGCGCGGTCCGCCCGGAGATCGAGGACTCCTGGTCCCGGCTGCGCCGCCTCGGCCTGGACCCGGAACGGTCCCGGGAGATCCACCGGCTGGCGCCCGCCGAACTGGAGGAGCTGCGCCGCACCACCGGCCTGGCCCAGGTGCTGCCGGTGCTGCGCTCCACCCTGTTCACGCCCGGCGACTCCACGCCGCTGGTGCTCGCGGTCTCCGACCCGAAGGCCCGGATCCTCTGGATGGACGGCGAGCAGCGGCTGCGCCGCGCCGTCGACGCGATCGGCTTCGAACAGGGCGCGCTCTGGTCCGAGGAGGAGGTCGGCACCAACGCCATCGGCCTGGCTGCCCGCACCGCCCGGCCCTCCCAGGTGCACTCCGCCGAGCACTACCTGCGCAGCCACCACACCTGGAGCTGCTTCGGCGCGCCGATCCGCGACCCGCGCACCGGCCGCCCCGCCGGCGTGATCGACCTCAGCGGCCCCGCCACCGGCGACCACCACTACCTGCGGCAGCTCGCCCTGACCGCCGCCCGCCTCGCCGAGACCGAACTGCGCGCCGCCCACCTGGAGTCCCTGCACCGCCTGCGCACCGTCGCCGTTCCGCTGCTGGCCCGCTTCGGCGACCCCGCGCTGGTCGTCGACCCGTCCGGCTGGACGGCCGCCGCGGTCGGCCTGCCCGCCCCGCCCCGGCTGGCGCTGCCCGCGGAGAACTGGGAGGGCGGCGGCACGCACTGGGTGCCGACCCTCGGCGAGTGCCGGGTCGAGCCGCTCGCCGACGGCTGGCTGGTCCGCCCGTCCGCTCCGCAGCCCGCCGAGGACGCCGAGCGCTCCGGCGGCGGCCTGGTCGAACTCGACCTGCGCCGCCCCGACCGGCCCGAACTGCGGGTCAGCGGCAGCGTCGGCTGCTGGTCGCACACCCCCAGCCCCCGGCACACCGAACTGCTCCTGATGCTGGCCCTGCACCGGGACGGCCTGAGCGCCGCCGAACTCGCCGAGGCGCTGTTCGCCGACCCCGCCCGCACCGTCACCGTCCGCGCCGAACTCTCCCGCCTGCGAAGACACTTGGGCCCTCTGCTGGAGGCCCGCCCGTACCGGCTGACGGCCTGCACCCGGGTGACGGTGCACGGCCCGCACGACCCGCACGACCTGCTCCCCGGGTCGGCCGCACCGGCGGTCCGCGCCCTGCGCACGGACCTCGCGCACGGCATCCTGCGACTGCCCGCCGCGCCGGATCAGTCCTCCGCGATCAGCTGCGCCAACTCTTCGTCGCTGGGCAGCAGTTCGTCTTCCTGGCCGTCCGGGACGATCCGGTAGGTGCGTTCCAGCCAGGCTTTCACCTGCGGCCGGGACGCCTCCAGCAGCGCACTGCCGTACGGCGACTCCAGCGCCACGTGCAGGGTCACCCCGTGGCACGGGCAGTGGGTGGGCCACAGCTTGACGTCGCCCTGGCCGCTCAGCGAGTCCAGTCCGTCGCGCAGCAGTTCCCGCGAGAACACCCAGTCCGCCTCGTCCGGGCGGCCCGCGTGGAACGTCAGGCGCACCTCGTACGGCGCGGCGGCGTCGTAGCGGAACCTGGTCCGCACCTCGCCGACCTGCTCCTCCTCCAGCGCGATCCGCAGCACCAGCGTCTCCTCCACCACCCCGGTCGCGGCAGCGCCGGCCGGCTCGCCGCCCGTGGGGGTGGCGGCGAGCGGCTGGTCGGACGGGGCTGAGAGCGGGTCGCGCGGCATGACGGCCTCCCCGAGGCGGCTGGGATCCCGCAAAGCCTGCTCCCGCGCACCCCGGCGTGCAACGGTTGCAGGGGGTTGCACGGCCGTCCCGCCCGCCCCGCTCCACCCCGTCCGGCACAGGACTCGATTCGCACCCCGGTTCGGCACCGGATCTGGCGGTCCGTCAGACCGCTGGTAGTCTCGTCCCTCCCGTGCCGTTCGTCCGGGCACCCCCGGCGGCGCGGGGTGCGGCGCGGCGTTCGGACCGGACGCCGGACGCGGACCAGACCCAGGAAGGGGAGCCCGGTGGCGCTCCGCGAGCACTCCCGGCCCGCCGCCGCGGGCCGGACCGGACGGCACGGCCGCCCCGGACCCTTCGGCGGACGGCTCCGGCTGCCCACCATCCGGTTCTCGGGCGCGGCGATGGCGATGTCCACGGTGGTCGGGATCAGTCTGGCCACCACCTGGCTGCTCAACGAGCAGCAGCAGATCGGCCGCCGCCCCGGCGTCACCGTCGGCGGCCCGCCCGTGCCCAGCCCGGACGCCTCCGGGCCGGCCCCCGTCGACGAGGCCGCCGGCCCGCAGACCTCCCCGGTGGCCCCGCGCGGCTCGGCGACCGCCTCCCCGCTCCCCGGCCCCGGCCCCACCCGCACCCCCGCCCGACCCGCGGCCGTGCCCGGCAGCCCCGCCGCCGCCCCGCCGAGCCGCCCCTCGCCGTCGGTCCCTGTCTCGCCGTCGGTCCCCGTCTCGCCGTCGCCCAGCGACACCCCCTCGCCCCTGGCCTCGCACCCCGAACCGGCCCCCACCGCGCCGCAGCCCCTGAGCGGCACCTCCCGGGTGGACGCCCTCGGCCGCACCGGCACCCGCCACGTGGTGCAGGTACGCCTCGACGAGACCATGACGGCCCTCCAGGTCGAGTTCCGCCTGGCCCGCCCGACGGCCCTCCCCGGCACCACCCCCGCCACCGACCTCCCCGGCGCAGTGGCCACCGTCGCCCTCGAACGCGACACCCTCGTCTACCGCTTCACCACCCCCGCCGACCTCCCCCTCTCCCCCGGCACCTACACCTTCACCGTCACCGGCGCCCTCCCCGCCCCCACCCCCGCCGCCCCCGAAACCTGGACCGCCTCCGCCTTCGCCCTCCCCACCACCCGCGCCGTAGCCGCCCGCGGTACCTTCTGACCCCCGCCGCACTGCCGACGAAGCCGCCAACTCCCGCCCCACCAGGGCCCGTCCGGCGGCACGGGCGCTCGGCGCAGCCTGCGACACACAGCAGCCCGTTCCACGGCACCCCGGGACGCCGCACGCCTCCCCGCCCGCCGGCCGACCTCGGCCGCACCCCTGGCGCGGCCGCGTTGCGGACGCTCTGCACCGTGCGCACCATCAGAGCCGACTCCCGCCGACCAAGGGCCTGTTAAGCCGCGCGCCGGGCACCCGAGCGCACCTCTCCGCCCCGGCCGAGCGGCCGCCCACATGCCTCCGCCCGCCCCCCTGGCTCACACAGGTACCGCCGCGCCACGGGCTCGCGACACCGCCGACGACGCGCGCTGCGTCAACTCCCCGAAAGTCACCGGCTGTTCGGCGACAGCCCCTCCCGGCCGGACGAACGCCTCCAAGCCGCGCCGTCGACCGGCGTCAACTCGCCATCGACGAAAGCCAGTTGCCACCAGCCACCGACGGGAGCCCACACCCGCGCTCCCGCCGGCGGCCGGTTCGCGGGCCTACTCGAATGCCGCCCGGACCGCGCGGGTACGGCGGAGGTCGTCGGTGCAGTCGGCCAGGTTGCGGCGCAGCGACGGGGTCAACTCCTGGTCGGCGAGGGCCTGTTCGGCGGCCGTCAGGACCTCGGAGGTGGCCTGGGCGACCGGGTAGAGGGTCTCGCCGAGCTGGCGGGCGATGATGTCGCCGCGGTGGGCGGCCTCCCCGATCCGCTCGAAGTACCGCAGCGCGTACGCGCTCTTCCCGGTGTCGTCGCCGGAGGCCCAGAAGCCGCGCGCGGTGGCCTCCAGCAGCCGGTTGGACATCGCGTCGGGCGTGAACAGGTCCCGCCAGGCGCGGGCCTTGGCCTCGGCGTCGGGCAGCGCGGCCCGGCAGCGGGCGGCGCCGAACTGGGCCTCGGTGCCGGGCTCGCGGGCGAGTTCGGCCGCGATCCGGTGCTCGTCGAGCTCGCCGAGCGAGGCCAGCCGGGCCAGCCCGGCCCACCGCAGCTCGGGGCCGACCAGCAGCCCGGCCGGCACGTTCTCCCCGTTCAACCAGCCGCGCAGCTCGGCGAGTTGCTCCTCGCCGCCGGAACTCTCCACGGCCGCCCGCAGCGCCGCCAGCCGAATCCCCTGGCCGCCGTCGCCGGCCAGCAGCGCCCGCGCGGTGCGGCTGATCGCCGCCGACCCGGCAGCCCGCCGGTCCCCGGTCAGGTACCGCCCGACCACGTGCATGTGCGCGAACGTGAGCACCGCCTCGACGATCACGTCGGCGGTCTCCGCGGGCAGGTGCCGCTCCATCAGGTCGAGGTAGACCGCCGGGTCGAGCTCGGCGTCCCGGACGAGGTCGCGGGCCTGCGCCCACAGCACGGCCCGCGTGACGTCGTCCTCGACCGCGGAGAGCGTCTCGGTGACGAGCTGCCAGGAGTGCGTGTCCAGCCGGATCTTCGCCCAGGTGAGGTCGCTGTCGTTGGGGACGATCAGCTGCGCACCGGCCTCGACCAGCGCGGGCACGGCGACCCGGCGGCCGGGGCCGAGTTCGACGGCGACGCGGCCGACGGGGACGACCCGGCCGTCCTCGACGCGGTAGCCGCCGACCTCGATCAGGTGCGGCCGTTCGCCCTCGTTGACGACGGTGAGCGCGGTCAGGGTGCCGTCGTCGGCGCGTTCGGCCTCGGCGCGCAGGGTGTCGACGCCGCTGGTGCGCAGCCAGCTCTCGGCCCAGCCGTGGACGTCGCGGCCGCTCGCGGCGGCCAGCGCGGCGAGGAAGTCGGGCAGTTCGGCGTTGCCGTACAGGTGGTCGGCGAAGTAGGCGTTCAGGCCGGCGAAGAAGGCCTCGTCGCCGAGCCAGGCGACCAGCTGGCGCAGCGCGGAGGCGCCCTTGGCGTAGGAGATGCCGTCGAAGTTGACCATCGCCTCGGCGACCGAGCGGGTGCCGTTGCCGGCCACCGGGTGGGTGGAGGCGCGCTGGTCGGCGTCGTAGCCCCAGCCCTTGCGCTGCACGGAGAAGCCGGTCCAGGTGCCGGTGAAGCGGGTGGATTCGGCGGCGATCCGGTAGCCGAGCATCTCGGCGAACGACTCGTTCAGCCACAGGTCGTCCCACCAGCGCATGGTGACGAGGTCGCCGAACCACATGTGGGCCATCTCGTGGCAGATCACCATGGCGCGGCGTTCGTGCTCGGAGAAGGTGGCCGGGGAGCGGAACAGCATCTCGTCGCGGAAGACCACGCAGCCGGGGTTCTCCATCGCGCCCCAGTTGAACTCGGGGACGAACGCCTGGTGGTACTCGCCGAACGGGTAACGCTCGTCGAAGAGTTCGTGCAGCCGGTCGAAGGAGGCGGCCGTCACCTCGAACAACTCGGGTGCTTCGCGGTCGAGTTCGGCGGCCAGCGAGCGGCGGGCGTGCAGGCCGAGCGGGATGCCGTCGTGTTCGCCGTAGACCGAGTGCAGCGGGCCGGCGACGACCGTGAACAGGTAGGTGGAGATCGGCTTGGTGGCGGCGAACTCCCAGTGCCCGCCCTCGGACTTGACCGGCGCGCCGTTGGAGACCAGGGTCCACTCGTCGGGGGCGGTGGCGGTGAGGGTGATCGGGGCCTTCAGGTCGGGCTGGTCGAAGCAGGCGAACACCTTGGCGGCGAGGTCGGGGCCGCAGCTGGCGTACAGGTAGACGGCGTCGTCGGCCGGGTCGGTGTAGCGGTGCAGGCCTTCGCCGGTGCGCGAGTAGCGCATCTCGGCCTCGATCAGCAGTTCGTTCTCGGCGCGCAGGCCGGGCAGCGCGAGGCGGTTGCCGTCCAGGGCGGCCACGTCGAGCGGCTGCCCGTTCAGGACGGCCCGGTGCAGGGTCGCCGGTTCCAGGTCGACGAAGGTGTCGCTGCCGGGCTCGGTGCAGCCGAACCGGATCACGGCGGTGCTGCCGAACCGGTCGGGTCCCCGGGTCAGGTCGAGGTCGACGGTGTAGCCGTGGACCTCCAACAGGCGGGCACGGACAGTTGCTTCGGCTCGTTGCAGTGCTGGCATGACTGCATGCTTGCCCAGCCCGCCCGGGCCCGGCAAGCGCGTTCGACCCGGATTCGCTGGTGGCGTACCCGGGGTGTTCGAGAGTGACGGCTAGGGTGTGTCGCGGCGGCGAGTCGAGGAGGAGCACGTGACGTCTGTTCTGGTGCAGGGCGGCAATGCGTCGCTCGGTGCGGGCCGGGTCGTGGTGGAGGTCACCGCGCCCAAGCAACTGGACGTGTCGGCGCTGCTGCTCGACCAGTCGGGAAAGGTCCGCTCGGACGCCGACTTCGTCTTCTTCAACGCCCCGAACGGCCCGGGCGTGACGCACCGCCCGGCCGCCGGCGCCACCCCTGACGCGATCAGCGTCGACACCTCGGCGGTGCCCGCCGCCGTCACCCGGATCGTGGTCACGGCCTCCCTCGACGACCGGCGGGCGACCTTCTCCGGCACCGAGCCCACCGCGACCGTCCGGGACGCCGACAGCGGCCGCGCGCTGTTCACCTTCACCCCGCCCCGCCTGGGCCGGGAGACCGCCCTGGTGGTGGTCGAGGTGTACCGGCGCGGCGCCGAGTGGAAGATCCGCGCGGTCGGCCAGGGCTACGCCAACGGCCTGGCGGGCATCGCCACCGACTTCGGCGTCACTGTCGAGGACCAGGCCCCGGCGGCGCCCGTCGCGCCGCCGATGCCCACCACCGCGCCCACCGCCCCGCCGATGCCGTCCGGCTCCCCGGCCGTCGGCAAGATCACCCTCGACAAGGGCCGGGTCAACCTGGTCAAGGGCGGCTCGGTCTCGCTGGAGAAGGCCGGAAAGCCGTACCTGGCCTCGGTCCGGATGGGCCTCGGCTGGGAGCCCGCCAACCGGGGCCGCGGCATCGACCTGGACGCCTCGGTGATCGCGTTCGACGCCAAGCGCGAGAAGGTCGACACCGCCTGGTTCATGAAGCTGTCCGTCTTCAACGGCGCGATCGCCCACTCCGGCGACAACCTGACCGGCAAGGGCGGCGGCGACGACGAATCCATCACCGTCCACCTCGAAGGCCTGCCCGCCGAAGTCTGCGGCCTGGTCTTCGTCGTCAACTCCTTCTCCGGCCAGAAGTTCACCGACGTCAAGAACGCCTACTGCCGCCTGGTCGACGCCGCCACCGGCGAGGAACTCGTCCGCTTCGACCTCACCCAGGCCGAACCCCGCACCGGCGTCGCCATGTGCAAGCTCGTCCGCCAGTTCTCCGGCGAGTGGGTCATGACCGCCCTCGGCGAATACGTCGACGCCAAGACCGCCCGCTCCATGGTCAAGCCCGCCGCCGCCATGCTCTGAACCACCCCCGCAACCGCCCCCGGCGCACTACCGTCTCTCCCAGCACGGCATCAACCGACCTACTGGGCAAGGCCGTTCGCGGGGGGCTGCGGTGAGCAACCAGATCGTCAAGGCGCTGGAGCACGGGGCGCAGAAGCTCGGCAAGACGTTGGCGGAGGACGCCGGGAAGGCGTTGAAGGGCTTCTACCGCAAGGCCGGCGACAACCTGAAGAAGGTCGCCAAGAACGTCCGGGAGGTGGAGGAGAAGCACGCCAAGGACCTGGAGAAGATCTTCAAGGGCGATGGCAAGGGCGGCGTCCCGCACCCGCGTTCGGGCGGCGGCGGGCGAGGCCGGGGCGGCGGCTCGCACCCGAAGGGCCGGGGCCGCGACCAGGTGAAGAGCCCCCGCACCGAGGGCCGCGACCACGGCTCCCGCAAGTGTCCGGGCGAGCCCGTCGACATCGCGACGGGGCGGATGTTCATCGACCAGGTCGACGCCTCCCTGCCCGGCTCACTGCCGCTGGAGTTCACCCGCGACTTCGAGTCCGGTCTGCTGACGGGGCGTTGGATGGGCCCGAAGTGGATCTGCACCTTCGACGAACGACTCGAACTCGACGAACAGGGCGTCATCCACATCCGCCCCGACCGCATCACCCAGGCCTACCCTCACCCGGAACCCGGGGACCCGGTGTACGCCTCCGCCGGCTCACGCAACGAACTCGACCTCGCCGAAGGCCTGTTCACCATCTCGGACCCCTCAACCGGCCTGGTCCGCACCTTCACCCCCACCCCGGACGGCGACGAAGCTCTCCTCACTGAGGTCCGCGACCGCCACGGACGCCACTACACCCTCGCCTACGACGCCGACGGCGTCCCCCTTTCGATCACCCACTCCGGCGGCTACCAACTCCTCGTCACCGTCGACAACGACCGCATCACCGCGCTACGCCTGGCCAACGCCACCGACGCCGGCGGCGACGCCCTGCTGATGCGCTACGGCTACACCGACGGCCATCTGTCGGCCGTCTACAACTCCTCCGGCAAGCCGATGCGCTTCGCCAACGACAGCGCCGGCCGCGTCCTGTCCTGGACCGACCGCAACGCCTCCCAGTACCGCTACACCTACGACACCCACGACCGCGTCACCGACGAAGGCGGCGCCAGCGGCGCCCTGCACTTCACCTTCACCTACGGCGACGCCGACCCCGCAACCGGGCTGCGCACGCACACCGAGACCAACGCCCTCGGCCACACCACCACGTACCTGATCAACGACCACGCCCAGGTCGCCGCCGTCACCGACCCCCTCGGCCACACCACCCACTACGAACGCGACGACTACGACCGCCTGCTGGCCGAGACCGATCCGCTCGGCCGCACCACCCGCTACGCGTACGACGGCGCCGGCGACCTCATATCCATCACCCGCCCGGACGGCCACCAGTCCACCGCGAGCTACGTGGACGGATACTCGCTGCCCACGCTGATCACCGACGTGGGCGGGGCCGTATGGAGGCAGACGTACGACCCCACCGGCCTGCGCACCTCACTCACCGATCCGCTCGGCGCCACCACTCGGTACACCCACGACGAACGCGGTCACCTCGCCACTGTGACCGACACCCTCGGCCACACCACTCTCGTCCGCTGCAACCCGGCCGGCCTGGCCGTCGCAGTCACCGACCCGACCGGCGGCACCACCCGCCACGCCTACGATGCCTTCGGCCGCCCCACCAGCACCACCGATCCGCTGGGCCACACCACCCGCACCACCTGGACCACCGAGGGCCACCCCGCCTCCCGCACCGACGCCGACGGCCACACCGAGAGCTGGGCCTACGACGGCGAGGGCAACTGCCTCACCCACACCGACCAGCTCGGCCAGGTCACCGCCTTCGAGTACACCCACTTCGAGACCCTCGCCGCCCGCACCGACCCGGACGGCACTCACTACTCCTTCACCCACGATGCCCACATGCAGCTTGTCGCCGTCACCAACCCGCTCGGCGAGCAGTGGACCTACCGTCACGACCCGGCCGGACGGGTCATCGGCGAGTGCGACTTCGCCGGACGCACGATCGAGTACCAGCTCGACCCCGCCGGCCAACTCGTCGCCCACACCAATCCGCTCGGCCGGCGCACCACCTACGGCTACGACCTACTGGGACGAACCACCTCGGTGAACGCGGCAGGCAGCCTCACCACCTTCGGCTACGACCCGGCCGGGTACCTCGTGCACGCCCGCAACCGCGACGCCGAGTTGGTCCGCACCGTCGACCCATTGGGGTTGCTGGTCGCCGAAACCGTCAACGGGCGCACAGTCAGCCACGAACGGGACGCCCTCGGCCGACGAGTCCGCCGCACCACACCGGCCGACCATGTGAGCGCCTGGTCCTACGACCCGCTGGACCGCCCGCTGCTCCTCGACACGACGTCCGGCCGACTCGCCTTCAGCTACGACGTCATCGGACGCGAGACCGAACGCTCTGTCAACGAGCGCCTCACCATCGCCAGCACCTGGAGTCCCGCTCACCGCCTCACCGGCCAAAGCGTCCGAAGCGGCGGATCCGTTCTCGCCGAACACTCGTACTCGTACCGTGCCGACGGCCACCTGGTCGGTGTGGCGAACCGGTGGAACGGCCCGCGCGCCTTCGAACTGGACCCGGCCGGACGGGTCACCGCCGTCACCGGGGACAGCTGGAGCGAGCGCTACCGCTACGACGCCCTCGGCAACCCCACCGAAGCGGACTGGCCCGCCCACAGCACCGCCAAATCGGCACTGGGCCCGCGCAGTTACACCGGGACCAGACTGATCGGCGCCGGTCGAGTCCGCTACGAGCACGACGCCGCCGGACGCACGGTGCTGCGCCAGGTCAGCCGGTTGTCCAGGAAACCGGACACCTGGCACTACACCTGGGACGCCGAGGACCGCCTCACCGAAGTCACCACTCCGGACGGCAGCCGCTGGCGCTACCTGTACGACCCACTCGGCCGGCGCATCGCCAAGCAACGACTGGACGGCGACCACGTCGTCGAGAAGACCGAGTTCAGTTGGGACGGCCCGGTTCTCGCCGAACAGACGACCACCGCGCCGTACCTGCCCGGCCCGCACACGCTCAGCTGGGACCACGGCGGACTCCACCCGCTCAGCCAGACGGAGACCATCACCCACCAGGGCGAGACCGACCGCCGGTTCTTCGCCATCGTCACCGACCTGGTCGGCACCCCGGTCGAACTCCTCGATCCGGACCGCGGCACCATCGCCTGGCACGGTGTCTCGGCGCTGTGGGGCCCCACCAGCTGGCCCAGCGACAGTGCGACGTACATCCCGCTGCGGTTCCCCGGCCAGTACTTCGACCCCGAATCCCGCCTGCACTACAACGTCCACCGCTACTACGACCCCGAGACCGGCCGCTACACCAGCCCTGATCCACTGGGGCTCGGCCCAGCTGTCAATCCCGAAACCTACGTCACCAATCCGCACACCTGGACCGACCCCCTCGGCCTCTCCCCGCACCGTCACCGCCCGCGGATCGAGACCGGCAACGACAAAGAGGGGTGGATCCACATCGACGGGCGCCACGTCACCGGCAACCACCCGCACGGCCCCGGTGACCTGATGCCCCCGGGAACGACCAGAAATCAGGTCCAGTCGGCCGCCGAAAAGCTGGTGAAACGTGGTCAGCGAATCTCCGATCCAGCCAAGCGCATGCAACTCTACGAGCACCGGCTGACCGTCAACGGCATGAGCGCCCGCTATCGGGTACTGGTCGACTCGCACGACTTCAACCGCGTCATCACGTTCTTCCCCGTCGAAAAGAGCTACCGCCCGTGATCGCCTTCCGGTTCACCCCGCGCCCCGCCCAGGGCGGACCGTCCGGCTTCGACCTGGGCGACATGTCCGTCTCAGGCCCGGCCGCCGCGGTGAGTTCGGCCGACCGGGCACCGGATCAGGGAATGATGCTCGTCCCGTCGGTCGGACTGCTCCTCGACCAGGTGCGCGCACTGCTCGACGCCGGACGCGGCACGCTCGCCTTCCACGGCGTGGACTCCTCGTTCCGCCTCGACTTCTCCGTCGCGAAGGGCTCAGTGGCCGTCGCCGTCCGCAAGAAGGCGATCGCCACCGTCCCGGCTCCCGTCCTCGTGGACGCGCTCCTCACGGCCGCCGAAGCCCTCGCCCGCACCGAGCTGCCCCGTCTCCCGGCCGACGATCCCGCCCGCGACGACTTCGTCTCCTCACTCGCCGCCTTCCGGGCCCTGCACGACTGACCGCCACCACGCACTACGGGGCCCATGGCATCAAGCCGTGGGCCCCGTAGGGAAGTTGACGATACGTCAGCCGCGGGTCGCCATCGCCCGCAGGAAGAACGTCAGGTTCGCGGGGCGCTCCGCGAGGCGGCGCATGAAGTAGCCGTACCACTCCTGGCCGTAGGGGAGGTAGACGCGCATCGTGTTGCCGGCCTCGGCGAGGCGGAGCTGCTCCTCGGGGCGGATGCCGAACAGCATCTGGTACTCGAAGGAGGTGGTGTCGCGGCGGTTCCACTCGGCCAGCTGGCCCGCGATCTTGATCATGTTGGGGTCGTGCGAGGCCACCATCGGGTAACCCTCGCCCGCCATCAGGACCTTCAGCGCGCGGACGTACGCGAGGTCGACGTCGCGCTTGCCCTGGAAGGCCACCGACTCGGGCTCCTTGTAGGCGCCCTTGCAGATGCGCACGCGCGAGCCCTCGTGGGCGAGGTCGCGGCAGTCGGCCTCGGTACGGCGCAGGTACGCCTGGAGGACGACGCCGAGCCACGGGAAGTCGGCGCGCAGCTCGCGGGCGATGGAGAGGGTGGAGTCGGTGGTGGTGTGGTCCTCCATGTCGAGGGTCACCGTGGTGCCGGCGTCGGCCGCGGCCCGGCAGATCCGGCGGGCGTTCTCCAGCGCGATCTTCTCGCCGTCCACGGGCAGGAACTGGCCCACCGCGGAGAGCTTGACGGAGACCTCGGCGTCGGCGGCGAGGCCGGTCTCCTTGAGGGCGGTCAGCAGGTGCTCGTACGCCAGGGCGGTGCCGGCGGCCTGGGCGGCGTCCTTGGTGTCCTCGCCGAGGTGGTCGAGGGTGACCTTGCGGCCGCTGTCGACCAGCGTCTCGGTCGCGCTCACGCCCTGGTCGAGGCGGTCGCCGGCGACGAAGCGCTCGACTATCGCGTGGGTGGGCGGGAACTTCTCGACCATGGTGCGCACCTGCGGGGAGCGCGAGGCGGCGAGGAGGGCGGAACGGAGCATCGTGGACTCCCGATCAAGGATCAGCTGGTGGCGAGAGGTGCGGGGCGGCCGGGGTGGCGGCCGCCCCGCGGGTGGCACAGGGCGAAGGTCAGCCCATGTGCGGGTAGCGGTAGTCCGTCGGCGGGACGAACGTCTCCTTGATGGACCGGGTGGACGTCCAGCGCATCAGGTTCTGCTTGGCGCCGGCCTTGTCGTTGGTGCCGGAGGCACGCCCGCCGCCGAAGGGCTGCTGGCCGACGACGGCGCCGGTCGGCTTGTCGTTGATGTAGAAGTTGCCGGCCGCGTTGCGCAGCACGTGCATGGCGTGCTCGACGGCCGTACGGTCCTGGGCGATGATCGAGCCGGTCAGGCCGTAGGTCGACACCGACTCCATCTGCGCGAGCATCTCGTCGTACTTCTCGTCCTCGTAGACGTGCACGGCGAGGATCGGGCCGAAGTACTCGTCCTTGAAGTACTCGGCGGACGGGTCCTTGCCGACCAGCACGGTCGGGCGGACGAAGTAGCCGACCGAGTCGTCGTAGGTGCCGCCGGCCAGGACCTCGACGTCCGGGTCGGCCTGCGCGCGGTCGATCGCGGCCTTGTTCTTGGCGAACGAACGCTCGTCGATCACGGCGCCCATGAAGTTCGCCAGGTCGGTGACGTCGCCCATGGTGAGCCACTCGACCTCGTCGCGGAAGTCGTCCTTCAGCTCGGCCCAGAGCGACGCCGGGACGTACGCCCGGGACAGCGCCGAACACTTCTGGCCCTGGAACTCGAAGGCGCCGCGGGTCATCGCGGTCTTCAGGATCGCCTTGTCGGCGGACGGGTGGGCGACCAGGAAGTCCTTGCCGCCGGTCTCGCCGACGATCCGCGGGTAGGTGCGGTAGCCGGAGATGTTGGCGCCGACCTCGCGCCACAGGTGCTGGAAGGTCGCCGTGGAGCCGGTGAAGTGGATGCCGGCCAGCGCCGGGTGCTTCAGCGCGACCTCGGAGACGTCCAGGCCGTCGCCGGTGACCATGTTGATGACGCCCTTGGGCAGGCCCGCGGCCTCCAGCAGACGCATCAGGTAGTGCGCGGCGAACTGCTGCGTCGGGGACGGCTTCCAGATCACCACGTTGCCCATCAGCGCGGGCGCGGTCGGCAGGTTGAGGGCGATCGCGGTGAAGTTGAACGGGGTGATCGCGTAGACGAAGCCCTCCAGCGGGCGGTGGTCCATGCGGTTCCACACGCCGTCCGAGGAGACCGGCTGCTCGGCCAGGATCTGCCGGGCGAAGTGCACGTTGAAGCGCAGGAAGTCGACCAGCTCGCAGGGGGTGTCGATCTCCGCCTGCTGGGCGGTCTTCGACTGACCAAGCATGGTGGCGGCGGCCAGCGTCTCGCGCCACGGGCCGGCCAGCAGGTCGGCGGCGCGCAGGAAGATCGCGGCGCGCGAGTCGAAGGAGAGCGCCTGCCAGGCCGGGGCGGCGGCCAGCGCGGTGTCGATGGCCTCGCGCGCGTCGTCCTGGGTGGCGTTGCGCAGGGTGCCGAGCCGGGCCGCGTGGTTGTGCGGCTGCACCACGTGGAACTCGGAGCCGCCGCCGAGGCGCTGCTCACCGTTGATCGTCATGGTCAGCTGGATCGGCCCCTGGCCGCCCAGCTCCTTCAGCTTCGCCTCCAGGCGGGCCCGCTCGGGGCTGCCCGGGGCGTAGCTGTGGACCGGCTCGTTCACCGGCGTGGGGACCTGGGTCACAGCATCCATGGCGCACGCTCTCCTTCTCGTCATGGGACGCCGACGGGGATCACACGTCGGCCATGGACGAACGCTATTCCCCGTCCTCGGCGCCTGATGTTGGCCGCGCCGCCAAAGTCCCCCGCTCGCCGTTGTCCGCCCGGACGAACACCGTCACGCCCCGGTCACGGCCGCCCGATCCTGTCCGGCTCACTAAACTCGGGAGCGGGATGTTGTCCGACCCGACGAAGACCCGACGAAGACCCGAGGACGACCTTCCGAAGACCTGCCGACCACCCGCCGACCACCCGCCGACCACCCTGCCGACGACCCGACGAAGACCCGACGACCACCCTGCCGAAGGACCCGCACATGAACGGCCTGCCGCTGCGCCAGCTGCTGATGTCGCTCGGCGAACCGCTGGTCGAACTCCAGGCCGCACCGGCCGGCCTCGACGTCCCGGTCCGCCACGTCGCCATCCTCGACCCGGAGGACCCGCCGACCGCCGCCCCCGGCGAACTCGTCCTCGCCATCGGCGCCCGCGGCCGCGCCGCCCTCCCCGCCCTGCGCGCCGCCGGCCGCGCCCGGGCCGCCGCCGTCGCGGTCAAACTCGACGGGCCCGGACAGGCCGACGCCCTCCGCGAGGCCGCCACCGAGGCCGGCGTGGCGCTCCTGTCGGTCCGCCGCGAGACCCGCTGGGAACACCTCGACTCGCTGGCCCGCACCCTGCTCAGCGGCCCCGACAGCGCCGAGCCCGGCGAGGCCGACACCGGCGACCTGTTCTCGCTCGCCCAGACCGTGGCCGTCCTGACCGGCGGCATCGTCTCCATCGAGGACACCTCCAGCCGGGTCCTGGCCTACTCCCGCACCTCCGACTCCGACGAGGTCGACGACCTCCGCCGGCTGTCCATCCTCGGCCGGCAGGGCCCCGAGCCGTACCTCGCCAAGCTCCGCGAGTGGGGTGTCTTCTCCCACCTGCGCGGCTCCGACGGCGCCATCGAGATCGCCGCCCACCCCGAACTCGGCATCCGCCGCCGCCTCGCCATCGCGATCCGCTCCGGCGCCCAGCCCCTCGGCACCATCTGGGTCCAGGAGGGCGCCCGCCCCCTCGCCCCGGCCGCCGCCCAGTCCCTGGTCGGCGCCGCCCGCGTCGCCGCCGGTCAACTGGTGCGCCGCCGAAGGGAGTTGACTGCGGACGCCCGGCTCACCCAGACCCTGCTCACCGGCCTGCTGGAGGGCTCCACCGGCCCCCAGTCCCTCGCCACCCACCTCGGCCTCGACCTGCGCCGCCCGACCACCGTGCTCGCCTACGCCCCGGCCGCCACCGACGGCCGCGACGCCGAACTCTCCCGCGACGAGGTCACCGGCCTGATCTCCGTCCACACCGCCGCCCGCCACCGCGGCGCCCTGCTCGCCCCCGTCGACTCCCGCGTCTACGTCCTGCTCCCGGAACTCCCGCCCGGCCTCCCCCAGGCCACCCTCCGCGACTGGGCCCAGGAGACCGTCGACGCCGCCCGCGCCCACCTCGCCATCCCGCTGCGCGCCGCCATCGGCCCCACCGTCCCCGGCCTCGCCGACGTCCCCGCCTCCCGCGCCCAGGCCGACCGCATCCTCGACGCCATGAGCCGCGGCAACGTCGCCCCCGACGTCGCCGCCCTCCAGGACGTCCAGGCCGAGGTGCTGGTCTCCGAGGTCCTCGCCCTCCTCCAGGACCGCCCGGAACTCCGCGACCCCCGCCTGACCGCCCTCACCACCTACGACGGCCGCCACCAGACCCGTCTCGCCGAATCCGTCCTCGCCTACCTCGACGCCCTCGGCGAGGTCCGCACCGCGGCCGACGCCCTCCACATCCACCCGAATACGTTGAGGTATCGGGTCCGAAGGGCCGAACAACTCACCGGCCTGGACCTGACCCAACCCCAGCAACGCCTCTTGGCCATGCTCCAGTTGAGGCTTGCCGAAAGCTGAACTCCCCCCTCCCCCAAGCATTCTGCAGTTCCGCGCCCCGTCAGGGGTGCGAGGAACTGCGCGAGCAACCACCCAGCAACGGCAAGGTCCGCCCGAGGGAGAGCGACAACCCTCCCCGGGCGGACCCGGACCCATCGGTCAGCGCGTCACATCCGGTGCCACGGCCCCGTGATCGCCAGCATGATCCCCGGCTCCTGGATGTTGGCGAACAGCGTCCGCCCGTCGTGCGAGAACGTCACGCCCGTGAACTCGCTGAACTCCGGCGCCTCCGCCGTCCCGTTGTTCAGCTCGTTGCGCGCCAGCGCGTACGTCCGCCCGTCCGGCGTCGTCCCGAACAGGTGCTGCAGGCCGTTGCCGTCCTCCGCGATGATCAGACCGCCGTGCGGCGAGACGGTGATGTTGTCGGGCCCGTCGAAGTTGCCCTTGTCCGTCCACACGTCCGCGTTGACGCCGAGAATCACCTTCAGCGTCAGCGTCCGCCGCGCCGGGTCGTAGAACCAGACCTGCCCGTCGTGCTGCAGCGGCGACTCCTCGCGCGCGAACGACGACACGAAGTAGATGCCGCCGTCGCCCCACCACATGCCCTCCAGCTTGCGGGCCCGGGTGATCTCACCGTCCTTGAACTGCTTGCGGATCGAGGTGGTCCGCGCGTCCCGGTCCGCGACCTTGACCCAGTCCGCGCCGTACGTGGTGCCGGGCTTGGTGGCCCGCGACAGGTCGTCGACCGGCTTGCCCTGCGAGTCGAACGCCTTCAGTGCCTCCAGCACGCCCGCGTCGGCGGCCAGCGTGCGCAGCTTGCCCTTGCCGTGCTTGAAGCCGGCCGGCGGCGTCCAGCGGTAGAACAGGCCGTTCGGCTTGGCGGCGTCCTCGGTCAGGTACGCGTGGCCGCGCTTCTCGTCGATGACGACGGCCTCGTGCGCGAACCGGCCGAGGGCCTTGATCGGCTGCGGGTTGCGGTTGGCGTCCTGGTCGTGCGGGTCGACCTCGAAGACGTAGCCGTGGTCCTTGGTGAAGCCGTTGGTGCCGGCCTTGTCCTCGGTCTCCTCGCAGGTCAGCCAGGTGCCCCAGGGGGTGGCCCCGCCGGCGCAGTTGGTCGCGGTGCCGGCGATGCCGACCCACTCCCGCACCTTCCGCCTGCCGTGGGCGTGCCCGTCGCCCTTCCCGTGGCCGCCCTCGTGCCCGTTGCCGTGCCCGTTCCCGTGCCCCGACACCTCGACGACGGTGCAGCCGCCGGCCGCCTTCGGGTCGTACACGTAGCCGTCCAGCAGCGGTACGGGGTGTGCCCAGTTCGCCCGCGGCCCGGCCAGCTCGTGGTTGTTGACCAGGAGCGTCGCGCCGTGCCGCCCCTCGAACGCGGCGGTGCCGTCGTGGTTGCTGGGCGTGCTCTCGCCGGTGACCAGGCTGGTCCTGCCGGAGTGCGTGATGATCTCGTACGAGAAGCCCTTCGGCAGCGCCACGATGCCGTGCGGGTCGGACACCAGCTCGCCGTAGCCGACCGCGGCGTGCCCGCCCTTGGCGAGGGCGGCGTCACCCCCGGCGGGGGCGGCGATCGCCCCGGGGGCGGTGGCGAGCACCTCGGCACTGCCGGCGATCAGAACGCCGGCGCCGAGCACGGTCGAACGGTTCACGAAGTCCCGGCGGGACAGCGACATGACGGTCACTCCTGAGGGGAGGGGGCGGGTCGGTGACCGACAGAGTCCGGGCCCGGAATGAACCGGACGTGAACCCGACGCGGCGTCAACGCACCGATCCGCCAACCGTTTTGCCAACCGAAGATCGTCCCATGACCAGCGCTTTACCGCCGCCCGCCGTGCTGGGTACGCTCGACCCGCCACTGCTCCCACGCGGTCAGCCAGGCGTCCTCCGTGCCGGACGGCAGCTCGGGCGTACCTCCCGCCCACAGCCGCTCCCAGGCCCGCTGCGCGGGCAGGCTCGGCACCTCGCTGGCGAACACCGTGTACCGCACCACCTCCTCGACGGCCGCGGTGCCCTCCGCGGTGCCGGTCAGCCAGTCCACGTGGTGGGCGAGCCGGCCGAGGTGGTTGACCATCGAGGTGACGGCGCCGTCCGCCTCGCCCTCGGTCTCGGAGGCGAGCCACATCTGCTGGCGCACCACGGTCTCCCAGCGCGCCTTGCGGTCCTCGCCGCGCAGGTGCCGGGGCAGCCGCGCGGAGCGCCCGGCGCGCAGCTGGGACGCCATCGCGGCGGCCCGGGCGATGCCGTGCTCGACCAGTTCGCGGTGGGCGGCCAGGCCGAGTTGGCCGGGCGTCGGCTCCGCCGCGGGCGCGGACGCGGCGGGACGGCGGGCAGCGAGCGTCCGCAGCAGCGCGGTGCGGCCGATGATGTACTGCTCGAAGTCGTCGATCCGGCGCAGTTCGACGGCGCCGGGCGGCACACCGCGCCCGGTGACGGTCACGGTCACGCCGTCCATCCACAGCCGGCCGGCCCAGACGGTGCCGGCGCCGGGGCGGCGGTCCTCGTGGATCTGCAGGGCGCGCGGGTCGCCGTCCACGCTGATCCATTCGCGCAGCGCCCGAACGCCGCCGGTGGTGTCGCCCTCGTCGACGCCGAGCTGCTCGAACACCCGGTCGCGTTCGTCCTCGACGACGTCCTCCAGGTCGGGCAGCGGTCCGGCGAGCTCCGCGCCGGGCCGGTACGTGCGGACGGTGACGTACGGGCCGTCGGCGCGGTTCCAGTCGCCGGAACGGACCTCCGCCCAGCCGAGTTCGCCGTCGTCGACCTGGAACTCGGCGAGGACGTCCCGCCCGGGCAGGCCGCCCGCGCGGTGCTCCCAGCCGAACACCGGGAACCCGGCCCCGGCCATCAGCCGTCGGCTGTACGCCTCCTGGTCCGCGTAGACCTCCTCGATCTCCCACGGCCCGCTCGCGTGCTGCCTCTTCATTACTCGCCGCACCCCCGGCACTCGCCACACCGTTCTGCCACCGGGCCCGCCCGGCGGATTCCGCCGCCGGGCGGGCCCGACAACGCGCCCCACCATACGGCCCGGGGAACCTGTCGATCCATCAGCTCCGTGGCGGCCTTCCGACAGTTGGACGCGGCGGGTGCACGCCCTGGTTGCCGGTCAGCCCCCGGCCCGCAGCGAGCGTGCCTTGATCGCGGCCCGCCGCGCCTCCTTGGCGACCTTGCGGTCCAGGTGGAGCCCGCCGACGGCCTCCAGCACCTCCGCCGTCAACGGGTGCGGCACCCGCCACATCTCGCCGAAGTAGCTCGCCGGGTTGTCGGTCACCGGAAGGTCGGCGATCACCGCCTGCAGGCGGCCGCCCTCGCCGGCGGTGAGCAGCAGCACGGCGGCCACCGAGTCGACCACCCGCCACAGCGCGACGGGGCGTTCGGCGGCGGCGACGTCCTCGCCGCGGGCGCGCAGCCACTCGCGGGCCAGGCCGCCGAGCTCGGGGTCGTCGACGGCCTCGCGGACGGCGGGGACGGCGGCGTCGCCGATCTGGTCGAGCCCCAGCGTGCTGAAGTAGCGGCGCACCGGCGACTGCACGTCGCGCCCGCGCCCGCCGGCCAGCAGCTCGTGGGCGGCGCCGGCGGCGTCCTCCCGGGCGGCCAGCCAGGCCTTCAGCTCGGGCTCGGCGAACAGGACGCCGTCCGAGGCGAGCGCGCGCAGCAGCGCGGGGCCGTCGTGGTCGGCGAGGTCGCCGACCAGCGGGGCGTCGAAGCCGTCGGCGATCAGCCACTCGCGGACGGCGTACTGGCCGAGCGGGGTCAGCCGGACGGTGCCGAAGCGGGCGGCGTCCTCGTCGGTCAGCGGCCGGCCGGGGTCGACGGCCGCGCCCTCCTCGTCGTCCTCCTCGAACAGTTCCGGGTCGATCGGGGTGTGCTCGACCAGGCCGAGTTCCGCGAGGTCGCCGAACATCGGGTCGAGGACGACCATCAGGTCGGTGATCTCGCCGAGCATCTCCTCGTCCGGCTCCTCGCCGTCGGGGACGACCAGCAGCGCGGCCAGCACGCCGAGCGGGGCGGTCTCCTGGCCGGGCTCGGCGAACGCGGTGGTCTCGTACAGCACGTGCAGCGCCTCGTCGAGGATCTCGGCGGCCTCGTCCCGGGCGTCCTCCACCTCGGCGAGGCCGTCGGAGTCCTCGGCGCCGGCGTTCACGTCGCCCTCGACCACCTCCGGGTCCACCGACTCGGCCTCGGCGGCGAGCTCGCGGACCAGCTCGGCGGCCTCGAACCACAGGCCGAGCACGGCCGCCGGTTCGCCCGCCTCGACGGCCGGCAGGTCGGGGCCGGGGACGGCGATGTGGGTGCCGCCCTCGGTGGTGCCGGTCTCCACGACGCCGAGGTCGCAGGCCAGCGCCCAGGCCCGCATCGCCTCGATGACGTCTTCCTCGTCCGGGTCCTCGTAGCCCAGCATCCGGGCCGCCCGGACGCGGTCCTCGGGGCCGAGGTCGCCGTGCTCGTCGACGTCCCGGTGCGGGTCGACCCAGCGGGCCAGCGCGACCACCCGGGCGATCAGCGGGACGGCGAGCGCCGCGTCGGCGAGTTCGCGGTCCGTGGGCAGCGCGATCGGCGGGATCAGCACCGCGGTGTCGTCGGGGTCCTCGTCGCCGCTGTGCGAGCCGTACAGGTCGGCGAGGTCGTAGTCCGCGGGCAGCAGGCCCTCGGCGTCGGACGGCTGCTGCTCAGGGGTGTTACGGCTTCGTCCGGCCATCGCGCGCGATCTCCCGCAGGTTCGTCGGAGGGCGCCGCCGCCCGGTGGGCAGCCCGACGGGCTTCGGCGGCGCGGGCCGACACGTGTGTCGGCCCGTCAACCCAGCGTATCGGCCGCCATCACCGAAACCCCGCACCGGGCGGGCGTCCGCCCGAACGAGTGGGACAGGGTGCATCCGAACGAGTCCCCGAGTGCACGTATCCTTCGGTGGGCATCGCGCACACCCCCGCGCGGGCGCCCGCGGAGCGACGAGGCTCCGAACCCCTTTCATGTGCACACCCGCACCGCTCGGGTCACGCCGCCGTGCCACCACTCCCGGCCTGGCCGCGCCCGACGGCGCCTTGCCACAGGAGACCCCTGCCATGGCGGACCTCTCCCCCGCCGGCCCCGGCCTGAGCACCGCTCAGTACGCCGGCCGCCGACTGTCGGAGGCCCTGCTTCCTCTGGAACTCGCGCCCCGCAAGCAGCTCCAGCTCTCCGCGATCAGCCGCTGGAACGCGCTGCGCGGCATCCGCGTCGGCCTGGTCGCCGCCGCCCTGCTGCTGATGCTGATCGGCGCCAACCTGGTCACCCCGCTCTACCCGGCGCTCCAGGTACGGCTCGGTCTGACCCCGCTCGACACCACGGTCCTGTTCACGGTCTACGTGTTCGCCCTGGTCCCGGTGCTGGCCGCGGTCGGCCACTGGTCGGACCACCTGGGCCGGCGCGCCATGATCCTCCCCGCGGTGGCGCTCTCCGCCGCCGGCGACGCGGTCTTCGCCACCGCCGACTCGTTCTGGCAGCTGGCCGCCGGACGCGCCGTCCAGGGCATCGCCGTCGGCCTCTCCACCGGTGCGGCCGGCGCCGCCCTCGGCGACCTGCTGCCCGACCGGCCCACCCTGGCCGCCAAGCTCACCCTGGCCTGCTCGGCGGGCGGCGTCGCCCTCGGCCCGCTGGTCGGCGCGGCCGCCGCCAGCGGCGCCAACCCGCTGCCCGGCCTCTTCCTCACCCACGCCGTCGCGCTGCTCGCCCTGTGCGTGCCGCTCGCCCTGGTGCACCCGCGGATGCCCGGCTCGGTCCGCCCGCCGGCCTCCGCGCCGCGCATCACCACCCCCGCCCACCTGCGCCCGCAGCGCCTGCGGCTGCCCCGCTCCGGACGCCGCGAGTTCCTGCTCGCCTCCGGCGCCGGCTTCGTCTCGTACGCGGTCTTCGGGGTCTACCTGGCCCTCGCCCCCGCATTCGCCGGGACGCTCCTGCACACCGAGTCCCGGATGGCGGGCGCCGCCGTCGCGGCCCTCCTGCTCGGCTCCTCGGCGCTCGCCCAGCTGGTCGTCCCGCCGACCTCGGACCGGGTCGTCGTCGCCGCCGGCCTCACCGGTCTCGCCGCCGGCCTCGGCCTGCTCACCGCGGCCGCCGCCACCGGCACCCCCGCGCTCCTGTTCGTCGGCAGCGTCCTCGCCGGCGTCTCCCAGGGCATCGCCTTCCGCTCCCTGTTCACCACCGCCGTCGCCGCCCTCGACCCCGCCCGCCGCGGCAGCGAACTCTCCGCCCTCTGGGTGATCGTCTACCTCGGCTCCTCCGCCCCCATCATCGCCGTCGGCGCCCTCACCCGCGCCTACGGCCTGCTCCCCGCCGTCACCGCCTTCGCCGTCCTCGCCGCCACCGCCTCGCTGGCCCTGGCCGCCGCCGTCCTGCGCCGCAAGCGCTGACCGCCCGCGCTCCTGACGCCCCGCAGGCCCTTCACGGCCGGTGGGGCGTCAGATCTTCCAGGCCATGTTCGACATGGTCGAGTCGCAGTCCCACTGCTGGACGGTGGCGCCGTCGTCCAGGTCCGAGTCCTCCACCTCCAGGCACTTGCCGCTGCGGTGGTTGACCAGCATCCGGTTGCCGGTGCCGCCGCGCAGGTCCCAGTGCTGCCCGGCGCCGCCGTTGCAGGCCCACTGCTGGGCGTGGATGCCGTCGTCCATGCCGGGGCCCGGGATCTCCAGGCACTTGCCGCTGTTGACGTTGCGGATCTCCCAGCTGTCCCCGACCCAGTGCAGCACCCACTGCTGCGTGGGGATGCCGTCGTAGGTCCACTGCTGGGCGCGGCCGCCGTCCTCGGTCACGGAGTCCTCGATCTCCAACGACATGCCGCTGTTGGCGTTGAGGATGCCGCCGCTGATGTCGGCGGGCGCCTGCGTGGCAGGCGCGGTGGGAGTATCGGCAGCCGCGGACGGCGTGGCGGCCGAAGTGGCGGGGCCGCCCGGGGCGGTCGCCGGGGCGGAGACGGTGCCCGAGGGCTGCGGGGCGAGGGACGGGCGCACCGCCCCGTCCGCGGGCGAGGCGCTCGTCCCGCCCGCGGCCTTCGGCGCCCGCGTCCCGCCGGTCAGCGCCGTCACCGCGACGGTCCCCCCGCCGATCAGCACCACGGCCCCCACGGCGGCCCCGATCTGCCGCACGCGTCTGCGCCGCCGGGTCTCCCGCTCGTGCTCGTTCGCCAGTTCGGCCCAGTCCGGTTCGCCGCCGCCCGCCCCAAAAGTCATGGGTCCGGATTCTAGAACCCGGAGACGCCAAGAGGGGCGGGATCCGTGCGGATCCCGCCCCTTCGAACCGTCCGGGTCGATCAGACGTTGAAGCCGAGCGCGCGCAGCTGGTCGCGGCCCTCGTCGGTGATCTTGTCGGGGCCCCACGGCGGCATCCAGACCCAGTTGATCCGCAGGTCCTTGACCAGGCCGTCGGTGGCGGTGCGGGCCTGGTCCTCGATGACGTCGGTGAGGGGGCAGGCCGCGGAGGTCAGCGTCATGTCGACGGTGGCGGTGTCGTCCTCGTCGATGTGCAGGCCGTAGATCAGGCCCAGGTTGACGACGTCGATGCCCAGCTCGGGGTCGACGACGTCCATCAGGGCCTCCATGAGGTCCTCGGTGGAGACGGTCCCGGCGGTGGTGAACGCACCGGGGCTGTCGGACACCGCGACCTCGGCCGGGGCGGCCTCGGGGGTCTCGTTCTCGCTCATGAATTCAGTGTCCTAACGGGACGTCAGTCGGAAATCTCGGGGTGGCCGGCCAGCGCCTTGGCGGTGGCGTCCTTCCAGGCCATCCAGCCGAGCAGGGCGCACTTGACCCGGGCCGGGTACTTGGAGACCCCGGCGAAGGCGACGGCGTCCTCCAGGATCTCCTCGTCGCCCTCGGACTGGCCCTTGCTCTGCATCAGTTCCAGGAACGCCTCCTGGACCTGCTGGGCCTCGCCCACCGTCTTGCCGACCACCAGGTCGTTGAGCACGGAGGCGGAGGCCTGGCTGATCGAGCAGCCCTGCGACTCGTAGGAGACGTCCGCGACGACCGCGCCGTCGAGCTTCACCCGCAGGGTGATCTCGTCGCCGCAGGTCGGGTTGACGTGGTGCACCTCGGCGTCGCCGTCCCGCAGCCCCTTGCCGTGGGGGTTGCGGTAGTGGTCCAGGATGATCTCCTGGTACATCGAGTCGAGCTTCATGGCAGCCACCTCAGCCGAAGAAGTTGCGGACGTGGTGGAGGCCGTCGATCAGCGCGTCCACCTCGCCGGGCGTGGAGTACAGATAGAACGACGCCCTGGTGGTCGCCGGAATTCCGTACCGCAGGCAGACCGGCCGTGCGCAGTGGTGGCCGACCCGGACGGCGATGCCCTGCTCGTCGAGGACCTGGCCGACGTCGTGCGGGTGGATGTCGCCCAGCGTGAACGAGATCGCCGCACCGCGGTCGACGGCCGTACGCGGGCCGATGATCCGCAGGTCGGGCACCTCGGCGAGGCGCTCGATCGCGTACGCGGTGATCGCGTGCTCGTGCGCGGCCACCTTGTCCATGCCGATCGCCGACAGGTAGTCGATGGCGGCGCCCAGGCCGACGGCCTGCGCGATCGGCGGGGTACCGGCCTCGAACTTGTGCGGCGCGGGCGCGTAGGTGGACGAGCCCATGGTGACGGTCTCGATCATCTCGCCGCCGCCGAGGAACGGCGGGAGGTCCTCCAGCAGTTCCTGGCGGCCCCACAGCACGCCGATGCCGGTCGGGGCGAGCATCTTGTGGCCGGTGAAGGCGACGAAGTCGGCCTCCAGCGCCTGCACGTCGAGGACGGCGTGCGGGGCGGCCTGCGAGGCGTCGATGGCGACCAGCGCGCCGACCGACTGGGCCTTGCGGACGATGGTCTCCACCGGGTTGACGGTGCCCAGCAGGTTGGACACCAGCGTGACGGAGACGATCTTCGTCTTCTCGGTGATCAGCTCGTCGATGTTGGACAGGTCGAGCCGGCCCTCGTCGGTGAGCCCGAACCACTTCAGCTTCGCGCCGGTGCGCTGCGCGAGCAGCTGCCACGGAACGATGTTGGAGTGGTGCTCCATCTCGGTGATCACGATCTCCGAGTCGGCGTCCACCCGGTACGGCTCGTCGGCCCAACCCAGCATGTTGGCAACGAGGTTGAGCGACTCCGAGGCGTTCTTGGTGAAGATCACCTCGTTCCGGCTGGGCGCGTTGATGAACGCCGCGACCTTGTCCCGGGCGCCCTCGTACAGCGCGGTCGCCTCCTCGGCGAGCACGTGCACGCCGCGGTGGACGTTGGAGTTGTGCTGCTCGTAGTAGGCGTTCAGCGCGTCCAGGACCTGGCGCGGCTTCTGCGAGGTCGCCGCGTTGTCCAGGTACACCAGCGGCTTGCCGTCGTGCAGCACCCGCGACAGGACGGGGAAGTCCTTGCGGATCGCGTCGGTGTCCAGGAGTCCGGTCAGATGGGAGTGGGTCACTCGGAAGCGCCGCCCTTCACGTAGCTCTCGTAGCCCTCTTCCTCCAGCTTGTCGGCGAGCTCGGCGCCGCCGGACTCGACGATCCGGCCGCCCGCGAAGACATGCACGTAGTCGGGCTGGATGTAGCGCAGGATGCGGGTGTAGTGGGTGACCAGCAGGGTGCCGACCTCGCCGGTGGAGCGGACCCGGTTGATGCCCTCGGAGACGATCCGCAGCGCGTCGACGTCGAGGCCGGAGTCGGTCTCGTCGAGGATCGCGATCTTCGGCTTGAGCAGCTCCAGCTGGAGGATCTCGTGGCGCTTCTTCTCACCGCCGGAGAAGCCCTCGTTGACGTTGCGCTCGGCGAACGCCGGGTCCATCTGCAGGGCGGCCATCGCCTCCTTGACCTCCTTGACCCACAGCCGCAGCTTGGGGGCCTCGCCGCGGACGGCGGTGGCGGCGGTGCGCAGGAAGTTGGAGACCGAGACGCCGGGGACCTCGACCGGGTACTGCATGGCCAGGAACACGCCGGCCCGGGCGCGCTCGTCGACCGACATCTCCAGCACGTCCTCGCCGTCCAGCAGCACCTCACCACCGGTGACGGTGTACTTCGGGTGGCCGGCCAGCGAGTAGGCCAGGGTGGACTTGCCGGAGCCGTTCGGACCCATGATCGCGTGGGTCTCGCCCTGCTTGACCGTCAGGTCGACGCCCTTGAGGATCTGGCGCGGGCCGCCCTCGGCGTTGACGGAGACGTGCAGGTCACGGATTTCAAGCGTTGCCATGGGGTACTCAGTTCTCCTGGTTGACGGAGACGAGCACATCGTCCCCTTCGATCTTTACGGGGTAGACGGCGACCGGCCTGGTCGCGGGCAGCCCGGACGGCTTTCCGGTGCGCAGGTCGAAGCTGGAGCCGTGCAGCCAGCACTCGATCATGCAGTCCTCGACCTCGCCCTCGGAGAGCGAGACGTTGGCGTGCGAGCAGATGTCGTTGATCGCGAACACGCCCTCGTCGGTGCGGACGATCGTCACCGGGACGCCGTTCAGCTCGACCTTCTTGGGCACGTCCTCCTGCAGCACGCTCAGCGCGCAGGCACGCACATAACCGGCGCTCATGCGACCGTCGCTTCCAGCTCGGCCTCGATCTTCGTCAGCAGGCGGTCCTGGATCTCGGCGACGCCGATCTGCTGGACCAGCTCGGCGAAGAAGCCGCGCACCACCAGGCGACGGGCCTCGTCGGCCGGGATGCCGCGGGACTGCAGGTAGAACAGCTGCTCGTCGTCGAAGCGGCCGGTCGCGGAGGCGTGGCCGGCGCCGACGATCTCGCCGGTCTCGATCTCCAGGTTGGGGACCGAGTCGACCCGGGCGCCGTCGGTGAGCACCAGGTTGCGGTTGAGCTCGTAGGTGTCGGTGCCGACCGCGGCCGCGCGGATCAGCACGTCGCCGATCCACACCGCGTGCGCGTCCTCGCCCTGCAGCGCGCCCTTGTAGGCGACGTTGGAGCGGCAGTGCGGGGTGTCGTGGTCGATGATCAGGCGGTGCTCCAGGTGCTGGCCCGCGTCGGCGAAGTACAGGCCGAACAGCTCGGCCTCGCCGCCGGGGCCCGCGTAGGAGACCCGCGGGTGCAGGCGCACCACGTCGCCGCCGAAGGTGACCACCACGGACTTGAAGGTGGCGTCCCGGCCGACCAGCGCGTTGTGCTGGGCGGCGTGCACCGCGTCCCGCTCCCAGTCCTGGACGGAGACGAAGGTCAGCTTCGCGCCGTCGCCGACCAGCAGGTCGACGTTGGCGGCGCGGGTGCCGGTGCCGGTGTGGTTCAGCACCACGACCGCCTCGGCGAACGGCTTGACCTCGATCACCACGTGGGCGAAGCGGACCCCGCCCTCGCCGTGCACGTCGATCCGGACCGGCTCGGTCAGCACCGTCTCCTTGGGGACGGTCACCACCAGGGCCTGCTCGAAGGCGCTGAACGCCTGCGCGGCGATTCGGTCCACCGGGGTGCCGGCCTTGCCGAGGCGGGCGTCGTCGCGCCCGACCAGCTCGGAGGTCACGCCCTCCGGCAGGCCCAGCTCGATCTTGTCCTCACCGCGGACGGAGTCAAGGGCGGTGCCGTCGTGCAGGCCGCCGAGGCGGTGCATCGGCGTGAAGCGCCAGTCCTCCTCGCGGCCGGTCGGCACCGGGAAGTCGTTGACGTCGAAGGACGGCTTGACGGCGACCCGGGCGTCGATCGGCTGCCGGACGCTCTCGCGGCCGGTGCCCGGACCGGCGAGCTGCGTGCCGGCGCCGGCGGTGCCCACCTCGATCGAACCGGCGGTGGTGGAGCCGGGGGTGTTCTGCTCAGCCATGGCTGTTCGTGTTGCTCTCTTTCGGAAATGGTCGACGGACGGGCGGGGGCTGACGGTACGTCAGCCGACCGCGCCCTCCATCTGCAGCTCGATCAGCCGGTTCAGCTCCAGCGCGTACTCCATCGGCAGCTCGCGCGCGATCGGCTCGACGAAGCCACGGACGATCATCGCCATCGCCTCGGTCTCGCTCAGGCCGCGGCTCATCAGGTAGAAGAGCTGGTCCTCGGAGACCTTGGAGACGGTCGCCTCGTGGCCCATCGACACGTCGTCCTCGCGGACGTCCACGTACGGGTAGGTGTCCGAACGGGAGATGGTGTCGACCAGCAGCGCGTCGCACAGCACGTTCGACTTGGCGCCGTGCGAGCCCTCGCCGATCTCGATCAGACCGCGGTAGGAGGTCCGGCCGCCGCCGCGCGCCACCGACTTGGAGACGATGTGCGACGAGGTGTTCGGCGCCATGTGGACCATCTTCGCGCCGGCGTCCTGGTGCTGGCCCTCGCCCGCGAACGCGATCGACAGCGTCTCGCCCTTGGCGTGCTCGCCCATCAGGTAGACGGCCGGGTACTTCATGGTGACCTTGGAGCCGATGTTGCCGTCGACCCACTCCATGGTCGCGCCCTCGTACGCCACGGCGCGCTTGGTTACCAGGTTGTAGACGTTGTTCGACCAGTTCTGGATGGTCGTGTAGCGGCAGCGGCCGCCCTTCTTGACGATGATCTCGACCACCGCGGAGTGCAGCGAGTCCGAGGAGTAGATCGGCGCGGTGCAGCCCTCGACGTAGTGGACGTAGGCGTCCTCGTCGACGATGATCAGCGTCCGCTCGAACTGGCCCATGTTCTCGGTGTTGATCCGGAAGTAGGCCTGCAGCGGGATGTCCACGCGCACGCCCTTCGGCACGTAGATGAACGATCCGCCGGACCACACCGCGGTGTTCAGCGAGGCGAACTTGTTGTCGCCCACCGGGATGACGGTGCCGAAGTACTCCTTGAACAGCTCCGGGTGCTCACGCAGCGCGGTGTCGGTGTCCAGGAAGATGACGCCCTGCTCCTCCAGGTCCTCGCGGATCTGGTGGTAGACGACCTCGGACTCGTACTGGGCGGCGACACCGGCGACCAGGCGCTGCTTCTCCGCCTCCGGGATGCCCAGCTTGTCGTAGGTCGCCTTGATGTCGGCGGGCAGGTCCTCCCAGGACTCCGCCTGCTTCTCGGTCGAGCGCACGAAGTACTTGATGTTGTCGAAGTCGATGCCCGACAGGTCGGAGCCCCAGGTCGGCATGGGCTTCTTGCCGAACAGCTTCAGACCCTTGAGGCGAAGGTTGAGCATCCACTCGGACTCGTTCTTCTTCGCCGAGATGTCCCGGACGACCGCTTCGCTCAGGCCGCGCTTGGCGGCGGCACCGGCCGCGTCCGAGTCGGCCCAGCCGTACTCGTACGTGCCGAGGCCTTCGAGCTCGGGGTGTGCGATGTCAGTCATGCGAGGTTCCTCCGCGCGGTGGAGCCGGTTTCGTTGGGGGACGTACCGGCAGGCGGCACGGCACCGGGCGTCCGGGAGGACGACGGTGCGGCACCGGATGCCGGCACATACGTGGTGCAGACCCCGTCGCCGTGGGCGATGGTGGCCAGCCGTTGCACATGGGTGCCCAGGAGCTGCGAGAAGACCTCGGTCTCGGCCTCGCAGAGCTGCGGGAACTGCTCGGCGATGTGCGCCACCGGGCAGTGGTGCTGGCAGAGCTGGGCGCCGGCCGGGGCGGCGGGCGCCGAGCCGGCGGTCGGAACACGCCGCACCGTGGCAGCGTACCCGTCGTCGCTCAGAGCCCTGGCGAGTGCCTCGGCGCGCTGCTGCGCGTCGGCCTGTTCGACCGCGCCCCGGTACTTCCTGCCCTGCTCGGCGAGCCGGGCCCGGGCGAAGGCGGCAACCGCCTGCCCGCCCGCCTCGCCGCCGCCGGCCGCCTCCGAGATCCAGCGCAACGCGTCCGCGGCGAGCTGGTCGTAGGCCTGGTGGAAGGCGTCCCTGCCGCCGTCGGTCAGGGCGAACACCTTGGCCGGGCGGCCGCGACCGCGACTGCCGTACACCCGCTGCTCGCGGGACTCGACCAGCCCGGCGGCGGTCAGGCCGTCCAGGTGACGGCGCACCGCGGCGCTGGTCAGGCCGAGGCGTCCGGCCAGGTCGGCGGCCGAGGACGGCCCGTGGTCGAGGATCGACCGGGCCACCCGTTCCCGGGTCGCCCGGTGCCCCTCGGTCAGGGCCTCCGGCATCGCCGTCGCAGGCATGTCGCAGCCGGGAGCCTCGGGCTCCCGCTGGGCGGCATGCTCGCGATTGTTTTTCACAACACGATTGTTGCGTAATTCGTCGGCCGGAAACAAGCCGTGACCCCGGTCTCACCGGTGGCCTCCGTCACGGAAGGCATGCCTTACCTGATCGGGGCCGTGAACTGCTCCTACACTCGCCGGTATGCATGCAGACCCCGCCGTCGAGGTGACCGGACTGGTCAAGCGGTACGGCGACAAGATCGCCGTGGACGGCCTGGACCTGGCCATCGCGCGCGGCACCGTCACCGCGGTGCTCGGCCCCAACGGCGCAGGCAAGACCACCACCGTCGAGACCTGCGAGGGCTACCGCCGCCCCGACGCCGGCACCGTCCGGGTACTCGGGCTGGACCCGGTCGCACAGGCCGCGCAGCTGCGGCCGCGGATCGGCGTGATGTTGCAGTCCGGGGGCGTGTACGCCGGTGCGCGCGCCCTCGAAATGCTCCAGCACACCGCGAAGCTGTACGCGAACCCGCTGCCCGTCGGCCCGCTCGCCGAACGCCTCGGCCTGGACTCCTGCGGCCGCACCCCCTACCGCCGGCTCTCCGGCGGCCAGCAGCAGCGCCTGGCCCTCGCCATGGCCGTGGTCGGCCGCCCCGAGCTGGTCTTCCTGGACGAGCCCACCGCCGGCCTCGACCCGCAGGCCCGCCGCGCCACCTGGGAGCTGGTCTCCGAACTCCGCGCCGCCGGCGTCACCGTCGTCCTCACCACGCACCAGATGGACGAGGCCGAACAGCTCGCCGACGACGTCGCGATCATCGACCGCGGTCGCGTGATCACCCAGGGCTCCCCCGACGAACTGCGCGGCAGCGAAGCCCAGCTGCGCTTCGACGGCCCCGCCGGACTGGACCTCGCCGGCCTCCGCAAGGTGCTCCCGGACACCGCCGTGGTCGCCGAGCCCACGCCCGGCTCCTACCGGGTGGAGGGCGCCCTGGACGCCGCCCTGCTCGCCGCCGTCACCGGCTGGTGCGCCGAGGCCGGGGTGATGCCCGACAAGCTCGCGGTGCAGCGCCGCAGCCTCGAAGACGTCTTCCTCGACCTGACCGGACGGGAACTGCGATGACCGCCACCGACCTCACCCCCCGCCCGGGCGCCGCCCCGGTCGGCCGGATGCTGCTCGCGCAGACCGCCCTGGAGACCAGGATGCTGCTGCGCAACGGCGAACAGCTGCTGCTCACGGTGGTCATCCCCACCGTGCTGCTGGTGCTGTTCTCCGCCGTCGACGTGGTCGCCGTGGACGGCCCCGGCAAGCGCGTCGACTTCCTCGCCCCCGGCCTGCTGGCGCTCGCCGTGATGTCCACCGCCTTCACCGGCCAGGCCATCGCCACCGGCTTCGAGCGCCGCTACGGCGTCCTCAAGCGGCTCGGCGCGACCCCGCTGCCCCGCTGGGCGCTGCTGACCGCGAAGACCGGCTGCGTGCTGGTCACCGAGCTGCTCCAGGTGCTGCTGCTGTCCGGCATCGCGCTGGCCCTCGGCTGGTCGCCGCACGGCAACCCGCTGGCGGTGCTGCTCCTGCTGGTGCTCGGCACCGCGGCGTTCTCCGGCCTCGGCCTGCTGATGGCCGGCACCCTGCGCGCCGAGGCCACCCTGGCCGGCGCGAACCTGGTGTTCATCCTGCTGCTGCTGGCCGGCGGCGTGGTCGTCCCGCTCGCCAAGTTCCCGGACGCGGTGCGCCCGGTGCTGGAGCTGCTGCCGATCTCGGCGCTCTCCGACGGCCTGCGCTCGGTCCTGCAGCTCGGCGGCGGCACGCCCTGGGCCGACCTCGGCATCCTGGCCGTCTGGTCGGTGCTGGGCCTGGCCGCCGCGGCCCGCTTCTTCCGCTGGGAGTAGGGCCCCGGGAGGGGGCCCTACTCCTGGGTCAGGAGGAGGCGGCGGCCTTCTTGCGGCGCGCCTTGTACACGAGCGCGCCGCCCGCAGCGATCACCAGCGCCCCGCCGACGGTCAGCGGCACCAGGCCCTCGGCGCCGGTGAACGCCAGCCCGCCACCGCCGCCGCTGCCGCTGCCGCCCGAGGCGCCGTGGCTCGCGGACGCCGACGGGGTGGCGCCGGCCGATCCGCTCGGCGCCGGGCTGCCCGAGCCGCCCGGGGTCGGCGACTCGCTGCCGCC
This sequence comes from Kitasatospora sp. CB01950, assembly GCF_001905465.1. Taxonomy (GTDB): domain Bacteria; phylum Actinomycetota; class Actinomycetes; order Streptomycetales; family Streptomycetaceae; genus Kitasatospora. The sequence continues at coordinate 181,943 of NZ_LISX01000009.1, forward strand.
GGGGGTCGAGGCGCTGCTCGACGGCGACGGGCTCTCCGAGCCGCCGGTGGAGCTCGACGGCGTCGAGGACGGCGAGACCGGCGGCACCACGGTGCCGGGCAGGCAGCCCTCGAACGGGTAGTGGTGGGTCTCGGCCCCGCCGCTGCCGGTGAGCGACTTCGCCCACACCGAGCCGTTCACCGGACCGCCCTTGCCCAGGTCGAACGCCGCGTTCGGCGCCAGGATGCTGCCCGGCCAGGCGTTGCCGCTGTGCTTGGTGATCTTCGTGGCGGTGGGGAAGTTCCACAGCAGCTTCGCCCGCTCGGCGCCGCCGTCCGCGGACTGCAGCTTGTCGTCCAGCACGTAGCTCTTCTTGGCGTTGTCCCAGATCAGGAAGCCGCTGGTGGGGGCCTTGGTCTGGTCGTAGCTGCCGCCGGTGACGGTGATCACGGTGGACGAGCCGGCCGGGACCTTCAGCTGGATCTCGCCCGCCTTCTGCAGGGTGTCCGCCGCCACCGTGAAGAAGTTGGCCTTGGCGTCGGCGCCGGTGAAGGTCAGCGTCCGGCCGTCCGCCGTCGGGGCCGCGCCGGCGGTCTTCGCCAGCTCGGCGGAGAGCGCCCGCAGCTTGGCGAACTCGGCGGCGAAGTCGATCGGGCTGGCGCCCTTCGTGACGCCCTCCAGCTGGCCGCCGCCGACGACCTGGCCGGCCACCACGCCCTTGCCCTTCATCACCTGGACGTGGGCGCCGTTCTGGATCAGGTTGCCGCCGACCACCAGCGCGTTGCCGCCGGGCAGCGCGGCCACCTGGGCGGCGGTGAGCTCGTTGCCGACGGTGAAGCCGCCGTGGCTGAAATCGGCGTTCCCGCCGATCGCCACCGCGCCCTCGGCGTCGGGGCTGTGGGTGTCGTCGCCCTCGATGAACTCGCCGTACCGGCCGGCGACACCGAGGCTGAAACAGGTGCCCTCGCCGGGGGAGGCGGTCGCCGGGGTGGGGACGACCAGGGCCGCGAGGGTGAGAGAGCCACCGAGTGCCACGGCGGCAGCGGATATGGACTTGCGCATGTGCAGGACTCCGCGGGGGTGGAGACGGGCAGGGGGAGATGAGCCCGAACCGTGAAAGGTCTGGACCAAACCGCACTCTTTCGGCCACTCGCCGAGTGGTCAAGACCAATGACCCGACACGCTCGATCCGCCCCATTTGTCCGCGCGTCCCCTGCCGGACCGGCCGCCGGACCCGCCCGCGCCGGGGCCGCGTGTAAGCCCGCCTACGATGGTCCGGTGACCAATCCGTTCTCCCTCCTCGCCGAGCGCTGGCATCCGAGCCCGCAGCACGTCCGCCTGGCCGCCATGGCCGCCCTGGTGATGAGCGTGGTGATCGTGGTCACCGGCGGCGCCGTCCGGCTCACCGACTCCGGCCTCGGCTGCACCACCTGGCCCCGCTGCACCAGCGAGAGCCTGACGCCGACGGCCGCGATGGGCATCCACGGCATCATCGAGTTCACCAACCGGATGCTCACCTACGTGCTGTCCGCCGCGGTCGGCTGGTTCATCCTGGCCGCCCGCTGCTGCAAGCCGTGGCGGCCCGCGCTGACCAAGCTCGGCTGGGCGCAGTTCTGGCTGGTGATGTCGAACGCGGTGATCGGCGGCATCACGGTGCTCACCCACCTCAACCCGTACGTGGTCGGCTTCCACATGGTGGCCGCGCTGGGCCTGGTGTGGACGGCGGTGCTCAGCTGGGAGCGGTCCAAGGAGGGCGACGGCGAGCCGCGGCTGCTGGTCGCCCCGGCGATCCACCGCTTCGCGCAGGTGCTGGTGGCCTCGATCGGCGCGCTCGCGCTGGTCGGCACCCTGGTCACCGGCGCGGGCCACCACCCGGGCTCGGCCGGCACCCCCCGCATCACCACCTTCGACTACGACCGGCTCACCCAGGCCCACGCCGACCTGGTGTTCCTCTCGGTCGGCCTGACGCTGGCCGCGCTGCTGGTGTTCGCCGCCGTGAAGGCCCCGCCGGCGGCCCGTGCCCGGGTGCGCGACCTGTTCGTGCTGCTGCTGGCGCAGGGCGTGCTGGGCTTCATCCAGTACTTCACCGACGCGCCGGAGATCATGGTCGGCGTGCACATGCTGGGCGCCGCCCTGGTCTGGGGCGCCGCGCTGCGGATCCCGCTGGCACTGCGCAGCCGCGCGCAGATCCCGGCCCAGGCCGGCGCCCCGTCCGCCGAGCTGGTCGCGTAGCGCTCACCACCTGTCCCAGTGCAGGACCTGCTCGCGCGGGATCCGTCGGGCCGGCTTGAAGTCGGTCCCGACGGTGTGTGCGAGCGGGATGAACGCCGCCAGCATCACCTCCCGGTGCGGGACGCCGAGCAGCTCGGCCAGCTCCCGCTCCACCGGGCCCTGCGCGGTGGTCCACACGGTGCCGAGGCCGCGGGCCCGGGCGGCCAGCATGAAGCTCCAGACGGCGGGCAGGATCGAGCCCCAGGTCATCGACTGGTCGAGCACCGAGGCGCCCTCGGTGCGGCCCTCGATCGCCGGGACGACGAACGCCGGCACCCGGTGGACGTTGTCGTACAGGTGCTGCAGCCCGTCGTAGATCCGCTCCATGCTGCCGGGGTGGGCGTGCATCCGGGCGTGGTCGCGGGCGGTGGGCGGGGCGCCGCCGCCGGTGCGCAGCGCCGTGCGGAAGAGTTCGGCGACCTTCAGCCGCTGTTCGGTCTCGGTGACCACCAGGAAGTGCCAGCGCTGCCGGTTGCGGCCGGTGGGGGCCTGGGTGGCGAGGTCGACGCACTGTTCGATCAGCTCGCGGGAGACTTCGCGGTCGAGGTCCAGGCGCTTGCGGACGGCCCGGGTGGTGGACAGCAACTGGTCGGGATCGAGGTCGAGCAGCACAGCACTCCCCTATCGTCTGGCGGCAGACAGTTGTTGCGCAGATGATCTGGAAGCATATGAGGCCATCGATCGACGGTCAAACAATCTGCGGCCAGACGATTACACTGCTGCCCACGACCGATCAGGAGGACGGATGACCGACGGCTACTTCCCGCAGCTCGCCGCCGAGCGGCCCGACATCGCGCTGTGCCGCGCCTCCTCGGCGGTGGCCCGGATCGCCGAGGCGCACGCCCGCGCGGCCGGCCTCGGCGTGGGCCCGCACCTGGTGCTGAAGATGCTCGCCGAGCGCGGCCCGTCCTCGCAGCGCGCCCTGGGCGAGCAGCTGCGGATCGACCGCACCGTGATGGTGGGCGTCTGCGACGGCCTGGAGCAGGACGGCCTGGTCCGCCGCGAACGCGACCCCGCCGACCGCCGCGCCTACGCCGTCACCCTCACCCCGGCCGGCCGCCGCCGCCTGGCCGCCGCCGAGACCGCCGTGCCCGCCCTGCTGGACGAGGCGCTCGCCCCGCTGAACGCACAGGAGCGCGGACAGCTGTCCGCGCTCCTGCTCAAACTCACCGCCCAGCGGTGACGGGCCCCGTCAGATCTGGATGCCCGCCATCCGCTTCCACTCGTACGGGCCGGTCTTCACCTTCAGGCCGAGCTCGCCCTCGAAGTCGTCGTGCAGGGTGAGCCCGGCGAGTTCGGCGGCCCGGCGGCCGATCGCGTAGGTCGGGGCGACCTGGTCGCCCCAGGTGCCGTCCGCGCCGACCACGACGATCCGGGTGGCGGTGCGGCCGACGTACTCGACGACGCCGTCGGCGCTGCCGCCGTGCTGCGCGGCGAAGCTGCTCAGGTGCTTGGCAATGCGCTTGGCGCGGCGCTCGATGCGGGCGTCCGGCGCGGCGGTGGTGGCGGTCTCTGCGCTGGTCATGCCCGCATGCTACCGACCGGTAGTGCCGGTGGCGACGGCACCGCCCTGTGCCGACGGCCACATGGCGGGCAGCGGCAGCTCACCGGCCCCGGCGTAGGCCAGCGCGAAGGCCGCGCCCTCCGGCCCGGCGGCGGCGATCCGGCGGATCCGTTCCAGGCGCAGCCGCAGCGCGAACCCGCGTTCCTCGGCCGCCAGCCCGGCGGGCAGGTGCAGCAGGTCGAGCAGCTGCTCGGAGAACTCCTGGGTCTGCCAGGCCGCGTCCAGCCTGCGCCGTTCGTAGCCGTCCAGCGCGTCGCCGCCGTCCGGCGCGCCGCCGTCGCCGTCGCCGTCGCCGTCGCGGAGTTCGGCGAGCAGCGCGCCCGCCAGGTCGGCGGCGTCGGCGACCGCCGAGTTGAGGCCCTTCGCGCCGGACGGCGTGACGGTGTGCGCGGCGTCCCCCGCGAGCAGCAGCCGGCCGGAGCGCATCCGGTGGGCGACCCGGCCGCGCATCCGCAGCATGCCGGTCTCCAGCAGCTCGCCGAGCACCGGGTCGTCGCCGCCGAGGGCCAGCCTGCGGTGCAGCTCGGCACGGATCCGCGGCTCGTCCCAGGCGGCGGGCTCCTCCCCGGCGGGCACCTCCAGGTAGAACCGCCCGACGTCGGCGGTGCGCGGCATCATCCCGGCGAACCCGTCGGCGTGCACCGCGTACCGGATCTGCTCGACCGGCCGGGAGATCCGCGCCAGCACCGTCAGCCAGTCGTACGGGTAGCGCCGCCCGGGCCCCTGCGCGCGGTCGGGGAAGGCGGCGGCGACGATGCCGTGCGCGCCGTCGCAGCCGATCGCGTACTCGGCGTGCAGCGGGCCGTCGGCGGTGTCCAGCACCGGCCGGCCGGCGGCGTCCGCCGTGACGCCCCGCACCGGCCGGTCGAAGGCGACGGAGCCGCCGGCCTGCTCGTAGGCGGCGATCAGGTCGCGCAGCAGCTGCTGCTGCGGGTACACCCAGTGCCGGACGCCGCCGGACAGCGCGCCGTAGTCGACCAGCACGTTCTCGCCGAGGCAGGTGATCTCGCACCGGCCGTGCCGTTCGCCCTCGGCGGTCAGCCGGTCGGCCAGGCCGAGCGCCCGCAGGTACTCGACCACCCGGTGCTCCAGCACCCCGGCCCGGGCGGCGCTCTCCACGGCGGCCCGGGAGAGGCGCTCGTGGACGGTGACGGCGATCCCGGCCCGGTGCAGCACGTGGGCGAGCACCAGCCCGGCGGGCCCGGCCCCGACGATCGCGACGGTGGTGGTGCGGCGGGTCATCGGCGGCCTCCGGCGAGCAGTGCGGCGACGGACGCGGCGGGCACCGCGGCCGGGTTGAAGGTCTCGGTGACGACGGCCAGCGGCTGCGTCCCGTGCCACATCAGGTAGGTCTTGTACGCGGCGTCCGCGCCGTCCCAGTCGCGCACCCCGGCGTCCAGTACGGTGCGCCGCAGGCCGGTGCCGGAGGCCTGGAGGGCGGCGCCGATGGGCGCGGCGGGGTCGGTCAGGCACTGTTCGGCGGCGGCGGAGAGCACCGGCCGGGCGACCACCAGGTTGCGCGAGAGTTCGGCGCCGGCGGGGCCGGTGAGCACCGAGCGGCGGACGATCAGCTCCTCGTCCGCCGCGGCCCGCAGCAGCGCCGCCGCCCCGGCGGGCGCCCCGGCGGCCGTCACCCGCCGGTGGTCGGCGCACCCGACCCGCACGGGCGCCCCGGTCCAGGCGGCCAGCAGTGTGGTGGTCAGGCCGTCCGCGCCGAGCAGTATCCGGGTGGCCGGTTCGGCGAAGGCGCCGATCCGTTCGGCGAGCTCGGCCGGTTCACGGACCCGGAGGCGGTACCCGGACACGACGATGGACTGCAGCGGCATCGGTTCCCCCGAAAAGATGACGATGGGCGCACGGCGGTGGCCGACCCTACTGGAGAACTGTTTCCGCTGACGAACCGTCACCCCTCGAACCCGCCCCGGAGACGTGAATACTGGCCGGGTGAACGATTTCCGTGGCTGGCCCGCCGAGGCCCTGGAGTTCTACGAGCACCTGGAGGCCGACAACTCCAGGACGTTCTGGACGGCGCACCGCGCCCGGTACGAGGAGTTGGTGCGCGCCCCGATGGAGGCGCTGCTGGCCCGGTTGGAGCCCGAGTTCGGCCCGGGGAAGATCTTCCGGCCGAACCGGGACGTCCGTTTCTCGGCCGACAAGTCGCCGTACAAGACGCACATCGGCGCGGTGCTGGAGTCCGGCGGGTACGTGCAGCTGTCCGCCGACGGGCTGGCCTGCGGGCTCGGCTACTACCACCTGGCGAGCGACCAGCTGGCGGCCTACCGCACCGCGGTCGCCGAGGACCTGCCGGGCGCGGAGCTGGAGCGGGTGGTGGCGGCGGTGCGCGCGGCCGGGCCCGAGGTGGTCGGCCGGGACAGCCTGAAGACCGCGCCGCGCGGCTACCCGAAGGACCATCCGCGGATCGAGCTGCTGCGGCACAAGGGCCTGATCGCCTGGCAGCAGTGGGAGCCCGCGCCGTGGCTGGGCACCGCGAAGGCGTACGGCCGGATCACCGGCTTCCTGCACGCGGCGGCCCCGCTGCACGAGTGGCTGGAGAACCACGTCGGCCCCAGCGGGCTTGCGCCGCGCTGAGGCCGAGTGTCAGAAGGGGGGACCGAGAACCGATCAGCCGATGAACGGGTCGATCGCGATTTCCAGGAAGAGCAGCGTCAGGTAGGTGATCGACCAGTGGAACAGCCGCATCTCCTTGAGCTTGGCGCCCACGACGCCGGCCTTGGCGCGCGACTGGAGCGCGTACGCCTCCTTCATCCACAGCACGCCGAGCACGGCGGCGGTGGCCGGGTACAGCCAGCTGGTGTGCGCGACCGGCCACACCAGCAGCGAGGTCGCCACCATCACCCAGGAGTAGACGACGACCTGCTTGGCGACGCCGATGTTGCCGCGGACCACCGGCAGCATCGGCACGCCGGCCCGGGTGTAGTCGTCGCGGACCTTCATCGACAGCACCCAGGTGTGCGGCGGCGTCCAGAAGAACACCACCAGGAACAGCAGCAGCGCCGCCCAGGAGAGCGAGTTGGTGACGGACGCCCAGCCGACGAACACCGGCATGCAGCCGGCGATGCCACCCCAGACGACGTTCTGCGCGGTGCGCCGCTTCAGGCCCAGCGTGTAGACGAACACGTAGAACAGCAGTGCGGCCAGCGCGAGCGCCGAGGACAGCCAGTTGACCAGGACCCCGAGCCAGACGGTGGAGACCACGGCCAGCGTCACGCCGAAGACCACGGCCTCCCGCGGGGAGACCATGCCGGTGACGATCGGGCGCCGCTCGGTACGGGACATCACCGCGTCGATGTCGCGGTCGATGTACATGTTGAGCGCGTTGGCGCCACCCGCGGACAGGTAGCCGCCGACCACCACCGCGAGCACCCGCCACAGGTTGGGCACGCCGCCCTGGGCCAGGAACATCACCGGCACCGTGGAGATCAGCAGCAGCTCGATGATCCGAGGTTTGGTGAGGGCGACGAAGGCCCCGATGCGGGCCCCGAACGGCCGGCGTGCGGTGCTCGTCCCTACCACCCCGGCGGGGCGGGATTCGACGGCGGTCACGGACACCTCAACAGTCGATGAACTTCCACAGGCGTCCCGGAGACCCGCAGGGTGCCCACCGTCCGCGCTGCGCGTACCACGCAACCATAGACGTTCCATATCTCCCGATCCGCCCCGGGGTCCTCCGGCGAGCCGTGCCCGCGCGCGTCTTGCCCCTCGGACGGGCAAACCCTCCCCTGCCGGGTGAATGTAGGACAGAGCAGTTGACGACCAGCCAGGGGAATGCGACGCCGCCGGTCCACGTTGCCCGGCACGCAGGGTGAGGTGCCCCGCAAACGGTAGGCTCGCACAGAGAAGCGGGATCAACCCTCCGTGATCGGCACCAGCCACAGCGGCGTGGCCGACCGGTCCCCTTCACGGGGTGACACTTCTACAGAAATCCGGAAGGAGCCCTGAGTCAGGGTGAGCACGACGCCGAATGTATTCGAGTGGAGCGAGCTGGACCAACGAGCCGTGGACACGGCCCGGGTCCTGGCCATGGACGCCGTGCAGAAGGTGGGGAACGGGCACCCGGGCACGGCCATGTCGCTGGCCCCCGCCGCCTACCTCGTTTTCCAGCGCTTCCTGCGCCACGACCCGACCGACCCGACCTGGGTCGGCCGCGACCGCTTCGTGCTCTCGCCGGGGCACACCTCCCTCACGCTGTACACCCAGCTGTTCCTGTCCGGTTACGGACTGTCGCTGGACGATCTGAAGGCCTTCCGGGTCGCGGGCAGCCGCACCCCGGGCCACCCCGAGCACGGCCACACCGCCGGCGTCGAGACCACCACCGGCCCGCTCGGCCAGGGCGTCGGCAACGCGGTCGGCATGGCGATGGCCGCCCGCTACGAGCGCGGCCTGTTCGACCCGGACGCGCCGGCCGGCGCCTCGCCGTTCGACCACACCGTCTGGGCGATCGTCTCCGACGGCGACCTCCAGGAGGGCATCTCCGCCGAGGCGTCCTCGCTGGCCGGCCACCAGAAGCTGGGCAACCTGGTCGCGCTGTACGACGACAACCACATCTCCATCGAGGGCGACACCGCCACCGCGTTCTCCGAGGACGTGCTGGCCCGCTACGAGGCGTACGGCTGGCACGTCCAGCGGGTCGTCCCGAAGGCGGACGGCGACATCGACGTCGTCGCGCTGGCCGCCGCGCTGGAGGCCGCCAAGGCCGAGACCGGCAGGCCGTCGATCATCGCGATGCGCACCATCATCGCCTGGCCCGCGCCGAACGCCCAGGACACCGCCAAGGCCCACGGCTCGGCCCTCGGCGACGCCGAGATCGCCGCCACCAAGAAGGTGCTGGGCTTCGACCCGGAGAAGACCTTCGAGGTGACCGACGAGGTCGTCGCGCACACCCGCGAGGTCGTGCAGCGCGGCCAGGCCGCCCGCACCGCCTGGGAGGAGCAGCTGCGCGAGTGGCGCGCCGCCAACCCGCAGCGTGCCGCCGAGTTCGACCGGATCCAGATCGGCGAGCTGCCCGACGGCTGGGAGAAGGCGCTGCCGTCCTTCCCGGCCGGCAAGGACGTCGCCACCCGCAAGGCGTCCGGCGACGCCCTGAAGGCCGTCGGCAAGCTCGTCCCCGAACTGTGGGGCGGCTCCGCGGACCTCGCCGAGTCGAACCTGACCACCATCGACGAGGAGTCCTCCTTCCTGCCGGAGGGCAACCCGCTCAAGAGCGCCTCGCCGTACGGCCGCACCATCCACTACGGCATCCGCGAGCACGCCATGGGCTCCGTGATGAACGGCATCGCGCTGCACGGCCGCACCCGCATCTACGGCGGCACCTTCCTGGTGTTCTCCGACTACATGCGCCCCGCGGTCCGACTCGCCGCGCTGATGAAGCTGCCGGTGACGTACGTCTGGACGCACGACTCGATCGGCCTCGGCGAGGACGGCCCGACCCACCAGCCGGTGGAGCACCTGGCCGCGCTGCGCGCCATCCCCGGCCTGGCCGTGGTCCGCCCGGCGGACGCCAACGAGACCGCCGTGGCCTGGCGCACCGTGCTGGAGCGGCAGACCAGCCACCCCGGCCCGGTCGGCATGGTGCTGACCCGGCAGGGCGTGCCGACCTTCGACCGCGAGGTGTTCGGCTCCGCCGAGGGCGCGGCCAAGGGCGGCTACGTACTGGCCGAGGCCGAGGGCGGCGAGCCCAAGGTCATCCTGCTCGGCACCGGCTCCGAGGTGCAGCTGGCCGTGCAGGCCCGCGAGGCGCTGCAGGCCGAGGGCGTCCCGACCCGCGTGGTCTCGATGCCGTCGGTGGAGTGGTTCGACGAGCAGGACCAGGCGTACCGCGACAGCGTGCTGCCGCCGAACGTCCGGGCCCGGGTCTCTGTCGAGGCGGGCATCGCGCAGGGCTGGCGCGAGCTGGTCGGCGACGCCGGCCGGATCATCAGCCTGGAGCACTTCGGCGCCTCCGCCGACTACCAGGTGCTCTACCAGGAGTTCGGCATCACCGCGGACGCCGTCGCCAACGCGGCCCGCGCCTCGCTGCGCACGGTCGAGGCCGTCTCCCGCTAGCGCTCACCCCGGCCCGGGGGATCCGCACTCCCCCGGGCCGGGCCCCGGACTCCACCAGACGTACGAAAAGAAGAAGAGGGACTGAAGCACCATGACCGACGCATTGAACCGCCTCAGCGAAGAAGGCGTGGCGATCTGGCTGGACGACCTCAGCCGGGAGCGCCTGAACTCGGGCAACCTGGCCGAGCTGGTGCAGGAGAAGCACGTCGTCGGCGTCACCACCAACCCGACCATCTTCCAGAAGGCCATCGCGGGCAACGGCGCGTACAACCGCCAGCTGGAGGACCTCGCGGTACGCAAGGTCACCACCGACGAGGCCGTCCGCATGATCACCACCTCGGACGTCCGCGACGCCGCCGACGTGCTGCGCCCGGTGTACGACGCCTCCAACGGCCGTGACGGCCGGGTCTCCATCGAGGTCGACCCGCGCCTCGCCCACGAGACCGCGGCGACCGTCGCCGAGGCCAAGCAGCTGTGGTGGCTGGTCGACCGCCCCAACGTGCTGATCAAGATCCCCGCCACGCTGGCCGGTCTGCCCGCGATCTCCGCGGTGCTCGCCAAGGGCATCAGCGTCAACGTCACGCTGATCTTCTCGCTGGAGCGGTACAAGGCCGTCATCGACGCGCACCTGACCGGCCTGGAGCAGGCCAAGGCCGCCGGCCTGGACCTCTCGCAGATCGAGTCGGTCGCGTCGTTCTTCGTCTCCCGCGTCGACACCGAGATCGACAAGCGTCTGAACGCGCTCGGCGGCGAGGCCAAGGACCTGCGTTCCAAGGCCGCGGTCGCCAACGCCCGCCTCGCCTACCAGGCGTACGAGGAGGTCTACGGCTCGGTCGACGGCGCCAAGCCCGCCTCGGCCCGCTGGGCGGCCCTGGAGGCGGCCGGCGCCAAGCCGCAGCGCCCGCTGTGGGCGTCCACCGGCGTCAAGGACCCGAGCCTGCCGGACACCCTCTACGTGACCGAGCTGGTCGCCCCCGGCACCGTCAACACCATGCCCGAGGGCACCCTGGACGCCACCGACGACCACGGCGTCGTCACCGGCGACACCATCACCCCGAACTACGCGGACGCCCAGGCCGTGCTGGACGCGGTCGCCGCGGCCGGCGTGGACTACGACGACGTGGTCCGGGTGCTGGAGGAGGAGGGCGTGCAGAAGTTCGAGGTGTCCTGGAACGAGCTCCTCGACACCGTCACCGCCGCGCTCCGGTCGCACGGCGACAACTGACCCTGCTCACGGAACCGACGCACGGAAAGCGGAGCACACCACAGTGAGCAACACCCAGCCGTACCCGGACGTGGAGGGAACGGAGCCGACCGCGGGAGACACCCCGGACCGGCCCGTCAACCCCCTTCGGGACCCTGCCGACCGCCGGCTCCCGCGGATCGCCGGGCCGTCCGGCCTGGTCATCTTCGGCGTCACCGGCGACCTGTCGCGCAAGAAGCTGATGCCGGCCATCTACGACCTCGCCAACCGCGGCCTGCTGCCGCCGGGCTTCTCGCTGATCGGCTTCGCCCGGCGCGAGTGGGCCGACGAGGACTTCGCGCAGGTGGTGCACGACGCCGTCAAGGAGCACGCGCGCACCCCCTTCCGCGAGGAGGTCTGGCAGCAGCTCGCCAAGGGCATGCGGTTCGTCCAGGGCGACTTCGGTGACGACGACGCCTTCGACATGCTGCGCCGCACCATCGAGGAGCTCGACCAGGCGCAGGGCACCAGCGGCAACTTCGCGTTCTACCTGTCGGTGCCGCCGAAGTTCTTCCCCACCGTGGTCCAGCAGCTGAAGAAGCACGGCCTGACCGACCCGGCGCCGGGTTCCTGGCGCCGGGCCGTCATCGAGAAGCCGTTCGGCCACGACCTGGAGAGCGCCCAGGAGTTGAACCGGATCGTCCACGAGGTCTTCCCCCGTGACGAGGTCTTCCGGATCGACCACTACCTGGGCAAGGAGACCGTCCAGAACATCCTGGCGCTGCGTTTCGCCAACCAGATGTTCGAGCCGATCTGGAACCGCTCGTACGTCGACCACGTGCAGATCACCATGGCCGAGGACATCGGCATCGGCGGCCGGGCCGGCTACTACGACGGCATCGGCTCGGCCCGCGACGTCATCCAGAACCACCTGCTCCAGCTGATGGCGCTCACCGCCATCGAGGAGCCCGCGTCCTTCCACCCGAAGGCGCTGGTCGCCGAGAAGCTGAAGGTGCTCAGCGCCGTCAAGCTCCCCGCCGACCTGGGCAAGCACACCGTGCGCGGCCAGTACTCCTCCGGCTGGCAGGGCGGCGAGGAGGTGGTCGGCTACCTGGACGAGGACGGCATCAACCCCGAGTCCAAGACCGACACCTACGCGGCCATCAAGCTGGAGATCAACAACCGGCGCTGGGCGGGCGTGCCGTTCTACCTGCGCACCGGCAAGCGGCTGGGCCGCCGGGTCACCGAGATCGCGGTGGTCTTCCAGCGTGCCCCGTACCTGCCGTTCGACTCCTACGCCACCGAGGAGCTCGGCCAGAACGCCCTGGTGATCCGCGTCCAGCCGGACGAGGGCGTCACCGTGCGCTTCGGCTCGAAGGTCCCCGGCACCGCGCTGGAGGTCCGCGACGTCACCATGGACTTCGCCTACGGCGAGTCGTTCACCGAGTCCAGCCCCGAGGCGTACGAGCGCCTGATCCTGGACGTCCTGCTGGGCGACGCCAACCTCTTCCCGCGGCACCAGGAGGTCGAGCTGTCCTGGCAGATCCTCGACCCGATCGAGCAGTACTGGGACGCCAACGGCAAGCCCGCGCAGTACCCGGCCGGCACCTGGGGCCCGGTCGAGGCGGACGAGATGCTCGCACGAGACGGCAGGAGCTGGCGTCGGCCATGAAGATCGATCTGACGAACACCACGTCCAGCAAGATCAACGCTGCCCTGATGGACGCCCGGCGGGCCAGCGGCTCGACCGCCGCCGGCATGGTGCTGACCCTGGTCATCGTGACCGACGAGGGCAGCGCCTACGACGCCCTGAAGGCCGCCAACGACGCCTCCCGCGAGCACCCCTCGCGGACCCTGGCCGTCATCAAGCGGGCCGGACGCTCGCCCCGCGCCCGCGCCGAGACCCGGCTGGACGCGGAGATCCTGGTCGGCAGCGACGCCGGCTCCGGCGAGACGGTCATCCTGCGCATGCACGGCGAACTCGCCTCGCACGCCCAGTCCGTGGTCCTGCCGCTGCTCCTGCCGGACGCCCCCGTGGTGGTCTGGTGGCCGGACAACGCGCCGCTCAACCCCGCCCAGGACCCGCTGGGCGCGCTCGCCCAGCGCCGGATCACCGATGCCGTCACCGCCGAGTCCCCGGTCGGGCAGCTCGCCCAGCGGGCCACCGGCTACACCCCCGGCGACACCGACCTGGCGTGGACCCGGATCACCGGCTGGCGCTCCATGCTGGCCGCCGCGCTCGACCAGCGCGACGTCGAGACCACCGCCGCGGTGGTCGAGGGCGAGTCGTACAACCCCAGCGTCGAACTGCTCGGCCTGTGGCTGCACAACCGCCTGCGGGTGCCGGTCGAACGCGTCGTCACCGGCGGCCCCGGCATCACCTCCGTCACGCTCCGCACCAAGGACGGCGACATCGTCCTGGACCGCCCCGACGGCCTGCTCGGCACCCTGTCGATGCCCGGCGCGCCCGACCGCATGGTCGCGCTCAAGCGCCGCGACACCGCCGAGCTGATCGCCGAGGAGCTCCGCCGCCTCGACCCCGACGACATCTACGCCACCGCCGTCCGCACCCCCGTGGACCGGCTGCGCGAGCGGATCGCCGGAGTCGAGCACGCGGGCCCCGGCGGCACCGTCGAACAGGCCCACGTCGAGGAGCACCCGGTCGGCGAACGGGAGACCCCCGCCGCCACCAAGAAGGCCGCCGCCCGGAAGAAGACCGCCCAGTGAGCACCGACCGGATCCTGGTCCACCGCGACCCGGCGCTGCTCGCCGAGGCGGCCGCCGCCCGGCTGATCACCGCCACCGTGGACGCCCAGGCCGCACGCGGCACCGCCCACCTGGTGCTCACCGGCGGCCGCAACGGCAACGCCCTGCTCGCCGCGCTCGCCGCCCACCCGGCGCGCGACGCGGTGGACTGGGCGCGGGTCGACCTCTGGTGGGGCGACGAGCGCTTCGTGCCGCACGACTCCCCGGACCGCAACGCCGTCCAGGCCGCCGCGTTCCTGGACGCGGTCCGCCCGCTCGGCGCCCGCATCCACGAGATGCCCCCCGCCGACGGCACCACCAGCGCCGAGGACGGCGCCGCCCGCTACGCCGCCGACCTCGCCGCCGCGGGCCGGCCGGCGTTCGACGTCCTGCTCCTGGGCGTCGGCCCCGACGCGCACGTCGCCTCGCTGTTCCCCGGCCACCCCGGGGTCCACCAGACCGACACCACCGTCATCGCCGTCCACGACTCCCCCAAGCCCCCGCCGACCCGCATCTCCCTCTCCCTCCCCACCCTCCGCACCGCCCGCCAGGTCTGGCTCCTCGCGGCCGGCGAGGACAAGGCCGAAGCCGTCGCCCTCGCCCACACCGCCCCGCCCGCCGCCACGGCCCCGGCCGGCGCGGTCAAGGGCACCGAACAGACCCTCTGGTTCCTGGACGAAGCCGCAGCGAGCAAGCTCCCCTGACACCCCGTCAAGGCCCTTGCACCCACCCACCCACCCGGCACCCCGCCAGGTGACCTGACCCAACCCCCGCGCTACCCACAGTTCCCCACGCTCCGTCAGGGAACCGCCAGCAGCCCCGCAGGGACCGCCCACAGTCCCGTGCCCCGCAAGGGGCGCGGGGAACTGCGCGAAGGGGAACGCGACAACCGGAAAGCCGCCCGCTCAGGTAGCTCCATCCTCCGGCAGGCGGCTCTCGCAATATCAGGTGCGCTCCCGCTCAGGGCAACGCGACAAGCAGAAAGCCGCCCACCCAGGGAATCCAACCCCCGGTGGGCGGCTTTTCGCTGTCCGACCCGGCGCACTCCCCGAAAGGGGAACGCCACCAAGCAGAAAGCCGCCCACCCCGGAGAACCCTCCAGGTGGGCGGCTTTCGCGTTGCCGAACGGCTCAGATCTCGCCGCGCAGCTTGGCCAGCGCCTCAGCGAGAATCGCCTCGCCGTCCGCGTCCGTCCGGCGCTCGCGCACGTACGCGAGGTGCGTCTTGTACGGCTCGTTGCGGGCCGGGGCGGGCGGGTTGTGCTCGTCCTGGCCGGCCGGGAAGCCGCAGCGGGGGCAGTCCCAGGTGTCCGGGATGGCCGCCTCCGCGGCGAAACTGGGGCGCGTCTCATGCTTGTTGGCGCACCAGAAGGAGATCCGGTTGCGGGGGGCGGACTCGCCGCGCTCCGCCTCCCCCATCGGGCCGGCACCGACTCTGCTGCCTCGGATCGCGTTGCCACTTGCCACGGTCTGACTCCCCTGCGTGCTGGTGCCGTCCGGCCGCGGCTGGGCGGACGGTGGCGAAGTCGTCCTAGTGTAAGCGGCGGTTAAGACTGTGCCACCACCGCCCGCCGACTTCCTGTCAGTTGTCGGCGTCCGTCACGAACGTCAGTTGCCCTTGAGCAGCAGGCCCAGCACGATGATGCACGCGAACCAGGCCAGGCCGATGACGATGGTGATGCGGTCCAGGTTGCGCTCGGCCACTGCGGAGCCGCCACCGGTGGACATCGCGCCGCCGCCGAACATGTCGGACAGGCCGCCGCCCTTGCCCTTGTGCAGCAGGACCAACATGATCATCAGCACACTGAGGACGATCAGTGCAATCTCGAACCCGAGAACCACGACGGGACCAACTCTCTCGAATCTTCGGCGAAGGGGCCGGGCCCGCTTGAGCGGTCCGGCCCCAAAGCCTACGTTGCGGTGGCGGCGTTAGCCTACTGCCTGGTCACGGAAGCGCACGATCTTGACGAACTCGTCGGCGTCCAGCGAGGCGCCGCCGATCAGTCCGCCGTCGACGTCGGGCTTGGCCATCAGGCCGGCCGCCGACGAGGACTTCACCGAACCGCCGTACAGGACGCGGACCTTGTCGGCCAGGTCGGTGCCGTACAGCTCGCCGAGCCGGGCCCGGATCGCGCCGCACACCTCCTGCGCGTCCTCGGGGGTGGCGACCTCGCCGGTGCCGATCGCCCAGACCGGCTCGTACGCGACCACGACGCTCTCCGCGTCGGAGGCCGGGACGCCGTCCAGCGCGCCGTCCAGCTGCGCGAGGGTGTACGCGACGTGGGTGCCGGCCTTGCGGATCTCCAGCGGCTCGCCGATGCACAGGATCGGGGTGATCCCGTTGCGGTAGGCGGCCTTGACCTTGGCGTTGACGATCTCCTCGTTCTCGCCGTGGTACTGGCGGCGCTCGGAGTGGCCGATCACCGCGTAGGTGCAGTTCAGCCGCGACAGCATCGGGCCGGACACCTCGCCGGTGTAGGCCCCGCCGTCGTGCTGCGAGATGTCCTGCGAGCCGTACTTGATCTTCAGCTTGTCGCCGTCGACCAGGGTCTGCACGGAGCGCAGGTCGGTGAACGGGACGAGGACGGCGACCTCGACGGCCGCGTAGTCCTTGTCGGCCAGCGAGAACGCCAGCTTCTGGGTGTGCCGGATGGCCTCGAGGTGGTCGAGGTTCATCTTCCAGTTGCCCGCCATCAGCGGGAGACGCTCAGTCATGTCTCTCTCAGTCCTCCAGGGCGGCGAGACCGGGGAGGGTCTTGCCCTCCAGGTACTCGAGGCTCGCGCCACCGCCGGTCGAGATGTGTCCGAACTTCGTCTCGTCGAAGCCCAGGGTGCGCACCGCCGCCGCCGAGTCGCCGCCGCCGACCACCGTGAACGCCTCGGAGTCGAGCAGCGCCTGGGCGACCGCCCGGGTGCCGTCGGCGAACGCCGGGTGCTCGAACACGCCCATCGGGCCGTTCCAGAACACCGTCTTCGCGTCGGCGATCTTCTCCGCGAACAGCTGCGCGGTCTTCGGGCCGATGTCCAGGCCGATCGCGCCGTCCGGGATGGCGTCCACGCCGACGACCGTGAAGTCCTCGACCGGGGCGCCGCCCTTGACGTCCGGGAAGGAGCCGGACACCGCGGTGTCCAGCGGGATCACGAACTCCACGCCCTGCTCGGCGCCGCGCTTCAGGTAGTCCTGGACGACCGGGATCTGGTCCTCCTGGAGCAGCGAGGCGCCGACGCCGTGGCCCTGGGCGGCGATGAAGGTGTACATCATGCCGCCGCCGATCAGGATCCGGTCGGCCTTGTCGAGCAGGTTCTCGATCACCCCGACCTTGTCGGAGACCTTGGAGCCGCCGAGCACCACCACGTACGGGCGGGCCACATCCTCGGTGAGGCGCTTGAGGACGCCCACCTCGGTGGCGATCAGGTCGCCGACGGCGTGCGGCAGCCGGGCCGGCAGGTCGTAGACGGAGGCGTGCTTGCGGTGCACCGCACCGAAGCCGTCGCCGACGTACAGGTCCGCCAGGCCGGCCAGCTGGTCGGCGAACGCGCCGCGCTCGGCGTCGTCCTTGGACGTCTCACCGGCGTTGAACCGCAGGTTCTCCAGCAGCGTGACCTCGCCGTCGCCGAGAGCGGCGACGGTGGCCTTCGCGCTGTCCCCGACCGTGTCGGTGGCGAAGCTCACCGGGCGGCCGAGGATCTCGCCGAGGCGGACCGCCACCGGCGCGAGCGAGAACTTCGGGTCCGGCTCGCCCTTCGGGCGGCCCAGGTGCGAGGCGACGACCACCCGCGCGCCGCGCTCGACGAGCTTGGCGATGGTCGGCGCGACGGCGCGGATCCGGCCGTCGTCGGTGATGGTGTCACCGGACAGCGGCACGTTGAGGTCGGCGCGGACGAACACCCGCTTGCCGGAGACCTCCAGGTCTTCGATCGTCTTCACGGTCTTGCTCCTCGATGGATGGATCGGCAGGCGGCGACACGGCGCAGCGAGCCACCGGGAAAAGGTAGGACGGACGAGGGTGGGCGCAGCGGCAGGGCCCGGTCGGCGGTCACAGCCGTCCGGGCCCTGCCCCTTACGTCACGTCAGCTACCGCTGGGAGTCAGAGCTGCTCGCCGATGATGGCGACCAGGTCGACGAGGCGGTTCGAGTAGCCGAACTCGTTGTCGTACCAGCCGAGCACCTTGACCTGGTTCCCCTGAACCATCGTCAGCTGCGAGTCGAAGATGCAGGAGTGCGGGTCGTTCACGATGTCCGAGGACACGATCGGGTCTTCGGTGTACGCCAGGATGCCCTTGAGCGAGCCTTCCTGGGCGGCCTTCTGGAACGCGGCGTTGACCTCGTCCTTGGTGACCTCGCGCTCCAGGGTGACCACCAGGTCGGTGATGGAGCCGGTCGGCACCGGGACGCGCAGCGAGGTGCCGTCCAGCTTGCCCTTCAGCTGCGGAAGGACCAGGGCGGTGGCCTTGGCGGCGCCGGTCGAGGTCGGAATGATGTTCTGCGAGGCGGCGCGGGCGCGACGCAGGTCCTTGTGCGGGAAGTCCAGGGTGACCTGGTCGTTGGTGAAGGCGTGCACGGTCGTCATCAGGCCCTTGACGATGCCGAAGTTCTCGTCGAGCACCTTCGCCATCGGCGCCACGCAGTTGGTGGTGCAGGAGGCGTTGGAGATGATGTTGTGCGCAGCCGCGTCGTACTTGTCGTCGTTGACGCCCAGCACGATGGTGATGTCCTCGCCGCTGGCGGGCGCCGAGATGACGACCTTCTTCGCACCGGCGGTCAGGTGCTTCTTCGCACCCTCGGCCTTGGTGAAGATACCGGTGGACTCGACGACGATGTCGGCGCCCAGCGCGGCCCAGGGGAGGTTCGCGGGGTCACGCTCAGCGGTGACCTTGAAGGTGTGACCATCGACGGTGATGGTGTCCTCGGTGTGCGAGACCTCGCCGGGGAAGGTTCCGAGAGTGGTGTCGTACTTGAGCAGGTGAGCCAGCGTCTTGGTGTCGGTCAGGTCGTTGACACCGACGATTTCGATGTCCGCGCCCTGGGCCTTGACCGCACGGAAGAAGTTGCGGCCGATGCGGCCGAACCCGTTGATGCCTACCCGGATCGTCACGAACCGATCTCCTAACAGGTACGCCGGGCCGGAGCCCGACGGGGGTGAAATTTTGGGTTTCCCCGACCACTGATGACCCTACCTCCCCCAAGTGTCGCAAGGCACATCGCCTCACCGGTAGGGCGCAAGGGCCCAGATGGCCGAAAGGGGCGTGCGGGCTTGTCCGCGGCGGATGCCGCGTCACGCTCCGCACGCCCCTTCGGGGTTGCGTTCCGGGAGGTTGACGGCCCGTCAGTTCAGGGCCATCTCCTCGGTCAGGTTGGCCTCGGTGTTGGGCAGGCCGAGTTCGGCCGCGCGCTTGTCGGCCATCGCCAGCAGGCGGCGGATCCGGCCGGCCACCGCGTCCTTGGTCAGCGGCGGGTCGGCGAGCGCGCCGAGCTCCTCCAGCGAGGCCTGCTTGTGCTGCATGCGCAGTGCGCCGGCGGCCGCCAGGTGCTCGGGCACCTCCTCGCCGAGGATCTCCAGGGCGCGGGCGACCCGGGCGCCGGCCGCGACCGCGGCGCGGGCCGAGCGGCGCAGGTTGGCGTCGTCGAAGTTGGCCAGCCGGTTGGCGGTGGCGCGGACCTCGCGGCGCATCCGGCGCTCCTCCCAGGCCAGCACCGACTCGTGCGCGCCGAGGCGGGTGAGCAGCGCGCCGATCGCGTCGCCGTCGCGGATCACCACCCGGTCCACGCCGCGGACCTCGCGGGCCTTGGCGGGGATGCCGAGCCGGCGGGCCGCGCCGACCAGCGCGAGGGCCGCCTCGGAACCGGGGCAGGTGATCTCCAGCGAGGAGGAGCGGCCCGGCTCGGTGAGCGAGCCGTGCGCCAGGAACGCACCGCGCCAGGCGGCCTCCGCGTCGCACGTCGCCCCGGACACCACCGCCGGGGGCAGGCCCCGGATCGGGCGTCCGCGTCCGTCCACCAGCCCGGTCTGCCGGGCCAGCAGCTCGCCGTCCTTCACCACCCGCACCACGTACCGGCTGCCGCGACGCAGCCCGCCGGGGGCCATCACCACCAGATCCGAGGAGTGTCCGAAGATCTCCAGGAGGTCCTTGCGCAGCCGCCGTGCCGCAATGCCGGTGTCCAGCTCCGCCTCGATCACGATGCGTCCGCTCACAATGTGCAGTCCGCCCGCAAAACGCAGGATCGCCGAGACCTCCGCCTTGCGGCAGCAGGCACGGGTGACGGGAAGCCGGGAGATCTCGTCTTTCACCGCTGCCGTCATCGCCATGGGCCGATCCTTCCATGAGTCCGGAAAATCCGGTCGTACGCCGCGGCCAAGAGCTCCGCGTCGTGTCGCGGGGTCCCGTCGGCGCGCGCCACCGAATCGAGCACCAGGGAGGCGCCCATCCGCTTCGCGGCCTGCTCCAGGCCCGTCAGGTCGGCGAGCCCGAAAGCACCTCCGCTGACGGCCCGCTCATCCACCAGGATCGCATCCACCACGAGGTCCGGAGCGTGGTCGGCGATCACCTCCAGGTGGCGCTGCGGGGTGAAGCCCTCGGTCTCGCCGGGCTGCGGCGCCAGGTTGAGGGTCAGCAGGCGGCGGGCCCGGGTCTCGGTGAGGGCCTTGGCCAGCTCGGGGACCAGCAGGTGCGGCAGCACGCTGGTGAACCAGGAGCCCGGTCCGAGCACCACCCAGTCCGCCTCCAGCACGGCCTGCACCGCCTCGGGGACGGCCGGCGGCTCGTCCGGGACCAGCCGGATCGACTGCACGGTGCCCGGCGTCACCGCGACCGAAGCCTGGCCGCGGACCGCCGAC
Organism: Kitasatospora sp. CB01950; assembly: GCF_001905465.1. Lineage (GTDB taxonomy): Bacteria > Actinomycetota > Actinomycetes > Streptomycetales > Streptomycetaceae > Kitasatospora. The sequence goes on from NZ_LISX01000009.1 coordinate 202,583, forward strand.
ACCTCGCCCGGGCGCAGCGGGTCGTGGCCGCGGACCTGCGCCTCGATGTCCAGCGGCACCGCGGACATCGGCAGCACCCGGCCCTGTACGTTCAGCAGCCGGCCCACCCAGTTCAGCGCCTCCACCGGGTCGCCGAGCTTCTCCCACAGCGCCACGATCAGCAGGTTGCCGACGGCGTGGCCGCCGAGTTCGCCGGTGCCGGTGAAGCGCTGCTGGATGACCTCCGACCAGGTGCGGCCCCAGTCGTCGTCGCCGCACAGCGCGGCCAGCGCCTTGCGGAGGTCGCCGGGCGGCAGCACGCCGAGCTCGGCGCGCAGCCGCCCGCTGGAGCCGCCGTCGTCGGCGACGGTGACCACGGCGGTCAGCTCGGTGGTCAGCCGGCGCAGCGCGGACAGTGAGGCGGACAGGCCCTGGCCGCCGCCCAGCGCGGCGATCCTCGGGGCGCCGGGGCGCTGCCCCGAGGCCCGCTCGGCAGGTCTGGTCCGGAGCTGCTGCCGCGCTGGCACGTATCCCGTCACGCCGACCCCATGTTCCTGTCTCGTGCTCGGCCGGGGCGGCGGTTACGGGGGGTTCCCGGCCGCTACTCCCGGCCCATGTCCCGGTGGACCAGCACCGTCTCGACTCCGTCCGCGATCAGACGCTTCGTCAGCTGCTCGGACATCGCGACGCTGCGGTGTTTGCCTCCGGTGCAGCCTACGGCAAGCGTCATGTAACGCTTCCCCTCGCGGCGGTAACCCTCGGTGATGATCCGCAGCAGCTCGGTGTAGCCGTCCAGGAACGGCTGCGCCCCGGGCTGCTGGAACACGTACTCTGCCACGTCCGGATCGGTTCCGGTACGGGCCCGCAGCTCCGGCACCCAGTGCGGGTTCGGCAGGAAGCGGCAGTCGACCACCAGGTCGGCGTCGACCGGCAGGCCGTACTTGAAGCCGAAGGACATCACGGTGGCGCGCAGTTCCGGCTCGTCCTGGCCGGCGAACTGGGCGTCCATCTTGGCGCGCAGCTGGTGCACGTTGAGGTTCGAGGTGTCGACCACCAGGTCGGCCTCGCCGCGCAGCTCGCGCAGCAGTTCGCGCTCACGGGCGATGCCGTCGACGATCCGGCCGTCGGCCTGCAGCGGGTGCGGGCGGCGGACCGACTCGAAGCGGCGCACCAGGGCGTCGTCGGAGGAGTCCAGGAACACCACCCGGAGTCGGACGCCGCGCTTCTCCAGTTCCTCCAGGGAGGTCAGCAGGTCGTCGAAGAACGTCCGGCTCCGCACGTCGACCACCACGCCGATCCGCGGCACCGCGCCCTGCGAGCGGGCCCCCAGGTCGACCATGGTGGGAATCAGCGCCGGCGGCAGGTTGTCCACCACGAACCAGCCGAGGTCCTCCAGGCACTTGGCCGCCGTGGAACGGCCCGCCCCGGACATGCCGGAAATGATCACCAGCTCGGGGGTGGTCTCTCCCCCGTTGGACACAGTCACGTCTCTTCCCCGCTTCTCGGTACCGCTGTGGTGCTGCTGTCTTCGATGATCTCGCCCGTCGCGGTGTTGATCGCGAATGCGGCAGGTGTACGGGAGGCCAAGGCTGCGGCAACAGTCTCGGCGGTCCTGCGCCCGATCCCCGGGACTTCGCACAACTCGTCGACGGTGGCCGCGCGGAGCTTCTTCAGCGAACCGAAGTGCTTCAGCAGGGCCCGGCGGCGAGTCTCGCCGAGCCCGGGGACGGAGTCCAGCTCCCCCGCCGTGAGCCGCTTGGCCCGCTTCGAGCGCTGATAGGTGAGGGCGAACCGGTGCGCCTCGTCGCGCGCCCGCTGCAGCAGGTACAGGCCCTCGCTGGAGCGCGGCAGCACCACCGGGTCGTCCTGCCCGGGCAGCCACACCTCCTCCAGCCGCTTCGCCAGGCCGCACACCGCGACGTCGTCGATGCCCAGTTCGGCCAACGCCCGCTGCGCCGCCGCGACCTGCGGCTGCCCGCCGTCGACCACCAGCAGCTGCGGCGGGTAGGCGAAGCGCTTCGGGCGGCCGTTCTCGTCGGTCAACGCCTCGTCGCCGTCCGGGGTTTCCGGGGTTTCCGGGGTCTCCTCCGGGGCGGGGACCTCCTCCGGGACGGCCCACTCGCCGGTCTGCTCGCGTTCCTGGAGGTAGCGGCGGAACCGCCGGGTGATCACCTCGTGCATCGAGCGGACGTCGTCCTGGCCCTCGAAGCCCTTGATCTGGAACCGGCGGTACTCGCTCTTGCGGGCCAGGCCGTCCTCGAACACCACCATGGACGCCACCACGTCCTCGCCCTGCAGGTGCGAGATGTCGAAGCACTCGACCCGCAGCGGCACCGAGTCCAACTCCAGTGCGTCGGCGATCTCCTGGAGCGCCCGGCTGCGGGTGGTGAGGTCCGAGGCGCGCTTGGTCTTGTGCAGCGCCAGCGCCTGCTGGGCGTTGCGCTGGACGGTCTCCATCAGGTCCTTCTTGTCGCCGCGCTGCGGCACCCGCAGGTCGACGTGGGCGCCGCGCAGGCCGGACAGCCACTCGTGCACGGCCTCGCCGGGCACCGCCGGGACGAGCACCTCGCGCGGCACCTGCTCGGTGCCCGCGCCGTACAGCTGCTGCAGCGCGTGTTCGACCAGGCCGGCCGTGTCCACGTCCTCGACCTTGTCGGTCACCCAGCCGCGCTGGCCGCGCACCCGGCCGCCGCGGACGTGGAAGATCTGCACGGCCGCTTCGAGTTCGTCCTCGGCCACCGCCAGCAGGTCCGCGTCGGTGCCGTCGCCCAGCACCACCGCGTTCTTCTCCATCGCGCGGCGCAGCGCCCCCAGGTCGTCGCGCAGCCGGGCCGCCTTCTCGTACTCCATGTCGGCGGCCGCCTCCTGCATCTGCTGCTCCAGGCGGCGCAGGTAGTTGCCCGTCCGGCCGGCCATGAAGTCGCAGAACTCCTCGGCGAGTTCGCGGTGCTCGGCGGCGTCCACCCGGCCCACGCAGGGCGCGGCGCACTTGCCGATGTACCCCAGCAGGCAGGGGCGGCCGACCTGTTGGGCCCGCTTGAACACGCCGTTGGAGCAGGTGCGCACCGGGAACACCCGGAGCAGCAGGTCGACGGTCTCGCGGATCGCCCACGCGTGCCCGTACGGCCCGAAGTAGCGCACGCCCTTCTTGTGCGCCCCACGCATCACCTGGACCCGCGGGAACTCCTCGTTCAACGTGACCGCGAGCTCCGGGTAGCTCTTGTCGTCCCGGTACTTGACGTTGAACCGCGGGTCGAACTCCTTGATCCAGGAGTACTCCAGCTGCAGCGCCTCGACCTCGGTGGACACCACCGTCCACTCCACCGACGCCGCGGTGGTCACCATCGTCGCGGTGCGCGGGTGCAGGTTCGCGACGTCCTGGAAGTACGAGGACAGCCGCTGGCGCAGGTTCTTCGCCTTGCCGACGTAGATGACCCGCCCGTGCGCGTCACGGAACTTGTACACCCCGGGCGAGAGCGGGATCGCCCCCGGAGCCGGACGGTAGGTGGACGGGTCAGCCATGCCCCTACCGTACCGACTGACGCCGACACCCCGGAGCGATCACCGACAGGCGGACGCTACTTGGTGACCTCGAGCTTCCCGTCCTGCACCGCGACCTTGTACTCGGGCAGCGGCTTCGGCGCGGGGCCGTCCTGCACGGCGCCGTCGGAGATCCCGAAACGGCTGCCGTGGCACAGGCACTGGATCTGCTCCTTGACCACGCCGTTGACCAGGCACCCGGCGTGCGTGCACTTCGCGCTGAACGCCTTGTACTCGCCGGCGGCCGGCTGCGTCACCACGACGGCCTGCTCCCGGTACACCTTGCCGCCGCCGACGGGGACCTCGGAGGCCGAGCCGAGGTCGATCGGGCCCGAGGACTTCGGCTCTTCCTTGCCGCTGCCGGAGGAGCAGCCGGCCGCCGTGGCGCCTGCCAGTGCGACGGCCGCACAGCAGAGGACGGTACGACGGGAAGCGACGGGCTCGGACATCGGGAACTCCTCGGTGCGGGAAAGGGCGCCAGCAACGTAGCACGCACGACGCGGGCCGCCCGGGGAGCCTCGTGCTCTCCCCGGACGGCCCGCGCCGTCACTCGGCTACTTCTTCTTGCGCTTCACCGGCGTCGCGTCCGAGACCCCCGGGAGGATGTCGCGGAGGAACTTGCCCGTGTGGCTGGCCGTGGAGGCGGCGACCTCTTCCGGGGTGCCCTCGATGACGACGGCGCCGCCGCCGGAGCCGCCTTCGGGGCCCATGTCGACGAGCCAGTCGGCGGTCTTGATGACGTCGAGGTTGTGCTCGATGACGATGACGGTGTTGCCCTTGTCGACCAGGCCCTCCAAGACCTTGATCAGCTTGCTGATGTCCTCGAAGTGCAGGCCGGTGGTGGGCTCGTCGAGGACGTAGACCGTGCGGCCGGTGGAGCGCTTCTGGAGTTCGGCGGAGAGCTTGACGCGCTGGGCCTCGCCGCCGGAGAGGGTGGTGGCGGGCTGGCCGAGGCGGACGTAGCCGAGGCCGACCTCCTTGAGGGTGCGCAGGTGGCGGGCGATCGCGGGGACGGCCTCGAAGAAGTCGAGGGCCTCCTCGATCGGCATGTCGAGCACCTCGGCGATGGACTTGCCCTTGTAGTGGACCTCCAGCGTCTCCCGGTTGTAGCGGGCGCCGTGGCAGACCTCGCAGGGGACGTAGACGTCCGGCAGGAAGTTCATCTCGATCTTGATGGTGCCGTCGCCGGAGCAGTTCTCGCAGCGGCCGCCCTTGACGTTGAACGAGAACCGGCCGGGCAGGTAGCCGCGGACCTTGGCCTCCTGGGTCTCCGAGAACAGCCGCCGGACGTGGTCGAAGACGCCGGTGTAGGTGGCCGGGTTGGAGCGCGGGGTGCGGCCGATCGGCGACTGGTCGACGTGCACGACCTTGTCGACCAGGTCGGTGCCGGTGATCCGGGTGTGCCGGCCGGGGACGCTGCGGGCGCCGTTGAGCTCGCGGGCCAGGTGCGTGTAGAGGATGTCGTTGACCAGCGTGGACTTGCCCGAGCCGGAGACGCCCGTGACCGCGGTGAAGGTGCCCAGCGGGAAGGCGACCGTGACGTCCTTGAGGTTGTGCTCGCGGGCGCCGTGCACCACGATCTGCCGCTTCTTGTCGCGCGGGCGGCGGGCGACCGGGATCGGGATGCCGCGCTTGCCGGACAGGTACTGGCCGGTGAGCGACTCGTCGTTCTTCAGCAGTTCCTTGAGCGAGCCGGAGTGCACGACCTTGCCGCCGTGCTCGCCGGCGCCGGGGCCGATGTCGACGATCCAGTCGGCGGTCTTGATGGTGTCCTCGTCGTGCTCGACGACGATCAGGGTGTTGCCGATGTCGCGCAGCCGGACCAGGGTCTCGATCAGGCGGTGGTTGTCGCGCTGGTGCAGACCGATGGACGGCTCGTCGAGCACGTAGAGCACGCCGACCAGGCCGGAGCCGATCTGGGTGGCGAGCCGGATGCGCTGGGCCTCGCCGCCGGAGAGGGTGCCGGCGGCGCGGTTCAGCGACAGGTAGTCGAGGCCGACGTCGACCAGGAAGCGCAGCCGTTCCAGGACCTCCTTGAGGACCCGCTCGGCGATCTTCTTGTCGCGGGCGTCGAGGCGCAGCGCGCCGAGGAAGTCCGCGCAGTCGCTGATCGACATGGCGGAGACCTCGGCGATGGACTTGTCCATCACCGTGACGGCGAGGACCACCGGCTTGAGCCGGGTGCCCTTGCAGGTCGGGCAGGGCACCTCGCGCATGTAGCCCTCGAAGCGCTCGCGGCTGGAGTCGCTCTCCGACTCGGAGTGCCGCCGCGTCACGAACGGGACGGCGCCCTCGAACGCGGTGGTGTAGGAGCGCTCGCGGCCGTAGCGGTTGCGGTAGCGCACCTCGACCTGGGTCTTGTGGCCGTACAGCAGGGCCTTGCGGGCGCGGGCGGGCAGCCCGGCCCACGGGATGTCGGTGCGGAAGCCGAGTTCGCCGGCCAGCGCGTTGACCAGGCGCTGGAAGTACTCCTTGGTGGCGCCCTGCGACCACGGGTGGATGGCGCCCTCGTCGAGCGTTTTCTCCGGGTCGGGGACGAGGAGTTCGGCGTCGACCTCCATCCGGTTGCCCAGGCCCGAGCAGTCGGGGCAGGCGCCGAACGGGGAGTTGAAGGAGAACGAGCGCGGCTCCAACTCCTCGAAGGAGACGTCGTCGTAGGGGCAGTAGAGGTGCTCCGAGAACATCTTCTCGCGCTCGGGGTCGTCCTCGGCGAGGTCGACGAAGTCGAGCACCACCATGCCGCCGGCCAGCTTGAGGGCGGTCTCCACCGAGTCGGTGAGCCGGCGCTTGGCACCGGCCTTCACGGTGAGGCGGTCGATGACCACCTCGATGGTGTGCTTCTCCTGCTTCTTGAGCGTCGGCGGCTCGGTCAGCTGGATGGTCTGGCCGTCGACCCGGGCGCGGGCGTAGCCCTTGGACTGCAGGTCGGCGAAGAGGTCGACGAACTCGCCCTTGCGCTCCCGGACGACCGGGCTGAGGACCTGGAACCGGGTGCCCTCGGGCAGCTCCAGCACCTTGTCGACGATGGCCTGCGGCGACTGCCGGGCGATCGGGCGGCCGCAGTGCGGACAGTGCGGCTTGCCGATCCGCGCGAACAGCAGGCGCAGGTAGTCGTACACCTCGGTGATGGTGCCGACGGTGGACCGCGGGTTGCGGCTGGTGGACTTCTGGTCGATCGAAACGGCCGGGGAGAGTCCCTCGATGAAGTCGACGTCCGGCTTGTCCATCTGCCCGAGGAACTGCCGGGCGTACGAGGACAGCGACTCGACGTAGCGCCGCTGGCCCTCGGCGAAGATCGTGTCGAAGGCGAGCGAAGACTTGCCGGACCCGGAGAGGCCCGTGAAGACGATGAGGGAATCCCGGGGCAGGTCGAGCGAGACGTTCTTGAGGTTGTGCTCGCGTGCACCGCGGACGACGAGGCGGTCTGCCACTGCTTCTGGCGCCTTTCTCCGGGTCGAAATGTGAGTTCTGCTTCTTCCAGGATGCGCCCGCCAGCGTACTAGCTCATGTGTTCGAATTTCGAACCTGTCCAGCGGGGTCCACCCGGACGAGTGAACGGCACCCGCCGCCGACGGTAGCGTCAACGACTGACAACCGCCCCCGGCAACGGTTCGGGGCGGCCGAGAACGCCTGGAACCGCTCCACCGACCGTCGAAAGGCACCACCCGATGAGCGACGCGACCACCGCAGCCGAGCAGCTGCGGGCCACTGTCGAGAGCACCGACGAACTGCTGCACACCCTGGCCGAGCTGAAGCCCGAAGCGCTGTTCGAACCGTCCGCCCTGCCCGGCTGGACCCGCGGCCACGTGCTGACGCACATCGCCCGCAACGCCGACTCCCTGGTGATCCTGCTCAACAACGCCCGCACCGGCCAGGACCTTCCCCAGTACGCCAGTGCGGCCGCCCGGGACGCCGACATCGAGGCCGGCTCCGGCCGGCCGCTGGACGTGCAGCTGGCCGACGTCCGCGAGAGCCAGCAGCGCTTCGTGGACGCCGCCCGGCTGCTCGCCCCCGAGCACTGGCAGGCCGTGCTGACCCACCGCTCCGGCTACAGGTTCCCGGCCTGGCAGCTGCCCGGCAAGCGGCAGGCCGAACTGGAGTACCACCACGTCGACCTGAACGCCGGCTACACCCCGGCGCACTGGCCGGAGCAGTTCGCGATCGCCGAGTTCCACCGCCTGGGCACCCACTTCGGCGCCCTGGAGGGCCTCCCGGTGCTCCGGCTGATCGCCGAGGACGCCGGGGTCGAGGCCCGGCTCGGCGGCGCGGGCGAGCCGGAGCTGACCGTGGAGGGCCCGGTGCGGGCGCTCACCGGCTGGCTGTCGGGCCGCTCGGACGGCGACGGACTGCAGGTCCACCGCGACGGCCACCTGGTCGACGCGCGCACCGCCCTCCCCCAGCTGCCCCCGATGGGATGATGGTGCCGGTTGACGGGACACCCAGCGGCAGCGAGGAGCGCGTGATGACGTACCACGGAACGGTCAAGGTCGGCGGTGCACCGGACGTCCGGGAGCTGGCTCACCTGATCATCACCAAGGTGGCGGTCGGACCGTACGACAACAACGCCTACCTGCTGCGCTGCCGGGCCACCGACGAACAGCTGCTGATCGACGCGGCCGCCGACGCGCCGGTGCTGCTGGAGACCGTCGGCAACCGGCTGGCCGTGGTGGTCACCACCCACCGTCACCACGACCACTGGGGCGCGCTGGCCGAGGTGGTCGCCGCCACCGGGGCGCGCACCGCCGCCGGACGGATCGACGCGGAGGGCATCGAGGTGCCCACCGACGTCACGCTGGAGGACGGGTCGGTGCTCCGGGTCGGGCAGATCGAGCTGACCGTCCGCCACCTGGTGGGCCACACCCCGGGCGCGATCGTGCTGGTCTACGACGACCCGCAGGGCCACCCGCACCTGTTCACCGGCGACTGCCTGTTCCCGGGCGGGGTGGGCAACACCTGGGGCGACCCGGAGGCCTTCGACTCGCTGTTCCGGGACGTCAACCGGAAGATCTTCGACGTCCTCCCGGACGAGACCTGGGTCTACCCCGGCCACGGCAGCGACACCACGCTCGGCGCCGAGCGCCCGCACCTGCCGGAGTGGCGCGAACGCGGCTGGTGAACGGCATGCGAAGAGGGCCCCCGCCGAGGCGGGGGCCCTCATTCATGCGCTGTCGGTCAGGCGTCGATCTTCTCCGGCCTGTCGGAGTCGTCGTCCTGCTTGCGCGCGGCGATCAGGCTGGTGACGGTGGTGACCGCCAGGGTCAGCAGGATGAAGCCCAGCGACACCGGGATGCTGATCTCCGGGACGCTCACCCCGGCCTCGTGCAGCGCGTGCAGCACCAGCTTCACGCCGATGAAGCCGAGGATCACCGACAGGCCGTAGGACAGGTGGACCAGCTTCTTCAGCAGCCCGCCGATCAGGAAGTACAGCTGCCGCAGACCCATCAGCGCGAAGGCGTTGGCGGTGAAGACGATGTACGGGTCCTGTGTGAGACCGAAGATGGCGGGGATCGAGTCCAACGCGAACAGCACGTCGGTGGTGCCGATCGCGATCATCACGATCAGCATCGGGGTCATCAGCCGGCGACCGTTCTCCCGGATGAACAGCTTGGTGCCGTGGTACCGGTCGGTGGACGGGATGCGCTTCTGGATCGACCTGAGCAGCCGGTTCTCCTCGAAGTCCTCCTCGCCCTCCTCCTCGGCCCGGGCCTCCTTGAGCAGCTTCCAGGCCGTCCAGATCAGGAACCCGCCGAAGATGAAGAACACCCAGGAGAAGCTGGAGACCAGCGCCGCGCCGCCGGCGATGAAGATCGCCCGGAGCACCAGGGCGATGATCACACCGAACATCAGCACCCGCTGCTGGTAGATCCTCGGCACCGCGAACTTGCCCATGATCAGGATGAACACGAACAGGTTGTCGACGCTGAGCGACTTCTCGGTGATGTAGCCGGCGAAGAACTCCCCGGCCGGTTGGCCGCCGCCGTACCACCACAGGAACCCGCCGAACAGCACCGCCAGCACGACCCAGACGGCCGTCCAGATCCCGGCCTCCTTGAGCGAGACCTCGTGCGGCTTGCGACCGCCGATGAAGAAATCGGCCAGGATCAACAGGGCCAGCACCGCAATGGTGCCGGCCCACAGGCCTGCGGAAACGTCCATGACTGCTCCTCCGGCAGCTAGGCGAACATCGTCACTGCCGGAGGTCTCTTCCGCCGCACGGCGCGCCCATCGGTCGGCGCCGTGCGACCAGTGCCCCGGGATGCCGCGACGGGCAGCCGTGATGACGGGGTCACTGAACGGGGAATACTCCCCTCCGCTCCCGTCGAGAGTAACAGGAACGCCAAGGGAAGGTAAAGAAGGTAAAGGGCCGCCCTCGGCCCACCGACCTACAGGAACGGCTCGATGAACGGCAGCATGTCCCGGAAGGTGCGGCCGGTGGCGGGAGCGCCGATCGCGGTCATCTTCCAGCCCGCGCCGTCCCGCTCCACCTTGGCCATGATCTGCCCGGTGTGGATGCCGCCGCCGGTGAGCTCGTAGCGGGCCAGCTCCTGGTTGGTGGTCTCGTCGACCAGCCGGCAGTGCGCGTTCTGCACCTCGAGGAAGTTCTGTCCGCTGTACGAGCTGACGGTGAACACGATCTGGGTGACCCGGCGCGGCACCTTGGTCAGGTCGACCAGGATGCTCTCGTCGTCCACGCCGCCCGCGCCGCCGACCAGGTTGTCGCCGGTGTGCTGCACCGAACCGTCGTTGCTGACCAGGTGCGAGAAGAACACCACGTCGCTCATCGTCCTGCCGTCGTACAGCAGGGCGGACGCGTCCAGGTCGATGTCCTTCGGGCGGCGGCTGAAGAAGCCGCGCTTGCCCGGGGCGGACTTCCAGCCGAGGCCCATCCGGACCACGCTCAGCGTCCCGCCGCTGGACTTCTCCAGGCTGACGCTCTGCCCCTTCGCCAGGCTCACCGACACCCCGACCACCCCATTCCTCCGGGCTGCCCCGGCCTCTCGCGCGCGACCGGCCGCGACAGGAGCGTCCTGGCCCCAGGCCGGTCGCGCACCACCCTACGCCGCCGCCCCGCCGCCCCGGTCCGGGACGGCGAGACTGTGGCAGAACCACGACATGGCGACCGTTTCGGACCGCCCGGATCAGGCCATGCCGGCCTCGCGCATCTGGCGCAGCTCGCGCTTGAGCTCCTTGACCTCGTCGCGCAGCCGGGCCGCCACCTCGAACTGCAGCTCGGCGGCGGCGGTGTGCATGCGATCGGTCATGTCCTGGATCAGCTGGGCGAGTTCGGCCGCGGGCAGGCTCTTGGCGGGCTTCCGGTCGATGCCCAGCGACGGCACCGCGGCCTTGCCCTTGCCCTGCTGCCGGTACCCGGTGGCGAGCAGCTCCTCGGTGTCGACGTCCTCGCCGGCCATGGTGGAGAGCAGGTCGCCGATCTTCTTCCGCAGCGGCTGCGGGTCGATCCCGTGCTCCTCGTTGTACGCCTGCTGGACGACGCGCCGGCGGTTGGTCTCGGAGATCGCCAGGTCCATCGCCGGGGTGATCTTGTCGGCGTACATGTGCACCTGGCCGGAGACGTTTCGCGCGGCACGGCCGATGGTCTGGATCAGCGAGGTGCCGGAGCGCAGGAAGCCCTCCTTGTCGGCGTCCAGGATCGCCACCAGCGACACCTCGGGCAGGTCCAGGCCCTCGCGGAGCAGGTTGATGCCGACCAGCACGTCGTACTCGCCGGCCCGCAGTTCGCGCAGCAGCTCGATCCGGCGCAGCGTGTCGACGTCGCTGTGCAGGTAGCGGACCCGGATGTCCAGGCCGAGGAAGTAGTCGGTGAGGTCCTCGGCCATCTTCTTGGTGAGCGTGGTGACCAGGACGCGCTCGTTCTTCTCCACCCGCTGCCGGATCTCGTGCACCAGGTCGTCGATCTGGCCCTCGGTCGGCTTGACGATCACCTCGGGGTCGATCAGGCCGGTCGGGCGGATGATCTGCTCGACCTGCCCGTCGCCGCGCGCCATTTCGTACTTGCCGGGGGTGGCCGACAGGTAGACGGTCTGGTCGATCCGCTCCTGGAACTCCTCCCACTTCAGCGGCCGGTTGTCCATCGCCGAGGGCAGCCGGAACCCGTGCTCGACCAGCGTGCGCTTGCGCGAGGCGTCGCCCTCGTACATCGCGCCGATCTGCGGGACCGTCACGTGCGACTCGTCGATGACCAGCAGGAAGTCCTCGGGGAAGTAGTCGAGCAGCGTGTTCGGCGGCGAGCCCGGCTCGCGGCCGTCGAAGTGCATCGAGTAGTTCTCCACGCCCGAGCAGGTGCCGATCTGGCGGAGCATCTCGATGTCGTAGGTGGTGCGCATCCGCAGCCGCTGGGCCTCCAGCAGCTTGCCCTGCTTCTCCATCCGGGCGAGGGTCTGCTCCAGCTCGGTCTCGATGTCGCGGACCGCCCGCTCCATCCGCTCCGGGCCGGCCACGTAGTGCGAGGCGGGGAAGACGTGCACCGAGTCGTCCTGGCTGATCACCTCGCCGGTCAGCGGGTGCAGCGTGTACAGCGCCTCGATCTCGTCGCCGAACATCTCGATCCGGACGGCGAGTTCCTCGTACACCGGGAAGATCTCGATGGTGTCGCCGCGCACCCGGAAGGTGCCGCGGCTGAACGCCAGGTCGTTGCGGGTGTACTGGATGTCCACGAAGCGGCGCAGCAGGGCGTCCCGGTCGACCTCCTCGCCAACCTTCAGCCGCACCATCCGGTCGACGTACTCCTGCGGCGTGCCGAGGCCGTAGATGCACGACACCGACGCCACCACCACGACGTCCCGCCGGGTGAGCAGGCTGTTGGTGGCGGAGTGCCGCAGCCGCTCGACCTCCTCGTTGATCGAGGAGTCCTTCTCGATGTAGGTGTCCGTCTGCGGGACGTACGCCTCGGGCTGGTAGTAGTCGTAGTACGAGACGAAGTACTCGACGGCGTTGTTCGGCAGCAGCTCGCGGAACTCGTTCGCCAGCTGCGCGGCCAGCGTCTTGTTCGGCGCCATCACCAGGGTGGGGCGCTGGAGCTTCTCGATCATCCACGCGGTGGTGGCGGACTTGCCGGTGCCGGTCGCGCCGAGCAGGACGACGTCCTTCTCCCCGGCGCGGATCCGGCGTTCCAGCTCGGCGATGGCCGCCGGCTGGTCACCATTGGGCTGGAAGGGGCTGACGACCTCGAAAGGCGCCACGGACCGCTCGATACTCGTGATGGGACGCACCACTCCACGGTACGACCGGCCACCGACAGTCCGGACTACTTGGCGGAGTCCCGGGCCAGCGCGACCAGCCGGGAGACCGCCCGCAGGTACTTCTTCCGGTAGCCGCCGCGCAGCATCTCCTCGGTGAACACCTGGTCGAACGGCACACCGGACGCGGTGATCGGCAGCTCCCGGTCGTACATCCGGTCCGCCAGCACCACCAGCCGCAGCGCGGTCGCCTGGTCGTCGACCTGCCGCACCCCGCGCAGGAACACCGCGCCGACCTCGTCCAGCAGCGCGCCGTAGCGGCTCGGGTGCACCTCCTTCAGGTGCTCCAGCAGCACGTCGAAGTCGTCCAGCGAGGCGTTCGGGGTCTGCTCGGCCCGCGCGGTCACCTCGGCGTCGGTGTACGGCGGCGGCGCGGCCGGCAGACCGCGGTGGCGGTAGTCCTGGCCGTCGATCCGCACCGGGCGGAAGTGCCCGGACAGGCCCTGGATCTCCCGCATGAAGTCCGCGGCGGCGAACCGGCCCTCACCGAGCTTCTCCGGCAGCGTGTTCGACGTCGCACAGAGCTTGACGCCGTTCTCCACCAGCCGGCTCAGCAGCGTCGACACCAGCACGGTGTCGCCCGGGTCGTCCAGCTCGAACTCGTCGATGCACAGCAACCGGTGCGAGCTCAGCGTCCTCACCGCACCCTGGAACGTCAACGCGCCGACCAGGTTGGTCAGTTCGACGAAGGTGCCGAATGCCTTCGGCCCCGGCACCGCATGCCACAACGAGGCCAGCAGATGCGTTTTTCCTACGCCGTACCCGCCGTCCAGGTAGATCCCCGCCGGCCCGCTCGGCACCGGCGCGGACCGCCGGAACCACCCGCGCTTCGCCGGCTCCGCACCCGCGTTCAGGCTCGCCGCGAAACCCTCCAGGATCTGCACGGCCTCGTACTGGCTCGGCTGCGAGGAATCCGGCAGATAACTGCCGAAACTCACACCGGTGAACCGCGGCGGCGGCACCATCTCGGCCACCAGCCGCTCGGCCGGAACCACCGGCCGCCGAGAGGCGAGGGCTGTCACGGTACGGATTTCGGACTCCGAGGCAGGTGCAGACACAGACGATAAGCGTACAGGTGGGCGCGAAACGGGGGACGCGGGCGCTGGTGGGCGCGAAACGCCGGCGACGCACCACCCCTGGATTCGCGCCCGCCCGCTCGCGCCCGCCCGCCGGCGCCCTGCCTGCAAAACTTGAGCCATGGAGCAACTGATCGGCAACACCCCCGGCACCCCCGACACCCTGGAGTGGCTGGCCCAGGCGTACGCGTACCCCTCGGACACACCCTGGCTGCGGGCGAACATGGTGTCCTCGCTGGACGGCGCCGCGCGGTTGGACGGCCTCTCGGACGGCCTGTCCAGCGAAGCGGACAAGCGGATCTTCGGCGTGCTGCGGGCGCTGTGCGACGTGGTGCTGGTGGGGGCCGAGACGGTGCGGGCGGAGGGGTACCGGCCGGGTCGTGCGCGGGCGGAGTTCGCCGAGCGGCGGCGGGCCGCAGGCCAGTTGCCCGCGCCGGTGATCGCGATGGTGTCGCGGAGCCTCGACCTGGACCTGTCCGCCCCGCTGTTCACGTCCCCGCTGGTGCCGACGGCGGTGATCACCGTCTCGGACGCCCCGGCCGAGAAGCTGGCCCGGACCGCCGAGGTCGCCGACGTGATCACCGCAGGAACGGGCTCGGTGGACCTCCCCCGGGCGGTGGCGGCGCTCACGGAGCGTGGTTGGCGCCGGCAGCTCACGGAGGGCGGTCCCCGCTTGCTCGGACAGCTCGCGGCGGACGGCCTGCTGGACGAGTTGTGCCTCTCGGTGGCCCCTCTGGTCACGGGCGGTGATTCACCGAGGATCGTGAACGGCCCGCACATCGCGGACGTCCGGCGGATGCGGCTGGTGTCATTGATCGAGGAGAAAGGTTTCCTCTTCACCCGCTATCTGCGGTCGACCGATCCGGACCGCTCGCCGAGCGACCCCGCCCTCACCTGAGCCACTTCCTGACCGATGTGGACCACGTGTTCCATGTGGCGCGTGTGCAGCGTGAGGAATCCTTCCTCCGGGCACTATGAAGGAGGGGCTGTGGAGCCGGACCCGGGGGCCCGTACCAGCGAAGGGACTCGCGTGTTCAAGACCGTACTGATGATCGAAAAGGCACTCTCCGACGCCGACGTGGAACTGGTCACCACGCTCCACGGCGAGGAGAAGGTGTCCTTCGTCGTCCTGATGCAACCGCGCGGCAAGCAGGACGAACTGCTGCGCGCCCTGGACGATGTGGCCCTCGGCCATCTCGACCAGGCGGTGCACGAGCACGACGAGGCCGCCGGCGACGAACCGACCCTGGCCGGGGAGTCCCTGGAACACAGCCTGCGCCACCTGCGCCGCTCCGGTGCGGAGGCGGTCGGCGAGGTGGTCGAGCAGCAGCCGCTGGTGCGTCTGCGCGAGGTGGTCGAGGAGTTCCGGGCCGACGAGGTGCTGGTGCTGACCTCGCCGCACTTCGTCGAGGAGTTCTTCCACCGCGACTGGGCCTCCCGCGCCCGGCACGAGGTCGGCGTCCCCGTCCTCAAGCTGTTCGCCAGCGACTCCTGACCGCCCTCCCGATTAGGGCAGAATCGTCCCGTGGCACCGCCCTGCAAGCGGGCCGCGGGACGCCCCATTCCGACCTCGCCTGTACGGAGCAGCCTTGAACGACGCCGCGCACGACCTGCACGCCCCGCACTTCATCGGCATCGGCGGCGCCGGCATGTCCGGCCTGGCGAAGATCCTCGCGGTGCGCGGCGCCACCGTCTCGGGCAGCGACGCCAAGGAGTCGGAGACCGTGCGGGCGCTGCGCGAGCTGGGCGCGACGGTGTACGTCGGCCACGCGGCCGAGCACCTGCCGGCCGGGACGAGCAGCGTGGTGGTCTCCAGCGCGATCCGCGCCGACAACCCGGAGCTGGTCGCTGCGCAGGAGCGCGGCGTCCCGGTGGTGCACCGTTCGGACGCGCTGGCCGCGCTGATGGGCGGCCGTCGGGCGCTCGCGGTGGCGGGCACGCACGGCAAGACCACCACCACCTCGATGCTGGCGGTCAGCCTGGGCGAACTGGGTCTGGAGCCGTCGTACGCGATCGGCGGCGACCTGGACCTGCCGGGGTCGAACGCGCACCACGGCGCGGGCGAGATCTTCGTCGCGGAGGCGGACGAGAGCGACCGCAGCTTCCACAAGTACGCGCCCGAGGTGGCGATCGTCCTCAACGTGGAGCTGGACCACCACGCCAACTACGCGTCGATGGAGGAGATCTACGAATCCTTCGAGACCTTCGTCGGCCGGATCGTCCCCGGCGGCACCCTGGTGGTGTCGGCCGACCACGAGGGCGCCCGGGAGCTGACCCGCCGGGTCGCCGGGCGCGAGGGCCTGAACGTGGTGACGGTCGGCGCGGCCGAGGACGCGGACGTGCGGGTGCTGTCGGTGGCGGCGCGCGGCATGACCAGCGAGGTGACGGTCGAACTGGGCGGCGAGCAGCTGGCGTTCACCGTCTCGGTGCCGGGCCGGCACTACGCGCACAACGCGGTGGCGGCGCTGGCCGCGGGCGTCGCGCTGGGCGTTCCGGCGGACGGGCTGGCGAAGGCGCTGGGCGCGTACACCGGCGTGAAGCGGCGGCTGCAGCTGAAGGGCGAGGCGCGCGGCGTGCAGGTGATCGACTCGTACGCGCACCACCCGACCGAGATGGCCGCCGACCTGGAGGCGATCCGCGAGGCCGCGGGCGAGGCCCGGGTGCTGGTGGTGTTCCAGCCGCACCTGTTCTCCCGCACCCAGCAGCTGGCCGAGGAGATGGGCCAGGCGCTGGCGCTGGCGGACGGCTCGGTGGTGCTGGACATCTACCCGGCCCGCGAGGACCCGATCCCGGGCGTCACCGCCGAGCTGATCATCGACGCGGCCCGCCGGGCCGGTGCGGACGTCCGCGCCGAGCACGAGTTCGCCGCCGCGCCCGCCGTGCTGGCCGCCCTGGCCCGGCCCGGTGACCTGGTGCTGACCATGGGCGCGGGCGACGTCACCAACCTGGGCCCGGAAATTCTGGCCGCCCTGGCGGACGTTGCACCTGCTGTCTGAGTCGAACGGCGAGCCCTGGAGAGTGTCGTGAGCTACGAGGTCGAGAAGTCCGACGCCGAGTGGCGCGCCGAGCTGAGCCCCGAGGAGTACCACGTGCTCCGCGAGGCCGGCACCGAGCGCCCGTTCGTCGGCGAGTACACCGACACCAGGACGGTCGGCGTGTACAGCTGCCGGGCATGCGGGGCGGAGCTGTTCAGCAGCGAGACGAAGTTCGATTCGCACTGCGGCTGGCCGTCGTACTACGCGCCGCTGGCCGGGGACTCGGTGGAGTACCTGGAGGACAGCACGCTCGGGATGCGCCGGGTCGAGGTGCGGTGCAAGAGCTGCGGCAGCCACCTCGGGCATGTGTTCGAGGGCGAGGGCTACGGCACGCCGACCGACCAGCGGTACTGCATCAACTCGATCTCGCTGCGGCTGAAGCCCGCCGAGTAGGGCGCGACCACGCCCGCCCCGTGGAAGACTGGTCGCTCTCGATCGGTCTGGACGTGGGTGGGGCGGGCGTGGCGCGGCGGCGGTCTTCCGGGGTGTGGTCGGTACTGGCGGAGGCGCAGCGTGAGCAGCACCGCCGCGTGGAGGCGCAGCGGAAGGCGGCGGCCGCGCAGCAGCGCGACCACGAGCGCGCGCAGCGCGAGGCGCAGCGGGCAGCGGCCCGGGGCGAACGTGAGGCGCTGAAGGCGTACCAGCAGCAGCGGGACGCGGACGCGGCCCGCCGGACGGCCGAACTGGACGACCGGGTGGCCGAGTTGCGCGGCGTGCTGGCGGCGGGCCTGGCCGGGCCCGGGTTCTCGCTGGCGGAGCAGAGCCGGGGCGGACAGGGCGCGATTCCGCCGTTCGACCCGGGTCCGCTCGGTACGCCGGTGCCGATGCCCGATCAGAACTGGTACCTGGTGCCGCCGTTGACGGGCGCGCAGGCGTACAACCCGGCGGCCCGCCGCCAGTGGGAGGAGCAGGCCGCGCACGCGCGGGCCCGGTTCGAGTACGACTGGCAGGCGGCGTGGGCGGCCGAGCAGCAGCGGCAGCGTCAACTCGCCGACTACCGCACCCAGTACGACGCGTGGGCGACCGAGCGGCACCGGTTGCTGGCCGGGCAGAGCACCCAGGCGGGCCGGCTCGAAGCGCGGCTGCGGGCGGGCGAGGCGGCGGCGGTCGCCGAGTACTTCGAGGCGGTGATCGACTGGCGGGAGGACTGGCCGGACGACTTCCCCACCGACGGCGAGACCTCCTGGGACGCCGACACCCGCCGCCTGGTGGTGCGGTGGGAGCTGCCCCCGTTCGACGTGGTGCCCTCCGTCGGCCGGTACCGGTACGTCCGCTCCGACGACCGCGAGGACGAGGTGGCGCGACCGGCCACCCAGCGCAAGGAGATCTACCGCGAGGTGCTCGCGCAGTGCGCGCTGCGGGTGCTGGCGGAGGTGTTCCGGGCCGACACCGGCGGGCTGATCTCCTCGGTCGGCCTGAACGGCGTCGTGGTGGCCCCGGACCCGGCGACCGGCCAGGAGGGCGACCGCTGCCTGCTGGCCGTCGAGGTCGACCGGGAGACCTTCGCCGGACTGGCGCTGGACCGGGTCGCCCCACTGGACTGCCTGCTGGAGGCGCTCGGCGGACGACTCTCCGCCCGTCCCGAGAAGGCCGACACGGTGGCCGCGATCCCGGCCGCCGCGACCTCCGCCGTCGACGGCGACGAGCCGGACCTGTTCGCGATGGACCCGATCGAGTTCGAGAAGCTGATCGCCGAACTGTTCCGCCGCCGCGGCTTCCGCACCAGCACCACCGCCCGCAGCGGGGACGAGGGCGTCGACGTCCTCGCCGAGGACCCGGACCCGATCACCGGCGGCAAGATCGTCATCCAGGCCAAGCGCTACCGGCACACCGTCTCCCCCAGTGCCGTCCGCGACCTGGAGTCCACCATGCGCCGCCAGGGCGCCAACCGCGGCATCCTGGTCACCACCTCGGGCTTCGGCCCCGGCTCCCGCAAGCACGCCGCGGGCCAGCCGCTCACCCTGGTGGACGGCCCGATGCTGCTCACCCTGCTCCGCGAGCACGGCCTCCCGGGGCGGCTCGGCCCCGCCGAGATCCCGGCGCAGCGCGCCGAGGAGCCGGCCGCCGTCGAGTTGGCGCCCGGCCAGAACACCGTGCTGCCCGACGGCGAGGTGCGGGTGCGCTTCCGGGCCGGCGGCGCGGACGCCGACCTGACGCTGCTGCTGCTCGACACCGGCGGCAAGGTCCGGGCCGACGAGGACTTCGTCTTCTACCACCAGCCGACCGCCGAGAACGGCGCCGTCACCCTGGAGCCGGGCGACGGCAGCGCGACCGTCCGCACGGCGCGGCTGCCGGCCGCGATCCACCGGGTCGCGATCTCGGTCAACCTCGACGCCGACACCGACGCCACCTGCGCCGACCTGGTGGACCCGACCGTGGAACTCGCCTCCGGCCCCGCCCGCTGGCTCTTCCGCCCGCCCACCGACCCGGCCATCTCCGCCATGCTGGTCGCCGAGCTCTACCGCCACCCCGCCGACGGCTGGAAACTCCGCGCCGTCGGCCAGGGCTGGTCCGACGGCCTCGCGGGCCTGGCTCGCGACCACGGCGTCGAGGTGGAGTGACCCGGGGGCGCGGGCACAGGTTTCGCGCCCCTACAGCGTCCGGCTGTGTTTCCACTCCTCCGCGCAGACCCGGTACCCGAACCAGTCGTTGATCGCGAGCATCGGCGCGTTGTCCCCGTCGTTGTTGGTGTACGCGGCCGCCAGCCCCCGCTCCTGGGCGCGCCGAAGCGCATGGGCCTTGGCGAGCTTGGCCAGCCCGCGCCCGCGGTGCGTGGAGCGGGTCGCGGTGAAGCCCGACCAGTAGTTGCGTCCGTCGGTCTGGGCCGCCGAGAACGCGACGGCCTCGCCGCCGTCGAGCACCACCGACGTCAAGGCGTGGTCCTGGTCGGGCCGTTGCCAGATCTCGGCGAGCCAGCCCTCGTAGGACTGGTCCTCCAGGGCGAGGTCGCCGGGTTCGGCGCGGGTGCCGTCGATGTCGACCAGGTAGATCGGGTAGGGGTCGTCCAGGAAGTCGGCGGCGGTGCGCAGTTCGATGCCGGCCGGGGTGGGCGGCAGCGGCGGGAGCGGGACGGTGAGGTCGCGGCCGGCGAACTGGGCGCGGCGGCCGCGGCGGTAGCCGCGCGCGGCGGCGAAGCCGAGGGCTTCGGGGGTGCCGTCCGCCCAGCCGTGGACGTCGCGGACGTCGAGCGCGGCGAGTTCGCGTTCGGCGGCGGCGAGCAGCGCGGTGGCGATGCCCGCGCCGCGGTGCTCGGGCAGCACGCTGACGTTCAGGAAGCCCTGGTGGGGGGTGGTGCTCTCGGTGACCGGGCCGAACCTCGCGGAGCCGACGACCTGCCCGCCGCGTTCGGCGACCAGCAGGTGGTAGTGCGGAAGGCCGACGAGCCAGTTGGTCACCTCGGGCGTGATGACCAGGTGCGGTCGGCCGGCCCGGTAGGCCTCGGTGGCCCCGGCGGCGTCCTCGGGGGCGAACGGGCGGATGTGGTACGGCATCGAAGTCATAGGCATGTCACGTTAGTCAGTCGTTCGCCTGCGCGCCGCTGAATTTCCCCCACCTGCGGGCCGTGGTGTTCAGTGGGCGGGAAAGCTCAAGTTCAGCTCTGAGTTTCCGGTGTCCCGCTTGGCAAGGGGCCCGACCGGATACACCCTCGGCGAGGGGGACCGAGGCCGTCGAAAGGCCCGGCGGGAAGGGGTGGAATATGTCGTCGCACGGAATTCCGCGGCTGGGCACGGGTCTTGGCTGGCGCCCCGAGATCGACACCGCCGTCGAGCGGCTGCCCGGGCTGGACTGGGTGGAGGTGGTCGCGGAGAACGTCTGCGCCGATCATCTGCCGCCGTCGCTGGTGGCGTTGCGGGCCCGGGGCGTCACCGTCGTCCCGCACGGTGTCTCGCTGGGTCTCGGGGATGCCGCGGAGCCCGCTCCGGCGCGCGTCGCCCGGCTGGCGTCGGTCGCCGAGGCGCTGGGTTCGCCGCTGGTCAGCGAGCATCTGGCGTTCGTCCGGGCGGGCGGTCTGGAGGCCGGTCACCTGCTGCCGGTGCCGCGGACCCGGGAGGCGCTGCGGGTGGTGGCGGCCAATGTGCGGATCGCCCAGCAGGAGCTGCCGGTGCCGCTGGCGCTGGAGAACATCGCCGCCCATCTCGCGTGGCCGGGCGACGAGTTGACGGAGGCGCAGTTCCTCGCCGAGCTCGTCGAGCGCACCGGCGTGCACCTGCTGGTGGACGTCGCCAACCTGCACACCAACCGGGTCAACCTGGGCATCGACCCGGCCGCCGAACTCGACCGGCTGCCGCTGGACGCGCTCGCCTACGTGCACGTCGCGGGCGGGGTGGAGCGCGACGGCGTCTGGCACGACACCCACACCCACCCCGTCACCGCGCCCGTGCTGGAGGTGCTCGCCGCGCTGTGCGAACGCACCGACCCGCCCGGGGTGCTGCTGGAGCGGGACGGCGCCTACCCGCCGCCCGCCGAACTGTCCGCCGAACTCGACGCCATCCGCCGGGTCCACCGCACGGCCCGTGCCCATCGGGAGGAGCCCGACCTTGTCCGAACGGGACGAATACCTGATCCGTGACCGCGCCGACGCCGAACTCGCCCTGGCCCGCCGCCACTTGGCAGCACGCCAGGAAGAGCTGCTGACCGCACTGGTGGCCGGCGGCCCCGCGCCGGCCGGCTTCGACCCGGCGCAACTGCGCATCCAGGCCGAAGGCCTGCTCGCCAAGCGCCGCGAGACCGTCGGCCATCTGATGCCCGAACTTCCCGAGCTGCTCGGCGCGGACTTCGCGCCGCTGTTCCGCCGCTACGCCACCGACCGACCGCTCACCGGCGGCTACCGGGCCGACGCCCGCGCCTTCGCCGACTGGGCACTGGACGCCGCGCCCACCGCGCCGTGGCACCCGGCACTGCACCGCCTGCTCCACCCGACGGCCCGCCGCTGGGCCCGCCTGCTGCCGCGCCGCACCGCCCGGGCGCACGGGTAGCCGCCGCACCGCCGCCATCCCGCACCACCGCACGAAAGGACATCGGGGGAATGTGGAACACCCAGTTCGTCGTGGCCCTGGCCCTGGTCGCGTCGGCCGTGGCCGTCGCCACGGTCTTCAACCGGCGCTGCCGCCGGGTCACCGAACCGAAAGGCCTGCCCGGACGCAGCATGCTGCTGCTGGAGGCCGCGTACCTGGCCGGCGGCCCGGCCCGGGCGGTGGACACCGCGCTGGTCCGGATGGAGCGCGAGGGCCGGGTGGTGATCTCCCGGGCCCACCGGGTGACGGTCACCGACAGCGAGCCGCGCGACGCCGTCGAGTCCGTGCTGATCACCGCGGTCGGCGGCCGCACCGGGCGGGACCTGTCCGTGCTGCGCACCTCCGTGGTGGGCAGCCGGGACGTGCAGCGGATCGGCGACCCGCTGGCCGCCCGCGGCCTGCTGCGCCGGCCCACCGCGATCAGGGCGGCCTGGCGGGCCCGCCGGCTGGTGGTGCTCGCGCTGGTGGTCACCCTGGCGCTGGGCACGGCCGCCACCCTCCAGTGGCTGTCCGGGCCGGCGCGGGACCAGAGCGCTCCGCCGTTCTTCCCGTTCGGCGCGCTGGCCATGATCGCCGCGCTGTACCTGGTGATCGGGCGGCCGCCGAAGGCGCCGATCACGCCCGCCGGGCTGCGCCAGCTGGGACTGGTTCGCGGCAGCAGCCCGTGGCGTCCGCGCGACGTGAGCGGGGAGCACGCCGTGCTGGTCGGCGCGTTCGCCCTGGACGGGGCCGCCGCGCTGACCGACGAGGAGCACCTGCTGCGCGAGGCGTTCGGCGGCGCCGTGGCCCGGCCGGTCCGGCTGACGAAGGCGGGCCGCCGGTCCGTCAGCAGCTTGGCCGGCGGGTCGGCGGCCGCGGGCAACGCGTGGTGCGGGGCCGCCTCCTACGCCTGCGGCTCGTCCTCGAACCACTCGGGCGGGCATTCGGGCGGCGGCCACTCCGGCGGCGGGCACTCGCACTCGTGCGGCTCGTCCTCCGGCGGGGATTCGGGCGGGCATTCGGGCGGCCACTCCTGCGGCGGCTCCTCGCACTCGTGCGGTTCGTCCAGCTCGTGCGGGTCGTCCGGTTCGAGCTGCGGGGGCGGCGGGGGCTGCGGTTCCTGAACGAATCCTGTGTCACAGTTCGGTATCGCGGCAGGTGGATCAGTTCCGTTTGCCGCGCACACGGGACTAGAACAAACACCATGTGGGTGCTGCTGCTGATCCCGACCTGTGCCGCCGCGGTGCTGTCCTGTCTGCGCCTGGTCCGGGTCGCCGCGATCGCCGACGCGCTCGTCGAGCACCTGCCGGCCGCCGACCGGGCCGCGGGGATCGGCCTGTACGAGACCGCGTACCTGGCAGGCGGCCCGGCCCGGGTGGTCGATCTGGCGCTGGTCCGGATGGCCGGGCTGGGTCGGCTGCACCTGGCGCACACCGGGTGGACGACGGTGGTCGACCCGCTCGGCCGGGGCCGGCTGGAGCGGGCGCTGATCACCGCGATCGGCCCCGAAGGCCAGTGCCGCACCGCCCAGTTGAAGGCCGCACTGGCCACCCACCCGACCGTCCGGGACATCGGCGACCGGCTCGCCGTGGCCGGGCTGGCGACGCCCGCGGCGGTCCGGGACCGGGCCCGCCGGGCGGTCGGGCACGTGCGGTACGCGCTGCTCACGGCCGTCGCGATGCTGCTGGTCACGGTGGTGCTGAACGCCGACGGCCGGTCCGCCCGGACGGCCGTCGCCTGGTACGCCCTGCCGCTGGTGCTGACCGGCGGCACCCTGCTGATGGCCCGGGTCGACGTGCACGCCTACACCGCGTGGGCCGCCCCGGCCGGCCAGCACCTGCTGCGCGCACTGCGCCGCCCGCACCTCTGCCGGGCCGGCGCCGCCGACGACCTGCTCACGGCGGTCGCGATGCGCGGCCCCGAGGCCGTCCAGGACCCGCGCCTGCGGGCCGCGCTGATCCACCGTTAGACCCGGCCCGCCGGGAGCCGACCGGGCCCACTTCCGACGCCTCACCAGCGCGCCGTACACGAAGGACCGTTGGCCGCTCGCAGACTGCTCGGCATGATTCGATTCCGCACCGCCACCGCGGCGGTCTTCGCCCTGTCCCTGGCCGGCCTGCTCGCCCCCGGCCCGGCCCCGGCGGCGCACGCCGTCGAGCAGCCCCGCCTCGCCCGGGCCTCGCAGTCGCACGAGTACCTGACGCCCGCCGAGCAGCAGGTCGACACCTTCTTCTCCAAGTACCGCGACGCCGTCCTGGCCGGGTCGCCCGACTCGGCCAGGATGGTCCGCGACGAGTACCTGACCGACGACCTGAACGCCCGGCTCGACCAGTGGGCCGAGGACCACGGCGCCGACCCGGTCTTCCGGGCGCAGAACGTGCCGACCAGCTGGAACGTCACCCAGGGCGACAGCGGCGCCGGACACACCACGGTGCTGCTCACCGAGCAGTGGGACGACGGCTCCACCATCCCGGTCGACTACCGGCTGCGGCTGCCCGACCTGGTCATCGACGACCTGCAGAACGCCCCCGTCTGATCCCCCGACCGCGCCCCGACACGCAGACAGCCGCCGCCGTGCCTTCGCACGGCGGCGGCTGTCGGTGTGTCGGCTCAGAACAGTCCGGCGACCAGGTCGCCGACCGACTTGCGGCGGCCGGTGAAGAACGGCACCTCCTCGCGCACGTGCAGCCGCGCGCGGGACGGGCGCAGGTCGCGCATCAGGTCGACGATCCGGTGCAGCTCGTCGGCCTCGAAGGCCAGCAGCCACTCGTAGTCGCCGAGCGCGAACGAGGCGACGGTGTTGGCGCGCACGTCCGGGTAGCCGCGGGCCATCTGCCCGTGCTCGGACAGCATCGCCCGGCGCTCCTCGTCGGGGAGCAGGTACCACTCGTAGGAGCGGACGAACGGGTAGACGCACACGTACTCGCGCGCATGCTCGTCGGCGAGGAACGCCGGGATGTGCGACTTGTTGAACTCGGCGGGGCGGTGCAGCGCCATGTTCGACCAGACCGGCTCCATGCGGCGGCCCAGCTCGGTGCGGCGGAAGCGGTTGTACGCCTCCTGCAGGTCGTCCGAGTTCTCGGCGTGCCACCAGATCATCAGGTCGGCGTCGGCGCGCAGACCGGACACGTCGTAGGTGCCGCGGATGGTGACGTCCTTGGCGGAGAGCTGCTCGAAGAGGGCGTCCACCTCGGCGACCAGGGCGGAACGGTCCTCGGGGAGGCCGTCCTTCAGCTTGAACACCGACCACATGGTGTAGCGGATGACCTGGTTGAGGTCGCGGGCCTTCTTCTTCACGGGCTGCTCAGTGCTTTCGGTCATGAGCCCATTGTCCCTTCTGTGCGGGTGGTTCCGATGACGGGGTGCACCTCGGCGGCCCGGCGGGCGCCGGCGACGACGGCGGGGATGCCGACGCCGTCGTAGGCGGCGCCGCAGACGGCGATCGCGCCGAGCTCGTCCAGCCGGGCGCGGATCCGGGCGACCCGGTCCAGGTGGCCGACCGGGTACTGCGGCAGACCGTCGGTCCAGCGGGTGACGGCGTGGTCGTACGGGGTGGCGGTCAGGCCGACGGCGGTGTGCAGGTCGGCCAGCGAGCGGGCGACCAGTTCGACGTCGTCCAGCTGCAGCGCGGCGGCCTCGCGGTGCCGGCCGAGCGAGGTACGCAGCAGAAAGGCGTCGGGCGCGGAGCGTTCCAGCCAGCCCCACTTGTTGCTGGAGAAGGTGGACGCCTTGATGTTGCGGCGGTCCACCGGCGGCACCAGGAAGCCGCTGCCGGTGAGCGGGCTGTCCGCCAGGTCGGCGCGCCGGAAGGCCAGCGTGACCAGCGCCATCGAGGCGTACTCGATCTCCCGCAGCTCGGCCGCGGCGGCGGGCGCGTCGGCGGCGAGCAGCGCGGCGGCGTGCGGCGCGGGGACGGCCAGCACCACGGCGTCGGCGTGCAACTGCCGCCCGGCGGTGGTGATCTGCCAGCCGTCGGGGGTGCGGCGCAGCGCCTCGACGGGGTGGTCGGTGAGCAGTTCCGCGCCGTGCGCGCGGTCGTGGGCGGCGATCGCCTCGGGGAAGGTGCCGAGACCGCCGCGCAGGCCCTGGAAGACCGGGCCGGCGGCGGTGGCGGCGGCAGCGCGTTCCCGGACGGCCTCGGTCAGCGAGCCGCCGCGCCGGGCGAGCGCCAGCAGCTGCGGGACGGCGGCGCGGATCGAGATCTCGTCGGCGTGCCCGGCGTACACGCCGCCGAGCAGCGGCTCGACCAGCCGGTCGACCACCTCGCGGCCGAGCCGGGCGGCGATGTAGCCGCCGATCGCGGCGTCCTCGCCGATCGCGGCGGGCTGCTCGTTCGCGGCCCGCTCCAGGCCCTCGGGGGTGAGCACGCCGGACGCCTTCAGCGCGTCCAGGTCGCCGGGCACGCCCATCAGTTGGCCGCCGGGCATCGGACGCAGGCCCTCGCGGGTCCAGATCGACGCCTTGGCGGTGGTGGGCGGCTCCAGCCGCTCGCCGAGGCCGACCTTCCGGGCCAGCTCGACGGCCTCGGGGCGGCGGGCCAGCATCGATTCCGCGCCGAGGTCGACCCGGACGCCGCCGACCTCCCCGCCGCGCAGTTTGCCGCCGAAGCGGTCGGACGCCTCCAGCACGGTGACCCGCACCGGCCGGTCACTGAGGAAGGCGGCCGCGGCCAGGCCCGCGATGCCGCCACCGATCACCACGACGTGAGGTTTCGCCATGTCCCGAAGTCTTCCAGCCCTTATCCCGGATCCCGCACCGGCCCACGCGGGGGGCCGAGACCGCCACGAGGCCGAGGCGTGATCCGTCCGGTACCGCCGAGGCGGGTCCGATCCGCGGGCCCGCGCGTCACAGTGCCGAAGGGGGCGGGCGAGCGGCCCGCCCCGCCACACGGGGAGGAACACAGGATGCGAGTGCGGGTGCGCAGCGCGGGGGCGGCCGGCGCCCTGGCGGCGGTGCTGCTGCTGGCCGGGTGCAGTGCGAGCGGCGGCAGCGCCGCGTCTGTGGGCAAGGCCGACAACGGGGTGCCGGCGGTCGCGCCGGCCGACGCCAAGGCGGCGGGCGCAGTGGGGGCGGGTGGCGCAGCAGGAACGGGCGGCGCGGGGGCGGGCGGTGCGACCGCACCGGCGTCGGCCGGTCCGTCCGGGCAGCCGACGAATCGACAGATCGCCTACCAGGCCCGGATGACCGTCAAGGTGGGCGACCTGGAACCGGCCCGCGACAAGGCCGTCGACGTGGCCCTGAAGGCGGGCGGCTACGTCGGCAGCGAGAGCCGCCGCGGCGCGGGCGACGGCGCGCAGGCCACGCTGACGCTGAAGGTGCCCGCCGATGCGTACCAGGGCGTCCTGGAGGCGCTCGGCGGCCTCGGACAGCGACTCGCCCTCACCAGCCAGGCCGACGACCTGACCGGGCAGATCGCCGACGTCGACAGCCGCGTCAAGTCGATGCGGGCCAGCGTGGACCGGGTCCGGGCGCTGATGACGGACGCCAAGTCGCTCAGCGAAGTGGTGTCCCTGGAAAGCGAGTTGACCCGCCGCGAGTCCGACCTGGAGGCGCTCGAACGCCAGCAGCAGGAGCTGTCCTCGCGCACCTCCCTCTCCACCGTCACCCTCGACCTGATGACCGACGACCGGCGCCCCACCGGCGCGGTCGTCAAGCACAAGGACGACGGCTTCTGGGCCTCCGTCGCCAACGCCCTCGCCGGCGGCTGGCACGCCCTGCTGACCGTCCTGCGCGTCCTCCTCACCGTCCTGGCCGCCGGCGCGCCGTTCCTCCTCGTCCTGGCCCCCCTCGCCTGGCTCCTCCACCGCCACCGCCGCACCCACCCCCGCCACCGTCCCACCCCCACCGGCCCCGGCTTCCCCTCCCCGCCCCAGCACCCCCCGACCACCACCCCGGAGGACTGACCCCCGAGGGCCCGGCCACACGACCCCACCCCCGGCCGGGCCCACGCAGTGCAGCCGCAGGCAACGGAGGACGGCACCGTGAACGGCCGGGGCCCGCAGCGGCCAGGCCCGCGCCAGAGTCCCGGCCGTAGCGCGATCAGCCCGCGCAGCGTGGCCACAGGCAAGGGAACCCAGCCGCCACCCCGGCGCAGCACCGTGAACGGCCGAGGCCCGCGCAGCGTGGCCGCACTGGCCAGGCCCGCGCCGCGCGACCGGTCGGCGGGTCCACAGCACCACAGCCACCTCGCCCCCGGGCCCACCCGACAACACACCGCCACAGCCCACCGCCCCGCGCAGCGTGACCGCAGCACCGAGCCCGCATCTCAACGCCCACGCCCGCTCGGCACCGCGCTGCCCCCACGTCGCCCCGTCGCTCAGCGCAGCGCCGTGACCGGCCGGGCCCGTACCGCGAAGGCCGCGGCCGTGCTCGCGCACGGGACGGCGATCGCCGTACACAGCAGGGCCGTTGCGCCCAGGGCGCCCCACGGGACGACGAGCGGTCCGGTGGTGCCGAGCAGGCGCAGGGCGGTCTGCATGGCGGCGAGCCCGGCGGCCGTGACGAGGGTGCCGAGCAGGGCGCCCGTCACGACCACAGTGAAGGTCTCGGTGGCGACCAGGCGGACTGCCTGGGCGCGGGTGGCGCCGGCGAGGCGGAGTTGGGCGAGTTCGCGGCGGCGGTCCGCGGTGGTGGTGAGGGCGGCGTGGGCGAGGGCGATCGCGGTGTAGAGCAGGGCGAGGCCGAGGACGCCCGCGATCCGCCGGAGGCGTTTCGGGTCGTCGGTCGGGTAGTACGCGGCGAGCCATTCGGCGCGGGTGGCGAGCGTCGCGCCGTGTGCGTGGGCGACGGCCCGCAGGCGGTCCTCGGTCCCGGTGCCGGTGCCGGTGCCGGTGCCGGGGGCGGGGGCGGTCGTCAGGTCGATCCGGTCGGTGTGCGCGCCGGGGGCGTTGCGCGGAGTGAGGTAGACGGGGTTGTCGCCGGTGCCGTCGCGCAGGACGGCGGCGACCCGCAGGGTGCGGCGGGTGCCGTCGGCGAGCACCACCGGCACGCGGTCGCCGACGGCCGGGTGCCCCCACTCCTCGGCGAGCACCAGGCTGTCGTCGTCGAGCGCGGTGACGGAGCCGTCCGCCACCGGGAGCCGGGTGAGGGCGGTCAGCGCGCCGGGGTCGGCGACGGCCTGGGCCTCGGTGCGCACGGCGGTGCCGTCCGGCTCGACGACGGACAGCCCGGCGGTGGCGGTCGCCGACACCACCGCGCCGGGCAGGGCGTCGCGCAGCGCGGCGGCCAGTGCGTCGCCGTCGCCGTCCCGGGGCGTCAGCACCTGCTCGGCTGCGGTGCGTTCGCGGGCTTCGGCGGCGCGGGCGGCGGCGACGGTCGCGGGGGCCCCGGTCAGCGAGCCGGCGAGGGCGACGGACAGCAGGACGGGCGCGGTGATCGCCCCGGTCCGGCGCACGCCGGTGAGCGCGCCGCCGCGCACCAGCCGTCCCGTCACCCGGCCGCGGCGGGCGGTGAGCAGGCGCAGCAGCGGCCGGGCCAGGGCGGGGGCGAGCAGGGCGGCGGCGGTGATCAGCACCATCGGCTGGAGGGTGTACGTCTTGCGGTGCAGCAGCTCGGCGGGGTCGCCGATCAGCGCGGTGCCGGTGAGCACGGCGGAGGTGCCGAGCAGGGCGAGGCCGCACAGCCACCGGCCGGGGGTCATCACCCGGGTGTCGACGTCGGCTTCGCGCAGCGCCTCCAGCGGACGGACCCGGCCGGCCCGCCGGGCAGCGACCGCGACGGCGGTGACGGCGACCAGCGGGCCGGTGCAGAACGCGGTGACCAGCGGCCAGGCGGGCGTGCCGATCCGGAAGCCCGCGGGGGCGAGGTCGGCGGCGGTCAGCAGCCGGGCGAACAGCGGAACACCGCCCCGGGCCAGCGCGGCGCCGGCCGAGGCGGCGAGCAGTCCGAGCAGCGCGGCCTCGCCGAGCACGCTGCGCCGCACCTGGCCGCGGGTGGCGCCGGCCAGCCGGAGCAGGCCGAGTTCGCGTCGTCGCCGGGCGACGGCGTACGCGTAGGTGGAGGCCACCACGAACCCGGCGGTGAACACGGCGACCCCGCAGCCGGTCCCGAGCTGCGCGATCAGCGCCGTCCGCTCGTCGCCGGGCGGCAGTGCGGTGCTCGCGACGAGGCCGAGCAGGGTGGTGGCCATCAGCGCGACGCCGAGGGCGAGGGCGGTGAAGGGGGCGAGCAGGGCGGGCCCGCCGGCCCGCAGTGAGCGGGTGGCGAGCCTGAGCATTCCGGTCGTCATGCTCCGTCAGCCAACCCTTCCGGGCCCGCGGGCACAGCCACGCCAGCCCCACCCCGAAAGGTAGAGCCCGCTCCACCGCGCCGCCCCGGGGCCGGGCCCTATGGTGTCGCGGACCGGCGACGACGAGGGGGCACCGGATGGCGACGGACTGCTGGCAGGCGCTGCGCCGGCCGGGCTTTCTGCGGACGGCGTGGCCGTGGCGCTCGGTGGCGTACCTGCTGGTGAGCGGGGTGTCGGGGCTGCTGCTGTGCGTGCTGCTGCTGGTCTGGACGGTGGCCGGCGCGGCGCTGTCGCTGCTGCTGGTGGGCCTGCCGCTGGTGCTGGCGCTGCCGCTGGCGGGGCTGCCGTTCGGGGCGTGGGAGCGGCGGCTGCTGCGGCTGATGGGCGCGCCGCCGGCCGATCCGCACCGGCTTCCGGACGCCCCGGGCGTCCGGTCGTGGCTGCGCACCCGCCTCGCGGAGGGGGCGACCTGGCGGGAGTCGGGCAGCGCGGTGCTGTCGGCGTTCCTGCTGTGGCCGCTGGACCTGCTGGCGGTGGCGGGCACGCTGGTGCCGGTCGCCCTGCTGGCCACGCCGCTGCTGCTGGCGTGGGACGGCGAGCAGGTGAACGTGCTGAAGGTGGCGCAGGTGGACTCCCCCGGCCCGGCGTGGGCGCTGGCGGCGGCGGGCGCGGTGCTGCTGCCCGCCGCCGGGTACCCGCTGACGGCGCTGGCGGGCGCCCGGGCGGCGCTGGTGCGGATGCTGACGGGTGCTCAGGAGCGGGTCGGCGAGCTGGTGCGTTCGCGGGCCCGGCTGGTGGACGCCTTCGAGGCGGAGCGCCGCCGGATCGAACGCGACCTGCACGACGGCGCGCAGCAGCGGCTGGTGGCGCTGTCGATGGCGCTCGGCCTGGCCCGGCTGGACGCCCCGCCGGACGGCCCGCTGCGGGAGCGGCTGGCAGCGGCGCACGCCGAGGCGGACCGGGCGCTCGCGGAGCTGCGCGAGCTGATCCACGGCATCCACCCGCGGGTGCTGGCCGACCGCGGACTGCCGGACGCCTGCGCGGATCTGGCGGACCGTTCGCCGCTCCCGGTGGACGTGGACGTCGCCCTGCCGGGCCGACTGCCGGCGGCGGTGGAGTCCGCGGGCTGGTTCGCGGTGTGCGAGGCGCTGACGAACGCGGCCCGGCACAGCGGTGCGTCCCGGGCCCGGGTGGCGGGCCGCCGCGAGGGCGGGCTGCTGGTGCTGGAGGTCTCCGACGACGGCCGGGGCGGCGCGGACCCGTCCCGGGGCACGGGGTTGACGGGCTTGGCGGACCGGGTCGCGGTGGTGGACGGCAGACTGTCCGTCAGCAGCCCGCCCGGCGGGCCGACCCTGCTGCGTGTGGAGATCCCGTGCCCCCTGCTGCCCGACGTCCGCTCCGCCTAGTGCTCGCCGAGGACTCCGTCCTGCTGCGGGAGGGCCTGGTGGGCCTGCTGGAACGTTTCGGCCACACCGTGTCCGCGGCCGTCGGTGACGCCCCGTCGCTGCTGGCGGCGGTCGCCGAGCACCGGCCCGACCTGGTGGTCACCGACGTCCGGATGCCGCCGGGCCTGGCCGAGGAGGGCCTGCGCGCGGCGATCGCGCTGCGCACCGAACGGCCGGGGCTGCCGGTGCTGGTGCTCAGCCAGTACGTGCAGCGCTCGTACGCGGCGGAGCTGCTGGCGGGCGGCGACGGCTCGGGCGTGGGCTACCTGCTGAAGGACCGGGTCGGCCACGTCGAGGAGTTCCTGGAAGCGCTGCACACGGTGGCGTCCGGCGGCACCGTGGTGGACCCGGAGGTGGTGCGCCGGCTGCTGGCCCGCCGCCGGGACCCGCTGGAGCGGCTGACGCCCCGGGAGCGGGAGGTACTGGAGCTGATGGCCCGGGGCTGCTCGAACGCGGAGATCTGCCGCCGACTGGTGGTGTCGGAGGCGGCGGTGGCCAAGCACATCGGCAACATCCTGCTGAAGCTCGACCTGCCGCCCGCCGAGGACACCCACCGCCGGGTCCTGGCGGTGCTGGCGTTCCTCGGCGGCGACGAACGGGCCTGAGGTCAGCGGGCGCTGGCCTCGTGGACGAAGGCGACCAGTCGGGTCAGCGCGTCCGGGTCCATGGTCGGCATGACGCCGTGGCCGAGGTTGAAGATGTGGTGGCTGCCGCCGAGCGCCTGGGCGGCGTGCAGCACCTCGCGGGCCTTGGTCTCCACCACGTGGGTGGGCGCGTACAGCACGGCCGGGTCGAGGTTGCCCTGCAGGCCCTTGCCGGGGCCGACCCGGTTGGCGGCCTCGTCGAGCGGGACCCGCCAGTCGACGCCGACGATGTCCGCGCCGGCCTGGCCCATCAGGCCGAGCAGTTCACCGGTGTTGACGCCGAAGTGGATCCGTGGCACCCCGTACGGCGCGACCGCGTCGAACACCTTGGCGCTGGCGGGCATCACCGAGCGGCGGTACTCGTCCGGGGCGAGCGCACCCGCCCAGGAGTCGAACAGCTGGATCGCCGAGGCGCCCGCCTCGATCTGGATCTTCAGGAACGCCGAGGTGATCTGCGCGAGCCGCTCGACGAGCTCCGCCCAGAGCTCGGGCTCGCCGTACATCATCGCCTTGGTGTTCTCGTACGACTTCGACGGGCCGCCCTCGATCAGGTAGCTCGCCAGCGTGAACGGCGCACCGGCGAAGCCGATCAGCGGGGTGGCGCCGAGCTCCTCGACCAGCGCGCCGACCGCCTCGGTGATGTACGGCATGTCGTCCGGCTCCAGCGGACGCAGCCGCTGCAGGTCGGCCTTGGTGCGGATCGGGTCGGCGATGACCGGACCGACGCCGCCCTTGATCTCCACGTCGATGCCGACCGCCTTGAGCGGGACCACGATGTCGGAGAAGAAGATCGCCGCGTCCACCTTGTGCCGACGCACCGGCTGCAGGGTGATCTCCTTGACCAGCTCGGGCCGCATGCAGGCGTCGAGCATCGGGACGCCCTCGCGCACCTTCAGGTACTCGGGCAGCGAGCGGCCGGCCTGCCGCATGAACCACACGGGGGTGTACGGCACCGGCTCGTTGCGGGCGGCGCGCAGGAAGACGGAGTCGTACGCGGCGCCGCGGGGCCGCTGACCGGACTGGGCTGCGGGGGTCTCACTCACGCGTCACATCCTCGCACGCGGCCACTCCCGCCCCGGCCGCCGACCAGGCAAAACGGACAGCTCGGACACCCGTGGTGCACAGAGCGGTCCCGGCCTGGCCGATTTCCGGAATTTCGGCACGCCGGAGGAACGAAAGTGCTCGGATTGCGAGCCCGCGCCACCTAGGCTTCCGGACATGGCAGCGGTCGGCGGGCAATCCGCACAGGGTGGAGGAACGGGCAGGGAGTCGGCGCCGATCGAGTTCCGCGAGGCGGTCGAGGCGCTGACCGGGGCGCGACTGCGCCCCGAGGTACGGCTGTCCCCGCAGCCCGCCCCCCGCCGACTGGCCCCGCACACCTTCGCACTCTCCGCCTCCGTCGAGGTGGACGGCGAGGAGCTGGCCGACGGCACCCTCGTCCTGCTGCACGACCCGTCCGCGCCGGAGGCCTGGAACGGGGACTTCCGCGTGGTCACCATGACCCGGGCCGAGCTGGAGCCGGAGATGGCGGGCGACCCGCTGCTGTCCGAGGTCGGCTGGAGCTGGCTGGTGGACGCCCTGCAGGCGCACGGCGCCGGGTTCGCCGAGCCCAGCGGCACCGTGACCAGGTGTCACTCGCAGTACTTCGGGGCGCTGGCCGAACGCGGCGCCTCCACCGAGATCGAGCTGCGCGCCTCCTGGACGCCCGCCGACGGCCGCTTCGAGCGGCACCTGGCCGCCTGGGCCGACCTGCTGTGCGTGTGCGCCGGGCTGCCGCCCGCCCCGTCGGCGGCGCCGGCCGCCGAGTCCGGCGGACTGGGCGGCGTGGTGCCGATGCCGGCCCGCCGTCGGCCGCGCAACCCACACTGACCTCCGCCCGGCACCCCTTTTTCCCACTCCGCCGCTCGCACGGCTGTCCGCACCCCGTAGACACCCCGGGGGACAGTCGCACGCCTTGGACCGGCGACCACCCGCAGGACTGACGGAGTGTGACTTCGTAGACGCTCCCGGTCAATTACCCGACCGTTCCCGATCGTCGTGTCGCCGGAAACGATCGAATCCGTGCGATTTCCGGGCACGTCATACCGGTCGCCTGCGCGATTTGTCCGTATTGTTACTCACCAGATCGTGATCACCCGCTAAAGCCGGTCACGGTTGATGCCGAAGGTGTCAGTGACCCTTTCCAGACGCGGAACACTCCGACCGCCCCCTCGGGGTTCCGTCCGCCACTCCCCCGCAGGAGGCCTCAGGTGTCGGTCCTTCTTGAGCACCCCGCAAACGTGGTCGCCTACCGTCCGACGAAGCCCACCGCCATGGTGGTCATCGCGGATCCCCGGGTCCGAAACACGGTGACCCGGCATCTATGGGCGCTCGGTGTCCGCGACGTCATCGAGGTCTCCTCGATCGCCGAGGCCCGGCCCCGGATCTCCAACCCCCGCGACATCTGCATCGCCGATGTCCACCTCCCCGACGGCTCCGGCCTGACCGTCCTGGCCGAGACCCGCGCCGCGGGCTGGCCGAACGGCCTGGCACTGTCCGCCGCCGACGACATCGGCGCGGTCCGCTCGGCCCTGGCCGGCGGCGTCAAGGGATACGTGGTCACCGGCACCCGCACCAGCATGCCGATGCCCGGCCGTCCCGGACTGCCGATCGGCGCCGGCCTGGCCGGTCGGATGCGCCGTCCCGGCATCCCCGGCCACCACCACCCCGGCATGCACGGCGCTCCCGGCCAGCCCGGCGGCGCCCCCGGCGCTCCCGGTGCACCCGGCGCGCAGCCCTCCGCCTACCGCGAGCTCTCCGGCCGTGAGGTCGAGGTGCTGCGGCTGGTCGCCGAGGGCCAGTCGAACAAGGCGATCGGCGTCGCGATGGGCCTCTCCGCCCTCACCGTGAAGAGCCACCTCGCCCGCATCGCCCGCAAGCTCGGAACGGGCGACCGGGCCGGCATGGTGGCGGTGGCGCTGCGCACCGGCATCATCCACTGACCCACATCGTCCCTGGTGGCGGCCCGGAGGAACGTTTCCTCCGGGCCGTTCCCGTGCCCTCCGCCGACGATCCGTCACCTGCCGCCGCAGCCCCCGGACCGGCCCGCCGACCCGGCCCGGCAGAGGTCCGAACATGGTCCGACCAGTCGGACAACACTCCCGGCGGCGGCACACGACGTACCCTTGGGGGGTGACCGACGCCGTAGCCTCCATCCCCGAAGAGACCGCCCCGGTTCCGCTCCTCGAACCCAGGGACGGACTCCCACCGGTGGTGTCGGACCCTCAGGCGCTCGCCGCGACCATCGCGGCCTTCCGTACCGGCACCGGCCCCGTCGCCGTCGACGCCGAACGCGCCTCCGGCTACCGCTACGGCCAGCGCGCCTACCTGATCCAGCTGCGCCGCAACGGCGCGGGCACCGCGCTGATCGACCCGATCGCCTGCCCCGACCTCTCCGCGCTGGACGAGGCCATCCACGACACCGAGTGGGTCGTGCACGCCGCCACCCAGGACCTGCCCTGCCTGTTCGACGTCGGCATGCACCCCGGCGTGCTGTTCGACACCGAACTCGCCGGCCGGCTCGCCGGCTTCCCCCGGGTCGGCCTCGG
This sequence comes from Kitasatospora sp. CB01950, assembly GCF_001905465.1. Lineage (GTDB taxonomy): Bacteria > Actinomycetota > Actinomycetes > Streptomycetales > Streptomycetaceae > Kitasatospora. The sequence goes on from NZ_LISX01000009.1 coordinate 238,367, forward strand.
CCCGATGACCGAGAACGTCCTCGGCCTCTCGCTGGCCAAGGAGCACTCCGCCGTCGACTGGTCCACCCGCCCGCTGCCCGAGCCCTGGCTGCGCTACGCCGCGCTCGACGTCGAGGTCCTGGTCGACCTGCGCGACGCCTTGGAGACCGAACTCGACCGGCAGGGCAAGCTCGACTGGGCGCACCAGGAGTTCGCCGCCCTCGCCGCCGCACCCCGCCCCGCCCCGCGGGTCGACCCCTGGCGGCGCACCTCCCAGCTGCACAAGGTCCGCCGCCGTCGGCAGCTCGCCGTCGTCCGCGAACTCTGGCTGACCCGCGACCGGATCGCCCGCGAACGCGACGTCTCCCCCGGCCGGGTGCTGGCCGACACCGCGATCGTCAACGCGGCCCTCGCGATGCCGCTCAACGCGCCCGCGCTGATCGCCGTCCAGGGCTTCGGGCCCCGGGTGAACCGGCGTCAGCTCGAACAGTGGCTGGGCGCGATCGAACGGGCCCGGGAGATTCCGGAGAACGCGCTGCCCTCCGCGACCGCCCCGCACGACGGGCCGCCGCCGCCGCGCGCCTGGGCCGAGAAGGACCCGATCGCCGCGGCCCGCCTCACCGGTGCGAGGGCCGCCGTCGCGGCCCTCGCCGAGCAGCACCACCTGCCCGCGGAGAACCTGATCACCCCCGACCTGGTCCGCCGCGTCTCCTGGGAGCCGCCGGCCCGACCGGACGCGACGTCGATCGCCGACGCACTGCACTCCCTGGGGGCCCGCGCCTGGCAGACGGAACTGGTCGCACCGGCGCTCGCGGAGGCGTTCGGGACGGCGAGCGAATAGCAGCGCGGGCGAGTGCGAAAGCAGGGGCGCACACTCGCGGTGCGTTCTCGCTCACTCTTCCATCTCCTTGCCCACCGTTGTTACTCGTGGGTAGATTGGTCGCGTAGCAGCGTCGCTGATTTGCGCGCTCGCCCCGCCATCCCCCTGGGAGGAGAGCCCCCGTGCCTCGTACCGCGAGGGACGTCGTCTTCGTCGACGGCGTCCGCACCCCGTTCGGCAAGGCCGGCCCGAAGGGCATGTACCACGAGACGCGGGCGGACGACCTGGTCGTCAAGTGCATCCGCGAGCTCGTGCGCCGCAACCCGGGCCTGCCGGTCGAGCGGATCGACGAGGTCGCCGTCGCGGCGACCACCCAGATCGGAGACCAGGGTCTGACCATCGGCCGCACCGCCGCGCTGCTCTCGGGCCTGCCGAAGTCCGTTCCGGGCTACTCGATCGACCGGATGTGCGCGGGTGCGATGACGGCCGTCACCGCCACCGCGGGCGGCATCGCGTTCGGCGCCTACGACGTGGTCGTGGCCGGCGGCGTGGAGCACATGGGCCGGCACCCGATGGGCGAGGGCGTGGACCCGAACCCGCGGTTCGTCTCGGAGAAGCTGGTCGACGAGTCCGCCCTGTTCATGGGCATGACCGCGGAGAACCTGCACGACCGCTTCCCGCACCTGACGAAGGAGCGCTGCGACGCGTACGCGGTGCGCTCGCAGGAGAAGGCGGCGAAGGCGTACGCCAACGGCGACATCCAGCCGGACCTGGTGCCGATCGCGATCCGCAACACCAACCCCGCGGTCGGCGAGACCGGTTGGGGCCTGGCGACCACGGATGAGCCGATGCGCCCGGGCACCACCATGGAGTCGCTGGCCGCCCTGAAGACCCCGTTCCGTCCGCACGGCAACATCACCGCGGGCAACGCGGCGGGCCTGAACGACGGTGCGACCGCCTCGCTGCTGGCCGCCGAGGACGTGGCCCGCGAGCTGGGCCTGCCGGTCAAGATGCGCCTGGTCAGCTACGCGTTCGCGGGCGTCGAGCCCGAGGTGATGGGCATCGGTCCCGTCCCGGCGACCGAGAAGGCGCTGGCCAAGGCCGGTCTGACCATCGACGACATCGGCGCGTTCGAGGTCAACGAGGCGTTCGCCGTCCAGGTGCTGGCGTTCCTGGACCACTACGGCATCGCGGACGACGACGAGCGGGTCAACCCGTACGGCGGCGCGATCGCGTTCGGCCACCCGCTGGCCTCCTCCGGCGTGCGTCTGATGACGCAGCTGGCCCGCCGCTTCGAGCAGCGCCCGGACGTCCGCTACGGCCTGACCACCATGTGCATCGGCTTCGGCATGGGCGGGACCGTCATCTGGGAGAACCCGCACTTCGAGGGTGGTAAGTGACCATGAGCACCACTGAGATGCTGCAGCGCGCCGCCGAACTGTTCCCCGGCGAGGTCGTCACCACCGCGCACGTGCGCCACCTGGACCTGCCGCTGCAGGCCGGCAAGCTGGCGCTGATCACCCTGGACAACGGCTTCGACCACACCAAGCCGACCACCTTCGGCCCGGGTTCGCTGGCGAAGCTGTCCGAGGCGCTGGACCAGGTCGAGGCCGAGGCCGCCGAGGGCAAGGTGGTCGCCGTCGCGATCACCGGCAAGCCGTTCATCTTCGCGGTCGGCGCCGACCTCAAGGGCGTCGAGGTGCTCAAGGAGCACTCGGACGCGCTGGCCATCGGCAAGGGCGGCCACGACGTCTTCAAGCGGATCGCCGCGCTGCCCGTCCCGTCCTTCGCGTTCTACAACGGCGCGGCGATGGGCGGCGGCGTCGAGGTCGGCCTGCACTGCTCCTACCGCACCGTCAGCGCGGGCGTCCCGGCGTTCTCGCTGCCCGAGGTCTTCCTCGGCCTGGTGCCCGGCTGGGGCGGCTGCACGCTGCTGCCGAACCTGATCGGCCCGGCCAAGGCCGTCAAGGTCATCGTCGAGAACTCGATGGCCCAGAACAAGCAGCTCAAGGGCAAGGACGTGTTCGAGCTGGGGATCGCGGACGCGATCTTCGAGCCGGCCGACTTCCTGGAGCAGTCGCTGCTGTGGACGGCTCGCGTGCTCAAGGGCGACGTGGTCGTCGAGCGCGAGGAGTTCGACCGCGGCAAGGCGTGGGACGACGCCGTGCTGTGGGGCCGCTGGGTCGCCGACGCCAAGGTGCACGGGGCCGCTCCGGCCGCGTACAAGGCGCTCGACATCATCCAGCAGGTCAAGGACGGCGACCTGCAGGCCGGCTTCGACGCCGAGGACGCCGCGCTGGCCGACCTGATCATGAGCGGTGAGCTGCGCGCCGGCCTGTACGCCTTCAACCTGGTGCAGCGCCGCGCGAAGAAGCCGTTCGGCGCGCCGGACAAGTCGCTGGCCCGCCCGGTCACCAAGGTCGGCGTCGTCGGCGCCGGTCTGATGGCCTCCCAGCTGGCGCTGCTGTTCGCGCGCCGCCTGGAGGTGCCGGTGGTGCTCACCGACATCGACCAGGAGCGCATCGACAAGGGCGTGGGCTACGTCCACGGCGAGATCGACAAGCTGCTGGCGAAGGGCCGCATCGGCGGCGACAAGGCCAACAAGCTCAAGGGCCTGGTCTCCGGCCACCTCGACAAGGCCGTCGCGTTCGGCGACGCGGACTTCGTCATCGAGGCCGTCTTCGAGGAGATGGGCGTCAAGCAGAAGGTGTTCGCGGAGCTGGAGGCGGTGGTCGCGCCGACCACCGTCCTGGCCACCAACACCTCCTCGCTGTCGGTCACCGAGATGGCGTCCAAGCTCCAGCACCCGGAGCGCGTGGTCGGCTTCCACTTCTTCAACCCGGTCGCGATCCTCCCGCTGCTGGAGATCGTCCGGGCCGAGAAGACCGACGACGCCTCGCTGGCCACCGCGTTCGGTGTCGCCAAGAAGCTGAAGAAGACCGCGGTGCTCACCAAGGACGCCCCGGCGTTCGTGGTCAACCGCATCCTGACCCGCTTCATGGGCGAGATCCAGAACATCATCGACGAGGGCACCTCGTTCGAGACCGTCGAGGCCGCGGTCAAGCCGCTCGGCCTGCCGATGTCGCCGATCGCCCTGCTCGAACTGGTCGGCCCGGCCATCGCCCTGCACGTCTCCGAGACCCTGCACGGCGCGTTCCCGGAGCGGTTCACCGTCTCCGAGAACCTCGGCAAGGTCGTCGAGGCCGGCAAGCGCGGCTTCTACATCTGGCAGGACGGCGCCCAGGTCCTCGACCCCGAGGTCCTCGCCCTCCTCACCTTCGGCGACTCCGTCCTGACGGAGGACCAGGTCCGCGCCCGCGCCCTGGACGCCGTCGCCCAGGAGATCGGCCTGATGCTCGACGAGGGCGTCGTCGGCGAGGCGCAGGACATCGACCTGTGCATGATCACCGGCGCCGGCTGGCCCTTCCACCTCGGCGGCATCACCCCCTACCTCGACCGCGAGGGCGTCTCCGAGCGCGTCAACGGCAAGAAGTTCCTGGCCCCCGGCCTGGCTTCGGTCCCCGCCTGACGCACAGCGCACCCACGACGGGCGGCACCCCCCTTCCTCCGGGACGGGGAGTGCCGCCCGTCGGCGTTGTATGCTGCGCCGTTTCTGCGCGAAGGGGGTCGGCCGGTGTTGGTGCTGGTGCACGGCGGGCTGTGGGACGAGGAGATGGACGCCGAGCGGTTCTGGGGGCGGACCGGGGTGGTGGCGGGGCTGCGGGGCGAGGGGCTCGACGTGCTGGCGCCGGATCGGCTGATGCGGGCCGGGAGTTGGGCCGCGGAGGCGGAACACCTGGCGGCCCGGCTGCCGGACGGGCCGGTGGTGCTGGTGGGCGGGTCGAACGGCTGCTCGGCGGCGGTGCGGTTGGCGCTCGCGGTGCCGGAACGGGTGCGGGGGCTGGTGCTGGCGTGGCCCGCGACGGCGGGGGATCCTCGGGTGGACGGGCGGGCGCCGACCGAGGCGGCGCCGTTGCTGGCGGGCGGCGTACTGCGCGGGGTCGCGGACGAGGAGTTGGCGGGGCTCCGGCTGCCGGTGGCCGTGCTGCCGTCGGTGCCGGAGAACCCGGTGCACCAGCGACACACGGCCGACGCGCTGCTGGGGCTGGTGCCGGGGGCGGTGGAGCTGCCGGGGTGTCCGGAGCCGCCGCATCCGCTGTTCCGGCCGGAGGGGCTGGTGGCGGCGCTGGCGGGCTTCGCGGCGGCCGTCGGCGGGGCTACTTCTTGAGGCGGTAGATGACGGTGTCTCCGGTGGCGCCGACCACCTCGTAGTGGGTGTCGAGGAGGGTGGCGATCCGGGGGACCATGTCGGGCTGGTACGGCGCGGTGCCGGAGTCGTCGACGACGACCTCGGGGAAGCCGTTGGTGGAGATCTCGTCGTCGAAGGTCTGCCAGGCCTCGGCGACGGAGTACTGTTCGCCGACCTTCTCGCCGCCCTTGCCGCCGCTGAAGTTGGTCAGGAATCCGGCGGTGAGGTAGCGGGTGGCGGGGCGCCGGTCGGCGAGCCAGTAGAGCTCGGGGTGCATGCCCCAGATCAGGACGGTGTCCTTCGGGGTGGTCTGGGCGGCGATCGCGGTGGCGACCTCGGTGGTCTGGGTGAGGCGCTGGCCGGGCCAGAGCACGGCGAGGCCCCAGAAGAAGCTGCACGCGAGGGTGGAGTAGACCAGGACGGGCTTCCACGGGACGGCGGAGGTGGCGACGGCGCCGACGCCGAGCAGGACCAGCGGGGGCATCAGCTGGAGGTAGTAGTGGCCGAAGAAGTGGAAGCCGACCGAGACGGCGACCACCGAGGAGGCGAGCCACATCCACAGGTCGACGGTCGAGCCGTGCTCGGGCCCGCGGGCGGGGACGGGTCGTCGGCGGTGGCGCAGCCACAGGCGGTGGGCGAAGGGCAGCAGGAAGGCCAGCCCGGCGCTCATCAGGATGGCGGAGTTGCCGAGTGCCCGGCCGATCATCTGGGGCCAGTTGGATCCGAGGCCGGCGTAGTCGCCGGAGCCGGTGACGACCCAGAACAGGAAACCCTTGGGTTTGGTGAGGATGACGGCGACCAGCGCTATCGGCAGCGCGAACCCGAAGCCGATCTTGGCGAGCGCAGGGGGCCAGCGGACGCCGCGGCGGCGGGTGTCCTGGAGGAGCATCCACAGCACGGGGAGCATGACGGCGCCGCCGGTCTGCTTGGTGAGCGAGCAGAGCGCGACCGCGATGCCGGCGGCCAGCCAGCGGCGGCGTTCGGCGTAGCGGAAGGCGGCGACCATGGCGGGCAGCATGAAGACTTCGAAGGTCGCGGCCTGGGTGTCCTCGGGCGAGAGCCCGATGGAGACCAGCAGGTAGAGGACGCCGGCGCAGCGCCCGGCCCGGTCGCCCCAGCGGCCGCGGGCGAGCGAGGCGAGCAGGATCGCGGTGGCCAGGTGGGCGACGATCGCGAGGGTGCGCAGCGGCCAGAGCGAGGCGGAGCCGAAGAGCGCGAAGCAGGCTTCGTACAGCCAGGGCAGCAGCGGGGGTTTGCGGTCGACGACGGTGTCGTAGAGGACGCCGCCGTCGGCGAGCATCCGGGCCTGGGTGGCGAGGTAGCCCTCGTCGGGGCTCCACACCGGCCGCAGGAAGGACGGCAGGTGGGTGAGGGTGGCCAGCACGGCGAGCAGCGGGACCAGTCTGGTCCAGTACCCGGTGCGGAGGCGCTCTGGGAGGCGCTCGGCGAGGGTACGTCGCGGGCTCGTGAGGGTCTGGGACACGGATGACAACCTACCGGGCGTGGACGGGCGTAGTCAGTGCCAGTCCACTAATGAGTGTGACGGTCCGACAATAAGCGCACCGTCACAGGGCCGAAAGGCGGTCCCGTGACGGTGCGCGAGGGTGATGCCGGGTGGTCAGCTCCGGGCGAAGGAGCGGGTGCTGACCAGGGCCTCGATCTTCTTGGCGAGGGCGGGGGCGGTGAGCCCGATCTCCTCCAGGATCTCGCCGCGCGAGGCGTGGTCGAGGAATTCCTGCGGGATGCCGAAGTCGCGCAGCGGCACGTCGACGTCGGCGTCGCGCAGCGCCTGGGCGATCGCGGAGCCGACGCCGCCGGCCCGGCCGTTGTCCTCGACGGTGACGACCAGGCGGTGCTGGGCGGCGAGGCCCGGCAGCGCGGCGTCGACCGGCTTGACCCAGCGCGGGTCGACGACGGTGCTGGTGATGCCCTGCTCGGCCAGGAGCTCGGCGACCTCCAGGCAGGTCGGGGCCATCGCGCCGACCGAGACGATGAGCACATCGGCGGCCTCGTCGGCGGAGCCGTCCTCGGAACGGCGCAGCACGTCCATGCCGCCGACGGTGCCGACGGCGGGCACGGCGGGGCCGACGTTGCCCTTGGAGTAGCGGACCACGGTGGGGGCGTCGGCGACCTCGACAGCCTCGCGCAGCTGCAGGCGGACCTGTTCGGCGTCGCGCGGGGCGGCGAGCCGCAGGCCGGGGACGACCTGGAGGATCGACATGTCCCACATGCCGTTGTGGGAGGCGCCGTCGGTGCCGGTGACGCCGGCCCGGTCGAGCACGAAGGTGACGCCGAGCTTGTGCAGGGCGACGTCCATCAGGACCTGGTCGAAGGCGCGGTTCAGGAACGTCGCGTAGACGGCGACCACCGGGTGCAGGCCGTTGGTGGCCAGGCCGGCGGCGCAGACGGCGGCGTGCTGCTCGGCGATGCCGACGTCGAAGATCCGGTCCGGGTAGGCCTTGGCGAACGGGGCCAGGCCGACCGGGTGCAGCATGGCGGCGGTGATGGCGACGATGTCGCGGCGCTCGCGGCCGAGCGCGACCATCTCCTCGCCGAACACCGACGTCCAGTCCTTGCCGGAGGTCTTGACCGGCAGGCCGGTGTCGGGGTGGATCACGCCGACCGCGTGGAAGCGGTCCTCGTCGTTGTTCTCGGCGGCGTGGTAGCCGCGGCCCTTCTCGGTGATGCAGTGCACGATGACCGGGCCGCCGAAGTTGCGGGCCTTGGTGAACGCGGACTCCAGGGCCTGCAGGTCGTGGCCGTCGATCGGGCCGAGGTACTTCAGGCCGAGGTCCTCGAACATGCCCTGCGGGGCGATGAAGTCCTTCAGGCCCTTCTTGGCGCCGTGCAGGGTGTCGAACATCGCCTGGCCGACCACGGGGGTGCGCTGCAGCGCGTCCTTGCCCCAGGACAGGAAGCGCTCGTAGCCCTGGGTGGTGCGCAGGGTGGCGAGGTGGTTGGCGAGGCCGCCGATGGTCGGCGAGTAGGACCGCTCGTTGTCGTTGACGACGATGACGATCGGCAGGTCCTGGCTGTCGGCGATGTTGTTCAGCGCCTCCCAGGCCATGCCGCCGGTGAGCGCGCCGTCGCCGATCACGGCGACCACGGGACGGTCCTTGTGGCCCTGGATCTTGTTGGCCTTGGCGAGGCCGTCGGCGTAGCCGAGGACGGTCGAGGCGTGCGAGTTCTCGATCACGTCGTGCTCGGACTCGGCGCGCGAGGGGTAGCCGGACAGGCCGCCCTTCATCTTCAGCCGGGAGAAGTCCTGGCGGCCGGTCAGCAGCTTGTGGACGTAGCTCTGGTGGCCGGTGTCGAACAGGATCCGGTCGCGCGGGGAGTCGAAGACCCGGTGCATGGCGAGGGTCAGTTCGACCACGCCGAGGTTGGGTCCGAGGTGGCCGCCGGTCTTGGAGACCTCCTCCACCAGGAAGGCGCGGATCTCCTCGGCGAGCTCCGCGAGCTGCGCGGCCGTGAGTCGATCGAGATCGCGCGGTCCCCGAATGCGGGTCAGCAGGGCCACCCGTTCCTCCTCGTCCAAGTTCTCGCGCCCGCATGGGCCCGGAGGGCGTACGCCCCGCTTGAGTCTAATGTCCATTACCCGGCAGCAGTGCGGCGGGCAACCCCGTCGCCCGTTCGGGTGGCGGGAGCGGAAAAGCACCGAACCGCGCGACCGGCCCCGCTATGGCGGGGAGGTGTGCCGGTCGCGCGGTTGCGGGTGGTGCCGGGTCAGCCGCGTCCGTTGGACTTCTGGGTGCGGCGGGAGACCGAGTCCAGGACCACGGCGGCGAGCAGCACCGCGCCGGTGATCATGTACTGGATGGCCTGCTGGGCGTGGACCATGTCCAGGCCGGTGGTGATGGACTGGATGACCAGGATGCCGAGCAGCGCGGACCAGGTCTTGCCGCGGCCGCCGAACAGGCTGGTGCCGCCGATGACGGCCGCCGCGATGGCGTTCATCAGCATGTTCGCGCCACCGAGGCCCTTGTCCGCCGAACCCTGCTGGGAGGCGATGAACAGGCCGCCGAAGCCGGCCAGGCCGGCCGAGATCATGTACACCGAGGTGCGCACCCAGGCGACGTTGATGCCGGCCCGGCGGGCCGCCTCGATGCCGCCGCCGACCGCGAAGATCTGCCGGCCGTAGGTGGTGCGGCGGAGCACGAAGTCACCCAGCGCGACGATGCCGACGAACAGCACCAGCGGCAGCGGCAGGCCGCGGTCCTGGTTGAGCACGTAGGCGACCACCAGCACGACCACGGCGAGCGCGCCGGTGCGCAGCGCGATCTCGGCGATCGGGCGGGCCGGCAGGCCGGCGGCCACCCGGCGGCGGGCCTCCAGCAGCTGGCCGGTGCCGAACAGCACGATGGCGAGGATCGCGAACAGCCAGGCCCAGATGATGTCGCCGTCGCCCAGGAAGTAGGTGTCCAGGTTGGCGATGACGCCGTCGTTGAGGTTGTTGACGGTACCGAGGCTGCCGATGACCAGGTACTGCAGGCCGCTCCAGGCGAGCATGCCGGCCAGTGTGACCAGCAGCGCGGGCACGCCGATCTTCGAGAAGAAGAAGCCGTGCAGGGCGCCCAGGGCGACCGCGGCCGCGATGCCGATCAGCACCGCCAGCCACTCGTTGACGCCTTGGCGGACCGCGAGCACCGAGGAGATCGCGGCGCTGGCGCCGGCCACCGAGCCGAGCGAGAGGTCGATCTCGCCGAGCAGCAGCACGAAGACCACACCGGTGGCGATCAGGCCGGGGCCGGCGATCCACTTGGTGATGTTGGTGAGGTTGTCGGCGTTGAGGAAGGAGCCGGTCTTCCACTGGAAGATGGCGGCGATGATGATCAGGCCGATCACGACCGGCAGCGAGCCGAGCTCGCCGCTGCGGACCTTGCGGCCGAACTCCTCGAAGTAGCCGGCCAGGCCCTCCTTGCGGACCAGCAGGCGCGGGTCGACGGCGGGCGGGGTGGGCGTGGTGGGGGTTTCGGTGGTCACTTGGCGTCCTCCGCGATACGGGCCTGACGACGGGTCACCGCGTTGTCGGTGGCGCCGGTGATGGCGGAGATGATCTCCTCGTGCGAGGTGGTGGCCACCTCGAAGCTGCCGTTGTTGCGGCCCAGGCGGAGCACCGCGACGGTGTCCGCGACGGCCTTGACGTCGGCCATGTTGTGGCTGATCAGGATCACGCCGAGGCCGCGCTCGCGCAGCCGCTCTACCAGGTCGAGGACCTGGGCGGTCTGCTCGACGCCGAGGGCGGCGGTGGGCTCGTCCAGGATCACGATCTTCGGGTCGCCGACCAGGGCGCGGGCGATCGCGACCACCTGGCGCTGGCCGCCGGACAGGCCGGCGATCGGGATCCGGACGCTCGGGATGCGGATCGACAGGGTGTCGAGGAGTTCGCGGGCGCGCTTCTCCATGGCGACCTCGTCCAGGGTGCCGAAGCGCTTGAGCTCGCGGCCGAGGAACAGGTTGCCGACCACGTCGAGGTTGTCGCAGAGCGCGAGGTCCTGGTAGACGGTGGCGATGCCGAGCGTCTGGGCGTCGTGCGGGCGGCCGATGGAGACCGGCCTGCCCTCCCACTCGATGACGCCCTCGTCGATCGGGTGGACGCCCGCGATGGTCTTGACCAGGGTGGACTTTCCGGCGCCGTTGTCGCCGACCAGGGCGACGACCTCGCCCGCATGGACCTCCAGCTGCACGTCGGTGAGTGCCTGGACGGCGCCGAAGCGCTTGGAGACCCCGCGCAACGCCAGTACGGGTGCGCCTGTCACGTGAACCATCTCCTTGAGTTCCGTGTCGGACCTGACGTTTCCGACACGGGCGACCCGCGCGCCGGTCCGGGCGCGCGGGGTGGGACTGCGGGAACAAAAGGGGCCGGCGGGGGCTTCCGGGTGGTCAGGAAGCCCCCGCCGGACGGGAATTACTGCAGGCCGGCCGCGGTGCAGGCGGCGGCGAAGTCGGCGGTGCAGATGTCCGAGACCTTGTACAGGCTGTCGGCGATCACGGTGTCCTTGATGTTCGCCTTGGTGACGACCTTGGGCTCCAGCAGGGTGGCCGGGATGCCCTTGTCGGTGTCGCTGTCGACGGTCGCGGTGGCGACGCCCTTGATGTCCTTGCCCTGGAGCAGGTTGACCGCGAGCTCGGCGGCGCCCTCGGCCAGCGGCTTGTAGGCCTTGTAGATGGTGTAGGCCTGGTCGCCGGAGACCAGGCGCTGGATCGCGTCCAGGCCCGCGTCCTGGCCGCCGACCGGGACGTTGATGCCCTGGGCCTTCAGCTGGGTGATGATCGCGCCGGCCATGCCGTCGTTGGCCGAGTAGACGGCCTGGAAGCCGTCCTTGCCGAGCGAGGAGATGGCGGCGCCGATCTTCTGGCCCGCGACGGTGGGCTTCCACTCGCCGCTCTGCTCGTAGACGACCTTCTTGACCTTGCCGTCCAGCGCCTTGTGCGCACCGGACTTGAACTTGCCGGCGTTCGGGTCGGCGTCGTCACCGTTGATCATCACGATGTTGGCGTCGGCGGCCTTGGCGCCGAGGGCCTCGACCAGGGCCTGGCCCTGGAGCTCGCCGACCTTCTCGTTGTCGAAGGAGACGTAGGCGGAGACCGGGCCGGTGGCCAGGCGGTCGTACGCGATGACCTTGACGCCCTTGTCGGCGGCCTCCTTCACCCAGGACTGGGTCGACTTGGCGTCGAACGCGTCCAGGATGATCACCTTGACGCCCTGGGCGATCAGGGTGTCGAACTGCTGCTTCTGCTTGGAGGCAGAACCCTCGGCGTTGCTGTACTCGACCTTGCAGTCGGAGCAGAGCGCGTTGACCTTCGCCTCGATGAACGGCTTGTCGAAGGACTCGTAACGGGTCGAGGACGCGTTCTCCGGCAGCAGCAGGCCGATCGACTTGTTGTTGCCCGAGGCCGCGCCGTCCTTCTTGTCACTGCCGGCCTTGCCGCAGGCGGCCATGGTCAGAGCCATCGAGACGGCGGCGGTGCCGACGACAACGCGACGCATCATTGCGTTCATGGTGAGGGGTGCCTCCCTGACAGAGCCGCAACGTTGCGGCGAGGTGGGCAGGAGTCAACCCCGTCACCGAGCTTGTCGTCAATAAGTAAAGCATCAGGCCTCGGGATTCAGACCCTTTCGTTATCTTCCTGAAGGCTGACCCGATACCGGACGGCCACTTCCGCGTCCCACGGGGCCGCTCAGAGACCGCCCGTCTCCCCCATCTCACTCATCACCAGGGCCAGTGCGCCGAGCACTTCGGCCCGGCCGCCGAGCGTTCCCGGGACCACCGACAGCTGGCGCGCGGCACTGGGGATCGCGTACCGGGCCACCGAGTCCCGGATCGGGGAAAGCACCAGCTCACCGGCCTCGGCCAGGTCTCCGCCCAGGATCACCCGGCGGGGGTTGAGCAGGTTGCACAGGGTGGCCACGCCCATGCCGATCTGGCGGCCCGCGTCGGCGATCACCCGACGGCAGCCCAGGTCGCCCTGCTGGGCCAGCTGCACCACCTTTCCGAGGGTCAGTTCGCCCGGGTGGTTGGCGTTCAAGAGGTTGAGCAGGTAGCGGGAGCCGACGAAGGTCTCCAGGCAGCCGCGGTTGCCGCAGCGGCACACCGGGCCCGCCTCGTCGAGCGTGATGTGGCCGATCTCACCGGCGGTGCCGCCCGGGCCGCGGTAGATCTGGCCGTTGATCACCAGGCCGGCGCCGACGCCGCTGGCCACCTTGATGTACGCCAGCTCGCCCAGGCCCCGGCCGGCGCCCCACACCAGCTCGCCCAGCGCGCCCAGGTTGGCGTCGTTGTCCACGTGCACCGGCATGCCGAGGCGCTGCGCGAGTTCCTGACCGGGCATCACGCCCGTCCAACCCGGCAGGATCGCCGTCGAGCCGAGCGCCCCGGTCTCCTGGTCGATCGGGCCGGGCACGCCCAGGCCCACGCCGATCACCTTGTCGCTCGGGAAGCCGGCCTGCTCCAGCAGCCGCGCCACCATCCGCTCGGCCAGGTCGAAGCCCTGCTGCGCGGAGACGTCCACGTCCAGCGGCTCGCTCTCCTCGGCCAGCACCCGGTGGGCCAGGTTGCCGACCGCCACCCGCAGGTGGGTGTGGCCGAAGTCCACGCCCACCACGATCCCGGCGTCCCCGCTGAGCGAGACGCTGCGCGCCCGGCGCCCGCCCGAGGAGGTGTCGGCGACCACCACGGTGCCGGACTCCTTGAGCTCCCGGACGATGTTGGACACCGTCGCGGCCGACAGACCCGTGCCCCGGGCGATCTCGGCCTGGGTCAGCGATCCGGCCATCCGCACCGCCCGCAGCACCCGTTCGAGATTCGCCCGGTGCAGCGAGGACTGCGATCCCGGTGTGTCCGTCGACATGTTCGACCCTCCAGGGCGCGCTTGAGTTCGTTCAGCGTTCAGCTTCAACTTCTGAACCCTATGCTCAGGTACCTGTCGGAGGGGCAGTCAAGTACGAACACGGATCGTTACGCACGTGGGAGGATGCCCGGTATCCAAGCTCTGACGAAGGAGTCCTGCGTGCCTGGCACCAACTTGACCCGTGAGGAGGCCCGTACCCGGGCCGCGCTCCTGCATGTGGAGGCGTACGACATCGAGCTCGACCTGAGCTCGGCGCGTGAGGGCGGCACGTTCCGGTCCACCACCGTGGTCCGGTTCACGGCCGCCGAGCCCGGCGCTTCCACCTTCATCGACCTGGTCGCCCCCGCGGTCACCGAGATCGTCCTCAACGGCAGCCCGCTGCCGCTGGAGAACTTCGCCGACAGCCGCATCGCGCTGCCCGACCTGGCCGCCGACAACGAGCTGCGCGTCGTCGCCGACTGCGCCTACACCAACACCGGCGAGGGCCTGCACCGCTTCGTCGACCCGGCCGACGGCGAGACCTACCTCTACACCCAGTTCGAGGTCCCGGACGCCCGCCGGGTGTTCGCCAACTTCGAGCAGCCCGACCTGAAGGCCGCCTTCGCCTTCACCGTCACCGCCCCGGCCGGCTGGGTCGTCATCTCCAACTCGCCGACCCCCGAGCCCACCAGCGACGGCGACACCCGGGTGTGGACCTTCGAGCCCACCCCGCGGATGTCCACCTACATCACCGCGCTGGTGGCCGGCCCCTACGTCGGCGTCTTCGACAGCTACCGGAACGGCGCGCAGAACGTGCCGCTCGGCGTCTACTGCCGCCCCTCGCTGCGCGAGTTCCTCGACGCCGACGCCATCTTCGCCGTCACCAAGCAGGGCTTCGACTACTTCCAGGACAAGTTCGACTTCGCCTACCCGTTCGCGAAGTACGACCAGCTGTTCGTCCCGGAGTTCAACGCCGGCGCGATGGAGAACGCGGGCGCCGTCACCCTGCGCGACCAGTACGTGTTCCGCTCCAAGGTCACCGACGCCTCCTACGAGCTGCGCGCCGCGACCATCCTGCACGAGCTCGCCCACATGTGGTTCGGCGACCTCGTCACCATGGAGTGGTGGAACGACCTCTGGCTGAACGAGTCGTTCGCCACCTTCGCCGAGGCCGTCTGCCAGGCCGAGGCCCCCGGCTCCAAGTGGCCGCACTCCTGGACCACCTTCGCCAACCAGATGAAGACCTGGGCGTACCGGCAGGACCAGCTGCCGTCCACCCACCCGATCATGGCGGAGATCAACGACCTGGAGGACGTCCAGGTCAACTTCGACGGCATCACCTATGCCAAGGGCGCCTCGGTGCTCAAGCAGCTGGTGGCGTACGTCGGCCAGGACGCCTTCTTCCAGGGCGTGCGCGCCTACTTCAAGCGCCACGCCTGGGGCAACACCCGCCTCACCGACCTGCTCGGCGCCCTTGAGGAGGCCAGCGGCCGCGACCTGCGCACCTGGTCCAAGGCCTGGCTGGAGACCGCCGGCATCAACGTGCTGCGGCCGTCGCTGGTCGTCGACCCGGACGGGCGCATCGAGTCCTTCGCCGTCCTGCAGGAAGCCCCCGCGCTGCCCGCCGGCGCCCGCGGCGAGGCCGTGCTGCGCCCGCACCGCATCGCCATCGGCGTGTACGAACTGGTCGACGGCGACCTGGTCCGCACCGACCGGATCGAACTCGACGTCGACGGCGGGCGCACCGAGGTCCCGCAGCTGACCGGCCGGCAGCGGCCCGCCGTGCTGCTGCTCAACGACGACGACCTGTCCTACGCGAAGGTCCGCCTCGACGCCGACTCGCTGGCCGTCGTCACCGAGCACCTCGGCGACTTCACCGACTCGCTGCCGCGCGCACTGTGCTGGGCCTCCGCCTGGGACATGACCCGCGACGGCGAACTCGCCACCCGCGACTACCTGTCGCTGGCGCTGTCCGGCCTGCGCCGCGAGAGCGACATCGGCGTCGTCCAGTCCGTGCACCGCCAGGTCAAGCTCTCCCTGGAGCTGTACGCCGACCCGGCGTGGCGCGAGACCGGCCTGCAGCGCTGGGCGGCCGCCGCCGAGACGGCGCTGCGCGAGGCCCCCGCCGGCAGCGACCACCAGCTCGCCTGGGCCCGCGCGCTCGCCGCCTCCGCCCGGACGGACGGTCAGCTCGCGCTGCTGGCTTCTCTGCTGGACGGCACGGAGAGCATCGAGGGCCTGGCCGTCGACACCGAGCTGCGCTGGACCCTGCTCGGCCGACTGGTCGCCACCGGCCGCGCCGACGAGGCCGCGATCGAGGCGGAGCTCGCCCGCGACAACACCTCCTCCGGCCAGGAGCACGCCGCCTCCTGCCGCGCCTCCCGCCCGACCGCCGAGGCCAAGGCCGAGGCGTGGACGTCCGTGGTGGACTCCGACACCCTCACCAACTACGTCCAGGAGGCCGTCATCGCCGGCTTCCAGCAGCCCGACCAGCGGGACCTGCTCGCGGCGTACACCGAGAAGTACTTCGCCTCGGTGAAGCACGTGTGGGAGACCCGCAGCCACGAGATCTCGCAGCAGATCATCGGCGGCCTGTACCCCGCGTACGCGGTCTCGCAGGCCACCCTGGACGCCACCGACGCGTGGCTCGCCGACGCCGAGCCGGCGCCGTCGCTGCGCCGCCAGGTCGTCGAGGCGCGGGCGGGCGTGGAGCGGGCGCTGAAGGCCCAGTCCGCGGATCGCTGACGCCAGGTCCGAGAGGGGCCCGGGGGGACTTGTCCTCCCGGGCCTCCGGCGTTTTCGGGTGTGCAGGGCCGGGGGCTGCGCGGCAAGCGCCGGCCGGTCCGTCAGGTCGCAAGCACGTGCAGGTCATTGTCCTGGATCGCGATCTTGCAGATGGGTGCGTTCCCCTTCGCGCAGTTCCTCGCGCCCCTGGTGGTGCGCGGGGAGGGTGGTGCGGAAGACCGTCGCGCCGGGGGTGCTGTGGGCGGTGGCGGTGCCGCCGTGGGCCTGGACCACGGCCTGGACGATGGCGAGGCCGAGGCCGGTGGAGCCGGTGCGGCGGGAGCGGGTGGGGTCGCCGCGGACGAAGCGTTCGAAGACGTGGGGCAGCAGGTCGGGCGGGATGCCGGGCCCGTTGTCGGTGACGGTGAGTCGGGCTCCGGTGGCGTCGGTGTCGAGGCGGAGGGTGACCTCGGTGCCGTCGGGGGTGTGGGTGCGGGCGTTGGCGAGCAGGTTGGCCACCACCTGGGTGAGCCGGTGCGGGTCGCCGGGGACGGTGACGGGCTCGGCGGGCAGTTCGAGCCGCCAGCGGTGCAGGGGGGCGGCGGCGCGGGCGTCGGCCGCGCAGTCGAGGGCGATCCGGGTCAGGTCGACGTCCTCGACGGCCAGTGGGCGGCCCGCGTCGAGGCGGGCGAGCAGCAGCAGGTCCTCGACGACGGTGCCCATCCGCTGCGATTCGGCGGTGATCCGTTCCAGCGAGTGCCGGACGGGTTCGGGCACCGGCCCGGGGTGCCGCAGGGCGAGTTCGGCGTGGCCTCGGACGGCGGCGACCGGGTTGCGCAGTTCGTGGCTGGCGTCGGCGGCGAACGCGCGCAGGCGTTCCTCGACGTCCTGGCGGCGGGTCAGCGCGTCGCCGATGTGGCCGAGCATCCGGTTGAGCGCGGTGCCGACCCGGCCGACCTCGGTGCCGGGGTCGTCGTCCGGGACGCGTTCGCCGAGGTCGACCGCGCCGCTGGCCAGCGGCAGCGCGGAGACCCGTTCGGCGGTGGCGACCACCCGTTCCAGCGGGCGCAGCGCGAGCCGGACGCCGAGCGTGCCGGCGGCTGCGGCGACGGCCAACGCGGCGGCGAACACCACGAGTTCGATGAGCAGCAGGCGTTGGACGGTCTCGTCGACGGGGTGCAGGGGCAGGCCGGTGATCAGCACGTCCCCGTCGTGGCCGACGACGGCGGCGGTCCGGTAGTCGCCGAGCGCGGACAGCGTGATGTCGTGCGGCCGGCCGGTCGGCGGGAGGGCGCGCAGGGTGCGCACGTCGGCGTCGGTGAGCGGGACGGCGGCGTCGCCGGCCCCGCCGCCGACGATCGGCACGGGGTCGTCGTCGCCGGGCGGGATGCCGCCGACCACGGCGGCGTGGGTGACGGTGCCGTTCAGCAGTCGGGCGCCGAAGGTGCCGGGCGACTGGGCGCGGGTGTCGTGACCGTTCTGGTCGGGGTGTTCGAGGCTGGTGGCGTAGCGCCCGCCGGACGCGCTCAGCTGCTGGTCGAGCCGGTCGACCAGGAAGTGCCGCAGGGCCGCCCCGGTGGCGACCGCGACGCCGCCGCAGATCACGGCGATCAGCACGAGCACGCCCACCACCAGCCGGGCCCGGAGGGTGCGGGGCATCAGCCGCCCGGCGGCCGTCATCCGGTGGGGGCCTTGAGGACGTAGCCGGCGCCGCGGACGGTGTGGATCATGGGGGTGCGGCCGGCGTCGATCTTGCGGCGGAGGTAGCTGATGTAGAGCTCCACGACGTGGGCCTGGCCGCCGAAGTCGTAGGACCAGACGGCGTCCAGGATCTGGGCCTTGCTGAGGACCTGGCGGGGGTGCTCCATCAGGTAGCGGAGCAGGGCGAATTCGGTGGGGCTGAGGTCGATGTTCTCGCCGCTGCGGCTGGTTTCGCGGGCGGTCGGGTCCAGGTGGAGGTCGCCGACGGTGAGGGTGTCGGGGGTGGCGGGGCCGGCGGGGGCGGTGCGGCGGAGCAGGCCGCGGAGCCGGACGACGACCTCTTCGAGGCTGAACGGTTTGGTGACGTAGTCGTCGCCGCCGGCGGAGATGCCGGCGATGCGGTCCTCGACGGCGTCGCGGGCGGTCAGGAAGAGCACCCGGACCTCGGGGTCGGTGCGGTGGACGCGGCGCAGGACTTCGAGGCCGTCGAAGTCGGGGAGCATGACGTCGAGCACGATGGCGTGCGGGTGCCAGGCGGCGGCGGTGGTGACGGCGTCGAGGCCGCCGGTGACGCCGCGGGCCTGCCAGCCTTCGTAGCGCAGGGCGCCGCAGATCACCTCGACCAGGTCGGGTTCGTCGTCGACCACCAGGACCCGCCAGGGGGTGTCCGCGTGCTGCATGGGTCCATTCTTGCGCTCCGGCATGAGAAAGCGGTGAGATCATCCGACCGCAGCGGAGCGGGTGCCCCTGCGGTGACCTGCGTGAACGCTGTCGGCGCGGTCCCGGGGCGGCGTCCTTTCATAGGGAACTGAGAGCTTCCGGTGCCACCGTGGCGGAGCACCGCCGAAGGAGGGCCGTTGACCGCACTGACCACCCCGGGCCGGGCCGCCCGCCGCGCCGCCCCGCGCCGGGGCCTCCCGCCGGACGCCGTCCGCCGCGGCGCGCTCGCCCTGATCGTGCTCGGCGCGCTCGGGGTGCTCGCCCTGTGGTGGGCCGACACCCCGCGGGTCGCCGGCGCCGCGGACTGGCTCACCGGCGCGGGCCGGATCACCGGCCTGCTGGCCGGCTACGCCGCGCCCGTCCTGCTGCTGCTGATGGCGCGGATCCCGTTGCTCGAACGGGAGGTCGGTGCGGACCGGATGGCGCGCTGGCACGCGTTCGGCGGCCGCTACCTGGTGTCGCTGCTCACCGTGCACGTGCTGACGGTGATCTGGGGCTATGCGCTGACCAGCGGTCAGGGCCTGTGGAACCAGGGCGTGGAGATCGTCTTCCACTTCCCCGACATGCTGAAGGCGTCCGCCGGGACCCTGCTGCTGCTCGGCACCGGCGCGGTCTCCGCCCGGGCCGCCCGCCGCCGGCTGAGCTACGAGGCCTGGTACTACCTGCACCTGGCCGGCTACCTGGCCGTCGCCCTCGGCTTCGGCCATCAGCTGACCACCGGCGCGGACCTGGCGGACGGGCCCGCGAAGGCCGCCTGGTCCCTGCTGTACGTCGGCACCGCCGCCGTCCTCGGCTGGTACCGGCTGCTGCGGCCGTTCCTGCGCGACCGCCGGCACCGGCTGCGGGTCGCCGAGGTCCGGCCCGAGGGCGCGGGCGTGGTGTCGGTCTTCCTGACCGGCCGGCGCCTGGACGAACTGCGGGCCGAGCCCGGCCAGTTCTTCCGTCTTCAGTTCCTCACGCCGCAGCTGCGCTGGGCCGCCAACCCGTACTCGCTGTCCGCTCCCCCGCACCCGCACTTCCTGCGGTTCACCGTCAAGGGCCTGGGCGCGCACAGCGCCGCCGTCGCCGCGCTCGGGCCCGGTACGGCCGTCCGCGTGGAGGGACCGTACGGGGCGTTCACCGCGCGCCGCCGGCACGGCGGGCCGGTGCTGCTGCTCGGCGCGGGCGTCGGCGTCACCCCGTTGCGGGCGCTGTTCGAGACGCTGCCCGGGCCGGTGACGCTGGTGCAGCGGGCCCGGCTCGACCAGGACGTGCTGTTCCGGCACGAGTTGGCGGCGGTCGCGGCCGGCGGCCGGGGCCGGCGCGTGCACGAGCTGCTCGGCAGCCGCGAGCAGGTCGGCGACCTCGGCGCGGCGCTGCACCGGCTGGTGCCGGATCTCGGCCGGCACGAGGTGTTCCTGTGCGGGCCGGAGGCGTTCACCGCCGAGGCGGTCCGCGCGCTGCGCGCCGCCGGGGTGCGGCCGTCCCGCATCCACCACGAGTCCTTCGCCCTCTAGGAGCCCCCACCGCCATGCGCCGAGCCGTCATCACCGCCTCCGCGACCGCCGCCGGGGTCGTCCTGCTGCTCTCCCTGAAGCCGCACGAGCCGTCCACCACCGGCGCGATATCCACCACCCCCGCACCCGCGCCGGCCGCCACCGGAGGGACGGCGTCGGCGGCGCCGCAGAGCGGGGGCACCCGGACGCTCACCGGCACCGCCGTCAACACCCGGTACGGGCCGGTCCAGGTGCGGGTCACCATGGACGGCGGCGCGATCAGCAAGATCGACGTCATCCAGTACCCCACCCGGGACCGCCGCGACCGGGAGATCAACACCTACGCCGTCCCGCAGCTCAACCAGGAGGCGATGGCCGCGCAGAGCGCCCACATCGACGTGGTCTCCGGCGCGACCTACACCAGCGACGGCTACACCCGCTCCCTGCAGAGCGCCCTCGACCAGGCGGCGAAGCAGTGACGCTCACCCATGTCGAGCACGTGATGGGGACGGTCTTCTCCTTCTCCGTCCGCGACCCCGGCCCGCGCACCGCCGACGCCCTGGCCCGGATCGTCGCCCGCCTGCACCGGATCGACACGGTGTTCTCGCCGTACCGCGAGGACAGCGACGTCAGCCGGCTCGGGCGCGGCGAGGTCCGGCTCGCCGGGTGCGACCCCGAGGTCGGGTGGGTGCTGGACCGCTGCGCGGAACTCGCCGCCGAGACCGACGGCTACTTCAGCGCGACGCCCGGCGGACGCCTGGACCCAAGCGGATACGTCAAGGGCTGGGCCGTCGAGGAGGCCTCCCGGGCGCTGCGCGAGGCCGGCTCCGGCCGGCACTGCGTCAGCGGCGGCGGCGACGTCCAGACCGCGGGCGGCCCCTGGCGGATCGGCATCGCGGACCCGCACCGCCCCGGCGCCGTCGCCCACGTCGTCACCGGGCACGACCTCGCCGTCGCCACCTCGGGCACCGCCGAACGCGGCCCGCACATCCTCGACCCGCACACCGGCCGCCCCGCCACCGCTCTCGCCTCGCTCACCCTGCTCGGCCCCCGGCTCGCCCGCCTCGACGCCCTCGCCACCGCCGCGTTCGCCATGCCCGACCCGCTGCGCTGGCTCTCCGCCCGCGGCGTCCCCGCCCTCGCCGTCCGCCCAGACGGCGCCCGCGAGCGCACCCCGGACTTCCCCTGATCGGGCCGGATACCGTGGGGCCCGACGAGTGAGGGGGCACAGCAGTGATCGTCAGGTACGGGGCCGGGGGCGGACTCATGGACGTCCACCGGCCGGTGACCAGGTCGGGGCCGGTGCCCGCGGTGCTGCTCTGGCACGGCCGGGGTCCCGACGAGCGGGACGTGCTCGCGCCGGTCGCCCGCGCGGCGGCGGAGCTGGGCGTCCTCGTGCAAGGGCCTGTCCGGCCGATCTTGTCGGATCGGCGCGCGGCTCCCCCAGCCCTTGGGGGCTGGGAGGTGCCCCCATTTCGCGCCCGGCTGGGCGTGCCGGCGAAACGTCCTCGTACTGGGTGTACTTGGATGTTTTGCCGGTGCGTCCGTGGGGGCACCTCCCAGCCCGCCAGGGCTGGGGGTGGGGGCACCTCCCGGCCCGCCAGGGCTGGGGGCGGATGATCCGGCGTCGCGCGCCCGGCAAGATCGGCCGGACAGGCCCTGGTGCCGGACTGGCGTCCCGACGCGCCGGACGGCGGGCGGGCGCAGCTGTGGGAGTCGGCGGTCTTCGCGCGGGAGCGGGTGGCGGACTTCGGCGGGGATTCCGGGCGGATCGTGCTCGCCGGCTGGTCGCCGGGCGGCAAGGCCGCGGTGGGCGCGGCGCTGAATCCCGCCGCGTTCGGCGGGTGGCGGCCGCACGCCGCGGTGGGGATCGCCGGCGCGTACGGGTCGGTGGCGCCGTCCACCGGCACCGTGCCGATCGACGACGTCTGCGGAGGCGGGCCGCCGGTGCCGGTGTGGCTGGTGCACGGTACGGCCGATCCGGTGGTGCCGGTCGAGCGTTCGCGCGAGTTGCGGGCGGCGTTGGCGGAGCACTGGCGGCCGGTGTCGCTCAGCGAGGTGACCGCGGATCACGCCGGTGTGGTGATGACGGAGTTCGTCCCGGAGCGGGCCCGCTGTCTGCCGACCACGGCCCGGCAGGCCGTCGAGGCGGGGACGCGGACGGCGGAGGTGCTGGCTCGCGCGGCGTTCTCCGGGTGAACGGACAACGGCGACTGCCGGGGCGGCC
>NZ_LISX01000009.1:260634-369397 GCF_001905465.1 Kitasatospora sp. CB01950
GGCCGCCCCGGCAGTCGCCGTTCGGGTCCGGGGACCCGGAGGGTTACTTCTTCCGACCCGGGATCATGCAGAGGCCCGCGATCACCAGGAAGGAGACGATCGGGAGGGCGACAAACAGGCCCAGGGTCTGGCCGACGCTCAGGCCGGTGCCCGGATCGTCGCCGTCGTCGCGTACGAGCGCCATGGCGGGCGACGACATCAGCATCATCAGCGTGGCCGCTGCGGTGACCGCACCGGCGCGCATTGCGTTCCTCTTGTCCACGTTTCCCAAGGTACCGGCCCCCTACAGCGGCTCGCCCGGCGGGGTGCGCCTGTCGGCGTGTCCCGTCATCGGGGCGAGTGTCGAGGCGATGGCGGCGGCGCCCGGGGAGGCGGCGACGGCGTCGAGGGTGCGGGGGGTTCCGGTGGCGTCGGCGACGGGGAGCCGCCAATTGGGGTACTGGTCCCAGGTGCCGGGCAGGTTCTGCGGACGGGGGTCGCCGACGGTGTCGGGCAGCCAGACGCCGACCAGTCGGGCGGGCGTGGCGAGCAGGTAGGCGTACAGCGCCTCGGTGGTGACGGGTGCTCCGTCGGCGAGCAGGCCGAGTCGGACGAGTTCGTGCTGCCAGTCGGCGAGTTCGGCGGCGGCGGCGTGCTGTTCCTCGGCGAGCGGGCGGGCGAGCAGGCCGAGTTGGTGGCGCAGCGCGACGTGGTCGCCGGTGAGGCGGGCGGCGGTGCTGGGCAGGTCGTGGGTGGTGAGGGTGGCGAGGCAGCCGGCCCGCCAGCGGTCGGGGGGCAGGACCTCGCCGTCGGCGTTCCAGTCGCGTTCGAACCAGAGCACGGAGGTGCCGAGGACGCCGTGTTCGGCGAGGCGTTCGCGGACGCCGGGCTCGACGGTGCCGAGGTCCTCGCCGATGACGGCGGCGCCGGCCCGGTGGGCCTCCAGGGCGAGGACGGCGAGCATCGCCTCCGCGTCGTAGCGGACGTAGGTGCCCTCGGTGGGTCGGGCGCCGACCGGCACCCACCAGAGCCGGAACAGGCCCATCACGTGGTCGATCCGGATCGCGCCGGCGTGCCGGGCGGCGGAGCGCAGCAGTTCGGCGTACGGGGCGTAGCCGGCCTCGGCGAGGGCGTCGGGGCGCCAGGGCGGCAGGCCCCAGTCCTGGCCGTGGGCGTTGAACGCGTCGGGCGGGGCGCCGGTGGAGATGCCGGTGGCGAGGACGTCCTGCAGCGCCCAGGCGTCCGCGCCGTCGGGGTGGACGCCGACGGCGAGGTCGTGGATCAGGCCGAGCGGCATGCCGGCGTCGGTGGCGGCGCGCTGCGCGGCGTGCAGTTGTTCGTCGACCAGCCAGGCCTGCCAGCGGTGGAACTCGATGCGGTCCGTCAACGCGGCTTTCTCGGCGGCGACTTGGGGGTTGGCGGGGTGGCGCAGGCCTTTCGGCCAGGAGTGCCAGGCGGGGCCGTGCACCTCGGCGAGGGCGTTCCACACCGCGTACCGCTCCAGCCATTCGCCCTCGCGGCGGACGAACGCCCGGTACGCGGCCTCCCGGCCGACGCCGCGCGGCACGGTGTGGAGGAGTTCCAGGGCCTCCTGCTTGAGCGCGCGGACGGCGTCGCGGTCGATCAGCGCGTCGTGGTCGAGCACTTCCTCGCGGAGCAGCCGGGCGCGGCGGGCGAGGTCGCGGACGTGGTCGTGGCGGGTGTATTCGGGGATCGCCTCGATCCGCAGGTGCACGGGGTCGGCGAAGCGGCGGGAGGACGGGCGGTAGGGGGACGGGTCGGAGGGTTCGCCGGGCATGCCGGCGTGCAGCGGGTTGATCTGCAGGAAGCCGGCGCCGAGTTCGGCTCCGGCCCACTGGGCGAGTTCGGCGAGGTCGGCGAGGTCGCCCATGCCCCAGGAGTGCTCGCCGAGCACCGAGTAGAGCTGCGCGAGGAAGCCCCAACTGCGGTGCGGGGGTTCGGGGATGCGCGGCGGGGCGACGATCAGCGCGGCGCGGCCGGTGCGTTCGCCGGCGGCGGCGTGCAGGGTGTGGCGGCCGAGCGGCAGGTCCTCGGGCAGCCACCAGGAGTGGTCGTGCGTCAACTGCCAGGCGCCGCCGTCCTCCAGTTCGACGCGCGCCTCGGCGTCGGGGGGCAGGTCGAGGGCGGTGCGGCGGCCGTGCCAGGCGACCACGGTGGGGGGCAGCAGTCGCCGGGCCTGGTCGGCGCGGTGCCGTTCCAGCGCGTCGGCGGCGAGTTCGGGCGTGTCGGCGTCCACGCCGAGCGCGGCGAGCACGGCGCTCAGGGTGCGCGGCCCGACCTGGACGGGCCCGGCGCCGGCGTCGTAGCTGGTGTCCACCCCGTACGCGTGGGCCAGTGCGAGCAGTTCCGGTGGCGCGGCCGGATTGTCCTCCGCCGGCACCTGCTCGGTTCCCACCTGCTCGCGGTCAAGGTATGCGGCCACCCAGCGCACTCCGTCCTCGGGTTCCCGAACGCCGACAGGCACAGTCCTACCCGCGCGCCCCTCCCCCGACCCCGACCGACACGGCGGCCCGCCTCCACCGGACGGGTGAACGTGGCGTCGCGGGGTTGCCGTGGGCCCGGCCTCCGTCCGCCCGAGGTGTCGTCCCGTCATCGCCGCGGTGTCGCCCGGGTGTTCGACGGCACCGGCGATATCAGCCGATAACGGACATAGCCGCCAGGGACGTTGACAGGGACGCGGAGAGCTGATGGGCTGGTCGGGCCGGATGGCCGCGGGGGGCCGGGGCGGGCTGTGGGGGCCGGTGAGCTGGCGGTTCGGGCAAGGAGGCTCCGGTGCAGGCACGGGTGTCGGTGGCGGCCGGGCGTCGGCTGCGTCAGCAGTTGGAGCAGAGCGCGGCGTTGCGTGAGGTGCTGCACCACCCGGCGGCGCTGACGGCGCGCCAGGTGGCGGCCAGGACGGCCCGCCAGTTGGCGCCGAAGGCGGCGGACCGGTTCATCGCGGACATCAAGGGCACCGACCCGCTGCTGGCGTCGGTGCGCGCCGAGCGGCGGGCGGGCCGGCGCGGCAGCGCGCTGCGGCTGGCGGCGACGCTGTCGGCGGCGGCCGTGGTCGGCGGGCTGCTGATCCCGGGCGAGAGCTTCGCGGCGCAGCCGGGCGACCGGCAGGCGGTGTCGGCGGGGGCCGAGGTCCCGGCCGCGGTGGAGGCCCCGCTGCCGCTGGGTTCGCTGACGGACCCGCAGGTGTTCCCGCGTCCGCAGCAGTTGCGTCCGGGCGGGAAGCCGGTGGCGGTGCCCCGGAAGGCGACGGTGGTGATGGCGGACGGCGCGGACGGGGCGGCGGTGGACGCGGTGCGCGCGCTGCTGACCCGGGCGGGCGCGGCCGAGGTGACGACCGCCCCGGAGGCCCCGGAGACTCCGGAGGCCGGGTCGCTGGTGGTGTTCGTGGGCGGCCCGCGCGAGGGCGCGGGCGGGGCGACCGACCGGGCGCTGCGGGCGCTCGCGGCGGCGGGGGGCCTGAAGGACACCGAGGTGCCGCCGCTGGCGGGCCTGCCGTCCGGCGGCCACCTGCTGGCGACGGGTCAGCTGCCGACGGCGGGCGGCGCGTACGGCGCGGTGGTGCTGGCGGGCGTGGACGGCGAGGGCACGTTCTACGCGGCGCAGTCGCTGGCGCAGCTGCTGGCGCCGGTCGGCGCGGGGCAGGGCCAGGGCGCGGCGGCCGACGGCAAGGGTTTCCCCGGCGTGCTGGTGCGGGACTGGCCGAGCGGCGCGCCGGTGCGCGGCACCGCCGAGTCGTTCTACGGGGAGCCGTGGAGCGCTGCGCAGCGGCTGGCGACGGTGGACTTCCTGGGCCGCACCAAGCAGAACTTCTTCCTGTACGCGCCGGGCGGCGACCCGTACCGTTCACGCCGCTGGGCCGAGTCCTACCCGGCCGAGCAGGTGCGGGAGTTGACCGAGCTGGCGGGCCGGGCGCGGGACAACCACGTGACGCTGGCGTACTCGGTGAACCCGGGGCAGTCGTTCTGCTTCTCCTCCGCCAAGGACCTGGACGCGCTGGTCGCCAAGCTCGACGGGCTGCGCCAACTGGGCTTCCGGGCCTTCCAGTTGGACTTCGTGAACGTCTCGTACGACGAGTGGCACTGCGGCACGGACCGGCGGAAGTTCGGCACCGGTCCGGCGGCGGCGGCGAAGGCGCAGGCCGCGGTGGTGACGGCGGTGCAGAAGCGCCTGGTGGCGCCGCACCCGGAGCTGGCGCCGCTGTCGGTGGTGCCGACGGAGTTCCAGAAGCAGGGCGCGACGCCGTACCGGACGGCGCTGGCGGCGGCGCTGCCCGCCGAGGCGCAGGTTGTGTGGAGCGGCGGCGCGGTGATCGCCAAGCAGGTGACGGGCTCCCAACTGGCCGACACCCGGCGGCTGTTCGACCGTCCGCTGGTGACGCTGGACAACTACCCGGTGAACGACTCGGCACCGGACCGGCTGTTCCTGGGCGGCTACGGCGGCCGGGACGCGGAGGTGGCGCAGCGTTCGGCGGTGCTGCTGACCACGGCGATGAGCCAGCCGGTGGCGTCCCGGATCCCGCTGGCCACGGCCGCCGACTTCGGCTGGCAGCCGGCCGGCTACCAGCCGGAGAAGTCGATGTCCTCGGCGCTGCGGATGCTGACGGCGGGCCCGGCGCAGCAGGCCGCGGTGGCGGCGCTGGCGGGCAACAGCGCGTCCTCTCCGCTGGGCGGCAAGGAGTCGGCGTACCTGGCGCCGCTGGTGGAGCGGTTCTGGGCGGCGGCGGAGCCGGCCTCGGGCGGGCCGGTCGACCAGGCGAAGCTGCGGGAGGCGGCGCAGCCGCTGCGCGAGGCGTTCACGGTGATGGCGGACGCCCCGAAGACGCTGGCGAGCGACCCGCTGGGCGCGGACGCCGCGCCGTGGCTGTCCCGGCTGTCGGCGTACGGCGCGGCGGGCCGGGCGGCGCTGGACATGCTGCTCGCGCAGCACGCGGGCGACGGCACCGCGGCCTGGCAGGCCCGGCTGGAGCTGGGCCGGCAGCGCTCGGCGCTGGAGCAGAACCCGGTGACGGTCGGCAAGGGCGTGCTGGACCCGTTCCTGGACCGGGCGGTGAAGGCCGCCGACACCTGGGCGGGCATCACCTCGGGCGCGTCCCCGACCACCACGCTGGGCACCGCGCACGACCACGGTCCGGCGCTGATGGCGGACGGCTCCGCGCAGACCTTCTACTGGTCGTCGGCGCCGCCGCAGGTCGGCGACAGCTTCGGCCTGGACCTGGGCACCCCGAAGCCGCTGGGCACCGTGACGGTGCTGATGGGCGGCCAGGGCGACGACCCGGACGCGTCCTCGGCGGCCGACGACTACCTGCGCGACGGCGTGCTGGAGTACTTCAGCGGTTCGGGCGGCTGGCAGCGGCTGGCGACGGTCCACGACCAGCGGACGGTGGTCGTGAACGCCCCGGCGGGCGCGGTCGCCAAGGCGGTGCGGCTGCGCTCCACGGGCGGGCAGAAGACCGCGGTCGCGGTGCGCGAGTTCACCGCGGTCGCGCCGGGCGCGGTGGACGCCGAGGTCAGCGGCCCGCCCGCGGTGCCGGGCTCGTCCCCGGACGCGGTGCTGTCGGGCGACCCGGACTCCGCGTTCCGGGCGGCGGCCCCGCCCCGGGTGGGCGACGCCCCGCTGACGGTGGAGCTGGACACGGCCCGCCCGCTGGACCGGCTCACCGTGCTGACCGACCCGACGGTGCGCGCCGAGGCGACCGCGCAGGTGCGCCACGCGGACGGCACCTGGGCCGACCTCGGCGCGGTCCACCCCGGCTACAACGAGCTGCGCGCCGACGGCGGCCCGGTGGACGCGTTCCGCCTGGTGTGGCGTCCCGGCGGCGAGGCCCCGGTGGTGAACCAGGTCATCCCGTGGTACGCGGACGTCCCGGCGGCCCGGGTGACGCTGGCCGACCCGACGCTGGACGCGGTGGCGGGCGGCGCCCCGTCGCAGACCCGGGCCACCGTGGAGTCCGGCCGCCCGGACGCGCTGACCGGCCAGCTGAAGGCGGAGGTCCCGGCGGTCGCCAAGGGCCTGACGGTGACCCCGGCCCCGACGGTGACGGTGCCGCGCGGCGGCAAGGCGGGCGCGCCGGTGCAGGTGTCGGCGGCCGCCGACACCCCGTCGGGCACCTACCGGGTGCCGGTGGTGTTCACGGCGGGCACGCTGACCGTCCGGCAGGAGCTCCTGGTGCACGTGGTCCCGCCGACCGGCGGCCCGGACCTGGCGCGGTCCGCCGCCGCGTCCTCCTCGGGCGACGACTCCGGGAAGACCCCGGCGGCGGCGATCGCCGACGGCGACCCGAAGACCTCCTGGACGTCCCCCGCGAAGGACGACGCCTGGGTGCAGCTGCGGCTGCCGCAGGCCGCCCGGCTGGGTTCGGCGGTGCTGCGCTGGGGCGACGCGTACGCCTCCCGGTACCGGCTGGAGACCTCGGCCGACGGGGTGACGTGGACGACCGTGGCGGTGGTGGAGAACGGGCAGGGCGGCACCGAGACGGTCCGCTTCGACGCGCCGGGCGCGCAGTACCTGCGGGTGCAGGGCGTCAGCCGGGCCGGCCGCTACGGCTACACGCTGTCCGCCGTCGAGGTGTACGCCGTCACGTCCTAGCCGCCGTCGCGCGCCGTCGCGCCCTGCACGCGGCGGGCCGCCGACGCTCCCGCTGAGGGGTGCGCCGGCGGCCCATGAGGCGTACCGAATGTCGTGTCGGGCAGGCCCTTGTCTGATCAGGCGGAGAGCGGAGCGTGCTGCTCGCCGCGGCGGACGGGACGGGTGCGGACCGGGGACGGAACGGCGGGCGGCAGCTCCGTATGGTCGTGGTGTTCGAAGTCCCGGAACTGGTCGAGGCCGCCGTACGGCTCCAGGTAGGGCCGCCAGCGCGGATCCTTGATCCCGGTGCCGATGACCCGCCAGGCCAGGCCGCTGGGCGCGGCCGGGGGGCGCTTCATCCGCCAGCCGAGGTCGGCGAGGTGCCGGTCGGCCTTGGTGTGGTTGCAGCGGCGGCAGGCCGCCACCACGTTGTCCCACCGGTGCTGACCGCCCCGGCTGCGCGGGATCACGTGGTCGACGCTGGTCGCGGCGGCCCCGCAGTACACGCACCGCCCGTGGTCGCGTGCGAACAGCGCGCGCCGGGTCAGCGGTACGGGGCCTCGGTAGGGGACCCGGACGAAACGGGTCAGTTTGACGACGGACGGCGCCGGAACGGCGCTGGTGGCGCTGTGCAGAGTGGTTCCCGCGTCCTCCAGGGCGATCGCCTTGTGGTTCAGGACGAGGATGAGTGCGCGTCGCATCGAGACGACACCGAGTGGCTCGTACGACGCGTTGAGGACAAGGACATGCGGCACGGGGCCTCCTTGGACGCCTGCGGCGCGTGGCTCGCGCCGAGTCGAGCGGTCGATCGTGCCCCTTGCGGGACGCGATCTCCCTCAGTGTCGCCTTACGCCCAGGCACGACGCCACCATTTCTCTGTGAACGGGCCGTCCGGGCGGGTGAACGGGCCTCTGGGGAGGCAATCGGCAGGCTCTAGAGTGGGGCGATGCTCGCCGATTCTCCTCCTGACAGCACGCCGCCGACCTTCAACCTGCCCACCAGCGCCGCCGAGGTGACCGACTCCACCCGGCAGGCGGCCAGCTGGCTCGACGACAACTGGCAGGGCTGGCTGGTCGACGGGCTGCGGATCGTCTTCATCCTGCTGCTCGCGCTGATACTGCGGGCCGTGGTCCGCAAGGTCATCGACAAGCTGGTCTCCCGGATGGGCCGCCCGTCCGTGGCGGACGACGACCACGGCGTGCTCGGCGGGCTGCTGGCCAACAGCGGTGTCGTCAACACCGAGCGCCGCCAGCAGCGTTCCGAGGCGATCGGCTCGGTGCTGCGTTCGGTGGCGTCCTTCAGCATCCTCGGCACCGCCTCGCTGATGGCGCTGTCGGTGCTCGGCGTGGACCTCGCGCCGCTGCTGGCCTCCGCCGGTGTGGCCGGTGTGGCGATCGGTTTCGGCGCCCGGAACCTGGTCACCGACTTCCTCTCCGGCGTCTTCATGATCATGGAGGACCAGTACGGCGTGGGCGACGAGATCGACACCGGCGTCGCCACCGGCACCGTGCTGGAGGTCGGCCTGCGGGTCACCAAGCTGCGCGGGTCCGGCGGCGAGATCTGGTACATCCGCAACGGCGAGGTCAAGCGGATCGCCAACATGAGCCAGGGCTGGGGCACCGCCTCGGTGGACGTCCAGGTCGGCTACAAGGAGGACCTGGACCGGATCGAACTGCTGGTCACCGAGGCCGCCGACCAGCTCTCCAAGGAAGCGCCCTACGACGAGCTGATCTGGGGCCGGGTCAAGGTGCTGGGCGTCGAGGAGGTGGCCGTCGACTCGATGCTGCTGCGGATCGAGGCCCGCTGCACGCCCGGCAAGTCCGCGCAGGTCGCCCGCGCGCTGCGGCTGCGCCTGAAGGCCGCGTTCGACCTGGCCGGCGTCAAGCTCAAGGAGGAGGCGGCCGCCGCCGTCCCCGCGCAGGCCGCCGCCCCCGAGATCCTGCCGCCGTCCGCGCTGTCCGACCCGAGCTCGGCGCGGTCGCTGGCGGCCAAGCCGATACCGACGCAGCCGTAGCGCGCCGCCGACGACGAGAGGGGCCCCGGGAGTTCGCACTCCCGGGGCCCCTCTTTCCGTCCCTGTCGATCAGCTGCTGCGGCGCCTGCGGACGGCGACCAGCAGGCCGGCGCCGGCCGTCAGCAGGGCCGCGCCGCCGACCAGGGTGTACCTGAGGGCGGTGTCGTCCGTGCCGGTGTAGGCCAGGTTGCCGCCCGAGGACTGCCCGGGCTGCGAGGGCTGCGACGGTGCGGGCGTGGGGTCCGCCGTGGGCGTCGGGGTCGGGGCCGGGGTGCTCGGGGACGGCGGGAGCAGCTCGTTGACGGCGGTGGTGCTGACGCCGTCCTCCAGGTGCTCGTCGTCGAGGACCACCGGGCCGAGGACCGGCTGTTCCGGGGCCTTGTAGCCCTTGGGCGGGCTGACCTCCTGCCAGTAGTGCGCGCCCGCTTCGGCGCGGCGGGTGCAGGTGCCGTCGTCGCCGGTGGTGCACGGGTCGCCGACCTTGGTGTCGGCCTTGTCGCCGTCGGTCTGCAGACCGTCGGCGCTGTTCGACTCGCGCCAGAGCTGGAAGACCGCTCCGGGCAGCGCCTTGCCGTCCTGGTCGTGCTTGACCAGGCGCAGTTCGCCCTGCTGGCGGCCGAAGCCGAAGTCGAGGCTGTGGTCGTTCTGCCCGGGACCGCCGGTGGTGAGCGCGAGTTCGGCGCCGGTGGTGGGCGTCCAGTGGTGGAGCGGGCCGCCCTTGGCGTAGTCGGCGGGGTTGTCCGGGCGGACGGTGTAGGCGGTGTTGGGCTTCAGGCCGCCGGTGACGTTGCTGTTGTCGAAGTAGTACTCGCCGCGTTCGTTCGTGGTGGTGGTGCCGACCTTCTTGCCGTCCGCGTCGTACAGGTTGACGGTCACTCCGGCGGCGGGCTGCTGCTGCGGGAGTTGCTGACCGGAGCGCTCGGGGTCGTACCAGACCCGGTTGCCGATCTGCAGCGGGGCGCGGTCGCAGAGCACTTCGAGGTCGCCGATCGAGGTGCCCTTGCCGAAGGTGGGGTGTGCCTTGTCGTTGAGGCGCAGGCCCGCGCCGGGGTCGACGCCGCCGTCGCGCAGGGTGAACAGCGGGCCGTAGCCGTAGGTGGTGTTGTCCGGGTCGACGCCGGCGGTGGCGATGGACGGCTCCACCTTGGACAGCGCCAGGCCCGCGTAGGCGGCGTACGGGTGGTAGACGGTGACGCGGTGGACGTCGAAGAACTTGCTGCCGCGTGTGTCGATGCCGCAGCCCTGGTTGACGTCCAGCACGTACCGGCCGCCGGACGTGCAGGCCTTGTTGAGGTCGCCGCTCGCCCAGACCGGGGCGGTCAGGTTGTCGGCGGAGATGCGGTCGGCCAGCCGGTCGCGGAAGGCCAGCAGCATGGAGCCGTCGGTCTCGAAGCCGATCTCGCCGAGCTGCGGTTCGGGCTTGGCGAAGGCGGTTCCCGCGCAGAGCGCGCCGTCGGTGCCGGTGGGCCAGGCGTCGGTCCACGGGAACCAGCCGGCGCCCTGGCAGAGCGGGTCCTTGTTCCAGCTGGTCTGGACGGTCTGCAGGCGGGGGTGGTCGAGCGGCTGGTCGAGGACGGCGGCGCCGAACGTGCCGGTGGCCGGGTCGAAGGGCAGCACGATCGCCCGCAGGTCGCCGGTCCGGCCGGTGGACTGGCCGGAGCAGACGCCGCCGAGGTAGCCGGTGCCGTCCTGCATGCCGAGGCCGAACGGCCGCCAGTCGGAGGCCGCCGGGCAGGCCGGGGTCGGGATGCTGTAGACGGCCTTGGGCTTCTCGACGGCGGCCGCCGTGGCGTCGTAGCGGTACAGCTTGCGGTTGTTGAGGTTGACCACGTACAGGTCGCGGCCGTCCTCGGAGAGCTTGATCCCGCCGAGGCTCTCCTTGCCGGGGGCCGCGATGAACCCGGCGTCGTCGCCGCCGTGCCGGGTCGGGCCGGCGTCCGGGACGGTGGTGAACAGCTTGGTGGTCTTCGCGGCCGGGTCGGTGACGTAGATCGCGCCGGGCCCGTTCGGGCCGTACGGGGAGCCCGCCTTGGCGAACGCCGCGCCGAACAGCCGCCGGTCGTCGCGGTTCCAGGCCAGGCCGAAGACCGTGCCGGTCTGCGGGGCGGTGGCCAGGTCGGTGATCTGCGCGGCGCCGCCGTTGGACGTGCGGGCCCGGTACGGGAAGCTCACCAGCGTGTGCCCGCCGACCGGTTCCGTCCGGGTCGGCTGGCAGGCGGTGGCCAGCGGGGCGTTCTGCTGGCAGTAGTCGGACGGGTTCCACAGGCCGGTGGTGACGGTGGCCTGCTTGCCCTCCGACAGGTCGACGAACTCCTCGTTGCTGCTCAGCGCGTTCGGGGCGCCCAGGCCCGCGCGGGAGGCGAACGCCGGGTACAGCACACCGGGTTGAGGGTTGACCACGTCCACCCGGTACCTGCCGGTGGCGGTGGGCT
Organism: Kitasatospora sp. CB01950; assembly: GCF_001905465.1. GTDB lineage: Bacteria > Actinomycetota > Actinomycetes > Streptomycetales > Streptomycetaceae > Kitasatospora. The sequence continues at coordinate 271,642 of NZ_LISX01000009.1, forward strand.
TGGCGGGCGTCAGCGTGACCGTGCCGTCGGCGGCCGTGACACCGGTGCGCACCCCGCCGTTCTCGCCGGTCAGCGTGACGGTGACCCCGGCCAGGCCCGGCTCCAGTGCCGGGGTGTACGTCCCGCTGTCGTCCACCGCGCGGACCACCCGCACCGTCACCGACCCGTCGGCGGTGGCGGCGGGTGCGGACACCGCCGGGCCGGTGGCCAGGCCGGCCGCCAGCAGAGCGGCCAGCGCGGCGGATCGCCGAAGCCGCTGTCTCGTGGGTTGCACGTCTCTCCTTCGTTCCGGCGCGCCCCTCCCCCCAGGAGGGGCGCGCTCCGACGGAGGCTAGCGGGTCGCAGCGGCGGTTCGGAAGCGATGATTCCGTTTTCACCCGATAGGACAACAACACGACTGAGTAACGGAGATGACGAATCCTCAGATCGCGGAGACGGCAAGGGCCCCGGATGGCTTCCGGGGCCCTTGTTCGTCATTGACCGTGCGTCAGTGCGCGCGGCGCTTGCGGACGGCGATCAGCAGTCCGGCGCCGACCACCACCAGGATCGCGCCGCCTACCAGGGCGTACGTGAGGGTGGTGTCGTCCATGCCGGTGTAGGCCAGGCCGCCCGAGGGCGCCGACGGCGTCTGGGTGGGCGCCGGCGTCGGCGCGGGGGTGCTCGGGGGCGGGGGGAGCAGCTTGTTGACGGCGGTGGTGCTGACGCCGTCGTCGAGGTGGTCGTCGTCGAGGACCACCGGTCCGAGGACCGGCTGTTCGGGGGTCTGGTAGCCCTTGGGCGGGGTGATTTCCTGCCAGTAGTAGGTGCCCTTGTCGGTGACGGTGCGGCAGGTGCCGTCGTCGCCGGTGGTGCACGGGTCGCCGACCTTGGTGTCCGGCTTGTCGCCGTCGGTCTGGAGCCCGTCGGTGGCGTTGGTCTCGCGCCACAGCTGGAACACGGCTCCGGGCAGCGCCTTGCCGTCCTGGTCGTTCTTGACCAGGCGCAGTTCGCCCTGCTGCTGCATGAAGCCGAAGTCGAAGGTGTGGTCGTTCTGGCCGGGGCCGCCGGTGGTCAGGGCGCGTTCGACGTACTTTCCGCCCTTGGGGACGGTGCCGTCGGAGTCGATCGCCCGGTTGGAGCCGACGTTGTCCTTGGTCGGGACCCAGTGGTACAGCGGGCCGCCCTTGGCGTAGTCCGCCGGGTTGTCGAGGCGGATGGTGTACGCGGTCTTCGGCTTCAGCCCGCCGGTGACGTTGCTGTCGTCGAAGTAGTACTCGCCGCGCGCGGTGGTCTTCGCGGTGCCGACCTTCTTGCCTTCGCCGTCGTACAGGTTGACGGTCGCGCCCGCCACCGGCTTCTGCTGCGGCAGCTGGAGACCGGAGCGCTCCGGGTCGTACCAGACCCGGTTGCCGATCTGCAGCGGCGCCTTGTCGCAGAGCACTTCGAGGTCGGCCATGGACGCGCCCTTGCCGAAGCTGGCGGTGCCGTTGGACAGCTCATTGCCCAGACCTGGATCCTTCGCGCCGTCGCGCAGGGTGAACATGGTGCCGGCCGACCACGCGTGCCCCAGCACGTCGTAGCCGGAGGTGGCGATGGAGTTCTCCACCTTGGACAGCGCCATGCCCGCGAAGGTCGCATAGACGTGACCGATGCGCTCGGTGTTGAAGAAGCCCTTGCCGCGGGTGGTGATCCCGCAGCCGAGGTTGACGTCCAGCACGTACTGGTCGCCGGACTTGCACGCCTTGTTCAGGTCGCCGGAGGCGGCCGAGACGATGAACTCGGCACCCGGCACCCCGGAGCCGCTGGTCTGGTCGGCGTACCGGTCGCGGAACGACAGCAGCATCGAGCCGTCGGTCTCGAAGCCGATCTCGCCGAGCTCGGGCTGCCCGTAGTAGTAGCACGTCCCGGTGCCCGGCTTGGCGTTGGTCCACGGGTACCAGTAGTAGCCGCCGCACACGGCCGGCGGCGTGCCCCGGTGGTCGAGGGGCTGGTTCAGCACCGCGGCGCCGAACTCGCCGGTCTCCGGGTCGAACGGGAACACCACGGCCCGCAGGTCAGCGAGCTTCTGGGTGGACTCGCCGGAGCAGACGCCGCCGAGGTAGCCGGTGCCGTCCTGCATGCCGAGGCCGAACGGCCGCCAGTCGGAGGCCGCCGGGCAGGCCGGGGTCGGGATGCTGTAGACGGCCTTGGGCTTCTCGACGGTGGCCGCCGTGGCGTCGTAGCGGTACAGCTTGCGGTTGTTGAGGTTGACCACGTACAGGTCGCGGCCGTCCTCGGAGAGCTTGATCCCGCCGAGGCTCTCCTTGCCGGCCGCGGTCAGGTAGCCGACGTCGCCGCCCGCGGTGTGCGGCGTGGCGCCGACGTCGGGGACGGTGGTGAACAGCTTGGTGGTCTTCGTCGCCGGGTCGGTGACGTAGATCGCGCCCGGGCCGCCGGGGCCGTAGGGCGCGTCGCGCTTGGCCTGGGCGGAGCTGAACAGCCGCCGGTCCTCGCGGTTCCAGGCGATGCCGAAGACGTTGCCGGTGTCACCGTTGGTGGCGATGTCGGTGACGTCCTTGTTCATGCCGCGCGACTCGTACGGGGCGCTGAGCAGGGTCCGCCGGGTGGCGGGCTCGGCGACCGAGGGCTGGCAGGCGGTGGCCAGCGGCGCGTTCTTCTGGCAGTAGTCGGACGGGTTCCACAGGCCGGTGGTGAGGGTGGCCTGCTTGCCCGCCGACAGGTCGACGAACTCCTCGTTGCTGCTCAGCTTGTCCGGCGCGCCGGCCAGGCCCTCGCGGGAGGCGAACGCCGGGTACAGCACGCCCGGCTTCGGATTGACCACCTCCACCCGGTACTTGCCGCTGGCGGTCGCCTTGGCGGGCGTCAGCGTGACCGTGCCGTCGGCGGCCGTGACGCCGGTGCGCACCGCGCCGTCCTCGCCGGTCAGGGTGACGGTGACCCCGGCCAGGCCCGGGTTCAGCACCGTGCTGTACGTTCCGCTCTCGTCCACGGCGCGGACCACCCGCACCGTCACCGAACCGTCGGCGGTGGCGGCCGGCGCGGACACCGCCGGGCCCGTGGCGATCCCGGTCGCGAGTAACGCCGCCAGTGCGGCGGTGCGCCGGTATCCGATCTTCTTGAGTTGCACGTTCTCCCCTCCTCCTGTCGCGCGCCCCTCCCCCGGAAAGGCACACACGATGGGACGGAGAGTAGCGGTCCCGTGAAGTCTTCGGAACACCGCCCTCCGTTTCACCCGTTCGGGGCAACGCGGTTTCCTGGCAGGCGTCCTGACGATGCATCAGGCAGGGGGCGGCCGACGCCTCGTCGCACGCCCCCGAAACGAACGCGCGCCCGACCGTTGACATCGCGGCGCGCCGATTGGAAACTTTCCTAACAGTCGGCCGCGTCGGTGTCACCGGATGGAGGATGATCGGGCCTGTGACCACCCCGAACAGATCCCGTAACCCCCTGGCCGGCACGCCCAGCCTGCTCCGGGCCATAAACGACCGCGCCGCACTGGAACTACTGCTCGCCAACGGCCCATTGTCCCGCACCCAGATCGGCAGCCTGACCGGCCTGTCGAAGCCGACCGCGTCCCAACTGCTGGCCCGACTGGAGGCTGCGGGGCTGGTGGTCCCGGTGGGCACCACCGCGGGCGGGCCGGGGCCCAACGCCCAGCTGTACCAGGTGAATCCGGCAGCCGGGTACGTCGCGGGCCTGGACGTGACCAGCACGACGGTGCGGGTCGCGGTCGCCGACATCACCGGGGTGACGCTGGCCGAGCACCAGGTGTCCTGCAAGGGCTGGCCGGCGGCGACGACGGTCCCGCGGGTCGCCGAGGCGGTCGCCGAGACGGTGCGCCGCGCGCAGCTCCCGCCCGGCTCGCTGCGCGAGGCGGTGATAGGGATCGGCGGCGCTCCGGACCCGGTGACCGGCAAGCTCCGCTACGCCTCGCACCTGCCGGGCTGGCACTCGCCGCGCCTGACCGAGGAGTTGGCGGCGGCGATCGGCGCGCCGGTGACCATCGAGAACGACGTCAACCTGGCGGCGGTGGCGGAGCAGTCCGTGGGCGCGGCGGCCGGCTGCGAGGACTTCGTGCTGCTGTGGGCCGAGGAGGGCATCGGCGCGGCGATCGTGCTGGCCGGCCGGCTGCACCGCGGCTTCACCGGCGGCGCGGGCGAGGTCGGCTACATGCCGGTGCCGGACGCGCCGGTGACGGTGAGCGCCCGCCGCAAGCACACCGGCGGCTACCAGGACCTGGCCGGCGAGCCGGCAGTGCTGGCGCTGGCCCGGGCGCACGGCATCCGCGGCGCCGACGCGGCGCAGGCGGTGGCCGCGGCCCTGGACGCCCCCGGGGGCGAGGCGTTCCTGGCGGAGCTGGCCGAGCGCCTGGCGGTCGGGCTGGCAGTGATCGCCTCGGTGGTCGACCCGGAACTGGTGGTGCTCTCCGGCGGCACCCCGACCGCGGGCGGCGAGCGCCTGCGGGAGCTGGTCCAGCAGGCGCTGGGCCGGATGTCGCTGCCCCGCCCGGAGGTCAGGCTGTCCGCGCTGCCCGGCTCCCCCGTCCTCGCCGGTGCGCTGCAGCGCGCGCTGGCCACCACCCGGGACGCCCTGTTCAGCACCCGCTGAAAGGTTCCCGCTCGCACGCCCGCTCCGCACGCCCGCTCCGCACCTCCGCTCCGCACCTCCGCTCCCCCGTCAGATCCGCAGTCCGATCCGCACGAACCCGCTCCCTCCCCCCGCACGGGCGCCGGACCCACCGGCTTCGCCCGTACCCTCGTCAGGAGTGCCATCCCGTGGACACCACTCGCAGCTCCCCGCTCGCCCGCCGCCGCCCGCTGGCCGCGCTCGCCGCCGCGCTCTGCACGGCCTTCCTGGCCTCCGCCTGCACCGGCACCGACTCCGGCGGCGCGGAGGACGCTTCGGCGGCCGGGCAGGACGTGACGATCACCTTCTGGCACGGCTGGAACCAGGACAACGAGGTGAAGGCGATCAACGACAACGTCGCCGCCTTCGAGAAGCTGCACCCCAACATCCACGTCAAGGTGCGGGGGAACATCGCCGACGAGAAGAGCGAGCAGGCGCTGCGGGCCGGCGGTCCGGACGCGCCGGACGTGGTGTCCTCGTTCAGCACCGACAACGTCGGCAAGTTCTGCTCCTCGCACGTGTTCGCCGACCTCGGGCCGCTGCTGAAGAAGGACGGCATCGACCCGGCGAAGACCTTCCCGCCGGCGATGCTCCAGTACAGCCAGTACCAGGGCAACCAGTGCACGCTGCCGCTGCTCGGCGACGCCTACGGCCTGTTCTGGAACAAGACGGCCTTCGCGAAGGCCGGGATCAGCGGCCCGCCGAAGACCTTCGGCGAACTCGCCGAGGACGCCGTCCGGTTGACGATCCCGTCCGGCGACTCCTACCAGCAGCTCGGCTTCATGCCGAACTACCACGGCTACGAGACGCCGATCGCGCACTACCTCGGCCAGTACGGCTCCACCTGGTTCGGCCCGGACGGCAGGTCCACCGTGGCCACCGACCCGACCGTGACGGCGATGCTGACCTGGCAGAAGCAACTCGTCGACCGGCTCGGCGGGTTCGAGAAGCTGGAGAAGTACCGGACCGGCTTCGGCGACGAGTACAGCGCGAAGAATCCGTTCACCACCGGGCAGGTCGCGATGAGCATGGACGGCGAGTGGCGGACCGCCGCGCTCGCCGACGACAAGCCGGACTTCGAGTGGGCGACCGCGCCGTTCCCCGTCCCCGACGAGCTCGCCTCCACCTACGGGCGCGGCTACCAGACCGGCACCATCATCGGCGTCGCCAACAACTCCCGGAAGCGCACCGCCGCCTGGGAGTTCGTCAAGTACCTGACCACCGACACCGACGCGGTGGTGTCCTTCGCCAACGCCATCCACAACGTGCCGAGCACCCTGGCCGCGCTGGACTCGCCGAAGCTGCAGGTCGACGCCAACTCCAGGACCTTCCTGGACATCGCCCGCAACCCGAACTCCTCCACCACCCCGGCCAGCATCAACGGCGGCGCCTACCAGATCTCGCTGCAGAACTTCAGCTTCGAGGTGGAGTCCGGCCAGCAGACCGACCTGAAGGCGGGCCTCACGGCCACCGCCAAGGAGATCGACGACGCCGTCAACCAGGCGAAGAAGTGACGGGCGCGCCATGGCACTGGTGACTTCCCCCGTCCCGCCGGCGCTGCGGGCCAAGCGCCGCCGGGAGCGGGTCAGGACGCTGGCGTTCCTGTCCCCGTGGCTGGTCGGGTTCGGGTTCTTCTTCCTGTACCCGCTGGTCTCGACGGTCTACTTCTCGTTCATGAGCTACGACGGGTTCCTCCCGCCGAGCTTCTCCGGACTGCAGAACTGGGACTTCGTCTTCACCAAGTACCCGCCGTTCTGGACGGGCCTGGCCAACACGCTGTGGCTGGTCGTCGTGATGGTCGGCCTGCGGGTGGTGTTCGGCCTCGGCATCGGGATGCTGATCACCAAGGTGAAGACCGGCGCCGGGTTCTTCCGCACCGCCTTCTACCTGCCGTACCTGGCCCCGCCGGTGGCCGCCACCATGGCCTTCGCATTCCTGCTGAACCCCGGCACCGGCCCGGTCAACCACCTGCTGGGCGAGCTCGGCCTGCCACAGCCGGGCTGGTTCAACGACCCGTCCTGGTCGAAGCCGGCGCTGACCCTGCTCGCCATGTGGGGCATCGGCGACCTGATGGTGATCTTCATGGCGGCGCTGCTGGACGTCCCCCGGGAGCAGTACGAGGCGGCCGAGCTCGACGGCGCGAGCGCCTTCCAGCGGTTCCGGTACGTCACCCTGCCGAACATCTCGCCGATCGTGATGTTCGCGGTGGTCACCGGGGTGATCCAGACCATGCAGTACTACACGCAGGCGATCGTCGCCGGGAAGGTCGCCTCCGGCGTGATCGGCGGCTCCGGGCAGCAGTTCGATCCCGGCTACCCGTCCGGCTCCACCTGGACGCTGCCGCAGATGGTCTACAACCTCGGCTTCCAGCACTACGACTACGGCTCGGCGTGCGTCGTCGCGGTCGTCCTGTTCGCCCTGTCGATGGCGTTCACCTCGCTCCTGCTGCGCCGCAGGTCCGGCTTCCTGGCGGAGGACTGACTGCCATGACCCTTGCCCCCGCCCTGCCGCGCGAGGCCGCGGCCCCCGGCTCCGCCGCCGGCGCCGCGCGCACAGCCCGCCGCCGGGCCGCCCTGCACTGGGTGGCCGTGCACGCGCTGGCGATCGCCGCCGCGCTGTTCTTCGTGCTGCCGTTCGTGTTCGTCTTCCTCACCTCGGTGATGACGGACCACCAGGCGCTCACCTCCGACCTGTGGCCGACCCACTGGCAGTGGTCGAACTTCGCCAAGGTCTGGAACACCCCCGGCTTCCTCACCTGGTGGCGCAACACCCTGCTGTACGCGGCGGGCGGCACCGCGCTGACCGTCGCCTCCAGCCTGCCGGTGGCGTACGCGCTCGCCAAGTTCCGCTTCCGGGGCCGCAACCTGGCCCTGATGGCGGTGGTGTCGATGATGATGCTGCCGCCGCAGGTCACGATCATCCCGATGTACCTGTTCTGGGCCAAGCAGCTGCACCTGACCGGCTCGCTGTGGCCGCTGGTCATCCCGATGGTCTTCGGCGACGCGTTCTCGATCTTCCTGCTGCGGCAGTTCCTGCTGACCATCCCCCGGGAGAACATCGAGGCCGCCCGGATCGACGGCTGCGGCGAACTGCGCACCCTGCTGCGGGTGGTGCTGCCGATGGCGAAACCCGCCGTCGCCGCCGTCGCGCTGTTCCAGTTCTTCTACTGCTGGAACGACTACTTCGGCCCGCAGATCTACGCCAGCGAGAACCCCGGTGCCTGGACCCTGAGTTACGGCCTGGAGTCCTTCAAGGGCGCCCACCACACCAACTGGAACCTCACCATGGCGGCCACGCTGCTGGTGATGGCGCCGGTGATCGTTCTGTTCTTCTTCGCACAACGCGCCTTCGTCGAAGGCGTCACACTGACAGGGGTCAAGGGCTGATGTCCGCACTGAAGTTGGCAATAGTCGGCGGCGGTTCCACCTACACGCCGGAGCTGATCGACGGGTTCGCGCGGCTGCGCGACACTCTGCCGATCGGCGAACTCGTGCTGATCGACCCGGCGGTCGACCGCCTGGAGCTGATCGCCGGCCTGGCCCGCCGGATCTTCGCCAAGCAGGGCCACGACGCCGTCGTCACCACCGCCACCGACATCGCCGCCGGCGTGCGGGACGCCGACGCGGTGCTGCTGCAGCTGCGGGTCGGCGGGCAGGCCGCGCGCAACCAGGACGAGACCTGGCCGTTGGAGTGCGGCTGCGTCGGCCAGGAGACCACCGGCGCGGGCGGCCTCGCCAAGGCGCTGCGCACCGTCCCCGTGGTCCTCGACATCGCCGAGCAGGTCCGCCGCACCAACCCGGACGCCTGGATCGTCGACTTCACCAACCCGGTCGGCATCGTCACCCGCGCCCTGCAGACCGCCGGGCACAAGGCCGTCGGCCTGTGCAACGTCGCGATCGGCTTCCAGCGCAAGTTCGCCGCCCACCTCGGCGTCGACCCGGAGCTGATCCGCCTCGACCACGTCGGCCTCAACCACCTCACCTGGGAACGCGGCGTCACCCTGCTCGACGCCCCGAACGCCGCCGGCGGCCGCGAGGTGCTGCCGCAGCTGCTCGCCGAGCACGGCGCGGCCATCGCCGCCGACCTGCACCTGCCGGAGCCGGTGATCCGGCGGCTCGGCGTCGTCCCCTCCTACTACCTGCGCTACTTCTACCAGCACGACCTGGTCGTCGAGGAGCTCAAGGTCAAGGGCTCGCGGGCCGCCGAGGTCGCCGCCATCGAGCGGCAGCTGCTGGAGATGTACGCCGACCCGACCCTCGACACCAAGCCCGAACTGCTCGGCAAGCGCGGCGGCGCGTTCTACTCGGAGGCCGCGGTCCAGCTGATCGCCTCGCTGCTCGGCACCGACGGCCGCACCACCGTGCAGGTCGTCAACACCCGCAACGACGGCGTGCTGCCGTTCCTGCCCGACGACGCGGTGATCGAGGTCCCCGCCGAGGTCGACGCCGCCGGGGTCCGCCCGCTGCCGCAGCGGCCCGTCGAGCCGCTGTACGCCGGCCTGATCGCCAACGTCACCGCGTACGAGCACCTGGCGCTGGACGCCGCGCTGCACGGCGGCCGCGACCGGGTCTTCGACGCGCTGCTCGCGCACCCGCTGGTCGGCCAGCTGGAACTCGCCGAGCAGCTCACCGACCGACTGCTCGCGCACAACCGCGACCACCTGAGCTGGGCGTGAACCGCACCATGAGAACGATCCGCACGAAGCACCGCCACGGGGGGACCGGCCGATGAGCCACGACGCACACCTGCCCGGCGTCCTCGCGATAGACGCCGGCAACAGCAAGACCGACCTGGCCCTGGTCGGCGTCGACGGGCGGGTCCTCGGCACCGCCCGCGGCGGCGGCTTCCAACCGCAGCACACCGGCCCGCAGGCCGCGATCGCCGCGCTCGCCCCGCTGGTCGAGGACCTCGCCCGCCAGGCCGGCGTCCAACTGCGGCCCGGCGGGCGGCCGTTGACCGACCACGTCAGCGCCTGCCTGGCCAACGCCGACCTGCCGGTCGAGGAGCAGCGGCTGCACGAGGCGATCGCCGCACACGGCTGGACGACGTCCGTGCACGTCGCCAACGACACCTTCGGCCTGCTGCGGGCCGGCACCGACGGGCCGCTCGGGGTGGCCGTGGTGTGTGGCGCCGGCATCAACTGCGTGGGCCTGCGGCCGGACGGGCGCACCGCGCGCTGGCCCGCGCTCGGCAAGCTCACCGGCGACTGGGGCGGCGGCGGCGGGCTCGCCGAGGCCGCGATGTGGCACGCCGCCCGGGCCGAGGACGGGCGCGGCGCGCCCACCCTGCTCTCCCCCATGATCGGCGCCCGCTTCGGCCTCGCCGGGGCCAACGCGTTCGCCGAGGCGATGCACCTCGGGCAGCTCGACCCGGCCCGGCTGCACGAGGTCTCCCAGGTGCTGTTCGAGGCCGCCGAGGCCGGCGACGCGATCGCGCTGTCGCTGATCGACCGGCAGGCCGACGAGGTCTGCCGGCTCGCGACCGTCGCGCTCACCCGGCTCGACCTGCTCGACCGGCCGGTGCCGGTGGTCCTCGGCGGCGGCGTGCTGGCCTCCCGGCACCCGCTGCTGATCGACAACCTGACGGCCCGGCTGGCCGCCGCCGCGCCGCTCGCCGAGCCGCGCATCGTGGTCGCCCCGCCGGTCCTCGGCGCGGCCCTGCTCGGCCTCGACCACCTCGGCGCCGACCCCGCCGCGCACCGCCGCCTGCGGGACGCCTACCCGACCGCCCATCCGGTCGCCGCCTGACCCGCCGCCTGACCCGCCGCGGACGGGAGCGCCGGGGCAACGGCCCTCGGCGCTCCCGTCGGCACTCCCGGGCTTGACCTTCACCTTCGGGGAAGGCCCAGCATCGGTGGAGCCGGACACCGGTCCGGCACGAGGAGGCGGGGATGGAGCTGCTGACCATCGGGGCGTTCGCCCGGGCGGCCCGGCTGTCGCCGAAGGCACTGCGCCTGTACGACGAACTCGGGCTGCTGCGGCCCGCCGAGGTGGACCCGGCCACGGGCTACCGGCGGTACGCGCCGGACCAGTTGGAGCAGGCCCGGCTGGTGCTGTGGCTGCGCCGGCTCGGCATGCCACTGGCCCGGATCCGGCTGGTGCTCGGCCTGGAGCCCGCCCGGGCGGCCGAGGAGGTCGCCCGGTACTGGGAGTCCGTACGGGCCGAGACCGAGGCCCGCCGGGAGCTCGCCGCCCTCCTCGTCGACCACCTCTCGGGGAAGGACCCCACGATGACGGACGGAACGACGGGCGCCCTGCGGATCCGCTACGCGGCCCGCACGGACGCCGGACTGGTCCGCGAACGCAACGACGACGCCGCCTACGCGGGCGACGGCCTGATCGCGGTCGCCGACGGCATGGGCCCGCAGGGCGGCGGCGCGCCGGCCGGCGCCGCCGCGATCGACGCGCTGAAGGAACTCGCACTGCCCGCCGGGGAGTTGCTCAACGCCCTGGAGGACGCGGTGGCCCGGATCGACGGCCGGGTCGGCGCGGCGTCCGAACTCCCGGACGCGGGCACCACGTTGACGGCGATGCTGTGGTCGGACGCGCAGCTCGCCCTGGTGCACATCGGCGACTCGCGCGCCTACCTGCTGCGCGGCGGCGACCTCTTCCAGCTCACCCACGACCACACCCTGGTGCAGTCGATGGTCGACGACGGCCGGCTGACCCTGGCCGAGGCCGCCTCGCACCCCCAACGAACCCTGCTGGTGCGGGCGTTGACAGGCTCCGGCGAGAACCGCCCGGACGTGTCGCTGCACGCCGCCCGGGCCGGCGACCGCTACCTGCTGTGCACGGACGGCCTGTCCCGGTGGGTCCCCGACGACGCCCTGCACAGCGTGCTGAGCGCCGTCGCCGCCCCCGAGCAGGCGGTGCAGCAGCTGGTCGCGCTGGCCAACCGGGCGGGTGGGCCGGACAACATCGCCTGCGCGGTCGCGGACGTCGTCGCGGACTGACCGGACGATCGGGCGGAGAGGCCGGGCGACCGGGCCGCGGGGCGATCCCGCAGGTGACGGTACGTCACCGGTGCGACAAGTTCCGCAAACGCATCTCGATTGGGGAAAGTTTCGGCGAGGTGCGAAGGATGCCCCGATCTGTCCGTTGAAGGCACCGCACGGGCCCGCTAGCGTCGCGCTCTCACAGCGTGTCCGACGGGGGTGCGCGGGGAGTCCGGGAGCCGACGCCAGATGGCGATCCGTAAGTCCACCATGCAGGAGCAGGTCGCCGCGGCGATCGCCGCAATCGAGCCGAACGACCGCCCGGTCGTGACCTTCCACACCATCTCGGGCCCGAGCCCGTGGCTGATGAGCCAGCTCGGCCTGATCGGCCAGCTGTTCGTGAAGTACTACTTCGTGACCCTGACCCAGCGGGTGGTCACCGTGCACCGCGCCTCCCGGATGAGCAACCGTCCGCAGGAGCTCGTGCACGTCATCCCGCTGGACCAGGCGCGCGCCGCGGTCACCGACGTCAACCGCGCCACCCTGTGGAGCTCGCTGAAGTTCCAGTTCCCGGGCGAGCCCAAGCCGACCCGCCTGAACATCGGCCGCTACTGGCGCACCGAGCTGGACACCTTCGTCAACAGCCTGTTCGGCGGCGGCCAGGCCGTCCCGCCGCAGGGCCAGCCGTACCCGGCGCAGGGCGCGGCCCACCCGCAGCAGGGCCAGCCGAACCCGTACCAGAGCTGAGCCGCGGCCGAAGCGGTCGACACGGCCGAAACGGCGGAAGCGCCCGTCCGGACCCCCGGGCGGGCGCTTCGTCGTGCCGGCGGGCAGGTCAGCGCAGGTGGGCGGCGACCCACTCGGCGAGCAGCCGGGCGCAGCCGTCCACGGACGCCTGCCAGTTGAGCTCCGCGCCGTCGCCCGCGCCGTCGCTGACGTGCTTGACCAGGCGGACGGGCAGCCCGGCGCGGCGGGCGACGGTGGCGATCGCATAGCCCTCCATGTCCACCAGGTCGGCGGTGCGGGCGAGTTCGTCGCGGTCGGCGTCGGAGGAGACGAAGCGGTCGCCGGTGGCGAGCACCGGACCGGCGGGCGCGAGGTCGATCGGGCCGTCCAGCGGGCGGCCGACGAGCTGCTCCAGCAGCGGGGTGTCCAGGTCGTGCTGGAGCACCCGGCCGATCTCGTGGGTGCCGGCCAGGCCGGGCCGCAGCGACCCGGCGGTGCCCAGGTTGACCACCGCGGACGGCTTCGGTCCGGCCGCCAGCACGGTGGCCAGCGCGGCCGCCGCGTTGACCTTCCCCATGCCGGTCAGCAGCACCGGCAGGGCGGCGTCCAGGTGGGCGGCCTCCTCGGGCAGCGCGAGGACGAGCAGCGGGCGGTCGGGGGTGACGGTTCCGATCAGGCGCATGACCGAAAGCTTACGAGGCCCGGAACCGTCCCCCGTCGGCCGCGCGTCGCAGCGGGGGCGGACCGCACGCGGCCGAACGGGCACGAAGAGATCAACTCCCGCTCAAGTCAGGTGTGGTGGACGACGCAGACCGCCATACTGCGGGGTGACGGGGGACGTCGTACGGGGAGGTCGGACGGTGACAGCACCGGCAGTGCCACAGGCCAGGGCGGGCGCACTCGCGCCCCCACCGGCCCGCGAACCGGGGCCGGTGGCCCGGCTGCGCCGCTCGGCGGCCACCCCACCGGGGCGGCTGCGCGCGGCGGGCGCGGTACTGGCCGCGCTGGTCCTGCTGTTCGGCGCGGTGGCGGTGTGGCAGTCCGTGCACCGGTCCCGGGCGGCCGGGCAGGTGGTGTCGGCCAGCGGTCCGCTCAGCCAGGACGCCGCCGAGATCTACCTCCGGCTCGCGGACGCCGATGCGACCGCCGCCGCCGGATTCCTGTTGGCCGTCGACGAGCCCGCCACGGTCCGCGGCCACTACCAGGACGACCTGTCGACGGCCGCCGAGCGGCTCGCCGAGGCCGCGGGCCGCAGTGGCGGCACGGGCGACCCGAAGCTGACCGAGCTCAACCAGCAACTGTCGCGCTACGCGGGCCTGGTGGAGACCGCCCGGGCACTGGACCGGCAGGGCCTGCCGCTCGGCGGGGCCTACCTGCGGTACGCCTCCGAGCTGATGCAGGGCACCGTGCTGCCGAAGGCGCAGAGCCTGGCCGAGGACGAGTCGGCCCGGTTGGACTCCGACTACCGCGCCGCCGGGGCGACCCCGTGGGCGGCGCTGGCGCTCGGCGTCCTGGCGCTGGCCGCGCTGGCCCGCTACCAGGTCCTGCTGTTCCGGCGCACCAACCGGGTGTTCAACCCCGGGCTGCTCGGCGGTTCGCTGGCGGTACTGGCCGCCCTCGGCTGGCTGCTGGCGGGCACCATGACGGCGGGCGACGACCTGGCGCGCGGCCGGACGTACGGCACCCGACCGCTGCGGGAGCTGGACCAGGTGCGGATCGCGGCCCTGAAGGCGCACACCGCGGAGAACCTCGACCTGGTGGCCCGCGGCGCCAGCGACAAGTACACCAAGCAGTGGGCCGACCTGGTCGCCACCCTCGACCAGGACCCACGCACCGTCGGCTCGGTCTCCGGGCTGCAGGCCGGCGCACCGCCCGACGCGGCCAACCTGCTGACCGACGCCGCGAGCGCCTACCAGCAGTGGCAGGACCGGCACAAGGACGCCGCCGCGCAGAACTCGGCCGGCAACTACGAGGCCGCGCTGCAACGGACGTTGACCGCGGGCGGCCCCGACACCGCGGACGCCGCGTTCCAGGACGCCGGCAGGAAGTGGAAGGACGCCGCGAAGGTCGAGCAGGACGCCTTCGCCAAGGCCACGGCCGGCCTTGACGGGATGCTGACGGGCCAGGCGGTGGCCGCCGGAGTGCTGTCCGTCCTGGGCGCGGCCGCCGCGCTGCGCGGCATCGGCCGCCGACTGGCCGAGTACCGGTAGGAGGGAACGAGGAATGCGTACGGCAAGGTCACGTCTCCTGGTGGCGGCAGTCGTGCTCGCGGCCGGGGTGTTCGCCACCGGCAGCGCCGACGGCGCGGGCGGGCCCGCTCCACAGGCCGCGGTGTTGGCTCCGGAAGCCCCCGCGGCGGCCGCCGACAGCTGCGACCCGACGGTCTCGCTGCCGCCCCGAAAGGTGGTCGGCACGAAGATCGCCAAGATCATCGAGCGCGACACCCTGCTGGTCGGCGTCGACCAGAACAGCTACAACTGGGGCTTCCGCAACCCGAAGACCGGCCGGATCGAGGGCTTCGACCTCGACCTGGCGCACGCCGTCGCCAAGTCGCTGCTCGGCAATCCGGACAAGATCACCCTGAAGACCGTGACCACCGCCGGCCGGGCCGACGCGCTGGACAAGGGCGACGTCGACCTGATCGCCCGCACCATGACCATCAACTGCGAGCACAAGATCGCCTTCTCCGCACCGTACTTCCGGATCGCCCAGCGGGTGGTGGTGCCGAAGTCCGCGCACGCGAAGACGCTGGCCGAGGCGCTGAACGGCAAGCGGGCGTGCGTCGCGAAGACCTCCGCCTCGGAGACCGAGCTGAAGCGCGACCCGCACGGCACCGTCTCGGTGCGCGCCATGGAGAACCAGCTGGACTGCCTGGTGCTGATGCAACTCGACGAGGTGGACGCCACCTTGACCGACAGTGAGCTGGCCGCCGCGCAGGTCGCCCAGGACCCGCGGGTGGAGATGGTCGGCGAGCCGATCCTGCCCGGTTGGATGGGCGTGGGGATGGACCAGAAGGACACCGACCTGATCGCCTGGGTCAACCAGGTGCTGATCGATTGGCGGGCCTCCGGCGGCTGGCAGACGTCCTACGACCACTGGCTGCGCGACACCATGGGGGCCCCGGACCCGTACCTGCCGTGACCGTCCGGCGGGGGACCGGCGTCCGCCCCGCACCGGACGTCGTGGAGACTTGCCGCCGACGGACCGACGCCCCGTCACCACGAGCGTGCCCGAGAGGAGGAACCGCGATGGCCGGAGGGACCCGCCCGGTGATGAACCGCGAGCAGGTGGACCGCGCGCTGGCCCGACTCGGCGCCGAGCGCGACGCGGTCGAGGCGGCGCTGCTGGCGCTCCAGGACCACCCCGGGCTGCGGCTGCTGACCGGCGCCGAACTGTCCGGGCGCACCCGCGAGCGCTGGGCGGTCGCCGAGGGCGGCCTGGCCCTGCTGTGGGCGCTGTTCGACCAGTACGCGGAGGCGCTGGCCTCGGCCCGCGCCGTGCGCTCGCGCCGCACCCGGCCCACCGCCGCCGAACTCGCCGAGCTCGGCGAGCTGCTGTCCGGCCGCGCGGTCGCCGTCTCCGGCGGTCGGCTCCCCGAAGCGGCCGGCCAACTCGGCTCGCCCGCCCGGCTGGTGGAGCGCGTCACGCTCGCCGAGCTGCTGGAGCGGATGAACGGCTGGTACGCCGTGGTGGTCGAGGTGGTCAGCGCCGTCGACGCGGTGTGGTCGGCGCTGCCCGCCCGGATCGACCTGCTGCTCGCCGAACTCGGCCGGGTCCAGATGCTCGCGCTGTCCGTCGGCGTGCGCCCCGGCGGACACCCGCTGGCCGACGATCTCGCCGGGCTGGCCGAACAGTTGACGGCGCTGCGGGCCGAGGTGGTGGCCGACCCGCTGGCGCTGTGGCGGCCCGGCCGGGTGCCCGCGCAGCGCGGCCGGGAGGCCGAGGGCGCAGCCTGGGCCTCCCCCACCGGCGCGGTCGACACCGCCGACTTCGACCGGCTGGGCCGCACCCTGGACGACGTCCGGGTCGAGCTCGAAGGGCTGCTGCGGCTGCGCGACGAGTCCCACGAACGCCTCCAGCAGGTCGCCGACCTGCTCCAGCGCGCCGACCTGACGCTCGCCGAGGCCCGCCGGGCCCGCGGCGAGGTGCTGGCGAAGATCGCCGCCACCGAGGTGCCCGCCGTGCCCGGCCCGGCGTCCGCGCTGCGCGAGGCGATCGGGCAGGCCGTCGACTACCAGCAGACCGGCCAGTGGCACCGGCTCGGCCCGCTGCTGGACGCCCTGGAGAACGCCGCCGCCAAGGAGCTCGGCCGGGCCCGGCAGGCGCTCACCGAGGTCGCCCAGCCACTCGCCGTCCGGGCCGAACTGCGCGGCCGGCTGGAGGCGTACAAGGCGATGGCCGCCCGACTCGGCCTGGCCGAGGACCCCGAGGTGGTCGAGCGTTTCGAGAAGGCCCGCTGGCTGCTCTGGAGCGCGCCGTGCGACCTGCGGGCCGGTGCCGAGGCGGTGGCCCGCTACCAGCAGGTGCTGCGCGCCCCGGAACGGCAGCCCGCACCGCCGACCGAGGACAGTACCGAGGGGGAGGAAACCGATGGCTGAGGCGTGCGCCCGTCCGGACTGCGACGGCGAGATCGACGGCGACGGGTACTGCACCGAGTGCGGCCTCGCACCGACCGCCGCCGTGACACCCGCCGCTCCGTCCCCCGCCGCCGTGCCGTGCGGCCGCCAGGACTGCGACGGCGAGATCGACGCCGACGGCTTCTGCACCGAGTGCGGCCTCGCACCGACCGCCGCCGTGACACCCGCCGCCGTCCCGGCCCCGCGCAGCGCGCCCGGCGACCCGTGCGGCCGCCCCGACTGCGACGGCGAGATCGACACCGACGGCTACTGCGACGACTGCGGCCTGGCCGGCTCCGTCTCCGTCCCCCTCGCGCCGGCCGGCTCCGGCCGTTCCACCTCGGGCAGTTCCACCTCCGGCCGCTTCACCTCGGGCCGCTCTGCCTCCGGCCGTTCCGTCTCGGTGCGCAGCTCCGTACGCGGTTCGACGGGCAGCACCGGCACCGGTGGCCGGCGCGGCAACCTCGGCGCGGGCCTGGTCACGGTGCCGCCGGTGCCGGCCGCGGACCCGTCGAAGGCGGTGCTGGCGAACCCCCAGGTGCCGGAGGGTCGGCGGTTCTGCTCGCGCTGCGACCAGCCGGTGGGCCGGGGGAAGAACGGCGTCCCGGGCCGCCCGGAGGGCTTCTGCACCAAGTGCGGCACCCCGTACTCGTTCACCCCGAAGCTGGTGCGCGGCGATCTGGTCGGCGGCCAGTACGAGGTGATGGGGTGTCTGGCGCACGGCGGGCTCGGCTGGATCTACCTGGCGGTGGACCGCCGGGTCAACGACCGCTGGGTGGTGCTCAAGGGCCTGCTGGACACCGGCGACGAGGACGCGCTGGCGGTGGCGATCGCCGAACGCCGCTTCCTGGCCGAGGTCGACCATCCGAACATCGTCCGGATCATCAACTTCGTCGAGCACCCCGACGCCCGCACCGGCGCCGCCGACGGCTACATCGTGATGGAGTACGTCGGCGGCAAGTCGCTCAAGGACATCGCCGGCGAGCGCCGCACCCCGGACGGCCGCCGGGAGCCGATGCCGGTCGAGCAGGCCGCCGCGTACGCGCTGGAGGCACTGCCCGCACTCGGCCACCTGCACGCCCGCGGGCTGGTGTACTGCGACTTCAAGCCGGACAACGTCATCCAGTCCGACGACACCCTCAAGCTGATCGACCTGGGCGCGGTGCGCCGGCACGACGACGACGGACCGATCTACGGCACCGTCGGCTACCAGGCCCCGGAGATCGCCGCCGACGGGCCCTCGCCCGCCTCCGACCTGTACACGGTGGGCCGCACGCTGGCCGTGCTGACCGTCGAGCTCCCCGGCTGGACCGGCCCGCGACAGCACGAACTGCCGGGCCCGGACGAGGCCGAGGCGTTCGCCCGCTACGAGTCCTTCCACCGTCTCCTGCTGCGCGCCACCGACCCGGACCCGGCCCGCCGGTTCGCCTCCGCCGAGGAGATGGCCGGCCAGCTCACCGGCGTGCTGCGCGAGGTCCTCGGCCTCCAGGACGGCCGCCCCCGGCCCGCCGTCTCCACCCTGTTCGGCCCCGAACTGCGGGTGGTGGACCCGGAGTTCGGCGAGCAGCCGCCGGACGCCCGGGCCACCGCGCTGGCGCTGCCCGCGCCGCTGGTCGACCCGGCCGACCCGAACGCCGGCTTCCTGTCCGCGCTGCCCGCCGCCGACCCCGCCGAGGCGCTCACCGCCCTGCGCGCGGCCGGTGCCGACTCCCCGGAGCTGCGGCTGCGCACGGTCCGCGCCCACCTGGAACTCGCCGACGACGAGGCCGCCGCACAGGAGTTGGCCGCCCTGGAGGACGAACACGCCGGTGACTGGCGGGTGGTGTGGTACCGGGGGCTGGCCGCACTCGCCGCGGGCCGGACCGAGGACGCCGCGGAGGCCTTCGACGCCGTGTACGACGCCTTCCCGGGCGAGGCCGCGCCCAAGCTGGCGCTCGCGGTCTGCGCCGAACTGCTCGGCGACACCGCCGCGGCCGCCGCCCGCTACGCGCTGGTCGGCGGCACCGACCGGTCGTTCGTCGGCGCCGCGTTCGGCCTGGCCCGGGTCCGGCTGCGGGACGGCGACCGGCCCGGCGCGGTCGCCGCGCTGGAGGCGGTGCCGGAGAGCTCCACCCACCACACCGCGGCCCGGATCGGCGCGGTCCGCGCCCGGCTGCGCGGCCGCGCCGCCACCGAGGCGCTGGCACCCGAACTCGCCGACAGCTCCGCCCAGCTGACGGTCCTCGAACTCGACGCCCGGCGGCGCGCCGAACTCGCCGCCGAAGTACTGGAGACCGCCCTCGACTGGGTGCTCGCCGGAGCGGCCGGCCGGCCCGCCACGCTGACCTTGCTGGGACATCCCGCCGAGGAACGGGAACTGCGGCTTGCCCTGGAACACTCCTACCGGGTGTTGGCTCGGTTGACCGACCGGGCCGAGAAAAGGATCGAGTGGGTGGAACGGGCCAACCGGGCCCGCCCCCGGACGTGGGTGTGAACATGCCGCAGCAGACCGAGTGCCCGACCTGTGCCGAACCGCTGGGGCCCCAGGACGCCTTCTGCGGGGCCTGCGGCACGGCCCTGACCGGGCCACCGACCCTCCGCGACCTGCCGGTCGTGCCCAGCTGCCCGAACTGCGGATCCACCGAGCTCGCCGACGGCTGGTGCCAGCGCTGCGGCCACGCCCAGCCCCGCGAACGCGACCACCAGGAGCACGAGGTGACGGGCGTCGCCGCGGTCTCCGACCGGGGCCTGCGCCACCACCGCAACGAGGACGCGTTCGGCGTCGCCGGCGCCGAATGCCCGGACGGCGCACCCGCCGTGATCGCCGTGGTCTGCGACGGCGTCTCCTCCTCGGCCCGCCCCGACGAGGCGTCCGCGACCGCCGTCACCGCCGCCACCGACTCCCTGGTCGCCGCGCTGAAGGCCGGCCGCGACCCCGGGCAGGCCATGCACGAGGCGATCGGCGCCGCCAACCGGGCCGTCACCGCGCTCGCCCACGACGGCACCCCCGCCGAACCCGGCCGCCACAACAACGCGCCGGCCTGCACCTACGTCAGCGCGATCAGCGCCGGCGGCCTGGTCACCATCGGCTGGGTCGGCGACACCCGCGCCTACTGGATCCCCGACGACCGGGAGTCCGCCGAGCCGTACCGCCTCACCGAGGACGACTCCTGGGCGGCCCGGATGGTCGCCGCCAAGCTGATGGACGAGGCCGAGGCCTACGCCGACCCGCGCGCCCACGCCATCACCGGCTGGCTCGGCGCCGACGCCGAGGACCTCGACCCGCACACCGTCAGCTTCACCCCGCACGTCCCCGGGGTGCTGCTGATCTGCACCGACGGCCTGTGGAACTACGCCGAGGCCGCCACCGACCTGGCGTTCTTCGTCCGCGCCGACGCCCGCACCGAACCGCTCGCCGCAGCCCGCGCGCTGGTGACGTTCGCGGTCGAACGCGGCGGCCACGACAACATCACCGTCGCCGTCCTGCCGATCGACCCACAGGTCTCCCCCGCCGACCACGACGACACCCTGCTCGACGTCCCGCTGCCGCGCGCCGCCGCCGACACCGACGCCACCGTGCCGCTGCGCCGGGCCGAGCCGGCCGCCAACTAGCCACTCCCGACTCTCCGACAGGAGCCCACCGCATGGCCTCGTTGTCCAAGCCCGACGCGCCACGATTCGACGTCGACGTCTTCCAGAACGAGTACCTCGCCCAGGGCGCCCGGGAGGTCAACGCGATCGTCACCGTCACCGCGACCGGCGGCGGCACCTCCGGCGGGCGGCCGCTCGGCGCGGCCGCCCCCGGGCCGGGCACCGCCGTGGTGCTGGTGATCGACTGCTCCGGCTCGATGGAGCACCCCAACACCAAGATGCGCAACGCCCGCGAGGCCACCGCAGCCGCCATCGACACGCTGCCCGACGGCGTCGCGTTCGCCGTGGTCGCCGGCACCAACCGCGCGGAGGACGTCTTCCCCGGCAACGGCACCCTCGCCGTCCTCGACCCGTACACCCGCATCCACGCCAAGGAGGCGCTGCACCGCCTCAAGCCGTCCGGCGGCACCTCGATCAGCACCTGGATAGACCGGGCCCGGAAGCTGTTCGACGCACACCCCGGGACCACGATCCGGCATGCCGTGCTGCTCACCGACGGCCGCAACGAGCACGAGACGCCCGCCGACCTGCAACGCGCCCTGGACGCGGCGACCGGCGCGTTCACCGCCGACTGCCGGGGCGTCGGCACCGACTGGGAGGTCGCCGAACTGCGCCGGATCTCCTCCGCGCTGCTCGGCACCGTCGACATCGTCGCCGAACCCTCCGGCCTCGCCGAGGACTTCCGCGCCATGATGGCCACCGCCATCGGCAAGCAGGTCGCCGACGTGGCGCTGCGGGTCTGGACGCCCGCCAACGCCCGGGTCAAGTTCGTCAAGCAGGCCGCACCCGCCGTCGAGGACCTCACCGAGCGTCGCACCGAGGCCGGGCCGCGGGCCGGGGACTACCCGACCGGGTCCTGGGGCGACGAGTCCCGCGACTACCACGTCTGCGTGGAGGTCCCGGCCGCCGCCGTCGGCAACGAGATGCTCGCCGCCCGGATCAGCCTGGTGCTGCCGGGGCCCGACGGCACCACCGAGGTGCTCGGCCAGGGCCTGGTGCGCGCCGTGTGGACCGACGACCTGGCCTCCTCGACCCGGATCAACCCGCAGGTCGCGCACTACACCGGCCAGGCCGAACTCGCCGAGTCCATCCGCGACGGCCTGGAGGCCCACCGGGCCGGCGACCTGGACCGCGCCACCGCCAGACTCGGCGCGGCCGTCCGCCTCGCCCACGCCAGCGGCAACGAGGGCACCCTCAAGCTGCTGCGGAAGGTGGTGGACGTGGTCGACGCGAGGGAGGGTACCGTTCGGTTCCGTAAGAACGTGAGCGAGGCCGACTCGATGACACTCGAGACCCGGTCGACCAAGACCGTACGCGTGAAGAAGTGAGCCGGACACCCGCCGGACCCGAACCTGCTGGAGTGTGGGGGACCTGATGCCGATCTGCCCTAGGGGACACGAGTCTCAGGCCGAGGACTGGTGCGACTACTGCGGATTCCCGATGACCCCGCCGCCCGGCCTGGCGATCCCCGGGTTCCCGGCCGCCCAGGAACGGCCCGGCGGCCCCGGTGCGCCGGGTGCGCCCGGCGCACCGCAGGCCCCGTACGGCGGCGGCTACCCGCCGGCCGGACCGGGCAGCACCCCGTCGGCCGGCACCCCCGCCGGGGGCGGCGGCTACTTCGAGCCGCGCCGCGCCGCCACCCCGCCGGGCGGCACGCCCACCGGCCAGGCCCCGGGCCCGTACGGTGCCCCGCCGCAGGCCGCAGAAGCCCCGGGCCCGTACGGCGCTCCGCCGCAGGCCGCGGAGATGCCCGGTCCGTACGGCGCCCCGCCGCAGGCCCCGGAAGCCCCCGGCCCGTACGGCGCTCCGCCGCAGGCCCCCGCGCCGGCGCTGACCAGCTGCCCGATCTGCCGCACTCCGCAGACCGGTCGGTACTGCGAGGACTGCGGGTACGACTACAACCTGGCCACCTCGGCCCGCCCGCCGGGCGGCCCCGCCCCGGTCGGGCACCAGTCGCCGCCCGCGCCGCAGCCCGTCGGCGGCCCGCACGGCCGCCCCGAGCAGGGGCGGGCCCAGCAGGCCCCGCCGTCCGCGCAGCACGGCTACGGCTTCCCGCCCTCCGCGCCCCCGGCCGCGCCCGCCGGCTTCGAGCCGTCCGCGTTCGAACCGGCCGCCCCCGCGCCCGCCGGCTTCGAACGCCCGACGCCGTTCGAGCGGCCGCAGCAGCCGTACGAGCAGCAGAACCCGTACGAGCCGCAGTCGCCGTACGAGCCGCAGTCCCCGTACGAGCGGCCGGGCTACCAGCAGCCCGCGCCCGCCGCCGGCTACCCGGGCGCGCCCTCGTTCGACAAGCGCCCGCCCGCCGCCTTCCCTGACGGCGACTATGAGCGCCCTGGCCCGGTCTACGCCGAGCCGACCGGCCCGCAGCCGGGACAGCCGGGACAGCAGCAGCGTCCCCCGCAGCAGGGCGGCGACGACTTCGGCACCTCGTTCCGGCTCACCCCGCCCGGACAGCACGGCCAGCCCCAGCCCGGCCAGCCCCAGCCCGGCCAGCACGGCCAGCACGGCCAGCCCCAGCACGGCCAGCCGGGCCACCAGGGTCACGGGCAGCCGCCGGCCGCTCCGCAGCGCACCGCCTGGGTCGCCGTGGTGGCCGCCGACCCCGACTACTTCAACGACATGATGGCGCGCAGCGGCCCGGAGGCGGCCGGGCTGTCCTTCCCGCCGTACACCCCGGAGCGGCGGATCCCGCTGACCGGCCGGGGCCAGCTGCGGATCGGGCGGCGCAGCCAGCAGCGCGGCACCGTGCCGGAGATCGACCTGTCGGTCTCCCCGGAGGACCCGGGCGCCTCGCACCAGCACGCCCTGCTCGCCGAACAGCCCGACGGCAGCTGGGTGGTGGTCGACCAGGACTCCACCAACGGCACCACCCTCAACGGCGGCCCGGACACCCTGCCGCCGCACACCGCGATCCCGCTGAACGACGGCGACCGCGTCCACATCGGCGCCTGGACCACCATCACGGTGCACCGGGCCTGACCGAGCGTCACGCCGGACCGGCGGCGGGGAGCCTGCCTCCCCGCCGCCGGTCGGCATGCCCAACCATCACCGAGCGATCAAAGTTCATACAAATGCGCTCGTGGGGGCCGCCCCAGCGCCTACGCTTCGGCCCATGACTGAAGCAATAACCGCGGACGGAATCCGGAAGCGGTACGGGGACGTACAGGCGGTTGACGGAGTGTCACTCTCCGTCGCCGTCGGCGAATTCTACGGCCTGCTCGGGCCGAACGGGGCCGGAAAGACCACCACGCTGGAGATCCTGGAAGGCATCCGGGAGGCCGACGAGGGCCGCGTCGAGCTGCTCGGCATGTCGCCGTGGCCGCGCAACGCCAAGCTGCTGCCGCGCATCGGCGTGCAGTTCCAGGCGTCGGCGTTCTTCAACAAGCTGACCGCGCGCGAGACCATCCGCACCTTCGCCTCCTTCTACGGCATCGGCCCGAAGGCGGCCGACACGATGCTGGAGCGGGTCGGCCTGACCGAGTCCGCGGGTGTGCTGACCGACAAGATGTCCGGCGGCCAGGCCCAGCGCCTGTCCATCGCCTGCGCCCTGGTGCACGACCCGGAGCTGGTGTTCCTCGACGAGCCGACCACCGGCCTCGACCCGCAGGCCCGCCGCAACCTCTGGGACCTGCTGCGCGACATCAACGCCGAGGGCCGCACCGTCGTCCTCACCACCCACTACCTGGACGAGGCGGAGATCCTCTGCGACCGCGTCTCGGTGATGGACCACGGCAAGGTGCTGAAGACCGGAGCGCCCGCCACGCTGGTCCGCGAGATCGACGACACCGTCCGGATCCGGGTGGAATCCGGAATGCTGACCGCCGACCGGGCCCGTGACCTGCTCACCACCGCGGGCGCCACGTTCAGCAACCTGGAGGACGACGGCACCACCCTGGCCCTGTCCACCCACGCGCCCGGGCCGGTGCTCTCCATGCTGGCCGAGGAGAACGCGCTGCGCGGCCTCGAAGTCCGCGGCGCCACCCTGGAGGACGTGTTCCTCCAGCTGACCGGACGGGAGTACCGGGCATGACCGCCACCGACCAGGCCCGCACCTCCCCAGCCGCCGACGGCGGGACGGAGAAGGCCAACGCCTTCGTCGGACTGTCCCGGGTCATGCTGCTCGGCTTCGTCCGCGACAAGGGCACCCTGTTCTTCACCCTGGCGCTGCCGCTGATGTTCCTGGTGCTGTTCGGCGTCCTCTACAAGGGCGGCGGCACCTCGCACGTCAAGGTCGCCGAGGTCGGCCAGGTCAAGCTGCTCGACCAGCTGAAGGACCAGAAGGACGGCCCGCTGTCCGTCCTGGAGATCACCACCTTCTCCGACGAGGAATCCGCCCTGACCAAGGTCAAGAAGGGCGAGCTCGACGGCCTGGTGACCGAGGGCCCCGACGGCAAGCTGGTGCTCCGCTTCAGCCAGGCCGACCAGGTCAAGGCCGGCACCGTGCAGGGCATCATGAACTCCCTGGTGCAGACCGCCAACCAGATGGCCTCGCACGCCACCCCGGCGTTCACCCTGGACTCCACCAAGGTCGAGGACGACTCCACCAAGCCGATCCAGTACCTGACGCCCGGCCTGCTCGCCTACGCCGTCTCCATGGGCGCGGTCTACGGCGCCTCGTTCACCCTGGTGACCTGGCGCAAGAAGCGGGTGCTGCGCCGCCTGCGGCTGGCGCCCATCTCGGCGGGCACCATCGTCGGCGCCCGGGTGCTGGTCAGCGTGATCGTGGCGCTCGCCCAGACCGCGCTGTTCCTCGCGGTCGCGCAGCTCGACTACTTCGGACTCAAGCTCACCGGCAACTGGTGGCTGGTGATCCCGCTGGTGGTCTGCGCCACCCTGGCCTTCATGTCGATCGGCCTCGTCACCGGCTCGCTGGCGAAGTCCGAGGAGTCCGCGAACGGCATCAACCAGCTGATCATCCTGCCGATGTCCTTCCTCGGCGGCGCGTTCATCCCGCTGGACTTCGCACCCAGCTGGCTGCAGGACGTCTCCAGGGCCCTGCCGCTGCGCTACCTGATCACCCCCGCCAAGTCGGTGCTCAGCCAGGGCGGCGGCATCGCCGACGCACTGCCCGCCATGGGCATCCTGCTGGGCTTCACGGTGGTCCTGTCCGCCGTCGCCTGGCGCTTCTTCAACTGGGACGACGCGTAGCCTCCGCCCCGCCCGTGACAGGGGTCGTACACCGAAAGTCCCGGTGTACGACCCCTGTCGGCGTCTGCGACCATGGACAGGTGACTGACACCGGACGCGACACCGCACACGAGGAGACCGGGCAGCCGTCGGCGGCGGAGCAGGAGAGCTTCTACGACCGCGTCGGCGGCGAGCAGACCTTCCGCCGACTGGTCCACCTGTTCTACCAGGGCGTCGCCCAGGACGAGTTGCTGCGCCCGATGTACCCGGAGGAGGACCTCGGCCCCGCCGAGGAGCGCTTCGCGCTGTTCCTCATGCAGTACTGGGGCGGCCCGCGCACCTACAGCCAGCGGCGCGGCCACCCGCGCCTGCGGATGCGCCACGTCCCGTTCCAGGTCGATCGCGCCGCCCACGACGCCTGGCTGCGCCACATGCGCGCCGCCCTCGACCAGCTCGGCCTGCCCGCCGAGGACGACCGCGAACTGTGGCACTACATGACGTACGCCGCCGCCTCGATGATCAACACGGCGGGCTGAGAAGGCCGTTCCGCATTCCGCAGTTCCGCAGTCTCAGCGCAGCGGGCTGAGCCCGAGGCCCGCGCCGGGGGCGCCGCCCGCCCGGAGGGCGACCGAGCCGGCCGGGGCGTCCAACCGCAGCCAGGGGCCCGAGCGGTGCGCGCGCAGCGGGGCGCCGGGGCGCAGGAACCCGATCGCGTGGGCGGCGTGCGCGGCCCGCAGCGGCAGGCCCTCGGCCGCGCCCAGCGGCCGGGACCAGATCTCGTCCGCTATCGCGTCCACCGTCTCCCGACTCCGGTGGTGCTCCGGCACCTCGGCGGTGCGCTGCTTGAACTCCGCGACGGCGGTGCGCACTTCGTCCATCACCTGGTCGACCGGCGGCTGCCCGAGCGGCTGCCAGCCGGAGCGCGGCGGCAGCAGGCCCGCCCAGGACGGACCGGTGACCGGGGCAGGCAGCGTCAGGCTCGCGCCCGGCTCGTCCACGGAGTCCATCAACTGTCCGGCGGAGACGGTCAGATCGGCGGCCGCGAGCTCGCCGGTGAGTCGGACGGTGCGCACCGCGAGCACCGCCGAGCCGCCGAGCGGGAGCCGCCCGAACACCGCCAGCACCCCGCCGCCGTCCGCGCCCGGCACCGCCTGCAGGCGGACCGCGGCGGCCCGGTCGAAGCGGAGCAGCCGGCCCAGGAAGGCGGCCAGGTCGGCGGCCTCCCCCTGGTCGGCGAGGTCGAGGCGGGGCTGCGCGATCACCGGGCGTTCAGCTCGTTTCGTCAGTGCGGCGGGCTCGGGGCGTCGGGGGCCGGGCCCGTCAGGCGGCGCAGCCGGCGGGCTGCTCGTCCATGAAGCGGCCGAGGAACTCCCGCTCCACGGGGCTGATCCGGCGCGGCCGGCCCTCGGCGAGGTTGTAGGGGACGACCACGGTGGAGGCGGTGACGTAGACCGTCTCGGTGCCGTCCGCGGCGACGTCCTTGATCTTGTAGGAGACGGTCAGCGAGGCGCCGCCGATCTTCGTCACCCAGGTCTCGATGGTGACCGGCTCGGGGCGGTGCACCAGCGGCCGCTTGTAGTCGATCTCGTGGCGGGCGACCACGGACCCGCCGGCGAACTCCCCGGCGCCGGCCTCGGCGGCCTGGGTGAACATGAAGTCGATCCGGGCCTCCTCCAGGTAGCGCAGGAAGACCACGTTGTTGACGTGACCGAAGGCGTCCATGTCCGACCACCGCAGGGGGCAGGCGTAGATGTGGCGTGCCACGGTGTTCTCCTCACATCAGGTGGACCCACAGGAAGCCTACGGGCCGCGGCCCGGCAGTCCGCCCCCGAGGGGTGGGCTGCCGGGCCGCCGGTGCGTCCGCGGATCAGCCGCGGGTGAGCTTCTTGTAGGTCGCGCGGTGCGGGCGGGCCGCATCGGCGCCCAGGCGCTCGATCTTGTTCTTCTCGTAGGACTCGAAGTTGCCCTCGAACCAGAACCACTTGCTGTCGCCCTCGTAGGCGAGGATGTGGGTGGCCACTCGGTCCAGGAACCAGCGGTCGTGGGAGATGACCACGGCACAGCCGGGGAACTCCAGCAGCGCGTTCTCCAGCGAGGACAGCGTCTCGACGTCGAGGTCGTTGGTCGGCTCGTCGAGGAGCAGCAGGTTGCCGCCCTGCTTGAGGGTGAGCGCCAGGTTGAGGCGGTTGCGCTCACCGCCGGACAGCACGCCGGCCGGCTTCTGCTGGTCCGGGCCCTTGAAGCCGAACGCGGAGACGTAGGCGCGGGACGGCATCTCGACCTGGCCGACGTTGATCCAGTCCAGACCGTCGGAGACGACCTCCCAGAGGGTCTTCTTCGGGTCGATGTTGGAGCGGGTCTGGTCGACGTAGCTGATCTTGACGGTCTCGCCGACCTTGACGGTGCCGCTGTCCGGGGTCTCCAGGTCCTGGAGCATCTTGAACAGGGTGGTCTTGCCGGCGCCGTTCGGGCCGATGATGCCGACGATGCCGTTGCGCGGCAGGGTGAAGCTCAGGTCGTCGATCAGGACCTTCTCGCCGAAGGCCTTGTTGAGGTGGTCGACCTCGATGACGACACTGCCCAGACGCGGGCCCGGCGGGATCTGGATCTCCTCGAAGTCCAGCTTCCGCATCTTGTCGGCCTCGGCCGCCATCTCCTCGTAACGGGCGAGGCGGGCCTTCGACTTGGCCTGGCGGCCCTTGGCGTTGGAGCGGACCCACTCCAGCTCTTCCCTGAGCCGCTTGGCGCGCTTGGCGTCCTTCTGGCCCTCGACCTTGAGACGGGTCTGCTTGGTCTCCAGGTAGGTGGAGTAGTTGCCCTCGTACGGGTAGGCGCGGCCGCGGTCGAGTTCGAGGATCCACTCGGCGACGTTGTCCAGGAAGTACCGGTCGTGGGTGACTGCGACGACGGTGCCGGGGTACTTCTCCAGGTGCTGTTCCAGCCAGTTCACCGACTCGGCGTCCAGGTGGTTGGTGGGCTCGTCGAGCAGCAGCAGGTCGGGCTGCTCCAGCAGCAGCTTGCACAGCGCCACGCGGCGCTTCTCGCCACCGGACAGCTTGGTGACCGGCCAGTCGCCGGGCGGGCAGCCCAGCGCGTCCATGGCCTGCTCCAGCTGGGCGTCGAGGTCCCAGGCGTTGGCGTGGTCCAGGTCTTCCTGGAGCTTGCCCATCTCGTCGAGCAGCGCGTCCGAGTAGTCGGTCGCCATCAGCTCGGCGATCTCGTTGAACCGGTCGAGCTTGCCCTTGGTCTCCTTGACGCCGTCCTGGACGTTCTCCAGCACGGTCTTCGTCTCGTCCAGCGGCGGCTCCTGCTGGAGCATGCCGACGGTGAAGCCCGGCGAGAGGAAGGCGTCGCCGTTGGAGGGCTGGTCCAGGCCCGCCATCATCCGCAGCACAGTGGACTTACCGGCGCCGTTGGGGCCGACAACGCCGATCTTCGCCCCGGGGAGGAAGGAGAGCGTCACGTCGTCAAGGATGACCTTGTCGCCGTGTGCCTTGCGCACCTTGCGCATGGTGTAGATGTATTCCGCCACGTGAGATCGCTCCGGCGTCGTCGTCGAGTAATCGGCTTGCAGCCTTCCATTGTGCCGTAAGGCCGGTGCCGCCCCGAACGCCCTTCGGGCCCGGCGGGAACCGGCCGGCCTGCGGACCGCCTGCTGCGGGGGCAGCCCGGGATGCGAACGGCCCCGCCCCTCGGGTGCGGGGGCGGGGCCGGCCGGGGGCCGATCACCCGGCAGGCTGCCGGGTGATCGGTCGGCGTACGGGTCAGGCGCGGCTGTGGCGGCCGCGGCGGCGCAGGCCGTAGACCGCGGCGCCACCGGCGACGACCAGGACGCCGGCGATCGCGGCGGTGACGCCGGTGCCCATGCCGCCACCGGTGGTGGCCAGCTCAGGGCCGGACGAGCTGGGCGCCGGGGTGGACGGCGGCACGGTGTTGCTGTCGGTCTTGCAGTTCAGCACGCCGCTGAAGGTCTGCGAGAAGCCGGCCGGGCCGGTGACGGTGAAGTTGTAGGCGGTGTCCTCGGCGACCGGCAGGACGACGTCCTGGGTGGCGCCGGGCTTCACGGTGACGTCCTTGCCGCCGACGGTGAACTTCCAGTCCTGGTCGCCCTTGTTGGAGACGGTGAGGACCAGCGCGCCCTGCGTGCAGTCGACCTTGCCGGTGACGGCCGGGATCGCGCCGGTGGGAGCCCAGGCCAGCGTGGCGAGGGCGTGGACCTTGACCTTGTTGGTGCCGGCCAGGATCAGCGTCTGGCTGTGCTTGCCGTTGTCGTCGCCGACGAACGCGCGGCCGAGCTTGATGGTGGCGCTGGCGTCCGCGGTGATGCCGGCGCTGCCGGCGTCCGCACCGGCGGGGACCTTCGCGAACAGCTGATCGCCGTTCTTGGCGGTCTTCACGGGGGCGCCGTTCTTGTCTACCAGGGCGAGGCCGGCGTCGGTGCCCTTCTTGTCGAGCGCGACCGCGACGTCGGCGGCGCCGCCGCCGGTGTTGACGGTGATCGGGCCGAGCGTCTCACCGCTCTTGCCGCCGACCGCGCTCGGGTTGAGCGCCAGCGTGGGCTTGGGCTCCTCGGAGCCGCCCTTCGCCTCGGCCTGGGCGATCAGCCAGTCGATCAGCTTGGTGGTCTTCGGGAAGTCGCCGACCATCCGGACCGGAATGTTCGGGTCGGAGAAGTGCCAGATCGCGACCTGGGTGGCCGCACCGGCGTCGTTCTTGGTCAGCCCGTCGATCCCGGAGGACTTGGAGAGCGCGACCTCGTCGATGTTCGGGAAGGAGTTCTCGAGTATCCACTGGATCTTCGGACCGGCCTTGGCCTTGACCTTGGCCGGCTGGGAGAGCGAGGTGGAGGCCCAATCGGTCTCGTGGTACGTCGCCGTGGTGAGCGTCGGGTTGAGCAGGTCGATGCAGTAGACGTCCAGCGCGGACTCGGTGCCGGTCACCTTGAGGGTGAACGGACCTGCGGTGACCGGCTCCCAGTGGCCCGGGCGGGTCTCGGACTCGATCCGCTCGCCGTACTTGACCCCGCCCTCCAGCTTTCCGGTCACGCCCGAAGGGGTGTCGGCCGCGGCGGCGGCACCGGTGGCGAGCAGCCCTGATCCGACGACCAGACCCGACGCGAGCATGACAGCGACGATGCGGGAGACAGCCCGCCTCTGCTTGTGGAACATGTGCGATCCCTCCGGGCGGCGACGTGCCGGTGGCAACCCGCCCCCTGCAAAGCGGCACCCCCTGTGGCACCGCTGCACGTGTGTGGACCAGACGCATCCTATTGACGCGACCCGAGCGCTCGGCGGCCGTAGCAAATCAGGACGATATCGTGGCTGTTTCGTTATCAAGGAGCGCACTGCCAGCGGGAGTTGATGAGTCGACATAAAGTCACGAGCCGCCGCCGCGGCAATCAGGATTGCACCGATCGGTGCCTCGCGCGCCCAGAATCCGTCAGTTCAGAACCTCCTGCGTCACATCCGAACCTCCCGGCCCCGCAGCCCCGCCGAGGCCGCCGCCGACCGGCCCGCCCGCGCCGCCGCGCGCCGCACCGCCGGCCGGGCCGCCGGCCGAATTGCCCGCCGGGCCCCCCGCCTCGGCCTCCCGGCGGGCCGCCACCGCCTGGACGATCCACTCCGGCACCGCCTCCTCCACCAGTCGCACCGCCCGCGACCCGCCCCGGGCCGGACCGGTCGGCCACTCCGCCCCCGAACTGCCCTGCGCCGTCGCCGCTTTGGCCTCCACTGCCCGGGGCTCCACCGCGCGGGGCTCCACCGCGCGCTTGAAAAGCGCGGTGCCGCGAGTGAGATCGTGACCCACCGCGCGGGCGTCGATCTCCACCTCGGTGCGCCGACTGCTCTCCTCTCCCCACTCGCGCACCCGCAGCCGCCCGCTCACCACCAGTGGGTCCCCCTTGCCGACCGAGCCGACCAGATTGACCGCGAGCCGCCGCCAGGCCACCACCGTCACCCAGGTGGTCTCGCCGTCCGACCAGTCGCCGCGCTCCCGGTCGAAGCGCCGCTCGGTCGCGGCCAGCCGGAAGCTGGCGACGGCCACCCCGCCGGCCGTCTCCCGGTACGTCACATTCGAGGCCGCATAACCGACCATCGTCACCAGCGCGCCGTCCATTTCCCCGCCTCCGTTCTCCGGCCGCCGAACCGGCCGACCCGCAATTCGCCGACGGGATTTCCGCCGCGGACAGATCCTCCGCCGGTCGGCGAATTCGGACCAGTAACTTCCCTTCTCCTGTGGAAAACTCGGCCCTGTGGAAAACCGGGATACCTCGGACGAGTGAAATACCCGTAATTCCCTGTTCGGATTCGATCACTTGACGTGACGTACACCGGAGGGCGTGTCCACGACAAGGCTTGGCGTGCACCCGCTGGACACCCGGACGCCACCGCCGAAACCCCGAACGAGTGGACGTCAAGTCGCCCCGTCCATGTCATCCACCCGAACGAACCCCAAAACATGCCCCCACCCGCGGGCCGGTTCGAGGGATTGCCGCACCGAATGCATAACGGGTGGGGAGACAGCCCCGTAACGACTGCACAACGTCCGGCTCCAGGACGCCGCAGGGCGCTGCGCACCGGGGCACTACCTGCGATTATCGGACCGCCCCGTGGAGGCCGACACGGTCTTCGAAGTCCAGGGGGCGGAACTGAACACCCGTATCCTGTCCCGGAACATCCCGTCCCGGTGCCAAGGCCCGGCAAGCGGGCCGACGTCACGACCCCGGCCCCCATAGCTCAGCGGATAGAGCACCCGCCTTCTAAGCGGTAGGTCGCAGGTTCGAATCCTGCTGGGGGCACACACTGGGCGCGACCTGCGAAAACGGCCATTGCCCACACCGCTGAGGACCTCGTACAGCGGATACAGGCCAACCGCCTAGTCAAATAGGCCTCGCTCACCTAGCGTAACGCCATGGCAGACACGACGGCTCTGACGTTCCAATCGCCACCCGCTGACGACCCGTACGACCTGGCGCCGCTCGTCGGGTCATGGGTGCGCTCCCTGCGCTCGCGCAACCTCAGCCCGAACACGATCAAGATCTACGAGCATGCGGGCCTGCAGCTCGCCGAGTCCATTCGCGCGTACCGGCCGGCCGACGAGAAGGCGAAGCCGATTCCCACCGAGCTCGACGAGATCCACCGCGAGCACGTCGAGAGCCACATCACCACGGTGCTGGAGCGAACAAGTCCGGGCAACGCGCACCAGGCATTCCGGTCCCTCAAGACGTTCTTCAACTGGCTGGTCGGTGAAGAGGAGTTGGACCGCTCCCCCATGCGGACCATGCAGCCGCCGATCGTCCCGGAGAAGGATGTCCCGGTCATCCCGGACGACGCCCTCCTGCGACTCCTCAAGCAGTGCTCCGGCAAGGACTTCGAGTCCCGGCGCGACACCGTAATCATCATGCTGTTCATCGACACCGGGATCCGGCTGTCCGAGCTGACTGTCCGGAACGTGGTGCACATCGACATCGACGTCCTGGAGTTCACCGTCGTTGGCAAGGGCGGTCGGGAGCGCCGGGTGCCGATCGGCCGTCAGACCACCGTCGCGGTCGACCGGTATCTGCGGGCCTACGCGAAGCACATCGGTCGACCGCTGGAGCCCAACGACCCGCTGTGGATCGGCGTCAAAACCCGTCGCCGGATGCTGAAGTGGGGCATCGCCGACATCGTCGAACGCCGCGCCAAGGCCGCCGGGCTGCCCCACATCCATCCTCACCAGTTCCGACACACGTTCGCACACCAGTGGAAGCTCCGGGGTGGCAACGAGGACGCCTTGATGCGGATCACGGGCTGGCGGTCGCGGGAGATGCTGAGCCGATACGGAGCCTCAGCGGCGGGAGAGCGGGCCCGCGAGGAGCACAAGAAGCTGAGCCCCAGCGACCGCCTGTACGGGCGGTAGCTGGGGCTCCGAGAGGGTCACTGCGATGACGCAGCGGCCCTCTCCCACGCCCCAGTGTCGAACCGCTCCTGAATCAGGGCGGCAAGGGCGCTCAAGGCAGCGAAGGGGTCGGTTTCGTCGACAGCGATGGCCACGCGGTCCGCCGTCTCAACCAGGACGGCCGGACACCCCGGATCCAGCAGTCTGAGACGGACGGTCACTTCGGTCATTCGACCCCCTTGTCCCCGCGCGTCTCTCCACGGCTGGGCGAGTCGAACGCGCGTGCGAGTTGCACGAGGCAGCAACACAATACGCCTGGAACTGGAGTGACGGGAGTCACTTCACCGAGTCGATACGCACGACCCGCCTCACGCCTCGTCAGACTCTTCCGCCAGCACCTCGTTCACGAAGTCCTGACTGCGCGAGGTGCCACCGCTGGCACCGGGTGCACGGGCGACGCGAACGGCAACACCCTCCGCAGCATTCACACCTGGATCTTCGACCGCGTACCCGATGTACTGCCGGGCGGCCGCTGCGGCGACCCGATCCCAGGGGAGCGACAGCCCCTCGGACAGCGCCCTGATCAACTCCGGGTTGATCTTCACCAGGTCACCCTTGGAAATCTTGTGCAGCTGACTATGGCTGAGTCGATACCCGCTCTGGGGATCAATGCTCCGCTCGGACAGAGCGGCAAAGGTGTATCGACGACCGGCGCCGGCCTGCTCGCTCACGAGCGAGGCCAAGGTCTCGTCCGAAGCCATTCGGAGTCTCCATGTCTGCGGGTGCGCGCGGGGCGTCGGATGCCCCGCTGGCGCGTACCCGTCGTGCACATTGTCCACATCCATGGATGGGTACGGCTACCCGGCCTCGCTTAAGAGACTCAAAAGGATCGCTCGTGTGGACGCCCCATGGATGGGTTGTCGCGGTTCTGGACACCGGTCGAGCGCTGTGCTTAGCTATCTCTATCCGCAGATGCGGATGAACACCAGGACGGTCGATGCCTCAATGCGATACAGGATCCACGATGGCGATCTCCTGAAACGGCTGATGAAGCACCCCGGGTCGGACGGGGCGGTTCACACCGTCCGGAGCCTCGCGAAAGTGGCCGGCGTCTCCTGGAGCAAGATTCACCGCCTCACCACAGGTACGCGCCCCACCCTCACCAGGGCTCAGGCCGACTCGATCGCCGCCGCGGTTGGCGTTCGACGGGCCTCCCTTTTTTCGCCAAGTACATCCGCATCCACGGATGCAGACGAGGAGAGTAGAAAGTGATGACCCCCGGAGAGCGAAAGCTCCGCGCTCGACTCGGAGCCCACGCCAGCTGGGCGAAGACCGCCGATCCGAGCAGCCGGACGGCCAAGGCCCGCGCTGCGGCGATGGCCCGCTTCGAGGGCGAGGTCGACCCCGATGGGGTGCTCACCCCGGAGGAGCGGCTGCGCCGGGCCGAGCACGCCCGCAAGGCCTACTTCTCCCGCCTCGCCCTGCTCGCCGCGCAGAAGCGCCGCCTGGAGCGCGAGATGAAGAAAACCGCCCCCATCGCCGCCTGACTGACCCTCAGAACTGGGTCGGGCCCTCGCCCGGCGACACCGGTGGCACCCGGATGCCGGCCCGCGAGAGCCCAGCGACCCACCCCGAGAACACCAACTCACAGAGAAGGAGAGGCAGGTCATGAACCAGCCTACCCGCTCCACCAGTCCGTTCGCCGGGCCCGACCCCGCCACCATCCCCACCGGCACCCTGCCGCTGACGGCCCGGATCGTCGGCATCATGGCCGGCGTCCAGGCCTTGTACGACCAGGTCGCGACGCCCGGCGTGCAGCTGCACGAGGCGCACCTGGCCGCTGACGGCCTGTCGGTGACGCTAACGGTCGACTCGATCGAGGCGCTGTCGTCCTGGTACGCCGCGTACCCGCGGTGCTCGGTGTCCATGTCGTCCCGTCAGGTCCGCGGCGAGGACGGTCACCTGTACGGCCTCGGCGGTCTGGACTGGATGCTCGGCCTGGGCCCGATCAGGGGCGGCGGTGTGCGGGTGTTCGTGCGCACCGTCACCGTCGAGCAGCAGGTGCTGCCGGACACGGCGCTGGTGCGGGCGATGTTCCCGGCGAGGCTCCGCGTGCAGGAGGCCCAGGCCCGCGAGATCGCGCACCACGCACACCGGCCGGGGGTGGCGGCGTGACGGTCGTGCTGATCCTCGCTGTCGGCCTGCTGGTGATGGTCGTAATCCGCCTGTACGACACCGTGGCCCAGGCCGTGCTGCGGCGCCGGGCCCGCAACTCCCGGAAGGGGAAAAGCTGATGAAGCACATGCCCCTGCTCAAGAAGCAGGCCGCCGCGCTGGTCGCACGGTGCGGGATCCGCCCGCGGGCCGCCGCGAAGGCCGCCACCGCGTTGCACGACGCGGGGATGCTGGCGTGGCCGGCAACCATCGATCCGTCCGGGCTGCCGTACGGGCTGACGGTGCGCTCGACGGCCGCCGGCGCAGAGGTCGACGCGTACCTGGTGGTGCGGGCGCTGGTCAAGGCCCTGGCCTCCGAGTGTGTGGAGGACCCGGAGGGTGTCGCCGAGGAGCTGGCCGTGATCGACGGCGCGCGCGGCCCGGAGTTGGACGCGCTGCTGGACGAGCTGATCGAGCGCCTGGGGGGCGCGGAGATCCGCTACCCGGCCAGCACGGCGCGGGAGTTGGCGGCTCGGATCGAGCGGGCGGCCGGGCCGATGCTGGTGCCGATGCAGCGGAAGGCGGCCGGCTGATGGCCACCCGTCGCTTGATCGTCACCGTCGACCTGCACGGCGTGACCGGAGACGACGCCCGCGACCTGTTGGTCGAGGTGTCCACCGCGGTCGAGTATGCCCACTCGCACATCACCGACGTCAGCCCCGACTACTCCGAGGAGGACATCTGATGCCGTGGATCTCCCGCCGCGTGCAGTCCGAGACCGCCGCGCTGGTGGCCCGTCTCCGGGCCCGTGCCGAACAGGCCGAGGCTGCAACGCGGGTGCAGGCGGGCGCGAACGGCATCCTCGCCGCCCGCTCCGGCGACACCGAGGCCGAACTGCGCGAGCAGGTCAGGCAGTTGAGGGTCACGCGTGACGGGCTGCTCGTGCAGCTGTCCCGGGCGCTCGGTTACAACGACGAGCAGCTGGCGGCGATCGACGCCGGCGCGACTGTGAAGGGCGGCACTGCCGCATGACGATCACCGAGCTGCCGGGGGCCACCGCGTCCCCGGCCGCCGGGCGGCGCCGGAAGACCACCGCCGTACCTACTGGGCCGGACCGCATCCCGCGACCGTCCCAGGGCTGGTACCGCGACAAGGTCACCGGCGAGAAGTACCGGCGCGTCACCACCATCCTCGACCAGGGCGGCACCAAGGGCGACGTCCTCACCCGCTGGGCCGGCAACCTCGTGGCCGAGGTCGCATTCGCCCACCTGCCCGAGCTCGTCGCGGCGTCGCTGCGGCCGGACGAGCGGGCGGAGAAGCAGGCGTGGCTCGGCCGGGCTCCGTTGCGGAAGCGCGACGAGCGTGCCGAGATCGGCGGCGCGGTGCACGACGTCATCGAGGCGCACGTGCTCGGCCAGCCGATCCCCGCCGCGACCACTGACGACCCGGAGATGGCCGTGTTCCTCGCCAACTTCCTGGCGTTCGTGGCCGAGTGGGAGGTCGAGTTCGAGGCGTCCGAGATGGTCGTCGGGAACCGGACTTTCGGGTACGCCGGGACCCTCGACTACCTGTTCCGGTCCCGCCGAATCGCCACGGCGCTTTCGCTGCCGCTGGACACGCTGTTCATCGGCGACACGAAGACCGGCGGCGAGCTCGACAAGAAGGGTGTGTACCCGGAGGCCGGGTTGCAGATGGCCGCGTACCGGCGCGCCGAGGTGGCGTGGCTGCGGGACGGCTCCACGGTGCCGATGCCCGCGGTGCACTCGACCGGGATCGTCCTGCACCTGCGGCCGGAGGGGTACCGGGTGTATCCGCTGCTGTGCGGTGACGAGGTGTTCGCCGCGTTCCGCGTCACCCAGGAGGCCGCCGAGTGGGCCTCTGGCCTGTCCAAGACCGTCGTTGGCGGGGCGCTGTCCCTGCCGGCTGTTTCCCAGAGGAGTGCTGCCTGATGCCCATCCTCGACCTGCAGCGCCGCATGCGGCAGCTGGGCGAGATCCGGATTGGCCACACCGTGGCCACCGGCCGTACCGACTCCAACGGCAAGCCGACCAAGCGCCCGGCGAAGCTCGACAAGTTCCGCATCACCTCGGCGTCCCGGCCGATCCTGGAGCAGGTCGCCGCCCTGTACGGCGGTGAGGTGCGGCCGTGGACGCCGGCAAACGGCGCCCCGTCCGAGTTCGAGGTGTACACCACCGTCGATCGGCTGCCGGTGCTGGTGCCGCCGCGTGATGCGGTGTCGCAGTGGTACGAGCTGTACGCCGGATCGAAGTGCCAGCGGCGCTGCGACGGCGTGACTGAGCACAAGCTGGACCGGCCGTGCCTGTGCGACCCGGAGAAGCGGGACTGCAAGATCACCACCCGGGTGAATGTGATGCTCCGCGACCTGCCCGCGCTCGGGCAGTGGCTGCTGATCTCGAAGGGCTACTACGCGGCCGTGGAGCTGCCGCCGGCGGCCGAGCTGCTGGCGCAGGGCGGCGGGTACGTGGCGGGGTGGCTCGGCATGGAGGCCAAGAGTGTGGTCACCGACCGGGGCACGAACCGGTTCATGGTGCCGACGTTGGACGTGGAGATCACCCCGGCCGAGCTGATGTCGGGGCAGATCCGCGGGACCGTACCGGAGTTGGCGGCTGCGGGCCCGGGGCGGGCCGCGATCGAGGCGG
Organism: Kitasatospora sp. CB01950; assembly: GCF_001905465.1. GTDB lineage: Bacteria > Actinomycetota > Actinomycetes > Streptomycetales > Streptomycetaceae > Kitasatospora. Next base: position 309,968 of record NZ_LISX01000009.1, read on the forward strand.
CCCCGACCGAGGCCCCGATGCCGGACTACGTGGCGCTGGCCAGGATGAGCCGCAACGCGGCGGCCGTCCGGGACATCTGGAAGACCGCGAACGGCAAGGGCCACATGACGCCTGAACTGTCCGCCGAACTGGGCGAGCTGGCCGCCCGGTTCGCCCCGGCCGCTGCGCCGGTGCCGGACGAGGACGGCGTGATCGAGCCGGAGATCGTGGACGACCAGGACCCGACCGAGGTCTGGTTCCAGATCATCGCGGCGGCCGGCCGCCTGGGCTGGACCACCGACGCGACCGAGGCCGCGTTCGCGGAGCGCAACGGCGGCACCATGCCGGGATCGGCCGAGGTCACGCAGCTCGCCGAGTTCCTGGGCTGGTTGAAGGCGGGTGCCCGGTGAGCTGGGGCCTGGGACGAATCGTCGCGTTCGACACCGAGTCCACCGGCGTGGACGTCGAGTCCGACCGGATCGTGACTGCCGCGGTGATCGGCCTCGGCGACGGCATGCCCGCCGCGGCGCGCACCTGGCTGGCCGACCCCGGGATCGACATCCCGGAGCAGGCGTCCACGATCCACGGCGTCACCACCGCGCGGGCCCGGGCGGAGGGCCGTCCGGCCGCCGAGGTCGTGAAGGAGATCGCCAGCAAGCTGGCCGAGTTCGTCGCGCACCGGCTGCCGATCGTCGCGATGAACGCCCGCTTCGACCTGACGCTGCTCGACCGCGAGTGCGCCCGGCACGGCCTGCCGCCGCTGGCCGAACTCGCGGGCGCCGAGCCGCTGGTGGTCGACCCGTACGTCATCGACAAGGCCGTCGACAAGTACCGCAAGGGCTCGCGGAAGCTGATCGACATGGCCCGCCACTACGGCGTGGCCCTCGGCGGCGACGCCCACGAGGCCGGCGCGGACGCGCTCGCCGCGGCACGGATCGCGTACAAGCAAGCCGCCCGATACCCGGCCGCCCGGCAGCCGCTGGAGCAGTTGCACGCGGCGCAGGTCATCTGGGCGCGGGAGCAGGCAGTGTCGCTGCAGGCGTACCTGCGCAAGAGCGACCCGGCGGCGGTGGTCGAGCCGGAGTGGCCACTGGTCCCCCGTCAGCAGGGTGGTGCACGGTGAGTCAGCTGCTGCTCCCCGAGGTCGTCCCGGCTCCGGCCGGGACGACCCCCGCCCCCACCGCGGCCGGGCCCCGGCCGCTCGTCATCGGCCTCGACGTCGCCATCGGCACCACCGGAGTCGCCGGCGTCGGCTGGACCGAAGCCATCCACGCCAACCAGCCCGGCCTGCAGGCCCGCATGGTCCACCAGCTCACCCAGATCAAGGAGTACGTGCGGCGCGCCGACTTCGTCGTCATCGAAGGCGCCGCATTCTCCCGGTCGCACCTGCAGGGCGCCGACCAGTTGTCCGCGATGCGGTGGATGGTCCGGCTGGAACTGTGGAAGCGCGGCATCCCGTACGCCGTGTGCCCGCCCGACAACCGGACGATCTTCGCCACCGGCAAGGCGCGGTGGAAGGGCCTGACGCCGACCCAGGTCAAGGCGAAGGTCCGCGAGGCCGTCGCCGAGCAGTACGGCATCGAGTGCGAGGGCCGTTGGCGCTACGACCAGGCCGATGCGTACGTGCTGCTCGCCATGGGCCTCGCCCACCTAGGCCACCCCCTCGCCGAGCTCCCCGCCACCCACACCCGCGCCCTCGACGGCGTGGCATGGCCCGAAGGGACCGACCAGTGAACACCCTTCCCCCTCGCATCCCCGCCGCCCGGACCCCGCTCGTGCCGCGTACCGACGCTCCCCTGCCCTGCGCCGGCGCGCCCGAGCTGTTCCATGCCCCCGATGGCGAGCGACGCGACAGCGACGACGCCCGGGCCCGGATCTTCGCCGCCCGCGTGCTGTGTGCCAGCTGCCCGATCCAGGCCGGGTGCCGCGAGACCAGCTACTCGGTCCACGACAACGGTATCTGGGCGGGCGAGACCATCGGCGCCCGGAAGGCCGCCCGTCGCTCGACCGCCCTCGCGGCTGCGGCGTGAGCGGGCCGTGGGTCGGCGGGCTGACGATCCGCGAGCACGGGCCCGGCGGCCGGCCGACCGCCGACTACCTGTGCACCCGCTGCACCCCGTACCACCACGCCCGCCTGACCGGCGACGACACCCGCCACGCCGCAGACCTCCACACCAGCCACCTCGCCACCCACCACCCGAAAGGCACCCCGTGACCGACATCAAGATCGACGGCAAGGTCCTCGCCGACGTCGCCGCCGCCCTCGCCCCGCACGCCGACCACATGTTCAAGCAGCGGGCCGGCCGCTGGATGGCCGTGGTCGAGATCGCCCACGCCGAGCGCACCGAGCCCGGCCCGGAGGAGGACAGGGACCCGTCGGTGAAGATCCGCGTCGTCGGGATCGAGGTCGCCGGTGACGAGTTCACCGACGAGCGGCTGCGCCAGGTTCAGCAGGACATGTACCGGCAGCGCACCAACGCCGGCACCCTCGACTCCCTCATGCCGGGCGCGACCCGGATCGGCAGCCTTTTCAACGACGCGGCCTGATGAGACCGCCCCGCACCGCGACGCGCACTATCTGCCCGCGGTGCGGGGCCACCATCCTCCAGACCCCGGACGGCCGGCACCTCGACCCGACGCCGCACCCGCTCGCCGTGCACCTCCCCGACGGCGGCCGAATCGACGCACTCGACGCCGCCGAGATCCTGACGGGCCGCCAGAACGCCCGCGCGCACCACCCGCACCTCCCCGGCCCCTACGGCTGCACCCCACCCACACCGACGCAGCCGACCCTCTTCTAGGAGCACCAGCCCGTGAGCAACGTCCACCCCTTCCCGGCCCCGCCGGAGCCGGAGGACGACGGCGAGTACATCGACCGCCGCGTCCCCGAGGACCAGGCCGCCGAGATGGCCGTGCTCCGCGCGTGCATGTACGACCGCAACAACGTCCCCCGCGCCGCCCAACTCCTGCGCGGCGCAGACTTCTACCGACCGGCCCACGAGCTGATCTGGAACGTCCTCCAGGAGCAGCACCGGTCCGACGGACCGACCGACCCGATCGCAGTGAACCGCGAGATCATCGCGCTCGGCCAGGGCCACCGGGTCAACGGCGGCTACCTGTTCACCATCACCGACACTGCGGCATTCGGCGAGGTCGAGTACTACGCCGGGATCGTCGCCGAGCAGGCCGCAGCCCGCCGCGCCGACAACCTCGCCGTCCGCATCAAGACCGCCATCGCCCGCGGCGCCCGCCCCGACGACCTGAACACGCTGATAGCCGAGCACGTAGCGGCCGAGGAGACGCGCACAGCCGCGGCGGCCGGCGGCGGGCCGACGCACCTTCTCGCGTCCACCCTCGACTGGGACGCCCTGTTCGGCACGAACTACCAGAACGTGCAGCTGCTGCCCGGTCAACTCCTCGCCCACGGCCAGCAGATCGCCATGGTCGCCGAGGGCAAGGCGGGCAAGTCCCTGCTGGCCGAGGAGTGGGCGTGGCGGATGGGCACCGGCCGGCCGTTCCTCGGCGACCGGGCGCAGCCGCCGATCCGGGTCACCTACGTGGACGCGGAGAACGGCCACCCCGAAATCCAGCAGCGGTTCCGTTCGTTCGGCGCGAGCCCCGACGACATGGGCCTGCTCACCTACCTGTCGTTCCCGCCCGTCCGGCCGCTCGACACCCCCGGCGGCGGGCAGGACCTGATGGCCATCGCCACCGCCACCCAGGCACAGGTGGTGTTCATCGACACCGTCTCCCGATTCATCTCCGGCGCGGAGAACGACGCGGACACCTGGCTCAACCTGTACCGGCACACCCTGATGCCGCTCAAGGCCGCCGGCATCGCCTCGATCCGCCTCGACCACATGGGCAAGGACGGCGAGCGCGGCGCCCGCGGCAGCAGCGCGAAAACCCAGGACGTCGACCACGTCTGGGAGCTGCGGGCGCAGGGCGGCGGGATCCTCTCCCTCAAGCGGACCCACTCTCGGACCGGTGTCGGGCCGGACGAGTTCACCGTAATCCGGCACTCGCGGAAGGCCGGCACGGACTGGGTGTTCGGCGCGACCCGGCACGACCTGATGACGTGGGAGGACCGCGCCGCGCTGATCGAGGGCACGACCGAGTGGCTGGTCGACCAGCTCGATCGGGCCGGTGTCGATCCGACGTGGGGCAGCCCGAAGGTCATCAACTGGTGCCGGGAGAAGGGCATCCGGGTCCGGAAGGACAAGGCCGAGGAGGCCGTCCGGGTGCGGAAGTCGCGTCCGTCGGGGGACATCCCCCCACACCTCCCCTACTCGCCGGTAACCGAAACTCCCCCCGACACGGGGGGAGGTAACGACAAAACCGCAGGTCAAACATCCCCCGGGGAGGTCGGGGGGAGGTTCGGGGGACCGCACTCAGCTCCTCCCTCCCCCCGCCTCCCCCCTATAGAGGGGGGAGGGGGGAGCGCGCCGGGGGAGGACATCCCGATCTGCACGCTCTGCGGCGACCCGCTTCAACTCGACTGGGCCGCCCGCGGATACACCACCCACGTCATCTGCCAGCCCACCCACGACACCCCCTGATGGAGATTCCGCGATGATCCAGCCCCTCGACCTCGACGCCATCCAGGCCCGCACCGACGCTGCTACCCCGGGACGCTGGCTCTGGTACGGCACCGGACGCGACCGCAACCTCCGCCTCCAGACCCATGAGTGGGACACCGTCATGGACTTCGTCCGCCACGGCCTCCAGGGAGCCCAGCCCCGCTTCAACGTCGACGGCTTGATGGAGACGGCGGCCGAACTCCTCCCGGACGGTCAGAACGCCTGCCGCGGCTTCCCGCACCCGGACGCCGAATTCATCGCCCACGCCCGGCAGGACGTACCCGCGCTGATCGCCTACGCCCGCGAGCTGGAGCAGCAGCTCACCAGCGAGAAGGCCGTGAGCACGCACCTCGTCGAGAAGCTGCAGGCGCACCTCGACGCCTCCGACGAGTGGATGGGCGAGCGCGCCCAGCTCCTCGCCGAGAACCTGCGACTTGCCAACACGGCCCGCTCGGCCCCAACCGAATGCAGCGCACCCCACCCCGTCGCCAGACTCGACCGCTGTGAACGCCAGCCCGGCCACGACGGATGGCACGCCACCAGCATCGGCAGCTGGCCGGACAGCACGCTCCCGTTCGCCCCCAGCGCGGCCCACGACGCCCGCTGACGGCCCGCCACCCCACCAGACCCCGTCGTATGGCTGCGCAAGGCCGCCGCCCACCAGCCGACATATACCCCCCGGAGTATCCATCCCATGACCGCCGAACCCGCCCTGCGCGTCCTGTCCCTCGGCGCCGGCGTCCAATCCACCACCGCTGCCCTGCTCTCCGCCGAAGGCCGCCTCCCGCGCCTCGACGCCGCGATCTTCGCCGACACCGGCTGGGAACCCGCCGCCGTCTACCAGCACCTCGACCGCCTGGAGCGCGACATCCTCCAGCCCGCCGGCATCCCGCTCCACCGAGTCACCCGCGGCAACATCCGCCACGACGCCCTCGACCCCGCACACCGCTTCGCCTCCATGCCCCTGTTCATCAAGAACCGCGACGGCGGAGACGGCATGACCCGACGCCAGTGCTCGAACGAGTACAAGGTCGTCGCCATCAAGGCGCAGGTCCGGCAGCTCCTCGGCTACCCGCACCCGAGCCCGGTCCCGCGCAGCCTGCACGTCGAGCAGTGGATCGGCATCAGCCGCGACGAGATCGGCCGCGCCCGCGACTCCGACGTCAAGTACGCCCGCAACGCCTTCCCGCTGCTCGACCTCGACGGCGCCGCCGACGGCCGGACGGGATGGACCCGCGACGACTGCCTGCGCTACCTCCGCTCCCGCGGCTGGGCATCCACCCCCAAGTCCGCATGCATCGGCTGCCCGTTCCACGGCAACGCCCAGTGGCGGCAGATGCGGGACGAGCACCCCGACGAATGGGCCGACGCCGTCGAGTTCGACCGGCAGATCCGCTCCGGCAACGCCCGCGGCAACGCCAACGGCAAACCGCTCCTCGGCGAGGCCTACCTGCACCGCTCCCGCCTCCCGCTCGACCAGGCCCCGATCGACCGCATCACCGCCCACGAGTGGGCCAGCCGTCAGACGGACGTGTTCGGCCAGATCGCCGACGCCGAACTCGAAGCCGGCGACCCGGACGGCTGCTCGCCCTGGGCGTGCCGCTCCGGCAGCGCCGCCGCCTGAACCACCCTCGCCCACGGCCGCGCGCACCCCGCGCGGCCGCCTGACGGCCAGCCACCCCACCAGACCCACCCACGGAGAGACCCACATGACCACCGACCAGCCCACCGCCCGCCAGACCCTGTTCGCGGCCCTCACCGATCCGCCCGAGCAGGACGCCGACATCATCGGCCTCCCGGACGACCAGGCGCACCAGCTGCTCGACGCCTACCGCGACCAGGTGCTGGACGAAATCTGGCGAGGCGTCAACGCCGACATCATCGGCCAGCACCGCGCCCAGGTGCGCGAGGAGGTCGCCGCCGAGATCGACGCCGCCGCCGACCGGACCGTGGCCGAGTACCCCGACGAGCCCGCCATGTCTGTTCGCGTGCTCGGCCTCCGCGCCGCCGCCCGCATCGCCCGTGCCGTGCAGGAGGGCTGACCCATGGCCACCCCCGACGACCTCCGGCCGCTGATCGCCCTCTCCCCGCCCACGGCCGAGCAGCAGGGCTGGGACACCGCCGAGTACACCTGCGCCCGCTGCTGGACCACCGTCACCGCCACGACCGAGGACGAGCTCGTCCGCCTGGTGGCCGAGCACCGCAACACCTGCGGCCAGCAGCAGGCGAGCACCCGGTGACCGCGCCCGAGCCCGACCTCCGCCAGCGCATCGCCCAGGCCATCAACGGCGGCCTGTGTGCCACGAGGTCCGTCCTCACCGCCGACATCGCCGCCGAACTTGCCGAGGCCGTGCTGGCCGAGCTGGACGCACTCCGCGAGCAGCACCGCCGCGCACTTCTCGCGGCCACCGAGTCCAGCAGCATCCTCCAGCAGCAGATCGATGCCCAGGCCGGCGATCTGGACGCCCGCGACGCCGAGAACACGCGGCTCCGCGCCGAGCTCAGCGTCGAGACCGCCGCCCGGCTCGGTCTGCGCAACCGCCTCGACCGCGTCATCGCGAGCAACGCCCAACTCCGCGCCGCCCTCGACACCGACACCTGACCACCCGCCGGCCGCCCACACCAGGCGGCCGGCCACACCAGGCGGCCGGCCAACCCGAAGGAGCAGCACGTGTACCCCACCCTGTTCAGCACCCCCGGCGTTCGCCAGTTCGCCGAGCAGATTGACGCCGAACGCACCCGCCAGCTCGCCAAGTTCGGCGACCAGCACCACCCCGACGGCACCGGCCTGCCGATCTACGCGCACTCCGCCGTCCGCTACCGCGAACAGGCCGACCGCAACGCCGAGTCCGGCGTCCTCGCCTGGCGGGACGTGCTGCTGGAGGAGGTGTACGAGGCCCTTGCCGAGTCCGATCCGGCCAAGCTCCGCGCCGAGCTGGTCCAGGTCGCCGCCGTGTGCGCGGCCTGGATCCACGACCTCGACCGCCGCTGACACGCCCCCCGGCCGCCGCACCGCGCGGCGGCCACCCCACCACCAGGAGCACACCGTGATCACCCCCGGCCAGATCTACACCGCCTGCGACCCCCGCAGCGGAACCACCATCCGGATCATCAGCTACACCCCCGGCGACGCCCGCGCCCACGTCGTCGACGCCATCACCGGCAAGCGCCCCCGCCAGATCCTCGCCGTCAGCCTCCACCTCGCCGGAACCGGGGCCTGGGGCAAGCCCCGCCGCACCGGCTACCGGCTCGTCAGCGAGGCCTCCGAGTGACCCGCCCGCTCACCAGCACCGAACGCCAACTCCTCGACCAGCTCGTCCGCACCGGCCAGTCGATCGGTGTCCTCGCCGCCCGCGACCCCCACCGCGCCCGCGAAATCCGCAACACCGCCGCCCGCGCCCAACGCGCCCTCGGCACCCGCAACCTCGACCACGCCATCCAGATCCACCGCACCAGCCAGGAGACCCCGGCGGCCCCCGAACAGACCCTCACCGCCGCCGCCCAGCAGATCCTCGGCGAGCAGCCGTGACCCGCGAGCGTGCCGGCCGCCCCGGCGCCACCTGGGGCACCGTCGTCCGCCCCATCGAGCACGTGGTCCAGGACGAGCAGGACGATCACGTCGAGCCCCGGCCCAACCGCGAGACCCGACGCGCCGCCGCCCGCGCCACCAAGAAGCGGCACAGCACCCGCTGACGCCCCGTCAACACCCGCCACAAGCAGAAGGAGGAGGCCCCGCCATGCAGCAGCTGCCCCACTTCATCCCCCCCACCAGCGCCGGCCTCCTCCCCTGCGTCGGCCAACACGCCCTGTTCGACGAACCCGACACCGCCACCGAAGCCGCCGAACTCTGCGCCACCTGCCCCGTCCGCACCGCCTGCAACACCTGGGCCGTCCAACACACCGAATGGGGCACCTGGGCCGGCCGAACCGACAACGACCGCGGCACCCCCCGCACCGAACTCCCCGACCGGCGCCGCATCACCCGCACCAAGCACTACGACGACTGCGGCACCGAGGACGCACGCCGCCGGCACATCGGCCACCAAGAGCAGTGCGACCGATGCGACGAGGCGTACGCGGCCCGGATCCGCGCGGATCGGGCGGCCCGGCTGATCGAGGAACACCAGCGCCCCGGCGGCCCGACCCGGTACGGGTACCGGCTCCACCTCCAGCTCGGCGTACCGGCGTGCCAGGCGTGTCTTGCCGCGCACTCTGCCGCGGTGAAGCCATACCTCCAGCGCGCCGCGTAGCCAACTACCTGACGGGAGCGACCCGTTGACGCCCTGCTCCCAGTAGACTGGCGACACAACTGAAGCGGGCCAGGCACCGGGGATAGCAGCCCCGGGCCCGGCCCTGACCACAGGAGCATGCACTCCATGGCTACCGTCAACTCTACGGGCTACCACGCCCCCTGGTACGCGCGCACCGCAACCACCGCCGGCCGCCCCCTTGTTCTCGCCCTCGCCCTCGCCATGTGCGCCCCCGGCGAATACCAACTCGCTCGACTCGCAGGCTGGTCGGACCCCTGGGCGTACGGCATGCCGGCCGCTCTGTCCGCGTACGCGGGGATCGCCGCCGTAGTCGCCGCTTCCCGGCCCAAGGGCGCACGCGGCCGCGTATCCGCCATCCTCGGCGCCGGTCTCGCCATCGCGCTGGCACTCGCTGCGCAGATCGGCGCGCACCTGATCGAGCAGGGGCACATGCAGGGCAACCAGGCGTGGCTCGTCGCCCTGATCTCCGCGGTCCCGCCGGCCGTGGTGGGTCACCTGCTGCACCTGGCCGCGACGCCTGTCCCGGCACCTGCTGCGCCGACCGATCCGCGCCCCGGCCACCGGGAGCAGCAGATGCCCCGTCAGCAGCCCGTCAGCGCCCCGATCGCGCCCCCGGTCACGGCCGGGCCGCCAGCGATCCCGCCGAAGCCCGTCGCACCGCCGCGCACGCCGATCTCGTACACCGACGCGCGTTGCGCCGTGATCCGGAGCCTGTACGACGGCGGGTTCCGGCCGAGCACCAGCAGCATGCGGTCGGCGATCGCGGCGGCCGGGCTGATCGTGCAGTCCGACGGGTTCATCCGGGGCACTCTGCGGCGACTGGTCGAGGAAGCGGAGCCGGAGCTGCGGCGGCTGCCGGAAGAATCAGTGCGGCAGCTCGCCGTTGCACCGTAGCCTGGCTTGATTCCTTGCTGGCCGCACCAGGCCTGGCCCGGGGCGTCCCCACACCGAGAGGTCATTGGCATGACGCCCGAAGAACACGCCGAGTTCACCGCCCGAGTGCACCGCCTGCGCGCCAACTGGCTACGGTTCCAAGCCTGAGGAGAAGACCTGAACGCGGCCATGGTTGAAGCGGCCGAGTCGGTCAGGACGTTCATGGAGGCGTTCACGGAGTCAGAGAGGCTGGAGATCGCCCAGCACCCCGATCTTGCGGAGCTCAACATCCAGTTGGATGGGTTCTACGACACGCCGACTGCCGACTGAGCCGGTCACAGGTCGGCAACATCTCCCCCACACCACCCCCACACCCGACAGGGTGTGCCCATGACCAAGCGGCAGAAGCAGCAGGTCGTTGTCACCCGGCGCGGTGCCAACCACGTCCTGCACATCATCCTCACCATCTGCACCGGCGGCATCTGGGCAATCACCGGCTGGCCCATCGCTGCCGCCATGGGCCGCAAGACCCGGACCGTCACCTACGGTCCGCCGCCCGGCGCGCACCCGCCGCCGTACGGCCAGTGGCCCCCGCAGCAGTAGCCGGCTGTTAGCCGACCTGCCCCCGGCGCCCATCTCCCTACCCTGCCCAGCAGGGAGGCACGATGGGCGCACCGAGGTTCAACAGCAGCGGCACCACCGAATCGCAGTTCAGGCAGCACGACGCTGTCGAACTGCGCCGCACCGGCATGTCGTACGCCCAGATCGGTGAGCAGCTCGGCGTCGACCGCAAGACCGCATGGACGTACGTCCAGCGCGCGTTGGCCGCCCGCGCCCGCGAGACTGTTGTTGACCGCGACGCCCTGATCGGCGAGCAGGTCGTCATTCTCGACACCGTGTTCGAAGGCATGCTCCCGAAGGCCGCCCTCGGCGACACCCGCGCCGCCGAGATCGTCATCCGCGCCCTCGACCGGCACGCGAAGCTGTTCGGCCTCGACGCCCCGATCCGCGTCAACGCGCAGGTCACCGACGACCGCGTGGCCCGCGTCATGCAGCTCGCCGAGCAGCTCGCCGAGATCAGGCTGCCCGCCGTCGAGGCCGGCCAGTGACGATCACCCCCGACATGCTTGCCGAACTCCAGCAGCTCACCCCCGAGGAACTTGAGCTCCTAGAGGGCGAGTTGGCGCGCCGGGCGTGGGAGGCCCGCTGGTCGTCGTGGACGCCGTACTCGTGGCAGGTCTGCCCCGGGGAGGTGGAGACGCACGGCATGTGGCTGCAGCTCGGCGGCCGCGGCACGGGTAAAACCGACGGGTGCGCCCGGTACATGGTGAGCCACGTCAACGGGCCCGCCTGCGACCCGCGGCTGCCCGGCGGGCACCGCATGTCGATCATCGCTCCGACGCAGGGCGACGCAGTCGAATCGGCCGTCAACGGCCCGTCAGGACTGAAAGCCCACGACCCGCGGGTGGTGCTGCGCACGACCGTCGGCGGTACCTACGTGCGTTGGCCATCCGGTGCCGAGGCGAAGTTGTTCGGGGCGCACACCCCCGACGACGTCGAGCGCCTGCGCTCCGGCGGCAACCGATGCTTGGTGTGGCTGGAGGAGGCCGCCGCGATGCGACACCTCGGCCCGGCGCTCACCCACTCCGCGATGGGCCTGCGCGTTGGGCCCCGCCCGCACTACATCGCCTCGACCACGCCGAAGCCCAGGCGCGAGATCGTCGACCTGCTCGCCCGCAACGACGTCCTCACCACCCGCGGCCGCACCCGCGACGCCCACCATCTCCCCGAGTTGATGCGCTCGAAGTTGATCGCGCAGTACGCCGGCACCCGCATGGAACGCCAGGAACTCGACGGCGAACTCCTCACCGACATCGAGGGCGCCCTGTGGAGCTTCGCCCTGCTCGACGCCACCCGGGTCGGCGCAGCCCCGCCCATGTCCCGGGTCGTTGTCGCTGTCGACCCCGCCGCCACCTCCGGCACCGAGTCCGACGAGATGGGCATCATCGTCGCCGGCCGCTCCGCCGCGGCGATCCCCGACCGCAACGGCACCGTCCGCCAGCACGGGTACGTGATCGACGACCTGTCCGGGCGGATGCCGCCGCTGGACGCCGTCCGTCGCGCCGTGCAGGCCTACCACGCCCACCAGGCGGACGCGATCGTCGCCGAGGTCAACAACGGCGGCGACTGGATCGGGACCGTCGTGCGGCAGGTCGACCCGACCGTCAACTACCGCACTGTGCACGCCAGCCGCGGCAAGAAGACCCGCGCTGAGCCGGTCGCCGCGTTGTTCGAGCAGCACGCCGCGCACCTCGTCGGCGGCCACTCCACCCTCGAAGACCAGCTCGCCACCTGGGTGGCCGGCGTCGACGACTCCCCCGACCGCCTCGACGCCCTCGTCTGGGCCCTGACCGACCTGATGCTCACGGCCGGCGGCAACTTCGCCGCCGTGGCCTGAGAGGAGACTGCACGTGGGACGCCTCGCCGACGCCACCGCCGCGCTGTTCGGCCGCCGCGCCGCGCCCGCCGTCGCCCTGGACTCGATCCGGGACCGGCGCCCCGTCAGCTTCAGCACCGGGTCCGCCGTCACCCTCAACCTCGACCCGGAGTCCCGCGGCTACTCCCACTCCGCGGTCGCGTACCGGTGCGTCGCGGCAATCGCCGACAACGGCTCGTCGATCGACATGGTGGTGCGCAACGGCGAGGGCGAGGTGATCCAAAACCACTGGGTGTCGCAGTTGTTCAACAAGCGGCCGAACCGGTTCATGTCGGCCCGGGTGTTCAAGAACGTGATCCTCCAGCAGGGCGAGCTGGCCGGCCAGAGCTTCGTCTACCTCGACCGCGGCGAGACCCGCGTCGGCGACGTACAGGGCGCGTACACCATCTACGACCCGGTGCAGGTGGTCGTCGACAAGCCGGCCGCCGACCGGCCCACCCCCGGCGATATCCTCGGCTTCGTCGTCAACCGGGCGGACGGGCAGCGCATCGCGCTGCTCCCCGAAGAGGTGCTGTGGCTGCGGTACCCGCACCCGTTCGACCCGCTGGGGGCCCTAGCACCGTGGAAGGCCGCGCGCCACGCGGTCGACATGGACGCGTTCGCCCGCGAGTGGCAGCGCTCCAGCTACCAGAACGGCGCGGCGCCGACCGGCGTGGTCTACCTCGGCGAGATGACCGAGGCCAACTACGCCCAGGCCAAAGCCAGTTGGCGCGCGGAGATGCAGGGCCCTGCGAACGCCGGCCGCACCCTGCTGGTCGGCTCCCCGCCCGGCAGCAACAGCAAGGGCGTCTCGTACGCCCGGGTCGGGCTGACCGCCGAGGAGATGGACTACCTGGAGTCCCGCGTCGCCAACGCGGCCGAGGTGATGTTGGCGTTCGGCGTGCCCCGGGACTACCTGATGGGTCAGTCCACATACGACAACGCGAGGGCGGCGAAGACGACACTCTGGTCGGACACCATCCGGCCGAAGCTCGACATCATCGCCAGCGAGGTCGACCTGCGCCTGCTGCCCTCCGACGCCGAGGACGCGACCTGGGACTACGACAGCGTCGAGGCCCTGCAGGAGGGCCAGGACGCGCAGGCCACCCGGGTCCGCGAGAACGTCGGCGCCGACCTGCTGACCCTGGACGAGGCCCGAGCCGAGATCGGTAGACCACCACTGCCCGGCGGGATCGGGCAGCAGACCATCACCCCGTACCGGGCCGCGTTCGCACCGGTCGCGTCTCCGGCCGCCGGCAGCCGGGCGGTGCTCGACTTCGACGTGCTGGCTGCCCAGCTGATCGAGAGGATGCGCAGCGAGGAGCAGACCGCCCGGAGCCTGCCGACGTTCACCGGCGAACCGCGGCGGGAGCTGGTGCGCGCTGCCGACCCGGCCCCGGCGGTCAACGTGCAGGCCGAGTACGACGCGATCGAGGGCGAGGGCGTCGCGGCCGTCCGCCGGCTCGCGATGGAGCAGGCCGCCGCCGTCCTGCGCGACTTCGACCGGCTGATGGCCAAGCCGGTCCGGTCCACTGACTGGCTGGCCGTCCTGCACGGGCAGGCCGCCGCACTCGCGGTCGAGGGACGAGTTCGGCTTACCACGCCGGACCCGGATCACGTGCCGGCCGCGGAGATGGCCGGCGTGGATCTCGCGTCGGGCCCGGACGGGTGGGAGCAGCGCATCCGGGCGCGGGACTTGTTCGATCCGCGGTACTGGCGGCGTCGCACCGTGGAGGCGCTCGCGCCGTTCATCCGGCGGGCGGCGCAGCGCGGCGGGCAGGGCATCACGCCGGGGTTCGACGTCGATCAGACGGATGTGGCGCAGGCGTTGGCGGATCGGGCGGAGCAGCTGGCGGGGCAGGTAACGGCGACGACGCAGCGGGCGTTGGAGGCGCAGTTGCTGCAGCATGGCGTATCCGAAGGCGAGTCGATTCCGGCGCTGCGGGCCCGGCTGCAGAAGGTGTTCACGGACCTGTCGGACTACCGGGCGGAGATGATCGCGCGGACGGAGACGGTGGGGGCGTACAACCAGACGGCACTATCTGCCGCGTCGCAGGCGGGGGCGGTACGCAAGAAGTGGCTGGCCACCCGAAACCGGGAGACCGGCCAGTTCGACCCGCGGACTCGGCAGTCGCATCGGCTGGCGAACGGCGACACGGTGCCGCTCGGCGAGCGGTTCACCGCGTCACAGTCGCGTTGGCCCGGCGATCCGGCGGCGCCCGCCAACCAGTCGATTAACTGCCGGTGCACGCTCACCTTCGAGTACGAGGAGAACTGACCGTCATGCAGCCCTACGAGAACCGACACCCGGCCACACAGCAGCTGATGCGCTACTTCAGCTGGAGCCACCTACCTACACACCTTCAGGAGACCTCGCGGGCGTGCTCCCAGCTCGCCGGCCACATGGTCGCCGTGCTACCTGACGGGCCCGAGCTGACTGCTGGGTTGCGCAAGCTCCTGGAAGCAAAGGACTGCTTCGTACGTGCCGCTCTCGATGCTGCCGCAACCGAGCAGCAGGCCGCGCGCGAGGTGGACCCGAGCGCACCGTATGGCACCGGCGAGGAGCACTGAGCATGGCCACCCTCCTGCGCGGCGAGGCCCCCGCCGTCCTCCAGGCCGCCGAACACGCCCAGTACCAGGGGGCGTACCGGCCGCCCGGCATCCCGTTGGCCGAAGTCCGGCGCGGCCCCTACGACGGCACCCGGGGAGCTGTTCACCGCGGTGCCAACGGCGAACTGCCCAAGCTGCTCCCCCTGGCCAACGGCCGGATCGTCTACGAGTACGACCGCACCGGCCCCGACGGCATTGCCATCTACCGCTACTCGCCGCGCCTGTCACCCGCGCACCGCGGGCTGATGGACGGCATCGCCGAGGTCTACGCCGAGCACAAGCTGATGAAGGGACAGGGCTGATGGCCGAGTTGGAGCTGCGGCAGCTGGACACCGTCGAATGGCGGGTCGCCGACGGCGAGGACGGCACGTTCGAGGGCGTCGGCTGCCGGTACGGCGTCGAGGACTCCTACGGGACGACGTTCCATCCCAAGGTCTTCCAGAAGGGGCTCCGGGGCAGCTTCGCGTTCCTCTTCATGCACGACCCATCCCGCCCGGTCGGTACGTTCCGCGCGGAGGAACGCAGCGACCACCTGTGGATCAGCGGCCAGTACGACGACACCGCTGCCGGCCGGGACGCCCGCACCATGGCCCGCTCCGGGTCGGCGCCGGAACTGTCCGTGGGGTTCGTCCGTACGGACCTGCCGAGTTGGGAGGCGCTGGCCGCGCTGCCCGAGGACGAGTACAAGGACAGGCTGGCCAACATCCGCAGCGCGCGGCTGGTCGAGGTCTCCCAGATCACCGCCCGCATGGCCGCCGTCCCCGGGTCGAAGCTGAAGACCGTCCGGGCCGCCCTGGATGCGCTGTTCGAGGACGGCGAGCCGAACAACCTCGACGCCCAGGTCGCCGCCGAGCGGGCCCGCCTCGCCGGGCAGGAAGACGACCGCCGCCGCGCCGCCGCCCGCCTCGCCCTCGCCGCAGCGGGGCACTGACGGGCCGTTGACGGGGGCTGACGGCCGTTAGCCGGGCAGCCCCCACCACCCTCCTGTCTATCGTGCTACGCATCCGGGCCGCTCGTACCGGACGTACAAGCCACGGGCATTGCCGGGGCGATCCACCGGCCGTGAAAGACGGACGCGACCCAGACCACTGGGGCGCCGTCCGCGTCCCACGGACCGAGAGGACCCGGCATGAGCAACCGCCGCCGCGCCCTGGGCACCCGCAAGGCCCGCCCGGGCGAGGACCCCACCCGCCGCTACCCGATCTATCCGATCGCCGGCGGCGCACCGACCCTGGCCGAGCAGCGCGACGAGGTCATGCGCCTGCTCCGCGATGACTCCTACGACGGCGACATCGGCGAACTCCTGCAGCGCGCCGAGCAGGTCACCGGCCAGATCGAGCAGGCGCAGCAGCGCGACGCCCGGCTGCGCGCGCTGGAGGCCGCGGCCCTTCCGGCCGGTCAGCAGCCGCAGCAGCGCCAGCAGCCCGGGCAGCAGCCCGAGTTCGCGCCGGACCACCCCGTCAGCGTCGCCGAGGCGTTCGTCCGCAGCGCAGCCCTCACCCAGTTCCGGGCCGCCGGCATGGTCGGCAAGATCGCGGTCGAGCACCGCGATGCCCCGGCCGGCACCGTCACCACCGGCACCCAGCCGAAGCAGAACCACCGGCTCCCGGGGATCATCCCGCAGAACCCCGACTACCCGCTGCTGATCGCCAACCTGTTGGACAGGCAGACCTCGGACGGCACCACGCTGGAGTACATGCGGGACACGTCCGGCCCGGTCACCGGCTCCGGCACGTGGAACAAGGCCGCGGTCGTCGCCGAAGGCACGACGAAGCCCATGTCCGGCCCGTTCTCGTTCGACCTGATCACCACCAGCCTCAAGACCGTCGCCCACTGGGTGCCCATCACCAGGCAGGCCGCCGACGACAACGGCCAGCTGGTCGGCTACATCAACGGCCGGCTCGGCTACGGCCTCGACTTCAAGCTGGATCGGGAGATCCTCACCGGCAACGGCAGCACCCAGATGCAGGGGATCCTCACGACCTCGGGCATCAACGCCTACCAGCCGTCGTCCGGGAACACGGACGCGAAGCTGATCACGATCCGCAAGGCGAAGACCGTCCAGGAGCTGGCGCTCTACCCGCCGGACGCCGTGGTGCTGAACCCCAGCGACTGGCAGGACATCGAGCTCGACACCACCGCTACCGGCACGTTCCGTGTCATCTCGAACGTGCAGGACGGCAACGCGGTCCCGCGGATCTGGGGTCTGACCGTCGTCTCCACGGTCGCGATGGCGGCCGGTACCGCGCTGATGGGTGGCTTCCGCATGGGCGCGACCCTGTGGGAGCGGCAGGGCGTCACCATCCTGATGACCGACTCTCACGCGGATTTCTTCATCAACAACACCCTCGTGATCCTGGCCGAACGCCGCGCGAACGTAGCGGTCCACACCCCGCAGGCCTTCACCAAGATCACGTTCCAGGCGTTGCCGTAATGGCCGCCAACGTCCCCATGCAGGTGAACCTCGTCAAGGGCGGCACTCGCCGCTCGGAGCAGGTCACCGTCGATGTCCAGGTCGTGTCCGGCGGCACCGCGCTGCTGTCGGGCATCTCACTGCCGGTGGTCAACAACCTCACGGTGGCCCCCACTCAGGCCGACTTCAACAACCTGCTCGCCGCGCTGCGCACCCGCGGCGTGATCGGAGGCAGCTGATGGCCGCCAAGACCACCGGCCCGCAGCGGGTCGACACCGACCGGTTCGAGGTCGGCCGGCCCGCGCCGACCGACGCCTACCGTGCGCTCCATTCGGACGGCGGCTGCACCGGCCCGGCCTACACCACCCACCCCGGCGGCGGCGCCATCCAGATCTGCGTTGCCGGAGCGACTGTCACCGAGGGCGTGGCGCGCGCCCTCGCGGCGGCCGTCGACGCCCCGTCGACGGAGGGCTGACGGCCCGTGTACTGCACTGTCGCCCAGGCCCGCGCCGCTGGCTGCACCGGCACCGACGACGAGGTGACCGGGTGGATCGCCCGCGCCCAGGCCGTCGTCGACGCCTACACGCAGCAGGCGTTCGAGCCCACCGACCTGACTGTTGCCGGGACAGTCAGCTCTCGGATGCGGATCCTCCTGCCGCGCCGCGTGCGTACGATCAGCGCGGTGCGCCTCGGCACGGGCCCGGGCGACACCGAGTACACCGTCCCGGTCAGCGCGTACCGGGTCACCAGCAGTGCAGTTCTCGGGCAGGTCGACGCAGTACAGCTCGCCGAGTTCGGCTACAACGACCTCGTGGCTGGCGCGGAGTCGTACGCCGGCGGCTGGGCCGGGCTGTGGGGGCGCTGGGGGTCGGACGCGCTGGTCGACGGGTCCTTCGGCTACGACGCGCCGCCGTCGGGTGTGGACCTGGCGACGGCGATGGTCGCGGCCTGGTCACAGGCGATCGCGACGGGTCAGGGCACGCCGGGCGGCGGGGTCGCCCCGGGCGGAATCCAGGTCGACGACGAGGGCAACAACGTCGTCATCGAACCTGCTGGGGCGGACGCTGACGCAGGTGGCGGGCCGTCAGCGCCCCGCGCGACCACTGGCGTCCCGCAGGCTGACGTCCTGCTGTCCCTGTACCGCAACGACCACACGCTGATCGGCGGTGCGTGATGGGTGGCCTGTCGTACAACGTCGACTCCGGCCAGTTCCAGAACGCGCTGCGCGACGCCGTCGACCGGCTGCGCGGCGAGTCCCGGCAGGTGATGGACCGGGTCGCCAACGACATGGTGAACACCGCCAAGTCGCTGGTGCCGGTGGACACGGGACGGCTGCGGTCGAGCATCCGCGCGATCCCCGTCGGCGGCGGCCGCTTCACGTACACCGTGACGGTCGGAACGAACGTCGAGTACGCGTCGGACGTCGAGTACGGCACCGCCCCACACGTGATCCTCCCCAAGAACAAGAAGGCCCTCTACTGGAAGGGCGCCGCACACCCGGTCGCTCGGGTCAACCATCCCGGGACGCGCCCGTACCCGTTCATGCGCCCGGCCGTCCTGCGAGCCGAAGAGCTGCTGCGTGCTCACGCCAAGGGGGTGCGCTGATGGCCGCCACCACCGCCGGGGCGTTCCGTGCCTGGCTCGGCCCGCAGGTCGCACCGGTGCCCGTCGTCCGCGACGGCGCGTCCCCCGGCCAGCCCCTTCCGTACATCGCCGTGCAGGAGGGCACCAACTACCTCAACCACCCCACCGCGAACGGCGACTACGGCGACCCCGACCGCGACCTGGTCATCCAGGAAATGGTCCAGGTCGACGTCGTCCAGCAGGCCCGCACGCAGGACGCCGGCGGCGCGCCGAACGCCGAGGACTACACCCTCGTCCCCCGGGTGATCCGACTGTGCTCCGGCCCGTTCCAGGCCGGGCCCGCAGGGTCCGTCGTCAACGGCGTCCAGTTCATCTCCGCGCGGCGCGAACCGATCGTCGACAACGTCGTCCGCACCTCCATCACCGTCCTCGTCACCCGCACCCTGGAGCGCCCGTGAGCACCCCCACCGACCCGCAGCCGGACCCGGACGAATCGCAGCCGGACCCCGGCCCGCAGCCCGACGTCGACCCGGACGGCCACACCTGGCTCCCGCAGGAGTACTGCGTGGCCGAGGGCATGTGGGCGCCGCCGGACCCTCAGCACATCGACTCGGCATGGCCGGCGTGGCGGCTCCCGGAATGGTTCGCGGGGCGCACCGGCATGGTGCAGATCCCGGGCCGGCCGGGGTACCCCGGTCTCTACCAGTACGTGTGGGACGGGTGGCTGCCGTGGCAGTCGCGGACGGACACGATCGACCCGCTCGTGCAGTGGCCGGACGCGGTGCGTGCGACGGCCGGTGACATGCAGGCCGAGCTGTGGCCGCCCGCGCCGGTCGAGGGCCCGCCTGCGGCTGATGCCGAGTTGGTGCCGCTGGTCGCCCTGTCCGACGCGGGTGATGCCGATGTGCCGCCGCTCGACCCCGAAGACGACAACACCGCGCCCAGCGAGAGGAACTGACATGGCCGGCGGCCTGCCCCACGTGACGAAGCTGTTCAGCATCGTCGACTGCAAGATCACCGCGCTCACCACCGACCCGATCGGTGGGACCGCGACGTACGCCGCGACGTCCGTCGACCTGCCCGGCATCCGCTCGCTGGCGATCAACGGCAACATGCAGACCAAGTCGTTGCGCGGCGACAACACCCTGCTCGACACCCAGACGTACATCGACGGCGTCACCGCCGCCGCCGAGCACGCCAAGCTGTCGCTGGACGCCCTGGCGGTGATGCTCGGCGGCACGGTCACCGACTCCGGCGCGACTCCGGCGCAGAAGGCCGTGTGGTCACTGACCGCCAACAGCGCCCCGCAGTACTTCAAGATCGAGGGCGTCACCCCGTCGAACGGCTCCGACCTGATCGGCGGCGACGTCCACGTCGTCCTCTACAAGTGCACCCTGTCCAAGTTCCCGGAGTTGGGGATGCAGGGAGACGACTACCGCATCCCGAAGTTCGAGGTGTCCTCGGTCCCGCTTGCCTCCACCGGCAAGTGGATGGACGTCGTGATGAACGAGACCGCCGTCGCCATCCCGTAGCGCGCCCCATCGCCAACCCGCCTGGGGCCGCCGCCAGTTCGGCCCCAGGCCCACCCCTGGAGCACCCCATGACCCTCACCGCCGCGCAGGCCCTCGGCACAGGCCCCACCATCACCCTCAGTGACTGCACCGAAGTACCGCTCACCTACAACTTCCGCTCCCTGGCCCTGCTGGAGCAACGCTTCGGCTCCATCACCGCGATCCAAGACGCCATGGAGCTCGCCGCCGCCGGCACCGCGTTCGGCCCGCTGATGGACATGATCGGAGCCGGACTCGCCTCCCGCGCCGGAGGGTTCACCCCCCATATCCGCCACTACCAGGACGCCTCCGGCCACCGCACGGTGGAGAGCATCCTCTACCGCCGCTCCTCCGACGGCACCGACCTCGGCGAGCTGCTCGCCCCCGGCCGGGTAGCCGAGTACGCCGACGCGATGAGCGCCGCGTTCAACGTGGCGTTCGACACCGGCGGCCAGGGAAACGACGTGAGCCCGGTCCCGAGCGAGACGACGCTTTCGCCTGGGCTCAGCTGATCTACACCGCCACCGTCCCACTGCGCCGCGGCCTCGACGAGTTCTGGGACCTGACGCCGGCGCAGCTGTACGCGCTGGTCGAGCAGCACAACCTCGCCACCGGCCCAGGCCCCGCCGCCGACGACGACTTCGGGCCCGACGAGCCCGGCCTGTACTCCACCCCCGACGGGCTCACCCGCCTGTCCCAACTCCCGTACGGAGGATGACCATGGCCGGCCCGGCGATCAACCTGCCCGCGCTGGTCACCAGCCTGAGCATCGACATGTCCGGACTCGCCGGGTCGCAGGCCGACGCCGCCCGCCAGGGCAGCGTGCTCGGTGAGCGCCTGGGCGACGCGATGCGGGAGCGGCTCCGGGCCGCAACCGGGCACATGCCCGAGATCGAGGTCGGTGCCGACACCTCCCGAGCGGACCGCGACCTGGCCGAGCTGCGCGGCAAACTGACCGCGCTGGCGGACAAACGCATCGGCGTCGACATCAGCGCGGAGAAAGCGACCCGCGAACTCCTCGACCTGCAGGTGCACCTGGAGCGTCTGTCCGTCACCCACCCCGATGTCGACGTCACCGCGAGCATCGGTCAGGCCATGGCCGAGCTGGCCGCTGTCACGGCCGCCGCGCATGCCGTGGACGAGGTGGCGCCGGACATCGACGTCCATGTCGACACCCACGAGGCCCCTGCCGAGATTGAGCGGGTGAGTCGGGATTTAAGCGGCCTGACCAACGCGGCCCGCACCGCGGCATCGTCGCTGGGCTCCTTCGCTGGCACCGCGGCGCAGGTCGCGGGGATCGTCGGCGCGCTCGGCCCGATCATCGCCGGGACGGCACAGGCGATCGCGTCGATCACCCCGGCGGCGGCCGTGGCGGCCCCGGCGCTGCTGTCGCTCGTGACCGCCGGGGCCGCGGCGAAGGTCGGCCTCGGCGGCGTGGGCGAGACCCTGAAGGCGGCGTTCGCGCCGGCCGCCGGAGGTAGCGCCGCGGCCGCAACGCAGACCACCAACGCCTACGCCGACGCGCAACGTAACCTCGCCGCCACGATCCAGAACACCGCGGACTCGAACGCGCGGGCACTGCGGAACGTCAGCGACGCGGAACGCAACCTGGCCGACGCGCAACAGGCCGCGCTCCGGGCGCAGCAGGACCTGAACGACGCCCGGCACGAGGCCGCGCAGGACCTGGAGGACCAGAGCAACCGGCTGACCGACGCGATGCTGAGCCAGCGCGAGGCCACCCTGCGGGTCCAGGACGCGCAGTACGCGCTGCAGTCGACCATCAACAACGACCAGTCCACGGCCCGCCAGCGCGCGCAGGCCCAACTCGCCTACGACCAGGCCGTGCAGCGGCTGCGCGAGCAGGACACGCAGGTACAGCGTCTGCAGGAGACCACCGAGGCCGCCAATCGGGCTGGCGTGGACGGTTCGAAGAAGGTCGTGGAGGCGCAGGACAAGCTGACGTTGGCGCAGCGCCGGAGCGGCGACGAGGCCCGGAACCTGGCGGACGCGCAGCAGCAGGTCGCGCGGACCGCACAGCAGGGCGAGGAGGCGATCCGCCGCGCGACGGAGGCGCTGCAGCAGGCCGGGGCCGGGGCGGCCGGTGGGGCGGCCGGTGTCGACCGGTTCGGCGAGGCGATGGCCAAACTCGCCCCGAGCGCCCGGGAGTTCGTCACCGAGATCATCGCAATGCAGCCCGCGTGGAACGCCCTCAAACTCGACGTTCAGCAGCGCTTGTTCGAGGGCCTCGCGGCTTCGATGCGCGACAACGCGGGCACCGTCCTGCCGTCCCTGCGGCAGGGCCTGGTCGGCGCCGCCGGCGCGCTCAACTCGATGGCCCTGAACCTCGTCACGACGGCAGGGCACTTGGGCGCGTCGGGTGTGTTCGGCCGGGCCCTGGACGGCGCGACGAAGGGTCTGGGGAACCTGGCCAACGTGCCGTCCGGCGTCCTGACCGCGCTGGTCACGTTGAGCGCCGGGGCCGCGCCGCTGTTCGACCGGCTGACTGCCGGGGCCGGCGGCGCCCTGGACAAGCTGAACACGAAACTCGCGGCGAGCCTGGAGTCGGGCGGCCTGGGCCGTGCGATCGACGCGGCGGCGCAGCAGTTCGGGGTGCTGGTCGACGTGATCGGCAACGTGGGCCGTCTGCTGGGCGCGGTGTTCGGTCCGGCACAGCAGCAGGGCGCCGCTTTCCTCGACACGCTGAAGAAGATCACCGGCTCGATGGCGGCCGCGTTCTCGACACCGCAGGTGCAGGCCGGACTCACGGCCCTGTTCCAGACGGTATCCCTGATCGCCTCAACCGCCATGCCCCTGCTGGGGTCTGCGCTGCAGGCGATCGGCCCGGTGCTGACAGCGCTCGGCCCGCCCGCGCAGCAGCTCGTCCACGTGCTGGGGGAGCAGGTGCTCATGCCGATCATCGAGGCGCTGTCCCCGCTGCTGGTCACCGCCGCCGGGGCGGTCGGCGATCTGGTCGCTGCCGCGTCCCCACTCTTGGGCCTGTTCGGCACGCTGACGGCCGCACTGCTGCCCGCGCTGCAGCCCCTGCTGGCCGGCTGCGGAACGATCTTCCGACAGTTGCAGCCCGTCGTCGCCGCCGTCGCCCAGGCCGTCGCCGCGTTCCTGACCCCCGCGCTGGCAGCGCTCCCAGCACTGATCCAGCCCGCCGTCACGCTCATCACGGCACTGACCGGCGCGGTGCTGCCGCTGCTGGCCCAGCTGATCACCGAACTGCCCATTCCCCAACTCGGCGAGGCCTTGGGCCAGCTGGCGACTGCGCTGGGCCCGGTGCTGCAGGAGATCGCCGAGCTCGCCGCCCAGATCCTGACGATGCTGATGCCGCTGCTCCCGCCGCTGATCTCGTTCATCGCCCAGCTCGCGACGATCCTGTCGGGGGTGCTGGTGCAGGCGATCGTCGGCACGGTCGTCCCGGTGCTGCGGATGATCGCGCAGCTCCTGAAGGGCGACTTCTCCGGCGCGTTCCAGTCTGCGAAGGACGCGACGATGGGCTGGTTGCAGCTCACGATCGACGTGTTCGCCAAAGTGCCGCAGGCGATCTTCAGCGCCATCGGCGACCTGTTCCAGCGCCTGGAGCAGGCCGGACAGGGGATCATCGACAGCTTCCTCCGCGGCGTGCGATCCAAGTTCGGCCAGGTCGCCAGCACCTTCGGCGACCTGACGGACTGGATCGCCGCGCACAAGGGCCCGCCGGAGCGGGACGCCAGGCTGCTGACCCCCGCCGGGCAGCTCATCATGGACGGCCTGATCGCCGGTGTCGCATCCCGGCGGGACGCCCTCGGCGCCCAACTCGCCGCCGTCACGGCGCAGATCAGCGGCGGCCTCGCCGGGGCCCTCGGCGGGCCGAGCCTCTCCCTTGCCGGGTCCCCGGCGGCCCTGTCCGGGGCCTACGCCGGCACGGCACGGCCGGTGTTCCAGACCAACACGATCATCCTGCAGGGCGGCGAGGCCACCGCGGCCGGTGTCGGTGCCGAACTGTCCTGGCGTTCGAAGGTGGGGCTCCGATGAGTGCGGCAGGACGAATCGTCTGGGGCGGCCTGACGATGGGCCCCGGCACCCAGTACGCCATCGCGGACATGCCCGACCTCGACGACATGCCGGAGATCCGCAGCAGCGACGTCGACCGGGGGCAGGCGCACGGCACGTGGACGGGTGCGGACTACACCGGGGCCCGGATCATCACCCTGTCCGTACTGCTGCGCGGGCAGGACCCGGCGGACCTCGGGCGGCTCGTGACGGCGCTGCGGGCCGCGGTGCAGCCGTGCGCCGAACCGCAGCAGCTGCAGTTCGTGGACCGCGGGGTGATGGTCTGGGCGAAGCCGCGCCGGCGTTCGATCCCGTACGACGCCGCCACCCTGCTGTCGTCCACCACAGCGCACCTGATGTTCTACTGCGCTGACCCCCTGGTCTACTCCCTGACGCAGCACTCCCTGTCCACCACCGCCTATGCCCCGGCGTCCGGCCGCTCCTACCCGCGCACGTACCCGTGGGTGTACGGCACCGGCGGTACTGCAGGCACCCTGCAGTGCGTCAACGCGGGTGGGACGCCCACGTATCCGCTGCTGCGGATCGACGGGCCCACGGTGAACCCCACGGTCCAGCTCACCGAGACCGGCGCGGTGCTGGTGCTGAACGCCACCCTCGGTGTGGGCGAGTTCGCGCTGATCGACACCTCGACCCGGGCGGTCCTGCACATGGGCACCATCCCGCGCCGCGACTGGATCACCGGCATCCCGCGCTGGCCCGTCATGCAGCCCGGTACGAACACGCTCGTCTACCGCGCCAGCCCGTACGGCGACGGCACCCAGCCCACCTACCTGACCGTCACCTGGCGCGACGCCACTCTGTAGAGAAAGGACCGAGATGGCCGCCATCTCCCCTCCGGCGTTCCAGCAGGCCGGATCGTATTCCGCCCGGGTCGACCGCCTGTCGGTGCTCTCGGCGATGCTGCAGTACCCCGGCACGTCGGGCCGGGCCACGTCGCCGATCAGTATCGCCGACGGCGTGAAGCCGTCGTACCAGAACTCCCGTTTGAAGGTCGCCGCTCAGAGCACGCCGAACATGTCGGTCCAGCTCACCTCCGGGTGGGCGTACGTCCAGAACGACGACGTCGCCGCGTACGGCGCGTACGTCGTCGTGAACGACGGCACCATCTCGATCCCGATCGGTGCGTCGTCCGGCTCGCAGTACCGCATCGACACGATCGTCGCCCAGGTGCTGGACGCCGAGACCCTCGGCACGGCCAACTCCGCCTCGTTCGAGGTCGTGTCCGGCCCCTACGCCGCATCCCGGGCCGCCGCCCAGCGCGGCACCATCCCCCCGAACGCCGCGATCATCGCCGACGTGTACGTGGACGCCGGCGTCTCGTCCATCACCAACACACTGATCTCCGACGCCCGCTCCTACACCGTCGCATCCGGCGGGATCCAGCCCGTCACCTCGACCACAGACCTCGACAACGGGCACCCCGGCCAGGTCCGGTACCGCACGGATACGGATACGTTCGTCTACACCAACTTGGCCGGCACGACGATTCCCCTGCTGCAATCGCAGGGCGCCGCCACCTTCGGTCAGATCACCGTCCGCCGCAAGACGGCGGACCGCAGCCTCTCCAACACGAGCGGCCTGCAGGACGACAACGACCTGCTGTTCGCCTCGCTCCCCGCCGGCGCCGTGTACATCGTCGAGGGATTCCTTATCTACAGCGCCGACTCCAACGCCGACATTCGGATCGGGTTCGCCGGCCCCACCAGCGCCACGTTCTCGTGGAACATCAGCGGACAAGACGGCAGCCAGACAGGCAGCACCGCCCCGATCATCCTCGACTGCCAGGACATCACCTCCACCGCGTACACGCTCGGCGGTCGCGGCGCCGGCGGGAAGTTGGTCGGGAAGTTGGACGGCCTGCTGACCATCAGCGCCACGTCCGGCACGTTCAAGTGCCAGTGGGCACAGCAGACCGCCAATGCTGCCTCGACGGTCATGCACGCCGGGAGCTACATCCGTCTCACCCGGGTCGCGTGATGCCCCACCAGTACACCTACCTGTTCGCCGACCTGCGCACCGACCGCGTCCTCGCCGAACTCCCCCTCCAGGACGTCGAGTACAGCACCGAGCTCAACGGGATCGGCGTGTGCACGGCGACGCTGCCGCTGAACCGGGCCACGGCCCCGCTCCGGCCGATGGAGGCCACCACCCCGACGCGCACCGTCCTGTACATCGACCGCGACGGCGTCATCGTGTGGGCCGGGATCGTCTGGACACGCCGGCCGCTGGAGCGCGGCGGGCAGGTCTACGGGGCGGCGCTGCAGGCATCCGAGCTGCCGTCGTACTGGCAGTACCGGCACGTCAACAAGCTGCTGTCGACGGACACCGCGGTGCTGACCGCCAACAGCGCGAACACCGCGTACGTGCCGGCCGGGCAGCGCATGTACGGCGATCAGGCGTGGATCGTCTGGTCGCTCCTGCAGTATGCCGGCGCGGACATCACCGGCGCCGGGTCGATCGGCGTGGACACGAATCCGCTGGTCGCGCCGACCGGGATCACCCGCACCCGCACGTACGACCCGTCGGAGCGGCCCGTGATCCTCGACCTGATCCGCCAACTCGCGGCCGTCGACAACGGGTTCGACTGGGGTATCGAGGTCGGGTGGAACGCCAACGGGTCCCGCTACCGCAGGTGGCAGGTGTACTACCCGCGTCGCGGCCGGAGCGCCGCCGCCACCGGTTTCACGTGGCAGCACGGCCCGGGCGGCAACATCATCGTCCCGGACTGGCCGGAGGACGGCACTCTGCTGGCCACCCGGGCGATCGCGCTCGGGCAGGGGCAGGGACTGGACGTGGTGGTGGGGCAGGCCGAGGCTACGGATCTCCTCGCCGCCGGGTGGCCGCTGCTGGAGACGGTGTCCAAGTACAGCGGCGTCAGCGAGTGGAACACCATCCAGTCGCACGCGTCCGCGGACCTGGCCGCGCACTCGACTGCCACGACCACACCAACGTTCACCGTCCTCGCGGACGCGGATCCGGTGCTGGGCTCGTACACCGTCGGCGACAGCGCACGGTTCATCGTCGACCCCAACCCCTACTACCCGGACGGCGTGAACCAGGAGCTGAGAATCGCCACCGTCAAGGTGACGGTCAGCGGCGGCGGTTCCGAGACCGTGGCCCTTACCTGTGTGGAGGCATGATGGCCCAGTACCTGCGGTCCCAGTCCCTGGAGGACCGGGTGGCCGAGCTGGAGCGGCAGGTGGAGGCACTGGCCCGCACCAACAGCATCAGCGGCACGACGCTCACCAACGGCAACCTGGTCCTGCGGCAGGGCAGTTCGATCCTCGTGATGTCCGTACAGGACCCGAACCGGGTGGTGTGCCGGATCGGCGACCTGCACAACCCCGACATCAACGGGGTACCGCAGATGGGCATGCAGCTGTACCGGGACACGCCGGCGAACGAGCTCACCATGGCCCTCTGGCAGCCCAACCCCAGTACGGGTGCCGGGTTTGCCGGGCAGTTCTGGGCGGTGTACGACGCCAGCGGCTCGTACGTGTTCACCACCGACGCCATCTCCCGGAAGGGCGTGGCCATGCCCTTCCGCGCCGTCGGGTTCTCGCCCACCTCGTACCTCTGTGCCCCGTACTCGCAGGACACCGTGTGGACGGAGGTGAGCTCGGCGTACGTGCCACGCGACGCCCCCAAGTTGAGGCTTGAGGCGTCGTTCGTGGGTGACCAGGTCGCGGGGGTGAACACGGGCGGGGCCTACCGGATCATGATCAACGGAACGCAGGCCGCGGCCGGCACCGTACCGCCGACCTTCACATGGGTGAACGTCTCCACCGACATCGACATGACCCCGTACTACGCCCCCGGGGACGCGGTACAGGTGAGCGTCCAGGTGCAGCGGACGTCGGGAGCGACGACCGGCGGCCGGAACGGCGGGGCAGGGTCGATCGTCGGCTCGGTGTCGGGCTCGTACCAGCGCGGCTCGTGAGCTCGCGGTTAGCCGAGGTGCCTGAACTCCGCTGGTAGCTAGCGTGGTTGCGCTACCGACCCTGCCGTGGGCCGGGAACGGGAGGCACGAATGCGAGACGAGTTCACCGGGCTGCTGCTGAGTCAGGTCGGCGTCCATGAAGGCCGGGACGGCGACGGCACCTGGAACAACCGCCAGCGTTACAGCGAGGAAACCCCCGGCCTCGAATGGTCCGACGGCCAGCCCTGGTGCGCCACCTTCGAGGCCTGGGGCGCACACCGCACCGGCATGGACGGCATCTGGCCGATGACGGCGTCCTGCCTCGATGCCGTCGCCTGGTGGCGTGGCCACAACCGCTGGACGCCGTACCCCGTCCTCGGCGGTCCCTTCTACCTCGGCCCCGGCGGCGGCCAGCACACCGGTGTCGTCGTCGCGTTCGACGCCGACACCATCACCACGGTGGAGGGCAACAGCAACCGCGGCGGCAGCGCGGAGGGCGACGGCGTGTACCGCCGCCAGCGCCCCCGGCGCGGGCCCGGCTCCCCGTACGGCTACGGCGTCCCCGCCTACCCCGAGGGCACCGTCAGCGCCGACCCGGCCCTGGGCGGCACCCGCACCGCGGCAGTCGCCGCACCCAAGACCCCAATCCCTACCGAGGAGGACGAGTTGAGCACCACCCTCACCCAGGACCGCAGCGACAGCTGGAACAGCATGATCTGGGGCCTGAAGAACAGCGTCGAGGCAATCCAGCAGCAGGTCGTCGCACTCCAGGGCGCGGTCACCGGCCTGACCGGCCTGCTGGCCGCGCAGCACTCCGACCTGACGCCGCAGCAGGTCGAGGACGCGGTTCGCCGCGGTATCCAGGACGGCCTGGTGCACGTCCAGGTAGACGTCGCCGCCCCGACCGCGCCGAAGGGGGCCTGACCATGCGCATCTTCGGCCGCGAGCCCGCGCTGTGGCTCGCCCTGGTCGCCGTCGTCGTCAAGCTCGGCGCCGCGTTCGGTCTTTCTGTCTCGCCCGAGCAGCAGGCGCTGATCAACGCCGCTGCGGCGGCCGGCGTCGGCCTGGTCGTCGCGCTCGTCGTCCACGACGGCCGTGGCGCAGCGGTCCTCGGCCTGGTGCAGGCCGCGCTCGCGCTCGCGGTCGGCTACGGCCTGCACTGGTCGGCGGACCAGCAGGCGGTCGCCCTGTCCGCCGTGGCGGCGCTGGTGGCGATGTGGACGCGCACGCAGGTGACCGCGCCGGTGCCGGCGGTCCGGCAGCTGCCGCCGATCCCGGCGGTGCGCGAGTGACCGCCCCGCCGCCGCCCGACCCGGGCGTCGTCATCTCGCCCGGCCAGATGTACGCGGAGGTACGGAGGATCGCTGACCGGCAGATCAGGATGGACGAGAAGATCGACCGGTTCCTGGAGGACCAGCGTGGTCATCGGGAGGAGACCAGTGACCACGAGAAGCGGTTGCGCGCGTTGGAGGCCCGGGTGTGGATGGCGATGGGTGCTGCTGTCGTCCTCGGTGCCGGGTCCGGTGCGGGCATCGCGCAGATCATGGGCCGCTGAACACCACCGCCCCGCCCGCTTCCTCGGAGGCAGGCGGGGCGGTTTCGTCGTCTTCGGCGTGGCGTTGCTGCGTGTCCGCGAGGATGCCGCCATGACCACGCATGCAGACATCGAGCGTCGCGACCAGCACATCGCGGACCTGCGCGCCGCTCTCCAGCGCGCCAAGGCCGAAATCGCCTTCGCCGCCGGCCGGGAGACTGCCGACGATCCGGTGCAGGCGACGCGCCTACTGGGTACCGTCGACGACCTGCAGGCCGTTCTGGACCGCACCATGCTGCCATCGGCCTGACCGGGCATCACCCGTCGCTGAACACCTCCGCCCCGCCCACCTCTCCGGAGGCCGGCGGGGCGGTTGGTCGCGTTCGGGACGTCAGGCTGCGGCCCGAGTCACATCCTTGAGCGCCTGCAGCATCTTGTAGTGCTGGCCGGCCTCGCGCGCTGCGGTGAGCGCGGGGTACGCGAGGACCGCCGCGGCAGCAGCGGCGACGGCCTCCCGCGCTGGCAGTGTAGGCGGAGGGTCTGTCCAGGGCGCGGAGGCGTCATACGTCCACGTCACAGAAGTGCTTGCCCCACCGCATCCAACGCTGCCGCCCAGGGGTACGGGGGCCGCACTCCCGGGGTGTTCGGCTCGAACCCGCTCTCTCCGTAGAGCACCTGCATCCGCGCCTCGCGCAGCACTGCCACGCTCCGGTCGAACTGCGGGTGCGCCGCGAGCGCCGAATTGGCGCACGGCATCACCACCACCGGGATGCCCTTTCCCGGCGCTTCCGCCGTGAATCCGACCACCCACGACGTGGTGATCCCGATGGCCATGCTGTTGACGGAGTTGAACGTGGCCGGCGCGAACAGCACCGCGTCCGCGGGCGGCAGCACGTCCGGCTGACCTGGCCGACGGTACGCCGACTTCACCGGGTACCCGGTGAGCTCTTCCAGTTCCGGCACTCGCTCCTCCAGCCACTCGTACGCCGTCGGGGTCAGCCCGACCGCCACGTCCCACCCCCTGCCCTGGGCGGAGCGCACGACATCTGGCAGCTGCAGCACGGGCGGTGCGGCGGCCCCGAAGAGGTAGATCACAGGGCGGCGGGGAGACTCGGGCATGGGCCCATGCAACAGGGTGCACTACCTGCGGAGCAACCCTCGCGAGCTGTCCCAGAACCTCCCTGCTACGCGCTACCGTCAGGGCGTGGACGACAACGGGTTCGGCGCGCGCCTCCAGCAGGCCCGCAAGCTCAGGCACATGACGCAGCGTCAACTGGCGGTAGTGGCCGGGGTGTCTCTGTCGTACGTCGCAGCGATTGAGCGGGGAGCCCGTCAGCCCAGCGAGGGTGTACTCGTCGGGCTGGCCCGGGCCCTGGGGGCGACGCCGGCCGACCTACTTGGCCATCCTCCGGTCGACGAGCTGCGCCGTGACCAGCTCAGCGCCCTGATCAACCCGATCCGTGAGGCCCTCGATGTCTACGACCTCGGCGCCGACCCCGACGTAGCACCCCGCGACCGCGACGCGCTGACCGCTGATACCGAACGGCTCTGCGCGCTGGTCCGCGCGTCCGATCTGCGGGCTGCGGCCACCGAGCTACCCGCCCTGATCATGGAGACCACCACCGCGGCGCACACCCACCAAACCCGGCAGCTCTGGCGGGACCTGGCGATGCAGTACCGCACGGCGTACGACGTCACCTCGAAGACCGGACACTGCGACCTCGCGTCAATCGCCCTTGACCGCATGGGCTGGGCTGCGGAGCGCGCGTCGGACGCTGCGATCGCCGGTCTGCGCTACTACAACCGGGCGATGATCTACCTGCGGTCCGGGCAGCCCCGGACAGGGATAAGGATTGCGGCCCTCGCCCGCACCATGGTCGAGCAGGCCGACCCCGGGCGGGACCGGCAGGCCGTGACTGGGCAGTTGTACTTGGCCAGCGCGGTGCTCTCGGCCAGCAGCGGCCACCATGACGAGGTGGAGGAGTACCTGGGGACTGCTGACCGGATCGCCGCCGGCCTCGGCGAGACATCGACGCTGTGGATGTCGTTCGGCCCGACGAACGCCGCAGCGCACCGCGTGTCCTGCTACGTCGACCAGGCGATGTACCGCGAGGCGCTGGAGGTGGCGCGACGCGTCGAGATCCCTTCATCCTGGGCCCCGTCGCGGGCCGCACATCATCATGCGGAGATGGCGCGCGCGCACCTGTGGCTGGGCCAGCCCGAAGCCGCGTTCGCCCGCCTCCAGATCGCCCGTCGCATGGCTCCTCAGCAGATCCGACACTCGTCGAAGGCCAAGGGTGTCATCGCGAGCCTGCTGCGGGCACACCGAAAGCCACCGGAGGATCTGACGCAGTTTGCCCAGTGGGCCAACCTGTAGCACCGACTAACACAGAACTGTGTGAGTTCCCTCCCTGCTGCTGACCGATCGTAAATGTGATGGGTCAGCAGGAGACGGGAACGAACATGACGTTAACCCCAGATAGGACGACGCCCCTCTGGGCGCCACCCCAGCACACAGTGGTCCCGGTCGAAGCGGGCATTCACTGGGACGCGGTGGCGGTGGGACAGGAACTCGGTCTCGCAGCGCTGGCGGTCCTGGACCAGGAAACACGCAGTCAGCCCGGGCCGGTGATCTGGGACACCCGGGTGAACCGCTTCTACTTCCTCGTCCCAGCGGGCTCCCTCAGCGCTGTAGACCCGCGACTCTCCGGCAGGCTGCTCGGCCGTGGAACTTGGATCGCCGTCCCAGGCCTGGACCTGGTGGACCCCATCGGGGTGTGCTGGCCAGCCCCACCGAACCCGAGCGCACCTGAGCAGCTCGTCGATCCACTGCGGCTCGCGGCTGCGTTGCACCACGCCAACACCTCGCAGTGGGTGACCCGCAACGTTGGTGACCGCGCGCAGGAGATCCTGGCCAGTGCAGACCAGTTGGCCGGCCGGGCGTGCATCATCTGCCGCACCTCAGTGGGCCCGTTGTACTCGGCCGGCTCCGTCACGGTGCCCGGCGACGGCGTCGAGTATGTTCGCGAGGTCGTCTCCTGCACTGAGCACCAGGGGGTCCACCGTGGCTGACCTGTTGCAGTGGCGGGAGGGGCGATTCGAGGCCCGGCAGCTGCCGCCCAACGAGCGCAGCGTCGTCCTGTGGGCGGTCTGGGACACCGACACCGACGGCTGGGTACGGGACGAGGGCCGGCCTCCGTCATGGTGGGACCGCGACGGTGCCGATGGCTGGATCCGTCGCCAGCGCAGCCTCACCGACCGTCCGTCGGCCACTTGGTGGAAGGCGTGAACAGGAAGCTCGCCAGCCACGCCGTGCAGCCGGTATGGGGTTACTGCCATGCATGCCACGGCTACGGGCAGGGCACCTACGACTGCCCGATCAACAGCCACTCGGATGCGATCAGCAACCACATCGGGTGCCCCGAATCCCAGTCGCGCGACCGCCGCAAGAAGCCCACCAGGAGGTCGGCATGACCGAGCACGAGCGCCCGAGCTTGGCGCTCCTGGACCAGCAGGACCACCAGCGGGACATGCAGCGCAGCGCAACCTGGCACCGCACCGACCTGATCGCCGCCGCGGCCAGCGTAGGCCTCCAGCTGGACATCGTCGTCGACGAGGACGCGCTGGCTGCCGGCGAGATCGCCATCAGCATCCTCAGGATGTCGCCGGACGCCGCCTCGGACCTCGCGCGCAAGCTCGCCACGGCCGGCAGGCGGTACGCGTCCCGGCGGGCACGGGGTGCACGCGCCATCGGTCAGCCTCAGCCGTAGAACAGCCGCCACGTCTCGACGCGCAGGGCTCGGCAGATGGCGCCAACGCGGTCAAGGCTGAGCGCCACCGAGCCCACCTCGTAGGTACTGATTGCTCGCCGATCAACGCCGATCAGTTCGCCCAGATCTTCCTGCGACAGGCCCCGGGCCCGCCTGAGGCAGCGAATGCGCTCCCCGACCTCACGCCGGAGTCGGAGGTCGGCTTCGCCGTCGGGCTCGGGAGTAGGCAGTGACACCCGTTGACACTCGGCGCGTCATGATCAAAAGTCTGTACCGTCCGATTGGCGATGCTTCGAACGCACGAACGAATCGGGTGGGGATGAGGCTCGGCTGCGGCAGCGATCCTTTGCACGAGGCCGCGTCCCGCCCAGATGGTGGGGCCTCAGTCGAGGAACCGCCCCGTCGCTCGCATAGCGACGGGGCGGTTCCGTTCTCTGGCTACAGAGAGCGATTTCGAGACAAATCAAGATCACTCATAGACCAACCGCCTAGGCTTAAGTCGGTGTCCCACGACCAGGCAAAACAGCAGGTAAGCACAGCGCCCAAGCGCCAATACCTTCTAAGCGGTAGGTCGCAGGTTCGAATCCTGCTGGGGGCACCTCCGGCTCCGGCCCGGCGACCCGCCGCGGAGCACCCGCGGCCACAGCGCACCGCCCCGACCGCCGCCGTTCCCGACCACCGCCCCGCCGGCCGCCGCCCCGCGTCGGCCACCTTCCCCGGCCGCAGCCATCCCGGCCGCCGTCAGCCCCGGTCCGGGCCCGGCCGCTCCCCCGCCACCAGCCCGGCCAGGAAGTCGTCCAGCAGGGCGCGTTGGCGCTCCGGCGGGAACTCGGCGGGCGCGAACAGCGCCTGCACCACCAGCCCGAGCCCGAAGGACTGGGCCAGCGCGGCAAGGTCCGCGGCCGGCCGGTCGGCGGGGAGTTCGCCCAGTTCCTGTGCCTCGGCGCAGAGTTCGGTCATCCGCCGCCGCGACCGGCGGTAGCGCTCGGCGTGCTCGGCGGTCAGCTCGGTGTCGGTGAGCGCGGCGTCCCAGGAGCCGACCCAGATCCGGTTGCAGGCGGTGCCCACGCCGTCCAGCGGCAGGATGTCGAGCAGGGCGGCGCGCAGCACGGGCAGGCCGCGGGCGCCGGCGCTCTCCGCGGTGGCGGGGCGGGGGCGGTCGGCGGTCTGCCGGTCGAGGACGTCCAGTGCGTGGGCGACCAGGGCCCGCTTGTTGGGGAAGTAGTGGGTGAGCAGCCCGGTGGAGGCGCCGAGTTCGGCGGCCACGGCGCGCAGGGTGAGTCCGCCGAAGCCGCGGGCGGCGAGCACCCGCCAGACCGCCTCGGAGACGTCCCGGCGGCGTGCTTCGTGGTCTCCGCGGGCGGGTGGTGTCATGCGCGCTAGGGTACCTACCAAACGTTTGTTATGTATGTCGGAATGCCGGAGGGGCTGCCCATGTACACCGTCGCACTCACCGAGGACGCCGAGCTCCGCCCGCTGGAGCCGTGGCAGGCCGAGGAGTTCCTGGCGCACATGGAGCGCGCCCGGGCCACCGTCGACCCGTTCATCCCGTGGGCGGGCATCAGCACCGACCTGGCGTCGGCCCGCACCACCCTGCAGCGGTACGCCGACAAGCAGTGCAGCGACAGCGGCCGGATCTACGGGATCTGGCTCGACGGCACACTGATCGGCGGAGTGATGTTCGTCCGGTTCGACACCCGGGACGGGGTGTGCGAGATCGGCGCGTGGACGGAGCCGGCCGGCCGCGGCCGCGGCCTGATCACCACCGCCGTCCGGCGCCTGCTGGACTACGCGTTCGTCGAGCGCGGCCTGCACCGCGCCGAGTGGTGGAACTCCACGGTGAACCCGGCCAGCCGCGCGGTCGCCCGGCGCGTGGGCATGACGCTGGACGGCACGATGCGCCAGATCACCCTGCACCACGGCGAGCGCCTGGACCTGGAGGTCTGGTCGATGCTCGCCCCGGAGTGGCGGGAGCTGCGCGCCTCCGCTTGATCCGCGTCACATGGTGAACGGCCGCCGCGCTGTGGAAGGCTGACGACCCGTCCCCTCTCCCATTTCCCGGAGGCCGTGATGTCCGCGAGCACCGTCCCGCTCGACCGCCCGGGCCCCGGGGACGCCGAGTTGCCGACCGGCGCGGACGGCCTGCGCTGCTGGGTGGGCGAGGACCGGGTGGCGACGGTGCTGCTGGACCGCCCCGAGCGCCGCAACGCGGTGACCGGCGCGATGTGGCGGGCACTGCCGGGCCTGCTGGCCGAGCTCGGCGGGCGCTCCGACGTGCGGGCGCTGCTGCTGACGGGCGCGGAGGGCACCTTCTCGGCCGGCGCGGACATCGCCGAACTCGCCGACGTCTACGCCGATCCGGCCGCCGCGGACGCCTACCACGCGCTGAACGTGGCCGCCGAGGAGGCGCTGGCGGCGTTCCCCCGGCCGACCCTCGCGGTGATCCGGGGTGCCTGCGTGGGCGGCGGCTGCCAGCTGGCCGTCGCCTGCGACCTGCGCTTCGCCGCCGAGGACGCCCGCCTCGGCATCACCCCCGCCAAGCTCGGCGTGGTCTACCCGGCCGTCCCCACCCTCCGCCTGGCCGCCCTGGTCGGCCCCGCCCGCGCCAAGTACCTCCTCTTCTCCGGCGCCCTCGTCCCGGCCACCCGCGCCGAACGCTTCGGCCTCCTCGACGAGGTCCTCCCGCCCACCGAACTCGACGCCCGAGCAAGGGACTTCGCCCGCCTCCTCACCCACCGCTCCCCCCAGACCATCGGCGCCGTCAAGGCCGCCCTGTCCGCCACCCCGGAAACGGCGGCAGCCGCACTGGCCCCCTGGGAACGCGCCTCCCGCACCGCCCCGGACGTCCACGAGGGCCTGGCCGCATTCCTGGAACGCCGCGAGCCGAAGTTCTGAGCGCGAAACAGGGCCCGACGGCGGCGGCTGAACTGGTGGGGGCCACCGCCGTCGGGCGGATCGGGGAACCGGCGGGGCGTCAGCGGATGGGCGCGCCCGAGATGGCGCGGGCGATGACGAGGCGCTGGATTTCGCTGGTGCCCTCGAAGACGGTGTAGATGGCGCTGTCGCGGTGCATGCGCTCGACGGGGTATTCGCGGGTGAAGCCGTTGCCGCCGAGGATCTGCATGGCCTGGGCGGTGACGAACTTGGCGGTCTCGCCGGCGTACAGCTTGGACATCGAGCCTTCGGCGTTGGTGAACGGCCGGTTGTTGACGGCCATCCAGGAGGCCCGCCAGACCAGCAGCCGGGCGGCGTCGATGCGGGTCTTCATGTCGGCAAGCTGGAAGGCGATGCCCTGGTTCTCGATGATCGGCCTGCCGAACTGGACGCGGGTCCTGGCGTAGTCGAGGGCGACCTCGTACGCGGCCCGGGCGATGCCGATGGCCTGCGCGCCGACGGCGGGGCGGGAGGCCTCGAAGGTGGCCATCGCGGCGTTCTTGCCGCCGCCCTTGGCGCCTTCGCGGGCGCGGGCGAGGCGGGCGTCGAGCTTCTCCTTGCCGCCGAGCAGGCAGTGCCCGGGGATGCGGACGTCGTCCAGGACGACCTCGGCGGTGTGCGAGGCGCGGATGCCGTGCTTCTTGAACTTCTGGCCCTGGCTGAGGCCCTTGGTGCCGGGCGGGATCAGGAAGGACGCCTGGCCGCGCGCGCCGAGTTCGGGGTCGACGGTGGCGACCACCACGTGGACGTGCGCGATGCCGCCGTTGGTGGCCCAGGTCTTGGTGCCGTTGATCACCCACTCGTCCTTGGCCCGGTCGTAGGCGGCACGGGTGCGCAGCGCGGAGACGTCGGAGCCGGCGTCGGGCTCGGAGGAGCAGAACGCGGCGACCTTGACGTCGTCGGGGGTGCCGAACATCTGCGGCGCCCAGGTGCCGATCTGCTCGTCGGTGCCGTTGGCGAGCACCGCGACGGCGGCCAGGGTGGTGCCGGTGATGGCGAGGCCGATGCCGGCGTCGCCCCAGAAGAGTTCCTCCATGGCGATCGGGATGCCGACGCCGGACGGGTCGAAGAACTGCTGGGCATAGAAGTCGAGCGAGTAGATGCCGATCTTGGCGGCTTCCTGGATGATCGGCCAGGGGGTCTCCTCGCGCTCGTCCCACTCGGCGGCGGCCGGGCGGATGACGTCGGCGGCGAATCCGTGCAGCCAGTCACGGACGGCGATCTGGTCCGGCCCGGGGTCGAGCGAGAAGGTGGTCATGGTCGGCCTCCAGGAGACGGGAGTGCGGGCCGGAGCGTCCGCGCCACTGCGCTGTTACCTCCGGTAACATGGCGGCGAGTCTGCTACCGATAGGTAACCGGTGTCAACGCCCGTCCAGGTCCCACCCTCACGAGGAGCAGCGCATGACCACCGAACCCCGCCGCGAACAACTCCTCAACGCCGCCGACCGGGTCGTCCAGCGCGAGGGCCCGAGCGCCAGCATGAACGCGATCGCCGCCGAGGCGGGCATCACCAAGCCCATCCTGTACCGGCACTTCGGCGACCGGAGCGGCCTGATCGGCGCATTGACGGCGCGTCACACGGCCGGGCTGCTGGCCGCCGTCCGCACCGCCCTGAACGAGCCGCTGGAGCGCCGCGACCGGGTCGAGCACGTGCTGGACGTCTACCTGGCCGCGATCGAGTCCCGCCCGCAGGTGTACCGGCTGCTCACCCACCCCGAGCCCGGCGACCCCACCGGCGCGGGCAACGCACTGGCGCCCGCGCTGCGGCAGATCGCCGAGGAGATCACCCGCGCCATCCAGCAGCAGATCGACCTCGGCCAGGACGGGCCGCTGCTCTCCGAGACCTGGGGCCGCTCGATCACCGGCATGGTGCTGGCGGCCGGCGACTGGTGGCTGGAGACCCGTCCCTGCCCGCGCGCCCGCATGGTGCAGGCCCTCGCCGACCTGCTCTGGGGCCGGCTCTCCGCCGCCGCCGACCTGCCCCCGATGCTCGCCACCACCCCGGAGCCCCGACCCGAACCCCGACCCGAGCCGCACCCCGGCCCCCGGACGGGGACCCGGACGGAAGCCCGCCCCGAGGCCTGACCGCCCGTCAAACATGAGCAGGTCTCACCTCTTGTGCGGCGGGGGCGGCTCCGGCAGGATCGGCGCACTCCCACCCTCCCCCACCCCGCCGCGAGGTGCCCCGTGCGCGTCCGCCGCTCCGCCGCCGCCCTGCTGCTCACCGTCGCCGCCGTCCTCGGCACCGTCTCGGCCGGCCCGCCCGCCGACCGCGAGCCCTTCGACGCCCGCAAGGTCTCCGCGACCACCCTCGCCGACGGCCGCACCGCCTTCACCGACCGGCACGGCCGCGTCCTCGACCTGCGCGGCTTCAACCTCGACAAGTACGACGAGACCACCGAGGCCGACGTGCGCGATCTCGCCTCGCACGGCTTCCGGCTGATCCGCGTCGCCGTCTCCTGGGCCCGCCTCGAACCCGCCCCCGGCCGCTACGACCGGGCCCAACTCGCCCGCCTGCACCGCATCCTGGACTGGGCCGAGAAGTACCGCCTGTACGCCGTCGTCGACTACCACCAGGACGTCTACGGGCAGTACTTCGGCGGCGGCGACGGCGGCGCACCCGCCTGGGCCACCCGCGACGACGGCCTGCCGTTCACGCCCGACCCGGACGACTGGTTCGCCGGCTACTTCCAGCCCTCGGTCCAGGCCGCCTTCCGCCACCTCTACGACGACCGCGACCTGCAGCGCGCCCAGGCCGACCTGTACACCACCGTCGCCCGCGAACTGCGCGGCCACCGCGCCCTGTTGGGCTACGACCTGTTCAACGAGCCGTTCGGCCCGGTGGACGGCGACCCCGCCGACCCGGCGGTGCTCGCCGCCTCCGCCGCCGCCCTCGAACAGGGCCGGCTCCCCGCCATGTACCGCCGCCTGATCGACGCCGTCCGGCGGGTCGACCGCGACGCCTGGCTGTTCGTCGAGCCCACCGTCCTGGTCGGTCAGGGCGTCCCCACCCGGCTCCCCGGCTTCGCCGACCCCCGCCCGGGCGCCGACCGGATCGGCTACGCCCCGCACTTCTACGACACCGCCGTCGAGGCGGGCCGGGACTGGGACCCGGCCGGTGGCTTCGTCGACGCCTACACCGACGCGATCACCGCCTACCCGCGCGCCCACCGCCTCCCCGTCCTGGTCGGCGAATGGGGCCCGCCCAGCGCCGCCACCCCCGGCAACGCCGAACTGATCCGCCGCCAGGTCACCGCGATGAACGGCTTCGCCGCCGCCTGGACCATGTGGTACTGGTGCCGCGGGAACGGCGGCTACTGCGCCCTCACCCCGGACGGCCGTCCGGCCCCCGGCTACGGCCCGGTGTTCGCCGAGTAGCGGCAAAAAATCGCCGGCGCCCCGCACCCCTGCCGGGGCGCGGGGACACCCGCCGTTACGCCAGCCCGCGCCGGGCGAGCAGCGGCTCGATCGAGGGCTCCCGCCCCAGCACCGCCCGCACGCACTCCATCGCGTCCCGGCTCCCGCCCCGCGACAGCAGCTCGGCCCGGAACAGCTCGCCGCTGTCCCGCACCTCGCGCCCGTTGTCGGCGAACCAGTCCACCGTCTCGGCGTCCAGCACCTCGGACCAGATGTACGCGTAGTACCCGGCGCTGTACCCGTTCGAGAACACGTGGTTGAAGTACCCGGTGCGGTACCGCGGCGGCACCGCCGCCATCGCGACGCCCGCCTCGGCGAGGGCCTGCACCTCGAACGCCTCCGCGTCCTCGACGCTCGCCCCGGCCGGCAGCGAGTGCCACGCCCAGTCGAGCAGCGCGGCGGACAGGTACTCGACCGTCCGGAAGCCCTGCCCGTAGTTCTCGGCGGCGAGCATCCGCTCCACCGTGTCGGCGGGAAGCGGTTCGCCGGTGACGTGGTGGCGGGCGTAGTTGGCCAGCACCTCGGGCCGGATCATCCACATCTCGTTGACCTGGGACGGGAATTCGACGAAGTCCCGGGGCACCTCGGTGCCCGCGAACATCGGGTACTGGACGTCCGAGAACAGGCCGTGCAGCGCGTGCCCGAACTCGTGGAACAGCGTCCGGACCTCGTCCCAGCTGAGCAGCGCCGGCTCCCCGGCGGGCGGGCGGGCGACGTTCAGGTTGTTGACGACCACCGGCTTGCGGCCCGACAGCCGGGACTGCGAGACCAGTTCGTTCATCCAGGCGCCGCCGCGCTTGGACTCGCGGGCGTAGAAGTCGCCGATGAACAGGCCCAGCGAGGACCCGTCGGCGTCCGTCACCTCGAACACCCGGGCGTCCGCGTGGTAGGCGGTCAGCTCGGGACGCTCGGTGAAGCTCAGCCCGTACGCCAGGCCGGCCGCGAAGAAGACGCCGTCCTGCAGCACCCGCTCCAGCTCGAAGTACGGGCGCAGCGCGGCGGTGTCCACGTCGTAGCGCTCGGCACGGACCTTCTCCGCGTAGTACGCCCAGTCGTGCGCGGCGAGTTCGTCGACGCCGTCGGCGGCCGCGGCGGCCGCCAGCTCGGCGGCCTCGCGCTGCGCGATGGCGACGGCGGGCCCGACCAGCCGGCCGAGCATCGCGCCGACCGCCTCGACGGTGCCGGCGGTCTCGTCGGCGACCACGTACGCGGCGTGGCTGTCGTAGCCGAGCAGGGCGGCGCGTTCGGCGCGCAGCGCGGCCATCCGGGCGGCCAGCGGGCCGTTGGTGTCGAGGCCGCGGCGCAGCGAGGCGGTGAGCAGGCGCTCGCGCAGGGCGCGGTCGGTGAGCTCGGCGAGTTCGGTCTGGTTGGAGAAGTTCTTCAGGCCGAGCACCCAGTGGCCGTCGTGGCCGAGCGCGCGGGCGTTCTCGGCGGCGGCGGCGATCGCGGTGGCGGGCAGGCCGTCGAGGGCGTCGGCGCTGTCGACGACGACGGCGCCGGCCAGCGAGGCGTCGTGGGTGTTCTTGCGGAACGCGGCGCCGTCGGCGGCGAGTCGGGTGTTGATCTCGCGCAGCCGCTGCTGGCCGGCCTCGTCGAGGCGGGCGCCGGCCCGGACGAAGGCGGTGTGGCGACGCTCCAGCAGGCGCAGCGACTCGGCGTCCAGGCCGAGTTCGTGGCGGTCGCGGTACAGCGCGTCGACGCGGGCGAACAGGGCCGCGTCGAGGTGGACGGCGTCGGAGTGCGCGGCCAGCAGCGGGCTGATCTCGGCGTCGAGGGCCTGGACGCCGGGCGTGGTGTCGGACGAGTCCTGGTTCTCGAACACGACGCCGACCCGGCGCAGCACCGCACCGGAACGTTCCAGCGCGACAACGGTGTTGTCGAAGGTCGGCGGCTCCGGGTCGGCGACGATCGCGGCGATCTCGGCGAGCTGGTCGGCCATGCCTCGCTCGAACGCCGGACGGTAGTGCTCTTCCCGGATCTCGGCGAAGGGCGGAAGCTCGAACACCAGGGTGCTGGGCGAGAAGAAGGGATTGTCGCTCATGACCGCCGACCCTACGGGGCGCAACGCGTCGGCGGAACACCGAACCCCCCACCCGGGGCCCGCCGTCGACCCCGGCACGCCCCTCCGGGCGACTGTCGGCGGCACCGGCTAACGTCGACAGGTCCACCTGCCGCACACGAACCTGCTCGCAGGCAGCCCGAGAGGAGCCCCCGCCCGTGCGTTACGCCCTGGTGCCCGACCCGCACGGCCCCGGTGGGCGGCTGCGCCCGCTGGCCGAGGACGGCAGCCCGCTCGGCCCCGCCGAACGGGTGCCGCGGCTGGCCGAGGCGGTGGCTGCGGTGGAGGCCGAGCACGCGCCGCGCTGGGTGTGGCCGACGGCCGACACCGCGTACGGCCCACTACTGGCGGAGCTGCCGGAGCGGGTCGCGCGCTGCCACGACCTCCGGCTGACGGAGGCGCTGCTGCTGGGCCACGAGGGCCGGTTCGGCGCGCCGCGGTCGCTGGGTGCGGCCTGGGCGCGGCTGCGCGGGCTGCCGGTGCCGGCCGACCTGCCGGAGGGCGCGCTGCCCGACGAGGACGGCCTGTTCGCCCCGGACCGGCTCCAACTGCCGCCCGGCGCCGACCCGTTGGAGGCCACGGTGGCCGTCCACGCGGAGCAGCTGCGGCGGCTCGCGGCGATCGCCGACCCGGCGGCCCGGCACCGGTTCCGGCTGCTGGTGGCGGCCGAGTCGGCGGGGGCGCTGCTGGCCTGCGAGATGGCGCACGACGGGCTGCCGTGGCGGGCCGACGTGCACGACGCGCTGCTGACGGAGCTGCTCGGCCCGCGTCCGACCATTCCGGGCACGCTGCCGTCGAAGCTGTCCGACCTCGCCCTGGAGGTCCAGCAGGCGCTGGGCGCGCGGCCGTTCAACCTGGACTCGCACACCCAGGTGATCAAGGCGTTCGCGGACCGCGGCATCCAGCTGTCCTCGACCCGTTCCTGGGAGTTGAAGGCGGTCGACCATCCGGCGGCCGCCCTGATGATCCGCTACAAGGAGCTGTCGCGGCTGTTCGCCGCGCACGGCTGGGCCTGGCAGGCGGCGTGGGCGCGCGGCGGCCGGTTCCGCCCCGAGTACGTGGTGGGCGGCGTCGTCACCGGCCGCTGGGCGTCCCGGGGCGGCGGCGCGCTGCAGATCCCGCGCACCCTGCGCCGCGCGGTGGTCGCCGATCCGGGCTGGCTGCTGGTGGTCGCGGACGCCGCGCAGCTGGAGCCGCGGGTGCTGGCCGCGATGTCGGGCGACCGCGGCCTGGCCCGCACCGCCGCCGGCGGCGACCTGTACGCGGCGCTCGCGGCGAGCGCCTTCCAGGGCGACCGGGAGAAGGCCAAGCTGGGCCTGCTGGGCGCGATGTACGGCCAGACCGGCGGCGGCATCGGCCCGCTGCTGAACACGCTGCGCCGCCGCTACCCGGACGCGATGGGCTACGTGGAGGCGGCGGCCCGCACCGGCGAGGACGGCGGCGTGGTCTCCTCCCGCCTGGGCCGGGTCTGCCCGCCGCCCTCGGCGGACTGGCTGGACCTCACCGAGGCCCCCGAGTCCGGTGAGGCGGGCGGCCGCTCGGCCCGCGCCCGCGGCCGCTTCACCCGCAACTTCGTCATCCAGGGCAGCGGCGCCGACTGGGCGCTGGCCCTGCTGGCCGCACTGCGCCGCCGCCTGTCCGCCCTGCACTCCGGCCCGGACCGCCCGCACCTGGTGTTCTTCCAGCACGACGAGGTGGTCGTGCACACCCCCGCCGACCTGGCCGACACGGTCGCCGCCGAGGTCGCCGCAGCCGCCGACGAAGCCACCGCCCTGGTCTTCGGCGACACCCCGGTCCGCTTCCCCCTCACCACCGCCGTCGTCGACTGCTACGGCGACGCCAAGTAGCCACCCCGCCCAGTCACCCGCCCTCGGGCCGGGTGACGAGCAGCAGCAGTGCGTCGTCGTTGAGGCCGCCGCCGGTGTGTTCGAGCAGGTCGCCGTAGAGGCGGGCGACGGCGGTGTCGAGGTCGGTGAGGGAGCGCCAGCCGTCCTTGACGAGCGGGCCGACGCGTTCGGCGAGCGGGTAGAAGGCGCCGGAGCGCCGTTCCTTGGCCTCGATCACGCCGTCGGTGCAGAGCACCAGGACTTCGCGCGGGCCGAACGGGACGGCGGTGGCGCAGGGCGCGCCGGTGGCGAGGTCGCCGAGGCCGAGCGGCAGCCACGGGTCGGCGGACTCCAGGACGTCGGCGTGGCCGTCGGCGCGGACCCGGATCGGCGGGACGTGCCCGAGGTGCAGCAGGTCGACGGGGCCGGAGGCGCGGAACTCGGCGAACAGCGCGGTGGCGAACTCCCCGTCGGGCACGTGCCGGTGCATGCTGGCCTCGATCCGGGCGGCGACGGCCGACAGCCGCTCCTCGTCGTAGGCGGCCTCGCGGAACGCGCCG
The DNA here is from genome assembly GCF_001905465.1 of Kitasatospora sp. CB01950. Classification (GTDB taxonomy): domain Bacteria; phylum Actinomycetota; class Actinomycetes; order Streptomycetales; family Streptomycetaceae; genus Kitasatospora. Next base: position 354,385 of record NZ_LISX01000009.1, read on the forward strand.
AGCACCACGGCGGCGGTCTGCACCGCGCCCAGCCCCTTGCCGCGGACGTCGCCGACCAGCACCCGGGTGCCGTACGGGGTGTCCAGCACGGAGTACAGGTCGCCGCCGATCCGGGCGGCGTCCGCGGCGGAGACGTAGCGCACGGACAGCCGCAGCGGCCCGACCACCGGGTCGGGCTGGCGCAGCAGCGCCCGCTGGGCGGCCTCCGCGACCGAGCTGACGGCGGCGAAGGCCTCGGCTCTTCGCATCCGCAGTTCGGCGACGAAGGCGCTGAACGCGCTCAGCACGATGTAGCTGATCGTCGCGCCGAACAGGAACCGGCTGTCGGACGGCGCGGTGACCTGGTCGTAGTACCGGTTGAGGACGAACATCGCCATCAGGCCGAGCAGGCAGACCGCGATCAGCTCGCGCGGCCGGAGGGTGAGGGCGGCGACCGACGGCACGACGACCATCAGCGGCGCCAGGTAGGTGGTCGTCCCGGCCAGCAGGTCGGCCGCCACCACCAGGCCGATGGCCAGCAGCGCGGGCGCGGCGCGCAGCAGCGGGGAGACGTCCTGCAGGTCGGCGGCGCGCAGCGCGCTGCGACGCCGGGCGGACGGCTCGTCGCCGCTCCCGGCGGCCGCCGCACGGTCCCGGCGTCGAACAGCCACGTTTCGAACATATCGGACACACGTCCGCCCCGCCCCGCGCGATCGAACGGGGCCCGGTCGGCCGGGGGCGGCCGCCGGGGGTCGGTCGGACCGCGGGCCGCCCGTCGTTGCGGGCCGGGCGTGAAGCCGGACTAGGCTCGGGAGCGGGCCACGGTTCGTGTCGGTCGAGGAACGCCACCCACCCCTGGACGTAATACCCCTGGGGGGTATGCTGTTCTTCGTTGGCACAAGCCGCGAGCGTCCCGGAGGTTCCCATGTCCAGCACCGTCACCTACACCGTCAGCGGCATGAGCTGCGGCCACTGCGAGAAGGCGATCAACGGCGAGGTCTCGGGTCTGCCGGGCGTCACCGCGGTCTCCTCCGACGCCACGGCCGGCACCGTCACCGTGACCGCCGAGTCCCCGCTCAGCGACGAGCAGATCGCCGCCGCGGTGGACGAGGCCGGCTACGAGCTGGTCGGCCGGGCCGCCTGATCCGCCCGCGGGGGCGGCGGGAACCGAGGCCGCCCCCGCGCCGCCGCCGAGAGAGAGCGAGTCGATGAGCACCACCACCGATCCCGCCGCCCCCGCCGGGCCCCGGGAGCGCGTCGAACTGGCGATCGGCGGCATGACCTGCGCGTCCTGCGCCGCCCGGGTCGAGAAGAAGCTGAACCGGCTGGACGGCGTCGAGGCCAGCGTCAACTTCGCGACCGAGAAGGCGCGGGTGGACTTCGGCCCCGGCACCAGCGTCGCCGACCTGATCGCCGCGGTGGAGAAGACCGGCTACACCGCCGAGCTCCCGCCGCCGCCCGAACCCGAACCGGAACCGGAAGCCGTCCAGGACCCGCTGCGCGACCGGCTGCTGATCAGCGCCGCGCTCAGCCTCCCGGTGGTGCTGCTGTCGATGGTCCCGGCCCTGCAGTTCGACAACTGGCAGTGGCTGGCCTTCGCCCTCGCCGGCCCGGTCGTGGTGTACGGCGGGTGGCCGTTCCACCGCGCCGCCTGGACCAACGCCCGGCACGGTGCCGCCACCATGGACACCCTGGTCTCGCTCGGCACCCTGGCCGCCTTCGGCTGGTCCGTGTGGGCGCTGTTCTGGGGCCACGCCGGCCTGCCCGGCATGCGGCACTCCTTCAGCTTCACCGTCGACCGCACCGACGCCTCCTCCGCCCTCTACCTGGAGACCGCGGCCGCCGTCACCGCCCTGATCCTGCTCGGCCGCTGGCTGGAGGCCCGCTCCAAGCGCCGGGCCGGCGCTGCCCTGCACGCCCTGCTCGACCTCGGCGCCAAGGACGTCACGGTGCTGCGCGACGGCCGCGAGACCCGCGTCCCGGTCGACCGGCTCGCCGTCGGGGACCGCTTCGTGGTCCGGCCGGGCGAGAAGATCGCCACCGACGGCACGGTCGTCGAGGGCAGCTCCGCCGTGGACGCCTCGATGCTGACCGGCGAGTCCGTGCCCGTCGAGGTCTCCGTCGGCGACACCGTGACCGGCGCGACCGTGAACGCGGGCGGCCGCCTGGTGGTCGAAGCCACCCGGGTCGGTGCGGACACCCGGCTCGCCCGGATGGCGAAGCTGGTCGAGGACGCGCAGAACGGCAAGGCCGCCGCCCAGCGCCTCGCCGACCGGATCTCCGCCGTCTTCGTGCCCGCCGTCATCCTGCTCGCCCTCGGCACCCTGATCGCCTGGCTGCTCGCCACCGGCAGCCCCACCGAAGCCTTCACCGCCGCCGTCGCGGTGCTGATCATCGCCTGCCCGTGCGCCCTCGGCCTGGCCACCCCGACCGCCCTGATGGTCGGCACCGGCCGCGGCGCCCAGCTCGGCATCCTGATCAAGGGCCCCGAGGTGCTGGAGAACACCCTCCGGGCCGACACCGTCGTCCTCGACAAGACCGGCACCGTCACCACCGGCCGGATGACCCTGACCGCCGTGCACACCGCCGCCGGCACCACCGAGGACGAGGCACTGCGGCTGGCCGGCGCACTGGAGCACGCCTCCGAGCACCCGATCGCCCGCGCCGTGGCCGACGCCGCCGCCGAGCGCCTCGGCGACCTGCCCGCCGTCACCGACTTCCGCAACCTCCCCGGCCTCGGCGTCCGCGGCACCGTCGACGGCCGCGCGCTGGTCGCCGGACGCGCCGCGCTGCTCGCCGACACGCCCCTGCCGACCGCCCTCGCCGAGGCCCGGGCCGCCGCCGAACGGGCCGGCCGCACCACCGTCACCGTCGCCTGGGACGGCGCGGCGCGGGCCGTGCTGGAGGTGACGGACGCGGTCAAGCCGACCAGCGCCGAGGCGATCGCCGAGCTGCGCGCCCTGGGTCTGCGCCCCGTCCTGCTGACCGGCGACAACCGGGCGGTCGCAGAGTCGGTGGCGGCCGAGGTCGGCATCCCCGCCGAGGACGTGATCGCCGAGGTGCTGCCCGAGGACAAGGTCGCCACCGTCCGCCGCCTCCAGCAGGAGGGCCGGACGGTCGCGATGGTCGGCGACGGCGTCAACGACGCGGCGGCGCTCGCCCAGGCCGACCTGGGCCTGGCCATCGGCACCGGCACCGACGCGGCCATCGAGGCGGCGGACCTGACCCTGGTGCGGGGCGACCTGCGCTCGGCGGCGGACGCGATCCGGCTGTCGCGCCGCACCCTGGCCACCATCAAGGGCAACCTGTTCTGGGCCTTCGCCTACAACGTCGCGGCGATCCCGCTGGCCGCGAGCGGCCTGCTCAACCCGATGATCGCGGGCGCCGCGATGGCCTTCTCCTCGGTCTTCGTGGTCACCAACAGCCTGCGCCTGCGCACGTTCCGACCGGTCTGACCCGCACTGCAACGGCGGTCAACGGCCGAGCAGTTCACCGCCGTTGCAGTGCAGGATCTCGCCGGTGATGAACCCGGCCTCCTCCGAGGCGAGGAAGCACACGGCGGCGGCGACCTCCCCGGACTCGCCGATCCGGCCGAGCAGGGTCCGCGCCGAGCGGCGGGCGACCTCCGCCTCGTCCAGGCGCGGCCCGAAGAACTCGGTGCCCGCCACGGTGCCGGGCGCCACGATGTTGGCGGTGATGCCGGACGGGCCGAGCTGGGCCGCCAGGAAGTGGTTCCAGGCGTGCAGCGAGGCCTTCGCCGCGCCGTAGGAGCCGGCGCCGCGCAGCGCGGCGATCGAGGAGACGGTGATGACCCGGCCGGAGCCGGGGGTGAGCCGGTCGCGGACGGACTCGGTGAGCAGCACGGCGGTCAGCACGTTGCGTTCGAAGTCGCCGCGCCAGCGGGCCAGTACGGCGTGCGGGCCGGCGCCGAACACGGTCTCCCGGCTGCCGGCGTTGTTGACCAGGACGTCGATCCGGGCGGGCAGTTCGGCCAGTGCGGCCTCCACGGCGTCCGGGTCGGCGAGGTCGCACACCAGCGGGGTGACGTTGGGGCCGAGTTCCGCGACGGCGTGGTCGAGGACCCCGGGACGGCGGCCGACGATCATCACGCGCTCGCCGGCCTCGGCGAAGCGCCGGGCCACCTCCAGGCCGATTCCGGTGCCTCCACCGGTGACGACGACGTTCCTGGCCATAGCGCATCCCTCCCTGACCGTTCACCGCTCCGCGGATGGCAGGCGGTCCGTACCGGATTGCCACGATTCCTATCACGCTGGGTTGCGGTCTCTGCGGGGTGGGTGACGTCGCACGCTCGGCGTGCGGTGTGATATGCGCTCCGCCGTCCGGGTGCGCGGATGCACACGGAGAGTGGAGAGAGGCAACTCACACCCCCCTGCCGTAACTCTGCGCCCCCTGGTACGTCTTACCTTTTGTAGAGCGGGGCTCCGGCGGGCCCCGGACGGTCGTCGACTCGTCGACGGCCTTCGCGCACGGCGCCGGGCCGGAGCCGGGAGTCCGGGGATTGCTTTGAGCGGCCGTTCCCCACCCGGGATCGTCCCGGGCGCCGTGCGCCCCACCTCGCGGAGACAGACATGACGAAGGGGCCCGGCCCCGCCTCCCTCATCGGGTGGCAGGGGGCCGGGCCCCTTCGTCGGTGCTTGTGCGGTGCGGCTCGCTCAGCGGGCGTCGATCGGCACGTAGTCGCGGATCTCGACGCCGGTGTAGATCTGCCGCGGGCGGCCGATCCGGCTGGTCGGGTCCTTGATCATCTCGTGCCACTGGGCGATCCAGCCGGGCAGCCGGCCGAGCGCGAACAGCACGGTGAACATGCTGGTCGGGAAGCCCATCGCGCGGTAGATCAGACCCGTGTAGAAGTCCACGTTCGGGTAGAGCTTGCGCGAGACGAAGAAGTCGTCCTGGAGCGCGTGCGCCTCCAGCTTGAGGGCGATCTCCAGCAGCTCGTCGGACTTGCCGAGCTGGGCCAGCACCTCGTGGGCGAGCACCTTGACCTGCGCGGCGCGCGGGTCGAACGCCTTGTAGACGCGGTGGCCGAAGCCCATCAGCTTGACGCCGTCCTCGCGGTTCTTCACCTTGCGGATGAACGCGTCGACGTCGCCGCCGTCCTTCTGGATCTGCTCCAGCATCTCCAGCACGGCCTGGTTGGCGCCGCCGTGCAGCGGGCCCCAGAGCGCCGAGATGCCCGCCGAGATCGAGGCGAACAGGTTGGCGTGCGAGGAGCCGACCAGGCGCACCGTCGAGGTGGAGCAGTTCTGCTCGTGGTCGGCGTGCAGGATGAACAGCTTGTCCAGGGCGTTGACCACGACCGGGTTGAGCTCGTAGTCCTCGGCCGGGACGGCGAAGGTCATCCGCAGGAAGTTCTCGACGTAGCCGAGGTCGTTGCGCGGGTAGACGAAGGGCTGGCCCACCGCCTTCTTGTACGCGTACGCCGCGATCGTCGGCAGCTTCGCCAGCAGGCGCACCGTCGACAGGTGGCGCTGGTCCGCGTCGAACGGGTTGTGGCTCTCCGGGTAGAAGGTGGAGAGCGCGCCGACCACCGAGGACAGCATCGCCATCGGGTGGGCGTCCCGCGGGAAGCCCTGGAAGAAGCGCTTGACGTCCTCGTGCAGCAGGGTGTGCTGGGTGATCTCGTTGCTGAACGCCGCCAGCTCGCCCTCGTTCGGCAGCTCGCCGTTGATCAGCAGGTAGGCGGTCTCGATGAAGTTGGCCTCGCCGGCCAGCTGCTCGATCGGGTAGCCGCGGTAACGCAGGATGCCGGCGTCACCGTCAATGAAGGTGATCGCGGACTTGTTGGCGGCGGTGTTGCCGAAACCGTTGTCCAGGGTGACCAGGCCGGTCTGCGGAAGCAGCTTCGAGATGTCGAAGCCGGCGTTGCCCGCAGTGCTCTCGACGACGGGGTATTCGTACTCGCCGTCCTGGTACCGCAGTACTACCGATTTGTCGCTCACGTCTTCCTCACCGACGAAATTGGTCCTCATCCGACTGCCCTGACTGTCTCAACGATCCCCCACCCGAAGGACGGCCGCGCACCGGGGGCGACCCCGGAAAGAACCAGGGCCTACAAACTCTGCTGCCGCAGCCGGTGTGAACCGGACAAGATCGGCACCAGACCAGGTTCCGCCCTAAATCTCTTCACGTCAAGACAACCTCTGGACGTACCGTACCCCCTGATCCACGCCCGGCAGCCAATCTGTGGTCCAGCGCGGAGTGCCGCCGCCCCGCGCTCACCGCCCGCACCGCCTGCCCGATCGCCTTCCGGGACCCCACCAGCACCACCAGCTTCTTGGCCCGCGTCACCGCGGTGTACAGCAGGTTGCGCTGAAGCATCGTCCACGCCGAGGTGGTGACGGGAATCACCACCGCCGGGTACTCGCTGCCCTGCGAGCGGTGGATCGTCACCGCGTACGCGTGCGCCAACTCGTCCAGCTCGTCGAAGTCGTAGCCGATCTCCTCGTCCTCGTCGGTCATCACCGTCAGCCGCTGGTCGTCCACACTGAGCGACGTCACCACGCCCACGGTGCCGTTGAAGACGCCGCTGCGCCCCTTGTCGTAGTTGTTCCGGATCTGCGTCACCTTGTCGCCGACCCGGAACGTCCGCCCGCCGAACCGCCGCTCCGCCAGCCCCTCCCGGGCCGGCGTGACCGCCGACTGGAGCAGCGTGTTCAGCGCGCCCGCCCCCGCCGGGCCGCGGTGCATCGGCGCCAGCACCTGGACGTCGCGCCGCGGGTCCAGCCCGAAACGCTGCGGGATGCGGCGCGCCACCACGTCCACCGTCAGACCCGCCGCGCGCTCCGCGTCGTCCTCCGCGAACAGGAAGAAGTCCGGCAGGCCCTCGGTCAGCGGCGGCAGGCCCTCGTTGATCCGGTGCGCGTTCACCACCACGCCCGACTGCTGGGCCTGCCGGAAGATCCGGGTCAGCCGCACCGACGGGATCGGACTGCCCTGCGACAGCAGGTCCCGCAGCACCTCGCCCGCCCCCACCGACGGCAGCTGGTCGACGTCCCCCACGAACAGCAGGTACGCGCCCGGCGCGACCGCCTTGACCAGCTTGTTCGCCAGGATCAGGTCCAGCATCGACGCCTCGTCCACCACCACCAGGTCGGCGTCCAACGGCCGGTCCCGGTCGTACGCGGCGTCGCCGCCCGGCTTCAACTCCAGCAGCCGGTGCACCGTGGACGCCTCCGCGCCCGTCAGCTCCGCCAGCCGCTTCGCCGCCCGCCCCGTCGGCGCCGCCAGCACCACCTTCGCCCGCTTCGCCAACGCCAACTGCACGATCGACTTCACCGTGAACGACTTGCCGCAGCCCGGCCCGCCCGTCAGCACCGCGACCTTCTCGGTCAACGCCAGCCGCACCGACTGCTCCTGCTCCGGGGCGAGCTCGGCACCCGTCCGCTTCGCCAACCAGCCCAGCGCGGCCGGCCAGTCCACGTCGCGGAACCACGGCAGCCGGTCCTCGCCCGCCCGCAGCAGCCGCAGCAACTGGCCCGCCAACGAGATCTCCGCCCGGTGGAACGGCACCAGGTACACCGCCGTGATCTCCAGCCCGTCCCCGCCCGGCAGCCGCTCGCGCACCACCCCCTCCGTCGCGACCAGCTCCGCCAGGCAGTCGATCACCAGCCCCACGTCCACCTGCAGCAGCTTCACGCCGTCCGCGATCAGCCGCTCCTCCGGCAGATAGCAGTGCCCCTGGTCCGTGGACTGCGACAGCGCGTACTGCAGGCCCGCCTTCACCCGCTCCGGCGAATCGTGCGGAATCCCCACCGCCTGCGCGATCCGGTCCGCCGTCAGGAACCCGATGCCCCACACGTCCGCCGCCAGCCGGTACGGCTGGTTCTTCACCACCCCGATCGACGCGTCCGCGTACTGCTTGTAGATCCGCACCGCCAACGACGTCGACACCCCGACGCTCTGCAGGAAGACCATCACCTCCTTGATGGACTTCTGCTCCTCCCACGCCTCGGCGATCATCTTCGTCCGCTTCGGCCCCAGCCCCGGCACCTCGATCAGCCGCTTCGGCTCGTTCTCGATCACCTCCAGGGTCTCCACCCCGAAGCGCTCCACGATCCGCTCCGCGAACCGCGGCCCGATCCCCTTGATCAACCCCGAGCCCAGATACCGCTGAATCCCCTGCACCGTGGCCGGCAGCACCGTCGTGTAGTTCTCCACCGTGAACTGCCGCCCGTACTGCGGATGCGACCCCCACCGCCCGAACAGCCGCAGGCTCTCCCCCACCTGCGCCCCGAGCAGCGCCCCCACCACCGTCAGCAGATCATTCGCCCCCCGCCCGGTGTCCACCCGCGCAACCGTGTACCCCGTCTCGTCATTGGCATAGGTGATCCGCTCCAGGACCCCCTCCACCTGAGCCAGCTGCAACGGACACCTCACCCACAATCAGGACACATCCGACGACGAACGTACCGTGCCCCACTGACAGGTTTTCCGACTCTCTCCAAATCCCTCGTCCGTCCCGGTACTGCACTGCAGTTCTGTGCCCCGTCAGGGGCGCGAGGAACTGCGCGGGCAAGCACGACGGGGCCGTACGCCGACGACGCACGACCCCGTTGCACTGTCCGCCCCACCGTCTACTGCGCTCCTTCACCGAGCCTCAACAACTGCGGCACCCGCCGACGCCCCGCCACCCCCTCCAGCGCCGCCGCACACGGCACCAGGACGAGCAGTCCCAGCGCGGCGATCGCGATGCTCGTCCAGTCCGGGGCGAACGAGGGCGCTCCCGGGCCGGAGGTGAACGCCCTCAGTTCCAGTGCCGGGCCCAGCAGCCACGGCAGGCCCAGCCCGAGGGCCGTTCCGCCGATCACCGCCGCTGCCATCACCGGCAGCAGCTGCACCAGTTGGACGCCCGCCGCGGCCCTCGGGCCCAGGCCCAGCGTGCGCAGGTACGCAAGCATCCGGCCGCGTTCCGCGGAGCCGAGCAGCAGCTCCAGGACCACTGCCGTCAGCCCGAGCAACAGGCCGATCGCCGCCGCCGACCGGAACGCCAGCTCCAGTGCGGACGCCAGCCCGTCGTTCGTCGACTCCTTCAACTGCCCTGCCATGTCCCGGACTTCCACCGGCGCGCCGCGCAGCACCGCGCCGCCCGCCACCCCCGCGCCGCCGACGCCCGCGGTCGCCGCCGAGGCCGCCACCACGGCCCGCAGCCGGTCCCCGTCGATCCGCTGCGCGCCGGCCGCCGACCCGGCGCGGCCGGGCTCGGCGAACAGCACGGCCGCGTTGCGCTGCCCGGTCTGTCGCGGCAGGCGCTCCGCGGCGGGCCCGCCGAACACCAGCAGCGGCCCGCCCGCGACCTCGGCGACCACCGGCCCGACCGCCCGGTCCCGTTCCGCGCCGGCCGGCAGCACGCCGACGATCCGGACCCGGAACCTGTTCGCCCCGGCGTCCGCGTCGAACGCCCCCTCGGGGAATCGCGCCGCGGTCCTCGCGTCGGCCAGCGCAGGCAGTTCCGCACCTGGCGCCAGCGGCGCGGACAGCCCCGCACCGCTCAGCGCCGCCGCCACCGGCGAGCCCGGCTCCAACTTCGCCAGCGCCTCCTGGTCGACGCCGACCAGGCCCACGTTCCTGAGCACCGTCCCGTCCTCGCCGGCCGTCAGCGACGCCACCCCGCCGTGCACCGACAGCACCCCGCCGACGCCCGGCACCTTCGCCAACTCCTCCAACGGCAAGGAGCGTTGGGCCGGCCAGAGGACGGCCGCGTCCCCGCCGGTGCGCCACTGCGCAGCCTCCGCCCGGCCGTTGCGCACCGTCCCGGACACCAGCGCGCCGAACACCGCGCAGGCCAGTGCGGGCACCAGCACCAGCAGCGCCGTCGCCGCCGCGCCGGACCGCCGGCCGGCCTGCGACAGGCCGACCAGCGCGACCGTGCCGCGCCGCCGCCGCGCCCAGCCGGTCAGCACCCGCAGCGGCACCGGGTACACCCGCAGCACCACGACCACCGCCGCCAGGCCCAACACCACGGGCACCACGGCCAGTTGAGGGTCCGGGTCGGCGGTGCCCGGCGAGGTCGCGCCGCGCAGCCGCAGCTGCAGCACACCCGCCGCCGCCAGCGTCAGCACCGTACCCTCCACCACCAGCCGGCCGGACAGGCCCAACGCCCGCTTCACACCCCGCCGTTGGACCGGCTCCCGACCCGCCCGACGCAGCGCCCGGCCCTGCCACCACACCGCCACCGCGGGCGCGCCCGCCACCAGCACGGCCACCGCCGCCACCGGCCACCACGCACCGAGCGGACGTTCCCCCGCCGACGGGCCGGACACCGCCCGGCCCGCCAACACCCCCACCAGGACCGCCGGAACGGCCTCCAGCAGCCGAACCGCCGCCAGTGCGGGCTCACCCGCCCCGCGCGCCCGCTGGAGCCTCAGCACCCCCTCCCGACGCCGCGCCCCCAACCGGGCCGCCGCCACCGCCGTGGACACCCCGATCGCCAACAGCCCCGCCAACGCGAACGACTGCAACGACACCGTCCGGGCCCGCTGCTCCGCGAACCGGTCCACCAGCGCCGACAGTTGCTCCTGCACCTGCGGCGGCGACACCGTCCGCACTCCCGCCGGGCACGGCATCATGTCCGAGACGATGTCGCCGCAGGCCCGATCCCGCGCCGCGACAGCGAACCCCCGTGCCCCGGCAGCAAGTTCACGCGCCCCCGCAGTCGTGCCGCCGGTCCCCCAGGGCTGCTGCGCCGCCTCGAACACCCAGCTCGCCGACAGCGACAACGACCCGCGCGCCTCCATCGCCTCCAGCCCCGCCGGGGCCACCAGCGCCTGCCCGTACCGGATGTACCCGCTCGGCTCCGGCGCGTCCAACGGCTCGTTCAACAACGGGAGTTCACGCCACAGGTCGTCCGAGCCGTCGAGCGGCGCGAACTCGCCGACCACCACCGCCTCGGTGGCCCCGGCCTGCCCCTCCAGCATCACCCGCTGCCCGAGCGCCAACCCGAACTGCTCCAACCCCTTGCGAGACATGCCCAGTTCGACCGGCGCCTGCTGCGCCGCGTCCGGCTGCCCGGGCGCCCGACCCGCCACCCAGCGCACCCGGGCCGCCGCGTCCTGCGCGTACGCCAGCGACACCGACGCCGGATTGCCGTGCGGCTGGGGCACGCCCTGCCCCTTCAACTCCATGCCGTCGCTCTGCGCCCGGCCCGACACCCGCACCAGGGTGTGCGCCAACTCCCCCGACGCACCCTGCCGCAGGCCCTCGCCGACCCGCGTCAGGTCGCTGTCCAACGAGCCGAACTGCGGCGCCGTCGACTGCCCCGCCCGGTTCCGCGGCGCGTTCAGCGTCGCCCGCGCCACCACCAGCGGCCCCTCCGCCTGCGCCACCGCCAACCGGCGGTTCAACTCCTTCGTCGACAAGTCGTCGAAGACCGGCGGCCACAGCAACGACGCCACCGTCAGCACCGCCGACAGCACGGCCAGCACCACCAGCACCGGCCACCCCGTCCGGGCCTCCCGCAACGCCGGACGCCACCCCCCGAACCCGCCGAACCCGCTCATCCGCTCTCCCCCGCCCGCAGCTCACGCGCCAGATCGACCCGCGCCAACATCCGCGACAGCACCAGCACCACCGAGCCGACGCCCAGCCCCGTCGCCAGCACCACCGCCGCCGTCCAACCCCAGCCCACCGTCAGCTCCAGCGACGGAAACACCGCCCGGCCACCGCCGTCCACCACGATCAACGGCAGCACCACCGCCGCCAGACCCACCCCCAGCACCCCGCCCAGCAGCACCGAGAAACCCACCACCGCCAACTGCTCCAGCCGCAGCACCCCCGCCAACTGCCGCCGCCGCACCCCGATCGCCCGCAGCACCGCGAACTCCCGCCGCCGCGACCGCGCCGAACCCACCGCATGCACCGTGAACCCGGCCACCGCGAACACCGGCGACAGCACCAACGACAGCACCAGCGCACTGCGCCGCCCCGCCCGGAACGGATCCGCCGCCATCGCCGCCGCCCGCGACCGGACGCTCTCCACCCGGCCCAGCCCGGGATCCGCCGCGATCGCCCGCTCCGCCTGCTCCATCCCCGCCTTCGACGACGCCGCCAACAACCACGCCCCGTCCGCCACCGGCGGCAACCCCAGCCCCGACCGCGCCGCCGACAGCGCCGACAGATCCACCAGCGCCTGCGCCCGGTCCCGGTCACCGCCGCCCGGGAAGTCCGGCAGCACCCCGACGATCCGCAGCCCGAACAGGTCCGCCTGACCGGACATCAACCGCACCTGGCCGCCCACCGGAGCGCCGATCGCCCGCAGGAACGCCTCGTTCACCAGCGCCGGCACCACGAACCCGGCCACCGGCATCCCCCGCACCCGCTTCGGCGTCCCCGGCGGCGCCAGCGCGAACGACACCCCGTCCGCCGCCTCCACCTGGGACGGGTCCGCGCCGCGCACCACCGCCGACAGCAGCCCGCCGTCCTCGGCCTTCACCGTCTCGCACACGCCCGCGTCGATCCGCCGCGAACCCTGGCCCTCGTCCAACTGCCCGGGACACCCCAGATCCGTCGGACCGAACGGGCCACGGGTGACATCCACCCAGCTCGCCCCGGCCGGCACCGTCGCCCCCTCGATCCCCGACAGCGTCAACCGGAACGTCGCCCGCGGGAAACCCCGCGCCGCACTCCGCAGGCCCAACCCCGTCACCTGCAACGGGTAGTGCAACTCCCCCGACGCCAACGGCAGCGACACCGTCCGGGCCACCCCGTCCGCCGTCACCTCCGCCCGGACCTCCGTCACCAGGCCGCCCGCGTCCTCGACCTGCGCCACCAGCCACACCGAACCGATCCGGCCCGCCGACGACACCGACACCCGCGCCTTCAGCTCCGACGGACGCCCCGCCAACGGCATCCCGTGCACCGGAACCCCGTCCCGCAACGACGCCAACTGCCCCGCCAGCGAACCCTGTTCGAGATCGGACCGGACCGCCGGAACGGCATGCGTCCACGACCCCGACGCCATCCGCTCCGACGTCGCCACCGGCTGCACCGCGGCCGTGTCCACCCCCAGCACCGACGTCGCCACCCCCGACACCTGGCCCTCCACCGCGCCCACCGGCGTCACCGCCGCCACCCCCGGCACCGCCGCCAACGCCGCCTGCCGCGCCCCCGGAGGCACCGCACCGCCCGTCACCCGCAGATCCGCGCCCAGGTCGAACGCCGCCCGGTCCCGATCGTTCGGCCCCTCCCCCGCGATCGCCGTCGTCGTCAACGCCCCCACCGCCAACGCCAACGCCATCAACAGCACCGGCGCCGCCTGACCGGCCCGCCCCCGGGACACCTGCCAACCACTGAGCGGCCCCACCAGACCCCGCCCACGCCGAGCCAACGCCTCCAACGCCCGCCCCAACGGCGGCAACAACCGCAGCAGCAGCAGCGCCGCCGCCACCGTCATCACCACCGGTGCCGCCACCAGCACCGGATCGAACCCCACCGCACTCGACGCCGGGCTCAACAACCCCTCGTACTGCCGCAGTTGCAGGTACGCCAGGACGGCCACCGCCGCCAGCACCAGGTCCGCCCCGGCCCGCTGCGCCACCGCCCGGCGGGCACTGCGCGACGGCACCTCCCGCTCGCCGCCGTCCGCCGTCCACAGCACCGGCAGCAACGCCGCACAGCCGTGCAGCACCAGCGCCACCCCGGCCACCGTCCACGCCGCCGCGCCCGTCGCCTCCGCGGCCGCCCCGTCCACCGGCAGCCCCAACCGCTCCAGCAGCCGCAGCAACGGCCCCGCCACCCACACGCCCAGCAGCGCCGCCGGCACCGTGCACAGCGCCCACTCCGCCGCCGCCGCACCCAGCAGCCGGGCCCGTCCGGCACCCCGCGCCAACTGCAGCAGCAGCTCCGATCGCCGGAAGTCCGTGAGTTGACGAGCGGTCAGCACCATCGTCACCGCCGACAGCACCGCCAGCATCGTCACCGGGACCAGCATCCCCGACCGCGCCACCATCATCGGCGACTGCAGATCGTTCAACGCCGTCGGCAGATCGCTCGACGCCCGCAGCCCGTTCACGGGAGACTCGGCGCCCCGGAACACCGCCCGGACCACATCACCGCCCATCAACCGGTCCACCCGGTCCCGCACCAGCCCCAGCCCCTCCGGCCGCAACTGCCCCGGCGCCGGCACCGCCGTCCACACCACGTCCACCTGGTCGTGCAGCAGCGGATGCGTCCGCAGCAACTCCTGCGACGCCAGCACCAACCCGTCCGACGACTCCACCGGCACCGTCGCCGTCCACGCCCGCCACTGCCGCTCCGCGCCCGGCAGCTCCCGGTACACCCCGCTCACCGTCACCGACAGCACCCCGCCGGCCGACTGCGTCAGCGCGATCTTCTCCCCCGCCGACACCCCCAGCCAGCGCGCCGTCGACTCCGACAACGCCACCTGCTCCAGCCCCGTCGGCCAGGCCCCCTGCGCCAGCTCCGCCACCCGCTGCGGCTCCGGCACCGCCAACGGCACCACCGCCATTCCCTGCGACGACACCGCCCCCGCCGCCCTCGGCAGCGGCGTCCGCAACGGCATCGACCCGCGCAGCACCTCTTCGATCTCCGCCGGCATCCCCGGCAACGCCCGGTGCAACGCCGCCCGCACCGGCGCATCCGCCGCCGCGTCCGCGCCCTCGGCGTACCGCCCCGACAACGTCAACGAGAACCGCGGATCCGCCGCCAACCGGTGCCGCATCCCCTGCGTCACCGAACTCCCCGTCAGCGCCGTCAACGCGGTCAACACCGCCACCGCCACCAGCACCGTCACCGCCGCCGCGCCCAGCACCACCCCGTGCTGCCCTGCCCGCCGAACCCCCGCCGCTCCCATGACCCCCGAAGCCCTCCGCCCGCCGATGGTCTGGACCAATCACGATGACGGGCAGTCTGCCCGCAACCATCCGCCCGGGCAACAACCAACTGATCACGGACCGGACTCGGTATCCGCTGGCTCCGGGAATGCTCCGGAAATGGTCCGGAAATGGTCCGAGAACGCGAAAAAGCCCCCCGCCATGAGGCGAGGGGCTTTCCCTGA